>CAVXPP010000007.1:0-1714643 GCA_963763795.1 uncultured Acidobacteriota bacterium | reverse complement strand
TGCTGGCATTTCTTGCCGCTTGCACGAACAAAAGATCCAAGAATCCGCTGGCCAATGTCGGATCGAAACAGCCTGACAAAGTTCTGTTCGACAAGGCCATGGACGCCATGCGCCACAACCGCTTTGACGTGGCCCGGTTAACCTTGCAGACCCTGATCAATACCTATCCGGACTCCGAGTTCATTGCGCGCGCCAAACTGGCGGTGGGCGATTCCTGGTACGCCGAAGGTGGAACTGCCGCGCTGGCTCAGGCGGAACAGGAATACAGCGACTTCGAGATCTTCTTCCCCAACATGCCGGAAGCCGCGGAAGCGCAGTTGAAAATCGCGAACATCCACTACCAGCAGATGGAAAAGGCGGATCGCGATTACACGCACGCCAAGCGCGCCGAAGATGAATACCGCAAGGTGATCCTGCAATATCCAGACAGCAAGCTTGTGCCCGAGGCCAAGCAGCGGTTGCTCGAGGTGCAGGAAGTGCTGGCCGATCGCGAATTCATGATCGGGCGGTTCTATTATTTGCGCCAGTCTTATCTGGCCTCCGTCGCCCGCCTGCAGTCGCTGGTGGATAAATATCCGCTGTACAGTCAGGCTGACGAAGCTCTGTACCTGCTGGGGCAGGATTACGAGGGCCAGATTGCCCGCTTGCGACTTGCTCCAACCTGCGACGCGCACGGCCTGCCCCGGGGATGCGCCAGCGAAGCGGTGAAGTCGCAGTACATTGGCGACTTCACCAAGAGTGCTTCCAAGGCTTACGACCAGATCATTACCCGCTACCCTTTGATGGATCGCTCGGACGACGCGCGCAAGCGTCTGGCAGCCCTGAAGCAGCCGGTGCCGCGGCCTACCAAGCGGGCGGTGGCGCAGAATCGAGCCGAAATTGCCAGCCGCAGCGACAGCACGATGCCGCAGAAACTGATGGGACTCTGGAGGAAGGGCCCGGACGTATCCCAAGCCGCCAAGATCGGGAATCCGACGCTGACGGATCCGGATCCGGTAGCGGCGAACGAAGTTCAGAAGAAGGAAATGGTTTCCGTGATGGAAGCCGTGACGGGTCATAAGAGCGTTGGAGTCGAGGTCGTAAAGCCTGACCACCCGAGCGCCGAAGATGCAGCCTCCACTGGCTCGGAAGCGACGACGCCCGGCGGTTCGCCATTTGGGCGGGCGAGCGCGGGGACCGCGACGACCCCCGATGCGAACGAATTAACGCCGAATGCTCCGGCCGACGCGAATGCGTTGCAGCCAACCGACACGGGCGCCGATCCGACGCTTCCGCCTCCGGCGCAGGTGAATGAGCTGGACAGAGGACAGTCGAGCTCTTCGGCTTCGGCGAAAAGCGATGACTCGGAACTGGCCAGCGACAAGGACCTTTCCAGCAGCAAAAAGAGGAAGAAGGGTCTGAAAAAGCTCATTCCGTTTTAACGCCGGCTTGCCCTTGAACGGACCGGCGTTCGCCCGCAAGCCCGTTTTCCGGCCCGATTCGCAATCTTGGAGTGCTCGGAAGCCGAAAGTGCGTGTCTCACGCGCAAGGTGCTGACCCCTAGTAACCAGTTACTTCCCTTCCGGATCATTGACTTAGGTTGAAGGTCGGGTTACCTTCGCGTTATCTCCCCTCATCAGAGGAAACCTTTGGCCCGGAAGATACTGCTCGCCGACGACAGCGTGACCGCCCAGAATATGGGGCGGAAAATTCTCGCGGATGCGGGATATGAAGTCATCACCGTAAATAACGGTTCGGCTGCGCTGAAAAAGATAGCCGAGCAGCGGCCTGACCTGATCGTGCTCGACGTTTACATGCCCGGCTACAGCGGACTTGAGGTGTGCCAGCGGCTGAAAGACGTTGGGGAAACGGCTCAGATCCCGGTCCTGCTGACCGTGGGAAAGCTGGAGCCGTTCAAGCCGGAAGAGGCCAAGCGGGTTCGCGCCGACGGCTACATCGTCAAGCCGTTCGAGGCCAGCGAACTGCTGAGCGCCCTGAGCAAGTTGGAAGACAAAGTTGTTCCCCGGTCTGAGAGTTCGAAGCCGGGCCGGTCAGGGCGTTCCGTGGCCGCCTTCGAGGAAGGCCGCTACGACAAGACGATGGCGGTCGAGGCAGATACCGGCTGGAAGAACCGTATCGCGTTTCCCTCCAAGAAAAAAGAAAAAACAGCGGAGTCCGAGGATACGTCGGCCTACAGCCGTCCGGTGGAACGAGAACTGCGCGCCCCGGTCGAACCGAAAGCTGCCACAGCGGCGCGCAACGGAAAAGCGGAAACCGGGAAATCTGAAGAAGAACGATTTGATCTGGGAGCTTTGGCGGCAGCAGGATTGCCCAAAGACGTAACGCCCGAAGAAATCGCCGCACTGGCTGCGGCTGCGGCGCGAGTGAAGGAACGTCTCGATCAAGAAGAGAAGGCTGCGCAGTCGACGCCGGAAATGGCAGTGATTCGCCCGGAAGTTCCTGATCATGAAGTTCCTGATCAACCGGCGGAAATCAAGCCCGAAGTTCAGGCAGGGCCAGCTATGGAAGCCTCTGCAACGGCGGTTCCGGAGCCCGAACAGAAGGCCGCCACACAATCCGAGACGATCAGCGAACCCTCCGTTCCCACCATTGCGAACGTCGCGCCTGAGACTGTCGAGTTGAAACCAGAACCGGTCAAGGTCGAAGCCGCCGAGTCCGGAAACGGAGCATGGTCGCATCCGTCTGAATCGCACACGGATGAGCCGGTAACCATGGCAGTCGGGACGCACGCCGACGCTGCTGCTTCACGCTGGACGGCAGTCGCTATAGCGCTGGCGCCGGAGGAATCCGCAATCTCTCTCGAGCACGAGATGCAGAAGGCCTATGCCGCCTTCGCGGCCGCCGAAGGCGGTCACAGCGCGGTTACGCCCGTTGTCCAAGCCAGCGAGCAGGTCGCGTCGAATCCTCCATCGGTCGAGAGCGCAGCGCCAGAATCAACAGCTTCGGTTCCGGCCACTGTTGCTCCCGAAGCAGTCCATGGCCTGAGCGCTGTGGCCAGCGCGGCGACGGATGCGGTGCGGGCGGCGGTGGAAGAATTGCAATCCGTCGCGGCGTCTTTCGCGAACCAGAGCGTTGCGGCTTCATCGGAAGCACCGGCATTTGAGCCCTCCGCGAGTGAGCCGCCGGCAGAAGTGAAAGACGCCGTCGAACCAGTTCCAGCGGCAGTTGCAGAAATGCCGGTTGAACCCGTTGCTGCGGAAGTCGTGGCCACTCCGGTGGATCACGAGACAGAAGAATCGAAGCCGGCTGAGGTGCCTGCTCCGGTCGCGGCGGTGAGCGAAGCTTCCCCGGCTATGGCCGATTCCGCTGCGCCGGAAGTCAAAGCAGAAGCCAGTCCAGAATCGGATCTGGCAACGACCACGGCTGCCGCGTGGGCAGACTGGAAACGAATCCGGGAGACCGGAACTCCGGGCGGGGCATCCTCCTCAGACTCTGCCGCTTCACCGCGAGACGTTGCCGCGATGGCCGCAGCGGTGGGCGCAGAGCGCCGTCCCGAAGATGCGATGGCCGATTCAGAATCCGATCCCGCGATTGCCAGCATCGTCGATAGCGTCCTGAACGATCTCCGTCCCAAAATTGTCGAAGAGATCTCCCGCAAGCTGGGCAAGAGAAAGTAAAGTTCCTGCGCTGCTCAGGGGCTGGCCCGCCCTTAGTTTTCCCTCCCTGATGAACCAGTGAGGCTGCCCCACCCTCTGCGATTTTCAGAGGGTGGGAGAAGAGACTTTCAATCCCTGAGGTTTTGACTTCGTATTTGCCGCTTGCAGTGTAAGGGGCGACGACAGAAAATCTTTACGATGCGAGCAGCATCGGTTCCCATCCTCTGGAACAGCGCAGAGGGTGGGGCAGCCTCATTTAAAAGTCGGATCGAGAAGAGCAAAACCTAATAGGTGGGCCAGCCCGCCGATGAAGGTTGCTATTGGGAGAACTCATATGGATTCCGAACTCAGAGAACTCAGCGCGCGGGAGGAGGGTTTGGTAAAAAAGCTATTGAATGCAGCTCCTCAGGGGCGTGAGGAGTTGCGTGCGCAACTGAACTACGTCAAGGCCGAACAAATCGAAGACGACGGAACATTGCGGCTGCAATGCGTTGGTGGAACGCCGAGCAAGTACTATACGCCGGTAGCCGAAGGAGTCTGCAAAGACGCCGATGGATTGGATATTGCTGTGATTTTGCATCTCGGAAAGAGCGGATTCATGTCAATGCTGGAGATCATCAAGTACGACGGATCTCAGATCATCAATCCGCCCTCAGCCGAGAATCTTGTCATCAACTCGGTGCCCAGGTTTGAGGTTCTCGGACCTGGGAATTAATCGCCGCGTATCTCAAATGTCGAATAAGTGACCTGCTCCCCTGTTTCGGTACAAAGCTGAGTATGATTTGTGCTCAACCCCCTTCGAGGTTTGACCCTCCTTTTCGTTGGACTGTAAGATCAAGGGTTCATCTTGCATTTGAGTTCGAGCCGTGGTGCGCGCTGGAGTCGGGATTAGAAGTCGAGATTCGAACCCCAGGCGCATCGACGGGTGATTGCTGATCTCCCGATGCCTCACGATCTGCCGAAATCTTATGAACCGGGCGCGATTGAGACGCGCTGGGCCGCTTACTGGACCGAAGAGAAGCTGTTCTCCGTCCCGACGCCGCCCGAGGGCGAAACGCGTCCGGTCTTCACTTTGTTGTTGCCGCCTCCCAATGTGACCGGCCGGTTGCACATGGGACACATGCTGAACCAGACGCAGATGGACATCATTGTGCGCTGGCATCGCATGCGCGGATTCATCACGCTGTGGCTGCCCGGGACCGATCACGCCGGGATCGCCACACAGATGATGGTCGAGAAACAACTCACCAAAGAAGGTATAAAGCGCCGCGAACTGGGCCGGGAGAAATTCATTGAGCGCGTCTGGGAGTGGAAACGCGAGTACGGCGGCGCGATTCTCGATCAGATGAAGCGGCTGGGCGCCTCGGTGGATTGGGACCGCGAATACTTCACCATGGACGACAATCTTTCGCACGCCGTGCGCGAGGTGTTCGTCCGCCTGTATGAAGAAGGGCTGGTCTATCGCGGAAATTACATCGTGAACTGGTGCCCGTGGCACGAGACGGCGATCTCTGACCTCGAAGTGAAGCACGAAGATGTGGCGGGAAAGCTGTGGGAGATTCGCTATCCCGTGATTGGCACGGATGAGTTCATCACGGTCGCGACCACGCGTCCGGAGACCATGCTCGGCGACACGGCGATCGCCGTCAACGCGAAAGATGAGCGCTATACGCACCTGCACGGGAAGCATGTTCTGGTGCCGCTGATGAAGCGGGAGATTCCTATCATTACCGACGAACTGGCACAGCCGGAGTTTGGCACGGGAGCAGTGAAGGTGACTCCGGCGCATGATCCCAACGATTTTCAAGCCGGATTGCGCCACAATCTGCCGCAGATCAACGTGATGGACGATCGCGCGCACATGAACGAGAACGCGGGCGCCTATGCCGGGCTCGACCGCTTCGAAGCGCGCAAGCGAGTGCTGCATGATCTGCGAGAGCAGGGATTTCTGGTTGGGGAGAAGGATTACGCGCTGTCGATCGGGAAATGCGACCGCTGCGGAACCATCATCGAGCCGAGATTGTCGGAACAATGGTTCATCAAGATCAAGCCGCTGGCCGACCGCGCTAAAGAAGCGGTGGAGAGCGGTGAGATCACGATCGTCCCGGACAATTACCGCCAGATTTATCTGAACTGGATGAACAACATTCACGACTGGTGCGTGTCGCGCCAGCTGTGGTGGGGACATCGCATTCCGGCGTGGACGTGCGGAGGCTGCAAAGAAGTGATCGTGGCGCGGCAAGCGCCCACCAGCTGTAAGAAGTGCGGCGGTGCGAAGCTGGAACAGGTTTCCGATGTGCTCGACACCTGGTTTTCGTCGGGGCTGCTGCCGTTCACGACGCTGGGGTGGCCCGAGAAGACGCGGGATCAGGCGGTGTTTTATCCAACCACGCTGCTGATTACGGCGTACGAGATTCTTTTCTTCTGGGTCGCGCGCATGATCATGTTCGGCTGCCACTTCATGCAGGGGCACGAGCAGGATCCTGCGATCAAGGCGGCCAGCGGGTGGGCTGACAAGCAGAACGACAGCGTGCCCTTCCGTCAGGTATACATACACGCGCTGGTGCGCGACGCCGAGCGGCAGAAAATGTCGAAGACCAAGGGGAATGTGATCGACCCCTTGGAGATTATTGAACGCTTCGGCACCGATGCCACGCGTTTCACGCTTGCCGCGATGGCTGCGCCGGGCACTGACATTGCTTTCAACGAGAGCCGCACCGAGGGCTATCGCACATTCGCTAATAAAATCTGGAATGCCGCGAGGTTCATGTTCATGAATGTGGACAGGATCGAGCCGGGCCTGCGGCCCGCCCGGACAGCCGAGGGCGGCTGTCCCCACATGGGCATCGCGAACTTCAACACGGCGACCCTCGAGGATCGCTGGATTCTTTCTCGTTTTAATCGCGTGGCGGCGGATGTGAATGATGCGCTGGCCACCTACCGCTTCCACGAGGCGGCCAATCGCATCTATGATTTTTTCTGGGGCGAATTCTGCGACTGGTATCTGGAGCTGATCAAGCCGCGGCTCATTTTTGAAGAAGGCGCCGACCGCGCCGGCGCACGCATAGCCTGCGCAAACCTGGTCAATGTGTTTGACGCTTCCCTGCGCCTGCTGCATCCCGTGATGCCGTTTATCACCGAGGAAATTTGGCAGGCGTTGTACGAGGGCAAGGCTCCACTCAAGTCGATTGCGCTCGCGGCTTATCCTCAGGCCGATGAAAAGCAGTTCGATCTCGGCGCGGAAACCGAGATGGCGATTTTGCAGGATTTGATCGTGAACGTACGCAACCTGCGGGCCGAACTGAAAGTTGAGACCAAGGCGAAAGTTCCGATTGAAGTTTTCGCGCACGAGCCCGCGATCCGCATCATGATCGAGCACAATCGCGGTTCGGTGGAGCGCATGGCGAACGTGGAGAAGATTACTTTCGTGGAGAGCTCTCTGACGAAACTGGCCGCCGCGCGCAGCACGGCGCGTTTCGACGTGCACGTAATTTACGAACGCAAGATCGACGTCGCGGCAGAATGCGAGCGCCTGAAGAAAGAATTGGAGAAGATCGAAAAAGAGCTGGGCAACAATCAGAAGCAACTGGGGAACGAGCAGTTCTTAGCCAAAGCCCCGGAGAAAGTCGTCGACGGCCTACGCCGGCGCGGGCAGGAGCTTCTGGTGCTGCAGCAGAAGACAACGAGTAAGCTGAAAGAATTGAACTGCTGAATGTAGCCCCGGACGCATTCGTCCGGGGGCGAGCGAAGCTCAATTTAGGATCGGCAATGGGCCAAGCGGGTCTTCGACCTACCCGGACAGCCGAAGGCGGCTGTTCCCACATGGTTCTTACTGGCCACTGGCAACTGTTCTTATGGACTGGAACTCAAGACGGCTAACCGCGATTCTGGAAAACGCGTTGCTCGAAGACCGGGCGACGCGCGACGCGACCAGCTACGCCTGCATCGATCCGAACCAGCGCGCCTCGGCCACGGTCATCGCGAAGCAGGACTGCATTCTGTCCGGCATCGGCTGCATCGCGCGCATTCTGGACGTCTACGCCGTGCTGGATGGGGCCGTGACGGCTCACTATGAAGTGACCACGCATCCGGAGATTTTCGATGGCGTGCGACTGCATAAAGGACAGTCCGTGGCCGTGATCCGGCACAATGCGCGGGTGATCCTTTCGTGCGAACGGGTGATTTTGAATTTTTTGCAGCGCATGAGCGGCATCGCCACATTCACGCGCAGATTCGTCGAGGCCGTGGCCGGGACTCAGGCGCGCATCTTGGACACACGCAAGACGGCGCCTGGCCTGCGCGCCATCGACAAATATGCGGTGCGCTGTGGCGGCGGGCAAAATCATCGCCTCGATCTATCGGACGGCGTGCTGATCAAGAACAATCACATCACGCTCGCGGGAGGCATCGCTTCGGCCCTGGAGCGTGCACATCGCAATCGGCGAGGGTCGCAACCGATCGAGGTCGAAGTGCGCACATTGGACGAACTCGAACAGGCCCTCGCGAACGGCGCTGAAGCGATTCTTCTCGACAATATGACTCCGGAGGACGTGCGCCGCGCCGTGGAACGATGTGCGCACGTTGCGATCCCCGGGGCCGATCATCGAATCCCCGTCGAGTGCTCGGGCGGGATTAATCTTGAGAATGTTCGCGCGTATGCCGAAGCGGGCGTTGACTTCATTTCCGTCGGACTACTCACGCACTCTACTCACGCTGCGGATATGAGCCTGCGGGTTGTGCCGGCATAAGAGAGATCGCCGGCAACGCGCACATTGTCGTTTGGGCGCGATTCGCGCATAATTCCCTCATCCGAGAGACCGGCACAAATCGCGCGGGGCGAGTCTCGCCGGGCAAGACTGCTGCTTCTTCCCACGAACCGCAGCCAACCGACGTTCGCCTGGGACACATCGTGCGCCTGCTGATGGAGCACGCGATGGTGGTGGTGAGCGGCACCAAGATTGCCGAGGAGATTTCCTCCAGCCGCTCGGAAGTTTGGCGCCTGATCCAGCAGTTGCGCGCGCTAGGAGTCGACGTTGCGGGCCATCCCGCAACCGGATACCAGCTGCGATCCGTCCCTGATCTGCTGTTACCGGAAATTCTGCGGCCCTTGTTGCGCGGAACCATCTTCGACGCGCATCTTCATCACTTTTACAAGATTGGATCGACCAACACGGCAGCCATGGTGGCCGCGGCTAGGGGCGCGCCCGAAGGCAGCGTCTTCCTGGCGGAAGAACAGACCGCGGGACGAGGCCGCGGAGCCAATACCTGGCAGTCACCCCGATCGACGGGGATTTATTGCTCCATAATTTTGCGGCCACCACTGCCGCCGTCGGAGGTGTTGCCGTTATCGCTCGCGGCCGGACTTGCGGTGCAATCGGCGATTCAGCAGATTGATCCGCGGGTGAAGGCCGATCTGAAATGGCCGAACGACGTGCTGGTCCACGGCGAAAAACTGTGCGGCATTCTGGCCGAGATGAACGCAGAGGCCACGCGCGTCCGCCATATCGTGGTCGGGATCGGCATCAACGTGAACCAGACGAGTTTTCCAAAAGAGTTGGGGGCAACCTCGCTGCGCCTGGTCACGGGACGGGAATGGTCGCGGGTTGAACTGGTTGGCGCTTTGCTAAAATCAGTTCACGCTGAGTACCAGCGATTGCTGGAAGAATCGGATGCGCGGGAAGAAATTCTGCGCCGGTTTGCCGAGAATTCTTCGTGGGTCTACGCCAAGAAAGTCCGCATCGAGGAAAACGGCTCGGCTTTCGAGGGAACGACGCAAGGACTTGATGCGCGGGGTTTCCTGCAGGTACTGACCGCGCATGGAATGCGGACTGTGCTGAGCGGAACGGTAAGAGCGGCATAGAAGCACGACGCGGGCGGACGCCAAAGATCATGCTGTTTGTCATCGATGTCGGAAACACGAACACGGTTCTCGGTGTTTTCGCGCCTGAGAAGGCGCAAGGCGGAGCCGACTTCGCGGCTGCGCCTTCGTATAAGGAATTGCTCGCCCATTGGCGCGTCGCCACTTCCCGCCGCAGCACAGTGGATGAATACGGCGTACTGTTCCGCAACCTGTTTTCGATGGCAGGACTGGAAGCGAAGGGAATTCACGGAATCGTCATTTCGTCGGTAGTCCCGCCTCTGGATCCAATATTGCGCCAGGTATGCGAGCGCTATTTTAATTTGCGGCCCCTGTTCATCGAGCCCGGAGTAAAGACTGGGATGCCGGTGCACTACGAGAACCCGGCGGAAGTGGGCGCGGATCGAATCGTGAACGCGGTGGCCGCGCTGGAAAGATACGGCGGCCCTTGCATCATCGTGGACTTCGGCACGGCCACGACGTTCGATTGCGTCTCCGCCAAAGGAGAATATCTGGGCGGGATCATCTGTCCCGGCATCGGGATTTCGGCCGACGCCCTGTTTGAGCGAACGGCGCGGCTACCGCGCGTAGAGATTCGCAAGCCGGCGCGCGTGATCGGATCCAACACGGTCGGCAGCTTGCAGTCCGGACTCTACTACGGATATCTCGCCCTGGTGGATGGCATTCTCGAACTGCTGCTGCAGGAACTTGGCCAGGATACCCGCGTAGTCGCCACCGGCGGATTAGGCCCCATGATCGGCACGGGGTCGAAGTACATCAAGAATGTCGACGACTTTCTGACCCTCGAAGGACTGCGCATTATCTGGGAGCGCAATAACGGGACACGCAAGGATGCTGGCAAGGCCGCGCCGAAGCCAGCGTCATCCAAAGCTGCTCAGCCCAAGTCGAAGAATGGCGACAACGCGCCCGCGGCTTCTGCCTCGCGCTCAATCCGCTGAGCTGCCGTGGAAAATTATTTCAACTACTTCACCGAGATCGAAGAGCGCTTCCTGCAGCGGCGCGGCGGAGGCTTGCTGCTGTCCACTCTGGACTGGGCCCTGATCGAAACCTGGAAAGATGCCGGCATTCCGCTGGAAGCGGCTCTGAGAGGGATTGATTCAGCCTTTGACCGTTACGAGCAGCGTCCCACGAAGACGAAGAAGATCAACAGCCTTGCGTACTGTTCGCAAGCAGTGCTCGGCGCGGCCGAAGACATGAAGGAAGCCGCGGTGGGCGCCGCCGATGGACAGCCGGCGGCCAAGCGCAAATCCGCGCAGGAATTCGAACCTGAGGTGCTGGCTTCATACCTGAGCCGAAATGCAGATGCGCTGGAGGCTGCGAAGGTGACGGAGGCTGGCGATGCCGCCAAACAGCTAGTAATCCAAACGGAGGGAACTTTGCGCCAACTGGCGGAGCAGACGAAAGCGAAGCTCCCCAGGTTGGAGGACTTGGAACGCCATCTGACGGTTCTGGAGGAAAAGCTGTTCGCGGTGTTACTGACATCAACTCCGGATGAGGAGATCCTTGCGATCCGCGCAGAGGCCGACCGCGACCTGATTCCTTACCGCCGGAAAATGTCGGCAGCGCAGATCGATCAACTGCACAAGCAGTATGTCCACAAGCGATTGCTGGAAAAGTATGGCCTGCCTCGGCTGAGTCTGTTTTATATGTGAAGTTCGTCAGGACCTGAGCGCGCCTGCCAAATCTGCGGGACCGGCGTAAGGGCTCGAGTCCCGATGGCGCTTCTCGAACTCCTCGCGCGTACAAATACTTTTCACGTCGAATACGTGATCGATGGCCAGAATTCCATCGAGGTGATCGATTTCATGCTGCAGCAACTCGGAAAGATTTCGCTCCTCGCCGGCGTTCACGGTCAGAGTTTGGCCCTGCAGGTTCTGATAACGCACCGTGATCGTGCGATGACGTTTCACCTGCATAAAGATTGAGAGAAAACTCAAGCAGGCATCCCATACCGTGATGTCTTCCGCGCTTCGCTCGATGATTTCCGGATTGATCAGCGGCCAGGGCTCCGCGCCGGGCAACTGCAGGAAAATTACTCGCCGCAGCACGCCGATCTGCGGGGCCGCAATACCGCGCCCATAGCCCGTGTTGTTGCGCCAGTGGGCGAGAGTATCGGTAAGGTCGCAAACGAGTTCTCTGATGTCACTGGATGTCGGATCCTCGACCCGGGCGCACCGCTCTCGCAAGACCGGGTCGCCGAGTTGAAGGATGGGTCGAATTGCCATGACATCTCCGATCAAATTCGGGCAGAGAAGGTTTGGTTTCACCCGGCGAGCGCAGACTATCTCGCCGCGGCCGCGTCGAACAGACTTAGAAGCTCCAGCTTCTTCTCCGCCGGCAGAAACGAGGCCTCGAACGAATTACGAGCCAACTCCCGCAGATGCTCGTCAGTGAAGCCGAATGTTTCCTGGGCAAACTGGTATTCGCGCGCCAGCGAAGTGCCAAACAGCGCCGGATCATCGGTGTTCAGAGTGATCATGAGTCCCTGATCAAAATAGTTCTTCGCTGGATGTTCAGCGGGAGATTTGCAAACGCCCGTGCGTAAATTGCTGGTCAAGCAGATTTCCACGGGGATCTGGCGGTAAGCGAGCTCTTCAATCAGGTCGGGGTCCTGCCCCGCGCTGACCCCGTGGCCAATGCGTTCGGCGTGAAGATTCAGAGACCCCCAGATGGACTCGGCCGGTCCGGTCTCCCCGGCGTGAGCGGTCAGGCGCAAGCCATGATCTTCGGCATAGGCGTAAACGCCGCGGAAGAGTTCTGGAGGAGCCTTCAATTCGTCGCCTCCAATACCGACGCCGACGACATGGCGATTCTTGTAATGCACTGCCAGCTCGAAGACTTTCTGCGCTTCTTCCGCTCCAAAGTGGCGGGTAGCGTCGAAAATCCAAAGCACGGAGACGCCGAAATCGCGGGCTCCGCGGGCGCGTCCACGCTCCAGGCCCTCGAAGATGGCGGCGAAATGTTGCTTGCGGTAGAGGCAGACTCCGACCGCGACATAAATCTCGGCGTGCAAAACATTTTCTTCTTTGAGCCGCTGCATCAGGCGATGCGTAATGAGCTCGTAATCGTCCGGCCCGCGCAGGTGGGCGCTCACCTCCTTGAACGCCATGAGGAAGCTGGGAAAATCGGAGTAGCGATACAGAGCTTCTGTTTCCGCCAGCGTCGCGGTGTCGCCATGGCGCTGCCGGAGTTCGAGCAAGGTGGCGGGCTCAACCGCTCCCTCGAGATGCAGGTGGAGCTCCGCCTTGGGAAGCTGGCGAATAAAAGTGCTGAGCGGTGTAACTACAACCGCGGTCATAATTCAGATTGTAGATGTGATCCCGCCGATTTGCGAAGGGTGGATCATTTTAGGTCTCTTCTGTTGACTGTCATTGGTGCGGGGGCATACGGACTCGGATGTTGTGCTGCTGACGGATCAGGGGAAATAAGTTTTACGGGAAACGCAGTTGCAAGGTCCCTCCACTGCGCTCGCGGGCGCTTCGCTCCGGTCGGGATGACAGTCACTACAAAACCAAAGGCGGCCATTGCTGGCCGCCTTCATTCGAATTGTTTCCTGCGAAGCGGTTGTTAGACGCCCTTGACGTTCTCAGCTTGCCAGCCCTTGGGGCCTTTGACCACGTCAAACTGTACTTGCTGACCTTCCTGCAGACTGCGGAATCCACTGGCCTGGATGGCGGAGAAATGCACGAATACATCTTCGCCATTCTGGCGGCTTATGAAACCGTAGCCCTTGGCATCGTTAAACCACTTCACTGTTCCTGTTTCCATGTTGTTGCACTGTTCCTTTTTCTTGATGTAGCGCTGAAGCTTTCAGGGATTCTTCTGCAGGCAGGTCACACGCTGGGTTAAGCGGAGATGCATGTACTGCGAAGGAACTCTAAAGTCAAACGCAGCTGTATTGTACGTGAAAGTGCACCAAAATAGCCACAAAATTCGCGCGGTAGGCCTGCTAAACAATTGATATCGAACATGTTATGTGTGGTTTAGAAAAAACCACTGGAGCGCGAATTTGCCACTTTTCAGGAAAACAATCATCATAGAGAAAATGCGATTCAGATTCCTTCTTATTCTAATTTTGCTGTTGACCGCGACGGCGTGGGCGGGGATTGTCGACAATGTACGAATCGCCCTGATGCAGAATAATTTCTCGGCAGCCGAGGCGCAGCTCAATTCATACCGTAGCCAGCGCGGCGTGGACGCGGAATATTTAGACGCCTATTCGTGGCTGGGACGAGCCGCACTCGACACGGGACAATACGACCAGGCCGCAGCTTATGCCAAGGAGACGAAGGCTTTGGCGCTGGAGCAACTGAAGCAGCGTCCGCTGGACGCTGAGCCGCACTTGCCGATCGCGCTGGGCGCGGCGCTGGAGGTCCAGTCACAGGTGCTCGCGGCCCGTGGGCAACACACGCAGGCCATTGCGCTGCTGCAGTCGGCGCTGCGGACGTATGGGAATACTTCCATCCACGAACGGCTGCAGAAGAATCTGAATCTGCTCTCGTTTCAGGGGAGAATCGCGCCGGCGTTGAAAGAGGATCAATTTCTCGGGGCGGATCTGCCGTCGCTGAAGGGATCGCCGGTGCTCCTCTTTTTCTGGGCACACTGGTGCGCGGACTGCAAGGCCGAGGCGCCGATCATTACGCAGTTGCGCTCGGAGTTCGCCGCCGAGGGATTGAAAGTGGTTGGCCCCACCCGCTTCTACGGATATACGGCGCAGATCGAGCACGCCTCGCCGAGCGACGAACTCAGATATATCGACGCCGTGCGGCACCGTTTCTACAGCGGCCTGCTCGATATGCCGGTACCGATCAGCACGCACAACTTTGAAGTGTATGGGGCCTCGACCACGCCCACGCTGGTGCTGTTGGATCGCGCGGGGAAGGTGGCCTGGTACCATCCGGGGGCGGTGCCGTATGACCAGCTGCGGGCGGAGATCGAAAAGGTCGTAGCGAGGTAGTTTGATGTGGCTGGTTGTGTGGAGCGGGCACTCCTGCCCGCTTCTTGCCATAACCTGAACCGCGGAAAGCTGTTCCGGTTCTGGCTCAAGCTGAATTTCCCCTTGAAGCCTGAAACGCTTTCGGCCTTTCGCGGACAGGAGTGTCCGCGCCACATTTACCGCACTTCCTTCAGCCTTCCTGTCTTCACGTCGTAAATGAAGCCGCGCACTGGAATATGTTTCGGGATCCACGGATGCGATTTCACGCGCCGTACTTGCTCGCGCACATTGGCTTCGAGGTCGTCAAAGGAATGGAATTGAGCGGGTTCACTGGCGACCACCCCCATCTTCTCTGTCAGGCGCGCCCTTAATTCGTATTCCTGCACCTTCAACAAGCCGCAATCCGTGTGGTTGATGATGATGAACTCCTGCGTGTCGAGCAGATGATGCGAGACGATCAGGGAACGCAAGGCGTCGTCGGTGGCGATGCCGCCCGCGTTGCGGATCATGTGCGCGTCGCCGGGACGTAGGCCCAGGCAGTGCTCGAACAGGATGCGCGAATCCATGCAGGCGAGAACCGCGACATGGCGCTTGGGGCGCACCGAAAGCTCGCCTAGTTTGAAATTGCGGGCGAAATCCTCATTGGCTTTTAATAGTTCGTCGGCGACGGACAATGTGCATGCTCCTTGCTTTTGTCAAAATCCCCACTTCTCGCAAAGAACGCGAGAAATGGGGCACCCGGCTTTTGTCAAAATCGGATCTGTGAGTCGTTGGTCGAGTTTAGTTTACCCGTTACAATCGGCGCGTGAACCTCGGTGTGAATCTGGATGACACCATCGTCGCGATTGCCACGCCGCCCGGGCGCGGAGGCATTGGCGTCGTGCGGCTTGCCGGACCGCAGGTACGCGAGATTGCGCTCCCCATGCTGCGGCTACGGCATGAGTTGGAACCGGGGCGGGCGGTGTTTGGGGAACTAATCGACCCCGATGCAAGGGCCGGATCCTACCCCGCGTCTCGCACAAGGGACAATGGGCAACCGGCTCATGTGGGGACAGCCGCCCCCGGCTGTCCGGCCGAGCAAAGCTCGGCGGTCGCCGCCGCTCGCATCGATGAAGTTGTCGTTACCTACTTTGCCAAGCCGCATTCCTACACCACCGACGACATCGTCGAGATTGCGGCGCATGGATCTCCCGTCGTGCTGGGACACATCCTCGAGCTTTGCATCAGTGCGGGGGCCCGCCTGGCCGAGCCCGGAGAGTTCACCATGCGGGCTTTCCTCAACGGCCGCATCGACCTGACGCAGGCCGAGGCGGTGCGCGACCTGATTGACTCGCAAACGCTTTATCAGGCCAAGGTCGCGGCGCAACAACTTGAGGGCTCATTGTCGCGCAGAATCCAGCCCATCAAGCAGGAACTGGTCGAGCTGATTGCCGTACTCGAAGCGGGAATTGATTTCGCGGAAGACGATGTCTCGGTAATGCCGGACGCCACGATTCTCGATCACATCGCCGCGGTGCAGGCGCCGTTGGAACAGCTCAGTGCCAGCTATGCCTACGGCAAGATTGTGCATGAAGGACTGACGCTGGCAATTGTCGGGCGGCCGAACGTGGGCAAGTCCAGCTTGTTTAACCGACTGGTGGAGCGGGAACGCGCCATTGTCACGGCAACCCCGGGTACAACTCGCGATCTGGTCAGCGAGATCGTTTCGATCGGCGGGATTCCGGTTACCCTGGTCGATACAGCAGGAATTCGTCACGCCCACGACGAAGCGGAATCGATCGGCATTCAGAAATCGATGGAAGCGCTGGCCGATGCGGATCTTGTTCTGGTCGTGGTCGACGCGTCCCACGGAGTCACTTCTGAAGATGCAGAGCTCTTGCGGCAGGCGGAAAATCGTCCGGTCATTGTCGTGGGAAACAAGTGCGACCTCGGAACTAGTGATCAGTGGTCAGTGGTCAGCGGTCAGAGAGCTCTTACTTCCGCTCTTACCGGGCAAGGCATCGGCGAACTCCGCGCTGAGATCTTGCGGCACATTGGCGGAGTCGCTGGAACGCAGGCGGAGTCCGGGTTCCTGACCAACATTCGCCATCAGGGATTGATCCAAGACTCGCTCGCCGCTTTGGATGCAGCGAAGACCGCGGTAGCCGGAAAAATCCCGCACGAGATGCTCCTGCTTGACTTCTACAATGCGCTGCGTCCGCTGGATGCGATCACGGGCGCGACTACCACCGACGACATTCTGAATCTGATCTTCAGCACCTTCTGCATCGGGAAGTGAAAACCTTCGACCACAAAGGGCGCGAAGATTCACAAAGGAAATCCTTAGTGTTACTTCGTGTCCTTTGTGGTTTCTTATTTCGACAATGCCGCGAGGGTTTCCCGGAATAAGGAGTCGAAAGTTCCGCCCTTGCCGTTCTTCGCAGCCACGGCCAGCGCTTTTTCGGCCGCTGCGCGCTGGTAACCCAGATTCAGCAGCGCTGAAAGTACGTCCTCTTCAACCGCAGTCATGGCAGAAACCGCGGGTGCTGCGGCAACACCGGGTTGCGGCAACTTATCGCGCAGCTCCAGCACCATGCGCTCCGCCGTCTTCTTCCCGATGCCGGGAATCCGGGTAAGACGCGCCACATCGTTGCCGCGAATCGCGCCTACCATTTCGTCGGCAGCCATGCCGCTGAGGATCGTGATGGCCAGCTTGGGACCGATCCCGCTCACCGTGATCAGCTTCTCGAACAGCAATTTTTCCGATGGCCGCAGAAATCCGTAGAGCGCAATCACGTCCTCGCGCACGTGCGTATGGATGTGCAGCGCGACGTCGCCGCCTACCGCGGGCAACTCGGAGAACGTCGGCACACTAATGGTCACGTCATAGCCGACGCCGGCCGTCTCGACAATGGCCTGGTTGGGATGCTTGGCCAGCAGCTTTCCGCGCAGATGGGCAATCATGCTCAGGCCATTGTAGCGCTGGTCAGGAACTCCTCTTGACCAGTCGTGAACATTAGGCCATAAGGTGAACTATGCGAACCTTGTTGCCATGGCAAATGGATCTGATCCCCTGGTACATCTTCGCCGCGTACTGGCTGATTACGGGGTTGCGAGTGAAGCGCATCAAGACGGCGGAGACGCTCGCGAGCCGGCTGGCCACAATCATCCCGATGGTGCTGGCTTTCGAACTGCTCTTTTCCGATTTTCTGCGTGTCGGGCCGTTGCGCCTGCGCTTCGTTCCCGCCGATGCGTGGATCGCGTGGCTCGGATTTGCCGTAACCAGTCTGGGTGTCGCGATCGCCATCTGGGCGCGGTATTGCATCGGCGAATATTGGAGTGCGCGCGTGACCCTCAAAGAGGGTCACCGGCTGATCCGTTCCGGGCCGTACCAATTTGTTCGCCATCCCATTTACACCGGCATGCTGGTGGGCGCCATCGGCAGGGCGCTCACAATCGGCGAGTGGCGCGGGATTCTTGCGGTTGTTCTGGTTCTTGCCGCACACTGGCGCAAAGCGCAGCGCGAAGAATCTTTGTTGACCTCCGAATTCGGCGAGGAATATGCCGCCTACCGCCGCAGCACGGGATTCCTGTTTCCTCGACTTTCCCCTGGGGATGGGATGGACACTCGCAACGCCCGCTCTTAGAATCGGAGAATCGTTGTGGGATTGGGGATTCTATGCTCCGGGGAAATTTGCGACAGCAGGCTGTCTGGGCGGCAATGATTCTGCTCGCCTGTCCCGCACTTCTTTGTGCGCAACAGAATGCCCTTGATCTCGAAGGGCGGCAGGCGAGCCCGTTCGCCGACCATTCTTCGAAAGTTGTGGTGCTGGTATTCCTGCGCCGCGATTGTCCAGTCTCCGGCCGTTACGCGCCTTCGATACAGCAACTGAGCCAGCGCTATGCCGACAGTGCCAGCTTCTGGCTGGTCTATCCCGATAAAAGCGATAGTCCAGAAGCGATCAGAAAATCTGTCGCGGACTACGGATATCATCTTCCGGTGCTGCGCGATCCCGAGCACACGCTGGTGAAACTCGGGCGGGTGCAAATCACTCCTGAAGTCGCCGTGTTCGATCGCAATCATCGCCTGGTGTACGACGGACGCATTGACGACTGGTATATCGATCTGACCCGCGCCCGGCCCGCGCCCACCACCCATGAATTGGAGGACGCGATCCACGCGGCGCTCGCCGGACAGAGCGTGGCGCACAACGAAGTCAGGGGAGTGGGATGCTACATTTCCGATCTGGAATAAGCCCGCGGATCTTGGCATACCTGTTCGTGGGCGCGGCTTGCGTTCTGCTTCCCTTCGCCGCGCGGCCTGCTCCCGGAAAATCTTCGGCATCCAGCGCCGATACGCAAGTCACTTTCACTCGTGATATCGCCCCCATCATGTTTCATTCTTGCAGTTCGTGTCACCGCCCGGGAGAAGCCGCGCCCTTTTCGCTTTTGACGTATACCGACGCAAAGAGGCATGCGCATCAAATCGTCGACATGATCCAGTCGCGAATCATGCCTCCCTGGCTGCCGGAGCCGCAAGAGTTGAAATTCGCCGACGAACTTCGCCTTTCGGACGCGCAAATCGACTTGATACGTCGCTGGGTCGAACAGGGGGAAGTGGAAGGGGATCCGCGCGATTTGCCTCCGGCTCCGAAGTTTGTGGAAGGATGGCAGCTCGGCAAACCCGATTTGATTCTCACCGCGACGAAGCCGCTGGTGCTTCCCCCGCAAGGAACCGATACCTATTGGAATTTTATTTTTCGTTTGCCGATTCAAGAAACGAAGTGGGTGAAGGCGATCGAGATTCGCCCCGGAGACAAGCAGTACGTGCACCACGCCAATATCCTGGTCGATCGGACGGGCGAATCACGCCGCCGGGAAGCTGAGCCGGGCGCGGGTTTCGGCGGTATGGAGATTCGCATCGAATCGCAGGTATTCGATCCCGATAGCCACCTGCTGTTCTGGAAACCGGGCACCATTCCTTCCGGTGAACCCGACGGCATGGCTCTGCGTCTCGATAAGGGCACGGATTTAATTCTCAACACTCATCTCCAACCCTCGGGCAAGCCGGAGATTATCCAGCCCAGCATTGGCATTTATTTCACATCTCACCCCGCGACAAAGTTCCCCATGCTGCTGCAACTGGAAAACGATATCAAGCTGAACATTCCGTCCGGAGAGAAGAACTTTGTCGTCGGCGATGATTTCATTCTGCCGGTGGATGTCGATCTGATGGCGATCTATCCGCATGCGCACTATCTGGGCAAAGACATTCAGGCTTTCGCCACGCTGCCCGACGGCACCAAGAAAACTCTGATCGACATTCCGCACTGGAACTTGAACTGGCAGGCAGTCTATCGCTATGCAGAACCGGTGCGGCTGCCCAAGGGGACGGCGGTCAGCCTGCGCTACGTTTATGACAACTCGGATGAGAATCCGATGAACCCCAACCATCCTCCGGCGCGCGTGCTGAGCGGCAACCGCTCCACCGATGAGATGTGCCACTTGTGGCTGCAAGTCTTGCCGGTGAATTTCGATCCGGCGCAAGGCGATCCACGCATGGCATTGCAGGAAGCTTTGGCGCGGCACAACGTGGAGAACAATCCGGCTGACTACGAAGCGCACTATAACCTGGGCGCAATGCTGCAGGCCAGAAAAGAACTTGAGGGAGCGATCGCGGAATACGCGGCGGCGGTGCGGCTGCGTCCCCAGGATGCCATCGGCAACAACGCACTGGGAGGCGCCCTAGTGGCGGCGGGGCATCCGCAACAAGGCGCCGAATATCTGCAAGCGGCGCTGCGGGCGCGGCCGGATTATTTCGACGCCCGCTACAATCTCGGATTTGCTTTCGCCGGGCAGGATGATTTCTCGGGAGCGGCTGAACAATTCCGCCAGGCGCTGCAACTGCAGCCGCAAGACGCCAATGTGGAAGCCAACCTGGGCGCGGCTCTGGCGCAGTTGGGACAGTTTGCGGAAGCGAAATCACACTTTGAGCACGCGCTGCAGATGGATCCGAATCAAGCGATCGCGAAAGAGAATCTTGAGGCCTTGGAAAAAGAAATCAGTGGGCATTGATTGGAAGGCGCTCGGGCCTGCTCTGTTCAATCTCCTTGCGCTGTAATTTTCGACTATGAAAACGCACGGCATGAAAAGAAGCAAGCCCCTGGACTTTCTCAGGATCGCGCTCTGGCTCGCGATTTTCCTGCTGCCCGCAGGTGCGCTGGCGCAACAACCGCCGGCTGCGCCCTCCGCGCCAGTGGAATCTCCCCTGCCGGAATTTGCGCAAGCGCGGAAACTCCTGCAGGAAGGAAAATCCGACGAAGCCATTACGCAGTTGCAAACACTGGAAGCGCGCGATCCCGCGATGAAAGGCCTCGCTCTCGAATTGGGCGCGGCTTACTACAAGAAAGGCGATTACCCCAAGGCGATTGATTATCTGAAGAAAGCGACTGCAGCCGATCCTGCGAATGAAGAGGCAACTCAACTCTTAGGCCTCTCGGATTATCTGGGCGGGCATCCCGCAGACGCGATCCCGCTGCTCGAAAAAGTGCAGGGATGGTGCTCGCGCTCGAACGTAGACGCCTCCTACATTCTCGGCATTTGCTACATCCAGACCAGAAATTACGACCAGGCGCGCAGATCGTTTGGCAAGATGTTCGACGTGCCCGGAGATTCGGCCGCGGCGTACCTTTTCACGGCCCGCATGTTGCTGCGTCAGGAATACGATCCCATTGCCGAGGAGTACGCGCAGAAGGCGGCGACGCTCGATCCGAAGCTGCCCTTGGTGCACTTCCTGCTCGGCGAACTGTATCTTTACAAGTCGCGAGTTCCGGAGGCGATCACAGAGTTTCAGAAGGAACTGGCCATCAATCCCGCGCATGCCGCCACTTACTACAAACTGGCCGACGCGTACTCGCGCGTGCAGCGGTTTGAAGACGCGGAGCGCGTTCTGCAGCGCT
This sequence comes from uncultured Acidobacteriota bacterium, assembly GCA_963763795.1. Taxonomy (GTDB): domain Bacteria; phylum Acidobacteriota; class Terriglobia; order Terriglobales; family Acidobacteriaceae; genus Sulfotelmatobacter. The sequence goes on along the minus strand of CAVXPP010000007.1, from coordinate 1,693,295 downwards.
CGATCTGGCTCGATGCAACTTCGACCGGCCCGTACATCCTGATGGGAAAAGTCCTCGAGAAAAAGGGCGAGTTCGATCTGGCGGTGCGCGCGCTGCAGCGGGCGGCGACCATGGATCCGAACAATCCGACGACGCACCACTTGCTAGGCCAGGCTTATCGCGATATGGGGAAAAAGGAAGAGGCCGAGAGCGAACTCAAGCTGGCGGAAGAATTACAGAACCGCCAGGACTCTCACTAGCGCGCTCCCACTAGCGCGCTTTTACGAGCTAAGTGCGGTTGTCTGATCGCGGCGGCGAGCCTGGATTTCGATATAAACATTCACCAGCGAAACGGCGGCCGGCGTCACGCCCGGAATTCGCGAGGCTTGTCCGATGGTGCGGGGCCGCACTTTCGTGAGCTTCTCCTGCATCTCGCGCGACAAACCGCTGACCGAGCGGTAATCGAACCATTCGGGAATCGAGTGCTGCTCTGATTTCTTCAGCCGCTCCATCGCGCGCTGCTGCTGCAGCAGGTAGCCTTCATACTTGATTTCGGTCTCGACCGACTTCAGCTCGTTGCGGACTTCCGACGAAATCTTCACCACAGGGGACGCTGAGGACTCGGGGGAGCTTCTTTCGAAAAACTCTGGGGTGAGTTTGCGGAGGACGAGGACGAGTTGTTCCACCGTTACTTCTGGACGCTTCATGAGTTGCGCCAGCGTCTGGCCAGTCGCGGATTCCCACTCACCGGCAGTGGGTGCGGCGCCGGCAGGCCCCTCGGCGGCTTGCTTCTTGGAATTACAACGATCCAGAAGCTCGGGCGTGATCCGCGTGCTTTCCAGAAGCTTCTTCATCTTTGCGAGACGTTCCTGTTTGGCCTGAAAATCCTCCCAAGCTGGGTCTGAGATCAGGCCGACGCGGCGGCCATGCGGCGTCAGTCGCCGGTCGGCGTTGTCAATGCGAAGATGCAAGCGGAACTCGGCGCGGGAGGTGAACATGCGGTAGGGCTCGTTCGTGCCCTTCGAGATGAGATCATCGATCAGAATCGCGGTGTAGGCCTCGGTGCGATCCAGAATCAATGCAGGCTGCTGCTTCACCTGCAGAGCCGCATTGATGCCGGCCATCAATCCCTGGCACGCAGCCTCTTCGTATCCTGACGTGCCATTGATCTGTCCGGCGAGAAAAAGCCCAGCAATCTTGCGGGTCTCGAGCGTGCGCTCAAGCTCGGTGGGATCGATCGAGTCGTATTCAATGGCGTATCCCGGGCGCAGCATCTCGGCATTCTCGAGCCCCGGAATCGATTTCAAGATCGCCATCTGCACTTCTACGGGGAGCGAGGTGCTCATCCCATTGACGTAAATTTCGTGAGTATCGAGCCCTTCTGGTTCGAGGAAAAGCTGGTGCATCTCCTTGTCCGGAAACTTGACAATCTTGTCTTCGATGGACGGGCAGTAGCGCGGCCCGATCGATTGAATCTGGCCGCTGTACATCGGCGATCGGTGAACGTTCTCGCGGATAATGCGATGCGTCTCGGGGGTGGTCCAGGCGATATAGCAGGGCACCTGGGAGTCGTGGTGCGCGACGCGCTTCGTACGGAAACTGAACGGCGTGGGATCGTCGTCGCCGGGCTGCACCGGAAAGCGCGACCAGTCGATGCTGCGTCCATCGAGCCGCGGCGGAGTGCCAGTCTTCAGTCGGCATCCGCGCAGGCCCAGCTTCTTCAGCGCTTCGCCGAGCAACACTGCGTTCGGCTCGCCAGAGCGCCCCGCGGGATATTGCTGCTCTCCGCAATGGATCAAGCCATTGAGGAACGTCCCGGTGGTGATAATGACGGCCTGGGCGCCGACGGTGCGGCCATCGCGCAGTTTGATTCCGAGTACCGAGCGCCGTGTACCGAGTAGCGAGGAATGGTCCGGGCTCGGTACTCGGTTCTCGGTACTCGGTACCGCTTCCACAATCAGATCCGCAACTTCCGCCTGCTTGATCTTCAGATTCGGTTGCGACTCGAGCACCTTGCGCATCTTCAGGCGGTAAGCCTGCTTGTCGCACTGGGCCCGCGGAGACCACACTGCCGGTCCGCGGGATGTATTCAACAACCGGAACTGAATTCCGACGGCGTCCGTAACTTCGCCCATGATGCCGCCCAGCGCATCCACTTCGCGGACCAGATGTCCCTTGGCGATGCCACCTACCGCCGGATTGCACGACATCTGTGCGATGAGATCCACATTCAACGTGTAAAGAGCAGTCTTCAGCCCCATGCGCGCGGCGGCCATCGCGGCCTCGCACCCGGCATGGCCGGCGCCGACAACGACGACATCGAATTGTTCCGTGAACTGCATACTGGTAAACGAAGGAAGAACCCCAGAAAATCTCGCCGCTTTCTGCTTTCATTCTAGCAACTTGCGCCGCCGAGTGATCTGCATCACTTGCTCGGAGGCCGATTCGCCCTTATATTGGCCTGTCACGGCCCTTGAGGAGAGATTATGGAAACCACTGAATTCTTCCAGGAACTCAACGCACGCATCGCCAAATACGACCTGCTTTGCCACCCGTTTTATAAGGCTTGGTCTGCGGGACAGCTCACACGCGAGGACCTGCGTGAGTACGCGCAAGACTACTACCACCATGTGGAAGCGTTTCCTTCGTATCTGGCGGCGCTAGGAATGCGCCTTGATGCGGGCGAACTCCGCGACGCCGTGCTGGCGAATATGTGCGACGAAAAGGGAGCCGAAAATGCGCGAGGCCGCGAGTCGGTCCCGCACTCCGAGCTGTGGCTCGACTTCGCCGAGGGCATGGGATCGAGCCGCAATCTCGAATGGCATTCGCCGGTAGCGGAGATTCGCCAGCTGATCCGCTACTTCCATCGCGTGGCCAGCGAGGGGTCGGCTGAAGATGCGCTCGCAGCATTCTACGTGTACGAATCGCAAGTTCCACGGATTGCGAAGGAAAAGGAGCGCGGGCTGCGCGAGACTTATGGCGCCGACGATAAGACCTGCGGCTACTTCGCCCTGCATGCTGAAGCCGACGTGTATCACTCGAATGTCTGGCGCCAGCAGCTCGAAAAGCGGATCGCCGCTCATCCCGAGGCCGCCGATGCGGCTTTAGACACCGCGGAAAACGCAGCTCGTATGCTGTGGAAGGCGCTCGATGGAATCGAAGCGCGCCGCCGGGCTGTCGCGGTCGCCTGATTACAAAACCTGCGGCCATTCGCTATGAGCCAAGGATTCGATAGAATCGTTGGCTCAATTCTTTTGCTAAGGAGCATTCGTGGCCAGAGATATACCCACCGGCGTCCGCGGCGAGGCCGAGGAGACAGTTGAGTTCAAGCACACCCTGACCGCGCATCATCGGGAATTGCCGCCGGTCTACTCCACTCCAGACATGATCCGGTTGATGGAAATCGCGGCCTTTCAAGCGCTGCAGACGTACTGCGAAGGCGACGAGATCACCGTGGGCACCTCTATCAACATCGAGCATCGCGCCGCCAGCGGCATTGGATCGCATATCAAAGCGGAGGCAACGCTCGAATCATTCGACGGACGCTTTTTCACTCTGCGTGTGACGGCGAGGGATGACACCCAAGAAATCGGGCGCGGCACTGTCGGACGGGCGGTCGTGAGCCTCTCCAAGTTCGCCGGCAAGATGATATCCAAGTGAACCGCGCCCGGGGTTCTGCGGACAAATCTGTATTCCTCGGCGTTATTGCGGATACCCACGGCCTGCTTCGCCCCGAGGCTCTGGAAGCGCTGCATGGTTCGCAGCACATCATTCATGCCGGCGACGTGGGCGCACCTGAAATCCTTGAGAAACTCGCAAGCATCGCGCCCGTAACCGCGATTCGCGGCAACATCGATAAGGGAGCATGGGCGCGCAAATTGCCGGAAACTGAAGTGGCAGAGATTGCTGGACTCTCAATCTACGTGCTGCATGATCTCGCGGAACTTGACCTGAAGCCCGAAGCCGCCGGATTCGCGGTCGTAATCTCCGGCCACAGCCACGTCCCGAAACAAGAAACGCGCCATGGCGTGCTCTATTTCAATCCGGGCAGTGCGGGCCCGCGCCGCTTCAAACTGCCGGTCACGATTGGGAAGCTGACGATCAGCGAGGGAAAAGTGCGCGGAGAAATTATTCCAATTCTCGCTGCCACTGACTAGGCCGACTGCAGGCTGACTTTTTCCCCTGCGGCGCCAGATTCGTGATATTCGGCGTCCTGGTTCACGGCCCAGACGTCATACTTGCGCGCTCCCGCCAGGATGTTCCTTGCGGTCAGCATCGCGGTCATCATGGCGTGATCCTGATTGTTGTACTTGTGCATGCCGTTGCGGCCCACCAGATGCAGCGTCGGGAACTGTTGATCGAGGGCCTGCCGAACGGTGTTCACATGCTGCTGATACGCGTCGTCGTAGACGGGATAGGCTTTCGGCTGCCGAATCACGCAGCCGTCGACCACATCTGTTGCGGAGGCTAGTCCGATGGTCTGGATTTCGGATTTCGCCAGTTCGATCAACTCTGCGTCGTTCGTGGTCCACAGCCCGTCGCCTTCGAAGCAGAAGTATTCGAGTCCGTACGAACAATAGTCGGGATCGGGAACCATCTCCGGCGACCACGATTTGTAATTTTGCACGCGTCCGACCTTTACGCCGGGATCGTGGATGTAGATCCAGTTGTCGGAGAAGCGTCCGCGGTCGTGCACGATCAGCCCGACGGTCAGGAAATCGCGATAGCGTAAAGCGCGCGCCGCGTTTAGGCCTGCTTGCAGAAGCGCCGGTTCGAGTTGCGCCGCCAACTCGCGGATCGGCATCGACGAGACCAAGTGCTCGCCGCAATACTCCTCGATTTGTCCGTCGGCCCGGCGCGCTCTCACGAGCCAGACATTACGGCCGGAGTCAAAACGGCAACTCACGACCTTCCGGCCCAGCAGCACCTCACCGCCTAACTGGCGAACTTTTTCTGCGCATAGCTCCCACATCATTCCCGGGCCGAGCCGCGGATAGCGGAAGGTATCGATCAGCGTCTTCACCACCTGCTGACGATCTTTGGGCTTGGGGGCGAACACAGCATGTTTGATGGCCGAGCCGAGCGACAGCCCTTTGATCCGCTGAGCGGCCCAGTCCGCCGAGATTTCCCGGCAACTCATTCCCCAAACCTTTTCGGTATAGGTTTTGAAAAAAATGCGAAACAGGCGTTCGCCAAACTCATTCGTGACCCAGTCTTCGAACGTTTTCGGATCGGGAACCGGCTGCAGGCGCGCGGCTAGAAACGACAGCATGCACAGGCTGGATTCGACAATGCCCAGTTTCGACAACGCCTCGAAGGGCTTTAACGGATAGGTATAAAACTGGCCGCGGTAATAGATGCGCGACGAGCGCGGGCGGTCGAGCATGTTCTCGCCCGCAATCTCGGTCCACAGGTCTTCCACTTCGCGGGACTTGGAGAAGAAACGGTGCCCGCCGATATCGAAGCGGAAATTTTTGTAGTTCACCGTGCGCGAGATTCCGCCTACGTATTCCGGGTCGCCCTCCAGAACAACCACCGGGGCCTTCTGCTTCGACAGCTCGTAGGCAGCCGTCAGACCCGCAGGTCCGGCACCGACGATCACGGCTTTGAAATATTTCCCCATTTTGTAGGAAATGAATTCTGACCCGTCGAAAATTCGCCCGTTTTCCGCTTATGACCGGGCCTTTTCGGAGAATACACTGCCGGACAAAAGCGAGTCACCCAAAGGAGCGGACCGTTAATTCCCCGATCTACGCTCTCGAACGTCAGCTTCCGGCGAGCAATCTCACTCGCCGTTGCTACAATCGCAGGAAATATTAGGCCGACCTCTGTGACCTCTGTGGTAAAAAATGCTGACGTGCAGCCCTCGACGCGACCCGATGATGGGAGTTGGCTCGGCAGGCTGGACTCGCTTTTCGAAAAACACTCCACGCTGCTCGCGGCCGCAGTAATCGCGCTCGGTTTGGTGTGGCGCCTTTGGCTGGCGCAGGCTACGTTCTTCAACACCGATGAAGCCTGGCATTTTTCTTTGGCGAATCAGAGCTCCGCCTGGCTCGCGTATAAAGCGAGCCTCACCATCAGCCATCCTCCGCTGCTGATACTGGTGCTTCATTTCTGGCGTGTCCTGGGCACGTCGAACCTGATCTTGCGGCTTCCGTCGGTACTCGCGGGTGCGGTTTTTTGCTGGATCTTTTATCGCTGGCTCGGCCCGGTTGCGGGGCGGGCAGCCGCATGGCCGGGACTGATTCTGGCTACGTTTCTCTGGCCCATGATCTCGACCTCCGCCGAGGTGCGGCAGAACCCTTTGCTGCTCGTGTTCTCGGTGGGAGCGGTCTATCTTCTGGAACGCGCCCTGGCACAGAACTCGGTTGAAAAGATGCTGGCGTCTGCGGCATGTCTGTATCTGGCAATGCTGTCGCACTATTCCGCGTTCTTCGTTGCCGGAGCGCTGGGAATCTATGCCATCGCCAGAATGTGGGCGCAGAGGCCCCCGCGCCCGGTGCTACTGAGCTGGATCGCGGGACAAACCGGAGGCGTGGCGCTCGCGGGTTTCCTGTACAAAACGCACCTCGGGCGGCTCGGGAGCTTGCTGGATCAATCGTTGCTTCCACAACAATATCTCTTCAGTTCGTACTTCCATAGCGGCACGGACCATATCGTCCCTTTTCTCTATCGCGGAACGTTCGGAGTGTTCCGATTCATCTTCGGACAGACGCAGATCGGACAACTGGCCGCCATATTATTTCTGGCTGGCCTAGTCTTTCTCCTTGCAGATAAGCCATCAGCCCGCGCAAGAAATCGCGCGCTGGGAATTTTTCTCGTGCTTCCATTCGCCCTGAACTGGATCGCAGCGGCTGCCGGCCTCTATCCCTATGGCCGAATGCGGCAGTGCATGTTCCTCGCCATCTTCGCGCTCGCGGGAGTTGGCATCTGTGTCGCTCGGATCGTGAGGGAACGGCCCGCCCTCGCGACAGCCCTGGCCCTGGGAATCGTTATCCTGTGCCAGGCCTTCGGAACTCAGCAGGACCGCGACGCGCTTCCCCTCGCCGATCAACGCCACCAGCACATGGATCAGGCCATGCAATTCATTCGCAGCCAAGTCTCCACCGCCGACGTGATCTTTACCGACAAAGCGACCAGCTTTCAGCTGGCCCATTACTTGTGCCGGCAGCAACCCGTGGTTCTGCAGCGCTTCGCCGAGCAAATGGAAACATTTAGCTGCGAGGGGCTAAGAGTCGTCTCGACGGGCCCGGCCGCCGGCGCGCTGACCGCGAACAAACTGGCTGCCGGATGGCAAAACACGGCCAAAGATCTGCACGTGGCGGGCCAGGTGTGGGTCGTGCAAGGAGGCTGGGCGAGCGGCCTGGGAGAATCCTTGCGCGCTACCTATGCGGAGTTTTCTGCCATCACTCCGCACACGTTTGGCCGCTATTTCGAAATCTTTGAGATGCCTCCACCGCGCTCGTCGCCCTCCCCGACGCCCAGCCAAGTTAGAATTAGTCTTCAATGCCTGCCTTCTTCCACGTAGAAAAAATCAGCGGCGCCGCGCGTCTGGGGAGGCTCTTCACGCCCCATGCCCAGATCGAAACGCCCGTCTTTATGCCGGTGGGCACGGTCGCTTCGGTGAAAGGCGTGCCCCAGGACACGCTCGAAGAGCTGGGAGCGCAGATCATTCTGGGCAATACCTATCACCTGTACCTGAGGCCCGGGGTCGAAACCGTGCGCCGGATGGGCGGCCTGCATGGATTCATGTCGTGGCCGCGAGCCATTCTGACTGACTCGGGCGGCTTTCAGGTCTTCAGCTTGAACGAGCTACGCAAAGTCAAAGAAGAAGGCGTCACGTTTCGTTCGCACCTCGACGGTTCATCGCACTTTTTTAGTCCGGAGAGCGCGATGGAGGCGCAGATCGGCCTCGGCGCCGACATCATCATGGCGTTCGACGAGTGCACGGAGTATCCGGCGGATCAGGCGCGGATGCGAGCTTCGATGGAGATGACCGCGCGCTGGGCGGCCCGCAGCAAGAAGTATTTCGAGCAACACAAGCATGAAGTGCCTTGGAAGCAAGTGTCGGGCAAGAATCATGTGGGCACAGCCGCCATCGGCTGTGAGGGTTTGGGCCAACTCGCCGAAGAGGCTGCGGAGCTTCGCTCCGCCGGACAGCCGAGGGCGGCTGTCCCCACATGTTCTGAGCAGCCCCCTACAGGTTCCTCTCAGACGCAGGCGCTGTTCGGCATCGTGCAGGGGGGGATGGATCGCGCGCTGCGAAAGGAGTCCGCCGAACGATTGATCGAGATCGGGTTCCCCGGCTACGCCATTGGCGGGCTCAGCGTGAGCGAACCGCGCGAGTTGACGCGCGAGATCGTGGAGTCCACGCTGGAGCATCTGCCCAAAGACAAACCGCGTTACCTGATGGGAGTCGGCACGCCGGAAGAAATCGTCGAATACGCGAATCTTGGCGTCGACATGATGGATTGCGTGCTGCCCACGCGCGCCGCCCGGCATGGGTTGCTATTCACTTCCGAAGGAAGGATCACGATCAAGCAGGCGCGTTATGCCCAGGATCCCGGCCCGCTCGATCCCAACTGCGGCTGCCGCGTCTGCCAGCGATACACCCGGGCCTACTTACGGCACCTTTATGCATCTAACGAAGTGTTGGCGCAGGTCCTGAACACGATCCACAACCTGAGTTTCTACCTTGACACTATGCAACGGGTACGGCATTCTATCTCACTTGGGGAAGAGTCCCGTTTTCTTTCAGGTGTCTGGTCGCAGCCGAAGCCATAGACGCCACGGACCTTCCCGGATTCAAGCCCTGAAGCTGAAGGAACCCGGCCGAAGTCGATCCAAACCCCGTGGTGAAATAACAGCTGCGCGGCGCTGGTAGCGCGGCGGTGTTTTGCGGATACATCCGTTCAGACCTCAAAGAGCATGCATTTTCTATTGGCGGTACAAGCGAGCGGCAGCGGCATGGGGATCATGGCGATCCTCCCGATCATCTTCATTTTCGCGATTTTCTACGTTTTGATGATTCTTCCGCAGCAGCGCCGCCAGAAAAAGTGGCAGGCCATGCTCGACAAGCTGAAAACCGGCGACCGCATCACCACCAGCGGCGGTCTGCGGGGAACGATTATGGCGCTCAAGGATGACTCCATTCATCTGCGCGTTCCACCGAATAATCTGTTGTTGGAAGTCACCAAGGCCTCGGTGATGCAGGTGACTACGTCCGAGGACGAAGTGAAGACTAAATAAAGTTTCCAGTGTCGAGTTTCAAGTTTCGCGCATTGTCGCGAGCTCGAAAGCGAAAACTCGAAACACGAGACTGGGAAACTCGAAACTGCATTTTATGACCAAGAATCTTCTCTGGAAACTGCTATTCATTATCGGCACCATGCTGTTTTTCCTGTTCGGGATCTTTGGCATTCCAAAGAGTCTCTCCGGGCAGGGCCTGCTCACGGCTCTGACCGATCACATCCACCTCGGGCTCGATCTTAAGGGTGGAACCCACCTCATCCTGCAGGTTCACGTCAACGACGCCGTCAATGTGGACGCGCAAAATGCGATCGAGGTTTTGAAGGAACAGCTGCGTACCCGCAAGATCGATTACACCGACATCTCGCAGCCCGATCCGCAGAACAATCCCGACCACATTGTGCTGAAGGGCGTGCAGCCGGGCTCCCGTTCCGACTTGCTCAGCATCGTGCAAGAGCGCCTGCCGGAGTACGACATCACTGGCGGAGCCGAGAATTCATGGGTGATGTCGATGAAGCCCTCGATGCTCTCCGACCTCAAGAACAAAGCCGTCACGCAGGCCATCGAGACGATTCGCAACCGCATTGACGCTCTTGGCGTCAGCGAGCCGACGATTCAGGAACACGGCCTCGGGGACTATCAGATTCTGGTGCAGTTGCCCGGCGTCGACGATCCCGGACGCGTGAAAGACATCATGCAGTCCACCGCCATGCTTGAGATCAAGCAGATGACGGACGGGCCTTATCCCAGCGAACAAGCCGCTCTGCAGGCCAAGGGAGGAATTATTCCCGTGGACTCGATGTTGATGAGCGGCCAGTGCGCCAACGGGTCGGAAGAGACCTGGTGCTACGTCTCCCGGACTTCAGCCGTCAGCGGAAAAGATCTTCGCAGCGCCGATGCCAGTACCGACCCGAATGGCCAGCCGGCAGTGCAGTTTAACCTGACCGGTGAGGGCGGGCAGCGCTTCTACAATTTCACTTCAGCGCACGTGGGAGACAGTCTCGCCGTCGTGCTCGACAATAAAGTGCAGGAAGTTGCCAACATCAAAGAGCCGATTCGTGACACGGGTGAAATCAGCGGCGGCCGCATGACCGAACAGCAGGCGAAAGATCTTTCCATGATCCTGCGTTCCGGCGCGCTGCCGGCCAGCATTTCGTACCTGGAAGAGCGTACCGTGGGGCCCTCGTTGGGAGCGGACTCGATTCGCTCGGGTGTGCGAGCCGCGGTGGTCGGAATGGTCGCCGTGCTGGTCTTTATGCTCATCTACTATCGCGGCGCAGGGGTTAACGCGGACGTTGCATTGATCTTTAACCTGATCATTCTGCTTGGGTTCCTGGGCTGGTCCACCATTGCCGGGGTCAATGTCGCGCTTACTTTGCCGGGAATTGCGGGAGTAATTCTGACCGTCGGCATGGGCGTGGATTCCAATGTGCTGATCTTTGAGCGCATCCGCGAGGAATTGCGGAACGGAAAGACTCCGCCTTCCGCCGTAGACCAGGGATTCAGCCACGCCTGGATCACGATCGTTGACACGCACGTCACGACCATTGTCTCGGCGGCGATTCTGTTCATCTTCGGCACGGGGCCGGTGAAAGGTTTTGCCACGACGCTCACGTTTGGCTTGCTGGCGAATCTGTTTACCGCTGTCTTTGTTTCGCGCGTCATCTTTGAGTGGGTGCTCAGCCACAAACAGCGTGGCGACGCGCTCAGCATCTAGAGAATTGAGCGATTGAGTCATCGGGTCATTGGAGCGATTGAATACCTCGCTGAGTTGGGTTCAATCTCTGAATCACACAATCTCCCAATCACTCAATCTCAAAAGATAAGGGGCTAGACAACCGGTGGAGTTCTTTCACGACGTCAACATAGATTTCCTTGGGAAGAAGTGGTACTTCCTCGCCTTTTCGCTGGTTTTTAGCGTCGCCGGCATTTTTTCCATGCTGTTCTGGCATGGCATTCCGTGGGGGGTCGATTTCCGCGGCGGCACGTTGGTCTATGTGAAGTTTTCCCATCCGCCCAACGACAATGCGATCCGAGCGGCGCTGGACCGCGCCGGGTTGCGGGACGCGAAGAATCAGCGGATCGGGCAGGTCGCCGATAACGAGCGTCTGATTGACCTCGATGTGCGGGAGACCAGCGAGAAGGCGCTCGATCAGGGCAAGACGAAGATCATTCGGGCGCTCGAGACCAACGCTCCCGCCGGCAAGGTTGACCTCAATAATGCAAGCTCGTTAACCGTTAAAAATTATTTGCTCGACAAAGATCCCCTGCACCTGGGCACCGACGCCGATCAGAAATATGGGGCGCAAGCCCAGGCGATTGTGGACTATCGTGACAAGGTTCAGGGCGGCGTTCTTGCCTCGCTGGATCAACTGAAGGGTGCACCCGGCGTGGACCCAGCCGTCGCCGCCATCATTCCAGATGGCTTCTTCCTCTCGGATTTCGGAGTCCGCAACGTCGAGATCGTCGGCCCCCAGGTTGGCGGCCAGTTGCGCCAGCAGGCAGGTCTGGCCACGCTTTATTCGCTGCTCGGAATGCTGGTATACCTGGGCTTCCGCTTCGAGTGGATTTACGGCATTGCCGCAGTCATCACTGTATTCCACGATACGCTGATAACCGTAGGGGCCTTTTCCCTTACTAAAACCGACATTACCCTGACGGTCATTGCCGCCATTCTCACCCTGATTGGTTACTCTAATAACGACACGATCGTGGTATTTGACCGCATCCGGGAAAACATTAAACTCATGCGGCGGGAAAAGTTGTCCGAAATCGTTAACCGCAGCATTAATCAGACTCTTAGCAGAACCATCTTGACAGCGGGCCTTACCTTCCTTACTGTACTTGCTCTCTTTCTATTCGGCGGCGAGGTGCTTCGTGGATTCAGCCTCGCGCTGGTAATCGGCATCTTGATTGGGACCTATTCGTCGATCGCGATTGCTGCTCCGATTCTGGTGGCTTACCAGGATTGGCGCATTGAAAAAGGCAAGCGCCCCATGGCCGTGCCGGGAAAAGCTAAGTAGGTTGCCCGATGGCGTCATTGAAATCATTGCGTTAAGCCTTCTTAGGTAAGGGATTTGAAGGTTTGCTCAGCGCGCCTCCTCGGTCAAAAAAAGGACCCTGGCGGACACCGGAAACCGGGAGCAAAAAGGAAACAGTCGGTGTCTAACTATCCGTAGGGTTCTGACAAAGTTTGGGGGAATGACATGTTTGAAGATAGCCTTATCGAATCGGGCGGCAGGCTAAAAACCAAGCGAGGATGGACATCCATTATCTCGTTCGCGTTGCAGGTCATGATTGTCGGCGTCATGATCTTGATTCCGTTGATCTTCACGGAAGCCCTGCCCAAAGGTACAACGATGTTCATGTTGGTGGCGCCGCCGCCTCCACCGCCTCCACCGCCGCCGGCCGCAGCTCCGGTCAAGATCGTCAAGCAGATTCAGACCGACATCGTGAACGGCGAACTGCGCACTCCCACCAAGATCCCCAAGAAAGTTCAGATGATCAAAGAGGACGAAGCTCCTCCGCCGGCCATGGCTACGGCAGGTGTAGTGGGTGGTGTCCCGGGAGGCGTTCCGGGCGGATCGATGGGCGGCGTGATCGGTAGCGTTCTGAGCTCCACGCCGGTCGCGGTTCCCAAGATTGCAACCCCGCAGCGTGTGCGCGTATCATCGGGCGTTCAGTCTGGACTGCTGGTCCGCAAGGTTCCACCGACTTATCCGCCGCTGGCGCGCCAGGCGCGTATTCAGGGCACGGTTCTTCTCCAGGCTGAGATCAGCAAGGAAGGGAACATCATCAACCTGCAGTTGATCAGCGGGCATCCCATGCTGGCTCCGGCCGCAATTGAAGCCGTGAAGCAGTGGAAGTACAAGCCCTACCTGCTCAATGGAGAGCCGGTCGAGGTCGAAACGCAGGTGCAGGTGAACTTCACGCTCGCTGGAGGCTAAACTCCTCGGGCATGCAGTGGTTAGGAAATTGTGTTTAGAAGTGTGTTTCAGCCCTCCCCATCTCACCCGAAAAATGGTGGCTGGGAGGGCTTTTCCGAGAGCTCCGGGCTTTGCAGCCGCACCCGCACTTCTAAGGCAGCCAAGTTCGCGTGGTGACGAATGCCACAAAACCGCAGGCAATCAAGTTCATGGCCAGCGGTTGGCACTATAAAGCGCATCAAAGTGTCCAAGTAAAGTAGAGAGTTCTTGAGGAGGGAAAGCAACTCATGTTTGCACTTCACGTAGGAGCTGTTCTCAGTCACGTATCGGCTACTGCCACCTGGGTCGTCCAGGAGGGCGGTGGCGCCATGGCAACTGATCCCTTGGGCTTGTGGAAGGCCATGGGCTGGGTTGCTCGAACCGTCGTCATCATTCTCTTCATCATGTCTGGATGGTCCATCGGCGTGATGATTGATCGCTGGATGGCCTATAGCGCCGCCCGCAAGCAGTCTCGCGCTTTTGCCCCCGCCGTGGCGGGAGCCCTGCGCGATGGCCGTATCGATGAAGCTATCAAGGTTGCCGAGCGCAACAAGAAGAGCCACCTGGCCAAGGTTGTCACCGCCGGCCTGATGGAATTCAAGGCCCACCAGGATTCTCCGGGCGCAATCCCTGGCGAAACCATCGAAGCCTCGAAGCGCGCTCTGGAACGCACCGAAGCCATCGTCCACGCCGAACTCAAGCGCGGACTGGGCGGCCTCGCCACCATCGGCTCGACCGCTCCCTTCGTGGGACTGTTCGGCACGGTGATGGGCATTCTGAACGCCTTCATCGGCATCAACAACTCGAAGGCTACCGGACTGGCTGCCGTCGCCGGCGGCATCGCGGAAGCGCTGGTTACGACCGCCATCGGGCTGCTCGTCGCCATCCCGGCCGTCATGATGTTCAACTACCTGACCGGCCGCGTGGAAGCGTTCGACGTGGAAATGGACAACTCGTCGAGCGAATTGATCGACTACTTCCTGAAGAAGCGCGGCGACGTACGGCGATAAATACGCCCCGTCGGTAAACGACTCGGTCTGGTTTCCGCAGTGAGTTGCTCGTCCGGCGCTGGAGCTTTCCAGCGCCGGGCCTTCCCACCCAAAGAACCGCCAGCCCGCAGCGGAAGCACGGGAGATATCAAGCTATGGCATTGTCAAAACGAAACGAGGGAGCAAAGATCAGTTCAGCCATCAACGTCACGCCCATGGTGGACGTGATGCTGGTTCTGCTGATCATCTTCATGGTGGTCACGCCCATGTTGCAGAAAGGCATCAGCGTGGATATGGCCAAAGTGAATAACCCGGAGCAGATGCCGGACGCGGACAAGGAAGATGCTCTTCTGGTCTCGATCACACGCGACGGAAAAGTCTATTTCGGCAGCGAACAGGTCCAGGACATCGATAATCTGACGACCAAAGTGAAAGACCGCCTCGCCAATAAAGCGGACAAGCGTGTCTACGTGAAGGCCGACATGCGCGCCCGTTTCGGCGGTGTCGTCAGGGTTGTGGACAGCGTTCGTGCCGCCGGAGTCGATGATCTCGGCTTGCTCACCGATCAGAGGAAGACATCCACGCCCCCGCCAGCTCCACCCGCGGCTGGGCAATAGAGGAGAAGACCATGGGAATGGATCTTGGTTCGGCCGGAGGCCAGAGCGCAAACATCAACGTTACCCCGCTCATCGATGTGCTTCTGGTGTTGCTGATCATCTTCATGGTGATCTCGCCGGTGACGCCTAAGGGACTGGATGCTCTGGTTCCTCAGCCGCCGCCGCCCAATGCGCCCAAAAACAATACGCCTGACCGCACTATCGTCGTGCAGTTGATCGATCGTGGGGCGGGCCAGGAACCGGGCGTCAAAATCAACAACGAAGACGCCACTTGGGATAACCTGCAGGGACGTCTGACCGACATTTATAAGCAGCGCGCCGAAAAGGTCATGTTCGTGAAGGGCGATGATGCCATCGCCTTCAGCAACGTGGCCAACGTGATTGACATCGCTCACGCTGCGGGAGTGGATAAGGTCGGTCTGATTACCGCAAAGATTGAAGCGGGCAGCTAAACTGCCCGTGGAGTAAGGCCCGGAGCCACCTTCTTCTCATTCGGCCCACGGCCCGGAGGCTTCCCGCTTCCGTGCTGCCGAGGGCTCCGCTTGTCAAACCGCTGTCTCTGGGCCTAGGATGCTGTGGCGAGGGAGACTTATACCGCAATGAATAAAACTCTTAGAGTGCTGACGCTGGCGGCAGTCGCGCTGGCTCTCCTATCTTCTCTGGGCTGCGACAAATTGAGAGCCCGCGACCAGCTCAATAAAGGCGTGAAAGCCTATAAAGACAATCATTACGAACAGGCTATCGATCATTTCCAGCAATCCGTTCGTCTCGATCCGAGCTTAATCAACGCCCGCATGTACCTGGCGACGGCCTACGTTTCGCAGTACATTCCCGGCGTCGACGATCCCGATAACCTCCGGACGGCCCAGCAAGCCATCACCGAATATCTGAAGGTTATCGACATGAATCCCTCGCGCGATCAGAAAGTGAACAGCGCGAAAGGCATCGCTTATCTCTACCTGAACATGAAGAAGTGGGATGACGCCAAGAAGTATTACCGCATGGCGTCGGAACTCGATCCCAACGATCCTGAGCCGTACTATTCGATCGGCGTCATCGATTGGACCGCCTGCTATCAGCCTCGCATGGAAGAACGCGCCAAGCTCGGCCTGAAACCGGAAGAACATCTCAGCGCCAGCAATAAGGATCAGAAGAAAGTTTGCGCAGAGCTGAAGGTAAAGAATGCGCCCGCCATTCAGGAAGGTATTGACAGCCTGAACAAGGCAATCCAGCTTCGTCCGGATTACGATGATGCCATGGCATACATGAACCTGATGTACCGCGAAAAGGCGGACGTGGAATGCGACGATCCGGCCGGTCGCACCGAAGACCTGAAAACTGCCGATCACTGGGTCGACGAAACCCTGCGCGTGAAGAAAGCGAAGGCCGAAAAAGCCGCGCAAAGCCAGGGTGGCGGCATCACCATGGATCAGTCGAAGTAGCTGTAGCCCGTCTTGCAAATTCAGCCTCCCGCGTTCTCAGCGGGAGGTTTTTTATTGGTGCTTACTGCCGGCTGTAGAGACGCACCTCGACCTTGGCGAACTGCCATACCTGCAATCGAGGAAAGCTCTCGGGCAAAGTCTTGATCAACATCTCCGTCGTAGGATCAGGCTTTCCGGGCGGACCATTGTTCATCAGCATGACCCACACGCGTGGGTGCGTTGTGCTCAGGCCGCGTACTAAATCTGCACTGGGCTTGCCGGTGAAGTCGCGGTAATCGAGACCTTGCCCGTGGCGCGGGAATACGATCTCCGGTCCTAACTGCCCGTTATAGCTGGGGCTCGCTGTGTTCACTCCTGCGCGCAACGAGCAGAAAAACTCATAGGGGACTCGCGTCTCCGCGATGTGGAACAGGATCGCATCGCCGGGATGAGTCTGGTCCAGAATGAGATTCGTCGCTGCACCAGAAGCATCGCGCTCATCATCGAAGTCATGCGCATACACAAAAGAAACGCCCTGGCAGCATAAGACTAGAATCGCCGCCCACGCCAATCCGAGCAGCCAGGCGTGCCGCAGGCGTGCCAGTCCCGCCGCCGCTAATATAAGAAACGCCGGCACGCAGAAGGTCATGTAGCGTCCCAGAAACACGGGCCGGGCGAACGACAACAAAGCCGTCAGCAGCGGTGGAAAAATCAGCCAGAGCAGCAGGAACTGGCTGCGCCAGATTTCCCAAGTCTGCGCCTGTCCAAGAAGTGAGCGGTAAAACGGAAAAATGGCGGCGATGCAAGCTGCGACCATCAAAACGAGCAAGATCCAGCTGGTTCCGCCAGCCAGATGCTCATAAAGCTGCAGAAGGTCGGCCAGTCCCGGGCGGTGAATCCATTTGATGGGCCCTGCTCCGGTCTTCGCCACGAAAATCAGCAGAGGCAGGACAGCGATGCCGACTACGATTCCGGCGCGCCGAATCGCGTTGCGCAGTGCAGGGTCATCCTGCTTTCCGCCGAAGTGTGTGCCGCCGAGTCGGTAGAGCGCCAGCCCCTGCACAGCGATCAACAGCAGCGCATAGAAATGCGCATACACCGCCATGATGGTTATCAGGACGTAGCCGCCCCAGTTCCGCCACGTTGGGTGCCTAAGCCATGCGATCAGACATGCCGAAGAGAGCGTTGCCAGCAGCACAAACAGCGAATAGCTGCGCGCTTCCTGTGCGTAGCGGACGTCATAGGCGTTGAACGCGAACAGGGCCGCAGCAATCAGCGCAACTCGCCGGTCGTAAAGCAGCCGCGCCAGCCAGTAGACCGCGGGCAACGTCGCTGCGGCAATCAGTGCCGACAGACTCCGAATAAAGAATGGGGTGTGCCCAAAATGCAGCCATATCCGCAGCAGCACGTAGTAGAGCGACATGTTGGCTTCGCGCCACCACAGCAGATGCAGAAAGTTTCGGCAGTCGATGCGAGCGACCTCGACGCTGAAGCATTCGTCAAACCAGAAGGGTTTGCAGGCAAGACATAAGAATCGAACGGCGACGCCGGCCGCGAATAGCAGACTGACCGCAAACCAGTGAGCTTTGCCGACGCGATCCGAGGACCGTGCGGGGCTCACGTTTCCGTTGTCGGCGGTTTCCGATGCCTGCATCGTGCTCAGAAGTGAATCGTTGTCAGATGATACTATGCGCCCGCAGAGGCTATTCGGGCGCAAATCACATCCGAATCGGTCCTTCCTCCAGTACAATATGCGGTCTGACCTAGCCGGAAGGCTGTGTTCGGAGCGGCCGCGAAGCTGCCATGTTCAAAAAGATTCTCATCGCAAATCGGGGAGAGATTGCTGTCCGCATCATCCGCGCGTGCCACGAGATGGGAATCGCCGCCGTCGCCGTGTACTCCGACGTGGATCGCGCCTCCCTGCATGTTCGCAAAGCGGACGAGGCTTATCACATCGGCGCTCCTGCGGCCTCCGAATCCTACCTGAACATTCAAAAAATCCTCGACGTCGCGGCGCGTTCCGGAGCCGACGCCGTTCACCCCGGCTACGGATTTCTTTCCGAGAATGCGAAGTTCGCCAGAGCCTGCGTTGAAGCCGGCGTGAAATTCATCGGCCCCACCGCCGCTGCCATGGATGCGATGGGATCGAAGACCCGCGCACGCCAGGCCATGGAGAAAGTCGGAATTCCTCTTGTGCCGGGAACCTCGCGCGGCCTGGAGTCATTCGAGCAGGCCGAAGAGATTGCCGCGCGCATCGGCTATCCGGTCATGTTGAAAGCCGCGGCGGGCGGCGGCGGAAAAGGCATGCGTCTCGTGCATGCTCCGGAGGAGCTCAAATCCGCGCTCGAAGGAGCCCGCAGCGAGGCCGAACGCTCGTTTGCCGACAGCGAAGTCTACATCGAGAAAGCGATCATCAATCCCCGCCACATCGAAATGCAGATCCTGGCCGACGAACACGGAAACACGGTCTATCTCGGAGAGCGCGAGTGTTCGCTGCAGCGGCGGCATCAGAAAGTCGTCGAAGAGGCACCTTCGCCGGTGGTTGACGCCGATATGCGCCGCCGGATGGGCGAAGTCGCGGTTCGGGTCGCGCAGGCCGCCGCATACACCAATGCCGGAACCATCGAGTTTCTCGTCGATCAGCAGAAGAATTTTTATTTTCTCGAAATGAATACCCGGCTTCAGGTCGAGCACCCGGTGACTGAAATCGTTACCGGGCTCGATCTGGTTCACCTGCAGATTCACATCGCGAATGGCGAGCCTCTGCCTTTCAAGCAGGAAGACGTCACGATTCGCGGACATGCCATCGAGTGCCGCATCTATGCCGAGGACCCGGATAACAATTATTTCCCTAGCCCCGGCAAGATTACGCTGCTGCTGCTGCCTTCGGGTCCGGGCATCCGCCGTGACAGCGGCATGTACGAAGGATGGAACGTGCCCATGGATTACGATCCGCTGCTGGCCAAGCTGGTCGGCTATGGCACAGACCGCGATCAAGCCATTGGACGCCTCCGCCGCGCCCTGAACGAGTACTTTGTCGGCGGCATCAAGACGAATATCTCTTTGTTCCGGCGCATTCTCAGCCACCCGGATTTTCAGGCCGCCAACATCGATACCGGATTCCTCGACCGCTTGCTGAAGCAGAAAAATGCCGTGGCAAGTTTGCCCACAGATTCCCATGCAATGGAAATTGCGGCCATTGCCGCCGGCATGTTCGCGGTGCTGGGCGCCGCCGCCGCCGGAGTGGGCGAGCGCACCGTGATCGACGGCTCCGCCAACAAGCCGGCTCCTGTTTCCGGCTGGAAGGCCGCAGCTCAGAGGGAGGGTCTGCGGTGAATAGTTTTTCCCGTTTCACCGCATTGGCGGACGGCTGCGTCTTATGACTTACGATGTCGCTATCGACGGCAAGCATTACCGGCTCGATCTCAATCAGGTCGAAGGCCGCTGGACTTGCCGCCTCGATGGTCGTGACGTCGAGGTCGACGCCGTTCTGGCGCGACGCGACGTTCTATCCCTTCGCATCGGCAACCAGGCCTATGAGGTCAAGTGCGAGCGCGTGGGCAACGACACGCATATTTGGGTAGGCAGTATGCGGTACGCGGCCGAAGTGCGCGATCCACGTTCTTTGCGCGGGCGCGTCCGCACTGCCGACGAGCATGGTCCCAAAAAGCTGACTGCGCCCATGCCCGGCAAGGTGGTTCGCATACTCGTAGCGCAGGGGGATGAAGTGTATGCAGGCGCTGGCATTCTGGTGGTCGAGGCGATGAAGATGCAGAATGAAGTGAAATCGCCAAAGAAGGGAATCATCCAGAAAATCCAGGTCAAGGAAGGCGCCGCGGTCAACGCTGGAGACGTGCTGGCGATTGTCGAGTAAGGGAACTCGTCATTTCTCGATACCGTTGCGATCCAGAATCCCTCTGGCGTAGTAATTCTCTACTTTGGCGCTATCGCGCAGAACCTCGTAGTACGCGGCTTTCAGCAGTTGTTCGCGGCGGTCGTGAAGCTGCGAGCGAATGGCCTGCTGCACGCGGGGATCCGACAACTCTCTTTGTCCCGCCGGTTCCTTCGAGACCAGTTTCACGATGCGGAATCCCAGCGCCTGCTTGTTTGTGGGATTCACGATGCTGATGATCGAGCTGTACTGCCCGGGCTTCAGCTTCATCACCGCATCGCGGGTGGCGGGATCGGTTCCTTTCAGCCCTGATTCCGGCACGGTGCCCAGATCGCCGCCATTACCGGATGTTTCCGGATCCTCGGAGTATTTCATGGCCAGCGTGGCAAAGTCGTCGCCGCTATCCAGCCGGTTCCCGATCATCTGGATTTTCTTGCGCGCATCTGCCTCGTTTTGCGCCTTGTCATTCTGATTCTGTGCCTGCGGATTGGGTGCTGAAGTCACCATGATCTGCGCCAGATGATATTGCGGTTCGATCAGATTGAATTCGGCTTTGTGCGCCTTGTAGTAGTCCGTAATATCCTGGTCGGTGACGTTGATCTTGGAAACCACTTCTTTGTTCAAAACTTTATCGACGGTGATGGACCGCCGGATGTCGCGCTTGAAATCGGCCTGTGTGATCTTTTTTTCCTGAAGACGCTTTTCGAACTCCTCCTGGGTGAAGGGCGCTTTGATCTCGTTATATTTGCGGTCGACTTCTTCGTCGGTGGCGAGCAGTCCCAGTTTTTCAGCGCGCCGCATCAGGATCTCGTCGTCGATCATCTGGTGGAGAATATTCAAGCGCAGCGCGGTCGCCTGCTCGCCGGTGGGAGCCTGCTGCGCCGAAGCCACGTTGTTGTCGTAATACTTGTCGACATCCGAGCGAAAGATCTTCCGGCCATCGACCGTGGCCATGACATCGCCGCCCGCCTGCGACTTGCAGGCAATCAAGCCCGCCAGCAGAAGGGCGACTACCAGCCCAGCGCAACCTTGGGCCATCCGTGAGCGTGTTTTCAAGGATATCTCCCGTTCTTTAACCGCAAACCACCGATACCGCTTCGATCGAGGGCGATGGACCTTCCCTGTGCGCTATTTATTTGGATGCGGGTGTGGGCGCCGACGGGATGTGTTCCGGTACAGGCTGTCCGGCGTCTT
Organism: uncultured Acidobacteriota bacterium; assembly: GCA_963763795.1. Lineage (GTDB taxonomy): Bacteria > Acidobacteriota > Terriglobia > Terriglobales > Acidobacteriaceae > Sulfotelmatobacter. The sequence continues at coordinate 1,671,989 of CAVXPP010000007.1, read as the reverse complement.
TCAGAGCAGCATCCAGTGTGGCGCGGACTTCGCTGATCGGAACTGCGCCGTCAATTTTCCGGCCGTTGACGAACAGAGTTGGCGTCGCGTCCACCCCCAGTCCCTCGGCCTCCTTCATGGATGCTCGCACCGCATCGTCATTTTGTGCCTTGAGGCAGGTTTGCAGCTTGGCCTGATCCACATTGTGCTTTTGCCCTTGCCCCAGCGCCATTTTGTCGATGGCTTCGAACCGAGCCCCGGAAGTCTTCTCCGCGTCCACCTGCTGCTTGTTGGCGTGAATCGTGTCGGCGAAATCCCAATAGGCATCCCCGTTCTGGTCGGCCAGACAGTTCGCGTCGACCGCCGCATGGATTGCCCAGGGATGAATCTCCGCCAGCGGATAGTCCTTGTAAATAAACGTCACGCGGTCGCCGTATTCCTTGAAGATCTCGGGAAACAAAGTCTGGTGCATCCGCGAACAGTAGGGACACTCGAAGTCATCAAAGTTGACCACTACAACCTTCGCCGCTTTCGCCCCTCGCGTAGGCCTGCCCTTTACGTCGATCTTGCTCATCACTTCGGCATACGGATCTTTGGCCAGGTCGAACTTGGTCACTCGCAGCATGGTGTTGCGGTCTTTCGAAAGCAGGAACCGGTATTCCTTCGGCTTTGCATCCGTGCCCTCGATCGTCACCGAAACGGTGTCATAACCCGGGATTTCGCTCGCCGAAGTCAGCGCGCCAACGGTGACCTTCACATCCTCGGGGAGCGAGTAGAACGACCGCACCTGGTGCTCGATCTTGCGAGCCAGATCGGGTGGCGTGGATTGAGCCACGCAGCCCAGACAAATCAGGAGCAAAACGAGCAAGGAACGTCGAATTAAGATCACCAAGAACCGCCTAAGCATCACAGGTTAATGACTGATTATCTCACAGCGTATCGGCACTGACCGGGCATACAGCGCCTCAACCCGTGCGGCGGAGTTGCTCCACGGGTAGTAAAGCGTTCATCGATCCGGAGCGAAATCCTTCCAGGTCGAGGGTCACAAACTGGAATCCAAGCTGCTTGAAGATGGCGGTGAACTGGGCGGCCATAGCGGGGTTCAGCGCCCGATCCATCTCTTCCCGCGCGATTTCAATACGCACCATCTCGCCATGGTGCCGGACACGGAACTGGCGGAATCCCAGAGCGCGAATCGCATCTTCGCCGCGCTCGACGACGCTCAGCGATTCGCGCGTCACTGGACGTCCGTATTCAATACGCGAGGAAAGACACGCCGAAGCCGGCTTATCCCAGACGCGCAAGCCCGCCTCACGCGCCAGTTCCCGAATATCCGTCTTGCCGAGTCCGGCCTTGAGCAGCGGTGCCGCAACGTGATGCAACTTTGCGGCCTGCTGTCCCGGGCGAAAGTCGCCCTGATCGTCCACATTCACACCATACGCAATCGCATCGAAGCCGCGGGCGGAACGGAGTTCTTCCATGACCGTGAACAACTCGTCCTTGCACTGAAAGCAGCGCTGCCTATCATTACGCACATAATCTGGGCGATCAAGCTCCGAGGTGGAAAGCACCTCGACGGGAATACCTTGTTCCTCGGCGAAGGCGAGAGCATCCGCAAGCTGGGTGCGCGCCAGGCTGGGCGAATCGGCGATCACTGCCAGCATGTTCTCGCCAAGCGCGCGATGTGCGGCCCAAGCGAGGTACGCTGAATCAACGCCGCCGGAATAGGCCACCAGCAACCGCCCGCAAAGCCGCAACTCGGCTGCAAGCTGCAAGACTTTCGCCGCGGTGTCAGCATCAGAAAACGCCATATTCTTTATGGTATCAGCCCGGGCCAAGCGGGGCCTTAGTACAGCCGTTCTTGCCGCCGCAGGTTGCCGAACGATCCTATGTTGGCCAGGCTGAAAGTGAAGCGAAACAGGTTCTCATTGCGCACATTCGCAATGGCATAGCGGCGATATTCCAGGGTTAATCCGCAGCAGTCCCAGTTGTAAGTCGTCTGGGCGGTCGCGAACTGCAACTGCCGGGTCTCGGCGTCGAATCCAAAGCTGCTGGCGGCGCTCAATCCGCGCTGCGTGAGGCCACCGTATCCCAAGGCCACACGGAATTGGTTGAATTTGCACGTAATCTGCACACTCGGGGAAGGGGCACCGCAGGTACCTTCACTGAGTGCCGGAGACGGAGTATTGGTCTGTGGAATCTGCAGAAACGCGTCACCGCCACCGAGCGTAAAACGCCCTAAATTGTAATTGACCAACAGCGTGCTGGCATTGATCCGGCTCAGTTGGAAATCATAGTCCAGATCCCACTCGGTGTCAGTGTGCGCGCCGGTGGCCACCCGTAAACGCGATACCAGCGGCGACAGATGCCTCGGCTCGGTAAGGAACGCGATCCCGGTGAGTTCTTCGGTGGTCGTGAACACGTTTCTTTGTCCAGTCACCAGGGCCCCGCCGAACGTGGGATCAAGAAAATACTTCTGCGCCACTTCCCAACTCACGATTTCCCTGACGTCAGGTCCTACGATGCAGGGCTGGCCTTCGAGAACGCTGGTGTGTAGCCAGGGCACGGTCTGCTCCGGCGCCGCCGCGCCCACCGCCAGGCCGGTCATGGGCGTCTCGCATTCCTCGATCGACGATGGCGGCCGCTTCCCGTACAGGCGGGTCGCGAAACCGTATTCCACTTCATGGGTATTGCTCAAAATGTCGCGCTCATCGAATTTCAGGACGCTGGCAAAATCGTTCACCCCGGTTGCGAGTCGGTACACTATTCGCGGTTCGATCACATGTTTCCATTTCCGGCCCAGATACTCCTTATTGAAGACCTTCTCCAGTGCCGGCGGTCGGATCTCCACCGATGTCTCCAGAGCCTCTCGGTTCGTGGGATCGTCGACCGCAACTCCATTCACAAATCGCTGCGTGTAGTAGGTGTCGTGCAGCGTCAGTGCGGGGCGAAGGTCCCATCCATAGAAATGCAGCGGCAAAGAAATCTGGGGATCGAAGTCGACCCTGCCGAGCAGGCTGCTGGTATTAAACCCGGGCTCGCTGCGGGAGAGCCCGGCCACCGAGGCATCAAACGACCAGACAAACGGCGCCCGGCCCAGCCCGCGGTCGACCCTGGATGCGTCCACGCTCGGAGTGTGCCAGATCTGGACCGAATCGAACGTCGGCGGATTCGACAGCACGCCGTTCTGCGCGGTCTGAAAGAAGTTCTGATAACGCTCGACCATCGCGCTCAAGGAAACTCCGGCCACGTCTTTGGCCAGAAAAAGCTGCGACTTCACCTCCGAGTTGATAGCCTGCGTGAAAACTTCGTTGAATGCCAGTCGAAACAGAAAAGAGCTCAAATAATCGACGTTAGAAATCGCGCGAAATGCCTGGAAGTTGCCTTCGGCAGTGAGACGCGACTCTTGCCCGCCCTCGCGCAGCAGCCGCGGACCGGTCGCCGTTCCGATCTCAATGCCGCGGTCTTTCACTCCGAAAAATCCCAAGTCTACGTACGATGTGTCGGTGGGACGAGCCCGGAATTCTCCTCTCTGCGACCATCCGCGCTTGGAGAAATACTCTCCGCCAATGGTGGCATCCATGCTGCGGTTGATGGCCCAGTAGAACGAATCCCCAATCTCATTGCCGTTGGTGGACGAACGCCCGGCCGACGGTATCAGAAATCCCGAATGTCGCGCCTCGTGTTCCACGGGGTGAGTGGCGTAAGGAAAATAAAAAATTGGAAAGCCGTGCAGCAGGAAGTCGCTGGAATAGATGGTCGCATTGCCGCCGACATCCACTACAACCTTGCGCGCGTCGAATTTCCAGTTCGGGTGCGGCAGTTCGCAGGTAGTAATCGTGCCGTCATACACCACGTAGTGATCGGGACTGGTTTTTTCCACGCGCTTTCCCGTGAATGCGAATGGAGCGGTCGAGGTCAGAACGGCATGGTTGCTGCTGAATCGAAATCCCGTTGTGGCGGTGACATCGTAAAAGCTCCCCGTCTCGGCTGTCAGGTTGTAGCTCCCGTGACTGGCCTTGACGTGGTCGTCATTCGGGCCACCATCGAGACGGAAATGTCCCGAGGCGGTCGCCTCGCCGCTATCGGAGTCGTACGTCATTTCATCGGCGCGCAGCACGTAGGTTTGATAGTGGATCTCTCCCTCGCCGTGCAGCTTGTACACGTCCCCGACTTTCTCCTGCTGGACCGCGCAAATGATGGTCCCATCCTTCAGTTGCGTCGCCGCGCGCTGGGCGCATGCGGTGCCGGCATCTTCGGGAGGAGCCGTCGCCGGAGATTTTTTCTGCGCGGAAGGAGCACCGGTCCCATCGGAAGCGGAAAGCAACTGTCTGGTTACTAGCCCCGAAGCGAGAAGCTGATGACAAAGGAGCAGCGCCGTGATAAGGAATCTAGTGCGCAGAGTCATCGGAAGAAAATCGACGGAGGACGATCGTCATGGGCAGGCGTACCTGCACCTCTCGCCTCCTTGCCGTGGCATCGTGACCTTAGCACGCCGCTGCCTGCGAGGAAAAGTGACGATAAAGGCTAGGATTGTCCTGGCTTCCCTTCCGGTTGCACGAAGACAGACCGCTGCGAAGATTTTGCAGGATTGTTTTTAAATGAATTGTCCGACGTGTGGCGAAGTTTGTCGTTGTTTGATGGAGCCCCCTCCCAACTCACTGCCGATCCACTCCCCGGCCGAGACCGCCGATCCGGCATTGGCGGGAACGGATGTGGCGCCGGGAGACCAGCAGAGTTCCGCGTGGCGTGGAGAGCTGGCAGCCCGCCTGAGCCGCTATCGCGCGCGCCGCAAAGCGCCTCCGCCCCGGTACCCGTCGCTCAAATTGCCGTTTGAAAGCATCGCATCTCCGCCTCGAGCGTCGCGGGATGAGGGTTCTCGCTTCGCAGCGTTTGAATCGGTCTCGAACCATGCCCTTGCGCTCGACGCGCCCCGGAACGAGCCCATTGTCGAGCCGGTCGCCGCAGATACCAGCCGCGAACCGATTCGCCAGAGTGCCACGCCGGTCAGCCCGCCCGTCACGCCGGTCAGCGCCAAGATCATCGAATTTCCCCGGTCCGCGTGGGCGCCGCCTCCGCCTCCGCCTGATCAACTGGCCGAGCCGGTCAGCGATAAACCGCGAATTCTGGAAGTTCCTGAAACCGCGCCTCCCCCTCCGGCGCTCGGCGGAATCAGCATCGAACCCGCCCAGGTCCTGGAAATCGAAAAGCGTCCCGGAATCGACTTTCCCTTGCAGGGTGCCCCGCTGGGCAGGCGCCTGGTGGCGTGCTTTCTTGATGCCTTGCTCGTGGCTGCCGCCACTGCTCTCTTCGGATTTATATTCTGGAAGGTCGCCGCAGTTCGCCCGCCGGAATTGCAACTCTACGGCCTCGCCGCAGCCGCCCTGTGCGCTTTCTGGATTGTCTACCAGTACTTGCTGATCGTCTATTCCGCCACTACTCCCGGCCTGCGCGCCGTCGGCCTTCAGCTCACACGATTTGACGGCACCCCAACTACTCGTTCCCTGCGCCGTTGGCGCGTGCTCGCTTCGTATATGTCTGCTCTTTCTCTTGGCATGGGATATGCCTGGGTCTTTCTCGACGAAGATTCCCTGTGCTGGCACGACCGCATCACCCATACTTTCCTGTCTCCTGGAAAGACAAATTCCGACTGAAGAAGGCGAAATTCCAAGCAACTGGCCGGCATTCTGGCTGTGCCACTTCGCTTTGTCCCTGTGCTATCTTCAATGAGTTGTTTTCATCCCGTTTTCCGCAATCTTCTAGAGCATGGCCACCTCGGCTGAAGGCACCAAACCGGCAGTAAGAGTCTTCGTCGCCACCACGGTGATGTTGACCTTCATCTCGTTCTGGCGGGCTGCCGCAATCGTCCTGTCGGACTTGGCCTCCTCCGCCTATTATGCGGGTGGCGATGCCGAAAAGGTCATTGGCAAGAGCGCTCCCTGGTTCATTCTTGCGGTCATGCTGTTCAGCTACGCGGTCCGGGCTCTCTACATCGAGTCCAGCAGCATGTTCGTGCGCGGCGGCGTGTATCGCGTTGTCAAGCAAGCCATGGGCGGAACCCTGGCCAAGTTCTCCGTCTCAGCGCTGTTGTTCGATTATGTCCTGACCGGACCCATCAGCGCCGTCGTGGCCGGGCAGTACCTCGCGGGGTTTATTGAGGACCTCGCTCGCTATCTCGGTCACCCCCTCGCACATTTTCCCGAAAACGGCTTCGCTGCAGTGTTTGGCTCATTGGTAGCGATTTATTTCTGGTGGAAGAATACGCAAGGCATCCATGAATCGAGCCAAAAGGCCGTTCAGATCATGATCGTCACCACGGTCATGGTGGTGATCCTGATCATCTGGTGCACGATCACCGTATTGCGCGTACCCGTTCAGATTCCCCCGAGTCCATTCCATCCCGGGATGGTGCCGCTGAACAGCGAATCCTTGGGGTGGCTTGCCAACACATCAATTCCTCATCTTGCCACCGGTTCAGCGCTGCTCACCTTCGTCATCATGTTTGTCGGCTTCGGACATTCCGTGCTCGCCATGAGCGGCGAGGAGACGCTGGCGCAGGTAAACCGCGAAATCGCTCATCCCAAGCTCAAGAATCTGGAGAAGACCGGGCTCGTCATCTTCGTTTACAGCCTGCTTTTTACTTCTCTTGTGTCGTTTTTCGCGGTCATGATCATCCCCGACAAGATTCGTCCTGAGTATTTCGGAGACTTGATCGGTGGTATCTCTATTTTCCTGGTTGGACCGGAATGGGCGCGTCTGCTGTTCCACGCGTTCGTGGTGCTGGTGGGAGTCCTGATTCTCTCCGGAGCTCAAAACACGTCAATCGTGGGCGCGAACGGCGTGTTGAATCGCGTCGCCGAAGATGGTGTCCTGACCCAAGCCTTTCAGAAACCTCATCCCCGGTTTGGAACCAGCTACCGCATTATCAATCTGATCGTCGGAATGCAGTTGCTCACCATTGTCCTCACCAAGGGTAATGTTTTTACGCTCGCCGGACTGTATGCATTCGGGGTGATCTGGAGCTTCTCCATGATGTCGCTGGCGGTCCTGGTGCTGCGCCGGAAGGAGCCCGGCGGACGAGAGTGGAAAGTGCCGGGGAATCTCCATATCGGTAACCGCGAGATCCCGGTTGGCGTCGTCCTGATCTCCGTCGTATTGTTCACTACTGCCATCGTGAACCTGCTTACCAAGAAACAGGCCACAATCGGCGGCGTGACGTTCAGTGTCGTCTTCTTTATCATCTTCAGCTACTCCGAGCGCCGGGTCGCCCGCGAACGCCAGGGCAAGGCCGAAAGTCTTGATCAATTCCGAGTTTACGGAAACCAGGAACTGGGCAGTGGCGCCATGGGTGTCCGTGAAGGCAACGTCCTGGTGGCGGTACGCGATCCGCGCAATCTCTACTACCTGCGGCATGTGCTCGGTCACACGAATACTGCCAAACAGGATGTCGTCGTGATGAGTGCCCGCCTCTATCACCGCGAACATACTTTCAGCGGCAGCACGGTATTCGATGCGGCCCAGGTTTTCGACCATTACGAGCAGGAACTGTTCACCGCCGCTGTCGCCGTTGCCGAAAAGGAAGGCAAGCCGATCCACCTGCTGGTTGTGCCCGCCACTGACGTGTTCGAAGCTATCATGGTGACGGCGCAGCGGCTCGATTCCAGCCGCGTCGTCTGCGGCCTTTCCAACAAGCTCAGCTCTGACGAGCAGGCCAAACTTACGGGCGACGCCTGGGAGCGCCTGCCCGAACCGCGCCCTCGTTTGACTTTGGAAGTCTGCGCTCCCGATGGCAGCGTCCGCGAATATTCCCTCGGCCCCCATACTCCGCGCATGCGCCCGCAGGATGTCGAACTCATGCACAAGCTCTGGCTCGATATCACTACCGATCCGAAGTATGCCGGAGCCCACCACTACCACATCGTCGCCCTCGCCCTCGACGAACTGCAGCGCGAACTCACCACCGACCAGCGCGCCCAACTCCTGCAGAAACTGCAGGAAGAAATGAACCGTCCCAACCAGCAGTGAATCCAGGGTCGTTGCCCGCAGGGTCATTGCCAGGATTTCCGCCCTGAGAAGCGCGCTAACCGAGGACTGTTCAAAAAGACCCCAGCAAATCTTTGCTGGGGTCCGGACTGCCTACAACCGTAAGATCGCAGGCTTCGAATTTTGATCGGTCTCGTTAGCCGTGCAGATCGTGGGCACAGCAATTCTTGGCCGCCTTCTCAGACTTCATGCCTGAGCAGCAGCCTTTGCCGCACTCTTTGGCGCCACAGCAAGCTTTCGCGGCCTTGTCTTTCCCGCAACCGTCTTTGCAGCAGCCGGCAGCATTCTTGTCGCCCCTCATGCAGGATTTGGCGTCCTTGCCGCCGCAGCAGGATTTCATCTCCTTGTCGCCACAGCACGAGGCCATGTCCTTCGCGTCTTTCTTCCCATGACGCGGACAGCTGGCGCCATTCGCGCCCATCTTGTCGCAGCACGATGCTTTCGCTTTTTCCGCTGGCGCGGAGTTCTGGGTTGAGTCGGAAGGAGCAGTTTGGGTTGCAGTTTGTGCCCACGATACAACCGTCAGGGCGAGGATAAGAGCAAGTATTCTGAATTTCATGATTCCAATCTCCTGATGAATGAATTTCGTTGTGCGAGCACTAGCTCGCGAAAAAGTGCAAATTGCTAATTAGGAAGAGGGCGCGTTGGGCGAGACTCAGATTCGCAGGACGGTACTACGTAGGAGGGAAGGCGAAAGGCCGGCGGAGGTCATCACGGTGCTGGTGCAATCGTTGTGCTCTCCATCGCCCGCCGATATAGGCGCGCTTTCCACACCAGGCCGTTGCTCCTGATTTACTGCCAGAATCGCGGGTTTTGCCGGAGCCTGCTTCGCGCAGCATGGATGCTGTCCGCCGCAGGGCATCGTAGCCGGGGACGAACTCACAGAAATAGGAAGCCCGAACGCGAAGTGCCCACCCGGACAGCAGGTGTGCGCCCTGGCTGCTGCTGTCTGCCTGGCGGATGCCGCGAGCACCAGCGGTGCGCTGAGGCCCCATAGGGAAATCAGTAGCAATGCCGCCGCGATGAATCTGCGTCTCATTCCAAGCCTGCCGGTCTTGTGTAGACTGACACGCCACGAGATCAGGCCTCTGTGATTGCAATCACATGACGACGTGAGCCATTCGCTACCGGCTCAGAATGTTTTCCAGCGATGCCCGCAATGTCCGAAAGCGAAAGGGATATCCGCTGCTGATGAGTTGGCTCGGCTCGACCCGCTGGCTGCCCAGCAAAACCGTTTCGCCCATCTCTCCAAACAAAAGCTTCACCGCAAAGGCCGGCATGGGCAGGATCGCAGGGCGCGACAACGAACTGGCCAGCGTCTTTGTGAATTCCTCGTTCGTCACCGGTTTTGGCGCCACCAGATTGACCGGCCCGTGCAGCAGATCGCTCTTCAGAATGTGATGGATCGCCCCAACCATATCCTCCACATCGATCCAGCTCATCCACTGTTTTCCGCTGCCGATCTTGCCGCCAAGCCCCATCTTGAACGGCACAAGCATCTTCCCGAGCGCTCCGCCCTTGGGACTTAGAACAACCCCGGTGCGAATCTGCACGGTCTGAATGCCCGCCTCCGCGGCCGGCCGCGTCGCCGCCTCCCACTCGCGGCATACCTCGGGAAGAAATCCCATACCCGGGGCGCTCTCTTCACTGAGCAGTTCATCGCCCCGATCGCCGTAATATCCGATCGCCGAACTGCATACGAAAACTTGCGGCTTTTCTTTGGCCAGCGCCAGTGCTTGCGCGACATTCCGCGTACCCATCACCCGGCTGTCGCGGATTTTTTTCTTCTTGCCCTCGCTCCAGCGGCCGACGATGCTCTCTCCCGCCATATGGACTACCGCATCGAATCCCGACAGCGCGTCCGCCCCGAAAGGCTGTTCGGGATCCCACGGAATACTCTCTTCATCCGTCGCCTTCTGCGCCCGACCGGGACGCGTCAGGCGCGTGATCTGGGCTCCGCTGGCCTTCAATGTCGGAACCAGGGCCGCGCCAATGGGCCCGGACCCGCCGCTGACCAAAATGCGTGCCATGCGAAGATTGACCATCGTGCCAACACTGTAGCAGACCCGTAGGAGCGCACTCCCGCGTTCCGAAAAAAAGACGCGCCAGAATTTCTCGACCGGAAAATCTCGTTCGAACTTTTTGAAATCACTGCCCACTGCCCATCGACCACCGACCACCGACCACCGCCCACTGCTCACTGCTCACTGATCTCCGCCCTCCACGCGCTATAATCGCTTTGAGCCCCACCATCCCTCCGGTATTCCCTGATATTTCCCGGGCTGTTCGCGGGCTATAATCCTTCATGGCGACCTTACGCCAACAGATCGCTACCACTGCCCTTACCCTCACCAAGTTCCGCGATCTGATGCGGCGGATGCAGGAAAACCGCCCTCAAGATGATTTGACCATCGTAAAGAAGGCCTACGACTACTCCCTGAAACATCATGAAGGCCAGTCCCGCGCCTCTGGCGAGCCCTACCTGGTTCATCCGCTCGAAGTCGCGCTCGTGCTGGCAGAAATGAAAATGGACCCGGTCGCCGTCGCCGCTGGACTCCTCCACGATTCGGTCGAAGATACCTCCGTCACCATCGTCGACATTCGCAAGGAATTCGGAGAGCAAGTCGCGCACATCGTCGAAGGCGTCACCAAGATCAGCAAAATTGACTTCGCCACCCGCGAGGAGCAGCAAGCCGAAAACCTCCGCAAGATGATGCTGGCCATGGTCGACGACATCCGCGTCGTGCTGATCAAGCTGGCCGACCGCCTGCACAACATGCGCACCCTTGAGCATCTGCAGCCCGACCGCCAGCACAAAATCGCGGAAGAGACTTTGGAAATCTATGCTCCCATCGCCCACCGTCTCGGCATGGGCAAAATCCGCGGGGAACTCGAAGACCTCGGCTTCCGCTTCCTCGATCCCCTGGGCTACGAACAGGTCGAGAAATCCGTCAACGCGCGCCGCAAGCAGGGCGAGGCCTTTCTCGCCAAGATGCAGCAGATCATCAGCGACAAGCTGAAAGAAGCCGGCATCCAGGCGCGGGTCGAAAGCCGCATTAAGCGCCTGTTCAGCATCCACAAAAAGCTGCAGAAGCAGCGCATCTCGGTCGACCAGGTCTACGATCTGTGCGCCATGCGCGTCATCACCCGCTCGTTACAGGATTGCTACGCGGTGCTGGGCATCATTCACAATTTATGGCGGCCCGTGCCCGGGCGCATCAAGGACTTCATTGCCATGCCCCGGCCCAATTTCTACCAGTCGCTGCACACCTCGGTGATCACCGAAGACGGTACGCCATTCGAGATCCAGATTCGCACCGAAGAAATGCACAAGATGGCGGAAGAAGGCATCGCCGCCCATTGGAAGTACAAAGACGGGCCCGTCTCCGCGCAGGACGAACAGCGCCTGGCCTGGCTGCGCCAGGTGGTCGAATGGCAGCGCGACGTTAGCGATCCGAACGAATTCCTCTCCACCCTCAAAGTCGATCTCTATCCCGAAGAGGTCTACACGTTCACCCCGAAAGGGAAAGTGGTCGTTCTGCCGCGCGACGCCACACCCATTGATTTCGCCTACACCATCCACACCGAAGTCGGCCACACCTGCACCGGCGCCAAGGTTAACGGACGCATGGTGCCGCTGCGCTACAAACTCCATTCCGGCGACATTGTCGAGATTCTGACTCAGCCCGGCCATAAGCCCAGCCGCGATTGGCTCGGACTGGTCAAGTCTTCCCGCTCGCGCAACAAGATCAAGCACTGGCTCAATGTTCACCAGCGCGAGCGCGCCATTGAAATCGGGCGCAAGCTGATTGAAAAGGAAGCGCGCAAATACCGCATCGCGCTGAAGGAAATCAAGGACGAGGAGCTGACCAGAGTCGCCTCCGGCTACGGCCTGGGCCGCGGCGATGATCTCATGGCCGGCATCGGCTACGGAAAATATTCCGCCCGCCAGGTGTTGGCTCGCCTTCTGCCCGCAGGCGCGACCCACAGCATTGCCGGGGACATCGAATCCGAGGGCCTGACCAGTGAACCCGGCGCGATCGCCAGCGTCGTCCGCCGCGTCTTCGGCGACCATAACGCCATCACCGTCCGCGGCCAGGGAGACATGCTTGTCTACCGCGCCCGCTGTTGTAATCCCATTCGCGGCGAAAGCATCGTTGGCTACATCACGCGTGGCAAAGGCGTGGCCGTCCACTCCATCAGTTGCCCCAATGTAACGAATCTTCTCTATGAGCCGGAGCGAAAGATCGACGTCGAATGGGCCCGCGACGATAGCACCCCCACGGCCTATCCTGTGAAGCTGACGGTTTTCTGCGACGACCGCTTCGGCATGCTGAAAAGCATTACCGGCGTGATCGGCGACGCCAAGTCGAACATCCGCAACATCGCCGCCCAAACCGCCAACAGCCAGGCCAGCGTGGAGGTTGTCCTCGACATCTCGGACCTGAAGCACCTCGAAGCCATCATCGTCGGCCTCCGCAAAATCCCCGGCGTCCACGAAGTGCAAAGACTGCAGAAGATCTAGGAAATGCAGAAGTCAGAAGTAAGAATGCAGGACTCAAATCTCGTACCGCGTCGATTTCACTTCTGCATCCTTACTTCTGACTTCCCTCTGTGTTACCCTGTGCCCTCTGTGGTCTGTTTTTCTAGCCACTGATCACTGGCCACTGGTGTCAACATGCGCGAAGTCATTTCCACCAAAGACGCCCCGCAAGCCATCGGCCCCTACTCGCAGGCCATCAAGGCCAACGGATTGATCTTCACATCGGGACAGATCGCGATCGATCCCACAACTCAACAAGTGATCAAGGGCGATGTTGGCGCCCAGACCGATCGCGTCCTGCGCAATCTTTCGGAAATTCTCGAAGCCGCCGGAAGCGGCTTGGGCAAAGTCGTTCGCACAACGGTCTTCCTCAAAAACATGTCCGAGTTCGCCGCCATGAATGAGGTCTATGGCAAATATTTCAGCACCGCTCCTCCAGCCCGCTCCACGATTGAAGTCGCGCGCCTGCCGAAAGACGTGCTGGTCGAAATCGACGTTATCGCGCTGGAGTGAAAATGAAAACCGCGGAGTACGCAAAGGACGCTGAGGATTTCAAGATTTGCGTTGCCGGGATGCCGGCGACACTTTGTGCCGTTCAAAAAACTCAGCATCCTCTGCGGTTGTTATTCGGCTTCGATGAAGCGAGTGCCCACAGGAACAATGCTATGCCGTAAGGAATTTTCTTTGGACCAAGCGATTCTCTGCAGTGAAGGGTTCTTACGCTTTGACGACTTTGCCGCTGCGCAGGCAGGACGTGCAGACGCGGATCCGCTTCCCTTGTCCGGCAACCTTGGCGTGCACCGGACGCAAGTTAATGTTCCAGCGCCGCTTGGTGACATTGTGGGCGTGGCTGATGCGGTTTCCCGCTTGCGGCTTCTTGCCGCAGATATCGCATTGTTGTGCCATGGACTACTCCCGGAAAGTTCAGATCTTGTAGGGCAAACCTAGATTTTACAGGAATTTCCGCAATTTCGGCAATGCCCTGACAACGATCCGGAACGTTTCGCACCTCCCCGCGATCGAGTCTCATCCTGCCGCCCTGTGCGATACTTATCCCATGCAGTCGCCGCTCCAATCTCCTACCGCCGCGACAGACCCGAAATCGGTCAAAGTGAACTTGACCACGGGCACCGGCGTGGACATCGAATGGGCCGACGGCCACGCCTCGCACTACAATTTCGTCTACCTGCGCGACGCTTGCCCCTGCGCCATGTGCGATGACGAACGCGCCAAGTCCGGACGCCGCCCCGGCGATCCCGCTGTCTCCGCTCCCGGCGCCCTGGTCATGTTCAAGCCCACGGCCAAGCCCGTGTCTGCCGAGGGCGTTGGCCGATACGCAATCAAGTTCTCCTGGAACGACAATCACGACCTCGGCATCTATTCTTGGAAGTTCCTCCGCGAAGTTTGTCCCTGTGCAGAGTGCAAAGCTTCGCGGGTTGGATAAGCGGCAATTTTGTCATTCGGCCCCATGAGTTCGACGAAGCCAATTTCCGCCGTGCAATCAGTCGTTAACGACCTGCTCGCGGAATTGCATGCGCGAAGCGGCGGGGAAAAGATCGGCCTCGCGCGTGAGACCTTTGCCGCGATTCTTTGCGAGGTCGGAAGCAGGCAAGCCGCCTGTTCTGAGCCCGAACTCCGCACTTTCTTTCTAAGCCTCCGAGTCGAAGAACTCGCCCTCGCCCGTGCCTGTGCCGCCGGCAGCAACTCCGCCTGGGAAATTTTCCTGACCCGCTACCGCGAAAAGCTCTACCTATCTGCGCTGCGCATCGCGCGGGAAGATTCCGCCGCCCGTGAACTCGCCGACACGCTCTACGCCGACCTCTACGGAACCACGACCCGCGACGGCCAGCGCGTATCCAAACTCGCCTCCTACACCGGCCGTGGATCGCTGGAAGGCTGGCTGCGCACTGTCCTTGCGCAGGAATACATCAACCGTTACCGCCGCACCAAGCGTCTGGTGAGCCTGGAAGAGGAATCCGAAGACGGCGTTCAGCTCCGTGCTCCTGAGCCCGAGCCGGCTACTCCCGCCGATAACCGCCTCGCCCAGGCTACTGATGAGGTCCTGACCCTGCTCTCCGCCGAAGACCGCATGGTGCTGAGCGCGTATTATCTCGACGAACGTACCTTGGCCGAGATCGCCCGTATGCTGGGCGTGCACGAGTCAACCATCAGCCGCAAAATCGACAGGCTGGCCAAGGCTCTGCGGAAACAAATCATCGCCGGCCTCACGCGCCGCGGCATGTCCCGCCGCCAGGCTGAAGAAGCCATGGAACTTGATGTTCGCGATCTGCAAGTCGATATTCGCCGCAGCCTGGCGCAAGAAGCGCCCGCTCCAGCGTTCTCTGAAAAGAGAAGAGTGGAGGCGAGAGTTCGGGAAGGGGAAGGTTAGTGCAATCCCCTGATACTGGTAAGACTGGTTCGCTCGGCAACGGCTGACAATCCCGTATGCCGGAAAAAGAAGCAACATGCAGAATGTGCCCAATATCGTGCGCGACCAGCTGAAGGGGGCTACTCCCGCCAGCCATCCCGACGCGGACACGCTGACGGCCTTCTCCGAGCGATTGCTACCCGAAGCAGAACGTGCTGGCGTTCTGAACCACCTTGCCCATTGCGGCGAATGTCGCGAAATCGTCGCCCTGGCGCTGCCGGAAACCGAGGTTCTCCAGCCGGTTGTCGGGAACTCTGGTTCCCGAAGGCTGGCATGGCCAACCTTGCGCTGGGGATTCGTCGCAGCGGGAATTGCCATTGTTTCCGTGGGAGTCGTCGAATATCAAAACCACCAACACTCTCCCGCGCTGATGGCATACAGGGAGTCATCGGCGAAGACGGAAGCCGTCGCGAAGAGTGCCCAGACGCCGCCTGTCGCAACGACGCCACAGCCCGCGCGGGATCACGACAAGGTAAGCGCTGCCTTAGTGGCGACGAATGAAGCCGCGCCCGCAGAACCCAGCCCGGAAAAGGCTCGTACCTCCGGCTCGCGGCGATACCAGTTCCACGGATCCGGCTATGGAATGACGCTTGGTGGTCCGCTGTCTTCGAACCAGGCGGCGCAGCAGCAGAGCACTGCCCAGAATCAGCTCGTCGCACCGCCCTCCGAGACGGCTGCGGAAGTAGCGGGCGCCGTGCCCTCCACGTCCCCGCAGGCTGCTCCCTTCAACGCTCAACTTGCAAAGAATCAGCCTGTCCCGGCACTCTCCGGCGACAATGCGGGTTTCGCGGTCGACAAGGCCAAATTGCCCGTGCCGCCAGCTTCGCTCGCGGACGGCATCTTGAAGCGCCAATCCCCACAGGATCAATTTCGTAAGCTGAGCCCGCAACCGGTTCCCGGGGAGATCGGTGGTTACGTGGTCGACTCCTCAGGGGCCGTAGTCTCCAACGCGCGCATTACGATCACTCCCTCCCAAACTGGGGGCACCGCCACTGCGGTTACCAACTCGCAAGGGGCATGGTTGATTGCCGGCCTGTCTTCGGGAAGTTATAAAGCGCAGGCGGAAGCGCCGGGCTTCAAGACCACCATCCTCGACTTGAACTACGACGCCAACCAGCCCGCGATGTTCAGTTTCACCTTGAGCCCCGGCAGCGTCTCCGAGACGGTCGAAGTTTCATCGGCGCAAATGCAGGTTCAAACGGGGGGCACGTCCATTGCAGCCCCGGTTACCGCGCTCGCGAGTCCATCCCGGGCGAAGGCCCTGAACTTCGAGCAGGCCACCAACCTCGCTCCCGCTCCGCACTGGTCCATCAGCGCCGCCGGCACACTGCAGCGCTCCGACGACCAGGGCAGCACATGGCACGACGTAAATGTCAGCGGCGCACCGATGGCCTTCGTAGGGAGCAACCTCGACATCTCGGCCGAGACTCAATCCGCGAAGGACGCCAAGGCCGCTCGTTCCAAAACGAAAGCCGTCGCCAAGAAAGACGCTCTCTCGCCGGTCTTCCGCGCCGTAATCGCCAATGGAGCCGATGTCTGGGCCGGAGGCCTGCACGGCTCCCTTTATCACTCGACGGATTCCGGCAACCACTGGATGCAGATCGTGCCATCCTCAGCAGGCTCAGTCCTCACCGGGGATATCCTCAGCATCGAGTTCCCTGACCCACAGCACGGCAAAGTTCTGACTTCGACTCCAGAAACCTGGATTACCCCCGACTCCGGCCAGACTTGGCACAAGCAATAGTCGCTTTCTGGAGTTTGGACTCGCCCCAGATCCCCTGTCCAGAGCCCGGTTTCGCCAGAATCCCGATTACCAAAGTGACCTATACACAAAATGACCCGGCCTCTACTATCAACACGTGGTTTGGCAGTTCTGGGGGAGGGCTGCCGAGGCGTCCTGAGCTGAAAAGTTCATGGGCGCTTTTTTTATTGCTCTCGGCAATTCGGTTAGCGTACCCGCAAACCCATGTATTCCTCGTCGATAAAGCGCTCACCGATCTTCAGCGCGCGCGGCTCACATCCAAACGAGGTAAATCCCAGCGAGCGGTACAGGCGCAAGGCGGCAACCTGCGTCGCTGTCACTGAAAGCAATATCTGCTGGATGCCATCCATTGCGGCTCCGCGCTCCAATAGCATCTGCAATAACCTCTTCCCAACTCCCGCGCCTCGCCTTTCCGGCGTGACATACACACCTCAGACGCGTCCTTTATGGCGTGTCTTCAATCCCTTGTCGCGATAAAACCCGGCACATCCCTGCAGCCGTCCATCCTCGAACGCTCCCGCGACAAAAGCATCTTTCGCCCCGAAGCCGAGTCGCTTCCTCACGTCTTCCAGGCTGAGCGATTGGTATTCTTCCAAGGATGCGCTGAAAGCCTCCGGATCGCCCTGCAGGGCCTCCAGTCGCAGACGCAACCACTCGCCCGCATCGCCCGCCGTCAAGTAACGCATTTCCATGGTTCTGCTCGTCACTGCGATCCCCGGCAAGTCGCGCAGTATCCGCCAATTTCCAGCCGCGAGACCACCACCCGGAAGCGGCAATCTCGTTCCACCTGTTGTTTGAGCCTCTCGAAGTCATCGCTCACAAATTCGGTAATCTTGCCGCAACGCAGGCATGCCATGTGGATATGGTCGCGCCCCAGCTTGCGCTCGTAGTAATGACCTTCGCCGTTGATGTGCATCAGGTCGAGTTCGTCGATCAGCCCCTGGCGCTTCAGCAACTTCAGCGTGCGGTAGACCGTGCTGCGGTCCACGCTCGCATCCAGCTTCTGGGCCTTACGCAAAATCTGGGTGGCGTCCAGATGCTTGCTGGCCGTTTCCATCACGCTCAGGATGGCTCGCCGCTGCTGGGTCATGCGGATTCCGCGCCCGGCAAAATGCGCCTGCAATCGACCGGGCGCTTCACTCTGAGGAAGAGGCATAAGAAAAATCCTTTGTCGCAACTGGTCGCAAGCAAGCTGCGACGAATTCTTTCGCCGAAACTGGACGCAGGGTCCTGCATTCCGGCATTCTTGAATGGTACTTACAGATGCGACTCAGTTGCAACTATTGAAATGTCTATTTTCCGCGCGAAACTTCGCTATCGGCCAGCCAGCGCACGTCTGTTCTTCACTGTGCTGCTGATGCTCCCTGCAGTCGTTGCCTCCGCTCGGGCGCAAGAGAGTCCTTACATCGTCACCTATGACCATTACATGGAAGAGCCCGGCAGTCTGGAAGTCGAATATTTTTCCACCTTCGGCACACAGCGCGCAGGCAACGATTTTCACGCCTTCTGGGGCGAGTTCGAATACGGGCTCACCGCCTTCTGGACCACGGAGTTTTATCTCGACGCCCAAACCACTTTCAACCAGAGCACCATCTTCACCGGATTCCGCTGGGAGAACCGGGTTCGCCTGCTCCAGAACGAGCACTTCGTCAATCCCGTGCTCTACCTCGAATACGAGCAGACAAGCGGCGCCGACAAGATCTTGAAAGAAGTCGAAGGCCACGACGTTGAATCCGACTATGCCATGCCGAACGCGATTGCCCGCCATGAACACGATCACGAAATGGAGTTCAAGCTGCTGCTTTCGAAAACCTTCAAGAGTTGGAACATCGCCGAAAATACCTTGGCCACGAAGAACCTCACCGGCGGCAATCCCTGGGAGTTCGGCTACGCCATCGGCGCCAGCCGCCCCCTGGGTTTGAAGGCATCCGCCGAGCGCTGCAGTTTCTGCCCGGAGAATTTCATTGCGGGGGTGGAAATGTACGGCGGATTAGGCACCACCTCGGGCTTCGGTTTGCCCAACACTTCGCATTACCTTGCTCCGGTGGCCGCATGGAATCTTCCCTCAGACTGGACCATACGCTTATCCCCGGGCTTCGGCCTGAACGATAACAGCCATCGCTTTCTGCTGCGCTGGGGCGTGTCCCGCGAATTTTCCGGCTTCGGCAATGCGCTCAGCCGCCTGTTTGGAGGACACCAGTGAACCGATTCCTCTGGTTATGTCTCGTGTCCTTCCTGCTGTTCGCATTCGCATCGGCCCAGACCGCAGGGGTTCCACAAATCCCCAATCCCGTCTATGCGCCGCTGGCCAAAGCTCCGAAGAAGGCGGCTGCCCGCCGCAACCCGCTGCAAGATGATCCCGATGCCGTGGCCGGCGGCGGTAAGCTTTTCGCCCTGCACTGCGCCGAGTGTCACGGGGAAATGGCCGAGGGCGGCAAGAAAGCTCCCAGCCTGCTGGCCGACGAAGTACAGCAATCCACTCCTGGCACTCTCTTCTGGCTCCTGAGCAACGGCGTAGTCCGCCGCGGCATGCCGGTGTGGTCCAAACTTCCGGAACCGGAACGTTGGCAGCTGGTCAGTTACATCAGGTCGCTAAATCCTAAGCCAGATGCAGGCAGCGAAAAGCGCTCAAAGGAAACCAATTCGGCCTCACCGCGATCCGCGAACCCGGCGCCTTGACGAGATTTTGCCCGTCCAGGCACGGTTGGCCCTTTTGCGACTTTCCCCCTCCCCGCGCATCCAATTGCAGTGTTACGATAATCAGTTCGGATCCCGCAAGGGATGCAGTCATCAAGAGCGCCCGCCGCGACAACGCCAGTTTAGAGAAAGCGTTTGCCGGCCGCGCGATATTTACTACGAGGAGATTGAAATGGCAGGCAACGGAATCGTCGAAGTCACGGATGCGAACTTCGACCAGGATGTTTTGAAATCGGACAAGCCCGTTCTGGTGGACTTCTGGGCAACCTGGTGCGGCCCTTGCCGCGCCATCGCACCCATCGTTGAGGAACTGGCCACCGAGTTCCAGGGCAAAATCAAAATCGGCAAGATGGACGTCGACTCCAACCAGGCGACTCCCATGCGCTACAAGGTCACCGGCATCCCGACTTTGCTGGTGTTCAAGGGAGGCCAGGTCGTCGAACAATTGGTCGGCTACCGTCCCAAGGACGCCATCGCCCAAGCCCTGAACAAGCACATCGGATAAGAGCTGTCAGCCGTCAGCTCTCAGCCATCAGCAAAATGCCCGGGACTATTGCCGGGCGTTTTGCTTTTGAGTTTTGGCTGAAAGCTGATGGCTGACAGCTGACAGCTTTCTTCAGTACTTCCTCAGCACTCCGATTACTCTGCCCTGCACATCCACCGAACCCGCCGGCACGATGATCGGCTTCATGTTCACATTGGACGGCTGCAGCCGGATGTTATCGCCTTCCCGATAAAACCGCTTCAGGGTCGCGTCGGTCGTATCCACCAGCGCCACCACGATGTCGCCATTGTGCGCAGTCCGCGCCTTCTCGACCAGCACGTAGTCGCCGTCGAGAATCGCTTCATCTTGCATCGAGTCGCCGCGCACTTCGAGCACAAACACTTCCTTCGAGCGCACGAAATCCGCCAGCGAAATCGTCTCCGGATTCTCAATGGCCTGGATCGGCTGCCCGGCCGCGATCCGCCCCATCAGCGGCAGCACCACAGAACTGTTCACGCTCATCGATTGCTTCAGCTTCCCTTTTGGCGGCAACAGATCAATCGAGCGGCTCCGGTTGTAATCCCGCGTGAGCAGCCCTTTCTTTTCCAGATTCGAAATGTGTTTGTGCACAGTCGCCAGCGAGCTCAGACTTAACCCGTGCCCAATCTCTTCGAAAGACGGCGAGTATCCGTTCTCGGTGACGAACCGCGAGATGAAGTCGTACACTTCGCGCTGCCTGCGTGTGATGGCCATGCCGCCATTATTGGCGAACAGAAGGCGAAAAAGCAAGCAAGAACTGCATGAGGCAGATCAACCCATGTGGGGACAGCCGCCCTCGGCTGTCCAGCGGCCCGGAAGTATCGGGCCGCGGCTCCGCCCCAGCGTGAAACTTTTCTGCCCCTCATCACTCCAATTTGCCAGCTCAGTTCTCTCGGACTAATGAAGGGGGAAACATATGTCAAAGTTCACACGCTGCGCCATGATCCTTCTTTCCTCGGTGCTAGGCGTCACTGCATGTAACGCCAAGGCGAATCCGGTAGCCGCAGTTCCGGCGCCGGCGGTTGATTCGCCGCGCACATCCGTGTCGGCCCGCGAAACCGCAGTCGTCTCTGGCGGATGTTTCTGGGGCGTGCAGGCTGTCTTCCAGCACGTGAAGGGCGTGATCAGCGCGACCTCCGGCTACTCTGGAGGCTCCGCTAAAACCGCGGACTATGAAACCGTAAGCACTGGAGAAACCGGGCACGCCGAGTCCGTGCAGATTGTCTTTGATCCCTCCGAGATCACTTACGGCGAACTGCTCCGCGTCTTCTTCTCCGTCGCGCACGATCCTACGCAACTGAATCGGCAAGGTCCCGATGAAGGCCCGCAGTATCGTTCAGCGATTTTCTACAACAGCGATCAGCAGAAAAATATCGCGCAGGCCTACATCGCGCAGCTCGATCAGGCGAAAGTGTTCTCGCGTCTCATCGTCACGCAGGTTGTGCCTCTGCAAGCTTTTTATCCGGCTGAGGCTTACCACCAGAACTACGCAGCGCTGCATCCGAATCAGCCCTACATCGTTTTCAACGACGCTCCCAAAATTGCGCATCTCCAAGAGGAATTTCCGGACCTCTACACCGGCAAGTAGAAGTCAGCCAGGGAGCAGCGGGAGCGTTGATTGGCGGGAGGCGTATGAGGAATACGGAACGAGTCCGGGAGAGACGACAGGAAAAATCCGTAGTCGGAGCGTGAACGCAACCATTTCGATCAACCAAGCCGCGAAGCGGCGGCATGTGAAAGCCCGGGACGGAAGTCCCGGGTGCTCTTAGCGCGGAAGGACGAGTCCCGAAGGGACGGCACCCGCGCGCAGGACGATGGAGCCACCTATGTTTGATTCCGATTTCGACAAAGATAAAAAGCGCGAGAACTCCACCAATCTACGGCGCCGTGCATTCCTGACCAGCGCCGCCGCAGCGCTCGGCGGACTGGTGTTGTGGCAATGGAGAAAGCCTCGCCTTCTCGAAGCCAACGCGGCCGCGCTTCCCGAGCCGAAAGACATCACCATCGTGCTCTTCTCCGACTCCGGCGAACGTCTGAAAAAAGTCACGATCGCCAAGGTTATCAAAACGCCGGACGAATGGCGCAAGCAACTTTCCCCCAACGCCTACGACATCACCCGCAACGCCGACACGGAGGTCGCCTTCTCCGGCAAGTATTGGAACCTGCACGATAAAGGGCTCTACCGCTGCATCTGCTGCGACAACGCGCTGTTCGACTCGGCGACGAAATTCGATTCCGGAACCGGCTGGCCGAGTTTCTGGCAGCCCATCGCTGCTGAGAATATCACCGAGATTCGCGACACCACGTTTGGCATGCTCCGCACCGCGGTGGCATGTACCGAATGCGACGCTCATCTCGGACACGTCTTCGACGACGGTCCCGAGCCCACGGGTCTGCGTTATTGCATGAACTCGGCCTCGCTACGCTTCGTGACGCAAGCGTAAGCCGTCCTCACCGCCGATGTTTACGCACGGCCCCGCTATAATCACCCCATGCCTCCGCCCCTTCCCGCTTTCCGAGAACCCACGGCCGTCGAAAAACTCTTCAATCGCGCCTTCGGTTTCGTCGTCGGACTCGGTCTTGGTCCTTCCCACATCCATCATCTGCTTCAGGTCCGCGGACGCAAGTCCGGCAAGCTCTACGCGACTCCAGTCGATCTGCTCGAATTAAACGGCAAACGTTACCTGGTCGCTCCGCGGGGACGCACACAATGGGTGCGCAACGCAGAAGCTGCCGGAGAAATTACTTTGAAGAGAGGAAGCCAGCGGGAAAGGTTTCGCCTGTGCGCGCTGAGCGACGTGGAAAAACTTCCCATCCTCAAGGCCTATCTCGACAAGTTTCGGCGCGAGGTGCAGCGCTATTTCGCCGTCCCGGCAGGATCTCCGCCGGAAGCATTCGCCGAGATCGCCACAAGCTATCCCGCCTTTGAACTTCTTGCAGGCTGACCGCGCGTAACTCGGCGACCTGTTTCTGTAGCGCCGCCGTCTCGGCGGCTGTCGCGGGGGCGTCTCGCCCGCGCAAGGTTGTTGCCGGTTACTTTCGGTCGGCGTCGTGGTCGGGCTGGCCGGCGCTCCTCAGCGTGACTTGGTCGTGCGAGAGTTGGCCGCTTTTGGGCACCGGGGGCGTCTCGGCGCGAGGATCGGCCTTCGCTTCCGCAGGCGGGTGCGCGACTTGGCGGACGTCGACCGGGTGGACGCTGCTGATTGGCGTGATCATGATTTGGTCCTCTAGGGGATAAGATCGGCAGGAGACCTGAGAAGCTTTAGCATGTGTGCCCTGAGATTGGTAACCAGTGAAGGGTTACTCAGATCGATGTGGACTTCAGCGCCGATACTCGCTTCTCGATCACGCCATGCAACGTAAATCGCGATAGTCAGTTTACTTATTCTTGCGGAGTTTTCCGCCGCGACTTTTGACGTCCTTGCCGCCTGAGTCCTCCGGCGCTTCAAATCCAATCCTGCGGCGGTTGGGCTCTTCCGGACCCATGAGCTCGCGAATCGCTACCATCAAGGTGTGGATCTCGGCATCGTGACCTTCCAGGCGCCGTTCCAGTTCCGCGAGCTTTGTCAGGACGTTGCGGTTCCCGGCGATGGCCCGGCGCATCCGCACAAACGCCAGAACCACAAACACGCTCATTTCGATGGCGCGCTCGGAGTTCAGCACCGTGGCCGCCATGATGGTACCGTGTTCGGTAAAGACGTAAGGAAGATAACGCGCCCCGCCATGTCCTTCACTTGAGATCACATTTTGTGATCTCAAGATCTTCAGTTCATGCGGGGAAAGTTGAAAGCGAAAGGCGGGAGGGAACCGTTTCGCATTTCGCTTGGCCTGCTGGTTCAGCTGCCGGACTTCGACGCCGTAGAGTTCGGCGAGGTCCCGGTCGAGGATGACCCTCTGCCCGCGCAGAACGAAGATTTTCGAATCCACGTGGGTCGCGACCACGATTGCTGTCTTTGCCATAGGAATGAGTTTGTTTCGAAGTTGAGATCACAAATTGTGATCTCAAGTTTTCGACACGATCAGCAGCAGAATAGCAGCCCGATCTGCTCAGCGGCACGGCGCGGAAGTGCATTCGCCTCAATGCAAGCTTTGTCAGCCTCTCGCCCTGACCGGGGCGATCCGTAGCGCCGCCGTCCCGGCGGCTCAGACACCGGCGCTACCGCAAAACCGCGCCACCACCTCCAACTCAGGCTCCGGCGACGTTGAACTTTTCCTCCGGCCTGGCAGGTTCGGCGTCCGCGGCTCCGCTGGCGGTGACGTCCTGTACGAATTCGCGGCGGCGTTCCGGTCCTTTGCGCTCGATCACGCGCACGCGGCGGGCGGGCATCGTGCTCGGTTCGAGACTGACGATGCGCCCTTCCCGAACCAAAATCTGGGCGCGGAACCAGTCCGTCCGAAACATGCGCCCAGCGGCGTAGAAGGTCACTGAGGCGGCGATGGGGCCTTCGAAATCGTATCCGGTGCAGGAGAGAATGCGCTTGCCCATCTCCTGCGACCAGGTCATGCCTCCGACGAGAGGATCGTTCAACCGGCAGCGCTCAAAGGGCATGGCGTGCGACAGTTTGCGCAACTGCAAAAGCTGCAGCAGGACCGAGGTCTTCGCCAGGTTGGTGATGATGACGCGAGCCTCTTCCGATGAAACGCGTTCCATCTTGATGTGCAGGTCAGGATTCCATTCGCGCTCGAACTCTTCGCGGGCCAGGGCCAATCCTTTGTCGGTGGCTTCGACGTAGCGTAACGTGGCTCGGGCCAGCACCACGCTAAACAGCGTGGTCACGATAGTGGCGATGATGGGGATGTAGCTCACCAGCGTGCCCCAGGGGACGCGGAACGAGTTCACCATCTGCATGTGCATAGAGGCCAGCGACTCCTGGTCGGGCGCGCTTGGGAAAGGCGACCGACGGGGAAGAGTCTAGCGGGGGATCGGTTGCCGCTCCAGATGCAGGTGGTGGGGGGCGAAAGAACTCGGTTAGTGCTTGGTCTTTGGTAATGGCCGTCCGCAATCTCCCCGATCCCGTCCGCGTCACCCGCGCCGTCCGCCTCGAAACCACCACCTCCGCGCCGCACATCATCTGCTCCGCCACCGCTTTCAAAATCTCATGATCGAGCATGCGCCACATTATCCTGCGAGGCGTTCATTTCCACAGCGCACCCTTCGTACCCGAGAGCGCCCGATCCAGATACGTGGCCGCGCTAATTAGCGCCAGATGCGCAAAGGCCTGCGGAAAATTTCCCAGATGCCGCCCATCCGAACCCATCTCCTCCGAATACAGCCCCACATGATTCGCATATCCCAGCAGCTTCTCAAACAGCAGCTGCGCCTTTTCCAACTGCCCCGAGCGCGCCAGGCACTCCACATACCAGAACGAACATGGAGTAAAGCTGCCCTCACCGCCCGGCAGCCCATCCACATGCGTTTTCTCCACTTCATAGCGCCGGACCAGCGTATCTTCGATCAGTCGTTTCTCGATCATCTTCATCGTCGACAGCCACATCGGATCCACCGGGCTGATGAACCGCATCATCGGCATCATCAACACCGACGCATCCACATCCTTCGTGCCTTTCACCTGCACGAATGTCTGCAACTCTTCGTCCCAAAAGTTTGCAAAGATGTCACTCCGGATCTCGTCCCGCGTCCTCCGCCACACCTCCATCGGCCCCGCCAGCGACCGTTTCATCGCCAGCCGCAAAGCCCGGTCAAACGCCACCCAGCACATCAGACGCGAATGCAGAAATTCCCGCGGCCCGCCCCGCACTTCCCATATCCCTTCATCCGGCCTCTGCCAGTTCTTCCCCAGCCACTCCAGCATGCGTTGCACGCCCTGCCATCCCGCATGCGTGATCGAACGTCCATATTTATTCGCCAGATAAATCGAGTCCATCATTTCGCCGTAGATATCCAGCTGCAGTTGCTGGTACGCCGCATTTCCAATGCGCACCGGACGCGACCCTTCGTACCCGCTCAAATGATCGAGCGTGATCTCATCCAGCTTCTTCCTGCCATCCACGCCGTACATCACCTGCAGCGGCCCGCGCTGCGCGTCATCTTCCACCCGCCCTCTCAGCCAGTCGATGAACGATTCGGTTTCGTCCACGAATCCCAGCCGGATCAGCGCATACAGCGTGAACGCCGCATCCCGCAGCCAGGTGAAGCGGTAGTCCCAGTTGCGCACCCCTCCAATATCTTCCGGCAAAGAAAATGTCGGCGCCGCGATCAGCGACCCGTGCTTGCGGCTGATCAGCAACTTCAACATCAACGCCGACCGGCGCACCATCTCGCGCCACCGCCCCTTGTAATTCGATTGCGCAATCCACGTCTTCCAGAACCGCGCCGTGGCGTGGAATCGCCGCCCAATCAGTTCCATCTCCGGATGCTCTGCTTCCCCGCGCACGCCGCCCAGCAGGAAATTCGTTCTTTCTCCGGCCTGCAAACTGAAGTGCGCCACCACATCGCCCGACTCTTCCCTCAAACCGACCGACGAATACAGCGCCATCGCCGGACAAACTTCCCCCTCCGGCAAAAACCGCGCGCATCCCTCTGCCATCTCCACCCGGTGCTTCGATCTCGCGTAGTTGAATCGCGGCTGGCACCGCATTCTGAAATGCACGTTCCCCCGGATCACCGCCACGGTCCGCACGATCTCGTTCGGCTGTTTCGCGTCTTTTTCAATCGGCATGTAATCCGTCAGCTCGGCCACGCCGTCTTCGGCCAAAAATCGCGTCAGCAGAATATTGGTGTCCGGCAAATAAAGTTGCCGGATCCGCATCCCGGTCAGCCGCGGCTCGATCTGGAAGCATCCACCTTTTTTGGTGTCGAGCAGCGCGGCAAACACCGTCGGTGAATCGAAATCCGGATAGCACAAAAAATCGATCGATCCATTCATGCCCACCAGCGCAATCGACTGCATGTTTCCAATCACGCCGTAATTTTCAATCGGTTCGAAGCTCATAGGCAGGAAAAGACGTCCAAGTCAGTTCAGCATACAAGATTCCGCCCCCGGCTGAAAACGTGAGCCCACCCTAATCAAATCAATGTAGGGGCCGACGCATCCTGCTCGAGCGCAGCAATGTAGGGGCGGACGCATTCGTCCGCCCCGCGAGCGAAGCGAGCGTCCCGCCGACTCAGTCGCCTCATAGCTTGAGGGCTTTTTGTGAGGACAGCCGCCCTCGGCTGTCCAGCCGCGAAGGGCGCAAGAATGCAGCCCACTGCCTGCCCTAAGCTTGTCGAAGGGGCGGAAGCCGTGGGAGAAACAGGAAGGATTGCCAATTCCCGAAGGGGCAAAAAAAGACCTACGACACTAGCCCTACTCGGAGAATTCCCCTGCGATCTCTTCGAAACCTCAGCGGTCTCCGCGGTTAAAAGGTCTTTCTCTCCGCAGAGATCACCTTGTACGCCCCGGGACTCAAAGCATTAAACAACACCCTATCTCATTTCCCACAAATGATCCGAAGCAACCGGGAATCCCGCTAACCGGTCCTCCCAGGCTCATCGAAAATTCCACCCGTTAACCATCCAGGTTCCCCCAGAAGCTACTTCTTGCCCCGCAACATCTCCACCACCCGGTCATAATCATCCACGGTCGAATACTCAATCACAATCTTGCCCTTGCCCTTGCGGTCCCGAATCCTCACCCGCACGCCCAGCATGCGCTCCAAATCCGTCTGCGCCGCCCGCACATTCGGATCCACCCACCGTGCGCCTCCGGTATTTTCTTTCTTCTTCACTCCCGGCATCCCCGGAATCGGATCGAGCAGCCCATCCATCCGCAGCACCAGCGACTCAATCTGCTCTACTGTCATGCCCTTCTTAACCGCATAGATCGCCGCTTCCGCAATGCGGTCGTTGTCCTCGAGCTTCAGCAGTTCCTTCGCCTGGGCGAAGTTGATGCTCTTTTGCGCCAGCAGTTCCATCACCGTGATGGGCAGCTTCAGCAAACGCATGTAATTCGCAATCGACGCCCGCGAAAGCCCCACCCGCTCCGCAATCTGCTGCTGCGTCAAATTGAATTCCCGGCTCAACACCCGGAACGCCTCCGCCTGCTCCAGCGGACTCAAATCCTCGCGCTGCAGGTTTTCGACGATCGTCATCTCCGCCGCCTGCTGCGACGGAACCCGCCGCACGATCGCCGGAATATGCGTCTTCCCCGCCTTCTTCGAAGCATGCAGCCGCCGCTCGCCCAGAATCAGAACGAATCGACCGTCGTCCTCATCCGAAGGACGCACCATGATCGGCTGCACCACCCCATTCACCTTGATCGAATCCGCCAGCTCCTCCAGCGCGTCGTCATCATTCACATACCGCGTCTGAAATGGATTCTTGTCGATGTCCGCGATCGCCAGATTCACCACCAGGTTTCCCGGATAGTGCGTCTCCGCCTGCGCCCGAATCGTGATCGGCTCCCCAAAAGCGTCGCGCGCAATGTGATCGTCCCCAATCGTGGCCACATCAACCATGACCGAAGCGTTCTCCGCAACGCGAGCGTGATCAGCAGAAGCTGGGAAATGTGATGTGGAGACAGGTGGCGTTGTCGGGACAGATGGAGTAGAGGCAGATGACGTGGGAATTGCTGGTGTGGTGGAAAGAGATGATGTGGGACGAGTTGGATGGGAGGAAGAAGATGTGG
Source organism: uncultured Acidobacteriota bacterium (assembly GCA_963763795.1). Classification (GTDB taxonomy): domain Bacteria; phylum Acidobacteriota; class Terriglobia; order Terriglobales; family Acidobacteriaceae; genus Sulfotelmatobacter. The sequence goes on along the minus strand of CAVXPP010000007.1, from coordinate 1,643,387 downwards.
GGACGGCCGCCCCCGGCTGTCCGGCCGAGCGCAGCTCGGCTTCCGCCGCTTCACCAGGATTGTGTGGCGCGGACACTCCTGTCCGCGTGCCGGCAGCGCCACCTCCGTCGACATTCAGCGCAGCGGCCGGCGGCGTGGAAGTAACCACCCGCGGCCCCGGCAGCAACGAAGCCAGCCCGCGCCCCAAAGCCCGCCGCTTCTCCATCTTTTCTTTCTCCCCGCCATGCCCCGCCACATTCCCCGCCGTAGCCGTAGTCATAATTGTCCTTTTTATGATTGTCCTTTTTATGTGCTCGCACTCCGCCCGCTCAACTAAGCAATGTTGTCATCCTGAGGGCCCGTCGTTTGGGGCCGAAGGACCTATGCAATCGCGCGTCCGTATATCGACGCTCATCAATCTAATAGATAGACGTCTATCGATATACTAAGCGGACTTGTCCATCTCCCCAGCCGCGGGAATCTCCTCCACCGCCGCCTCTCCCTTGGGATCCTCTATCCCCGTAACTTGCCCTGACGCGGGAAGGGGAGTGGCGAGAGACTCCGTGGCTGACAGCTCAGAGCTCACAGCCGCAGGCTGCCGCTCAATGATCTCCTTCGCCAGCCGTATATAACTCTCCGCGCCCTTCGACCGCGGATCGTACACCAGCGCCGCCTTGCCATGGCTCGGCGCCTCGGCCAGCCGTATGTTCCGGGGCACAGTCGTTCGGCACAGCTTCTCTCCAAAATAATTCTTCAGCTCAGTCATGACCTGCTGCGCCAGGTTGGTGCGCTCATCGAACATGGTCAGCACCACACCCTCAATGCCCAACTCAGGATTGAGCGCGGCGCGAATGCGCTCGATCGTGTCCAGCAGCTCGCTGATGCCTTCCAGAGCAAAGTACTCGCCCTGCATCGGAATCAGCACCGTGTCGGCCGCGACCAGAGCATTGAGCGTAAGCAGATCAAGCGCCGGTGGACAATCGAGCACGATGAACTGAAAACGCTCGCGCAAAGGCGCAAGAGCTTCGCGCATGCGAAACTCGCGCGCGTCCGCGTCGACCAGCTCAAGGTTCGCGCCGATCAAGTTCTTGTGGGACGGAATCAGCCACAGTTGCTCCAGTTCTGTGGCGAGCAGCGCCTCCTCACCTGTGGCCGCGCCCATCATCAGGTGATAGGAGCTGACGCGCTCAGGATCCTTGGCGAATCCTAGGCCGCTGGTGGCGTTCGATTGCGGATCGCAATCGACCAGCAGCGTGTTGACTTCTGCAGCGGCGAACGACGCGGCCAGGTTGATGGCAGTCGTAGTCTTCCCCACGCCGCCCTTTTGATTGGCAACAGCGATAACGTGTCCCATATGAAATTGTCAGGAGAAACCGGAGCCATTCGCAGAATAATGCCGTTCGCAATTCAATTGCAATGAAGAACTGCTGTGCAACCAGGTGAATCTGTGTGCAAAACACGTCCAATGTTCCTGCAGGAACATTCTTGAGTGAGGATTGATCGCGATCGAGCGAGCTTGAGTTCAGTGTTCCTGCGGGAACATCTTGTCTCGAACACGACGAAGCCCTGCCAGTCCCACCAGAGCCTGGCACCAACTTTTCGGGAAGCTGCCAATCCGATTAAAAGGAAGAAGGCACGCGTACAGCGGCAGTTCCATTTGGCAGAGAATGTTCCTGCGGGAACATTCCGAGACACACGACTGCTCGCGATGCGACATGTGCGATTCCTTTGTTGACGCTGTCCCGGCCCCCGTGGGCACTGTGAGGTTAAGCCGCGCACTCGCATGGCCGGGGCTGACGAATGCATCCGCCGCTACATTTTCGCCTTTTATCAGAAATGTTCCTGCAGGAACATTTGTTCGTGATTCGTGCTGACCGGAGTAGATCTTTATGACTAATTCAGCCAGCTAGACGATGTTTTACCACTTCATAAGTAAATCGCGCTAATATACGCTCAATAGGATCGTAGATCATGCATTGATATCCCACTTTTACTAATGCTATTGATTAACAGAGCACGCGCTGTGCGGAGTCAGCAGCTTTACCTACATCGGCTTTGCGTGACGGGCAAAAATAAATGGATGCTATTCCCACTTAACTCCATCAAATTAGGCTTTCTAACAATTACAAGGTGGGAATGGTGTTTCTATTTGCAGATCTGATCCCACTTTCTACATAATTGCCGTGCGCTTTTGCACTACGACCAGCACTCTTGAACTCGAGTTTGGAATGGGGAGAGGGTTGGAGATATTTTGTACGGGGATCGCGGCTTGCAATTGGGCCACTTGGGCGGTGCCTATCAGGAGGGCTAGGCGGCCGCCGCCGGCTACCAGGGAGGCGGCGATTGGGAGGATGGCCTCGAAGCGCTCCACGGCGCGCAGAGTGACCACGTCGTAAGACATGAGCGGGCAGGGTCTCGGCGCGGGCGTTTTGTATATTGACGCCCGTCAATGTAAGGGCGCGGACCACTTCGCGGAGGAAGGTGGACTTCTTGTGGTTGGATTCGATCAGAGTGAGCGAGATGTGCGGTGCCCAGAGTTTGATGGGGATTCCGGGAAATCCCGCGCCACTGCCCAGGTCGGCGACTTCAACGGCTTTCACCACAGGGGACACAGAGGGACACGGGGGGACTTCAATGGTTTTCGCGGCCGAGGACGATACGGGAAACAGATGGCGGGCCGCGAAGAAGGATTCTCCGAAGTGGCGGGTAACGATTTCTTCCGGGTCGCGGATGGCGGTGAGATTGATGCGGGCGTTCCAGCGGCGAAGTATATCGATGTACGTCGATATACTATAGAGATGCGCGGGGCTGAGAGGTTGTGCCTCGAGAAACGGCTGCAGCAACTCGGCGATGCGGGCCGGGGTCATCGAGTTCCGATTGTAGACGGAGGATACGAAAACCGACGCCGCGCTTGGCAAGAAATTCCAAGGTTGCACGATTCGCCTAGGGTACCTGGCTAAGTGACGCCGCCTTGCAAGTATCGGGGAATCCCCGCTGGGATTTAGACCCGATAGAAGTGATAATTAGGTGGAATCACCGGGAGGGGATTCTGCATCCCACTCGTATGAAGCTGCGGAAGAAGGAACTCTTTGAGGAAGAATACCGGGTGGTGGCGGTGGAGAGTCAGAGCCTGACGATCCAGGGCGTACGCAGCGGCGAGGTGCTAACCATCGTCAACCAGACTCCCGGCGCGCCCCTGACGGAGGCGGATTATCCTCCGGGAAAGCTCATCAGTTTGAGCGATCCGTCGAATTCGACTACACACTAGGGACAAAACCCTTCGTTCCACCCCCTTGTCGACTTGGTTACTTCTTGCAACCCATTTTGACCGCAGAAATCGCTGAGAAAATCCTCGCCGAGAACGCAGAGAACAACCGTCTTTCGCGTTTCGCACGACGTCTTCCCGTTTGCCTTTACAAGAGACTCCCATCGCTGCGCCTCAAAATCCTTGACAGGTGACTGGGTGTTCAGTATATTCAGTCTGTACTGAAATATATGGCAGAACTTACAGCACTGCAGAAGCAGTACATCCTGCACTGGGGCGAGATGGGGACGCGGTGGGGGATCAACCGCACGGTGGCGCAGATCCATGCGCTGCTGTACCTGTCGCCGCGGGCGCTGCCGGCGGAGGAGATTGCGGAGACGCTGAGCGTGGCGCGATCGAATGTGAGTACGTCGATCCGCGAGCTGGAGACCTGGGGGATCGTGCGGGCGGTACACGTGCTGGGAGACCGCCGCGAGCACTATGAATCGATGAAGGACGTGTGGGAAATGTTCCGGCTGGTGATTGAGCAGAGGAAGCGGAGAGAGATCGATCCGACGCGGGAGATGCTGCGGCGGTGCCTGGCAGATCTGGATCCGAAAGAGCCCGGGGCGAATTACACACGGGAGCGACTGGAGGCGATGGCGGGATTCTTCGAGGCGGTGACGGAGCTGCACGACCAGATGAAGAGCCTGCCGACAGGGACGGTGCGGAAACTGTTGCGGATGGGCGCGAAGGTCAGGAAGAAGGCGGGATAATTTTTTTGCCTATCTATTTCTTTCGATACAGAACTATCTGACATATATGTTTAACGAGATACAAAACCCCTGCGGACGAATGCGTCCGCGACTGCATGGGGCTATCGGAAACGGCGATTCGGAGGGTAGGGGTCCTTCGATCGCGCGTGAGCGCTTTACCGGCGCTCACGCTTCGCTCAGGATGACACTTCGATGAAGCGGACATCAGGAGGAATCGAGTGGGTGAGAACGTTGTCATCACCGGAGCTTTCAGCTACACCGGAAAGTATGCGACACGGTTTTTGCTGGATGAGGGGTACCGGGTGCGGACGCTGACGTCGCATCTTCAGCGCAAGAATCCGTTTGGGGAGCGGGTCGCGGTGTTTCCTTACGACTTTGAGCGGCCGGACGAACTACGGCGCAGTTTGGAAGGAGTATCGACGTTGATCAATACGTACTGGGTGCGATTTCCGCGCGGCGGAGTCGACTTCAAAACGGCGGTGCGCATCAGCCGGATTCTGATTGAGGCAGCGCGGGAGGCCGGCGTCCGGCGGATCGTGCACGTCAGCATTGCGAATCCGTCGCCGGAGTCGCCGCTGGCCTACTACCGCGGGAAGGCTGAGGTGGAAGGCATGGTGCGCGAGTCAGGGATGTCGTATGCGATTGTGCGGCCGACGGTCATCTTCGGTGCGGACGACATCCTGATCGACAATATCGCGTGGTTTGTGCGGCATTTTCCTGTGTTTGGAATTCCGGGAGACGGGCGGTATGGGATTCGTCCTGTTTATGTGGAGGACATGGCGCGGTTGCTGGTTGCGAGCGTGGGCGAGGTCGGGAACAGCGAGCGCGATGCGGTGGGGCCGGAGACGTTCCGCTTCGAAGAGTTGGTGCGGATGATCGCGCGGGCACTGGGACGGAGAATTCGCATCGCGCATATGCCTACGGTGCTTGCGTATCTTTCGACCTTGGTCACGGGATGGTTGGTGCGCGATGTGGTGCTCACGTGGGAAGAGTATCGCGGGTTGATGAGCAACTTGCTGGCGCCGGAGGGACCGGCTACGGGCAGCACGCGGTTGAGCGAGTGGCTTGCGGAGAATCGAGAGAGCGTGGGGAGGCAGTATGCGTCGGAGGTAGAGCGACATTATGCGAGATCAACATCTCACCACAGGGGACACTGAGGAGCACAGAGGACCGAGGAATCGGAGGAGGGGCGGCAGTCTGGAAAATTCCTGCGGACGAATGCGTCCGCGGCTCATTTCTGATCTCGAAATTTCCCGATGCCATTCCGAAATCGCTGATTTAGTGCACTGTCTTTGCGGCAGTTACTTGCGCGGCACTTGACAAGGCGCGGCGTTCGGGTGATGAATAGAAGCTCGCGGAAAAATTCCAGCCGAAGATTTCCACACGACAAAAAAATCTGTGCTACTATGCCGGACTGATCCTGCTTTTGAGCTTCGAGGAAATTTTCAGCCCGACGAGAAAACAGGCGCATTCCGCAGTAAAATTAACAGTTCCAGCTTCTCATAAACGGCAGTTTTAACAGGCGTCCGTCGACCAGCCGCCAGGGGCGCCGCATGGTGAAAATATTTCATATATGTCAGCTACCAGCACAACCATTTCTCCGAACCCATGGGCGCGCATTCTCGATGCGTTGGAAAAGAAAATCAACCGGCACTCGTATGACACGTGGCTGAAGCCGACGCGGTATAGCCATGCGAGTGGAGGCATTCTGTTTGTGCGGGTGCCGACGGTTGAATTTCGCCACGCGGGGGATAAGTACGCGGACCTCATTCAAGAAGCCATAGACGTGTTGGGCCTGGGGTTCAACGACGTGAAGTTTGTGACGCCGGAGGACGATCCGGCGGCGACGCCGGTGCGTCATGATGGCGGGCTTTCGGCAACGCCGGCGAGCGGAGCTCCTTCGCAGTCGAGGTTTGATTGGGATGGCGCGGCGCAGTTGAATTCGCGCTACACATTCGACGCGTTCGTGATCGGCAGCGGAAACCAGTTTGCGCATGCGGCGTGCCAGGCCGTGGCGGAGCGTCCGTCGAAGGCGTACAACCCGCTGTTCCTGTATGGCGGCGTTGGCATGGGGAAGACGCACCTGATGCAGGCGATCGGGCACGAGATCAAGCGGCGGATGCCGCAGGCCGCGATCTGCTACGTGTCGAGCGAGAAGTTCACCAACGAGATGATTAACTCGCTGCGCTACGACAAGATGATCAGCTTCCGCGACAAGTTCCGCGGAGTGGATGTGCTGCTGATCGACGACATCCAATTTCTGGCACAGAAGGAGCGGACGCAGGAAGAATTTTTCCATACGTTCAACGCGCTGCACGAGTCGATGAAGCAGATCGTGATTGCCAGCGACCGCTCGCCGAAGGAGTTGGCGGAGATTGAAGACCGGCTGCGCAGCCGGTTCGAGTGGGGACTGATTGCCGACATACAGCCGCCCGACCTGGAAACGAAGGTGGCGATCCTGCAGAAGAAGGCGGAGCAGGAAAAAGTGACGCTGCCGACGGACGTGGCGCTGTATGTGGCGCAGAATATCCGGTCGAACGTGCGCGAGTTGGAAGGGGCGCTGATCCGGTTGGTTGCGCATTCGTCGCTGATCGGGGCGGAGATCACGCTGCCGTACGCGCAGCAGGTGCTGAAGAATTTTATCGACTCGCAAGCGCGGAAGGTCACGATCGAGTCCATCCAGAAGATGGTGGCGGAACAATTCGGGCTGCGACTGGTGGAGATCAAGGCGAAAAATAATTCGAGGGCGATCGTGTATCCGCGGCAGATTGCGATGTACCTGGCGAAGCAACTGACCGAGGCATCGCTGCCGGAAATCGGAAGACAGTTTGGCGGCAAGCATCACACGACCGTGCTGCATTCGGTGGAGAAGATTGAAGAGGTCCGCAAGAACGATAAAGATTTGAACAGGCTGATCAATAAACTGACCGAGCAATTAGGCGGATAAACCGCAGGCGGCGTGGAGATTTCCACTTTGCAATACAGTCTTCCTTGTAGGCGGCTGTGAATGGGATGTGGAAGCTGTGCAGGGCACGGGTGAAATCGGGACGGTGACCTTTTTATAGTGGGAGCACCGCAGAGTTCGGGACCGATTTCTAACATCAGAGGTGGGCCGGGAAGTTGGTCAGAGCAGGCGGGTTGGTCGAGATTTCCACTTCTCCGCAGGGCCTACTGTTACTGCTGGTTTAATAGGTTTTGTATTTGATATAAGGTAGTACCAGAAGTAGCACGGCAAGATGGATCGGGGAGATGGACAGTATGCCGGTGGAAGCCGCCGTTGCCGCGGGGACGATGGAGATCACGGTCAGCAAATTCGAATTGCTGCGTGAGTTGACCGCCACGCAGGGTGTAGTCGAACGCAAGACTACGATTCCGATTCTTTCCAATTATTTATTTGAGGCGGCGGGAGACCGGCTGTCGCTGACGGCGACGGACCTGGACCTGAGCCTGCGGACATCGTGCGCCGCGAAGGTGAAGAAGGAAGGGTCGTGCACACTTCCGGCGCGGAAGCTGCATGACTATGTGAAGCTGCTGCCGGATGCGGACATCACGATCAAGCTGCTGGAAAATCATTGGGTCAGCATTCGCTGCGGGCGATCGAACACGAAGATGGTAGGGATGGCGAAATCGAACTTCCCCAGCCTGCCGGCGTTTCCGACGTCGGGGGCGGTGAAGATTCCGGCGCAGGTGTTGCGGGGGCTGATTGCGCGGACGGGATTTGCGATTTCGAATGAAGAGTCGCGCTACACGTTGAATGGCGCACTGATGCTGCTGAAGCCGGAGTCGATCACGATGGTGGCGACGGATGGGCATCGGCTGGCGCACTGCGAACGTCCGGGGGAAAAGTTTGAGGGTGTTTCGGGCGAGATGAAGACGCTGGTGCCGAAGAAGGCGATGGATGAGTTGAAGTCGCTGCTGGATTCGACCGACGCGGAGACGATTGACTTTGCCAAGGATGAGTCCACGCTGTTCTTTCGAATTGGATCGAGGCTGCTGACTTCGCGGCAACTGACGGGGCAATTTCCGAACTTTGAGGCGGTGCTGCCGAAGGACAACGGGAAGATTGTTCCGCTGAATGCGGATGAATTGAATGCGGCGATTCTGCGCGTGGCGCAGTTTGCCGACGAGCGATCGCGCGCGGTGCGACTGCGGCTGGAGAAGGGCGAAGTGAAAATCTCGGCGTCGTCGACCGAGGCTGGCGAGTCGGAGGATTCGCTGGAGGTCGCGTATACGGGCGAGCCGATGACGATTGGATTCAATGCAGCTTACTTGGTGGAGTTCCTGAAGGCCGCGGGCACGGCTGAGGTGCGGCTGGAGTTGAAGGATCCGCAGTCGGCGGGGCAGTTACGGCCGGCTGAAGGGGATGATTATAAGTATCGGTATATCGTGATGCCGATGCGGATCTGAGGACTCGCCGTCCAGGCGGGCGGCGGCGCCTTCCAACTATCTCGAACTTGCTCAGCATTTCCGCTGGGCTTTTTCTTTGCTGCGCATGGCGCATTTCTGGGCTGAGGCAGCCTCACCGTTGAGCGGTTCACGCGGCGCTGAAGCGCCGCTCTTCCACTACACACGCCAAAACCACGCTCGGCTTCGCCTTCGCTGGACGGCCGAAGGCGGCCGTCCCCACATGAAAGCGCGGCTGCGATTTCCTCAATTGCGCTTGGCTACATTTACCGCTCCCGGGCTTGACCATTGGGCTGGCGTGCCTTACATTGGCCACACTTCTATTTGGAGGCTACCGTTATGCTCGACGGCTTTAAGAAATTTATCCTGCGTGGAAACGTTGTGGATATGGCAGTGGGCGTGGTGATTGGCGCGGCGTTTGGCGGGGTCATTACGGCGATGACCAAAGATCTGCTGACACCGCTGATTGCGGCGATCGTGAAGCAGCCAGATTTTTCGGCGATCCAGTTCACGGTCAACAACAGCAAGTTTCTGGTGGGCGAGTTCGTCAACGCGTGCATATCGTTCGTGCTGATCGCGGCGGCAGTTTACTTCTTTGTAGTGACTCCGATCAACGCGCTGGTGGCGCGGATGCGGAAGGATCCGGCGCCGGCGGATCCTACGACCAAGAAGTGTCCGGAATGCCTGAGCGAGATTCCAATCGATGCGAAGCGGTGTTCGCACTGCACGCAGCCGGTGATGGCGCGGGCAGCGTAGGGTGCGGCTCTTTGAGTAGAGCTCTCCGGCGAGTTGAGGTCAAAATCCCCACGCTGGCCGCAGAAAACGCGGCTAGTATGGAGCACCCTCTGGATTTTTTCTTCGCTTAACCATCTTCTGCCCTTCGTCGGTTCAATCCTTGGAGTTCACGTAAAATTGTGGGATGAGGTTTTGTTGCGTTCTGGTGTTTTCTTTGGGATTCGCGCTCGCGTTTTGTCCCGTCGGGCTGCTGGCGCAGGCTTCGGGGCCGTCTTCGTCGTCTCATTCCGCAAAACACATTAAGAAGCCGGCTAATGAGTCAGCGCTTGAGCCTGGTGCGGTTTCGAATGGCGTTTATCGGAACAATAGTCTGGCGCTGGCTTGCAAAATTCCGGAGGGATGGGTTTTGCGAACTGAGGAGATGAATGAAAACTCACCACAGGGGGGACAGGGGAGCACAAAGGACAGCCAGGGGAGCACAGAGGACGGCCGGGCTGGGCGGGTGCTGCTGGCGGCGTTTTCGCGGCCTCCGGAGGCTCGGGGGGAGGATATTAATTCTTCGATTTTGATTGCCGCGGAGAGTGTGTCGGCCTATCCGGGGCTGAAGGATGCGGCGCAGTATTTTGGTCCGCTGACGGAAGTGGCGAAGGCGCAGGGGTTCGATGCGGATGAGGAGCCTTACGAGTTTGCGATGGGGACGAAGACATTGGTTCGCGGGGATTTCCATAAAGACGTGGGGTCGCGGGTGATGCGGCAATCGACGCTGGCATTTTTATCGCATGGGTATGCGGTGTCGATCACGGTGATTGGCGGGACCGAGGACGAGGTGGAGGAGTTGGTGGAGGGGGTTCGGTTCTCGGGCAAGTAAATCCGTTGCCACGGATTTTCATGGATGTTCGCGGATCAGGAGCGGAGTATAGGGATCCTTCGACTGCGCCTTACTTCGCTTCGCTCGTGCGGCTTCGCTCAGGATGACAATTTTGAAATTTTTCGATTGGGTGAGCTAATCTTGATGGCGGTGAGGCTAATCGAGAGGCTCAGGGTGGAGGCTTAGATCTTTTTCGCCGGCGGCTTTTCTTTCGGCGTATTTTTTCATCCAGGCTTCCCAGGATTTGCCGGCGGCGGTGTCGCGTCCGGTGAAGGCCAGGGCGGCGATATCCGCGTAGGAGATGGAGACTTTTTCGTTGGAATTTTTCGGGTAGAGACGGACTACGGAGTCTTTCAGCGTGGCGGCAGAGCGGCGGTCGAAGAGGTAGCCTTCGATTTTGGATCCGTCCTTGCGGGTGATGGTGATATCGCCGCGATAGTCAAAGGCTTTTTCTAGCGCCTGGCGGAGTTCTTCTTCGCTGGCCAGGGCCGGGTTCCAGCCTTCTAGTTGTTCACGCTCGGTGCCGGGGGCGATTTCAAGCGCGTCGGGATTCTGCGCGTGCGCTGGATGTTGCTCTTGGTGTCCGGCTTCTTTGCCTGTCATTTTTCTGTTAGAACCTTTTTAAACGCTGAGAACGCAGAGAACATCCGCAAGAACGCAGAGATAACCTTCTTTCTCGTTGGTGTTCGATCCTTGGATCAGTTTCCATTCAAAAACTCTTAAACGCTGAGATCGCCGAGGATCTCCGTCGAGAAGGCGGAGAAAACCAATCTCACGCTCGCGTTTCCTGGAGCGAGTGCGATGGGCTTTGGCTTGGTGCGATTTGGATCAGCGGGTTTACTGGGGCCTGAGGCTCTTCCAGCATCTTTAGGGCTTCTTCATCTTTATAGGTGGTGAAGAGGGTGGCTTTCACCGTGGCCAGGAATCCGCTTAGCGAGCTGAAGGTGGCATTCACGGCGCTGGCTTCGTAGCCGCTGTGGACCATGCAGTTGGCGCAGGCTGGATTGCCAGACTCGGTGCCATAGTTCTGCCATTCGGTGGTCGCTAACAATTCTGAGAAAGTTTCTGCGTAGCCGTCTTGCAGAAGATAGCACGGCTTTTGCCATCCGAAGACGTTGAAGGTGGGCATGCCCCAGGGCGTGCAAGGGTAGGTGCGCTTGCCCATCAGAAACTCGAGGAACAGCGGCGAGAGATTGAACTGCCAGCTCTTTTTGCGATTCGAGAGAATCGCGCGGAACATGCGGCGGGTGCGGGCGCGTCCGAGAAAATGTTTTTGGTCCGGCGCTTTGTCGTAGGAGTAGCCGGGAGAGAGCATCATGCCTTCGACGCCGAGGTCCATCATTTCGTCGAAGAAGGCGCGGACGGACTTCGGATTCGCGCCGTCGAACAAAGTTGTGTTGGTGGTGACGCGGAAGCCGCGGCGGAGGGCTTCTTTGACGGCGTCGACGGCGATGTCGTATCCGCCTTCGCGGCAGACGGCGAGATCGTGCTCTTCGCGCTGGCCGTCGAGGTGGACGGAGAAGGTCAGATATTTGCTGGGCTGGAAGAGATGGATTTTCTCTTTCAGCAGCAGCGCATTGGTGCAGAGATAGATATATTTTTTGCGGGCGACCAGGCCGGCGACGATTTCGCCAATCTGCGGGTGCATGAGCGGCTCGCCGCCGGGGATGGAGACCATGGGGGCGCCGCATTCGTCGACAGCGCGGAAACATTCTTCGGGGGAAAGATCCTTCTTCAGGATGTGGGCAGGGTACTGGATCTTGCCACATCCGGCGCAAGCCAAGTTGCAGCGGAACAGGGGTTCGAGCATGAGCACGAGCGGGTATTGCTTGCGCCGGGCAAGCTTTTGACGAAGCACATAGCTCGCCACGGTCCACATTTGGGATACAGGAACTGGCATGAAAGACAGAAACCCCTTCTGCTTACTATTTTATCAGGGTTTGAGGCGGCTGGGAGGGCCCGGGGACCTTGGTCGGCACCGCTGCCCGCTAGTTGTTTGCCGCCGCAAGCAAAGCGGGCAGGAGTGCCCGCTCCACATACAAGCTCCCCAGACAAGAGATCCTTCAGTAGCGGGTTTTGGGATCACGGGATAAAAGCTATGGAGCCTTTGGGCCCCACTACTAAGGCTCCGCCTTCGGGGTAGGGGCTGACGGCGTTGAAGGCCAGGGCTTGCTTTTTCTTGCCGCCGATGCGGCGGGGGTTGGTGGGCGGGCGGAAGTCGAAGATGAAATCGGGGCCGATGATGAAGAGGCGTTCGGGGGCGGTGGGCTGCATGCGAAGCTTTTTGCCAGCTTGCTCGGCAGCTTTCTGGGCGGCTTGTTGGCGAAGGGCGGCCTGGTTCACGCGGAGGTCGTAGGCGATGGCGGAGAAATAGGCTTGGGGATGAAGTTGGGAAAGGGTCCAGGTGTGGCCGCCATCAGCGGTGAAGGCGAGGTCGGGTCCGTCGTCCTTGGGATGTTTGTAGTCTCCGCCGGCGATGACGCCGTGGAGCGGGTCGCGAAATGCGATGGAGGAGATTCCGGCGGAGTCGGGGCCGTGCAGGATGGGCGTGTCGAAGACTTGCCAGGTTTGTCCGCGATCGGAGGAGTGGAAGACGCGGGCGACTTTGCCTCCGGTGGCGAACCAGATATTGGGGTCGGGGGCGGAAGCGCTCAGGCGCAAAATCGCCAGACACGAGTTGCTGGCGGCGAAGGCGCCTTCGCCGGCGATGGCTTCGGGGAGTTGCGAGGGGCTGATGGGCCGCCAGGTTTGGCCATCGTCGGTTGTGAGCAGTTCGAAGTGCAACTTGCCGGAATCGTCGGGGATGGGATCGCCGAGCACGACGCCGTGTTTGGAATCCCAGAAGGCGATGGAATCGAAGAATCCTTTGGGATTGTCGTTTTTGAATTGCAACTGCCAATGCTGTCCGGCGTCGGCGGTGTGGTAGATGCGGGACTGGTCGCCGGGCCCGGCGGACATGAGGAATGCTTCGTCGGCGGAAAAGGCGACGACACCGCGGAAATCGAGATTGACGGCATCGGGAACCTGGGCGGAGGCCCAGGTGCGCCCGGCATCGGTGGTGCGGAGATAGGTGCCGTGCGTGCCGCTGGCCCAGGCAACTTGCCGCGAGACGGCGCTGACGCCGCGCAGATTTTCTGTGGTTTGGGAAGTGTCGACGCGCGGGCTCGACTGAGCCAGAGCGCCCGCAGCGAGCAAACAGCACAGCAGTGAACGCATGGGGAATTGTCGCAGAAATCGGGAAGGATTATGAAGTTTGTTTCGGAGGGAAGGAAAGATTTAACCGCTGAGGGCGCAGAGGAATTCCGCAGAGATCGCTGAGAAATCCTGAGCCAGGCCCCTTCCTTCGCTCGAGCATGCGCGAAGAGATCGCATAGAAAAACTCGACCGAAATTTATTTGGCTGTGAAGTCGGCGAAGGATGCGCTTTTGCCGATGTAGATGCGCAGGGTGCAACGGGCGCCGACGTGGGCGAAGGCTACCTCTAGAGTGTCGGAGGGTTGCTCGACCTGGGCGGTTTCCATGGGAGCGCGGGCGATGTCCTGTCTTTCGTCATAGGGAGCGCCGGCGGTGACATTCTTATTCACGACGAGAGTCCAATTCCCGCGCGCGGGAAAAGGATACAGCGTGTAGGCGCCGATGGGAATCAAGGATGAGCCAAGGGTCAATTGCGCTTCGGTGAACAAGGTCATGGGGACGCCGCCCGGAGTGAAGGGCTTGCCGTTCGAAATCTTCTCCTGCTTGGTGGGGACGGCGATGTAGCGCACGTAGACCTGGCGTCCGTCGTCGAGGTTGCAGGTGGTGGTTGATTGCGTGTTGGATTGTGCGGCGAGGAAGGGGGTTAACAAGATGGATATGAATACAGCTCTCCAGACGAGAGTGGCGGGCATGGGTTTGGAAGAACCTCCGCGAGAAAGTGTATCGCCGGAGGGGTGTTTTGGGGAAGATTTTTAGCGCGGCGAGCACGGATTTACGGCGGAACAGTCTCGTTCGTGATGAGACTTCGGTGACGTATCCCGGGGGCGGGGCGGTTGCTACCGTTGCTTGCAGGTGCCAGTGCGTCAAGGTACCGAGCGAGGACGGGAGTCAATGGCGAAAGCAAAACTTAGCATTCTTTATGGCGAAGGGGATGGAGAAGTGCTGGCAGCGCAGGCTGCGGCGATGGAAAAAGCGGGACACACCGTGCAGCAGGCGATGGGACGCAAGGCCGTGGAGGAGGCATTGAAGAATTCGAAGTTTGACCTGGTTGTGCTGGGCGCGAGTTTGACCCGCAACGACCGTCATCATCTGCCGTACATGGCGAAGAAGGCGCAGGCCGAGATCAGCGTGCTGGTGCTGCATGCGGATGGGACGCGGCATCCGTATGTGGACGCTTGCGTGGATACCGGGGCGAGCATCGAGAACGTGCTGAGCCGGATCGAGAGCATGAAGATTGCGGGGATGATGCCGGCGGCGGCGGCAGGAGCGGCGGCGGGACGGTAGCGAGTATCGAGTATCGAGTACCGAGTACCGAGTACGAGATGGGCGGCTTTGGCCGCCCTTCTTCATTTGGCGGCTTGAATATAGATGGTTACGAATCTGGATGGTTACGGGGTGGGATGAGTCACGTTATCTGTTCCGTTTTTTGCCAGGAGACCGGAAGATAGTTGCTTGGAAGTGGGAAATCTGGCTTGGGGGCTTTTGTTGTTCGATGGGAATCTGAATGGTAATCGGTGGGAGTTTCTGATCGGAGTCTGCTGATTTCGGGTGTGGGCTGGGGAGCAGATTCAACGGAATGACTCGCTTAGTGGTAGGAGCTAGCGGGCGAGGGCGCCCGCTCTACATTTTTTCTGCAATGCGCAGACTTAGGGGAGCGTTTTTGGAGTTGGCTTGCCTGTCGGTTTGTAGTCTTTGGGATAGACGACCAGGCAGCGGCGCATGCCTTCGCCTTCGCTTTCGGTGTGCAGGTCGGCTTCATCGCGCAGGGCGAGATGAACGATGCGGCGCTCGCGCGAGGACATGGGGCTGAACTGATAAGGCGTGCCGGTCTTGCGAACCTTGTCGGCGGCGACGGCGGCAGCGGTGCGCAATTCCTGGATGCGCAGCGAGCGATGATTCTGGCAGTCGAAACTGATCTTTTCATGTTCGCCAGAGGCCAGGCGCAGCATTTCCAAGGCGAGCAGTTCGAGGGCGCGAAGAAGTTCTCCGCCGCGGTCGAGCAGCAGGGCAGAGTCGGGGCCGGCGAAATCCACGAGGATGTCGGGCTTCTCCCAGTCGCGATTGTCGGCCATGGGCGGATCGACGACGATGCGGTATTTCAGGCGGAGTCCGCCGTGGGTGACGACGGCCTGGAGGAATTCGTTGATTTTGTTGGCGGCGGCGATTTTATCCATAGGGTCTTCCTGCAATCGGCCCTCAGTCGGGGCCAACAGAAATTTGTTGGTGCGAATGCCAGAGGGCCGAAGCCCTCAGGGCGAGCCTGAGCACCGCGCAGCGCTATTTATCTTTCTTGCGGGCGCGCTTGGCCATCATTTCGCGCATTTCCTGGCCCAGGTGCGTCTTATTCATGACGGCCTGCTGGGCGATCCCAATCACGTTGACGACAGCGTAGTACAGATTCAATCCGGCTGCGAGGCGGAAGAAGATGAATCCCATCATCAGGGGCATCATCACATTCATCAATTTTTGCTGCGAGGGATCCATGCCGGCTTGCGGCGTCATGCGCTGCGTTACGAGGCTGCTGATCACCATGAGAATCGGCAAAATGTAGATAGGATCGGCGGCGGACAGATCGTGAATCCAGAGCCAGTGGGCGTGGCGCAGATCGAGCGCGGTGCCGAGCATGCGATAGTACGCGAACAAGAACGGCATCTGGATCAGCATGGGCAGACAACCGCCGGCGGGATTGACGCCTTCTTTCTTGTAGAGGGCGCTGATCTCCTCGTTCATGGCAGCCTTGCGCGGATCGCGCAGGCTGTATTTCTTGTACTTCTCCTGGATCGATTTGATCAGCGGGGCCACGCGCTGCATCTTCAGCATCGACTTCATCTGCGTGATGCGCAGAGGCAGCAGGGCGAGGCTGATGATCAGAGTCTGGACGACGATGGCCCATCCCCAGTTGGGAACGATGTAGCGAAAGGTCCACTTCAACCAGACGAATAGAGGCTTGGCGAGGATGCCCCACCAGCCGAAATCGACGAGTCCGTTGAGATCGCTGTCGGCACCGATGACCCCGGGGACGGGAACTTTCTGCAGGACTTCTAATTCCTTGGGACCGACGAAGGCGCGTTCCGACGTAGGGCCGTGCAGGTTGCCGACGGCAGCGCCGAGCACGTCGACATTGGCTCTCTCGGCGTCCTTGCGGGAATCGCGCGCGATGGAGAGAGGATTGCGAAGCGTGACCATCGCAGTCGCGGCCGGGTCGTCGGGGATGAAGACGGCGGCGAAATACTGGTCGGTGGGGCCAGCCCAGTGGAACGGGCCGGGCAGGGTGGCTCCGCCGCTGATCTTTTTGGAAGTCAGGCGCTCGATATTTTTGTTGAATTGATAATCGATCCAGCTGGTGGCGTAGAACGCCGGGCTTGCCTGATCGCCGAAACCGGACGGCCACGCCGGGAGCGCGGGAACGTAACTGCCTTTGGAGGTGACGCTGGTTTCGATTTTGACGATGTAGCTATTGTCGAAGCTGAAGGTCTTGCGAACGGCGAGGTCCTGATCGGCGTATTCGAACGTGATCTTCGTGGGAGTGGAGTGCTGGCCTTGCTCGGACACGACGTAAAGCGAGGAACTCAGCTTGTTGCGCAGGCCTTCATCGTAGGTCCACAACGAGAGCGGGTAGCCGTAGAGCGCGGCTGCGCCGGGATTGACCAGGTCGAGCGGGCCATTCTCAGAATCGTTGTCGTACTTCTTCAGGATCCAGGATTTGACCTGCGCGCCCTTGTTGGTGAAGCTGATGCGGTAGAGATCGTTTTCAATGACCGTTTCGGTTTCAGCGGGCGCCCGCTTGGTGACGCCGGCGGGAACGGCGGGCGTGACCGGAGCGGCGGAGGGGGCGGTGGGTGCGGGTTGGGCAGGCTGGGGCTGATTGATTTTCTGCGGAGCCGGAGGCGTGGGCAGATATTTTTTGAGCAGCGGTTGGAACGCCAGCATGATAATGAACGTCACCAGAAAGATGAGCATCAAGCGGCGTTCGCTGCCGGGTTCGTGCTGAGGATTTTGATATTCGGCCAAAGTTTCAATGATCCGTTCTAAGTCTGGGGCTAAGGTCGTGGTCTTCGCGATGACATACCGGATCGTAGCCGCCCTTCGCGAAAGGATGGCAGCGCAGGAGACGGGCCATCGCCATCAGAGTTCCGCGCAGGGCGCCGTAGCGCTCAACCGCTTCCATGGCATATTCCGAACATGTGGGAACATAGCGGCACGCAGGTGGAAACATCGGCGAGATGGCGAACTTGTAGCCTCGGAGCAGGAACAGCGTGACGCGTTGGGCTAGATGGCGCATGGTTGAACCGGGTTGGCACCGTTCGGATCTGAAAAGTCCGATCCGAAACCAGTGCCGTCCCTACGGGACTCTGTCAGTATTCCGTTCCTGCCCCGGGGCTTTCGCCCCGGGCTTTCACATTCCGCCCCTTCGGGGCTGAGATTGAGCCGCTGCTAGCTAATTCGCTCGACTAAGCGTACTTCGTTTCTATATTCGCCCCTTCTGATTTTGAGGCGCTGCTAGCTTCTGTTCTATGACTACGAACGCGCGGCGCACTTCGTTCAGAACCGCGTCGAAATCTGCGGTCAAGACAATCTTTTTGGGATTGATGACCACGTCGGCCGGAATTTCACTTGCCGGCCGGGTGAGGCGCACGGCCTCGCGGAGACGGCGCTTCATGCGATTGCGCTGGACCGCGCCACCGAGAGCGCGGCCGACGGTGAAGCCCACGCGAAGTCCCGCGGTGGCGGCCTTGTTTCCGGGCAAATCTTGCCTTTGCCAATAAAATACGGTCATGGATGGCGAAAAGTGGCGCCGGCCCAGCTTGTAAACCCGCTCGAAATCGGCATGGCGCAACAGGCGCACGCTGCGGGGAAATCGGGCGTTACCACGTTGTGGCCTGACACTCTGATTCGATGCTCCGGGCACACTAGCAGTCACAGTGCCTCTAATATCCAGATCGCTGTTAGAAGTCGTGGAGACGCGGGCGAGGGCCACTTCAACTAGCTGAGGGCAGGTCCGCGCCACGCTCAATTTTATTCGCGGAAACCTGGTTTCACAGAGACCCGCTTGCGCCCCTTGGCGCGGCGGCGGGCGAGAACCTTCTGGCCGCCCTGGGTCTTCATGCGCGAGCGAAATCCGTGCTTCTTCGAACGCTTGCGCCGGTTCGGTTGGAACGTACGTTTAGGCATGAAAAGTTAGCTGCTCCTGATAGGATCGACGGTCTTAGGGCAAACTGAAAGTATAAATCAGCGCGGGCGTTAGGGCCAAGTCCCTCATGGGCGCTTGTAGATGCTCCAAGATAATGTCACCCCATAACTGCAACGAGATTCTGTCACCCTCCAAGGATGGTGACGATGAGTCAGAAAGAGTTCCAACGAGTGAAGGTGATTGAAAATGCAGCAGGCGGGAGGCTGAGCGTACGCGAAGCCTCCCGCCTGCTGCATTTGAGCGAGCGCCAGGTGCAGCGGCTCAAACGCCGCTACCGGCCTGATTCGGTGGGCTGGGTGCAGCACGGCAATCGCGGACGCTCCGTGCCCTGGGCAGTTACGCCTCCCCAGAAGCATTTGATCTTAACTTTGGCGCGCGGCAAGTATCAGGGCTTCAACGATTCCCATCTGACGGAAAAACTTTGCGCCGAGGAGGGCCTCGGACTCAGCCGGGAAACCGTGCGCCGCATCCTGCGAGCCGCCAAGCTGGGCTCTCCGCAGAAGCGCCGGCCTCGAAAATATCGCTCCCGCCGGCCTCCCCGGCCGCGTTTCGGTATGATGGCGCTCACTGACGCCAGCCGCCATGACTGGCTCGAAGGCCGCGGCCCCGAGCTCACCCTCATCGGCTTTCAAGACGACGCTACCGGTCAGATTCTGGCCGCTCACTTCCAACTCGAAGCCGAAAACACGGTGGGCTATCTTCGCGCCCTGCACGTCCTGATCACCACTCACGGCGTTCCCCTCAGCCTCTATCGCGACCGCCACTCCATCTTCCAGCGCAACGATTCGCACTGGACCCTCGCCGAACAACTCGCCGGAAAACAGGCTCCTACTCAACTGGGACGCGCTCTGGAACAACTCGGCATCCAGCAGATCCCCGCCTACTCACCCCAAGCCAAGGGCCGCATCGAGCGCGCCTGGCGCACTTGCCAGGACCGCCTGGTCAGCGAACTTCGCCTGACTCAGGCGGCCACCGTCGAGCAAGCCAACGCCGTTCTGGCCCGCTTCTGTGCCGATTACAATCAGCGCTTCGCACATCCCGCCGCCGACGCCTCCTGCGACTTCCGCCGCCTGCCCCGCCGCTTCGATCTCGCCCGTTGCCTTAGCTTGCACTATCAGCGGGTCGTG
This sequence comes from uncultured Acidobacteriota bacterium, assembly GCA_963763795.1. Classification (GTDB taxonomy): domain Bacteria; phylum Acidobacteriota; class Terriglobia; order Terriglobales; family Acidobacteriaceae; genus Sulfotelmatobacter. The sequence continues at coordinate 1,623,869 of CAVXPP010000007.1, read as the reverse complement.
TCCGCCGATCACACCGTCACTCTGGGAGCGCAGTCGATCGCCCTGCCCCCCTTGCCCGGCCCTCGCGGCTATGCCGGAGAAACCGTCGAACTCTCGCATCAGCTCGATGGCGTGCTGCGCATCTTTCGCGGAGATGTTCTCCTGCTCGCCCGAACCTCGCCCCTGGAAGAACAGGCCGCCCGCCGCCCTGTGCATATCACTTCCGCACAGAAACGAAAACCCGCCACGCCACGCATCTACAACCTATCCGGCCGCCCCGCTTTGGCGGCCGTAACTTAAAGATAAGGGGTGACAAAGTCTCGTCGCAGTTAATACGACATTTTCTGGTTGCAACAACAGTCCCTCATGGGCGCTAACTTAAGCCGTCGCAGATTCAGGCAGCACAAGCGGGTTTAGTGGTATGAGTGTTGAGCCTTCGCTCCGTTCGGCTTCTTACTGATGATTCGATTCGATTTGACTCATTTGCGGGGATCCTGCGTGGCATCCACATACTCGGTCGAAGACGGACCGAAACCGGTAATCTGAACCACAACCGGTTCGTCACCGGTTGCTGCAAAATGATTCCGGGAGGGCGGTTCGGTGTAAAAACTGCCAGGAGGTAGGGCCTTCAGCTTGGCCTCATCAAACCTGTCGCCATACCCGATATGCCATGTGCCGGAGATCACGGTTGCAACTCTGTCATCGCGATGGGAGTGCGCAGCGATCTTTGTATGTGCCGGGACCCGAAGCATGATGGTATACACGCCTGCCTGGTCTGGATTGCCTTTCAGAACAATCGTCTGGATTCCGCCCACGCCTGAGCTTCCCGTCCCCGGATTCCCCACTTGCGGAAACTTGTACTCTGCAGGAGTGAGGCGTTCCTCGTCTGAGTCGCCACTAGGACCTGGACTATGCAAAACCACCGGACCGTCAAGAAATTTGCGAATTAGCGCCACTGTGTAGGCGGGTTTTTCCTCCATCAGCCAATGTCCCGAACCTGCGACTACCTCCTCCTGCACGTTGGTCGCTACATGACGCATGATCACAGCTTGCAGGGGACCGAAGGACTTCTCCCCACCAACTGCCATGACAGGCATTGTCAGCTTGGTTTGTTCGAAGATCTTATTATCCTTCGCATCCTGCGAGAACGCCGTGAACTGCGCGAACCCGGCCCGCATTCCACCAGGCTGCGCATAAGTAGCGGCAAAGAAATTCCTGGTAGCCTCGTCGGGCTTACCCGGGTCGCCGGTAAAGTCATTCCATATCCTGTCGAAGTAGATACGCTCCCGACCTGCCACCAGCCGTTCCGCATCCGGTCCGTGAAAGTTGAAGTGCCAGACTCCGGGATTTTGGAGAATCTCGCTCCACGGATCAATCCCAGGAATTGGCGCGTCCATGACGACCAGCCTCTCAACTTTGTCCGGGTAAATCGCGGCGTAAGCATAAGCCACCATGTTGCCGATGTCGTGAGCAACAACAAACGTCTTGTCGTATCCCAACGAAGTTATGACGGCGCGCATATCTTTGGCCTGAGTCTTTTTGTCGTAGCCATCGGCAGGCTTGGAGGATCGTCCAATGCCGCGGAGATCCGGCACCACTACCGTGTGGTCTTTCATGAGATCAGCAGCCAGAGGAGCCCACGAATCGCTGTTCTCCGCGTAGCCATGAATCAGGAGTACCACCGGCCCGCGTCCTCCCCAACGCACAAAAATGTCTGCCCCTGCCGGACTATGGATCGTCTTTGCTTGAAAACTGGCCGGCAAGGAAGGCTGAGCTTGGGTCGAAACCGCTCCCACAGCGCAAAACACTAATGCAAGAAAATATCGAGTCATGGGTATCTCCGCATTCGGCGACCATCGGTTTTCATAGGGTAAACGAATGGAACTCCGGGTGATGTCACGGATTGTAGACCACTATCCTGTTGTGACGAGAAGTGTCGACCCAGACCGATCAGTATAGGAGGGCGCTCGTTTTGCTCGCGGGGCGGACCCTTCGGCCGCTCTGTCGAAAATCCCCACTTCTCGCAAAAGCGGCGAGAAATGGGGCACCCCATTTTCAGTCATTGATTCGACTGGCCTATACACGATTGCCAAAGCAAGCTTAAAATGGCGCTGGATTCGCGCGAGTTTTTCCTTTGACCCAGCCAAAACCTCAGTTCAGCGGGCCGGCGGGAGCAGCACCCTCCGAGGGGCCCGGTATGTCGGGAATCGCCGGGGCAGAACCCAAAACGTCCGCGTCGTCCTCAGGAGTGCCCCCTGTCGAGCGGGACCGCGAAATCAATGAAGAGCTGCGACGCCTGAATCGTGCGCTGCGAGCGCTCAGTGCGTGCAACCAGGCGCTGGCGCAAGCGGGCAGCGAGCAGGAGTTGCTGGACCAGATCTGCGACATCATTGTGCGCCTCGGCGCATACCGGTTTGCCTGGATCGGCTATCGGGAATCGGATGAGGCGAAGCAGGTGCGGCCGATGGCGCACGCCGGGTATGAAGACGGATATCTCGATCTAGTGCAAGTGAAATGGTCGGAAACGCCGATGGGATACGGGCCGGTGGGCACGGCAGTTCGGGAAAACCGCATCTGCGCGGTAGTGGATACAGCGCGCGATCCTTCGTTCGAACCGTGGCGGGAGGCGGCGCTGAAGCGGGGATACGCGGCGGTGATTGGATTGCCGCTGCGGGTTGCGGGGCAGGCTTTCGGCGTGCTGGCGATTTACTCGGATCAAGCCGGATCGTTTGACAGCTCCGAGGTCGAGTTGCTGACGGAGATGGCGAACAATCTGGCGTTCGGGATCACCGCGATCCGGTCGCACGAAGAAGGCAGGCGGGCGACGGCGGCGCTGCGTGAAGCGGAAGAGAAGTACCGGCAACTGGTGGAGCAGGTTCCGGCGATCTCGTATGTGGCGGAGGCGGGAGCGCAAGGCCGTTTCCTGTTCGTCAGCCCGCAGGTGACCAAGATTCTGGGCTATCGCCCGGAGGATTGCTTGTCGGATCCGGGGTTCTGGTGGAACCACTTGAATCCGGAAGATCATAGGATCGCGATGCTGGAAGACACGTGGGAAGAAGGGCGTCCTTTCCAAGTGGAGTACCGCATGATCCGGCAGGATGGGCGGGAGGTATGGCTGCGCGACGATGCGACGATTGTGATCGATCGGCAGACCGGGAAACGGCTGACCCGCGGATTGCTGATCGACATCACGGAACGGAAGCGCGCCGGCGAAGCATTGCGGCGCAGCGAAGAGAACTACCGCATGTTCGTGGCGCAAAGCTCGGAAGGAATCTTCCGGCAGGACCTGGATGCGCCATTGTCCATTGATCTTCCGGAAGAGCAGTTGATTCACGGGATTATTCACGGCTCGTACATGGCAGAGTGCAATGACGCGATAGCCCGGATGTACGGCCTGAACTCGCGGCAAGACTTACTGGGCAAGCGGCTGACCGAGTTGCTGCTGGCCGACGATCCGCACAACATCGAGCTCACCCGGGAATTTATTCGCAACGGATTTCGCGTGACCGAGCGCGAGTCGCATGAGATGGACGTGCACGGGAACATAAAGGTGTTCGTCAACAACATGTTCGGGATCGTGGAGAACGGGAAACTGCTGCGCACATGGGGAATCCAGCGGGATACGACGGAGCGGCTGAAATCGGATGCGGCGCGCAGGAAGGCGGAGGAAGCGCGGCGGGAGAGTGAGGAACGGTACCGCGTATTCGTATCGCAAAGTACGGAAGGAATATTTCGCATGGAGTACGACCCGCCGGTGCCCTGCGACCTGCCGATTGTGGAACAGCTCAAGTGGGGGCTGGAGCACGGATATATGGCGGAGTGCAACGACGCGATGGCGAGGATGTACGGCCGGTCGTCGGCAGCGGAATTGACGGGCAAGCGGCTGACGGAATTTCTGATACTGCAGGATCCGGTGACGCGGGAGTTTATGGAGAATTTCGTGCGGGCAGGTTACCGGGCCACGGATCAGGAATCGCGGGAGATCGACGCGCAGGGGCAAAGAAGAATTTTCCGCAACACGATGATGGGGATCGTAGTCGACGGACACTGGGTGCGGAGCTGGGGCATTTCGCGGGATGTGACGGAGCGTATGCAACTGGAAGAGCAACTGAGGAACGCACAGCAGATGGAGGCGGTGGGACGGCTGGCGGGCGGCGTGGCCCACGATTTCAACAATATTCTGAGCATCATCATGGGGCACGGCGAGCTGCTGCTGCGGACGGGCGAGGTGGATGAGCGGGTGCGCAATGGGCTGGAGCAGATCCGGCGGGCGGCGGAGAGAGCGGCGTCGCTGACACAGCAACTGCTGGCCTTCGGCCGGAAGCAGGTGCTGCAGCCGCGCACGCTGGACCTGAATGAATCGGTTGCCGACATCCAAAAAATGCTGGCGCGGGTGATTGGCGAAGACATCGAACTGGTGGCGAGCCTGCATCCATCGCTGCTGCCGGTGAAGGCCGATCCGGGCCAGATCGAACAAGTGTTGATGAATCTGGCGATCAATGCGCGCGATGCCATGCCGCAAGGCGGCCGGCTCAGCATGGAAACGTCGAACGTGGAACTCACGCCGGAGCAGGCGCGCGATCGTGATCTGGCGGCAGGAAGTTATGTGATGCTGAAGGTCAGTGACACCGGGCATGGAATGGACGCGGCGACGCTGGTACACATTTTTGAGCCATTTTTCACGACCAAGCCCCGGGGAAAAGGGACCGGCCTGGGGCTGGCCACGGTGTATGGCATTCTGAAACAGAGTGGCGGAAGCATTCAGGTAGAGAGCGAGCCGAACCGAGGCACGGAGTTCCGCGTTTATTTACCAGCGGCCGCCGGGGCGGTGCACAAACAGCGGCCACGCTCGCTAGATAAGGACGTGGCTGGAGGCACGGAGACAATTCTGATCGCCGAGGACGAGCCGGATCTGCGCGAGCTGGCCCGTATCTTTCTGGAAGATTATGGGTACAAGGTGCTGGAAGCAGCGAGTGCTGATCAAGCCATAAAAACGGCGGAGATCACGGCCGAGCCGATTCATCTTCTGCTCACCGACGTCATCATGCCGGGGATGAGCGGGCGACAGCTGGCGGAGCGCATTTTAAGCAAGCGGCCGCAGACCCGAATCATGTACATGACGGGCTACACCGACGACATGGTGGTGCAGCATAGAGTTCTCGAGCCCGGCGTGCAGTTGCTGCAAAAGCCGTTCACCCGGGCGGATCTGGCGCTGAAGGTGCGGGCGACGCTGGATGCGCGGTAATAGGGATTGTTAACTATTGCGCCTCGATCCGCGTGATCCGCGGTGTCCTGCGAGGAGGTCAAGAGCTCCAACCACAGGGTGCACAGAGGATCACTGGGGAAACCGGCGACCTATAAGTGCCGATCTGTTTGATCGGCACTACACTAGCTGTTCACAAACGCTTCCAATCGAAAAAGGGAAATGTCAATGACGCAGATGCAGGAGGACCGCGGGATCGTGGATGAATCGCGAGCAGCAAAGAAGATCTGGGTGACCCTGACCGGGTTGCCGCTGACGGTGAAACTGGATTGGCCATTTCATCAATCGACGTCGGGCGCGGATTTCTGGGTGCTGCATGGGGACATCCGGCTGGAGGGTTCGGAAGGGCTGCATGCGCCGGTGGCCGTGAACTTGTCGCAGACGGTGCGCGAGGTGATGCCGTCGCTCGAGGCGAAAGATGCTGAGGCACCGGTGGTCAACGCGCTGCGCAAGGAAGTGGACCGGCGGCAGATTGAATTTTTGAAATCGGGGAAGCTGCTGCCGGTGCCGTTCTCCAGCCGTCATTATGATTTCAAGCGGCAGCAGTGGGTGTTTGGCAAAGCGAGCGATGAAGCGATGGCGGAGTTTGTCGAGAGGAAAGTCTATTGGCAGACGGCGCTGGGAGCGGCAGTGCCGGGAACGTCAAATACCCCACCCTCTCGAGTGTGGATTGGGGATCCGGCGGAGGCGGAGTATGTGCAGACGAGTCCCGCGCATCTGCTGGAAGTGGCGGCGCGGCTGGTGGCGGCGCAGGGATTGTTGCGGATCGAAGGCGACTTTGCCGAGGCTACGCAGGGCCTGATGAATCAGGCGGAGCGATTTGCAACTGTGCGGCGCGAGGCGCTGGAGGAGTTGGAGAAGAAGCACGCCTTCGAGAGGGGATAGCTCGCGGGTAGGATCCTTCGACTGCGGAACTGGTCGGCTTCGCCGACCAGTTCCTCCGCTCAGGATGACAATTCTCAAGGTAACGATTCTCAGGATGACAATTCAAAGGCCGCGGTTCGCGCGGAAGGATGGGGCCTACTCTTCGCCCCCGCCCCTTTTGTCGACTTATGCGGAGGCGGGCTTGCGGACGGATTGAGCGACCACGGCGCCAATATTGAACAGACACATCAGCGAAATAATTCCCAGCGAGATTACACAGTAGATACACCACACACCCAGGATGTCCCTTTCGATATGGGCGAGATATAGCGAGAACGCGAGGCCTGCGAGCGTGGGAACCAGCAACAGCCGGTACGATCGCAGGAAAGCCAGAATCCCCATGAGCACATAGCCCACAATGCCGGCAACCGCCACGGGAATCGGGCCGAGCATGGCATAGTGGCTGTGGTTGACCACTCCGCAGTCCCAGTGCTCGTTGATGCTGCAGGGAGAGTCGCCGTATTCGCGGTAATGCTCGCGCAGGGCGAGAGAAGAAACGACGATGCCGAAGACTGCCAGGATGAGGAGCAGATATTTCATGAGTTTCCTCGATGATGCGGGGCGCGAGAATTAGGCCTTCGGAGTACGAGCGTCCGCCGCGTCCTTTATTAGATCAGAAACCTGCCAGTCGTTGCCGTGATACCACTTCACGATTTTTCCGTCGGGGCCGATCACGGCGGTGCTGAGATTGTGCGTGATCAGACCGTTCTCGGGAGTGACGGTAAGGGCGAAGAAATCGGCGATCTTTGGTAGGTCCGCTGGACGAGAAGCAGCAAACTCCCAACTGTGGAACAGGGCTGCGTCGTGGGTGTCGGCGACGGAGAATGCGTAATCGCGCAGAACCTTGGGCGTATCGTGCTCCGGGTCGAAGCTGATGCTCAGCAGGTGCGTGCCGGCGAGCGCAGAGTCGGAGCCGACTTGCTTGTCGATTTCCGCGAAGTTGTGGCTCACGCGCGGGCAGAAGTCGGGAAACGGGCAGCGCGTGTAAATGAACGTGACGAGCAGAACTTTGCCGCGGTATTGGTGGAGCGAAATGCGTTTGCCGTCCTGATTGGTGAAGGAAAAGTCGGGCACGTCTTCGCCGGGTTCGGGGATGTGCAAGGAACTCGCGCCGTTGGCCGGCGGCTGCTTGGCGTGCCCCGTGACTTTCACGTTCTCGAGCCAGTAGTCGGGAGCGGCGTCTTCGTTCTTCGTGGCGGGCTCGATGACCACGACCTCGGCGGAGATGGAATCGCCGGGAGAGAGTTGGCGGAGCATCGACGCCGGCTTGATCTTGTACGACATGGCCATGGCGTCCATGAAGCCGGGAATGTTGTCGCCATCGATGAGCGCGGACTCGGACTGGGAGTCGATCGAAATGACGCGGCCGGTAAAGGGATAACGCTTGGCCGAAGTTTTCGAACGGTGGCAAGCAGAGGCGAGAAGGACGGGTACGAGAATGGCGACGAAAAGAATGCGAGATTGATGGTTCACGTTATTTACACTCTAACTCTTCGGGGACTGGCGTGCCACATGCCGGCCCCGAAGATGGGCGATGTGGAGAAGCTGCTGAGAGATCGATTGGTGCGCGAATAGAAGCAATTTTCACCACAGAGGCCACGGAGGTTCACAGGGGACACCTCAATGCAATTAGTAATGGAAGCGATAGCGGAACTCGACGTAGATTTCACGGGGATTATTCCAGTGGAATCCGCCGAAGGTTAGGCTGTTGTCGTATTCGACGCGGCGATTGGCAACGTTCAGCGCCGTCACAGAAGCTGTAAAACGTTCTCCTCCGAAGTCCTTTCCAAGTGAGAGATCGAACGTGGTGTGCTGAGGCAAATAGTCCCCGGGATAAGGCTGGTCCGGGAAAGCATTGCTGAACCCTGATCCGTAATAGACGTTGGTGGAGGCATAGGAGCGCCACGGCAGGGAGACATCGCCGCCGACGTTGAGCGTGTTGCGCTGGTCGTGGTCGAGCGGACTGAGTTCCGGAGAGAAAGAAAAATCGGTGAGGCCGCCGGTAATGGTGCCGCTGCCTTCGGCAATCTGGTTGGAGTAGGCGAGGTGCAGCTGGCCGCGGTGGGCAAATCGCGGAGAACGGAGCGTGAGCTCCCAGCCGCGAATCACGGCTTGCGAAACGGTGATCGGGAAGAAAATGCTGGAAGCGCCGATGTTGTTGTGATCGAGAAAATTGGTGGCGTTGGTCTTGAAGGTATCGGCGTCAAGAACCCATCCCCGGAAGGGGATGGCAACACCGAATTGATGTTCTTCGTCGCGTTCGCCGTTCAGCGTGGCAAATCCCAGGCCTTGCTGGCCGCGTGTAATCGATCAGGGCCGGGCCGGAGACAGTCTCAATCGGTGGGGCCTGATAGTAGTGCCCGTAGAAAGCGCGGAAGGTCCAACGCAGTTTGGGAACGGTGAAGGTTGCGCCGAAGCGGGGCTGGATGGCTGACTCCGAAATCGGTGGCGCGGCCGCAGTCACGGCAAAATTCCCTTCGGCGAAGCGCGTGGGACGCATGCCCGCGGAAAAGGTGATCCAGGGAAAGGGGGTGAACTTGTCGTCGATGTAGAACGTTTCGAGATTCGCGGTGGGATGTTCGGAGTCGGCGACCGGCGAAGGCACGGGACTATAACTGAGCGGGTTGAAGGCGGCTCCGAAGAACTGATTATCGCTCTGGTAGAAGCTGAGAAAGCCAACCTGCAGGTTGTTCTTGTTGTAATTGGCGGCGAGGGTGGTCTGACCTCCAACGTAGGCCGAGCTGCGGTTTTCGGTGCTGACTACGGGATTGTCCGTGGGCAAGCTGGCGTAGTCGCCGTTGTTGTAATGGTAGAAGGGTGAAACCGTGGTCAGCAGGTGCGAATTGAAGGTGTGGACCCAGGTGAACAGGGCTCCGGCGTCGACCTCATGCTGGCTGTCGCGCAGGCCGATGCTGGGATATTGCGGGCTGAAACCGTTGGCCGGGATCGATCCGTTCTCGATATCGTTGGGATTGGGATCGTAGGGCACCTGAAAATAGTCGCGGCGCGCTGAAGTCATGAGGCGAAGCTGGTCGGACGAGGTGGCGTTGAAGATGAAGGAGCCGAAGCCGCCGAAGCCATTGACCGCGTCGTGCACGACCTGCGGAACCGGGGTCTGCAAGCCGAGATTGCTGCGATTCCCGTTGACGCTGGCGTAGTAGGCGAAGCGTTGGGTGTGGCTGCCGAAGCTGAGTGCGTCGTTGGTTTGGTAGAAATTGCCGGCGCTGAGGACAAGTTCGGCCTCGTTGTTGCGCTCGAAGCCGGTGCGGGGAACGACGTTGAAGACTCCATAGGTTCTGTCGCCGAACTCCGCGCCATAACTGCCGCGATTCACTTCGACGTACTCGAGATCCTTGGGATCAAACTGGGGGCCGACGTTTTGCGCGATGGCGGTATTGATGATGGGAACGCCGTCGAGCAGCCATTGGGTCTGATGTCCGCCGCGGATGTGCAGCATGTCGTGCGTGACATAGGAACCTGGCACGTAATCGGTAATCATGGCGAGACTATTCGTGCGGTCGGCGCCGGGAGTGCGCGTAATGTCGAGCTGGTTGACCATGGTGATCGGCGTCGCCGAGTCGGTAGGCACGACAGCGGACGCGGCAGAGACGGTGACATTCGCCTTTTCCGTGGCGATGCGCAACTGGAAGTGGACCACAGGCACCGTGCCCGAGATGACAGTGACATCCTGCGCAGCCTGCGCGAAGCCGGGGCTGGCAACGCTCACGGTGTAGTCGCCTAGATCAACGCCGTTGAACTGAAATTCTCCATTGGCGTCGGTGTTGACGGATTTTCCCACGTCCGACGATTTGGATTTGAGCATGACCATGGCTCCCTGCACGGGCCGATGCTGCGGGTCGTGTACTACGCCGCGAACGGCGCCGTAGACGTTGGCGAAAGCAGCCAGAGACGAGATTGAGAAGAATGCCGAGCACAGCGAAATCCGAATGAAGCGCATGAAGTCTCCGATGCCCTGGTGAAGGGCCTGATCCCTATGAGTTACGTGGGGACAGCCGCTCGTTCGACAGGCTCGGGGCAAGTCCGGGCAGCGGGCGAATAGTGGCCACGCCGGACTTGGTACAAAGCGAGTCGCGAAATCGTTCAGGCGATAGAGACGTTCGGGGGAGCGCGAGGGGATGCAAAGGAGAGGAAGTCCGCGCGCGGAACGGCGGGGGTCGATTCGGTGGCGCGAGTCGCCGCAAACTGGTGGGCGATCACCGCAATCGGGGGCTTGGGATGCGCGGTTTGGGATATCGTAACGCCGCGGCAGCAATCGTGACTGCAGGTACTGATACCGCTGACGGTGCGTTGTTCCGATTCAGAAGTGCGGTGACAATGATGGGCGGCCCGAAGGCAGCAGGCGTGCACGGGCGGAGTCGTGGCCGTCAGCGCCAGCGGAAGGAGTGTTCCGACAAACGCTAGCAATAGCAGAAATCGTGCGATGCAACGCTGCATTTCCGTTCTTTGAGTCAGAACCCCAGTGGTGAAGTCAGGATAGAACAGGCTGGCGCACGGACGCAAGGATGGGGCACCCCGGGTGTAGATGCTCCAAGATAATGTCACCCCATAACTGCAACGAGATTCTGTCACCCTCCAAGGATGGTGACGATGAGTCAGAAAGAGTTCCAACGAGTGAAGGTGATTGAAAATGCAGCAGGCGGGAGGCTGAGCGTACGCGAAGCCTCCCGCCTGCTGCATTTGAGCGAGCGCCAGGTGCAGCGGCTCAAACGCCGCTACCGGCCTGATTCGGTGGGCTGGGTGCAGCACGGCAATCGCGGACGCTCCGTGCCCTGGGCAGTTACGCCTCCCCAGAAGCATTTGATCTTAACTTTGGCGCGCGGCAAGTATCAGGGCTTCAACGATTCCCATCTGACGGAAAAACTTTGCGCCGAGGAGGGCCTCGGACTCAGCCGGGAAACCGTGCGCCGCATCCTGCGAGCCGCCAAGCTGGGCTCTCCGCAGAAGCGCCGGCCTCGAAAATATCGCTCCCGCCGGCCTCCCCGGCCGCGTTTCGGTATGATGGCGCTCACTGACGCCAGCCGCCATGACTGGCTCGAAGGCCGCGGCCCCGAGCTCACCCTCATCGGCTTTCAAGACGACGCTACCGGTCAGATTCTGGCCGCTCACTTCCAACTCGAAGCCGAAAACACGGTGGGCTATCTTCGCGCCCTGCACGTCCTGATCACCACTCACGGCGTTCCCCTCAGCCTCTATCGCGACCGCCACTCCATCTTCCAGCGCAACGATTCGCACTGGACCCTCGCCGAACAACTCGCCGGAAAACAGGCTCCTACTCAACTGGGACGCGCTCTGGAACAACTCGGCATCCAGCAGATCCCCGCCTACTCACCCCAAGCCAAGGGCCGCATCGAGCGCGCCTGGCGCACTTGCCAGGACCGCCTGGTCAGCGAACTTCGCCTGACTCAGGCGGCCACCGTCGAGCAAGCCAACGCCGTTCTGGCCCGCTTCTGTGCCGATTACAATCAGCGCTTCGCACATCCCGCCGCCGACGCCTCCTGCGACTTCCGCCGCCTGCCCCGCCGCTTCGATCTCGCCCGTTGCCTTAGCTTGCACTATCAGCGGGTCGTGTCCGCCGATCACACCGTCACTCTGGGAGCGCAGTCGATCGCCCTGCCCCCCTTGCCCGGCCCTCGCGGCTATGCCGGAGAAACCGTCGAACTCTCGCATCAGCTCGATGGCGTGCTGCGCATCTTTCGCGGAGATGTTCTCCTGCTCGCCCGAACCTCGCCCCTGGAAGAACAGGCCGCCCGCCGCCCTGTGCATATCACTTCCGCACAGAAACGAAAACCCGCCACGCCACGCATCTACAACCTATCCGGCCGCCCCGCTTTGGCGGCCGTAACTTAAAGATAAGGGGTGACAAAGTCTCGTCGCAGTTAATACGACATTTTCTGGTTGCAACAACAGGGCTCCGCGGCGCTGCATCCGCCTTACATTTGCCGGTCCGGTTGTTGCGGCTGCGGCTCGCGTGGTAGCATCCTAGGTTTTGGCGGGTGGGTCGGACTGAACACGCCTGGTGGACCCCGTTACTGTCCTCATCCTCTTCATGGGCCGTTCCTTCCCACGCCTGCCTGAAGGAGCCCAACTTGAAAGTCTATTCCGGAGAAAACCTGAGGAATGTCGCGTTGGTCGGTCACGGCCACGCGGGCAAGACGACGCTGGTATCGGCCATGCTGTACACCGCGGGTGCGACCCAGCGCTTGGGGCGGGTCGATGACGGCTCGTCCACCACCGATTACGACGAAGAAGAAATTGCCCGCAAGATGTCGATTACGACCGGCCTGGCGGTGGTGGAGTGGGGCAAGTCGAAGATCAATGTGCTCGACACGCCGGGGTTCAGCATGTTCGTGCATGAGGCCAAGATGGTGCTGCCGGTGGTGGATGCGGCGATCGTGGTGGTCGATGGCGTGGCCGGCGTGGAAGTGGTCACGCAGCGCGTTTGGAATTACTGCGAGGAATATAAGACGCCGAGGCTGATCGTGGTGAATCGCATGGACCGCGACCGCGCGAATGCGGAGCGGGTGCTGGAGTCGCTGACTACCGCGTTCGGACGGGATGTGATCCCGATTGAGTTGCCGATCGGCGCAGAGAAAAGTTTATCGGGCGTGATCGACCTGGTCCGCATGAAGGCTTACACATACGAAATGGGAGGCAACGGTAAGGGGAACGAGACGGAGATTCCCGCCAACTTAAAAGAGCAGGCTCTGGCGGCGCACGAACGGCTGGTGGAGCTGGTGGCGGAAGGCGACGACAAGCTGATGGAAAAGTTCTTCGAGGCGGGAACGCTGGGGGAAGAAGATCTGATTCCGGCGCTGCACAATGCCATCCGCGAGGACAAAATTTTCCCGGTCATCTTCAGCTCAGGGCTGGGAAACATTGGCGCCGACCGCGTGATGGATTTCATTGTCGACTACACTCCGGCGCCTTCCGAGCACGAGTGGGTGCAGGGCGATTCCGGCGGGAATGGAGACGGCCCGAAGCGCCACGAAACCGATGCAGAGCCGGTTTCCTTGTATGGGTTCAAGACGGTTTCCGATGCGTTTGCCGGGCGCATTACGTATTTCAAAGTGTTCTCGGGCGTGCTGAAGAATGAGGCGACTCTGCAGAACTTCAGCCGCAATGTGCCGGAGAAATTTGCGCACATCTCGACGATGCAGGGCAAGACGGCGATCCCGATCAATGAACTGCACGCGGGTGACATCGGGGCGGTGGCGAAACTGAAAGATACCTTGACCGGCGATACGCTGGGCGACAAGGCAGCTCCGATTCAGTATCCGCGGGTCAAGCTGCCCGAGCCGGCGATCACGTTTGCCATTGAGCCCAAGAGCCGCGCTGACGAAGACAAGCTGGGTCCCGGGCTGCACAAGCTCATGGAAGAGGATGCCATGCTGCGCTTCTTCCGCGATCCGCAGACCAAGGAATTTCTGATTGCGGGAACCGGGCAGCAGCACATCGAGGTCACGGTCTCGAAGCTGAAGAAGCGCTACAACACGCAGGTGAATTTGAAAGCGCCGAAGGTGCCGTACCGCGAAACCATTCGCGGCAAAGCCGACGTACAGGGACGGCACAAGAAGCAGACCGGCGGTCACGGCCAGTACGGCGACTGCAAGATCAAGATGGAGCCGCTGCCGCGAGGCGGAGAGTTCGAGTTCGTCAACGACATTTTCGGCGGCTCGATTCCGAAGAATTACATTCCTGCGGTGGAAAAGGGAATCAAGGATGCCGCCGCGCGCGGGTATCTGGCGGGATTTCCGGTGGTCGATTTCAAAGTTGTGCTCTATGACGGTTCGTATCACGATGTGGATTCGAACGATTTGTCATTCCAGATGGCGGGGCGCATTGCCTTCAAGAAGGCCATGGAGACGGCCAAGCCGACGATTCTTGAACCCATCATGGCGGTTGAGATCACCGTGCCCGACGACTTCGCGGGATCGATTATGGGGGATCTGAACAGCCGCCGCGGACGTATTCAGGGCATGGACAACAAGGGCGGCAATACGGTGGTGAAGGCCGAAGTTCCGATGGCCGAAATGCTGACGTACGGAGTGGAGTTGACCTCGATGACCCAGGGCCGCGGCAGCTTCAGCATGGAAATGCATCACTACGATGTTGTGCCGGGGCAGCTACAAGAGAAGATTATCGAGAAGGCGAAGGCCGAGCGGGGTGAGGTGAAGGAAGAGGAAGAATAGGTAACTCGAGAACGCAGCGCAGCGCGGTCGGCGACCGAATGCTTTGCGGGGATCCTTCGACTTCGCATGACCGTCCTTTCGGACGATCATGCTCCGCTCAGAATGACACACTCTTAGGAAACGCCGATGGCTCTTTTCGAAATCCGCAACCTGTCCAAGATTTTTCCTCACAGCGACTCGCCCTTTGCCGGCAAGTCTCGCGGCGAAGTTCGCGCCGTCGACGACGTTTCTCTGGAGATTCACTCCGGCGAAACGCTGGGCCTGGTGGGCGAATCCGGCTCCGGCAAGAGCACTCTCGGCCGACTGATCCTGCGGCTCATCGAGCCCACGTCGGGATCCATTCTTTACGAGGGCAGGGATCTGGTGAGCATCGGCCGCGGCGAGATGCGCAAGCTGCGCCGTGACCTGCAGATCGTCTTTCAGGATCCCTTCGCCTCGCTCGATCCCCGCTTTCGCGTGGAAGACATCATCGCCGAGCCGCTGCTGATTCACTCAGCCTCACGTGGAGAAAGCCTCCCAGGTTCATGTGGGGACAGCCGCCCTCGGCTGTCCGGTCGAGCGCAGCTCGACCTGCGCTCGCGGGTTTCCGAACTCCTGCGCGCCGTCGGCCTCGACGAATCCGCGCGCACGCGTTACCCGCACGAGTTCTCCGGAGGACAGCGGCAGCGCATCGGCATCGCTCGCGCCCTCGCCTTGCGGCCCAAGTTCATTGTGTGCGATGAGCCTGTCTCCGCGCTTGACGTCAGCGTCGGCGCTCAAATCGTGAATCTGCTGGCGCAACTGCAGCGCGATTTCGGCCTGACCTATCTCTTCATCTCGCACTCCATGCCCGTGGTCCGCTATCTTGCGACGCGCATCGCGGTCATGCACCGGGGAAAGTTGATCGAAGTGGGCGACGCCGAGCAAATCACCAATCGTCCTGCCGACGCCTATACGCGCAGCCTGATGGCCGCGACGCCGCGGCTTTCTGTCTGAATTCCGAGCCTGTTTCAGCTAAAATCTTGCAACCAATTCTGTTCGCCGCTGTTCCTATTGTTTTTGAAGAGTATTCTTTGGCCACTACCCATCCAGCACCGTATTCATTTACCGTGTCACGCGCACCCGGCTCCACGCGGGACCTGGCGGAGCTCGTGGCTGGATTCACCGGCATCATGGTCATCCTGTGGTTGCCTACCCACGAGCAACTCATTTTCGGCCCCATCGCTTTGCTGGCCCCATTGGTCATGGTTCTGGTGCGCCGGCCGGGCTTGAATGATCTGGGCCTCGGCCTCCGCGGATTCGTGTCTTCTCGGTGGATCTTCCCGGCAGCGCTTGCCCTTTCGATTCTGGGCGTCTTCCTGGCTCAGGGCGCTGGAACCTTCCACGCCCTCTACCAGGCCGATTTCGCCCACTGCGGCGGATATGTCCTGTGGACGATGTATCAGCAATTCCTGATACAGGATTACTTCATGCCGCGCCTTACGCGCATGCTGAGTAGTGACGCAGCCATCGCCGTTGCCGCCATTTTGTTTTCCGTGGCGCACCTGCCCAATCTTGCGCTTGCCGCCGCAACGCTAGTCTGGGGAGCCGTTTCCTGCCTGCTCTTCCGCCGCTACCGCAATCTCTACATACTTGGCCTGACCCAGGGGCTGCTGGGACTTTGCTTCGCGGTCTGCGTCCCCGACGCACTTCTGCATCACATGCGCGTGGGCTTGGGATACTGGCACTATCATCCGAGGGGTTGAGGATCGCACCCGTCGGGCACCAGCCCAAGTTTTCAGAACCACCACGTCCACAGCCAATCGACCGTGGCGTGCGTGATCGTCGAAGCGGGAACTCTTCTCTGCTGGCGCCAGGCCCGGCCGTAAAAAATTCCAGCGATCGTCGCCAGCAACACGTAACGCCAGTTGAAGTGCGCCGATCGCTTGTTGAAATGTGAGAGCCCGAACAGAATGGACGCGACGAGCAACGCTCCCCTGCGGCCGATGCGCCGTTCCAGAAAATTTTGTACCCAGGCGCGAAAGAAAAGCTCTTCCGGTACCGCGACAAAAACAAAAATCCCAACCCACGTCAGAGCCGCCTTAGCAAAGCCCGGCATGTTGGCGTGCGGATGTATAAATCCCAGCCAGATCCCCAGGATTAATACGGCCGGCGCGAAGAACAGGAGTTCGCGCAACCCCGTTGTCCAATCGCTCGAGCGCAGGTGAAAATCAAATCCCGCTCCGCTCAACCGGCGAATCCCCAGGAACGCATACAGGCCCGCATCGACCAGCAGGAGATTGCCCAGGCCGCGCATGCCCGAGGGCCACGCCACGTCGAACCAGCGCAAATCGACGGCCAGTCCGAGCGTGAGAAGAATCAGCGCGTCCCGCCAATTGCCACGCTGCTCCGGATCAGCCGCCGCAGCCTGCATCATCAGCCAGGCCATCACCACGGGAAGAGCGGCGTACAACACGAGCCATTGCACGCGGAATATATGATGCGCCGCGGCGAGAATGACGTACGGCAGCACA
This sequence comes from uncultured Acidobacteriota bacterium, assembly GCA_963763795.1. Classification (GTDB taxonomy): domain Bacteria; phylum Acidobacteriota; class Terriglobia; order Terriglobales; family Acidobacteriaceae; genus Sulfotelmatobacter. The sequence continues at coordinate 1,607,001 of CAVXPP010000007.1, read as the reverse complement.
AACAACGCGGGAGCGGCAATTCGCACGGAAGCCGGCCAGCGACTCATCCATTGCGCAACTCGTTCGCCCGCGAAGCCAAAGGCTGCCGCCGGAGCCAGTTCGACGACCAGCACCGCAATATCGATGGGCGTAGGGTTCAGCATCCCAGTCCATCTTAGCGTTGTGGGAGTTCTGCCTGCCCGGCCAACCGGCGACGGCTCGGCAGATTCCACGCCTGACGGTGGCCAAAACCGGGCCATCCAAGTGGATTCGCGAGCGCTCGCTTGAGTAGAATGCACTCAACGCCAGATTCGCCAGAACGAGAGGATCCTATGAAGCGCACAATTGGACTTTTTTTGCTCTTTGCCGCAACTGCGGTTCTCGCCCAGGACAGAAATCCGGTCACGTCCGTGGCCAAGCAGATTCTTCCCCGCCAACAGAAGAATCTTGTTGGCGCGGTCGAGGAGATGCCTGCCGATAAATTTGGATACAAGCCCACCGAGCAGCAAATGACCTTCGGACACCTGATCCTGCACATCATCGAGTCGAACAATTACCTTTGCTCCCACATCGGAGACGTACCCGCGGTCAAGCCTCCGGTGCCGCTTAAGGAGTCCGACGGCAAAGACAAGCTGGTGGCAGCGCTGAAGGCGAGCTTCGATTTCTGCACCACCGCCCTGGACAAAGTCGACGATTCCAAGCTGGGGGATGAAGTCGAACTCTTCGGTGGCCGCAAGGGATCGCGCGCCTTCGCGCTCATTGCGCTCACCAATGACTGGGCTGACCACTACAGCGCGGCCGCAATGTACTTGCGTTTGAACGGCCTGCTGCCGCCCACTGCGCAGCCGAAGAAGAAGTAGCGGTCGTTAATTAGTCGACGAATTAGTCGACGCTATCGGATTTGCACCAGATGGTCGGCCGGCGTCGTTGCCGAGGGTGGCGTCGTCGGCTGTTGCGGAGCCCGCCACGAATCGAAGATGGAAACCTGGTGCACGCACGAAACCGTGCAGTTCGGCGCGCATCCTTTTTCGGTGAGATATTCGCGGCGCAGATCTTCGCGCGTGTAGCTCTCCAGCGGAACTCCGGGATAGCCGCGCTGCTGCGAGCAGTAGTGCACCAGCCCGTTTTCGCAGATGTAGAGATAACGCGCTCCGGCGCGGCATCGCCAGTCATTGGGCAATCCCTTGGCGATGTTGTCCTGAAACGCATTCACGCGCGTGAAGCTGCTTTTCTCGAGCGCCTGCATCTCGTGATAGATGCGCCGCTCCTCGTCGTTCAACGGCTGCAATTGCCCGCTGTCGTCGTGGATGATGCCGATCGTAGAGGTGAAGCCGAGTTCGACCGCGCGCTTGCCGATCACCAAGGCATCCTGCGGATGAGTGATTCCCCCGCCCACCACCGAATTGATGTTCACATGAAAGTCGGCACGCTCGGCCAGCAGTTGCAGCTTCTTGTCGAGCACCTTCAGACTTTTCTTCGAAACCTCGTCGGGATTCACATTGTCGATCGAAATCTGCAGCCACTCGAGCCCGGCGCGATTCAGCCGTTGTATGCGCTCAGCGACCAGCAGATATCCGTTCGTGATCAGTCCGGCAATCATTCCGTTCGCCCGGATGCGGCGGATCACGTCGTCAAGTTCGGGATGCATCAGCGGCTCGCCGCCCGAGATCGTCACCACCGCGGTGCCCAGCGCGCCTAGCTTATCGATGCGCCGGTACATTTCTTCCAGCGGCACCGGCTTCGAAAAATCGTCGAACTCGTTGCAGTAGGTGCACGCCAGATTGCAGCGGCGCATGGGGATGATGTGCGCCAGCAATGGATGGTCGGTTGAAGCCAGCGCCCGTGCGGCCATCTTTACCCCGCGCAGGTTGCGGTGCAGGGCCTTGGCGCGGCGGCGCAGGATTGTCAGAGTTGAAGGCATTCGGTTGAGTTACTTCTATTACAACATACCGAGGCAGCGATTGGCCGCATAACACCAGCATTCGGCGCGATTGTGAGGCTGGACGGTGTTGGCGTCGTCCCGATCGGAGCCGCTTTTCAGGCGGAGGGAGGATCTCCCACCCACGAAATCAGAGGAGAGGAGATCCCTCAGCCGGCTGAAAGGCGCCGGCTTTCGGGATGACCCCGCGATAAGCGATATCCAAAAGTCGAAGCCAGCTACCACTATTTCCGCCACGATTCGCCTCACGATAGTAGTTCGTGGCCGGCATGTTGCAGGGCATTGAGTGCCGCTCCCGCCCACTCTTCCTGGATCAACACGTAATCGGTGTCATAGGTCGAAATGGCAAAGATGGGAATGCCCTTCGACGACAGTGGCTCGATGAACGACAACAGCACGCCAGTTTGCGAGAACGGAAACGGCCCTTCGAGTTTCAGACAGACCCAGTGATGCTGTGCGTCGATCTCGCGAGGCAAATTGCTGGCAGGACAAACGATCGACAATTCTTCCTTCGTGCGCGTGACGGAAGTGAACTCGCCCCGGCTCGCCCACTCGGGTACAGAGGCGTCAGTGGCCAGCCGCACAATCGCATACGGGCCATCCCCAACCCGCCGAAATTTCAATAGCTGCCTCATTCGATCGTAGCGCCGGCGTCCCGCCGGCTGTCGCGAGGGCATCGTGCCCTTGCACCCGGACTCATTCCGAATGCCGACAACTCCCAAGCGGATGCCGAAGCACGGTCTACCCCTCAACCGCCTTGCGCACCGCAGCCCGTGCCAGCAACCGCGTGGAATCGAGCGTGGGCAGCGGCGAAGACTCTGGCGTCACCAGCAGCGGGATCTCCGTGCATCCCAGCACAACGCCGTCGCAACCTTCATCCTTCATCCCGCGGATCACTTCCACGTAGTAGGTCAGCGATCGCGGCAGAAACTGCCCATTCACCAGTTCGTCAAAAATGATTTGATTGATACGCTCGCGTTCCACCGCGCTGGGAATCCGATACTCGACCCCCGCCGCCTTCAGCGCCTCGCGATACACCGGACCCTCCATCAGATAGCGCGTCCCCAGCACCGCCAGCCTCTTCAACCCGCGCCGCTGCGCCTCTTTGGCCACTTCCCGCGCAATGTGCAGCCATGGCCGCGGCGACCGGTGCTCCACCAGATCGAATGCCTGATGGATTGTGTTGTCGGGACAGATCAGAAAATCGGCTCCGCTTTTCGCCAACTTCTCGGCCGAGGCCATCATCAGTTCCGCCACGCCCGCCCAGTCATTGGCATCCACAAACTTCATATAGGCCGCCAGCGAAAACGAATGCAGCGACACCTCGGGATGGTCGTGTCGGCCGAGCGCCTGCGCTCCCTCGTGCGCGATCGTGCGATAGCAGAGCGCGGCTCCTTCGGTGCTGCAGGCGACGATGCCGATGTGTAACATGCAGTCAGACTCGGGCTTCCTGATTGTAGCGGGTCTTTCCGCATGGCATCACCTGCGATTCATTCCTTCGACGCATTGATTCTTGGCGGCGGCGCCGCGGGATTGATGTGCGCCATCGAGGCGGGAAAGAGCGGGCGCCGGGTCGCGGTGCTGGAACGGGCCGACCGCCTTGGCAAGAAAATCCTGATCTCCGGCGGCGGACGCTGCAATTTCACCAACCTGCACTGCCGTCCGGAAAATTTCCTCTCCGCCAACCCGCATTTTGCGAAGTCCGCGCTCGCTTGCTACACGCCCGCCGACTTCATTGCTCTGGTCGAAAAGCATGGCATCGCCTATCACGAGAAGACACTGGGCCAGCTTTTCTGCGATTCGTCCGCGCGCGCCATTGTGGCGATGCTGGAAGAAGAATGCCGAAGCGCCAGGGTGAGCATCCGGCTGAATGCGAATATCAAGGAAGTCACTCGCAATGCCGGCTTCGTGGTTCGCACCGCGAATGACGAATTCCATGCTCCCGCGCTCGTGGTCGCCACCGGAGGCTTATCAATCCCCAAGATCGGCGCGACTTCGTTCGGCTACGACCTGGCCCGGCAATTCGGCCTCAGGATTCAAGCCCCGCGCCCGGGCCTTGTGCCGCTCGTCCTGCAAGAGGAAGAGCGCGCCCGCTACTGCGATCTGGCCGGAGTCTCCGCCGCGGTCATCGCTTCCTGCAACGGCCAGCAATTTCGGGAGAAGATGCTGATCACGCATCGCGGTCTCAGCGGTCCCGCCATCCTGCAAATTTCCTCGTACTGGGACAAATCGCAACCCCTGCGCATCGACCTAGTCCCAGAAACCGACTTGACCTCAACCTTCCGCGATCCTAAGGCGCCTCGCACGCTTACTACGCTTCGGTCCGAGTTGCGCCAGAGCTTGCCGCATCGCTTCGCCGATCGCTGGCTGGAATTTCACGCGCCCACATCCTGGACGAACTCAGCACTGGCCCAGTTCGAGCACGAAGCCCACGAATGGACCATCACTCCCGCCGGAACCGAAGGCTTCGCAAAAGCTGAAGTCACCGCGGGCGGCGTCGACACCGGCGAACTCTCCGCCAAAACCATGGAATGCCGCAAGGTACCAGGCCTGTTTTTCATCGGAGAGGTCGTCGACGTGACCGGACATCTCGGCGGATTCAACTTCCAATGGGCCTGGGCCTCCGGCGCTGCCGCGGGACGGGCGATCTGACCCGTCAGTTAGAATCAAATCTTGCTCCTCACGATTGAAAAGCTTATCTACGGCGGCGACGGCCTTGCCCACCTTCCCGCCGACGAGCGCGGCCGCGGCAAGGCGGTTTTCCTGCCCTTCGTTCTAACGGGCGAAAAAGTCGAAGCCACCATCACTCAGCAGAAGTCCGGGTTCGCCCGCGCGCATGTCGAATCGATCCTCGAGCAGTCACCTCAGCGCATCGCGCCCGCATGTCCATATTTCGGCGCCTGCGGAGGCTGCCATTACCAGCACTCCTCCTACGAACATCAACTCGAGATTAAGCAAGAGATCCTGCGCGAAGCCTTCCGCCGCACCGCCAAGCTCGAATCATTTCCTGAGATCCAGGTTCACCCCTCGCCTCCATGGAACTATCGCAACCGTTCGCGCTTGCAGGTGCAAACCGCTCCCACGTTCTCGGCGGGATATTTCAAGATGGCTTCGCATGCCCTGCTTGCGGTGGAGCAGTGCCCTATCAGTTCGCCGCTCATCAATCGTGGCATCGCAAGTCTTTGGCAATCTGGACGCGCCGGCAAAGTGCCAGTTGGAATCACCGAAGTCGAATTCTTCGCCGATGCCGAGGACTCCCGGATGCTGGTCGAGGTATCCTGCTCACCCGATTCGCGCCGCGCGGCCGTGCGCGGATGGGTGGAGGACTTTCAAGCTTCCATGCCGGAAATTGCCGGAGTGGTCGCATTCCGAGTGGCGAACCCGGGCGCAAAGCGGCCGCCGGAAAGATTCCTCTCCGTCGGCGCGGATCATCTGATATATCGCATCCAGATAAATCGGACCCAGAAGTCGGCCTATCACATCAGCGCCGGATCATTCTTCCAAACCAACCGCCATCTGACCGACGAACTGGTTCGCATCGTCACCGAAAGCCAATCGGGCGAACTCGCCCTAGACCTCTATGCCGGGGCGGGACTGTTTTCCACAGCCCTTGGTGACTTTCATCACACCGTTTCTGTAGAGATGTCACAGACTTCCTCAGCCGATCTTGCCTACAATTTGATCTCGAACGGAGAAGCGGTCCAGGCCACAGCGGAGCAGTACTTGGCCCGTTCGGAAAATCGGGAGCGAGTCGGGAAGGGCGCAGTCCCCCCTCATATTCTTCATACGCCCGACCTAGCGGTGGTGGACCCGCCCCGAAGTGGCCTGGGAGAACGCGTGGCGCGATTGCTGGCGACCTTGGGCGCGCCACGCGTGGTTTATGTCTCGTGCGATCCCGCGACTCTGGCGCGCGATCTGCTGATCCTGCTGGCGCACGGTTATCGCATCGAGCAAGTTCACCTGGTGGATTTGTTTCCGCAAACCTACCACCTGGAAACGGTGGTGCATCTGGCTCGATAGAACGCGGGATCGTTCGCGGAAAGTAGCGCCGGCATCCCTTCAACTTCGCTGAGGGCAGGATCTGCCGGCCAACTTCTTCGAGTCCATGAAGGGAATTCCCACTGCGGCTGCGCCGCCTGCGTTTCGCTTCAAAGCCTCGCGCCAGCCCATGCTCTGGGCCGCGGTGGCCTATTGCCTCGGCATCACAGCCGGAGTCTACCTGTGGCGGCCCGTCTTGTGGTGGGCGATCGCGGCCACGGCTTTCATCGCTGCCGCCGCGTGCTTTACCTCGCCCCATTCTCGCCCGGCGTGGGCGCTCGCTCTCGGAGCATTCTTCCTGGCGGGCGCGCTCCACATGCAATTGCGCGGAGGCTCGCAGCAACTCGACACCAGTATCGATCCCTACGCGGATCGCCAGGAACTCCAGGTCACCGCTCACGTAACCCGTGACGGCCGCGTGCAGGAAGGCGGCTTGAACGAAATTCGGCAGACCATCGACGTTGAGACCGAAACGCTGCAGACCGCGACCGCGCAGACCGCAGCCGTCCACTCCGGCATTCGCCTCAGCATTTACAGTCCGCGCCCGAACGACGCGGCTTCGGAAGAAGCCAGCACAAGCACGTCTGCTCTGCGCTCTACGATGCCCGTCTTTCATTACGGCGAGCGCGTTCGCTTCTCCGCAAAACTCAGGCGGCCGCGCAATTTTCGCAATCCCGGCGCCTTTGACTATCAGGGATACCTCGCCGATCGCGGCATCGCCGCCTTGGGCTCGGCCAAGATCGAAAATGTCGAACGCCTCCCCGGCTTTTCCGGAAGTCGCATCGCGTTCTGGCGCAGCCGCCTGCATCGTGGCGTCATCGCGAAAGTGCACGAACTGTGGCCGCCGCGCGAGGCCGCCTTGATCGACGCCATGGTCATCGGCGAAGAAGCCTTCATCGATCGCGACACCCGCACCGATTTCCAGCGCTCCGGTACCTACCACGTTCTGGTGGTCTCGGGCATGAACGTCAGCATCCTCGCTTTCGTGGTTTTCTGGACGCTGCGCCGCCTTCGCCTCGCCGAGATTCCAGCCACGCTGCTGACCATCGCGTCTTGCGTAAGCTACGCCTTCATCACCGAAGTGGGTGCGCCCGTCTGGCGGGCCACGCTGATGTGCGCCGTTTACTTGACCACGCGCTTGCTCTACCGCGACCGCGCCATGGTCAATGCCATTGGAGCCGCGGCGCTCGCGCTTCTGATCTTCGATCCCCGCCAGCTCTTCACTGCCAGCTTTCAAATGACATTTGTGTGCGTCATGATCGTCGCCGCCATTGGCCTGCCCGTGCTGCAGCGTACTTCTCAGCTCTACAAACAAGCTTTGCGCCATTGGGACTCAAACGATTACGCCGCAACATTGCCCCCGAAGGTCGCGCAATTCCGCGTCGATCTGCAACTCATCTCGTCGCGCCTCGCCCGGTTCGTAGGAAAGATCTGGGCGCCTCGCCTGATCCTCGGCATGGTCCGCTCTCTGCTAGTCGCTTTCGAACTGGTCTTCATCTCCGCGGTGATGCAGATGGGCCTGGCTTTGCCCATGGCCTATTACTTTCACCGCGCCACGACCATCGGCTTGCCCGCCAACCTGGTCGTCGTTCCGCTGATGCAATTGCTGATGCCGGCCGCCATCGCCACTCTGCTTTTCGGATCTATCTCGTCGTGGTTGGCCAGACTGCCATTGCTCGTCACTACTTTTGCCCTCCACGGGATCACCGGCAGCGTGCGCGGCCTGGGGGTCTTGCGACTGGCCGATCTCCGCGTTGCCATGCCCTCGGCTGCCGTGATTGCCTGCGCTGCCGGCGCGCTGGTATTCGCCATGCTCATGGCGCGGCGCCGGTGGTGGTGGGCCAGTGCCGGAATCGTGGCGATCCTCGCCGCATCGCTTGTGCTCGCGCTCATTCCCCCCGCTCCCCGCATTCATCCCCGCGTTCTCGAAATGACTTCGATCGATGTCGGCGAAGGCGATTCCATTCTCCTCGTCACGCCGCAGGGCCGCACATTGCTCATCGATGCCGGAGGCCCCATCGGCCCCGGCGGCTCTCAACTCGACTTCGGCGAAGATGTCGTCTCGCCCTATCTGTGGACCCGCGGCATCTCGCATCTCGACGCGGTGGCCATCACCCACGGCCACTCTGACCACATCGGCGGAATGATTTCGGTCCTGAAGAATTTTCGGCCCCACGAGCTGTGGGTCGGCCTGCTGCCTCCGAGTCAGGCTCTCGAGAACGTCATCGCGACCGCCAATTCTCTTTCGATCAAAGTCGTGCGCCACTGGGAGGGTGATGAGTTCGAGTTCGGCGGAACGACCGTGCGCGTGCTGTTTCCGCCGCGCCAGTGGCCGGTCGGCGACCGGCCTCAGAACAACGATTCCATGGTGCTTCGCGTCAGCTATCTCGATTCGTCAATTCTGTTGGAGGGAGACGCGGAAAAGAAAGTGGAGCGCTACATCGCGAAAACCGAACATCCCCAAGCCACGTTGCTGAAGGTCGGTCACCATGGCAGCGCCAACGCCACTACGCCCGAACTGATGGCCTGCGCCAAACCGCAATTTGCCGTGATTTCGGTGGGGACAGGCGACTCGTTCGGATTGCCTCGAATGGAAACTCTTGCCCGTTTGGGTGCAGCCGGAGTGCGGGTTTACCGCACCGATCTCAATGGCGCGGTCACGTTCCTGCTTGACGGACACTCGATCACGGCTTCTCCGGCGGATCTTCAATAATTTCGATCTCAGCCGTCTCGTCATCGTCGAACTCCGGCTGACGATACTCGGCAATTAATTTTTGCGCCGCCGCCGCGTCCTCTTGCCGCACCAGGATGAGCGTTCCTCCCAGCCCCGGGAACGCATCCTGCACCAACGATGCCGAAGTCAGATCGTTGTCGATGCCCGCTGAATCGAGCAGTCCCTTCACCACCAGGGCTTCCGATTCCTGCTCGGAATCGAACACCCTGACCAGTTTCTCGTTAGGATCCGGGCGCGGCTTGACGCCGCCGGTCTTGAGCGGTTCTGGCATGAGATCTCCAATTCTGGATTCGCTTGATCCGGCCGAATCCCCGCCGCACAGCCGATTCTACTCTTCCCGCGGTTCCGTCGAAACCACCACAACTCGTGTAGGGACGGACGCATTCGTCCGTCCAAGCGGCCCAGAATCACCGGGCCGCAGCTCCGCGGCAAGAGATGAACCTCACCCGGCACCTCCGGGTAGTTGCTTTCTGCCGTGTCTGCGAGAGAATGCCCTAACCGAGGGCGCAACGCTGGAGCGCGTCGCGTCATCCAAATTGTGGATGGATTGGCCGGTAGACAGATAAAGGGGACTTCATGAATTTACGTCAGCAGGCTGCGAAGGAATCGCAATTTCCGTTAGCGGAGCAGGAGGCCTGCCGCGAGCGCGAAGAGGAAGCCCGCAAGATCCGCCGCCTGCAGCTGATGATCAGCATGGTCATGTCCGTCATCGGCCAGGACCCGAACCTCACCGTGGAAGAAGCCTCAGAACTGGCCGCGGGAGCCAAGCGCGCCGCCCTCGCCATGTTCCCCGACAAAGAACTGGCGTTCGATCTGCTCTACAAACCCCGCCTGCAAAGGCTGATGAAGGAACGCTTCCGGCTGCAGTGAATCAACTAGAGACGACGGCGCACCTCACACATCTAGGAGACTACCGTCGTACCAAACGTCAACATAGTCGGCATCGGCGATGAAACGAAATCCCGGCGGAAGTCCCAAGAACTGGATCGCGGAGGGCAGTTTTTCAGCGAGATGAACCGCATGGAGCGGTTGGAAGAAGTCTTTGGCAGACGAATACTCGCCACACCAAATGAACCACCCACAGGCATCTCCGTTGGGTGGATGACGTAGCCCTTGGAGGGGACGCCTCCCGATCCCGATGCTCTCCGTCGCCAGTCCGACCTTGGACTCAGGTTTGCAGCCAAACAATTCTGCCTTGTGAAGGGCGCAGAGAGCATGCTGCGCGCCAGCCAGTTCCAAGAAACCTCTCAAGTTCTTCAGCGCCGTCCATTGCTGAAATCCTTACGGGGGATGTGCTTAGACATGTGGCCGGCCGTCGGATCGGTCGCGCCCTACTCATCCACCACCAAATTCTTTAGCGTCCCTACCCCCTCGACGCTTACTTCCATCACATCTCCCGCCACTACCGGCCCCACGCCTGCCGGCGTCCCACTTGGAATCAGGTCTCCGGGAAACAACGTCATCGCCTGCGCAATGTGACGGATCACCACGTCGAGCGAGAATATGAAATCCCGCGTGTTGCCCTGCTGCCGTACCTGGCCATTGACGCGGGTTTCCACGCCTACCCCAGACCCCACTCCGAAACATGGGTCGATCTCATCCGTGACCACCGGGCCTACCGGACAAAATGTGTCGAAGCCTTTGGCTCGCGTCCACTGGCCATCTTTATTCTGCAGATCGCGCGCGGTCACGTCGTTCACGCACGTGTAGCCCAAAATAAATTGCCGAATGTCCGCATCCACCGGCGGCTGATAACAGGCCTTGCCGATCACCACGCCCAGTTCTCCCTCATAATCGACGCGCTCGGAAATCTTTGGGCGCCGGACCGTCCCTCCCGGCGAGAGCAAAGCTGAAGTCGGCTTGAAAAAAATTAGCGGCTCCTTCGGGACCTCATGCCCGAGCTCCGCCGCATGCTCGCGATAGTTGCGGCCCACGCAGACAATTTTCGACGGACGCACCGGAGGCAGCAAGGACGCTTCCTCCAGCGCAATCGCCTCGATCCGCCGCGTGCGCAGGCCTTCCATGTCTCCGTCTGCTTCCTCGGGAGGCGTGAGCAGAATGCGTACAATGCAATCGCGCCCGCCCACGGACTCCACTAGCCCGTACTGGGCCTGGCCGTTGAATTGAAATCGACAATATTTCATGGCTTCCTATCTAATCACGAGTCGCGGAAGCACGCGAAATCTTTTGGCCGCGCTGCGAGCCGCGTGATTGTGTGTGGAGGGGGCACTCCTGCCCGCTAGCTCTTGCCGCCGCAGGCAAAGCGGGCAGGAGTGCCCGCTCCACATGCACTGCGCCTACTGCGGCACAGTTTCGCTGGCTTCCTCTGATGCCGCGCTCTCGTTGCCGCGAACATCCACCGCGGACACGGAATAAAAATACCGGTTCCCCGGCGTGACGCTAGTGTCGCGGTAAGCCGGCGTCTTCACCGGTTCGGCATTCAACTTGACGGCCGGCATTCCTTGCTGGTGGCGATAGATGTTATATCCGGCCAGATCCGCATCGCTCACCGGCGCCCACACCAGATCGATGAACGGCTTTTGCCCCGGCCCGGAGAATACCGCCTGCACGCCGGAAGGCACGGCCGGAGGAAAAACATCGTTCGCGAAAACTTTGACCTCGGGTGTGTCGTCGCCCTCGATCAGCACCTGAGGTTTATTGGCTTCGCGGACCGTGGTTACCGTGTCTGCGCGGTACATGTAGGTTTTCTGCCACTCGATCTCGGAATCGGTCAGCGAGAAATGATCTTCACCGCTCGCCGGCACTTCGCCCACCAGCGTGGCCTGCGCGCTGCCTTCTGGAGTGCGGTATACGCGGTACGAGTACTGGATGGCCGGGTCCTTGCTCGCTGCGGAAGGTACACCTGCCCAAGTCAACACAACGCCCTCACGCTTGACCTCGGCGTGAAAGTCTGGCGGCGGGGGCAAGGTGCGGACCAGCGGAACTCCGACCTGATTCGAAAGTCCGGCGCCGCGATGGTCGTGATTCAGCACCTCGATCGCGTACGTGATCACGGCATCGGGCGCGTCGCTCTGCATCTCGGCCGGAAGTTTGTCGGCGTAAGATTCGGTTGCTTTGTTCGCGGACTTCGTGGGCTTCGCAGCTGGCAGGCCGGTCTGCGCAGGAGATTCGCCGGCCAGCGTCTCGCAGGCCCTTAGCTCGCCCGGGCCTCTACAGATTTGTGTCGGACCTACGCCGTGAATCGTCAGCCGGTCGGTTGTGCTGGTGGGAATCGTCCAGGTGAGAATTACCTTGTCGCCTTTTCGAGAAGCGCGCAGGTCCGATGGAGGCTTAGGGAGATCGAGCGATGGAGGCCGCGGAGGGCCGATCGTAGCGCACGCTGTGAACATCAGCGGCACAAACGAAGCCAGCGAAAGCCGAAATCGGGAGCGTCTCATGCGCAGGAAAACAGACTATCATCCCGAGCGAAGCGGGCTCGAATCATCCCGCCAGTTCCTTCACCGCGTCGCGAAACACCTTCGTGTGCCGGTCTACGTCTTCCGCTTCGGTCTGCGGACACATCAGCGCCATATTGTGAAACGGCGTCAGCAGAATGCCGCGATTCATCGCGTAAAGGTGCATGAAGCGCTCCAGTTCGAAATCCATCGCGTCATGCGCCTGCTGCCCGGTCTTGGGCTCCGGTCCGAACATATATTCGGCGCGGCATCCCAGCTGTGTAACGTGCCAGGGCAAGCCGGAATCGGCAATTGCCTTGGCGACGCCTGCCTTCCAACGCTCGGCCATGGGGATCATCCGGTCAAAAGCTTCTTTGGTGAGGACTTTCGAGAGCGTGGCTCGCATTGCGGCCAGCGATAAGGCGTTCCCTGCCAGCGTTCCTCCGATGCCGCCGACATCGCAGTTTTCGAGTTCCTGTTTCGCCAGGATGCGGTCGGCAACTTCCTGCGAGAATCCGTACGCCGCGCCCGGAATGCCCGCGCCGATCGCCTTGCCGAACACGATCACGTCGGGATCCAGATTGTCCGCCCGCGTGTATCCGCCCGGCCCGGCGCAGATGGTGTGGGTCTCGTCGATGATTAGCAGCGTGCCATGTTCCCTTGTAAGGTCTCGGAGAGCCTTGTGATATCCGGGCTGCGGATGCACGATGCCGACGTTGGTCATGGCTGGTTCGGCGAGCACGCAGGCAACATCGTCCGAAAGCAGGGCCGCCTCCAGAGCGTCCACATCGTTGAACTCGACGACCTTCGTTGTGACCGCCGGATTCACCGGAGGCCCAACATTTCCCGGCCGCGGGCCGGCCTTGCCGTCTGCATCCAGCGTGATAAACGTTTCGTCCACCGTGCCGTGATAGCACCAGTTGAAAACCAGAATCTTCGGACGCGCGGTGATCTGCCGCGCTAGCCGGATCGAAAAGCGGTTCGCGTCGGTTGCGGTGAGCGCGAATTGCCAGTAGGGAAGATGGAAGCGGTTGTGCAGTTCCTCGGCGACGACAATCGCGTCCTCGCAGGGGAGCATGAGCGTGATGCCGCGGCGCATCTGCTCCTCCGCAGCTTTGACCGTGGCGAAGGGGGAATGTCCGGTCATCGCGCCGGTGTCGCCGAGGCAGAAGTCGATGTAGCGGTGTCCATCGACGTCGAAAAAGTGCGCGCCCTGCGCCTCGCGGACAAAAGGCGGAAACGCTCCCGCCCACTTCACCATCCAGTTCATGGGCACGCCCGCCAGCAGCGACTTGCTGGCTCGCTCAAAGAGCGCCTTCGATTTTGGACGCTCGTCGACGAACTTCTTTTGTTCACGTTGCATCATGGACTTCAGGCGGGAGCGATCAATAGTTTTCATCGTCAAGAAAGATAAACCATGCAGCGCGCCGGGAACCATGGCGTGCCAGCCGTCGTGGACGGGTTCCGTGATTTTTCGTATCGAATCCGTAAAATATTGGATTTGTTGGACTTACGGGAAAACGAAGACATTTCGATCGGCAAAATCTTGGATCTAAAGGAGTTGCAGGTAAAATCTTGCGGAATAAGGGGTTAGCGAGACGTGGCTGATGGGATATGTCTACGTCCGTTGGCAGCCTTTTTGGGGAATATTCGCGCACGGTGCCAGTGTGAGCGCTTTTTGGAACGTGAGTAAAGGTTGTTCGTCACAGTGTGGGCCGGGACGGCTGTGGAAAAGCAGGCGGTGATTCAATTTGGCGCTAGAAGGAAAAACCTTTCACCACGAAGGGCACTAAGGATCACGAAGGAATTCATTGTCGAGGGGTCCTTCGTGTGACTTGGTGTGCTTCGTGGTTTTGATTTTGCTTCCGCCTCAAACTGTGCCATCAGCGAAAGGTAGGATCCTGACGGATTCTTGTGGCACGGGCTCGAGCAATCCTGATCCTTCACGGCACAAACTGATTTGCGGGCGGTTTTGGAATCCTGCGGCATTTTGTATGCCCGCCGGCGCTACGTTTCGGAGCGCATGCAAAAAGCCTCCCGTGGGGACGGGAGGCTTTTGGCGAAAGAGTTCGAGCCGCGGGTCACAGGCTATTACGCCACGTGACCGCTAGCTTGCTTACTTCGGTTGCTGTTGCGTGTCGGTGCTCATGGGCGCGGCGCTGTTGCTGGAGAGCTGTTCGAGATCGTTCTTCAGCAGGCTAATTTCGACGCGGCCACCAGAGATACGCTTCGTCTTCGCGGTCTCATCGCTCGAGGGAAGCGGGGCGTTGCCCATGCCAACGAGGTAGATGCGGTAGACCGGGATGTCGTGGTTCAGGACGAGGTAGCGCACAACGGATTCGGCCATCTTCTGGGACACGGTGATCGCGGCCTGTCCCCTGCCAGACGAAAAGCCTTGCACTTCGATGATGTAGCCGCGCTGTCCTTTGACGCCGTCGGCCATCTGGTCCAGAGCATCCTTGGCATTCTTGCTAAGCATGGTCTGGCCGGGGCGGAAGCGGATTTCGGTCTGGTTCGAGGCCTTGTACTGGTCGATGTTGCTGACCACGGTCTCGACGGTTTGGACGCGGGTGGTGACCTTCTGCGCGGACTGCTGCGCCTGCGTGGCCTTATTGCCGGCATCGATGGCATGCTCGTCGGCTTCGTTGGCCTTGTCGGAGGCGAGCTTGATGCCAGCCTGGGCACGCTGATCGGTATCTTTGATCTGCTTGCTGTTGGCGGAGGTCAGCTCATCGAGCTCATTGACGCGATCGCGGATGGGCTCGGTCTGGCGCTGTACATATCTTTTGCGGGCAAAAGGATTGACGCGTCCCCAGAAACCTTCACGAGAGGGAGCGGCGAGCGGAGCTTTGCCGGTCGCGTTGCCGGTCTCTGACGATTGAGTCTGCGCGGCAGCGGGCTGGCTTTGATCCTGGGAAGACGAGGTAGACTGCGCAACCGCCGGCAGAGCGAGCAGCGCGGCAAGAGGCAGAGCAATGACAAGACGGTGGTTCATATATGACTTCCTCCAAGTTTGGGGGAGCGTTTTGGGCTCCACTCCAGCACGCCTGGGCGTGCTTTGAATTGATTGCGTCCCCTGAAACGGTAAAGAAAGCCAGCGGAATCGCTGAGCCGGCCTGCGCTGACGCTGCGCCTGGCCTCTAAACTCTTCGGCGCCGATACGCGACGCCGCTATGGTCTATTACATGTGGGATGCCAAATGTGGCTCCAAGGTTGAAGGGCTAAATCATTGATAGCTATGGATATTGTAGCCGTCTGTTTGGTGGAAAGATAGGCATGGGCGCATTTGGAGGGTAATTTTGGGAAACCTGATATAAAAACTGCGTGGGAAATTGCGTACTACGGTGGTGTGTCGAACGGAAAAACGACGGTCTTATCCGGAGCTGCGAAACATCGCAAAAATATGCATCAAGGGGGAATCTTGGAATCGAAGTGTCGGATTCGGAGTAATCGAGGTGGTGTGAGCGGCACGTTACTGCTGGTTACTAGTCTGACGTTGTGCTCTCTAACTTTGTCCGTGCGGACAGCGGTGGCGGAGTCAGGGTTGCCCTCGTCACGGATTCCCGCCGAACATCTGCAGCAGTATTCCGAACTGGCTGTGACCTGGATGCAGGAATATTTGCGAATCGATACGACGAATCCTCCGGGAAATGAGATGAAGGCAGTTGCGTTTTACAAGAAGATCCTCGATCAGGAGGGGATTGAGAATCGCACGTTCGAGTACACGCCGGGGCGCGGCGATTTGTGGGCGCGGTTGCCGGCAACGGCGGACGAAAAGAATCCCCACCCTTCGACAGGCTCAGGGCGGGCTTTCTCCCAAAACCAGGGAGAAATGGGGCACCCGGCGAAACGGCCCATCATTTTGCTGAACCATATGGATGTGGTGACCAGCGATGCGTCGCACTGGCGGGTGCCACCGTTCAGCGGCGAGATCAAGGATGGATACATTTGGGGGCGGGGCGCGCAGGACATGAAGGATGAAGGACTGGCGCAACTGGTGGTAATGGTGATGCTGAAGCGGGAGAAGATCACGCTGGATCGCGACGTGATTTTTCTGGCCGTGTCGGACGAAGAGGCGGATGGGACGGGCACGGACTGGTTCATCAATCATCAGCGTGATCTGCTGGAGAATGCGGAGTTCCTGATCAACGAGGGCGGCGAGAATTTGCTGGAAGGCGGAAAGGTGAAGTACGTGGGCGTCGACGTGGGCGAGAAGACCACGGATTGGATGCATGTGGTGGCGCACGGAAGGCCGGGACATGCCTCGCGGCCGAATCCGGACTCGGCGCCCAACCGGCTGGTGCGGGCGCTGAATCGCGTCATTGCCTATCGGACTCCATTGCGCGTGTTGCCCGTGGTGGATGAGTTTTTGCGCGAGATGGCTCCTTATGAACCGCCGGAAGAAGCGGTTTACTACCGCGATGTGAAGAAGGCGATCGAGGACAAGAAATTTCAGGAGCAATTGGAGCGGGACGAATCGCTCAACTTCCTGCTGCGCGATACAATTTCGCTCACCATGATGGGAGGATCGGAGCAGACGAATGTGATTCCCGCCGAGGCCTGGGCGAATCTGGATGTGCGGATTCTGCCGGGAGGAGATCCGAAGGCGGTGCTGGAGGCGGTGCGGCGGCTGGTGAACGATCCGAATGTGACGGTCGAGCCGCTGAACGCGGAGTTTCGCGTGGCGAATTATTCCGGGACGGACAACGCGCTGTATGCGGCGATCCGCGAAGTGGCGGGAAAATATTTTCCGGGGACGCCGGTGGTGCCGCACATCACCAGCGGGTATACGGAGAATCAGCGCTACCGGCCGCTGGGGATCGTGGCGTACGGGTTTAATCCGTACACGGCGACAGATGAAGAGGGGAATACCGAGCACGGGAATGATGAGCGGATTCGGGTGGAGGAAGTGCGGCGCGGACCGAGGATTTTGTTTGATGTGGTGGCGGGGGTGGCGGGGCGGTAGAGGGCGGCTCGATTCAAGTAGTCGAAATGGCGACTAATGAGCGCTATGGCGTTTTTCAACAGTTACAGCACAAGGCTAGAAACCATATTTTCCTGGATTCAATAAAACCGTGTCCACGATCCACTCCGCCTGATCTCCAAGATCGACTTTACGGAGCAACTCGATCATTCGCTCCCTGTTGCGTGAACGTGCGGCAGCGTTCCACTCTGCCAGCAGTCCCGCCTCGAACAGGCGTTCGTTCGTCGTCATTCCAGCGTATCGTGATTCGCGTTGCATCGTAGATACTTCCGCAGTTATCCGGAGAGCTGATGTTCCTCCGTCGGTGAGCCTCTAAAGCCTTTCTTTGATTCGCGGATATTCGTCTTCGGAAAATGCTGCATTCAGGGCTTGTAGGCGAGGGCGCAATAGACGTTCTACGCCTGCAAAATTGTCGACCAAATCGTTTTTCGAGAGATGCCTGCTCTCTAGAGCGGCGATGGCTGAGCCAAGCTCGTAGGATTCGGCTGGGGCATGACGCGGCGCAACAGATACCGCAAGCTCCCCGCGCCCACGCGTAATTGTAAACAGCACATTCTCTCGGAGTACCTTCACCGAAGCATAGTCGAAGGGCATAACCGCGTCAGGACGTGGACTGATCAACTGCGCCTGCGAGACGAGAAAGAACAAGTTCGCTTGGACGTCGTTCCAGAGGGCGCGATTCTCATTTCGTTGAAGCCATGGGTCGAGCCACCACGCGAACGCGACTTTGTCTAACGCTCTGATGATGAAACCAATTCCAACGCAGATTGGCGTTGCGAACTCCACAATACGACGCTTTGCTGCTTGGTGCACACCCACATACTAGCGCGATTGTCGGCGTAACTGTCGAAAGCAGGCCGTCGCACTCAAGGACTCACTGTCGTCACAGGGTGTCGTTGGAACTCCCTGAATCGTCATCAGCCGGCACGCACATGGTAGGGATCCCTTCGGCTTCGCTCATGGCAGGCTCTTCGACTGCCCAGGACGACAGGGCTAAGCAGGCGGTCGGTGGCGGATAGAAGTGCTCGACATGGCTGCAGGAAGGGTGTTATCTCCAAGGCGGGAGACTGTTCTCGGGGTACTTCTTTTCCGAGTCCGTCCATCTCCAACGACCGGTCAAATAGCCTCCCAGCAGACAAATGGCCAAAAAAATGAGGTCCATTAAAACAACCCAGTGCCCAGAGACCATCCAGCGCATGGAGAATGGCGAGCGGTTTACGAATGCCTCCCAAGCCGGAACAAGGAATATAACAACAAGCCAAGTCAGAAGGCTCGGCAGCACTCCTTCGCGCCAAATGAATCGAGTTCTCCCTCGCGCCTTACTCTGGAGCCAGGACTCCCTCATCAATTCGTCAATCTTCGCTTCGTTCTGGCGCCAGAACACACCGGAAGGATATCGCCGCTAAGTCGGCGTGTCCACCCGCTTGTCCGACAAGCCGGTTGTCGCCAGATAAGTGTGTCGTTGGAACTCCCTGAATCGAAAATCCCCACTTCTCGCGAAAGCGGCGAGAAATGGGGCACCCCATTTTCAGTTGCTTCGGTGGGCCGAAGGCCATGGCTACTCAGGGCAGGCTGTTCGACTGCGTTCAGGATGACAGGGCTGGGTGAGTCCTATCTGCCGCAGTGTTTTTCGTATTGCTCGAAGATGAAGTGGTCGGTCATGCCGGCGATGTAGTCGCAGATTACGCGCGGGAGGGATTCTGCTTTCGACTTTTCCTGGTAGTTGTGCGGGAGGGATTCGGGGTGGTCCATCCAGAAGGCGAACAGTTCTGACACGACGCGCTCAGCGTCGTCTTTCTCATCCGCTAACGAGGGACTGAAGTAGAGATTTTCGTAGAGGAAATCTTTGCTCTGTTTGCGCTCGGCCTCGACTGCGGGGCTAAAGGCCGCGAGGCGGTGGGGATGATCGCGGATGTCATCGAGAGTGTGGACTCGGGATTCAGTCACGCGCTTCTGCGTGGTTTTGATCAGGTCGTCCACAAAACGGTTGAGGACTTGTTTGAGGGCTTCATTGAATTTCAACTTGTAGGGAGCCTTGGGATAGATCTGCTCGACTTCGCGGAAGAAACGGTCGAAGGCCGGGACGCCTTCGCGGATCTGATCGAGCGAGAGCAGGTGGGCTTCGTATCCGTCGTCAAGATCGGCGGTGTTGTAGGCGATCTCGTCGGTGAGGTCGATCAGCTGGGCTTCGAGCGGAGGACGGCGGTCGAGAAGATATTCGGCAAGGTCCGGATGTTCGCTGGCGTTGTAGTCGTGGGAATGCTTGATGATGCCCTCGCGGACTTCAAAAGTCAGATTGAGACCGGGGAAGGCGGCGTAGCGCTGTTCGAAATCTTCGACGATGCGCAGAGCGTGAAGATTGTGGTCGAAGGAAAGTCCGTGCTGGCGCATGGCGGCGTTGAGAGCTTTTTCCCCGCTGTGTCCGAAGGGAGGGTGGCCGATATCGTGAACCAGGGCGAGAGCTTCGGCGAGGTCGGTATTGAGGTTGAGAGCGCCGGCGATGGTGCGGGAAATTTGCGAGACCTCGAGCGTGTGGGTGAGGCGGTCGCGGAAGTGGTCGCTGTAGCGGCGGGTAAAGACTTGCGTCTTGGCTTCGAGGCGGCGGAAGGCGCGGGCGTGGATGACGCGGTCGCGATCGCGTTGGAAATCGTTGCGGTAGGGGTGGTGAGGCTCAGGAAAGCGGCGTCCGCGGGAGTGTTCGACGTGCACCGCGTAGGCGGCGAGCATGAGGGAAGGATAGCAGAGTACCGAGTACTGAGTACCGAGTACTGAGTACCGAGTTGATCGATGAGTACCGAGTTGCAAAGTGACCGAGTTGCAAGTACCGAGTTGCAAGTACCGAGTAACGGCCTGCTCGCTGTCCCCTACTCGCTACTCAGTACTCGGTACTCGGTACTCGGTACTTGTTACTGCTTCGTCGATTCCTCTTTGGCCAGCCGCACTTTCGCGGCGTCCAGCTTTTGCTGGACTTTGGCGAAGGCGTCGGTGTCCTGCTCGGCGGGAACGGTTTTGTTCCATTCCTGGACGGCGCGATCCCAGTGCGCGGCGGCCAGTTTGAGGCGCCCGGTTTTCTGATAGAGATCGCCGAGATGTTCCTGCACGGTCGGATCGGAGCCCATGTGGACCGCAGCCTTGTTCAGGTTGTCTTCGGCGAGATCGTATTTGCCCAGCTTGAAGTACACCCAGCCAAGCGAATCGAGATACGCGGGATTGTTGGGCTCAAAGGTCAGAGCCTGCTTGATGTAGTTCAGCGACTCTTCGAGCTTCACGCCGCGGTCGGCATTCATGTAACCGAGATAGTTGAGGGTCGCGGCGGCCTGCGGATCGCTGGGCGGCGTCATAGCCAGAACCTTGCGGAACTGTTCTTCCGCCTGGTCGAACATTTTCTGGCGCTGGAAGAGATCGCCGCGCAGGAAGTCGACATAGGCCTTGTCGTCAGTTTTGGTGGAAAGCTGTTCCGCCTTGTTGAGAGCTCCTTCGGCATCACTCCAGCGCTTGGCGCGGGTATAGATGATGGCGAGGCGAACGTAGACTTCACGATCTTCGGGGCCGCCTTTGAGCATGGAGCGAACGTCGGCGACGGACTGATCGACTTGTCCCGTGTCGGCGAGTTGCGCATCGAGGACCATGCGGAGATCGCGGTCATCGGGCATCTTCTGAACCGCTTCTTTGGCGACGGCGGTGGCTTGCGGCCACTGCTTGGCTTCGCGATAAGTGTCGATGATCTCCTGATAACCGCTGCGGGCGTTTTCATCGCCCAGGGTCAGCATTTTGCGGAAGGTCTCGACCGCTGCGGGGTAGTTTTCCTGCTCGCGGTAGATCATGCCAAGCCGCTCGATGAAAATGGCGCGATTATTGCGGTCCGCCTGGCTCGTGCCGACGTCACTCTTATCCGTTTTCTTCAGCAAATCCTGCAGCAGCTTGATGGCCTCGTCATAGCGGCCCTGCGCCTGGTATACGGCAGCCATGCTGTAGGGAACGTCCATCGTATCGGGGACGAGAGTGTCGGCGCGCTTCAGATTTTCGAGCGCCTGATCGTACTTGCCCTGGCGGCGATAGATCTCGGCTATGCGCACGTAGGTCTGCGCGTCTTCGGGATTGGAGTCAGCGATGACTTTGTATTGCTCGAGAGCGGCGTCGAGCTGGCCATCGTTCAGCAGATTTTCGGCGAGCCCGCGAATTGCGTCGAGGTTGTCGCGATCAAGCACGATCGCGTGCTTATAGGCATCGATGGCGTCTTTGTAATCCTTGCGCTGCTCGTAGGCCGCGCCCAACGCGGAGTAGAGCTTGGCGGAACGGGCGGAGTCGGGAATTGAGCTCAGCACTTTCAGAGCGTGGCTGGTATCGCCTTCGTCGGTGTACAGCATGGCCAACGTGGTGACGGCTTCTTCCGAACTCGGGTCGAGCTTGATGGCGGTCTTGAGTTCAGCTTCCGCCTTCTGCATCTCGTTGCTCAGACGGTACAGACGGCCGAGCAGGAGATGGTCGTCAACGCTGTCGGGATCGAGCTTGACGATCTGTTCGTACTGATCGATGGCGAGCTTCAGAATATTGTCGGATCCGGAACCGCCGGGCATATCGCCGAGAGAGCGCAGATAAATGCGTCCAAGAAGCTTGTGGGCTTCAAGGTTTTTGGGATCACGCTTGATGATGTCTTGCGCTTCGCGGACGGCGTCGGCAATGCGTCCGGTCTTGACGTAGAGTTCGGCGAGGGCGGCGGTCAGGAATTCAGAGGACGGGTCGGCCTCGATGGCGAGGCGATATTCTTCGGCGGCTTTCACGGCCAGATCGCTGCGGCCGTAAGCGGTCACCATCTCCTCATACATGTGGGCCAGCGTGTAGTGATAGTACGCGGAGGCCTTATCGACCTTGCGGGGCGAGGACTGGGCGGGCTGGCTGGAATCGGAGGAGGACGGGCTGGTTTGACCCATACTCGTTTGACCCATGGCGGCTGTGGCCAACAGGATCATCAAACAAAGGCGAAGAATTCTATTCATCTGGACCTGACTGCGCTTGTGGCGCGTTTCCGGAACCTCAGCTTATTTGGATGCAAAGCCGTCGGGGGAAAGGTGCTTTTATTCTACCGCGAGGAGCGGAGAGTTGGGAAAAAAGCGCGGCCGGGTTAGGACGGAAGTACAGGGACTGGCGGGAGGGACGGTCAGGTGGGGTGGTGTCAAGATTTCGTAAAGGATCGTTGATTTTCGATTGTTGATTGTTGAATGGAAAACCTTGGGATCTGCGGCGCCAAATTGGACTTTTCCGATCAGACGCCACTGTCCTGATGCGAGGCCGGGACGGCCTCGCGACAGCCGGCGGGAGGCCGGCGCTACGGCTTGCGCTTCTTGCTTTTATTCAACAATCGAAAATCATCATTCAACAATTTCTCCTCAGTGGCGGAAGTGGCGGACTCCCGTGAAGAGCATGGCTAACCCGAGGCGATCGGCGGCTGCGATGACTTCGGGATCGCGCTGCGAGCCTCCGGGCTGGATGATGGCGGTGGCCCCGGCTTTGGCGATCTCTTCGACGCCGTCGGGGAAAGGGAAAAAGGCATCGGAAGCAGCGACGGTGCCTTTCAGCGGGAGCTGAGCTTTCATGGCGCCGATTTTGGCGGCGTCGACACGGGACATTTGTCCGGCGCCGACGCCGACGGTTTGTCCATCACGCGCGTAGACGATGGCATTGGACTTCACGTGCTTGCAGACTTTCCAGGCGAAAAGCAGGGCGCGAGTTTCTTCGGGAGTGGGCGGGCGCTTGGTGACGACCTTCAGATCGGAATCTTGCAGAGCGCGGGTGTCGGCGTCTTGCACTAACATGCCTCCGGAGACATTTTTCAGAATCCATTTTTGATTCGCTGGCACGACTTCGACCAGGCGGAGATTCTTCTTGGACGCGAACTTGGCTTTGGCGGCTTCATCGAACGAAGGGGCGGCGATGACTTCCAGAAACAGCTTGTGCATTTCCTCGGCGGCTTCGAGGTCGACGGGGCGATTGACGCCGATTACGCCTCCGAAGGCGGAAACGGGGTCGCACTCGAGAGCGCGCCTGTAAGCCTCGGCGAGGGTCTTGCCGGTCGCGGTGCCGCAGGGATTGGTGTGCTTGATGATGGCGACGGCCGGCTCGTCGAAGTCTTTTCCCGTAAATTCCTGCGCGAGGTCCCAGGCGGCTTGCAGGTCTACGATGTTGTTGTAGGAAAGTTCCTTGCCCTGGAGTTGGCGGGCGTTGGCGACGCCTTGGCCAGAGCCGTCGGAATACATGGCGGCCTTCTGGTGAGGGTTTTCGCCGTAGCGCAGATCAAGGGTTTTGTGGAACGAGAAGCGGAGATTGGCGGGGAATCCGCTTTCTGATTGCAAGTCCACCTTCTCGGGGCTGATGCGTTCCAGAGTGCTGGCGATGGCGGAGTCGTAGGCGGCGGTGGTGGCGAAGGCTTTTTGGGCCAGGCGCCATTTGGTTTCACGGGAGAGCTGGCCGCCGTCGCGCTTGAGTTCGGCGGCGATGGCGTCGTAATCGGAGGGCGAAGTGACGACAGCGACGTCGTGAAAATTCTTGGCGGCCGAGCGGATCATCGACGGTCCGCCAATGTCGATGTTTTCGATCAGCTCTTCGAAGGCGACCCCGGGCTTGGTCGCAGTTTTCTCGAAGGCGTAGAGATTCACCACGACCATGTCGATCGGCTGGATGTCGTGCTCTTTGACGGCGGCGACGTGCCTGGGATCTTCGCGGCGATGGAGGATGCCTCCGTGGACCTTGGGATGAAGCGTCTTCACGCGTCCGTCGAGCATCTCGGGGAAGCCGGTGAGGTCGGAGATATCTTTCACGGCGATGCCCGAGTCGCGGAGCAGCTTGGCGGTGCCTCCGGTGGAGATGAGTTCGATGCCGAGGGCGGAGAGCTTGCGGGCGAACTCGACGAGTCCGGTTTTGTCGGTGACGGAGAGGATGGCGCGGTGGATTTTGGGATTGGCTTCCATGAGGGCCCCTTAAGTTCTTTGCCACGGATTTACGCGGATTATCACGAATTTAGTGCTGGAAATCTTTTTGAATTCTACGCAGAGCTGTGGCGCCATGAAGCCGGTTATTGAATCGTGAACGGGAAATTCTATCAGCAGATCGGGCGGATCGCGCAAACCCGAAAAGGCGTCCACCACTAAGGACACGAAGGTTCACTAAGGAACCACCGGACCGCAAGGCTGGCGGTAAGAGATCCTAAGTTTTTGCTTTGGCTTTCAGCTTGACGTGGCCGTTGGTGATCTCGACCGAGTATTCGACATTCTCGCAATGGTATTGCTTGCGAATCTCTTCGGTCTTTTTCTGGACGAAGGCGGTGAAGGAGTCGATGCCGCCGCTAACGTTCTCTCCCGCTTTCTTTTTGGCGGCAACGAGAGTGTTGTAGAGGCGCTCGACCTGCTCGCGTTCCGTCTGGTCGACGCTGTGGAGAGTGAAAGGCTGAGACGAGGTGCCAGCGGCTGCGGCTGTGGCCGCCGCGTGGCTCACGCCGTAAACGGGATGGTGCTGCGACTTGTGTTCGTCTTCGGCGACACGAACACCCTGGACGGAAAGCAGCGCGTCCTGGGGACGGCGGTAGCCTTCCTCTCGGATGCGGGACTTCTTGCGCCACAGGTCGCTATAGATGGCGTAGCGCTGGGCCATTTCGTTGTAGCGATAGCGCTGGGAGAAATTCATGCGCCCGCCGTCGGAAAACTTCCGCAACATGGCCAACACCTTCCACTCGATGTCGGTGGGAGGCCTCTTTTGAGGATTGCTGAAGAAGATTTCGTACTCGATCTTCAGGCGGCGCAGTTGCGTGTCGAGTACGTTAAGTTCCTCGTCGGTGGTCACAGGTTTCTCCAAGCCCAGTGTAGGTGGCGAATTCCCGAAGAGCGAGGTGCCCATGGGTCACGGAGGGGAATGTACGAAAGTAAGGGGGAGAACTGTGAGCGGGCACGACGTTAAAGGTTTTCCGCAATTGCTCGAAGCTCAACGCTCACTGCTACTTGCTGGAATTTGACGCCATTTTCTTGACCATGGCGAGGACCAGCTTGCGGTCGCTGTCGTTGAGGCTGGTGGAGTAGCGGCGGATCTGGCTGAGGAAGCGGACTTCGTCGTCGGAGAGCTGGGGCAATCCCTTGGAGCCATTATTGTGTCCGGGCTCGGAGAAGAATTGAGAGAGCGGGAGTTCCATGGCGCCGGCAATTTTTGAGAGCGTGTCGAGCGAGGGAATCGTGTGGCCGTTTTCCACGCGCGAGAGATAGCAGCGCAGCAGGCCAGTGCGTTTCTCGATGTCACCCTGAGACATACCTTTTTGCAGCCGGTAGTTGCGGATGGTCTCGCCAATGTTCATGGTAGGGAGCATTTCAGAATGGGTCATGGTAACCAGATCGGCAACTTCTGGCAAGGGGAAATTTGGGCCATACGTGTGGACGTTCGTGCCATGCGGGAAGTACATGGCCGGACCAGGGTTTTCGGGCGGGGCAAACCGTTACTTTCACAGTGTACAAGTAATCATTTTGTCCGAAACGCGAGGCTGATTACAACTGAAGTTCCATGTAGAGAGCGCCGGCGATGGGATTCGCGCAATAGGGAGCGATTTCGCGGAAGCCGATTCCGCGATACATGGCGACGGCATCTTTCATCACGGGTTCGACGGTGTCAAGGCGCATGCGGCGGTAACCGATCTGACGGGCTTCGGCGATGATGCGGTCGGCAAGCACGTGGCCGAGTCCTTTGCCGCGGAATTGCGGACGAAGATAGAGGCGCTTCATCTCGCAGATGTCGTCTTCCAGCTTGTGGAGGGCAACGCAGCCGGCGAGTTGGCCCCGGTATTCCGCCAGGAGCAGCCGGCCTGTGGGAGGCGCGTAGTCTCCGGGCAAACTGGCGAGTTCCTTGTCGAAGTTCTGGAAACAGAGGCTGAAGCCCAGGGACTGCCCGTATTCGAGAAACAGTTCGCGGGCTTGGGAGACTTGTGCCGGGGATTCGGCTTGCACGAACGAAAGAGCTTTCACCACAGAGGACACGGGGGACACAGAGGAATCCATAGGAGTTGTCGGTTCGGATTCCATTTCCTCTGTGTCCTCCGTGTCCTCTGTGGTTGGGTTTTGGAACGCTATCCCATCAGCATGCCGCCGTTCACGCTGAGCACGTGGCCTGTGATGTAAGACGCGTCATCGGACGCGAGGAAAGCGACGGCTGCCGCTACATCATCGGGAGTTCCCACGCGTCCCAGGGGAATCTGCTTGACCGCGTTCTGCTTGAATTCATCGCTCAGGACCGCGGTCATTGGGGTTTCGATGAAGCCGGGAGCAACGGCGTTGCAGGTAATGTTGCGGGAGCCGACTTCGCGGGCGATGGCCATGGTGAGGCCGATGAGTCCGGCTTTGGACGCGGAGTAGTTGGCTTGTCCGGCCTGTCCCATTTGGCCGAAGACGCTGGTGATGTTGATGATGCGTCCGGCGCGCTGCTTCAGCATGGAAGGGATAACCTGCTGGATGCAGAGATAGGCGGAGGTCAGGTTGGTTTGGAGGACGGCGTCCCAGTCGGCGCGCTTCATGCGCATGACGAGTTGGTCGCGGGTGATGCCGGCGTTGTTGACCAGGATATCGATTTTACCGAACTGGGCGATGACGGCTTTGGCGGTCGCTTTGACCTGCTCTTCGTCAGAGACATCCAGTGCGAAGGCGGTGGCCTTGCCGCCTGCGGCGGTGATTTCCGCGACTAGTTCGTTCAGCTTTTCCTGATTGCGTGCGGCGGCGGCGACGGTCGCGCCTTCTTTGGCGAGGCGGAGGGCGCAGGTGCGTCCGATGCCTTGCGAGGCGCCGGTGACCAGGGCTACGCGTCCTGAAAGGGACATTCGAATCTCCCGGGGTTGAAGGAATTCGTTAGAACGCCGAATTATACCGGGGCTGCCTTCTAAACTTCATTTTTCTGTGGTTACGAATCGAGATCAAAACCCCTTTAACCACTAAGGGCACTAAGGTACACGAAGGAAACAATCCGGGACGGGAAATTTGCGGCACGAATTGGTGATTGCGAATTCACAAGCGCGACTTGTACCATGCGATCACTCTTATGTCACAGACTTCGACGAATGTGCTGATGATGCCCGATCCCTCCAAGAAACAATCCTCCGATAAAAGTGCGGGCCATCGTTCGCCGCTGCGGGCGACGGGAACGGACCAGTCTGTCCCGGAGATCCCCGCAGAGGCCGCGGCTGAGCCTTCGACCGAAGTCTTTGCCGTGTTTGGGGTCGAGCCGGAGATTCAGGCGTACGCGATGGCGAAATATTCGCGGTCGGCGCTGTCGATGAAGGAGTCGCTGCGCGAGATCAGCGCGCAGAAGGCGGAGAAATTTCTCAACACTTTTTATTTTCAGTACGGGCACCGTTCGATTGCGGACCTGGCGCATCTGGCGCTGGCCGTCGAGCGGCTGTCGATTCTGGCGGCGATTGAACTGGCGGATGAGCCGCGCTGGGATGGGCAGGAGCGGTCGACGCGCTATCAGGATTTCAAGAAGAGCGGATACTACACCCCGGATTTTGGAGCTGACAACGAGGCGCGGAAGCTGTATCGCGAGACGCTGGATTTCCTGTTTGCCGAGTACGAAGCGCTTTCGGCGCACATGGCGCAGCACCTGATCAACATCACGCCCAAGCCCGCCGACATGAAGCAGGAGGCTTACGAGCGCACGCTGAAGGCGCGAGCGTTTGACATCACGCGCTACCTGCTGCCGCTCGCGACGAACACTTCACTGGGCGAGATCGTGAATGCGCGGACTCTGGAGAACCAGGTGGCGCATCTGCTGTCGCATACGCATAAAGAGGTGCGCGCGCTGGGTGAGTCGCTGAAGAAGGCGGCGACCGGCGCGGCTTACAACGTGAATGCGGAGTCGCTGCGGGACTTGGTGGCGCAGATTCGGGCGGTGAGTCCGGAAATGGGCGCGCGGGCTGAGTCGGAATTGCTGCGCGAGGTGCGGGTGGCGCCGACGCTGGTGAAGTATGCCGATCCGAATCCGTATGAGATGGAGACGAGGCGGGAGTTGCGGCAGGCGGCGCGCGAGTTGATGGCTTCCGAGCCGCTGGCGCCGTCGAAGGCGATCGTGGATTTGCTGGATGAAGAGCCGCTGGAAGTGGAGATTGCGACGACTTTGCTTTACGAGCATTGCCATCATTCGTACCGGCAGATTCGGCAGGCGGTGCAGGTGGCCGGGGAGCGCCGGCGGCGAGAGATTATCGATCTAGGGCTGCGGCATCGCGGGAAGCATGACGAGATGCTGCGCGGCTTCCGCGCCGGGCAGCAGTTCCGCTTCGACATCCTGATGGATACGGGCGGCTTTCGCGACATGCACCGGCACCGGCGGTGCATCCAGGTGATGCAGGGATTCACCACGCAGCATGGTTACGAGATGCTGCTCGACATGGAAGATGCTGGCGTGCGCGGACGATTCGAGGCGGTGATGGAGCGGGTACAGGGCGCGGTCGAGAGACTGGCTTCGCGCGGGACTCCGGAGGCGGAAGAGAATTCGCAGTACGCGATCCCGCTGGCGTTCCGCAAGCGGGCGCTGTTCAAGATGGATTTCGCCGAGGCAGTTTACATTTCCGAGTTGCGGACCACGCCGGCGGGGCACGTTTCGTATCGCAACGTGGCGTATGCGATGTATGAGGCGGTGGCGCGGAAGTATCCGGCATTGGCGAAGTATTTCAGAGTGCACGATGTGACGGCTCCGGTGGATTTGCTGCAGAGATAAGGGCATGGAATTCATGGCGGCACTTGCCGTTCCGTCCACCCCGCAATAAGCTTAATGTGAAGCCTTAAGCGGCGAAGAGTAGCAAAGTCGCTTTGATTGCAGCCGCACTGCGGCTGGAGGTCCTATGGCAACTGTTCCCCATCCTCCCGATAGCGAGTCCTTCAGCATCGTTTTTGAAAGAGAGGAGGACGGTCGCTGGCTGGCCGAGGTTCCTGAACTCCCTGGCGTCATGGCCTACGGCACAACCGAACAGGATGCCGAAGTGAATGTGACTGCTCTCGCGCTTCGAGTGATTGCCGATCGAACCGAGCAAATCCGAAAGTCCCCGAAATCCATCCGGTTTCTGTGAGCGCATGGCCGAGTACCAAGGCGATCCGCGTGTATCGCGCCTTGCTCCGGATTGGCTGGCAGCCGAGAACGGAGAAGAAGGGATCCCATGTGCAGCTTCAGCGAGAGGGATCTCCCAACTACACAGGGCCTGGCATGACGGAGAAGAGATCGGCCCGGTTGCGTTGAAGAAGATTGCAAAGTACACGGGGCTGAAGCCGGAGGATTTGTGACTGGCCGTGGCGCGGAAGTATCCGGTGCTCGCCAAGTATTTCCGGGTGCACGATGTGAGGGCGCCGGTGGATTTGCTGCAGAGATAGATATTGTGGAAGCTGATTGACAAGGGTACCCGCACAATGAGCAAAGGGCACAAGCCGGGCGAAAGGATCACCCATCGGGGCCACAAGGTGCTTCCTGCTTCTTCCTGTGAAATACGCGAGCAACTGAAGGCAGCTTACGAAAACTCCGAGCCCGACACGCCGAAGCGCTTGCACATCTTCGCGGCTCTCCACGCCCATGAGAAAAAGCACGGTTGCGGCGCAAAGCTGATTTACAAATAGGTTTGGAGACCGCGTTTGTAGCATGATCTAGATTTATCTTGATTCCGCCAGTCTCCGCAACTAGAATCAGACCAAGAGGTACCCATTGCCGCGTTCGGTCAAGATCGCTCCGGAAATCGATGCCAAGCTCTATGAGGAACTGGTCTCCGTCGCCAAGGAGAACGGGCAGTCGCAGCGGTTTGTGCTGGAGCGGGCGCTGGAGCATTACCTGCACAACGTAGTCCCTTCGCAGCGGATGGTGAGGCCGGAGGTGATGGCCGCTTACCGGCGTTCCAACGAAAAGTATCGCGAGCTTTACAAGAAACTGGCCAAGTGAGCGACGAGCGCGTCTATCTGACCGTGGCCGAAGTCGCGGCCATTCACCATCACCAGATTGAGGAATACGGCGGCGAGCATGGACTGCTCAATCAGGGAGCTTTGGAAGCCGCTGTTTTCAGGCCACAAACCGGATATTACAACGACCTGAGCGAAGAGGCGGCCGCCCTGCTGGAGTCCCTGGTCAACAATCATCCCTTTGTCGACGGCAACAAAAGGGTCGGGTTTGCTGCCGCGCATACGTTCTTGTTGATGAATGGATTCGATTTAGAGGTTTCCAGCAAGGCTGCGGCTGATTTCATGATCAAGACCATCGCGGACGGCAAGTTTCGCTTTGCCTTGCTGCGCGAGTGGATTGCCGGGCACCAGGTTCGCCTTCCTGGTTAGATTTCGCGGGCAGAAGTGCCCGCGCCACACGGACCATTTCGGAACCTTCCACAGGTTAATTATATAGATTCGCCTTTTCTTCGCTTCATTCTGTATGTATAATCCGGCCAGAGTCAAAAAACACTCATAGTCGCAATCTTCACAAGGAGCCACTCCATGGCGGACGAACGGGGCAAGGCGATTGACCTGGCGGTATCCCAGATTGAAAAACAATTCGGCAAGGGATCGATCATGCGGCTGGGGTCGAAGGAGGCTATCGTCCCGATCGCGGTGATACCGACGGGCTCGATCTCGTTTGACGCAGCGCTGGGCGTGGGCGGATTTCCGCGCGGGCGCGTCGTGGAAGTGTTTGGCCCGGAGTCGTCGGGCAAGACGACCATTACGCTGCAGGTAATTGCCGAGGCGCAGAAGGTCGGAGGGATGGCCGCGTTCGTCGATGCTGAACATGCGCTCGATCCCGGCTACGCGAAGAAACTCGGCGTGGACGTGGACAACCTGCTGGTCTCGCAGCCCGATTATGGCGAGCAGGCGCTGGAGATTACCGAGGCGCTGGTGCGCTCGAATGCCATTGACGTGCTGGTCGTGGACTCGGTGGCGGCGCTGGTGCCCAAGGCCGAACTCGACGGTGAAATGGGCGACAGCCACATGGGACTGCAGGCGCGGCTGATGTCGCAGGCGCTGCGCAAGCTGACGGGGACGGTTTCCAAGTCGAGGACTTGCCTCATCTTCATCAACCAGATCCGCGAGAAGATTGGCGTGATGTTCGGGAATCCGGAAACGACCACCGGCGGGCGGGCGCTGAAGTTTTATTCGTCGGTGCGCGTCGACATTCGACGGATTGCGGCCATCAAGGAAGGCGATGTGGTGACCGGTTCGCGGACGAAGGTGAAGGTGGTGAAGAATAAAGTCGCCGCGCCGTTCCGCGAGGCGGAGTTCGACATTCTTTACGGGGAAGGAATTTCGCGCGAGGGCGATCTGCTCGATCTGGCGGCGACCCATAACATCCTGGAGAAGTCCGGATCGTGGTACAGCTACAAGGGCGAGCGCATTGGGCAGGGCCGCGAGAATGCCCGGCAATTCCTGAAAGACAATAAAGACGTGATGGCCAAGCTGGATACCGAGGTGCGGAAGGCGCTGGGATTGGTCGCGGCAGCCCCGGCGGCAGCGGCCGCGCCCACCAATGGAGCGGCCCCGGCGGGCCGGGTCACCACGATGCCGACCGCAACGGAATCGCCGAAAGCGCCGATCGTGGCGGCGCGGCGTTAGCCTCGACAAAACTCTTGTCATCCCGAGCGAAGCGAGGGATCTTGGTTTTGGCTGACGCGACGAAGCCGTTGTAATGACAGCACAAACCTAGATCCCTCGCTTCGCTCGGGGTGACAAAAAAAGGACGCCAAGATAAAGAACGCCAAGATATAAAGACAGGAGGGATCATGCGGGACGAGCGGCGGTATTTCGTCTACATCATGACCAATCCTTCGAAAACGCTCTACACCGGCATTACAAACAGCATTCGTCGCAGGGTCAGAGAACACAAGCTAAAGCTCACTCGAGGATTTGCCGCGAAATACAACATCACGAGACTGGCCTATTTTGAAACCTTCGAAGACGTGCGTAATGCGATCGAGCGCGAGAAGCAAATCAAGGCATGGGCGCGCTCCAAGCGAGTTGCCGTGATCGAATCTACCAATCCGAAGTGGGATGATCTGTCGCGCGAGTGGGATCAGCCGCAGACCTTTCGCTTTGTGCCGAGAACGGCGTAGAAGCGCCGTTACTGCCGATCCCTCTGTAATCCCGGGACAGGTGTCATCCCGAGCGGAGCGAGGGATCTTGGTTTGGCTTACGCGACGATGCTCTTGTGGTGTCAGGCGAGAACCCAGATCCCTCGCTTCGCTCGGGATGACAATTCAACTCCCCCAGAATTCAACTCCCCAAGGGTATAAATCCGATTCTCGAGTATCGCAATCAAACGCACCGCTAACAGTCCCCAATTGCCATTGTTGCCGCCGCCCGCATAGAATCTTATCTGCTACACCGTTGCTGCTCGCCATCACCAAACATAAGGCTTAACTGAGGACGCGTGAACAAGGGCAGGGCCATCTATCCAGGGTCGTTTGATCCGCCGACAAACGGGCATCTCGATCTGATACAGCGGGGGGCCAAGATGTTCGAGGAGCTGGTGGTGGCCATTCTGCGGAATTCGGAAAAGACGCCGATGTTCAGCGTATCCGAACGGCTGGAGATGTTGAAGGAGCTGACAGCCGATCTCCACAACGTGCGGATCGACACCTTTGACGGGCTAATGGTGGAGTACGCGAAATCGATGGACGCGATGTGTGTGTTGCGCGGGATTCGCGCCATCAGCGACTACGAATATGAATTGCAGATGGCGCTGATGAACCGGAAAATCGAGCCCTCGCTCGAAACCGTGTTCATGATGCCGGCGGACAAATATTCGTATGTGAGTTCGCGGCTGGTGCGGGAAGTGGCGCAAGTGGGTGGTCCGGTGAAAGGACTGGTGCCGGAAGTGGTGGAGCAGAAGTTGCGGGAGAAGCTGGATCCGGCGTACAAGCTCGCGGATGTAAATTTTATCGAAGTCCCGAAGAGAAGGAAGAAGAAGGCATGACCACGGCAACCACGGAAGCATTGAAACTTACGGAACGAATCAACCGCATTGAGCCCTCGGCCACCATGGCAGTGGTGGCGGAGGCCGACAAGCTGCGTTCGCAGGGAATCGACGTGGTCGATTTCGGAGCCGGCGAACCGCATTTTTCGACGCCGCAGCACATCAAGGATGCGGCCATTGCGGCGATCCAAGGGAATTTCACGAAGTACACCGCTGTGGCTGGTACGGCTGAACTGCGCGACGCAATCGCGCACCGGCACAACGTTGATTTCGATTCCGATTATCGACGCGAGGAAGTCATTGCGTCGGTCGGCGGAAAGCATGCGCTGTTCAATGCGATTCAGGTTCTGGTGGATCACGGCGACGAAGTGATTCTGCCGGTTCCGTACTGGGTCTCGTTCAAGGATATTGTGCGGTACGCGGGCGGGAATTGCGTGATGCTCGAGGCCGACGAGGCGCAGGGATTCCGGGTGACCGCGAAGATGGTCGCGCGATTGATCACGCCGCGCACCAAGGTGATCATCCTGAATTCACCGTCGAATCCTTCCGGTGCGGTAATGAGCGCCGAGGATATGACCGAGGTGATTCGTCTGGCGCACGAACGCGGCATCTGGGTGCTGTCGGACGAATGCTATGTCTATCTGAACTACGGTGGAAAGAATTTCTCGGTGGGGGCGTTGCGCGAATACAAAGATCGCATGGTTATTCTGGGATCGCTATCAAAAACCTATGCGATGACGGGATGGCGCCTTGGGTATGCGATGGCGCCGGCGGCGGTGAGCAGCGCCATGGCGAAGCTGCAGAGCCAGTCGACGTCCAATCCGACTTCGATCGTGCAGAAGGCGGCGGTGGGCGCGCTGAAGGGGCCGCAGGAGTGTGTGGAGCAGATGCGGCGCGAGTACATTCAACTACGCGATCACGTGGTGAAGGGCCTTAGGGCGATTCCCGGTGTAACCTGCACCATGCCGGAGGGAGCGTTTTACGCCTATCCCAATATTTCATCATTTTTTGGCCGCGGAGGTTTGAAATCCGCATCTGATGTGGCTGGCCGATTGTTGCGCGAGGCGCATGTGGCAACGGTTCCCGGCGAAGGGTTCGGCACGAGCGAACACATCCGCGTTTCGTATGCGACTTCGAAGGCGGAACTGGATCGCGGACTGGAGCGCATGCGGAAGTTTTTCGCGGCGCTGTAGTTTGGCCTTCTCTGTGCCCTCTGTGGTTAAAAAATCTTAAACACAGAGGACACGGAGGGCACAGGGAAACCCGTCGAAATAATTGGGTCCGGCAAAGGCCGCTCCGTTTTGCGGGCGGTCTTTTTTGTGGATGCAAGTAGGCATGAATGATCTCTATCCATTGTTGATGGTTCCGGCATTTGATCCGCGGCCCTGGGGGACCGAGGATCTCGCGCCGATTTATCCGAATCACAAGTTCGCGGAAAAGATCGGCGAAGCGTGGTTGAGCGGCGACGATTGCAAGGTGGCGAACGGGCCGCTCGCCGGGAAGACGCTGGGGCAGTTGAGCGAGCAGTACCAGCGCGAACTAGTAGGCGAGGCGGCGCGCGATCCGCGGCGGTTCCCCTTGCTGCTCAAGTTTCTCTTCCCGCACGAAAAGCTTTCGGTGCAGGTGCATCCCGACGACGCGCAGGCTGTGCGCGTGGGCCAGCCCTGGGGCAAGACGGAATGCTGGTACGTGGCCCACGCCAAGCCGGGCGCGCAGATCGGCCTGGGGTTGAAGACGGGAGTCACTGCGGCTGAGCTGGAACAATCCATTCACGAGAACCGCGCGGAAGAGGTGCTGAACTGGATCAATGTGTATACGGGCGACATGATCTACGTTGCGGGCGGCACCGTGCATACGCTCGGGCCAGGCTCAGTGATTGTAGAAACGCAGCAACAGTCCGACACAACTTATCGTCTGTATGACTACGGCCGGCCGCGGGAGTTGCACTTGAAGGATGGCATGGCGGCGGTGAAGGTGAAGGTGAAGTCGGGGAAAGTGCTGCGTCCCGCGCCGGAGCAGATTGGGCGGAATCGGCGTGCCCAGTTGATTGCCGCGCCGTATTTCGTGGTGGAGATGTTTGAGGCGAAAGAAGCGCTGGAACTCGCGATGCGAGACGAGTCCGGAAAGAGTTCTGCGCAGATTCTGGTGGCGGTCGACGGCTGCGGAGTGATTGAAGCGGCGGGCAGGGATCCGGTTA
The DNA here is from genome assembly GCA_963763795.1 of uncultured Acidobacteriota bacterium. Classification (GTDB taxonomy): domain Bacteria; phylum Acidobacteriota; class Terriglobia; order Terriglobales; family Acidobacteriaceae; genus Sulfotelmatobacter. Next base: position 1,571,787 of record CAVXPP010000007.1, on the reverse strand, counting down.
CGCTGGCCAAGGGAGACGCGGTGGTAGTTCCCGCCGGCATTGAGAAAGTGGGCGTGCGGCCGCAGTGGGCGGTGGAGTTTTTGCGGGCGTATGTGCCGGGAAAGCCGCTGGCGGAGCCGGAGACGAGAATGTAGGGAAGTTCATTCTGCATTGCTTTGACGATGGCTAAGAAATCCAATTTCTATCCTGTGATTCTCGCCGGAGGGCGAGGCACGCGCTTCTGGCCGCTGAGCCGCAAGCGACGCGCGAAGCAATTGCTGGCGCTCGACGGCAAGCAGACGATGATTCAGCAGACTGTAGCGCGCCTGCTGCCGCTGGCTCGGGCAAACAAATTTTGGATTATCACCAACGAAGACCTGCGACCCGCCGTTGCGAAGCAGCTTCCCAGGATTTCGCAGAAGCAGATTCTGGCCGAGCCTGTCGGACGAAATACTGCTCCGGCAATTGGTTTGGCAGCATTCCTGTTGCTACGCGAGAGTCCGAACGCAGTGATTGGGATGTTCCCCTCCGATCATGTCATCGCGGATGAGAAACGGTATCGCGAGACGCTGGAGCGCGGGATCGAACTCGCAAGGGCGGGCCCGAATATTGTTGTGCTCGGCATCCGGCCCACCCGCGCCGAGACCGGTTACGGATACATCGAGGCTGGCAGTTTGTATCAGGGAGACGCACTGCATGTGCGGCGCTTCACCGAAAAACCGAACGCCGAAACGGCCGCTGAATTTGTGGCTGCTGGGAATTATTTCTGGAATAGCGGGATGTTTTTGTGGAGCGCGCAAACCTTGTCTGATGCGCTGCACGAGCATCTGCCGAAGACGGCAGCGTTGCTGGAAGAAATCGCCGCGACTTACGGTACGAGTAAGTTCGCCAGCACGTTCCGGAGAGTTTATCCCAAGTCTGAAAACATCAGCGTGGATTATGCCGTGCTGGAACCGCGCTCGGCGAAAGGCGAGCAGGCGGGAAACATCTTCTGCCTGCCAACCGACTTTGGATGGAACGACCTCGGCTCCTGGACCGCGCTGCATGAACATCACACGGCCAGAAGCAATCCACCGGAAGGCAATCTGATTTCAGCCTCCGAAACATTTCTGCTCAACGCGCGCGGAAACTATATTCACGCTCCGGGGAAATTTGTCGCCGCGGTGGGCGTCAGCGATCTGGTGGTAGTGGAAACACCGGACGCTTTACTGATCACGACCCGGCAGCACGCGCAGGATGTGGGCAAAGTCGTGAAATATCTGGATGAGAAGAAGAGGCACAAGCTGACCTAGTTTCAAGTGTCAAGTTTCGGGTTTCGAGAGGAGTACAACTAGACGGCTGAAATTCTTTTGAAACTCGAAACTGGAAACTCGAAACTGCTTCCTTATGACGCAAGAGATCAAATTTGGAACGGACGGCTGGCGCGGACTTATTGCTGACGACTTTACCTTTGACAATGTGCGGCGCGTAGCCGGTGCGATTGCGTCGTATGTGCTCAAGTACGAAGACGCGCAGCGCGGCGTGATCGTGGGCTACGATGCACGCTTCCTGTCGCCTCAGGCCGCGGAGAGCGTGGCCGAGGTCCTGGCGTCCGCGGGAATTCCCGTGAAGCTCGCCAACGATTACACGCCCACTCCTGCGGTGTCGTATGCGGTGAAGCGGCAAGGCGCAGCGGGCGGAGTGATGGTGACATCGAGCCATAATCCGTGGAATTGGAATGGGGTGAAGTTCAAAGGCAATTTTGGCGGATCGGCAACGCCGGCCATCATGAAGAAGATTGAGGATGAACTCGCCTCGGGCGCGGCGCCGAAGGGAAAGAAGGCCGCCGTCGACAAGGTCGATCTGAAAAAAGATTATGTTGCCGCGGTATGCGCGTTCGCCGACATGGACCTGATCGCGAAAACGAAGTTCAAATTTGCTGTGGACGCGATGTACGGGTCGGGACGCGGTGTCCTGCCAGGGATTTTCGACGCACACGGGGTTCAGTATGTGGCGATTCGCCAGGAACTGAATCCGCTGTTTCCCGGAATCAATCCCGAGCCCATTCAGCCGCATACGGCTATGCTGCAGGAAACGGTGGTGCGCGAGAAGTGCGATGCCGGACTGGCCACCGATGGAGATGCGGACCGTATTGGCGCCGTGGCGGAAGACGGCAGCTTCGTGGACTCTCATAAGATTTTCTGCGTGATCCTGCGCTGGTTGCTGGAACGCAAGAAGTGGCCGGGCGACGTGGTGCGCGCGTTCAACACCACGCGCATGATCGATCGCATTGCGGCGAAGCATGGACGCACGCTGCACGAGACTTCGATTGGATTCAAGTATGTTGCCGATCTGATGATGGAGCGGGAGATTCTAATGGGGGGCGAGGAATCGGGCGGCATCGGATACTCGCGCTTCCTTCCCGAGCGGGACGGCGTATTGAACTGCTTGCTTCTGGCGAATGTCATGGCGGAAGAGGGCAAGCCGTTGGGCCGGCTGGTAGCCGATCTGCAGCGGGATTTCGGGCCGCACTATTACGGGCGGAGCGATCTGCACATCTCGGATGAAATGAAGCAGAGTGCGATCGAGGGGGCGCGAGCAGAGAGCACGCAGACGCTTGGCCGCTACAAGATACTCAAGAAAGAGTATCGGGATGGCGTGAAGTTTTTTCTGGACGCGCCGACGAACGGAGATGGAGCAGAAGCGTGGGCGCTGTTTCGCGCATCCGGAACGGAGAGGATGCTGCGCCTGTATACCGAGGCGTCGTCGCCGGAACTGGTGAAAGAGCTTCTGGAAACGGGAGAGAAATTTGTGAGGGACGGCGGGTAGGCGGCACTCGGGAAGACGGCTCTGTCCACGAGGAGATCCGTTGAGTAGAGAGTTGAGGCGCTTATCCCAGCGCGTGCGATACTTCTAGTAGCGATGGTTGAGGCTTTCAATTCGCGGCTAGCCGAGGCGCAGGCCGACTCGCCCGAGGTCCGGCGCTATAACCGAATCCGGCGCTGGCTGGGCATTGCCGATTTTGTGTTGGGGTTCGTCTTCCTAGTCGTTTTGCTAGTGACGCGATGGTCGGATGGGCTGCGCGATCTGGCCTACCGATGGGGTTTTCAGAGTTATTCGTTCTCGCTCTTCATCTATCTCGTGCTGCTGCTGGGAATCAACAAAGCTCTTGGCATCGGGCTGGACTACTACGGATTCAGGCTGGAGCGCAGATTCAAACTTTCCAATCAGAAGTTTCGCGCGTGGGCTTGGGACGAAGTAAAAGGATTTCTTGTGGGCCTGGTGCTCGGCAGCATTGTGGTGGAATTGCTGTATTTCACGATCCGGCAATGGCCGCAGCACTGGTGGCTGCTGGCGTGGGCGCTGTTCATGGGATTATTCATTCTGCTGGCGCAACTGGCGCCGGTCGTGCTGTTTCCGATCTTTTACAAGTTTGAGCCGTTGGAGGATGAAGATCTGCGGCGACGCCTCGTAGTTCTGAGCGAGCATGCGGGAACGCGGGTGCGCGGCGTATATCGCTGGAAGCTTTCCGAAAAGAGCAAGAAAGCGAATGCGGCTCTCACCGGGCTGGGGAACACGCGCCGCATCATCCTGGCGGATACCTTGCTGGATAATTATTCGCCGGAAGAAATCGAAGCGGTGCTGGCGCATGAACTGGGACATCATGTGCACCGCCATATTCTGAAAAGCATTTTCGTGCAGGCGGCGATTACATTTGTTGGATTCTGGGCGGCGGATTTCACCTTGCATTACGCGGTCGACCAGCACATGTTTGAGCAGTTATCCGACTTCGCCAACTTGCCGCTGCTGGCGCTGGTTTCGGTCGTGCTCTCGTTTTTGCTGATGCCGGCCCTGAACGCGTATTCCCGGTTTAACGAACGCCAGGCGGACCGTTATGCGTTCGAGTCGATTGCCAGCGTGGAACCGTTCGTCTCGTCAATGAACAAACTGGCGGAGCAGAATCTGGCGGAGAGGGCTCCTTCCAAATGGGTGGAATGGTTCTTTCACTCGCATCCTTCGATTTCGCGCAGGCTGGCTGCGGCGGAGGAATGGGGACGAAACCAAAATGTTCAGCCGCACGCGCAGGTCTGATTCGCGGCACGCAGCGAGAGCAAGATGCTCTCGCGACAGCCGGCGAGACGCCGGCGCTATCTCTTAACAGCGGCGCTTTTTAGAATTTCCAGCACTCTCTGCAGGTCTTCTTCTGTATCCACGCCGACGCTGTCGTAGGGAGTTTCGCCTACGAAGATGGGAATGCCATTTTCCAGAAACCGCAGTTGCTCCAGACGCTCGCTTCGTTCCAACGAAGATTCCGGGAGCTTTACGAACTGATCCAGCGCTGGCTTGCGATACGCGTAGAGCCCCAGGTGCTTGAAGTACCGGGGATGGCTGTGATTGCGATCGAACGGAATGGTGGCGCGCGAGAAATAAAGGGCACGCCCATTGAGATCGGTCACGACTTTCACCGCGTTCGGGTTTGAGATGTCCTCGGCCGAAGCGGGCGTCCTCAAGGTACCAACCTGAGTTGTGGGATTCTCCATCACTTTGATAAGGGAGGCGATCTGTTCCGGCCTGACCATCGGCTCATCGCCCTGAACGTTGATGTAAACGTCTGCGGGCGCGTCGGCGGAAATCTCGTGGACTCGTTCCGTGCCGCTGGAGTGCGCGGGTGAAGTCAGGCGCGCATGCCAATCATGTTCATGACATACGGACATGATCTCCTCAGAATCAGTCGCGATCATCACGTCGTCCAGAAGCGAAGAGCGACGAACGGCTTCGTAGACCATACCGATCAGGGGTTTGCCCGCAATTTCCCGCAGCATCTTGCGCGGCAGCCGGGTAGAAGCCAAACGAGCGGGAATGACGGCGATTACTCTCATGACGGATCCAGGATTCGGCGCTGAAACGGAACGTGGCGAGTATAGCGATTTTCAGAATTCGCTGTTTGACCTATTTTGCAGGCGCTCTTAAAATAAAGCATTGGACGTAACGCGGGATCGTTGCTTCCAGGCCGCGAAAGAGCTAGCCCCATGCCAGCCCGCATTTTCCTTTCGCCCACCCTTCTTGATTTGCAGCAAGTGGCGGTGTAGCTCAGGTGGTTAGAGCGACGGTCTCATAATCCGTAGGTCGTTGGTTCGAGTCCAACCGCCGCCACCAGATTGTTCGCGAGGTTGTTTCCCCAGCAACCGTGGGTCCAGGCCTCACTTTCCCAGAGGGAGCCATAGGCAGTCGTGCGAAGGATCAAGATTGTTACGGGAGTAGCAGTTGTGCTTCTTGCGATCTCCTTGGCGTGGTCGGTCAGCGCCGCAGAAGTGGCCAACGTGAACCTGCAGGAGGACATTCGTGACCTCGCTGCGCAAGGTGGTGCGCAGATAGGCCTGAGGGCGCCGAGTTCAGACGAAGACATCCGCAATACGGTGGTCCGCAAAGCGCAGGAACATGGCATTGCATTGAACCCTCAAGAGGTGACTGTGCGACGCACGGGTTCGGGAGACACGTCGAGGCTGTATATTGCGGCGTATTACACGGTCTCGGTGAACTTCTGGCTGTTCTCCTTGAATCTTCATTTCTCCCCATCGAGCGACAAGAGCGGTAATTAGCCCATCTTCGGCCAGGGCAGAGAAGATCGCTTACGAACGATCGGTATCCAAGAAATAGGCTAGAATACGCAGGCGCAAAACCGAAAAACTGGTTCCACAAGGGCTTAAGAGGCAGCCAACCGGCGCAACTTTTTTGCCCAACCACGGTTCGATCTATACGACGGGACTGGCATCCGACGCCCGACAGCACCCCACGTCGGAGTGGTGCTGCGCATCATGCACTATCGGGCGGGTATCGTTGGCGGCAAGCTGGAAATCCGGCGTGAACATCCCAGCGGGACGGCGGTGATGTGCCGGCTCCCCATGACGAACGCAACGACGCAGTTAGGAGTGAGCCATGAGTCTGAACGTGAACGGCGGCACAAACAAGAAGAGCCGAGTCTTCGTGGTCGACGACCATCCGATTGTGCGCCAAGGTCTGGCGCTACTGATCAATCGCGAAAACGATCTGGCGGTGTGCGGCGAGGCGGAAGACGCCCACACTGCGATCCAGGCAGTGGCCACGGCAAAACCCGACATCCTGATTGTGGATATTTCCTTGAACGGTCCGGACGGTCTCGATCTGTTGAAGGACGTTCGCATGAGATATCCCGGGCTGCCCGTGCTGATTCTTTCCATGCACGACGAATCCATCTATGCGGAGCGCGCCTTGCGGGCCGGCGCGCAAGGCTACATTATGAAGCAGGAGGCGACCGAGAAAGTCCTAGTCGCGGTGCGCCGCATCTTGAGTAAAGAAATTTATATCAGCGAGCGGATCGCCAACCGGATGCTGCAACGCTATATCGGCAACCGAGGGGCGGGACGTCCATCGTCGATCGCAGATCTTACGGATCGCGAACTGGAGGTTTTCCGTCTAATTGGCGAAGGGCACTCCACCCGGCTGATTGCCGAAGAGTTGCACATCAGCGTGAAGACCGTGGAATCCTACCAGGCACATATTAAGGAGAAGCTTTCACTGCGTAGCGCCCGTGAACTGGTGCAGCACGCCATCCAGTGGAGCATCAGCGAGAAAACAGCGTAGCCAGTAATCGATGAACGCCCATCCTTCCTGCCTGACAGCGCTAATCCGACGGTATCGATGATGCCGCTGTTTCGCTTGCAGATGCTCTCCTGATCCGCGGTCAAGCTTCGGTGATATCTTGGTGATGAATCGCCAGGCATCACTTCATGGACGTCCTCAAGAAACTCTTCGAGCAGCATTTTCACGTGCGGGTCGAGCAAGTGCAGGCCGTGCAGGGAGAACTCGGCGGTTCCGGGCGCAAGATCATTCGCCTGACCAGCAAAGGGATCAGCGCGATTGGAATCCTCTACGGCGTGCGCGAAGAAAATGTCGCCTTCCTGGAATTCTCGCGGCATTTCGCCAAGCACGGTTTGCCGGTGCCGGAAATCTATGGCGTTGATTTAGACCGGGGAGCCTATCTCGAGCAGGATTTGGGAAGCACCTCGTTGTTTGAATTGCTCTCGCAACATCGCCAGGGTGAGAACATCGCACCGCAAGTCGTGGAAGCGTACAGCAAGGTGATTGCGATCTTGCCGAGGTTTCAGATCGAGGCTGGACGCGACCTGAATTATAAGGTCTGCTATCCGCGAGGCAGTTTTGACCGGCAATCCATCGCGTGGGACCTGAATTACTTCAAATATTACTTCCTTCGGCTGGCAGGCATTCCCTTCAGCGAACAGGCGCTAGAGGACGATTTCAAGCGTTTGACCAAGTTTCTCCTGAGCGCGGGCCGCGATTATTTTTTATATCGCGATTTCCAGTCGCGGAATATCATGCTACGCGACACGCAGCCTTATTTTCTGGATTATCAGGGCGGCCGCAAGGGCGCGCTGCAGTACGACGTGGCTTCCCTTCTGTACGACGCGAAAGCCGATTTACCTCCGGAGCTCCGCCAGCAGCTGCTCGATCACTACCTCGATACGCTGCATGACTACGTTGATCTGAAGCCCGAAGCGTTCATGCAGCATTACTACGCCTATGTTTACATCCGCATTATGCAGGCGCTGGGCGCATACGGCTTTCGTGGATTTTACGAGCGTAAAGTGCATTTTCTGCAAAGCGTGCCCTATGCGCTGAAAAATTTGCGCTGGCTTCTGCATAACGTGAGGCTGCCGATCGAGCTGCCCACTTTGATGGAAGCGTTTCACAGCATGCTGGCTTCGGAGAAATTGCAAAGCCTGGCTTCGGATGCGGACAATCTGGTCGTGAAGATCTTCAGTTTTTCTTTTCACCGAGGCCTGCCCAAAGACGAAAGCGGCAATGGCGGCGGGTTTGTTTTCGACGGGCGCAGCCTGCCCAATCCCGGGCGCGAAGAACAATTCAAGGCTCTCACCGGCAGGGACGCTCCCGTGATTGACTACCTGAATCAGCAGGACGGCGTACACCAGTTTCTGGCCAGCGTGATGTCCCTCGTAGACGCCAGCGTGAGCAACTATCAACAGCGCGGGTTTAAAAACTTGATGGTTTCTTTCGGATGCACAGGCGGGCAGCATCGGTCCGTCTATCTGGCAGAGCAGGTTGCGAAGCGCTTGCGCGGGAAGCCAGGGATCGGGGTGGTGGTACAGCATCGGGAATTGGAGAGGATGGCCGTAGAGGCACAGGCGCAGAAGGCCGCAACATGAGGGCGATGATACTGGCCGCTGGCCTGGGCACGCGGCTGCGCCCGCTCACCAACGACCGGCCCAAAGCGCTGGTGGAAGTAGGAGCACACACGCTGCTGGAGATTACGCTGCAGCGTCTGGCGTCATTCGGGATTCGCGAAGTGATCGTCAACGTGCATCACTTCGCCGGCATGGTGGTTGAGTATCTCCATAGAAACAGCAATTTCGGAATGCGAGTCGAGATTTCGCCCGAAGAAGTGTTGCTCGACACCGGCGGCGGGTTGAAGAAGGCCGCATGGTTTTTTCTGGAAGATGGAAACACCGCGCCGTTTATTCTGCACAACGTTGATGTGATCAGTACGATCGATCTGGATCAGATGGTGCGGGCGCATTCCGAGAGTCAAGCTTTGGCGACCTTGGCGGTGCAGGCGCGCGAGACTTCGCGTCGCCTGCTCTTCGATTCTCACAATCAGCTTTGCGGACGCCAGTCGGGCCAGCAGCCAGCAGAACTTGTACGCCCGGCAAAGGAAATCACGCCGCTCGCGTTTTCGGGCGTGCACGTCATTTCGCCGCGGTTCCTCGGAATGATGGCGGAAGACGCAGCGTTTTCCATCATCGATTCCTATTTGCGGTTGGCCGGGCAGGGCGAGAAAATTTCGGCGTTCCGCGCGGACGAATATTATTGGCGCGATCTAGGGAAGCCGGAGAATCTAGTGCAGGCCGCAAGCGACCTGGCGCAAAAAAAGTTTCCGGTGTAAGCGCACGGGATCATGCCATCCCTCGGATTTTTGCCGAGATTACCACTTGCGGCAAATGTCGGCCTTCGATACCATCGGTGCACGCTTGAAACGGCTATGCAGAACAGCTATCTACACCGAATTCGCGTCGTCATCTTTAGGGTACGATTTCTCGTACCTGGGCGGTGTGGAGGGACGCAGTGAGCTGAGCAACTCGAAATCTTAAAGGCTCCCCAATCCCGCCCCGCCAGAAGAGCTGGCTCGGTGGGTTTTGCTTTTTAGGAGCGGCAGGAAGGACCTATGAAGGACAACACACCTGACAAAGGAATGACCGGCGCGCGCATCCTGTGGGAATGCATCGAGCGCGAAGGCGCGAAGCATGTGTTCGGCTATCCCGGCGGCGCGATTCTGCCTGCCTATGACGCGCTGAAGCACAGCAAGATTCATCACGTGCTGGTACGGCATGAGCAGGGAGCTACGCACATGGCGGACGGCTACGCACGGGCCTGCGGACAAGTAGGCGTGGCTGTGGCAACGTCGGGTCCGGGCGCGACGAATATGGTGACCGGGATCGCGACCGCTATGCTCGATTCGTCACCGATCGTCTGCATTACCGGACAAGTCGGAAGCAAGTTGATTGGATCGGACGCCTTTCAGGAAACCGACATCACGGGCGTGACCTTGCCGATCACGAAACACAATTACCTGGTCACGCATGCCAGTGAAGTGGCGCGCACGGTTCGGGAAGCTTTCTACGTGGCGCGTTCGGGGCGGCCGGGACCAGTGCTGGTCGACATCACGAAAGATGCGCAACAGACAACCTGCGATTTCGATTGGGATGCCGCCAAGCCGCACCTGCCGGGATACCGTCCTGATCTGTCGCCGGCTCCGAAGGAATACGAGCAAGCGCTGGAGTTGATCCACAATGCCAAGCGGCCCGTAATTTTGGCCGGCCACGGAATCATTATCTCCGGCGCGATGCGGGAAGTGCGCGACTTCGCCGAGCGCGCGGGCATTCCGGTGGCTCTGACGCTTTTAGGAATTGGAGCGTTCCCGGCAGCGCACCCGCTGAACCTGGGCATGATGGGCATGCATGGCGAAGCCTGGGTGAACCATACGATTCAGGAAGCGGACCTGCTGCTGGCGTTCGGGATGAGATTCGACGACCGGGTGACGGGCAATCTCAAAACCTACGCGCCAAATGCGAAGAAGATCCACATCGAGATCGATCCGGCGGAGATTAATAAGAATGTAAAAGTGGATGTGCCGCTGGTGGGCGATCTGGCCGAGGTACTGCACGAGTTATTGCCGCGAGTGGAAACCATTGACCGCAGCGAGTGGCTGGATTGCATCGACAAACTGAAGGGTGATTCGGCGGTGCGCGACATTCAGAACTTGCCCGACAGCGGCCATCTTTATGCCGCGCACGTAATCAACGACTTGTGGCGGGAAACGCGCGACGGCGACACCATCGTGGTCACCGACGTGGGCCAGCACCAGATGTGGGAGGCGCAATATTACAAGCACGAGAAGCCGCGCAGCCTGATTACTTCCGGCGGATTGGGAACCATGGGATTCGCCTTGCCGGCGGCCATCGGGGCGAAAGTGGCACGGCCCGAGTCTGAGGTGTGGGTGGTGGTCGGCGACGGCGGCTTTCAAATGACGCTGTGCGAACTCGCCACCATCGTGCAGGAAAAACTCAAAGTCAATATTGCGATCATCAACAACGGCTTTCTGGGGATGGTGCGGCAGTGGCAGGAATTCTTTTACGAGCGCAATTATGCGGCGACGCCGTTGCTCAATCCTGATTTCGCCAAGCTTGGCGAAGCCTACGGCATCCGCAGCATGACAGTAACGGAGCGGTCGCAGGTCGTGCCCTCGGTGCGCGCCGCGCGCGAGCACGAGGGACCGGTGCTGATCAACTTCCGCGTGGAGCAGGAAGATACGGTGTATCCGATGGTGGCGGCAGGAGCGTCGCTGCATGAGATGATCCGGCGCCCGAGCAAGATCGTCGAAACCGCGGCAGACGAATAGAGAACAACATGTTGAATACCTATGTGGTGCATGTCGAAAACAAGCCGGGCGTGCTGACGCGCGTGGCGTCCCTGTTTCGCCGGCGCGCTTTCAATATCGATTCACTGACCGTGGGCAGAACGGAAAAGCCCGAAGTCTCGCGGATGACCATCACTGTGGACGCCGATCGGGATCAGGCTCGCCGCATCGAGGCTAATCTCTACAAACTGGTCAATGTGCTGCTGGTGGAGAACATCACCAGCCAGCCGTCGATCGTGCGCGATCTGGCCATGATCAAGGTGGCTGCAACCCATGAGGCGCGGTCGCATGTTCTGGAATTAGCCAGCGTGTTCCGGGCGCGAGTGGTAGACGTCGCGCCGGAATCGCTCACCATCGAGATTACCGGCACCGAAGACAAGATTGACGGACTGCTGGAGGTGCTGCGGCCCTACGGCGTGCTGGAGATGGTGCGCACCGGAATCGTAGCCATGCGGCGCGGAAAGACCGCGTCCGCGGCCAATACGGCATCCGATGATCAGGACATCGCGGGAACCGATGTGTCTTATTCGGTCTAGACGACGCATCGGTAGCGCCGCTGTCCGCGGCGGTGTCTCGCCCGCGCTCCCCACTACTGCAAGATCGGCGGCCCCACGCTTCGTGGGGTTCGAAGGGTGGAAATCCTTTCCGCTGGGACTAGACAAACAACGCCAAGACGGGGCACCCGCATCTTGTTGGTCAGGCCGTTAGACAGCCCGGGTCGGCCGCCACGCTCGCTTTCGTTCGCGTGGCGACCGCCCCTACGTGAGCTTATTGAATAAGCGTGCCGCCGTTGCCGTTTGGTTCTTCCTCTGGCGCGATGACTACCGCCGCCGCTACTTTGTCGCCTGGCTCCAGATTCAGGAGGCGGACGCCTTGGGCGTTTCTTCCCGATTCGCGGATCGTGGTTGAGTCCATGCGGATGATTTTGCCGTAGTGGCTGATCAGCATGACTTCGGATTTCTCGTCGACCTGGGCGATGCCGACAACTTTGCCGACGCGCTCGGTGGTTTTGAGATTGATGACACCCTTGCCGCCGCGGTTGGTGAGGCGGTAGGACTCGGCGGGCGTCCGCTTGCCGAATCCGTTTTCGGTGACGGAGAGGATGAGATCTCCTTTGATCGCCACGTCGATGACTTCGGGGACTGAAGTGTCCGGAACGGACGAGGCGTCCGTTCCCACATGTTTTGGGGCAGGTTCCGTGCCGGGTTTAGCGGTTGTCGCCATGCCGATTACGTAATCGTCTTTTTCCAGGTCGATTCCCCAGACGCCGTAGGCGCCGCGGCCCATGGGGCGAACGTGAGATTCGTCGAAACGGACGGCCATACCTTCATGGCTGGCAAGGAAGATGATCTGGTTGCCGTCGGTGATGCGGACGGCGACCAGTTCGTCCCCCTGCTCGATGCCGATGGCGTTGATGCCGTTGGAGCGGACGTGCATGAACTCGCGCAGTTCGGATTTCTTCACCAGCCCGTTGCGCGTGGCGAAGAAGACATACTTATTTTCTTCTTCGAGATTACGCACCGCGACCATGGTTCTGACGGTTTCGCCGGGCTGCAGGCCGACGAGATTGCCGATGTGCTTGCCGCGTCCGGCGGCGCTGACGTCAGGCACTTCGTAGACCTTGAGCCAGTAGACGCGGCCGTTGTTGGTGAAGATCATGATGTAGGCGTGCGTCGAGGCGATGAAGAGATGTTCGACGAAATCTTCCTCGCGAGTCTTCATGCCGGTGCGGCCCGTGCCTCCGCGGCGCTGCATGCGGTAGGTGGAGATGGGCGTGCGCTTCATGTAGCCGGAGTGGCTCACGGTGACGGCCACTTGTTCGTCGGCGATGAGATCTTCGAGAACGATCTCGGCGGCTTCGTCTTCGATGCGGGTGCGGCGGTCATCTCCGTATAACTTCTTAACTTCTTCCAACTCTTTGATGATGACGCCGCGCAGCTTTTTCTCGGAGCCGAGAATGGATTCGTATTCCGCGATGCTGTCGCGAATCTGCGTGAGCTCTTTGGAAATTTCGTCGATCGAGAGCTTGGTCAGGCGATGCAGTTGCAGTTCGAGGATGGCATCAGCCTGCTTGGCGGTGAACGGCTTTTCGGGATCGACCCTGGGAGCGCGGCCAGTGGTGTTGATGTCGATCTTTTTGCCGCCGAAGTACTGAACTAAGTTTTCGCGGGCGTCGGCGCGATTGGCGCTGGCGCGGATGATGGTGATGACGTTGTCGAGATGGTCGAGAGCCTTTAAGTATCCTTCAAGGATGTGCTCGCGGTCTTTCGCCTTCTGAAGCAGGTAGGCAGTGCGACGGCGGACGACGTCGACGCGGTGCTCGATGAAATATTTAATGGTCTGGATGATCCCCATTTCGCGGGGTTGTCCGTTGACCACCGCGAGCAGGATCATGGAGAAGCCTTGCTGCATCTCCGTGTGCTTGAAGAGCTGGTTGAGAACGATTTGGGGCTCGGCGCCGCGCTTGAGCTCGACGACGATGCGCATGCCGTCGCGATCGGATTCGTCGCGCACGTCGGAGATGTCTTCGATCTCTTTATCATTAACCAGCGCCGCGATGCGCTTGATCAGAGTCGCCTTGTTCACCTGGTAAGGAATTTCGGTGACGATGATGGCTTGCCGATCTTTGTTGATGTTTTCGATGGCGGCTTTGGCGCGCATCATGAAGCGTCCGCGGCCGGTGCGGTAGGCTTCGAAAATTCCCGACCGTCCGTGAATGATTCCGGCGGTGGGGAAATCGGGGCCCTGCACAAATTTCAGAATTTCGGCGAGTTGCGCGTTGGGATTGTTGACCAGCGTGATGGTGGCGTCGACGATTTCGGTCAGGTTGTGCGGCGGAATTTTTGTGGCCATGCCGACGGCGATTCCGTCGGAGCCGTTGATCAGCAAGTTCGGAATGCGTGCAGGTAAAACGTCGGGCTCGATTTCGCTACCGTCGTAGTTGGGATGGAAGTCGACGGTTTCTTTGTCGAGATCTTCGAGTAACGCGGTGGAAACTTGCGCGAGCTTGGCTTCGGTGTAACGGTCGGCGGCGGGAGGATCTCCATCGACAGAGCCGAAATTTCCCTGGCCAAAAATCAGCGGATAGCGCATCGACCAGTCTTGCGCGAGGCGGACGAGCGCATCGTAGACGGCGAGGTTGCCATGGGGATGATACTTGCCCATGACTTCGCCGACGATGCGAGCGCATTTGCGCGTGGCACGATTCGGATACAAACCCATCTGCTGAAGCGTGTAGAGAATGCGGCGGTGCACGGGCTTGAGCCCGTCGCGAACGTCGGGGAGCGCGCGGCCGATGATCACCGACATCGAATAATCGAGATACGACCGGCGCATCTCCTCTTCGATGTTGACGGGTTGAATGTTCAGGGCGCCGGGGCCGTCGCCGCCGGGCGGAGGAGTCAAGGGAAGTTCCGGATTTTGATCGTCAGGCATATGAGCTTTAAGCTTTGCGCCGCGAGCTTTGAGCTAACGGCTTGGCGCGTGAACCGCGGGCATTCTTCCTGTTGCTGTTTGGCGTGTAACTGCTTGCATTTACAGGATGTTATGTGCCCTGGGAACTGTTGTCATTATAGCATGAACAGTGGCTTTCTGCGGAGGGCTGGATGACGAACGTGGTGCGCTTAAAGGCAAGCGGAATGAGGGGTTTGTCCGCGCGCCGGATGTACGTGCGCGCTATCTGTCAGTTCGCCTGCAGCGAGGGTGGAAGTTGGAAGACTACGCCGCGATCGTCGTTTTGCTTCTGGGTGGCATCGAGATCGAGATCGGCGAGAGCAATTCTGCGAGGGTGGCCGGGAGTCAGATCGAAGAGCGTGGTGCCGACGATGGCGTAGTTTCCGACTTCGAGTTTGTGGCCATCTTTGAAAACGAGAACGGTTGACGGCTGAACCGGCTGAGGCTCGGGGGCAGAATTGTCGGCTTGCTCGGCATGCGGCGCGGGAACGTTTTCGACGGGCGGAACGTAGGATTCGGCACCCGATCCGCGGCGGTCGAAGACGGTGGGTCCGCCTTGATAATTCGAGTCGTCGGTTGCGTCGTAACCTTGATCCGGCACGTTGGGATCGACGGCGTAGGGAACGGCGTAGCCATAAATCGGGGCGTACTGGCCGTAGGGATACTGATACTGATGATGATGCGCGTCGCCGTCATGGTGCGTGTGGGGGCGCGAGGAGGTCGGGGCAAATCCGGGGCGACCAGTTAGAGGAGGCGTTGCAGTGGGCGGCCGGACTGCACCCGTGAAGGGATGTACAGCGCCAGTGGGTGGTGTGCCGGGACTTATCTGCGCGTGGCCGGTAGAGAGGAGTGGAAACAGGATCAACGCCAGGAACAGAGCCGGTAATGGGATCAAATGCCGCACGGTAAAATGATACTCCAGTTCGTCCACGGGGCACCTCTTAGCTGGAACGCCTGCACTTTGTTAGATTGCGTGGTAAGGGCGGCGGATGCTCATTCTGAGGCGATTTCTGGGCGATGCCTGGTGTGGAGCGGACACTTTTGCCTGCCTGCAGGCAGAATCTCAAAACCAGCGGGCAAGAGTGCCCTCCCACCCGCCTCTCCACACAGCGCCCTCTCCACACACCACATGGGACCGGGGCGCGCGGACTATAATTTTTGCGAAGGCGTCGAGGGAGACTCCGGCGACATGAAAGCGGCAATCCGATTCGTTCTGCTGGCGTTGGTGCTGATTGTGGTGGCGATGCTGTCGGCGTTGACGGCCATGCGGTTGGCCATTCACGGGCAGGAGGTCACGGTGCCATCGCTGGTGGGGATGGCGCCAGCCGATGCGGAGCGTGCCGCGGCGGGGCTGGGATTGCAGATGTCGATTGAGCGGCAGTATTACAGCCCGCAGATTCCGGAAGGAAAGATTATGTCGCAACTGCCGCTGCCGGGAACGAAGGTGCGGCGGGGATGGCAGGTGCGAGTGGCGCAGAGCCTGGGGCCGACGCGAGTCGAGATTCCGGATGTGACGGGGCAGAGCGAACATGCGGCGGAGTTGAATATCCGGCGGCGCGGGTTGGATGTGGCTTCGATGGCGGAAGTGGACGATGCGGGGATTCCGGCGGACCAGGTGCTGGCGCAGAGTCCGACGGCGAACGCGATGCAAGTGGTGGCTCCGAAGATCAGCCTGCTGGTGACGGCGGCAGCGCAGCCGCAGGCGTTTGTGATGCCCAACTTTGTTGGAGACCTGCTGGGCAGCGCGAGTAAGACGTTGCAGGATGCAGGATTTCGGTTTGGAAATGTGAGCGCGGTGCCACCGCCCCCGGCAACTCAGGACGCTGGGGATCAGGGTCTGCCCGGGCTGCCGTCCGCGCCGACACCACCTGCCGCGGCACCGCCGGCTCCAGCTCAGCCCTCACCGGCAAGCATTATCGTGACGCAGTGGCCCGCACCGGGACAAAAAGTTGTGTCTGGGACTGTGGTGAGTTTCGAGGTCCGTTAGCCAACCCTTTCGCCACGGATCTTCGCGGATTTCCACGGATATACCGGGAAGATTTCTCTAAAATCTCTCGTTTTTAAAGCCTTTCGAGGATCGCTGCGAAGAATCCCTCGCTCGGGTGGATGCCGGGGATCGTGCGCAGGTAGGGGCCGCGGGTGAGTGAGGATGGGTCAGGCCACGTTAGTTGGGCTGCGGCTCGCAGGTTCTCGATCTCTGAATTGCAATCCACGAGATGGAAGGAATTACTTTCTGCCAGTGCTAGTTCCACTACGTTTTCGTTCTCTTCTTTTTCCAACGAACAGGTTGAATAGATGAGACGTCCTTTGGGGGCTACGTGCCGGAGTGCAGCGCGAAGAATGGAGAGCTGGCGATCGTGCAACTCTGCCAGATCTGCTGGCGTGAGGCGCCATTTGATTTCGGGATTGCGGGCGAGCGTGCCGGTTCCGGAGCAGGGGACGTCGGCGAGGATGCGGTCGAAAGGGGCAGCCAGCGGGAGATGGCGGGTGTCGGCTGTAATGACTTCAATTTGTGCGTGCGCTTTCGCAGCGGTTAATAGCTTTTGCAGCAGGCGGGCGCGGTGTGGATGAAGTTCGGCCGCGGTGATGGCGGCGTCAGGATTTTGGTCGGCGATGGCCAAAGTCTTGCCGCCGGGAGCGGCGCAGCAGTCGAGGATGCGCGATCCCTGGGGGAGAGATTGGCCGAGCAGGGCAGCTACCAGTTGCGAGGCTTCGTCTTGAATGACGATCGCGCCGGCGCGAAAGGCGCGGGATTTCGTGATGTCTCCGGAGTGGACGGTGCGAGCGGTGGAAAGGAGCGCTCCGCTGGCCAGAGCGATCTTTTCGGATTGGAGCGAGGCTTCGGCTTCCGGCTTGCGCAGGCGGATGCTGGTTGTGGGGATCGATTGATCGTGCCTGCAGATGGCTTCGGCGACGGCGAGCCCATAGTCGCTGGCCCAGCGTTCGACTAGCCAGAGCGGATGCGACCAGGCTGGCGGCTAGGGCTTCAGGGGACTGCGGATTCACCACGGGGGGCACAGAGGAACACAGAGGATTGTTGGAAAGTTTGCGGAGGACGGCGTTCACGAATGGGAGCGGCGGAGCTTTTGCGGGCTCGCTTTACGAGTTCGACACTCTCGTGGAGAGCGGCGCGGGCGGGGATGCGATCGAGCCAGCGAAATTGATAGAGAGCTAGGCGCAGGGAGATGAGAATTTCGAGATCGAGCCGGGATAAAGGTTGCGAAGAGGCGGCGGCGATTTCGTCGTCGAGACGGGCGCGCCAGCGAAGGACGCCCATGACGAGTTCGGTGGTGAGAGCGTGATCTGGGGTGGACAGGCGATTGGACGCGTCGGAGTGGAGGAGTTCGGAAGCGTAGGAAGATTCGCGCTCGACGCGGAGCAGGATATCGAAAGCGGCGGCGCGGGCCGGGGAGATGGGCATGGTCCGATTGTACGGAAGGGGAACCAAAACACAGAGGACGCTGAGGACGCAGAGTTGTGGCGGGAGTTAGGTCTTGTTTGAGCTTGCGGGACCTGTGGCGTCCTCAAAGCGCCGGGGCGCCTTGAGCGCAGAAACGCGGGTTGTGCCCGCGGGACGGCGAATGCGTCCGTCCCTACATTGTTATTATCCATTACTACGCCTAGTTTTTCGCCGGGATTGAGGTGGTAGCCCTGGATGAAGTCTCGGGCCGGGGATGCGCTTTTTTCCTTCCAGCTGGATTTCGAGGAGTTCCAGCGATGTGTTGTGACCGCAGCCGACCAGCAGGCGATTGGCAGTGACTTTCAGTTCGGCGGGAGAGACGGCCTCCGAGGTCGGGAGCGCTTTCCAGATCTGAAGATTCTTGCCGCGAAATTTCGTGTAGGCGCCGGGCCAGGGCTGGAATCCGCGGAGGCGATTGTAGATTTCGGAGGCCGGACGGGAGAAGTCGACCAGGCCATCTTCTTTTTTGAGAATTGGGGCGAGCGAGGAGTGCGAGTCGTCTTGCTTGCGCGGCTTAATGGTGCCGGCTTCGCAGTCCGCGCAAAGTTTCGACGAGCAAAGTGGCTCCCATGCTGGCGAGCGCGGGGGCGAGGGTTTCGGCCGTGTCATCGGGAGCGATGGGGAGTTCCTGCTGCAGCAGAATGTCGCCGGTATCGAGGCCGGCGTCGATGCGCATGGTGGTATTGCCGGTGACTGTTTCGCCGTTGGCGATGGCCCACTGGATGGGCGCGGCGCCACGATATTTGGGAAGCAGCGAGGCGTGCAGATTGATGTTGCCGAGGGGCGGGAGATCGAGCATCCATTGCGGGATGATGCGGCCGTAGCCGACGACGATGATGGCGTCGGGTTTGAGGGCGGCGAGTTGGGCGCGGAATTCTTCGTTGGCCTTGATGCGGTCGGGTTGCGCGATGGGGAGATTCAGCCTCAGCGCGGATTCTTTGACGGGGGAGGCGACAAGCTCGAGGCCGCGCCCCTTGGGGCGATCGGGCTGGGTGACGACGAGATGGATGCGGTGTCCGGCCTCGACCAGTCGTTCCAGTGTCGGGACGGCGAAGCGCGGAGTTCCGCAGAAAACGAGATCCAAGGGCATTTGGTAATCGGGTAATTTGGTAATTGAGTAATTAAAACCGGTCTCAGGGTGCGACCGAATCGCGGATAGAAACAGGCGCTTTTCTTCCGCCCCTTCGGGGGTTGCTCATTTTTGCCGATCGCTCCCACGGCTTGCGCCGTGGGCTGCATTCTTTCGCCGCTTCGCGGCTGGATGCAGGATGATTCCGTTCTACGGGTCGATTGAAATTACACAATGGCCAAATGACTCAGGTCCTACGTCCCCCATTACTCAATCACCCGATTACTCAATCACCAAACTACTAAATTTCAAAATCTCCAAATTACAAAATTACTAAATTTCCCAATTTCCCAACTCTCTCAAATTACCAAATTTCCTAATTACACAATTCTCTACCACTCTCCGGCTTTTATGAGCTTGCGGATTTTGCGCTTTATCAGGTCGCGTTTGATCACGCTGAGATGGCTGATGTAGAGCTTGCCGTTGAGATGGTCGGTTTCGTGGAGCAAGGCGCGGGCGAGAAGTTCCTCTCCGGTTTTCTCGAAGACCTTTCCATGAACGTCCTGGGCGCGGACGGTCACCTTGTTGGGGCGAGTGACGTTCTCGCGGAAATCGGGGATGCTGAGGCATCCCTCGCTTTGCGTGTGTTTGCCTTCCTTGTGAATGATTTCGGGATTGATGAGGACCAGCTTGGCCCTGGGATCTTCCTTAAAGGTGACGTCGATGACGGCGATGCGACGTCCAATACCGATTTGCGGGGCGGCGAGGCCGACGCCGTGAGCGGCGTACATCGACTCGAACATGTCTTCGATCAGCTTTTCGAGATCCTCATCGAAGATCGGTGACCGCCTCGGAGGGCTTCTCGAGCACGGGATTGCCGAATTTAACGATCGGATAGATCATCAGAAATTTCTTCAGTTGCTCGCAGTATCCGTGGAAGTTGCGGAGAGTTTCGGTCATGGAGTCGCCGCCGAATTTTTCCAGAGCGCAACGCGCCAGGGTGAGAGCGACCATGGCTTCGGCAGCGACTCCGGCGGCCGGGACCACGCACACGTCGGAACGCTCGTAGGCGGCTTTGACCAGCTCGCGGGTTGAAAAATCGACCGACTGCAATGGACGGCGCAGCGTGGAAATCGGTTTAAGGTAGCCGCGGACGCGGATTTCTTCTCCATTGGAGATGCCGCCTTCGATGCCGCCGGCGTTGTTGTGGGTGCGCGAAAAGGCGGTGAATCCGGAGGCCGCAGTGTAGCCGATTTCGTCGTGAACCTGCGAACCGGGCGCGAAAGCGGCGGCGACGCCCGAGCCGATTTCGACCGCTTTGACGGCCTGCAGCGACATGACGGCGGCGGCCAACATAGCGTCGAGGCGCTCGTCCCATTGAGCGTAGGTGCCGAGGCCGGGAGGAACGTTGTGCGCGACGACTTCGAAAACTCCGCCGAGAGAATCGCCGGTTTTCAGGACTTTGTCGACTTCCTCTTTCATGCGCTGCTCGGTTTCGGGATCGGCGCAGTTGAGAAGAACTTCGTCGCGATCGAGCAGAGCGCGAATTTTCTCCCACGGAACCTGGTCGGACAGAGTTACGCTGCCGGTGGTGACCACGTGGCTCAAGACTTCGATGCCGAGTTCGCGCAGAAAAAGTTTGGCGAGGGCGCCGATGGCGACGCGGGCGGCGGATTCACGGGCGGAGGCGCGCTCGAGAATATAGCGCGCTTCGGGGAAATTGTATTTCAGCGCGCCGGCAAGATCGGCGTGGCCGGGGCGAGGCGAGGCGACGCGCTTGTGCCGGGCGGGATCGCCCTCGCCGACGGGAAGAGATTCCTGCCAGTTTTTCCAATCGCGATTTTCGAGCTGCACGGAAATCGGCGAACCGATGGTGATGCCGTGGCGCACGCCGGAAAGAATATGGGCGGTGTCGCGCTCGATCTTCATGCGTCCGCCGCGGCCGTAGCCTTGCTGACGGCGCCAGAGTTCGCGGTCGAGAAAGGACTGGTCGACTTTCAATCCGGCGGGCATGCCGGAAAGGAAAGCGACGAGGACCTCCCCGTGAGATTCTCCTGCAGTGAAGTAGCGCAACATAAATTTTTGATTGTACCTGATGGGGCAGGCAGGATGAGGATTTCACGGCAAGCGGGCCGTGCGATACGAAAAAATGTCGAGCCGCAGCACTTTCGCAGGCGATTGGGCTAACGCACAGGTTACAATAGGGGACGTCTTCGTCGTCCGCGGGTTTAGAACCGAGCCCACGCACCTCAATTATCTCTGGCCTGAACAAAGGAGTTACTGTGTGCCCCCACGCACAGACACCAGACGGTAAGAGCATTCGCTGCGTTTTGGCGCACGATCATGTCCTGCTACGCCAGGGCTTGCGCCGGTTGCTGGAAGATGAGCCGGACATTGCCGTGGTGGCGGAGGCGGGAAACGCCCCAGAGGCGCTGCGTCGCGTGTTCGAGCACCGTCCGGAGATTGTGATTGCGGCGCTGCATATTTTCAAATGTGACGCTGAGGCCAGCGAGCGGCTGATCCTGCGAGAATCTCCGAAAAGCAATGTGCTGTTTCTGCGGGCGGACCGCCATGAATTAGCGGTTCATTCCGCCCAGGAGGGAGCTGCGTTTGCGGAGCGGCATACTTCGGCGGAAGAATTGGTGGAGATGGTGCGGGGCACGGCTTTTCGGCGATTGGCGGAGCAGGAGATGCCGGAGGTGACGACGTGGCCAGTGAGTGAGGTCGTCCCGCGCAACCGCGTGTTGACGGGACGAGAGCGCGAAGTGCTGAAGCTGCTGGCGGAGGGCCGAACGGTACGCTCAGCCGCGGGCATTCTAGGCGTCAGCGCGAAGACTGTCGATGCGCACAAGTTCAATTTGATGCGGAAGCTGGGCATTCACAACAAGGCTGAACTGGTGATGTGGGCGATCCAGAAAAGAGTGGTGAAGCTACCGGTGAATTTCTAGGGACTGGGCTCAGCGAGGCTTTTAAAGCAAGCTGCCGGGGAGAGTGTGCGGTAAGCCCTGGTGCCGTCCCTATGGGACTCGCTTGTCGTTTGGCAACTCTACCCGGCACTTCCGTGCCGGGCTTTCACATACCGCCCCTGGCGGCTGCGTTTGGGACCCCCAGCGGTGGAAATTCTGCGTCAATCACACGCTGCGGCGGCAAGTTCGGCTAGGCTGGTGACGGTGAGATCGGGCTTGGCGTCCGCGGATTTGACCGCGCCTACGCCCGGCCGCGCCGACGGACGGTTCACCCACACCGTGGCCAATCCGAGAGCCTGCGCGGGAATCACATCGTGATAGATGCTTTGGCCGACGTGCAGAACGCGGTGGGCGGGAGCGTGGATGCGGCTCAGAGCGAGTTCGAAAAGCTTCAGTGAAGGCTTGTAAGCCTGTGCTTGCTGGGCGGTGATGACCGCATCGAATGCAACGACGAGTTGAGGGCGGGTACCTACAAATAGATCGTCATCCACGTTCGAGAGGATGGCTAGTCGAAAGCGCGTTTTCAGTTGGCGAAGAGCGGCGACCGTATCGGGCCAGGGCTTCCACGAGGGCAGGGATTCGGGCAGAGATTCTTCTTCCCTTTGAGCGGGCGTGAATTTCAATTCCTCGCCGAATTGCCTCACGACTGATTTCAAAACCTGACGATAGGGCTGAAACGTGCCGTGCTCCGAGCGTTCTTCAAAATCTCCGTAGAGCCGCAACAGGGTGGCGTCGTCGAGCTTTTTGCCATGGGCGGAAAGGATGTGGTGGAGCGCGGCGAGGATACCGGACTCCCAGTCGATCAAAGTGCCATAACAATCGAAGGTCAGGATTTCGTAGCGAGTGAAGTCGAGCATGGCGGGAGAAGTTGTGCAACAGGAATATCATATCGCCGACAGGCGGGGGAGTGTCAAGATCGCAACCGGAGAGGCAGTGAGTCAGTTTTGAACTTGGCTGTATGCCCACGGGAGATTCCTCGTCCCGCTGGTGAAAACGCGGGGCCTCCGGGATGACGCCTCTCGGAAATTTCGCGCCGTGGAAATCAACCTGACCCGCTACAGGCAGAGGGCTTCATCCATTTCCGAGCAGCGCGGAAAAAGAAAAGCACGGCCGGAGCCGTGCTTTCACCGATGCGAATGAACGCGGGATTTTATGGCTGAAGCTCGAGGGGTTGCGACAATTCGAAGCTGATGGCGGACTCGGAAGGAAGGACGATCTCTTTATTTCCAGTGAGAGCCGCGCCACCTGCTCCAGCGCCGCCACCCGCAGCCAATCCGATGGCTGCGCCTTTGCCGCCGCCCGCCAGGCCTCCGATGAGGCCGCCGAGAGCAGCGCCTCCACCGGCCAGAACCGCGGTCCGTTTGCCTTTACCCTTCTGCGAGAAGGTGCGCAAGGCCGTTTGCACGGGAATATCGGAGCCGTTGAGATTGATGGAGTCGAGGCGAACCTGTAGCACCGCACCTCCGGCAAACTTGCCGAGGGGCTTGGCATCGGTGACGGTGCCGCCGACAGTAGCGCCCTGAGGGATGGCAACGGAGCCGCCAACCAAAACATCTTTCGCGACGCTACCCGAAAAAGTCTGCCCCGCTTGGCTCAGCTTGGAGCCGAGAGCGGAGCCGAGTCTGACAGTGATCGACTTGCCTGCGGGTACAACGATCGGTTCTCGCTTTGCCTCTTTCGCTTCTTTGCGGCCGCTGTCTTGTCGGGCATCTGCTGTTCCGCTGTTTCCCGGAGCGTTTTGCCCGGGAGGATTTTGAGCGTCGGAATTAGCGGTTGTGTTATCGGCCGGCGGTTTGCTCGTACATCCGACGCCAGCCAACGCGAGGCAGAGACTGAGTGTGAATAGAAACAGGGGCGAGCGCATAGGAACCTCCAGAACTTTGAGCCAATGTAATGGAGGGAGGATACGACAAACAACCAAAGAATTTATGAGCGCCGAATCAAGAGTGCATGCCCGATTGGATGCCTCAACGAAGCCGCGAGGACGCTGGGGATTCTGTGCCGTAGCCATTCTTTCGCCCCTACGGGGCTTGCGCCTTTCCAGCTTCTTCTACCCACGGCTTGCGCCGCTCCGACGAGCTCAGGGCACTCTTGCGCCGCATCGCGGCTGGACACCAGAGGGCGGCTGTCCCCACACAAACTCGTTCCAACCGGCTGCGACAAGGATTCTAGGCGATCAGCAGCAACTTGCCGGTTGTCTTGCGACCCTCGAGGTCGCGGTGCGCGCGCTGCGCTTCGGCGAGCGGGTAGGTGTGGTCGATCCGCAACTTAAGTTTTCCGGCCGCGATCATGGCAAAAACCGCGGCGGACCGGGCTACCAGCTCTTCGCGGGTGGCGAGGTAGTGCGTCAGCGAGGGACGCGTGAGGTAGAGCGATCCCTTTTGCGATAACGCAATCGGATCAAAGGGAGGGACGGCGCCGCTGGAACCACCGAACAGGACCATCATGCCGCGCGGGCGCAAGATGTTGAGACCTTTTTCGAAAGTGGTTTTGCCTACCGAATCATAGACAACGTCGATACCCTTGCCTCCGGTAAAGCGCTTGGTTTCCGCTTCGAAATCCTGTTGCGTATAAAGAATGATGTGGTCGGCGCCAGCGTCGAGCGCGAGCTTGGCCTTGGGGTCGGTGGAAACGGTCGCGATGACGCGCGCGCCGATGTTGTGCGCCATCTGGACGAGAAGCAATCCGACGCCTCCGGCGGCCGCATGCACCAGCGCGGTCTCACCGGGCTTCAGAGGATAAGTGTCATGCGAAAGGTAGTGCGCGGTCATGCCCTGCAGCATGGCCGCGGCGGCCTGCTGATCGCTGACGCCGGCGGGAACGGATACCAGTTGATCGGCGGGAATGGTGGCGTATTCCGCGTATCCGCCGAGCTGACCGGACCAGGCGACGCGATCGCCCGGCTTGACAGATTTCACCTCGGAGCCGACGGCGGTGACTGCGCCCGCGCCCTCCTGCCCGGGAACAAAGGGCAGCGGAGCTTTGTACCGGCCCTCGCGGTAGTAGACATCGATGAAATTCACGCCAGAAGCGGTTAACTTGACGACCGCTTCATTGGCCTTGGGCTCGGGAACCGGAAGATCCGCCAGGATCATGGCCTCTGGACCGCCGGGTTGCTTCACTTGAATAGCTTTCATGGCAGCTTTGGATTCAGCTTCGGCGTGAGAAGTTTCGGCCGGGCGAATTTAATTTTCTGCAAGGCGGAGGTAGTTCGAAATGAGGGGTCTCACCAATGGTTTAAAGCGAACCGCGAGCCCTCGAGGGTAAAGAGTGTGTGTGAGAAGTGGTGCCGTCCTCAGTGATTTTTTCCCGCCGCACCCGGCACTTACGTGCCGGGCTTTCACATACCACCGCTACGCGGCTGGGTCTGGGTGAGGTTTAACCCACCCTTGTTTCCGAAAATTCAGAGCTGCTCTGCTACACTTTCTCGTTCTCACGCGAGGAGGCTCTCATGGCCGAAACGAAGCCGCAGACGTTTGCCAATCACACCCGATGGGATCCGCCGTTTCATTTCTTCCTGGTTCCGGTCTTTGTGCTTGGGCTGGTGTTGACACTGGTCCACTTTTTTTATCATCTGCGCGAGAGCGATTTTCGAGACAACTTTCACGCGTTTCTGTTGATCCTGCTGGCGCTCGCGCTGCTGACCCTGGTCTTTAAAGTGCGTCTGAACTCTTTGAAAGTGCAGGATAGGGTGATTCGGCTGGAAGAGCGTTTGCGGCTGACGCAACTGCTCAGCGAGCCTCTACGGTCGCGAATTCCTGAGTTAACCGAAGGTCAGCTGTGCGGATTGCGGTTTGCTTCGGATGCCGAGGTGGCGAAGCTGGCAGAGCGGGCGTTGAACGAAAAGCTGTCGCGCAAGGAGATCAAGAAAGCGATTCAGAACTGGAGGCCCGATTACTGGCGGGTGTGAAGGTGAGATGATCTAGGACCGGTCTCATAAATGGTTCAGCGCAAGCTGCCCTCAGGGGCTAAAGCCCGGTTCTTACTGACCAATAGCGGCACGGCTGAAGCCGTGCCCTTCCCAAACCCCCTCCCCAAAGCCATTTGTGAGGCCGACTCTGGCCGCGCCTTCCGAAGGCCATTAATCCGGCAGGTTCTAGCCGCCCATCCCGAAGCCATATATGAGAGCGGCTCTAGGCGACGCGGGAGTGGATTTTTCGACGCGGGCGGGCACCGCCCAGAACGAGGGCGCACAAGCGATCGACGAATTCTGGAGTCAGGCGATCGTGGCGAATAAGAAAGCGCATGTAGATCGGGCCGTAGAGAGAATCGAGAACGAGATCGGGGTCGATGTCCTTGCGCAACTCGCCGCGGCGGATACCCCGGCGCAGAGTGTCGTAGGCCTCCTGGCGCCGCGGCCACAGGAAACGCTCTCGGAAGGCCGCAATCAGGTCTCTATCGTTTTGGCCGGCGGCGAGGATGGCGGAAACGATGCGGCCGCGCGGGCCGCGAAACACCTTCACCAGTTGGCGCATCTGCCGGCTCATGTCAGAGAAGACTGATCCGGTATCGGGAAAACGCAGCTTGCGCGTCGTGTTGCTGGCAAAAGCGTCGGCGATCAGCGCACCCTTGTTGGGCCACCAGCGGTAAACCGTGGCTTTGCCGACGCCAGCGTGATCGGCAACATCTTCAATCGTAAGATCAGAAAAACCGCTCTGCCCCAAAATCCGCAGAGTGCTGCGCAGAATGGCCTGGCGGGCTTCTTCGCTGCGGGGACGTCCCGGAGGGCGTTTCCCATTGCCGTTTTCGCCGTGTGAAAGCGGCGAAGTCTTCTGGCGCATGTCCCTACGCTACCATATAATCGAGGCTCAAGTATTTAGAATCCGATACGCACAGTATCGAATCTAGATGGCATTCGCTGAGCACGCTTGGGGAAGCGCAGTGCGCAGAATTTCATGGGATGGTGGAGCGGCCGTAGACCATGTGGATTGTTGCCTTAGCCCTAAGACGTCCGTATACGTTCATCGTGATGGCGGTGGTGATTCTGATTCTCACGCCAATCACGATCCTGCGCACGCCCACCGACATCTTTCCCGACATTGATATTCCCGTGGTTTCGGTGGTCTGGTTCTACACGGGCATGTCGCCGCAAGACATGGCCGACCGGATCGTCGCCAATTCCGAGCGCGGCATTACGACTACTGTCAACGACATCGAGCATATGGAATCCCAATCGGTGTATGGATTGGGAGTCATCAAAGTATTCTTCCGTCCGGGTACGAACCTGCAGGGCGCGATCGCGCAGATCACCGCCATCTGCCAGACCTCGGTGCACAGTCTGCCACCGGGAACAACCCCGCCGCTGATCATTTCTTATAGCGCGTCGACGACGCCGATTATTCAGCTGGGTCTGAGCAGCAAGACCCTGCCGGAGCAGGAACTGTTCGATCTGGGGCAGAACTTTCTGCGCACTTTTCTGGCGACGGTTCCGGGAGCGGCGACGCCCTATCCTTATGGCGGCAAGATCCGGCAGATTCAGGTCGATCTGGATTTGCCCAAGCTGCAATCGTACGGACTGTCACCCAACGACATCGTGAACGCGGTGAACGCGCAGAACATCATTCTACCCACCGGCACGATCAAGATGGGCCCGCTGGAATACAGCGTGGAAATGAACGGAACGCCCCGGACGATTGCGGAATTGAACGATCTGCCGGTCAAGACAGTGAACGGGGCAACGCTGTATATGCGGGATGTGGCGCACATCCGCGATGGGTTCGCGCCGCAGACCAACATCGTGCGCCAGGATGGAAATCGCGGCGCGCTAATGTCGATTTACAAGAACGGGAAGGCATCGACACTGCAGATTGTCGCCGGAGTGAAGAGTATTGTGCAGCAGGCCGCACAGGCCCTGCCGCCGGAGTTGAAGATCACGGCGCTGTTCGACCAGTCGCTGTTTGTGCGGGCATCGATTTATGGCGTGATCCGGGAAGGGTTGATTGCGGCGGCGCTGACGGCGGTGATGATCTTGATCTTTCTGGGCGACTGGCGGCCCACGATCGTCATCTCCATTTCGATTCCGCTATCGATTTTCGTTTCGATCATCCTGCTGGGCGCGCTCGGCGAGACTATCAACATCATGACGCTAGGCGGGTTGGCGCTGGCTGTCGGCATTCTCGTGGATGACGCCACGGTGGAAATCGAAAACATCGAGCGCAATCTGGCGATGGGCAAGGAGATGCGGCAGGCGATTCTGGATGGCGCCCAGCAGATCGCTGTTCCGGCTTTCGTCTCCACGCTCAGCATTTGCATCGTGTTCGTGCCCATGTTCTTTTTGACGGGGGTCGCGAAGTTCCTGTTCGTGCCGCTGGCCGAGGCGGTGAGCTTTGCCATGCTAGCCAGCTATCTGCTTTCGCGAACGCTGATTCCGACGCTGGTGATGTACATCATGCGGGGACACGAGCACCGGGCGGATGCGCCGAAGACGGCGCTGGGCCGGTTCCAGCGCGGATTCGAGCGCAAGTTCGAGGACTTCCGCCGCGGTTACGAGTCTCTGCTGGAGACGACGCTGGAGCATCGCGGCTGGTTCGTGGCGTGTTTTCTGACTTTCTGCGTGCTGTCGCTGGGGCTCTATACATTCCTGGGGCAGGACTTTTTCCCGCAAGTAGATGCGGGCTGCTGCGGCTGCATGTGCGGGCGCGGGCGGGTTTGCGCGTAGAAGAAACGGCGCGCCTGTGCGACGAAATCGAGGGAACGCTGCGGCAGGAGATTCCGCAGGGCCAATTGCAGACCATTCTCGACAACATTGGCTTGCCCAACTCGGGAATCAATCAGTCCTACAGTTCGAACGGCACGATTGGAACCAGCGATGCGGAGATTCTGATCGCGCTCAATCCGGAGCATCATGTGCCGACGGCAGACCTGAGACGTCATCTGCGCGAATTTCTGCCGCGGCATTTTCCCGGGGTGGAATTTTTCTTTCAACCGGCTGACATTGTCACGCAGATTTTGAATTTCGGCCTGCCCGCTCCGATTGACGTCCAGGTGGTGGGCACCGATTCGCTGACCAGTTATACGATCGCGCAGCAGATTGCGAACCGCATGCGGCACATTCCGGGAACCGCCGACGTGCACGTGCAGCAGTTGCTGTCGCTGCCCACGCTGCACATGGATATCGAGCGAACGCGGGTGACGCAGGTGGGTTTGACGGCGCGGGAGGTAGCCCAGAGCGCGCTGGTCTCGCTCAGCGGAAGCTTCCAGACGTCGCCGAATTTCTGGCTCAACCCGAAGAACGAAGTTACGTATCAAATCGCGGTGCAGTCTCCGCAATACCGCATGACGAATCTGCAGGACCTTATGGATATCCCCGTCATTTCGCAGCAGGGTCCGCAATTGATGGGGAACCTGGTGCAGATTTCTCCAGCGGTGCGTCCGGCTACAGTGAATCACTGGAACGTGCAGCCGGTGATCGATGTGTACAGCAGCACGCAGGATCGCGATCTGGGAGCGGTTGCGGCGGATACGGATAAGCTGCTCAAAACCTTCGAGCCCCACCTGCCGCGAGGAACGCATATCGTGGTGCGGGGGCAGGTCGCGACCATGCGGTCATCGTTCTTCGGCCTGGGGGTGGGATTGGCGGGCGCGATTCTGCTGGTATATCTGTTAATCGTGATCAACTTCCAATCGTGGCTCGATCCGTTCATCATTATTACGGCGCTGCCGGGGGCGTTGGCGGGCATCTGCTGGTTTCTGCTGTTGACGCACACCACGCTGAGCGTGCCATCGCTGACCGGCGCGGTGATGTGCATGGGAGTGGCGACGGCCAATTCCATTTTGATGGTAAGCTTTGCCCGCGAACAGCTGGACGAAGGCATTCCGGCATTCAAAGCAGCTGTGGCTGCGGGATACACGCGCATTCGTCCAGTGCTGATGACGGCACTGGCGATGATTATTGGGATGGTGCCGATGGCGCTGGGTCTTGGCGAAGGCGGTGAGCAGAACGCGCCGTTGGGACGCGCCGTCATCGGCGGCTTGCTGTTCGCGACGGTTGCGACCCTGTTTTTCGTGCCCAGCGTGTTTGCCATCTTCCACGGGCGCAGGGAAGCGAGGCGGGCGCGAGAGCAGGAGCAGGCATAGATGAGAGAAGATCTGGAGGTTTTTGTGAGGCAGTGGAGTCAAGCATGAGCGTAGAACAGCAGTCCGAAGAGCAATCGCTGCACGGGAGAAGTACGCAGGCCCGGCGGGATGAAGAAATTCTGGCGATGGAGGAGCACTCGCGGCACCAGCCGCCTGGCATTCAGCCCCCGCCCGAGCTTCCTCCTGCGCCTCCGCGGAAAGCCTTGATGCTGGTGGGAGTGGCTCTACTGGTACTGCTGCTTGCGGGGGCAGTGACGCTGATCGGTCACGCCAGTCACGAGCGCGCGCTAGCCAAAGAAACGGAGCTCGAGACCGTTCCGACCGTGGCGGTGGTTCATCCGTTGGCGGAAAAACCGGACGAAGATCTGGTGCTGCCCGGATCCCTACTTGCTTTTGAAGAGTCTCCGATTTATGCGCGTACGAGTGGATATTTAGTGAAGTGGTACAAGGACATCGGCAGCCGGGTGACGGAAGGCGAGTTGCTGGCGACGATTGACACTCCG
Source organism: uncultured Acidobacteriota bacterium (assembly GCA_963763795.1). Lineage (GTDB taxonomy): Bacteria > Acidobacteriota > Terriglobia > Terriglobales > Acidobacteriaceae > Sulfotelmatobacter. The sequence goes on along the minus strand of CAVXPP010000007.1, from coordinate 1,541,312 downwards.
GAAGTGGATCAGGAGTTGAACCAGACGCGGGCGGCGCGCCAGCAAATCATCGCGCAGCTGGAACTGGCGAAGATCAGCGCGGATCGGTGGGAGAATCTGCGCAAGAGCGACTCGGTCTCGGCGCAGGAAGCGGATACGCAGACGAGCGGCTATCGGCAAGCCCAGGCGAATCTGGCGGCGGCGGATGCCAACGTTCGGCGGCTGGAGCAGCTCGAAGGGTTCAAGAAAGTTTATGCTCCATTTTCCGGAGTGCTGACGCGCCGGAATGTCGATCCGGGAGCGCTGATCAACGCGGGAGCGCAGGCCTCCGGGCGCGAGCTGTTCGACATTGCGCGGGTCGATCCGTTGCGCGTGTACACCAGCGTGCCCCAAGCCTATGCGCCGTACATCAAGGTGGGCGCGAACACATACGTGACGCTGCAGGAATTTCCGGGGCAGAAATTTTCGGCCAAGATCGCGCGTACCGCGGAAGCGATCGATACGAATACCCGCACTCTGCTGACTGAAGTGGATGTCCCGAATAAAGATGGTCGCTTGTTGCCAGGGTCGTTCGGCGAAGTGCATTTTGCCGTCGGCTCAAATGTGAACAAGGTGACAGTGCCGGTGAATGCGATGCTGTTCCGCGCGCAGGGGGCGCAAGTCGCGGTGGTTGGTCCGGACAAGAAGGTGCAATTGCGGCCGCTCAATATCGGAAAAGATTACGGAACCAGCCTGGAAGTATTGGACGGAGTTACGGTCAACGATCTGGTAGTGATCAATCCGCCCGACTCGCTGGAAGAGGGACAGGTGGTGAATGTGGCCGCGCAGCCGCAGCCGCAGCCGCAATCGCAAAATCCGTCCAATTCAAGTTCGGCCAATCCGAATCCGGCGAATCCAAGCTCGGGAAATCAGGGGACGGGGCAAGGGAAAGGAAACGCGCAGTGAAGTTCGCGGTTGCGGCCATTGGGATGTTGGCAGTGTTGTCGACGGCTTGCACGGTGGGACCGCGGTACAGCCGTGCGGCGGCTCCGGCTGCGGCGCCGGATGCGTGGAAGACGCAACCGCCGTGGCAGGAGGCTGCGCCGAAAGATGCCATCCCCAAAGGCGCGTGGTGGGAGGTGTTTCATGATTCCACGCTGGATGCATACGAGCAGGAATTGCTGCAGGCGAATCAATCGCTGGTGGCGGCGCGAGATCGCTTGAGCCAGGCGCGGTCGCTGGCGCGAGTGGCCACCGCGGGTTACTTTCCGCAACTTTCCGCAGATCCAAGCGCGCAGCGACTGCGCGGCTCCGGGAACCGTCCGCTCAATGGCTTTGCCACCACCGGGGCTCAACAGGGCGTGGCTCCGTATACGGAAAACATCTATGCGATCCCGTTTTCGCTGAGCTATGAGGTCGATCTATTTGGGCGGGTGCGGCGAAATCTGGAGGCGTCGAACGCGTCTTTGCAATCGACGGCGGCCGATCTGGGGAACGTACAACTGGTTTTGAGCGCCGAGCTGGCGGCCGACTATTTCAATCTGCGCGAGCTGGACGCGGAGTATCAGGTAGTCCAAGAGTCGGTCGTGTACGAGCGCAAAGGCCTCGATCTAGTGCAGAACCGTCACCAGGGAGGCATCGCCAGCGGGCTGGAAGTGGCGCAGCAGGCGACCGTGCTGGACTCCACGATCTCGCAGTTGGCTTTGGTGCAAGAATCGCGGGCGCAGTATGAGCACGCCATCGCGGTGCTGGTGGGACAGCCGGCATCGAATTTCAGCGTGCCGGTGGCGGCGCTGAAGGCGACTCCGCCGCCCGTTCCACTAGGAGTTCCTTCGGACGTGCTGGAGCGCAGGCCCGACATCGCGACCTACGAACGGGAAATGGCCTTTGAAAACGCGCAAGTCGGGCTGGCGCGCACCGCGTTCTATCCGCACATCACTTTGAGTGGGGGCGGAGGATGGCAGAGCACGCAGATCGCGTCGCTGCTGAACGCGCCGAGCCTGTTCTGGTCGCTGGGCGCGGACGCGCTCGAGCCGATTCTGGAGGGCGGGCGCAACCGGGCGAACCTGGCGGCAGCCCGGGCCGCCTATGATCAATCGGTGGCCAATTACCGACAGACGGTGCTCACCGCGTTTCAGGAAGTGGAAGACGGGATCAGCAACCTGAGTACGATCTCGCAGGCACTCACGACTCAGGGCGCGGCGGTGGCAGATGCCCGGCGCGCGCTCGAAATTGCCAACAATCGTTACGTGGGCGGAGTGACAAATTACTTGGACGTGATCACTGCGCAGACCACTCTTCTCAGCAGTCAGCGGCTGGAGACGCAACTGCTCGGGCAGCAGATGGTCAGTTCCGTGTATCTGGTGAAGGCGCTTGGCGGAGGCTGGGATGCTATGCAGATCAAGAACGAGACGGTGCATCCGAAAGCCGGGCAGATCCTGCAGCAATAACCAGCTTCAGTTTGAATCTCGTTGGCTGTGTCCCCACTGGAGATCCCTCAGGCTTCGCTCTGTCGAAAATCCCCACTTCTCGCAAAAGCGGCGAGAAATGGGGCACCCCATTTTCAGTTGCTTCGATGGGCCGAAGGCGTCCGCGTATTTCTGATCACCTGCTGATTAAGTTCTAAACAACTTATGGAGAAAGCCATACCCGTCAATGTCTTGCCGTGATGATTATTGTCACGGTGAGCTGTGATCTGCATCACTTACGGCAATTGCTGAAAAGGAGGATAAAGACTACATTCGACTCGGTCGGACTGATCAGCAGTCCAGAGGGAGGATTGTCGGAAGACTACTCGGGATCAATCGAACGCGCAGTGCTGGTAATGAATTCATACGTCTTTATCTTAATTAGTCCCTACCAGAATCCCATCCCAGGCTAGTCTCACCGAACTCTCTCCGCAGTCGAAGGAAGAATTCCGAAGGTACAAGTTGGCTGAGGCGCAGTAATGCGTCGCGGCGGTGGCAATTCTGATTCGAGCAACAGGCGCGGAGCCATTCGTCTGGCATGTTGCGAGGGAGACTGTCTATGTCGACAGGCGAGAAAGATACGATTGCGGCACATCTGAAGAAGAGTGGCGTGTCCCGTCGAAGTTTTTTACAACTCTGTTCAAAAATCATCGTAGCCGCGCCAGTAGGCCTGGCTCTCACTCATAAAGCCACTGCGGCCCAGGTCGCGAAACTGGTGGGCAAGGCGCGCCGGCCGTCGGTCATCTGGCTGCATTTCCAGGACTGCACGGGGTGCACGGAGACGCTGCTGCGAACGTCGGCGCCTGACGTCGCGCACCTGATCCTGGACGTCATCTCGCTTGATTATCACGAGACGCTGATGGCGGCTTCGGGAGCGCAAGCGGAAGCGGCGCTACGATCCGCGATAGAAGACAACGCCGGAAAATATGTGCTGGTGGTGGAGGGGTCAATTCCGACTCGCGACGACGGCGTTTACATGGAACTCGCAGGGCGTCCGGCGATTCAGGTCATAAAAGAGGTGGCGGGGGAGGCGGCTGCGGTGATTGCCATCGGCTCATGCGCATCGTGGGGCGGCGTGCCGTCGGCTGATCCGAACCCAACGGGCGCGGTTGGCGTGGATTCTGTAATCTCGGGCAAGCCGATCATCAATCTGCCCGGCTGCCCTCCAAATCCTTATAACTTCCTGGCGGTAGTGCTCGAGTACGTGACCATGGGACGTTTGCCAGAGATGGATCAGTTCTCGCGGCCGAGGTTCGCGTACGAGCGAGTGATCCATGACAACTGCCCGCGACGCGCGCATTTTGATGCGGGCAGATTTGCGGCGGCGTTCGGCGACGAAGGACATCGCAAGGGCTGGTGCCTCTACAAGCTGGGCTGCAAGGGTCCGGTGACGCACGCGGCGTGCTCGACTCGCCACTTCAATGAAATACCGGGGGTGTGGCCGATCGGCTTGGGCGTCCCCTGTCTCGGTTGCACGGAAAAAGGCGTGGTGTGGCAGATGGGAACGTTCGAGACGGTGCCGATCCATTTGGCGACGCCTCCGGATACCTATCCTCCGATCTACAGCAGCGCGGGCAATCTGAAAGTCACGGCCGGAACGCTGGTCGGGGCGATCGCGGGAGCGGTGGGCGGAGCGGCCTGGGTGGCTTCGCAGCGCTTCCAGACCAGCATGGAAGCCGGGGTGGAGCGCATCAGCGCCGACCGGGCCCATGCCGAAAAACTGAAAGCGTCCTCCGAAAAACCTGCTGACAAGAAGGGGGAATGACGTGGCGATCACGCGGCGACAACTCATCACAGGTATCGCCAAGGCGGGTGTCCCGGCCGCGGTAGCGGTGACAGTCGGCACGGGATCGCTGGAGGCGGGCGAGAAGATCCGGGTTCCGAATGCGGCAGTGGGACTGCTGTACGACGCTACCAAGTGCATTGGGTGCAAGGCTTGCGTGGCGGCGTGCGCCGAGGCCAACGACACGCCTCCGGACACGCGCGGCGACAGCCTGCACCAGGCGCCAAACGACTTGAACGACCTGACCCGCAATGTGATCAAGCTATATAAGCCGGAAGACGGTTCTGCGTTCTCGTTCGTGAAGCGGCAGTGCATGCACTGTCTGGATCCGGCGTGCGCCGCAGGTTGTCCGTTCCAGGCGCTGCATAAGGATCCGGAAAGCGGCATCGTCGAGTGGACTGCCGAGAAGTGCATTGGTTGCCGGTACTGCACGATCACTTGCCCGTATCACATTCCGCGCTTCCAGTGGGCGGGATTCAATCCGCGGGTCACCAAATGCGAGCTGTGCAGCACGCGGCTGGAAAAAGGTCTGAAACCGGGATGCACGAGCGTGTGTCCGACGGGTGCGGTGATTTTCGGGCCGCGCTCGGTGCTGCTGCTCGATGCGAAACAGCGGATCGAGCAAAATCCCGGCCACTATTACCAGAATCGCGTGTACGGCGAATTCGACAACGGCGGAACGCAGTCGCTGTACCTGTCGCGAGTTCCCTTCGAAAAACTGGGATTGCCGGAGCTGGGACAAGAATCCGTACCAGCCCGAACCTTGCGCTGGCAGAGACGCTTTTATCAATACTTCGCGCTGCCTGCGGTGCTCTATGCCGGATTGGTGCAGGTGATCCGCAAGAGCCTGAAAGGGCATGAAGAAGAAGCGCACGAACGCGAAAAACAGACCGGATTGAGGGCGCAACTATGAGCACCGCAGTGGCCAATATCGATCGGGCTCCGAGCCAGCGCTGGGAACGAAACGTGCCGGTGTACGGATTCCCCGTCATCAATGGATTCTTTGTTCTTCTCTCGGTGCTGGTGCTGATCGCATTAGTGCTGACGGCGTACCGCGAACTGGCGGGGCTCGGGCCGGTCAGCGGGATGAATGACGCGTACGGCTGGGGAATCTGGAAGACGTTTAACGTGATGGTAATGACGGCCCTGGGCTCGGGGGCATTCGCGGTGGGAATCGCGGCGTGGGTGTTTCGGCGCAAGCGGCTGCACGCTCTGATGCGCATGGCGCTGCTCACCAGTTTCCTGGCATACGCGTGCGGACTGCTTTTGTTGGGCATCGACGCGGGGCGTCCGTGGAATTTTTACTGGATGGTGTTCCCGTGGAAATGGAACATGCATTCTCCGCTGGCGGAAGTCGCGATCTGCATGTCGATTTACGCCATGATCCCGCTGGCGGTGGAGAACTTGCCGCCAGTGCTGGAGCGGCTGTGGTATTTCGATTCGCGGCTTCGTCCCACGGTGGAGTTGATTGAGAAACGGCTGCATTACTTTTTTCCGTGGATCATAGCGGCGGCGTACCTGCTGCCCGGAATGCATCAGTCGTCGCTGGGCGCGTTGATGCTGCTGGCGGGAGAGAGAGTGCATCCGCTGTGGCAGACGCCCTGGTTGCCATTCTTGTATCTGGGAGCTGCGGCATTCATGTCATTTGGCTGCGTCGCGGGAACGACTATGCTGTGCTGCCTGGTATGGAAGCGCGGGATGGATATGGAAGTTCTGGATGAAGCAGCGCGCATTACTTACTGGCTGATCTGCGGATGGCTGGGGCTGCGCATCGTGGACATCATCTTCCGCGGAGCCCTGGGCACGGCATTTCATTTCGACCGCTTCGCCGGAGTTTTCTGGCTGGAAGTGTTGTTGATTGGCGGCGGCGGATGGCTGCTGCGGCAGTCGTTGAAAACTCATTCGACGCGATCGATGTTCGTCGGGTATGTGATCAGCTCGTTCGGCGGCATGATTTACCGCTTCAGCCCGACGACGCTGGCGTTCCGGCCCAATCCGCAGGCGCTGTATTTTCCGGCGACGGTCGAGATCCTGGTGTCGCTGGGCTTCATCTCGCTGGGCGTTCTGGGATTTCTGATCGCAGTGAAGCGTCTGGCGATTTTACCGGCTCCTCTGTGCGAGTGGCACGACATGGCGAGCTACTTCCGCTTTCGCCGGCCGTATATCCGGTGGACGGGTTATTTCAAGTACGGACATTTCGGTGAGAACGAAACAGAAACGACAGACTAACAGCAGGTTCCTATGGCGAAACGAATCACGATTGATCCGATTACACGCATCGAAGGCCACCTCCGCATCGACGTGGAGGTCGACAACAACGCGGTCAGCAATGCCTGGGCGTCGTGCACCATGTGGCGCGGCATTGAAAAGATTTTGCGAGGCCGCGATCCGCGGGATGCGTGGCTATTCACGCAGCGCTTTTGCGGAGTGTGCACGACGGTGCACGCCATGGCCAGCGTGCGGTCGGTGGAAGACGCACTGAAGCTGGAAATTCCGCTGAACGCGCAGTACATCCGCAACCTGATTTTGATCGCACACGCGCTGCACGACCATATCGTGCATTTCTACCAATTGTCGGCGCTGGACTGGGTCGATGTGCTGCAGATTCCGAAGGCGGATCCGGCGGCGACGTCGAAGCTGGCGGAGAGCCTTTCGCCCTGGACGCGCAATTCGCGCAACGAATTGAAAGCCGCTCAGGATCGCGTGAATGCGGTGGCCGCGAGCGGACAGTTGGGAATTTTTGCCAATGGTTATTGGGGACATCCGGCAATGAATCTGCCGCCCAACATCAATTTGCTGGCGTTCTCGCATTATGTGCAGGCGCTCGAGTATCAGCGGAAGGCGCTGCAAGTGGTGGGCATGCTGGGATCGAAGACGCCGCACATTCAGAATCTGACGGTGGGCGGAGTGGCGAACGCGATCGATCTCGACGGCCAGTCGGCGCTGGGCATGGAAAAGCTGGAGATGATTCGCACTCTGCTGGCAGAGGTGGTGCAATTCGTGCAGCAAGTGTATTTCGTGGACGTATGCGCGGTGGCGGCGCTGTATCCCGACTGGTTCAAGATCGGCAGCGGAGTGAAAAATTATCTGGCGGTGCCCGATCTGCCGCTGGATAGCCGCGGCTCGGAATACGATCTGCCGGGCGGCTACATTCATGACGGCGATCTGGCCGGCGTGAAGCGCTTCCATACAGCATCCGATCCTTCGTTCCGCCAGGCGGTCAGCGAAGACGTGATCCATGCTTATTACGAGGGTGAGAAGCCGCTGCATCCGTGGGCGGGGGAAACTGAGCCCGCGTTCACCGGTTGGCAGGCAGAGGGAAAATACTCGTGGGTGAAAGCGCCACGATATAACGGCGAGCCCGCGCAAGTTGGGCCGCTGGCGCAGGTGCTGATTGGATACGCGCAGGGACATCCGCTGACAAAGAAATACACGGACCTGTGCATCGAGAAAGTGGCGGCTATCGGTGGGATTCACGCGACGCCGGGGGCGCTACACTCCACACTCGGCCGCCATGCAGCGCGCGCGATCCGTGCCTGCATGCTGGCGGAGCTGGCGCAGAAACATCTGGATTTGCTGACCAACAACATCGCGAAGGGCGACTACACGGTGCACAACCAGCCGGTGTTGCCGTCGCACGAAGTGCAGGGCGTTGGCACGCACGAGGCTCCGCGCGGCACGCTGTCGCACTGGATCGTGATCAAAGACCAGAAGATCAAGAATTACCAGGCGGTGGTGCCATCGACGTGGAATGCCAGCCCGCGGGATAAAGCTGGGGTGCATGGTCCTTACGAAGCGTCGCTGTTGCATACGCCGCTGGCCCGGCCTGAGGAGCCGCTGGAAGTGCTGCGAACGGTGCACTCGTTTGATCCTTGCATGGCGTGCGCGTGCCATACGTTCGATGCGTCCGGCAGAAAGATCGGAGTGGCGAAGATCCTGTGAGAACGGCGCTCATTGGCGGGATCGGGAACGTCTTGCTGGGAGACGACGGCGTGGGACCTTACATCCTGCGCCTGCTCGACTCGCGCTATCGTTTCAGCGATGAAGTCGAACTGGCGGACCTGGGAACTCCGGCGCTCGATCTGACGCACCAGATTGTCGGATTGCGCTCGCTGATCCTGATCGACTCAGTCGCGAGCGATAAGGATGCTCCGGGTACGGTCGTGCTTTATCGCAGAGAAGAAATTATGAGCGTCGCTCCGGGGGAGCGGCTCGATCCGCATTCGCCGGCCTTGTCGGAATGTCTGCTCACCGCCGAGATGCTGGGGGCGAGTCCCGAGCACGTGCTGCTGGTGGGAATTGTCGGAGAGACTTACGAGCCCGGAGAGCCGATGAGCACAGCCGTGCGGCAATCCGTGGAAGAAGCTATGCAAGCGATTCTGCAGGAATTGCGCCGGCTTGGTTTCAGCTTCGAGAAGAAGGCTTCTGCGACCGAAGCCGGGATCTGGTGGGGCGAGAATTATCACGCGGAGCGGATCGAACCGCGCGCGTAACCATTTCTGCTGCACGTCGACATTCCTGAAAACAGTTCCGCTCCGCACATTTTCAGAAGCATCCTCAGTTGCAACTCCATTGAGAATATAATGGCGCGCACGTACGGACTCTGCGTTGGGCTGTGGGTCCGTTGCTGGAGGCCCATTGTCGCGCGGGGTGCATTCATCTCGAGTCGTGAGCGTTCCTGACCTTCGCCCGCTGGCGCAAAGGCGCCTGCCGCGGGTGGTGTTCGATTATCTGGATGGCGGCGCGGACGGCGAGTTTACGCTGCGCGAAAATTGCCGGGCATTTGAAGATGTTACGTTCCGCCCGCGCCATGCAGTTTCGGTTCCTAGCTGCGATTTGCGGACTCGCGTTTTAGGATTCGACCTTGCGTTTCCGGTATTGCTGGCGCCGGTGGGCTACAGCCGCCTGATGCATCCGGAAGGAGAGGTCGCGGCCGCACGCTGCGCCGGAGCGGCGGGCACGGCCTATATTCTGTCAACAATCTCCGGACATCGTTTGGAGGATGTAAAGGCCGCATCGGCGGGGCCGGTCTTTTATCAACTTTATCTGATGGGAGGACGCGGGGCCGCGGAAGCTTCGATGGCACGCGCACGCCAAGCGGGCTTCGTGGCGCTGGTGGTGACCATCGACACGCCGGTGGCCGGGATGCGCGAGCGCGATTCGCGCAACGGGATGAAAGATCTGATGAGCGGCGGCATTTTCAGCAAGATTCCATTTCTGCCGCAAATCCTGTCGCGCCCGGGCTGGCTAGTGCGGTTTCTGCTCGACGGCGGCGTGCCCGATCTACCCAATGTTGTGATTCCGGGGCAAGGCCGCATGCCGATGGTTGATGTGGGCGCCGCGCTGGCGAGCTCAACCGTGACGTGGCAGGATCTGAAGTGGATTCGCGAGGCGTGGTCGGGGCCCATCGTGATCAAAGGAGTTTTGACCGGCGAAGATGCCCGGCGCGCGATCGACGAGGGAGCGGCGGCGATTGTCGTATCGAACCACGGCGGGCGCCAGTTGGACTGCGTTCCTGCCACGGTGCAAGTTCTGCCGGAAATTGTGGCCGCAGTGAAAGGTGAGATCGAGGTGCTGATGGATGGCGGTGTGCGCCGCGGGAGCGACGTGATCAAAGCGATTTGCCTGGGAGCGCGCGCTGTCCTTGTGGGACGCGCGTATGCTTACGGACTTGCGGCGGGTGGCCCGGCCGGAGTGGCACGAGCCATCGAGATTCTGCGCAGCGAGATGGAGCGGACGCTGAAGCTGCTGGGGTGTGCGTCGATCAGCGCGCTGGATCGTTCCTATGTGAACGTGGCTGGGAAGTATGCGGGGTCGGCTGCCTGAGCGGGCCTGCGGCCCGCGGACAGCCGAGGGCGGCTGTCCCCACATTTCAGTCCACCATCTATCTATTCTCTAAATCTCTAGCCCAGGAATTTTGCTGGTTCCTGCAGGGCTTCCACTACGTCATTGAGAAACTGTGCGGCGCGGGCGCCATCGGATACGCGGTGATCGCACGAGATGGTTAGAGTCATCATGGGGCGGACTGCCGGCTTGCCTTCCACGGCGACCACACGATCCGCAATGCCTCCTACCGCGAGGATGGCGGCTTGTGGAGTCGTGATGATCGCGCTGAACTGATCGACTTTATACATTCCCATGTTGCTGATTGTGAACGTGGCATCGGCGATGTCGGCGGGGCGCAGCTTTCCGACGCGAGCGCGGTCGGCGAGTTCATGCCGCTGCACCGCAATTTCGGGCAAGCCTGCCGTGTGCGCGTTGCGAATCACCCCCGCGACCACGCCGTCTCTCACGGCAATCGCGACTCCCATGTGCACATGACCGTGCAGGTGGATGCCCTTCGCGCTCCAACTTGCGTTGAGTCTGGGATGCTTCAGAAGCACGCGCGACACGAGCGCAACCAGCAGGTCGGTGTGGCTGATGCGGACTTGGGAACTATCCTTATTGCCCAGCAGGCGGTCGCGATAGGCGTTGAGTTGCGTGGCGTCGATCTCGCGAGTCACAAAAAAGTGCGGGACGGTGGTCCAGCTGTGCGTGGTGCGCTCGGCCATGATGCTGCCGAACGAGGTGGGCTTCTCGATCTGGTCGGATGTTTCGGCCGCGTTCGCTGGCGATGCGGTGGCCGCAGCTTGAATATCCGAGGCGAGGATTTCTCCGCCTGGTCCTGACCCGCGCACGGTCGCGAGATCAACGCCTAATTCTTTGGCGAGGCGGCGAGCCTTGGGAGAAATTTTTGCGGACGACTGAGATCCGGTCGCGGCCACGATGGGCGCGTGAGACGGCTCGGGCCTTTGGTGCGATCCAGCTCGGGCCGACGGCGCGGCGCTTTGGGTGGCTGCGGGGAGCGCTTCTCCGGGCGCGACGATCCAGGCAATTGTCTGCCCGACCGGAATGTCGGAGCCTTCGGACGCTTTGATTCCGGCTAGGATTCCGTCGGCGGGGGCTTCGATTTCCACGACGGCTTTGTCAGTTTCGATTTCGAGAAGCGGCTCGCCCTTGGAGACGCGGTCTCCTTCTTTTTTTCGCCAGGCGAGGAGCTTGCCGGTTTCCTGCGCCATCTCGAGTGCGGGCATTACAACGCTGAAGGCCATAGTTGATTATTTCGTATCGACGGGAAGTGCCGTCCCTCTGGGACTTGGTCTGCTTCTCGCAGCCTACCCAGGGCTTACGCCCTGGGCTAAAATATTTCGCCGCTTCGCGGCTGGACTTTCGCTGGGGTTGGAGTATCTTTTCCCGGAGGCTTAGTTTTCCGGAATCGCCCAGTCCGAAAAACCCCCACTTCCTCAGGGCTTAATTTTCAGTAATCATCAGTCTGAAACTCCTACGCGCTCGCTCTTGGCGCTGGCTTCGATCATCTCCAGAACGTGCTTGCTGGCGGGAGCTTCGCTTTCGCGCGTCGTCGGGAGTGGACCGTTCACCGTGAAATAGTGCGCGCCCGCGACCAGCAATTCTTCGGCGGGGAAACGGGTGATCACTTCATGGCCCGTCGGAGTGACTACGATTTCTTCCTCGATGCGAGCGGCGCTCCACCCGTCGGTCGAAGGCCAGAACGTTTCCAGCGCGAACACCATGCCGGGCTTGATTTCGACGGGATGCTCGAAAGACACCAAGCGGCTGATGACCGGTTTCTCCCAAATCGCGAGGCCGATGCCGTGTCCGTACTGCAAGGCGAACGCAGCTTCTTCGTTGGGGAAACCGAAATCTTGCGCCTTGGGCCACACTGAGGCGATCTCGGCGGTGGTACGGCCGGGACGAACGAGTTCGATCGCGGCGTCGAGATATTCGCGGCAGCGCTTGTAGGCGTCGACCATGGCGTGCGACGCGTAGCCGACGGTGAAGCAGCGGTAGTAGCAGGTGCGGTATCCCATGTAGGAATGGAGAATGTCGTAGTACACGGGATCGCCCGGACGCAGCACGCGATCGGAAAACACGTGCGGATGTGGATTGCAGCGTTCGCCGGAAATGGCGTTCACCGCTTCGACATATTCGGAGCCAAGGTCGTAGAGAACTTTGCTGACGAGCCCCACCGCTTCGTTTTCGCGCAAGCCCGGCTTCATGGCGCGATAGAGTTCGTCGTAAGCTGCGTCGACCATCATCGCGGAAGTGTTGAGCAGCGCGATTTCGTCTTGGGTCTTGATGACGCGAGCCTCGGACATGAGCGCCTGGCCGTCGACCACTTCGATGCCTTCTTTTTGCAGCGCAAATAGAACCGGGAGTTCGACGATGTCGATGCCGACCGGCTCTTTGTGCAGGCCGCGCTTTTCGAGCTCGATGCGAATTTTCCTGGCGACGTTTTCGGCGCGACCCATTTCCGGCGTCATGGCTCCGCGCAGAACCGAGATTCCGGAGTGCGAGCGGCCGTCGAGCCACGGACAATTCAACTGATGATGTTTGGCGGCGGAGCCGAAGTCCCACAGGACGGGCTCATCATTTTGCGGCAGCAGGGTAAAGCGGTTGGCTTTGTCCTGCGCCCAGGTGCCGATGTGCGTGGCCGTCAGGTAGCGGACGTTGTTCATGTCGAAGCAGAGCAACGAGCCCATTGAGGACTGCTTGAGCAGATCCTTCGCCTTTTGCAGGCGTTCGCGGCGGAGGCGATCGAAGTCGATCCGTTGCTCCCAATCGACCGCCATGGTTCCATGCGTTTTGAGTGCCATAAAAACTCCTTAACCACTAAGGGCAGGAAGGTGCACGAAGAGAAACCGGATCTTCCTTCGTGTCCTTGGTGGTTCATTCTTTACTTGCCACAAAGTTGCCGTGCGGCTTCGAATATTGATTCTTCCGTTGGGACCGTCACATCTTCCAGCGGGGGAGAAAAGGGGATTGGAACGTGCATCGCTCCCATACGCTTTACCGGCGCATCGAGATCATAAAACGCGCCTTCGGCGATCACCGCTGCCAACTCGGCAGCGACTCCGTAACGGCCATAACCTTCATCCATCACGATTACGCGGGACGTCTTCTTCGCCGAGTCGATGATAGTCTTCTCGTCGAGCGGCCAGGTGGTGCGCGGGTCCACGACCTCTGCGCTGATGCCTTCTTTTTCGAGCAGAATCGCGGCTCCCAGAGCCACCTGCACCATGCTGCTGGTGGCTACCAGCGTGATGTCTTCGCCTTCGCGCTTCACGTCGGCCACGCCGAGCGGAATCGTGTAATCCTCCGGCGGAACTGGCCCTTTCAGCTTGTACATCATCTTGTCTTCAAAAAAGATTACCGGGTTCTCGTCGCGGATCGCGGTCTTCAGCAATCCCTTCGCATCGTAGGGGGTTGAAGGCAGCACGACCTTCAATCCGGGCACGTGGCTGAACCAGGCATGCAGCGACTGAGAATGCTGCGCGGCGGAGCGGCGGGTTGCGCCCAGCGTCGTGCGCATGACCATGGGAACGTTCCAGTGGCCGCCAGACATGTAATGCGCCTTCGCAGCCTGGTTGACCATTTGGTCCATAGTGAGGGTGAGAAAGTCGCCGAACATGATGTCGACGACTGGGCGGAGGCCGGTCATGGCCGCCCCGACGCCGATTCCGGTAAAGCCCGCTTCCGAGATGGGAGTATCGAGCACGCGTTCGGCGCCAAATTCTTCGACGAGTCCGGAGAGAACTTTGAAGGGCGTTCCGGCTTCGGCCACATCTTCCCCGAAGATGCAGACGCTCGAGTCGCGGCGCATCTCTTCCGCGAGCGCTTCACGGACCGCCTGCGCAAAGCTGAGTTCGCGTTCAGGCATAGATATCCTCGCTGACTTCTTCCGGAGCGGGATAAGGCGCATCTACCGCGAACTTCACAGCCGCTTCCATCTCTTTGCGAGCCTCGGCCGTGATCCGATCCAGGGCGGCTTCATCGGCTAGCTGTTGGGCAAGAAGCCATTTCGCGTGGAGTTTGATGGGATCGCGTTCGGTCTTCCAATGCTGCTCTTCCTGCTTGGAACGGTAGTATTCGCGATTGATGTCGCCCACGTGATGGCCGCTGTAGCGATAAGTATCCGCTTGCAGAAATGCGGGGCCATCGCCTGCTCTCGCCCGCTGGACCAGGCGGGTTGCGATTTCGTTCACCGCGCGTACATCCTGCCCGTCGACAATCGCAGCCTGAATGCCGAAAGCGGTGGCGCGGCCGAGAATCGTGCCTGCTGTCGTCTCGGAAAAATGGGTGTACTCGTTGTAGAGATTGTTTTCGCAGACGTAGATGACGGGAAGCTTCCACAGTTGCGCCAGATTCATTACTTCGTAGAGCGATCCCTGGCCAAGGGCGCCTTCTCCGAAAAAACAGACTGCAACCTTGCCGTTCTTCAGCCGCTTTGAGGAGAATGCCGCTCCGGTGGCGATTCCGACGCTGCCGCCGACGATCGCGTTTGCGCCCAGGTTGCCGGTCCCGGGATCGGCGATGTGCATGGAGCCACCTTTGCCGCGGCAATATCCCGATTCCTTGCCAAGTAGTTCGGCGAACATGCGGTCTGGAGCCGCACCTTTGGCGAGACAATGTCCGTGGCCGCGATGCGTGCTGGTGATGTAGTCGTCAAGATTCAGCGCTTCGCAAATGCCGACCGCAACGGCTTCTTCTCCGCTGTAGAGATGCGCCAGGCCGGGCATGAGCGCGCGCGTGTAGAGTTCGTTCACCTGCTCTTCGAACAGGCGGATGCGCACCATCTGGCGATAGGCGCACAGCCATTTTTCATTGGCGTTCGTCATTTCCCGATCCGCTTCCTGCGTGGAAGTGGCAGTGGTCACTGCTTTGCTCCTCCGGCGGTCACCGGCGTGGCCACGCCTGACATCTTGGCTAACACGTCGAATACGCAGGCGAAATCATATTTGGTCCAGCCCATGCCGCGCGCGGCGGTCAGGAACTCGTTACTGACCGCGGTGGTGGGCAGAGGCACGTCGAGTTGGCGGCCGAGATCCATGGCCAGCACCATGTCTTTCTGCATCATGTTGACATCGAACCAGGCTTCTTCCGGCTGCTGCAGAACGAATGGGCCGCGATACTGAATCATCGGCGAGGCGATCGCGCTGTGAGTGAGAACATCGACAGCGACTTCGCGGGCGATGCCGCTTTTCTCGGCGAGCAGTACTCCTTCGGAGAAAGCGAGCATCTGTACGGCGAGGCTCAGGTTGGTCGCAATCTTCATGGAGAGAGCCAGTCCGTTATCGCCGACGTGCGTGACCTTGGGGCCGATGTCGAGCAGCAGCGGCTTGATCTTGTCGAATGTTTCCTTTCGCCCGCCGACCATGACTGACAACTTGCCCTCCTGCAGGGTGATGACGCTGCCGGATACCGGAGAGTCCACCATATCGGCGCCGAGAGCGCGCACTTTCGCAGCCAGGGCTCGGCTCACGGCAGGACTGACCGTGCTCATATCGATGAAAGTCTTGCCCGCAGTCAGCCCGGCGAGCAGGCCATCCGGTCCTTCAGCGATGGACTGGATTGCGGCGGCATTCGTGACCATCGCGAAGGTGTAGTCGGAGGCGCTGGCGACGGCACGCGGCGAGTCGGCCCATTGCATTCCTTTTTTGACGAGCCACTGGGCTTTCGTGCGCGTGCGGTTGTAACCGGTCACGGAGTGACCCTTACTTAACAGCCGATCGACCATCTGGCTGCCCATGACTCCGAGTCCGATGAATCCTACTTTCGCCATCCGCGACCGCCTCCAAAATTGCTTTACTTCGAAATCTTCGTAAGAAATCGTTAGCCGGACTTCACTCCAGGGATTCGTTTTGTCGGCTGAGCCTGGCTGTCCTCTTTCACTTGGATCAGATGGGCGCGCATCGCGTCGCGCGCTTGCTCCGCATCGCGACGCTCCACGGCTTCCAGAATTTTCTTGTGATGAACCTGGCCGCGCTCGGGGCCGCCCGGAACCCGAAAGATGCGAAGGCGCTGCTCGCGCAGAAGGCCGACAATGGAATCGAGCAGCGAAAGAATAAGGGGATTCTCCGCGCCTTCGGCCAAAGCCAGATGAAAGTCGAGATCGGCCTCAATATAAGCTTGCGGATCCTGGCCGGCGCGATCCATGACCGCAACCGCCTCGCGCATCGTGGTTAACTCTGCGTCCTGAATGCGGAGGGCGGCGAGAGCAGCGATCTCCGGTTCAAGTATCGCGCGCACTTCCGCCAATTGCGTGGAGCCTTCCGGTTGACCGATTTTGACCATGAGGTCGAGGGACTGGCGGACGGCCTGCGTGGTTCCGTCCGTGATAAATGTTCCGCGTCCGGAATAAGCTTCGACCAGACCTTTTTCGCGAAGCGCTTTCACGGCCTCGCGCACTGCAGTGCGGCTGACTCCGAAGCGCTGGGCGAGGTCGCGTTCAGCGGGAAGTTGATCGCCTGGTTTCAGAGTGCCTTTGACAATAGAGTCCTCGATCTGCTGAACGATTTGTTCGTAAAGACGGGATGTACGAACAAGTTTGTACACTGCGTCTCCCCCAGCAACGTCCGTCGCGAGGCGGGAGGAACAGGCGCGGACGATGGTCCGACTACTATACCGCAGTTCCACGGGAAGTGAACGAGTTAGTCGAGGAGAGGGCACGGCTGTTGGTATGTAGGTACGGTGGTATGACCACGCACCGAATTTAGCATGCCTAAGGCCGGTGCTGCAAATCGCAATGGCGGTTGGTTGCCAGTCTTGGGTAGGGATCCTTCGACTACGCCCTGCTTCGCTCGGTCACGGCGTCGCTCAGGATGACTAAAGCTCCCAGATTCGCAGTGGAAGGTAGAAGGCCGGGTCCGCTTCACGACGATCTCCTCCCAGGAATCACGTCTGCACCCTTTGCCGGAACTGAATTTGCTTGACACTGTTTCCGCGGAAGTGGTATGGCTGTCGGACCAGAAATAACGGAGGGGTTCTATGCCAACCTGCGCGCCGTCCCATGTCGGACGGAGGACTGCAGCTACCCGGTCGGTGCTTGCCCTTGTCGCTCTATTGTGGCTGTCCGCTGCCGCCGTGGCCCAGTTGACGAGTGGGCGCATCCTCGGCACGCTGACGGATCAGAGCGGGGCCGCAGTGCCGGGAGCCTCCGTGGTTATTACAGACGTGCAGCGCGGCACGTCGCGGACGGTGACGACCGACGAATCCGGAAACTACGCCGTGCCTGGTCTGCAGCCGGGCAGCTACAAGATCCATGCTGAAGCGAAGGGCTTCAAGAGCGTGGAGCGCGTCAACGTCCGGCTCGAAGTCGCCAGTGACGTGCGCGCTGATTTCACGTTGCAGCCGGGACAGGTTTCCGAGACGGTGACGATCAGTGAAGAAGTTCCCTTGGTCAACACGACATCGGCTACCCTAGGGGGCACGCTCAGCAACAAGGAAATCAACGATCTGCCGCTGAGCGGCCGGAACTATGAAAACCTGCTGCAGTTGCGTCCGGGAGTAATCCGTTATCCGGGCGGCGGATTCTCGACCACGAGTTCCAACGGCTTGCGCGCCGAGGACAACGCCTATTTCGTGGATGGTTTGTTCAACAGCGAGCCTTACTCTGGCCAGGCGATCATCAACGGAGCGGGCATCGCCGGAGATTCGGCCACGATTCTTCCCATCGACGCGATTCAGGAGTTCAACATCCAGCAGAATTCGCCCGCAGAATATGGGTGGAAGCCGGGCGCGGTGGTGAACGTAGGATTGAAATCGGGAACCAACGACATTCACGGGACGGCGTTCATCTTCGGGCGCGACGGCGCGCTGGATGCGCGCAACTTTTTCAATGCCGACCCGAATCCAAAATTGACGCGAACGTTGGAGCAGTTTGGCGGAAGTTTTGGCGGGGCGTTCATCAAGGACAAGGGATTCTTCTTTGGCGCTTATGAAGGTCAGCGCTACAACGTAGGGAATTCGTTCGGAGGAGTGACGAGCCCCTCGATGGTGCCGATCACGCTCCCAGCGGGAACATCGGTCAACTGCACGTCTTCGCTATTGGCGACTGCTGATTGCGCCGACAGCATTCCGAACGCGATCGTCGATCTGCAGGCAAACGGTGTTGCCGTCGACGCCGCGAGCCTCAACATTGCAGGATGCGCGCTTTCAGGCGGAACTGTCACCTGTAATGGCTCGGGATTCCCGTTGAACAATACCCAGGGCATCAACATCACGAACGGATTTAATAACAATGTTCATGTCGACAACTTCGTCGGCAAAGTGGATTACCGGCTCAACGAGCGGCACAGCATCAGCGGGATGTATTTTTTCGGCAACAACTCGGGAACGGTGGAGGATTTTCCGGAGCTGCAGCAGAAATGGCTCTCGGACATTCACACTCGCGCGCAGGTTGTGGGCGGGAACTGGATTTGGACTCCGGGTGCGAAGTGGGTGAATGAAGCGCGCGTGGGTTACAACCGACTGTACCAGCCGACGCTGCCGGGCGATCTGAATACGCCGGCGTCGGACTACGGGCTGAATACGGGTGTAAGCGGATCGTACACCGGCGGCCTGCCGCGCATCGGCTTTGGAGGATATTTCTTTCCCGGGCTGGGCGGCTTCAAATGGCCGAAATTCCAGGGTCCGGATTCAATTACCCAATTCGTGGATCATGTGTCCTACACGTCGGGCAAGCACGCAATCACGGCGGGCGGCGAACTCCATTACAACAAAGTAACGAACGCGGCATACGGGAACGCGCGCGGTAGCATTACTTTTTTGGGTGGAGTCGCGCTGGGCGCTTCGACGCCACTGGAAGATTTCCTTGCGGGTCTGCCTTTCAAGTCGTCGGTCGAGGTGGGCAACCCGACGCTGCATCTGCACAACTGGGCATACAGTTTGTTTTTCCAGGATGATTATCGGGCCACCAAAACTCTTACGCTGAATTTCGGTGTGCGCTACGAAAACAGCTCGGTTCCACAGGAAGCCAACAATCTACTCGGCAACTTTGATCCGAATGTGGGACTGGTGCAGGTGGGACATCAGATCAGTAGCCTGTACAAGCCGGATCACACCAACTTCGGTCCTCGAGCGGGGTTTGCGTGGGACGTCTGGGGCAATGGCCGCACGGTGCTGCGCGCCGGCGGCGGCCTGACCTATGAAACGGTGAACTGGCAATCGTTCGTTGCCTTCAACAACGCGTTCGGTCCGGGCAGCGTGCCCACGGGAGCGCCGATCGATGCGGGTGGAGATACATCCGGCGGAACAATCACGACGGGAAACGTGACGGTGAAGAATTTCCTGAACCCCGTGCCTTGGGATAGTCCGGGTACGCCGCTCTATGGCGGCAGCACGGTAAATTGTTTCGACAGTCCCTGCCCGATCATGACGGTGGATCGCGGTCTCACGACTCCGTACGTGTGGAACTGGACTTTGAACCTGCAGCATGCGTTTACGCCGAATCTCTCGATCGAAGCCGCATATGTGGGCAACCGTGGTTCGAATCTGGTGGGCATTCGGGATATTAATCAGCCGCCAGTGGGATCGGGATGGCCGGCTGCGAATATAGCCGCGTGCACGTCCGACGCTCTAACAAATCCGACGCTAAACGGGTATTACGACACAGGTAACATTCTCAACAACCCCAATGCGCCGTGTCAGGTCGCGGCTGAAGTCGGTCCATATAACACGAAGTTCCC
The DNA here is from genome assembly GCA_963763795.1 of uncultured Acidobacteriota bacterium. Classification (GTDB taxonomy): domain Bacteria; phylum Acidobacteriota; class Terriglobia; order Terriglobales; family Acidobacteriaceae; genus Sulfotelmatobacter. The sequence goes on along the minus strand of CAVXPP010000007.1, from coordinate 1,521,579 downwards.
CTACCTTGCCAACATCTTTCAGATGGGGAATGTGTACAAATCCAACTACAACGGCCTGCAAGTTACGTTGAACGCGCGGAATTACCACGGCCTGAGCATGGTGGCGGGCTACACGTATTCCCACGCATCGGACGATGTGGGCGCGAACTGGGATTTCGGTTACGGCTCGGGTCTGCCGCAGAACGCGTATAACGTGGGCGCCGAATATGCCAACAGCGATTTCGACATTCGCCACCGGCTGACGCTCTCGCTCACTTATGCGATTCCTGGCCGCAAGGGATACGGCCAGATGCTCGACGGGTGGGAGATCAACTCGATTACAACGCTTGAGACTCCACAGTATTGGGGCCCGATGGATGAGGGAACGGATGCCGCCGGAATCGGACCGTTGCCAGTAAGTCCGCCGGCGAATACACCGATTCGCTGGAGTTTCTATGGGAAGACTTCCGACTTCAAGTCTCGAGGAGGAGGAGTCAGCATCACGCAATACCCGGGGAACAACATGCCGAGCGATCCCAGCACGAACGCGGCCTGCAACACGAAAGCTCTTGCGCTGGACGGGGGCAGCCCCGGTGCAGCCACCGAATCTCTGGCCTTCTTCGGCTGTTACGCGCAAGGCAACTCGATCATGCTGCCTCCGCCGCTCGGTCAATTTGGAAATATGGGACGCAACATGTTCCAGGATTCGGGCTTCAAGAACTTCGATTTCTCTGTGGCCAAGAACTTCCACTTTGGAGAAGTCATGCGCTTGCAGTTCCGCGCCGAGTTCTTCAATATTCTCAACCATCCCAACTTCGCCAATCCGTACGGCGGACAGAATGGGTATGGCCTGAATGATCCGTCGGCGCCAAACTTCGGCTGCGGTTGCGCGACACCCGATATCGCAGCAGCGAATCCGGCCATTGGCTCGGGAGGACCACGCTCGATTCAGCTGGGCGCGAAGTTTGTTTTCTAGCTTTTGCAGTTTTCGAATCCAATTTTTAAATTTGGGGCCGGACTCATTTCCGTCCGGCCTTTTTCAGCGACTGAAATCGCCTTCCGGTAAGCCTAACTATCAAAGGGATCAAAATTCATGACGAATCCAATGCAATCGATTGCTCTGATACTCATTGTTGCAGCGACCGCGATGCCTTTGCTGGCGCATGCGCAGGAACGGCGCGAGCGCACGATTGAGGAAATCAAGAAAGAGGCCATTCATCGAGCCGAGGTCGGGCAATATCCGCTGATCGGACTTGATCCTACGGATGTGAAAGAGGCGTTTGAGCGCATACACACGGCGGACAAAGATGAATGGGCGGCTGGGTTCATGCACGTTGCCGATCGCTATTTCAACGAAGCGAAATCGCTGGAGAAGACTGATGCCGCGAAAGCCAACGCCGACTATATCCGCGCTTGGCGGCTGTATTCGTTCGGACGCTGGCCGATTCCATCTTCTCCGGGGAAGCAGCGTTCGTACGAAAAGGCGATCGAGGCTTTTCGGGATCACGCTAAGTTCTACGACCCGCCGCTGGAAATCGTACACATTCCATTCGAAGGGAAGGAAATCATTGGATACCTGCGGCTGCCGAAGAATGCCAAAGGCCCGGTGCCGCTGGTGATCGCGGTCAACGGTCTCGATAGCCGCAAAGAAGATCTGACCGAAAGCTTCGGAGCAATTTTGCCGTTTGGGATTGGGTTTCTCGCGGTGGACGGCCCGGGCACCGGGCAGGCTCCGATCAAAGTTAGCGAGACTTCGGAACGCATGCTGTCGAAGGTGATCGACTATGCGCAGTCGCGTTCGGAGATTGACAAGAACCGCATCGCGCTGCATGGCGTGAGTTGGGGCGCGTACTGGGCCACCAAAATGGCGATCGTGGAGCGCGGCCGCCTGCGCGGATGCAGCGCGCAATCGCCTCCGGTGGATGAGTTCTTCCAGAAAGATTTCCTGATGAACCATCTGCTCGGCAATCGCGAATATCTCTTCGATCAGGTGCCGGCGCTGATGAATATTCTCGAAGGGGTGCACTCGCTCGATGAGATGGCTGAGGTTCTTCCGAAGCTGTCGCTGGTACACCAAGGCCTGCTGGGCAAGCCGATGGCGCCGATGCTAGTGATCGCCGGAGTGCTGGACACGCAAGTTCCGATTGCGGATGAATATCTGCTGCTCAGCAAAGGCGACGTGCCCAAGGACGCGTGGGTGAATCCGCAAGGAGGACACTTGGGACGACAGGTCGGAGTGTGGCCCGATCCGCTGATCTTCAAGCAGGTGATCATCCCGTGGCTGGTGAAAAAACTGGAAGCCCCGGCCAATTAGCAGCGCCCACGTCGCTCCGCTTCGCCTTCGCGGGACGGACGCTTCGACGCGGCTCAGGGCAGGCTTCGTCCGTCCCCACATTTGCGCTACGGGCAATCCTGTAGGGTTGATCCTGTACGACGATGTTACCCACTGGGACGAATTTTCACACCTTAGCAAAGCCCAAAGGTTTCTCCTCAGTTCGACCTTAAGCGTCTGAGTCTCGAAGACTTCCCCGCCCTTAGGCGATGGGCCACCGCCGTGCATTTGTATTTCTTGCTCCATTCGCTGCACGTATTCAGTACCTAGGAGGCCTTTTGTTTATGACACGCACAGGTTCAGCAATTCGATACTGGTTTGCAACCCTGGCGCTTAGCGCCATGGTTGCGGTGGCGCCGGCGAAGGCGCAATCGCAGAACACCGCACGTCAGGACCGGGACGCTGACCTTACACGGCAGCAGTTATCGGTGTTCGATAGCTTCCTCGATGGCCATCCCGAAGTGGCGGAACAGATCCGCAAGAACCCGTCGCTAGTGAACAACGAGGCATTCGTTGAGAACCATCCTGATCTGCAACGCTACTTGCAAGCACATCCAGAAGTAAAACAGGACCTCGCACAGAATCCGAATGCGGTCATGCATCAGGAACAACGCTACGATCGGCGCGAGGATCAGGATGCGGATCGTGATCGGGGCCAGGATCGTGACCGCAGTGACATCAAGCGCGGCGAGTTGGTCAACATGGATCACTTCATGGACAGCCACCCGGAGATCGCCGAGCAGCTGCGCAAAGATCCGTCGCTGGTCGACAACAAGGAGTTCGTGAAGAGCCATCCTGCGTTGCAGGAGTTCCTAGCTAACCATCCGGGAGTCCGCGACGAGTATAAAGAAAATCCGAATGCATTCATGCATCGGGAAGATCGCTTCGACCAGCGCGAAGACATACGCGACCGCGATGTCACGCGCGGCGAACTCGCCAATATGGATCGCTTCATGGACAACCACCCGGAGATCGCCGAGCAGTTGCGCAAAGATCCGTCACTGGTGGACAACAAGCAGTTCGTGAGCAGCCATCCTGCGTTGCAGGAATTCCTGGCTAACCATCCCGGAGTGCGTGAGGAGTACAAAGAAAATCCCAACGCGTTCATGAATCGGGAAGACCGCTTCGACCAGCGGGAAGATATGCGCGACCGCGATGTCACCCATGGCGAACTTGCCAATATGGATCACTTCATGGACAGCCACCCGGAGATCGCCGAGCAGCTGCGCAAAGATCCGTCGCAGGTCGACAACAAGGAGTTCGTGAAGAGCCATCCTGCGTTGCAGGAATTCCTGGCGAATCATCCGGGAATGCGGGAAGAGTACAAAGAGAACCCGACCGCATTCATGCATCAGGAAGATCGCTTTGACGCCCGGGAAAATTCAGGCATGCGCCGGGACCACGACGTGACCGGCGGCGAACTCTCGAGCTTTCATGAGTTCATGGAAGGTCACGGCACCATCGCCGGCGAGGTTTCCAAAAATCCATCGCTAGCTACCAACCAGGAGTATCTGGAAAACCACCCGGCATTGAGGAGTTATCTGCAGGCCAATCCGAACGTGCACGAAGAGTTGAGCGAGAACCCGCAGTCGTTTGTGAATTCGGCCCAGCAGGCTGGGGTGCGGTCCAAAGGCATGCCCAAACCGATGACCGATCCGACAAACAAGAGCGTGCCCAAACCGACGACCGATCCGACGAAGATGAAATAGCCGCGCTGATGCGTTTCCGCGCCGGGGAGGGTTGTTCGCCCTCCCCACGACGCGGGACATAACGTTCCATTGTTTTTCAAGGGAGGCACTTTATGAAAGGCCAGGCACTATTCGTCACGATGATCGCACTCAGCCTAACGGTCCCCAGTTTTGCCGGGAATAAGAAGCGCAATAACCGGGCCATGATCGAGAAGATGGAGGCGGTTCCCTGCGGTGCGAAGGAACATGGGTTGAGCGGGCTGGGGAGCCTCTGGGCTTCGATTGGGGCGACGCATATCAACACCGACGAAAAGTTGTGCCCCCAGTACCTGCTCCGCACCGATGACATGGAATACCATGTGCGGCCGCTGGATCATAAGCATCCCGTGATCCTGCCTGTCGGCAAGGAAGGCGAGTTCAAGATTGCCAAGGACGTGATGGTGATGCGTATTCCGGACGGCGATCACAAGAAGCGCCGCTATCAGGTAGTCGCGATGAAGCCCATCGACCACTCCGAGGTTCCGGAGGAAACGAAGTACGACACGCATAAAGGTTATGCGGATAAACCACTGGATACCCAGAGCAGCGTTCGGAGAAGCACCACGGTGAAGAGCGCGACCGATCCGAACGCGCCGCCGCAATAGCTGAGCGACGGGAGTTTTTGAGGGCGTAGGGCGTTTATGATGAGTTCCAAGGGAGGACTCACGCCCTATGCCTGAAAAAACTGCCCTCATTACCGGAGCGAACGGCGGATTGGGAACGCACGTCACGAAAGCTTTGCTGGACGCCGGTTTCTCCGTAGTTGGACTCGCGCCGAAGATTCAGCAATCTGACTTTGACCACCCGAACTTCACTGCGCTTCCGGCTTCGCTCGATAGTCTCGCCGCGGCGAAGAACGCAGTGGACTCGGTGATCGCACGCTTTGGAAAGATTGACGTCCTGGCGCACCTGGTCGGCGGATTTGCGGGAGGTCAGACCGTTGCCGAAACCGACGACGCCATATTCCAACGTATGTTCGACATGAATGTGAACAGCGCGTTTCACATTTTGCGGGCAGTGATCCCGCAGATGCGAACGGCGGGAGGCGGACGCATCGTCGCAATCGGCAGTCGCGCCGCTGAAGATCCCGGACCGAAGGTCGGAGCCTACAGTGCGTCGAAAGCCGCGCTGGTCTCGCTGATGCAAACGGTCGCGCGCGAAAACAAAGATGCCGGCATCACCGCCAACGTGATTCTGCCCGGCACCATGGACACTCCCGCGAACAGAAGAGATATGCCGGGCGCTGAAACGTCGCGGTGGGTGCAGCCCGCGTCTATCGCCAGCATGATCGTGTGGCTTGCCGGGGATGCCGGGAAAGACGTGACTGGCGCGGTGATCCGGGTGTATGGGCGAGGGCTGTGAGGCAGCGCTGCGAAGAGTCGCGACATCCAAATGTGTGTGGTCGCTCACGAAGCGGACCCGTGGCGGCTGCAGCGCCTCGCCGCACGCCAGTTACATTGGTCCTTCGCTTCGTGCAGGATGACAATCTGAAGGGGACGTAACCCTTTCGTAACCCTCTTGGATGCACAATTTTCGTTGCACTTTAACATTCATGAAATATCTTGCGAGTAACATATTTTCAGGAGGCCGCTCATGGGTTCAGCCCGGGTCGCGAAGTCGTTGCCGCTGCAGGTGGCTGCCGTCTGCTACCGGCGGAAAGGCGCGACGGTCGAGTTCCTGCTGGTGAATACCAACGGCGGCAACAAGTGGACGTTCCCCAAGGGATCGACGGACGCGCGCCTGTCGCATAGTCAGGCGGCGGAGCGGGAAGCGGCGGAAGAAGCTGGCGCCATCGGGACGATTGAGCCGCGGCACTTTCATCTCTACATCCATTCGAAAGGCGTGTTCTGGCAGCCCGGCGGCGTGCAGGAATTTGTGGTCAAGGCGTTCTTGATGGAGATCCACCAGATGCGCCGTCCCGACGAGGCGAATCGCCGTCCGACATGGGTGAGCCCGGAAGAAGCCAAGCGCCGCCTGGGCAAGGGCCGCGAAGTGAAATATTTCCGCGAACTCGAAGCGGTCATCGACCGCGCCCTGGAGCGCATTCAGTTCCATCACGAACTGTGGGGAGCGTATCCCAGCGCCCGCAATGTCCGCCCGGTAGCATCGTCCAAAGACCCGCTCGCCGAGGCCGTTTGGCCGTAAGCTGCGACTTTTGATCATAAGGCCTGCGCGGATTAGGTCCGCGCGGGTCCCAGCGTCAGCGGCTCGTAGCGAGCTCCGGCTCCTGGCTGGCTGATGGATATGCGCTCGCATTGGCTGACGTCGAAAGCAGGACCTTTTGGCCAGCCAAGTGAGCAGATAGCAGCCCGATCTCGTCGGCCGTATCTCTGAGCGGCAGGGGCACCTGTCCCCCATCTACGGCCGAGCGGCACAGCGCCATCATGATTTCAAAACCCGCATAGGCACTCTCGAAATTGCAGGGATGTACCTTACGATCATTGTCGAGCCAGGCGGCGATATCCTCTATGTATGGAGGCATATCAAGGTCATAGTTCATGCAGCCCGCGCCAGACCACGAGCCTGCTTTGGTGATCGCGCGCCATCCGCCACCGGTTAGGACTTCTGCGAAGCCCTCGGTGCCTTGCGCTCCGATACGGCACTTCCGCCACCAGTAATCGACCTCGGGGACGTCGGGAGCGCCCGCACCACACTCGACGATCCCGCGCACACCGTTGGCGAACTGGATGAACCCCCCGATGTAGTCGGGCGAGGGATGAGGATCGGAGCACTTCCCGCACCCCGCGGCCTGTCCCATTACCCACTCGGCTCTTGCGTCGTCACCGTACCAGCGCATGTAGTCGATGAGATGCGACAGCATGTGCATCATCCATCCGGATGCCGTCCCGTAAACCGTGTGCACCCGTCCTAGGGCGCCGCTGGCAATGATCTCCTTGACCCGGCGGTAGTGTTCGCCGTAGCGATGCTGATGGCTTACCACGGCTTTGACGCCGCTCGCCGCCAACAATCTTCGCACTTCCATGCCTTCCCGGCTGTTCAGCGCCACCGGTTTCTCGAATGCGACCAGTCGTGCGCCGCTTTCAATGGCGATGCGAATCATTTCCATGCGCAGGTTAGGAAGAGTGCAAAAGCAGAAAACGTCGGGCTTGACGGTCACGGCTACCTTGAGCGCATCCTTGCCCTTTACGCAACCGAACTTGGATGCGGCTGCATCGAGGCGCGCCTGATCGATGTCGCAAACACCCGCTACCTCAAACCGATTATTTGCCTGGAACGCAAGAGCATGGTGCATTCCGCGCTTTCCCATGCCCACCACGACGACCCGATATTTGTCGCTCATCGCACCCTCCGATCCCACTCGAGGACTTTGTCCACCGTGTAGTCCACTTCCTCTTCAGTTAGCTCCGGGAACATAGGCAGCGAAACGCAGCACGCTGCGTTGCGTTCCGAGTTGGGGATCGGTCCGACGATGCGGGACTGATATCCCCAGGGGTATCCGTCCTGTTGATGGATGGCAATCGGGTAGTGGCACTTGGCGTCGATGCCCTCGTTGTTCAAGAACGTGAGGAGTCCATCACGATGCGCGGCTTGTCTGGTTTCGATCACGTACAGGTGGTAGACGTGCCGATAGCCGGGGGTTTCGTAGGGCAGCGTGATGTTCTGCGCACGCGCCAGTCCTGTGCTGTAGCGTGCCGCCCACTTTCGCCGGAGATCACTCCATTCCTCAATATGCCGTAGCTTTGCGCTCAGTATCCCCGCATGCAGGTCATCGAGCCGGCTGTTATATCCCGGGCTGTGGCAGGAGCGCTTGTCGGAGCCGTGGTTGCGCAGCTTCCGCACCAGGCGGTCAACTTCAGGATTGTTCGTGACGATCGCGCCTCCATCACCGAACGTGCCCAGGTTCTTTTGAATGATGAAACTGATCGTGGCGGCGTCACTGAGTTCCGCGATCCTGAAACCATCGCCACACGCCCCGATGGCCTGGGCGTTGTCCTCGATCACCAGCAGGTGGTGACGGTCCGCAATCTGGCGGATCGCCTTCATGTCTGCGCATTGACCGTACAAGTGAACGGGCACCAAGGCTTTCGTGCGCGGCGTAATCGCCGCTTCGATCATGGCGGGATCAATGCAGTTCGTTCGCGGGTCGGAGTCAACAAATACCACCGTGGCACCGGTAATCCAGATGGCTTCCGCGGTTGCGAAGAACGTGTTCGTCGTGGTGATGCATTCGTCGCCCGGGCCGATGCCCAGTGCCTTGAACGTGAGCCAGAGGGCATCGGTTCCATTGCCTACGCCGATCGCGTACTTGGTTCCGTGGAACTCGGCCAATTCCTGCTCTAACCGTTTCAACATGGGGCCGAGGACGTATTGTCCGCTTTCAAGTACTTGCTTTAAGTTGGCGTCGATTTCCTTTTTGATGTTGTGGTACTGACGCACATGTCCATAAAACGCCACGCTCATCTTGGTTGCCAGCATAAGATTCCTCCGTGCCGCCGGCCCGGACGGCAGAACGACTCCCTCTTTCTGGAATCGGAAATACTAGAGGCCGTGTCTGACTTGGGACGGTCTGGGTGCAGTCGATAAAATCCCGTCTGCATGTTAAGAATGTGGGGTTGGATCCACCATGATCGGGGTCACATCGAGTTGTGATGCTGACCGCTCGAGCCAGGGACATTGCTTCCGTTCGTGGGGGTGGCAAGGTCGCCGAAGAACATTAACACGGGGCAGCCAACTGTCTCGACCGTGGTGAGATAAGTCCCGGTTTGTCGACAAACCGACAACTACAAGACACTTGTCGGTTGGCGAAAGATCTCCATAGGCTCAAACCCCTACCCCTTACTCTGCTGATGCTCCCGCCGCCCCTGCTTTATGAGACGATAACTGCAGTCCCATGATTCAACTTTCCGGCGCCGGAAAACGCTTCGGCCACAAACTACTGTTCGAAAATGTCGACTGGCTGATCACCAACCACGATCACATCGGCCTGGTCGGCGGTAACGGCACTGGCAAGTCCACGCTGATGAAGGTGCTCGCCGGCATGGACACGTTCGACTACGGCTCGCTGGTCGTGGCTAAGGGAACGTCGGCCGGATACCTTCCGCAAGATGGGCTCACGCTTTCGGGCCGCACTGTGTTTGCCGAGTGCATGTCGGTGTTCGACGACGTGCGCGCCATGGAGCAGGAACTGGAATCGCTGATGCACAGCATGGCGGAACTGGACCACACCGGCGCCGAGTATGCGGCGGTGGCGGATCGCTACCAGCGCGTGGAGCATGAATTCCGCACTCGCGACGGATATTCGATCGAGGCGGAAGTCGGCCGCGTGCTGATGGGGCTGGGCTTCGGCAAAGAAGACTGGCAGCGGCTGACCGATGAATTTTCCGGTGGATGGCAGATGCGATTGGCGCTGGCGAAGCTTCTTCTTCAGAAACCCAACCTCCTATTACTCGACGAACCGACCAACCACCTCGATCTGGAAGCGCGCAACTGGCTGGAAGAATATCTGCAGAACTATCCGAATACGTTCCTGCTGATTTCGCACGACCGCTATTTTCTGGATGTGACCGTCGACAAGATTGCGGAAATCTGGAACAAGCGTTTCTGGTTCTACACCGGGAACTACGATAAGTTCCTGGCGCAGAAGACGCAGCGCAACGAGCAAATGCAGGCCGCCTACCGCAACCAGCGCGACCGGATCGAGCAGCTCGAAGTCTTCATCAACCGTTTTCGCTACCAGGCGACCAAGGCCAAGCAGGTGCAGAGCCGGATCAAGGAACTGGAAAAGATCGAGCGGATCGAGATTCCGCCGGAGGAAAAGTCGATCCACTTTTCCTTTCCGCAACCTAAAGCCAGCGGGCGCATTGTGGCCGAGTTCGAGGGCGTGGCCAAGCGATATCCGGGACGAAATGGGGTGGCCGAGAAAGAAGTCTTCCGCGATGTGAGCTTCATGATCGAGCGCGGAGACCGCATCGCGCTGGTCGGGGTGAACGGCGCGGGCAAATCCACGCTCATCAAGCTGCTGGCGGGTACGGAAGCGCTCAGCGGCGGCGAGTTCCGCCTGGGACACAACGTGCTGTCGGATTATTTTGCGCAGGATCAGTACAAGGAACTCGATCCCGATGCGCGCATTCTGGACGATCTGGGCGCACTCTCACCGCGCTCGACGGAGACCGAACTGCGCAGCCTGCTGGGCTGCTTTCTCTTTTCGGAAGACGATGTGTTCAAAAAGATCGGAGTGCTCTCGGGCGGAGAGCGCGGGCGCTATGCTCTGCTGCGGTTGCTGCTGCATCCGGCGAACTTTCTGCTGCTCGACGAGCCCACGAACCATCTCGACCTGCGCGCGAAAGACGTTCTGCTCGATGCGCTGACTAAGTACACGGGCACGGTTGTGTTTGTGTCGCACGACCGTTACTTCATCGATAAGTTGGCTACGCGGGTTTTCGAAGTGGGCGGAGGCGAGGTCGAAATTTTCCCCGGCAACTATGAGGACTATCTTTGGCGCAAGCAGGGAGGCCAGCACGTCGCGCCGACGCTCGACGATGTACCCGGAGTGCTTACGAGCAAGACTTCGCCGCCGGCCAAGGCCGAGGCGGCCGCGCCGACGAACGGGAACAGTGCGGTAACGAGCGAAGTTCCGGAAGCGCCGAAGAAGCGGATGAATCCTCTCAAGCGAAAGCAGATGGAAGGGCGGGTGCGCGAACTGGAGGAAGAAATCTCCCGCGCGGAGACGGCGATCGCAAAGCTTGAAACCGAGTTGCAGAACTTCGTCAGCGTCGATGAAAGCCAGCGCCAGACGCAGGAATTAGATCAGAACAAAGCCGGCCATGCGGCCCTGGTGAAGGAATGGGAACAACTGGCGCAAGTGCTCGAAGTTTCCGAATGAACTCGCGGGGCAGAATTTCCAGGCGGCACGAGATGAGGACGGACGAATGCGTCCGCCCTCAGATGAATTATTGGGTGGTAATTATTGGCCCATGTACATGACGTGGACGTAGGTTCCTAGCCTCGCGTTGTAGGCCAAGTACCAGCCGTCGTGATCGGGATCGTCGTAGAGGACGATGTCGTCATCAGTCCAGTTCCAGTCACCGCAATAGCCGAGATCGACCGGCGCGACGCTGAAATAGTATCCGCTGAACCAGAAGCGGCTAGGACCACCGCCCCCGAGACGCCAGACATGGCTGCGTCCGATAGCAATAGGGAAGTGGCCGTGCTCCCAGGGATGGTCAAGATGGAAGCGGGCGTCGTCGCGTCCGGAATCGTGGCCTACCCAGCGGTCGTTGGTATGAACGTGAGGGGCTTCGGGGTGGCCGGGTTGGTCACGGAAGGACTGGTGCTGTTCCGCGTGTTGCTGCTCCGGATGCTGCTGTTCCGGATGCTGCGAGGCGGCGTGAGATTCCGCTTGGGGAGCGCGCTGCATGGTGCCGTGAGAGGGTTGCGGGCCGTGGCTGGGAATATAGCCTCCGCCAACGGTTGGCCGGCCGCCTCCGGCGTGACTTTCATGTTGAGCGAGAGCGGGCAAAGACAACAGGAGTAAAACCGCAAGAGTGATGGAAAACAGCTTCATGCTCACCTCCGTCGAGATAAATTACCACCGCCGGCCCAAGAGCAACATAGCGTTGACAATTCTTTGCATGATACGCTATCGTAAAGACTTTGGTAGTCGTGTGGTTGCCCGCCTGATGGTCCTGGCGTCCTCGTCAGGGGAATCAACGAGCGGTCTTCTTTCGCAGCTTTTTCAATCTGGGAGAGTTTCATGTCTACGTATTTCCCCAAAGAGGGGGAAATTGTGCGCAAGTGGTACGTCGTGGATGCAGACGGGCAGACGCTCGGGCGCCTGGCTTCACAGGTGGCGCGCATCCTCATGGGCAAAGAGAATCCGCGGTACACGCCGTTTCTGGATACCGGCGATCACGTGATCGTGGTTAACGCCGAGAAGATTCGCACCACCGGAGTGAAGGCGGAGCAGAAGCAGTATCACCATTACACCGGGTATCCGGGTGGACTGCGCACTGAGGATTACAACAAGCGCATGGTGCGCAAGCCCGAGGCGATTATCGAGGCCGCGGTAAAGCGCATGCTGCCGAAGAACAAACTGGCTGCGCACATGCTGTCGAAGCTGAATGTGTACAAGGGCGACAAACATCCGCATCAGGCGCAGAAGCCACAGGATTTGAAGCTGGAAGTGCGCGAGCACCGGCCGCGGAAAGTGGCAGTTTCGTAAGCCAGCGATGAGCGATGAGTTCTGAGCTGTGAGCAAGATCTAATTATTTTGAAAGGTTAAGAGTCGAGATGCGAGGGTTCCGCGGGTTTGCTCGGAGCTCATAGCTCATCGCTCAAAGCTAAACATGGCAGCAGAGTTAGTTCAATACTACGGAACGGGACGCCGGAAGACGGCGATAGCCCGGGTTTACTTGCGTCCGGGCAACGGCGATTTCAAGGTGAACGGGCGCGCCTTTGACGAATATTTCGTGACTCCGGCGCAGCGCTCGGCGGCGAAGGCTCCGCTGGCATCGTCGGAAACGGGTGCGTCGTTCAACGTGGTTGCCAGCGTTCTGGGCGGCGGCGTGCGCGGACAGGCCGATGCCGTGAAGCTGGGCATTGCCCGGGCGCTGATGCAGTTCAATGCGGAGCTCCGCAAGAAGCTGAAGGCGGAAGGTTTCGTGAGCCGCGATTCGCGCGGCAAAGAGCGCAAGAAGTACGGACAGAAGGGCGCACGCAAGCGCTTCCAGTTCAGCAAGAGATAGTACTGAGTTGCGAGTACCGAGTACCGAGAAGGTGAGATTCCTCCGCCGGAATGACAAAGGGTTTGGCTTTTGCTGAAGGCTGAGAGCTGACGGCTGAAAGCTGGTTTTAGGTGTTCAATTCTTCCCGAGCCTCGCGGCGCGGGGACGGGAATGGCAATCGGTAAGCAGTGCCCAGTTGCCAGTGTCTAGTGTCCAGCAAATGATTTTCGCTGGGTACTGGGTACTCGGTACTGACAACTCGCTTCCGATGCAGACTAAATAGGAGGTTCATTGGCTACCATTACCATGAAGGAGTTGCTCGAAGCGGGAGTTCACTTCGGGCATCAGACCAAGCGCTGGAATCCCAGGATGAAGGAATACATCTTCGGAGAGCGCAACGGGATTTACATCATCGATTTGCAGAAGACGCTGAAGATGTTTAAAGAGGCGTCGAAGTTCGTGCAGGATCTGGCGGCCGACGGCAAGATTGTGCTGTTCGTGGGCACCAAGCGCCAGGCGCAGGATGCGATCGCCGAAGAGGCGACCAAGTGCGGCGGATTCTACATCAACCAGCGCTGGCTGGGCGGACTGCTCACCAACTGGGTCACGGTGCAGAAGTCGGTGAAGCGGCTGAAGGAGCTCGACGAGATGGCCACGGATGGCCGCTACGAGCTGCTGCCGAAGAAGGAAGTCATCAAGCTCGAACGCGAGCGTAAGCATCTGCAGGCCAACCTGGCCGGCATCAAGAATATGAACCGCTTGCCCGACGCGATCTTCGTGATCGATTCCAACAAGGAACAGATTGCGGTGCGCGAGGCGCGGAAGCTGGGGATCCCGGTGGTTGCGGTGGTGGACACGAATTGCGATCCCAGCGAAGTGGATTATGTGATCCCCGGCAACGATGATGCGTTGCGGGCGATCCGGCTGTTCACGTCGAAGATTTCGGAATCGATTGCGGAAGGCGCGCAGCTGATGACCGACAAGCAGGTCGCCGACATGCAGGCTGCTTCGGATGCGGCGCAGGCCGCTGCGGACGCCGCAAGCGAATATGCGCCTGAGCCGGCCGCCGCGGTGGATGCCACCGAAGACATCAGCATGGAAGAAGTGCTGGGTCCGGGAACGCACAAGAAGCCGGTGGCGAACGAAGAGGCCGAGTTGCCGAAGGTGGAGAGCCAGACGGTTTAGCCAGTCCCGAGTCGCGAGTACCGAGTGCCGAGAAAAAACCGGGCTTTGGATATGAGACCCGCGCGGGTCGTCCGGCGCGGGTTTAATTTTGAGGTTTCAAAGTTTCAGTGTTTCAAGGCTTCAAAGACGGAGAGATTCTGACTTCATCTTGAAACTTTGCAACCTTGAAACTTTGAAACTTGAGGTTATATGGGTACTACTACAGTGAATATTTCAGCTGCACAAGTGAAGGATCTCCGGGAAAAGACCGGGGCTCCGATGATGGATTGCAAGCAGGCTTTGACCGAAGCCAAGGGTGACATGGAGCAGGCGGTCGTGATTCTGCGGAAGAAGGGCGTTTCGGTGGCAGCGAAGAAGGCAACGCGGGTGACGAGCGAAGGATCGGTGGGGAGCTACATCCACGCCGGTGGCAAGATTGGTGTGCTCGTCGAAGTGAACTGCGAGAGCGATTTCGTGGCACGCACCGACGACTTCAAGGAACTGCTGCACGACATCGCGATGCACATTGCGGCCAGCGATCCCAAGTACGTGCGCAAGGAAGACGTCACGCCGGCAGACTTCGCCCGCGAGAAAGACATTTTCCTCGCGCAGGCGGTTGCCAGCGGCAAGTCGCCCCAGATCGCCGAGAAGATGGTCAACGGCAAGATGGAAAAGTTCTATGAGGAAGTCTGCTTGCTGGAGCAGCCCTTCATCAAAGACCAGACCATTTCGATCGGGCAACTGATCGCGTCGAAGATCGGCAAGCTGGGCGAGAACATTGCGGTGCGCCGGTTTGCGCGGTTCAAGGTAGGTGACGCGGGCGAGACGGTTGCGATCACGAAGCCTACAGAGCCAAAGGCTGAGTAATTTTCAGGCGCCCTGCGGGGCGCCTTTTTTCTGCTATCTTAGGTGCGCGGGCGAGACGCCCCCGCGACAGCCGGCGGGACGCCGGCGCTACGGGTACGAGAATCTCTTCATGACTAGCACTCCTGCCTTTAAACGAATTCTGCTCAAGTTATCGGGAGAGGCGCTGGCGGCCAACCAGGGGTTCGGCGTCGAGACGGCGCGCATCCACGAGATCGCGGCCGAGATCGGCGAGGTGCACAAACTGGGCGTGCAGATCGCGATCGTGGTCGGCGGCGGGAATTTTTTTCGTGGCGTCGCGCATCAGGCCAAAGATATGGATCGCGTTTCCGCCGACCACATGGGAATGCTGGCGACCGTGATCAATGCCCTGGCTTTGCAGGACGCGCTGGAGAAGCAAAATATCTATACCCGCGTCATGTCGGCGATTGAGATGAATCAGGTGGCGGAGCCGTTTATCCGGCGGCGCGCGATTCGGCATCTGGAGAAAAATCGCGTTGTCATTTTCGCGGGCGGCACTGGCAATCCTTATTTTTCGACAGACACGGCGGCGTCGCTGCGCGCGATGGAGATCAAGGCTGACGTCATCATGAAAGCCACGAAGGTGGACGGCATTTACGATGCCGATCCGATGAAGGTGGATGGGGCGCGAAAGTTCAACCAGATTACCTACATGGACGTGCTGAAGCTGGGGCTCAAGGTGATGGATTCCACGGCGATTAGCCTGTGCAAGGACAACGACCTTCCCATCGTCATTTTCAACCTGAATCAGCGCGGGAATATCCAGCGGGTGGTGATGGGCGAGAAAATCGGATCGATGGTATGCGCCTAAACTTCTTTTCCGCGGATTTGCGCGGATGAACGCGGATGCAAGTCTTCACAACCCTAAATTTGCCCACATACGGACTACTTGCCCTGTGCAAGCTTTCTGCATTTCTTCCATCCGGGTTTATCTGCGACATCCGCGGTAGAGAAGTTGGGTTTATAATTCGACGTTTTGAGTTTGTGGAACGGAGCGGAACCTTATGGCGATCATGGCTTCCATAGCTGGGTTGAAAGAAACCTACGCGCAACTGAAGACGCGGATGGAGAAGGCGGTCGAGGATTTTCGCAAGGCGATGGCGGCGGTGCGGACGGGTCGGGCTTCGGTGCACATGCTGGATGGCGTGACGGTCGATGCCTACGGATCGCAGATGCCATTGAACCAGGTGGCGCAGGTGCACGCGCCGGAGCCCCAGTTGATCACGGTGCAGCCGTTTGATCCGTCGCAGCTGGGAGCGATCGAGAAGGCGATCCGGGGCGGCGACCTGGGGTTGAACCCGATGAATGATGGCAAGATGATCCGCGTGCCGGTGCCAGCGCTCACGCAAGAACGGCGGCAGGATATGGTGAAACATCTGCACCGGGTGCTGGAGGAGCATCGCACGGCGGTCCGGAACATCCGCCGGGATGGCAACGATGCCATCAAGAAGGCGTTGAAGGACAAGAAGATCACCGAGGATGAAGAGAAGCGCTCGCTGGACGAAATTCAAAAGCTGACCGACGACGAAATCAAGAAGATGGAAGAGATGAGCAAGGCGAAAGAAAAAGAAGTGATGGAGATCAAGTAGCGTAGCGACGTTACAGCTTCACGCAAGAAAGTCAGATTACCCGTCCCGCCGCAAAAGACGCAGTCAGGTTCTTAACCGGCCCGCCTCCCATATAATTGCTGACTATGAAGCGCGTTGTGAAGGCCGCGTGTCCGCACGACTGCCCGGATGCCTGCGGGGTGCTGATCACCGTGCAGGACGGGCGGGCGACGAAGATTCAGGGGGATCCGGAGCATCCCGTGACGCGGGGGTTTCTGTGCGCGAAAGTGGCTAAGTATCTGGACCGGGTATATTCGCCCGATCGGGTGCTGTATCCAATGCGGAGAGTCGGCCCGAAAGGGCCCGCTGCTGTAGCCGGACAGCATCGGAGCTGCGCTCCTGGACAGCCGAGGGCGGCTGTCCCCACACAACCAAGTTCGCAGGTCTGGGAGAGGATTTCCTGGGACGAGGCGCTCGACGAGATTGCGGCGCGCTTTCGTACGATTTCGGCGGAGTTTGGGAGCGAGGCAATTCTGCCTTATTCCTTTGGAGGGACTCTGGGAGCCCTCAATAGTGCGTCGATGGATCGCCGCTTCTTCCACCGACTGGGAGCGTCGCAGCTGGAACGCGCCATCTGTTCGGCGGCGGGAGAGGCCGGGCTGGAGTCGGTTCTCGGCGTGAAGATGGGCACTGAGCCTGAACAATTCCGTCATTCCAGGTACATCATCGCCTGGGCATCGAACATTCACGCCAACAACGTGCATTTGTGGCCGTTCATCGCTGGGGCGCGGCGGAACGGGGCCAAACTCGTAGTGATCGATCCTTACCGCACGCGAACAGCGGAGTGCGCTGATTGGTATTTGCCGATCAATCCGGGTACGGACGCGGCGTTGGCCCTGGGAATGATGCACGTCATCATTGGCGAAAATCTGCATGATGCCGATTACGTTGCCAAGTACACGCTGGGATTTGAGCAACTGCGAGAAAAGGTGAAGGAATATCCTCCGGAGCGGGTGGCGCAGTGGACGGGGATTTCGGCAGACGATATTCGCAAGCTCGCGCGGGAGTATGCGACGGTGCGGTCATCGGTTATTCGGCTGAATTATGGCGTGCAGCGCTCTGAGGGCGGAGGCATGGCGACGCGTGCGATTGCCATGCTGCCGTGCATTACAGGATCGTGGAAGGAAGTTGGGGGCGGGTTGCAGCTCTCCACCAGCGGCGCGGCGGCCTTCAACACGATGGCGCTGAAGCGTGCGGACCTGATGAAGACCGCCTTAGGACGCGAAGCGCGAACCATCAACATGGTTGAGTTAGGCCGAGTGCTGAATTCTATCGACGATCCGCCAGTGAAGGCGTTGTTCGTGTACAACTCCAATCCTGCGGCGGTTTGTCCGCGGCATGATGAGGTTGTTCGCGGGCTGTTGCGGAAGGACCTGTTTACGGTGGTTCACGAGCAATTCTTCACTGACACGACCGACTATGCCGATATCGTGCTGCCGGCTACGACATTTTTCGAGCACAAGGATCTACAGAAGGCGTACGGGCATTATTATCTGCAGGTGTCGAACCAGGCGATCGACCCGTTGGGCGAGTGCCGTCCGAATGTGGAAGTGTTCCGCGCGCTGGCGCGGCGCATAGGGTTTGAAGAAGACTGCTTCCGCGAAACTGTCGATGAGATGATCGATCTGGCGCTGGAATCGAAGGATCCGTGGATGGAGGGGATTAGCCGTGAACGGTTGGAACAGGGGCAGGTTCGGTTGAGGTTTCAGGCTTCCGGAGCGGAGCTTCGCTCCGCTCGACAGCCGAGGGCGGCTGTCCCCACATATTCTGTCCCCACATATTCTGATTCTGAAACCGGCAGCGCGCCGTTTCTGCCTTTTGCGCGAGGGAACTTCCGCACGGCTTCGGGGAAGGCTGAGCTTTATAGCGAAGCCTTAGCGACCGAGGGTTTAGATCCGGTGGCTGCTTTTACGCCTCCTTCCGAATCGCGGCATGGGAGTATGAGAGACTCGTTTCCGTTGGAACTGCTGGCACGGAAGTCGGACAATTTTCTGAATTCCACGTTTAGTAATGTGCCATCGGTGCGAGAGATGGAAGAAACGGGATTGCTCGAGATTTCCGCACCGGATGCGCAGGTGCGCGGCATCGCGGATGGCGCTCGGGTACGAGTCTTCAACGGGCGCGGAGAGATTTTTCTTAAGGCCCGGGTGGATGGGAAGGTTCAGCCGGGAGTCGTCTCTGCGAGACTCAATTGGGCGAAGATGACTCCAGGTTTTCAAAGCATCAACAGCTTGACTTCAGAAAAACTTACCGACATGGGCAACTCGGCCACGTTTTATTCCGTCTTGGTTGAGGTAGAGTTATCCAAGCCATCCCCATGAAGCAACCAGAAGTGGACGGACGATCAGTCCCGTAAAGAGTTGCGGTTTGGACGCTGTCCCTGCTCTACCGTATAATGACAGTTTTCTTACATCCCAGAGGCTGAGGTCGTAGCGATTCCTTTTCGCTTTCATCCGGAGAACCTTGCTGTGTCCAAGGGCGCCTGCGTTCGCGAGGGCGCGCGGCTGCCAACTCATTCATTTCAGCGCTTTTGGGGAAATATGGCACCACGCGTCTGCGGGGTCGTGATGGTGGTGACGATGCTTCTTCTCGGAGGCACGCGACCGGCTTGGGCGCAGAACGATGTGATTTCCGAAATCAGCGTCACCGGGAATCGGCGTATCCCGGCCGACACGATTCGCGCGCGTATTTTCACCAAGCCGGGCGACATCTACGATCCAGCCGCTCTGGAGCGCGACTTCAACTCATTGTGGAATACGGGCTACTTCGAAGACATCAAGTTTTTGCGCGAGCAAACACCGAAGGGCTGGCGCATCATCGTGCAAGTGAAAGAAAAGCCGACGATCCGCGAGATTCTTTATACAGGCCTTAGTTCGGTTTCGCAGAGCGACGTTCTCGATCGATTCAAGCAGGACAAGGTCGGACTGGTAGTGGAAAGCCAGTACGATCCCACGCGCATCAAGAAGGCGGAAGTTTCGATGAAGAGCCTGCTCTCCGAGCATGGCCGCCAGTTCGCCACCATCCGGACGGAAGTTCGACAACTTCCTCCCGCGGCGGTGAGCATTACGTTCGTGGTGAAAGAAGGGCCGAAGGTCAAAGTCGGCAAGATCAAGTTCGAGGGGAACAAAAACATCAGCAGCCGCGTTCTGCGCGCGGCCATGAAAAATCTGAAGCCGATTGGCATTCCGCATTCCATTTTCCTGGAAAACATATTCGCCAAGACGTACGACGCCACCAAGCTCGAAGAAGATACGGAGCGGGTGAGAGCGGAGTATCAGAACCGCGGGTATTTCAAGGCGGCGGTAAGCGATCCGAAAACGGTGATGCACGATACCGGCCATAAAGGATTCCACATTCCGCTGTTGCAGGCCGGACCGGGAAAGGCTGTCGACCTTACGATGCCCATCGACGAAGGCGACAAGTACCGGCTGGGAAAGATCACATTCAAGAACAACAAAGCGATTTCCAACGTCAACGCTTTGCGCTCGCTGTTCCCCATCAAAGATGGAGACATTTTCAGCCGCGAGAAAGTCGCCAAGGGCCTGGACAATCTGCGCAAGGCTTACGGCGAGTACGGCTACATCAACTACACTGGCGTGCCGTCGACCACCTTCGATGATGACAAAAAGCTCGCCTACCTGGAAATCGACATCGATGAAGGCAAGCAGTTTTACGTCCGGCGCATCGAATTTCAGGGAAACACGACCACGCGAGACAAAGTGATTCGCCGCGAACTGGCCCTGGAAGAGGGCGGCGTGTACAACTCGCGGCTCTGGGAACTCAGCTTGCTGCGGTTGAACCAGCTTTCGTATTTCGACCAGTTGAAGCCGGACGATCCCAACGTTACCGATAAAAAGCTGGACGAGAAAGACGGCCAGGTCGACCTGACACTCAAGGTCCACGAAAAAGGAAAAAACAGCATCGGGTTGAACGGCGGCGTGAGCGGGTTGGAAGGCGCGTTCATCGGACTGAACTACTCCACGAACAACTTCCTGGGACTCGGCGAAACCCTCCAGGTGCAACTGAGTCTGGGAAACCTGGCGCGCAGCGCGATGTTTGGTTTCACGCAGCCCTACATGTTCGACCGCCCGCTACAGTTCGGGTTTACGGTTTTCGGGAACAAGGTCAGTTATAACCAGGCACGCCAACTATCCGTTTTCAGCGGACAGAGCCTGAACCTGCCGAACGCGGTGTTGCAGAACCTGCAGAATTATTCGCAGTCGAGCGTGGGCTTCACGACCTCGGTGAGCTACCCGCTGCGCCGATCGTTCAAGCGCGTGGGCATCACCTATTCGCTGGACCGTTCAACCCTGCTGCCGTTGAGTACCGCTTCGCGGACTCTGTTTGACTACCTGGCGTTCCGGGGCATTTCCGGGCCGCAGGCGGTGAACGGAATTATCACGAGTAAGATCTATCCGAATTTCTCGTTCAACACACTTGATAGCGGGATCTCTCCAAAGCGCGGTCATTCGCTGTCGGTGGGGGCGGAACTGGCCGGAATCGGGGGAACGGTCCGCTCGATCCGGCCAATCGTTCAGTACAAGCAGTTCATCCCGATGCAGAACCGGCGAAACACCATCGGGTTCGCGGTAAATGGATCGTTCATCAGCGGCTTCGGAGGCTTGGTCGCTCCGCCGTTCCAGCGCTCCTTCATGGGCGGCGAAAACGATATTCGCGGCTTCGATATTCGATCGATTTCGCCGGTTGCGTTTCTTCCCAGTTCCAACTCGATCGTGCTGACGAATCCGGATGGAACGCCGGTTCCGAAGAATCCGTTGAATCCGCGGCAAGGCAACTGGGCGGTGCCGATTCCAGTAGATCAGATCGTATTTCCGGGCGGGGATTTGAGCGTCTGGGGGAACCTGGAATACCGCATCACGATCGCGGGCCCAGTGGCTATCGCTCCCTTTCTCGACGCCGGCATGGATTCGATTGTCCGGCCCTCGCAGTTGCAGATTGCGTCGGAGCAGTATGAGCAGGTGGTCTCGACGCCCTTTGGCTGTGCGCAGCTCGACGCCGGCTACAACTGTCTCGGCGGAAAGCTCTTGAACCCGCCGCCTTCGCAATATCTGCAGGTGCTGTCGTCGACGAACTGGAGGCCGCGCGTCTCGACCGGCATCGAGTTGCAGATGTTCCTGCCGGTGGTCAACGCCCCGTTCCGAATTTACTGGGCCTATAACCCTGCGCGTCTGGATCAGCAGACGACGCCGCCCATCCCGATTCAGCGCAACATGTTCCCGGCGGGAGCGGCAGGAGACTACACTTACCATCTCGCGGTAAATACATATTCGCCGCAATTCCTGTTGAGAGAGCCGCGAAAAACGTTTCGGTTCACGGTGGCCACAACCTTCTAGCTTGGTTTGACGCGGTCGGAGTGAGATCACTATAATACTTGGGTTCCACGCCAACTAGATTTTGTGGAATCGACGGCACGCCTGTACGCCCGGCGTGGGATGCTGGCAAATCTAGCACGCCTTTTCCAAGGGCGGCCGCCACCGCAGCGGAGACCTCTTTCAGTGCGGCCCAGCGTTGACTGAAAAAGCGATCTGAGAGCGAGATTCGAAAGTCATTCCCGGAACTATGTTCCAAGGAGTTGAATCGATCCAATGAAAAGCAAGTTTATGAGTATCCTTCTGGCGGTTGCGGCGACCTTCACGTTTTCCGCACTAGCCCAAACCGGCAGCGCTGCCACACCCTCCAGTCCGGCAGCAGCACCTTCTCCCACGGCAGCTACCACCACCAGCACGAAGTTCGGGACCATCAATATCCAGGAAGCGATCTTCGGCAGCAACGAAGGCCAACGCGACATACAAGCTTTGCAGAAAAAGTTCGAACCGAAGCAAGCCGAGCTGAAAAATCAAAACGACGAACTGGAGTCGCTGAAGAAGCAGCTTACCGATCAGGGGTCGAAGCTCAATGAGGAGGCTCTGGCCAACCTGAAGCAGCAGATCGAAGGCAAGCAGAAGAGTTTCGATCGGGCAGTACAGGACGCGCAAGAGGATTTCGGGAATCAGCAGCAGGACATTGCCAGCCGGATCCTCAAGAAGATGGCGCCGATGATCGTGAAGTACTCGCAGGAAAATGGGTACGGCATGATCGTGGATACATCGAAGCCGTGGCCGCAGAGCCCGGTACTGTGGTGGAACCAGGACGCGGTGGACATCACCAAGCCGGTCGTCGAAGCTTATAACGTGAAATCCGGCGTTCCCGCTCCGGCTGCACCGGCCGCTGCAAAGCCAGCGACTCCGAAGCCCGCGAGCACAACGCCCAAGCCGGCCGCTCCAAAGTCAACCGAGACACCAAAGCAGTAGCGGAAGCGGACACCTCGCGTGTCCGAAACGTTCCAGCAGGCCGCGTGAAAACGCGGCCTTTTTTTATGTCCGGTGAAGCTCCGCTGGCGACGCGTGTGGTGTCCATAGCAGCAAACAGATTCCACGCTGGAGGAAGCCATGTTTGCCGAAAGCCTGCTCGAAACTTCCCGGGATCAACGCTCGCGCCGCAGCTGGATTACCTTTACCTCGTTCGGATTGCAGTCGGTTGTAATCGGACTGCTGCTGCTGATTCCGCTGCTTACAACAGTGGGTCTGCCTTCGAGCCGCGTTCTGCAGCCGCCTACATCTTTCGGAGCGCCACCGCCGCCGCCCGCGCGCTCCATGGAGCGCCAGCATAGAGCAGCAGTTGTGGAGAGCAATCTCGCGAATAACGTGCCGATTGCCCCGCGGTCGATTCCACGGCATATCGCGATCATCGATGAGGTCGAAGCGCCGCCGCAGGTGAGTTACAACACCGGTCCCGGCGTGGAAGGCAGTACCGGCGACGCCACGACCGAAAGCGTCTGGAAAGGATTGGGAAGCGCTAGGCCTGCTGTTCCACAGACGCCTCCAGTTCCAACCATCCGAAAATTTCGCCCTTCGAGCCTGCTTGAGGGCAGCCTGATTCGACGCGTGCAACCGGTATATCCTCCGCTGGCGAGAAGCGTGCGCGTGCACGGCGCGGTGGTGCTGGCTGCACTGATCGGGAAAGAGGGCGCGATTGAAAATCTGCGGCTGATTTCTGGACATCCGATGCTGGTGCCGGCGGCGATCGCGGCCGTTAGCCAGTGGCGCTACAAACCCTACATTCTCAACGGAGAGGCGATCGAAGTGGAGACGCAGATAACCGTGAACTTCATCCTGTCGGAGAACTAGATGAGGGTCTATTCGTAAGCCAGGGCGTCAATGGGATCTCTCTGCGCCGCTTTGAATGCCGGATACAAAGCTCCAGCCAGAGCTCCGGTCACGGCGATCAAAGTGGCGCGCAGTACCCAGGCATTGCTCCAGAATAGGCGCAGCACGGGCTTCTCGAACATGATGATCCGGCGGGTCAGCATGCTGATCACGATGCCGGCGACAATCCCTGCGAACGCGATGAGCACGGTCTCGCGCAGGATGATATTCATGATGTACCACTTCGATGCACCCATGGATTTCAAGATTCCGATCTCCCGAGTGCGTTCCATCACCGCGGTATACATGGCCTGAAAAATCACGAGGAATCCAATGATGACAGCCACTCCGATCACAATGTGAATCGCCAGATCGAACCCTGGCAGATTGTCGGGCGTCATCATGGAGAGGTACTCCTGCATGGAGCGCACCGCGTACTGCTCCATGCCGGGCAAAGCCTTGATCGCGGCTGCGGTTTGGTCAAGATTCGCCGGATTGTCGAGCTTCACGTAGAACACTGAGGCTCGTCCCTCGGCTCCGATCAGATCCTGCATGGTTGCGAGTGGCAAGAACTTGCGTCCGCCCTTGCCGTGAGGAACAATCCCGCAAATGCGAAAGGGATGATTCAGCACTTCGATCGTATCGCCGACTTTCTTGTGGTTCATGCCGGCAAAATAATCATCGACAATGACGTCATTCGGCCCCTTGAAAGGACCCCCAGAGAAATACCGGAATTCGGGCGGGAGCTGGTTGTAGGTGTCAAGGTCGATGCCGTAGACGATCTCCAACGGCTTCTGGCTGAATGCCCAAATCACGGGCGCCGCGACGGTCACATGGGGCACTTTCCGCAGCACGTGGCCAATCTTGACCGAAATCGGCGCCCCGGACATGCCCGCGAGCGCGGCTGCGCCGGGCGGTTGAACCAGCAAGTCCGCTCCCACGCCCAACTGGCTTTCGCGCGACCCGTTCAGCAGCCCATAAAACAGCGAGACCACCATCAGGATCATGGTGACTTCGAGCGCGATTGCGCTGGTGGTAATCACCGACCGCGTCGGACGATGCACCAGGTTGGCGACTACCATTTTGTTCATCATAGGAAGCGAAGGCTACGTCGGATGCTACATCTTATCTCGCCGCGGTCTGGCGAAGTCTGGCGAAATCAAGATGAGAGTCGGAATCGGAAGACGGTGGAAGCCTTACTGTTGGTCCTTCACGGGCAGTACCAGAGTCGATTGCGGACGATCCAGGTGAACGACCTGGGCTCCCGGCGGTTGCTCCAGCACGAATTGATCGTCTTTGAGAGGCGTATTGATTTCGACTTTCAGCATATTCAGCGTGATGTCGTACTCCTCCTCGGGCCGATAGATTTCGATCCGGGAGGGGAAGCTGAAACCGCCGAAATCCTTGTACTCCGCGTAACGCGCGTCGGTCGCCACCTTGCCGTCATCACTGTAGATGTATTGGTGATGCGGCTTCAGATCGGTGCGGTCAAAGACAATCTTCCGCGCCAGGATCCATCCATCTCCCGACTTTTTGATCACGGTCAATTCGTAGTCTTCCTGCAGCACCCGATGTCCCTTGGCGTCATGGAGCGTCTCATAGCCGTTTTCCAGGACGGCAATCTCCGAAGTCGGGTCAATGGGGCGGATCAGCAGAGCCTCATAGATATTCTGCGGACGGATATTCTCCATCGGCTGATCGGAACTGGGGATTGCGACCTTATTCTGGCCGATCACAAATTTGTTTTTGGGAGGAATCCAGAGCTTGAAGTCCTGACCGTCGCTGACCATGTCGAACGCCGTGGTGCGAACGAAGGGCATCAATCCGATCATGTGCAAAGAATCCGGCTTCCGGGCCAGGACATACCCGCGGATTTCCTTGTAGTCGGTTACATGCCCCTTTTTCATCCCTCCGGCGGAACTGTCGATGTCGACGGTGGCCTTGAGTGAATGAATGGATTCGGCTTCCTGGTTAATGCTGTCGATGAGTTCCTGCTGGGAGGCTTCCTTCAGAGGAGCCTTCGAGTACCGGTCTTCGACCGGACGCGTCCGGAACAAACAGCCTGTGGTGGGCAGCACTGTCAGGAAGATGATTACGGCCCAAAAGGGCGAGCTACGCCGCATGAATATATGAATACGCCTCTGCTCATTTGAGTATACCGCGCCGGAAAGGGTGCAAAACTCGCAGACCGCTTCCTATGGTGCGGAAGGTTACTGAAAGGTTAATATTTAATGAATATCAGGAGCGAATGACGATTGCTTATCCTTTCGGACCCTTACCATGAACCACGGCCCAAAGGCCATATCACCATCGTCAGGTCCTGAGAATATCCGCATCAAATACACTGTGGCAGGTATGCGAAAACTCGTCTGGCTATTTTTGCTTGCAGTTCTCGCCGGCGCGGGATGGCTCGCCTGGGCTCTGGTCGCGCCGGTTCAACCTTCCGGCCAGACGTTCGCGATGCTCCGCCCCGGGTATTCCACTCGCCGGATCGCGGCAGAACTCAAAAAGGCAGGAGTCATTCGCAGCCAGGAAGCCTTTGTCCTGTGGCATTACTATCATCACGGCCGGTCGCTCAAGGCCGGGGAATATCTTTTCGACAAGCCGGCCAACATTATTGACATTCAAAAACGTCTTCGCCGCGGCGACGTGTACTTCCACGCGGTCGTTGTCCCCGAAGGCTTCACCATGTTCGATATCGCCCGCGCTATCGAAGCGGCCGGACTCGGCCCGGCCGATGACTTCCTGAAAGTGGCGCAAGCGGATACCTCTTTGATCTCAGATTTGAATCCGTCGGCGCATTCGCTCGAAGGTTATCTTTTTCCCGACACGTACCAGTTCTCCCGCATGATGACCATGCAAGACATAGCTGCCGCAATGGTCAAGCAATTCCGCGAGGTCGCCACGCAAATCGGCCTGATCGAGCAGCCGTATCTTTCTTCGCCCGAGGCGAGCCCCAGACTGCCGATGATTGTCACGATGGCCTCCATCGTCGAAAAAGAGACTGCCGTGCCTGAAGAACGCCCGGTGGTTGCCAGCGTCTACTACAACCGCCTGGAGAAGCACATTGCCCTCGATGCCGACCCCAGCATCATCTATGCTGAACTTCTGGCAGGCACTTATCAGGGGGCTTTGCATCACGCCGATATGCGGTTCACTTCCTCCTATAACACCTACCGGAACGCCGGACTTCCTCCAGGCCCCATTGCCAATCCCGGCCGCAGCGCCCTCCAAGCTGCCATGCACCCCGCGCAAACCGATTACTACTACTTTGTCGCCGACGCCCAAGGGCATCATCGCTTCGCGCGTACGATGGAAGAGCACAATAAAAATGTAATGGCGTATCGGAAAGCCATGCGCGGCCACTAGTGGTGGTCTCATAAATGGTTTTCAAAGCAAGCTGCGAGGCCCTCAGAGGCTAAAGCTCGTGTTTTTTTACTGACCGGTAGCGGCACGGCTGAAAGCCGTGCCCTTTCCAAAACCATTTATGAGACAGGTTCTAGCGGCGGCACACCTCTTCGACTCGGCGATCAACTAAAGAAGCGCTTCCGAATTTCTAGGATCGCCATGCGGAACTCTATTCTGGTACGCTCGAACCAAATGAGAATCAAGAAGCATCTTGCTTATCTGGTTCTGTTCTGCTGCGCGTTGCTCCCGCTGGATGCGCTTGCTCAGAGTTCAGGAACTACCGAAGAACAGCGTGTCTCCATCGATGCTTCCGCTCCTACCCACCCGTTTCCTCATTTCTGGGAGCACATCTTCGGTTCCGGCCGCGCGATTCTGTCGCTGCGCGAGGACTACCGGCAGGACTTGCAGCACGTGAAGCAGGTCACGGCGATGCGGTACGTCCGTTTCCATGCGATTTTTCACGATGAAGTTGGCCTATACGACGAGGATGCGCAAGGCAATCCGGTATTCAACTTCTCGTACGTTGACCAGATCTATGACGGATTGCTGGCCAATGGTGTGCGGCCATTCGTCGAGTTAAGCTTCATGCCCAATAAACTGGCGGCGAAAGAAGTTTTGCAGGCGTTCTGGTACAAGCCCGACGTTTCTCCTCCCAAGGACTATGCGAAATGGGACGAGATGATAACGCAGTTCACGAAACACCTGGTGGATCGCTATGGAATCGATGAAGTATCGCAGTGGTACTTCGAAGTCTGGAATGAACCGAACCTGGATTTCTGGGCCGGGAAGCCGCCTCAATCCACTTACTTCGAGCTATACGATCACACAACGCGCGATATTAAAGCCGTAAGTCAGCGGCTGCGGGTCGGAGGGCCTGCGACGGCCCAGGCAGCGTGGGCCGACGCCTTCATCCGCCATTGCGCGGAAAATAAGATCCCGGTCGATTTTGTTTCATCGCACGTCTATGCCAACGACAAAGCGGAGGACGTTTTCGGCACGCACGAACAAATCCCGCGCGACCGCATGGTCTGCCGCGCGGTTGCCAAGGTTCATGATCAGATCAAGGCGTCGGCCCTTCCCAACCTGCCGCTCCTGTGGACTGAATTCAACGCGAGCTACATGAACGAGCCCGATGTCACCGACGCGGTCTATATGGGTCCGTGGATGGCAGACACGATTCGTCAGTGCGACGGCCTGGTCGACGAAATGTCGTATTGGACATTCTCCGATGTCTTCGAAGAGCAGGGCGTGGAGAAGCAGCCGTTCTATGGCGGGTATGGTCTGATCGCCGAAGATGGCATTCCCAAACCGGCGTTCAATGCGTTTCTGCTGCTGCATCGGCTGGGGGACCAGAGGCTCGGCGTGGACTCGGATTCTGTGCTGGTAACACGGCGGCCGGACGGCACTCTCGTGATTGCGGCCTGGAATATGGCACTGCCCGGCACGAAGGGGGCGGATAAAAATTTGGAATTCCAATTCCAGCACGCACGGATTTCCCGCGCGCAAGTGACCCGGCTCGACGCCGAGCACGGCGACGTGCATAAATCCTACGAAACGATGGGGGCACCGCGGTTTCCAACCAAAGAACAGATTGAAAAACTGCAGGCGGCGGCCCGGCTGTCTCCACCCGAGACGCACAAGACGAAAAATGACTCGGTCACGCTTACGATTCCGTCGCAAGGTTTAGTCCTGCTGGAAGCGAAACCAAAGCGCTAACCAGAAGACTCTGAAGGTCAAAAACCCGCCCAGCCCCACGAAGAGACTGATTTATGGCCAGGTCGGGCAGCCGTTTCTGGCTGCCTATTTTGTGCAGATTGAATAGGATCTGCGCACAGGGTGAGCCTCATCACAGAGGCCTGTGACTACCATCATCGTTTCCCTGAGTAAAGCGATGTATCCAAGATCACTACGCTTTGTCGCGCGTAGGCTACTTCCGAAGTCAGGTACGGGAAGAGAAATTGTTTAAGGACATAGAACATCTCGTTCGCCTTGCTGCCGTAATGGCGATAGCCGTGGTTGCCTTTGTCGTCTTGCGAGCCGCTGTCATTCCTCGGAGTTTTGGCGAGTACGGACACTATCGGGGGGCAGCAATCGCGGAGATCGCGGCCCGGCCGATTGCCTTTGCGGGCCACGATACGTGCGAGGCATGTCATACCGACGTCGTCGATCAAAAGAAGCAGGGCCGGCATGTGGTTGTTCCTTGCGAGGCCTGCCACGGTGCCCAAGCACGGCATGCCGACGATCCTGCCTCTGTGAAACCGGCGAAGCTCGACACAGCTATCGTGTGTGCCCGTTGTCACGAGGCCAACAGCGCCAAACCGAAGGACTTTCCCCAGGTCGTGACTGCAGATCATTCCGGGGGGCTAGCCTGCGGCACGTGCCATCAGCCGCACAAACCAAAGATCGAAGAGGTCGAGAAGACCGCGGCGGGAGGCAAGAAGTAATGGATATCACACGCCGTCGCCTGTTGATGCTCCTGCCTGCCGCTGCGGTTGCGTGGAAATATGTTCAGGCGGGAACGCCCGAGGCCTCTCCCAACTACCTGCTCACCGAGCACTGGTGGGGAATGCTGATCGACATTCCCAAGTGCATCGGCTGCGGAAGTTGTGTCCGCGCCTGTGCGGAAGAGAACGACGTTCCTGAAGGCTATTACCGCACCTGGGTTGAGCGCTACCACGTCGCCGACTGGAAGATTGAAAAGCCGGAAGTGGAATCACCGGATGGCGGCAAGCAGGGTTTTCCGCCCAACGAAATCGGCGGCAAGAACTTCTTCGTTCCCAAGTTATGCAATCACTGTGCCGATTCGCCTTGCACACAGGTCTGCCCGGTAGGGGCGACGTTTGTTACCCCGGACGGAGTCGTGCTGGTGGATAAGACCTATTGCCTGGGATGCCGCTACTGCGTGCAGGCGTGTCCTTACGGTTGCCGCTTCATCAATCCCAAGACCAATACAGCGGAAAAATGCACGCTTTGCTACCACCGCATCACCAAGGGCCTGACGACGGCGTGCTGCGAGGTTTGCCCCACGGGCGCACGCCAGCTCGCCGACCTGAAGAATCCGAAAGACCCGATTCATGAGTTCTTACGAACTCATACGGTGCAGGTTCTGAAGCAGCATTTGGCCACCGGCGCCAAAGTTTATTACGACGGCATGGATGGTTCGGTCCGGTAACACATAGCCCCGGAGGATTCGCCCGGGGTGGTTCGTTGAAAAGGAGGCTCGTGCCAATCCCGGTTGAAGGTTTTATGTACCCGAATGAAGTGGAACTCCAGTGGAGTGTCCTCATCGTTCTCTATCCGTACATCACGGGACTCGTGGCCGGCGCGTTCATCCTGGCTTCTCTGGAACGCGTGTTCCGCGTGGAGGCAGTGAAGCCGACCTACCGCCTCGCACTGCTCACGGCGCTAGCTTTCCTGCTGGTCGCACCGCTGCCCCTGCAATTGCACTTGGGACATCCCGAGCGATCTTTCGAAATGTATTTGACGCCGCATCGCTCTTCTGCCATGGCCATGTTCGGATTTGTGTATCTCTGGTATCTGATGGCGGTGCTGCTGTTGGAGGTCTGGCTCGACTACCGCCGTGACATCGTCCTGAAATCGCAAACTTCGACCGGCATGGCGCGGGTGGTCTATCGCGTTCTCACCCTCGGTTCGGCCAACATCAGCGAGCGCTCGCTGCAAATTGACGAGAGAGTTGGCTATTTCATCACTCTGATTGGCATCCCGTCTGCGTTTCTGCTGCACGGATACGTAGGCTTCATCTTCGGATCGGTGAAAGCCAACCCCTGGTGGTCGTCGCCACTGATGCCGATTGTCTTCATCTTCTCGGCCATGGTCTCTGGCATTGCCGCCGTCATGCTGCTGTACATGCTCTCCACGCGGCTGCGGGGACGCCAAATCGACATGCGGTGCCTGGACAAGGTTGCGCAGTATTTGCTCTACACCTTCGTCATCGACTTCAGTCTGGAGATGCTCGATCTGCTGCAGCGCATCTATGAAGCGGACGAATCGTTCCGCAGCCTCGATTTCATGGTGCATACGCGCCTCTGGATGTCCCAGGTTATTGTGCAGATTCTTCTCGGGACGGTGACGCCCATT
Organism: uncultured Acidobacteriota bacterium; assembly: GCA_963763795.1. Taxonomy (GTDB): domain Bacteria; phylum Acidobacteriota; class Terriglobia; order Terriglobales; family Acidobacteriaceae; genus Sulfotelmatobacter. The sequence goes on along the minus strand of CAVXPP010000007.1, from coordinate 1,490,490 downwards.
GTCCTGCTCGGTCTGACCCAGATTTTGAAGCTGACTGAAAAGGCACGCAAGCGCGTCTACGCGCTGGCCGGATGCCTGACTGTGATCGGCATTTTCGCGATGCGCTGGAACGTCGTGATCGGCGGCCAGCTCTTTTCCAAGAGTTTTCTCGGATACACCACTTATAAGATGGGCTTCGCCACGCGCGAAGGATTGCTCACTGCGATTGCGCTCATGATTCTTCCCTTTTTCATCCTGTGGGTTTTGGTAAAACTTCTGCCGCCCTGGACGGACGCGGACTCCCTTCCCGCCTCCGCAACTCCGGCGCACGGAACCAGCTAGCCCCAGCGCACCGGGGCATATGCGGAGCGTCACATGCCGCAAGCTGTTGACAGCATCGCATCAAGCGTAGAGCAACTCAGCGAACGGATGCGCGATTTGGAAGGGCGCGTTGCAGCACTTGAGCGCTCACCGGGAAAAATCCAATCGCAGTCCGAAGTGGCGGCCGTTGCAGCGCAGGCACCTCCTCCGGACAGCAGCCGGAGAGTTTTTCCTCTGTTGGAGATGCCGAGCGGGGCTGTGCCCATAGTCGGCAAAGCGGTCCTGGGAATCGCCGGCGCCTACCTGCTGCGTGCGATCGCGGAGTCGGGAACCATCCCGAAATTTCCCGTGTTGATAGTTGCGATCGTATATGCGGCATTGTGGATGGTCTGGGCTGTCAGAACACACGACATCAACCGCTTTGCCAGTATCACGTATAGCGTCACCTCCGCACTGATCCTCTCCCCCTTGCTGTGGGAGTCCACAGTCCGCTTCCAGGTTCTGTCGCCGGCGTTCAGTTCGGTGACGCTCAGTGGTTTCGTTGTGCTGGCATTGGCGCTGGCCTGGCGGCGCAACCTGCAAGTCATCCCGTGGGTAGCAACCTTGGCAGCCGTAATCACAGCCCTGGCGTTGATCATCGCAACCCACGAACTGGTACCACTCACCACCGCTCTCTTGACCGTCGCACTAGCCACCGAAGTTGCTGCCTGCCTGGGACACCGCCTCAGCCTGCGAGCCGTGCCCGCAATCGCGGCAGATTTCGCAGTGTGGGTGCTCCTCGATGTAATGACGTCGTCGGAGGGGATACCCGAAGCCTATCATCCCGTCGCTCCCATCACGCTGGTCGTGCTGTGCTTCGCCCTGCTTGGGATCTATGGTGGCAGCATCGGGATTCGCAGTTTCGGATTGCGCCAGCGAATGACGGTCTTTGAAATCGGACAGGGTGCAGCGGTCTTCGTGCTTGCATTTTTCTGCGCGATGCGGGTAGGCCATGGCGAGGCTGCCCGGGCGCTCGGTGTCTTGTTTTTGCTGCTGGCGGCTGCTTGCTATTGGGGATTGCTGGCGCGATTCGCGGAAGAGGCGCACACTCGGAATCGCCGCGTCTGCACTACCGCGGCAGCCGCCCTCTTGTTGGCGGGAAGCTTTCTTCTCTTCCCTTCAGTTCTCCGCTTGCCGTTCTGGTGCCTGGCCGCAGTCGCGGCGGCTTTCGTGTACACTCGCACGCACAAGTTGAGCGTGGGATTACACACATCCTTTTATTTGGTGGCAGCGGCCACCGTGTCGTCTCTTCCGATTTTTGTCGGAAATGCTCTAGCGGGAACCGTACCTTCAGCGCCGGATTGGGATGTCTGGATTATGGTTGTTTCAGGCGGTCTGTGCTACGCCATCGGTTCGCGAGTGCTGGAAGACCAAGGGAAACGGCGCCTGCTTTGGGTAGTTCCTGCCACGGTGGTGGGATTTTCGGTGGCCGCACTGGCTGGGGTCGCGATCGCATCGCTTTCGGCTGGTCGCATGGAACTGAACGCCTCGCGGCTCTCGGTGATCCGTACGGTGGTGAACTGTGCGCTGGCTCTCGCACTCGGTTTTCTCTGCGCTCGCACCAAGCGCGTCGAACTCGGCTGGGTCGCCTACGCGGCCGTGGCTTTCGGCACGTCGAAGCTTCTCTTTGAGGACCTGCGATTTGGTAACGCCGCGTCGCTGGTGGTCTCGCTCTTGTTCTATGGGTTGATTCTGATCCTGCTCCCGCGGCTGACGCGGCGAGGGCAGAATTGATCGGCGACAAAGCTCCTGCGCTTCTTTGTCCTCTCTCCTCTGAAGCCAACAAGGAATCATCGGCAAATAAATGAATTTGCTGGTGGTCCGGGAGGTGCCCCGGGAGCCCTGATCCGTCAGGGCAGTGCTTCCACTTCGTGACGCTGACTTTAGTGCTCAAAATTCCATCTTGCTCCTGAACTAATGGATCGTTCCTGTCGATGAAATGGAGTGTGGATATTGCCATGCCGCTGAACCGATAGCAGGCATGGTTCCGAAAGGGTGAGTTGCAAGCTGAATTACAAGAAATTGTGGATGCCGTTGAATCGGGCATCTGTGGATTAGATGCGCAAGGGAATGGGACATTCTGCAACGAAGCCCTGCTGAAGATGACCGGATACCGGGCGGAAGAAATCGTTGGCCAGAACCTCCACGAATTACTGCACCACAGCCATCCGGATGGAAGCCCCTATCCGGCACAGGAATGTAGTTTCCGCAAGGCCATCGAGGTCCAACAAGCAGCTCACATCACGGAGCAATTTCTATGGCGAAAGGATAAGACCTGCTTTCCCGCCGAATACTGGGTGCGCCCGCTTCCGCTGCGCTCTAGCCGCACTTGCTACGTGGCCACAATAAAGGACATCAGCGATGTACACCATGCGATGGAGGCAGTCCGCCAGGGCAAAGAGAGGTTTCGCAGAATCCTGGTAAGTGCGCCGGATGTGGCCTGGACCTCCGACCGGCTCGGCCACACGATCTACATCAGCCCGAAGGTCGAGTCGGTCTTCGGATATACCAACCAGGAAATCTATGACGGTGGGAATCATCTTTGGCTCAGCCGGATCCATGCTGAGGATTTCGGAAGGGTCAATCAGGTATACGCGGCCCTTTTCGAGAAGGGCAGTGCTTATGACGTGGAATACCGGATCCAGCGGAAAGATGGGGCATGGATCTGGATCCACGACCGCGCTTCCGGTACCCATGAGGAAAACGGAGTGCCCTACGCCGATGGTTTTTTTTGCGACATCACAGCGCGAAAACAGGCGGAGGAGGAGCTTCGCTCCAAGACGGCATTCCTGGAAGCGCAAGCCAACGCCAGCATCGACGGCATTCTGGTAGTGGACCGCCGGGGGCGACAGTTGATGCATAACCAGCGACTGGGCGATCTGTTCAATATGCCGGCCGAGTTGATGACCGACAAAGACGACGAGAAGATGCTCACATACGTCGCCAGCATTCTCAAAGATCCCGAATCATTCATAGCCAAAGTCAGGCACCTCTACAGTCATCCGAGTGAGACCAGCCGCGATGAAATCGAGTTGAAAAACGGCCTATTTCTGGATCGTTATTCCTCTCCGGTGGTCGACGACAAAGGTGTCTACTACGGTCGCATTTGGACTTTCCGGGATATCACCGAGCGAAAAAAGAACGAGGACGAACTCCAGCAACTGTCGCTGGCGGTCGAACAGAGTCCCGTTTCCGTGGTGATTACTGATCCGCAAGGCAACATCAGTTATGTGAACCCGAAGTTCGCCGAGTGCACCGGGTACAGTCCGAAGGAGGTTGTGGGAAAGAATCCGCGCATTCTGAAATCCGGACTTTCCGCTCCCGATCTTTACCAGAACCTCTGGGCCACCATAAAGGCGGGAAAGATATGGCACGGCGAGTTCTGCAACAAGAAAAAGAATGGCGAGATCTACTGGGACGCGGCGACCATTACGCCGATTACAACCCGAACAGGTGAAATTACGCATTTTCTGGCGGTGAAGGAAGACATCACCGAACGCCGGCGGGCCGAGAAGGAATTCCGCTTGACGCAGTTCTCGGTGGAGCATGCCTCAGCCTCGATCCAGTGGATGAACTCCGAGGGCCGCATTGTCTATGTGAATCAGGCAGGGTGTCTCTCTTTGCGACGCTCGCGAGAGGAGTTGCTTTCGCTCAGCGTGTGGGATAGCAGTCCGGATTTTTCAAAAGAGAGATGGAAAATCTTCTGGGAAGAGCTCAAGAAGCAAGGTTCAATCACCTATGAGAGCCAGTTGCGAACCAAGGACGGAGAAGTATTCCCGGTTGAGATCAGCTCGAACTATCTTACGTTTGACGGTCAGGAATACTGCTTCGGTTTTGCTCGCGATATTCGGGAGCGGAGGCAGCTGGAAAGCCAGCTTCGCCACGCGCAAAAGCTCGAAGGCATCGGCCAGTTGGCTGCTGGCATCGCGCACGAAATCAACACCCCAACCCAGTTTGTCACCGATAACCTGACGTTCCTGAGCGATTCCTGGAAGTCGACCTACGAACTGCTGGAGCAGTATCGCAGCGCCGTTCGGGAGGCGACGGGCCGACTGCCTGAGGGAGCGGCGGCTGCCTTGCAGCAAGCGGAACAGAGCTGTGATCTCGGCTTTATTGCTTCCGAGGTTCCTCGGGCTATCGACCAGAGTCTGGACGGGGCTCGCCGGGTGGCCAGGATCGTTCGCGCCATGAAGGAATTTTCCCATCCGGATGCTGCCGAAAAAACTGCGACGAACCTCAACAAAGCGATCGAGTCCACGGTGACGGTAGCACGGAACGAGTGGAAATATGTCTCGGAACTGGTCACCGAATTCGATGCCGCCTTGCCTGCCGTGGTGTGCTATCCCGGCGATATTAATCAGGTCATGCTCAACCTCATTGTTAACGCCGCGCATGCCATAAAGGAAAAAATTAAGGACGACGAAAAGGGACGGATCACTGTGCGGACAAGGATGCTCGACGGGTGCGTGGAACTTTCGGTCACCGACACGGGCAGCGGAATTCCTGAAGCTATCCGGGGCAGGGTCTTTGACCCGTTTTTCACGACCAAAGAAGTGGGCAAGGGCACGGGCCAAGGCCTGGCTTTGGCCTATGCGGTGGTCGTCAAGAAGCACGGAGGGAAAATCTGGTTTGAGACCCAGGTCGGCCAGGGCACCACGTTCTTCATCACCTTGCCAACTCAGATGGATGATTCGTCGAAGGAGAACCGATGACCAAGCGGCTACTTTTTGTTGACGACGATCCCCTGGTCCTCGAAGGACTTCGCCGGGCATTGCACGGCATGCGCCAAACCTGGGAAATGAGTTTTGTCGACGGCGCTGAGGCTGCATTGAATGCTTTGGAGAAAGACCGCTATGACGCGGTAGTGTCGGACATGCGCATGCCACGGATGGATGGCGCGCAACTGCTCGAGCAGATCAAACAGCGTTATCCGGATATTGTGCGCATGATTCTATCGGGGCAGTCGAGCCGGGAAGCGGTTTACCGCTCCATCGCGCCGGCGCACCAGTTTCTGTCCAAACCCTGTGACCCTCAGGAACTGATGGCGCGCCTGGGCCAGGCATTCGAGATGCGCGATCTGCTCGCCAATCAGTCTCTAAAGACGGCGATCTCGCGTTTGCGATCGATTCCGAGCTTGCCGACGCTCTATGACGAAATCACGGCTGCCTTGCGTCTGGAGAGTCCATCGCTCGATCAAATCGCCCGCATCATTTCCAAGGATGTCGGCATGGCCGCTAAGATTCTGCAGCTGTCGAACTCCGCCTTTGTCGGAGCCAGTGGACGAGTCTCCAGCCTGGTGCATGCCCTGTCGTTGATCGGCACCGAGACGGTTCGCACCCTGGTGTTGTCGGTGCATGTTTTTTCGCAGTTCGATGGAAAGCCCCAAATCCGCGCGAGCCTCTCCGCGCTATGGGAGCACAGTGTGGCAGTTTCGTCCCTTGCGCAGTGCATTGCCGGCAGCGAGGGTTGTGCGAAGGCGATGGTGGAGCAGAGTTTTACGGCCGGCCTGCTGCACGATGTTGGCAAAGTGGTCCTGCTGGCGGAAATGCCGCGCGAGTACTATGAGATTTTCGAGGCCCAGCCGGCTGCGAGCAAAGCTCTCGAACGGGAACGGCTGGGTTGCACTCACGCCGAAGTGGGTGCCTACTTGATGAGCATCTGGGGACTGCCATTTTCTCTGGTGCACGCGGTTGCTTTTCACCATCATCCCTCGGAGTCGACCGAAGCGGAATTTTCCTGCCTCACTGCAGTTCATGCGGCGGACGCGATTGTCAGTGCGACGGCTGCGCCTCCTTTGAACCACGACGTTGAGATCGATACGAACTACCTCGATCGCCTTGGGTTGCGAGAGAGGGAGCCGATCTGGCGCGGACTTCATCCGCCAGCGGAGAGTTTGCCTGGCACGCCCCCTGAAAAGCACCCTGCCACGGGATAAAGGAACGCCGGCATCTGCCGATAGACGAACCAGGTGGCATGTTTTCTGACGACATGCGGCAGAGTGAGGAAGGGAAAGACAATGGCGGAGAGGATCCTTCTGGTGGACGACGATAGCAATATCCTGGATGGCTATCGCCGCAGTTTGAGCAAAGAATTTCTGATGGAAACCGCCCTGGGCGGGACGCATGCGTTGGCTCTGGCCACTGAGAAGGGACCGTACGCCGTGGTGATTTCCGACATGCGCATGCCGGGGATGGACGGTATCCAGCTCTTGAGCCAGATCAAGGCGGTTTCGCCCGACACGATTCGCGTGATGTTGACCGGCAACGCGGACATGGAAACCGCGATCAACGCCATCAACGAGGGCAGCATCTTCCGCTTTCTGAATAAGCCCTGCAGCAAGGATGTGATGGCGAGAACCATCACTGCCGCGCTGGTGCAGTACCGCCTGGTGACAGCGGAGAAACAACTTTTGGAGCAGACTCTCAGCGGCAGTCTGCAAGTGCTCACCGAGGTGCTCAGCCTGGTCAATCCCGCGGCCTTCGGCCGTGCCGAGCGAGCGCGGCGCTACATCCATCACATCGTATCTGCGATGAAGTTGGGAAACCCATGGCAGTACGAGGTGGCTGCCATGTTGTCGCAACTGGGTTGCGTGACGCTGGCCCCGGAAACGATTGAGGCAGTGTATCGGGGCGAGACACTATCGCCGGACGAGCAGACGCAGTATGAGGCCCACCCGAGCGTGGCGTATGCGCTCCTGTCAAAGATTCCCAGGCTGGAGCCCATTGCGTGGATGATCGAGCAGCAGAACCGGCGCGCACCCACGGCGGACGATTCCAAGGTACCGGACATGCGGTTGGGAGCGGAGATCCTGCGGCTGGTTTTGGCGTATGAGCAACTGATCCACAAGGGGGCCTCGCGCAACGAGGCGGCCCACACCTTGGCAATGCAGAACAAGAATTTCAGTCCCGCGTTCTTTCAGACCCTGGTCACGCTGGATCCGAATGCCGAAGAAGGCGAGACGAGGAAGTGCGAGATCGAAAGCCTTTTGACGGGCATGATCGTCCAAGAAGAGGTCCACACTCTCGCGGGAGCTTTGGTGGTTTCCAAAGGACAGGAAGTGACTCCGACAGTGATTTTTAAGCTCAAGAATCTACTTGCCAGGGGAGCGGTCAGCAACAATGTCAGCGCCTCGATGCCGAAAAGCACTCTCGCTTTCGTGAAGGGCGCTTCGTAGGAAGGTATTCGCGACGCCGACTTTATGCCGTTAGTAAAATTGAAGACCGCCTTAGCCCCCAGGCTGCGTCGAAGCCAAATCGCCGGCAGTGGAAAATCCTCCGGAACGGTTTCTCCGGCTCTGCTCGGCTTCATACTCCTTTTCGGTTCCAACGAAAAACTCGATTTTGCCACCGACCGAGATTCCGTCTCCGGTGGAGAACGCATATTGGGAGTATCCCCATACCTTGCCGTCGCTGTCATTCTTGAACATGACCTGGGGATGATCCAGGAACGTCGATGTAGTGAACCTTCCATCGCGTGGCACCGTGACCATATACGTCTCTCCTCTCTGTGCCAAGGGAGCGGCACGGCGCACTCCCATTTCCAAGACAAAATTCCCGCTGAATCCGGCGGGAATCTCAACCACGAGTTGTGGAACCGGATCATGCTTCGAACAGGCCACCGCCATCAGAACAACCAGGCTTGCGAAAATGGCAGGGAACTTCCGGGTCATTGGCCCACCTCTTGTACTGCAGGAGTAATCGCAGCCGGCGCCGGCCGCAACCGAACCGGCGCATGGGCCACGATTTCCGCGCCTTGAGCGCTGGAGTGGACGTCCAGATGTCCGCCAATCTCGCGCATTCGTTCCGTCATGCCCGCCAGACCGACACCTGCTCCCGTTCCGTCCACGCGAAAGTTTTGCAATATCGCCGCTGGAATTCCTCGCCCATGATCTCTTACCGTTAAAACCACTTCGTTCCCCTCCGTGTTCAGGCTGACGTCGACGCGCGTGGCTCCCGAATGGCGGTGGACGTTGGTCAGGCTTTCCTGCAATACCCGGAATAACACGAGCTCGATGGAATCTAATAAGCGGGCGGGGTTTTCGTGAATATCAAGATTTACCTGGATCCCGCTGCGCTTGGCGAATCCTTCGACGAACCAGCGGCAAGCCGAGTTGAACCCGGCCTCGTCCAGCAGCGGCGGATGCAGCAAATGCGAAATCGTGCGGATCTCCGTGATCGAGTCGTCGAGGAGCTTCAGACAATCTTGCACGATTCGATCCCCGGGCAACTTCGTTTGCAGCAACGACATCGCCATCTTCATCGCCGCCAAGTGCTGTCCGACGGAATCGTGCAGTTCACGGGCAAACCGCCGCCGCTCCTCATCTTGCATGGTCAGCAGCCGCGCGCTAACGGCGCGCTGCGCAGCCTCCGCCCGCATGCGCTCCCGGACCTGCTCCGTCAGCAGTTGGTGATGAATCAAAAACAAAACCAGCGCCAGGAAGAGGCTGCTAGCCAGAATCCCCGAGACTACGGCAAACGAATTTTGTTCGCGCATCTGGCGTTCGCTGAGCAACTGCTGCTCGCCGTCATACATCGATTGCAGAACTTGATCCGTCGCGTCGCCCAGCGCGACAATTTCCCGCGCGATAGCCGCCTGTCCCTCCAGCGTCGACGTTCCCGCCTGCTTCAATGCAACGGCGTGATTCATCGCCGCGATACGTTCTTCGGTGAGCTCCACCAGTTTTTGGTAACTGGTCTGCTGCAGAGCATTGTCTGCGGTCAGCCGTTGGATCGAACTCAGCTTACTTCGCACCTCGGTCAACGACTGGTCGTATCGGTCGAGCGCCGCAGGATTGCCGGAATCGACATACTCGGCCCGGAGCCGAGCCGCCCTCGTATCCATGCTGGCGAACTGGTGCAGGGCGAGTTGTACATCGCGCGTGTGCTGCACCCACCCTTGGCTGGTGTGCAGACGCGCAAAGGCAAAATAAGCCGCGAAGCTGCTCAACGCAAGGAAAACGACCGCAGCAGTGAGAGCGGCGTTGATCTTTGCGGTGGAAGACATCTCTGAAACCGCCTGCTTAGTCTAAACGACCCCAGTACAGGATTCCTGGTAACCCGCATCTTATCGGCCTGATCGTTGCCTGCCTCCAAGCCTTGCTACACAATCTTCGTGGTTGCCTGAGGAAAGGCTTTATGTATAGCTTAATGTATGACTAAAAATCGCGCCTCGTGCAACTCTTCGCTTTCATCCTTTTTGCAGAGGATCGGCGGAGCGGGTCGCGCCGCTTCCATCTCTGCCTGCGCCGCGCTGCTGATTTTATCTGGGTCAACGCTGGCTCAGCAAAGAGATTCGCATCCCAAGAACGATGCCACGGGTGACGTCGCGCGCGGGAAATATCTGGTAGAAAATGTGGCCATGTGCGGCCAATGCCATACTCCGCGAAATGGCAACGGAGAACTCGACCAGAGCCGTAAGCTGCAAGGCGCTTCCGTATTCCTGCAGCCTCCCTACTCTGATCCCAGCTGGCCCATCAACGCTCCCCGCATCGGCGGCAACCCTCCGGCCAGCGACGCGGACATGATCAAGCTGCTCACCACTGGAATTTGGACAAACGGCAAGACTCTCCGCTTCCCCATGATGCCGTTTCGTATGAACGAAGCCGACGCCAAGGCAGTCGTGGCTTACCTGAAATCGTTGCCGCCGCAACAGTAGGCTTCTTTCTCGGATTTTCCGGTAATCCCCTTACTGATTTCCTCGGAGGCGAATTGGGTACAGCCGGGCTCACGATCATGGGTTCAGGCTTAAACAATCGCGACGTTCGAGCGCAGGACTGGAATGGTTTTGTGAACGACGACTGGAGGCTGTCGGACAAATTCACTCTGACTCTTGGTTTTCGCTACGACTACTTCGGTCCGTTCACGGAAGCACCAGGGCGGTTCGTCGGATTTGACCCGACGCGGATCACCACCCCGGAGATATCAGCGGCCGATGGTGGCGGCTTTGCCTGTGAGATCGGCGGGGTGGTGCCCACGTCCGAGATTAACCTTCTGATAGCGCCGCGCTTTGCCTTTGCCGACCTGGCGATAGAGTGTGACTGCCGTATTGCCTCCAGTGCTTAATACCGCGAGGAGGCAAATGATCGGAACTTGGTAGTCAGTTGGTAGTCAGGTACTGTAAATAGCAGAAACCAAAGGTCTGGCGGAGAGGGAGGGATTCGAACCCTCGGTACAGGTGTTAGCCCGTACAACGGTTTAGCAAACCGCCGCATTCGGCCACTCTGCCACCTCTCCGGCGGGCCGAGTACGAGTTTAACACGGCTGGCGTGGGTGGCGTGGTGGCTTCCATCTTGAGTCTTTGCCCGCTCGTTATGCGGCGCATGGGTTCCTGATATCGACCGATGCTCCCACTCACATTCCAATCTCTCACTCGTACTGGAGGTCGCGCCGCTTGGAGCCTTTCGGGATACCTCAGGGATACACCTGGGGAACGCCTTGTCAGAGGCACGAAGCTTGGGAAACGTCCACTTAGTGGAGGCTTGATTGCGGCTACGCTCGCTTCCGAATGAACCAGACGATTCCCGAGACGAGCATCCAGCACAGGGTTGAAGCTACGATCACCAGCGACGGTCGTGAATTCGGCAGAAGCTTTGCAGTCAACAAGGCGAACACGAATAACCCAATGCTGCCGATCGCAGCGCCGGCGGCGTCGACGCCGACTGCCTTTCTTGCTCTTAACACGCCGTGCAATCCCAGGCGCTCCTTTTTTTCTTTTTCGTGCTTTTCAATCAGCGTCGCGGATGCGGGAAGGATTGCCGGGAACGCCAGGAAAAGGCCTCCAATGGAGGGCCCATATTTGCGGGCGATGATTCCAGTAGCCGCGGTCACAAGGCCACCAACGAGAAACCGTAGGGCGATCTGGTACCAGCGTGTTTCGCGAAGCAACGAAATGTCCAGTTGAATTTGCATGCCATCTGCTACCTCAAGATCACAAGCCACATGCCGAGGGCGGCTACACCCCAAACCGCGAGGCAAGCCGGGGTCACCCGGGCAGCGCTGACGGTGCCCCGCATCATGATCCGGCACACCACCAAGGCATAGATCAGAAATGCGACGGCCCCGATCATCATGGAACGGGCCTCCACGGACGCATAAGCGGCGCCGTCGCTGGCAATCGTGAGTACCAAAGTCGCCAGGGCGATGGAAGGAGCTGCGCCGAACAATCCCGCAAAGCTTTTCGGTTTAAAAAGATCGCCTATGATCGCGAACAGTGAAACGGAAACACCTCCGATCAAAAAGCGAATCAGTATCTCCCACATAAGCCTGTCAGGAAATCGAACGCGCGCGCTCAATCACCAAGATCCCGTAAACCTACAGCGAGCTCTTCTTAACGAGTTTGAGAGCTTGACGCGGTTCCCTGGTGCGCAGGACTCGAAACTTCTTGCCCCTTTCCTTGTTGTAAGTAATAAAAAATTGCTCAATCTCTTTCAGCGCGTTGCTGTTTAGATCGTCCAGCTTGTCTACGTCGGAGAAGTCACGGCTGTTCGCAGCCCCGCAATCAAGCCATCATTCCGGTTGGTGTGCCCGCCCTCGGCCTGTTCGGCTTCCATGACTCCGATCAGTCGGGCGGGGACGACGCAGCCGGTAAATGTAGGCTCGTCCATGAGGATAAGGATGTCCTCGGGATCGCCGTCGGAGGCCCGGGTGCTGGGAACAAAGCCGAATGCGTGCGGAAAGACCATGCCTTCGGGAAGAACACCCGATAGTGAGAAGAAGCCAATCGTCTCATCGTATTTGAATTTATTTCGGCTGCCACCAGGAGTTTCGATCACAGCATTTACCACTCGCGAATCTTTGTCACTGAAGGGATCGAGGCGGGTCGGATCATAGCCACTGTTTCGCAATTTTGCTGGCTTCCCCATGGACTCTCTTCTCATTCTCAAACCCGGCGTTCGAGTCCGGGTTCGGCCTACGAGGGTTTGGAGAGGAAGAAACCCGAAATAGTTGTGAAGAATCGCCTGGGAAGACGGATGCAAGGGTTGTAAACAGAGAAGATCGCTCCTTCCGCCGATGAGCGGTGCTCGTTCCCTGTATTTGCAGCCACGGTAAAACACCTGAGAATCTCGGGGAAGCACTGTATTTCTGCGCTTCCGTCGACACAGGACAATTCTCTGTCGGATCAGTCGCTTTTCTGGGGAGCGCAGCACGCGCGCCCGCAACTTAGAGATCCGGCAAATAGTTCAATCGGAGGTTGTTATGCGACATGGATTACTGGTTTTTTCGGTTCTGTTGCTGGCGTCGCTGTGGGCGGTCGCACAGAACTCGGCGCAAACGTCAGAAAAGTCGGCAGGCGGCCACACAACGGTCGAGGGATGCTTAAGCAGTTCCGGCGGGAACTATATGCTCACCGATCAGAACGGCACGATGTATCAGTTGACAGGAGACTCAGCCAAGCTGAGCGAGCACGTGGGGCACGAGATAAAAGTTTCCGGAACAGAATCCACGGCCGGCAACTCTGCTGGCAGCGCGAGAACAGCAACTGGCGCTTCGGGAAGCGCAGAGCAAACGATTCAGGTCACTTCCGTGAAGCACATCTCGAAAACTTGTAAGTCTGGCAGCGGCATGTCGCACTAGACAAATCAAGTCTGAAACCTTTTACCGAATCTATGGTGAGCCCAGCGCTCCGCTGGGCTTTTTTCTCAACGTTCGCGCTTAAACCGAAGCGAAACCACGCTGCTTTCCCGCTAAAGAAAACCTCGTACGTGCGTGAAGGATATATCGGCGGGATCTACATATTCAAGATGATAGCACTGGGTGGCTGGTTCGTCCTAAAACGAACATGGCGAGTGCAAGGCAAGGCCCAGTAAGCCCGGCCTGCCGCCAGGTGAAATATGCCGGCGCCCCGGGAAGCGGTTGTAGCGCTAAGAGTTAATCTCGTCGTCCTGCTCTCAGTTGTGCTGCTGAGTGCCACTGTCTCCGCACAGACCAGCGTCAATGATGTGCACGTCGTGCCGAGACACCTCGGAACGTCCCTCGGAAGTTCGTCTATTCAAGCCGTAAACGATGCAGCCCTGGATGTTATCAGGACGGACGTAAAACTGGTGCTTGTGCCGGTCAGCGTGACAGATGCGATGCAGCGCGTGGTCACGGGCCTAAGCCGGGACAATTTCGAAGTCTTCGATGGCAGGAAGCCGCAGACCATTCAAGACTTCTCAAGCGAGGACGTGCCAGTTTCTTTGGGAATAATTCTAGATTCGAGCGGCAGTATGCGGGATAAGTGGGACCGGGTGCGGGATGCAGTGGACCAATTCTGCGATGCCGCTAATCCGCAAGATGAATTCTTTATGGTCGTATTCTCGGACGAGCCGCGTCTGGCCAACGATTTTACGACGTCTCCCGAAGATCTTCAAAAGGAACTGCTTTTTACGCAGCCAAGAGGACGGACCGCCCTTCTGGATGCAATCCAGATGGGATTGCGCAAGATGAAAAGCGCGAAATACGGAAAGAAGGCCCTGCTGATCATCTCCGACGGAGGCGACAACCACAGCCGATACAGCGAGAGGTATATCAAGTCCTTAGCCAAAGAATCGGACGTGATGATTTATTCGATCGGCCTCTTCGATCGCTATGTTCCGACTGTGGAGGAGTTGCAGGGGCCTGAGTTGCTCTCGGAGATCACCGAGCCCACCGGTGGGCGTGCCTTTACGCTAGAGAGCCCCAATGAAATGCCTGAGGTAGCTCGTCACATCGGAATGGAATTGCGAACCCAATATGTCTTGGCCCACTGCTGTCCGGTTAAGTTACAAGGTGCTGGCTGCAAGTAGTAGCTGCGCAACAAGTTGAAGTCATTTCTGGCTTGCCGCGATTTGAATGCGAGGAGAGCAGACAATGGCTCATGAATCAGGGCCGCACTGTCTTTTCGCAATTGATCAGCTTTCTTCCCGACCGCGATTTCCGTCGTTGCGTGGAGCGTTATCAGGGCGACCTGCGGCTGCGCGGCCTCACCTGCTGGGATCAGTATCTGGCGATGGCCTTCGCCCAGTTGACCTATCGCGAGAGTCTGCGCGACATCGAAGCCTGTTTGCGTTCGTTGCAGGGCAAGCTCTATCACCTGGGATTCCGTGGCAAGGTGGCGCGCTCGACGCTGGCCGATGCCAACGAATCGCGCGACTGGCGGATCTTCGCCGACTTCGCCCACCTGTTGATTGCCACCGCGCGTGGACTGTATGCCCGCGATCCCATGGGCGTCGATCTGGACGAGAGCCTGTATGCTCTGGATTCCACCACCATCGATCTGTGTCTGGCGCTGTTTCCGTGGGCCCAGTTCCGGCGGCACAAAGCTGCCGTCAAGATGCACACGCTGCTGGACCTGCGCGGCAATATTCCGACGTTTATTCGCATTACCGATGGCAAGGTGCATGACGTCAACATACTCGACGAGATCATGCCGGAAGCGGGAGCCTTCTATGTCATGGATCGCGGCTACATCGATTTCCAGCGGCTGTTCGTGCTCACGCTCAGCTCGGCCTTCTTCGTGGTGCGCACCAAGTCCAACGTGTTGCTGCAACGGCGCTACTCCCATGCGGTGGACAAAAGCACGGGCGTTCGCTCGGACCAGACCGTGATTCTATCGTCCTACGAGTCTGCCTCGGTGTATCCGGACACGCTGCGGCGCGTGAGCTACGTTGATGCTGAAACCGGTAAGCGGCTGAAGTTCCTGACCAACAACTTTGCGCTCCCCGCGTTGACCATCGCGCAAATCTACAAGCAGCGCTGGCAGGTGGAACTGTTCTTCAAATGGATCAAGCAGCACCTGCGGATCAAGGCCTTCTACGGCACCAGCGAGAACGCCGTGAAGACGCAAATCTGGATTGCGGTGTCGGTGTACGTGCTGGTGGCCATCGTGCGCAAACGACTGGGACTGGAGGCCAGCTTGTACCAGATTCTACAGATTCTCAGCCTCACGCTTTTCGAGAAAACGCCCATTTTATGCGCCCTTCAGGCCATCGACCAGGACGCCAATTTCGCCGAAAACGTCAACCAACTGATTCTCTTCGACTTTTAACCGGACAGCAGTGGTCTTGGCCTATCGGCCTCAAGACGTGGCACACGACGGCAAGTGGCACAGGATTAAGGTCAAGCTTAGACTGCCGAGGCGCATCCCATTTTTGCAGGCGCACGCTAAAACCGGTTATTACGCATCACCGTATTAGGGAATCATTCATCGAAGCGCGCAGTGATCACTACAGCGAACGGGACAGCCTCTTACAGAAAAACGTCGATGTCTTCGCGGACTGCGACGGTACTACCCTTTGGGGAAAAGGGAGGCTGCAATGCCTGAAAAAGAAATCGTTGAACGCGCTCGGGAAGATGCGCGCGAAGGAAAATCGGCTAGCACCCAGGCGGGAGAGTTCGTGAGACAAGAAATGCACCATGTGCGCGAAGGAAAACATGGCGCAGCGTCTCCCCAACAGGCCATTGCAATCGGCCTGTCGAAAGCGCGGCGCGCTGGAGTAAAGCTGCAACCGCCGGCCCAAGGGACGCAATCCGCAGAGACACACGAGCAAGCTGAGCGGGACTATCGCAAAGGGCAGAGCCACTCGCGTCGCAAACCATCCACGAAGCGTTCGCGTGCAACCAGCCGCGCTTTGAGAAAGAAGGGGCATTCGGCAGCGTCGCGGGCAGCGCTTGCAAAACAGGCCAGAGGCGCAGCGCGGAAAAGGGGCTCCGCAGCCCGCCACAGCGCCGCAGTGAGGGCCAGTCGCACGCGGAAACGAAGCAAGAGTTAACCAAGAAGAGCAAGCCGAGGAAAAGCCATGATTCGCAAAATGAAAGATGGAAAGTATCGTCTGTACTCGCGTAAGAAGAATGCGAAGACCGGCAAGCGCCGCAATCTTGGAACATTCGCTAGCAGGCACGCTGCCGAAGCCCATGAGAGAGCGGTTCAATATTCAAGCGGGCTTGAGGCGCACACTAGAAATACCCGCCACTAAGCGGCCAGCTTGAAATCCGCTACATTTCTTATCGTTCCCGCACCACTTTCGAAAACATCCCAGTGATCGAATCTGAGCCTGCCTTACTGCTTTCGCGGCTGCGGAAGCCTTTTTCCCCGCATTTTTGGCGTGTTGGGGCTTAGCACTACTGAGTACCCTTCCGGCGCGATCCACAAACGTTTTCCTTTGACACTCGGGTGAACGCTGTATAGAGTGAGGGCACTCCGCTCAGTAATGACCGCTTCTGCCCCAGACTCGAATCGAGCAAAGCAGCGGTCCAGTTAGATCTCAGGGTGTCTGCCCATCGGTGGATCTCTCTGTTTTACATGGCCTTACCGGCCTAGCAAGAAAATCCAACCGGAGAAAAGCCCAAATGAAGAAGCACGTCCTTATGTCAACGGCCGTTTTCGTGTTTTTTTCTGTTGCATCCGCGATTGCGGGCGTTACGGTGAGTAGTCCCAGCAATGGCAGCACGGTGAGCGGAAGCGTCAATTTCAGAGCCTCAGCTTCTACCTCGTGTTCGAAAGGAGTCGCCTCGATGGGAATCTATCCCGCTCCTTATCAGCTGGTATACACCTCGAACGGAGCAAGTCTGAATACCACGATTTCCCTGAATCCTGGAACTTACAACGTAGTTGTCGAAGAGTGGGACCACTGCGGCGGAGCTGCGACTGCATCCGTGAAAATCTACGTCAAGTCGGGCAGCGGAGTTTATGTAACTTCGCCAGCGAACAACAGCACGGTTGGTTCTCCAGCGAATTTTGTGGCGACCTCGACCACCAGCTGTTCGCTCGGCGTGGCATCGATGGGCATCTACACTGCACCGGGGCATCTGGCGTACACCGTAGGCGGCGACAAGCTCAATACCAGTCTTCCGTTGAGTCCCGGAACCTATCACGTCACGGTGGAAGAGTGGGACCATTGCGGAGGGGCAGCGACCGCGCCCCTGACGATCACGGTCAGCGGATCAGGTCATACCTTTTACAACATCCAGAGCGACGGCGGATGGAACGGTTACGCGCAGCAACCTCCTTCGTACGGGGATTGCAGTTGGTGCACGCCGAGTGGCCCGGGCACGACTTGGGCTATGTATCGGGGAGTACGATCGCCCTCACTCTCGGGCAACGCGACGCAATACAATCTTGGCGGGAACATGGATTACACGGACGTGCTTTGGAACAATCATCTGATCGGCGACCTTTCTTCGCAGGGGATGCCGGACTCGGGCCACACGATTGTTTCCAACCTTCACACCTTCACCTACGACGTGTATTTCTACGGCAGCAATCTGGGAGCGTCGCAGGCACTCGAGTTTGACATCAATCAGTTCTTCAACAACATGGGCTTCACCTGGGGCCATGAATGTCGCGTTGCCGGAGGGCATGAGTGGGACATCTGGAACAATACTGCCGGGAAGTGGCTAGCGACGGGCATCCCTTGCAACCCTATCGAAAATGGATGGAACCATCTCACGCTTAAGGTCGCACGGACTTCCAGCAACCAGTTGCTGTATCAGTCGATCACGTTTAACGGCGAGACCCACGTTCTCAACTGGACCTACGGTCATTTCTACGCCCCTGGGTGGTATGGAATCACCGTTAACTACCAGATGGACGGAAACTACAAGCAATCGCCGTACACCGTGTACGTCGACAACCTCAACTTCACGTATGAATGAGAAGATCCTCCGCTCGCAGCGCCGATGATTGGTTCCGCATTGCTGGCGCTGCTTTTGCAGGGGCCGGGTTATTTGGACCTACCGAATAATCCGGCCACGGCTTTCTGCAATAATCCCTTAAAATACAATGACTTGCGCGTAGTCTTGCGTGAAATGACCGGGCAGGGTGCCATGCGGACAACTCGAAGCGCGGCGCATGCAACTAACAAATTAGTTGACGTTTGATAATCTCTCGCGTCTTACTAATAAGGGAAGTTAGTCATTGAGGAGGGAGCGTTGGCTCGCAATAAATCCGCAACCCTGACTGAAGCCGAGCTGCGCATTATGAAGGTGCTTTGGGAAAAAGGCTCGGCGACCGTTCACGAGGTTATGCAGGCCCTCCCGGAGAAGCCCGCTTTGGCTTACAACTCCGTGTTGACCATCATCCGTATTCTCGAGACCAAGGGTTATGTTCAGCACGTGAAGGATAGACGCGCGCACGTGTACACCGCGAAGGTTGGGCGGAAAGATGCGACCCGGTTCGAGATCGGCCATCTTGTGAACCGCTTTTTCGGCAATTCTCACGAGATGCTGGTGCTGAACATTTTGGAAGAGAAAAGCATCGATCCCGAGGAGTTGGCGCGACTGCGACAGCTGCTGGAAAGGAGCAAGTAAGCTCGCTATGACTCCAGCGCTCGGGTTGCACGCCATCGCGCAGTTTTCAACGCTCCGAATTCTCGACTCCCTGATCGAAGGTTCTGTCATCGCAGGATTAGGCGCGCTGATCTTGCGAACGACTCGCCGGCAGAATGCAGCGGCTCGATTTGCCGTCTGGTTCTCCACGCTCGTGGCCATTGCTGGACTGCCCTTGATCGCTGCATGGACGCCGCATCGAATCATCTCCGAGGCGTTCACGCGGCCGGCCGTGACTGTGCCGGAATCGTGGGCTGTGTATTTATTCGGGGCGTGGGCCTTGATTGCAGGCTGTTCCTTATTAGGGGTAGCTAGGGCCGCGTGGCATCTGCACATTCTGCGCAAGAGGTGTACCCCGATCGATCCTGCCGAGCTGAAACCTGTTCTCGAGGAGACCCTGCGTCGCTACCTGATGAAGAGGCCGGTTCAGTTGTGCACTTCAGAGCAGCTCAAAGTTCCTACCGCGATTGGACTGATGAAGCCCGCGGTTGTACTTCCCCGCTGGGTGATGCAGGAACTCTCTGTCCCGGAGCTTAATCAGATTCTGTTGCACGAGCTGGCACATTTACGCCGCCGCGATGACTGGACCAACCTGATTCAGCAGGTGGTGAGGGCGCTTTTCTTCTTCCATCCCGCGGTGTGGTGGATTGAAAAGAAGATTGCCCTGGAACGTGAGATGGCGTGCGATGACGCCGTTCTTGCCGAGACGGAGAGTCCGCGCGCTTACGCCGAATGCCTCGCCCACCTGGCGCAGAGAAGTTTCGTTCACCGCAGTTTGGCGCTGGCGCAAGCGGCCTTAGGACGCATCCGGCAAATTTCGCTGCGAGTTGCGGAGATTCTGGATGTGAACCGGCCGAAGCAGAGCTCTGGCACATGGAAGCCGGCAGTGTCGCTGGTTGCAGGTTTCGCGATCGCGTGTGCAGTGCTTGGTGCGCAAGCGCCCAGGCTGGTTGGCTTTCAGAGTGACGCACCCGAGAGCGCCAGCAGTCACACAGGTGCTGCAAGAAGCTGGCAGGCTTCCTATGACAGTCCTTCTTTGCAGGTGATGCCTCGGGCAGCGAACGCGTCTTTAACAGCGTCCGCGCCCAGGTTTGGAATCATTCCGGCAAAGCTCACCACGGGAGCGAGCCAGCATAACCGTAAGGTCCAGGCGCACACCGCCGCTATCCGCAGTAAATCTTTGCGACCTGAAGCCGCAAAGATGGTTCACATGACCAGCGTCGATTCCGGCTTTGTGCCTGTCACGGAAACGCTGTTCGTGGTGATCGAAGATGGAGGAAATGCGGTTTCAGAGCAGCCGGTCTATCGCATCCAGATGTGGCGCGTATTGACGTTTCAGCAGGTGTTGAAGCCCGCCAGCAACAAAGCTCCGCAGAAAGAAACGTAGAGGACAGTGATTTCAGAGCAGCGGGTAAATTTCGCTGGTTGTAACTAAGGAATTAGTTGTTTAATCAAATCGATCAAAAGGAAACTGAGCTATGAATGTAGCAACGTGGTGGAACGATAGTAAGAAGAAATGGACGAAGCGGCTGGCCGTGCCGGTACTGGCATTGGGGCTCGCTGCATCGTTTGCAACCTATGAATGCGTCAAACCCGCTGCGGCGCGAGCGGCGGCCGCAGCTCCGGCGGTTGCGCCTCTTGACGACAACAGTGTCGGCCCGCTGATCGCACTCAACAAGGCCATGGAAACACTGGCGGCTAGAGTGACTCCGGCAGTGGTCAATGTAACCGTGACCTCGCGCACCAAGGCCAACGCGGCAGACAACGAACAACTGCCCGAAGGCATGCAACAGTTCTTCGGCCAGGGTGGGCCGTTCGGACAATTCTTTGGACCAAACATGCAGCGCCAGCCACAGATCGAGCACGGGATGGGCAGTGGTGTTGTGATTTCTCCCGATGGCTACATCGTGACCAATAACCACGTGGTGGATGGCGCCGTCGATATCCGGGTCACGACCAGCGATCGCCACGTCTTGAAAGCAAAGCTCGTCGGCACCGATCCTCTGACGGATCTTGCTGTACTGAAAGTGAACGAGACGAATATGCCCAGCGCTCCCTGGGGAGATTCGAAAGAAGTGCGCCCGGGGGAAACAGTTCTGGCCTTCGGCAATCCTTACGGATTTCGCTTCACAGTGACGCGGGGAATTGTAAGCGCAATCAATCGGGCGAATCCTGACCCGAACAATCCAAGCAAGCCGGGAGAATTTATTCAAACCGATGCAGCCATCAATCCCGGAAATTCCGGCGGGCCGCTGGTTGACGCGCGCGGTGAAGTCATCGGGATCAACACGTTCCTGGTGTCGCCTTCGGGCACGTTCTCGGGAATGGGCTTTGCGATTCCGACTCAAATCGTGAGACCCACAGTGGAAACGCTGATCCGCGACGGCAAGGTCAGCCATGGGCACATTGGAATTGGAATTTCCGACGTGACTCCAGAAAACGCGAAATTCTTTGGAGATTCCACGGCCATGGGGGGCGTGGTTACGCAAGTCGAACCGGATTCACCGGGAGCAAAAGCCGGCCTGCAGATCGGTGACGTGATTACCGAAATTGATGGCCACAAAGTCAACGATGCGGGAGAACTCCAAGTGGTCGTGGGAGAGAAACAGCCGGGCACGAAGATCGAACTCACGGTTCTTCGCAACGGCAAGACCATGACAGTGCCGGTCACACTGGAAGCCCTTGGAAACCACTCAGCTGAGGGCGGCAACTCCTCCGGTGAAGGCCAGGGAAAGATGCGGTGGGGGCTTGGTTTGGGTAATCTCACACCAGAGATGCGAGAGCAGCTCCAGGCGCCGCATGATATCCACGGAGCTGTGATTGAGCAGGTGCAGCCCGGTAGCTCGGCGGACAACGCTGGATTGCAGCAAGGGGACATCATTCTGGAAGTGAACCGTCACAAGGTCCAGAACGCGAGCGAGGTGCAGCAGGCCCTGTCCAATGTAGCCAAGGGGCAGGATGCATTGTTGCTGGTCTGGTCCAACGGCGGAAACACCTTCCGAGTGCTGCACTCTCCTGAAGGCTCATAACTTTAATCGCGCCGTACGCTCAGAAGGAAGCGTGCGGCGCATCTCTTCTTTAGCAGCCCCAAAAAAAGTCCCGGCACACCGCCGGGACTCTATTTCTAACGAGTGAGCGCGACTATGACGCGCGACGCTGGCGATCGAGATTCTCGTTGTCATCTTCGTGCTGACCCTGGCCGCCTTTTTTCTGCTGACCCGGCTGTCCGCTATGGCCGCCCTGTCCGGTCTGGCCCTTCTGGCCGTAATCTCCGGATTGACCGCTGTGTTGGCCTGATTGTCCGCTCTGTCCACCTTGCTGGCGGTTTTTCTCCATATCGTCTGCCATCAGTATTCCTCCCATGAGCGCCCAACATAGGGCACTCGCAATTCGGTCTAAGATCTTGCTTCCACTTGGTTGCGATTGAAGAGTCTGGGATTGGGACAAATGCCTGTGTATCCTCGGGCTTTTAAGGGTTTTCCGAGATTCGAATCGCCGGTGGCTGTGGCAGAGACGCGGTCTTCAACTGCTTCAGTTCATCCTGCGTTTTCGACCAGGCAGCTGTATCCCGCGCAGTAGCCACCGGGGCGGTCGGATCGCCGTAGAACGCAAGAATGTTTTCCCTCAACTCGGGTGTGACTTGTTTGAAGCCGTCGTGCACGAGTTGATCGAGAAGATGAGCGTAGGCTTTGTCGGTCAGTTTGTACTCGCCGGCGTGGGTCATTCGTCCAGTATCGAAATCCGTATTTGCCAAGCGCAGTTTGTTTTTCCCAGCTTCCGCTAGAAGTCCCTTGTAATTTGCGACGGTATGGTCAACGCTCGCGATATACAAATCCTCCGTTTGATGTGTAGGGATTTTGAACTTCAAGGCTTTGAACGGTCCCACCTTTGGCACAAGGTTTAAGAAGAACGCGAGCACTCGAGTGCCGAATCCCGGACGCCGGTAGCCTTTCCCCCATTCTTTTTGGTAGCTCGCGCGAGAAAGGTAATAGCGAAATTTTCGGATATTTACATTTGGCGTTTCCGCGACGATTTCCTTTTTCCGCGCTATCAAGGCGACTCTTGTCATCTCTGGCACGATCTGGCTGATCGCACGCCGGAATGTGCCGATGGCTAGATCCTCTTTCGTCAGAACCTCGCTCAGCGGGATGCCATAGGTATCTTGAAATGCCCGCTCCAGCACGGGCTTGGACACTTCAAATCCGATGAAATCGTGGAAAGCATCGGAAGTGTAGCGATTCTTGGCCACCTGAGCCATATCGAAACCGAACTCGGTACGAATGTGAGCCTTGGGGTCATCTTCATACGTCACTTGATCGCCAAACTTCTTCCGTAGCTTTGGAAACTGCAGCGCGACCGACCGGTTGATCGTGGGATGCCCGATGTTGTCGGAAGAGTAGTGAGCCAAGGCCCCCAACGCAAATGCGTACTCGTTCAGATCATTCGATTCATTGATCAGATTGACAATGAAATCGCCACTGCGGACATAGTGAGTAAGATCGCTGAAATCTTTGTTGCCGAAGGGATAGTAGCCCATGTCCTGGATCAGCGAACCGCCATAGGCAAACGCATGCGCCCGCTTCAGATCGTCGGCACTTGCTTCAGGAAAGCGCTTCACCAATAGGGGCCGGATGTTGTCTTTCCACACCAGATCGACGATCTCTTCATGGGTCAGTACCGAGTATGCTACCGAGGTAGTGGAAAAATAGCAGAGCAGGATTAGACTAAGCGATAAACGGCACAAGTGCGGCAGAGATCGTGTCATAAAAGGTAGCAAGCGTATCCCAGCTAAGAGATAATGTCGCCTCGCGCGCCCGAAAATTTCGCCTCCTTTTCGGGCTGAGACGGTCCTGAAGCCCGGAATTCTTAGTCTGCAAAATAGGGGCTAAGGTTGGCCCACGAATTCTATAAAGTCGCCGGGTTTTCTGTGCCAACTTCTTATTTTCACGCCGTTTGCATCCGCTTAGCGTACAGATAAATCCTCCCGCAGCTACAAGGTTCCCGTGAATGACAGCAGCACCCGCTGGCGATAACGTCGAAACGTACTCTTGGATGAGGTTCGCTTTCTAACCAGGAGCGCGAATCGCAAAGCGGTGACCGCGACATCTTTCGAAGCACCGGGCAGGAAGGCAAAATGAGTATCTGGACAATCCTGTTCATCGTCCTGTTGATTGCATGGATCAGCGGTTTCGCCGTGTTTCACGTTGCGGGAGGACTGATTCACCTGCTGCTCGTCTTTGCGGTGATCTCGCTGATCTTGCATTTTGTTTTGGGACGAAGCGAGGCGTGAGATGACGCTTGCCGCTGCGGAGTAGCGCAAGCTAAAAGGGCCAGTTCGATACTGGCCCTTTTCATTGCCCTTCGTTCTGGAGGCCAGCGAAATCGTGTTCCGTGCTGCCCTCGGTAAAGATCACGATCACGTTTCACTTTTCAGCGCAACGACGTCAACGATCAGAAGGAGAAAACTCATGGGACTTCGCGTTGTACGTACAATTTTGTTTGGGTTTCTCATGCCGTTGATTTCATTCACCGCGTTCGCGCAGTTGCGAATCTCGGTTGGATTCGGCCCTCCAGCACTCCCCGTCTATGAGCAACCTCCCTGTCCAGAGGAAGGCTACATCTGGACCCCAGGATACTGGGCATGGGATGAAGATTATGAGGACTACTACTGGGTTCCCGGAACCTGGGTGCTGGCACCGGAGCCTGGATACCTATGGACGCCACCATACTGGGGGTGGGACGACGGTGCGTTCGTTTTCCACCAGGGCTACTGGGGCCCGGAAGTCGGCTTCTATGGAGGCATCGACTATGGGTACGGCTATTTTGGCAATGGATTTGAAGGCGGCCGATGGGAAAACGGACGCTTCTTCTACAACCGTTCCGTGAACAATATCAACGTTACGAATATTCACAACGTCTACAACACGACCGTGGTGAATGACAGCAACAGGATGAATCGTGTGAGCTACAACGGAGGCAATGGAGGAATCAACTCTCGTCCGACTCCGCAGCAAGAAGCCGCGGCTCATGCGCGTCATCTTCCGCCAGCTGCCGGCCAGACGCAGCAAGTACAAGCGGCACGCGGGAATCCTGAATTTCGTGCTTCCACGAACCATGGAAAGCCCCCGGTTGCGGCAACGGCGCGTCCGGGGGAATTCAAGGGCGGCGGGGCCGTACCCGCCCGTGCGGCCGGAGCGCCGTACCATCCTCCGGCGAAGCGGACGGCAAATCAGCCCCACGGAAACAACGCGCCTCATCCGGCTACGCCAGAGAACGAGACCCGCCCCAGGACTTCGAATAGCGAAAGTCGTCCGGCGACTCATCCCAATGAGCTTCCTCCAATGCAGCGGCCGGCTGTCGCGAACACCGGAAATGCGAAGCAGGATCAGAAATATCAGCAGCAGCAACAGAAGCAGCAGCAGAAGCAGGAGCAGCAGCGGCAAAAGCTCCAGCAGCAGCAGGAAAAAGAACATCAGCAACTGGCGAAACAAAACGCCTCTGAGGCGAAACGGCAAGCGACGGAACAGCGTCACCAGCAGCAAACTCAACAACTTCAGCAACGGCAGGTGCAACAGCAACAAAAAATGCAGCAGCGGCGGGCCCCGGCCCCTCGTCCAGAATCCAGGCCACAAAAGGAACCCAAGCCACAGAAATAAAGGTCGAAATGCAGTTTTAGAAGCAGGCGGGATTTTCGCTAACCGCGATTTTCCCGCCGTTTTTTCCTGGATTCTTTGCCTTATCTGAGCAAAGCTGACTACAGGAAATACCTTAGGGTGCCCGCTAAAGGCTCGTGTTCAAATACAGCGGTCGTCTCAGTCTCAGTTGAGGCCTATTCCCCCCTTGGCGATGATGATAGAAGTAGCGGGATTCGCTTACTGACAGGTAGTTGCGTGTTCTCAGGATCAGACTAACCGCTGCGCGCGAAGCCGGTCTCATGAAAAACGCTCCTTGTCTTTCGGGAGAGGATAGATGAAGAGAACTGCAGTTAACCAAGTTGCACCAAGCCCAGTCGATACTTTGGCGACCCTCCCGAAAAATAACGGGAAACATAAAACTTCCGACGACGCTCTTGATCTCACCGTAATTCTGGCAAGCTTGCAGAGCATGCGCGACGGCGATTTCACCGTGCGCCTGCCAGGCACGTGGGTGGGAATGGCAGGCAAGGTTGCCGACACATTCAATGAAATTGTTGCCGCCAACCAGCACATGGCGCAGGAACTGAAGCGCGTTGGTCACGTGGTCGGAAAGCAGGGAAAGACGCGGGAGCGAACGCGGTTCCACGAATCCCGCGGCGCTTGGGGCGAAATGGAGGTGTCGGTCAATACGCTGGTGGAAGATCTGCTTCGACCCACGGCGGAAGTGACTCGCGCCATCGCGGCCGTTGCGCAGGGAGATCTGACGCAGACCGTTCGCCTGGATGTGGATGGTCGTCCGCTGGAGGGCGAGTTCTTGCGCTCTGCAAACCTCGTCAACATAATGATTCAGCAACTCGGCGTTTTCACGGCGGAAGTAACGCGCGTGGCCCGCGAAGTCGGCACCGAAGGGAAATTGGGCGGGCAGGCGCAGGTGCCCGACGTGGCCGGCACGTGGAAAGATCTCACCGACAACGTGAACCTGATGGCGAGCAACCTAACCGGCCAGGTGCGAAACATTGCCGAGGTCGCAACCGCTGTGGCGAGCGGAGACTTATCCCGCAAGATTACGGTCGATGTGCGCGGCGAAATTCTGCAGCTCAAAGAAGCCATCAACACGATGGTGGACCAGCTGCGCTCGTTCGCCTCGGAAGTGACGCGCGTGGCCCGCGAAGTCGGCACCGACGGAAAACTCGGAGGACAGGCTGTCGTACCAGGCGTGGCCGGAACCTGGAAAGATCTTACTGACTCTGTAAACGCGATGGCAGGCAACCTGACAGCTCAGGTTCGAAACATCGCCGAAGTCACTACGGCTGTGGCGCGCGGCGACTTGTCCCGCAAGATTACGGTCGATGTGAAGGGCGAGATTCTCGAACTCAAAGACACCATCAACACGATGGTAGATCAGCTCAACGCCTTCGCAGGCGAAGTGACCCGCGTGGCTCGCGAAGTTGGCACCGAAGGAAAACTTGGCGGACAAGCACAGGTTCCCGGCGTCGGCGGCACCTGGAAAGATCTGACTGACAACGTGAACTTTATGGCCAGCAACTTGACCGGCCAGGTGCGAAACATTGCGGAAGTGGCCACGGCCATTGCCAGCGGCGATTTGTCGCGCAAGATCACGGTTGATGTCCGCGGCGAAATCTTGCAGCTCAAAGAAACGCTGAACACAATGGTGGATCAGCTCAACCGCTTCGCCGGCGAAGTGACGCGCGTGGCTCGTGAAGTCGGTACCGAAGGCCGCCTGGGCGGGCAGGCCAATGTCCCGGGTGTCGCGGGAACATGGAAAGACTTGACCGACTCGGTGAACTCAATGGCCGGCAACCTGACTGGCCAGGTGCGAAACATCGCGGAAGTCACGACGGCCGTGGCGCGCGGCGACTTGTCTCGTAAGATCACCGTCGACGTCAAAGGCGAAATTCTCGAACTCAAGAACACCATCAACACGATGGTGGATCAACTCAACGCATTCGCCGGAGAAGTGACGCGCGTGGCCCGCGAGGTCGGCACCGAAGGCAAGCTCGGTGGACAGGCGCAAGTTCCGGGCGTGGCTGGTACGTGGAAAGATCTCACTGACAACGTCAATTTCATGGCCAGCAACTTGACCGGCCAGGTGCGAAACATTGCCGAAGTGGCTACGGCTGTGGCTCGCGGCGATTTGTCACGCAAGATTACGGTGGATGTGAAAGGGGAAATTCTCGAGCTCAAAGACACGATCAATACGATGGTTGATCAGTTGCGATCTTTCGCCTCGGAGGTCACCCGCGTCGCGCGCGAAGTCGGAACTGACGGCAAACTTGGTGGGCAAGCTCTCGTGCCCGGCGTCGGCGGAACGTGGAAAGATCTCACCGACTCGGTGAACTCGATGGCCAGCAACTTGACCGGTCAAGTCCGCAACATCGCGGAAGTCTCGACCGCAATCGCCAGCGGTGACTTGTCGAAGAAGATCACGGTCAACGTCAGCGGCGAAATCCTGCTGCTCAAAGAAACCATCAACACCATGGTGGATCAGCTGAACGCATTCGCCGCGGAAGTCACGCGTGTGGCGCGCGAGGTGGGATCCGAAGGCAAGCTGGGTGGGCAGGCTCAAGTCCCCGGCGTTGCTGGTACGTGGAAAGATCTCACTGACTCCGTCAACTCGATGGCCGGAAACCTAACCGGCCAGGTGCGAAACATCGCCGAAGTGACGACAGCCGTGGCCCGGGGAGACCTGTCGCGCAAAATCACTGTTGACGTGAAAGGCGAAATTCTCGAGCTGAAGAACACCATTAACACCATGGTGGATCAACTCAATGCCTTCGCGGCCGAGGTGACCCGTGTGGCGCGTGAAGTGGGTACCGACGGTAAACTCGGCGGGCAGGCGCAAGTGCCGGGTGTCGCTGGAACCTGGAAGGATCTCACCGATAACGTCAACGTCATGGCCGTTAACCTCACAGAGCAGGTTCGCGGCATCGTGAAAGTCGTGACTGCCGTCGCCAACGGAGACCTCACCCAGAAACTGACCGTGAACGCGAAAGGCGAAGTCGCCGCTTTGGCGGAAACCATCAACAACATGACGGGCACCTTGGCGACCTTTGCCGACCAGGTGACCACGGTGGCGCGCGAAGTCGGCGTCGAAGGCCGCCTCGGCGGACAGGCCAACGTGCCCGGTGCTGCCGGAACGTGGAAAGATCTCACCGGTAACGTCAACCTACTGGCCGATAACCTCACTAATCAGGTGCGAGCCATCGCCGAAGTCGCCACCGCTGTCACCAAGGGTGACCTGACGCGATCCATTCAGGTAGAAGCCAGCGGCGAAGTTGCAGAGTTGAAAGACAACATCAATACGATGATTGACAACCTGCGGCTCACCACCGATCGCAATACGGAACAAGATTGGCTCAAGACCAACCTGGCGCGCTTCACGGGAATGTTGCAAGGGCAGCGAGATCTGGCGACTGTAGGCCGCATGTTGCTTTCTGAGCTTGCGCCCCTGGTCAATGCGCAACAAGGCGTCATCTATCAGATGGAAACCGAAGAAGTGGGTGGCATGGTGCTGCTGTCGGCGTTTGCCGACGATGGCGAGAATGGTCACCTGCGAAGATTGAAAATCGGTGAAGGTCTGGTGGGACAGGTAGCGGCCGAGAAGCGCCGCATGCTGATCTCAGACTTGCCGGAAAAAACAGTGGCGATTCGTTCAGGCTTGTTCCAATCCGTGCCGCGCAATGTCATCGTGCTGCCCGTGTTATTTGAAGATCGAGTGAAAGCGGTTATCGAACTGGCTTCGCTCAACGCGTTCACCGCTTCTCATCTTGCATTTCTGGAACAGCTCACGGCCAGCATCGGCATCGTGCTGAACAGTATTGAAGCAACGATGCAGACCGAGGGATTGCTCAAGCAATCCCAGCAGCTGGCGGCTGAACTGCAAACACAGCAAAAGGAATTGCAACAGACCAACGAACAGCTGGCACAAAAAGCCCAGCAGTTGGCAGAGCAGAACGTCGAAGTGGAGCGCAAGAATCAGGAAATCGAACAGGCTCGGCGCGCGTTGGAGGGGAAGGCGAAAGAACTCGCGCTTACTTCCAAGTACAAATCCGAGTTCCTGGCGAATATGTCGCACGAGTTGCGAACGCCTTTAAACTCGATTCTGGTACTGGGCCAGCAACTGAGCGAGAACCCGGACCACAATCTGACTCCGAAGCAAGTGGAATTCGCGCGCACGATTCACGGCGCCGGAACAGACTTGCTCAATCTGATCAGCGACATTCTCGATTTGTCGAAGATTGAATCGGGAACGGTGTCGGTCGAAGCGGAAGAAGTATTCTTCGCGAACTTGCTCGAGATGGTAGGTCGTCCGTTCCGGCACGAGGCCGAAAACCGGCACCTCGTTTTCGAGGTTCAAACCGATCCAAGACTTACGCGCAGCCTGGTGACAGATTCCAAGCGTCTGCAGCAGGTGCTGAAGAATCTATTATCGAACGCATTCAAATT
Organism: uncultured Acidobacteriota bacterium; assembly: GCA_963763795.1. Classification (GTDB taxonomy): domain Bacteria; phylum Acidobacteriota; class Terriglobia; order Terriglobales; family Acidobacteriaceae; genus Sulfotelmatobacter. Next base: position 1,460,768 of record CAVXPP010000007.1, on the reverse strand, counting down.
TACCGAACACGGTTCGGTGCGGCTGGCGGTTTCGGTGGCTGAGAAAGGATGGAGCGAAGACCATCCCATTCTGAACGGAGCGGCATCGGTGGTTGCCTTCGAGGTCGCGGATTCTGGCATCGGCATCGCCCCAGATAAGCAGCGCATCATCTTCGAGGCATTCCAACAGGCGGACGCCAGCACGAGCCGGAAATACGGCGGAACGGGCCTGGGGCTCGCGATCAGCCGGGAACTTGCAAGCCTGCTCGGCGGCGAAATCCAACTGCGCAGCACTCCCGGTCAAGGCAGCACATTTACTCTTTACCTGCCCTTGACCTACGTGGGCCCATCTGCCTCAAAGCTGACTCCGGCTGATTGGAGAGCGCCATCAACGCCTCTCAAGCTTTCGAACATCGTCGCTTCAGAACATCCGGTCGAAGAGATCGCAGACGATCGTGACAACTTGCAGCCAGACGACGCTGTGCTGCTGATCGTCGAAGACGACCCGCACTATGCTCGCGTGCTGTGTGACTTATCAAGGGACAAAGGCTTCAAAGTTCTTGTGGCCTTGCGTGGCGCGCAGGCCCTTAGTCTGGCCCGCGAGTTCCACCCCACCGCCATCACGCTAGACGTCTTCCTGCCGGACATGCTGGGCTGGACCGTACTCAACCATTTGAAACAAGATCCGGCGACAAGGCATATCCCGGTGCAGATGTTGACTCTCGATGAAGATCGCCATCACGGGTTAGCGCGGGGCGCGTTTGCCTTCGTCACCAAGCCAACCAATCCCGATGAACTGGAATCGGCATTGGCGCGGATCAAAGAATATGCGGCGCCGCGGCGCAAGCGTCTGCTGATCGTGGAAGATAATCCGGCAGAGCAACTGAGCATCCGGGAATTGTTGGGATACAACGATATCGATGTGATCGTGGCAGCAACGGGAGCCGAAGCGCTGGAACGAATGGAGCAAGAATCGTTCGACTGCGTGGTACTCGATCTGCGGCTGCCTGACATGACCGGATTCGACATTCTCGAACGACTCCGGGATATGCCCGCGGTCAGCGACCTGCCGGTCGTGGTGTTCACGGGCAAGGAGCTATCACCCGAAGAGGATGCGCGCTTGCATACTCTGGCTCGAAGTGTAGTAGTCAAAGGAGTGGAATCGCCCGAGCGACTCCTCGATGAAACAGCCTTGTTCCTGCATCGTGTGGTCGCCGACCTGCCTGAGGAAAAACAGAAGATGCTGGACCGGCTGCATCGCTCCGACGAGGCTTTGATCGGCAAGAAGGTGCTAGTCGTGGATGACGACATGCGAAACATATTCGCGCTCAGCAGCGTGCTGGAGCGGCGGGGCATGGTCGTTCTCACTGCCGGCACTGGAAGAGAAGCGATTGCCATGCTGGAATCGACTCCGGACGTGGCGATTGTTCTGATGGATATCATGATGCCGGAAATGGATGGATATGCAACCATGCAGGTGATCCGGCAAAACGTTTCGTTTCGGCGGTTGCCCATCATTGCCCTCACGGCGAAAGCGATGAAGGGCGATCGAGAAAAGTGTCTGGAAGCTGGCGCATCGGAATATCTGGCGAAGCCGGTCAATACGGAGCAACTGCTTTCAGCACTGCGGATGTGGCTACATCGATGAGTCTAGGTGCAACCAACGGCGGAAGAATGAATCGAGTTGGTTCCGGGCTCGCGGAGTCGTTTGAAAAAGGGATGAGCTCTCCAGAGAAAGTAAACATTCTGATGGTGGACGATCAGGCCGGCAAGCTGCTCAGCTACGAGGCCATTTTGTCCGAACTGGGCGAGAACCTGATTCATGCAACGTCCGGCAAAGAGGCGCTTGAAAAGTTGCTGAAGACCGACGTAGCGGTTGTGTTGATGGACGTCAGCATGCCGGAAATCGACGGCTTCGAACTAGCCGAACTCATCCGCCAGCATCCACGATTTCAGAAGACAGCCATCATTTTCATTTCCGCCGTTCACCTGACGGACACCGATCGTCTCAAGGGATACCAGCACGGTGCGGTCGATTATCTCTCGGTCCCCATTGTTCCGGAAGTGCTCCGGGCCAAAGTGAGAGTATTCGCTGAACTGCACCGGAAGAAGCTGCAGCTGGAGCGGTTGAATAGCGAATTGGAACAGCGCGTAGCCGAGCGCACGCGGCAACTGGAGCAGAAGGCGGTGGCTTTGCTGAAGCTCAACGGCGACCTGGCACAAAAGAATCAGGAGTTGGATGCCATCGTTCAGACCGCCCCCGACATCATTTTCAGCCGTCAACCAGACGGCGACAGGGAATATATCAGCGGGCGGTTCTACGAATACACTGGAGCCCCTTGGGGTTCGGCGATGGGAGTGGGGTGGATGGAATATGTTCACCCTGACGACAAAGAGGCCAGCGTCGACCGCTGGATGCATTCGGTGCAATCCGGGGAAGCCTACGAATCCGAGTACCGGATCCGCGGCGCCGACTCGCAGTATCGCTGGTTTCGAGCGCGAGCTGTGCCCGTGCGAGATGAAGATGGAAACATCGTAAAGTGGTATGGCACTTGTTCCGACATCCATGACAGTAAGCTTCTGGAGCAATCGATCCGCGACAGCGCCGTCGAGTTGGAACGGCTGGTCAACAGCCGGACGGCCGAACTGCGACGGCTTTCCGGACGGCTGATGACTATGCAGGATGAGGAGCGGCGGCGCATAGCTCGCGAAATTCACGACGGGCTGGGGCAGGAACTCGCGGCCGCCAAGATGATTCTGGATGGCATTCTTGCCAAGGATTCATCCCCGCAGATACAACAGGCTTCAGGAGATGCAAGTCAGCTGGTGGAACGTGCCATCCAGCAAGTCCGGACTATTTCGCACCTGTTGCATCCTCCGCTTTTGGATGAAGTAGGACTTGTGTCTGCTCTGCGATGGTTTCTGGAAGGGCTTTCAGAAAGAAGCGGAATCAACGTTCGTCTGGATGTGGATCCGCCCAATCTGGTCCGGCTTAAGTCAGAACTGGAGACGGCTATCTTCCGCATCGTCCAGGAAGCTCTCACAAACATGTTCCGGCATTCTGGAGCCCGCAATGGCACGGTGAGCGTCGCCGAACGTGACGGCAATATCCTGGTTACGGTAACCGACGATGGAAAAGGCGTGGACCCGGAAGTGACGCAGTTGCGTCCGGAAAGCGTGGGGGTTGGTATTGGCGGAATGCAACAGCGCGTGACGGAGCTTGGCGGCACTTTGCGCCTTTTGAACGCCAACCCCGGGACAATCGTCGAAGTTGTAATTCCAGCGCGAAGGGCCGAAGCTATAAAAGTACCGGTAAACGCTTGAAGTCAGTTTCTATCGGCAGCCCTTATGCAATTCTCCAGGACTTGAACCCGGCCATAGTGCAGCAGAATCAGCAGTGAATGTCGACCTGCAGCTGTTCCGCTGACCAGCGGTACAGGAAGAAGCATTGTTCCCAGGCCACAACAGCCCGGGCTGTACGTATTTTCCCGGATTCCGAGAACACGCACGATTTCGCTAAGCTTCGATGCAGGTAAGCGGGCGGGCATGTCCGTTCACGGAGTGACTGCACACGATAGCCCTCGCCGGGCCTTTGCAGTTTGACCGGCTTGGAAGCTTTCCTTGCCCGCCTGTTCTCTCGAGGTTGAAAAATCCCAAAGCGCAGAGTGCGCTGAGGAAATCCACAGAGGACGCGGAGAGCCCCTTCAAAACTATCTACGGCAGATATTCATGAGCCTTGCGAGCGGATGAACGTTCACTCTACCAGCGTGTCCGGTAGCGGTGTCACGCAAGAGAACCCCGAGACACCGCAGCCACTATCGTTATCGAACGGCGCTTCCCCGGGCAAAGTGCGTAATCAGCGAGATTAGAAATAGAATCAGAAACACCACGAAGAGCAATTTCGCGATGCCAGCAGCTGCCACCGCGATGCCGGTGAAGCCAAACACTCCAGCAACCAGCGCCACGACCAAGAAAACCAGTGCCCAATAAAGCATGTTCCCTCCACACTCTAAGACTTTGGGAATCCGACGGGGATGATCATAGGAGGTACGAGCACAGGGAACCCATCCGGCAGAGTAAGTATTTCGGGCCAGCCGATGCCCTAATAGTGAACTTGCTTCGGAAGGAGCAGGTGCCGGTCCGTCCCAGAGGACCGGCACCCGCTTGGGGGGCGTTGTGTCGAGTAGAGATTGCAGACTAGTTCGCCTGACGACGACTCACAATACTGTGAATCCTGTATATCTCTTCCCGAAATGTAGTGGAGTAGCCCTTCAGTTTTGGAAATTGCTGCGTTTTCGCTGCGACGTCAGGCTCGTGACTATGGGGGAAGTTCTTGAGCTGTTTACTGCTTCCGCTGGATAGAAGCAAATCTGCACGGGCTGTAAGGTGGGGCGTGGCAGTCAAATCAGCAGGTGCTCTGCAGAGCACAGAAGAGGGACCAACAATGAGCCGCAAATCTTCCCTTTGGCCGAGATGTCTGATGGTGTTTAGCATTTTCTCTCTGTTCATGGGTGTGGGATGGTCGGCCGATGAACACGACCAATCGGATATCAGCAAACGGATCGAAGCCTCTGCGAAGGTGTTGGACGAGATTATGGCAACACCCGATAAGGCGATCCCAGACAGCGTGATGCGAGATGCAAAATGCATCGCTGTCATTCCCTCGATGGTGAAGATTGCAATCGGTTTTGGCGGGAGCCATGGCAAAGGGGTAGCAACGTGCCGGACGGCCCCCGGTGTGTGGAGCGCGCCTGCTCCGATCACGATCACGGGCGGGAGTTGGGGCCTGCAGCTCGGAGGCCAGGCAGTGGATCTAGTGATGATCGTGACAAACCAGTCTGGCATGGACCATCTGCTCTCCAGCAAATTCAAACTGGGGGCGGACGCGTCGGCAGCCGCCGGTCCAGTGGGCCGGGATGCGGCAGCCGATACCGACATCAAGTTGCGCGCCGAGGTTCTAACCTACTCGCGCGCCCGAGGTCTTTTTGCCGGTGTTGATTTGAGTGGCGCTTCGATTACGCAGGATAAAGATGAAACGCGCGTGCTTTATGGGAAGTTCGAACCCTTCGCCGACATCCTGAACGGGAAGGTTGAGCCCACTGCCTCCAGCAGGCCGTTCCTGGCGGCGGTGAAAAAGTATTCCACTCAGAGCAAAGAATCGGAGAGCAAAGGGAACTCAACGGGTACATCCGCTGCAAAATAGCCGCGGAGCCGAAACAAGCGAACCCCGATGAATCGGTCAGATTGTCAAATTCAATCTATCGAAAGAGGTTGTATGCACACAATTCTCTTAGTGGTTCTGATCCTGCTGCTGCTCGGAGCGTCGCCAACATGGCCTTATAGCCGAGGGTGGGGATAGTGCAGAAGTGGCGGGCTCGGCTTCGTCGTGGTGATTGTGATTGTTCTGCTTTTGACGGGCCGACTTTAAAAAGAAGATGCGCGTTGCTTTCGTTGTGATGTTTTTTTTTGCGAAATGGTGGGAGAACCCTGGTCCCACCATTTCTTTTTGAGATGAATCCACGACTAACCTGCGGTTCTGTTCACGCATCTTATGCACGACGTCCATTTGAGGAGCAGTCATGTCGAGCCACCAGAATTCCGCGTACAACGGTGAGTCTTTGTTTCGCCTGCCGGCGCGCACTGTTAATGATGCGCGCTATTCAAAGGCGGCGTCTAATCCGCGTACGCCCGTGAAGCCGGCTGTTCGACTTTCTCGTCCGCCGGATCAAATCTGGGGAAAGTACAACAATTATCGTGCCAATGGCGTCGCTGTCTCTGCGGTAATCCACATCGCAGTCATCGGATTGCTACTGAGTGGCGTCTTCGTCAGCCATCAGATTGCGCAACGCCAGACGCGGCAGGTCGTAACGTTGGTCGCGCCCTCACCAGATACTTACGCATTGCCGGTGTCGAAAAAAATCATCAGCGGGGGCGGCGGGGGCGGCGATCATGATCCTCTACCGGCGCCCAAGGGACATCCTCCAAAACTGGCAGCGCAGCAGATCACGCCGCCGGCAATTGTGATGCGAAATGAGAAGCCGAAACTGGCAGTGCAACCGACAGTGGTTGCGCCACCAACCGTGCGTCTCGCCGAAAATCACATGCCGAATCTGGGCACCGCCAGTGCCGCAGTGATGCCGGCAGCTCCGCCTTCAAATGGAACCGGATCCGGCGGTGGTATCGGTTCGGGCTCGGGCGGCGGAGTCGGCGTAGGGCATGGGCCGGGCATTGGGGCGGGCATCGGTGGCGGGATGGGTGGCGGAGTGTATCACGTAGGCGGCGGCATCTCGGCTCCTACTGCGATCTCATCTCCTGATCCCGACTATACGGAAGAAGCCCGTCGCGCGAAGAAGCAGGGCACCTGCGTTCTCTGGCTCATTGTAGATTCCACAGGACATCCTCGCGACATTCGTGTGCAGCGCGGCTTGGGATTCGGCCTGGACGCTAAAGCTCTGGAAGCCGTGAAGCAGTGGCGCTTTCAGCCAGCACTCAAAGATGGCAAACCGGTCGATGTGCAAATCAGCGTTGAAGTGGAATTCCATCTCTATTGAGTCGCAAATGTCAATCCCACAGTTCCCGTAGTGTGCAGTGAAAAGGGCCGCTTTCAAGGCGGATCTTATCCCTCTCGGATAAGGTTCCCGGCTTACCCAGAAGTTCCCGCCGGTGGTCTTACAGACTCTCCTGCAAGTGTTTACAGATGTGACCCGATACAAGGTTAGCGTGGTTTTTTCTACTCTGGCATCCATGTTCGCGCGTCTTGCGGTCAGCGAACAACTTTCAGGGACCTGAAGGAGAGCAACCGTGGCAACTTGTGCGATCTCTGCGACAGAACCGAACGTAATCTCAACGCCCGGCGCGAAGGGCCGCGATGATTCTCAGATCAACCTGGTAAGGCGTGCGCAAGCCGGCGATGAACAAGCTTTTGCAACGCTGTTCCAGCAACACAAGAACCGAGTCTACTCAGTCTGCCTGCTGATGACCAAGGACGTCGCTGAGGCTGAAGATCTAACGCAGGAGGCATTCCTGCAAGTGTTTCGGACCGTCAGTTCGTTCCGCGGCGATGCCGCATTTTCCACCTGGCTCTATCGTGTTGCGGTGAACACTGTTCTGATGAAACTGCGACGGCGCAAATCGCCGCCCACGGTTTCGCTCGACGAGCCAGTCAATTCGGAATCTCCTTCACTGCATCGCGATTTCGGCAAAAGTGATCCGGAGCTTACCGGCGTGGTCGATCGAATTGCTCTGCGCCGCGCTCTGCAAGAACTTCCGGAGGGCTGCCGGACGATTTTCGCTCTGCATGAAGTCGAGGGCTACCAACACCACGAAATCGCTGAATTACTCGACTGTTCCATCGGCAACTCGAAATCGCAACTGCACAAGGCAAAACTAAAAATGAGGACCCTGCTTTTTCCCAAGGCAAAAATCCGCCGGCGACCGGCGAAAGAGAACGCCAGCGGCCGCGACACTAACCCATTCACGGTCAGCAGGGCCATTGCAAAATAAATGTATGAAGGAAAGTATCTTGCGGCAGGGGAGCCATTGAGCGTGTCAGAGGCGATCATCATCGTCCGGTCCAACCGCCGGCCAGTGGAAGAAGCCGTCTCGCCGCGGTGGGCCCCTGAGACGGCTGTTGGAGGCCAAGGGCTTGCCACCCTCGAAATATTGGGACAATCCGTGCTACAGCGGATGGTCGCGGTGCTCCAGAAAGCCAAGGTTGAAGGAATTTCGGTCTGCGTAGACGTGCCCCTCTCTCCCGGGGCCGACGACATTGACGCGGACGGGACTCTGGTAAAGGATGCATGGGAAATTGCTGGCGAACGTCTGAGACAGTTCGCCAGGAACGGCACTGAGCCGGTCCTGATTGTCGAACTGAGTGGGTATGTTGAGCTGGATTTCGCAGAGCTGCTTCGTCTTCACGAAGAGTCCGGGAAAGCGGTGACACGGGCATTCCATGAAACCAGTCCTTTGAATCTGTGGGTGGTAAACCCGGCGATGCTGGCGGACATCCAAGAATTACGAGGTGTGTTAGACGAGAGCGGCGGCGCGGAATTCTACACGGCAGGATATATCAACCGACTGGAGACTCCCGGAGACCTGCGCCGCTTGGTCAACGACGGCCTGGGATGCCGTTGCCAGTTTCGTCCACAAGGGTTCGAGGTTAAACCGGGGATTTGGATGGCGCCAGACGCGCAGGTCGAGAAGGCAGCTCGCATTGTGGCGCCCGCATTCATTGGGCGCGGTGTGAACATCGGCGACGAGTGCCTGATCACGCGTGGCAGCAGTGTAGAAAGCGATTCCGAAATTGATTATGGAACTACGATTGAAGACAGCTCCATATTGTCGAACACGTATGTTGGGATTGGGCTGGATCTCTCGCACTCCATCGCCCGGGGGGATAGTTTGCTGAACCTGCAACACGATGTGCTTCTTCAGATATCGGATCCGGCAGTGATGCGACAGAACAAACTGTTATCAGCGGGAGACAGACATTTAGCCTTCGATCTTGGGATTGGCGAAGCGGTGACAACTTTGAGGCAAGACCAGTGACACGGAAGCAGTGCTGGTGGGAATTGGACGTTAGCGGCTAAATTCAAATGAGGTGAGAAATGTTGACCAGTGGGCCCGTAGTCGTGATGCAAATACCAGAGCAGTTTACCGGCGCAGAAGTCCAAACCTTTATGCTGGAATTGGGCCCGCTGCTCGAATCGAATCGTCCTCGCATTGTCCTCGAATGTTCTCAGGTGCGCGCGGTTGATAGCGCTGGCGTAGAAATGTTGCTGCACAGCCTGGAAGAAGTGCTCAAGCGCGACGGAGATCTTAAGCTGGCTGCTCTCTCTGCTGAGGCTGAGGTGTTTCTCGAACTGATGCGGGTGGCGCGCGTGTTTGAAACTTTCCCTACTTCAGAGGAAGCGGTGCGGAGTTTCAATGTGGTTGTGCCTGCCGATGCGGTGTCGCAAGACGCGCCGTGGTATCCGGCAGCCTTTGGCGATTTAGGAGCACTCAAGCAAGCGAGCTAGTTAGGAGAGGCTACGATGGGACCGTTGACTCGGGGGTTTCTCTGCAGTGCCTGCTTTGCTTTCGCTCTCGGCTTGCCAATTCATGTCCTGGCGCAGGAGCAGAAGACTGCTCCTTCCGATCAGCAGCAAGGTGCGGCGATGGCTCTGTCCACGTCTTTAACTCCGGCGCAACTTCCCGATAGCCCGGGAGCAGAGTGGGCCCAGTCTCAAGCAAATTCGGCTCAGCAGGAGAATTCCTCGCAACCAGCCACACAGACGACCCGTCAGCCGCAAGACCCTGCTACGCAGGATCAGAAACTTCAACGTCCAGTCGGGACGGCCGCAGCTGAGGCGCCCAAAGTTAGCGGCATAACCGCGGCGCAGCCTGCCGGTGTGGCCATTGCTCCTGCCAAGCAGAGGAGAGTACGAACGATCGTTTTGAAGGTTGGGGCAATCATAGGCGCCAGTGCGGCGCTGGGGGCGGTCATCGCTTTGACTGCAGCCACCCCCAGCAAACCACCAGGGGCACATTAGAGATTCTTTGCTTTCCACTTGGTACAGCCACAGCGAGTAACGCATGCGACTAGATGGTGTCAAAGTAGTGAGCTTTTCGGGAATTGACGGAGCCGGGAAGAGTACGCAAATCGAGGCGCTCGGCAACTCGTTGCGCGCCCGCGGATTTCACTGTGTGCTCTACACGTTCTGGGACGACGTTGTGGCATTCTCGAAGCTTCGAGAGCGCGTCACCTTGCGAGCCTTCAAAGGGGATGAAGGCATTGGAAGTCCGGCCGAACCCATACTTCGCCGCGACAAAAACGTCACTACGTGGTACATGACGATTTTCCGACTATTTCTATATACGCTCGATGCATTCAGCCTCAGCGTCGCGGTTTCCCGGAGCGCAGAGAGCGATGCGGACTTCCTCATCTTCGATCGTTATATATATGACGAACTGGCCAATCTGCCGATGAAGAATCCGGCAGTACGTCAGTATATCCGCGCCCTGCTGAGATTCATTCCTCAGCCAGATGTGGCTTTGTTTCTGGATGCCGACCCGGAAGCAGCGGCGATTCGCAAGCCGGAATATCCTTTGGAATTCGTTCGCCGCAATCGGGATGCATACCACCGCATGAGCAGATTGGTTGGTATGACCGTTGTCCCGCCACTCTCTATTGAGCAAACGAGCGGAATCATCGATGAACTGGTATCGGAAAAGTGCCTGAGAACGGACCAATACACTTTTCAGCGTGCGCGCGAAGAGCGCGGGGCCTCGCTGAAAGCCCACCACAGCTAAAGCACTTTTCCCTCAATTCAGCCTGCGACTGCAACTTCTTCTGCGGAAAGCACATCGAATCTCCTGCCGCTCAGTATGGGAGCCCAATGAAGATCTGTTTAGTCACGACCTTTCCTCCCAGCACCGGCGGATTGAGCGAATATGGATTCCACATTGCGCAAGAATTGCAGCGTAATCCTTTTCTCAGTCTTACCGTGCTGGCAGACGAACTCCCGCAGGGGCACGTTGAGCCGGAGGGATTTTCGGTCGTACGTTGCTGGTGCTTCGATGACATGGGAAGCGCCGTGCGCTTGGTGAAGGCGTTGCACCGCATGAAGCCGGATGTGGTCTGGTTTAATTTGCTGTTCAGCACATTTGGGCGCAATCCCCTGGTTGCCTTCAGCGGACTGATGACGCCACTGCTGGCCCGGCTTAGCGGACGCTATACCCACGTGACACTGCATCACCTGATGGACACGGTGGAATTGAAAGACGTCGGCGTTCGTAATGAAAGGCTCTACCGGTTCGCAGGTGCGGTTGCCACACGCATGCTTCTGCTTTCCAATTCCGTTTCTGTGCTGATGCCCGGCTATCGCAAAATTCTGAATGACAAGTACGGACGGGACAACGTTCACCTGCGCGCGCACGGCATTCTGACACGCCGGCCTGAATTCCCCGATTTTGCGCGCCGTGGGAACCCTATTCACCGCATCCTGGCTTTCGGAAAGTGGGGGACCTACAAAAGACTCGAGCTTATGATTGAAGCTTTCGACCTGATCGCACGGCAGTTGCCCGACGTAAAGCTGGTCATCGCAGGCGGAGATCATCCTCAGGCACGCGGCTACATCGAGTCCGTAGAGCAACAGTGCGCACAGGACACTCGAATCGAATTCCGCGGATACGTTCCGGAAGATGATCTGGCGGATCTGTTTCAAAGCTCGAGCGTGGCGGTTATGCCGTATTCCTCTTCCACGGGGTGCAGCGGGGTGGCGCACCTGGCCTGCGCCTATGGAGTGCCTATTGTTTCTGCAGATCTGGCTGATTTCCGACAGATGGCGCAGGGTGAGGAATTGGCAATTCAATTCTATCCGGCGGGAAACGTCCAGGGATTGGCCGATTCTTTGCTGGAGCTGCTGCAGAATCCGGAAAAGCAGCAGATGATGGCGGCTCAGAATTTTTCCGCCGGATTACGCATGACCATGCCCAATGTGGTGCAAAAATATCTCAGGCATTTTGAGGTGCAGCAACGCGTCCAGACCCTCAAGTATGTCTCGCGGTTTCGCCGCCTTCCAAGGTGGCTGCCTTCCAAATCTTTACTATTGCGTCTCATGACGCGGAATACCCTGGGATGGGCGCGGCGGTCCGCAGTCTTAAACGCGCCCAATCCCTGGAACGGCCGCGAGGATTCTCGGCTACTTTACGGTCACAAGGACGGTCATGGAAAGCTGAGTGGATCCGGAGTTCCCTTTGATGGTGACGACGTAGCTGCCGGTCGAAGAACCGCTGACGGCACTGGAGCCTCCTCCCCCGCAAGAGGAAGCAAAGAGAATGAGGGCAAGCAGCGCGCCGGCTCCCGCCAGAGCGATCACGCGGCGACGGTTGATCTTGCCGATGATGGTAATTCCCATCAGGCCGAAGCTGAACAGTCCGGTGGCGAAAAAGAAAGTCCGTCTTTCGCCGTTGTACGCAGAGGTAATGGCAGCGGACGTGACGGTCAGCACCGAACTGGCGACGCTCGCGCCCGGAGTGATGGACGCTGGGGAAAATGAGCAGCTCAAATCTGCCGGCAGGCCGGAACACGTCAGCGCGATCGAGTTATTGAATGAACCTGTTCGCGGTGTCACCGTCACAGTCATCTTCCCGCTGTTTCCCGCAGAGATCGTCAACGCGGACGGAGTCGCCCCCAGAGTCAAATTACCATTCGTGCTGGTATCTCCTGCGCAGTTAAGAGTGAATTTGACCGCTCCTGACATCTGATTGCGAATACTCGGCTTCCCCACAGCCTGGACGTAGGAGATGTAACTCCCATTGGGAACCGAGTAGCTGCACAGGTTCACCGATCCCGTGCCGGGATACGCCTCTCCCAACGACAGAAGGTTCTGTCCGTCTGTGCTGATGTATGCCACGTAGTGGTCCACTGTGCTCTCATCGCCACTTACGTTCCACTGCTACCGAATTACCGGAAACCGAGGCCGTCACACTGAAGCAATTGTTGATGCCGGACTCGATCTCTGTGGCCTCTTCATAATCGTTCCAGGTTACGAGCTGCAATGCGGCCAACTGTTTTCCTGAATTGTAGAGGCCGTTAATCTCCGAAAACGTCTGCAACCAGGTTTGGCCACATTGCTGGCCCATGATGCGGTTGGATCCCCAGGAGGCCAACGTGTCGTTGAACCCTTTATAGGACGCACCCACGGTTTGCTCATTCTCGAGCGGCATGCCGGCGTCGTAGAAGCTGGTCAGATAGTCCATTCCATAATCGGAGGTTGTCGGCATCACCCATGAATAACTGCCCGAGCTTAACGCGTGACGGAATCCGCTGTTGTTCTGAAAGAGAAAAACTGGCTGGCTAGAGAGGGCTCCCGTGACGGCATTCCAGTCCACGGTGTAGGAGAGGTCGACATTGAAATTCGTGATGACCGGCTTGCCTTGCCAAGTCATGTAAGCGGGCGATGGGAAATAGGTCTGTTCGATGTACTGCAACTGCTGGATCAAAGCCTGCTGCGGTGAACAACCTGAGCACGAATCCCACTCAATCGCCCCTTGGTCGATCATGATCGCGAAGGTGAACCCGGGATGCGTTTCCGCCTCGGCCATGACCAGCTTGGTCGCCTGGTCAATTGTGTTGTTGGGTCCATACCAATCAATGATGACGCCCTGAATGCCGCGGCTGATCATGTCGGTAATCTGCCGATGCACTTGCGCAGGATCGTTTGAGTTGTAGCCAACATTCATGTGGTTGGATCCGCCAAACCACAGAAGCAGGTGAGCGTAGACCTTGGTATCCGCGCCAGAGTAGAGAAGGGAATGCACATCCACTTTGCTCACATTGCCAGCGGCCGAATTGCCGTTCGTCTGGTTCGTAAACGAATTGGCCGCGCTGGTATTGTTCGCAGTCTGCGCCGCTAATGTAGTGGTAGGTACGACGGAGTTTCCCGCCACGCATACTCCTGTTGCAAACAGGAGCAGGAATACAGCACGCCAATTTTTTAGACACATCTGCCCTCAGAGCGGAACTTGCCGAGGTCTTGCGTCTTGCGAATGCCTGAATCGAGAGGGAGGCACGCAAGCCTGTAGATTCCTCTCGGTCAGCTGGGACTTTCCGGGGTCGGGAGGAGCTTATTGCGAAATGGATCGCGATGAACAGGTCACGTTAGTTCACGAACCACTGTGCGAGGGAAAGAAGGAGTCGAAGGAGGAGCATCCGGCCACGCTCCGATTTGAGTTAAGAATGTGGATTAACTGACACGGAGAATACGAGCAGGACAAGATCGATTTCCTATTTTTGCTGCTGGACCCTAAGATTCCGCGCTACATACCGAGAGTCCTGGAAACTCGTGACCGCTGTAACCATTGCTCCAGGTTGCAGGCTGTCATCCGGCGGAAAAGAGGGATCCAGGTAGATTTCGTAAGTCTTGTGGTCCGTCGATGAGTTCAGGACCAGCAAGCCGGTTCTCAGATCGATATGTACCACCTGCCCGGAAAAAACATAACGCGTTCCTGGAAGAGCGAGAATAGAAATCTTCCGGGCCGTATCGTGTCCGTTCCCTTCAGGTGCGAAGGTCACATCGACGAGCGAGCCGGGCACTAGCGTGCTCGCGGGCACCGTTCGATCCCCCTGCACAAACTGCGTTGAAGAATTCAAGCGCACTTTTACCGGGAAAGGCGCGATGCCATCCTGAATGCTCAGTTCGCCTCGATCCGCTTGGTATTTCACGATCACCCCACGACTTTCACCCAGCGCCGCTGCGGCATCGAGGCGAATATTCTTCGCGAAGATCGTTCTGCCGTCGAGAATCGTATCCAGATAAATTCGCTGGCCCTCGCGTAGATCGGCAATCGTCCCTTCTTTTGTACCGCGGAAGACCCGGGTGCGTGGATCGAAAAGCGCCGTAGTCCGCCCGCCGCCGAATACTCGCACCGTTAGCTGGTCTCGAACGCGGTCCAACTTCTCCAGTGTGCCACCGACCAGAGTTGCATTCTTTCGAGGGATCGCTGGCAAGTCGGGAAGAAGACTGGCAGGATCGATGGAGATTCCGCTGTCGATTTCGGTGATCGCGGGCTTTCCGGGTTCAATGGCCGCAGGCTGTATGGTCTCTGCCGAAGCCGGTGCAGACGAAACCATTTCCGATGGCGGCGGGTCCTTAGCTGCCTGTGCGAGAGCGACACCGGCAAATATGAGAGCGACCGCCAATCTTGTCAGGATGGCGCGGGCCGTCTTCATTGAAGACACGAAACTCACGGCAATTGGATGCAATATCGGTTGGAGAAGGTAGCCACAATTCGTCAGTGAATCCTCTGCAAAGATCGGCAAACAAAGGCGGGTTTCCCGGCATCCAAAAAGCTGATTTAAGAACAACTGGGTGCGAAGGGGGGCAGAATATCGATGCTCTTGAATCGACGGATTATTTGGGTTATGGCGTTGGCCGCATCCACGGCTTTCGGTGTGCGATTTGCGCACGGAGAGGATCGCAAGATTTCGATCACAATCCCCAAGCGAAGCAAACTGACTCCGGTCCAGCGACTCAACCGTGAAGGAGTCGAGGCGCTCCAGAAGCGCAAATATCAAAAAGCCGAACAGTCTTTCTATAAGGCATATCTTTACGATCCGGCCAACGCCTTTACGCTGAATAATCTGGGATACATTGCAGAACTGCAGGGGGATATTGATCGCGCGGAAAAGTTTTATCAACTTGCCGCAGACCAATCCAGCGAAGCCGTTGTGGATCTGGCAACCTCGCGACAAGCGCGGGGGAAACCGATGAAAGACGCGTTGGCTGCTACCAGCGCGCCGCTTGAGATCAATCACGCCAACGTTGAAGCGGTGCGCCTGCTTTCGCAGGGGCGCTCCGCAGAAGCCGATCTGATTTTGCAACAGGCTCTGGGAAAAGATCCCCACAATGCTTTTACGTTGAACAACATGGGTGTGGCTAAAGAAATGGAAGGTGAGGAGGAGCAGGCGCTGAAATATTACGACGAAGCCTCTGCGGGACAATCGGGCGCCGCGGCGGTGGTTACGACCAACCCGGCTTGGCGAGGACGTCCCGTGAATCAAATGGCCCAACAGAATGACAAGGGGCTGCGCGATTATCTCAAACGCGAGAAAGATCTGCCGGAGCAGGTCGCGGAACTGAATTTGCGAGGCGTCTCCGCAGTAAACCGCAATGACCTGCGCACGGCCGATGCGGATTTTCGCAAAGCGTATGCTCTCGATCCCAACAACGCGTTTACGCTGAACAATATTGGATATGTTGCGGAGCTTGAGGGAGACCAGGAAACAGCAGAATTCTATTACGATCATGCGCGGCAGTCGATGGGCGCAAACGCGACAGTGGGCGTGGCTACGCGCAAAACAGCGGAGGGTCGCAAACTCTTCTCGGTAGCCGAGGACAGCGATTCGCACGTTCAGGAGAAAGTCGCTCAGGAACGTCAGTCTTTGCAGCGGCAAGGGGGGCCGGTGGTGCTGCGGCGCCGGGATAACAGCATTGTAGAGGAATCGACCCAGCCGAGACAGCCGCGGTAGCGGATTACTCGCTCTCCAGGAAACGCCCGACGTCTGATTCGGGATCGTAAAAGATATGCCGGAGAAGATTGGTTAGATACCGTGAGAGAGTACTTACATTCGTTCGGTACCAGCAGCAGCGCGTCATCGAACGGGATAAACCACAGATGAACTGGAAGTTTTCAAGGGCAGCAGGAGGTCGCGCCAGCATCGCCGCAGCCATGCGATGATTTCCATCCAGAATCGTCAGAGGGCTCTTGGCATCCACTCCAATCAGCAGGACGGTTGGACTCACGAGACGCTCCTGAACCGGATGGCTCAAGCGGCGCAGCTTACGAAAGAACTCATCTTCCGGCGACTCCTGCCATCTCAGGCGAAGAGACTCGACCATATCAGTCAGATAAAAGCTTCCTTCTGCAACGCGACGCCACTGGGCGCGCGGGAAAAATCGGACCCGCTCCAGATCCTGCTGTCTGAGTTCCACCATGAACCACTCGGTGTCATCGGGTAGTTCGCGCCACATTGCTCCGCGTCGCAGAAACAAGAGCGCCCGGCGCAACGCGTTCTCCCGATGGCTCTCTAAATCCGGGTCGTTCACTAAATATTCAAACTCTGCCCGGTATTCTTCGAATTCAGGATGGTGGAATTCACTGCGCAGGAATTCGGCGATGACTTCGTGTTCACTCAATGAGCGCACTACGGAGAGGCTGGCGTACGTTCGGACGTCTTGTTCCGGGGCGATCTCACGGCGTAGCAGAGGCAATGCGACCAGAGCGAATAGCAGGATCATCACGACCAACTGGACGAAGATCACTTCCCGCAAGGTGTGATGAAAAAGGCAGATTCCAAGAATGAACACGCCACTAAACGCCAGCTGCACCCAACTCGTGTTCGCTATCTTGCGTGACATCTCGTATGTGATGGTCACGGAACTGAGAGAATAGATCCCCGTCGTAAGGGCATAAAGGATCAGGAGCGCAGCTAAGTTAACATAAGTTCCCGATTGAAAGTGAGAACCGAAGAGCGTTCTCCACAAGAAGCTGGGAACGGCCCACAGGGCAAGAATCAACACCGACAGAATCAGAAATACCATCAGTAGCGAGAGGAAAAATACCGGACGAGCTTCGCGATCGCTGGACCGCACGGCTGCGGACACGGGAAACATCGTGTTCACCACGGACCACGCGCACATGTTAACGAGCCGCCCGACGAGCGAAACGGCGGCATAGATTCCCGCCTCATCAGAAGCGAAGAAGTGCTTCACCAGGACAATGTCAAAGTTATTGATGACGACCTGTCCCGAGAAAAAGACGATCGCTTGCAATCCTTCGCCAAAGGGAATCGGTATACCCAAAGAGCGAAGGGACTGCCATCCCGGATTTGGCTTCGCGAGGAAATAGGATGCAATGACGGCAATCACGCAGGCCAGGACTGCGCCCTTCACGCCCAGCCCCAAGCGAATGAGCAGGTAAGCGCCTCCCAGCCGAACCAGCCCTTCCAGCATGAAGTTCAGGGCGAGCGCACGGAATGCGTGAACGCCTTGGATATAGCCGCGGCGCACACCCAAAGGAATATAAAAAGCCGTTCCCAAAGCCAGCAGCGAAATCAACCCTGCATCGGGCAGATTGAGATAATTCTGGATCGTGCGGTTAAACAGAAATAACAGGATGCCGATGCCAATGCCCGCCGTCCAGGATTGCATATGCAATCGGCCGAAGATCGCAACCTTTTCTCGATCGGCTTCGTGGCTGGCCACGTACTTGGCACAAACCACCTGGAAGGAAAGAGTGATCGCCGACGCCAGCATGAGAAGCGTGTAGACGGCAGTCGCATGCGCGAAACCAGTGGGTCCCAGCAAACGGGCCGTCGCGACGTTGTAGATCAGATTGGTGACACCAACCAACCCCGATCCCGCCAGCATGGTGAGGCTTCCACCAAGCAGCTTATGCCGAAGCGCTTTGGCTCGGCCGTGGGTTGTCTCTGCCGCGGCGCTGCTGGGAAGATCTGAACCCCGCTTTCTCCCGAAAAAGGTCATAGAAGGGAACGAACCTAAAAAAGCGTGAAATGGACAATGGGAAGCACTGTGTTTTTGCTCGATCCCGGAAAGTTATAAAAAGTCTGCTGCTGAACGCCAAGCGAAAAACGCATGGGAAAGCGAACGGGCACCTCGTCTCCACTGTCTCTCACATTGCCGTGCAAGCCGTGTACGTACGAGACCAGAAGCTCGCTCTGGACATTGTCGTAAGGGTGGTAGCCCATTCCGCGAGACAAAACGAAAGAGCCCTGCACGTCCCAATGCCGCGTGGCGCGAAAATCGAAACGCCCTCCGGGAAGAAGCGCCTGGGCAATTGCATACTGCGTATTTTGGACACGCCAGGAGCGCAAATCCTCGGCGAGAATGGCCGCTGTTATGCGATTACCGAATTTATGCTGCAACCCTGCGTAGGCCGAGGTGTAGAAATATTCTTCCACAAAAGGACGAAACAGCAGGTCCCTCGTCGAATATCCGGTGATGAGAGAGGTGCTGCCCCAAGGCCGGCCGACTGTGAACTCGATATTGGCAAAAAGATCGCGGGAGTGCAGATCCTGATCGATGAAGGGACCGGTTTCCCGCTGCGCACTGCCCGTTACAGTAACCCAGTTGAAAAATGAACTGGTGTAAAGGTAAAGGAACTGACGAAACAGATTCTGACTCATGTAAACCGGCGAGACGGTGTCGCGTCGTAGGGTAAATTGCAGTCCACCGTTGAAAGTAATAGTGTTCGAGCCAAGGTGCAGAATGGGATTGATTGCACCATTTACGATCGTGTCGTAAGTATTGCGATCCTGAACCACTCCAACGCTGGGATAGAGCAAGCGCCCGGTGGTCAGGCTTTGCCCGACGAACCCAGAGATGACAGGAAGATTTCCCAACTGCACGCGATAATGAGACGCCGCCAGGCTCTCATACGAGTAGCGGGGCGGCGGCAGCAGCTTGGGATCGGTTACGTGAAGAATCTTGGCATCGAGGGCATAGACGTTGATGTCTTCGAGTGCAGGGGCGAAGAGCGCCTCCGGAACAAGGCTCAGTCTGTCACTGATCTGCTTGCCGGCCTGATCGGCTTCGGTGTATTGCGACGTTTCGGCAACGCCCTGATCCTCTTGCCCGGCCGCAGTGCTGGCTTGAGCGAAGGCAGCAAGCGAGTGCAGAGGATCCTGCCGCTGGCGATATAAATTAGCCTCCGCCATCATGTAGTCGTAATCATCTTGAAAGTCGGCCGGATTGCCCAGACTGGCAAGCGCTGTTGATGCTTCGCGAGTATTCCCCTCTGCCAGGTAAGTGTTGGTTAGGCCGATGGCCACGGTGCGGCTATTCGCGCCGGCCAGTTGGGCCTTGCTGTAATAGTTTTCGGCTAGGTCGAAATCATGCATCGCAAGAAAAATGCCGGCAGCTTCAGCGAAATCTTCTCCCGTCACCGGAGAATCTGGAAAGAGCCGGGCCTCAGCGAATCCGAGAGCGATCTGCCGTCGAGCCTCATCGAAGTGTCCTTGACGGAGAAAGATTTGAGCAATCGCCAGGCGAACTCCGATGCGATCTCCGCCGGGAACCTCCAGGGCGCGCGAGAAGCGATCCATGGCGGCGTTGCGATCGCCCAATGTGAGCAGGGCGTCGCCGGTTGCAGTAAGAATTTCCACGCGATCTCCGCCCAAACGTTCGGCAGACTGAATATCTTGCATGGCCTGGTCCCGTTCACCCTGTTTGGCGTGGACCTGCGCCATCAAGGCGTAGATTTTCGGGTCGGATGGCGATAACTGCAGAGCCGCGTTGAGCGCGGTGATCGATTCCGCATAGCGGCGCATGCGATACAACACGTCGGCGTAAGCAAGCTCGGTGTTGAGATCTTTTGGATCCTCTGATAGTGCGATGCGGTATTCGCTCACCGCATGGGCATAGTCCAATTCCTGGCGAAATGCCTCCGCTCGGGCCAAGTGCCAGGCGTGGGATTTGCCGAGAATTTTTTGAGCGGCTTCGAGCTGCACCAGTGCCGGTTTCGGACGATGCAGCTGAAGATCGGCGAAACCCAGGCCAAGGTGAGCCTCGCCGTATTTCGGCTGAATCTGCAGCGCGGCTTGAAAATCCTTGGACGCCTTATCGGGCTCCTTCAAATCGTTCAACACGAAGCCGCGGTTCACATATCCCATCGCTACCTTCGGGTCCCGCTCGAGGGCTAGCGTGAAATCCTTCACGGCCGCTTCCAGGTCGCCGTTATGCGCGTGAACGTTGCCGGCAATTAAAGGCAAGTCTTTATCATTGTGAAGAATGGGCTCATATTTGGTGACCAGAGCGAGAGCCTCGTCGTAGTGGCCGAGATAGTAAAGGTCATACGCCAGGTAGACCACGCCTTCGCGGTCATTCGGCAGCTTGGCGATTACTTTGTATCCCAGTTTCGCCGACTCAGCGTAATCGCCCTTGAATGTGAGATACCTCTCATGTTCGCGCTCGACTTGCGGAGACGTGTTCATCTTCGCATTGGCGCGCTCAAGCCATTGTTGCGCCAGATTGAGGTTGTGGGATTCCAACGCGGCGTTCGCGCCTCCGGCTACGATCAGAGCATTCGTTGGCATCCGCTGATAAGCATTTTCGTAGTTCGCCTCGGCAGAACGATAATTGCGTGCCGCCGTGTACATGTCTCCGAGCGCCAGGTAGGGTGCGTAGTCTTTCGGGTGTGCGGCGATCTCGCGCGCGAAGTAAGATTCAGCCAGCTTGGTATCACCCGCATCGCGGGCAAGGTAACCCAGCGCAGACAGCGCCTCCCGATTCTTGTGGTCGAGATTAAGAATTTTTGTGAAAGTGTCCCGTGCCGCGTCTTTTTGACCCAACTTCCATTGCAGCATGCCGAAATTCATCAACGAATTCATGTTGGATGGAGAAAGCGCCAAAGCCTCTTTTAAATCACGGTTGGCCGCGTCGAGATTCCCGGACGAGCTCTCCACCGCCGCACGTAGCCGCAACATCTCAGCACGGGAGGAGTCTGGGACCTTCACGTTTTGGATCGCCGCGGCCGCCTCCTGCAATTCTTGCTTCGCCTCGGCATCTTCATCGTGGCGAACATAGAGCTGGTACAGATTCAGCCGCAGTTCGATCGGATAGAGCGGGCCTTCCGGCACATAGGCCGGCAAACTGCTCAGAGCGAGTTTGTATTCCTGTTCCGCTTCCGGCAGACGATGCTCGGAATCGGCCAAGCCGCCAAGAATTGCGTGCAGGCGGTAATTGTTGCCGTCGATGTGCTTAGCGGCGTCGATAAATTCGTTAGCATTGTCGGCGCGGCCGGCATTGATCCAGGCCTGCGCGGCGCTTAGGTTCAGACCAAGATTGCCCTTCGCCGTTTTCGCCAGACGCGAATAAAGGTTCGCCGCCTCCTGCTGCTTGCCGGCAAGTTGGTATGTATATGCAAGCTCGGCTTGAATATCGACATTTTTGGCCGGGATTGCCTGCAACGTCGCGATGGCCTCGTCGTACTTACCCTCGTCGCGATATTGCTGGGCCACAGCGCGCAGCACTTCAGGATCGCGCGGCGCCCGGCTCTTGGCGCGGTTCAAATACTTCGCAGATTCATCCGGCTGACCCAAACGTGCATAGGCGTGCGCGATCAGGATGTCGCCATGCGCTGAGGGCTGCAGCGCTGCGGCGCGCTGCAGAAGATCCAAAGACGCCTTTGGATCGCTGTTCAGCATGAGCTCGCCAGCGAGCTGCAGACTGTTCGCATCCTTGGGGCTGGCCTCGACCACTTTCTGCAATAGCTGTTCGGCTTCTTGGGTTCGGCCCATGCGGGCATAGGTTTGCGCCAGGCCAGCCAAGCCGCGCACCGAATTTGGCTGCAACTTCAGTCCATGGTTGTAGGAGTCGACTGACAGCGGATATTTCTTGTCCAGTCGCGCAGCATAACCCAGCAAGAACCAGAGTTCCGCGTTTTGCGGTGCGGATTTGACAGCCTGTTGCGCATTGGAAACCGCCGCCGCATAGTCGTTACGCTGCAATGCGTCCTGGGCCGCGCGCGCCTGGCGCGCGACCATAATTCCAGATCCCCAACTGAAGTCCCTGCCGCTCTGCCCGGAAGTCGTTGCGGATTTCTGATTTGCCTGTTTGTCGGAGGACGAGCTGCCACTGCCGCCCACGTCAAACGTTTGGCAGAAGCCTTGGCCAACGAAACCAAGAATCACGACAAGGTAAAAGCTCGTGAGCGGAAACCGGCTTTTCACGTAGTCACCACGCTTTACAAGGGTTCTAAGAGGGCCTCCACAAGAGAGCCTCCCGCACAGGAAGTCCTGCGGCTCTTCTCAGATGCGACTTTGGATGCCCAAGTTTGCTTCTTCCCTGCTCTGGGCACGCAGGAAAGGCTGTCCAGACCTCAACATCAGCACAAACCTTGATGACAGTTTTGGAATCCAATGTTGTTGCAAGGGGCACAGGAGTGTGCACCGCATGACCCCAAACACAAGCTACTCGCGTCCCATTCCACTGTTGGCTATTGTTCTGGTGGCTCTGGCGGTTCATGGGCCGTTGTTGTTGATGCAGCTGCCTTCGGGTTCGTTCGATGCGAACTTTCATATCTTTCTCGCATCGCACTACGCACATCACTGGTTCAATCCCTGGAACGAAAAATGGTTCGCGGGCTTTTCGCAGACCACGTATCCTCCGCTGACTCACCAGTGGATCGCACTGGTGTCGACAGTGACCGGCCTGAAGATGGGATACATGCTGGTGCAATTGATTGCGGTTTTGCTGCTTCCGGTCGGTGTATTCCGCTTCGCCCGAATCTGGGTGGATGAGCGCGCCGCGAGCTATGCGGCATTAGGCAGCATTTTCCTGGGAGCTCTGGCTTTTCTGGTATATCAGGCTGGACAGTTAGCGACGATTGCATCCGCTGCTTTGTATCTGAATGCGCTGCCCTACTTCTTCGAATGGTCGGAAGAGGGTTCGTTTCGCAGTTTCGCCAAAGGCCTCGCCGTGACCTTGGCGGCCGCGGCTGCTCACCACGTTACTTTGATCTTCGGAACGGTCCTGTTCGCCGGTCCGGTACTCTGGGTTGCACTCCTCGACGCGCGCGACGGGCGCACCAGAGGAGCGGTCGGAACGGTCTTATTTCGGGCGATTGTGTTCGCATTTCTCGTGGTTGTCGGTGTCGGAATCGTCCTGTTGCCTTACTGGATGACTTTGATCCAGCACCCGATTCACCAGATTCCCATTCCTCATGACAGCCGTCGTAATTTCCTGCTGAACTCGATCACCGGTATCAACTATTTTGTGATTCCTTATGGCGTTTTGATACTAGCGCTCCCCTTCATCGTCATTCGCGGCGCAACGGTTCGACGCTTGCGGCCGCTGCTGTTCGGTTTTTGGCTGACGTTCATCTTCGGATTAGGCGGCACAACACCACTGCCGCGCTGGCTGCTGGGCCGAGCCTACGAGATTCTGACTTTCGAGCGGTTCACTTTCTGGGCCACGCTGATGGCGATGCCCATCGTAGGTTTACTGGCGATCGAACTGCTCGATCGCTTTCGTACCAAAGCGGCGGTTGGTTTGTCGCTCGCTGCCGTCGCGACCATTGGCGCGGCGCTAGGCTGGCTTACCGCCAACCCGTACCGTCCGTCGGGCACGATGAACGTGAAGCCGGTGATCGCATTTCTGAACCGCGACGGTCACGACGCTTACCGCTATCTGACACTTGGCTTCGGCAGTGAATTGGCGCAAGTGTCGACCTATACCGACGCGAGCAGCGTGGACGGAGATTACAATTCCGCCCGCCTGCTGCCCGAGATGACGCATTACGGATCGGCGCAGCTGACCAATGCAAAATTCTACGGCTCGGCGGGAATGGAATCTCTGCGCGCCATGCTCGGGCACGCCAACCGCTATGGCTTGAAATATATTTTCGTACACGATTCTTACTATGAACCGCTACTAACGTTTGTGGGCTGGAGAAAGATCGAGACCTTCGATAACGGAGAGATCACCGCGTGGTCGAAGGATGATGTTCCACCCGCACATCGAATCGACTCCGACGCTGTTCCTCCCGCTTGGATGGGTTTGATGTGGGGCACGCTCCCCATCGGAGTGAGCGTGCTCGCAATATTCCTCGTGTTGTTCCTGCCCGCAAGCCAACGCATGCGCAGGGTCGTTGAATCTCCCGTTGCGATCCAGGAGCGGGAAACGCATTACGTCGCCTGAGGAATTAAAAATGAAACGAGCTCTGCCGATCATTTTGGTGATTGTGATTGCAACCGCAGTTTTGATCTTCCTCGGTTTGAGTGTATCCCGAGGCTCGAACGGAACTGTCGGCATCGCGTCGGGGTCAGCCTTGCCCGGGTTCGGAGCAAGCGCGTCGACGCCCCAGGAAGCGATATCGAATTTCCTTCTGGATATTCAAAAGCGCAACTGGGATCGAGCCTTCTCCGCGATCGAACGAACCAGCAGCACTATGACAGAACAAGCATTCATCCAGGACTGGATCGGATCGAACGGCGGGCTTCGTTCCTTTTCCAGCCTGGAGAATTATGATGCACGTCCCCTGCACGCCAGCGACTCGGATGCTGAAATGCGGGTTCACTTGCATTGGACAACCCCCGTAGGTCCGGTCGAGGACGTGCGCGACTTCCGTCTCGCCAAGCGCGGCGAGAAATGGCTAGTCGTATGGAACGAGGCTCCGCCGCCGAATGTTCCGGCGCAGGTGGTTCCTGTCACTTACTTGCGTTGGGATCTGGTCAGCGGAAATTCCGGCGATCGATGGGGATCTCATAATGTCGATGCTCCGCATGTACGCATTGTCTCGATGAATGCTGTGGACTCCGCGGAAGGCGCGGTTGTCATGGGCGAGGTGGTCAACGAAGACACGATTCCGGCATTCGTGAACGTGAATGCCACGCTTATTAGCGCCTCTGGTAGTGCAATCGATGATGAGAGCAGTTTCGACAAGATCCTTCACGTGCTCCTGCCGAAACAAGTTTCACCGTATCGCATTGACTTTCCCCATATCAGTCTCAGCAAAGTGAAAAACGTGCGCATGGACGTGAAAGCCACGCTGGTTCCGGCCTCGTCAGACCCGGTGATCGGCGTCATGAACCAGAAACTGGAAACGGATGCGCAGGGTCGATCAGTGCTGCAGGGAGAGTTACTGAACCAGAGCGGGGAAACGGTAAACATCCCTCATGTCATTGCCAGTTTTTACGACAACAATGGCAAGGTCGTGTGGGTGTCGGATGGATACGTGGAGCAAGCTTTGCTGCCGCAATCGAGCGAACCCTTCGCGGTGGAAGTCCCAAAATCTTTGGCAGGAAAGGTTCGGAACTTTCATGTCGTCGTCAATCAATACAGCCTGCAAAACTCATAGCGTGCGGAGAGGATCAGCATTTCTTCTCGGCTTGCTGTTTTTTGCGGGCACGACGTGGGCGCAAGATCTAACGCTGCATCCTCCTTCTGGGGCGATCGCAGGGGAAGCAGCCTCGATCGAGGCGGGCGGTAGCGGTTCTGCCACTTTCTACCTGGTGGGGCCGTCGGGATCGGTGAAACGGGATGTGCGACTGGGCCGCAACATCACGCTGAATGCCGGCGAGTTGCGCGAGTCCGGACGCTACGTCGCCGTTGTGTGCAATGGAAGCTGCACCAGCGCTGTCTTCTATGTTTCGCCCGCCAAACCTGCAAGCATGATCTTCCTCGTGCATCCTTCGCGGGCCCCTGTCTCGCAAAGCGACCTGATCAGCGGGGTGGCCATTCCCTTCGACGAATTTCACAACCTGGTGCTTGCGCCGGCCACGGTACAGTTCCAATTAACCGCCAAGGGAGAGAATCTGGCGCCACGCGGAGTTGAGACTCGCGATGGGATTGCCTGGTTTCGCGCGAGTTCGGGCAAGAGTGCGGGTGCGCTGCAAGTGCAGGCGTCGATCAAAGATGTGATCGCGCGGCGCGTAGTGCAGCAGGTGGCCTCCGATCCGTGCAGCTTGCGAATTAAAGGCCAACGCACTTCGAACGGGATCATGGTAGAAACCGAACCGGTGAGAGACTGTTCCGGAAATCCAGTGCCGGACGGAACGATTGTCACCTTCACCGCGAAGGGTGGGAATGAAACCAGCACAGTGGACGCCCCGGTCAAACAAGATGTCGCGCGGGCAAGAATGGCGGCCAAGGGCCCGGTCGTGATCTCCGCGGCGTCGGGAGTGGTGATGGGCAACGAACTCCACATGGGAGGGCAGGAGTAGGAAATGCGATCAGCGTTTCAGAACGGGTTTCGTGGGCGAATGCAAAGGGGCCTGGCGATCTCGGGCCTGCTGCTCTTCCTCGTGCCTTACGTTTTTTCAGCTCCCGCCGACTCCGCACCTGAAGCCATACTGAACGCGACGAACGTTGGACCGCGGAAGATTGAACCTTTAACCGAACGCAGCATCCTTCGCGACTACAAGTTTGGGTGGGCGAACCTCGCTCAAGCATTCGAATCGAACTCCACCGATGCTCTGAACGGCTTGTTCGCCGGCATTGCGAATACCTGGCTGAACGACGCGGTAAACAGCCAAATCCGGACGGGGCTCACTTCCCGCTATCTCAATCAACATCACAAGTTGGACGCAGTGTTCTACGCGCCGGAAGGCGATTTGATCGAACTGCACGACACGGCTGAATACGATTATCAAATCCTGGACGGAAGCAAGACGATCCACACTGAGCATGCTTCAGTGCACTACGTCGTGCTCATGACGCCAGGGGCCGATCGCTGGGTCATCCGGCAACTCCAGTCTGTGCCACAGTTTTGACCGTTCTCCAGGCGCCAACCACCCCGCTTCCAGCAGCATCTTATTTTCACCGCGCGGTGGATACATGGAGCCAGCTTTTGTCGAAACGGCTGTTAGCAGTGGCGATTGCGTGTTTTATGGTGGGCGTCGGCTGTACTACGCCGGGCATACACACTGCTCTGAGGGAAAATCTGCAGGCGCCTAATTCCTGGCCAAAAATATTAGCGGTGTACATGCCGTGGTTCGGAAATCACGTGCACATGGATGTCGGCTACGCGAGCTACGATCCGAACGTGATGCATCGGCAGATCGAGCAAGCACGCCACATGGGGATTTCCGCTTTCGTGGTGGACTGGTACGGTGAGAGCGAGCCATTCTCCGACCACAATTTCGCGGCGCTGCAGGAAGCCGCAGACGAAAATCATTTCCAGGTCGCGCTTCTTTTCAACGAACCGGAAGACGAAGATGCACAGGCCACTGACGAGGCGATCGCCGCATTTGATGAGGCATATAAGGCGTACATCGGCCCCCAAGCACCTTATCGCGGAGCCTACCTTACGTTCAATGGTCACCCAATGATCTTCATTTTCCCCAAGCGGGGACATGTTGACTGGAACCAGGTCGTTGAACACTGCCAGTCGTGGGAATCCACTCCGTACTTGTTCTATAAGGACGAACCGCCCGCTAAATATGCGGCCGACTTTGCCGGAATGTATCCCTGGGTCCAGCCCGGACGAAAAGGATGGACGCCGGATGGCAGCAATTGGGGCGAGCAGTACCTGGATAACTTTTACCGGACCATGCGCGATAAGCATTCTGACAAGATCGCGATCGGAGGCGCATGGCCGGGCTTCAACGATTCGGCGGCAAAATGGGGGCTCAATCGCCACATGCAGAGTCGGTGTGGGCAGACGTTCGAGGACACGCTTCATCTTTACACGCATTATTTCGATGCCTCGCACCCGCTTCCATTCGTCATGGTCGAAACCTGGAATGACTACGAGGAGGGCACAGCGATCGAGCGTCTGAATTTCGCGAAGTGCAGCGAGAAATCACAGACCAGTCCGGCGGCCGAGTGATCCCCTCGGGATGCGCCAACCGCAGCGCGCCATTCTCACATCCAAGGCGCGACAAGAACACCGGCTGTAAGAAATGGAGATAGATTCGATGGAACCTGTTCGCGATTCGAGCAAACCCCTTCAGCTTTTGTCCGAGCTGTTACTGACTCGCCCGCGGCAGCAGTCGAATAGATCCGGTCGCGCGAGAGAATGGTGCGAGTTGGCGAGCCCGTCTGAGTTGCAGGACCTTACCGCGCTGGCCATGAGCAACCATGTCGTTCTCCGCGCATTCGATTCCCTGGCTGCGATGCTCGAGGATATGGGAAATGGCCCAATCGCGGAGCGGGTAGGGACTGCGATGCTGGAGGAACATGGCAGGATCGAGCGGGCCCTCAGCTTTCTGACCCAGATTTGTGGAGCCCTTGAGGATAGTGGCTGCCCGGTGATCGTGATCAAGTCCCTGGACCATTGGCCCGATCTTGGCAGCGATTTGGATCTCTACACAGACGCAGAGCCCACCGCCGTGGTCGCCATGATGAGCGCAAAGTTTCGTGCCAAACTTGCGGACCGAAGCTGGGGAGATCGTCTGGCCAACAAGTGGAATTTCGTCGTGCCAGGATTGCCCGAACTGGTCGAGATTCACGCGCGGCGACTGGGCCAAACCGGCGAACAGACGGCGCTCACCCGCTCTGTGTCCGAGCGGGCCTGCACCAAGAAAGTCGGGCCTTATTCTTTTCGTGTCGCCGCTCCGGAAGATCGCATTGTCATCAGCACGCTGCAGAGAATGTACCGGCACTTCTACATCCGGCTGTGCGACATCGTTGACAATGCCCGCCTTCTGGACTGCGGCAAAGTCGACTTTGGATATCTGCGCTCTTTGGGGTCGGGAGCCGGTTTATGGGAAGGTATTGCGACGTATTTGAACATCATCTCCGAGTATGTCGAAACCTATCGTGGCGTCGGAATTCCCCTGCCGACTCTGGTGCAGGACGCGGCAAAATTTGGAACCAGCAAAGTTCGCTTCCGCAAGGATTTCCTGCGAGTCCCCATCGTGCCCGACTCCCTGAATCTGTATGCGGGCGAGCTCAAAACTCTTTTCTTCCGAGGCGAGCTGCGGAACACTCTCCGCTTAAGCCTGCTCCCGGGTTTGGCGACGGCAGCGGCCCTCGAGCAGAAAATCACGGGCAGCGACAAGGGAATTTGGTGAAAATACCTCGTCTCTTCCGGAGCACAGCGAGGCAGATCTCTACTGTCTTCACTGGATTGTCTCTGCGTTGAGCGCTGGCCTACGTTAGATGAGGATTAACTTGCAAGGTACGTTCGTGTAAGAAAGGCGAATTCAGGATTCCGACAACAGACGGAGACGAGAACTCAGTTCTACCGGACGGAATTCGCGGTTAGGATCTGGTGGCACGGGAGTTCTCTGTGACTCGCATTCTGATTGTTGATGATAATCCGGCGGTGCGTCGGTATCTGCGGGCAATCCTGGAGCAGCAGGAATCGTGGCACGTATGCGGTGAGGCGCGGACGGGCGCCGAAGCACTGCGCCAAGTATTGGATGCTCCTCCCGACCTGATTCTCCTTGATTACCAAATGCCTGACCTTAACGGTGTCGACATTGCGAAGCAGATATTCGAGCTGTTTCCTAAGATTCCGATTTTGATGGTGACGCTTCACCTTTCGAGACAACTGGCGGATGCCGCGCGCGAGGCAGGCGTTCGTGGGGCATGCGCCAAGCAAGACATCGGGTCGGTCGTGGAAGCTGTGGATGTATTGCTTCATAATCGGACCTATTTTCCGATTATTTCCGCGGAACGCGGGGCCTGAGCCAGTGAGGGATGCTTACCTCTGAGGCGATGGCGCCGGGCAAATACAGGATTTCCTGTATTGGACCCCACAATATGGAAAGCTAGCCTTTGGATTCAAGGGTGTACATCCCTTGAGCAACGTTTTGTGTGAAATTTACGGTCATTGGTCAGGCTGTCACATCTGCGCAGAGGTAAAATGTGGCGAATCGTCTGGTCGGTCTCCCCCGAAGGAACTGAGACAGAATGACAATTCGCATCCTGTTGGTTGACGATCACCCCATTGTGAGACAGGGCTTGAAGACTCTTCTGGAAGGCCACTCGGACTGGCAGGTCATCGGTGAAGCCGCTGACGGAGCCGAAGCAGTCGAGAAGGCGAAAGACCTGAATCCGGACGTCATGGTGCTCGATGTCACAATGCCGCGTATGAACGGGCTGGAAGCCTGCCGGTTGCTGCGGCGCCAGTCTCCGAAGCTTGAGATTCTTTTCGTTACACAGCATGACTCACCGCAGATGATGCGGGAAGCACTGGAAGCCGGCGCGCGAGGTTACGTCGTAAAGTCTAATGCTGCCCGCGATCTGTTAGCCGCTGTGGAAGCGGTGAGTCAGCATCGAGTATTCACGGCCCTGCATGGGCGAAGTCTCTCCGAATTGAGCTGAGGCTTCATTGTGAAATTGCAATTATCTTGCTCGGAAGAGGACGAATTATGAAACTCAGGATCTTGTTAGCCGACGACCACGAGATTGTGCGCCGCGGTCTGCGAGCGCTATTGGAAAAGCACGAGGGCTGGGAAGTCTGCGGCGAGGCCAGTGATGGCCGCGAAGCGGTGGAGAAGGCCTTGCAGCTCAATCCCGATGTCGTCATTGTCGATGTCGGCATGCCCAACCTGAACGGTTTGGATACGACCCGACAGCTCTTGCAACACGACCCTCATTTCAAAATCATTGTCCTCACCATCACGGACTCCGACCAGGTGATCCGCGAGGCTTTAGACGCCGGCGCCCGGGGTTTCGTTTTGAAGTCCGACGCGGCCCGCGACTTGGTTTCGGCTGTCGAAGCGCTGCAGAACAAGCGAATGTTCTTCACTCCCCGGGTCAACGATCTCGTGCTTGCAGGATTTCTGGAGAAGGGCCAAATGGTATCGCGAAACGAAGCTCCCAAACTGCCGACACTTACGGCGCGCGAGCGCGAAATTACCCAGCTGCTGGCGGAGGGAAATAGCTCCAAAGAAGTGGCGTCCCTGCTCAATCTGAGCACCAAGACGGTTGAAACTCACCGCAGCAACATCATGCGTAAGTTGAGCTTCCACTCGATTCGCGACCTGGTCGTGTACGCGATCAAGAACAATCTGATTCAGATTGAGCTACCGCCGCCGCCGAAAACATCTGCGGGTCCGACGGCGGCGTAAGTTTGCCAGACCCGCGAATCTTATCCTCATTAGTCTTAGTCCTGTTAGCGTGGAGTCTCGCCCGGGTAGTAACCGGTTCGCGTGCGCACCGTCAAGCGGCTGCGCCCGATTCCTCTCGCTTCCACGCGGATCGTCTGATAGCCCTTTCCGATAGTGCCGCCCGGATTATAGGTCAGCGTGTATTGGCTGCGGATGTCATGCGCAACGGCCCGAGTAATTGCATTCACGTCCTCTAGCCTTTGGGGAAAGTACGCCGCTCCTCCTGTGCTTGTGGCCAGATCTTGCAGCGCCTCTCGCCCCGCACGACTCATTCCTTCCGCTCCATCTGTCAGTCCAATGGCGTACAGTGTCGCCCCCTTATTCGACTGCAGCTTTCTCATCGCATCCTGCAACGTCTCTCGGCTCATATTGTCTTGCCCGTCTGTGATCACCAGCAAGACCTTCTTCTCGAGACGCGGATTATTTCGCAGATGCACATCCGAGGCTACGACCGCATCGTAAAGAGCGGTACTCCCTCTGGTGGAAGTCTGGTGTAAAGCTGCCTGGAGCAAATTTACGTCCGAGGTAAAATCCTGATCCAGATAGGGCGTCTGACCGAAGTTCACTACGAATACTTCATCCTCAGGATTGCTGGCGCGGATCAGGTTCATTACAGCGTCGTTCACTTCCGTCCGTTTGTCGCGCATAGAGCCGGAATTATCAATGACAATTCCTATCGCAACCGGCACATCTTCGCGCCGAAACGATGTGATTGTCTCCGGCTGGCCGTTTTGATAAACCGAGAACGCGCTTCGATCCAGCGAGGTCACCAGCTTCCCGGTTTCGTCTACGACTGTGGCATGCAATACGACTTCCTGTACTTGCTTCCTGAAGACAAACCGGCCTTGCTCCTCACTTGGTGCCGGGCTGATGGCGGGGCCCGATTCACTTCCCTCGGACGACTGAGTTGTGGGCTGCTGCTGCGCAGAAGCAGGCGGTTGCGAGGTTCGGGGCGGGAGTGACATCGGATTCTCCGAGCCCGGAGGAGCCGCTGAATTATCTTGCGGCGAACCCTGGCTCTGGGCGAATGCTGACGGCATTAGGGCCGTCAGTAAAGCCAGCGCAACGATTCCCAGGTGAAAGCGGAGAAGCCTCTTCCCGAAGAGCATGAATCTGCCTCCAATTAAAACCGTTTAGATGCTATTCCGGGGCGGCTAGGCTGAGATGTAATTCGCTGCTGGAGAATGACTCGCGCCTGATACAGCGAATCCTGTAGGTTCCTGCTCACTCTAGGACGCGGCAATGTCACGAATTGGGAATCGCATCTTCGTGTCTTCGGAGCTTCTTCGGAAAAATCTACATAAGGAAAAACTGGTTGACCCAGCCAAGTCTTTCTCGCGCAAACGCATTCGGATTTGGCACGTTGGGTGCTTACTGTATTGACATGGCGGTTCGTCCGTCACATTTTTTTGCCGCACCGCCATTTCCACTTTCTGGGTTGCAGAGAAAACGACCATCGTTCCATTGGAGGTCACTGATGCTTCGAATCTTGATTGCCGACGATCATGAACTGGCGCGGCGCGGAATTCGAGCGCTTCTCGAAAGCCATCCCGGCTGGGAAGTCTGCGGCGAAGCAAAGGACGGGCGCGAGACCGTAGAACGCGCGGCTAGCATGAAACCCGATCTCGTTTTGCTGGATATCGGAATGCCGAATCTGAATGGGCTCGAGGCCGCCCGGCAGATCTTAGCCGGATCCCCAGACGTTGCGATCTTGATTTTGACGATGCACGATTCCGACAGCGTCGTGCGGGAAGTCTTGCGTGCTGGCGCACGCGGATACCTTCTTAAATCGGACGCCGGCCGAGATCTGGTCGCCGCGGTCGAGGCGCTTCAGTTACAAAGAACATTCTTCACCACGCGCGTGAGCCAGATGGTTTTAGACGGGTTCCTAGATCGCCAAAGACGGGATGCGGGCGCCCTCAGCAAGGGCGATGACCGCGCCGGAGATTCGCTAACATCGCGCGAGCGCGAAGTGATCCAACTCCTGGCAGAGGGAAAAACGAGTAAAGAGGTTGCAGTCACGCTCAATCTCAGCGTCAAAACCGCGGAAACCCATCGCACCAATCTGATGCGGAAACTGGGATTGCATTCTGTCGCCGATCTGACTCGCTACGCTGTCCGCAACGGGATTGTACAAGTTTTCTGACGAGGTGCATCGCTCGAAACCCTTCGTTCTCGTGTCAGCCCCGATTTCATCAACTCTTTTCAGGCGCTTGTCTGAGCCGTTTAAGGGATCTCCCGGATGGCCTACCCCGTGATGTCTCCATAAGCTGATCGAGATTGCTACCCATCCCCTAACGAGGATCAATTAGGAATGCTCTGGACGATTGCCGCCTTGCTCCTGATCCTGTGGCTGCTGGGTATGGTCAGTTCGTACACATTCGGCGGGTTTATCCATATTCTGCTGGTTCTGGCTGTCATTGCGATGCTCATACAGATCATTCAAGAGCGTAACGCTGCGTGAACAGCGATCGTCGAACCCGGTCCGGAGAAAATCTCAAACATTCTCGGGCTTAGCCACATCTCACCACGCGGTGCGGCGCAGGTTCGCCCGGACTCGGCAGCGGTTTCGCTTTCCACTGCCGGGAAAGGCGAAGCGCCCCTTAATTTCGCGCGGAGGTTTTGACATGAATAAAGACCGGGTCGAAGGGAAGGTGAAGGACGTTGCAGGACGCGTCGAGCGTCAAGCAGGCGAATGGACCGGTGATCCTGAAAAGCAAGTCGAAGGCACCGCCAAGCAGGTCGCAGGGAAGGTGCAAAATGCGTGGGGCAAGGCCATAGATGCCAGCAAAACGAATCCAGCCTCGAAACCGCCCGGACCCCGCGTCCAGCGACGTGGAAACTGAAGAATCATCGGCGGCTCGTCGGAAAGCTTGATTTGAGGCCGACGAGCCCGTATCCGATTTACGGGAACAGGTTATTCTGCGCCTGAACGATGTGGGGGTTGGAACCCTGTTCCTGCAAATTCTGGCTCTGCCGCTGGTAAATGCCCTGCTCAAGTGATATGTGATACGACTTCGATCCGCACAGACTCCCTACAGGGAACAAGTTATGGACCGCGCCGCCCGCTGCGGTTAAAAGAGTTGCAGGTGGGTTGTAAATCGATGTTGTCGTAGATGCGCGCCGGGCGGCCTTGATATAACTCGCGCCGCCGCAGGAAAGGGATTCGGCTGATTCGTCTTTGAGGAAATCCTATGTTTCGAAGCGCGATTCTCGCAGGTGGTCTGTTGCTAGCGGTAACCCCGCTCGTTCTTGCTCAAGAGCCCACGACGCCACCGGTGCCAGAGGACGCGCTGACTCCCCGTGAACTTATAGCATGGTCCGATCTGCAGACCCCAAAACCGGCCCAGCAGCCACTTCCGCCCATTCAAACCGCGGCTCATGAGCCAAACCAAGATTCTGCTTACCGTTTGCTGCCGCCAACGGCTAAGCAAGCCCAACAGGAGCCTACACAATCTCACAATATGGCGCAATCCCCAGCCCGGGATTCTCGCACTCGAACACAATAAGCCTAAGAGTGGAAAACCTTAGATTAGGTCTTAACCGAATCTTTATCTTTCGTACATGATTCACCCTAGTGCACTCGATCCAAAAACGCCTTAAGGTAGGCCAATCGTTCTAGCCTGCGTGTCGAGGATGCCTTAGAGCTCCTCTCCGCGACGTTAACCCCGGAGTCTCCAGCCATGAATACCAATGGACCAGCCGCCTACGGAATGTATGCTCGCGATATCGCTCTCCCCGACGTGGTCTTCGCGTTGAATAAGGCAGGCTTCGAGAACGAAGATATTTGCATGGTGCTTTCGCCAGCTCATCCTGATGCGGCCGCGGTGAACGAGGCCAGCACGCTCGACGCCGTAGGACGTGAGAACCCTCTCGGAGCTCGCATGATCGGTTGGTTTTCTGAGTTTGGAGCCGTGGTGATCCCTACCGTGGGCTTCTTTATCCGTTCCCAGATGTTCTTTCATGCCTTAGTGGTCGAACAGAACTTTCCTTCGCTCTCTCGAGGTTCACGAACTCTATTAGGCTTGGGATTCTCTCAGGCTGAAGCCAAGCGATTGGGGCGTCAGCTCTGCGACGTAGGTGCCTTGGTCTATGTTCGTTGTCAAGAGAATGCTAAAGCGGATGGAGCCATCGAATTGCTGCGCCGCACCGGGGCCCGGGAAGCAGCAAGTCTATTGAAGGCCGCCGCCGTCGCCGCTTGAGCTTAATTTGTTATGTTTTGATGGTTGCATGGGGGAACGCAGGCCGTGGTGTAGCAGGAAAATTCTTCGCGTTCCCGTCTTTCGCCCAATACTGTACCTGTTAATACAAAACTCCTCTGTATCCTTATTTGTCACTAGTTTAGTGCCTTCTCACCATCCCGTTTGCGACAATGGCAGAGTACTTGCAGGCTCCTGTACGGGCCGGGTCGCACGATTGCCGACGGGAGGACCGATGAGAACTCACCGCGTCTGGACCGATATTGTGGTGTTTGGATCAGGAATTGCGTGTGCGTTGGCACTGCTGTTTAACGTTATCGTGGCGACGGCTGGCGCAGCAGTCGGCCAAATGAAGGGATCCAGAGTCGACTCGGTTGCCAAGGAATCGCAGGCCTATGAAGGGATGGTGACCTGCAGCCACTGCGGCGCGAAGCATTCTGCGGCGCTGGGCCAGGCAGCGGCTACTTGCGTTCGGGTTTGCGTTCACGGAGGAGCTCAATTTGCTTTGGTGAACGCGGATTCGATGTATCTTCTTGACGGCGACAGGGACGCCCTGAAGCGCATTGCTGGCCAGCGCGCAACAATCGTCGGTAACTTGAAGGGCAAGACCATCAAAGTGCGGTCTGTAGCCGCCGAACGCTGAACGATTTCGAGAGTTGTATGCAGACGGACCATCCAGCTTCGACGCTGCGCGAATTCCGCATTCCCTCGGAACCGGCCCCTCCTCCTATTCAGGAACCGCTTGATCCGCCCGAGAATTCCGATCTTCCGGTACGCGAACCTGACCCGGAAGGTCCCGGCCAAATTTAGCTTGTTCCTCAGTTAGGGACCGGCTCCTGCGAGCCTCGGGCAAGCGCTCAGGGCATTTCTGTTCTGACTAAGGTGTGGGGAATTTGCACTAAACGCCGAACCGATCGTCAGCATCATAACTGACCGGTGATCGCAGGGAATCCCAAAACGGGAGGCGTCATAGTAAAGCTGGGAATTGTTTTGGTGCTGGCGATCACGCTCATCACAGTCTGGGTGGCTTCGCATAAAAAGTCCTCGCCCGCCACGGAACCGCCGCTGCATCCATCCATACTTGTGTTTGTTTGAGCTGGCAACTGATTCTTTAGCGACTGGGAGAAACCTTCCACAGTTCCGCCAGCGCCTTAGCGGCATCCGACAAAGCTCGTTTCTCGGCGTCGACCCCGGCAGGAGAAGAGACGCCGGCTCGCTGCACAATGGGGCTTCTGTATTGCGAGATTTTTCCGGTTAAGCCCGCCTGATAAATATCGCGTACCGCGTTTTCGAATACGCGCTTCAGATTCTCTGGCAGTGCTGCAGGTTGATGTGCGTTTTTGTTCGTCATGAGAGGATGGCTCCGCTTTCTCGCTGTCAAGCACTCTAAGTCGAACGCAAAAGCACAACAATACAGGGATGCCAGCAACTGATGCTTATTCCTTTCCTAAGCCACGCCTCTCGATTGTGGGCTTTTACCCGAGCAACAGTAGAGGATCTTCACGCAGCGCTGGCTTCGGGCATTGCACGGCTGCGCAGGGCGCGTAGAGCATATAGCGCGTCGTCGAGAAACTGATCTTCTTCGATGTGATCGCTGTTCACGATGAACAGTTCGTTGACGCGGGCGAGGATCGCCTTCTCCGCTTCGGCGATTCGTTGCGCCAGTTTGGAGCGGTCGGTCTCAAAAAGGGCTGCGTGATAGAGGATATGCCAGGCCAAGGCAGGGCTGGACAACTGGGTGGGATGCTTTTTCATTAGTGCAACTTCCTTGATGAGCCATGGATTGCCAAGGTGCGTACAGCGCCTCGCACGATTCATCGCGAACTTAATCTTAGGTAGGTCTACTGCCCATACGGTGAATGCGGTATTTTTATGTTGCAGGGGATGACTCGGTAGTGAAAAAACTGATGGAAGGGCGTCAGGCCCTTCCATCGTTTTCATGCTGCGCGTTTGGACGAACTCTTAGCCATTCCGGTTCGCGACTCCCGGGTCTCACTTTCCTGCTCTTCGCCCTCTGCGGCCTGCGAATTAATGTTCATGGCCAGTTGGGTGAGCTTCTCATCCGCCTGTTTCTCTTCTTCCAGTGTTTGTTCGAGCAGAGACACGTGCTGTTCCTCGCCCAGCAATTCTGCGAAGGTTCGGGCCGTTCCGTACGCGGCGATCTCATAGTGCTCTACCCGTTGAGCGGCGCCGATCACCGCGGCGTCCATCACTGCTTCGCCATACTTCTCTTGCATGGTCTCCGCGCCTTCTTTCACCAGGCCTTCCATCCCCACGCACTTCTTGCCCGTGGGCTTCTCTTGCAGAGCTTCGAAGATCTGCTCCAACCGGGAAACCTGCTCCGATGTCTGGCGCAAGTGCTCTTCGAAAGCCTGTCGCAACTCTGCATTCGACGAGGCTTTTGCCATTTTCGGTAAGGCTTTGACGAGCTGAGTCTCGGCGTTGTAGAGATCCTTTAATTCATCGACGTAGAGCTGCCGTAATGAGTCCTTTCGCATCATCTTCCTCCTTTTGCGGAATTCCAGCGGAGCGGAGCCATCTTGGCGCTGGTTGTATTCCGAAAAGTTATGTTCCTGAACCGAGCCAAACAATACCCCGGATGCTGTATGAGGGATTAAACCTGCTAGGGTTAGCGACCAGGAGCAGCTTCGCCATGGGTTGCAGTGACGTTCTCCCTCTTATGGTGGAAATCGACGCCGAAATGCGGATCGGCGCGAGTCCCTGTAATTTTAAACGGAATTTCAGCGCCGTTTCCGTGTTTCTCGAAGAATGGATCAACCGGCTTCAGCAGAATGGATTTCCAGCCGGTCGTCATCTGCGAGAGCTTTGCGTCCATTCTTGCTAATCCGTGAAAGTCAAAGGTGTTGCCGTCCAGGCTGTACTGGCCGGTCAAATCGGCGCGCATTCCTGGTACTTGGAAATGCAAGAGCGAAAACGAAAGTACTCCTTGGCGAAGAGCAAAAGCTCCCTGCAAGTCACTTGGAACTTTGATCTCGGGAGACTGATGCAACTGCTTCATCTCCCCCAGTCCCCGCAAGCTGATGCGATCGATTCGCTGCTGAAGCTTGTTGTTCGTGAAGCTTGCGTCGGGAATGTGAAACTCCCCTGCCAGTCGCAAGCGCTCGGCGATATCGCCTGCTCCAGGTGACAGGCGAAATATGGTTTTCATCTGCACCGCTCCCGTCATGACGGGCGGGTCTGTTTTGACCCCTAGCCACAGCAGGTCTTCAATGGTGGCGTGATCGATTGCGACATCAAGATCAATCTCGTGTCCATGACCGGACTTCATACGTACAACTTTCCCCCGGGCCGTCAACGAGGAATGTAAGATTGTGGCCTTGACTGGATCGAGATAGGTATCGCCGTCAGTGCCGTCCACAATTGCGTTGAAGTCGGTGTGCAAGGGCACGCGGTGGCCTGTCACCGCAATTTGAAACTCCGGGGTATCGGTTTCCCCGTCTACTTCGATTCGTCCGAGAGTGCCCGCATAGCGCCCGGTGGACGACAGGATCCCTCCGATCCCTTTTAGCGTTCCCAGGTCGGCATGGGTGAAAGAATAATCGCCCTCGACCGCTGAATCGCGTGGACTGCTCTCATTGAGCGGACCGAACAGCCCGGTGGATTGTATGTCTCCTACCGGCTTGGGATTCGTCAATGTTGCGACGAAGCGCAAAGGCTGACCTGGACCAATGTCCTTCAGACGCAGGTCGCTAATGTCGAACTCCAACGGCGGCTTCTCAGGCCGCTCAGTATTGATGATCAGTTTCGTATCCGTACACACGAAGTGATCCACAAAGATGCTGATTTTCCCGCTGCGCCGTCGCAAATTGTTCAACCCCTGGCGGTTACTTTTCGGCGGTATGTTCAAAGTAAGGCCGCTGACAAAGATTGTGTCCACGTGCATGGGGTCGCGGAACAGGCTCCGGAGAGCAGTTTGAAAGCGAAACTCCCCGATCGAAAGTAGTGGTTGGACCCCGGCTTGCCATGGATTCGGATCGGTCGCACCATAGATCTGTAGTCCCTTGCCGTCGACCTGCAAACCCTGGGAAATCCAGACGTGTAACTCGCCGAGTTCGACCCGGCTCTGGAAGCGCGTGGATAGAGTTTCAATCACCCTGGCGCGCAGAATAGGCTGGGCGCGGATTATCACGATCCGAACGGAAACCAGAATTACGATAGAGATCGCGACCGCGATTCCCAGAACCCACCGCACTCGGGGGCCAAAGCGTCGCGACGGCGGAGCACCAACAGCCGACACTAAACCACTTTTACTCAAGCCTAGTGTTTACCTCGATGCAAGGCTGATGGAAATCAGGAGTTTCCTGCACAGAGGAGGGTTTCTTCCGCGACTCATTTGCTATTTATCGGCGTTGTGGTTTGCTCAGGTTGAATCTCCCAACCAGGACAAAATGACCGATCCCAATCGCCAGTGCGAAACCTAAAAGAAACGATTTTGTACAGTAAAAACCCTACAACTGACCGCAAGAAAAATGGGGAAATTAACGGCCTGCCGATGTATGATTGCCGCGGTCGCGTCCACCTCGCTTTGAGAGCACAGAAGAAACATGGCAATCGCAGCTCCTAACACCGGCACGCCCGCTACCACATCGAGTCCTGGCCAGAGCTATGGCGTCCCTCTGGCGACGGTGACGACGCTGTTCTTCATGTGGGGATTTCTGACTTGCCTTAACGACATCCTGGTTCCCCACCTGAAGTCAATTTTTGATCTGAACTACACGAAGGTGATGCTGATTCAGTTCGCATTTTTTGGCGCCTACTTCATCTTCTCCGTCCCTTCAGCCAAAATCATCGATTGGATCGGCTACCAGCGGTCCATGGTCCTGGGTCTGCTTACGATGGGCGTCGGCGCATTCTTGTTCGTACCCGCCGCCAGTGCGCCGTCTTACCCGCTATTTTTAGGTGCTTTGATCGTGCTGGCCGCCGGGATCACGTGTCTTCAAGTGGCGGCGAATCCTTACGTAACCGTCCTCGGCAAGCCAGAAACCGCCTCCAGTCGCCTGAATCTCACGCAAGCGTTCAACTCACTGGGAACTTTTCTTGCCCCCTTTTTCGGCGGCCTTTTCATTTTGACCGCGGCCCCGGACATGAAGGTTATACGGGCTCTCCCACCCGATGCGTTGCAAGCCTTCCGCCTGCACGAAGCGGCCACCGTCAAGACGCCCTACATAGGGCTAGGAATCGCGCTGGTGGTTTTGGCAATTGCCATTGGGAGCTTCAAGCTACCGAAAATTGAGCACGCGCAACATAAAGTTGGGGAGAAAGTTAGCGACTCGATTTGGAAGCATCCCAATCTGATCTTCGGCGCGATCGGAATTTTTGTTTACGTCGGCGCTGAGGTTTCCATTGGAAGCTTCCTGGTGAATTACTTTGGCCAGCCGGAAATCGGCGGCCTGACCGAAAAAATCGCGGCCAGTTTTGTGGCGTTTTACTGGGGGGGCGCCATGCTGGGACGGTTCATTGGTTCGAATTTTCTGGGCGGCGCGAAGGCGAAGGTCATGAGCCTGGTAACGGGCATCGGTATCGCGTTAATCCTGTTGTCCTATCCCATTGAGAGCCACATGCCGCCGGGATACCAGCCGGGAGTGCCCAATCTAACGTGGCTCGCGTGGCTGCTGGTCGCAGGACGCCCGCTATTCATACTTGTCGCGATTGCGACGGCGACCATTGCGATCGCGGCGGCGCTCCGCGGTGGCAAGGCAACGGCAAATACCGGAATGTTGCTCGGGATTTGCGCCATCTGCACGAGTGCACTTGTGGCGATCTCGATGATCAGCAACGGGCATATGGCCCTGTGGAGCGTTCTCTTAGTTGGTTTCTTCAACTCGATCATGTTCCCCAGCATCTTCACATTGGGCGTGGCCGAACTCGGCCCCCTGACGGGCGACGGTTCCGGTGTCATGATCATGGCGATCGTTGGCGGCGCAATCCTCCCGGTCGCCCAAGGATGGATCGCCGATCACATCGGTATTCATCATGCTTTCTTCTTACCTGTGATCTGTTATCTGTACATTTTGTTTTTCGCCTTGAACGGATCGAAGCCGAACAGCGAGCGTTACGGCCGCATGCAGGCCTCATTGTCGAGCTAAAGAAAAAGACCTGTCTGCCCCGGTTCAGTGACGTGTGCAGAATCACTGACGGAGCTGCACCGTTTGGTAAGATCAGGTCCTGTAATCACTCAGTTATAACGAAAACGATTTTCAACGCCCATGGTCCTAGTCAAAAAGGCCGGCCAGAAGCCGCAAGTGATCACTCTCAAGGCCGTGGCGCAGCATCTGGGACTCACTCCAGGAACGGTCTCGGCGGTGCTCAATGATTCCCCGTCTGCTCGTTCGATTCCGCAAGAGACGAAGAATCGAATTCATGCTGCCGCCAAAGAATTGGATTACCGTCCCAACTTCTTCGCGCGCACGCTCCGCAACAAGCGCACATATACCATCGGCGTAATCGCGGAAGAAATCGGAGACTCTTACAGCTCCGCCATCATCAGCGGAATCGAGCAGTATCTCAGGCAGCGGAACTATTTCTTCCTGACCGTCGTTCATCGTCACGATCCCGTACTGTTGAGCCGATATTCGCAGATGCTCTCGGAACGAGGGGTCGAAGGCATCATCACGGTGGATACGACGGTGAACGACGCTCCCCTGCTTCCCACCGTCGCGGTCGCCGGTCACAAGAAACTGAAAGGCGTCACAAATATTGTTCTCGATCACGAACGCGCGGCGCTTCTGGCGCTCAGCCACCTGAAAGAGTTGCGCCACGAGCGTGTCGCATTTATGAAAGGTAATCCCATTAGTTCCGACTCCAAGGAACGTTGGGACGCGATTTGTCGCGTTGCCGTCCAGATCGGTTTGAATATCGATCCTGAGTTGACGGTGCAGATCGACGCCGATGATCCTACGCCGATGTTGGGTTATCCGTTCACGAAGCAGTTGCTGGCCCAACAGAAGCCGTTTACCGCGCTATTTGCCTACAACGACATTTCAGCCATTGGCGCTATCCGAGCCATCCAGGAGCAAGGTCTACGCGTACCCCAGGACATATCCGTAATTGGATTTGACGACATTCCCGGCGCTGCTTTCAACAACCCCAGCCTGACTACGGTGCGCCAACCATTGAACCGTATGGGAGAGGTCGCGGCCCAGAGCCTGCTCGAGCGAATCGAAGGGAAAAAAGAATACCCGAACGAGATCGCCATCGAACCCGAGCTCGTGGTCCGCGAATCCACGGCGAAGGCTCCCGGTTCCTGTTAGCATCCCTGACAGCGTTTCCGCCTCCCTCTGAAGCGCTGGACAGGTTCCTCCATGCCCACGGCCGCCTCAATTAAAGGGCCAGCGTCGGCCGGCTCCCTAACCCTTGCTTCCTACATTTCGTTCGTGCCGATCGGAATCGCCACCGTGCTTCTTGGCCCGATGCTGCCGGTGCTGTCGGAGCGTTGGTCCATGAATTACTCCCAGGCCGGCGCTCTGTTTGCCGTACAGTATGTCTCCTCCACCGTGGCGGTCGCGTTGTCGGGAGTGCTGGTATCCCGCTATGGATTCCGATTTCCGATCAAAACTGGACTCCTTCTGATGGCGGCCGGATTGGCTTTGCTGATGATCGGCCCAAAGCAACTTGCTCTGATTTGCATATCAGCCTATGGGGCCGGGCTCGGCCTAGCCGTTCCGGCGGGGAATTTGTTGGTGGCTGAGTTGAATCCGGACCGGCGCAGCGCGACTCTCAACTGGTTGAACTTTTATTGGAGCGCAGGCGCGGTGACCTGTCCCTTCCTTGTGGCCTATGCAGCAAAAGTTCATCACGTACCATTATTGCTCGCGTGTGTTTCCGGGTTCTCACTGCTAATAGCACTCGCCTTTGCCGTCCTGCCCGCCCCCATTTTCGAACTGGCCAAACCTCCTCACGAAGTGAAGACGGCGGTTCCTGCGATCCACCGGAAATTGAACACGTTTCTTATTTTGGCAGCGCTATTTTTTCTCTATGTCGGCACGGAAAACGCTTTTGGGGGATGGGTCGCATCCTTCGCAAAGAGCCTCGGCAACCTGACTCCGGTCATGGCCCTGCTCACCCCCTCCTTCTTTTACGCAGCGTTGACTTTCGGCCGATGGCTGGCCCCGTTCCTGCTCCGAAATGTAAACGAGATCCGATTGGTGCAGATTGGATTGGTGATGGCTTGCTTCGGAACAGGCGGGCTGATGTTCGCGCACGGACTAGCGGGGGTCGCGGCGAGCGCGTGTGCAGCAGGACTCGGACTCTCCTACGTTTATCCAATCACGATCGCGGTCCTGTCCCGAGAATTCGGTCGAAGTTCCTCTGCCATCGCGTCAATCATGTTCGTGTTGTCGAATCTCGGCGGCGGTTTATTCCCCTGGGTTGCCGGAGTCCTATCCAGCCGCTATAGCACTCTCAAAGCGGGATTATTCGTTCCGCTGC
The DNA here is from genome assembly GCA_963763795.1 of uncultured Acidobacteriota bacterium. Lineage (GTDB taxonomy): Bacteria > Acidobacteriota > Terriglobia > Terriglobales > Acidobacteriaceae > Sulfotelmatobacter. The sequence continues at coordinate 1,417,079 of CAVXPP010000007.1, read as the reverse complement.
TGGGATGTGCCGCCATGTGTGCACTCTATTTTAGGGACTGGCGGCCCTCCTACTCCACGAACATGCAATCGCCGTAAGAATAGAAGCGGTAGCGTTGGGCCACGGCATGGCGGTAGGCATTAAGGATGTTTTCCTTGCCGCCCAGAGAGCAGACGAGCATAAGGAGCGTCGATTCTGGCAGGTGAAAATTCGTCAGAAGCGCTTGGACGACCTGGAAGTTGTACCCGGGATAGATGAAAAGGTTCGCTTCGCCGCTGCCTGCATGCACCTCGCCGGAGTGTTGCTGCGCGGCGAACTCGAGCGTGCGCACCGTAGTCGTGCCCACGGCGATAATGCGTCTGGATTGGCCGCGGGCTTCCTGAATTTTCGCAGCGGATTCTTCAGAGATCAAATACTGTTCGGCGTGCAGTTGATGGTCTTCTACCCGCTGAACTCGCACTGGTTGGAAGGTTCCGAGGCCCACGTGCAGAGTAATTTCGGCGGTCTCAATACCGCGGGCGGCCAGGCGGGCCAGAATCTCCCGCGTGAAATGAAGCCCCGCGGTGGGTGCAGCGACGGATCCCCGGTCGCGAGCGTACACGGTTTGATAACGCTCGTGGTCGGCAGGAGAATCCGGGCGCGCAATGTAAGGCGGCAGCGGGATGTGGCCGATCAGGTCGATGCGTGCGACGAAATCGGGCACGGGAGCAAAGCGGATATGGCGCTCACCGAAGTCCCCGCGGGCGATGACTTCGGCCTGAAGTTCATCTCGCTCTCCCAAAAAAAGATGCTCACTGACGGAGATCTTACGGCCCGGACGAACCAGGCATTCCCATTCGTTGGGATCGTGGCGCAGTTGACGGGTGAGCAATACCTCGACGCGTCCGCGAAGAAACTCGCGGGCAGCCGGATTCCGCGGGCTAATGGACTGAGACTTAAAACCTTTGCGGCGGCCATAGAGACGCGCCGGAAACACCCGCGTATTGTTGAAAACGACGAGATCGCCGGGCCGGAGAAGGTCGGGGAAATCGCAAAATTGGCGATCAGCGAAGACGCCGTTCGCGGCGGATAGATGCAGAAGGCGCGACCCGGCGCGATCGGGCAAAGGTTGCTGGGCGATCAAATCGTCGGGTAGGTCGTAATGAAAATCAGAAACCAGCACGCAGCATCGATTATAGAGATGTCGAGGAAAGGGCACGCCAGACAGCCTGATCCGGCCAGTCGATTTTCGTAAATTTGGATTGTTTCCAGCGCAGTTGTGCTGATACGATAAAAATGTCAGGTGTGGCCTGCTTTTTGTCATCTCTCCCAAGGTTAGGAATGCCAACGGAACGCAAACACAGGGAAGAAATTGTCCGCTACGGACGCATGCTGCACGAGCGCGGCTTCGTTGCGGCCATGGATGGAAATCTTTCCGTGCGCCTGAAAAGCGGGCGAATCCTGGTTACTCCGACGTGTCTGAGCAAGGGAGCGATGAGTCCTGCAGATCTGGTGATCGTCGATCTGGACGGCAACCGCGTCTCCGGACATAGGAACGTGACCAGCGAGATCGGGATGCACTTGTTCATCTATCGCATGCGGCCGGACGTGGAGGCGATTGTGCATGCGCATCCACCTACGGCGACCGGATTCGCTGCCGCCGGGATCGCTCTCACGGAGCCGCTGGTGTGTGAAGTGGTGATGGGCCTGGGATGCATTCCGTTGGCACGATACGGCACCCCCGGAACCTCGGAACTATCGCAGACCCTGGAACCTTATGTCCCGAATTATGACGCGATTCTGATGTCGAACCATGGTGTCGTGACCTACGGCGATACGCTGGAACACGCTTACATGAAGATGGAGACGGTGGAGCATTTCGCGCAAATCGCCCTGGTCACGCATTTACTCGGACGCCAGCAACCGTTGAAACAAGTCGAGATCGAAAAACTGATGATGGCTCGCACCCGGTATTTTGGGGCAAAGATTGCAGCGGGGCTTCCTTTGCCACGCGCGCCGCAAAAAGTCAGCTAACAGGTTTCGAAACCTCTCTTCCGAAAGATACTCCTTTCAGACTGGCATCACCCCTGCCTTCGCCGTGTGCCCCTTTGCTATCTGAAGCTGCATCATTCCCCGCCAATGCGGAAGCGCATGCCTGCCCTGAAATTGACCGGCAGGGCAGGATAGCCGACGACTTCGTTGTAGCGGCGGTCCAGTGCGTTCTCGACATTAACGTACGCGGTGAGGCGCGGGAGAATGGCATACCATCCTCCGAAGTCGGCGCGGACGTAGCCGGCGGCGTGCATGATTCCGAAGCCGAAGAAGTCGCTGTCAGCGCGCCGTCCCACGAAGCTTCCGCTCAGAGTCGCTCCCCAGCGGTTTCTCAGATACGACAGCTGCGTCGTTGCGGAATGCTTCGGACGACGCAGCAGTGGCTGTCCCGGATTGTAGACAGGATCAAAGGGAGCGGGATTATCGAGATACTGCGACGACGTGTAGGTGTAGGCGGCGTTCACCAAGAATCGAGGGGAGAGCTTGGCTCGCAGCACGGCTTCCGCGCCTTGCGCGAAGGCCTGGTTCACGTTGACGTATTCACCCACGAACGTGATTGGATTCACGGTCACGTAGTTGATCTGGTCGTGGAAGAGATTGTTGAAGTATGTGGCTGTCAACTCGTATTTGTTCCGGACAAATTCCTGCTGAATGCCAGCTTCAAAGGCACGAAGACGCTCCGGCTTTAAGCCGAGATTAGGCTGTGTGTAAGGAGGCCCGGCAAAAGTCTCTTCCAGACGCGGCTCCTTGAACCCAGTGGCATAAGAAAATCGCAGGTGTGTTCCGGAAAATATCTCGCTTCCGCGCAGGGCTTGCCAGCTTAGCGCCACGCGTGGCACGCCCGTATTCCCGAATGCGCTGTCGTGAACGAAACGCCCTCCCGCGATGATGCCGAGGCGGCCCAGCGTCAGCTCTTGTTGTACATAAGTGTCTTGATTCAGGCGCTGGCCGTGGGTTTGGCCGAAGTTGATGTCCCCGACAAACCCATTTTCGTTTTCGAGACGGTAACCGAATGTGGTGTGCGCCCATGTGCGCTCGGAATAGTCGCCCTGGTATTCGAAGCCTCCGCGGTTGATATGGTCGACTTCGTTGGAAGGATAGTCGATGGGATTGCCAAAAGGATCGACTCGCGCGGGATCTCCGGGGTTTTGCTCGTTATAGCGATAGACATAGTCGAAGCCGGAGAGGCGATGCTGCCATCCGTTGGGAGCGGCGACCGTAAGTTCGACGCTCCCCAGCAAATTGTTGAGCTGCGACCATTCATAGGGATTGGGCTGCAGAGGAACGAGTGGCTCGGATAAGCCATTTGACGGAACCAGCGGATCGTAGCCGTTGAAGCTCCATTCGCCGGGAACACCGGTGTGGCTGTTCGAGTGGCGGAAGTGAAAGCGCAGGGAAGCGGAATCATTCACACGGGCACCGACGTTCGCTCCTTCCAGCGAATCGGAATAAGCGTCGTTTACTCCAGAGCCGTTCGTGTTGAATTGATCGCCGAAAATGTTGTAATCGAAACGCCCGCGAGCTCCGGCTAGCGAGGCATAGCCATTGGCAGTTTCGAAATTGCCTCCATCGGCCCCGAAGCGAAGTTCGGGTATGCGCGTACTGCCCGTGCGAGTCGAGACCTGCACCACGCTGGTCATAGCATCGGACCCGTAGAGCGTGCTCTGGGCTCCGCGGACGAATTCCATGCGATCGCCTTGCGAGAGGGATAATGTGCCGAAATCGAAGGTTCCCCCAGGCTCGTTAATGGTGACGCCATCCACAATCACCTTGTTGTAATTGGATTCGCCGCCGCGCACGAACAGCGACGACAATCCACCTCGTTGCCCGGCGGTGTTGACGATCGCTCCCGGAAGAAATCGAACTGCGTCGTTGGCGGCGATGGGTTGCATGGTTGTGAGCTGTCCAGCAGTGAGCGTTTCAACGTCGGCCCCGGCGGCCTGAGCGACGATCGGAGTGCGCGTCGCGGTAACCACAACCGTTTCCGAGGCGGTGGCTAGGCGGAGCGTCACCGTGAGTTCAGTTTGCGCGGAAACTTCAATGGTCTCTTGCGCAAATCCCGGGGCCAGAACTTTGACCTGATAAGGACCAGGGTCTTGTCGGTGGAAGATGACGATGCCCTCGGCAGAGGTGATTTCCGTGGCGAGCGTTCTACTGTCATTGTCTCGCAGGAGTTCGACTTGGGCGCCGGAGACAGCGGCCAGGTGCGGGTCGAGAACTTTGATCGTGAGATCAGCGGCGAAGGCCGCTGCAGAAAAAATCAGAGCGAAACAAAATACCGTGAAGACGCGCATTCCATCCTCCTTTGCACGCGAAAGAGGTTTCAGTAGATGGATCGCGCCGGTCTCCTGGCTTCGCGAGTAAGGATCGATTGCATCCGGATTCGCCCATGGCCTTCCCGGAATCCGTTCCAGTGGCCGAGGGCAGTTTCCTCGCTTACAGTTGCGCGGCAGCGCGGGATTTGCACCCGCTTCCCTGTCTTCGCCGAGCGGCAAAGACGCGCGTTCCAAACGAAGTTCAAAGAGCCGAGATTACCGTTTGACGAATGTACTGGCTGTGCTTGCGGAAGTCAAATATAAGGCCCTCACGGGTAGTGGCTGAATTAAGCCACTACCGCCCTCACGCGCCGCCGCGATTATCGTCTCCAGCGGTTAATAAGGTACAGAACAAACGACAGCACGAAGCTGAGCAGGATCGAGGTTGCGAGCGGGAAGTAGAACGAGGTATTTTTTCCGCGATAGACGAAGTCCCCAGGAAGGCGGCCCAGAGGAAAGTTCGTGCGGCCTAGAACGAGCGTGAGGAGTCCGGCCAAGACCAGGAACCCGCCCAGAAAGATCAAGAGTTTGCCTAAGTCGCTCATGAAGATGCGGCCTTCCTAAGAGCATTTCACAAGGCCGATAGGGCAGACAAGTGATGGCCTTTACGCTGTAGATGCTCCAAGATAATGTCACCCCATAACTGCAACGAGATTCTGTCACCCTCCAAGGATGGTGACGATGAGTCAGAAAGAGTTCCAACGAGTGAAGGTGATTGAAAATGCAGCAGGCGGGAGGCTGAGCGTACGCGAAGCCTCCCGCCTGCTGCATTTGAGCGAGCGCCAGGTGCAGCGGCTCAAACGCCGCTACCGGCCTGATTCGGTGGGCTGGGTGCAGCACGGCAATCGCGGACGCTCCGTGCCCTGGGCAGTTACGCCTCCCCAGAAGCATTTGATCTTAACTTTGGCGCGCGGCAAGTATCAGGGCTTCAACGATTCCCATCTGACGGAAAAACTTTGCGCCGAGGAGGGCCTCGGACTCAGCCGGGAAACCGTGCGCCGCATCCTGCGAGCCGCCAAGCTGGGCTCTCCGCAGAAGCGCCGGCCTCGAAAATATCGCTCCCGCCGGCCTCCCCGGCCGCGTTTCGGTATGATGGCGCTCACTGACGCCAGCCGCCATGACTGGCTCGAAGGCCGCGGCCCCGAGCTCACCCTCATCGGCTTTCAAGACGACGCTACCGGTCAGATTCTGGCCGCTCACTTCCAACTCGAAGCCGAAAACACGGTGGGCTATCTTCGCGCCCTGCACGTCCTGATCACCACTCACGGCGTTCCCCTCAGCCTCTATCGCGACCGCCACTCCATCTTCCAGCGCAACGATTCGCACTGGACCCTCGCCGAACAACTCGCCGGAAAACAGGCTCCTACTCAACTGGGACGCGCTCTGGAACAACTCGGCATCCAGCAGATCCCCGCCTACTCACCCCAAGCCAAGGGCCGCATCGAGCGCGCCTGGCGCACTTGCCAGGACCGCCTGGTCAGCGAACTTCGCCTGACTCAGGCGGCCACCGTCGAGCAAGCCAACGCCGTTCTGGCCCGCTTCTGTGCCGATTACAATCAGCGCTTCGCACATCCCGCCGCCGACGCCTCCTGCGACTTCCGCCGCCTGCCCCGCCGCTTCGATCTCGCCCGTTGCCTTAGCTTGCACTATCAGCGGGTCGTGTCCGCCGATCACACCGTCACTCTGGGAGCGCAGTCGATCGCCCTGCCCCCCTTGCCCGGCCCTCGCGGCTATGCCGGAGAAACCGTCGAACTCTCGCATCAGCTCGATGGCGTGCTGCGCATCTTTCGCGGAGATGTTCTCCTGCTCGCCCGAACCTCGCCCCTGGAAGAACAGGCCGCCCGCCGCCCTGTGCATATCACTTCCGCACAGAAACGAAAACCCGCCACGCCACGCATCTACAACCTATCCGGCCGCCCCGCTTTGGCGGCCATAACTTAAAGATAAGGGGTGACAAAGTCTCGTCGCAGTTAATACGACATTTTCTGGTTGCAACAACAGTGATGGCCTTTACGCTGTAAAGTACTTGACATAAGTAATCAGGCGAGGTAGGCTGTGGTTATGTTCGAGCCGCGGGCGCACCGTGTTCGCCGTTTTTCGCGTGCCTCGCGGCCCGCGCCGCACATCTCATCGAGTACCCCGGCCAATCTGGCTGACGACTTACGATTCATCCGCGACACCATGGAACGCTCCGCCGCATTTACCGCGGTCTCGGGCTCTGGACAGGTTCTGCTGGGATTTACGGCGCTCGGTGCCGCATGGTTGGCGGCATTGCAGACTTCCGCGTTCGGCTGGCTGCGAGTCTGGTTGGCTGAGGGGTTGCTGGCGGTTGCGGTCGGATTGCTGGCATGCACGTTCAAAGCAAACCGCCGGGGATTGCCGCTGTTCTCCGGGCCGGCGCGCAAGGTTGCATTAGGGCTCGCACCGCCACTGGTGGCGGGTGCATTCCTGACATTTTTGTTGTTTCGATCCGGCCCGATTTCGGCCCTGCCAGCCACATGGCTTTTGCTTTACGGTGCAGGCATCATGACCGGCGGAGCGTTCTCGGTTTCTATCGTTCCGGTGATGGGGTTCTGTTTCATGCTGGTGGGCGGGTTAGCGGTGTTAAGCCCGGCGGCGTGGGGCAACTGGTTTCTGGCGGCTGGATTCGGAGGGCTGCACATTATTTTCGGATTCCTCATCGCGCGGAGGCACGGTGGCTAGGGCACTTCCAAATCGCAGGCCGTCCAAAGCCGATCCCACAATGCGAGAACACTCGCGAGGGAAGGCTCGGGAGAATGCCGCTGCGCAAGCGCCCGAATTGCCGGAACTGGACCGGCTGATTCATGAGCGCATTCGACTGGGCATCGTGAGCGCTCTGGCCACCAACGATTCGCTGAGCTTTAACGATCTCAAGCGCGTTCTGAAGACTACAGATGGAAACCTGAGCGTGCACGCCCGCAAGCTGGAGGAAGCGAACTATATTTCCTGTGTCAAATTCTTCGAAGGACGCGTACCGCGAACGGAGTATCGGCTCACTTCGTCGGGCCGGCACGCTCTGGCGAAATACCTGGATCAGATGGAGGAGTGGATTCGGGTTACCCGGGAGCAGTGAGTTTTGTCACGTTGCGGGTCTTGGCTGAAAGAGGCCGCGCTAGATCCCAAGAGCCTTTTGGATCTCCGCGGCAATCGCGGCGGTCAAGGATTCCATCTTCGCCTCTGACTCGGCTTCGACCATCACTCTTGCCAAGGCTTCTGTGCCTGAGTAGCGAACGACAACTCTGCCATTTCCATCCAATTCCCGTTCGGCCGAGGTAATCGCGGACTGGATCGCTGTCACTTGTGCGAACGGAATCCTTTCGCGAACGCGGACATTCTGGATTTTTTGGGGAAATACTTTTAGATCGTGAATCAGCTCAGCTAGGGACTTTCCCGCACGAACAATAATGTCCATGAGGCGGAGGGCTGTAAGCAGGCCGTCGCCGGTCGTGAAATCTCCGTCGCGAAAGATAATGTGGCCGGATTGCTCTCCGCCGAGTGTGGCCCCGGTTTTTAGCATCTCTTCCAGCACATATTTGTCGCCAACGTTGGCGCGGAGCATGCGAATGCCCGAGTTCTTGAGCGCGATCTCGAGGCCCATGTTCGACATCGTTGTGGATACAACCGTGTCGGCCTTCAGGGTTCCCTGCGCGTGCATGTCGCGGGCGGCGGCAAGCAGAACAGCGTCCCCATTGACGACGCGTCCGGCAGCGTCGCAGAAGAGCGCGCGATCTGCATCGCCGTCGAACGTGACGCCAAGATCGAATTGTCCGGCGGATTCGGCGACTTTCCTGCCGAGAGTTTCAGGATGAAGGGCGCCGCACTGTTCGTTGATGTTCTTGCCATCAGGCGAGATATGAATGAACGTCGCTTGCACGCCGAGGGCGCGAAACAGTTCGGGTGCTTCAGCAGTCGCGGCGCCGTTGGCGCAATCGACCAGAATGCATAACTGGCTGAGATCGGACTTCACGCTTTCGGCCAGTGACTTGATGTAGGCGCGGCGCAGTTCGGGTTCGCCGGGCAACGATGGTCGCGGAACTTTCAACGCCGTGTCGTCGGCGGAGCCGGGATTCTGCAGAAGCGCGAATATTTCCTTCTCGATGGCGAGCTCGCGGTCGTCGGTCAACTTGAATCCGTCGCCGGAGAAAACTTTGATGCCGTTGTCGGTCCAGGGATTGTGGGAGGCCGAGATCACCACGCCCGCAGCCATTTTGCGGGAGCGAGCGAGGTAGGCCACGCCGGGTGTGGTGATCACGCCGGCGCTGTGCACGTCCACGCCAACCGCAGCTAACCCCTCTGCGACGCGATCGGCGATCCAACGGCTCGACTCGCGCGAATCCTGCCCAATGATCGCTTGGGCGCGGGGAACGTTGCGGACCAGATCGTGCCCGAGAGCGCGGCCAATCAAATACGTGCTCTGCTTGGTGAGCGGGAATTCTCCTGCGACACCGCGGATGCCGTCAGTTCCGAATAGTTGCCTTTGCTGATTCATAAGAGAATGGAACCAGAGATGATAAACGAACTGCGTCTGATATTTGGCTGTTGACTGAAAACCGTACCCTGACTTCCAGTGAATTATCACTGAAAGGCGAACTTCTTAGTGAGTGGTTGCACTTCCGATTTTTTGCACGATCACGGTGACGCGAACCGAGGGCGCGTGCTCGATCTGGACCAGAGGGTCGGAGACATAGACGTTCGTGCTGAAGACTCCAGTGCCAAGCGTACCGGTTGCGTCGATGAGATCAGTGGTTGCGGCCTCGATTTTTTCGACGTGATGGCTCGGGCCGGTGATGGTAACTCGCGATGGATCGGCCTGCACCTTGACGATTTGATCGCCGGATGCGAAATTCCCGGTAACGCGCGGATGAATCTCGACTTCGCGCGTCAGGCGCGTATCGAAGGCGAGGTGGATCTGACTGGGAACAATCTGCACGACGCTAACCTCGCGAGGATGACGAACCTGCTGCGAGGTTAAGTCAAAGGTACGATCCTCAGGCTTTGCGCCGCTCAAGTCAATTTCCGCCTGAACATCATTGGTTTTAAGCTGCCGGATTACTCGTTCGGGACCCCGCACACGAATCTGCGCTTCGGGAATGGATTCGGAGCTTACTTCCAGATCGGAAGGAACGTGCTTAAAAACGATAGGAGCGCGCACCGCGACTTCGGCTGGCTGTTCGTCGCGCGAGATCATAAACCACAAGCCCGTTGCCAACAGCAGCGACATTAGCTTCAGCGCGAAATTGTGGAAGAACAAATGCCTGAGAAACCCTGTCATAGCGGCTCCGAGGATGAACCCGATTCGGACTTGCGATGAGGCGCGGGTTCGGTGAGGGGCGAATCGAAAGCCTCACCGGGTTCGTCCTCCACATTCTGCGCGATGGGAGTAGGCAGCGCGACGGGAGTCATGTGGCGACGCAGTTCGGCGCCGAGACGCTCACGGAGTTGTTCTACGGTGAGATCGCGCTCAATGCGTCCGCCGATGGCGAAGCTGATGGCTCCGGTTTCCTCGGAGCAGATGACGGCGATGGCATCGGTTTCCTCAGTGATGCCGATGCCGGCGCGGTGGCGAGTCCCGAGTTGAGTGGACAACAGCGGATTCATGGAAAGAGGAAGGAAGCAGGCGGCGGCGGCAATCCGATCTTTCTGCACAATGACGGCGCCGTCATGCAGCGGGGCACTCGGCCGGAAAATGGTAGCGAGCAAATCGTAAGAAAGGCGGGCATCGAGAGGAACGCCGCTCTCAATGTGGGTCCGCAGACCGATTTCGCGTTCGATGACGATTAGAGCTCCGGTCTGATGCTGAGAAAAAAGATTGGCCGCGAGGACAATGTCGTCGTAGGAATCGCCCTCCGCCGAAGATCCACCAAGAAACGTCAAACGGCGGCCGAGATCGGCGAGTACGTGTCGAATCTCCGACTGGAAGACGACGATCAGCGCGAAAACCACATAAGGCAAAACGTGGCTGACTACCCAGTTAAGTGTGGTCAGTTCGCCAATACGGGCGAAATAAAACAGCACCGCAAGCACCGTAAGCCCCACCAGCATGGGGACGGCGCGCGTGCCGCTGATCATAACCAGGACCTGATAGATCAGGAGAGCGACCAGCAGGATATCGAGGGCGATCCACGCACCTTGCGACCATGATGTGATGACCGGCAGCACTCGAGTTTAGCTCCTGGTGAATGCGAATCTGGAATTCCATTGTAATGCAGGGATCCGCCAAAGCATTGCGAGAGCCGGTGGCGGCAATCCCCGGCCGAATGCTTCCGTGGTTACATATTGCTCTTCTTCGTGACAGTGGCCTGAATCTGGCCACGGGCCAAGCGTGCAGAGATTTCATCGCCGATGCTGAGGGCGTCTGTGCTTTTCAGAAGCTTGCCGCTGGAATCGAATACGAGCGCGTAACCGCGGTCGAGGATGGCCAGAGGGGAAAGGGACTGGAGCGCGGTGTCGAAGCGTTCGAGGCGGACTCTGTGTTGCAGAAGAACATTACGGGTGACTGCGGCGAGGGCTGTGGTTGTGCTGTCGAGCTCTTTCCGCATGCCGGAGAGCACCAGTCGTAGGTCGTAATGGCGAATGGCGGAGGCGATAGTTTCCCAACGGCGGTGCGCCTGCTGGAGGAGTTGGCGCTCGGCGAGTTCCAGGCGGTGGATCAGGTCGTCGAGTTTCTGCTGGCGCTGGCGGATGAGGTCCATCATGCGGGCGAAGGCGCCGTGCTGCGCGAGTTCGGTCAGCGCCTGCCGGCCCATGAGCAGGCGGTAGCGCATGGCGCGGCTCAAGCGTTCGTGCAGCGCGGCGGCTTGATCTTCGATGTCCTGCCGCGAGCGGATTACGAGTTCGGCCGCAGCGGAGGGTGTAGGAGCGCGGAGGTCGGCGACAAAATCAGTGATCGTGAAATCAGTTTCGTGGCCGACCGCGGAGATAACTGGAATCTCGGAGGCCGCGACCGTGCGGGCAAGAGCTTCATCGTTGAAGGAGGCGAGATCTTCGGCGGAGCCCCCACCGCGAGCGATGATGATGACATCCACATTGTCGTGCTGGTTGAAATAGCGCACGCCTGCGGCGACCTCGTGCGAGGCCGCGTCTCCTTGAACCTGGGCGGGATAGATCAGGATGTTCACGGAGTGATGCCGGCGTTCCAGAATGTTGAGAATGTCGCGCAGCGCGGCGGCTTGCGCTGAAGTCACAACGCCGATGCGGGATGGCAAAGATGGGATCGGCTTTTTGCGATCGGCCGCGAATAGTCCTTCGGCCTCGAGTTTGGCCCTGAGTTGTTCGAAGGCAAGTTGAAGCGATCCGGCGCCCTGAGGCTCGATGTATTCGGCAGCAATCTGAAGTTCGCCGCGGTCTTCGTAGATGGTGACGCGTCCCCGCACCACCACTTGCAGCCCATCTGCGGGACGGAAGCGGAGCAGGCGAGCGGAAGAACGGAACATCACGACGCGGATCTGCGAGTTGCCATCTTTCAGGGTGAAATAGAGATGTCCGGATTCAGGCGCGCGGAAGTTGGAGATTTCCCCTTCCACCCAGGCATCGGAATATTCGCGTTCGACGTGGCTGCGGACGGCGGCTACCAGGTCGCGGACCTTCCACACGCGGCGCTCGGGGTCACGAAAGTTGAAACCCATCTGATCAGAGAGCGAGGACATTGAAGGCAGTGTATCGCAGGATCAGGGGTTGGAACTCCTCATGGAAGGCGGCGCCGTTGTGCGGCTGGACCGCCGAGGGCGGGTGTCCCCACATTTTCAAAATTTCCACATCTGAAAAAAGTCTAAAGCCCCACCCTGTCGCAAAATGCGCGACAAAGGATGGGGCACCCTCGGGTTTATCAATTTGCTTAAAAGGTTGCGTCGAAGTGGAACACGTCGCCGACCTGGAAGCTGGCGCGGTTCACGAGAACCAGGTTGCCTCCGATGAAGTAATGAGCATATCCCGGCGCAGGAGGCGGAAGCATCACTTCCAACTCACGCGGGCAGGGCTGCATTCTGTGCCGAAGCTCGACGGGAAGATATCCATGAACGATGATCTGACGCTCCAGACCCGGCGGCAGGCGATCGCGCTTGGCCAAGCCAGGAGGCAAATGCGAATAGTGCGCATGATACCAGTCGTGGATGTCACGGTCATGCTCGTGATAGCCCTCATGGCCGCGTTCGTGATCGTGACCATAAGCGTGCCCGTTATCATGGCCGTGTCCGTGATCATGTTCCTCGCGGTCGTCGTCGCGATCATGTTTGTCGTGACCATGGCCGTTGCTTTGCGCCACAGCGATGGTGGTTGAGAGCGCGAGCGACACAACTGTGATCGCGCCGGCCCTTACCCAGAGCTTCCAAGACATTGCACGCCTCCTGATCATTTCGGGATAAGGCGAGAGTACCGGAAGCGGCGCACGCTGGACAGGTTACGGTAGTCCAAGTCGGAGGACATCCCATTTGGTTTCTGCGGGTTATTGGGTCTCCGAAGTTGTCACTGACGGGCAAGCAGCTGGCCGACTGTGATTCGCTTCACACGCGGTGGATTTCGGCGGAGACTATAATTCTTCCCCATGAATCTCGAACAAAAAGTGGAAGAACTTAAAAAACGCAACCAGCTTGCCGAAGATGGCGGCGGAGCCAAACGGCGCGAGCGCCAGCATAAAGAAGGCAAGATGTCGGCCCGCGAGCGGATTGAGTTCCTGCTCGATGAGGGAACCTTTGAGGAGACCGACAAGCTCGTTGCCCATCGCTGCAGCGACTTCGGCATGGCCGAACAGAAAATTTATGGCGACGGATTTGTCACCGGCTACGGGCGGATTGATGGGCGGCTGGTGTACGTCTTCGCGCAGGATTTCACCGTGTTTGGCGGATCGCTCTCGGAGGCGAACGCGGGAAAGATCGTCAAGATCATGGATTTGGCCGCCAAGATGGGGGCGCCGGTGATCGGCTTGAATGATTCCGGAGGCGCGCGCATTCAGGAAGGCGTGATGTCGCTGGCGGGCTATGCCGATATTTTCCTGCGCAACACTTTATACAGCGGGGTGGTACCGCAGATTTCAGCCATCATGGGGCCGTGCGCGGGAGGCGCGGTGTATTCCCCGGCCATCACCGATTTTGTGCTCATGGTCGACCACACGTCTTACATGTTCATCACCGGGCCGGACGTAATCAAGACGGTGACACACGAAGAAGTGACGAAAGAGCAACTCGGCGGCGCGATGACCCACAACGAAACTTCCGGCGTGGCGCACTTCCTGGCCCACGACGATGCGGAGTGCCTGTCGATGGTGCGGGAGCTATTGAGCTTCGTACCATCCAACAATCTGGATGAGCCGCCGAGGAAGGTTTGCACGGATCCCCCGGATCGGGCGGATGCGGCTCTCGACAAGATTGTTCCGATCCAATCCAACCAGCCGTATGACATCAAAGATGTGATCAACGCTGTGGTCGACGACGCGTATTTCTTCGAAGTGCAGGAGCACTACGCCAGGAACATCGTCGTCGGATTTGCGCGCTTGGATGGGCGCTCGGTAGGAATCGTGGCCAACCAGCCAGCCATGCTGGCGGGAACGCTGGATATCAATGCCTCGGTGAAGGGGGCGCGGTTTGTGCGGTTTTGCGACTGCTTCAACATTCCGCTGGTCACGTTTGAAGACGTTCCGGGATTCTTGCCAGGGACAGCGCAGGAGTACGGCGGGATCATCAAGCACGGGGCGAAGCTGCTCTACGCATTCGCCGAGGCGACCGTGCCCAAAGTTACGGTGATCACGCGCAAAGCCTATGGCGGAGCCTATTGCGTGATGGCGTCGAAACACATCCGTACGGACGTGAATTATGCGTGGCCGACCGCTGAGATTGCAGTGATGGGGCCGGAGGGCGCGGTGGATATCGTCTACAAACGCGAACTCGATGCCGCTGGTGCGAATCGCGAGCAGGTGCGAAAGGAGAAGGTTGACGAGTTCCGTGACCGCTTCGCCAACCCCTATGTGGTCGCCGACCGCGGCTTCGTGGACGCGGTGATCCAGCCGCGGGATACACGCAAGAAGCTGATTCAGGCGCTAGCCATGCTGGAGACCAAGCGCGACAAGAACCCGCCTAAGAAGCACGGGAACATACCGCTCTAGCCGTCACGGGGTAGGGATGTTTCGACTCCGCCGTGAGCCTCGCTGCGCTCTGCTCACAACTCCGCCGTGAGCCTCCCTGCGCTCTGCTCACAACTCCGCTCAACATGACAACTTCGATGGGGACATTCGACCCGGGGAAGGTATGTCGAGCCGTGCAAGCTCAATGTTCTGAACTCATTGCTCGCCGCTCACTGCTCCAAAACAAAGAGAGTTCCGAGGTGGTGTGGGGTCCATTCGTCTCGGCCAGTAGCTCGCGTTTGACCCTCGCTCGACCTGCTCTCAAAGCCTCCCTTGCGGGGCGCCTCGCGCGATCGTCAGCTTGGGCTCCGGGCTCACCGCCAACCGGATAAACCTACCCTACGCCTCGGAACTCTATCCTGCCTTCAACATTTCTTCTTCGTTCGCCTCGACCAGCGCTTTGCTATAGACCCTTGCTGGCCCTCCTACCCAATCTTGCGATCAGGCAAGTGACTTCGCTCGAGCCCCGGACGCCGCACCAACCGGAAAAACTTAAGAAGCTGTCAAAGAACGATCTTGTTGTACTCCTTCTATTTTTTTCGTCAACGAAAAATACGCGTTTGTAAGTGCGTGCCTTTTCAATCGAGTGCAGCTCGTCCACAAGCCCATGACCGGAAATGGTGCAAACGGCAATTGCATTTCCCTCGGAACCCGCGCTGGACACGGCTTTCCGCAGCGTTCATCGGGCGAAAGCAGCCCTAGCATTGCCGCAAGGGATTGTTTCTGTACTGTGAAAATCCCGTGCTTCCCGCGCCGGGCGCGGATTCCGAGGAGGGGAATCTCCCAATCGTAGCGCCGGCGTCCCGCCGGCTGTCGCGGGGGCGTCCCGCCCGCGCCTGCTTATGAGAATGTGATTTCTTCGCCTACCAGCTGTTTGTCGGACTCGTCGGCGCCGGAGAGCTCAAACGAATTGGTAATGGCTGCTTTCCCCTTTCTTACAGCGGTAATCACATAGGAGCAGCCGATCCAGTGAGCTTCGGCGTGGTCGGTCTTCGACCATTGGGCCGGGTGATCGGGATGGGAATGGTAGAAGCCGACAATATCCTCGCCGCGCTCGCGTCCTTCCCGTTGGATGCGAACCAGTTCCTTGGGATCGATGTTGTAGCGATTGTGGGCCGAGTCGGTGCGGGTGTTGCCGCAGCGCGCGGTGGACGTAACGACGCGGGTGCCATCGTCTTCGAAGCGGCCAAGAAGAACTCCACAGCATTCGTGGGGATAGGTTTCCTCGCCATGTTTACGGATCGCGTCGTAGTCTGCGCGGGTGAATTTCAACATTATTCGAATGAAGAAGTCAGAAGTCAGAGTGCAGAAGTGAAATCGCAGTTTGTCTTAACTTTTGCGTTCTGAATTCTGCATTCTGAACTTCGTTTATTATTCGGTCCAGAAGCGTTCACTGAGATATTTGTCGCCGGAGTCGCAGAGAATAGTGACGATGACCGCCCCCTGATCTCTCCTCAGCGGCAGCTCGCGAGCGATCCTTAAGCATCCCACAACCGCGGCGGCCGCCGAGATTCCTACTAATAATCCCGCGCCGCGCGAAAGCTGGCGCGCCATCGCGTACGCGTCTTCCGTAGCGATTTCGAGATTTTGATCGGCGAGGCTCGGGTCGTAAATCCTCGGCACAATCGCGCTGGACATATGTTTAGCGCCTTCGATGCCGTGAAAAGAAGAATCGGGCTGTAGAGAAATGCACTGTACGGCCGGATTCAGTTCTTTCAAGCGCCGCGTGGTGCCGACGAAGGTGCCGCTGGTTCCCAGCATCGAAACGAAATGGGTGATGCGGCCCTGGGTCTGCTGCCAGATCTCGTTGGCCGTCATGTAGTAATGCGCTTTCCAGTTGGCGTCGTTGGAATACTGGTCGGCGTAAAAATATTGATCGGGATGCTTCGCGGCCAACTCGCGAGCCATGCGGATGGCTCCATCTGATCCGTCGGCGGGATTGGTGTAGAGGATATTGGCACCATAGCCTTGCAGAATCTGCTTGCGCTCGCGCGAGACATTTTCCGGCATGCACAGCGTGACCGGGAACCCTTCCGCGGCGCCGAGCATCGCATAGGCGATGCCAGTGTTGCCGCTGGTGGCGTCGAGCAAGATCTTTCCCGGACGGAGATGTCCGGCGCGGCGCGCTTCGGCGACGATGTTGGCAGCGGCACGATCCTTGACCGATCCGCCGGGGTTGTACCATTCGGCCTTACCCAGAAGGGCTACGCCAGGCAGGTCGCGGGTGAGAGCATCCAGGCGAAGCAGCGGGGTGTTTCCGATACGCTCAATCAAGCTGTCCCCGAGGGTTTGCCCCAGTCCTGAAGCGGCTTCCCTGGGCTCGACAAGGTGTCCTGAGGACGCCACCGTTGCGGATTTGGTAGAGCTGTATGCCATGGTTGAACCGGACCGCCGTGACCAACGTAATGTGCTATGTAGTCCGAAACAGGATATGTAGTACCTTAGATTTGATGAAATAGAATCGCCCGGCGATGCAGCTCTGTAAAGTTACGCTTGGTCCTTATATATCCTGCATCCCATGAATGAGCTCACGCCGGCAAAGAAAGGTGAACGCAAAAAGCAATGGCTAAGCCAATTGAAGCACGAACCTACGAGGAAGCGCTAGCCTGGCTGCGCGACCACGGGTTCGACGTGACGGATGCGCCAGGCACCACCAGCCGCGTGTTTCTGCGGAAATACAATGTGTCGGCGGCGATCCAGAAGACGCCGGAAGATGGCGTGAAGATTTTTGCGTATCCGGGATACTTGATTGGCAGCGAAATTTCGAAGCTGGTCAACCGCGGGTACCAGCAATTCCTGAAGACTTCGAAGGCAGAAGTCCCTGCTACCGCCGACCAGTCTGAAGGCGCTGCAGTCCTTTTCCGAAGAGTTGAAGATGGGGCTGGGCCTGCCCAGTTTGTATAACGAATCTCTGGGCACCGTGAGCGAGGCGTATCAGTATGATCGCATCGAAGAATCGGGATAAGCCTGCAGTCGAGCGGCCAAAACGTCCTTGGGAGACGGCGGGGAAAGAAACGGCTGTCGCTGCTAAAAAAGGGCGCGCCTGATTTCAGAAGATCGCGTGAATGTTTTTAGAGGCGGGTGCGATATCCGTCCCTTCTTGTTTGTCGCGTCGAGCCGAATCGGGTTGAACAACCACGACTCGCTTCGGGATGGATCCCTTCCTTAGGTATTTTCTTCCTGCAGGTTGACCTCTTCCAGGATTCCTCGCACGCTGATTGACCTCTGTATGTCGCTGTGCTACAAGCGACCGTCGACCGTAATCCTTTACGAACAGCATTCATTGCAAGTTTCATGCTGCCGCCCGAACCGGCGACCTGCTTTTCCGGAAGGGGATCGATCGATGAAAAAGTGCATTCCGAGCGATCGTGCAGATCAGCACGTTTCTGATGTTCACTGCAATTCTGTGTGCCGCTCAGGGGAACCAAAGCGCGCTGTATCTCGACCCATCGCAGCCCATCGATGCCCGAGTGGACGACCTGATCGGCAGGATGACCCTTGAAGAGAAAGCCTCGCAACTGGTGAATCAAGCGCGAGCGATTCCGAGGCTACAGGTTCCGGCATATGACTGGTGGAGCGAGGCCTTGCATGGAGTCGCGAACGCAGGCACGGCGACGGTGTTTCCAGAGCCGATCGGGTTGGCGGCGACGTTCGATGATCCTCTAATTCACGAGATGGCCGTGGTGATCGGGACGGAGGCACGCGCTAAACATGATCAAGCCGTGCGGGCGGGGCGGCGAGACATTATGGAGGGTCTGGATTTCTGGTCGCCGAACATCAATATCTTTCGTGATCCACGATGGGGACGCGGGCAAGAGACCTACGGGGAAGATCCGTTTCTGACGGGACGAATGGGTGTCGCGTTTGTCACCGGTCTGCAGGGAGACGATCCGAAGTATTTCCGCGTGATCTCTACTCCGAAGCACTACGCGGTGCACAGCGGGCCCGAGCCTTCGCGGCACAGCATCGATGTCCACGTGTCGAAGCATGACGAGGAGGACACATACTTGCCGGCGTTCCGCGCGACCGTTACCGAGGGCAAGGCCGGGTCGGAGATGTGCGCCTATAACCGGGTGAATGGGCAGCCGGCGTGCGCCAATACTTTTTTGCTCCAAGACACGCTGCGGGGCGCGTGGAAATTTAACGGCTACGTGGTGTCGGATTGCGACGCGGTCGTTGATATTTATGAAGGTCACCACTACACCAAGAGTCAGGCTGAAGCAGCGGCGGTAGCCATCAAGGCTGGCATGGACAACGAATGCGCCGACTACATGACGATTGTCCAGGACAATCACGACTATCAGCCGTTTGTGGATGCCGTAAAGCAAGGACTCCTGACGGAAGCCGACCTCGATCGTTCCCTGAAAAGACTGTTTACGGCGCGCATGCGGTTGGGAATGTTCGATCCTCCGAATATGGTGCCTTATGCCAACACTCCTGAATCGGAGATCGACAGCGAGGCCCATCGCCAGCTCGCTCTAAAGACTGCTCGGGAGTCGATGGTGCTGCTGAAGAATGACAGGGTGCTCCCGCTGGCGGGTACCGTGAAAAAGATTCTCGTGGCGGGACCGCTTGCCGAATCGGTTGAGGTCTTGCACGGCAACTATAGTGGCACTGCGTCGCATGCGGTGACCGCGCTGGAAGGAATTCAGAAGCAATTTGGCGCAGCGCAAGTGAGCTACGTGGCGGGAACGAATTTCTTGCACGAGCCGCTCGTCGTTCCAACCACGGTGCTCTCCACTGACGAGGGTAAGCCAGGGCTCAAAGGCGAGTATTTCTCGGGTGCTCTCAGTGGCACGCCGCGGGTCGTTCGAACCGATCCGTTTGTTGACGTCCAACTCTCTCACCCGGGGCCCAATGCAGTTACTCTGCCCGCCGGCATGAAGGATCTTTTCGCCCGCTGGACAGGCTTTCTGACTCCGTCCGAATCAGGTTTGTACCAGATCAGTCTCGTGGGCTCGACGGACCGGATGTGGATCGACGGGAAGCTCGTTGTGGATGGCAGGAGTCAGCACGACTCGAATGCGCAGACAGCCGAAATGCAGCTGAGCAAAGGCCATCGCTACGCGGTGAAGATCGAATGCGTGGGCGACGGATTCGGGACGAAGCTGGTGTGGTCACTTCTGAGCGCGGATCCTACGTTTGAAGCGGCCAAAGCGGCGCGAAAGGCGGACGTAGTCATCGCAGTCGTCGGCATAACGTCGAAGTTGGAGGGCGAAGAAATGAAGGTCGATCTGCCCGGATTTCGCGGCGGCGACCGCACCAGCTTGAATCTGCCGGAAGAAGAGGAGGCTCTGCTCGGCGCTTTGAAAGGCAGCGGCAAACCGCTCGTCGTTGTGCTGATGAACGGCAGCGCTTTGGCCGTCAATTGGGCCAATGATCACGCCAATGCAATTCTCGATGCCTGGTATTCCGGCGAAGAAGGTGGAACGGCAATCGCCCAGACGCTGGCGGGCGTCAATAATCCTGCTGGACGCTTGCCGGTTACCTTCTACAAAGGCATCGAGCAGTTGCCGGAATTCGATGATTACGCGATGAAGAATCGCACGTACCGGTACTTCACCGAGGAGCCGCTGTATGGCTTCGGGCATGGTCTGAGTTACACAACATTTGAATACAGCGGGATGAAGCTGTCGAATCCCACGCTGCAGGCGGATGATCCGCTGAGCGTCGAAGTGGACGTCAAGAATACGGGGAGTCGTGACGGCGATGAAGTGGCGGAGCTTTACGTCACGTTCCCGAAGTTCGCGGGTGCGCCGCTGCGCGCGTTGCGTGGGTTCAAGCGCGTCCACATCAAGGCGGGCGAGCAGCAGCACGTCACGCTGTCGCTCACTCCGCGCGATCTGAGCTACGTGAATGAAGCCGGCGACCGATTGGTGGCGGCGGGAGACTACATCATCACGGTGGGCGGCGGGCAACCCGGCACGCAGGCTCCCCACGCTGAGGCTCACCTCACGATAACCGGCGAGCAGAAACTGCCTGAGTAAATGGTATCAGGCGCGGTTGTGCCTGCGTCAGGGCGTTTGCAACACCTTCAACGCCGGATAAATTTTGCGGTAAGTGACGTATGCCCGCTGCATCGTGGATGAATCCTTCGGATTCGGCGCGATTCGCCGGGCTACGCGAACCACCGCCTCGCAAGCTTGCTCGACGGACGACCAGGCCCCCGCCCCTACTCCTGCCAGGATGGCTGCACCGTAAGCCGCGCCTTCCTCCGCCGCTACGATTTCTACTTCTCGGCCATACACGTCAGCCTGAATTTGCCGCCAGAGCGAAGAGCGCGCACCCCCCCCGCCTAAACGAACGGATGTCACCGGAATCTTCATTTCATCGAAGATCGTGAATGTATCTTTCAGGCTGAAGGCTACGCCTTCGAGAATGGCGCGCTGGACGTGGGCGCGAGTGTGAGAAGCCGTCAGTCCCACCAGCGCAGCGCGGGCGTTGGGATCGAGATGCGGCGTGCGTTCGCCCATCAGATAAGGGACCCAAAATGCGCCCTCTGAACCGGGCGGAGCGGTACTCGCTTCTTCCGCAAAGATATCGTACGGATCACGGCCGTCTTTGCTCCGAATTCCTGGCGAGGCTTCGCCGAACTGATCCCGATACCAGCGCAGTGATAATCCCGCGGCCTGCGTGACTCCCATAACGTGCCAGCGGCCGGGGATGGCATGGCAGAACGTGTGCAGACGGCCTTGCGGATCCATCGCGGGACGATCGGTCGAGGCAAAGACGACACCGGAAGTCCCAATCGTCGCGCTGACCGCCCCGGCGCGGGCAATGCCCATACCCACGGCTCCCGCGGCTTGATCTCCGGCACCAGCGACTACGGGCGTTCCGGCGTGAAGGCCGGTGGCTTCGGCGCCGTAGGCGCAGACCTTGCCGCAAACTTGCGGTGACTCGAAGAGCGGGGGAAGCATATTTTGCTGGATGCCAGTTTTGTTCAGCACTTCGGACGACCAGCATCGGTTAGCGACATCCAGCATCAAGGTGCCCGAAGCATCAGCCATGTCGATGGCGAGCTCTCCGGTCAGGCGAAGGCGGAGGTAATCTTTCGGCAGCATGATATGCGCCACGCGCCGCCAGTTCTCAGGCTCGGTCTCGCGCACCCACAGCAGTTTCGTCAGAGTGAAGTTTGTCAGCGGAGGATTGCAGGTGAGACGGATCAGCGTATCGCGGCCGAACATCTGCTCCAATTCCCGGCACTGCGCCTCGCTGCGCTGATCGCACCAGATGATGGCTGGTCGCACCACCTCGTGCGAGGAATCGAGCAGGACAGCGCCGTGCATCTGGCCGGAGAAGCCGATGCATGCGATCCCGTCCGCGCCCAGTGCTGCCGACTTGAGCACCTGGCCCACTGCTGCTTTGCAGGCTCGCCACCAATCCTCCGGATTCTGCTCGGCCCAACCGGGCCGAGGGCTGGCGAAGTTCTGGTGCTCCGCCGACGCGGAGGCAACAACATTCCCCTGCGAATCCATCAGCAGGGCGCGTGTTCCTCCAGTGCCGACATCGATTCCTAAAAAAGTCATGCCATCTTCGTTGTTCATGAAGAATTTTCCGCAGCTGCGGAATAATTCGATTCCTTTCCCACGAGGGTCTTCAAGTGGGCTAAACGTTAACGGAAGTCGCCCGATTGGGCAAGGTCGAGCGGCCACTGCGTTCTGGACAATTCCATTGCTTTTCCTCCAGATTGGGCCTAACATCCGCCGAATGGAGGGTCCACGATGACTACCTCCGGCCGGATTTTGTGTCCTCTTCTGCCGCTGGCGGCTGTAACTTTTCTCTCGACGCTCGCTTTCTCGCAGGCATCACCGAAATATGATCCCGCCACCGAAACTACCTTCAAAGGCGTGGTGCAGGAACTGAAACTCGTGCCTCCCTCCGGAGGAAAGCCGGTAGTGTACCTGGTGATGAAAAGCAGCCCGGATCCCGCCGAGGTTTTTCTTTGTCCCAAGAAATTTCTCGATGACATGGGCATCGAGTTCAAGCCGGACGACGCCATTGAAGTCACGGGCTCGAAAGTGAAGCAAGACGGAACGGACCTGACGTTGGCCCGGGAGATAGTAGTGAAGAGCGGCGAAACCTTAACTCTGCGCTTCAAAGATGGCAAACCCGCCTGGTAAGTAAATGCGTTGTGACGCATGGTGTGATACCACCATCCAGTCCAGTTCTATCCGATCTGACGGCCTTCGTCATCTTCGCGACTGAGATCTTCCTGATAATCTCAAAAGAGATTCAGGAGATCGCACAGTCTTGCCACCACTGATCAACGTACGCGGCGTTTCGAAGGCCTTCGGAGCTGAGCCGCTATTCCAGAACGTTTCTTTCACGGTTTCGGAGGGGGACCGCATCGGGATGATCGGCCCGAACGGCTCGGGCAAGTCAACGCTGCTGCGGATCCTGGCCGGAGCGGTCGAACCGGATGAGGGCGAGATCGCAGTTCGAAGGCGCCTGCGCATGAGCTATGTCGAGCAGGAGTCGGAGTTCCACCCTGGTGACACCTTGGGATCGGTCGTTGAAAAAGCCATCGAGCGCTCTGGAGTGCTTCCGTCAGAGCGGGTCACGCTCTCCGCCGAAACTCTGGGACGCGCAGGATTCACGGACTCGCAAGCCGAAGCCACAGCGCTCTCCGGCGGCTGGCAAAAGCGGCTGGCGATCGTCGAGGCTCTGGTTCAGTCTCCCGACATTCTTTTGCTGGATGAACCCACCAACCATCTGGATCTGGCAGGCATTGAGTGGCTGGAAGAAGTTCTCGAGCGGGCGGGGTTTGCGTGTGTCGTCATCAGTCACGATCGCTACTTCCTCGAAAATGTAGCCAACGACATGGCCGAGCTGAGCCGGATCTATCCGGATGGATTGCTGCGGGTGCAAGGGCGCTACAGCACTTTTCTGGAGAAGAAAGAGGAGTTCTTGCGCGCGCAATCGAAGCGGCAGGAAGCGCTGGAAAACCTGGTTCATTCCGAAATCGAGTGGCTGCGTCGCGGGGCGAAAGCCCGCACCCGGAAGTCGAAAGCGCGCATCGACAAAGCGGGAGAACTGATCGAAGAACTCGCCGAGTTGAATTCCAGAACGCGGAGCGCGACGGCACGGATTGACTTCTCCGCCACCGATCGCAAGACGAAGCGGCTGATCGAATTACAGAACGTCAGCTATTCCGTTGCCGGCCGCACGCTATTTCAAAATCTAAATTGCGTGATCGCAGCCGGAATGCGCGTAGGCCTGGTTGGTCCTAATGGCAGCGGCAAGACGACGCTTTTGCGCCTCTTGCGCGGAGAGACAGCGCCGACCGAAGGAGAAATTCTCCGGGCGGACCATCTTCGTATCGTCTACTTCGATCAGACTCGCGCGCTCGATCCTGCACTCACACTGCGCCAGGCACTGTCTCCGGAAGGAGACTCGGTGATCTATCAGGACCGATCGATTCATGTGGCCTCGTGGGCGGCGCGATTTCTATTCAAAGGAGAACAGCTCAACCAACCCATCGAGCGGCTCTCCGGAGGCGAGCGGGCGCGGGTGCTGATTGCTCAGTTGATGCTGCAGCCCGCGGATGTGCTGCTGCTGGATGAGCCCACGAACGATCTGGACATTCCCACTCTCGAAATTCTGGAAGAGAGTCTGCTCGAGTTTCGCGGCTCGCTGGTACTGGTGACGCATGATCGCTACATGCTCGACCGCGTGTCGACGATTGTGCTGGGCCTGGATGGTTTGGGCGAAGCCGAGCGTTTCGCGGATTATTCGCAGTGGGAAGCCTGGCAGGAGCAACGGAGAGCGGCGGCGGGGACCGCAAATCTGCCGTCCGAAGCTTCGAAGCCGAAACCTGCGCCGCCGGCGAAAAGAAAACTTTCTTACCTGGAAGCTCGCGAATATGCGGGCATGGAACAACGGATTGCCGAGGCGGAGGAAGAGCTGCAGCGCAAGCAGGCGAATGCTGAGAATCCCGCGATCGCCAGCGACGCTGCGCGGCTGCTCGCAGTCCATGCCGAACTGGATCAGGCCCAGCGAGAGGTCGACGCGTTGTACGAGCGTTGGGCCGAGCTCGAACGTAAGCAATAAGAGTTGCGTTGCCTACGATGCGAGACAGAATGCGATGATGCTGTTTCCGCGGAGGCCGGTGCGCTTTTCGAGATTTCGAAGCAGGCGCGACTCCAAATCGTCGGGATCCGGAATCATCTCGCAAGCCGCAATCTCCTGGTCGGCCGCGCCTTGAAAACAGAGTTCGCAAACTCCCAGACCATCGTCGGAGCGCGCCGGAGGACCGAAAACGCGGCAGGTCATCGGACGCGATTCGTAAAGTTCGCACAGGCCAGTCTGCGGGTCGAGAACGGGGCAAGGCTCGTCGTCGCCGAAGTTCTCGAAGCGTCGCGCGGCCTCTTCTCCTTCATCCAACAAACCTGTGCTTACGTCGCCGGGAAATTCCGGCGTAAGACGGGCAACCGATTCCCGGGCGCGTTCCCGGATCGCCGCTGCACGCTCAGGAGCGGAAGAGTCCAGCTTGGCTAAGCCGCGCTGCAGGCGGAGAGCATCCAGTTGGTTGATGGGAAAAACGCCGATGCAGCATTGCGTACAGCCGGGGCGGCAAGCCAACCGCCTTCCGGCGCGGCGAGCCGCATCCGCCAATGCCGAATCGACGACCTGGATCAGCTTCTGATCTCCGGAAACCGGGAAGCGCGAAGGCATATGAGGAGGATAACCGAGCGTGGAGCGGAATGCTCTACGGTCTTTTACAAGCCTAAGAGATTGCTGCGGAGCTTGGCGTAGCCGTGTTCGCGCGCCCAGAGATCCAGCGGCGCGGAAGCTAGTTCATCAACGATGGGCTCGGCGAGACCGTTTTTGGTCAGGTCAATCGTTTTGAGGTACGTCTTGCAGGAGTCGCAGCATTCGACGCGGATGCATGGAAATTCGTCGGCAGTAAAGACGGCGAGTTTCTTATCGTCTTCCTCGCCGCAGCCCGGACAGACAATCCGGCGAAATTCCCATTCCGCCATGCAAAACGAGCAGACCAGAGAGCGTGCGGCACCATCGCCCATCTGGCGCAGGACGCCGAAGCCGGGTTTGCGCCGGCAGAAAGGACATAGGGCGTAGGCGTGGGAAAGCGACTGCAACGATGCTCGCGAGCGCAGCCACTCGGCGTACGGCTGAAGGAAGACCTGGGCAAGAAATCCCTGCGGGTCGGAAGGAGATGAGACGTTCCATGCGCTACGCAGCAGCTCAGACCAAAAATCCGGTCCGCTGGTGCGGAGTCGAAGCGTCAGTTCGGCAAGGGGCGCAGGAGCATGTTTTTCCGCCAGGGACAGGAACGACGCAAATCTGGGGCTGAGTTCCGACAACTCCCGCCCGTCAAGTTCACCATAGCTTGAGAGCGGCCGTCCATCGAGAATCTGGCGCAGTCCGCCCTGTAAGTTCTCCTGGAAGCCTGCGATGTGAATGTAGAAAGTGAGAATTTCTGACGCAGCGGGATACTGGCGGGAAAGTTCTTGCGCGCGCTGGATGCGCCGCTGCCAGGGAGAAAGTGAGGTCGCTGGTGGCATGCGCCACTGGCTGCCAGTGGAGCCTGAATTCTATCATGCGAAATTTCGCGCATTGACTCCGACCGAGACGCGGGATTATATTTTTGGCATTAGTTCGCCCCAATCGGTCGTCGGCGTGGGGACGCAACGACCGCAACCTTCAACCTCCGTATAACATCTCATTCACTTAAAGTCGTCCAGGGCCTGCTTGGCGGAGTGAAGCGTAGAGGTAGATTGCTGGAGGTTCGCATGGAATTCTCCCGTCGGACTTTTCTGAAAGGTGCAGTAGTTGGTGGAGCCGGTCTTTCTACTCTTGGATTTGATCTGACTCCTGTCTACGCGCAAACCCAGAGCCTGAAAATCTCTCGGGCCAGCGAGACCCGCAGCACTTGTCCGTATTGCTCCGTAAGCTGCGGCGTTATCATCTACACGCTGGGCGACAAGGCGAAGAACGCCATTCCCCAGGTCGTGCATGTCGAAGGCGATCCGGATCATCCCATCAACCGCGGAACCCTTTGTCCGAAGGGATCATCGCTCGAGCAGGACATCCTGAATGACCGGCGGCTATTGAAGCCGCAAGTGCGGCGGCCGGGAGCAACCCAGTGGGAAGACATCTCGTGGGAGCAGGCCTACTCGGAGATCGCCGCAAAAGTGAAAAAATCGCGCGACGATACCTTCACCGAGAAGGACCCGAACGGGCATACCGTCAACCGCTGTGAGGGAATCGCGTTTACCGGCGGCTGCACCGACACTAACGAATTCAATTATCTGGTCGTCAAGACCATGCGCAGCCTGGGGGTCTGCTACCTGGAAAACCAGGCCCGTGTTTGACACGGCCCTACGGTCTCCAGTTTGGGGCCAACATTCGGACGCGGGGCGATGACCAATGGCTGGATCGACATCAAGAACACCGACTTGATGTTGATCATGGGCGGGAATCCAGCGGAAAACCATCCTTGTGGTTTCAAGTGGGCGATTGAGGCCAAGCTTCACCGCAATGCGAAAACGATCGTGGTCGATCCACGGCTGACGCGCACTGCCGCGACCGCCGACCTCTATCTTCAAATTCGTGCTGGGTCGGACATCGCCTTTTTAGGCGCTTTGATCAATTACGCCATCCAGAACAACCGCATCGCGCACGATTACCTCGTCAACTACACCAACGCCGCATTCATTATCAAAGACCGGTTCAAGCTGCCTGACGATGGGTTGTACTCGGGCTTCGATCCGGAAAAGAAAATCTACGACAAGGCGACGTGGAATTACGAAGAAGGCGGAGATCTGACGGGCAAGCCGGTCGGTCCGACCCCCGCCAAGCAGTACGAGCCTGCGACTGCTCCGAAGCCCGGTGCGCCTGCTCCGCCTCCAGTCCTGCCGGGAAAGATTGCGTTTGACCTTTCGCTGCAGCATCCGCGCTGCGTATTTCAATTGCTGAAAAAGCAATACGAACGTTACACCCCGGAGATAGTCGAGCGCATTACCGGCATTCCGCAGGATCAATTTCTGAAAGCTGCTGATCTCTTCACGTCGATCCGCAAAGATGGCGATATGAAGAAAGTGGCCACCATCATCTATGCCGTCGGGTGGACGCAGCACAGCTTCGGCACCCAGATCATACGCACGGCCGCGATGCTGCAGTTGCTGATGGGGAACGTGGGACGCGCCGGTGGTGGAGTGAACGCCCTGCGCGGGCATTCGAACATTCAAGGCGCGACCGATATGGCGGGCATTTTCGACATTCTGCCGGGTTATTTGAAGATGCCGAATCCCGCCGATGTGGACCTGGCAGCCTACCTGAAACGCATCACGCCGAATCCCTCCAAGCCCGATCCCTGGGATTCTTTCAATTACTGGTCGAACACGCCCAAGTTCGCGGTTTCATTCCTCAAGGCGATGTACGGGCCGGCCGCGACCAAAGAAAACGATTTCGCCTTCAGTTACCTGCCGAAAATCGATCGCAACTATTCGTGGGTCAATATCTGGAACGACATGTACGAGGGCAAGGTTAAAGGGTTGTTCGCCTTCGGCATGAATGGCGTGATGATCGGGCCCGACTCCGAGAAGAACATAAACGCGCTGAAGAAGGCGGACTGGCTTGTCGTCTGCGAAATTTATCCGGATGAGACCAGCGAGTTCTGGCGCGCTCCCGGCATCTCGACCGATGAGATGAAGCAGATCAATACGACAGTGTACCGGCTACCGGGCGCGGGTTTCGCCGAGAAAGACGGCACGTTCGTAAATTCGGCGCGCTGGCTGCAGTGGAAGAACGTCGCCCTTCCGCCCCCAGGGCAGGCCAAGCTCGATCAGGAAATTCTGGCAACTATTTTCCTGAAAGTGCGGGAACTGTATCAGAAGGAGGGCGGCAAATTCCCCGACCCGGTTCTGAATGCATCGTTCTCGTACACTGAACCCTACAATCCGTCGCTAGCCGAGGTCGCGAAAGAGATTAATGGAAAAGCGGTTGCCGATGTTACCGATCCCAAGACGAATGTGACCTTGAAAGCCGGACAGCAGCTGCCCAGCTTTGCGTGGCTGAAAGATGACGGCACTACTTCTGCTGGAAACTGGCTGTATTGCGGATCGTGGACCGAAGCGGGCGCGTTGACACAACGGCGCGGAACCGACGACCCGTCCGGCCTCGGAATTTATCCCAACTGGGCATGGTCGTGGCCGTTGAACCGGCGCGTGCTCTACAACCGGGCGTCGTGCGATGTGAACGGCAAGCCCTGGGATCCGTCGCGTCGCCAGGTTTGGTGGGATGAGGCGAAGCATACCTGGGTCGGCAACGACGTGCCTGATTTCAAGGCCGATTCCGCGCCGAAGGATCACATGGGACCGTTCATCATGAATCCTGAGGGCGTCGGGCGGATCTTCGTTCCTCTAGGAGCCATGGCAGACGGTCCATTTCCCGAGTACTACGAACCGATCGAAAGCCCGATTGCCAATCTGTTTCACCCGAATCAATCGAACAATCCGGTCGTAAAGAAATACAAGACGGATATGGACAAGTACGGGACCGTCGATCAAGGATTCAACGTAATCTGCACGACCTACCGGTTGACCGAACACTATCACTACTGGACCAAGAACAATCCCATGAATGTACAACTGGTGCCGGAGCCGTTCGTGGAAGTTCCGGCGGAACTGGCCGACCGGATGGGCATCCGCGGGGGAGAGAAAGTGCGGGTGACGAGCGCGCGCAGTCATTACATTGCAAAAGCCATGGTCACGCGGCGGATTCGCCCAATGAAAATCGACGGGAAGGAAACGTTTCAGATCGGCATCCCAATTCATTGGGGGTTCCGCGGGATTGTGGAAGACGAAGGCAAGACGGCGAAGACGCTGGCGAACCAATTAACGCCGACCGTGATCGATCCCAATGCCTATACTCCCGAGTTCAAAGGTTTTTTGGTGAAGATTGAAAAGGTGTAGGGATTTGTAGCGCCGCCGTCTCGCCGGCCGTCGCGAAGGCATCTTGCCTTCGCTTTTGGGGGTGCCCCACTGATAGCAGCGGGGCGTTGGGTAACGAAAGAAGCTGAGTATGAGCGATCGCAAAACACTTCAAGCCAAGCGGATTTCCGGACACTCCGGCGCGTCGCCGGGGTTCGATGTGCAGCGCGATGCGGAAGTCTGCAAGCTTATCGACACCACGATCTGCATCGGATGCAAGGCATGCGAAGTAGCGTGCGTCGAATGGAACGACATGCCGTTCAGTCCGACCATGTTCGATAACACCTACCAGACCATGCCGGAAACACGCTGGAATTACTGGAACCTGATCAAGTTCAACGAGCACCAGCGTGAAGATGGAACCATCCAGTGGCTCATGCGCAAGGATCAGTGCATGCACTGCGCCGATCCCGGCTGCTTGCGGGCATGTCCGGCCGACGGCGCCATCGTGCAATACACGAACGGCATCGTTGATTTTCAGCAGGAAAATTGCATCGGATGTGAGTTCTGCGTTTCCGGATGTCCCTATGACATTCCCAAGTTCAATCCCGCAACCAAGAAGGTCTACAAGTGCACGCTGTGCTCCGACCGCGTGGGACAGGGACTTGAGCCCGCCTGCATCAAAGCTTGCCCGACGGGATGCCTGAAATTCGGAACCAAGGACGATATGAAGTTCATCGCGGAGGAGCGCGCGAAGCAACTACGTGAGAACTTTGGTTTTGCCCAGGCAGGCGTCTACGATCCGCAATCCATCGGCGGGACGCACGTGGTTTACGTATTGCACGATGCGGAGAATCCGGAACACTATGGCGGACTGCCGAAGAATCCTGTGATCCCCTGGAGCTATACGGTCTGGAAGTGGCTGTTCAAGCCGGTGCTGGGAACGTTCGCGTTATTTGGTGGCCTCGGCGTATTGCTGCACTACGTGACGGTCGGACCGCGGCGTCCGCAGCCGGAGCCGCCGCTCCAGAAGGAGGGGCCCGATGTCCACCGCAGTTGAACGCTTCGACGATAAAGCCCGCAGAACTTTCGACCGCATTGGGCAAACGGAAGTCTACCAAGGCGAACTACTACGTCATCCCGTCTATACCCGAGTGCTGCACTGGGTGGTCGCTGTCTTCTTCTTCCTCGCTCTGTTCTCCGGCTTCGGTATTTATCTGCCGTGGCTGTTCCGCTGGTTCACTCCCATCTTCGGTGGCGGCCCGCTGGCGCGCACGATGCATCCCTGGTTTGGGTTGGGATTCGTCATCTTTTTCGCGCTGCAACTGCTGAACTGGATCGTACCGATGACCTGGACGTCGGCTGATACTCACTGGATGCGCAATATCAGGAGCATCGTTTCCGGCAAAGAGAAAATGGATCCGCCCGACACCGGATTCTTCAACGGTGGCCAGAAGCTGATGTTCTGGGAGATCGTGGTCGGGTCGATAGTCTATCTGATTACCGGAATCATCATGTGGATGGGAGCGCCCACGTTTGGGCGCTGGGCGGTCGCGGTCAGCTACATCCTTCACGACCTTTCAGCCCTCATCATGCTGGGCGGAATTTTCGTTCACATCTATCTCAGCACCATCGGCGAGCCGGGAACTTTCCAGGCGATGATTCGCGGCGCGGTGAGTGAAGCTTGGGCGTGGACCTTTCATCCCGCGTGGTACAAACAGGTGACGGGCCGCGATCCGGTCGAGGCCTGCGAGGACGCGCGGCGGCGCGGTCAATTTGCCGGCAAGTAATCTTTAAGCCTTCGATTCCGATTCTCACCACGCAAACGCTGATCCCTAGAATGGAATTTTTGCGTTGGACTCACTGCCGTATCTTGCGGCAAAGTAAGTGTGCCCCTTCTGCAGAGTGGCAGAGGAGCGCCGAACCGTCCGTTTGGTCCCCGCGATCGGGTTTCCAACCGTTGATCTGACCAAGTCGTCGAGACAATCCAAATACTGCACCCCGCCCTGGAGTTCGGGCGGATGCAGGGTCCTTTTTTATGAAATGAGGGAGAAATGTTACCGGAGAAAAAGTGTCCTGCAAACTTGAAGACCGTCGCCGACAGAGTGGGGTTGGCCCCCTGTTCGGTTTCTGCGGTGTTGAACCATACTCCTGCGGCGCGGGCTATTCCGCAGTGCACCAAGGAGCGCGTATTTCGGGCGGCAGCGGAACTGAATTACCGTCCCAACCTGTGGGCCCGCTCCTTGCGTACGAAACGGACGCGCATGATTGCGGCCATCGCCTCGGACTTCGGCCGAGTACCCGTGGCTCAGGTCGTGGCCGGCCTGCAAACACGGCTGCAGGAGATGGAATACCTGCTGGCTCTGGGAAGCATCGATGTCTCCGTCTCCGATTCCAACCAACTCTGCATGCAATTGCAGCAGAGAGGCATTGAAGGGGTAATCGCGATTGACGCGGTCGTTCCTCGATCCCTGGGATTGCCAACCGCTTTAGTCGAACTCGGCTATGGAGCGTCTTCGGAACCGCTGACGCAAACCGTGCGGGCCTGGCTTGGCGGAGTGGGAGAGTCCGCGGCAGAGACGATTGTCGAACAGATCGAAAAGCGGGTCAGCGTTTCCACGACAACGATCCACGCGAAATTGCCGCCGGCATTCTTCGGCCCTGCGGAGTCCGCGGCAGAGTTAACCCGCGAAAGCGCCTGAGAGCGGCGGGTTGGTGGCGTCAGGCATCTGTTTAGTAAGTAGCACTCCGAGCCAGTTGGGTTGTCTCAATGGCGGAAAGCCAGCGCGACAGAAAATCGAGGAGTTGTTCCGGAGGTTTGAGCCAGACTCGTGCCACGCTGCGTCGCTGCCTCGGACGCACTAATACACTCAAGCCCCGTCCTGCTAGAGCGCGGAAAGCCCGCTCGTCCGTCAAGTCATCGCCAAGATACGCGGCGGGAGTGTGGGGATCCATCTCCGCAAGGACCGTCTGCACGGCATGTCCTTTGTCGGGATCGGGCATGTGCATCTCCATCCCTCCATCGAACTCGAGAAGCTTCAGCGCTGCCCGATCCGCGATGGGAAACCATCCCACCAGAATCTTGCCGCGAAGCTCTTCCGCTGTCGATTCCTCCAGCCCACGCCAGTGAACCGCGATGCTTCCGGGCTTGATCTCGGCGAGGTCGTGAAGTCCCTGGTAATCAAGCCAGCGCCTGGCGGCGTCCAGAACCTCGGCTACATCGGCCGGGATCTCCGGCATTTCGCAGCTTCCGTCAGGCAACAGCCGCTGCAGTCCATGCGAGCCCCAGATCTCCGGCATCGGCCGAAGGCGCAGGAATTGAGAAATATCCCGGGCATCCCTACCCGTAACGATCACCACCCGGGTTCGTCCAGTGTCGATGATCTGCTGCAAAAGGTTGCTCACTCCCGGATAAGGCACTGCTGTCTGGCGGTTGACTTTGAAGGGCGCCAACGTTCCGTCATAGTCGAGCAGTAATACGGATCGTGGCGCCCTCGCGACCGATTCCAGAAAGTCATGTACGTTCTCTAGCTGTAACATCGCTTGCTCCGGTTTCCGACAAAGGCGGGCGCACTGAACCTGTACCTGGACCTGAACCCGTACCCGGAAGCTCAATATCCAGACGCACATCGCAGAGTTCTTCAATCAAGCTGCCAGCCCAGCGATACACGTTGTGCTCGCGCACCACCTTTCGCATCCGTTGTATGCGGAGCTGCTTCTCTTCGGGTGGCATTTCAAGAGCCGCCCGAATCGCCTCGGCAGTTTGATCGATGTCGTATGGGTTAACTTGCAAGGCATCGTGCAATTCGCGGGCTGCCCCCGTGAAACAACTCAGGATCAGTACGCCGCGTTCATCGTGCCGTGCGGCCACAAATTCCTTAGCCACCAGGTTCATGCCATCGTGCAACGACGTCACCAGACAGAGATCAGCCGCGCGGTAATAGCGAGCCACTTCGCTATGAGTGTGCTGCCGATTCAGCAGAACAATTGGTTTCCACTGATCCGCTTGGAATCTCCAGTTGATGCGCTCGGCTTCCGCCTCAATTTCCGCCTGCAAGTCGTGGTAACGCTTGATGTGGGTTCGACTCGGAGCTCCGATCTGAACGAATGTGAAGACTCCCTGGTAACGCGGATACTTCTCCAGAAATCTTTCGATCGCCAGAAATCGTTCGAGGATTCCCTTGGTGTAGTCCACCCGATCGACGCCCACGCCCATGAGTGCCGCTTCCACGCCTAAAGCCTTCAATAAGGAGCCCCGGTCCTCGTAGGCCGACTCACGAGGAAGTTCGGTAGGCGGATTAGTCGATTCGACGCTGATAGGGAAAGGCCGAACCGTGGTCCGGTGCTCCAGGCGTTGAACCGTGGAATGGTCCCAGTCAATGCGGGATTCGACAATCCGATCGACGGTCTGCAAAAAGTTCGTGCCGTGCGCCTGAATGTGAAAGCCGATCAGATCGGCGCCCAGCAAACCGTCGATCAACTCGCGTTGCCATGGACAGATACCGAACGCCTCTGGATTCGGCCACGGGATGTGCCAGAAGATCGCGACGCGGGCGTCAGGCCGGCGTTGCTTGATCATTCTCGGCAGGAGCGCGAAGTGATAGTCCTGCACCAGTACTACAGGACGGCTTACGTTCTCCATTTCTTCGAGCAACGCGTCGGCGAACTTCTGATTCACTTGCTGGTAATGCTGCCAGTCGCTGGCGCGAAACAGCGGGCGCGTGTGCGCGATATGGCAGAGCGGCCACAACCCCTCATTGGCAAATCCGTAGTAATAACCCTGTTCTTCCTCTTTCGAGAGCCACACCCGTCGAAGGGTGTAATGAGGATCGTCGGGCGGCACCAGCAAACGATCGTGCGCGTCCACGACTTCCATATCGGCATCGCCTGAACCGTGAGCGACCCAGGTTCCACCGCACGCGCGAAGTATGGGCTCGATCGCGGTAACCAGCCCGCTGGCGGGTTCGCTCACTTGCACTGATCTGCCGCGCCGGAGGTGTAGATAAGGCTCGCGATTCGAAACCACGAACAGCATGCCGTCTTCGAGCCGGGCGCGAACGTGAACGGCCAGACGGTCGGCTGTCCACATGGCTTCGCCGGTGGCACGCAGTCGCGCCTCTAATTCGGCGGCGTAACGAGCCGTGTTCAGGCTTTCCGCAAACGTGGCTACCTCGCGAGCCAAGGGGCGAAACATTTCCAGATCGGGGGGCTTAATCCGGGTTGACATGGCGCGTCCGGTGCGCAAAGCCCGCATCCAGTGCGCCGTGCGTGCGATGGGTCCGGCAATGCTCCAGCGCACGATCAGCAGCGTGATCATTACAATCAGGACCACATACGCCAGGACGCTCAAGAACGTCTCGCGCCAGATCCGCATGTCCTCGCCCTTGATGTACCCCGAATCGTGGACAATTGCCAAGGCGCCGATGAGTTTATCTCCCCGATGCAAAGGCAAGGCATAAATATGAATCGAGGCGATTCCCATACGCAGGAAGGCGTCGGTGTCATGCTCCTCCTTCAACGCCTGCAACACGATCGGCGGCGCACTCGCCATCAACGGTTCGATGTTGGTCGTAACTGCCAGCGGATGGCCTTGCGGATCATAGACAGCAAGCCCAGCTAGATGTTCGCGATTCGCAAATTGCTGGACCGTACGCTGCAGCGTTTGCGGAGCATCTCGTTCCAGATCCCGCTCCACATTTCTTCCCAGACTTTCTCCCAGCAACTCGGCACGGTGTTGCAGGTCCCGGCGCATGCCACGCGTCGACAGTAGCGCCTGGTAGTAGGACGAGCACAGCGATACCAGCGTGACCCCAATGATGAGTGAGATGATCAGGCGCGCGCTTAATAATCGCATCTACAAATCCTCAAACCTGAGAGAACCGCTCAGCGCTGGAACAATCGAACTTCGGTGCCATTCCGAACTGAACAGAATAATCGTGGCTTTTGGTGACACGACTACTGCGTCACCTTGAGCAGCGCTAGACGAAGAAATTCCCCTAAGCCTGCTACTTTAGACGCAAAGCTCCGGGCTTGGATCGCTTTTGTCAGCTTCATTCTGAAGACGGGAGCAGGAAAAAGGTTGCACAGAGCTTGCCAAACGATAAATCCTTGTTTCTGAAAGGATTAGCGCGAGCTCTGTCGCGCAGTGGAATGTAATTATTTCTCCCGGTCTATACGAGAAAGCCTGATGCATAACCCCTTCCTATCCCGATTCCTGACAAATTCCTGCAGGAATGTATACTGCGTCGGGTTTGTTGGTGGATAAATCCGGCCAGCGGTTGACTTCACCGCATTGGGCTCGGATAGAATCGGGGTCTATTCTGCATCTGCACGCATTCTACGATACGGAATTCGCCAACGAAGGAGCAAGGCATGAGCAAAGTTCGAGTTCTCGCCGGTACCAGGAAAGGCGCATTCATCCTTACCTCTGACGGCAAACGCGAGAAATGGGACGTAAGTGGTCCCCACTTCGCGGGCTGGGAGCTGTATCACCTGAAGGGCTCACCCGCGGATCCCAATCGCATTTACGCTTCCCAGACCAGTGGATGGTTCGGGCAGATCATTCAGCGCTCCGACGACGGCGGCAAGACTTGGCATCAGCCCGGAACCCCTCCCGGGGAGACTACCGCTCCGGGCGGGGCGCCAAAGGGTGAAAGCAACAAGTTCGTTTACGATGTCTCTCCCGAGACCGGCAAGCCGCTGACCACGCACCAGTTTTACGATGGCAAGCAGCATCCCTGGGAATTCAAACGCGTGTGGCACCTGGAGCCCTCGCTCAGCGATCCCGATACTGTGTACGCAGGAGTGGAAGATGCGGCATTATTCCGCTCGACGGACGGCGGACAAAACTGGCACGAGTTGTCCGGGCTTCGCGGGCACGGAACCGGACCGAAGTGGCAGCCCGGAGCTGGCGGCATGTGTCTGCACACGATCATTCTCGATCCGAGCAACCCCGATCGTATCTACATCGCGATTTCTGCCGCGGGAGCGTTTCGCTCCGACGACGGCGGTAAGAGTTGGAAGCCCATCAACAAAGGGCTCTATTCGAAATATATCCCGGACCCGAACGCAGAGACCGGTCACTGCGTACATCATGTCGCGATGAATCCCACCCGGCCAGGTGTGCTGTTTATGCAGAAACATTGGGACGTGATGCGCTCCGACAACGCGGGCGAGCAATGGACCAAGATCAGCGGCAACTTGCCCACTGATTTCGGCTTCGTCATCGACGTGCACTCCCACGAACCCGAAACCATTTACGTCGTCCCCATCAAGAGCGACGGCGAGCACTACGTGCACGAAGGCAAGTTACGCGTCTTCCGTAGCAAGACTGGCGGCAATGAGTGGGAAGCGCTCACGAACGGCTTGCCGCAAAAGGATTGCTACGTGAACATTCTGCGCGACGCCATGGCAGTGGACACGCTGGATAAGTGTGGAATCTATTTCGGCACTACCGGGGGCCAAGTGTACGTGTCGCCGGATGCTGGCGACTCGTGGTCGCCGATTGTGCGTGATCTGCCGGCGGTACTGTCGGTGGAAGTGCAGACATTGAAGTAAGAGATAAGCGTCGGCTCTTTGAAAATTCGCGCGTCTAGTCACTCGTGAACGGGGATCAGACCTGCGAGGGCACGGCTCAAAGCCGTGCCACTGAAACCCAGCCGCGTAACGGCGGTATGTGAGAGCCCGGGCACGGAAGTGCCGGGTAATCATGCGGAAATAGACAGGAGTCCCGTAGGGACGGCACCAGTTCTCAGGCCAACTCTTCACTGTTGATAAACTCATTCCCGCGCTAAACATTGGAGAACAAGATGAAACAAACATTGGTTGCGGTTGCATTGCTGTTGTTGTCAGTAGTTGGTACAGCGACGGCGCAAGAGAAGCAGCAGGCCGCCAAGCCCGAGGCTGCGTCTCCTCAACTCGAACTGCGGGTCCGCAAGCTCTGGGAGGCTTTCAAGCACAAAGACAAGGCAACGCTTTCGTCTCTGCTGGATGACAAGTTTCGTCTCTTCGAGGAAGGCCTCAACGCCATTGGCGACAAGAAGGCGGAGGTCAACGCCGTAGATGATTTCGAACTTCTCAGCTACACGCTCAGTGATTTCGCCGTGAAACCGATGGCACCAAATGCGGCATTAGTTACATACACGGCGCAGTACGAGGGCAAATCCGGCGGCGAGGCATCGAAGGCAAAAAGCGTTTTTGGAGAGGTTTGGATTCGCGTGGGCAACGAATGGAAAGCTTTCTACATGCAAGAGACCTACGTGAAATGAAGGTACGCCTCAGATGCCTATAACCATTCGAGTCGAGCTTCCGCAGCATCTTCGTACGCTGGCCCACGTCGGCCACGAGGTGCCCATCCAGGTCGAAGGAGCAGTGACGCAGCGATCTGTATTGGATGCCCTGGAATCTGCGTATCCCATGCTGCGGGGCGCGATTCGCGACCACGTTACTTTGCAGCGGCGCGCGTTTCTGCGCTTTTTTGCCTGCCAGGAGGATCTTACGCACGAACCGCCCGACGCACCCTTGCCGGAAGCTGTCGCTTCCGGCAAAGAGCCGTTTCTGATTATCGGCGCCATCGCCGGAGGCTAGCGGCAACACGGGAACTAGTTCCCGTGCCAGTGCATCTGCCATCCCAGGTAACGCACAGCCGCTTCATGTACCGCGGCAGCAGTACTCGAGAAATTCGCCGCCACGTGATGTTCGAATCCGTTCTCGCAAATGTAATGCAACAGCTTTTGCAGGCCGGAGATGTGTACAACTCCCACGCCTCCAAATGTATTCAGTGAGTCGTTGGTGAACTGGCCTTCGCCGACATAGCCGCGCATCACACCAGCCGTATCGTCGGTCGAGAAGCGCGCAAAGCTCATTGCCCCCGGCTTGACCCGGCCTACCACGGTGCCGAAAGTGTTCTCCTTGCCCACGGTTCCGGCAATGATTTCCTGGAAGTCCATGCGAACATCCTGGAAGAAATGCTTGGGCAGATTGCTGCAGTGAAAGCACACAGCTTTATCCGGATCGCTGCCGTAGTTGTTGTTCCAGTCAAGCAGCGCGCTCGGAGTTTCGGAAGCGAGCGCGAGAGCGTGCATGCTGAGCGTGCCGCAAACGTCCACTTCACAGGCCGCGGGCAGCAATTTATTGCTCATCATGCTCATGATGGTGCAGGGGACCACGCCAAAATATTCTTCCATCGATGTCCAGCACTGAACCGCGCTGATCTGCACGTCGGTTTGCGTCATCCAGTCGTCGATCACATATCCCAGCTTTGCCATCTTGATGAGGGCGGCATCGGGAACGCTGCCGGTATTCACGTATTTCTGGATCTCGGCCAGCTTGCCCTGCACGCCAGAGTGATCGTCTTTCAAGCGGGCGATGCGGCCGAACACTTCCGACAAGTCCAGAGTTTCGGTCGAGATGCCGTTCGCCTCCAGCAATTTCTCGCTGTAGCGGACGGTATTAAACGCCGTGGGACGCGCTCCAATGCTGCCGACGCGAAGGTTGCGAAAGCCATTCACGACGCGGCAGACGGCGGCAAACCACGCCAGATCCTTCTGGAATTCCTCCGAGTCCGGACTCACCGTGTGCAGGCGCGTGAGCGAATACCGTATGCCGTACTGCCTCAGGTTATTGCAGGCGGACATCTTTCCACAGAAGCTGTCGCGCCGGTGCAGGATCGTCATCTTCGCCGCGTCGTCAGGCGTGGCTTGTACAAGCACCGGAACGTCAAGATGCGCCAGCCGCAAAGTGTCCGCAATCGCTCGTTCATCTCCGAAATTCGGAAGCGAAACGATCACACCGTCGATGCGCTCGCGATTCTTTTGAAACAGAGCCGCGCAGCGCTTGGCTTCCTCGTGGGTTTCGACGGCGCCATGCTTGCTCTCTTCCGGGCTGAGCACAACCGAATCCATGCCGGCTTTCGCCAGCGCCTGAATCATTTCCTCACGTCCGTTTTTCGCTAACTGGTCGGGAAAAAACCCACGATTCCCGATAATCACGCCCATCGTCATTTTCTTTTCCGACATAAATTTCCTTCGTATCGAATGAAAATCGCTAATCGCTAAGAGTTGCGTGCTGCCCGCGCCCGCTCTCGCGCGGGAGAAAAGCGCAGGCTGAAAAATAGACCGAGAACCAGCAATATCGCCCCCCACCAGATATTTGCATGCAGATTGGCAAGCACGACCCGCATCCCTTCGGGCGGCGGATAAAGCAGTTCGTAGATTCCCCTGCCGAAAATCACCGCTCCATTCACCGCCAGAGACAGGCCGATGAAGAACCAAATCGACAACGATCCGCCAGTTTTCATCGTTTCCTACCAGAAAATAATCTGCAAAATGACGAACACGATCGCGACGATCGCTCCCCAGAACAAAGGACTGTGGAACACGGAAACATGTTCGTCCTTCGGAATCGGCGTTAACCCGTAGACCAGGTCCGCCAACTCCGCATCGGGCTTGGGCTTTGTCAGGTAGCTGACCACGACCGTAACTGCGACGCAAATCAAGCAGCTCCAAAGGGCACGAAACATGTTCTGCGCCTGATCCTGAGCCTGTGCCGATAAAGCCACATACCGCACTGCGGACGGATCCATCTTCACCCATGCGTACAGGCCCACCGATGACGTCGTGCCCATCAGCAGTCCCCAAAAGCCGGCGGCTGGTGTGGCGCGCTTCCACAACATGCCCAGAATCACGGTGCCGAATAGGGGAGCAATGAAGAAACTGAAAAGCGCTTGGACATAATCCATGATGCTCTGCGCATTCATGACCAGGTACGCAGTGCCGATGCTGACGCCCACTCCCAGCAGCGTGCACCAGCGCCCCATCTTGACCTTGCTCTCATCGGACGCATTCTTGTTGATCAGCGCGCCGTAGATGTCATAAGTCCAAACCGTAGCGAAAGCGCTGACGTTGCCCGCCATTCCAGACATGAAGCCGGCGATGAGCGCGGTGATGCCCAGTCCCAGCAGACCGGGACCGCAGTATCGGGCCAGCATCAGGGGCAGTACCTCGT
Organism: uncultured Acidobacteriota bacterium; assembly: GCA_963763795.1. GTDB lineage: Bacteria > Acidobacteriota > Terriglobia > Terriglobales > Acidobacteriaceae > Sulfotelmatobacter. The sequence goes on along the minus strand of CAVXPP010000007.1, from coordinate 1,376,724 downwards.
CATAACTATGCAAACCTTGCGCCTGGCCTGCTTGCGACCATGCCAGGTCCCCCGGCACAAGCCGCAGCAGGTTGCCCGTATGCGGATCGCGCAACAGCGCCAGTCCCAGCAGGCCGGGCAGTATGACGATGAACGGGACCATCATCTTGAACGCGGCTCCAATGATAGGGGCGAGCTTGGCCGAGCGCAGGTCTTTTGCCGCGAGCACGCGCTGCACCACCAGAAAATCCGTCGTCCAATATCCCATGGAGATTACGGCGCCCAGGCCGAAGACGATGCCGACCCAGTTGATGCCCATCGGATTGTCGCTGAAATTGCCGAGCGTCGCCCAAAGATGCGTGTACGATCCTGGATTGGGCACGTGCTGCTCAGTGAGATTCTGCAGGATTTTCGCCTGCAGCCCGCTCCATCCTCCGGCTTCGATCAGCCCGAGAATCGGAATCAGCAGCGCCCCGGCCCAGATCAAGAAGAACTGAAGAACTTCGTTGAAGATTGCCGAACGCAATCCCCCGAGCGCCACATAAATTGCGACGGTAATCGACGAGACCCAGATGCTGAAATGGATATCCCATCCCAGAACCACGCGCATGACCACGGCCATGGCGTACATATTGATGCCGCTCATCAGTACGGTCATCAGGGCGAACGAGATCGAGGACAAAGCCTGGCTGCCCGGTCCGTAGCGCAATTTCAGATATCCCGGTACGGAATGCGTTTTGCAGATATGGTAGAAGGGCATCATGACCAGCGCCAGGAAAAGCATGGCGGGGATGGCCCCAATCCAATACCAGTGAGCTGCGAGGATTCCGTATTTATAGGAATTGCCGGCCCAGCCCATGAGTTCGAGCGACCCAAGGTTGGCGGACAGAAACGCCAGGCCCGCGACCCACGCCGTCATCTCGCGGCCGGCCATGAAAAAATCTTCGCCGGTATTCGCTTGCCCCTTCAGGTACAAACCAATCGTCAGCACCAGAGCGAAGTAGAAAACAATGATGACAAGGTCGACGGGCGACAGGTGCACCAGCGTCGAAGAATTGAACCAGAGTAGGGCGACATTCATCGCGTCTTGGCCTGTCCGTAGTAGGCATCGCGACCGTGCTTGCGCAGAAAATGCTTGTCGTGCAATTCGCGCGCAAGAGGGCTGGATTCGGCATTGATCAGCAGCGTGTGGTACGCCATCTTCGCCACGTATTCCAGAATCACCGCATTATGCGCGGCTGACGCTGCCGTCGGGCCCCAGCAAAATGGAGCGTGCCCGGCCACTAGCACCGCGGGGATCGCATCCGGATCAATGTTTTCAAATGCCCGATGAATGGCCTTGCCGGTTTCGAGTTCGTAATCGCCGGCAATTTCCTCCGCGCTGAGTTGTTCCGTGACTGGCACGGGCCCGTGGAATGAATCAGCATGCGTCGTCCCAAAGCACGGGATGGGCGTCTCGGCCTGGGCCCACGCGGTAGCGAATTCGGAATGAGTGTGCGCGACTCCCCCAATATTGGGAAAGCTCCGGTATAACTGAAGATGAGTGGGAAGATCGGACGATGGTCGAAGATTCCCATCTACGATCTTTCCGGCGAGATCTGATATCACGATGCGCGCCGGCGTCAGCTCTTCATACGGGACGCCGCTCGGCTTGATGGCTACCAGTCCCTCGCTGCGATCGATGCCGCTGGCATTGCCGAATGTATAAAGAACAAGACCGCGGCGAACCAGTTCCAGATTTGCATCCAGCACCTCTTCACGCAGTGTCTTCAGTAGCATGGGGAAAAATGCGGATCCTGAATGCCAGATATCAACCGACAAGCTTAATCTCGCAAGCTTTTTCGCACCGGAACATTAAACGCTCCGGGTGTCGTTGTCAAAGGCACGGCCTGCGCCGAAAAAGAGCCAACTCTCGATGGACGCCCTAAATCTGATAGTCGATGTCTTCCATGATGTGCTGCAGCGCGGCGGAGACCGGTTCGCTCTTTTCCTCGAAACCTTCCAGTTTCCGCACCCGCGCGCGCAACTTTTCCACTTCGGTAGCCACGGCAGCCAGCGCCTCCGATAGCGGATCGTTGATCTGCTTGGGATCCGTGATCACCACGCGTTTTCCTTCACGAAAAATGATGTGGCCGGGGACGCCAACGACCGTGGAATTGTCGGGCACATTGCGCAGCACGACGGAACCCGCGCCGATGCGGCAGTTCTTGCCGACGATGATGTTGCCGAGAATTTTTGCTCCACCGCCGACAACCACACTGTCTTCCAGCGTGGGATGCCGCTTGCCGTGTTCCTTGCCCGTGCCACCCAGGGTGACTCCCTGATACAGGGTAACGTCGTCACCCACGATCGAGGTCTCGCCAATCACTACACCCATGCCATGATCGATGAATAGACGGCGTCCGATCTTCGCTCCGGGATGAATCTCAATGCCCGTCAGCAAGCGCGCCACCTGCGAAAGCCACCGGCCGGGGAGAAACAGTCGATGGTTCCACAGCCAGTGATTGATGCGGTAGAACCAGACGGCATGCAGCCCGGAATAACATAGAAATACTTCCAGGCGAGACTTGGCCGCGGGATCATGCTCCATCACATTGGTGACGTCTTCGCGAATTAGCGAGAGCAGATGCGGCATGGCGATCGAAAACTCAGGCCGGGAGCTGCGTTGTCGGAATCTGCATCGCCTTCTCCCGCAAATCCTGAAACAGAATACTGCTGAGATAGCGTTCGCCGAACGACGGTAGAATGACCACGATCAACTTGCCGGCATTCTCCTTGCGTTTCGCTACCTTCAAAGCCGCCACCACTGCGGCTCCTGACGAGATTCCAACAAATAGCCCTTCCTCCAGAGGAAGCCTGCGCGCCATGGCAATCGCTTCGTCATTGGTTACGGTGATCACTTCATCGATGTAATCACGGCGCAGGATGCTGGGCACGAATCCCGCCCCGATCCCTTGAATCTTGTGAGGCGCCGGGTTCCCTCCAGAAAGGACCGCACTGTCGGCGGGTTCCACGGCCACGGCTTTGAAGGATGGTTTCTTCGGCTTGATGTATTCGCAGATGCCGGTGATGGTACCGCCAGTGCCCACGCCCGAGATCAGAATATCGGCGCGGCCGTCAGTGTCGTTCCAGATCTCAGGGCCGGTCGTCTCGAAGTGAATCTTCGGGTTGGCAGGGTTGTCGAACTGCTGCAGCATGTAGCTGTCAGGCGTGTTGGCCAGGATCTCTTTCGCTTTCAGAATCGCGCCGGTCATCCCGCGCGGCCCAGGTGTCAGCACGATCTCTGCGCCAAAAGCGAGCAGCAGGACGCGCCGCTCCAGGCTCATGGTATCGGGCATGGTCAGAATCAGCCTGTAACCTTTGACCGCAGCCACGAACGCCAAGCCGATCCCCGTATTGCCGCTGGTCGGCTCGACCAGCACAGTTTTGCCCGGTTGAATTTTGCCGGTGCGCTCCGCCTCGGTAATCATGCTGACCCCAATGCGGTCCTTCACGCTCGCCAGTGGATTCTGGCTCTCCAGCTTCGCCACAACTTCGGCAACGCATCCTTCGGTGACTTTGTTCAGCCGCACCAACGGCGTGTGACCAATGAGTTCGGTAACATCCTTAGCAATGTTCATCGTGCTTGTGCTCCAGGGAATGCTACAGCTTACTCTTCGCAAGAGTATTAGAGCAGTAATACTAGCAAGATGATTCACTGGTTGGAAACGATGCCGGCGCGAAGAGAACCTGCTTCCGTCCGACAGGTCAGCGGTGGGTGAGCCCGTAGGCAACGGCTCCGGCTGAGGCACCAATATCTAGCGCGGAGAGGGCCCGCTCCAGCCGGTGGTGTCCGGTTTTGTGGAAGAAATAGCTGACGCTAAGGATGCCTGCAGTCTCGCCGGCAAAGTTCAAAGCCAATCCTGGCGTTGAGCGCCCGAAGATGCGAACGATCGGATTCAGCTCCTGGCCGCCACTGTGCAGATTGAAGCGGGTCACGGCGAAATCCGCGCCATTCAAAGCTGCCGCCGTGAGGAAAAGTGCCCGATTCTGCGCGTCCCAGAATTTGTGCTCATGCCTGACGCTTGCTGATTTCGCCATGATCGGAGCCGCAGGCTCCACTACGGCAGTGGGTGCATCGAGGGCCGGCCCCTGCGCGAACGAATTTGGACAGATCGCAAAGCCTGCAAGAAGCGCGAAAAGGCTTGCGCGAACTAGATTAGAGAATTGGTAGCGGTTCATAGGTGCTTGCCGTTATGGCAAAGCACTTAAGGATGGGGCAATCGCGCGGCCACCAACGCAACATTAGAATCGGGGCAAATGGCCGGGAAGTGGCTTGTTAGCTTCCTTTTCTCATGAGAATGACGCAGGCGTGTGCACCAATTTGCACCCGGTTGTCCATCGTTTTGCTTCTTTGGAGCAAGCGCAGCGCTGTTATTTCTTGAACACTACCCCACCTTTCATCACAAACGAGACATTCTGTAGCGCTGCGACATCCTGCAGCGGATTGCCAGGCACCGCGACGATGTCAGCCAGGTAGCCAGCCTCAAGGGAGCCAATCTGCCCATCCCAGCCCAACAACTTCGCGCCATTCAACAGATCGGCTTGCAGAACGGCCAACGGTGACATGCCGTACTTGACCATGAGCACGAATTCGCGAGCTTGTGTGCCGTGCGGAAACGGACCCACATCCGATCCAACCGCCATGGGCACTCCGGCCGCGACCTGCTTCTTGAACTCCTCAACCTTAAGATCGAGCACCTGGTGTTCGCGCGCGCCCTGCTGGGGATTGGCCGCGTGCTCGGCAAAGTATTCAAAGATCGTGAACGTGGGGACTGCGTAGATTTGTTTTTCTTTCATGAGGCGGATCGTGTCGTCGCTCAACTGGTCGGCATGATCGATGGACGCGACGCCCGCCTCCGCGGCATAGAGCGTTCCGGGTTCTCCAGTTGCATGGACGGCAACTCGCCTGCCCAGCCGCGCCGCTTCTTTCACCGCTGCTTCCAACTGTGATTCGGTGTACTGATAGGGCGTCGAGAACCTTCCGTCTTTCACCGAATCTGCGCCCGTCTCGTAAATCTTGATGAAGTCGGCTCCTTCCTTGAACTGCTGGCGCATCACGGCGATCAGTTCGTCGGAATTATTTGCGTAATTTGCATTAGGCAAAACGTGCTGCTCGGGGTTGTAGCCGATCGCGTCCTCATGGCCGCCAAGGATGTTGATCGCATTTCCGCTGATACGTAGGCGCGGACCAGGGATACGCCCCTGATTGATAGCATCGCGCACCGCGGTGTCGGCCGACCCGGCCCCTTCGGTCCCCATATCCCGTTCCGCGGTAAATCCTGCCATCAGGTCATCGCGCGCCGCCAGAGTAGCCGTGATCGTGCGTTGCGGCACCGATTCCTCGACGGTCTGCAGATCTTCCGCTCCGGGATGCAAGAACAGGTGGACATGCGCGTCGATCAGCCCCGGAAGCAGAGTGCGATCTCCAAGATCGTGCACCTCCGCGCCGGTCGGATGCTTCACCGCCTCGCCCACTTCAACAATGCGATCTCCTTGAACCAGAATCTCGCCTGGCTTGATGATCCGGCCTGTTTTGACTTCCAGCAGTCGCGCCGCATGGAGAACGATCGCATGATCTGAGGGATCTGCTGATTGCCCCCAAGCGTTGACGGGCAAAAGTGAGGAACAAAGAAGCGCGAGAACTAAGTTGCGATGAGCCATATCGCCCGCGATGGTATCACCGGGACTCGCGGTCGCGCCAGCCTACCTATCCGCATTTTGGTGATTCGAATCACAGAAAGGGGTGCAGCAGGTCACGGGGAAATCGGCGTTCCTTCGGCGAAACTTGATCATCGGATATGAACGATTTTGGGGTACTCACGAATCGCAAGCGGGCCTTAATTGCGCTCATTCATTCGATCGCGTTTCTTGGCATCGCGACCCACGGCTTTATCTCTTCCAAGCCAGGTGTTTTAAACGGGCAGGGGGCTACGGCCGACTTCATACTGATAGCGATTTATCTGGTTGTGGCCTCGATTCTTGCCTGGCTGATAAGCCTCTCGCGTTGTGCGAAGGAGCGCATTTATTTTGCATTCTGCGCAAGTAGCGCGACCTTTGGCTTGCTGCGCAGCATCTTCGGAGACCCCACGATTCCCGCGGCTCAGTATATGCGCGTGGTCATGCTCACTTCCGCTGTCGTGGTGGGCACGCTGATTTTCCGTTCCTTCGCGCGCCCGGTCCCCGAGCAGGCTCTTTCCGAGTAGGCTTCCCCCACGAATGAAAATGCCGCCCAGGATCTTCTTTGGGCGGCTTCTCCTCATGAGTTCGGGCGAGGCTTGATGCCCGACTAGGACAGGAAGAATTCTTTGGTCAGCACTGCCCAGTCCTCATTGGGCAGATGCTCGGTGATGTCGTCGACCGCCACGCCGCCATCCTGCGCCAGGGCTCCCGCCATCGCCGGGATGCGATTGTGCAGCTGCAGAGCGGCGCTTTCAGTCCAGAGCCGCGCCAGCGTCCCGCCGAGCAGGTTGCGGAAGTTGAGCTTGGAATCGGGAGCCTGCACGGTGACCAGCCAGCCTTCACCGTAAGGATCTTTACGCGCCAGTTCCGGATTCCTCACCACCGCTTCGTTCACATCGGTGATCGTGCCTTCGATCGGCGAAACCATGTCTACGGATTTGCCGTCGCGGAAGATCGTCCAAATCTTCTGTCCCTGGCGGACCCAGCGGCCGCGTTGCGGAAGGGCGATGTTCTCGATCTTGCCAATCAGCTTCGACGCGAAATCGTCCATGCCGACCCGCACCAGTTCGCTGCTCTCGCTGAGGGCCCAGGTATGTCCGGCGTGATAACGAACATTCGCTGGAACCTGAAAGCCTGCCACCATCGCCGGAACGACGCGAGGCGCCGCTTCTCGAATTGCATGCACCAAAACAGGTTGCTTCGCCGTTTGTTTCTGGCCGCGAACATAATCAATCAGTAGGAAGATTGCGAATGTCATCAGTACCATGATCACTGTCATAAACCCACCTCGCCCGGAGTGCCTTTTCACTTCAGGTCACTCACACTTTGCTAAAGGCAATCAGCCGACCAAACCGCAGCGGACGGTTGCAAGCCAGCTTTTGGAGGCCGTATGTCTAATTGTTTCAATGAGATTCGAGCAAGACGGCTCTTGCTGACAATAAGCGCTACACAGAAATGCATCACCGCTCTGCGATGAGGTTTGCAACACGCTAGCGACGGTTCAACGCCTCAAAACGTTGCCGTTCCGAGCAGAAGACGTGCAGGATCAGTAGGTTACAGCCGGGCGAAGCGACTGATGTAATCCGCATCGTAGCTTGATGCGAAATGCAACGCGTTCGGCTCGTATCTAACTGTTGCAAAACCCTGTTGATGGCCGTCACGCGCAAGGGTGATAGCCGTCACGGCTGTGTAGTTCCTAATTGTTGAAACTATCAGCTGTCTGAAGCTGCTGAATTTCGCGACAGCCTCCGATCTGATGAGGTGAGCAGCTTGTGCGCGGTCCGATTCCCGTCTGCGGTTACGCCGGTAATCGCTCCCTTTTTCCTCATTCAGCTCCAGGCGGCGGTCGAAAGGATTCCCGAAACGGTTTTTCCCACGAAAAAGCCGAGTCGGAGGACTACTTCATGAGCAAAGCACTCTTATATGATGCCACGGTCTGCATCGGCTGCAAGCAGTGTGAGCAGGCTTGCGCCACGCAAAATCACCTCTCCTACGACGACACTATCGCCGCCGAGGAATTCCAATCCGCGCACAAGCTGACTTGCATTCTTACCCGGAATGACAAGTTCATGCGTCGCCTCTGCATGAACTGCAAGGATCCTTCTTGCGCGTCGGTCTGCCCCGTCGGCGCTCTTCAGAAGACTGCTTTAGGGCCGGTCACCTACGATCCCTCCAAGTGCATGGGATGCCGTTACTGTATGGTTGCCTGCCCCTTCAGCGTTCCGAAATATGAATGGGGGAAACTGCTCCCGAAAGTACAGAAATGCACCATGTGCCCCGACCGCGTCGCGCAAGGGAAGCAGACTGCGTGCGCCGAGATCTGTCCCACCGGCGCCACGAAGTTTGGCGAGCTCGACAATCTGATTGCCGAGGCGCAACAGCGCATCCGCGACAACCCCGGCAAATATGTGGATCACATCTACGGGTTGGATGAAGTCGGCGGCACATCGGTACTACTGTTATCGTCTGTTCCTTTTGAATCTTTCGGATACCGTACCGATATTTCCAAGGATCCCATGCCCATGCTGACTTACCGTGTCCTTTCGCACATCCCCGATTTCGTACCTCTGGGCGGCATGGTGCTGGGCGGCGTCTGGTGGATCACCCATCGTCGCGAGGAAGTAGCGCTCGCAGAATGCCGCGAAGCCGAAAACGGAAAGAAAAATGGAGGAAAGCGATAATGGCCCGCACTACAACGTTTCGGCTCACGTTCTGGAAGGTCGTTTTCGCCTTTCTGATGGCCGCCGGCCTCTATGCCACCTTCATACGCTTCACGCAGGGCCTGGGCGCCTCGACGCACTTGAGCGACCAATTCCCCTGGGGAATCTGGATCAGCTTCGACGTTCTTTGCGGCGTGATGCTCGCTGCCGGTGGATTCACGCTCACCGCCGCGGTTCATATTTTGAACATCAAGCGCCTGCACTCGATCATTCGCCCGACGATTCTGACCGCATTCCTGGGATACATCCTGGTCTGTGCGGCTTTGATGTATGACCTGGGCAAGCCCTACAACATATGGCATCCGCTGATCATGCGGAATCCGCACTCGGTCATGTTTGAAGTGGCTTATTGCGTAATGCTCTATACGACCGTTCTGGCGCTCGAGTTTTCGCCCATTGTGCTGGAACGCTTTCATATGGAAAAGCCGTTGAAAGTGGTGAGGGCCATTTTGATCCCGCTGGTCATCTGCGGCGTGATTCTTTCGACCTTGCATCAATCTTCTCTGGGCACGCTGTATCTCATCGTCCCCGAGAAGCTGCATCCCTTCTGGTACAGCCCGCTCTTGCCGGTGTTCTTCTTCCTCTCGGCAATTGCCGTGGGACTGGCCATGACCATCTTTGAATCGTCATTGAGTTCGAGGCATTTCGGCCTGCAACTGGAATTGCCCGTTCTGCAGGAGCTTGGGAGAGTTCTCGTAGTCGTGCTCGGAGTCTATGGAATTCTCCGGTTGGAAGATCTGGCAAATCGCGGTGCGCTCAAGCTGGCGTTCCATCGTGGATACGAGACTTATCTGTTCTGGCTGGAAATCATGCTGGCGATCATTCTTCCCTTGGCTCTGCTGCTGCAGCGTCGCGTGCGGAATAGCGCCAACGGCTTGTACCTCGCCGCCGTACTGGTGGTGCTCGGCTTCATCACTAACCGGATGAACGTCAGCATTACAGGCTTTGAAGGTTCGACGGGCGTGCGTTACTTCCCCAAGTGGAGTGAACTGGCGGTCACCGGCATGATCATCGCCGCCGGCTTCGCTCTGTTTGGATTGGCAGTAAAGTATCTGCCCATCTTCCCGAAGGAAGAAGTTGTCCCGGCGCAGGTGCCCGAGCCGGATTCTGCAGTTGCGGTAGGTTCGGCGGTGTTGGAGCATGCGGGAGATTGAACCCAATCGCGGGCGGTGGTTCCGTGTATCGCACAGCCTCAGCACGAAACTGAATGTGCTGCTGCTGAGCGCCATGGTGGCCATCTTCGGCCTGCTTGGGTATCTCAACGTCCGCCTGCATCGCCAGCATCTAGAGCAGAACACACTGCTCAGCGCTGAACGCATCAGCGACGCGATCAAGCGTGGCACTACCGATTACATGTTGCGCAACGATCGGCAGGGGATGCACAACTCTATTCAAGCCATCGCGGCGGAGCCCGGGATGGAAAGGATCCGAATCTTTGACAAGGACGGACGAATCACCTACTCCACCGACCCGGCCGAGCAGAATCATGTTGTCGATAAGAGCGCCGAAGCCTGTTACGGCTGCCATGCCCAATCTCAGCCCCTGGCGCGACTGAATCGTCCCGACCGATTCCGGATCTACCGCAACCCGAGTGGGGCCCGCGTCCTGGGAATCATCACTCCCATTGAGAACCAACCGGCATGCGCGAATGCGTCCTGCCATGCGCATCCGGCGGAACAGCAGATCCTTGGAGTGCTTGATACCAACGTCTCCCTCGCCCAGGCCGACGTTCAGCTCGCCGAAAGCAGCCGCCGCATGAAGGCTTACACCGCCTGTGCGCTGCTTCTGATCATGGTGCTGAGCTGGTTCTTCATATGGCAGGTTGTGGCCCGGCCCATCAGGGCGCTGAAGCGTGCCACCGAGCACATCGGTTCCGGCGATCTGGGATATCAGATTCAAGTGCGCTCGGAAGATGAAATTGCCGAACTCGCGCGCTCCTTCAACGAGATGAGTAGCCGGCTGGCATCGGAGCACAACCAGAATCTAGCCTGGACCCACACCCTGGAAGAGCGAGTCGCCCAGAAGACTCGCGAGCTCACGCGAGCTCACGAACACGCTCTGCAGACCGAGAAGATGGCATCCATCGGCAAGATGGCTGCGGTGCTAGCCCATGAAGTCAACAATCCGCTGTCGGGCATCCTTACCTATGCCAAGCTTCTGCGGAAATGGATCGATCGCGAAGATGGCGGGCAGAGCCGCCGCGGTGAAATCTGCGACTCCCTCGATTTGATTGCCTCCGAGAGCCGACGCTGTGGCGATCTGGTGAAGAATCTGCTCACATTCTCCCGCACCACGCCGATGAACCTGCAGCCCACCGACATCAATCACGTGATCGAACAGTCTTTGCGGCTGGTTCAGCACCAGATCGACCTGGCAGCAATTCAGGTGCAGCCGCAGTTTGAACCGGATTTGCCGCCCGTGCGGTGCGACGCCGCTCAAATAGAGCAGGTCCTGCTCGCCTTGATCATGAACGCCATCGACGCCATGCCGCAGGGAGGGAATCTGTGGATCATCTCGTCGTCCGTCGATCATCGTGTGCAGGTCATCGTGCGCGACGACGGAAGTGGAATTCCCCCTGATATCCTGCCCAGGATTTTCGAACCTTTCCTGACCACGAAAGAGACGGGACGAGGTGTGGGCCTCGGGCTTGCCATCAGCCACAGCATTCTTGAACGACACAACGGGACCATCGAAGTCCAGTCCGAGATCGGTCGCGGCACGACCTTCACCGTTACTCTGCCGGTGGATGCCGAAACGATGAAGACAGAAGCGCCGCCGGTTAACGAAATTGCCGCGAGCTACAGCGGGAGGTGATGAGACGTGGAACTACAAGGCAAATTGCTGATCGTGGATGATGAACTCAGCGTTCGCGATTCTCTGGGAAAGTGGTTTCGCGAAGAAGGATACGAGATCGGCACAGCGGAAAGCGCGAGCGACGCGCTGACCCGCATGGCCGAGAACAAGTGGGACGCCGCCCTGCTCGACATCAAGATGCGCGGCACGGACGGCATTGAATTGCAGCGCCGCCTGCATGAACTGGATCCCGACCTCATTGTCATCATGATGACCGGCTATGCGTCGGTTGAAACGGCCGTTACTGCTCTCAAAAATGGAGCTTACGATTATGTAAGTAAGCCCCTCGATCCCGACGAAATCGCTCACCTGGTGAAGAATGCGCTGGCCCACCGCCGGGCGGAGAAAGAAAATGTCCGCCTGCGCGAAACGGTCGCGGAGGCCACGAGCCCCGGCGAACTCGTCGGAAAAAGTGCGGCGATGCGCAAAGTCGCTGAGGCCATTGAAACCGTCGGTCCGACCGACGCGAATGTTTTGATCACGGGCGAGAGCGGTACCGGCAAAGAATTGGTGGTCCGCGCCATCCATGCTGCCAGTCTGCGCCGCTTCCATCCTCTGGTCGCAATCCATTGCGGCGCTTTGACGGAAACGCTCCTCGAAAGTGAATTATTCGGACACGAAAAAGGATCGTTCACCGGCGCTCAATACCGCAAGAAGGGCAAATTCGAAATTGCGGAGGGAGGGACGGTTTTCCTCGATGAGATCGGCGACATCAGCCTGAAGACGCAGACCGACCTGCTGCGGGTTCTGCAGGAACGCGAGATCACCCGCGTCGGCGGAAACCAGGTCATCAAAGTGGATTTCCGCTGCGTGGCTGCCACCAACAAGAATCTCGAACAGATGATCGAGGAGGGCACGTTCCGCCCGGATCTGTTTTACCGGCTGAACGTCTTTCGCATCGAACTGCCAGCCCTGCGCGAACGGCGCGAAGATATTCCTTTGCTGGCCGAACATTTCGTACACAAATTTGCGCTGGCCATGAACAAGCACATCACCCGCATCTCGCCGGCGGCGATTCAACAACTGCAACAACAGCCTTGGATGGGCAACGTCCGCGAACTGGAGAATGCGGTCGAGCGGGCGATGGTGGTGGCGCAAGAGCCGGAAGTGCGCGATCAGGATTTCATCTTCAAGCAGCCCAACCCGGGTACACCCGCCGGCAAAAGCCTGGACGAAGTGGAGCGACTGCACATCCTGCAGGTTCTCGAGGAGTGTGGCGGCAACCAGAGCCGCGCAGCCGAAGTGCTCGATATCGATCGCGTCACGCTGCACCACAAGTTGAAGCGTTACGGCTGGAGCCGCGCTACGGCCGAAAGCAGGGTCTAAAACGCGGGCTGCCTTCCATGAACCTCGTTCACCTGCTTCCGGTCGGCACGATCGATCTCGCCCTGCTGCAGGATCTTTGCGCCGCAATCCCGAAACATTTGAATGTAGATTGCCAGATTGCCCGGTTCATTCTGGATCCTGCGCCGACGTATCATCCCGAGCGCCAGCAATTTCATTCTTCGGAAATCCTGCAACGGATGTACGCTCTGCTGCAGCCACGGGACTGGCGCCTTCTCGCCGTGACCGATATCGACCTCTATATCCCGATTTTGAAATACGTATTCGGCGAGGCGCAGGTCGGCGGGCCGTGCGCGGTCGTGTCCACATTTCGTTTGCGCCAGGAATTTTATGGCCTGGATCGCGACGATGCTCTGCTGCGTGAGCGCCTGCTGAAAGAGTGTGTGCATGAATTGGGGCATACACTCGCACTACGGCACTGCCAGGACTACAGGTGCGTCATGGCTTCGTCACATGCGGTCGAGTGGATTGATCTGCGGGAGAGCGCGATGTGTGAAGCTTGCCGGTCGCAGGTCGAAGGCCGATTGCGCGACACAAAGGATGCGGCCAACCCAAAATTCTCGCTGCCGTAGTACACTTTTCGCCATGATGCCCGGACGTTCCTCGCTTGCATATCTTTTTTTCCTCGCTTTGATGATCAACGGATTACTCCTCGCTCAGACAACTGCTGCGAAGCACAAGCCGGGGGTGCAAGAGCAGCCGTTCGGCACGCGGGATGGGAGGCCAGTCAACTTGTATACGCTCACGAACTCTCATGGACTTGAGGTCCATGCCATGAATTATGGTGGCATCATTCTGTCCATTCGCGTTCCTGACCGCAAAGGCCAGTTCGCGGATGTCGTTCTCGGCCATGACACCTTGGAGGGTTATATTCCCAATCCGCCCTACATTGGCGCGATTGTCGGACGTTACGCGAATCGGATCGCCAACGGCACCTTTACCCTCGACGGCAAGACCTACACCTTGCCCAAGAATGACGGCCCCAACACACTTCATGGCGGCACCACGCGAACCTTCGACAGAGTTGTTTGGGATGGCGAGCCGCTGAAGAACAAGACCGGCATTTCCTTTAGTTATCTCAGCAAGGATGGTGATGACGGCTTTCCCGGCAATCTGAAAGTCAGAGTTACTTACACCCTGACTGACTCCAACGAACTCATTCTCGATTACGAAGCCACCACCGACAAAGCTACTCCCATTAATGTGACCAACCACAGCTATTTCAATCTGAAGGGCGAAGGAAATGGCGACATTCTGGATCATGAAATCATAATCAACGCCGATCGTTTTACTCCGGTCGACAAAAATCTGATTCCTACCGGCGAACTCCGGCCCGTTAAGGGCACGCCCCTCGATTTCACTACGCTAACCAGAATCGGCTTACGAATTGACGACAATTACGAGCAACTTATTCTCGCACACGGCTATGATCACAACTTCGTCATCGACCGGAAAAGTCCCGGCCTCACGTTAGCCGCGCGTGTCTACGAGCCCACCAGTGGCCGCGTTCTGGAAGTCTCCACGACGCAGCCCGGAGTGCAGTTCTACACGGGCAATTTTCTGGATGGCACGGTCGTCGGGAAAGAGGGGCACGTGTACAAGCGTCGTTATGGATTCTGCCTGGAGACGCAGCACTTCCCTGATTCGCCGAATCATCCAGATTTCCCCAGCACGATCCTGAGGCCGGGAGAAACATTCCATCAGATAACTGTGTTTAAGTTTTCGGCCAAGTAGGATGGGATCGGATCGCACGACCGGAGAATCCGCTGGGGATGCGGTTACGAGCCTACTCCGCCCGCAACTCCTCTGACAACGACTTCGCGACTTGCCGCTGATGTTCGCCGCTAAGTTTGCTACCAGACGCAGTCAGATAAAAAGTATCAATCGCCATCTGCCCTTCGGTATCGATCAGGGCGATCTCGATGTTGCACTCCTGGTCTGACAAGCATGACGCGATGCGATGCAACAGGCGTGGACGATCCTGGGCGATCACTTGCACTAGGGTGCTGGTCGCCGAGCACGAATCGTCAAATTCGATCTTGGTCTCTACTTTGACTTTGGCGATTGCGCCTTTCTCCGACCGATGGCGATCGCGCAGCATTTTCTCCAGATCGGCCTCCCCCAGCAACACGTTCGCGACGCTTCGCTTGAACCGGTCCCATTCTGAGAGATTGAGTTCCAGCGTCCGAAAACGGTCGGTAAAGAAAAACGTGTCGACGACGGTGCCCGCCTGGTTCGAGAATGCGTTCGCCTTCACAATGTTCATGCCCCATGCGGCCAGCACGCCCGCCAGCTTGGAAAACAGGAACGGACGATCTCTTGTCACGAGCGTCAGCTCATACCAGTGGCGGCCGCGTTCCAATTCCACCCGCACGGGATCGTTCCCCAGTTCGTCGGCCATTTGCAAATGCCGCATTACCTCTTCTGCGGTGTGCACGAGCAGATATCTTTGCGGGAATCCTTCCAAAAAACCTTTGAACTTGCTTCCCGTGACCGGCGCCAAGGATCGGAGCCGCGCGAGTTTTTCGTCATTCACATCCGTGTGCACGCGCTGGTCGGCGCTGCGGTTCAAATGATTTTCGGCCGCGATGTAAAGCTGCCATACGTTCTCCGCCTTCCACGGAGTTAGCGCTTCCGGATTCACCGCCTTGATGTCCGCATAGGTGAGCAGACATAACATTTTTAGACGCTCCGGCGTACCCATCTTTGCCGCGAACGCCGCGACCGTAGCCGGATCGAAGATGTCGCGCCGCAATGATGCCGACAGCTCCAGGTGATTCCCAATCAGAAAAAGCACCTCTGCCCGTTCCTTAGGATCTACGTCAAGGCGATCCATGGCGTGGTTCGCAACCTCGAGGCTGGCTTCCACATGATTGTCGTTGGGAATGCCTTTGCCAGTATCGTGCAACAGCAGGGCCAGGTAGAGCAGTTCCGGATTTTCCAATTCACTCAGCAGCTCCGCGTAGCGCTTGTCCCATTCCGATTGCGACTGCTTCAAACGGTGCAGGCTCTCGATTGCCAGAAAAGAATGCTCGTCCACCGTGAAGCGATGATAGAAATCGCGCACGACGAGCGAGTCGATCAGCTTCAGTTCCGGCAAAAGCAGCGTCAGGAGCCGAAGGGATTGCATCACGCGAAGCGCGTCGGCGGCATGGGGCTGTAGGAGGGTTTCCTGCAAATAGAGCCACAACTCCGCTCCTCGTGGCGGAGTGGCGGCCAATGCCGGAAGCGCCTGCTCAATACGGTATTCGGTGGTCGCGCTCAGCTTCAATCCATGGTGGGCCATGAAATGAAAAAGGCGTAGCAACACCTCCGGATCCTGCAACGCCGCAGGCTGCTGCAGAAAAATGAGGCCATCGACAACTGAAAAATCCGCGGTCGTCAGCCGCGACCGCCAACTCTGCACCTGACGGTACAGGGCGGACCAGGCTTCTGGGATCTCCTCGAGCAACTGGGTAACAGTACGTTGTACGGCCCGCGCGTGCCCGAAGTAAATCCGCATCCAGTCGGCGGGCGAAAGCTCCGCAGCATCGGCCGCTCCAATCTTGCGGGCGGCGGCGGCGGCCTGTGCTTCCCAACTCAGCGTGTTGTCGTCGCGGCCGTGGCGAAAGTGGAGAAAGCATCGCGCCGACATCAGAAAATCCAGCGCCGATTCCAACTGTTTGCGCACGGGGGGGCGCAGTGAACTTGCGTCGGGCCAGTCGTGCAGCTTGTCCATGGCCGAAATCAACGCCAGCCAATTGGCCACGTTGCAGTCGCGCAGCCCTCCTGGAGCTTCTTTTATATTCGGCTCGAGGTGATAGAGAGTCATTCCATACTTGGCGTGGCGCTCCCGCGTGACTTCGGCGAGTCCCTGTAAAAGGGCTTTGGATTCGCGTATGACGATCTTGGGAATGACTTTGTCATGCAAGCGCCGAAACAAGTCGCCATCTCCAGCGAGATAGCGCGAGTCCAGAAGAGAGATCGTGAATTCAGTATTATTGGCGTCATAGCGATCGCACTCGGCGAGCGTGCGCGAGGCCGGGCTCAGCTTGAGCCGCAGGTCCCAGAGTTCCTGGGAGAAGCGACGCACTGGATCCTTAAAGGCCTGCTCCGCGTCGCGGTCGCCAAAGAGAAAAAGAAGATCGATATCCGAATAAGGAAATAGCCAGCCGCGACCGAAGCCTCCCGTCGCTACCAGCGCGATGTTGGCGGCGTGGCCTTCCTCTCGCGAAAAACATTCGTGCCATAGCTTCGCCAAGATTTCTTCGACCAGGGCTGTGCGTTGAGCCACCGCCGCTCGGCCGTCGCCCGTAGCCTCAAATTTCTGCTGGATCCGGGCAGACACGTCGTTGATGGAATCCCGTAGTTCGCCGATCATGGAGGACGCTGCCATCGCCAAAGTCGCCCGTCTCTGCGACATCACCACTTGTCATCCCGAGCGAAGCGTGAGCGCCTGACAAGGCGTTCACGCGCAGTCGAGGGACCTTGAGTTCGCGTCAGAGTCACGCGCGCAACAGCTATGGTTTTATAGCGCTCCTTCGCCACGCTCGTCATTGCGGATGCGAATGGCCTCATCTACGCGCGACAGAAAGATCTTGCCGTCGCCGATCTTCCCAGTTCGGGCGGCGGCGAGAATAGCCTGCACCGCCTTATCGACCAAACCGTCTGCCAGCACCATTTCCAGTTTGGTCTTGGGAATCAGATCCACGCTGTATTCGCGGCCGCGATAGACCTCGGTGTGTCCCTTCTGGCGGCCATGACCTCGAACCTCAAGTACCGTCATGCCTTCCACGCCTATTTCCTGCAGCGCAGATTTCACCGCTTCCAGCTTGGAGTTTTGAATGACCGCTTCGATCTTCGTCATGATGTTTGCAAGTCCTGTTCTGCGTTTTCACGCCGCAGCCGCCGCGGTCCGACATGAATCGCCATCTCAGCGGCGTTCTCCAATCTTAGCCCTCTTTTCCGGTGATTGGAGAGATCCAGGCGCAGCCGTTTCCTCCCTGTTGTGACGCCTCAATGTACCCTCCGACTCACGCTGCCGGAAATTGAAACTATTTATCGTCGCTATCAGGTTTTGTTATTCAAGCCTCAGCACTCCGCTTCGGCTACAGGGTTTCACCGATGGTCCTTAGGGGAAGGGGCACAGATACTCGATGCTGGCAAAGTTTCGCATCCGAAAATTTGCGTTAAGTGAGGATGCTGTAGGGGGAAAGCGGAGGGTATCAGTTGTGTCTCCTGAAAAGACGAAAGCAAGTACGACGCTCCCAGGAAAAGTAGAGAAGGTCATCAATCCTCACCCATACAGTGGAGAACCCGAAAAGGCACAAATCGCCGTCGAGGGGGCGGACCACTTATATCGGGAGATCCGGGTTCCCAATCGCCTGGTGGATGAAAATGGCCACAAGGTGAAACTGAAAGAGGGTGCGGAGGTCGATGTCAGGATCGAAGCGGATCAGGTGGTCACTAACAAGTTGGCTGGCGCAGACGAAACCAGCGACTCTTCCAAGCGCACTCCTTTTTAGGTGCTCCATCACACGTCCCGCGTCCATTCTTCTTTGCTTATCGTCCCGCCGTTTTGGGCGGTTCTTGCGGCATAGTGGGCTTAACGAACTTCGCATCGTCGACCGGCACGTTCTGCTTCAGTTCTGCAATCTGGATGGTGAACCGACCACTGGGCCGTGCCAGAGTCCAGCGGTAGGGAACCTTCACTCCGCCAACCTCGCGATAGTCGGCGTAATCGATCTGCGTGGGAAGCCATCCAAGCGCCGTTTCGCCGTAGCGGACAAGCCGGATCAGCAGCCCGGATTGTTGGTCAAAATACAACTCGATCGGCGGCTTGCCCTCGCGTTGCCCCACCACCTCATAAGTCGCATGCGCGTCGATCTTCTCGGATTCTCGCACCTCCGTCTGGCTGAACATCTGTTTCAAATGCGTGGCCAGATGAAGATCCGCGTCGATGGCTGCTCCGTCCAGATCGCTGCCGTGCATCTCTCGCAGTTGGCGTCCTTGCATGCCCAGCCAGCCTTCATGGCCGTTAAATGCGGTGACGCTGTCTCCTTCGGCCAGGTGAGTCAAAGATATGCGCTCGCCCGGATCTTTCGCGTAAATATCGATCGACAACGATTTGCCGCCAAAGTCGATAGTTCCCTTCATCACACGACTGCTTATTTTGTCGATCGCGGCGGCCCCCCCAATCGCCAGCACATATTTGTTTAGTAACTGATCAGCCGTTGGCCCGTTGCTCCGCTTTATTTCGTTTTCCTTTGCCTCGGCCACGGTTCCGTGAGGAGGAGAGACGGCAAGCGTGGCATCCTCCGACGCGACCACCGGAATCGCGACCGGATGTGGACTGCCGCGGTGACAGGAATAGCAAGTGACTTCCCGATGTCCGTCAAAGTTATCCTTGTTGATGGCAAACATCATCTCCATCATCTTGCGCGCCGTTTTCTTGGGCTTTTTTTCGTCTTTGTCGAAGGCATTGTGGACATGGCAGAACTCGCACTCCACTCCCAGCGACGCCGCAATAAACTGCATAGTCGGAAAAATCTGCTCCGCCGGAACTCCTTTGAGCACCTGAATGTTCTTGAACTGCTCTTCGGCTTTCTTGGGCGTGGAGGTGAGTGCGGCCGTCGTCTGCGCAACAGGATTTTGCTCCGTGGATTTTGCCTTCACTCCACTCATAACCATGCCCGCCAAAACGATGAAGCTCGCGATTCCCAGGATTCGAACGCTCGTCATGAATCACACTCTCCAGAAGAGAAGTTGAAGTTTAGCAGGATTACGGCTGGTTGCTGTAGACGTACTTCCCCGAGACTTCGGCAATGACCACGCGGTTCGGCAGCAAGGCGTCGACTTTCGACTTCAAATGAGCGGGCACGAACAGAAAGATTCGTCCGCTCGCGTTCCAGTCCCGCTGCAAATCCGCGTCCGTCAGATAGATTTTGGGCGCATCTGGAAAAGTCGAACCGAACCACATGGATGTCGTCTGACCCTCCACCAATTTGATGGGACGTTGCAGGTAAAACAGCAGAGACGAGCCAAACGCCTGGTCGCCATAAATCATGACTTGATCCTGCGGGTGTGCGCGAGCCGCTATTTGCTGCGCCAATTCCTTCGAAGACAGATACGGACCGAATCGTCCCAGCGCGATGTGCGAGGCGATCAGGAAAACTGCCATGCCGCCCGCCATCGCCCACGTGGCGGCATAATGCCGGCGCCTCATTCGCATCACGAAAGACAAGAGAGGAGCAATCAGCAATGCGATCGCCGCCAACGCCGCTGGCAACCGCAGCGCCGCGAACGACGCATAACTCAGGTCAAGCATGTGCGAAGTCGAAAGTGTGTCCTCGTTCATGTTGTGCTTGGCGAGTACGGTTCCGATATCCGGTTCGAAAGGCAGATGCCGCGATTGCCATAGCAACGCCAGCAAGGTCACGCCGGCCGCGACTCCTATTACCGTCAATACACCCGCGGAAATCCGCAGCCAGCCCTTGCGAATGCCCGCTTCGCAGTCGCTCTTCTCGCAGTGCGCGATTCCGTCGGCCAGAAGCATGAGCAAAGGCAGATACGCGGGAAATGTGTAGTACTCCTGGTTCGTGGAGATCGCAAAAAATACCAGTATCAATCCCGCGAGAATCCAGCACATCAATCGCGTACGGCTGCCGAAATCTGCGCGGCTGGGACGTTTGCGCAGATCTATCGCGGTCCGGACCGCTGCCGGCAGATACAGACTCCACGGAAACAGCCAGACCAGGTGCAGCGACCAGTACAGCGCCCAGGGCAGCTTGTTGTAATCGCGCGGATAGCGCCTTCCTATGAACCGCAAGAAATGTTCATTGACAAAATAGAACCAGAAAAACCCATGGCCACCTGCGCCGCCGGTATTTCGCAAGCCCGCCAGAATATGCCAGGGCGCCGCAATGAGAAGGAACAATGCGAGGCCGGAAATCAACCGGAACTCACGCCAGCGCCGCCATCCTCCGGTCACGGCGAGGTACAGGACAGCTGCTCCCCCGGGAAACGCCAGCGCAATCAAGCCTTTCGTCAGGACTCCCAGGGCCATGCAGGCATATCCCGCATACCATCTCCATGCCTGCCCTGGCGACTCCAAGGCGGAGAGAAAGAAATATAGCGACGCCGCGATCAGCAGGCTCAGCAACACGTCGGGAATGAAAACGCGCGTAAACAGGAATACACCCGCGGCCGTGTACACGAACAGACCGGCATAGATTCCAGTTCGCTCACCGAATGCCCGCTTGCCCCAGACCAGCGCCAGCAAGCCCAGCAGCAGAACCGAGAGCGCCATGGGCAACCGCGTGGCGAACTCATTCACTCCGAACACGTGATAACAGATAGCGACAAGCCAGTACGGCAGCGGAGCCTTCTCCAGATAGCGCACGCCGTTGATGTGCAGCGTAACGTAATCGCCGCTGACGAACATCTCCCGCGCGGCCTCGGCGTGGGTGCTGTCGGCGTCATCCAGCAGCGGAGGCGAGAACACCGAGCCCAAGTACACCACCGCAAACAGCACGGCCAGCGCGCAGTAGGAGGCGGTCCGGGACACGCTCGAAAGGCGGTTCTGTTCTTCAGAAATGTTTGAGGTGGAGATCGCGCTCAATTCAATTGGACCCATTCAAGTGTTACAGAGGAGCGAGGATACTCGCAAGCCGCGCTCAGGAATTTATGGCGTGGCAGTCGGAGTTCCGCCTTGCGGATGCCGCTCAAAGAACTTCTCTTTGTCGATTCCAGCGGGCACGGCCACATCGAAAAAGCCCACCATCATCTCATCCGTGGTTTGATCTCCCCACGTAACGGTCTTGCTGGGGTCCGGGTTATGCGGATTATTTTTCGAGTTGTCGTACCAGGCGACAGCTCGCAACTTTGTCCCGGCTTTCAGCAGGCGCGGCTGGGCGAGCCTGTAACTCAACTGCCAGTGAAAGTGATAATTCACACGCAACAAGATCTCTATACTGCCGTCATCGTGCACGATGTCGTACTCGAAGCGCTTCCCGCGCAGATGCATATGCGGAAACAGGCTGAGCAAGGTTGCATCGTGCGGCAGCGTGCCTTGCACTTCCACGCGAAAGTCATCTGCACCCGGTGGAATGATCAGCGCATGATCATTCAGCTGCAAGGTGATCACGCGCTGGCTTGGAGGCGCTTTTGCGAACACTAATCCGATGCTGGTCTGATCTTCATCGGCCGTGCCGTTCGTCGTGTAGTGCATCTGAAACACAAGATCGGAACCGGCAGGAACAAATTTTGCCATCCCGTCGGGCCACTGTTCCTGCGAACTTCCGGGAGCATACACCAGCAAAAGATCGCTGGTCGTTTCATGGGCCTGACGCTGCTCGACGGGATCGGTCAATGTCGAGGCCGTGAAAGGCCGGCCGATCGGGGCGTGGCGCAGCCATTGCGAGTCCGGCGGCCGGATGTAGACCACCGCGTGATGCACATGCGCCGGACTTCCAGGACGAAACTCTGATGCCTGGACCCATCGGTCCTCGGTGAAATGTGTGGGCGCAATCTCATACGTGTACTCAACTTCGCCTCGCGCTGGAATCTGCACCGGCCTCGGCATCTTTACTACAAGATCAGGTTGCGGGATATTCCAGCCATCGGTCCACTGCCGCGGCGGAGGCGCGTCATGCGCATTTCCCGGTGGCGCCCCTGCTTTGGCCCATGCTGAGATCGTCGCGATCTGCTGGTCGGTCAGCGAAGGATCGTTGACAAAATGCCCGTATCGCGGATCGGCGAACCACGGCGGCATCATCTTCATCTCGACCGCATGCGCCACGGCATCGGCCCACAGGCGGCTCTGTTCGTAGGTGACAAGCGGCAAGGGCGCATCTTCGCCGGGTCGATGGCAGCTCTGACAATGGTCCTGAAAAATTGGCAGCACGTCTTTGTAAAACGTTGGAGCCGCTTGAGCGCTAGATGATCCCCTTCCGGTCTGTCCGCTCGCCTGACGGGAAATGTGCCAAGCTGCGGAAGCCAGCGATACACACGTGATCGCGACGACAATCGCGAATGTTTTCACGAGCGCAAGAACTCCAGGGTCAGCGCCCAGGATTGTCGCGCGGCATTCGGCTCATAGGCTGGGCGCTCATCGCAAAAGAATCCGTGGTCGGCATTCGAAAACTCGACGTTGACGTAAGCCTTATGCTGAGCGCTGAGAGCGTCCGTTACGGCCTTTCGATGCTCAGGCAGGATGTGCCTATCCAAACCGCCCCAGAACAGCAGAGAAGGCCCGTGTATCTTCGCGGCCCGGTCCAGCAGCCCCGGAGCGATTCCTCCACCATAAAATGAAACTGCCGCGCGCATTGGAACGACGCTGTTTGCCAGAAACGAAACCCATCCTCCCATGCAGAATCCCACGCATGAAATATTGTCCGCCTTGGCGTGAGAACTCGAGTGCAGCCAGGCATACGTAGCCTGGGTGTCGGTCTCCGCCGCTTCACTGGTTACCGCCTGGTAATGCGGCATGATGGATGGAAAATCCTGGTAGTCTCCCTCGAATCCCGCTGGCGCGGTGCGATGAAATAACTCCGGGGCGATGGCCACATATCCCTGCGCCGCGAACCGATCCGTGACGTTGCGAATATGTCCGTTCACTCCGAACGCTTCCTGAAACACAATCAATCCCGGATGCCGCCCGCTGCTCGCGGGTCGCGCCACGTAGGCCGCCATCGGCGAACTGTCCGCCACCGTCAGCTGGATTTTTTCCTTCACAATTTCCGGCGAATTCATCACTGCTTCCTTCTGAATAATTTCAGACTTCCCTACACTCCCATTTCCTCAGTCTCGCACAAAACCCGGATCCCGAACCTGCCGTCGCAGCACGTTCACGCCAAAAATGCTAAATTCAAAGGTTTATGTCTGCCCCTAACTCCAATTTTGTACGTGCTTGTAAATCGCAACCGGTCGACCGCACCCCAGTATGGTTCATGCGGCAGGCCGGACGCTACATGGCCGAGTACCGTGCCGTCCGCAAGCAGCACTCGCTGCTTGAGATCTGCAAGAAGCCTGCACTCGCCGCCGAAGTTACAATCACTGCCGCGGAAATCCTGGGCGTCGATGCGGCCATCATTTTTGCCGACCTGCTGTTGCCCCTCGAGGTCATGGGCTTGCGTTTTCATTTTTCGGCCGGCGAAGGGCCGGTGATCGAAAAGCCTGTCCGCAGCAAAGAAGATATCGCGAACCTACGCACCGACCGCGCTGCCGAACTGGGATATGTTTCCGAAGCGTTGGCTCTGGTCGCGAAGCATTTTGCCGATCGCGTTCCGGTGATCGGATTTTGCGGCGCCCCGTTCACCCTCGCCAGCTACATGATCGAGGGCGGAGGCTCGCGCAACTACGTTCACGCCAAGAAGATGATGTACAACAATCCCTCCGAGTGGGACGCGCTGATGGGCAAACTGGTTGCCGTGACCTCCGCTTATTCGGCGGAACAAGTGCGTGCTGGAGCCGACGCAATCCAGATTTTCGATAGTTGGGTCGGATGCCTCAGCGTGGAAGACTATCGCTGTTACGTTCTACCGCATGTCACGGGCATGGTGACGCAGTTGAAAAAGACCGGGGTGCCAATCATCTATTTCGGCACCGATAGCGCGACTCTTTTGCCCGCGATGAAAGAAACGGGAGCCGATGTGATCGGGCTCGATTGGCGAATTCCGCTGGATGAAGGCTGGCAGCGACTGGATCATCGCACCGCCGTTCAGGGAAATCTGGATCCAGTTCTGCTCTTCGCCGAGTGGGAAGAATTAAAGGCGCGCGCGGAAGGAATCCTACGCCAAGCCGCCGGACGTCCAGGCCATATTTTCAATCTCGGTCACGGCATTTTGCCTGAGACGCCCGTCGAGAACGTGAAGAACCTCGCCCGACTTGTCCAGGAATACTCGCCATCCGCGCTCGAATCCTCCACTCGATCTTCGCACGGTCGAAAACCGGCAACGGAAGGCCGCTAGCGATGATGCGCATTGCGATCATCGGAGGCGGAATCTCCGGGCTTGCAGCTGCCTTCGAACTCGAAGAACAACGCCGTGCCGGGGCTGAAGTGGAATACGTTCTCTATGAATCTTCTTCCCGTCTCGGAGGAGTGCTGCGAACGGAATTGGTTGACGGTTGCCTGGTCGAAGCCGGACCGGACTCCTTTGTGACGGAAAAGCCCTGGGCGGCTGGCTTATGCCGCGACTTGGGCATTGGCGATCAACTGATCGGGTCCAATGATGCCGGCCGTAAGACTTACATCCTCACACGCGGACGATTGGTCGAAATGCCCGACGGACTGATGTTCATGGTCCCAACGAAAATCCTGCCGACCGGCTTCTCACCGCTGTTCTCGTGGAAGACGAAGCTGCGGATGACTCAGGAACTATTTCATCCGCCGCGCGCTATCGATCATGACGAGTCGGTAGCTGCCTTTGTCGAGCGCCACTATGGAAGCGAGATGGTCGATCGCCTCGCCGACCCGCTGCTGTCGGGCGTCTACGGCGGAGAGGCAGCCAATCTGAGCGTTCGCGCCGTGCTGCCCCGTTTTGCCGAGATGGAGCGTACGCACGGCAGTCTGGGACGAGCCATGCTGGCCGCGCGCAAGAAAATCGCGGCGGCTCCCCGCAAGGCGGCGCCTCCGCTTTTTACGTCTCTCAAACATGGTATGCAGTACATCGCCGAAACCGTTGTCTCGCAGCTCACGCCGTCGGCGTTGCTGACGAACGCGCTTGTGCAAGCCATACAACCGCAACCTGGGGCTGGCGGCTGGCTGGTCTCCGCGGGGTTGCAGTCGGACCAGTTTGACGGAGTGATTATCGCTCTGCCAGGGACGGCAGCTTCCAATGTGCTTCGCATGGCCAGCCCGGAACTTT
Organism: uncultured Acidobacteriota bacterium; assembly: GCA_963763795.1. GTDB lineage: Bacteria > Acidobacteriota > Terriglobia > Terriglobales > Acidobacteriaceae > Sulfotelmatobacter. The sequence continues at coordinate 1,351,262 of CAVXPP010000007.1, read as the reverse complement.
CGAAAGAACTCGCGGCCATTCAATACAGCTCTTCGATCACGGTCGGTTTGGGCTATGGTCGCGAGGTTCGTAAGTCGCTGCCTCCGGGCTTTGGATTTCTTGTGCCCCGCAGCGAGGGCAAAAAGCTGCTCGCGGCCACGTTCGTCCACAACAAATTTCCCCACCGCGCCCCCGAAGATCGTGCTCTGCTGCGTTGCTTTTTCGCAGGAACGAATGCGGAGGACGTTTGGCCGCTCAGCGATGAGCAACTTATTGGCATTGTGCGCAGCGAACTGCAGCAAATTGTCGGATTGCGCGCCGAGCCTCTATTCGTCCGAGTATACAAGTGGAAGTCCGCGATGGCGCAGTACGGGGTGGGACATCTGGAACGTATCGAACGTATCGAGCGCCTGCGAAAACAGTTGCCCGGCCTCGCATTGGCAGGCAACGGCTACCGTGGTATTGGCGTGCCTGATTGTGTGCGCTCTGGCCGCGAGGCCGCCAAGCAAGCAGTGCAGATGAAAGTAGTTGTTAGGTAGCCGCGGTTACATTCACGCGGCGGCCGGACCTGCAAGCGAGACTACTTCGGAAGCGGCTCCTTGCGGAATGGGTAACCTCACGCTCACGACTGTGCCGCTTTCCCCCGACTCAATTTCCAGACTCCCCCCAAGTTGCCGCAACCGTTCTCTCATCCCGCGGATACCGACGCCAGGCGTCCCGGCGGAGGCCATTTCCTCCAGTTTCTCCGGCGGAATGCCCTTGCCGTGATCCTCGACTTGGATGAGAACCTCGCCTTTACGCTGGCGCAGAACGATCTTCGCTTCCGCACTGCCGGAATGGCGGTGAATATTGGTCAGCGACTCCTGCACCACGCGAAAGATCGCGGTCTCCATTTCGCCGGGAAGACGGCTGAAATCGTCGGGCAAATCCAAATCAACTTTGATTCCGCTGCGCTGGGAAAATCCGGTTACATACCAGCGCAAGGCCGACGACAGCCCCGCCTCATCCAGCAACGGAGGATGAAGCAGGTGAGAAATAGTGCGAACTTCCGTGCTCATCTCGCGGACCAGATTCTCACTGTCGTTGAGCGCGTCGACAATTTTTGAGAGCCGCTCGACGTCGTTTCTCACCAGCCCCAGATTCATGGCCAACGCTGCTAGGGTTTGTCCTACGCTATCGTGCAATTCGCGCGCAATGCGTCGCCGCTCGTCATCCTGCAATTGCATCAGGCGCGCCGAAAGCTCTCGCAAATTTCGATTCACCACTTCCAGATCGGTCGTGCGCTCTTGAACCTTAAGTTCCAATTCACCCTGCGCCTGCTGCAAGGCTTCGTTTTGCCGGCGCCGCGACTCTCCCAGCATGACGACAATGATCGACGACAGTAGAAATGCCAGCGTTCCCACCGCCTCGTGGGGATCCGGGCTTCGGAAGGAGTGGAACCGTGGGATAAATCCAAACATCGTTCCCAGAAGACCGAGGATCGTGGCCACGATCGATGGACCCACGCCGCAATACCACGCGGAGAAGACCACCGCCAGTAACAGCACGACATAGGTACCGCCTTTGCCTGCGAAATGCTCCAAGCCGCTGCAGATCAGCGAAGCGGTGAGTGCTGCCAGGAAGGCCTGTAGGTAACGAAAGACGTGATGATTTCCAATTCGCGTCAAAATCGAAGTGTCAGTCCCCATAGTCCCCTACTCCAGGTTTAGTGCCTGGTAAAACTGAGGTGACAGAGGGCAGGCGCAAATGAAAGCCGCACTGCCAAGATCATAAAGACCAGCATTGGTGCAATCATAACAGGAGGGATAGAGAAAGAAATATAAAACCGGCGGGATTAAGCCTGATGCTTTATTTTGTTTTAGTTACGGCGCGGTTTCGGTTTTGCTCTGGCTCTGTGCGCGTCGCAGGCGCGCTACCACCAGCCGTATCTCGTCATACGTAATCTCCGGCGGCAGGGAATCTTTCAGCGGTCGTAAGCGACCGAGTTGATCAAGACCCGCGCGCGCGCATGCCGCTTCAATCACAGCCAGTTTGTTTCGGTCGATCCACGCCGGGGAAAACTCAACCTCCCCGTTCTCGACCAGTCCGGCCACGGCGTTGAGCACGGTCGAGACCTGTCGCCCGCGAATGGCTGCAATCTCCGCGAAGCTCTTGCCCTCATTCAGCAGTTGCAAGGTTTCGATTACTGGTGCTGTTCGTTTCGGTGCAGGTGCGGCAGCTCTGGCGCCTTGGCGATAACTCTTCAGGGCCGCCAGGATCTCCTGTCCGTAGGTGTGTGCTTTTCGTTCGCCAATCCCACTGATGTTCAGTAACTCTGCAATCGAGGAAGGATTCAGCCGGCAAATTTCGTCCAGCGAACTATCGTGCAGGACCACGAACGCGGGTACGCCCTGTTCTTTGGCGATCCTGCGACGCCACTCACGCAGATACTCGCGTAAGTCCGCATCGGCTGCGACCGACGGAGACGAGGCGGCCTTGTCTGAGGCTCTCCCTAAAAACGCCGGTGGCACCCGGGCTGCCTTCGCGGTCAGCCATTTCGGAATGTTTCCACAAACGTCACAAGCGTCGCACGACTCCCACTTCGGAGTTTCGCCAAAATGCGTGCAGATCTGGCGATGGCGGCATCGCTCGGACTCGGCAAAGGCCCGGATGATGTGATATCGCTGCCAAGCTCGATCCCGCTCGGCCGGATCGAGAATCTGATTCGCAAAAAAGCCTAGGAGCCCCGCATCCTGCTTGCGCCACAGCAGAATGCAATCCGCTGGATTCCCGTCCCGACCGGCGCGTCCCGCCTCTTGATAAAACTGTTCCACTGATTTCGGCAGGGCCAGATGAATCACCGCGCGCACGCTGGCCTTATTGATGCCCAGTCCGAAGGCGATGGTACCGACTAGCACTCGTACCTCGTCTGACATCCAGCGTTCCTGATTCCGCCGGCGCTCATCGTTTTGCATTTTGGCGTGATAGGGAACGGCAGGAATGCCCTGGTTTTCCAGAAAGTCCACCGTTTCTTCCACCCGGTTGATGGTGGGCGAATAGACAATCACATTCCCATCGGTGTAATTGCCTAGCGCCGTGACGAGTAGTGCCGTTTGCTCCACGCTCTCGCATTCGCGCACCAGGTAACGCAGGTTCGAACGGTGGAAGCTCGCAATGTATTTATCCGGGTTCCGCAACGCAAGCTGCAGCAGAATGTCATGACGCACGTGGCGAGTGGCGCTGGCGGTGAATGCCGCAATCGGATGGTCTGGGAAACTTCCGCGCAGACGGCTCAACTGCCGGTATTCGGGGCGAAACTCGTGTCCCCACTCGGAAATGCAGTGCGCCTCGTCGATGGCAAAAAATGCGATGGGAACCTTCTGCAGCCACGACAGAGTATCTGCTCGCTGCAGGCGCTCCGGAGAGAGATACAGCAAGCGGTACGCGCCTTCTTGCGCCTTCCGCACGACCTGACTCTGTTCCGCGGCGCTCAGCGAGCTGTTGAGAACGGCGGCCGGAATTCCCATCTGCGCCAGTTGCGCCGCTTGATCCTGCATCAGCGCGATCAACGGAGAGATCACCACCGCAGTCCTTCCAGAGACCACGGCCGGCAACTGGTAGCACAGGGACTTCCCGCCTCCGGTGGGCATCACCACGCAGGTATCATGCCCGGCGAGCAGGCTCTTTACGATTTTCTCCTGCAACGGTCGAAATGAACTGTATCCCCAGTAGCGCCGCAAGGGAGTCAGCAGATCGGCCTCTGAGGTCATGGATTCAGTATAGGACGCGACGGAAACGCGCGATGCAAAAGCGTGAGTTAAACCGGCGACGGCTCCCGAAGTGAAACATTTGGTGTTATGAATCGAGCGAAGAAGCGGCCGCACTCGGTGCCGAAACATCGCTCTGGGCGCGTTACGGATTCAGCCGCGGATGCACGCGATCGAAGCTGATCCACACCAGCGCGATCACCACAAAGCACAGGACGCTGCCCTCAGGCCCTACCGACCCACCGCTGAGCCATTGCGGCCCGCTCAGCGACGAACTCAGCAGGTGTCCCGGAGAAACCATTCCGCTGTCAGGAACCGAATAGAAAAAAGTCTCCCCCCAATCCCAGGCAGCGTGAAATCCCACCGCGAACCACAGATTGCCCGTGCGTCTCAGCGTGAGGCAAAAGAACAGGCCAATAAAAGCTGCCGCCAGAATCCCCGGCCAATGCTCGCCGCCATTTCTCAGATGCACCAATCCAAAGGCGCATGAGAGCGTCAGGGCAGCCGGCCAGAATCCAATTCCGCGCGCTAACGTGAACTGGGAATAACCACGCAGCAGGAATTCCTCAAACAGTCCAACCAGCAGGAACATGCCCGCCCAAAATCCGGCGAATCTCACGATTCGGATCCCGTGTAGCACGATGTGCCCGAACGCGAAACAATGCAGCCCGGATAGAGTCACGATCAACAAGCTGATGGCGATAAATCCCCAGAGCATCCCAATCCCGAATCGTCGGAACAGAGTCCATCTCACAGGCAAGCCATACGCGCCCCACGGACGGCGCTCGACTCGCGCCAGCACAATCGCGGGAATCAAAGCGGCAACGAGATTTCCGAATTCTTCCAGCATTGCCGACCACAAGCCGCTAGCCCCCAGATCGCGAGACCACGCCGCGGCGGCCACCAAGTTCTGCACTACGAAAAATGTCACTCCATAAAACAGGAAGCCCCATCCTGGACGCAGCCCGTCCGGCCCAAGAAACAGCGTGCGAACATAGGAGGGCGCGGCTGCAGCCGCGAATTCAGGCCCGTTTCCGTTCGACGCGGAACCTGCCGAAGAATCATTCTGCCCTTTGGTTTCGGAATCAATCATGAATCAAGCTTTGCGATCAGCCTCCGCCATGGTAAAACACTCGGCTCGACCTTATGCTCCCTTATTTCACTCGTGAACGCTTTGGGCGTCCCCAGTTTCTTGCCGGCCTGCTTCTCCTGGTATTCCTGGCACAGGCGATGTGGCTGGTGCATTCTGAACTCAGAACCGCGCAGGGAACAGAAGGCGGCGAGGCCATTCGCATCGGCGAAGGCTGGAAACAGTGGCACGGGCGCGGCATTGCCGCAGCTCCGATGACGGAACCCGCGAACAGCCGCGATGCTTTTCAGAGTGACGAGAGTGGATTTGACACCGAACATTCCCCGCTTCTCTACCTGCTTTCCTCGGCTCCTCTTCTAGTGTGGCCGCATGACCTCAACGCCAACTCGGCCCCGTACTGGGGATGGCTTCCGCGGCTGCCGTTCCTTGCCTGCGGCTTATTTCTAGGCGCATCGTTGTGGTACGTGGCGCGGCGTTTGTGCGGTAACCTCGGAGGTTTCGTCGCACTAACTTTCTACTGCTTCTCGCCAACGCTGATTCAAGCGAGCGCGGCATGGCACACCGAACCAGAGATCGTCGCGGCCTGGGGATGTTTCGGCACAATCTTCACGGCCATCGCTGTAGCTCATACCCTCTATGCTCCACGGGAAGTCGTGCTGTGGAATTGGCGCCGCATCGTGCTATTGGGAGTCTCGCTGGCCATCGCGGTGGGATCGCAATTTTCACTGATCGTTCTCGCGCCCATGGCGCTTGTTTTTTGCTCTATGTGGCGCCAGTCAGCCGCTGGGCCGCTCTGTCATCTGGACGGCTGCCTGTGTTGTGGGCCTGCTCCTGCTTTTCGCGGTGTACTTCTTCCACCCGCATGCCTTCGCGGAAAGTATGCGTCATGCATCTTTCTGGGGCGGGACGTGGCGCGGATTTACTTTCGGCGCGGTCTATAAACAAATTGCGGTGCAAATCATTCGCTCCTGTCCCGCACTAACGCCCGGTGCTTCCTGTGACGCTGGCAACCTATGCCGTCTGGCGCCGCACGCGCTATTTCGGCAATACGGCGCCGCTGCTGGCGGCAGTGCTGTTCATCGTTTTGGCGATGGCGCATCCCGCACATCGCGGGCGAAGGATTCCTCATCGCCGCAGTTCCGTTTCTTTTTCTGTTTGTTTCGGGTGTGTTCGCCGATCTGATGGAGACGAGCTATCGTCAACTGATCATGGCATGCGTGCTCGCCTTGCTCATCACGTACGCAGCACGAACCTTGATGGCCTTGGCCCAAGTGCCCCAAGGCTGATCGTGTCCGGCCGGCTACGTGTGTGCGACCGCGCGATGTTCCTTCAATTGTTCCACCAGGAAGTCCAGATAAGTTTGCATAGCCTCGCCCGTTTTCGCGGAGAGGCGAAAAATCCGCATGCCGGGCCGGCACCGACTCGATGCTCCGGCGAGCCGTTTCCCAATCAAATTCCACCGCCGTCGCCAACTCGTTCTTGGTGACCACCGCGACATCGGCGCTGTTGAAGATAGTCGGATACTTCAGTGGCTTATCTTCCCCTTCGGTCACCGACATCAAGACCAGACGCAGATTTTCTCCGAGATCGTACGATGACGGACACACCAGGTTGCCGACGTTCTCGATAAACAGGAAATCCAGTTCGTTCAAATCCCATTCCTGCAGCGCGTTTTGCACCATCGCAGCTTCCAGGTGGCAAAGCGTTCCCGTCGTAATCTGCTTCACTGGAGCTTTGCTACGGGCGAGGCGCAGGGCGTCGTTTTCGGTCGCCAGATCTCCAACCAGAGCGGCCACTCGATAGCGCGGCTGCAATTGAGTGAGAGTCTTCTCCAGAAAAGTTGTCTTCCCCGAGCCCGGACTGGAAACCAGGCTCACGACAAAAACTCCGGCGGCGCGAAACTGCTCGCGAAGAGCGCGAGCGATCACGTCGTTCTGCTTTAGAACATTTCGCCGTACTTCGATCAGTCCGTGGCTCGCTCATTCCTGCACCTCCAGAGCAAAAACTTCCAATTCCTTGCCTTGCCGCACATCCATCGTGGGCAATCCGCATTCCGGACAACTGAACGACTGCACCGAATTCAGGATTCGCTGTTCCCGGCACTGCGGACAAAAAACAGCCACCGGAACATCCTCCACGATCAGTCGAGATCCCGCGAGCGGCGTGTCCTGGCACGCGACTTCATAAGAAAACAGCAGCGCATCTTTCACAACGCCAGACAGCGCTCCCAGCCTGAGATGCACGGCACTCACCTGCACGCCGCGCTTCTGCGCTTCTTCTGTGGCAGCTTCCACAATGCCCATCGCGATCGATAGTTCGTGCATTCCATCCTGTTCTCGCTACTTCGTGAGCTGCCCGATGAAAACCCCGTAGGGATCTAAAGTGACCATGTCGCCCTTGGCAGCAGATTTCCCGGTAGCCACCAGGCTCCTGGCCGAGGTAAAGCCATTCTTGTCCGTCGCGAAGCTGATCTTCTGCGCTGTCGCCAGACATATTCAGCGCCACCAGTACCGCCTGATCGTGATACACGCGCAAGTACGACAGCACGTTCTGATTGTTCTCGTTGATCGGAACGTAATCGCCCTCCGATAGCGCCTCATTGCGTGTGACGGAGTTTGAGGACTATCTTGTAAAACGCAAGAATTGAGTTCGGATCTTTGGACTCGTCCGCCACATTATGCGTCTTGGCGGTCGCAGGCACAGGAAGCCACGGCGTGGCTTTGAAAAGCCTGCGTTCACGCCGTCATCCCATTGCATGGGAGTGCGCTCGCCATCGCGGCCTTTTTCTTTCGGCCATCCTCGGCGGCCGATGGGATCCTTCACGTCCTCTTTCCGCGTGGGAGGAGTCGTCTTCATTCCAATTTCTTCGCCGTAATAGATAATCGGCGTCCCGCGCAGCGTCAGATAAAGTCCCGCCATCACCTTGGCGATTTCGTCGTTGTGCTGTCCATCCCCGTAGCGGTCGTATGAACGCACAATGTCGTGATTGCTGATGACGAACGTAGGCCAACCCGAGGCAGAATTCACTGCGGCAATCTGTTTGCGGAACTCAGCGGGCGACAGCTTGTTCACCGTCGTGAACAGGAAATCCATCGGCAGTTGCAATTCGTCGTTGCCCTTGCCGTAATACTGATCCAATTCGGCAATATCCGCGGTCCAGGTTTCGCCAATCAACACCGCGTTATATTCATCGGCCACTTTGCGGAGGCCGCGCAGCGCTTCATGCACTTCCGGCAGCTTCCCATTGAATTCATTTTCTTCCAGCGGATCGCCAAAAGCGTTCTTGCCCGGCTTCACCGGGTTATCCCGCAAATTCGGATCTTCGAAGAGCGTGTCGACCGCGTCCAGGCGAAATCCGGAAACGCCGCGCTTGTACCACCATCGCGTCACGTCGAACATCGCATCTTTCACCGCGGGATTGCGCCAGTTCAAATCAGGCTGCTCGGCATAGAAATAGTGGTAGTAGTACTGATTCGTCGTCGGGTCGAACTTCCAAGCGGAGCCGCCAAAGTCGGAGGTCCAGTTATTGGGAGGCTGTCCCGGGCCTTTGCCATCCCGCCAGATGTACCAATCGCGGTGCACCGATGTACGAGAGGATTTCGAATCCAGAAACCACGGGTGCTGGTCGGAAGTGTGGTTCACCACAAAGTCGAGGATGATGTGGATGCCGCGCTGCTTGGCTTCCTTGGCGAGATTGTCGAAATCCGCCAGCGTCCCATACATCGGATCGATGTTTTCATAGTCGGAGACGTCGTAACCGAAATCCACCTGCGGCGAAGGGAAGCACGGAGTAATCCAGATCGCATCCACACCCAGATCTTTCAGATAATCCAGTTTCGACGCGATGCCGTTCAGGTCACCGACTCCGTCGTCGTTGCTGTCGGCAAAGCTTCGGGGATAAATCTCATAAAAAACTGCCTGCTGCCACCAGGGATGGCTTTCAAGATCCGCCTTGGGCGACTGAGCAGCCGCCAGAGTACAAAAAATTGCCAGGGAACATGAAAAAAAGAGCACGCCACAAATAAGACCCCTGTAGGAAATCGATCCCATAAATCGCCACTCCTCAAAAGTTTTCAAACCCCAGAACGCCGCATTGATTGCAGTGTAACGCTTCCCGGCCACGCGGGTCGCTTCAGCGGCAAAAATTCCTAACGACGTCCGAAGCGAATCACCACCCTTTGTGTTGCATAAGAATCAGGTGTCCCCTGCGGGAGATGAATTTCCAGGTTGCCCGCCTTGGTGAGAGCCGCGCCCTCGATTGCATCGATCTGCCCCGGGTTCCACACTCTCAGATTGTAGCGGCTGTCGGGCAGTCCTGAGACCGTCAGGGTAAGTTGGTCTTTCGCATCGTTCCACAATTCAGACGTGACGCGAAGCTCACGGCTGGTGCTTCCGAGATGAGGCAATTCGTTCGCGTAGGTCAGCCCAAAATCATCCTTCACTCGAATGACGAGCCGGTTTGTGCCGTCAAGAACAGGGAAGCGCACCTTTAAATGCTGGTCGTTCGCGTTCGCCTGCATCTGGAAAGACAATGAGCGATCATTCATGGTCACGCCGATCACGCGCGCTCGCAGGCTGAAGGCCGGAGAAAACTCAACCCAACAGTCGCCTGTTCCAGTTCGTTTGGTTTCTAGAACGATGACGTCGCCGTCCTTGCGATAGCGAAAGTCAACGCTGATGCCGCCGAGCCGGACATTTCGAATCGCGAAAGAGGTCCAGTCCGCCGGAACGTGAGGATCGAAATTGATTTGATGTTTTGCGGCATCGGTCTGCAGCCCGAACATTCCACGCAAAATTGGGCTGATCACCATCGCCGCAGACCAGACTTGGTGCGGAGAACTTGTGGAAAATGATTCGTAGTAATCTCCGGATAGAACTTCCGTGAAATGACCCAAAGACCCGTCCACCGCAAGCAACGCGTTGGAGCGCAGGTTGGAGTAGGCTGGAAATTCGTGATGATAGCGGTATTCCCCGACGGACGCCCAGCCCGTAAACAGCGGCCACACCGCCCCAAAGTGATAGCCGGAACCGTTATAGACTTTTGACTGGCGTGAAATAATTCGCATACCCCAATCGGTCTGATGATCCTCGCCGGCGAGTCGCGTGATGGTCTGATCCGCGTGCTTCGCATCGGGTAACCCGAACCACATCGGTGCCGCCGCCAGCACGCTGACTTCGTCTGAACGCTGGCCGTCCGGCTTCAGCGCAAATGCATAACTTTTTTCTTCCGGAGACCAGAAAGATTGCTCCAGAGCCGACCTGCTCCTTTCGAATTCGCCGGCCAGTTGTTTGGCGGTATCATATTTGCCGAGCAACTGACAGAGATTGGATAGATCCCGCACCGCAGCGACGCCCAACCCGGCCTGGTAGTACTCGCTTCTCACCGGCAGCAACGGACCGCCTTCCACCCACCCATGCCCGACGCCCGCATTTTGCGCGAGTCCATTCGAATCATAGGTTGAGCGCAGGAACTGGTAGGCTCGCCACAGGTTGTCCCACTTTTCGCGGATAAAATTCAAATCCCCGCTCTGCACTGCATAATCATTCATCGCAATGATAAATAGCGGAGTGGCGTCCGCCGAAACGTACGGGTAAGGATAGTCCTTGAACCACGGCACTAGGCCCGCGCTCTGTGAGATTTCGTGCGGGACCTTGCCGTCCCCCCGCTGGTACTTGCTGATGAAGTCCAGAACAGTGCGGGCGGTGGCATAGTCGCCTTCAGCATTCAGAGCAAAGGACGTCCACAGAGAATCCCGTCCAAAGAACCATGCAAATCCCGGACGCTGCCCGACGCCGGAGGTCCTGTATCCTGCGACCAGGCCGATGCCGAGATAGGGGTTGTTCACCAGTCCCTGAATCGTGCTGATTCGCGCCCAGTCGTACGCCTGCTGCAGAGCGGAATCCGGTAACTCGAGGTTGACCGTATGCTGAAGATAGCTGTGGTAATAATCCGCCGACTTGCTCATCGCCTCCTGGTACGAGGCCAGCAAATGCCCGTAGGCTTTCGTTGCGTCTGCCAGTCCGGCAACCGATGCGGCAATCACGAGCACTTTTATGTCTTTCCCTTTTTCCGTCACGCCCAGGCGCAATGAGTTTTCTTCCGACGAAGAATAATTTGTTTCGTAGGCGAGGTGAGCACTTCCCGCGCTGGGCGATCCGACGAGAGCGGAAAACTTCCGTGTTTCTTCTCCGAAGATGAAGGCCTGTTCCTTCGTGTTCCAGCTTACGTAAGTTCCCCCCAGCGCCGCCGGCCACTCCAGTTGAAAATCCGGTGTGAAAGCGGCCTCCAATTCCAGCGGTTGTTCGGTTTCGATTTCGAACTGGAGAACGGCTCCGGGTTCGTCGTGGGGCGCGCAAAGCGTCTCGCGGACTCGAAACGAATCACCTACGTATAGAATCGAAGCCGATTCCGGGCTCACAGTCAGCGTACGAGCCAGAGTCTCTGCGGGAAGAGCGCGGTCACCGACGTGGAATATGAGATGGAAATCGCGGAAAATTTTGAGTGGATATACCCACGCTTCCATTCGTCCGGTTTCGTTCCCAAACAATGCTGATCGCGCGCCGACGACTGGCAAGAATTCCCAGGTTCGGATGGTTCGTGTCAGCTCCAGCTTTTCCCCGGGGCTCTGGATTGAAGACGTCTGGCTTGGCAACGCCGCCGCCCATCCACAGCAAATCGCCAGCAAGCAAACGGCCCTTACCTTATGAGGAATACTGCATGGAAAACGCGCGTGAAAAAGGAAGAAATCCATGGCGCCTTTCATTTTGATGCAGCGACCGAACTCCGCGGGAGCTTGCAAACTCTGGATTCCCTGAATATAAGGAAATAGGGCGAATTCTAGCACGAGCCCTGTGGGCCAGGTAGCGAACCTCTTGTTCCCTTCACGCCGCGCATTTCTAACCTCGCTTAGCCGCTCGGCTCTCGTGCTCTCGTTCGAGAGCGTGCTCGCGCTGGCGCGCCCCTATTGGTTGCGAGCGGCTCCTAAAGCGCAAGCAAAGCCAGATACGCCTTCAGCCAAAGATGCGCAGAGCGGCAGCCTCGGCATCAGCTTTCTGAACGTTGGCCGCGAAGCGGGATTGAACGCGAAAACCACTTTTGGAGGCGAGCACAAAAATAAGTATCTGCTCGAAACCACTGGATGCGGCGTTGCTTTTTACGATTATGACAACGATGGCTGGCTCGACATTTTCCTGGTGAACGGCACTCGTCTGGAAGGCTTTCCCGCCGGCAGCGAGCCCACCTCCCATCTGTTCCGCAATAATCGCGACGGCACCTTTACCGACGTGACTCAAAGAGCGGGACTCGCGCATTCCGGCTGGGGGCAGGGATGCTGCGTCGGCGACTATGACAACGACGGATGGGACGATCTCTTCGTCACCTACTTCGGCAAGAACGTTCTCTATCACAACAACGGAGACGGGACGTTCACCGATGTGAGCGCGAAGGCTGGCGTGGCCGGCAATGGGAAACGCTGGAACACCGGCTGCGCTTTTGTCGACTACGACCGCGACGGCCATCTTGATCTCTTTGTCGCGAACTATATCGACATGGATCTGGCCACGGCTCCAGTGCCCGAGTCCGGCCCGTGCCTTTATAAGAGCGTGATGGTCGCCTGCGGCCCGCCCGGACTGCAGGGTGGAAAGAATATTCTCTACCACAACAATGGCGATGGCACATTCACTGACGTCTCGGAAGCAGCGGGAATCTTGAGCGCAAATGGCACGTATAGTTTGGGAGTCCTCACCGCTGATTTCGACAATGACGGCTGGCCTGACATCTACGTTGCCGATGATTCCGCTCCCAGCGCTCTTTATCAGAACAAGAAGAATGGAAAGTTCGAGGACATTGCGATCGAAGCCGGCTGCGCCCTCAGTCCGGACGGGAAGCCTCAGGCCGGCATGGGCGTGTCAGCCGCCGATTACGATATGGATGGCAACCTTGATATCGTAAAAACAAATTTCGCGGGCGATACGCCTTCGCTTTATCACAATCAAGGCGGGGCCAGTTTCGAGGACACCACTTTCATTGCCGGACTGGGCGCGCACACCCAATTCCTCGGATGGGGCTGCGGATTTTTCGACATGGATAATGACGGGTGGCCCGACATACTCATTTGCAACGGCCACGTTTATCCCGAAGTCGAGCAATTGAAAACCGAAGCCGGCTATGCGCAGCGCAAGCTGCTGTATCAGAATCTTCATAATGGCCACTTCGCGGACATCTCTTTTCAGGCCGGCCCCGGCATCTCCGATCCCAGCGCTTCCCGCGGCGCGGCGTTTGGGGATTTTGACAACGACGGCGACATCGACGTTGTCGTCAACACGGTCAACGATTATCCGCAGCTGTTGCGCTGCGACTCGACTCTCGCCAACAACTGGATCAAAATTCGAACGATCGGAACCAAGTCAAACCGTAGCGGTATTGGCGCGCGCCTGGTGTGTACGGCTCAACTTCCCGGAGAATCCAAGCCGCATCGCCAGATCGATGAAGTCCGCAGTGGCGGCGGCTACTTCTCGCAGAACGATCTCAGGGTTCACTTTGGATTGGGCAAGGCCGAAAAGGTTGACGTCCTTGAGATTCATTGGCCCAGCGGCCAGGTCGATACCATGAAAGATGTGAAGGCCAACCAGGTGATCTACGTCAAGGAAGGCGAGGGAATCACGCGCACCATGCAGTTCCCGAAAAATCCCAAGTCCGCCAAATAGCGTTACGGAGCTTTCTTCGCTTCAGGCTCGCCGGGCGAACCCGAGCCTTCTTTCAGCGTATGAATCTGATCCACGGCCAAGCCCGTGAAACGCTCTGTCAGCCCGCTGGGCCAGCGAATTTCCACCCACTCGATCTTGTCAGTCTTTCCCAGGCCGAAATGCACGCGCATGTCGCTATTCGAGATATAACTGGATCCGCTGCGCACTTCATCCACCAGAATGCGAGTCGCGGTCTTCAGCCGGATTCGTGCCCCGATCCCATCGCGATTCGATTTTGTTCCAATCGTGTGAATCGCAACCCAGTGGTTCGAGTTGTGGATCTGATTCACCAGCAGACTGGGCGTGGCGTTCATGTTGTTGACGACCGCCGACATTCTGCCATCGTTCCACAAATCTCCTACCGCCAATCCGCGCGACGAAGCCAGCGTTGTAATGCCCGAACCTGCCGACGCGGAAATATCGGTGAACGTTCCGTCACCGTTGTTGTGAAACAGGATTCGTGGTTCTTTGTAGCTGCTGCCTAAATGTTGGCTGTCCACCTCCGGATAGACATGCCCGTTAACCAGCAGCAAGTCAACCCAGCCGTCATTATCGATGTCGAGAAACATGGTTCCCCAGCCGAGATACTGCGTATACAGCCCTAATCCGGCCGCTGTGGTCGCGTCGTTGAATGTTCCATCGCCATTGTTTTTGTAAAGCGTGGAAGTGTCATCGGAAAAATTCGTTTTGAAAATGTCGAGGTGCCCGTCGCCGTTGTAGTCTCCGATGGTCGACCCCATCCCTGCCTGCTCGCGCCCGTCCTCATTGAATGCCGCTCCTGCGGTCACCGCAACGTCGGTAAAAGTTCCGTCATGATTATTGCGGTACAGAATGCTGGGAGTGCTGTCGCACGCGATAAAAATATCAGGCCACCCGTCTTCGTCGAAGTCGAACGTCGAGACGCTGAACGCATAGTGGCCGTCGGTGCGGTCGATGTGTGCCTTCGTGGTGACGTCTTCAAACGTTCCATCTCCGCGATTGTGGTACAGAATATTTTTCGTTCCGGGCAAGCCCCGAGGCCCGCACATCACCGGCACGCCCTTCCAGATGCACGTGGGACGCTCTCCGGGGGCGGGCACGGTCGCCAGATCGAAGTCCACGTAATTCGCTGCGACCAGATCAAGATGCCCATCGCGGTCGTAGTCGACAAACGCACATCCCGTTCCCCAGGCTTTTCCTGAGCCGGCTACGCCCGCCTTTTCCGCGACTTCTTTAAAGACTCCGTGATCGTTGTGGTAAAGCCGGTTCTTGCCGTAGTAGGTGACGTATAAATCTTCCCACCCATCGTTGTCGTAGTCGCCCACACACACCCCTTGTCCCCAGCCCGTCGCCGAGAGTCCGGCTTTCGCAGTTACATCGGTAAACGTGCCGTCGTGATTGTTGCGATAGAGGCGGTTGGTCGGACCTTGTCCCGCCGGAAAACCTTCCAGCCGGGTGCCGTTCACCAGAAAAATGTCAGGCCAGCCGTCATTGTCGTAGTCGAAAATGGCGACGCCGTTTCCGGTAGTTTCAATGATGTACTTCTTGGTGGCGATTCCGCCAAAAATATTGCGTGCTGTGAGCCCAGCTTTCTCGGCAATGTCGGTGAAATGGACGATCGGCGCTGGAGCCGGTGAGGCGCCTTTCGCCGATTGCGCGCAGAGCCTTCCCGTGAGCAGCCATCCACAGGCAAGCACGCATAAAATCACGCGGCGCGCATCGAAGGACAAGAAATGGAATCGCATGAGCCCCAGTTGATGGTAGGGGCCTTGGCGGTTAAGGGTCAAGCAAGGATCCGGCGAGGGAGAGCAGGAAGAGATCTCAAAAGCGTTGCGCAATAAAAAACGGCAGGGCCGACCCCCTGCCGTTCGACATTTATAGAATCCTTCCGAACTACTTCTTGTTGACCGCCTTCTTCAGTTCGGCCCCAGGAGTGAATTTCGCGACTTTGCGGGCGGCGATCTTGATGGTCGCGCCGGTTTGTGGATTGCGGCCGTTCCGTGCTTTTCTCTGCGACACGGAGAATGTGCCGAACCCTATCAACGCCACGCGATCTCCCTTGCGCAGGGCAGACGTAACGCTGTCCACAGCGGTATCAATGGCGGTCGTGGCTTGCGCTTTGCTGATTTCACATGCGCCTGCGATCTTGTCAACCAGATCGGCTTTATTCATAGCGTCTCCTCGCAGGTCTCGTTCTTGCCCAGCTCAACCGCGATGAAACCTGGCTAGACTGGGTTGGGAAACCTGATCGCTCGTATTGTGCTCCCTCTTGGCGGAATGTCAACTGTGAAAATCCGCGCCGGAAGCCTGTTTCGCACCTTGGCGCTCCCGATTTGGCCTACCGGAGCGGCTCTGCGTCCTTGCCAGAACGGTTTTCCTCTGCCCTCCACAGGAGCCGTCTTTCCTTCACAGGATGTACACAGAAAGTCAGGTATTCCGGCTTGCGCAAGAGCCGCTCGCGGGTGCAAAGTCGAAAGAGGAACATGAAGCGGCGGAGCGAATCGTCCGCCTCCGCGAAGCGGACCTCCCGGATGAATATTCCGGGGCTATGTGATCGAATCAGGAGTAGTCCAAGGTGATTAAGGCCCCCGCAGAAGTTTGCCCGTTGTGTGAAGGTACAGGATGGAAGACCGTGCCTCCCGGCCTCAACTCCAGCGGCACTCGGAACGATCGCCGCGTCACGCGCTGTGATTGCCAGTTGCGCGCTCGGGCACAAACGCTGCTCACGGCGGCCCGCATCCCGCGGCGCTACGAGCATTGCGAGCTCACCAACTACGACACGGATTTCCCGGGGGCCCATCCTTCGCTCGCCGACGCCCACTTTCTAGCATCCAATTTCGGCAAAAAATGCGACCCCCGCGGCGACAAAGGCCTTCTGATTATCGGCAAGATTGGCACGGGCAAAACGCATCTCGCAGTTGGAATCCTCAAGGAACTCATTCTCAATCGAGGCATCTCCTGCCTGTTTTACGACTATCGCGAACTGCTGAAGGAGATTCAGAACTCTTACAACTCAACTGTGCAGACCACGGAGCTGGATGTGCTCCGTCCCGTATTCGAAACCGATGTCCTCGTGCTCGACGAGCTGGGCGCCGTGAAACCCACAGAATGGGTTTGGGACACAGTGAGCCTGATCCTCAATACGCGCTATAACGACAACCGCACGACTATCATCACCACAAACTTTGAAGACCAGCCCGCGGCCGCAGTGTCCGGTTCGCTCTCTCCAGCCAGGGCTGCCAGCCGCGGGGAAACACTGGGAGACCGCATCGGGGAACGCATGCGCTCCCGTCTCCACGAAATGTGCCGCGTCATTTCGCTGGACGGCACCGACTTCCGCCAGAAATTCCGCAGCGCCAGCTTTCGGTGAGTCACGAACCCGGAGCCAGCCCATCCGTCCGACCGTAGCGCTGGCATCCCGCCGGCTGTCGCGAGCGCATCTTGCGCTCGCTCTGTCCAGCTTTACTGAGAAGCCCGTGCCTCCGCCAAAGAATCTCACTAAAATCAACTTGTGCTGACCGAGCGACTCGAATTCACGCCCGAACTGGATACCGAACTGTTTGCAGCGGTTCCCTCTGCGCCGGCGGTCTTCTCCCTGCGCGGCGAAGACTCCCAAGCCGAGCCTTACGTCAGCAAGACCGCCAACCTCCGGCGCCGCCTGCAGCGCCTTCTCGGCCCGCTCACCGAACGGACGAAAAAACTCAACCTCCGCGATCGCGTGCGCTCCATCGAGTACACGCGCACTGGTTCCGACTTTGAGTCCGGCTTTTTGCTCTACCGCGTGCTGCGGGAGACTTTTCCTAGGACCTACCAGAACCGGCTGCGCTTTCGCTTTGCGCCTTTCGTCAAGTTGCATTTGGAGAACGAATATCCCCGCGCCTCGATCACCACGCGCCTCGGCCGCCTGCACGGGCCGGCGGTCTATTACGGACCTTTCGTTTCCCGCGTTGCCGCCGAAAAGTTCATGAACGATTCGCTCGATTTTTTCAAGATGCGCCGCTGCGTCGACGATCTCCATCCTGACCCAAAATTTCCTGGTTGTATCTATTCCGAGATGAAGATGTGCCTGGCGCCCTGCTTCAAGGGATGCAGCGATGAAGACTACGCCGCGGAAGTGAAGCGTGTTCAGGCCTACTTCGATGCAGCGGGCGAATCTCTGTTGCGCGAGTTCTCCGAGCAGCGCGAGGCCGCATCCACGAATTTAGCCTTCGAGGAGGCAGCGGCGATTCACGCGCGCGTTGAAAAGCTGAAGCCTGTGCTGAGCCTGCTTCCCGAGATCGTGCAGCGCCTCGATCGCTTATCTGCGCTGATGATCCAGCCTAGCTCCAGCCGGGGATCGGTTTCGTTCTTTCACGTCGATGCCGGAAAGCTCGCGGGGCCGGTTTCATTTCTGATCCAGCCCGCCGAACACGCGAAATCGCAGTCGATGGAAGCCAGAGTGCATGAGGCCTTGCAATCGTTCCCGTCGAGCCACGCGAAATCCATGACGGAACACATGGAGCACGTGGCCTTGCTGAAGCGCTGGTACTATCGCGGCAGCCGCACCGGAGAAATTTTCTTCGCCGACGCCAAAGGCGAGCTGCCGATGCGCCGCATCGTTCGCGGCATTTCGCGCGTCTTCCGCGGCGAAAAGGAAGAACCGTCACCACAACGAACCCAGGGGAACACAGGAGACGCCAAAATGCCTCTGTGATCCCCTGTGCCCCCTGTGGTTGTATTGTTGTCGAACTATTTCGCTGCGGCCGGCTCTGCGGTCTTCCAACCGAGCCACCGACACCCAATCCAGCGCACGAGCTTCGAGCCCACAAAAATTGCTGCCATAATCGTCCCCGCCCAAAGCATTACCGCGGGAAGATAAAAGAGGATCGCCACCATCGTCGTCGCATAATTTCCCACGCTGTCCAGCCCATCCCGTAAAGCCAACCTCAACTGATACAGCGGACGCCAGTTCAACCCAAACACCTGCCCCTCTGCTTCCTTGCGCAGGGAAATCGTCATCGCAACGGTCTCGACCTGCCGCGAAAGGGCATTGAACTCCGCCTGCTGCCGCTCAATCTCGCCCCGAACTTCGCCCAACCGTTCGCCCACCGACAGCATGTCTTTTACGGTGTGAGCCTGCTTCATAATCTCCAGGTATTGCGCTTCTTCCGCCCGCAAATTTCGCAGACTTGCATCCTGATCGACGTATCGCTGCGTCACGTCCTCGGCGTCGACCTTTTCAGCCTCAATTCGCAAACCCAGTTTGCGGATCTCAGCTCGCGCCTCCTCAAACCGTGCCGCAGGCACGCGGATTGTCAGCATGCCGCGGATGGCATCTTGACCACCAGCCTCCGCGCTGACCAGATACCCGCCAACCTTTTCTGCCACCGCAGTGATCTTGTCAGCAGTTTCGGCAGGATGTTGCACAACCATGCTCATTTCGGCGGTGCGAATCATCTGTTCCGCAAATGCGCTTGGCGAAGCTGGCGATGCCAACGCTGTTGAGACCCGGGTCTTTTCCTCCCGTACTGCCAGATGCTGATTGATCAACCGATCGCGAGCATAGGACTCCGTTTGCGCCAAGGGTTCGTACATCCTTGCTCGATGGAGCCCCGGCATCATGATCGCCAGTGAAAGCAACAAAACTACGCCACCAATCGCAATCCATTTCTGGGATTGTTTGAACGTGTCCTGTACTAGCCCCAAGGTCGTCATAGTGCGTCCCTCCGCTGAGAAGAACGCGTGGTCAGCCCCGGCTTGCGGGCGATTTCGCTCGTTGCGCCCCGACAGTAACTGCGAGGTAACTCCTTACTCCGTCGTTGACGCCAATTTGAATTCGCCCTAAGATGTGTCGGCGCCCAAGTTTGCCGCAACGGGTCGCCGCACTGCACTCGTCCATGATCGGCCAAACCATCTCCCACTACCGGATCACTGAGCTTCTGGGCGGCGGCGGGATGGGCGTCGTCTACAAGGCAGAAGACACGCTGCTCGGCCGCTTTGTGGCTCTCAAGTTCCTTCCCGACGACGCTTCTAACGATCCCCAAGCTCTCGAACGCTTTCGCCGTGAAGCCCGCGCAGCCTCGGCCCTCAACCATCCCAACATCTGCACGATCCACGAAATTGGCGAGCACAATGGCCAGGCCTTCATCGTCATGGAGTGCCTGACCGGCCAAACCCTCAAGCACCTGATTGACGGCCGCCCCATGGAGCAGGAACTCCTCCTGACTATGGGCATTGAGGTAGCCGACGCGCTCGATGCCGCCCACGCCAAGGGCATCGTGCATCGCGATATCAAGCCTGCGAACATTTTCGTGACCGATCGCGGGCACGCCAAGATTCTTGACTTTGGGCTGGCAAAAATCGCGCGCGCCGCCCGCCCCACCAGCGGGGATTCCCAGACCGTTGCTGAGGCCACCAGCCTTGACCTCACCAATCCCGGAACCGCGGTGGGCACTGTGGCCTACATGTCTCCCGAGCAACTACGCGGGAAGGATCTCGACGGGCGCACCGACCTTTTTTCCTTCGGCGTGGTGCTATACGAGATGGCGACCGGCGTTCTGCCTTTTCGCGGAGAAACTTCCGCGGTCATTACCGAAGCCATCCTGAATCGGGCCCCCACCGCCGCGATCCGCCTGAATCCGGGGCTGCCGCCGAAGCTGGAAGAAACTATCAACAAGGCGCTCGAAAAAGACCGCGAGATGCGTTGCCAGAGCGCGGCCGAAATGCGCGCCGACCTCAAGCGCATCAAGCGTTCTCTCGATTCTTCCCGCACCTCGGTCGTGAGCG
This sequence comes from uncultured Acidobacteriota bacterium, assembly GCA_963763795.1. GTDB lineage: Bacteria > Acidobacteriota > Terriglobia > Terriglobales > Acidobacteriaceae > Sulfotelmatobacter. The sequence continues at coordinate 1,330,958 of CAVXPP010000007.1, read as the reverse complement.
AGCCAGGCGCTCCATCCTCAACAGCAGCGCCGCCACGGCCGCCTGCGACGCGCAGTAACGCGGTGTGGTCTTTGTTGGCCTTGTCGGTCCTGGTCGCGCTGGCGGCGGGCATATACGTCGGCAAGCAGATGTTCTCGTTCGTGCCTCCACCGCCCCCGACGTACCGGCAGCTGACCTTCCGCCGCGGCAGTATCCGCTCCGCCCGCTTTGCCCCCGACGGGCAGACGATTCTTTACAGCGCCGCATGGCAAGGCAGTCCTGTGGACGTGTTCACGGCCAGGCCCGAAGCGCCGGAAGCGCGCTCTATGGGCCTGAGCCGCACGCAGCTTGCATCAGTCTCTTCCGCGTCGGAGATGGCCGTCCTGCTCAATAGCAAAGCGATCGGGACATGGGTGAATATGGGCACGCTGGCGCGCGCACCGCTGGTTGGTGGCGCTCCGCGTGAGGTTCTGGAGCACGTGCAGTGGGCGGATTGGTCCGCCGACGGCACCAACCTGGTCGTGGTGCGCGATTTTGGCGGCCGCAATCGTCTGGAGTATCCCATTGGCAAGCCGCTGTACGAGACCGGTGGGTGGATCGGGCATCCCCGCTTTTCGCCGAAGGGAAATCTGATCGCCTTCATCGACCATCCCGTGCAAGGCGACGATAGCGGCTCTCTCGCGGTCATCGATCTGGCGGGAAACAAGAAGACGCTCTCCGGCGAATGGTTCACCATTCAGGGTCTGGCCTGGTCTCCCGATGGCAGCGAGATCTGGTTTACCGCCAGCAAGTCGGGCGTCGACCGAACTCTCTACGCCATTACCCTCGATGGCAAAGAGCGCATGGTGCTGCGTTTGCCCGGCGCCGTCATGATCTTCGACATCTTCAAGGATGGCCGGGTGCTGCTGATGCGCGCCAGCTGGCGGCGAGAGCTCGTTGGCATGATCCCCGACGAGTCCAAGCAGCAGGATCTTTCCTGGCTCGATTACACCTATCCCTCAGACCTTTCCACCGACGGCAAGACGCTGCTGTTCGATGAAGAAGGCGGCGGTGGTTCCCTGGATTACTCGAAATCCGGAGGATTGTCTTACGCTGTCTACATCCGCAAGACTGATGGTTCGCCCGCCGTTTTGCTGGGCGAAGGCGGCGCAGTCGCTCTCTCGCCTGACGGAAAGTCAGTGGTTGCCCAGACGCAGGACACGCCCTCGCAACTCAAGCTGCTCACCACCGGAGCCGGTGAGGGCAAGGTCCTAACCAAGGACAACGTCAATCATTCGTGGGCCCGCTGGTTTCCCGACGGCAAGCGGCTACTGTTTTCCGGCAACGAACCGGGCAAGGGCGTCAGGCTCTACATCTTCGACATCGCTTCCGGCAAGAGTCAGCCGATCACGGTCGAAGGCGTGAACGGCACCGCCTTCGTGATTTCCCCGGATTCGCAAACGGTCGCCGGAATCGGGCCGGACCAGAAGGGATATCTCTATCCGACCGGTGGAGGCGAACCGCGTGCTATCCCCGGCTTCAACTCCGGCGAGCAGCCCATCACGTTCAGCAGCGACAATCACTTTCTTTACCTCTATCAGCCGGGCGAACTGCCGGCCCGCGTCGATAAGCTCGATCTGCAAACCGGCAAGCGCAGCCTCTGGAAGCAATTGATGCCTTCCGATCCCGCCGGAGTCGAGACCATCGGTCCCATCCTGATCACGCCTGACGCCAAGACGTGTATCTTCGGCTACCACCGCATGCTCGCCGATCTCTACCTGGTGGAAGGCCTGAAGTAGGTTCTTCTCGTGTTCCGGAAATAAAAAAGGGCGGCTCAAGGCCGCCCAAAAATCCCTTTGTGTTTCTTATCCGTGTGTATCCGCGTAAATCCGTGGCAAAGAAGTTAGATATCCAGGTTCTTTACATCGAGCGCGTTCTCTTCGATGAACTTACGCCGCGCTTCCACGTCTTCGCCCATGAGCGTGGTGAAGATCGTTTCGCACTCGGCGATATCTTCCAGCTTCACCGATAGCAGCGTACGCCGCTCCGGATCCATCGTAGTCTCCCACAACTGCGGAGCAGTCATTTCCCCCAGACCCTTGTAGCGCTGGATCGTGAATTCCCGTCGTCCTTCGTTGATCACGTAATCGCGAAGGTCGCGGACGTTGGTCTTCTCCACCACCTCAACTTCCTTTCGCTTGGCAGGCTTGGCGGCTTTCTTGTCAGCCTTTTCTTCGGCGGACGCGGCTTCTTCCTCTGCCCCATCGCCATTGCTGGCCGCGGGCGCCGCCTTGACCAGCGTCTCCACTACGAATGGCGGCTCCATGTAAGGCTCGATTAGCTTGTATTTGGCGATCAATTGCCGGCATTCCGCGCTCGAAGCCAGCACAAAGTTGATCACGTGTTCCGCGCCGTGTTTATTGACGAAGCTCACCTCCCACAGGTTGTGTTCTTCGTCGAAGCGCGACTCCACGCTCTTGAAGCCTTCCTCTTTCTGCAGCTTCTTCAGTTCCTTCTCCAAACGCTCGATCTTTTTCGGCGGAGCCTTCTTCTCGCCTTCAAAATCCTCGCGCTTCGCCAAGCCAAATTTCGGAATCAATTCGGTGACGCGCTCGTTGCGCACTCGCTTGTCAAGTTTCTCGAAAAATCCGAGGTACTCGTCGAGCACGGTCATGAACTTGGCAAGCTCTTTGCCTTCCAGCTTGGCCGCGCCTTCTCCGTAGCGAACGCTCAATCCGTCGGCGGCGCGCTTCACCATCACCTTCACGAACTCGCGCTCGTCCTTGATGTACTGCTGCGACTTGCCTTTCTTCAGCGAGAACAGCGGCGGCTGCGCGATATATACGTTGTTCCGCTTGATCAATTCCTGCATGTGGCGGAAAAAGAATGTCAGCAGCAGGGTGCGGATATGGCTGCCGTCGACGTCAGCGTCGGTCATCAGGATGATTTTTCCGTAGCGCACTTTCGTCGCATCGAAATCATCCTTGGCGATGCCGGTGCCCAGCGCCGTGATCAGGGCGCGAATTTCTTCGTGCGCCAGCATCTTGTCGTAGCGCGCCTTCTCCACATTCAGAATTTTTCCCTTGAGCGGCAGAATCGCCTGAAAACGGCGATCACGGCCCTGTTTCGCAGTCCCACCGGCCGACTCGCCCTCCACCAGAAACAGTTCGCAGCGGTTCGGATCGCGCTCGGAGCAGTCGGCCAGCTTGCCCGGCAAGCCGCCCGAGTCGAGCGCGCCTTTGCGCCGCGTAAGATCGCGAGCTTTGCGGGCCGCTTCACGCGCACGAGCCGCGTCCACGGCTTTGTTGATGATCTTTTTTGCGACCGTCGAGTTCTGTTCAAAGAAAGCGCCGAGGCGCTCGTTCACAAACTGCGTGACAGTTCCCGCGATATCAGAATTCAACTTGCCCTTGGTCTGCCCTTCAAATTGCGGTTGCGGCAGCTTCACGCTGATCACCGCGACCAGTCCTTCGCGTACATCGTCGCCCGTCAGATTTTCCTTCACATCTTTGAACAGGCCCATCTGCTGCCCGGCATAGTTAATCGTGCGGGTCAGGGCCGTGCGGAATCCAGAAAGATGCGTGCCGCCGTCAACGGTGTTGATGTTGTTGGCAAAGCTGAAAATTGTTTCCGAATACGCATCGTTGTACTGCAGCCCAATCTCCATGTGGACGCCGTTGCGGTCGTCCTCCATGTAAATCGGCTTGTCGTGCAGCACCTGCTTGCCGCGGTTGAGATGCTTGATGAATTCCGCGATCCCGCCGTTGTACTTGAACTCGGCATGCTTGGGCTCGCCGGTCTTCGCGTCCGTGGTTCGCTCATCCGTCAGCGTGATCAGCAATCCCTTGTTGAGGAATGCGAGCTCGCGCAGTCGCTGCGCCAGCGTGTCGTAGTTGTATTCGACTGCGGTGAAGATCTCCGGGTCGGGCGTGAAGTGAACCTTGGTGCCAGTCTTTACCTTGGCAACACCCGTCTTCTTCAGTTTGCTGGTCGGCTGACCCTTGGAATACGTCTGCTGCCAGGTTGCGCCATCGCGCCAGATCTCCAGCTCCAACTCGATGCTCAGCGCATTGACCACCGACACGCCCACGCCGTGCAGTCCGCCGGAAACCTTGTAACTGGACGAATCGAATTTTCCGCCGGCATTCAGCTTGGTCATCACCACTTCCGCGGCAGAAAGTTTTTCGCCGTCCAGATCCATGTCGTCAACGGGAATGCCGCGGCCGTCGTCGACCACGGTGATCGAGTTGTCGATATGGATGGTGGCTTCAATCTTGGTGGCGAATCCCGCCAGCGCCTCGTCGACGGAATTGTCGACCACCTCGTACACGAGATGATGAAGTCCGACTTCGCCCGTCGAGCCGATGTACATGGCCGGACGTTTGCGCACGTGTTCCATCCCGCTCAACACTTTGATGGAATCGGCGTTGTAGTCGCTGTTGCCGTTGCCGGCGCCGTTCACCGTGCTGATCGGAGTCACTTTTCCGTTTTTTGTTTTGGTGTCGACGATGGGAGTATTAATCTCTTTGGTGGCCATTCCGCTCCGCGAAAATGTCCCGAATTTTTGTGTTGCGAACGCCCTGGATTTTGGCTGGAAAATTCGCCTCGACCCGGCCCGTTTCGGGTGTTCGCAATCGAGTCAAGTTATTGAAATTGCAAACACTTAGGATCAATGACGACTGTAAAGATTATACCACAAACCGGCACTTTCTGGAGACCCCGAAAAGCGCCAGAATCGAGGGAGTAAAGCGCTGCGGACGCGCAGAGGTTGACGAGAGTAAAGGCCTCTTAGCAGACAGTTATCGGGTTCCCCGAGAGCGGAGTACAATTCCACGCATGCTGGCGTTTAGCAGAGCTAAGTGGATCGCGCTGATGGGGTATAGCTTTGCCGCAGCCGGAATTGTCCTCTTCACGCAACTCGGTAGAGTCGTGGACTTGAGGATGGGGTCCAATGTTTTGGACGCCGCCGTAGTTTGTAGCATGCTCGCGACGTTCGGCGGCTTCGTGACTGCCACCGTGGGCTCCGCTATCTGGGCACGACGAACGCCTACCCGCCAACCACTCAAGATCGCCGCTTTGATCGCGGGTGCGAGCCTATTTCTTATTCTGACGGTCGGTGTGAACATCCACGGTCCGAGCGCGATCCTAATGTTTCTCGTGCCGTTCTCCGCTATCAACATCTTGTCGCTGCTGGTCGTGACGCAATGGTGAAGAGCGCTTGCGCCGTTACAGCAGCTTTTAACTGCTGAAATATCGCGCCAGCGCTCGTCGATCGAACCAATGGCGGAGTTATCAGGCCAAAGAAAATGGGGCGGCCTTTTGAGCCGCCCACAATAATCAAAACGCTTGACGCTACGCTGTCGCTGGCCGTTCGCCGCCCTTGGCGCGTCCCGGCTGCAATTCCGGCTTGATGACGTGCTGCACGCCGTCGTCGGGCTTAGTCGGAGGCGGTTGGACAGGCGGAAGGTCCTTGCCCTCGACCAGCAGCTTGATCTCGTTCGCATCGAGCACTTCGCGCTCGATCAGCGCCCGCGCCACCTTCTCCAGCGTGTCCCGGTTCTCGGAAATGATCTGCCGGGCAGTGGAGTAGCCATTATTGACCAGCTTGCGCACTTCCTGGTCAATCTTGATGGCGGTATCTTCGCTGTAATCGCGGTGCTGCGCGATCTCGCGGCCCAGGAAGATCTGCTCTTCCTTTTTGCCGAAGGTCAGCGGTCCCAGGTCGCTCATGCCCCACTCGCAGACCATCTTGCGCGCCAAGTCCGTGGCCCGCTCGATGTCGTTGCCGGCGCCGGTACTCATCACGTTCAGAAACATCTCTTCCGCGATGCGCCCGCCCATCAGGATGGCGATCTGCGTCTCCAGATAGTTCTTGTAGTAGTTGTGCCGGTCATCGGTCGGCAACTGCATGGTGACGCCCAACGCCATACCGCGCGGAATGATCGTCACCTTGTGCAGGGGATCGGAATACGGCATCTTCGCCGCCACCAGCGCGTGTCCCGCCTCGTGATACGCCGTGTTCTTCTTTTCCTCGTCGGTGAGCAGCAGCGACTTGCGCTCCACTCCCATCAGCACTTTGTCCTTCGCCAGCTCGAAGTCGTAATGCAGAACGGCTTTACGATTCTGCCGCGCCGCCGCCAGAGCGGCTTCGTTCACCATGTTGGCCAGATCAGCTCCCGAGAATCCCGGGGTGCCACGAGCCAGCACGGAGAGATCAACGTCTTCGGCAAGAGGAATCTTGCGGGTGTGCACGCGCAGAATTTCTTCGCGCCCGCGCACATCCGGACGGCTCACCACCACGCGCCGGTCAAAGCGTCCGGGCCGCAGCAGCGCCGGATCCAGCACGTCAGGGCGGTTGGTCGCCGCCATCAGGATGACGCCTTCGTTCGATTCGAAGCCGTCCATCTCAACCAGCAACTGGTTCAAAGTCTGCTCGCGCTCGTCGTGCCCGCCGCCCAGGCCAGCTCCACGATGGCGTCCGACCGCGTCAATTTCGTCGATGAAGATGATGCAGGGAGCGTTCTTCTTGCCCTGCTCAAACAGATCGCGCACCCGGCTGGCGCCAACGCCGACGAACATTTCTACGAAATCCGAGCCCGAAATCGAGAAGAAGGGAACATTCGCCTCGCCCGCAACCGCCCGAGCCAACAGCGTCTTGCCCGTTCCCGGAGGCCCTACCAGCAGCACGCCCTTGGGAATGCGTCCGCCCAGTTTCTGGAACTTCTGCGCCTCGCGCAGGAACTCGATAATCTCGCGCAGCTCTTCCTTGGCTTCTTCCACTCCGGCCACGTCTTTGAACGTGACCTTTTTCTGCTGCATCGAGAGCAGCCGCGCCCGGCTCTTGCCGAACGACAACGCCTTATTCCCGCCAGTCTGCATCTGCCGGATCATGAAGAACCACAACGCGCCCAGCAGGATCAGCGGAGCCCAGGTCCCCAACAACTGCAGCGGCAAGCTGCTGCTGTTGATGTCGTGGAACACGATGTTCACGCCCTTGCCCTGCAGGCTCTTGAGCATCTCAGGAGTGAAGTAGTTGCTGGGAGCGGTGGTGTGGAACGCCGAGCCGTCGCGGATACTTGCCGCGCACTTCCATGCCGCTGACCGTGATCTCGCGGATATTGTTCTGATCGACGTCACTCATGAACTGGGTGACGTTGACTTCCTTGTCTTTCTGTCCGTCGCGAGCGCTCTTGACCACTTCCCAGAGCAGGAGGGCCGACACTCCGATTAGCAACCAGAACAACACTGTCTTTACAGTAGAGTTCACCTAGAAGACTCCTAAACTCGGCGCCATGTAGCATTACGCCGAGGCGCCTCAGGTCATTAGATGCCCTGGCGCCGTTTTTGATTGGCGAAATTCCCGAGCGTTTATTCTACCTTTTTTGCGACAAAAAGGCTCTGTTGTCCATTTATAACTTAAGTCACTTGCTTGCTTGTACTTGCCGTCCCATTGCCCCGCTCTCATCGCGGCTCAAATGGGGAATCCCGAACGGGGGGTATCCCTCCCGGCGGAATCGAGCGCCTTTTCTGCATCTGTCGGATCATAAGAATCCACAGCGCGCCCAACAGGATTAACGGCGCCCAAGTTCCCAGCAATTGCAAGGGAAGCGAACTGTTGCCGCTATCTCGAAAACGTATTTCCACGCCTTTGTTGCGGAGCGCATCCAGATAAACGGCTGGATTGCTGGGGCCAATCAGGCGAAACGCCCCCTTCCCGTCGCGATACTGCCCCTCGATCCGTGCTCCCCTGATTTCGACGCTGGCAACGTTTCCCGCGTCCACGTCCGACATGAAACGCGAATAGTCGATCTCCGGAATCTTTCGATCGTCCGGAGTCGAGCGAACGACCTGCCAGAGAAGCATGGCAGATACAAAAGATCACGGCCCAAAACACAACTGCCTTGACGCTGCTGTTCATAAAGGGTCTCTAGCGAGCCGCCAGGTACGGCAGATTGCGATTTGTCTGCTCGACCGCTCCCAAGCCGTAGCCAATCAGAAAAGCATCGTCCACTAGAAATCCGAAATAGTCCGGCTGCAAGGGTACGCGTCGCGCGGATTGCCGGTCGAGCAGCGTCACCAGTTTTACCGACGCTGCCCCGCGCGCTCTCAAATCGTTCATCAGGAATTCGCTGGTCACTCCGGAGTGCACCAGGCCTTCCACGATCAGAATGTGTTGTCCCTTGATGTCAGGCTCGTGACTGAAAAAAATCTCCATCACATCGCTCGCCGTCCCTTGCGGCCGCGTATATTTCGGCTTGATGAACTGGCACACCACCGGAACCTCGATCGCCCGCACCAGGTCGGCCAGGAACATGAACGCATTCTCCAGCACCGCCAGCATCTGGATGGTCTCCCCGCGATAGTCATCGGAAATCTGCCGCGCCAGTTCTTTCACTCGCTTCTGGATTTGCTCGGTGGTGATCACCGGGCGTAAGGGCTGGATTCTCGGGCTGCTCATGTCGGTTCGTGTCCTCCGGGCGTGCCGGTGCTCATGCCCTGTGCGTCTGCGTCGAGGCCAATGGGCTTTCCACGATCATGATAGCCTCGCGCCCAGGCTGCGCGGCGAATCGTGCAGGTGGGGGGAACCCGCGCATCCACACAATCTCATCGCCGCTTACAATGACAGGCCACAGCTTTCGCCGTGACTGTTCTACGTGCCGCTCCTGCAGCAGTTCTTTGACCTTCTTCGGAGACTTGGTGTGTCGCGGCCAGAAACGGTCTCCTGCCCGCCAGTTCCGCACTGTGAGCGGCCCCGGCAGGGACTCCGCATCCAAAAGGTGCTCAGGATTATACCCCGCTTCCATTCCACTCGGGACGCGCCGGACCTCAATTTTCGAACCAGTTTCGTCAAGCTGCACTATTCCAGGAATTGTGACGAAATATTCGTAATCGCGAGGCGGTTGCGGATCGCGCAAATCTGGCGTCACAAACACCAGTTCGCCAGGATGCCTCTCAACTTTCCAACCCAGAGGAAGCGCGAGTTCTTTGCCCGAGCCCGCTTCCTCAGCAGCAAATCGCAGAATCTCCTCGACATGCTTGAACTCGAGCGGAATACCCGCATGCTCTCCAATCGCCTTGACTACCCTGCGTTGGACCGCAGCGGGCTCGCCCAGAAACCACACTCGATCCACCGATGCGTTCATGACCAGCCAGGTGGCGCTCTCCATCTTTGCTTTGAGACGCATGTGAGCCGAGTCGCCGGCGGCCGCCTGAGTGGGCGCAATCTGAACCAGCGGCGCACTGGAAGAAAGGCGTTTCACCCATTCCGGCTCTGTCCAGTGAACGCCGGTTCCCATCCATCCCGCGACTTCGTTTTCCCAGTAATCCTCTTCCCCGCGCGCGATCTCTGCCAATTCCGCGAGATTTTCAGTGACGTTCGGGTTGAACTCCCTTTGCAGCAACGGCAGCACCAGCTTGCGCACGCGGTTTCGCGTGAACTTGTCCTCGTTGTTGGTCGCATCTTCGCGCCAGGCTTGCCCGATCTCTTTGAGATAAGCCTGCAGTTCGCACCGCCGAACCGCCAGCAGCGGCCGCACAATCTCGCCGCAAACTTCCCCGTCGTCACCGTCAACCGCAATTCGTGGATAAATCCCGCCGAGTCCCTTAAGCCCCGCCCCGCGAATCATCCGCATCAGCACCGTCTCGGCCTGATCGTCCAGCGTGTGCCCGGTAACAATCTTGTTGAGGCGCGCAGCAAACCCGTGACGGGACGCGCCGACCGCGCTCGCGTGCCATTTCAGGCCCAGGGAAGCCGAGCGAAGCGAGGAAGGTTCATGGAGGGGCACGGCTTCAGCCGTGCCGTTAAGCCCCCCATCAGAAGCGGGCTTTAGCCCCTGAGGGTCAGCCGGATTGTGCTCCCGAATTAAATGCCGAAAAAATCCATACCGCAACTCGCGCGCGGCGGTTTCCAGACTGACGCCTTCCTCCCCCGCATGCCCGGCAACATCGTCACTATCACAATGAAATTCCAGATCATGCTCGCGAGCCAGACTCGCGACAAATCGCTCATCCGCATCCGACTCCGCTCCCCGCAGCTTGTGATTGAAATGAACAACAGCAAGGACAATCCCCAACTCGCCGCGCAACTCCAGCAGCACCCGCAAGAGCGCAGCCGAATCAATTCCGCCGGAAACCGCCACGCCCACGCGGTCCCCAGCTCTCAGCAGCTCCTGCCGCCGAATGTGGGAAAGCACGCGCTGCGCCAGTGAATGCACGGAAACAATGGTACAACCGCAAAAGCTCACATGACCAAGGCAGTATTGGGATCGGTCTCTTGAAGGATCTTCTCGAACCGTTCGGAGAGCGCAGACCGCGAGAACGAGCCTTCGTACCTGGCCTTTGCGGCTTGGCCAACTCTGGAAGCTCCACCTGGATCGGATTCAATGCTGGCGATCACGCCCGGAAGTTCGGCGGCCAGATCATGCACGAGATAGCCTGACACGCCCGGCTCAACATAGTCCCGCATCGCATCCACATCGCTTACAACAATCGGTTTGGCGTGACGCATCAGCCTTAGGACCACCGTCTGGCCGGAAGAGCCAGTATCGTATTTCAGCGGAACTACCCCGGCTTTAGCGCTACTGATGTAGTCGTCGAACTCAGCGCTCGGCACGTCTCGCACCACTCGCACGTTTGAGGGGAGCGCGGTGTCGTCGATTTCGCTATTGAGCTTCGAACAGACAATCAACAGGGGTGCCTTGATTTCGCGAAAGACCTTGAGGAGAGTGACGTAATCACGATTGCTGTACCCCCCGGAAAAGTAGTAGTTGCCTGGAGGCTGGCGCCCTGGTCCATCCGCAAGGCTCACTTGGGTCGTTCGTGCGGCGTCCCAATCTCCGCAGGGAATATAGTGCAGGCGCGCAGGATCGATTCCCACGCGATCGGCATAGAGTGCCAGCTCTGAGCGGCTGAAAATCAGATAGTGATCTTTAGGGGTGTCTATCCGGCGCAGAATTCGAAACAGTGGAAACCACCTGGGTGAGCGGACGAAGAATCCCGAGCAAAAGAGTCTCTGATACTGAAGCAGATGCAATCGAGCCAGGACCTTCACGGCGAACGCGAAATGTCCGAGGGCTATGACGGTTCCCATTCTCCTGGGGGACTTGCTACGGAAGAGGAGGTTCATCGAGCTGCTGATCACCTGCACGAAGAGAGCGAACTTTCCGCCGAATCGGTCGCGGCGTTCTCCAAGGACCACTCGCTGAAACCCAATTTCCTCGATAGATACCCTACGAAATCAGCGTCTTCGTGGGGTGCCTGCTGAAAGACAACATTGATCATGACAAGCACGCCAAATTCGCGGGTCAGAGGCTCGCGCTCTTCTCCGCAATCAGCTTTCGAATCTTCTCCACGAAGTCCGCCGCCGCCATGTCCTCGGTCTTTTCTTTCCCGCGCGTGCGGACATTCACCTTCCCCGCCTCTGCCTCTTTATCTCCAACGACAAGTAGGAACGGCACCTTCTGCATCGCGTGCTCGCGGATCTTGGCATTCATCTTCTCGTTGCGTGCGTCCACCTCGACGCGCACACCAATGGCCTTGAGCGAATCCGCGACTTTATTCGCGTACTCCGCATGCCGCTCGCTGATCGGAATCATCACCGCCTGCACCGGAGACAGCCACACCGGAAACGCGCCCGCATAGTGCTCAAGCAACACGCCGAAGAAACGCTCCACGGAGCCGAACAGAGCACGGTGCACCATCACCGGCTGCTTGCGTGAACCATCTTCGGCGACGTATTCCAGGCCGAAGCGCTGCGGAAGATTGAAGTCGACCTGCACCGTCGAAAGTTGCCACAAGCGCCCGATCGCATCCACCAGCTTGATATCAATCTTGGGCCCATAAAACGCCGCTTCGCCAGGGATGGTCTTGTACTCGACATTTTTGCGCTTCAGTACATTCTCCAGAGATTGAGTGGCGTGAACCCATTGCTCTTCGCTGCCCACAAAATTCTTGCGATCGTCAGGATTCCAGGTTGAAAGCTCGGTCTGATATTTCTCGAAGCCAAAATCCTTGAGCACGTCCAGGGCAAAATCCAGGCAATTCCCGATCTCATCCTCAACCTGCTCCGGCGTGCAGAAGATGTGCGAATCATCCTGCGTAAATCCGCGGACCCGCAACAGGCCGTGCATCACGCCCGAACGCTCGTAGCGATACACCGTTCCCAGTTCGCCCAACCGCACCGGCAGGTCGCGATACGACTTCAGCGAGTCGCGATAAATCAAAATGTGGCCCGGACAGTTCATCGGCTTCAGCCGGTACTCGGCATCGTCGAGCTCCATCGCGTCAAACATGTTCTGTGAGTAATAGCCCTCGTGCCCCGAGGTATAAAACAGTTGCCGCCGCGCTACGTGCGGGGTGTACACCAGCGAATATCCGCGCTTGATGTACTGCTCGCGCATCCAGTCTTCCATCTCTTTGCGGATGATCCCGCCCTTGGGATGCCAAAAAATCAGCCCTGGCCCGGCTAGCTCCTGAATCGAAAACAAGTCGAGCTGCTTGCCCAGCGCGCGATGATCGCGCTTCTTGGTTTCTTCGACGTGTTTCAGATAATCGTCGAGATCTTTCTTCGAGAAAAAGGAAGTCCCGTAAATGCGCTGCAGCTGCGGATTCTTCTCATCGCCCAGCCAGTACGCGCCAGCAATATTGAGCAGCTTGAACGCCTTGATCTTTCCCGTCGAGGGAATATGTGGACCGCGGCAGAAATCCGTGAACTTGCCGGTGCGGTAGATCGAAATCTTTTCATCGGGCTTGGTGAATTGCTCGATGAAATGGCACTTCATGAAGTCGCCGTCTTTTTTGAATTCCGCCAGCCCCTGATCGCGTGGCAGAAACTCCCGCGCATAAGGAATGTTCTGCTGCACGAGCTCCTGCATCTTCTTTTCGATTTTTCGCAGATCCTCGGGAGTGAACGGCGTCGGACGGTAGAAGTCGTAAAAGAATCCGCTCTCGGTCGCGGGGCCGTGGCCCAGCTTGGTCTCCGGAAAAAGCTCGAGCACCGCCGCCGCCAGCAAATGCGCCGACGAATGCCGGTAAACTTCCAGCGCCTCGGGATCTCTTCTTCGTCAGAAGGCGCAGATCGGTATCTTTTTCCAGCGGACGCGTCAGATCGATGAGATCGCCGTTGGAGCTTGGCTCGGACGGCTGAATGGCCGCGCCTTGGCGGCGAGCGCCGCGTCCGCCAGCCGCGGACTGATGGACTTCGCAATTTCAAGCGCAGTCGTGCCCTTGGGAACTTCTTTCACGCTCCCATCCGGGAGCTTCACATGAATGCTGTCAGCCATAGTTAGAAACCTGCAGGAGCATTGAATCTTTCAGTCTAAAGAAGGGAGTAAGGAGGGTCAAACGATAAGCGGGATGTGCGAGCTTCGTCATCCGAGCAAAGGCGACGGCGGAAGCAAAATCAAAACCACGAAGGGCACGAAGTCGCACGAAGGACCCCTAGACAATGAATTCCTTCGTGATCCTTAGTGCCCTTCGTGGTTCAAGGTTTTTCCTTCTAGCACCCGACGCACTCAACCTCACATCGCGATGTCCTTTACATGCGTCGCGATGTACCACTTGTTCCCGAACGCATCCTTCACGCCGGCATTGCGGTCGCCGTAGGGCTGGTCGGCCGGTTCCTGGAACGAAGTCGCTCCCGCCGCCAACGCCTGCCTGTACACCGCGTCCATGTTCGGAACGTACAGGTAGAACATTGCCGGCATGGGCTCATACTTTCCGTAAGCCTCGCCCATCTCGACCACCGAGTCGCCCACCCGAATCACGGCATGGTGTATGACTCCGTCGGGAGAAGCGTACTTCGCCACTTCCTCAGCTCCAAAAGCACGCTTCAGGAAGCTGATCAGCGGCTCCGCCCGCAACGGATGCAGGTACGGATTCACGGTGTGCAGTCCCTTGGGTAGATAGCTCTCGCCCTTGGCGGTGGCGATGTACCAGAAATTGCCCGCGGCGTCCCTCACGCTGGCCGAGCGCTCGCCGTACTCCTGATCTTGAATTTCGTTGATCAGTGTCGCTCCAGCCGCCAGCGCCTTCTTCGTCACCGCGTCGGCATCCTTCACATAAACATGCAGAGCATTTGGCTGGAGCGTGCCGGGAAACTTTTTCCCCGGAGTCCCGCCGCCCATCATCACGATGGAATCTCCAATGCGCAACTCGCCATGCACGCCGCCAATCGGAGTGTTCACCCGCAGCATCTCCTGCGCGCTGAAAACATCCCGGGCGAAATCGAGTAGAGCGTTTCCGTCCTCGGCAACCAGGTACGGTGTCACCATGCGGAATCCGGGACGAACTGGGTCAACGCCTTTGCCAGCCCTTGGTATATGTCCGCCTTCCGGGTCCCTGGTCATACCCTTCATGCGCCGGTGCATTTCCTCGGCCGACATTTCTTCCTTGACGGTGTATACGCCCCACGAATACCCAAAGGGATCTTGCAGGAGGGCATCGCGGTGACCGTAGAACTGGTCTTGAGCCGCGCGCACCACCTTCATGCCAGCTGCCACGGCATGTTCCGCAAAGGCATCGACATCGTCAACCTGCACGGACATTGAAATCGGCGAGCCTCCCAGCGTCTCGGCGCTGAAGCGACCTCCCTCGGGCCATTCGCCAGTGATATCGATGGTTGAGTCGCCGATCATAATCTCGGCGTGCGGGATCTGCCCTCCAACCTCGAAACGAAAAGTTTCTTTCGCCCCCAAAGCGCGCTGGTAAAACTCAATCGCTTTGGCAGGATCTCGGAAAGCTAATCTTGGTGATGCAGTCGTACGAACGGCTGCGACGGGCTCGGCAACGGTAGACATACGTTTTTTCCCTTCTAGTTCGGATTTCAATCGTGCCTTGAAACTCGCACTCGGCAGATTGCGCATTTCCGCCGCGATGCGAACTAACGGCTCGATCTCAGCCCCCGCTTTGCCGACTCTTCCATCGTTCCGCGCCAGCATTGCCTCGACGGCCTGGTTCAGCTGCTCGATCTTTTTCTGTTCACCACTTCCCGGATTTAGAGAGCGCTTAGGCATCGGCACCCTCCAGGCGCGCGCGTAAGTTGCTCAGCGCGCGAAACTGTAACTGCTTCACCGCACCTTCCGTCTTGCGAATCTCCCGCGCCACTTCCTTGATGCTTTTTTGTTCCACAAATCTCAGCACTACCACATTCTTCTGCTCGGCGGGTAGTGTATCGACCAGCTTGAATAGCGTAGCCCGTCGCTCGACTTCTTCAATCTCTATCGGACTGACTTGTGCCGCGTCGATTTTTTCATCGTCGACGATCTCCTGGCCCGATCGCTGCCACCGGTCCGAAATCAGGTTCGCCGCAATTCGGAAGAGCCAGGCCGCGAACGGAATCCCCCGCCACTCGAATCGCTTCAGGTTCGCCAGCGCCTGATGAAACACCTCGGAGGTCACATCCTCCGCCTCGGCGCGATCCCGCACTCTCCGCACCGCGTAGGCATACACGCGCTCGAAGTTAACCTCGTACAGGTCGGCAAAGCGGGCGGGATCCTGCTGCGCAGCTTCGATCAGAAGCCGCTCGTCCGCTTCTTTTTTCAGAACCTTCAACGAATTCTCCGCGGTCTTGCCTTACACAGGGTAAATCGCCCGGCTGGGGAAAAGGTTACGGCCAGGAAAATAGAAATGCCAGATTTTCATGGACCCCCGCGCCGCCTCCATGCATCCAAATCCCGCATCCTGATGTGACGGAGAGTCTCATATGGAAGCAGTCACAGGAGTTTTCGCTACCCGATCCGCCGCCGAGCGCGCCCTCGAGGATGTGCATAATACCGGCATTCCGTCCGACAAAGTCACCCTTCTGACGCCCGGAACCGAGGCCCAGGTCGAGAAGGAAATTCAGTCCGTCCCGACTGACGCGACCGAGCAGCCCGGCATGGGCACCGCCATGGGCGCGCTGCTCGGCGGCGGAATCGGTCTGACCGGAGGCGCGGCCCTGATGGCTCTTGTCCCCGGAGTCGGCCCCATCACCGCCGTTGGCCTTTTAGGTGCCGCGGTGCTCGGGGCTGCCGGCGCAACTGTCGGAGCAACCGCCGGCGGAAAAGTGGAGAGGGATAGCTACGAGGGGCTGCCCGAAGACGAAATATTCGTGTACGAAGATGCTCTCCGCAAGGGCCGCAGCGTCGTAATTGCGCTGGCGGAGAACGACGGCCAGGCCTCGCTGGTTCGCGGCTTGCTGCACCGGGATGGCGCCGAATCCGTGGACGCGGCCCGCGAGCAGTGGTGGACTGGCCTGCGCAGCGACGAGCACGCTCGCTACGAAGCCTCCGGCAGAAATTTTACCGACGACGAGAAATTCTACCGCTTGGGCTTTGAGGCAGCGCTGCACGCGCGCACGCGCTGCATGGAGTTCGATCAGGTCTCAGGCGAGATGAATGCCGATCTCGAGGACGTGCAGCGAAAGTTCCCGGGAGCGCAAGTGGAAGAAGCATTCACCCGCGGCTACCAGCGCGGCCGAGAGCACTATCAGCAACTCTGCGACGAAACGAAGAAAGCTGCCTGAACCAAAAAAGGCGCAGGGCTGCTCGGAGAAGTTCCCTGTGATCCTCAGGCCCTCTGTGGTGAAAGCTGTAGTTAAGCCGGGCGGTAATACAACTCTTCCAGTGCCTTCTGCACCCGTTCAGAAAGCGCCACCAGATCCTTCATGGTCAACCCGCAAGTCGAGATCGGCGCGCCCACCCGCATTTCCAGCGGACGGCACTTGATGTGGTAAGTATTCATCGGCAGCAGTTCGTAAGTCCCGACCAGCGCCACGGGAACAATATCCACCTGCGCCTTGATCGCCAGAAAGAATGCTCCGGGCAGAAACGGCTTGATCTCTCCATCTGGCGTGCGTCCGCCCTCCGGAAAAATCACCAGCGGCAGGCCGTCTTTCAGTCCTTTCAGCGCCGCACGAATGCTGCTGATCGAGTGCGATGGATTCTGCTGATCGATGCAGACCTGGCCCGAGCGCTTCAATTGCCAGCCCACTACCGGATAAGACAGCAACTCTTTCTTGAAGGCGATACGAAACTGGAACGGCAGGTTGACGTACAACACAGGGATGTCGAGCGCCGAGGCATGATTCGCAGCATAAACATGCGGCTTGGATATGTCGATCTTATCGAGCCCCGTCACCTTCACGGGCGAAAAGATCGTCTTCATGATCAACCATGACCAGGTTGCCGAAAACCAGTGCAGCCTTCGCCCGTCGCGGTCGAACATCCCGCCTGGCAGCGCCGCCACGCCCATCACTAGCGTGTAGAGCCAGATCAGCGGATCGATGATCAGGTACGATCGCAAGCGGCTCAGCCAGCCATATTTCACGCCCGGGATGGCGTGCGGGCTCAGGCGGTGCGGAGCGACTTCCACCGCGCGGGGGCCTTCACTTTCAACTTGACCGCTCTCCACCGGTTCGGCTGATGACTTCAATTCCTGCACACTTCCATTCTAAGAGAAAAGTCAGGAGGCGCTTACACGTCAGATGCGCAATTCCAGCAGGCGCATCGCCTCTCCCACAAGATAAATAGACCCCGTCACCACCACGGCGGCTTTTTCTGTGGCCCCCGCCAAAGCAGTTTCGAGAGCCGTTTTCACGTCCGGGATGGTCTCAACTTCCGTGCCCGTGCGGCTGGCCGCTTCGCGAATTTCTTCCGCGGAAGCCGCCCGCGGATTTTCGGGACGGGTCGCGATCACCCGCGTCGCCAGCGGGAACAAAATTTCTGTCATCTCTGAGATTGCCTTGTCGCGCATCGCTCCGAAAACGAAAACCAGCGGACGGTCGTCATAGCGCTCCGAAAGGGCGGAGCGCAGGGCCCACGCTCCTGCCGGGTTATGCGCCACGTCGAGGATTAGCTCGGGCAAGCCGGCACGCGCAGGAATCACCTGGAATCTCCCCGGCCAGCGAGTTTCTCGAATTCCACGCTCAATCGAGGCAGGTGTAATCCCTGCGAATCCCCGTTTGTCCAATTCTTCCGTCGCCGCGATCGCCAGCGCCACATTGCGCAGCTGATGCCGCCCCACCAAAGGAGTCTCGACCAGAATCTCCGTCCCCATGACCTGCAGAGGATATCGGTATAGATGACTTTTAACCCTGTGTGCCCCTCTGCCCTCTGTGGTGAAAGCCCTCTCGCGACTAGGCACGAAGTAATCACCGCTCCCAGGCGAAACAGGAGGCACATACTGCACGGCGCTCACGCCGACCGCATCCAAATCAAGAATCGTATTCCCGATCACATCATTCGCTTCCGGCTGCTGCGGCAGCGTCACCACCACGCCACCGCGGCGAATGATCCCCGCCTTCTCGCGCGCAATCTCTCTCACCGTATTGCCCAGAAATTTCTGATGATCAAGCGAAATATCGGTAATCACGCTGACCACCGGCTCGACCACGTTAGTCGCGTCCAGTCGCCCCCCCATGCCCACCTCGAGCACGGCGACGTCGACCCGTTCCCGCGCAAAGTGAGCGAAGGCAATCGCGGTCATCATCTCGAAAAAACTGGGATGCCACGGCAGCTCTCCCCGCTCGATCAGACGGCCGGAGATCCCATCGATCTCGCTGTGCCACCCGGCAAATTCTTCGTCGCTGATTTCTTCGCCGTTCACCCGAATGCGCTCGTTGATGCGCACCAGGTGCGGCGACGTATAAAGCCCCGTCTTCAGCCCGGACGCGCGCAAGATCGAAGCCAGTGTCGCCGCCGTAGACCCTTTCCCATTCGTTCCCGCGATCAGAACACTGGGAAACGCTCGCTCGGGACGATTCATCTCCCGCAGCAGTACGCGCATGTGCTGCAGGTCGAACTTGTGCGAAGGGGCATTCGCCAGCTCGTGACCCAACGCAAACATGCTCGCCACTGCGTTTTCGTAGGACATGCAAAAGCTGCTAGCTTCTAGCTCCTCTGATTTCAGATTATCAAAATTGACGTGGGATTCAGGCCCGTAGACCTGTGGATCAATTCCGGAACGCTGGCGCGTCGACACTTGAGGCTTGGCTAGAAGCTAACCGCTAAGAGCTAGAAGCTGGCGTCATAAAATCCAGCGCCCGCCCAAGATAAGGCTTCAGCTGCTTGCGAGGGACCACGGCGTCCAGCATGCCGTGTTGCAGCAGAAACTCGCTGCGTTGAAAGCCGGGCGGCAGCTTCTGCCGGATGGTCTGTTCGATCACGCGTGGCCCGGCAAATCCAATCAGCGCCCCCGGTTCCGCAATGTTCAAGTCGCCGAGCATGGCAAACGACGCGGTCACGCCGCCGGTCGTAGGGTCGGTTAAGAGCGAAATGTAGGGAACCTTGGCCTTGTCCAGCTTCGCCAGCGCCGAAGAAATTTTCGCCAGCTGCATCAGGCTGATCACGCCCTCCATCATGCGCGCTCCCCCCGACGCCGAAACAATAATCAACGGCGTGCGCGAATCCGCCGCGCGCTCCACCGCCCGCGTGATGGCCTCTCCCACCACCGCTCCCATGCTGCCGCCGATAAACGAATATTCCATCACGCTGGCAATCACCGGACGCCCCATCAGCTTGCCGTGCGCATTGATCACCGCGTCTTTCAGCCCTGTATCTTTCTCCGCCTGCTTCAGCCGCGACGAATAAGGCTTCAAATCCACAAACTTCAGCGGGTCAGTCGAAGAAATATTCGCGTCGAAAACCTCGTACTGATTGTCGTCGAGCAACAGTGCCAGCCGCGTCCGCGCATCGATCCGAAAGTGCTTCTCGCACTTCGGACACACATTCATATTTTCTTCCAGATCTTTCTTCCAGATGATCTGTCGGCAGTTCTCGCACTTCACCCACAACCCTTCGGTCTTGACGCGCTTCTCCCCCGAAGTGTCCAGTTCACCGGTTTCTCGTTTAAACCAAGCCATAAGAAGAATTTGGTAATTGGGAAATTTAGTAATTGCGCGATTGAGAGATCGCCAGTTTTAAATTACTCAATTACCTAATTTCCAAATTACCCAATCTCAGTACTCGATTCCTCTCTGCGCCATCACGCCCTTTTCATACGCGTGCTTGACCTGGCGCATCTCCGTTACCGTGTCGGCTACGTCGACAATTGTGGGGTGCGCATTGCGGCCCGTCAAGATGACATGCACCATTTCCGGCCGTTTCTTCAAAGTTTCCACCACTTTGGCCGGATCGAGCATCCCGTAGCTGATGGCATAGTTGATCTCATCCAGCACCACCAGGTCCCACTCGCCGGACTGGATCGCCCGCTCAGCTTCCACCCACGCCTCCTCGACCATCCGAACGTCTTCGGGATCCGGCTTTTCGGTTCCTACTTTCACAAAGCCGCGACCCATCTGTTTCATCACGAACTTGTCGCCGAAGACTTGCACGGCATCCAGTTCGCCGTAATGCCAAGACCCTTTCAGAAACTGTAGCATCAGCACTCTCATTCCCTGACCCACGGCGCGCAGGGCCGTACCCATGGCTGCTGTCGTCTTACCCTTACCGGGCCCGGTATTCACGATGATAAGGCCGCGCCGAATATCCGCCATCCCGATCCTCGATTCTACTAGAACACAACCCCCAGATTGCCGCTCCGCTGGATTCATTTTGAGACGGGCAGAATCTCGGTGCTCCTAAAAAACCCTGGATCCCTACCGCCCTGCTGTTTTCACATATACCGATGACACATCTTTCCTGATTTTGTGGCATGCTGGGAGAAGTTTGTTAGGGAATCTTCGTAGGGGCGAACTTTTCCACGGAACTCATGCATCCAATCCTGCGTAGCCTGGTCAGGTGGATTTCTGTCCCCTCGCAAGCCGCGGAGGTCTCATCGTGATCTACAAATGTTTTTTGTTATTGTGCACCCTCGCTGCGTCCCTCCCACTTTTTGCGGCCCAACATGTCGCGGTCCGTTCCAAATCCTCGATCGATGCGAGCGATCAGGAGACCATTCGCCAGATTATCGAGATGGAGCGCCAGGCGAAGGAAGCGAGCCTTCATCGCGATCCCGAATTCCCAGAACGCACTCTCGCCGAAGACTACGTCGCCATTACCCCGCTGGGACAGGTCACCACCAAGAAAGACAGTGTATCCGCGCGCAAGAGCGGTCAACTTCGCTACGACACCATCGATATCACCGACATGGTCGTCCGGCTCTACGGAGACACCGCCATCGTCACCGCCCGCGCCGATGTGAAAGGTCATCAGCTCGGAGAGGACTTCAGCGGGCCCTATCGCTATACGCGAGTCTGGGTTCGCCGTGCCGGCCGCTGGCAGGCAGTGAGCTACCAGGCGACGGTCACGCAATGACGGTCACGCAGTAATGTAGCCTCGGCGTAAGCTCTACGGTTTCTGTGGGGACAGCCGCCCTTGGCTGTCCAGCCGCGAAGCGGCGCCCGCCGTGAGTAGCCGGAAAGGGCTGTCAATGCCCGCTATGGTAAGGGTGCCCCTTCAAAATCGTGAATCCCCGGTACACCTGCTCCAGCAGGACCACGCGCGCCAGTTCATGAGCCAGAGTCATTCTGCCCAGCGAAATTACATGCCGCGCGGCTGCTCTCGCTTGCGCTCCGAACCCATCCGCCCCACCAATGGCGAACACCAGCGGCAGCGGATTCCGCTCCTGATAATCCCCCAGAAATCTTGCGAATTGTTCTGACGAAAATTCCTTACCTCGGGAATCCAGCAGAATTAGCGTCGATTTCGTCCTCGCTAGGGGGCCAAACTTCGCCAGCAAGTCCGCCTCATCGCGCAGCAGAATCGCCTCGACCGGCGAGTAGCGCGAGATGCGTTTCACATATTCTTCCGTGAGCGTCGCAATCGCGGGTTCCTTCGTCTTCCCGATCCATGCAATCTTCAGCTTCACGAGGTTGGCTCGTCACTTCTTTCCCGACGCAAACACCACCGACGCCCCAAACGCGATCTTCTCTCCGTCCCAGTACTGCGCCACCGCTTGATGCACCTCGGCATGAATTTTCGGCCATTCATCCGTCGGCACCCGCTCCAGCATCGGACGAAACGGCACCGCGACCGCCCGGTTCTGTTCCCAAACCTCTTCCGCCGGTCCCGGCCAAGACCAGGGCAGCGTCTTCGTCTCTTCCTCAACCTCGCCGAATCCGGTGCTCCGCAGCACCGCTGACAAACTTCCGGGCTCGGCAAAGCGAAACGGATTCGGCCCTCCCGGCTCCAGCAACGGACCGCCTACATGCCGGTGCACCACTCCCATCATGCTCTGCCAGTACGGTTGATCAAACGGACCCCACGCCAGAAAGCAAACTCGCGCATCCGGCCTCAACACGCGGTACAGTTCACGCAGCGCTCCATCCGGATCACGAAAAAACATCACGCCGAATCGCGACGTGGCCAGATCAAAGCTGTTATTGGGAAAGGGCAGCAAATGAGCATCCGCCTGCCGAGCCGTAAAGTTGTCCAGCCCACGAACCCGCGCCCGCTTTTCCGCAATTTCCAGCAGGTCTGCGCTCAAGTCGAGTGCCGTGACGTGTCCCTGCGGCCCAACGCGCGCGGCCAGGCTGATCGCGGGTTCGCCCGTGCCGCTGGCCACGTCCAACACCTGCATCCCTGGCGACGGCTGCGCGTATTCCACCAGCGCGTTGGTGACCGGTTGCCCCATCGCCGCCGACTTCGCCTTCCACTTCTCCGCGGCGACCAGCCGGTATTGCGATCCCCAACTGGGTTCGGCCTCTGGCTTGGATGACATAGGATTTTTTTGAGTCAGGAGTTCCCGCGGGAAAACTTTCAGGCTCTCACTTTTCTCTTCTTCTTCTTCTTCTTCGTGCCAGCGGACTTGCCGATATTCGCGCTCTTGCGTGCTCGTGCAGTCGTCTTCAGATCAGCCGGTTTCAGATGCTTGGCCGACTTCCACAGCCGCTCCAGATCGTAGAACTTCCGCGCCCGCTCCGAAAAAACGTGCACTACGAAATCGACATAGTCAATCAGCACCCATTCCGCCTGTTTGTAGCCCTCGACGTTGTTCGGGCGGATTCCCGCGGCCTTCAGCCGCAATTCCACTTCGTCGGCGATGGCTTGCACCTGCCGCGGATTCGTCCCGCTGCACAGCACAAAATAGTCGGTGAACGCTCCCGACCCTTTTTCCATCTCCAGAATGCTGAGTTCTTCGGCCTTTTTTTCCAGGCAGGCTTGAATCGCGGCGGCAACTTGCTTTTTGAGTTCGCTCTTCTTCATTCGGTCGTCAGTCGCTGATCAGTTGTTCGCTCCATGAGATTGTAACTGAGCTTTGCTGGGAACTCTGCGCGGTGAGCGCTACTTGCTTGTCGATTTGGCTTCGGCGGCGGCGAGTTGGCGCAATTTGGCCATGGTGGCTGCGGACGGATCTTTCCGTTTCCCGCTTTTGTTCCGTCTTTTCGTCTTGGTCACGTAGTGGTTCTGAGCCATTCAATTCTCCTCTTGAGGTTTTCGCTTCCGGACGCGTCTCTGCCATTGCTCTAACCGGTGATTCACGCGCCATCCATTGTAACCGACCAAAGAATGTAGCCCCAGACGCATTCGTCCGTGGTTGCGCGCGAAGCGACGCAATGAAGTCCGCAGCGCCGGCGTCTCGCCGGCTGTCGTGAGCGCATCTTGCGCTCGCTGTAGATGGGCAAGGGTGCTAACGTTCCCGGCAAGCCGCAAGATAGATACGACGCGCCTTTCTGGCCAGCCGCCCTCAGCGGTAAAGTCCCATCTTCTTGATATATTCGGCCACTGCCGGCTCGACAAACCGCCCCAAAGATTTCCCCGCCGCCACAGCCTGCCGAATCGCCGTCGCCGATGCCGCCTGTTGCAGGTCTCCCAGCAGATGAATCGTCGCCCCCGGCAGCACCAGGTCTCCCGTGGCCGCCTGCTTGTGAAACGGCTTCGTCACCTCCGCCCTGGGACGCAGGCTTTCCGGCAGCGCGTTCGCCACATCCGCAAGCGAATATCCCGGACGTCCCGCCACGATGAACTCGCACTCCCCAAACAAGGCCTCTGCCTGATTCCATGTCGCGATCTCCGCGAATGCGTCCATCCCGATCAGCAGAAACAAGCGGTCGCTGCCCTTGAAGGTCTGCTTCAGCCGCCGCACGGTATCGATGGTGTAGTTCGGCTTACCCGGCTTGCGGTTCGCGATGTTTTCTTCCGGCGCTTCCAGCAAAGATGGAACGAATGCCTTCTCTTCCGCTGTGGCTAATGCCAGCATTGCGTACCGGTGGGCAAATGGCGCCAGCGGCCGCTGCTGCTTATGCGGAGGCAGGTTCGCGGGAACAAAACAAACTCGATGCAGTTTGCACCTCGCCAGCGCGGCTCGCGCCACCGCCAGGTGTCCGCGATGCACCGGATCAAACGTTCCGCCAAACAATCCAATGTTCATGCCTGGTCCCGGTCCCCGCCTAGTCTCCAGATTCACCGCCGAACTTGCAACCCAAATCATACCGCCCGCCTGGGCAGTCCGCGCCCACAGTGTCCGGTTGGCCGCGCCCTTCGGGAGAATGGACAACTCAACTTGCTCCGTCCGTCTCTCCGAAATGAACTCCTGTAATGTTTTCCTCGTCAGGTTTTAGAACTACGATAGCGGATATGCGAGTGACCCTCCCCCTACTCCGCATCCCGCCCGCTCGTGCGCCCATTTTGCGTTATGGAGTGGCCGTACTCAGCACAGCGCTGGCACTGATCCCCACGGTTCTGCTCGCTGACGTCTCTGAAAGTCGTCTGGCTCTGTTCGGTGTCGCCGTCATGGTTAGCGCCTGGTACGGCGGCTGGAAGCCCGGCGTCGTCGCCACGGCATTCGCCCTGACCGTGATCGCCTATTTTTCCCTGGTCGGAGAGCACACGCCAGATCAACTGCGCACCGCGATCCTTCGCATGTCGCTGTTCTTTTTCGTCGCCATGCTCGTCTGTTGGCTCAACGAGGCTTTGCGCGTCGCCCAGGAGAGCCTCCGCCGCTCCGAGGCCAACTTCCGATCGCTGGTCACCAACGCCCCTTACGGGATTTGCAGTTGCGATTCCAGCGGAAAGATCCTCGACGCGAATCCCGCTTTCCTCGATCTGCTCGGCCTGACCTCTTTAGACGATCTGATTGGTCAGCACATCTACAGTCTTTATTCCGATACCGATCAGTGGTTCGATTTGGCTGACTATCTCCGGTCGTCGGCGCCTTTCAGAGGCCTCACTGCAGAATGGAAGCGCAAAGGCGGCAGCACCGTCGTTCGTATCTCGGGACGCTCGGCGTCCAACGGGCGCAAAGAAGGGAAGGTGTTCGAACTGTTCGCCGAAGACGTCACCGAACGCCGTGCCCTCGAGCAGCAACTGCGCCAGTCACAAAAAATGGAAGCCGTCGGCCGCCTCGCCGGGGGCATCGCCCACGACTTCAACAACCTGCTCATGGTGATCTCGGGCTACTCCGAATTTCTGCTCGAACGTCTCGGGGCCGAACCTCATCTGCGGGGTCCGGCCCAGGAGATCGCTAGTGCCGCCGAACGCGCTTCCTCGCTGACTCGCCAGTTGCTCGCCTTCAGTCGCAAGCAGATGCTCGCCCCGCGCATCATCAATCTCAACCAAATCGCCACCGAGAATCTGAAGATGCTGACCCGCATGATCGGGGAAGATATCGACCTCGTGCTTGTCCCCAGCCAGAATCTGTGGTCGGTGCGCGCTGACGCCGGCCAGATCGACCAGGTCATCATGAACCTCGCCGTTAATGCCCGCGACGCCATGCCCTCCGGCGGCAAACTCACCATCGAAACATCCAACGTCACTCTCGATGAAGAGTATGCCCGCCTCAAAACTCCTCTTCGCCCCGGCGATTACGTCATGGTCGCCATCAGCGATACCGGCGCCGGCATGGATGCCGAAACTCAGTCTCACATCTTCGAGCCTTTCTTCACCACCAAAGGCCCGAAGGGCACCGGGCTCGGTCTTTCCACTGTCTACGGCATCGTGAAGCAAAGTGGAGGATACGTCTGGGTGTACAGCGAGGTAGGACGAGGCACCACCTTCAAAATTTATCTGCCGCGCGTCGCATCCGTGGGAGAGACTGCAGTGCAAGTTGCGGAGTCAATCCAATCCCAGAGAGTAGAACCCGGCACGGAAACAATTCTGCTCGTCGAGGACGAAGCCAACCTGCGTTATCTGGCCCGCCAGTATCTCGAAAAGCAGGGATACAAGGTGATCGAGGCCGCCGACGGCGCGGTCGCCATGCAGATCGCCGTCGCCCATGAGGGAGTGATCCATCTCCTGCTCACCGACGTCATCATGCCCGGCATGAATGGTCGCGAACTGGCCCAGCGCATTTCCGAAATCCGCCCCAACGCGAAAGTTCTCTACATGTCCGGTTACACCGAGAATGTGATCGGACACAACGGCACGCTGGACGCCGGTGTACGCCTGCTCCAGAAGCCCTTCAACCTTCGCGACCTCAAAAGCAAAGTGCGCGAAGTGCTCGATGCAACTACTCCCCCGGAGGTCGTTATGTCTACGCAGTCCGTCGCTACCGCAACCCGCCGTGCGTGCGCGGGAAGTTCCACCCACCCGCGCGCAACGTTTTCAGCTTCACTTGCCTCTGCGTTATCGCCGTCTCGGCGAAAAGGATTGGCACGCCGGTACCACCGAAAACATCAGTCGCTCCGGGTTGCTGTTCCAGGGCGACGATATCCTCCAGCCCAGCGCTCAACTGGAAATCAACCTGGTGCTGCCCACCGAAATTGCGGGTCTATCGGGAACAGAAGTGGTCTGCCGCGGGGAAGTCGTCCGTACCGTTGAGCCGCAGGGGAGCACCTTGAGCCCCGCGCTCGCAGCCCGCATCCTGCAATATCACTTCCAGCACGGCCCGCTCCCCAGGGCGTAAAATGCGAATCGGGTTTTGTGGGTAAGTAGTGAAGTCTGGGAAAAGGCGGCCTCCGGGCCGCCTTTTGCTGCATAGCGCTGTGCGTAGCGACGCTCTAGGTACCGCGCTTTAGGTAGCGCCGGCGTCTCGCCCTCACCCTGTCATGCGAAGCGGAAGCCGCACAGCTTTATGTGGGGACAGCCGCCCTCGGCTGTCCAACCGCGAAGGGGCGTCCGGCCGCGAAAGCCTGCCCTAAGCGGAGCCGCAAAGCGGCGCAAGAATGCAGCCCATGGCGCAAGCCATGGGTGGGAAAGTGGGGAAAAGGACTCAGCCCCGAAGGGGCGTAAGAAAAGCTACGACGCCACTCCGACGGCCGAACCGGCCTACAAATCCGCGGTCGCTTTTAAATCCCGCTCCCGCAGTTCCTGCACTTCCTCAGCCATCGCGTACTTCAAAGCCTCGATCCCCTTGCCGGTAACCGCGGAAATCTCATACAACTTCAACTTCTTTTTCTTGCAATACTTTTTGAGCGCAGCCAATTTGTCCTTGTTGACCACATCGATCTTCGACGCAACCATGATCATGGGCTTTTCGTCCAGGTGCGCGCCGAAGCTGGCCAGCTCTCCCAGAATCACTTCCACATCCTTGGTCACGTCCGCCCGCCCGCTTGAATCCGAAACGTCGACCAGATGCACCAGCAGCCGCGTGCGTTCGATGTGGCGCAGAAACTGCGTGCCCAGCCCTGCCCCGGCATGCGCTCCCTCAATCAATCCGGGAATATCCGCCACCACGAAACTGATTTCATTTTTCGCATCGCCGACCGCAACCACGCCAAGATTCGGCTCCAGCGTCGTGAACGGATAATCGGCAATCTTCGGTCGCGCCGACGAGATCCGCGAGATCAACGTGGACTTCCCCACATTCGGATATCCCACCAGCCCCACATCGGCCAACAGCTTCAGCTCAAGCCGGTACGTGTGCTCTTCGCCGGGCCGTCCCGCCTCGTGTTCGCGCGGCGCCTGGTGCACCGACGTAGCAAAGCGCGCATTGCCGCGGCCGCCGCGGCCGCCGCGGGCAATTACAAATTTCTGGTCGGCCTGCGTGAACTCGAAAGCCTTCTCTCCGGTTTCGTCGTCGTACACAATCGTGCCCACCGGAACCTTGAGCAAAACGTCTATACCCTCGCGCCCGGTCTTGTTGGAGCCTTCGCCGTGCCGTCCGCGCTGGGCTTTGTGCTCAGGATTGAAACGAAAATGCACCAGCGTGTTGTGCCGTTCGCTGGACTCCATGACGACATCGCCGCCCTTGCCGCCGTCTCCGCCCGATGGCCCACCGCGAGGCACAAACTTCTCCCGCCGGAAGGCCATGCAGCCGTTGCCTCCGTCGCCCGCCTTGACTCGAATTTTTGCCTCATCAATAAACATCTGCGACGACACCCATCAACAAAAAAGCCCCGTCCGAAGGCGAGGCCCTGTAAGTGTGGCGCGGGCACTCCTGCCCGCGAAATCTAACCAGGATCCGAAAACGTACTTCGCGAAACTTACTTCGCTTCCACGGGCTCTACCATCACGAACTTGCCCATCTGCCCCTTGTCCATGAACTTGATGCGGCCCGAGATCTTCGCAAAGAGAGTGTCGTCCTTGCCGCGGCCCACGTTCAATCCGGGCTTCACCCGTGTTCCGCGCTGCCGCACGATAATGGTCCCGCCGGGCACGATCTGCCCGCCGAAAGCTTTGAACCCCAGCCGCTGCGCGTTCGAATCGCGCCCGTTTCGTGAAGTGCCCTGTCCTTTTTTATGTGCCATAAAATCTAATTCCCAGTGGCCAGTTGCCAGTTTTGAACCAACGAATGAAAGAGCGAAAGTGTCATGTGGGAACAGCCGCCAAAGCCTGCCCTGAGCGAAGTCGAAGGGGCTGTCCGCCGGGCTTAGCCCGGTATTCTTCTAACTCTTCTTGGAGCCCGCTTTCTTCCCTGTTTTCTTCGGCGCCGATTTCTTTTTCGCCGCCTTCTTAGCTTTCGGCTCCGCGACGGGCTCTTCGGTTGCGGCCGCCTTCACCTTCTTCGGTTTCGCCTCTTTCTTCGGCAGATCCGGAGCCTTGAAGCTTTGCCCGCCAAAGGCAATCTCTGCGATCCGCACCGAAGTGAACGCTTGCCGGTGCCCGCGCAGCTTCTTGTACTGCTTCTTGCGTTTGTAATGGAAGACCAGGATCTTCGCGCCGCGGCCTTCGCCAACGACTTCGCCGACCACCCGCGCGTCTGCCTGATTGCCGATCTGACCTTCTTCGCCGGAAACCGCGACCACCGGGAACTCCACCTGCCCGTCGGTGCCGGTTCCGACCTTCTCCACCCGAATCACATCGCCCGGCGCCACCCGGTACTGCTTCCCACCGGCGCGGATAACCGCGTACATACGTCTGCCTCCGTCAAAATGTCTTTGAAGTCCAGCCCCGCAATCGGAACGGAACCCAAGCGCACACCGGCGCTCAAAGGGATTGCTGATTTCCTCTGCTTGCTGTGTTTTCCGCCCCGGCGCTTCAGCAGCCAAGGCAGGCGTCCCCAGAACGGGTCGGCGAGTACAGTCAAACTCAACTATTTTATCGTGCGTTGTGGAAATCGGTCAAACAAAATGCCTTTCGGGAAAAACCTTCACCACAAAGGACACGAAGTATCACGAAGGAGGCCCCTGGCTCGATGGCTTTCCTTCCTGCGACTTCGTGTCCTTGGTGGTTGAAGGTTTTGCGGTTTTGGGTTCCCTGTGCGAGAATTCCGGCGGATTCAGGAGGAACTCATGCTGAAGCGTCTGCTTACCGTTTCGTTTTGCCTGTTCGCCCTCGCCCTGTCCGCCTCCGCGCAAACCAAGAAATCCGCCATGAAGAAACTGCCCGCCGGGCCAGTTCCCGATGCGGCCCTCATGCAGAAGATCTGGGACGGCTGGTCGACCCTCGACCCCGCCAATGTCGCCAAGTACTACGCCACGGGCCCGCACACGTTCTTCGATATTGCCCCGCTGAAATACAACAGCTGGGACGAATATGAAAAAGGTGTCAAAGGAGTCTTGGCCGGCTACAAAAGCGCCAAGTTCACCGTCGACGGCCCCGAGATTCATCCGCACGGCGATCTCGTGTGGGCCACCGCCACCATAAAGGAAGAAATGACTACGCAAGCCGGAAAAGTTGACATGGGAAATTTCCGCTGGACCGTCATCTGGGAAAATGAAGACGGCAAGTGGCTCATCGTGCACGAACACGTCTCGGCGCCGCTCTCGTAAAAAAGTCCGGCCACGGATCTGCACGGATGTGAAACGTTTTTTTTCTTGATCCGTGGAGATTCGCGCAAAATCCGTGGCCGACGTTTTCAGTACGATTTCCAGAAGAAGTAGATACTCATGCCCGCGCCGATCAGCACTACCAACCAGCGGATCCAGGCTTGGGGCAGTTTCATCGCGTAGTGCGCGCCCAGATAGCCCCCGGCAACGGCGCCGGCGATCATCACAATTGCCTGCCACCAATAGATCGCGCCCGCGAGAGTAAACATAACGACCGCAACGCCATTGATGACAAATCCCATCACGCTCTTCAGCGCGTTCATGGCGTGGATGTCTGACATTCCAAGCGCGGTCATCATCGCCAGCATCACGATACCCATGCCACCGCCGAAGTATCCGCCATAGATGGCGACACACAACTGAAACAGTGTCGCGCCAAACAGCGCCGAAGCTGTGGTCTCGTGCTCGACAACCGAGACGCGCCCGCCTGCCAATTTTTTGCCGAACGCAAACAGCAAGGTCGCTCCCAGAATCAGCCACGGAATCAGCCGCATGAATGTGTGCGCGGGGGTCTTCAACAGAAGGTGAGCTCCGATCGATCCGCCTGCCAGACTGGCGACCAGCAGCGGAATCAGAATCCGCCGCGGAACGTCCAGACGCTTGCGATAGGCGCCGCCGCTGGCCGCCTGCCCACTCCAGAGCGAGATCGCGTTCGTCGCGTTCGCCGGAATCGGAGGCACCCCGGTAAAAAGCAGCGCCGGGAACGCAATGAAACTCCCGCCTCCCGCGACGGAGTTCAGCGCTCCTCCCAGCGCTCCGGCAACGAAAAGAAACACAATAGTCAGTAGAGTCAAGCAGCTAGGTGTACCAGAAACAGCGCCAAGTCGCCAAGCAAGAGCCTCGGCCACGGATCTTCACGGATTTCCACGGATCAAATGACCTTTCTTTTTTTTCTCGGATCCGCGGATATCCGTCTGAATCCGTGGCCGACATCGTCCTCTGCGATTACCTCTGTCATCCCTGGTAACTCAAGATTTCTTGCAGAAACATCCATCCTGTTTCAGGGTTAATATCAAGGAAATGTGGGGAGACCATCTCATGCGTAACCAATATGTGTTGTTTATGACCGCACTGCTGTGCAGCGCCGCCTTTGGACAGGCTCAGAATTCAACATCGAATGCAGCGCCGCCGTCTAGTCAGCAATCGATGCCCGGCATGGATATGTCCGGTGGCACGCATCACGACATGTCGAAGATGAAAGACATGCCCATGGATAACGAGAATTCCGACAGCGACGCCAGCGCCCACGCCATGCACTCCATGGAGGGCCACATGGACATGGGCCCGCACATGAAGATGACCGCTCTGCGCCAGCCCAAGCCCGGCGACGCCGCCCGCGCCCAGCAGGTCGCCGAACAAGCGCGAGAGGCGTCAGAAAAATACAAGGACTATCACGCCGCGCTCACCGATGGCTTCAAGATTTTTCATCCTGAAATCCCGCAGAAGATGTACCACTTCACCAACTACGGCTACGCTCTCGAGGCGCGCTTCCGCTTCAATCCCGAGCATCCCACATCGTTGCTCTACGAAAAGCACGGCGACGACTACAAGCTGATTGGCGTGATGTATACCGCGCCCAAGCGCTTCACCGAAGATCAGCTCGACGAGCGCATTCCGCTGAGCATCGCGCAATGGCACGAGCACGTAAATTTCTGCCTGCCGCCCGCCGGCAAGCGAGACGAAATGCGCGGACCGCATCCGCAGTTTGGCTTGCGAGGATCGATCACCACGCAGGAAGCATGCGATGCCGCCGGCGGTACGTTCCATCCCGTCATCTTCAACTGGATGGTGCACGTCTATCCGTTCGAAAAAGATCAAGCGAATATCTGGTCGGTCGAACGCCAGCACGGCGACGCCGACTAGTCGAACTTTAGTCGACTTCTGAAATGTGGCGAGGCGATCGTAGCGCCGGCGTCCCTCCGGCTGTCCTGCGGGCATCTCGCCCGCAGCTGTGGCCGTCTCTCTGTACTTTCATCACAAAACACCGGCTGCATGTTCTCTTTTTCTTCGACTGGATCACGGAGGAATTTTGCTATCCCTCAGTTTAGTTCATCGTCTAATGAACAACGCTGGTTTCCCACCGAGACGGGGAACTTTAAGCTCAGCGCATACGTAACATCTGAGAATCGAAAGCCAGCGCAGATAACGCTGGCTAGAGTACATCGGAAGATTTTGCGGGGTCTGGGGATTCTCTCACACTCGGTTTGGCGGCCCAGGTGAGAAAACCCCCAAGCGGAAGCTCAAGCTTGCGGCTTGTGCCCGTAACCCCGGCGGCAAAATTGTAGGCCATTCGCGGGGAAACTCAAGTGTTTTTTCGCACTGGTCGCGAACCGGGCCGCCCCAACCGCTTCCCGACGTGACTTCGGGAAAGAAAAGGAGCAGCAATGAAGTTCGCGACAGTTTCAAAAACTCTGATCATGGGCATGGCTCTTCTGTTGGCTTCGAGCGCCTTCGCGGCAACCAAAGCCAGTCTCAGCTTGCAACAAGCCACCAACGTAAACGGAACGACCCTGTCGGCCGGCGACTACAAGTTGGAGTGGGACGGAACCGGGCCTGACGTCGAAGTCAGCATCCTGCACGGCAAGAAGGTGGTCGCCAAGGTCCCGGCCAAACTGGAGGATGTAAGCACTCCGTACCAGAACGATGCCGCGGTCGTGAAGCACAACAGCGACGGTAGCGCGTCGCTAGCCGAAGCTCGCTTCCAGGGCAAGAAGTATGTGCTGCACATCGGCGATGCCAACGACGGCATGCAGGCAGGATCCAGCCAGTAGCGCTTCTAGAAAAAACTTGATGGAAATACCAAGGGAGCGCGAACGCGCTCCCTCTTAACTTACTATTCATTTGCTCCCAACGCGGATGCGCTTAATTCTTCACCGTCATTGCGTCCGAGTCCACGGCTTTCTTACCGGTGACGCCTTCCAACCCCGCCAAGACTCCCCGATAATCGGACTTGTCGCACTGCATCGCGAAGCCGCCCTTCTTATCGCCGTCAGCCCAGGTAAGACCGACGTAATGTTTCTTCGATTTCGTGAGCGCCATGAGGGCGCCGATGCCAAGGGAAACTACAGCCAAACCGATTGCCGCGCCAACCCGTCGATGGACATCCTGGCCATAGCTAATTTCCGTGACAGCTGACGCAGGAATCGTTACTACTTCGGACTTACCCTTCGCAAGGCGGATTTGGTTGCCCTCAATAAACAGTTTCATCCCGGTTCCTGCTTTAGCGTCGGTTATGGACCCGCCGTCATATATAACCTTGTAGGCATTGTCACCGGCTATCAATGTTAGCGGAATAGCCAAGCACAGAACGAGTACCAGCAGTCTTTTCATGACGCCTCCCTAAGCTACCAACTCAAACTAACTTGTATGGACGAAAGGTGAACGCTCTCCGAGTCTTAACTGGGACTCTCGGCATCGGAAGCCTCCGACGAAACTTACACACTTCGGGGGATGAAGTGCTGGGAACCGAACATTATGCGCTCGTAACCGCGCCTCCGCAATGTTTGCGAGGCTAGTGGCTCCGTGTCACTCCCATCGGTAAACCTTTCGAGAGGGGGCATCCGGAAGGCCCGCTTTTTCACAAGCAAGATGAGTAATCTCTTCTGCACAATGGATGCTCCACCTACGAGATGTGGAGCTAAGGATGTGGAGCGGGCACTCCTGCCCGCTGTTTTTGACTTTGTTTTTTTTCGTTTGTGCAGCAAGGAGATCAGAAGTAAGGCAAGGGCGAAACCAAAGCAAGAGCAAGAAGAAAAACAAAACCAAAGGCAGCGGGCAGGAGCGCCAGATCCACAAAGGGAGCGCCGACGCGCTTCCTTTTTTCAGAACCCTTACTGCCCCACTGACAACTGACAACTGACAACTGCCGACAACTGCCGACAACTGCCCACTGGCCACTAGTACTTCGGCACCTTCGGATCTACGCGATCGGACCACGCCGTGATTCCTCCCGCCAGATTATGAATCTTGTTAAATCCGGCCTGTTGCAAGAATGCGACGGCCTTCGCGCTGCGTCCGCCCATCTTGCAGTGCACAACGATTTCGCGGCTCGAATCCAGTTCGTTTACCCGCTTCGGCAAATCATTCAGCGGGATCAGATATCCCCCGAGATTGCAGATCTGATATTCGTGCGGCTCGCGCACATCCAGCACGAACAGATCTTCTTTCGCATCCAGACGCCGCT
Source organism: uncultured Acidobacteriota bacterium (assembly GCA_963763795.1). Lineage (GTDB taxonomy): Bacteria > Acidobacteriota > Terriglobia > Terriglobales > Acidobacteriaceae > Sulfotelmatobacter. The sequence goes on along the minus strand of CAVXPP010000007.1, from coordinate 1,296,756 downwards.
TGAGTTCTTCGACCTGAATTTCCGGAACGCCGTTGCTCACAGATTTTTCCTCTCCTCGTATGCCGCAAAATTCGTTGTAGTCGATCAGCTTGGTCACCGTCGGATGCGTGCCGCAAACTGGGCAGTCCGGATTCTTGCGCAGCTTCAGTTCTCGGAACTTCATGCCCAGCGCGTCAATCAGCAGCAGGCGTCCAATCAGCGGTTCGCCCACTCCCAGGATCAGCTTGATTACTTCGGTTGCCTGCATTACGCCCACCAGACCCGGCAGAATGCCCAGCACGCCGCCTTCGGCGCACGACGGCACCAAGCCCGGCGGCGGCGGCTCCGGATAGAGGCAGCGGTAGCACGGACCCTCTTCGGTCGCGAATACGCTGGCCTGGCCTTCAAAACGGAAAATCGATCCGTACACATTGGGCTTGCCCGTCAGCACGCAAGCGTCGTTCACCAGATAACGCGTGGGAAAGTTGTCGGTGCCGTCGGCGATGATGTCGAAGTCGCGAAACAACTCCAGCGCGTTCGCGCTGCTCAGACGCGTATCGAAGGTTCGCAGATTCAGAAACGGATTGATCCCCTTCAGCTTGTCGGCCGCCGAGTCCAGCTTTTTACGCCCCACGTCCGCGGTCGAATGGATGATCTGCCGTTGCAGATTGGTGTAATCCACGACATCGAAATCGACCAATCCCAGCGTGCCCACGCCTGCGGCCGCCAGGTACAAGGCCAGCGGCGATCCCAGTCCTCCCGTGCCGATGCACAGCACGCGCGCGGCCTTCAGCTTCTGCTGGCCCTCCATGCCGACCTCGGGCATGATCAAGTGCCGCGAGTAGCGTAGGATCTCATCTTTATTTAAAGTCACGGGAATTTCTGTGGTGGTAGCCATAAAGTCCTCGGTTGAAGTTCGTTTCCTTCGTGTGCCTTCGTGTCCTTAGTGGTTCAAGAATTTCGTTCGCCAATGCCCGGAAGAATTCAGGAACGGCGGGTGTTCAGAACGAACAACAAGAAGGGCAACAACAGCGCATTGGAATGGCAGGTTTCAAAATTCTAAACCCCAGTCAGGCGAGGCCTCCGGCGATGGACGGCACAATCGAAATGTTATCACCGTCTTTGAGCGCGGTCGCTTCTTTCTGCAGGTAGCGGATGTCTTCGTCGTTGACATAGAGATTAACGAAAGCCCGCAGTTTTCCCTCTTCTGTGTAAAGGTGCTTGCGCAGATCGGGATGCTGGAGGACCAAAGCGTTCATCGCCTCGCCCACAGTCGACCCTTGCACGTCGACCGAAGCCTGTTTGCCAACATATTGCCGCAACGGCGTAGGAATGTGAATCTTGCTCATAGGATTACTGTAAGAGATGCGGCAGGCCTAGGGCAAGATTCAGAACGCAAGGTTCCCAGCACGTCGGATGATGGGTACCTGCTGCTAACATGGCTCCGTGCCTCGATTGCTCGAAGTGCGCCAACTGAATATTGACTTTCCGGCAAAGCGAAGTCTGGCGCCTGCCCCAGCCGCGGGCTCAAACGCGCTGCGGGCCGTCCGCGAGCTCAGCTTCTCGATCGGCGCTGGCGAAGTGCTGGGCCTGGTGGGCGAATCCGGGTCAGGCAAGTCGATTACCTCGCTCGCGATCTTGCGGCTCTTGCCGCCTGAGGCTCGGGTCTCCGGTGAAATCCTGTATGCAGAGAACGGTGTTGGAGCGCGCAATCTTGCATCCCTGGATGACGATGCCATGCGCCAGCTGCGCGGATCGCGCATTGCCATGATCTTCCAGGAACCAATGACCGCGCTCAATCCTGTCATGCGCGTCGGCGATCAGATCGCGGAGGCGGTGCTCGCTCACAATTCCGCTTCGAAGAAGGAAGGTTGGCAGCGCGCGGTCGACGCGATGAACGACGTGGCGATTCCCGATGCCGCGCGCCGCGCCCGCGACTACCCTCACCAGCTTTCGGGCGGAATGCGGCAGCGCATCATGATCGCCATGGCCATCGTGAATCGTCCTCAGTTGCTGATTGCCGACGAACCCACGACCGCCCTCGACGTCACGATTCAAGCGCAGATTCTCGAACTGCTCGCAGACTTGCGCAAGAAATTCGGCTTGGCGATGCTTTTCATCTCGCATGATCTGGCCGTCGTGTCGCAGGTCGCCGACCGCGTCGCCGTGATGTACGCGGGCAGCCTGGTCGAGTTGGGCGGGAAACGCGACATCTTTCAGGCTGCGGCGCATCCATACACGCGCGGGCTGCTGCACGCAGTGCCTGACCTGAAGACCGATCGCGCGCGGCCGCTGGAGACGATTGAGGGCACTGTTCCGGCGCTGCAGAACCTGCCTTCCGGATGCGCCTTCGAGCCACGCTGCGAATTCCGCATTGACGCGTGCGCCCGCGCGCTGCCGCCGCTGGTCGAAGTTGCTGCGGGACACTGGGCTCGCTGTCCGGTGCTGAATCCCCCAAGAACATAGGACAGGCGACGATTTCGGGGAAGATTGCGGCTGGGGTTCAATATGACGCCTAAGCATCCCTTCGCCATATTTGGCGGTCCAGTCTATAATCGGCTGCTTGTCCGGTGATCTGTGCGCATATTGCTGCTGAGCGACATTCACGCCAATCTTGAAGCCCTTGATGCTTGCCTGGCCGCGGCTCCGTCGTTCGAGGTGATCGTGAACCTGGGTGACATTGTGGGTTATGGGGCGAGCCCGAACGAAGTCACCAACCGCTCGCGCGAGCTGGGCAAGGTCTTCGTGCGCGGCAATCATGACAAGGCCGCGACCGGCGTGATGGATCTCGAGGATTTCAATCCCATGGCTGCGGCCGCGGCGTTGTGGACGCGCAACGAACTGACGCCCGAAAACTTCGAGTGGCTGCGGGCTCTGCCGCATGGACCGGTTTCGTTGCCCGATTTTCCGAACGTACAGCTGGTTCACGGCTCGCCGAACGACGAGGACGAATACGTGGTGTCGCTGGGCGATGCGCTGGCGCCGCTGATCACACTGACCATGCCTCTGACGTTCTTCGGGCACACGCACCTGCAAGGCGGATTCTTTGCTAATGGATCTTCGGCGGACGGATACCGTCCCGAATACAAAACCGTGGGACAAGCGGAATCGGTTCCTCTGCAACTCAAAGGCACGGCGCGTTACCTCATCAATCCAGGATCGGTGGGGCAACCGCGCGATGGAGACTGGCGCGCCGCGTTCGCGCTGTTCGATACCGACACGCAAATTGTGCACTTCCATCGCACGCCTTACAACCTGAAAGAGGCGCAGGACCGCATCTTTGCGGCGCAGCTTCCGCCTCGTCTGGCGACGCGTCTGGCCGCGGGACGCTGATCGCGCCTTGTTCAAAGCCTGTGTAAAAGCTCCAAAAAGAAATGGGCGGAATGCGTACTTCACGTCGCGGAGCGCCACTCCCTTTTTGGGGAAACTGCGGCTCGCGGGGTATACCCCCCTCTCCCACCCCTCGAAAAGCCTTGACTGGCGCGGGATCTCAAAAAAATGCTCCACAAAATCTTGATTCGCAAGGCGTTAACAGTCAAAATCTTGATTGCAAAGCACTTGCGGCCACGCTACGGACCTTGAGAGAGACCGCTCACGCTTGGGCTATGATCTGCTTTTCCAAAACTGTGCGCAAGGTCAGATGTCACATCGATACAACTCCGGGCTGTGGATTTCTGAACCGTGAGCCGCAATTGGTAAGCTGGGGAATTGTTAAACTCGGGCATGCCTTCTAATTCTCCACAGCACAGTTCTCCACAGCACAGCGGCACAAAACATCTGTTCGAGATGCGGGAAAATCCTCCCGAGCGCTACCTGGTTGCGCATAGCGATGGCGGGGCACGGGGGAATCCCGGTCCGGCGGGCTATGGGGTTGTGATCAAGGACGAATCCGGACGCAAGGTTGCGGCTCTCAGCGAATACCTTGGGCACCAGACGAACAACTTCGCCGAATACCAGGGACTGATTGCGGCACTCGAATACGCGCTCGGGCATGGGCCGAAGGCGCTGAAGCTGATCAGCGATTCGGAGCTGCTGGTGCGGCAGATCAAGGGCATCTACAAGGTGAAGAACCCGACCTTGCAGGATTTGCATGCGCGGGCCAAGGAATTGATTGCGAAGCTGGAATGGTTTTCGATCGGGCACGCGCTGCGGGAACACAATCAGGAAGCGGACCGGCTGGCGAATGAGGCGATGGATAAAGGCATGGGGCGGGGGGCGCGCACGAGTTCTCCGGCGCAGAATATGGCGCAACCGTTGCCGCTGCAGGAATTTGAGGGAGTGGTCCGGGATGGAAGAGTGGAGTTAGTGAACGGAACGTTGCCAGAAGGATGCCGGGTGCAGGTGCGAGTGAAGAAGTGAAGGGTGCGGGAATGAGAGAGAGTCAAAACGTGTAATGGCCTTCCATGAGAAGGCGGGTCGGAGTCAAGTTCGATTCTTCGTTTTTGTTAGACAAGGTTTTCTCTCCCGACCGAGTCGCGACTGTCGCCACCCTTCGATCCACACTCTTTAGTTGAGCGATTTGTTCGCTCGGTGCAAGTTAGGTGTTCTCATGGCCGTCCTTTGTACAGCGAAAGACGGACGAATTGTACGCTCACTTACGAACTGCATCTTAACTGCAACTCGTGCAGTTTGGGTGTCGTTAAGTGCTGGCTCTAACAGGCTCGACTGAGCATTGAAAGGTTGCGACGCTCAAAGCGGGCTGGAAGGTTAATGAGCGATATCGCCCTGATTCGTCATTCGAGCCGAGTCGCCAAAATTCCAATGCAAAGAAAAAGCCGCCTAGACATCAGGCGGCCCCCCAAGCAGTTCTCCCCCGAAACCTGCTCAAGTATCACGATATGGAGTCTCCGATCGGCATTCAATTCCTCGAAAGTTGTAGATCGTCCTGCCCGTGCAAATCGGGGACGAATACTAATTGGCACTCTTAAGCAAGGGAGAACTGACGTATGATCGCGCTCCATCGCCGTCCAAAGACGGAAATCCCGGCTGTGTCTGAAGGCGGGCCTATGCGGGTGCTCGATTTGGGTTGCGGGGCGGGGCGGGACTTGACTTCGTGGGGCGTCACCGCCTCCGATGAGGTTGTAGGACTCGATATCAACTACCGCTGTGTGGCTATCGCCAAGGCGAAATTTCCAAACCGAACACATCTTCAAGGCGCCGGAGAGTGCTTGCCTTTCGAGGGTGAGAGCTTTGATCGCGTAATTTCCGCGATTGCTCTCCCTTACATGAACATTCAGAAAGCGCTTGCAGAAATTCACCGCGTTCTCGTTCTTGGCGGCGCTTTGTCGCTAAGCCTCCATCCACCGAGCTTCACGATAGCTGAACTTCTCCGCAAGGCCATCCCCAGACCAGTTCCCACACTTTTTCGATTATACGTCCTGTCAAACGGGCTGTTATTCCACTATACCGGCAGGAATGTCGGGTTCGTAAAGGGGAGGACGGAGTCGTTTCAGACGGAGCGAGGAATGAGGGTAGCACTCAATCGCGCTGGATTCGTCAACCCCACCCTGAGCAGATCACCGGGGCCGATCGGCGAAACATTTATGGCGACAGCAAGAAAACCGAAACTCATAGGTGCCTTTGCCGCCGCCGGTGCCGCCTGAGTCTAACGCCCCGCGAACCGCGTTTCCCCCACAGGGGATTTAGCGGTTATTCCGCGGCGGCGGAGGTGTGGTCGTGGATGATCTTCCAGCCGTCGGGAAATTTGCGGAAGATCAGGGTGAAGCGGCCATGGGGAGTCCTGCCGTTTGACAAGGTCAAGTGCCAGGCGCCGCGGACGAAGGCGTGCTTTGGGGCCGAGGATTTCAATACGCAGGTCGGAGAAATCGAGCTTGCCCATTTCGTGGCCGGGACTGGCGTAGGTGGCGCGATAGCGGTCGAGGGTGGCTTGCCATCCGCTAGTTTCTTTTGCGTCGGAAAAGAACGTGAGGTCGGGCGAATTCCAGTATCCGGCCATGAAGGCGTCGAGATCGTGACGGTTCCAGGCGTCCTGCTGGATGAGGAGGACGTGCTCGATGGCGGAGCGGGAGTCGGCGACGGCGGCCGTGAGCGGGAGTAGAGCGAGCAAAGCGAAAGCACACAACAGGCTGATTTTCACGATTCCTCTGCGTTGGCGATCTTCGGCCATGGGAAGCGGTGCCATCCCTACGGGACAGGCTCCATCCTCTTCATCTTACCCAGCGCTTACGCGCTGGGCTAACGAATGCCGCCGCTTCGCGGCTGGAGTTGGGGTGTTGTCCGGGACCTTGCCCATCGCGGAAGCATTATTCTGTCGTCCCTCCGGGACTCATTACCTTCCCGGTTCTGCCACCCACGGCTTGCGCCGTGGGCTATATTCTTGCTCTGCTTCGCGGCTGGGGGAGTTACGCTACGCGGCCTGCGTCTGGCATTCTCAGTATCTAAACAGATCTCCGTGCGCGGCTAATGCGATTCTTCCGCTGCCGGGGCGGTGTCGGGCGTATCTATTTTTTGCGCGACCGCTCGCTGGGTCAGCGGCGAGGGCTGGAAATCTCCCGCATCTTTTCCGGCCATGGCTGCGGCCATGAAGTTCATCCAGATGGGCAAGGCTGCGTGGGCGCCGGTCTCTTTCGCACCTAGAGATTTTTTTTCGTCGTAGCCGACCCACACTCCGCAGGTGGTGGTTGGAGAAAATCCTACGAACCAGGCGTCGGTGAAATCGTTGGTGGTGCCCGTCTTGCCAGCAACGGGGAACGGCAACTTCGACGCGGCAACTCCGGTTCCGTGCAGCACGACTTCGCGCAGCATTGAGGTCATGATGCGGGCGGTGCGCTGGCTGACTACATCTTTGACGTCGGGGAAATCTTCTTCCAGCACGCGCCCTTCGTAGTCGGTGACGCGGGTGATGTAGCGGGGAGTGATGCGCACGCCGTCGTTGGGAAAGACGCTGTAGGCGGCGGTTTGTTCGAGCAGCGTGATTTCGGCTGATCCCAGAGCGACAGGCAGATACGGTGGCAGCTTGGAGGTGATGCCAAAGCGCTCTGCATACGCGATGACATCTTTGATGCCGACCTTGCTGGCCAGCCTCAGCGCGGGAATGTTACGGCTTTGGGCGAGCGCGCGGCGCAGAGTGATGATGCCTTCAAACTTCTCATCGTAATTGTGCGGTGTGTAGGGGCCGGAGGGCGTGTCGAAGCTGACGGGCTCGTCGAGAATGGTGTCGTCGGGACTCGCGCCTTCGTCGATGACCGTGGTGTAGACGTAGGGTTTAAAGGAGGATCCGACCTGGCGCAGGGCTTGGGTGGCGCGGTCAAATTTGGAATCGTTGAAGTCGCGGCCGCCGACGAGAGCTTTGATTCCTCCGGTGGCGTTGTCGATGGCAAGCAGCGCGCCTTGCGCGCCGGAATCCTGTTCGAGGCTGACCTTCGCAGCGCCGTTGGCACCGAGAGACAGGATCTTGACGTAGCAGATGTCGCCCGGTTTGAGGATGTTGCCGAGTTTCTGCTGCGTCCAGGCGGCGTCGGCCTGACTGAGAGCGGCGGTGTAGCGGCCGAATTTCAGTGTGGCGATGCCGGTTCCGGAAGAAGTGACGAGAGCGTGGATGTATCCGTTGACTTCGGGCTCGTCGTCCCAGTCGGGATGAGAATATTTTTCGAGAACGAATCCATCGACGACGACGTTTTCGAGATGACCCTTCCATCCATGGCGGCGCTCATAGGCGGCGAGGCCGTCGAGCACGGCCTGATTGGCGGACTTCTGCAGATCGACATCGAGCGACGTGTAGACCTTTAATCCGCCTTCGTGGACCTGATCGGTTCCATATTTGCCTTCGAGGTAGCGGCGAATTTCTTCGACGAAATAAGGAGCGAGCGAATTGGGATCGTGCGCGAGATGCAGGACGATGGGAGCGGAGCGCGCAACGTCAGCCTGGGCGGCTGTGATCTTGCCGTCTTCAAGCATGGCGTTGATGACCAGATTGCGGCGCTTCTGGGCGCGATCGGGATGGACGATGGGAGAGTAGACGCTAGGGCCCTTGGGCAATCCGGCGAGCAGCGCGGCCTCGTCGAGCGTCAGTTGCTTGGCCGGCTTGCTGAAATAGAACTCGGAAGCAGCTTCGAATCCATAGACGCCGTGGCCGAGGAAAATCTGGTTGGCGTAGAGCGTGAAGATTTGCGGCTTGGTGAAGCGGCGCTCGATCTGGATGGCGAGCATGGCCTCCTGCACTTTGCGCTGCCAGCGGCGGTCCGGTGAAAGAAAAAGATTGCGGGCGAGTTGCATGGTCAGCGTGGAGGCCCCTTGCACCTTGCCGCCGGAGCGTATATCGCGATAGGCGGCGCCGATGATGCGGAAGAAGTTGATGCCGGAGTGCGTGTAGAAATCCTTGTCTTCGATGGAGACGAGCGCGCCACGGAGCACGGGAGGAAAGTCGTCGTAGCTGGCGACGACGCGGCGCTGCAGGGCGAAGGATCCGATGATGCGGCCATGATCATCATAAAGCTCGGTGATGGAACTGGGACGGTAGGCCTCGAGCGCATCGATCTGCGGCAGGTCGGTGGTGTAGACGAGGAGAAGGCCGGCGGTGGCTCCGACGAGAATGGAGATCAGGACGAGGAGGCTGAACAGGACGCGTCCGACCAGCTTACGGCCGCCGATTTCTACTTCCGGCAGATGATCGTAGAGGGTTTTCATGCCCCGCAAAATTCAGGATAGCACTTTAAAAGTGGGGGGACCGGGGTAAGCAGGAATGTGGCGGCGAGGACGCCGCCACGACAGCCGGCGGGACGCCGGCGCTACGGACTGCGCGCTACGCCTGCGCTACTGATTTGCCGGGACTGCGCTTCCCTGTGGCTGCGGGCTCAGGGCGGTGGTGGTCTGGCTGCGGCGGAGGAAAATTGCGGAACCGGCATAGAGGATTGCGGCCAGGATGGTCAGCGCCTTCAGGCCGAACCAGAGGGAAGAGGATTCGAGCAGTCCGCCGATCAACGATCCGAAAAGGTTGGAGCCAAGTGCGCTGCCGCGAAATCCGGCGCGGGCGAAGCTGGAAACGAAAATAATTCCGGCGAAAAAGACAGGACTGCAAAGCACCAGGGTAGCGAGCGCCGCGCGCAGCAGCCACGAATCGAAAAATAATTTCTCGATGGGGACGGTAAACATCACAGCGAGCGAGAGAAATAATCCGGCGTAGGCGAGGGTGAGCGGAATTCGCGGAAACGCTCCATAGACGAGGTTGGCCGCGACAATCAAGCACAAGAGGCCGGAGACGACGACAGCATTCACGACCCAGGTCGTACCGAACAGCAGGGCCATCTTGCTGACGATCTGGGCCTCGAGCAGCATGAATCCAGCGCCGAGGAGCATGAAGTGTGGATCGACAGTGGTGCCTTCTCCGCTGGTTTGGCGCAGGAACCATCCAAAGATGATCAGGACGGCAATCGAAATCAGAATGACGCTGATGGGAAGGCCGGGCTCATGCTGATAGAAGTAGGGCCAGTCGTCGGTGGTCAGGCTGGCCGTCTGCATGGGCATGTGCGAATGAGTGGCCAGATAGGAGGCGAGCCAGGGGTTGGAGATCGCGCTGGCGAGGCGCTCGCGGGATCCGGCGACAAAGAAGCGTCCGGAGCTGTCGAATCCGCCTACGTCGGTCTGAAACTGAATGGGATCCTGGCCGAAGGCATCCTGCATCAATCGGAAGAGGCGGCCTGCAATCCACGGATTGTCGACCTGGAATTTGACGATCAGCAGGCCATCCGGGCGCAGCAGTTTCTTGACGCGGTGGAGCGCTTCTCGCGTGTAGACATAATTATCGATGCGAATGTTGGTGAAATGCGATGCGGTGGTGTGGGAATCGAGCAATGAGAAGACGATGAGGTCGAACTGATCGTGGCTGTTTTCGATGTAATTGCGGGCGTCGTTAAGGACGACGTGGACTTTCGGGGATTGATAAGGATGTTCGAAGTGATATTTGCGGCCGAGTTCGAGGATCAGGGGATCGATCTCAACCGCCTCCACGCGGCCCGCGCCGTTGCGAAGAGCTGCGGCCACATCGTTGCCCATTCCTGATCCCAGCACGAGCACCGACGGCGGCGAAGAATAAAAGTGATACGGCATGTTGTAGGAGTTCTGCGCGACTGGGAATTTAGAAAAGACCTCGGGATGCGCAGCCACGAAATCCGGCGAGAGATTGATGACCTTCTGGTACCAGGAATCATTGGTGGTCATAGAGTACGCGGCGATTTCTCCATTGAGAGCGAGCGGCTGCAGAACAAGCTTCTGATACGGCGACCAGTAAGTGGTGGCATGGCGATGATCGGGAAGAGCCAGCAAACAGATGCAGACCAGGAAAGTGGCGGCCAGAGCCTTGTGCGCGGCTGGATTGCGCCAGAAGGCCAGCATCGAAAACACTCCCGCGACGAGAAACCAGACCCAAGGTGGCTGGTGCAGGAAGGCGAGCAGGGTGAATCCTGCGATGCCGGCGAGGCTGGCGAGCACATTCACGCTATAGGCGGTCACTCCGTGGGGAGAATTTTCGAGATACCATCCGACTAGCTGGCCAAAAGGAATGAACGCCGTGGCGATAACGGCGAACAGAGGAACGACCACAACCATGGCGAGGAGCATGCCCGTCCAACTCGCCGGCATGGCGGGAACGCCCCATACATGCACTTCGACGCCGCCTCCGAGCAGTACTGGCAGGGCAGCCATAGTGCGGCGGAGCGGGGAAATAGGCGTCTTCAGGATGATGGTCAGCAACAACAGCGGGGAGATCATGGCGACCAGCCGAATGCGGCGGCGGCACAGATAACATCCCAGCCCGAATCCGAGGAAGCACGCGACTAGTACGAAATTTTTGAAGTAGGCGAAGATTCTGATTTCGGAGGAGACCCAGCGGATCATTAGCATCTCGAGGAATAGGCTGAGCAGGCTGACCAGGATCAGTTGCCGGTAGCTGAATCCGCCAAGGTCTTCGGGTTGCAGTTCCAGCCAGCCAGAAGTCGCGCTGCTTGGGCGATGGAATACACGATAGACGACCAAGATCGAGAGAGCGGAAATCAGGAAAAGAGAAGCGAGCGAACTGAACGAGTGAGTGATCGTCTCCATGCGATGGGGCAGACCTTCAATCAAGCTGGTTGGGGCTGGGAATGCGGATTTAACGATATCAGAAGGAACGGCGGAATAGGGTACGGAGTCGGGAAGTGTGCGCTGCCCCTACGGGACTCGGGGCTTTCCCCTTTTCCTTTCCCGCCACTTACGTGGGGGGCTAATGAATAGCGCCGCTTCGCGGCTGGACAGCCGAGGGTGGCTGTCCCCACAAAAATCTCTTTCCTTTAGCTGGCGCGACTTTTTAGGACTTCGACGGCCTTGTTCAGCTGGTCGTCCACTGGATTTTTCGGCTTGGCTTCGTCCTCCGGAGCTGGAGTTGCGGTCTCGTCCTCGTCCGGAGCGATGGAATCGTCAGCTGCGTCGGCCACGACTACGTTGGGGGTGATGGCCGTATCCTGAATGGCCTTGCCGCTGGGCGAATAATATTTCGCGACGGAAAGGATCAGGGCGCCGCCATCGGGCAGGTCGATCGTCTTCTGGATGGAGCCGTCGCCGAAGGTCTTGTCGCCGACCACGTCCCCGCGAGCATTCTCCAGAATCGCGGCCGCGACGATCTCAGCCGCGCCCGAGGTGCTCCGGTTCACCAGAACCGCGACGGGCAGGCTGGTAATCGCTTTTGCCGGATCGGCATTAAAGGCTTCGCGCGGAAATTTCTGTCCCTGCAGGTAAGTGATGGTTCCGTGATTCAGGAAGAGGTTGGCGACCGCGATGCCTTCGTTTTCGTCGCCTTCGGCACAGTTGCGCAGGTCGAGCAGAATTTTCTTCGCGCCCGATTTTTCCAGCGACTTGATCTTGGCGGCGATCTCCTGAGACTTGCCTTTGTTCAGGACTTCCACCTTCACGTAGCCGATGCCGTCTTCCATCATCTTGTCGGAGACGGAAGGCAGGCTGACGACGTCGCGGGTGATCGACATCTTCTGCGGCTCGGCGCGGCGGGCGCGGACCACTTCCACATTGAGCACGGATCCGGGAGCGCCCATGACCAGATTGCGAATTTCGGGAAGCGACATGTCGCGAGTGCTGCGGCCTTCAATCGATTCGAAGATGTCGGTGGCTTCGATACCGGATTTCTCCGCGGGCGAACCGGGCAGCACGGAAACTACGTCGGCATAGCCAAAGCGCTTGGAGATCACCGCGCCGATTCCCGCTTTGCCATCGGCTTTGTGATCTTTGAAAGCCTTGTAGGCCTCGGGCGTTAGATAGCTGGAGTTGGAGTCGAGGGACTCCAGGAGTCCATGGAGAGCACCGTCGGTCACCTTCGGAATGTTGGGCTCTTCGACATATTCGCTGCGCACGCGCGACAGCACTTCACTGTAAACCTGAAGTTGGCGGTAAGCGCCGTCGTTGGAGGAGGCATGCACGCCTCCCATGGAGCCGACAACTACGAAGAGCAGTACGGCGAAAGAGGTGACGAGAATCGCTGCTTTGGTTTTCATGGACATCTGTTTGTGATCTTCTTCCGGAAGGAACTGCTTCCTGAGAACTCTACTCATTATATCTCTAGATGCAATCGGCCGCGTGCTTGCTGCTCAATTTGAGTCCCTTCGGTAACGGGGCCGAGGTGGAGGTCGAGCCGGATGTTTTGTTTGGAGCTTCGAGCACAACCAGGGGGACAGAAAAAGCCTTAAAACGCAGAGACCCTTGAGGTTTTCGCAGAGATCGCCGGGAAAGACTTCCTTAGTCTTTTCTTTCCTTTGGCTTACGTTTACTGGCCTGGTTTGAATTTCATGGTTAGGACGGTCTGGACCGAGACGGGGCGTCCGTTCATGGAGTAGGGCTTGAACTTCCACTGCTTGACGCCGTCGATGGCGGCACGGGCGAAGGCCAGCGAGCCTTGCAGAAACTTGACATCCTGCACGGTGCCGTCGCGGCCGACCAGGACCTGCAAGACCACCATTCCCTGAGCGCCCTTGATGTTGGCGGGATAGGGGATGGCCGGTTGATTGGTGAGCAGGGAGCGCTCCGCGGCTTCGGGCACGTTGACGGGCTCAATCGAGGGCAGGGCGGCCTCCGGAAGCTTGTTGCCGCTCACGTCGGGAGTTATGGAAGCCAGCTGCGATTTCAAGCTGGAAGGTACATTTCCGGGGGCGGTGACCGTGTGAGACGGCGAAGGGTTAGGAGGCGCGGAAGCGGATACAGAAACTTTCGTCGAGGTAAACGGATCCGAATGCGGCGTGGTGGCTACGGGCACGATGACCGGAGCCGATGACGGTGCGACTTGTGCTGGGGATGACGGGTTCTGTGCTTGATTGTCAGGAGCGGGCGGAGCCTGAGGCTGGTCGGGCGCCGGCGTGTCAGTTTGCCCGCTGGATGGATCCGGCACGCTGCCGTCATTGTTTGGGTTTGGCTTCTTGGCCGTGGGATCGACGACCGGAAGTACCTTGATCTGCGTGGGATCAGTCGTGGCATCCGGAATATTTTCCGCGACTGGAAGCTTGTATTCGTCCCCGGCGCGGTAGAAATTTTCGTGAGCGGCGGGAGCCTGGGGCGGGGTTACAGGCTGCGGATTGAGCCAGGCATGCATCGCCTGGCGTTCGTTAGCCCAGAGAGTTTTCATTTTTGAATGCCACGGAGCTTGGGGGGCGGCTACGACTGCGAAAGCGGCGAGAAGCAGAGCGACGACGATCGCCCGCTTGCCCAGGCGGAATCCGGATGGAGACGAGGCCCCGGCTGGATCGCTTCCGGATTCGATGTAGCTAAAAAGCTCGGCTTCCTTTTTCTGCTCTTGCCAGCTGGGGACATCAGGCATGGGCTTGGGCCGAAGCGGAGCTGCAAGTTTCGGCAAGGGAGCGTGCTTTACTGGCTCGGGCTCAGCCGGTGGAGGCGAATACGGAGTCTGGTCGTAGCCCATCAGGTCCGGATTGCCGCGCGGCGCGGGTGACGATGATGTGGTTCCCGCAGGTTGAGCCGCGACGCGATTCTTCAAGTACCATTCGAGGCCGCGTCCATCGTTCGGGGAAGCCGGCGGAGGTTCCGCGGGCTTATTTTGCGCAACGTTTTGCGCAACCCGTGCCGCAACTGGCTCAAGATCCTTGAGTGGATTCGTCTCGGTGGCGGGAAGTTGCTCGGGAGACGCCGAAGCGTCGGGTTCAGTTTCGAACTGTCCGCCCGGAGACACGGGAGCGGATTGCAGAAACTCTCCCGCACGCAACGGTTTTTCCCGCGCTGGATGGAAACTCGCGGGAAGAGAGGCAGGAGCGGAACTACGTGCGGTTCCGGCAGCGGCAGCGTTGGCGGCCGATCCCTGCTTGGCATTCAGCAGATCACGCGCCGTGGTCAGAGTATCTTTCGTCTGGGCAGCAACGATCGGCTTGCGCAGCACCGAGTTTGCGCCCGCCTGCAAGGCCCTGGGCACGCTGGGATCGTCACTCACGATGGCCAGCGTGATAGGACGCTCTGCGGCTTTGCGTTCGCGGGCAGTGGTGAGCAGCAATCCGGCTTCGGGCTGCTTATCCCAATCGATGATGACGATCTGGAAGGGCTGGTTGGTGATTCTCTCGACTGCGACCACGGCATCCGCGCAAAATTCTGCCTGCACGCCGATGCCAGACAGAATCTGGCGAACGCGCGCCGTCGTCTCCTCGTCGGAGGAAAACAGAAAGCAACGAAGGGCCATGCCTCTCCAGACTAGGGTGAGCGCGTAGCCCCAGCAAGATTACGGAGGTGGCCGAAAAACTGTCCCACCGTGGCCGGGAGTACATGTACCAGTGTGGGGATTACGTTAAAATGTGCGGTCGTCCGGGCGGAGTGCACAACTCGACGCTTGCGGCGACAAACGGGGCTCACGAGCGAATCCTATGGCCTTACACGAACAGAATTACTGGCTGAGCACGGCGGAGTTTCCTGCGACGGATGAGTCGCGTCCCTTGCCGGAGGTGGCGGATGTTGCGGTGATTGGCGCCGGATTTACCGGACTTTCCGCGGCCCGGACGCTGGCCAAACGCGGGGCGAAGGTCGCAGTGCTGGAGAGCGAATCGATCGGGTGGGGCGCCAGTTCAAGGAACGGCGGCATGGTGCTAACCGGCATGAAGCTGGGCGTGAACAAACTGATCTCGATGTACGGGCGGGAGCGCACGCAGCGCATGTATGCGGCGTCGCTGGCGTCGATGGATTGCGTGGAGCAGATTGTCGAGGAGGAGGGAATCGCGTGCGACTTCTCGCGCTGCGGGCATTTGGAAGTTGCCTGCAAGCAGAAACATTTTGACGACTACGAAAGGCAGGCGGAAGTGATTGAAGTGGAATTCAATCACAAGCTGCGCGTGGTGCAGCGGAGCGAACTCAGCGCGGAGATTGGATCGAGCATTTATTTCGGCGGCATGGTGGACGAGGTCAGCGCGGGATGCAATCCGGCGCGTTACGTGGCGGGACTGGCGCGGAGCGCGATGAAGGCGGGAGCGGAGATTTTTGAGCATGCCCGGGTAGGAGCGATGGAGCGGGATTCGCGGCAAGGCGAAGCGGGATGGAAGCTGACGACCTCGCGCGGCCCGCTATGGGCGCATGAAGTTTTCGTCGGGACTAGTGGATATACGAGCTCCGCGACTCCGGCGCTGCAGAGGAGGATCATTCCCATCGGATCGTTCATCATCACGACCGAAGTGTTGCCGGCAGCGTTGGCCCGCGAACTGAGCCCGCGCAACCGGATGATCTACGATTCGAAAAATTATCTTTACTACTACCGCCTCACGCCGGATCGCCGCATGTTGTTTGGCGGGCGCGCTGCATTTTTTCCGGAGAACGATCAGACCGTCCGGAGCAGCGCGGAGATTCTGCGGCGCGGAATGATCGACGTGTATCCGCAATTGCGGGATGCGCGCGTGGAATATGTTTGGGGAGGCACGCTCGACTTCGCGTTTGACATCATGCCCCACGCCGGGCAGATGGATGGGATGTACTACGCGGTGGGATACGCAGGGCATGGGGTGGCGATGGCGACGTATCAGGGACAGAAAATTGCCGAACTGATGGCGGGAGATCAGCCGGAGAATCCGTTCGTGGGCATTCCGTTTCCGGGGGCGCCGTTGGGTCTGTATAACGGCAAGCCGTGGTTTCTGCCGTTCGCGGGGGCCTGGTATAAGGTGCTGGATTGGGTGAGCTAGTGCGTGGGACATAGGCATCGTTAAATATTGTGCGTCGATCCGCTTGATCCGTGGTGTCCGCGAAGAGGGCAAGGGCCTTAACCACAGGGGGCGCAGGGGGTCACGGGGGAAACCGGCGACTTATATGTCGATCTGTTTGACCGCACCACACTAAGATCAGTGTGGTGAAAGATGCACCATAATGGTGTATAATGGTTCGATGCCTCCGACGAAGCAAGTCCGCAGGAGCGTTACCCTCCCTACCCAGCTGGCGGAGCAGGTCGAACGTATTGCGAAAAAGAGACGTCTCAGCGACAACCGCGTGCTGGTCGAACTGGTGGAGCAGGGCCTCGAAGCCCAGAAGGAAAAAGAAAGAGCTTTCTTTGCTCTGGCAGAGCGTTTTCGAGCGGCATCTGATCCGAAAGAAGTCCAGCAACTGGGAGACGAGATGGGCCGTTTCATTTTCGGTGAGTGATGCCGCAGATCGAGACCTGGTCCCGTCTTCCTGCCGCAGTCCGGAACCACCTGGTCGAGCGCCTGCGCGACAGGAAAATCAGCCTTCATGATTTGAATCGATTACGGCTCTGGATGGAAACGAAGCCGGAAGTGCCAGAGGGTCCCTGGTACAAGGATTTCGGGTCGTTCAAACTTTGCGGAGAGGGTAAGTTTCCTAAGACGTTTCTTCTCGCGGGGCAAGCCGCTGCGGGGCGCAGGATCTAATTTCGGAACAAGGGAAAGGGGTTTGTGAGCATTCGGCCGGGCTGTCGAGCTTCGCTCGACGTACAGCCGAAGGCGGCTGTCCCCACATAGATCTACCTCACGCGGCGGCGCTTTAGCAGCGCATACACAATCGGCCCGAGGAGCAGGGCGATGGCTCCGCCGATCGTGGCGAAGCGGTCTCCGCCGAGCAGGGCCACAATGGCCATCAGCACTGGCGCGCTGACCACATAGAACAATCCGATGCGCCCCGCGGGAATCCGGAACGAGCGCTGGAGATCCGGTTGCGTGCGGCGGAGTTTCCATGCCGACAAGACCGTCAGCACGGTGGTTGCGGAGCGCAGCCAGATGTAGACAGAAATTATCTCCCCCAGGCTGCGCCATGCGAGCAGCGCATAGATCACAGCTGAGGACACAATGGCCAGCCATGGCGTGCCGTAGCGTGCGTGCGTGCGGGTGAGGACATCGGGCAGGTATCCATCTTCAGCCATAGCAAAGGGCATGCGCGTCGTGGTGAGAATGGTGCTGTTGAGCAAGGCGACATTGCCAATCATCGCGGCAAGTGTCATCCAGGTGCCAAGCCATGGTCCGCCGATGATGCGGGCGGCGTCAGAGAAAAATCCCGTGTGCCACTGCTCCCAGTTTCCGGCAGAAGCCAAACCGGCGAGGGTGGGAAGGAAATACGCGGCGATCGAGAGAGGCACAACCACGGCGAGTGCGCGCGGGTAAGCCTTCTGCGGATTTTCCACCTCTTCAGCAACGGTAGAGAGTTGTTCGTATCCGGAATACAGCCACAGGCCAAGGGCTAGTCCCACACCGAAAACTTTGAATGTTGGCTGGTGCGGCACGACCCAGGGATGAAACGGATTCTGATGCCAGTGGCGCAGGGCGATGACGATCATGATCGTCACCGGCACGAAAATAAAAATTTCCAGCGCGGTAGCGACCTGGCCGACCATCTGAATGCCGCGAACGTTGATCCAAGTGAGCAGCGCAATCAGGGCGACGGAGATGAGATAGTGCTGCCACCAGCTGATCAGCGGGAAGTAATGGGCGAGATAATGGGTAAGATAGTCGGCGAACAGAACAGCATAGGCGCCACCGAGCAGGAATGAGGCGGACCAGTTCCACCATCCGGCGAGGAATCCCCAGAAGTCACCGAAGGCCGCGCGGCTCCAGCGATAGAAGCCGCCCTCCACAGGCATGACGGTAGTCAGTTCGGCGGAGACCAGCGAAACGGGGATGCACCAGAAAAACGGCAGAATCAGCAGGTAGAGCAGGGTGATGCCCGGTCCCGAAGTGGTGACCATGTCTTCGAGGCCGAAGGGGCCGCCGGTGGTGTAGGAGAACATCACGAAGACGAGGTAGAACAGTCCCGCCTTGCGGAGAGTGGAGGATTTTGTATGGTTCGCCAAGGGTATGTTTGGGACGAATTGTTGATTGTTGAATGGAGACCACCCACCGGCCCTGCATTCAACAATCAAAATTCAACAATCAACAATCTCAGGCAGCCAAAGTTCCGCTCAATGCGCCTTCCAGTTCGAGCAACTTGCGTTTGACGTCGAGGCCTCCGCCGTAGCCGCACAAGGTTCCATCCGAAGCGATGACGCGATGGCAAGGCACCACGATGGCGATGGGATTGCGATTATTCGCCATGCCAACGGCGCGAAATCCCTGGGGCCGGCCAACGGCGCGGGCGATGTCCGCGTAGGAGCGAGTCTCGCCGTAAGGAATTTTGATCAGCGCCCGCCAGCAGGCAAGTTGGAAATCGGTGCCGCGGAGATCGAGCGGAAAGCTGAATTCTCGGAGTCGGCCGGTGAAATATTCTTCCAGTTTCCGCACGTAAGGCGACAGTTCCTCCCCGCATTCTGCAAATCGCAGCGACTTGGATTCCGCACGCAGGTTGCGAGGATTGGGGCGAATGGTCTGCTGACCGGGAAGGCGCCGGTCGAATTCGAGCGCTACCAGTCCTTGCTTCGACGCCGCCAGGAACAGCGGCCCGACGGGTGAGTTAAATTTCGTACAGTTCAGGACTTCCATAATTTTCGCTACGGAACTTTTCTGCCCATAACCATAGCACGGAGTTCGGGATGCGGAAAAAGCGTAACCGCAGAGAACGCTGAGGTTCGCAGAGTTTGCTGAGGAAATCCATCGGCTAACTGCGACAACGTGGGCAGGAGAGGTTGACAGAATTCGTCCAATAGCCCAAAGTAGGGGGCTGCAAATAGGGTGCTCGGGAGTGTCGTTGAAAAAAGGATTGCTGATCGGGATTGCGGTCGTGCTGGGTCCGCTGCTGGTGGTGCGTCTGGTCAGGGCGGCGGGAGACTGGCGGCCGATTGGGCAAACGGTCGCCGGAGACACGGTTTCGGTAAGTTCGGTGCGGGTGCTGAAGAATAACCAGCGGGTGGCGCTGGTGCGGGTGGAATTCAAGCAACCGGCCTCGCTTCCGCAAGGTGGACCGTTTGTCGAAATGCGGGCGCGTGTCCGCTTTTACTGCTCCAGCGCGCAGGCGACGCCCACGAGCGAGTGGTTCTACTCGCGCGACCAAAGCGGGAGGGTCGTGGTAAGCAAGAAAGCTAAGCGTGACGATCAGTTTGGAAAAGCTCCCGAGGGCGGGTTCGCCGATCTAGTCAGCAGAAACGTGTGCAGCCAAACCAAATAGCTTACTTTTGCGGAACAAGCGCACCCGACTTCGACTTCTAGATCGTTCCGTGTACAGCTATAAAAACCCAGTGGCAACCGCCAAACTCATCGTGGATTTCGCGCCACAGATGTTTTTCACAGCCTCCGGCACCTCGGTAACTTCGCCACTACTTCCGCGGGTCCCGCTTTGCGCTTATGCTGAAGAGTGAAGTCGGTTGAGTTCCGCCTGGCTTTCCACCTGATTTCGGTATGGACTCACTTCGATTGTATGGACTGGTAGCGGCCGGCAGCGTCGCCTTGCTGGGCGCGTACGCCTTGCTCCGGCATAAACCCAAGACCGCAGACGACATTGAGCGTGAGCGTCGAGCCTGGCTGGAAGGCGCGGGCCGCATCACGGATGGAACTGTGATCGACGTGCAAGAACTGGCGGCTGCCAACAACCATCACGCCGCCATCATGCTGATCTACAAGTATGACGTGGCCGGAGTTTCTTACGAGTGTTCGCAGGATGTGACGTACCTGCGGCACTGGATCAATCTGCACTCCTGCCGCCTCGGACTGCATACTTCCGTAAAGTACGATCCGCAAAATCCGGGAAATTCTCTGGTGGTGTCGGAAAACTGGATGGGGTTGCGGCAGTAAGCTCGGACGTACGCTATTCCCAGGTCAGCCGCATCATGGTGTTGTGCTTATCGAAGGTGACCTGCAGGATTTTGTCATCGCCCCCGATGAAGTCCGCCGAGATGGTGCGTGAAAGATCGGTCGTCTGATCGGCCGATTTGGCCCTGAAACGTAGTGTGTGTTCGCCCGCGGGAATCGACAGAGTCTCGGATTCCACTCCTTTGATTCCATTGAATACGACTAATTTTTTCTGCGCGCCACCATGCAACGGGCGGGTCAGGGCCAGTTTGTCGTCAACCCAGACATACAGAGTTGCGTCCTTGAATTGATGCGCCACGGCCAGTTCCAGGTTCGAAGATGGAATTACGATTTCCCTTGCGGGACGGAAGGTCCTGGGAGAGATCTTGGTGGGCACGGCATTTCTCGCGATAGGAATGGTCGGGACGAGCGGCGCATGGGCCGGCACCGTGGTGACGCCCCATCCCATGGAAGCAGAATTAGCACTCGAGGACACGGCCGGAACCGCCCCGGAACCATTGGAAGGCGTCCGGGAGGAACTCACCAGCAGCCTGGACTGGGCTCCAATGACGACCAGCAGAACGATAGTGGCGGCGGCGAGAGCGAGATCTCGTATGGGCGCCTTAAACAGGATGTGGTGAACCAGGCCCTGAGCATGAGCCATGGCGGTGAGCGGCGTCGCTGCCGGCTGTTTTCCCGTGGAAACAGATTGTGTCCCGCTGGCGATCACAGCCTGCAACGAACTAGTGGTCGAGCCTGGCCGGTAGTTTCGCTGCAACATCCTCAGATCCTCAGCGAATTCGGAGCCGCTCTGGTATCGCTGTTGAGGATTCTTGGCGATGGATCGCGAAATGACAGCGTCCAGTTGCGGAGGAAGATCCAGATCGAGCGCGCTGGCGGCGACCGGCTCCCGGTTCGCGACCTTGAAACACACGGTAGTTGCGCTGTCGCCTTGAAACGGAGAAAGCCCGGTCGTCATGACATACAAAATCACGCCCAGAGAAAACAGGTCGGAACGGCCGTCGCACCCTTCCCCGCTCAACTGCTCGGGAGCCATGTAGGCGGGAGTTCCGAGCACCCGGCCGGGCAGGGTAAAGTGCGCCAGATTGAGCTTGGCGATGCCGAAGTCCGCAATCTTGGCGCGACCATCTTCGGTGATCAAAATATTGGCCGGCTTGATGTCGCGGTGAACCACGCCCTGCGCATGCGCATATTCCAGAGCGTCGGCTAGTTCTTCGGCCAGCTTCAACGCTTTGGCCAACGGGAGTTTTCGTTCGCGGGCGAGAATCCGGTTCAGGGTTTCGCCGGGAACGTACTCGAGGACGATGTAGGGATCCTGGTTTTCCGGATTCTCGCCCACATCAAAAACGCTAACGATTCCCGGATGGTGGAGACGTCCAGCGGCCTGCGCTTCGTTCATGAAGCGGAGGCGAAACTCTTTCTCTTCCTCCGGTTCCTGACCCCATAGGGAAATGGTCTTCACTGCGACGATGCGGTCGATCTGGGGATCGCGCGCCTGGTAAACCACGCCCATGGCGCCGCGGCCCAACTCCGCCACAACCTCATAACGGCCAAAACGCTTGATCCCGGGATTGTCCATGCGACGATTCCTAAGACGGCAAAACGGACGACTGCACTACCGCTGGAGAGGGAATGTTCGTATGTTATCGCGCCTGTTGCCGTGATCCAGCATGGTGTTTGCGCTGGAGACATTACGCCGGTAATGAGAGCGGGATTACTGGATGATTCAAGCGGTCGGGAGGGCAGTGGCGCAATGCCCGGCGCACGTAGCTGTGGCGCCAGGTTGTTCCAAAAGTCGCATGGAAGGGATTCTAGCTGCCGGTGGTGAAGCCGCCGCTTTGAGCGACGGTGATGCGGAGGTATTTATAGGGATTAACCGGTATGTCGTTGATGCGAACTTCGTAATGAAGATGGGGGCCGGTGGAACGGCCGCTCTCGCCAACATAGCCGATAACGTCGCCGCGGTGCACGTGCTGTCCCGGGGTAACGGCGAATCCGGAGAGATGGGCATAGCGGGTGCTGATGCCATTGCCATGATCGATCATGATGGCTTTGCCATAGCCGCCCATCACATCGGTGAAGGTCACTACGCCATTGGCCGGCGCGATGATCTGCGCTCCATAGCTGCTGCCGATGTCGACGCCGCTGTGAAATGCGCCTTCCCCGTTGAACGGATCGATGCGCTCGCCGAAGCTACCCGTAATCGGGCCGTCGACCGGCCAAAGGTTGGGTGCGGCATTTGCCTTGATCCAGTCGGCGGTGGTGGCGTTGCGGGTCAATCCCATGGTCAGTCCGACCATGGTCGCTCCCGACAGAGCTGAGGTTCGTAGAGCATGCAACTGGTCGAGGGACGAAGTCACATCCGCATCGTGAATCTGGTCGGAGGTTTCCGTGACCAGCGTAGGCTGCGCCTTCAGGCCATAGAGAGCAGAAACTTCTCCCGCGATGGAGCCGAGGGATGCGACTTGCAGATCCCGCTCTTTGGCAACCTGCTCCAGGCGGGAATAGTTGTTTTTGAGCTGGTCCTTCTCAGTCCGTAGCTGGTTGAATTGCGAAACCTTCAGCAGCATGCGGGTGTAGGAACTGGCGATGCCGGTGAGGCTGAGGAATCCGATCGCGGCGCCGATTACAAAAACGTAGAGATAATGCAAGGGGATAGAGATTTTGCGCAACTGCCCGTCGTCCCCGCGAGCCACGAAAAGGATGTAAAAGCGTTTTTGCAAGTCAAATCCTCAAAATTTGAAACATCAGGTCCGGAACTTCAGGCACAGTTTCTTGATTGCAAAAAGCCTGCTCGGACCACCTGACTTTTTCGGGCTGCGCTCCCATCTTGGGAATGGAAACTCTCTCGCGCCCTTTCTTCTACCGGAACTGCGACCAGAACCTGAGATTTCCGTTCGTCTGCAATCCCAACCACCTGCAGAACTTAGCCCCGGCCAAAGGTTTTTGTGTTAATGACTGGTTAACGGTAACAAAGTAGATTCCCCCTGTCAACGACGCGAAACCCCATTTCGGGTTACGGAAGATCGGATAACCTGGGAGGGCCAATCGGACAAATTACCGGGACCAGAGGCGCAAACGCGCTGTTCCTTAGCATGGCGGTATAGTAATGGCGCCGTGCCGCTTCCCGAAAAACAGCTGATTGCCCAACTCCGCCGCATGGCTGGATCATTGTGGCGAGGGCGGTCTCGGGGCTCCAATGCCATTCTCAAGGGAATCGGCGATGACTGCGCCGTGCTGCGTCTGCTGGCGGGACATGACTGCCTGATCACGACCGACTTCACGCTGGAAGGGATCCACTTTCGGCGTGACTGGCATCCGGCGGAATCGGTTGGGTACCGCTGCCTGGCCCGAGGATTGAGCGATATCGCGGCCATGGGGGGTGATCCGCTCGGCGTCTTCCTCTCGCTGGCTTTGCCTCACGATCTACCGCAGGCATGGGTGGGACGCTTTACCCGGGGACTGATCAGCCTGGCAGAGCGCTACGGAGCCAGGTTGGCCGGAGGAGACACGGCCGAATCTCCCAACGGGATTCTTGCCGACATCATCGTGGTTGGATCGGTGCCGAAGGGCAAGGAAGTGCTGCGCTCCGGGGCCCGAGCCGGTGACCGCATCTACGTCAGCGGAGAGCTGGGCGGCTCGGCCGCCGCACTGGTGCAAATGCATGCGCGAGCGAAGAAGCTGAACCCGCGTGACTATCGCCGGCATTTCTATCCCGAGCCACGTATTGAACTGGGGCGCATCGTGCGAGAGAAGGGCTGGGCAACCGCGATGATCGATACCAGCGATGGATTCTCGACGGATCTGGCGCACATCTGTGAGGAGAGCGGCGTTGGCGCTGAGATCGCCGCGGTGCTCATCCCCCGGGCACGCGTCGGCAAGCCCGCGCGTGAGGTCGATCTGGATCTGGCCCTGCACGGCGGAGAAGATTACGAGCTGGTGTTCACGGCGCGGCCCGGCAAGCGCATTCCGAAGCAAATCGGCGGGGTGAGAATCACGCAGATCGGGCGGATCGTGCGCGGCCGCCGCATCTTCGTCAAGAACGAAAATGAGATCCCATTTGAACTTGAGCCCTGCGGCTGGGAACACTTTCGCCGATAAGCGGAGGCGTTACCTCCGTACCTCCGTCACTAGTGAGTCTCTACCGCGACGCTCGAAACCGGGCTAGAGTAAAGACCATGTCGTTCAGCAAATTTCTGCTCCTTCCAGTGTTTGCCGTTTTTCTGATCGTAGCCGCCTTTGCACAGAAAAAGCAGCCGCCTCCGCCACCCGCACCGGCGAAGTCGCCGAAGCCTGCGGTCACTGACGAGTACGTGCACAAGCAATTTGGCGACAAATGCTCGCTCATTTCCGGGCCGCGTCAGTTCGTCGGCGATCTGGACGGGGACGGCATTGACGATCTCGTTGTCGTGGCGAAATGCACCGATCCCATGCAGGATCGCGATGAGCAGAATTTCGTGGTCGCCGATCCCTATGACACATTCATGGGTTTCGGCGACGTGAAAGTCACGTCCACGTTTGCCTCGGATGTGCCGGAGCGCCGTGGTGTGAGCCTGCTGATTGTGCACGGCGCAGAAAAGGGAGGCTGGCAGGCGGATCAGCCGAAGGCGAAGTTTGTGCTCATCAATCTGCCTTTCAAAACGCTGACCGTGAAACGGCTGGCAACCAAGAAAAGGACCGTCCTCGGTGTCTTCATGGAAGAACAGGGGGAAGGCGAGAGCACGTCGTCGGTGATCTATTGGGATGGCAAGAGGTATAAGTACATGCAGCTGGGAGCCACGCTGGAATAGAGAATTGTTGATTGTTGAATTTTGATTGTTGATTTGAAGAGCGCTGCTAATATGTCGCTTGCAGGAGCAGACGCTTTTGCCGCCATTCTTCTTCCAAACTGATAAGCCTGTCTGGCCAATTGCTCTCGCTTTTATCCTGCTTCTCCTCCTTGGCTTGCTCATGATTGGTTAGCAGGAGTGATCTGTTTTGTTCTCGGCTGGGCCGCGTGGCTCGCCTGGATCTGGGATTTATTCGGGACAAAAGAGAAGTAGTTGGCTGTTTTTACGCAATCAATCAAAATTCTTACCTGTCACCCTATGCTCAGCGGGAATTCGCCCGTTCCCACCTTGCTGACGTTCGCTTCCGCAAAGGCGCAAACCCGGTCCAAAGTTGACTGCAACTCGGCGCTGTAGCGGTCGAGGTCTGCGTCGGTGGCATCGGTCGGCACCGGAATCAGCTTGCCCACGCGCACGAGCACGCGGGAGAACGGCTTCGGAATCAGCATGCGATCCCAGCTCCGGAGCACCCAGGCCTTATCGACGGCGGCGTGAAAGCTCGTCATCGCTCGCCCCGAAGAGCGCGCGAGTCCCGCAGGTCCGGGTTTCACTTGTCGGCGCGGACCACGCGGCCCGTCGAGGGTGAAGGCCACAGTCCAACCGTCGTCGAGGGCGCGGCGCAAGCCTAGCAGGGCGCGCACGGGGTTGCGGCTGCTCGATCCCTTTACCGCGACAAATCCGAACCGGCGGATGATGCGCCCCATATACTCGCCGTCATAGCTGAAGCTGCTCATCACGCGCACGCCCATCTCGCGGAAGAGATAGGTTGCGGGAATCATGCACTCGTGCCAGAAGGAGGCGACCAGCGGGCGCTCGTCCAGCGTTTTTTGCGCGCCTTCTTCGTAGGAAACGCTCACGCGGAGAGTCGGGCCCAGCAAGCGGATGAACCAGTATCCCGCCCAGACGATCATGCCGAGGACGATGCGCTGGCGCAGCGTCCAGCGGCGCGGGCCGGAGGCTTCCTCTGCGGAGGTTGTCGCTTCGCGGGTGCTGGTTTCGGGCACGCAGCTATTGTAGCTAGTGTACGTGATCCGCGGTGTCCGGCGAGGAGCTCCAGGGCGTTAACCACAGAGTGCACAGAGGATCACAGGGGAAACCGAACGGGGGGTAGACGGGGAAAGGAATTGTTGATTGTTGAATGAAATCGCCCAGAGTGAGGGTTCTCATTCAACAATCAACAATCAACAATCAACAATCAACAATCAACATTCAACAATGTTAGTTTTCCAGGTAGGAATCGATCCAGGTCTTAACCTTCAGGCGGCGCTCGTCGGTCGGATCGAAGCGGACGCCGATCGATTTCGGCTTGCGCCAGCTGATCGAGCCGCGCACATTCACGCGCGGCAGAGTCATCAGGGCGAAAGAGATTTCCACGTTGGTACCGCTTGAGAAATCCTCCGCGCTTTTCACCGACATGCCGCCGGAACTCATTTCGATGCTGCTGGCGACGATGCGGCGGCCATCCCCAACGATGGAGACCTCGGTCATCACCGGGATGCGCACATAGCGGCGGAACTCGTGCAGCACCAGCATGCGCGTGGCCCGTACCAGTTTCAGCGCGGACGGCCTTTCCAGCGGCTCGTTGAACATGGCATTGATGCCGTACTTCGAATAGCGCATGGCTTCTTGCGCGCTGCCGCCGACTCCGTAAATGATGCAGCGGCTATTGGAAGGCGAACTGCGAAGGGACTCCATGACGGATTCGGCGCCATCGGCCAGGGCAAGCACGCAGGCTTCAAACTTTTCCTTGTGCAGGCGCTCAGCTGCGTTGGCCGTCATGGGAACGGTTTCCACGTTGAACTGGCGGAAGCATTCCGACAAGAGCGCGCGATGAGGTTCGTTCAACCCGACCAATGCGGCGCGGGCCGCGGCTTTCCGGGTGACGGGGATGGGGGCGAAGGAGGCGGCGAAAGCTTTATCCATAGGTTGGGGAAGACTCCACTTTCGAAAAACATTGTGAAGTCTGGTGCCGAGGCTGGCAACAACCCAAAGGGACAACGCGCGGGGTACTGAAGTGTCATTACTTTTTCAGAGCCGCGCGAGAAAGGACATTACGAGCTGAAAGCCGCGCCGAATGAGGCATTTGGACGAATTGTCATGACATGAGGCTCAGGAGACAAATCGAACTATTCGCTCCAGCGGCGGAATAGCAGCGCGCCATTGGTGCCGCCGAAGCCGAACGAGTTCGACATGGCGTATTCGAGTTCGGCCTTGCGGGCGTGGTTGGGGACAAGATCCATCCCGGCGGTATCGGGGTCGGGATTTTCCAGGTTCACGGTCGGAGGCAGGATTTGATCGCGCAGAGCGAGCACCGTGATGCCGGCTTCCAACCCTCCAGCTCCGCCGAGCAGGTGTCCGGTCATGGACTTCGTGGAGCTGACCGCCGGCTTGTGCTCTCCGAAAAAGTTGCGAATGGCGTGCGCTTCGAGCGTGTCGCCGATCGGCGTGGAGGTGCCGTGCGCATTGACGTAATTAACTACGCTGGGGTCAACTTTGGCGTCGCGCAGCGCGTTGCGCATAACGCGGAATCCGCCTTCGTGCTCGGGAGCGGGCTGCGTCATGTGGTAAGCGTCGCCCGACATGCCGTAGCCGGCCACTTCGGCAAGGATGCGAGCGCCGCGCTTGCGTGCATGCTCCAGTTCTTCGAGGATCATGATGCCCGAGCCTTCACCGATGACGAAACCGTCGCGCCCCTGATCCCACGGGCGGCTGGCCTTCTCTGGGTCATCATTTCGGGTGGACAGCGCGCGCATGGCGGCGAATCCGCCCACACCCATAGGAGTGATGGCGGCTTCCGAGCCTCCGGCGATCATTACGTCGGCATCGTTGTGCTGAATGATGCGGAAGGAATCTCCGATGGAATGGGCGCTGGTAGTGCACGCGGTCGCCGTGGCCTCGTTCGGACCTTTGGCCCCGTAGCGCATGGAGACGTGCCCGGCGGCAAGATTGATGATGGCCGCCGGAATAAAGAAAGGAGAAATCTTCCGCGGCCCGCCCTCAATCAGGGCGTTATGTTCGCGCTCGATGATGTCGAATCCGCCGATGCCCGATCCGATGTGAACGCCGACGCGCTCATCGTTCTCGGGAGTAACCTTAAGCCCCGACATCTTGAAGGCTTCGTCCGCGGCGGCGATCGCCAGGTGGATGAAGCGCCCCATCTTCTTCATCTCTTTCTTTTCGACGTAATTGAGCGGGTCGAAGTTCTTGACCTCGGCAGCGATCTGGCAGGCGAAGGCGCTGGCGTCGAAGCCCGTAATGCGAGCCACGCCGCTCTTGCCCGCCAGCAGAGCCTTCCACACATCGTCGGTGGTATTGCCCACGCCGCAGATCAAGCCCAGGCCAGTCACTACGACCCTGCGCGTCAATCTATTTCCCCGCCTTGGCGTGCTTGCCGATGTAGTCGACGGCATCCTGCACGGTACGAATCTTCTCGGCGTCCTCGTCGGGAATTTCGATGTCGAACGCTTCTTCGAACGCCATCACCAGTTCGACCGTGTCGAGCGAATCGGCGCCCAAGTCGTCCACAAACGACGCGCTGGATGTGACTTCGCCCTCATCGACTCCTAACTGCTCCACAATGATCTGCTTCACCTTCTCTTCCACGGCTGCCATGTGTCTCCTCGCTTGGCTCGATTAGATTTGAATTCTGATGTCTCGGTTGCGCAATCGCAGCTCTTGCTGCTGCTGGCTAGGGCTCTGGCCCTCCACAATTCTGGTACTTCTTACGCACTGCTGTACGAAAAAAGGCGAGTGTGTAGTGTAATGGTCCGGGTGAATTAGTGTAAAGGAACGGCCAGGCCGCTTCCGGCAACGCCTTCAAGAACGAGGGATTGCACGAATGATCCTAACGTTTGGCCGTTGCCGGGGTCAAACGGGAGAGCTGCCTAAATTCAAGGGACCACATCGGTCACGAAGTACCACGAAGGCGCGCGTCGCTGGCTTTCCTTTGTGTATCTTCGTGTCCTTGGTGGTGAAACCGGGCGAGACGATATGCGAGCCGTGGTGCAGCGCGTGAGCCGTGCGAAGGTAACCGTGAATGGATGGACCAGCGGCGAGATCGGCCTGGGCCTGCTCGTGCTGCTGGGCGTGGGGCATCCGGACACGGAAGCCGATGTGAATTATCTGGCCGAGAAGATCATGGGGCTGCGCATCTTTGAAGACGAAGACGGCAAGATGAATCGCAGCGTGCGTGACGTCGGCGGCAGCGTGCTCGCCGTTTCGCAGTTCACGCTGTACGGCGATGTGCGGCGGGGGAAGCGTCCATCGTTTGACGACGCGGCTCCGCCCGAGCACGCCCGCCGGCTCTATGAACTCTTTGTCGAGCGCATTCACGCGGCCGGTCTGCGCTGCGAAACCGGACGCTTCCAGGAAATGATGCAGGTAGAACTGGTGAACGAAGGGCCGGTGACGATCCTGCTGGATTCGAAGAAGGGATTCTGAAACCTAGTCAGCGAGTTCCTCACCGAGCCAGCAGGATCGCATCCGCGATGCGCGCGGCCTCTACGGACGGCTTCACATCGTGCGTGCGCACAATATGAGCTCCTTTGAGAATCAAAGCGGTCTGGCTGGCCAGCGTGCCGTAGATTCGCGCCTCGGGAGGGACGCCCGTTCCATCCGCCGCAAGCGTTCGCCCCAAGAACGATTTCCTCGATGTGCCTGCGAGCAGGGGAAAGCCCGCCGCCTGCAACTCGCCAAAGCGCGCGATCAGGGGATAATTTTCCTCAAAGTTTTTGCCGAAGCCGAAGCCGGGATCGAGCACGATGCGCTCGCGCCTGACGCCGGCGAGGACCGCCTTCTCGGCCCATTCTTTCAATTCCCGCTTGACCAGCAGTACGACGTCGCCCGGCGGCGGTAGGGTGCGCCATTCTTCGGGACGCCCGCGCATGTGCATCAACACGGCCCCGCATTTGAGATCCGCCACTGTTTTTGCCATCAGAGGATCCCAGCGAAATCCGCTTACGTCGTTCACAAT
Organism: uncultured Acidobacteriota bacterium; assembly: GCA_963763795.1. Taxonomy (GTDB): domain Bacteria; phylum Acidobacteriota; class Terriglobia; order Terriglobales; family Acidobacteriaceae; genus Sulfotelmatobacter. The sequence continues at coordinate 1,266,826 of CAVXPP010000007.1, read as the reverse complement.
TTCAGCGCCGGCGCCGACCGCGGCCCGGGCCACGCTGGCTTTGTACGTGTCCACGGAAATGACGGCCTTCGGATGTTTCTTCTTCAATTGCGCAATGACCGGGAGGATGCGTTTCAGTTCCTCCTCCGCCGTGACCGGTGGGGTTTTCGTTTTTGCGGCGGGGGTCTTGGTGGGTTCGGTTTGGCGAGGCGCTCCTGTTTCGACTCGTGCTCCCGGGCGCGTGGATTCTCCTCCCACGTCAATGATGTCGGCGCCTTGCTCGAGCAGTTGCTCCGCGTGTTCCAGAGCTTTCTCGGGATCGAGAAACTGGCCGCCGTCGGAAAAGGAATCCGGCGTGACGTTGAGAATGCCCATGATCAGCGTGCGCTTGCCCAGTTCGAGCGAACGCGATCCCAGATTCCATTGGAAGACGGACCGCATGCGCGCACGATTCTAAATGAGTCAGGGCTTTTCGAGGATCCCCATGGCGAGATGATGATTGGACGAGCGAAAGATGCGTGCTCGCTCACCTGCGCCGAGCCGGAGCCCCGCGCTGCTTTTGCGCAGTTATGGCGCCCGGGCCGGTTCCGGTCGGAGGTTTGCGAATCCCTTCCAGCAATTCCTTGAGCACAAGCGCGTTATTGTGCGATTCATTCTTCGAAGCAAAGAGCAGGGTCAGGCGCTTCTTTTTGTGCGCCAGTTCGTAAAGCTGCTGCAGGCCAGCTTCGCAACCAGGCTGCGCTAGTTCCCTCAAATATTTTTGGCGGAACGCCGGCCACTGGTCGGGCCGCGCATGATACCAGCGGCGCAATTCGTCGGAGGGAGCAAGGCCGCGCAACCACTCGTCAATGGCGGCTTTTGCCTTGGTGAGACCGCGCGGCCACAGACGATCCACCAGGACGCGGGCGCCGTCGGTGCGCATGGCCGGTTCGTACACTCGTTTGATTGCAATGGTCATCAGCAGCCGGATCCAGATACTCTATCATTGTAAAGCGGCGTGCTGCGCCGCGTATCACGGGAGCAAGGACGGTTCATTCGATTGCGAGAGCGAGACGGCGGATTCATCCCAGGCAGAACTTCTTACAAGTCTTTATTCGGAATCCTGCTCGCGGGCGCAGTGCTGGCATCCGCGTTTGCATGCGATGTAGAGCGCCGTAAATCCGACGCTGAACTCGGGCTGAATCCGCAGCAGTCGGCCGGCCGCAAGATCTACGATGCCGAGTGCGACCGCTGTCACCGGCCCTATTCCACAAGAGGGAAAAAAGGGCCGGGACTAAAGGGAATCTTCCAGCACAAATATCTTCCGCTGAGCGGGCTGCCGGCCAATGACGAGCGCGTCACCGATATCGTCCGGCTGGGCCGCAACGAAATGCCGGCCTACAGCCAGAAACTCAGCCCGCAAGATATCCAGGACCTGCTGGCGTACCTGCACACGTTGTAAAGGCGAATGACGGGGGCGGGTCGCGGTTTCATGGGATAATCCGGAAAATGAAAGCCACCGCGAGATCGCAACTCTTTCGCGAATTGCCGTCGGTCGACGAATTACTCCGGACTGAAGCGATCGCTTCGCTCGCTGCGGTTCATGGCGCGGCTGCGGTCACGGACGCCGCTCGGGCGGTGCTGGGACGTCTGCGCGACGAGATCACCTCCGGATCGCTGGATGAGCGCGGATTGCGGCTTGCTCTGGGCGGGCTCCCGAATGCCATTGAAGGACATCTCCGCCGGTCGCTGGCGTACTCGCTGCGCGCGGTCATCAACGCAACCGGCGTCATTCTGCACACTAATCTCGGTCGGGCTCCGTTAGCGGCTGCGGCGCTAGACCACATCCGCGAAACCGGCAGCGGTTATTCCAATCTTGAATTCAATGTGGAAGCCGGGGAACGCGGCAAGCGCGACGTGCATGTTGACCGCTTGTTCCGCAAAGCGCTGGGCAATGACAATGACCGCATCTCCACCATTGTCGTCAACAACAACGCCGCCGCAGTTCTGCTGGCATTGAATACCTTGGCGGAAGCCGGCGAGGTGATTGTCTCGCGCGGAGAATTGGTCGAGATTGGCGGATCGTTCCGCATTCCCGACGTGATGGCGAAGTCAGGCGCGATCCTGCGCGAAGTGGGCACCACCAATCGCACCCGGATCGCCGACTATGAGAATGCGATCCACGAGCGCACGTGCCTGCTATTGCGGGTGCACCGATCCAATTTCGAGATCAGCGGATTCACCGAGCAGCCTTCCACCGCAGAGCTCGTCAATCTCGCCCAAGGGCGCGGCTTGCCTCTGATGGAAGATCTGGGAAGCGGAGCCCTGGTTGACCTGCAGAGTTTTGGGATCCATGGCGAGGCCAGCGTGCTTGACAGCCTGCGCGCAGGCGTCGACATCATCACCTACAGCGGCGACAAACTGCTGGGCGGTCCACAGGCTGGACTGATTACCGGCCGCGCCGATCTCGTAGCCCGCATGCGCTCGAACTCGCTGTTTCGCGCCTTACGCGTGGACAAGCTCACTTATGCGGCCTTGGAAGCCACGCTGCTGGCTTACGTCAAAGGCGATCACAACGCGATCCCCACGCTGCGGATGATGCGGCTCACCAAGCAAGAGATTGGCAGTCGTACCGAAGCTCTGGCGAAGAGCCTGCATATCGCCGGGCCTCACATGGCGCGCAAGATAAGGGTTGAAGTCATCGACGGCGAATCTGTCATCGGCGGCGGCGCGGCCCCATCTTCCGTGCTCCCCACGCGGCTGCTGGCGGTGAATTGCGCCGATTTGACTGCGGACGCATTCTGCGCCCGCCTGCGCAACTCCGATCCCCCGATCATCGCTCGCGTCGAAGATGGCAGGGTTCTGCTGGATCTGCGCACGGTTGCTCCTGAGCAGGATGCGATCCTTGCCTCAGCGCTCCAGCGCATCGCATAAGTCCTGCGCAGCATCAATCTACCGATGAGACCGCTTGCTGTAAGATTCTGTACCAGACCTAACAGGGCTGAAAGCACATGATCGTAGGCACGGGCATCGACATCGCAGAAGTTCCCCGCATTCGCGAATCGATTCAGCGCTTCGGGCAGCGGTTTCTTGATCGCATCTACACAGCGGGCGAGCAGCGCTATTGCGATTCGAAGGTGAATCGCGAGGAGCGATATGCGGCCCGCTTCGCCGCCAAGGAAGCAGCGATGAAGGCGCTCGGTACCGGATGGAACCATGGCGTGCGCTGGTGCGATTGCGAAGTCGTCCGCATGCCCGGAGGCCGCCCTACGATCGCGTTCCACGGCAAGGCGGGAGAGTTTGCCGCCAAGCTGGGCGTGAAGAATGCCGCGCTTTCGATTTCCCACACCGTGGAGCAGGCGATCGCTCAAGTCATCCTCGAAAGCTGACCGCGCACTGCGTCAGGGAATTCTGCGCCAACCATCTGCTAGACTGACGCCTCAATTCATTTATGTCCGTCATCGCTCCTACACTTATTCCAGTCACGAACCAGGCTGAAATCCCGGACAGCACGCTGCTGGCGGGCCTTGGCCTGACCAGCTTCGCGGCACTGTTGCTCGAACTCTCGCTGACCCGGCTGTTTTCCGTTGTTCTCTTTTATCATTTTGCATTTCTTGCAATTTCCATCGCGTTGCTAGGACTGGGCGCGGGAGGCGTGTTCGCGTACCTGCTGAAGAGCCGACTGCGGAAATTCGCCACGCGCGTGCTTGCAACTCGCCTTTGCGCCGCCAATGCACTGCTGGTGGTGGTAGTCCTCGAGATCGTGCTGCACGTTCCGGTTGCGCTCGACGTTACGGGAAAGAATTTTCTCCGCCTGACGATTCTCTACCTGACCGCGGCCATTCCCTTTTTCCTGACCGGACTGCTGTTCTCGGTAGTCTTCGCGCGCGAGACCGGTCGCATCCCGCGTCTCTATGGAGCCGACCTCTGCGGAGGCGCGCTCGCGTGCCTGGCGGTGGTTCCGCTATTGAACTGGCTGGGCGGCCCCAATGCGATTCTGACGTCTGCCATCGCATTGGCCGCAGCGGCTGTCATATGGGCGGAGAGCGACGCCGCGCGCAGGAATGCGGCGCTGTTGGCGCTCGCGCTGCTTGTGCTGACGGGTGCGAATTACTCCGGACGCCTGATCGACGTGGTGTACGCGAAGGGTCAGTTCCGCGACCCGGCATGGGTGGAGTTCGCGCGCTGGAATGCGCTTTCGCGCGTAGAAGTGGACCGCCAGGGACAGGCCAAAGCCATTGTGATCGATGCCGACGCGTCCACTTACATCATGAACGCAGAGGTTGCGCGCTGGCACGAAACGGCGTGGGAAGACGCGCTCATGTCGGCGCCGCCCGCTCTGGCCAACGTTCTGCGGCCGCACGGAGAATTCGCCATCATCGGACCTGGCGGCGGTGTCGACGTTCTGCGCGCCGTGGCAAACGGTAGCCCCAGCGTCACCGGAATTGAAATCAATCCGATCATTGCGAGCACGATCATGCAGGGGCGCTATGCCGATTACTCGCAGCATTTGTACCAGCGTCCCGACGTTCACATTCATGTCAGCGATGGCCGGTCGTTTCTGCGCTCTACGCCGCAACACTTCGACGTCGTGCAAATGACGCTGGTCGATACCTGGGCTTCGACCGCGGCCGGGGCCTTCGCGCTCAGCGAAAATAATCTCTATACCGTCGAGGCTTTCCGGGAATATTTCGATCACCTCAACCCCGACGGCATGATCGCCATTACGCGCTGGGAGTTTCGCCAGCCGCGAGAAGCTCTGCGGGTTGTAGCGGTCGCCATGGAAGCGCTGCATCGCCTGGGCGTCGCGAATCCGGCGCGCAATTTCATTGTGGCGTCGCAAGGGGCGCTTGACGAAGACGGAATCCCGGTTGTTGTTTTAGCCAAGAAAGCAGCGTTTACTCCTGCCGAAGAAGCCGCCGTTACCGCGCATCTGGATCGCTATTCCGAGTTGGACGCGCTCTATCTTCCATCGCAAGCCGGGCTTCTTTCGCAAACCGGTCAGAATCCGTTCTCCGCGTTGATCGCGAGCAATGATCCCTACGCCTTCGCTCGCAGCTACGCCTACAACGTCACCCCGGTCAGCGACAATGCGCCTTTCTTTTTCTTCACTCTGAAGCCCGGACAAATCCTGGGAGAACAAAGCCTGCGCCAAGGGATCGACTGGAAGGTGAATCTGGGCGTGCTGGTGCTGGTGCTGGTGCTGGTGATTTCCCTCATCGCCGTGGTGGTGTTCCTGATTTTGCCTTTAGTGCTGGCCGGCGGGAAGCGGCGGCAGTCGGCCCTTCCGCTGATCTATTTCGTTGCCGTCGGCCTGGGCTATATTCTGGTGGAGATCGCATTCATCCAGAGGTTCGTGCTGTTCTTGGGACATCCTACGTACGCTCTCACCGTGGTGATTTTTCTGCTGATGCTTTCGAGCGGCGCCGGAAGCCTGTTCTCCCGGCTGTGGCTGCCGCGCGTGGAGATGGTCTGGATTCCGCTCCTGCTGGTCATCGCCACCCTGCTGGCCGACGTCCTCTTTCTGCCTAGCCGTTTGGCGTCGTTGGTGGGGCTGGGCTTCCAGTATCGCTTGCTAATTAGCGGAGTGCTTCTGATCCCGTTGGGCTTTGTGATGGGAATGCCGTTTCCGACGGGCCTGCGCGCGCTTGCCGCAGTTCGCGAGCGGGAGGCTTTCGCCGATGAACCCGCACTCGATAATGGGGTGGAATGGGCCTGGTCGATGAATGCGTCCGCCAGCGTTCTGGGCTCTGTGCTGGCCATGGTCATTGCCATCCAGTTTGGGCTGACGGCCACCCTGACTTGCGGCGCCGCCGCATATCTGCTGGCTCTCATCGTGGTGCCGGTTTTGCAAACCAAGGCCGCTTAGTCATCCTCTCGGAGTTTGTTATCATGCTGCGATGGACGTGTCTGGGGGGGCCGACCGCGATCGGAAGCTGTTTCTGCGGCTGGCGAATCTCGTACTTGCTGCCCGCATGAGGAAATCATTTGCCTAGCCAGAAGCAGCTCAAGTGGTCGCAACTGCGCGTTGGGATCACCGTGATCGTCGCCAGCTTGACGCTGGGATTGCTCCTGCTCCTCATGTCGGGAACCCACAATCTGTTCACCAAACGCATTACCGTCAAGTCGTATTTCGATAATGCGGAGGGATTGCGTCCGGGCGCGCCGGTCCGGCTGAGCGGCGTCGATATTGGCAACGTTAGCCACATTGCGATCGTGCGAGGTAAGCCTCTTACCCCGGTCGAAGTTACGATGAAGATCAGTACGAAATATGACTACGGTTTGCGCAGCGATTCCGTGACGTCGCTGGAAACCGCGGGGGTGCTGGGCGAGACCTATCTCGATATCGACAGCTCGCAGGCGGTAGGCGGTCCCGTCCACGATGGAGACACGCTGCCCACGCAGGTGCACCCGGACTTCAACCAGGTCGTGCGGGCCAGCCAGAGCACGCTGCAGAACATGGACGCGCTGCTGAAGCGTGCCGACCGCATCCTGGCTTTCGCCGAAAGCGGTAAAGGATCGCTCGGCAAACTGATCTACGATCCCACCCTGTACAACCGCTTCTCGGCTACAGTCGCCGATTTCCAGAAGATCGTCGAGGAAGTGGCGAACGGCCAGGGCAGCCTGGGCGCGCTCATCAACCGCAATGATGCTTACGATAAATTCTTGTCCACCCTCGACAAGATGAACGCCGTGATCGACGATCTGCAGCAGGGCAAGGGCACGGCTGGCAAGATCCTGAAGGATCCCTCGCTCTACAACAACGCCAACGACACTATTGCCAATCTGAAGAAAGTCACCGACGACATCAACGCCGGCAAAGGAACGTTGGGCAGGCTGACCAAGGACGAAGAACTGGCCAAGAAGCTGGATACAACCGTCACCAAGCTTTCGCAACTCACGACGGAACTGGAAGCCGGGCAGGGGACGGCGGGCAAGCTCTTCAAAGACGAAACTCTCTACAACAACGCCAATGAGATGCTGGTCGAAACGCGGGGCCTGGTCAAGGCTGTCCGCGAGAATCCCAAGAAGTACCTGAGCATCAAGTTGCACATCTTCTGAGATTTTCCCGCTTTGCCGTAGATGGTATATTGTGCGGGTCCCCGAGGCGCAGCGCTCATGGCCCCGATTCTGCTCTGGCTCATCCTGATTCTCTGCCTTCTCATCTCGGTGGTGAAGTACGTCATGGGCATCATCATGCGATTTTCTTTCCCCCGGGCCAAGGCGAAGAAGAACTATGGGTATGAGCCGACGGTGAGCGTCCTGATGCCTTGCTACAACGAGGGCAAAACGGTTTACGAGACGATTCAGAGCATCAGCAAAAGCAATTATCCCAACCACAAATTTGAAGTGATCGCGCAAGACGACTGCTCCGCCGATGACAGCTACGAATGGATGCTGCGAGCGCAGCGCGATTTCACCAATATCCGAATCCGGACGGGACGGAACGCGGTCAACAGCGGCAAAGCGCGCTCGGTTTGCAATGCGCTGCAGCACTCCACCGCTGAGGTCATCATCTCCATTGACTCGGATTGCATTTTTCATCCCGACGCGATTCGGGAACTGACCGCGTGTTTCGCGGAGCCCACAATGGGATCGGTTGGCGGCAGAGTGGGAGTCCGCAACCCAAACCAGAGCGTCATCACGGCGATTCAGACCATCGTTTACTACACCGCGTTTCAGCTTTACAAAATTCCCGAGAATTGGACGCGCAGCGTGTGCTGTATCAGCGGATGTTTGTTCGCCATCCGACGCTCGTTGCTGCTGGAGATCGAGCCCGCCATCCGCGCCCGGAACTGGTTCGGCGTTCCGGTCAACCAGGGAGAAGACCGCTTCTTAACGCATCAGACGCTGCTGCGCGGCTATGGCACTTACATCAACAACGACGCGCTGTGCTGGACCACGGTCCCCAGCACGCTCTCGGTATTGTTTAAACAGCAGTTGCGCTGGCGGCGCAGCATCGTGCGCGATTTCTTCTACACTCTCAAAACTCTGCCGCAACATGTCTGGAAGCTGCACCCCAACACCGTCTTGACGCTGGTGCTGACGCCGGTAGGCGCGCTGGTCGGCTTTCTGGTCGTGGTGACCATGCTTACACAGGATCCTCTGGCGTGGACCGGCCCCGTGCCTTTGATTACCGCTCTGGCAATTGGAGCCGTTCTGAGTTGGGTGATCAAGCGTTACAGCGCGCACGAGGCGCTGCGACATCCTTTGGCCTTCGCGGCCTATGTAGCCTGGTCGTTCGTAAGCAGCCTGTTCCTGACTCCCCTTGCGCTCTGCACCATGGACTCCGCAGACTGGGGTACGCGAGTCATCGAACCCCAAGAGGTGCCCCTTGGCAACGCCGCCAGTTGATGCTCTCTCGCCGGAACCAAAGTTGATTCCGCCTCCTGCCGAGAAGAAGCCGGCGCCTGGCGCGGGATTGCACGCCTGGCATTACAAGTTGGTCATCACGCTCTACCGCATCTTCGCGATTGCGGTGCTCTATGCGGTGCTAGTCGGCATCGTTGCCTATGCCTGGGTCATGGGATTTTACGCGGTGAACAGCTCGTGGGCCGCGCCCGCCATTCTCTCGGCCGCGGACGAGAAGAGTCTCGACTTTCGGCAAAAGCTGGTAACCAGCCAGCAGACCATTGAGGATCTCAAGGTCGATACGAACAAACTGGAAAGCGGCCTGACCGAGATGAAGAAACACCGCGCCTCTTTGCTGGCGCTCGAACCGGAACTGCAAGCCGCCATCGCCCGCGAGGAGGGCCACAACCTCACCACCGGTCCGCAACTCGAGACGCTCGACCAACAGAAGCGCGCCGACAACGCCAAGACTCAGAAAGTTCTGCAGCAACTCAGCCAGGTCGAGTCGAATATCAACAAAGACCTGGCTTCGGGGTTGATCACGCAAGGCGACGCGGCCACGCAACTCGCCGCAGTTAATCAGGCGAAGGGCGCCTACACCGACAGCAAGATCGCCGAAGTCCTGCTCACCGACAGCGTTCTCGACAAGACCACCGTGGGCACGAATTCGCTGGATGTTCTGGTCAAGCAGGCCGAGTTGCGCTCTGAAGTCGCGCAGCTGGATATCGCCATCAACGTCGCCGAAAAACAGCTGCACGAGGAGTCGCGACAGATCGACCGTCTACGCGAGGCAATCGTCACGGCCAAGCAGAGCCCGTACTATTTGAACGCCGCCGGGGGACAGATGCTTTACTTCGCCTTCGTGCCCTACGACGACCAGGCCTATGCGCAGGTGGGCAGCGCCGTCTACGACTGCTATCTGAATATGATCGTCTGCCGCAAGGTGGGCATGGTGAAGCAGATTTTCCCTGGCGAAGAGCAGGCCATTCATCCCATCTTTAAGACCCAGATCCGCGGCTTCCTCATTGAGATGAATCTGGATCATCCCGAATCCGCGAAATCCAAAACCGTATTCCTGGGCCGCAAGCCAGTCCTGTTTTGATCGATGCGGCCTCGTCCATCCAAGTCTCGTCCAAGCAAGCCTCGTCTAAGCAAGGAGAATCGAATGTTTCTGAATCACTGGAAAGTGGTGATGGCCGCAGCCCTGTTCCTGAGCGTGCCCGCGTTGGCGGCGGACCAGAGCGATCAGCTGGCTTACTGCTCTTACCTGATGGAGCAGGCGCAGGCCCAGCGGGATTTGCTGCGCACCCCCATCGGCTTGGCGGGAATGACCCAGCCTGAAACCGGCTTGCCCCTGCAGATCGTGGGCGGGGCGTCACTCGGGCTTTCGGATTTCAGAAAAGCTTCGCTGAGCATGAACGTAGCTCGCAAAAATTGCGATCTCTACAAGGTTACGACCGCGGCTCAGCAGGACGTGCAGTATGCCCTGTCGAAACTCGAAAAAGATGCTCTGATCAACCGGCTCGCTCTCATCGATCAGGCGGCGCAATCGCTCGAGGCATTGATGCAAAAGACTTCCAAAATGGTCGAGGCGCAGAATGCAACCCGGGTCATGCTTTTCGGCCTGCAGACCACAAGGATCAAGCTTGACGCCGACCACTCGGATACGCAGTCGAAGATTAACGCTATCTACGTTCCTGCGCTCGGTGATAAACCCTTGAAGCAACTCGTCGCCGAAAAGCAGAACGGTGAAACCAGCGAGCAGAAAGCTCTCGACAAGTTCAATCGGCAGAATAATTGGAACGTTGCGCTCTCGGTGGGCGTGCATCAGCAGGTCAATCCCGTGGCCTATGGCCCGCAACCCTACGGCGCGGTCTCCGTAAATTACAATCTCGCCAGTCGCGCCATCAATCGGCATCTGGATCGCGCTGTAGACGCTTACAGTGAATGGAAAAAGACGCAGGAAGGCGACGTGGTGCGGAATGTAGAAGTCCTGCATCAGCAACTGCTCGACAGCATTGTGGCGCAGGAATCCAGGCTTAAGTCACTGCAGCTAGAAAGTGGAGAGGTGGGTCGGAATCTGGAATCCGTGGCCAATCCCGATACTTCGGCGGCGCTCGATTTTTATAATCAACTGACAAGCGCGCAGCTGCTTTTGCAGATCGAAACTGGCGACGCCAGTTTCCGGATCGAACATTTGCGGGAATATCTGGCGCGGAATTATTGATGAGCGAATCAGGCGCGCGGCGTAGCGGCGGCATCGGCATGCTCGTGCGCGTGATAGCTCGATCGCACCATCGGCCCGGATTCCACGTGACGGAAACCGAAGCGCAGAGCCTGCTCTCGCAGGAAAACAAACTCTTGCGGCTCGTAGAAGCGGGCGATCGGCAGATGGTCCTTGGAAGGCCGCAGGTACTGGCCGACCGTAAGGATGTCGACGCCGCGGCTGCCGAGATCGCGAAAAACTTCGATCAGTTCTTCTGAAGATTCTCCCAGACCGACCATCACGCCGCTCTTGGTCACCATCCCAGGCGAAAATTTCTTGGCGTTTTCGAGCAGCGTAAGGGTCCGTTCGTAGCGGGCTCCGGACCGCACCGCTCGGTACAGGCGAGGCACCGTTTCGGTGTTGTGGTTGAGCACGTCTGGACGCGCGTCGAGCACAATGCGCAGCGATTCTTCCGATCCTTGAAAATCGGGGATGAGCACTTCGATGCGGCAATCCGGTGTGAGTTCACGAATCTCGCGAATCGTCTCGGCAAAAATGCGCGCGCTGCCGATATTGTCGTCGTCGCGATTCACGCTCGTCACCACGGCATGCTTTAGTCCTAGTGTGGCGACAGCTTCCGCGACCCGACGGGGTTCTTCCCAATCAATCGGCTGCGGACGTCCCTTGGGCACAGCGCAAAATCCGCAGCGCCGCGTGCAGATGTCCCCCAGCAGCATGAAGGTCGCGGTCTTGTGGTTCCAGCACTCGCCGATATTCGGACACTGCGCCGACTCGCACACGGTATGCAGGCCCAGCCCGCGAGCCAGTTTTTTTAAGTTATGGAAATTCTCGCCGACCGGAGCTTTCGCCCGCAGCCAGCCGGGTTTTGGCGCGCGCACCGGCGGAGCAAGCTCAATCTGAATCAGCTGGGAAGATCCGGCCATCCTTATTGATTTTATCAAACGTCCCGGCTACCCCACCTCGACCAGTCCGTAGGTATGCTGCCAGCGCGCCCGCATGTACACCAGCGCACGGCTGATCTCTTCGGCGGAGATTTCCGCATTTGGCCCTGCCAGCACGGCGGCGGCCTCGCGTTTCGCCGCTTCCAGCAACTGTGCGTCGCGAATGATGTTGGCTACGCGAAAGCTGGGCAGTCCGGCTTGGCGCGTGCCGAAGAATTCTCCGGGACCACGAAGTTCAAGATCGAGTTCGGCGATTTTGAAGCCGTCGTTTGTTCGAGCCATGGCGTCCAGGCGCTTTTGCCCGTCTTCGGAGATCTTTCCTCCCGTCATGAGGACGCAATAGGATTTCGCCGCGCCGCGCCCGATCCGCCCGCGCAGTTGATGGAGTTGCGCCAGGCCGAAACGCTCGGCATGCTCGATTACCATGACCGTCGCATTGGGCACGTCGACGCCGACTTCGATGACCGTGGTCGCTACCAGAATCTGCAATTCGCCTCGCTGAAACATGCGCATGACCTGATCTTTCAGTTCGGCATCGAGGCGTCCGTGCAGCAAGCCCACTTTGAGGTCGGAAAAAATCTTGCCGCTCAGTTCGCGGTACATCTTGATCGCCGCCTTGAGTTCGCTCTCTTCATTCTCGGCGGCCGTTTTCTCTGAGATCACGGGATAGACCACGTACGCCTGGTGTCCCGCCGTCACTTGCTTGCGAACGAACTCCCACACTTTCGGCGATTCCTCGTCGGACACGCATTTGGTAACGATGGGCGTGCGCCCGGGCGGCAATTCGTCGAGCACGCTCAGATCGAGATCGCCGTAAAGAGTGAGCGCCAGAGTGCGTGGGATGGGAGTCGCGGTCATCACCAGGACGTCGGGCTCGCCAGCAACAGCCGAGCTTCGCTCGGCCGGACGGCCGAGGGCGGCCGTCCCCACATGACCATCTCCCACATGACCATCTCCCACATGACTTTCTCCTACACCAGTGTCTTCGCTGCTTTCTCCCGACTTCTTCATTAGCTTCAGGCGCTGCATCACCCCGAAGCGATGTTGCTCGTCCACAATCACCAACCCAAGCTTGGCAAACTCGACCTTTTCTTCCAGCAGGGCGTGAGTGCCAATCACCAACTGTGCATTCCCCTGCGCGATGTGCCTGCGTATTTCGCGCTTGCGATCGCTTTCGAGCGAGCCCGTCAGCAGCACGATGCGATATCCGGCATTCTCTAGAATCCGCCGGGCCGAAAAATAATGCTGTTGCGCCAGGATTTCGGTCGGCGCCATCAACGCGACCTGACAGCCGTTTTCGATCGCGATAATTGCCGCCTCGAAGGCCACAATCGTCTTCCCTGAACCAACATCGCCCTGCAGCAAACGCCGCATGGGATAAGGCTTCTCCATGTCGGCCGCGATTTCTTTGAGCACTCGCTTCTGGGCGGCCGTGGGATGAAAGGGCAAAATCTTCTTGATCGCCGCCCGCGCCCGATCGTCCAGGCGAAACGCGATTCCCGTCTGCGCTTTCTGCTGGCGCCGCTTCAACTCCAGGCCCAACTCGACAAAAAACAGTTCATCGAAGATCATCCGAATGTGCGCCGGCGTGCGCGACGACTGCAGTTGTTCCAGACTTTCGCCGGGCTCGGGCCAGTGCACATTCCATAAAGCGGCCCGCGGAGAAATCAATCCCAGATGCGAGCGCACAGCGGCGGGAATCGGCTTCCGGCAGATCGGGCGTCAGATTGTCGAGAGCAGTATGAATGATGCGCCGAAACCAGCGCGGAGTAAGCCGTCCGATGGCTTCGTAGATCGGAACAATGCGGCCGATTTCCAGCGACTCGGCGGCTTTTTTACCCGCGCCATTTTCGGAGTCGCCGGCCTCGCCTAGAATCTCGAATTGCGGCTGCATGATCTGCAATTCGCGGCTACGCGGATCCTCTTCGACCTTGCCGTAGAGCGCGATCATCTGCCCCGGCACAAACTTGTCTTGCAGGTAGGTCGCGTTGAACCACAGGCAGCGCAGCCGGGTACGGCCTTGCCCGACGGTGAGCTGAAAGATGGGCATGCGGCGGGTGCGAAACAATCCTGAGTTGCGAACTTCGGCGACCACCGTGGCCATCTCGCCCGCGCGCAGCTCGGCAATGCCGCGAGGATTCAGCCGGTCTTCGTAGCGGAAGGGAAGATAATGGAGCAGGTCGCCGACCGTGCGGATGCCCTTGCCGGCCAGTAGTTCCGCGATCCGCGGACCAACGCCTTTCACGTACTGCACCGGCGTGGAGAGTTCAAGCATGCGCAGGACTTCTCGAAGGCCACGCCCCTGCTCTAACCTGAAGGCATGGGTCTCCGCAAGAATATCAGGAGCGCGCCTCGCTCACTGCCGCGGTCGTGCTTCTCTTCCAAAGCTGCCAGGATCGTTTCATGGATGAGCGTCCATCGGTTGTTGCCAACCCGGCGAGGCTTCCATGGTGTCTAAGACATCAGTGCTGGTTAATTTTCTACAGGCCCTGTTAGCGATAATTTTGGGCAATGTTGTGTATTTCGTGCTCGTCCCTGCGCTGCCGGTAGTCGCGCGGCACCGTCCCTTTCGGGTCGACCTGGGCATGGTGATTGACTTCTGGTTTTGCCTGGTGGCCTACGGGCTGATTCGGACCGCCAGAAGATGGCGTTGATTCGATCGCAAGCCCTGCTCGCGGAAGGCCGGGTACTTTCGGAACCTCGTATTCGCGAGCTTCGAAGATAGAATCCCTTTGGAATGCCGGACATTGCCGTCTTATACGAAGCTGGCCAGGCTGTGCTCTCGACGTTCGATCTGGACGAAGTGTTGCAGCGAATCCTGGCGATTGCGCGCGACCATTTCCATTTGCGAAATGTCGCGATTCTCCTGCTCAATCCGGAGATGGGGCAACTTTGCGTGCGGTCGCAGATTGGGTGGGACGCCGGCAAGGACATCACTCTTACGATCGACCAAGGGATCACAGGCGCCGCCGCGTCGACCAAAAAGCTGGTTTACGCGCCCGACGTGACCCTCGATCCTCGCTATGTGTGCTCGGCGCAATCGACCCGCTCCGAATTGGCCGTTCCCCTGAAGGTATGCGATGAGGTGGTAGGAGTGCTCGACTGCCAAAGCGATCGCATCGATCACTTCGACCGCGAGACCATTGATTTACTCACCCTGTTTTCTACACAGGCGTCGATCGCGCTGCAGAATGCTCGCCTGTACTCGCTGGAGCGGCAACGCGCGCGTCAACTGGAAGCCATCAATAAGATCGCGCAAGAGAGCACGGCGGTGATGGAACTGGAGGACCTGCTGGGCCATGCCTGCTCGGTCATTCAGCAGGCGTTTCAGGTTTCACACGTGGCGCTACTGCTGCGGGAGGAAGGCGAGCTGGTGATGCGCGCGCATCAGGGAGATCTAACGCCGAGACTGCCTCTGGGTCAGCGCCTCTCGGTTGCGGATGAACCTTGGTCCGAGGTGATCGCAAGCCATAACGCAGTCGTCGAAAAGGATCTAGGCGGGTTTTCCGAGTCAGCGCGCCTGTTCGAGGAGACAGGATCGCGCATGAGCATCCCGCTGATTTCCTTCGGGCAGACACTGGGGGTGCTGACGCTGCACAGCTCGCGCCTTAACGCTTTTCGCCAGAGCGAGCTGCAGTCGCTGGAATCGGTGGCGGATATCTGCGCCACTGCTATCCAGAATGCTCACTACGTGGAACGCGTCAAGCAGCTGGCATATCTGGACGGGCTGACCGGCATCTTCAACCGGCGATTTTTCGAACTGCGGATCGGGGAGGAACTGGAGCGCGCCCGCCGTTACGGCACGGGAATGGCCGTCATTATTGCCGATATCGATCAGTTCAAAAGTCTGAACGATGAGTTTGGGCACTTACTCGGAGATGAGGTGCTGCGGCAGGTTTCTTCGCTGTTTCACCAGCAATTGCGCAAGACCGACGTCGTCTGCCGGTATGGCGGAGAGGAGTTCGCCATTCTGCTGAGCCAAGTCAACGCGCAACAAGCTCTCGCCATTGCCGAAAAATTACGTTGTCACGTCGAAGCCTGGCAATTTCCTGGCGTCCCGCGCACCGTAACCATCAGCGCGGGCGTCGCGGCTTGTCCCGACCACGGGTCGAGCCGGGATGAACTGGTTCGCGCCGCTGACAATGCTCTGTACGCGGCCAAACAACTGGGAAGAAACCGTTCCTGCCTCAACAGCCGCTCGCGTGGTGCTTCTGCCGGCCAATAGCCAGCTCGCTCACCGCCTTACAAATCCAGAGGAAATCCGCGCACCCGGCGCATCTGTTCCAGTTGCTTCATCAACTCTTCCTGCTGCTTCTTGAACTGCTTTCTCTGGCGCTCGGACTGATGCTTAATTTCCCGTTGCGCCTGACAGAGGGATTCGCGAACTTCCTGCTCAGCCTTGCCAGCCTCCTGGACGGCAATTTCCACATCAGGCCGAATCTTTGCCATCTCTTTCTGGATTTCAGCGGTGTCGTAATATGCCTGGACGTCCGCCAGCGCATCTCCATCGTTCTCGATGTCCAGCAGCTCGCTGGAATCTCTCCGGTCCGGCAGAGAGAGCGTAAGGGTCTGTTCTTTCCGGTCGCGCATCACGAGAACATTGACAGAGTCTGAGTTGCGCGAACGTACCCCGTGCGCGAAGTCGCTGGTATCGTGCACCAGTTGATCGTTTACTTTGACGATGACATCGCCGGCGCGAAAGCCCGCCTTCTCAGCTCGGCTGCCTTTTTCTACGGATCGCACCAGCACGCCCGTGCCATTTTTAACGCCAAAAAATTCGCCCAGCTGCGGCGTGATGTTTTCCACCATCAATCCGCTGCGCGCTGAAGAAGTGACGACAACCATGTTGATCGAGGGGATGTCGATATCGGGCACGTGGATCTCGGGGATCTGTACGTGGATAGGGCCCGGCGCGGGGGGATTGGCCCAGGAGAACTCTTTGTGCTTGTCCGCGAGTTGCACCTTCACCGTCAGCGGCTGCCCATCGCGGCTCAGGCCCAGGGTCACGATGCGCCCCGGCGGGGTTTCGTGAATCATCCGGCGCAATTGCGCTTCGCTCTCGATCGAAGTGCCGTTCATCGTGAGAATGACATCGTGCTCCTTGATGCCGGCTTTCCCGGCCGGAGCATCCTGATCGACCATCGTCACTTCCACGCCCTTTTCTTCTTTCAGCTTTAACGCGCCCAGACGCTCGCTGGTGACGTCAGCGATGTCGACGCCGAGGTACGAACTGGTGCCGCTGTCGTCGCTGGAAAATATCCAATTCTGTCCCGGCGGGTCCGAGGTCGAGTTCTGCGCGGCGTTGGAAAAGGTGAGAAGCAACGGCACCACCACAATGCTGATCAGAATGTTGTTGCGCATTTTCATTCCTCGTTGGCAGTGGCCGGTGGTCAGGGCCAGTGGTCAGTGAAAAGCAAAACCTCAGCAACACTGACCACTAGCCACTGACCACTTTTCTACTTGGCTCGCCTGATACAGATATCTCCGGTCGAAGTGTGAACTTTCAGCGTAGGTCCGCCGCCGTTCAGCGCACCTTCGGCAGTCAGTGTCTTCGGCCCCCACTGATCGCCTTCGCTGTGAACGTGTATGTCGGGGAAATCTGACGTGATGCGATGTCCATTCCCCATATCGACGCTGGCGCGAACATTGATGGCCACATCCGCAGCGATGTAAACGGTGATGTCGCCCGCGCCGGTCTCCAGATCCGAATCATGCCGCTCGCTACCCGTGTTCACCAGTTTTACCGTAATTCCGCCCGCGCCGGTTTCTGCCCGCGCTGACGGGACGCCGTAAAGTTCAATTCCTCCTCCGCCGGTTTCCGCATGAACGTGCCCCTTGGCGGAAGTCAGCCGGATGCTGCCGCCGCCGGTCGAAATATCCACGGGACCGTCGAGATCGCTTAGATCCACGCTGCCGCCGCCGGTGGACGCCTTGACCATGCCGGAGCACCGATGCACTTCAATGCTGCCGCCGCCGGTCTCCACGGTCGCTCCCTGCGCGCCCGCGAAGATGCGCACGCTGCCGCCGCCGGTTTCCGCGACGACCTTCCCGTTGGCATGGCGAACTTCGATCGAGCCTCCACCAGTGTGCAGGCCAAGATCGCCATTCACGGTTCCAACTTCGATTGCGCCGCCTCCGGTCTCGGCGTATGCGCCGGCGCCGATATCGTCAAGCTTTACACTGCCGCCGCCGCTTTCGGCTTCCACCCGCCCGGCCAATCCGGACGCATCAACGTTGCCGCCTTCGGTCTCGAGTTTCACCAGCGCAATCTCGCGGGGGACATTGATGGAGAACTCGCCCGAAAAATGCCGTGGACGCCGCCCACCCTGCCAGTCGCCCACGATCCATGCCGTGTCGCCTTTTACATAGGCGCTGATCTTGAACTTGTCGAACTGGCGGCGAGCTTCTTCTTCCGACGAATTATCGAAATGCGTATGAACCACATAATGGATGCCTTGCTCTTGCCCACCTCGCACCACCACCGAGCCCATATCAACTTTCACTCTTAGGTTCTTTACCGCAGCCAGGGAGCCTGTGATCTCCTGTCCCCAGGCGCCGCCTTCGCGGGACACGTGGATGTCCTGCGCCAAGGCCAGCGGCGCAAGCACGGCCATCACCCCGGTCAGACCAACGATTTGTAGCGCGCGTTTCAAATGATCCACCTCATTTCTCAGTGCAATGCAGAAGTAAGAATTCAGAATGTAGAAGTTAGTTCTTCATTTTTACTTCTGACTTCTGCGTTCCTAATCAATCTCGGGCAGCTGCGCTAGCATGGTGCGGGCCTGCGACTTGATGTACGTGCTCTGATCCTTCGCCGCCAGCGCCATCAGCACGCCGCGTACGCTGCCATCGGCCTTCACCGGTTCGATCAGGTGCAGGGCCTCAATGCGCACTCCGGAATTCGTATCGTTCACCAGCGCCCGCAGCACGGCATCGCGCACGTTGGTGTCGGTCTTCACATAATTGCCCAATGCGGTCAGGGACTTCAGCCGCACGCCCGGATTGGTGTCGTTCTGCAGCGCATAGATCAACGCTTCCCGCACTTGCAGGTCGCTCGACCGCTGTGCCAGCAGGTCGACCGAATCCACGCGCACGCCGGAATTGTAGTTATTGCGCGCCGCGTACAGCAGCAATTGCTGGATCTTCTGATCGTTCAGCGATCCCTGCGCTTCCTGCGTCGAAACCATGTTGTACTTGATGCTGACCTGGTCGGTGCCGGGGAGTTGAGTTACAGAATCAATGCCAGAAATGGAAGCGGGAGCAGGTGTGAGAATCGGAGTGCCGGCGACGGTGGTTGGGTGCGTCCCGTAGATTTTGTAGGCTGTCCCAACTCCGCCGGCGAAGCCGAGAATCAGAATGACCGAGGCCAGCGCCGGCGAGAACCGAACCTGCCGCAGCCAATCCACCGGATCGAAGGGCAGCCGGCTCCAGAAGGTACCCTGCGGCGCGGTCTCCAGCGCCTCCTGCAGGCGCATGCGCGAAGACGCCAGCAGATTGGGCGACGGATCGTTGAGCAATGGATCACCCGCGCGATCCTCGAGCAGCAGGGCATGAAAATCCTGCTCCGCCTTCAGTTCGGCTGCGCAGTCCGCGCAGCGGGACACATGCTGCTCCAGTTCGTGGCGGACATCGTCAGCCAGTTCGCCGTAAACGTGAAGCACAATATTTTCTCGAACCCATTCACACTTCATAGTTGCACCTTAGTCGACTCATGTGGGGACGGCCGCCTTCGGCCGTCCGGCGAGGGCGAAGCCCCGCCGCTTAATCCCGAATCCCTACCGCATATCCGCCAGTGCCCCACGCAATTTCTGCGTGGCCCGGAAGAGCGTATTCTTGGCGGTCTCTTCCGTCGTATGCAAAATCTCGCCCACGGTGCGCAGCTTCAATCCGTGATAATGCTTCAACTCAAACACCATGCGCTCGCGTGGGGTGAGCTTTTCTAAAGCACCGGCAATGCGCGCACCCAACTGCCGCCGCATCAAATCGCGTTCCGGATTCGCCCCCGCCCTTCCATCCGGCACCTGATCGAGCAGGTCGTACTCGCCACCGTCGGGATCCTTCGCCACCGGCGCATCTTCCTTGCGCACGGTTTTCTTGCGCAGGTGATCGAGACACAGGTTGGTCACGATCCGGTAAATCCAGGTGTAGAACGAGCACTCGAACCGGAAACTTCCGATGTTTTTATAGGCCTTGAGAAAGGCGTCCTGATACACGTCTTGCGCGTCGTGTTCAGTTCCGGTGAGGTGAAGAGCGAGCCGCAGCACCGCCTGGTCGTAGTGGCGCACGAGTTCCTCGAAGGCGGCGCGGTTTCCCCGCTGCGCTTCGCGGATCAACATCGTGTCATCGATACGGCGTTCTTGCCCAGCCATGCGGCCCCGCGCGGGGTCCTGGTTTTCCCGAGCTTCGTTTTCGGGAAGTTCCCGAGCTGCTCGACTACCAACTCTCTCCGTTAACTCACTCTCTCTCGAGTGGGCCCGTCCGCCAACCGCAAGTGATATACACCAGGCATCGGCCGGCATTTTGGCTATGTCCTCTACCTGCCCGGCTTTGCTGTCTTCCGGGCTTGCACAGGAATAGACGGAGAATCCCCCGATCCGTGAGCAGAAATTATAGGCGGGACAGGGATTTTGTGGAGGCCTAGGTGATTCAGGGGCAGGGAGTTAGGGGAAACAGAACATCGGGGGACAGGGCGAGGAGGAGATTCGGCAAAAGAAATGCCCCGTTTCCGGGGCATTCCGGTGTCAGCTCAGCGGAATTCGCAGATACTGCTCCATCGGGTACTCGGGTTGGAAGACACGGGGTGCCAAGAGTAGCCCATCCACCGCGAGTGTGTAGGGAAAAACGCCGGCCACGATTACGATCTGATCGTCGGCCGCACTGAGGACCACGCCGGATTCCGCGCTTGTGCCCGATTCCTCAATGACCAGCTTAGACACGCCGATGTGGCGCTCAAACACAGATGCCACAAATACAGCCTTTCCTTCGCTTGGGGGCTCGGAGTTGTAGGCAAAACTCAAAACTCCGACTTCCCTCCGCTCGGCGACATCGTGCATTTCCGAATGGATTCTGAGGCCGGTATTGTCAGAGCGCCAGAGGGTTACAGTGATAGGCTGCCCACGTGTTGTGAATTCGATGAAGACCTGTTTAAGAGGTTTAGCGAGCTCGGCAGCAAGGGAGGCCAGCTCCGTCCAGGCAAACGAGAGGATATTCATGCGTTGCGCGGCCTAAACGACGAATGACGAAGGGATAGGTGGTGCGCGTAGAGACGTTGCCAGCAACGTCTCTACGTGAGCTATTCTGTCGCCGCTTCCTTCTCGATTACGACCTTCAAATGCGCGGTTACGTCCTTGTGCAGCTTGACCGGCACGGTGAACTCGCCCACGGTCTTCAACGGCTCGTGCAACTGGATCTTGCGGCGATCCACGTTGAAGCCCTTCTTGGTCAGTGCGTCGGCCAGGTCGCTCGAGGTGACCGATCCGAACAGCTGATCGTGCTCGCCCGACTTGCGCGTGAACGACACGGAGGCGCCCTCGAACTGCTTGGCCAGTTCCTCGGCCTGGGCTTTCTCCTTGGCCGATCGCCGCACCGCAGCGGCCTTCATCTGCACGATGACGGCCTTGTTGCTCTCATTGGCCTGGATGGCCAGCTTGCGCGGCAGAAGATAATTCCGGCCGTATCCTTCCGCGACCTTCACTACGTCGCCGCGCGATCCCAGCTTCGCTACATCTTCTTTCAGAATGACTTCCATGGATGACTCCGTTTCAGAATTCTTTGCCACGGATTCACGCGGATCATCACGGATAAACCGCAATCGCTGAAAAAGCCTTATCCGTGGGGATCCGTACAAATCCGTGGCTAATGGTTTTACGACGCTCTTCCGGCAAACGGCAGCAGGGCGATATTGCGCGCCTGCTTGATGGCCGATGACAGCCGGTGCTGGTGCGGTGCGCAGACGCCGGTCAGACGCCGCGGCACGATCTTGCCGCTCTCCGCCACGAACTGCCCGAGCAGCCGGTAGTCTTTGTAGTTGATGTCTTCAATTTTCTCGGTGCAGAACTTACAGACTTTCTTGCGCCGGAAAAATTTCCGTCCGCCGCCACCCTCGCGAGGACCGCCGGGCCCGCGTCCGCCGCCGCCAAATCGCGGACGATCTCCACCCGGCCGAGGCCCGTCCGACCGCGGACGCTCGCTCGGTGCCGGTGCCGCTTGCTGCTCTGGTGCTTTTGTCTCGTCAGCCATAATTCTCCTTAAGTCAGTGGCCAGTGATCGGTGATCAGTGGCCAGTCAAATCACTGTCCGCACGCGAGCCTAGTCACTGGCCACTAGCCACTGACTACTCGCTCTACGCCGTTGCCGGTGCTTCCGCGGCGGGTGCTGCTGCGGGTTCCGGAGCCGCCGCTGCCGGCTGCGCGCTTACTTTCTTCTTGGCATCACGCAGCGCCTTGATCTTGGCGAGCCGCTTCTGCTCTTCGTCCACGCGCACGGTGAGGAACTTGATCACCGGTTCGGTCACGCGTAACCGGCGCTCCAGTTCGTGCATGACCGGCCCTCCGCCCTCGACCACCATGAGGACGTAGATGCCGTCATGAAACCGCCGCACGGTATAGGCCAGGCGCCGCTTGCCCATCTTGTCGACGCGCACCACTGTGCCGCCCGAGGGGGGCACAACCGACTGCAGCGTCGAAATCAGTTTGTCCAGATCCTCGTCCGTCATATCCGGCCGGACGATAAACATCAGCTCATAAGTACGATTCATTCATTTCTCCAAATCCTGTGGCTAGTGGTCAGTGATTAGTGATCAGCAAACGCGTTAGCATCTCATCGGACTGGCCACTGACCACTCATCACTGGCCACTTTCTTCCTTCCGGTTAAAGCGATTCATCGCTGCCGCCTGACCCTCTTTCAAAATCGCCTTCACCGCTTCCTCGGCGGTATCGAGCATCCCGTCCACGACTTTCAGATCCGCCTTGCGCATCGGAGCCAGCAAATACTCCGCGCCGTCTCCGACTTTTCGCTCCGGCGCCACGCCGATCCGAATCCGCAGGAAATCCTGCGTGCCCAGCGCATCGATGATCGACTCGATGCCGTTATGTCCCGCCGAACTGCGCCGCGTATGAATCCGCAGGGTGCCCAGCGGAAAATCCAGCTCGTCCTGAATCACAATCAGGTCCGATTCCGGATTCGCTTCGTACTCTCTCACCAGCTCCCGCACCGAAACGCCACTCAAATTCATGAACGTCTCAGGCTTGGCCAGCAGCACCATCTGATCGGCGATCACGGTGCGCGCCGTCAGCGCCCGGCATTGCCGGTTTCTCACTTCCACTCCCAGGTTTCCCGCAATGCGATCAATCGCCAGAAAGCCCAGGTTATGCGGCGTGAATTGATATTCGATTCCGGGATTGCCGAGACCCACGATCAGTTTCACGCCTGATTCGCTAGCTTGTGTGGAGACAGCCGCCCTCGGCTGTCTAGCCGAGCGAAGCTCGGCGGCTTTCGCCACAAGCTACTTTTTCTCCTTCTTCTCGGCCTTTTCCGGCTTCTCGGCCGCAGCCTCGGCGCCTTCTTCCTCGGTCTCCTGCTTGCCCTTCTTGATGACTTCGGGCTCGGCCGGAGCAGCTCCCACCTCCGCCGCCACCGCTTCCGGCGTGGCCACAACTTCTTCCTTCACCGAGGTCACGTGCGCAACGGGCTGATTGGAGTCGGTCACGAACTTAAGCTTCTCAGAGCGTGGAAGATCGGAAACGCGCAGCACCTTGCCGAAGGTCAAATGGCTGACGTCAGCGTCGATGTGGCTCGGAATGTCCGCCGGCAAGCACTCGATCTCGACCTCGCGCAGCATCTGCTCCATGATGCCGCCCTCCTGCTTTACGCCCGCCGCCTCGCCAACTAAGAAGATCGGCACGCTGACCTTCAACACCTTGTCGAGCGCGATCCGCTTCAAATCGATGTGCAGCAGCTTGCCCTTGATCGGCTCGTATTGCCAGTCGACGATCATGGCCTTGGTCTTCTCGCCGCCCATCGCCAGATCGAAAATCGTGTTGTGTCCGGTGTCCGAATTCAGAATCCGGGTCACCACCCGCGGGTCGACGCTGATCGAGAGCGAGTCTTTCCCCGCTCCATACACCACCGCCGGGATTTTCCCGTCGCGTCGCACGCGCTTGGCGTCATTCTTCGTGCCAGCTTCCCTCGGTTGCGCTTCCAGTACGTTCGTTTCCAATGCAGTCGCCATAAATTCTGTGTCCTATCTAAGAAATCTGCGTTGAGCAATGAGCAATGTGCGGCGAGCAAAACCGTTTTGTTCATGGCTCACCGCGCATTGCTCATTGCTCGCGGCTAGATAAACAACTTGCTAACCGAGGTTTCTTCGTGATTCGCCTGAATCGCCCGGCCAATCAATCCTGCAATCGAGAGGACGGAAATCTTTCCTCCCTTTTCAGTTCTTGCCGCATCGGCATCCGGCCTTAGCGGAATCGTGTTCGTGACCACCACCTGCTTGATCACCGAATTCCGTATGTTCTCCACTGCCGGCCCGGAAAGCACCGCATGCGATGCGCACGCATAAACCTCGGTTGCGCCATTTTCCTTCAACGCGGCCGCCGTCTTCACCAGGGTTCCGGCCGTATCGATCAAATCGTCGATGATGAGGCAGGTCCGCTCTTTGACGTCGCCGATCACGTGCATCACTTCGGCAACATTCATTTCCACGCGCCGCTTATCGACGATGGCGAGCGCCGCGTCCACTTTCTTGGCGAAAAACCGCGCCCGCTCCACGCCGCCCGCGTCGGGCGAAACCACCGTCAAATTCGGCAACGCCAGCTTGCGGAAGTGATCCACCAGCACCGGCGACGCAAACAGATGATCGACCGGGATATTAAAAAATCCCTGCAACTGCGGCGTATGCAGATCCACAATCAGTGCCCGGTTAACTCCCGCGGTGGTCAGCAGATCCGCCACCAGCTTCGACGAGATCGGACTCCGCGGCTTGTCTTTCCGGTCCTGCCGCGCATAACCAAAGTACGGCATCACCGCCGTAATGCGCCGTGCCGAAGCGCGTTTCAGCGCGTCGACCATCAGCAGCAATTCCATCAAGTGCCCATCGACCGGATGGCAGGTCGGCTGCAGCACGAAGACATCCGAGCCGCGCACATTCTCCTGAATCTGCACGTAGCACTCGCCGTCGGCAAAGCGCGTTACTTGCGCCTGCCCGCGCGGCATCCCGAGAAAATGGCAGACCTCGTCGGCTAACGGCTCATTCGCCGTGCCGCTGAAGATCTTGAACTTCTCGTCCACTCGCGGACGCGGTTTCCGCTCCTGCTTCTCGTCGGGCACAGGCGGACCCTTCTTCTCAACCTTGTCGGTCGTCTTATCGGTCGGCGTGACTAAGGTGGCCATAGTTTCGCTTCGCTCTTGAGCTTTGAGCCGTGAGCAATGAGCTGCGAGCAAAGTCAGAATCGAGCTTGCTCATGGCTCACCGCCCAAAACTCATCGCTGTTCTCTGGCTGGGCCGCTAGGATTCGAACCTAGACAAAGTGCTCCAAAGGCACTTGACCTACCATTAGTCGACGGCCCAGTAAGCCAATCGTTGAGGTTGAAGGTTGATGGTTGAATGAACCCTGTTGGGGAGTTCGCAATCATTGTCATTCAACAATCAAAATTCAACAATCAAAAATTCGCCGACCTAACCGGCCCGTCCTAGCCACGGCTCATGTGGGACGGCCGCCTCGTTAGCCTGCCCTGAGCGCAGTCGAAGGGTCCAAGCGATGGCGAAGCCGAGCGTCCCAAGGGCAAATCTCTCGCCCCTAATCCACCAAGATCCGACGCCAGTAAGCACTCCGGGTCAGTGTCGAAGTAGCCTGCGCCGCCCAACCTTGCTTCCGAAGCCGGTTCACCGCCCGTGCCGCGGCATCCTTCGACCCCAACAGCCCATACAGCGTCGAGCCAGACCCTGACAAGGACGCGTACTTCGCGCCAGCGCGCTCAAGCGCACGCTTCCCTTCACACAGTTCGGGATACTCAGGAAAGACGACCTCTTCGAAGTCGTTTTTAATCCCAGCCCGGACAAGCCGGAGAAGCGGGTTCTCGGCCCGGCCCCCTCTTGCCAAAGAATGCGAAGGAGCACTGGAGTAAGGTTCACTCAGCCACGCCGACAACTCACGGCCAAGCTCATCCATTCTATCGGAGGCCGGGGCGACCGTCAATTTCGGCGTGGGATGATGACTGCTTGTATCGGCACTGCTCATATGGGGACTGTCGGTGTGGGGACCACTCATGTGGGGACGGACGCATTCGTCCGTCCCAGGTTTTGTGGGGACAGCCGCCTTCGGCTGTCCGGACGAGCGCAGCTTGGCTGGCTGCTCCTCAGAACTCGACAGCAGAGATGCTGCCTCGCGGGCAGAAGTGCCCGCGCCACACAACCTATCCCATTCCGCAAACGCTTTCGGCGTCGAAACCCCCACCTCCGGCGTCACCACCAGGCAAGCCATCGCTGGTAGATCAGGCAGCGGATACACCTGCTCCCCCCGCCCCACTCCCAGTACCGTTCCGCCGACAAGGAACAGCGGCAAATCCGACCCGACTTCCTCCGCAATCCTTAATCGCTCCACCGACGGCAGAGTTTTTCGAACGACCCGCTCCAACCCCAGCAAAGTCGCGACCGCATTCGCCGATGCCCCGCCTAATCCACCCTGCACCGGCAGGCGTTTCTCAATCTCGATAACCACACGCCCCTTCGCCCGCAGCGTTGCCATCGCCCGCTCGACGATGCGGAAGCACGTATTGGACTCATCCCGCGGCACCCTCGGATCCTCACATCGAATCTCAATCCCCGACCCGCGTTCCACGCTCACCCGAATCACATCATGCAGCCCAAGCGTCTGGTACACGGTCAGCAGGTCGTGAAACCCATCTTCCCGCGCCGCGCCAATCCGCAGCCCAAGGTTGATCTTCGCGAACGATCGCACCGTCACCGTCATGGAGGAATGATTGTAAAGTCTTGCTGCTGAATTTACGATGTTTGGCTCAAACGCCGCCGCTAGGACTGAGCGCTATGCGACATCTGGACCCCTGGGGCTTATTGCCCCTCTTGAAGGACGTGGCTCTGCTTCTGATTCCAACTGGGGCAGGACTTTGGACCTGGTACAAAACCCGTCACGCTCACTCCTGGCCCTCGGCGCAGGGCTCGATTCAAAGCACTCGAGTGCAGCGCAGCACCGACTCCTACATCCAGCCTTGGGTCGCGACTCTTACTTACACCTATGTCGTAAACGGAGAGTACTACTCGGGCTTTTATCGCGTGCGGGCGCGCAGTGAGCGTCGCGCCGAAGAGAAGATCGAAGGCTGGAAGGGCAGAATGGTCGTCGTCCGATATTCGGCGGACAAGCATGATCTTTCAGCGCTCTTGAAGAGCGACCAACCCGGCGGACAATTAGGAAACTGACCCCGGCCTACCGTCCTTTTGTGACCTCGGTAATCTTTCCTGCTTACCCTCGGCGGCGCATCCTTAATGTGATTTCAATCACAAGACCGTGCCTATTGGCACCGCCTTCCCCGTTGAAACCATAGAACGACCGCAAACACGAATGCTGCCCGGAGATCGATCCGGGCCCCTGTTGCAGCATTTTCCCGCAAGTTGGGATGTAAGTCGGTGTGAGCGGGAGCGAGTTCTGTACGGCCAAATCTCAACCCTGCGGACCTTGTGCGGGCCGCCGGGGGATAAGGGGACGGGTATGCGTCGAGTCTTTTCACACTGCTTCTTCGTGACTTTCTTCTTTGCCGCGAGCGCCGTGGCATCGTCGCAAAGCCAATACAAAGTCATCACCGTGACCGACGGCGGCACCATTTCCGGTGCGGTTAAATGGTCCGGGCCAGTTCCTCGCGCCCTGAACTTTCCGGTCACCAAGGATCCGCAGATCTGCGATCCCGATTCTAGGAAGACCGTCGATCTCGAGCGCCTGGTCATCGGCCCCCACGACGGCGTCGCTAACACTGTCGTCTACCTGAAGAACATCACCAGCGGCAAAGCCATGGATTTGCCCGAGCAGCGCCGCCATCTCGATCAGAGACACTGCCACTACATCCCACACATTCTTCTTGTCCCGGAAAACGGTGCGCTCGACATGGTCAGCTCTGATGCCACTCTGCACACCATTCACATGGACGGAGCGGCGACCTTCAACCTTCCCTTTCCATTCCCTGGCCGCGTGAGCTCCCGCACCATGCAGACGCCCGGCCTGGTCAACCTGCGCTGCAACGGCGGCCATGTCTGGATGAATGCCGAGATGTTTGTCGCGCCGCATCCTTACTACGCCGTGACCGACGAGAGCGGACGCTTCGAGTTCACCGACGTGCCGCCCGGAACCTATCAGATCGTCGCCTGGCATGAGGGCTGGGGTCTTGCCGGCAAAGAGCAGGCCTATGACGTGCTCACCGAACATAGCGTGCAGCGCCCCGTATTCACCGAACCCAGAACCTGGGAAAAATCGGTGACCGTGAGCGGCAACGGAGTTTCCACAGTCGAGTTCGTGCTTTCGAATAAATAAGTCATTTCCCAAGTTCATCGAGCGACGTGGCGCGACAGCGAAGGCGGCTGATGTGGGGACGTGCGCCCTCGGCTGTCGGGCGAGCGCAGCGAGTGCCGTGCGAACAAATGCGTCCCCTTCTACTCCCGAAACGTACGCTGTGTGTAGAATGAAACTGGAATGTCACAGGCAGCTCCAGCCATCACACGCAGCCCCGCCGAAGTGGTTCGGCTCACCCCGGTCGCGCAAGCTCCCAACGGCATCTGTTACGCCAGCGCGGGCGAAGTGGCCGTCAACTCCTTCGATCTGGAACGCATGGTCGCCGCCGTTCCGACCCGCGTCGCCTCCGCACTGGAGCGCAAAGCCTACTACTTCGTCCCTCTCACGGTGAGCCATGGCGACGACACGCTGATCGCCGACCGCTACGATGTTGCCCTCAGCGATAACGCCGTCTGCCATCGCAACCTCAACCTTGGGGACTCGCAGTGCGTATTTATTTCCACTCGCCTGATGGACGACAAGTTTTCCGTTGCCTTCGAGTTCTATATCAACGTCGGACACGCGCTGGTCGAGCGAGCCGGAGTCTCGCACGAGTTCAGCGAACTGGCCTGGAGCCAGGTCGAAGCCGGAGTGCGCGGTGAAACTTCGCTCGATGCCTGGGAGGCCCGCAAGCTGGCTATCGCCCGCGGTCCCGATGCCGAACGCTACAAGACGGAATATCTCGAAGCGACATTCTCCGACACGATTTCCATCTACTTGCTCTCGCTTTATCTCGACGTTGATTACTACGATCTCCGCGAGCGCGATTATCCGCTGCTCGCTCCTTCCGCGCTGGCCGAGCGTCTGCGAAAAGTTGCAGAATTGTTTCCCGCGAATTCCGGATTCGAGTTCGCGATCCTGTACAAGCGCCGCGGCTGAACGTGCAACGAGCCTGACGATATGGCTAGAGCATCCCGAACTCCACGCTGGTACGGTATTCCGCTGCGCGTGGCCCTGATGACTTTTATCGGAACGCTGCTGTGTTTCGCCGTCACTTTGCTGCTGGCCATCGTGGGAACGGCGATCGCGTCCAAGCTGCGCGGCGTTCACCCCGACATGCGCATCGCCTACCGCTATATCGCGATACCCATGGCTCTGTTCGCGGGCGGCATTATTCTCGTCTTCTCGATCTCTCTGGAAGTGCGCCATTATCGGCAAATGAAAACGCTGTCGGCGATCGAGAAGATGAACTGATTCCACTGATGCCGCCACGGATCGCCATCCCGATGCCGCATTCCACCGACCGCGAGTACGGCGAGCGCGCCATTCCGCAATACGAGCGCGCAGTCACACTGGCCGGTGGAGAGCCGGTTCGCATTCCGCTGGATCAGAGCGCAGCCGTAGTGCGGACGATGATCGAGAGCTGCGCCGGAGTACTGCTGCCCGGCAGCAATGCCGACGTGGATCCGTCACGGTTCAAACAAGCACCGTCGCCGCACACTGCCAAAGCCGACCCGCGCCGCGATGAAGTCGACGATCTTCTCCTTGATGACGCTTACGCTCAGCGCAAGCCGGTGCTCGGCATCTGCTTCGGACTGCAGAGCCTGAACGTGCACCGCAGCGGATCGCTGGTGCAACACATCCCAGATTTCTTGCCGGAAGAGATGCGCACGAAGGTGAATCACGAGGCGGGAAAAAAGGTCGCCGTCGCGCACAAAGTTGAAATCGATCGGGACTCGCGGCTGGCGCAGATTGTATGTGGCGACAGCCGCCCCCGGCTGTCGGGCCGAGCGCAGCTCGGCGATGGGCTGCAGCCGTGTGGTGGCCGGGAAGGGTCGGGCCGGGCGCAGAGGCAAGACAGCGGGGAAGGGCACGGCTTCAGCCGTGCCGATATGACGTCGAAAGGGAATCGGGGTTTAGCCCCTGAGGCCGGCAGCTTGATCCTCCCCGTGAATTCTTCCCATCATCAATCTGCCGACGCGATCGGCGAAGGCCTCCGCATCGTCGCGCGCTGTCCCGACGATGGCATCATCGAAGCCCTGGAAGGAACCGCGCCCGATCATTTTGTGCTGGCAGTGCAATGGCATCCCGAGCGCTCGGTGGAAGAAGACGCGGCGTCGCGAGCAATCTTCGAGGCGTTGATTGAGGCGGCAAAGAGAAAAGAGAAGTGAGATTTGAGACCAGCGCCGAAGGCGCGCTACTTGATTTTTCCCCGAGTTGGTTTCTTCGGGCGCTTCTCCAGCAGCACGGCCACGTGCGCCACGGCGGCGTTATCGAGATTCAATCCTTCCGGAGTCTTCGCCTTCAGGCCGACACAGTCGGCGTGCACTTCGAGAAGCTCGGCCACGCGCGTTCGGATCGCGGCGGCGTGCGGACCAAGCTTCGGCGCCGCCAGGATCAGGCTGGCATCCACGTTAGCAAGCGCGTATCCGGTATCGTGCACTCTCTTCAAGGCTTCGCGCAGAAAGATCACCGAATCCGCGCCCTTCCACTTCGGGTCGGATGGCGGGAACAGCGCTCCGATATCCGGCGCGGCGATGGCACCGAGCAGCGCGTCAGTGATCGCGTGGAGCAGCACGTCTCCGTCGGAATGCCCGCCGAGTCCTCGATCTTGAGCCAGCGTGATCCCGCCAATCTTCAGCGGAATGCCCGGACGGAATTCGTGGGAGTCAAAACCGTAGCCGATTCTGACCGCGGGTTTCGAGTTTCGCGTTTCAAGTTTCAAGTTTTTGAGTTTCGATCCTGCTACTTTTTCAAATAGAACTCCGCCAGTTCCATGTCTCCGGGAGTCGTGATCTTGATGTTTCTTGGCGAGCCCATCACCACGGCGACCTCGTGTCCGGAGCGTTCGGCGAGCGAGGCTTCGTCGGTGCCCATGAAGCCGTCGGCGGCAGCTTCGTCGAAGACCTTCTTGATGACGTCGTAGCGAAAGCCCTGGGGCGTCTGTGCCAGAACCACTCCGGCGCGCGGAATCGTCGCTTTGATGATGGCGCCCTCGGACGTGCGCTCCACCTGCTTCACCGTATCGACCGCGGGCAGTGCGGCAATGGCTGCGCCGTATTTCCGGGCAGCCTCGATCACTTCCCGAATGATTTCGGCAGTGACGAGAGGACGCACGGCGTCGTGCACGAGAACGATGTCGTCGAGTGCGGCAGTGATGGCATTCAATGCGTGCTCCACCGACTGCTGGCGGTGCTCGCCACCCACGACCAGTTCGATCTTCTTCCGCCGAACATCTTTGGCTTCGGTTTCGAGCCGTTCGCGGAATCCCTCGATCTCATGTTCGCGGAGGGCGATCCAGATCTCGCTGATCTCATCGATGGCGGCGAATTTCGCAGCGTGTGAATCAGGATCGGAGTGCCCGCCAGTTCGGTGAACTGCTTGGTGGAATGAGCCTTCTTCGACCTTGAGATCCATGGCGCTGGGCACGGGCGCCATGCGCGTTCCAAGACCGGCGGCCGGGATGATGACAAGAACCTTCATGCGGGCTGTCAGTATACGAGTGCGCAGGCGGCAAGTTCAAATGCGATATGCCACGCTGCCCGGGCCCATGCGCCTCGACATACAATGGCAGAATCTTTCCCACGGAGAAGTTTCTCATGCCATTCCCCAGACAACTCGGTCACTGGCTCGTCGCCAACGCCCAAACGATCTACTATCTGATGGCGACTGCAGGGGCATTCGTAGCCGTGTTGACCTATTACCGAAATTCGACGATTGAACGGGCCCGCTGGCTCTCGAGCCTGTATTCGAAGTTTTACGAAGCGCCCGATTTAAAGAGAATCCGCAAGTGCCTGGATGAGAGCTCGCCCAATGCCGCGGCGATTACGGAGCTGGTACGAAATGAGGATCCGGATTTTACGGATTACCTGAATTTTTTCGAGTTCATGGCGTATCTCGAAAACCGCCGTCAACTCAGCAACCGAGACGTCGCGGCCCTGTTCGATTATTACCTGCGCGTGCTTTCCAAACACAAAGAAGTGCGAGAATATGTACTGGAAGACAGGAACGGATACGGCTATCTGAAGAGACTTCTGCCGCGCTTTCCGCCGGTCGATTAAGGGTTACCCCATGCCTGACCACCTATTTGTATACGGCACACTCTCTCCGCGGCGTGCCCCTCCGGAGATTGCAGCGACCGTGCGCCGGCTTCGTCCGGTGGGGCAGGCTTCGGTTCGTGGGCGTTTGTACGATCTTGGGGAATATCCCGGAGCGGTCTTAAGCAAGAACTCGCGGTCAGTGATCCGAGGAGAAGTTTTCGAGCTTCCGGGCGACAAGAGTACTTTGAGTTCTCTGGATGACTACGAGGGGTTTGAGCCGAGCAAGAAGGCGTCGAGTCTATTTCTTCGGCGGGCGTGGCCGGTCACTATGGACGACGGCAAGCGCCTGCAGTGCTGGGTATACGTCTACAACGGAACGATGAAAGATGCCCAGCCGCTGCGAAATGGACGCTACTCGCGTCGGCGCGTCCCTCGCCGCTCTACGAGTGCGCGCTCTTCCGCTACGAAGTAAAGCGAACCTGGGTTTCGGCGGGCAGAAGCCAGCCTCTGTCCGCCCAGCACGTTAAGACCTGGCACCGGCTAGGAGGCACCCTGTTTCGTGTCGACCTGCGCCGCGGCCACTGCAGTCGGACCCGGCGCCGGCACCACGGCCGCCGTCACTGGCACAGCGGATGGCACCTGTCGCGAATAAGCGGCCCGCTCGTCCCACTTGCCGAAGATCATTTTTCCTGCCGTGGTCTGCAGCACCGAGGTGACCGATACGTCGATCGTCTTGCCGATCATCTTGCGCGCGTTGTCGACCACCACCATCGTCCCGTCGTCGAGATAGGCGACTCCCTGGTTGTATTCCTTGCCTTCTTTCAGGATGAATACGCGCATGGTCTCGCCGGGCAGCACGATCGGCTTGAGCGAATTGGCCAGTTCGTTGATGTTCAAGACCTCAACCCCCTGCAGCTGCGCAACCTTGTTCAGGTTGAAGTCGTTGGTGATGATCTTGCCTTCGTAAACCTTCGCCAGTTCGATCAACTTCAGGTCCACTTCGCGGACGGCCGGGAAATCGTCTTCCACGATTTGAATCTGGAGGGTAGCGACCTTCTGCAGGCGCTGCAGGATGTCGAGGCCGCGGCGGCCGCGATTGCGCTTCAGAGAGTCGGCCGAGTCGGCGACCAGTTGCAACTCGCGCAGCACGAACTGCGGAGTCACGATGACGCCGTCGAGAAAGCCGGTCTCGGCAATGTCGGCGATGCGCCCGTCGATGATGACGCTGGTGTCGAGAATTTTGTAGCTTTTCTTGCTCTGCTTCTCTCCGCCAAAGATCCCGCCGAGCGCGGCCAGGTTGAGCAGATCGCCCTTGTTGGCCCCGACAATCAGGCCCACGTAGGCCATCAGCAGCATGACCAGAATCTGCAGGAAACTCTGCGTATGTCCCTCAGGGACACTGTTGCGGATGACCAGAGCGAACAGGTAAGCGCCGCAAATGCCGAGGATGCTGCCGATCGCCGCTCCGATCAGGCGCTTCAGGCTGACGGTGCGCAGCTTCCATTCGAACAGGACAATGGCCGCGCCAATGATCGCGCCCACGCCCGCATCGTAGCTGCGAGTCAGATTGAAGGGTTCAATGATGAAGCAGGTGGCGGCTACAACAATGATGAAAAAAAGACGTACAAAAATAAGATCCACGGTAAACCTCCCCGCGGATGCAGCTTTCCCCTTGCCACTGGGTGATGCACCCGTGCCCGTTCTCACCGCCCCCGATGGAACCGGCCTATCAGATGCGGGGCGCATGAATTAGGGGATGAATGTACGCCCCGGCCCGGCTGGAAGGGGCCCAGCCGGAAGAACAATAAGCCAACGCCAAGAGTATATACCCGCCCGTAAACACAAGGGGGAAAACTGGACCTGGGGATTCTGGAGGAAATCGCGGGGACGAGAAATCCGTTGGCGTCCTGTTAGACTTTCCGCATGAAAGCTCTGATGATCACCAGCCTCTCCGGGCCAGATGGGCTTGCCATTCAGGATGCCCCCGAACCGACCGCGAAAGCGGGTCAGACGATTGTCCGCGTGGCCGCGGGAGGTCTGAATTTTGCCGATTTCATGACTTCGCAAGGCGGGTATCCGGGCACACCCCCGCCGCCGTTGATTGCGGGCCGCGAATTTGCCGGAGTGGAAGAAAGCACCGGCCGCCGCGTAATGGGCTATGCACAGTGGGCCGCGTTCGCGGAAAAGACCGCCGCGTACTCCCACATGCTGTGGCCTGTTCCTGACCGCTGGACCGACGAGCAGGCGGCAGCTTTTCCGGTGAACTATTTCACGGCCTATCTCGGCTATTGGCAGGCGGGAATGACCAAGCCCCCTATGTGGGGACAGCCGCCCTCGGCTGTCCAGCGGAGCGAAGCTCCGCAGCGTACTCCCCGCGTGCTAATCCACGCGGTGGCAGGCGGGGTGGGGACAGCCGCCGTGCAGATCGGTCACCTGCTGGGCGTGGAGATGTACGGTACGTCATCGTCCGACGAAAAGCTGGCGCGGGTGAAGACGCTGGGCCTGCAGCATGGCATCAATTACAAGCAGCACGACTACGAAGAGGTGGTGAAGAATCTCACGCACGGCGAGGGCGTGGACGCCGTATTCGAAATGCTGGGCGGCGAGCACACGGCCAAGAGCCTGCGCTGCCTGCGCGATTTCGGACGCGTCATCCAATACGGCACGGCGACTGGCAAGCCTCCGAAGCTGGATCTGCGGGCGATGTACGCGAAGTCAGGAATGGTGCAGGGGCTGTGGCTGTCGTATCTGTCACAGAGGCGCGAGATCATGGAACCGGCGTGGCAGCAGCTTTCCCAGTGGATTGAACAGGACAAACTGGTTCCCCAGATCGGGCACGTATACCCGCTGGACCAGGCGGTTGAAGCTTACAAGCTGCTGGGGGATGGGAAGAACTACGGCAAAGTCGTGCTGAAGATTTCGTAGCTCGGCAACATCGGGGTGACCCGGAGCATGCTTCTGATGAAGAAGAAAGAAGCGGTAACGGTGTACGAGAAGCCGACGTGAAGCACCTGCCGCGAGGTCAGGCGTGTCTTGACTGCACAGGGCGTTGAATTTGAGAGCGTGAATTACATCGAGCATCCGTTGTCGGCGGAGGAGTTGAAAGGCTTGCTGCGGCGGGCGGGGTTGAAGCCGCATGACGTTTTGCGAACGAAGGAATCTGCCTATCGAGAGTTCGTGGCGGGGAAGGATCTAAGCAACGAGGCGCTTCTCGATATTATTGCGGCTCATCCGGAGCTGCTGCAGCGGCCGATCGTGGCGGGAGGCGGCAAGGCTGTCTTGGCCAGGCCGGTCGAGAATCTGGAGAAGCTGGGGATCACGTAGGTCGTACCGCCGTTATGTCGTGCAGAACATGTCAAGTAGCGCTAAAGACTGCCTACAACAGTTGACTGACAGACACCCCAAGAAGCTATACTCGCACCCGGTGCATCATGGATGCCGCGTCTCCCGCGATGTGTTCCCGGACCATTGTTAGAGCAATCCTGTACGCGAACTTCTTCTTGTTTGGCTTATTCATGATACCGACGACCCATCGTTGGGTAGACCGCGGATTTCTCGCTATGCGGTCCGCCCATTTGGAAGATGCCGTTGGCCGATCTATGCAAGTCTGGATTGTGGTATCAACAATGCTTGCCACCGTATTGTACGGTCTAGTCGTTTGGAAAAATCGACGGGCAGCATCGCCTATTCGCCCGA
Source organism: uncultured Acidobacteriota bacterium (assembly GCA_963763795.1). GTDB lineage: Bacteria > Acidobacteriota > Terriglobia > Terriglobales > Acidobacteriaceae > Sulfotelmatobacter. The sequence continues at coordinate 1,231,115 of CAVXPP010000007.1, read as the reverse complement.
CTCGATTTGATGGCATCCTGCTGCTCGCGTGGTGGGTCGCACTGCTAGGAGTGTGCGGCTACGGCTTCATGCTAGGCATGGGAGGGTAGGTCAGCCCCCATAGTTGGCGTTAAATCGCCATAGCACTCACCATCGCCAGCCTTACCCTTCGAAGACCCATTCGTCGCTCACCAGAAAATTTGCTATGGAGCACAGCGCGATCGCGATTGCGTTGGCCAGCAGGTAATTCATGTGTCCCTGGCCGACCATGACTTTCATCAGCGCGAGGTTACCTACGATCGAGACGGCTCCGGTGGTCAGATTGAAGCGCAAGAATCGTGGCAGCGACTGGCGCCACGAAGGCTGCATCCCTTGCGGATTGATTCGGTCGGGATTGATTCGGTCTACCCAGGTGAATTGTTCGTGCCAGACGAAGTTATGGACCACCGCGGCCTCGACCGCGAATGCAGTGGCAAACAAGTAATCGAAACCCAGCACACTCTTCAACAGATACAGCGCGGCAAACTGCACGCCGATGCCGATCGCGCCCACGAAGTTGAATTTCCACCAGCGCACGAACGTGGAAGGCGGCGCGGGAGTTGAGCGGGCGTTCCCATTCATTGTGCGATCCTTTCTTCCCGATAAAGCCGCACCGTGTTCTGCAAAGCGAAGACGACGACCATCAAGCTCATGCCCGCCAGACCGATGGCGCCGCCTACGTCGAACAGACGATAAATTCCACCCAAGAAATGAACCATGGGCTTCCAGAACAACGCGAGGTTTCCGACCGCCAGCAGGATGCGAAGTTCGGTGGGACCAAAGCGCCAGAACGACAGGCGAAACTCTCCGAGAGCGTGCGTCGCGAGATACGACTGGATTGAGAGCATCAGGAACGCGATAAGCAGGCCGATCGCGATCCGCGGATGCATGTAGCCCGACAGGGCAAGACCGCCCATCAGGGCAAGGGCGCCGAAGCTGTCGACCATATGGTCGACGTAGAACCCATAGCGCGGACGGAGCCGCTGACGCACCCGGGCGAGCGTTCCATCCAGAGAGTCGCCGAGCCAGTTGAGCGCGAGGCACGCGATGACGCCCAGCAGCCACAGGCGGTTCCTCGACGCCAGGGCGTAGCAGGCTCCGGCGCCGATCTGCGCGACGAGGCCTAACGCGGTCAGGTGATCAGAATTGATCGCTTCGGGAGTGTGCGCAGCCAGCCAGAGGAGTGCGCGTTTCTCCGCCGCGGCGACCCAGCTTTCCTGTACGCGCAGCATGTCGGGAAAGGGACGCGTGCGCCGCATTTCCAACAGCACCCGCGGGTTTACCTGCTCACAGAATTCCGTCATCGTTTGAGATCCAGGGCTTGCCATTGTGACCTCCGGGCGATTCGATTTCATCGTCGCGTCTTGGTGGCGCGAGTGAATTTCGCGCACGCTGCGGGTTAGGACAATGCACTGGTGGTCAAACGATGGTCAGCAGGTAAGTTATTGAACAGAAGGGGATAATGGAGGAACGTCAATCGTCAAACGTTCGCAAACTGCGAGGCCTCAGGGGCTAAAGCCCGGCCTTCTACCGACCTGTAGCGGCACGGCTGAAGCCGTGCCCTTCCCAAAACCATTATCGAGACAGATTCCAGGCTGACATGAAACCATTCACGAAACAGATTCCTGGCTGAATTAGATTCCTGGCGAAACAATAGAGCCAGCAATGCGCGGGCGGGACGCCCCCGCGACAGCCGGCCGGAGGCCGGCGCTACCCGTTCGCCGCGCGGATGGCTGCTGCTAACTGCTCTGCCGACCAGGTGGCCTGTTCTTCCGTGATTAGGGCTGGGGGAGCCAGAAGAAGGTGATCGCCCGAGACGCCGTCCACGCTGCCCTGCATGGGATAGACCAGCAGGCCGCGCTGCATGGCGGCGGCTGCGACGCGTCCTGCAAAATTTTCACCGGGAGGGAATGGCCGCTTGCTTTTCTTGTCGGCGACAAACTCGACTCCCCAGAGCAGGCCGAGCCCGCGGACGTCGCCCACAGCTTCTTCATTCTGCAAATTCTCGAGCCGCTGCTTGAAATGGGCAGCTGGCGTTTCGGCGCGATTGGAGTCGGCGGCTTCGACTAATTTCTTCGTTTGGAGGTGACGCAAAACTGCGCGACCGGCGGCCAGCGAAATGGGGTGGGCGTTGTAAGTGAAGCCGTGCAGGAAGGCGCCTGAGCCTGAGGCAATGGCGTCAACAACTTTCTTGCTGGCAATCACGGCTCCCAGCGGAGCGTATCCGCTGGAGAGTCCTTTCGCGGTGACCAGAATATCTGGCTCGACATCCCAATGCTCGACGGCAAAATTGCGGCCGGTGCGTCCCATGCCGGTCATTACCTCGTCGGCAATGAGGAGCACGCCGTGGCGGCGGCAGATCTCCGCGATCGATTGCAAATACCCCGGAGGAGGAACGACTGCACCCAGCGTTGCCCCGCTCACCGGCTCAAAAATAAAGCCAGCGGCTTCTCCGTTCATCGCTTCAACGGCTTGCTCGAGTTCGGCGGCATATTGCTGGCCGCAGTTGCGGCATCCGTCGGTGCAATCGAAGGCGCAGCGGTAGCAATAAGGCATGCCGATATGGGCAAACTCGCGCACCATGGGCAGATAAATCTCGCGCCGACGTTTATTGCCTGAAACCGACAATGCTCCCAAAGTCGCGCCGTGATAGCTTTGCTGGCGGCTGAGAATCTGGTAGCGGCGGGGCTGTCCGATCTCAAATTGATACTGGCGCGCCAGTTTCAGCGCGGTTTCAATCGATTCCGACCCGCCGGAGGTGAAGTAAACGGCACCGCCGCGAAAGTGCTCTCCAGCGAAGGCGAGTAGTTCCCCGGCAAACTCTTCGGCCACCGGAGTAGTGAACTGGCTGGTATGTGCGAATTCGAGCTTTGCCGCTTGTTCGGCCATGGCTGCGGACATCTCTGGCACGCCGTGACCTATAAAGTTGACCGCAGCAGATCCAGCCAAATCGAGGTAGCGCTTACCCGCATCATCCCAGAGGTAGACGCCTTCGCCGCGAACGGCTGCTGGAAATTGTTTGCGGAAAGATCGGCGGAAGACGGCGGACGTGCTCTGGACCGGGGTTGAAGAATCCACTCCTGATTATCGCATTTGGATTCCGGCGGCAGCATCGGGACAGCTCAGCGGCAATTTCTGCAATAGATCTCATTCTTTCTGCACTTTGAATCATCCAAATCTCTAGTTCTCATCATCTAACGTGCACATTACAGCTTTCAAAACAGCATTGTGGATTCGTAACGTACTGCAAGGAGGCAATATGAGCAACAAGAGTTTCTTCACTGCGGGAGCAGTTGCATTCGCACTTGGAATGATGGCGGCGGGAACTTGCCGGGCACAACAAGCCCCACCAGCAGGTGTTCCGGCACACCTGGTGGTCACAGCCGAGCCGCGGAAAGGAACTGAGGTGCCGGTCATTAACCGCGAAGATGTGATGGTGTTTGAGGGAAAAGATCGCGACCAGGTGATCGATTGGATCCCCGCGCAAGGCGATCACGCAGCTCTCCAATTGTTTGTGATGCTGGACGATGGTTCGAACAGCACCCTGGGCACGCAAATCGAGGACATTAAGAAGTTCATCAACGACCAGCCGCCCTCCACCGCAGTTGGGGTGGCGTATATGCAGAATGGAATCGCCAAAATCGAACAGAATCCGACCACCGATCACGCCTTGGCCGCCAAGGCGATACGTCTTCCGATGGGAATGCGGGGCATCAACGGCAGTCCTTATTTTTCGCTGACCGATTTGATCAAACGGTGGCCAGAAACCACCGCCCGCCGGGAAATCTTCATGGCGACGGATGGAATCGATCGTTATTACGGCACCGGCGATATGCAGGATCCGTATCTGGATGCGGCAATCAGCGATGCCCAGCGCGCTGGCATTCTCGTCTCAGCGATTTACACGCCCGGCGTGGGCCATTTCGGCCACAGCTACTGGCAGGCGTACTGGGGCCAGCTATATCTTGCTGACCTCGCGGACAAAACCGGGGGCGAGGCCTATTACATAGGTTTCAACGGGCCTCCGGTTGCGTTTGCACCTTACCTCGACCAGTTCGCACAACGATTAGGCCACCAGTATTTCCTGACGTTTCTCGCCAAGCCGCCCAAGAAGGCAGGCTTGCAGAGAGTGAGGGTCAGGACTGAACTCCAGACTGTGGATCTGATATCGGCGCAGCAGGTTTATGTTGCGCCTCCGGCAAAGTGACTTAGAAGTCTTCCATCAGGAAGTAGCGTGCGGCGAGTCGCTGCCTGCCGGCAGACAAGACGCAGGGAGTGTTCGCCGCACAACTGCCTGACGCGTTGAGATTCCGATAAGATTGAACGTCTAAGATTGAACATCGGATCGGGTCTCGATGACGAAACTGCTGCGCTTCTTCCGGCCATCGCACCAGCACACGGCATTTTCGGCAACGCTGTTGCTGATCACGGCCGTGATGCTGTCGCGCGTCATCGGGTACGCGCGCGATGCCTACATCGCCTGGGCCTATGGCGCCTACGGATCAACGGACGCGTACCTCGCCGCTTTTACCCTGCCTGACTTTCTCAACTACATCGTCGCCGGGGGCGCGGCCTCCATCACGTTTATTTCGATCTACACACGGTTTCTCGCGGAGAAGCGCGAGGTGGACGCGCAAAAAACTTTTTCCGTCATCATCACGGTCATGACGGCGGTCATGATAGTGGGCACGATTCTCACGGAAATTTTCGCCCCGCAGTTCGTGCGCTGGTTCGTCAAAGGATTCACCCCGGAGAAGGTGGAGTTGTGCGTTCATCTCACCCGCATTCTGCTGCCGGCGCAGATCTTCTTCTACGTCGGAGGAGTGGTCTCGGCCGTGCTGCTCTCGCACCGGCTCTTTCTGTTCCCCGCATTCGGGCCGCTGATCTACAACCTGTTCATTATTCTGGGGGGAGTGATCGGCGGCCGCCACTTCGGGATTCAGTCCCTGGCGTATGGAGCGCTGATCGGCAGCGTCGCCGGACCGTTTCTGGCTAGCGTAATCGGGGCGGTGCGGATCGGGACGGGATATAAACCTTCGTTCGATGTGACGAATCCCGCCTTTCGGGAATGGGTCAAACTTTCTGTGCCGCTGATGCTGGGCGTCTCGCTGGTAACGGCCGATGATTGGATCCTGCGACACTACGCGGCCAGCGGGGTCGGCGATATTACTCGGCTGACTTTCTCGAAGCGCTTGTTTGCCGTGCCCATTGCGGTGCTGGGCCAAGCGACAGGGCAGGCTTCATTACCTTTTTTTGCCCGCCTGTTCAACGAAAAGAAACTGAAGGAATTTGCCGCCACCGTGAATGATTCGGTTTATCGCGTATCCGCAGCATCCGTGTTGGCCACAGCATGGATGATGGTGGCTGCGCTTCCCCTGATCGATCTGGTGTACCGCCGAGGCAAGTTTTCTTTTGCCGACGCGCAAACCAGTTCTGTCTATTTTTTCTGGTTTTCGCTGTCGCTGGTGTTGTGGTCCGCCCAGGGACTTTATGCGCGCGCGTTCTATGCAGCCGGAGACACGCTCACGCCCATGGTCGCCGTCAGCGTGATCACTCTGGCGTCGCTGCCAATCTATTCGATCCTGTTTCATACATTCGGAGTGGTGGGGCTTGCCTGGGCGTCGGATATCGGCATCGGAATTAATCTATGCGCCCTGGCGGGGTTGCTGCATTACCGCAAGCTGGTGAGGCTGGGAGATTTGCGTTGGGATGAACTGGGTAAAGCGGCGCTTACAGCAGCCGTAGCGGGCGGAATCAGCTTCGAAGTGGCGAAAGCGATCCCGCTGGCGACCACCGGGCACGGCAGCCGGGTGGCGGATTTCCTGCAACTTGCGCTGATATCGGTCACGTGGGCGGCCGCCGTAGCCGCAGGATTATGGTTGTTGCGCTCTGAACTGCCGCAGGATCTGCGCAACCGCAAGAGAGCCGCCTATCCCGCAGTGGCGCAAGGCCAGAGCAGGGAGATCTTAGGAGCGGGCCGATAACGCGTTGCAGGATTATCGCTCTCACAAAAGGACGCAAGACACGGCCTTGCCGGCCTTTCGCTATACTCGATTTCAGAGTCCGCGATGACTACCCGGATTAGCCCAGTTCCAATCCAAACACTGGTGGATGAATTGCGACGGAAGCCCGCATTGGCTTTCGATCAGACCGAGCCTCTCCGCCTCTTTCTTCAGCAAACTCCCGTCGACGCTAACTCCCTTGCCCCATACCTGACCTGGGACCGTCAGCATTACACCCGCAACCTCATCGACCGCACTCCTTTGTATGAACTGATGGCGATTTGCTGGGAAGTGAGCCAGGCGAGTTCGGTGCACAATCATCGCGACCAGAATTGTTGGATGGCGGTTCCCGTCGGCCGCCTGCAGGTAGAAAATTTTCATCTCGTGCACCAGGACCTGGCCAGCGGCCGCTCCCGTCTGGAGCCTTTGAATACCGTCGAGATGAACATTTCCGAGCCCTGCGCGGTTGATCCCGCCGACCCGGTGCACCGCGTCGTGAACCCGCGCGAGTTCAACCAGCGCGCGGTTAGCCTGCATGTTTATTCACGGCCCTTCGATACCTGCGTGGTCTATTCCCCGGAACAAGGCACTTGCGGCGAGATTCAGCTTCATTTCAATACTGAATACGGCGAACCGAAGTAATCTCCGCAGGCCATCAAGCGAACGGGCGAGCACGTGCCTCAGTACTATTTTGCTAACGATCATCATGAAGAATTCGCAACAACTCACGCGGTCCCGCAAGTAAGTTCGTGCAAGCCGATTTCCGGATGGAATTCTAGCCGTGGCAAGCTGCTAAACTAAGACGGTTGTCCCCCCGCACGAAATCGTCGACCCCTGCGCCGCCCGAACCATCCTCCGAGGGGAAAGCGGCGAAGTCTAAGCGTCCGGCGTCTGCCTCTCCACGTTCCAGCCAGCACGGGCGCATCTATCTCATCGACACCATGTCGTTCATCTTTCGCGCCTATCATGCCATGGTGCGGCAGCGGCCAATGTCCACTAAAACTGGGTTGCCCACCGCTGCGATCTACGTGTTTGTGAACATGCTGCGCAAACTGCGCGACGACTTCTCTCCGGAGTATCTTGCCGCAGTGTTCGATGTCGCCGGTCCGACGTTTCGCGATGAGCAGGCCGAGGCGGTAACGAAGATCCGCAAGTTCGACATCAAGACACAGACCTTCACCGAGGTTGAATACAAAGGCTACAAAGCCAATCGGGCCGCGATGCCGGAAGATCTGGCGCAGCAGGTTCCCTATATACGGCGAGCGCTGGAGGCTTATCGCATTCCGATGATCGGAGTGCAGCGCTTCGAGGCCGACGACGTGATCGGAACGCTCGCGCGCAAGGCCGCCGAAGCCTCGCATCCCGTATATGTCGTTTCTAGCGACAAAGACATGATGCAACTGGTGAACGACCAAGTTCACATCCTGAATCCGCCCAAGGACAATCTGATCTGCGACGCGGCCAAGGTGGAAGAGATTCTGGGCGTGCCTCCGGAGCGTGTGATCGATGTGATGGCGCTGCGTGGAGATTCGATCGACAACATTCCCGGCGCTCCCGGAATTGGCGATAAAGGCTCGGTGGAGATCATCAAGCGCTTTGGCACGGTGGAGCAGGCGCTCGAACGCGCGGCCGAGGTCGAACGGAAAACCTACCGCGAGTCCCTGCAGAATAATCGCGACACCATTCTGTTCAGCAAGAGCATGGCGACGATCGACACCAACGTTCCGGTCGAACTCGATGTCGATTCCATGCGCGTGGGAGAGCCCGACGTGGATGCCTTGCGCGCGCTCTTCACGGAACTGGAATTCAGTTCGCTGCTCAAAGAACTGTTGCCGGCGGTCGAGGTCCGGGAGACGCACTACTCCGAAGCCAAGTCCGCCGGGGACGTGGAGCGCGTGCTGAAGGCCGTCTCCGCGGGCGGCGTGCTCGCCGTGGCCGTCGAACAGGAGGAACCGCCTCCTGCGACTGAAGAAGTAGAAGAAGAACCGCAGGCAGACCAGCTTTTTCTTATGGGCGGAGCGATGACCGCCCCAGTTGCGCCAGCGGCTACGCGACGCATCGCCATTTCGGCCGAGGCGGGATCGGCAACTGCTGTGAAACTCGATTCCTCCGAGGCCGAGTCAAGCCTGCGAGCGGCTCTGGCCAGTAGTGAAGTGACCAAGGCCATTCACGATTACAAGGCCGCGATTCACACGCTGGCGCCGCTCGGGATCGCACTGGAAAATGTTCGCCACGATACGACGCTGTACTCGTACCTGCTGAATCCAACGTATTCCTCCCATAGTCTGCCGGAGGTGGCGCTGCGGCGCTTCAATCTGCGACTTGCGGGCGAACTGGCCGAGTCGGCCGACATTACCGGCAGGCTGGCAGCGGCACTCCGCGAGGAAGTCGAGCAGGCCGGGTTGTCCGGGCTTTATCAGGAAATGGATCTGCCCCTGGTTCCCGTGCTGGCCCGCATGGAGCACGCCGGCGTCAAAATCGATACCACCGCGCTCTCGAAGATGTCAACCGAACTCGAGCGCGAAATTGCTGCGAAGGCCGGAGAAATCTACGCTGCGGCCGGAATGGAGTTCAATGTCGGATCGCCGAAGCAACTGGGCGACGTGCTCTTCAATCGCATGAATCTGCCGAAGCCGGTGAAATACGGCAAAGGGCGGACGATCTCGACGGCTGTCGATGTGCTGGAAGAATTGGCCGAGAACCATCCCATCGCCCGCATGGTGCTCGACTATCGGCAACTCACGAAACTGAAGTCAACTTATGTGGATGCGCTGCCCGCGCTGATCAATCCGGCGACCGGGCGGCTGCACACGACTTTCGGTCAGACGGGAACGGCGACTGGACGATTGTCATCGGCGAATCCGAATTTGCAGAATATTCCGATTCGCACCGAACTCGGACGCGGCATTCGTGCCGCCTTCATCGCCGAGCCCGGCCATGTGCTTCTCACCGCGGATTATTCGCAAATCGAGTTGCGGCTGCTGGCGCACTTCTCGCACGATCCGCTGCTGGTCGAAGCCTACCGGCGCGGCGACGACATCCATACGCTGACCGCTTCGCAAGTCTTTGGAGTTCCGCCGCTGATGGTCACGCCCGATCACCGTCGCCAGGCGAAGGTCGTAAATTTCGGAATCGTCTACGGACTCTCCGCGTTCGGCCTGTCACAGCAGCTTGGCATTGAGCCGAGCGCAGCCAAGCAATTCATCAGCGCTTATTTTGAGAAGTACAGCGGCGTGCGCGCGTTCATTGACAAGACTCTCGAAGAAGCGCGTCGTGATTTGAAAGTGAAAACTTTGTTTGGACGCGTGCGCCCGATCCCCGACATCAATAGCAAGAACGCGAACCAGCGCGGATTCGCCGAGCGCACCGCCGTCAACACTCCGCTGCAGGGAACGGCCGCGGACCTGATCAAGGTCGCGATGATTCGCATCGACGCCGCGCTGCGCGACCGCGGATTGAAATCGCGAATGACGCTGCAGGTTCACGACGAACTGGTCTTCGAAGTCCCGGAAAATGAAGTCGAAGCGATGAAAGCGCTGGTGCGCGAGCACATGGAGAAAGTGCACGCCTTGGCCGTGCCCCTGCAAGTGGATATGGGCATCGGGCCGAACTGGCGAGATTTGGACTGAATCCGGCCTCCGCGTATGCAGCGGCCAACTCTGGTTACGATTCTTTCGTTGTTATCCATCGCCGCCGCGCTCTATCTGTGGTCGCTCGCCGCAATTCTATGGATCGCGCCCGGAGCACTTTCGCTGATGGCCGGGAAATATTTTATGTATGGACTGGAATTGGCGGGTCCTTACATGATCCTGTTGTTCGGAACCGGATACGCACTGATCGGCTGGGGATTGTTTCGCCTGCATAATTGGGCGCGCTGGGCCGCGATGGTGCTGATGGTGCTTGGAGTCGCATCGCTGGTGCCCAAGATATCCATGGCTGAGCTTGGCATCCCTGTCTTCTGGTACGGATTCCAGATCGCGGTACGAGTCGCAGTGGGCTGGTATCTGGCGCAAGCGCCGAGTGTGATCGACGCATTCGCACAGCCAAGATCGAATTCACCACAGAGTCACTGAGGCACGGAGAAACCCGAATTCGGCAGTTCTCCGTGCCTCTGTGCCTCCGTGGTGATTAACGCTTCGCCTTTGCCGGTTCCTTCTCGCCTACCCGCTTGCTGACTGCGAAGGTCATCTTGCCGGCTTTTTTGTCGGCGTCGACGATGACGTGATCCCCGTGCAGAACTTCGCCGTCGAGAATCTTCAACGCCAGCGGGTCCTGGATCAGCTTCTGGATGGCACGCTTCAATGGGCGCGCTCCGAAGTTGGGGTCGTAACCCTGCGTGAACATCAGGTCCTTGGCCGCGTCCGTCAGCTCGAGCGAGATCTTGCGATCGGCCAGCAACCGGCGAACGTCCTCCAGGCGCAGCTCGACGATCTTGACCAGTTGCTCCTTGCCCAGTGGGCGGAAGACGATGATGTCGTCCACCCGGTTTAGAAACTCGGGCCTGAAGTGCGTGTGCAGCAGGTTTTGCACTTGCTGTGCGGCTTCATCGAAATCGCGGTCGGACTTCAAATTCTCCGCCTGCAAAAGTTGCGAACCGATGTTCGACGTCATGATGATGATGGTGTTCTTGAAATCGACTACGCGGCCTTTGCCGTCGGTGAGGCGGCCGTCGTCCATCATCTGCAACAGCACGTTGAAGACGTCGGGATGCGCCTTCTCAATTTCATCGAAGAGCACGACCGCGTACGGGCGGCGACGCACCTGCTCGGTGAGCTGTCCACCTTCTTCGTAGCCGACGTATCCCGGAGGCGCGCCAATCAGGCGGGCGACCGAATGCTTCTCCATGTATTCCGACATGTCGATGCGGAGCAAGGCGTGCTCGTCATCGAATAGAAATTCGGCGAGCGCGCGGGCGAGTTCCGTTTTGCCAACCCCGGTTGGCCCTAGGAAAATAAATGAGCCGATCGGACGCTTGGGATCGCTGAGTCCGGCGCGCGAGCGGCGAATCGCATTGGCTACGCGCTCTAATGCCGCGTCCTGGCCGATGACGCGCTGGCGCAGGCGCTCCTCCATAGTGACCAGCTTCTTGACTTCGCCTTCGAGCATCTTCGACAGAGGAATGCCGGTCCACTTGGAGACGATGCGCGCGACGTCCTCTTCGTCGACTTCTTCTTTGAGCATGCGCTTGCCGCTCTGGCTCTCCATCTGTTTGCTCAGCTTGGCCAGTTCCTGCTCGGCTTGCGGAATCTTTCCGTAACGGATTTCCGCGACGCGCTCGTTGTTGCCCTTGCGCAGTTCGGCTTGCTCTTCTGTCTTCAGCTTTTCGATCTGTTCTTTCAGGGCGCGAATGCGGGCGATCGCATCTTTCTCTTTTTTCCAGTTCGCCTTCAGGGTGTTGGATTTCTCGCGAATCTCGGCGAGTTCTTTTTCGATCACGCCTAGCCGCTCTTTCGAGTTCGGATCGTCTTCTTTCTTCAGCGCCGACTTTTCGATTTCGAGCTGAGTGGCGCGGCGCTCGAGTTGATCGATGTCGGTCGGCAGAGAATCGATCTGGATGCGCAGCGACGCGGCCGCTTCATCGATCAAATCGATAGCCTTGTCGGGCAGGAAACGGTCGGAAATATAGCGGTGCGAAAGCGTGGCCGCAGCAACGATCGCGGAATCTTTGATGCGCACGCCGTGATGCACTTCATACTTTTCTTTCAGGCCGCGGAGAATGGCGATCGTGTCTTCAACATTGGGCTCGCCGACAAAGACGATCTGGAAGCGGCGTTCGAGCGCGGCATCTTTCTCAATGTACTTGCGATATTCGTTGAGCGTGGTGGCGCCAATCGCACGCAACTCTCCACGGGCAAGCGCGGGCTTCAGCATGTTAGAGGCGTCGATGGCGCCTTCCGCCGCGCCGGCCCCGACCAGAGTGTGCAGTTCGTCGATGAACAGGACGACCTGTCCCTGCGAGTCCTCGATTTCTTTTAGAACCGCTTTGAGGCGGTCTTCGAACTCGCCGCGATACTTGGCGCCTGCCAGCATCGCTCCCAGATCGAGCGCGACGACGCGCTTGTTCTTCAGAACTTCAGGAACGTCGCCCGAGATAATTCTTTGCGCCAGACCTTCGACGATGGCGGTCTTGCCGACGCCGGGTTCGCCGATGAGCACGGGATTATTCTTGGTGCGGCGCGAGAGAACCTGAACGACGCGGCGGATTTCCTCATCGCGTCCGATTACGGGATCGAGCTTGCCGCGCCGGGCCTGCTCGGTCAGGTCGCGAGCGTAACGCTCCAGCGCCTGATACTTGGCTTCCGGATTCTGGTCGGTGACTTTCTGCGATCCGCGTACAACCGTGAGCGCCTTCAGGATCGCGTCGTAGGTCGCTCCATGACGCGCCAGGATCTGCTGCGCCGCATCCCGCTTGAGGTGCGTAATGGCAAGCAGCAGGTGCTCGGTGGAAACGTATTCGTCTTTGAAATTGGAAGCCTCTTTGAAGGCATCCTCCAGAAGCTTGTTGACTTCATTAGAGAGCGTGGCCTGCGCGGCCTGTCCCGAAACCTTGGGCAGCTTTTCGATCTCGCGATAGACCTCGCTCAGCACGGCCTGCGGGCCGATCCCGATTTTTTCGAGCACCGGGGGAACGATGCCTTCTTTATCTTCGAGCAGCGCGGCCAGCAGGTGGGCAGGCTGCAGCTCAGGATTGCCGTGCTCGGAGGCCAGCTCGTTCGCGCGCTGGACCGCTTCCTGCGCTTTGACCGTAAATTTGTCCCAGCGAATTGCCATAATGCTTATCTCTTTTCCTCTGGATAAAAGCCGCGCTTCCTGGCGGCAACGATTTGATCTCTGCTCAACTCCTTGCAGCACAACATGCAGTGATAAGGCGGCTGATTGCCGCAGCCACAAGGCTCCCATTCCGAACAACTACAAAATCCACCCGCCCTGTCGACACGGTGGTCTCTCGGACCCGCGGCAGCGAAAGCCAAGCTGCGATCCCGGAGCTTTTCAAGAATCTCGACTTTCTCGCTGAAGTTCAGTGAGGCAAGTTGTTTGCGCATTTCTGGATTACCCACGGTTTGCCTCCAGATATCTTCGCTCGAATTCCTGCCACGTCTTGATAAGACCCTGGCGCTTCAGAACATCCGTTAACCTGTCGCGGTTGACTGCTTCTTGATCAATGAACTGCAAGATACGGATGTTGTCTTTGGCTCTTCCGGTTTGCAGAGCGATCGCCACCAGATGCTCCGCGGTCATCACCCGGGTAGAAACTCCCTGCACCGTGGTTTCCACTGCTTCAGCGATGGCCTCACGTTCCAGTGCATTGGCGGGCGGCAGAAACTGGATCGGCCACCCTCCGACGACAATGTGTTCGTGTTGCACCGTGCCACCGTGTGATCGCAGATAGTCGTAAATCGGAGAAAGCGTTAACAGCGAGCTGCCCTCGACGGCCGGTAGAGTCACAAATACATCCACGTCGAGAGTAGCGGCAGGCTCCAAGTAGAGAGTTGCTCCGACCGCTCCTCCGATGGCGTACTGTCCGATTACGCCATCGGCCTGCATCTGGTTAATGGCTTCCAGAGTATCTTTCACAGACCTATTGTCGGCCAACACCGGCCGAAAGCCAAACGGCTGAACTCTGAAGCAAAGGGGAAGCGGTCACCGCAGCCGCCTCCCGTTGTAAGGGGGCTAAAGCGTGCATTTTTGTCAGCTTTATCGCGGCGCCGAAGCGCCGCTCTTTCAGGTTTGCTCAAGCTGGCGATCAGCTTATTCCTGCCGAACCGCTCTGCCTTCGCCCTCGCGGGGACGGACGAATGCGTCCGTCCCTACATGGGTTTCACTGGCAACTGGCCACTGCTCTTACGCGGCTTTGCTGGGGCCTTTGGCTTCCAGGGTCTTTTCGCCCTTTTCGCTGCCGACATGCACTTTGATCTGCTTCGGCTTGGCCTCGGCCTTTTTGGGCAACGTGATCTTCAGCACGCCCTTGTCGTAGTTCGCCGAAACATTCTCGGTGTCCACGGTCGTGGGCAGAGTGAAGTTGCGGGTGAAGCTGCCGTACTGACGCTCCACACGGCGGTAGTTCTCTTCTTTCTCTTCCTTTTCGATCTTGCGCTCGCCGTGCACGGTGAGAGTGTTGTTCTCCACGCGAACGTCGATGTCTTTCTCTTCGATTCCGGGCACTTCGATCTTCAACGTGACTTTGTGCTCGTCTTCGTAGACGTCAACGGCGGGGGCAAAGCCCGAGGTGGCAAGGGACTCATCCCGGTCTGCTCCGCTATAGGAATCACGGAACGCGCGGTTGATGCGGTCCTGCAGGGTGGCAAACTCACGGAATGGCTCCCAACGGGTTAATACGGTCATGGCTAAATCCTCCTTCGGAATTTATGTGTTGGTTCGAACGGCTTGAATGTTTTGAAATTCGAGACCGGCCCCGGCGTTCTGCTTTGGGCTGCGGTCACTTCATTAGACGCGTAGTTAGCGTATAAGGATCATAAAAGTTGAGCGTAGTATTGTCAATAGCATAATTATTCTTATTTTCTTTAGCTTACAGATGCTATGACGCACTTCAGGTAGGACGTTTCGGGCACATTCAGCAGCACGGGATGGTCTTTGGACTGGCCGCGAACCTCGATCAGGCGCAGGTTTCGATGGGCGTCGAGGGCAGCGCTGGCCAGCATTTCGAGGAAATTGGCCTGGTTCACGTGAAACGAGCACGAGCAAGTGACCAGAATTCCGCCGGGGCGCAGCATCTTGAGCGCGCGCAGGTTGAGTTCTTTATAGCCGCGGAGGGCGGCGTCCAGGTCGCGCTTCGATTTGGCGAAGGCGGGCGGATCGAGCACAATCGTGTCGTAGCGCCGGTTGGAGGCGGCGTAGTCCTTCAGCAGATCGAAGGCGTTGCCTTCGATCCATTCGATTTCTTTGTCCCTTAACCCCCGTTCCATCAGCGACCGATTGAGGGCGGCGTTCTGGTCGGCGACTTCGAGCGCTGGGCGGGAACTGTCGACGCCGGTGACCTGCTCGCAGACGCGAGCGAGGTGGAGCGCGAAGCCTCCCTGGTAGCAGAAGACATCAAGCGCGTCGCCTTTGGCGTACTGCGCGGCGGCGGCGTAATTTTCGCGCTGGTCGAGGAAGGCTCCGGTCTTCTGGCCTTCGAGTGCGTCGTAATGGAACTGGACGCCATTCATGGTGACCGTGGTTGCGGTCTTCCCTCCGTGCAGAAGGCCGGAGGCGCGGGCTGGCAGGTCTTCGAGTTCCCGCACGCGCGGATCGACGCGCTCGATCACGGATGCGGGATTCAATTGCTGAGTCAATGCAGATTGGACCAACTGAGAGATGACCGTTTCGCGGACAAGGTTGGCGTCCATCGCCTGGGTGAGAATCTGCAGAGAAAGAATGTCGTTGTAGCGGTCGACGATCAGTCCGGGGAGGAAGTCGGCTTCGCTGAAGATGACGCGGTAGGCGTTGGTGTCGCGGACGATTTTCTCGCGGTAGGCGATGGCGTCGGCGATGCGAGTGCGGAGTAACGCAGCGAGATCCGGGACGGGATCGTGCGAGATGAGGCGGATGGCGATTTGCGACGAACTGGAATAGAGGGCTGTACCGAGCGGCTTGCCGCGTTGGTCGGTGACGGCGACGAGCGAGCCCGGGGCGACGCTGTCGGCCGACAGAATGTCAGAGCGGTAGACCCAGACGTGTCCGGATTTGAGGCGAGTGGCCCCGCGGGGGGAGACTTTGACCTTCGGGAGGTCAGAGGCTTTCGGGCTCGGGGGCATGAGGACATGGTAACGCCTGAAAGACCGCAAGAAACATGCCTGCCGATTGAACTTACCGGGCCAGCAATAATCGCCTTGCGAGTCAAAAAACCTCAGGAGAAGTAATTTGTTGACTGGCCACAATTGTTCCTCCGGGGCGACCGAACGTGCTGGCGCTGTGTGTCAAGAGTGATCAAGACGCTTGAAGACAGGTAAACTGTGGCCATGCGGCTAGGAGACAGAATGGAACGGCGTGCGGTTGAAGCACTAGCTGGCCGCCGCGCAGAGCTCGAGCGCCTGGAGGGTTTTGCCTTAGGAGATGAGCCGCTGGTGATGCACATTCAGGGCATCCCGGGGATAGGCAAAACTCACCTGCTGAATGCGCTGGCGGCAAGTATCGGCGGCAAGGGCGTTTTTGTTGTGCGGATGGACGCCCGCTGGTGCGAGCCTTCCCCGGCGGCATTGTGTCGCGCGATCTGCAGGGAAATCGGTGCCCCGGAGTCCGAAGATTCCGCAGTCGTGGCGGGCAGTCTGTCGGACGGGGCCAGGCGAATTCTGCTGGTGCTCGACAGTTACGAATCTTTCCGTCTGCTTGACTCCTGGCTAAGGCAGGTTTTTCTGCCCGCGCTCGGCGACAGCGTGCGCACAATCCTATCTAGTCGCGAGCCACCCCGGCCAGCCTGGCGTATTGACCCGGCGTGGAGAGGACTGTTTGATTCCGTGCTCCTGGAAACATTCTCTCCGGAAGTGGCTCTGGAGTATCTGACCTCGGAGGGTGTGCCGGAGGGCAGTGCTCGGGAGTTGAATCGGGTTGCGCGGGGGCATCCATTGGCACTTTCGCTGGGATTGACACTCCACCTTGCGGGCGGGCAAGTGCGTGGGAGCGCGGCTACTCTTCATCAGGTACTGGAGCATATGGCGGCGCTTTTTCTGGAGGATGCCGATTCGGAAACCAAACAGGTCGTACAGGCCGCCTGCCTCGTCCGAACAGCCACCGCGCCGCTACTGGCGGCCATGTTGCCGCATATCCCGGCCGATGCGGCACTGGATCGGCTGCGGGCGCTGCCATTTGTCAGCGCAGGTCCTCATGGACTGTTGGTGCATGACGCCGTTCGCGGGCCGGTAACGGCCGCTCTCAAGTCCCGTGATCCGGCGCGATACCAAGGGTACCGGCGCGCCGCCTCGCAGGTCGCGCGTGACCAATACCGGCAGGCGCCGCGATCAGACCACTGGCGTTGCACGGCGGACGTACTCTACCTGCTTGAAAACCAGAACTTGCGCGAAGGTTTTTTCCCCACGACTGAAAGCCCGGTTTCCGTCGAACCAGCTCGCGCTGAAGACGCGAAATCCATTTCAGAAATTATTCACAAGTTCGATGGGCCACAGTCGCGTCGAGCGCTGGAGCAATGGTGGCACTACCATCCAGACTCGTTTTTTGTCGTGCGGGATGAACATGGCGGAGTGCAGGGCTTCTACCAGGCAATTGTGGCATCGAAGGTTCACAAAAATGTGATTGGGAAAGACCCGCTTGCGGCAAGCTGGGCCAAAGACCTGCCGCGTTCAGAAGACAGAGCCGCTACTCTCTGGCTGCGGCGTACGTTGGATCGCGACACGGGAGAAGGGCCATCATCGGGCCAGGCGGCCTGCTGGCTCGACATCAAACGTACCTATTTGGAGCTACGTCCGAGGTTGCGCTGGGTCTACACCTGCTACTGTGATGCGGAACTATATCGCCACTCCTTCGAGCAATTGGGATTCCGGGTAGCCGACGAAGGCCGCCCGGTCGTCGACAGGGTTATGCAACACACATTTCGTCTCGACATGGGCGTGGATTCGGTAGATGGCTGGCTGGGCAACCTGCTTGCCCAGGAAACCGGCGCGGCAACAGCTGAAGCTGCGTCTCACTCTCCATTGCTGGATGAGCAAGCGCGTGAGTTAGTGGTGAACGGAACCCGAATTGGCCTGACGCCACTTGAGTTCGGAGTCTTCGCATATCTAGTGGCTAGGCCGAACAGGGCTGTGGCGCGCCACGAACTAGTGGAGGCGGTCTGGGGTTATGGAAAGGAAGCGTCCACCAGCAATGTGGTTGAAGCGGTGGTGCGCTCCGTACGACAGAAGCTCGGAGCGCACCGGAACGCGCTGGAAACGGTGCGGGGAGTCGGCTACCGATATCGGCCGACAACCTGAGTTCGCGCACCCCGCACGGAGTTGAAGGGTGGTTCAGGGGCGAGCCTCAAGAATCAGGTTGAACGGAGTTTCTATGGCCACCCTTGCGCTCTGGAACCCCGCGTCTTTGAGGATTGCAAGCAACTGCGTAGCGCCGGCCTGCGCTCCCAGTGAATAGGCTCCTCCTTGCGATAGTGCGTTCTGGGTGCAGAGACCGGTGGAAGCCGAGTAGTACATCCTCGCTACGGGGCCGACATTTTCCTCAGACCGGTCCTTTGCGAAGGGTTCCACCAGCATGAGTGCGCCGTCGGGAGCCATAGCCTGCCGGGAAGCCCAGACGGCTTCGAGCGGATCACCCATGTCGTGGAGTGAATCCATGAAGCAGACCAGGTCGAATTTCTCCTCGCTGCTCGCAAGTACCCGCGGCGTTGCCACTTCAAACCGAATCTGATCGGCCATTCCAGCCTGCTTCGCCCGTTCCCGCGCCACGGCAATCGAAGATTCATGATAGTCGATGCCCACGAACTTTGACTTCGGAAATGCCTGCGCCATGAGGATGACCGACGCACCGTGCCCGCAGCCGAGGTCGGCTACACGCCCGCCCTTGGCTAACTTTTCCTGGACGCCGCTGAGAGATGGAATCCAGGTTTGAGTCAGGTGCGCCCGGTATCCGTTGCGAAAAAAGGCCTCCGTTCCGGTGAACAGCCGGCAATCGTGTTCGTGCCAGCCCACTCCGTTGCCAGAGCGGAAAGCGGCAAGGATTTTGTCTTCGCCGTGCCACAAGGAAGCCGCCACGTCGAAAGCCGGAGGAAGAAATGCGGGACTATCCGGATTCGCCAATACAAAAGCGTGCTCCGGTGGCAGTAAGTACTGGTTGGTGTTCGTGTCGAACCGCACATACCCGCCGGCTACCTGCGCGTTAAGCCACTCTCGCACAGAACGCTCATTGGTAGCGGTGCGGCGTGCCAGCTCATGCGAATTGATGGGGCCACTCTCTGCCATGGCCTGATAAAGGCCGAGCTTGTGCCCAAGGTTGGTCATCACGCCAGCCATGGCGGCTGCGAGATCGGTTACCACCTGTCCGGCGAACTGCTCGATTCTCTGCTGCATGTCTTCCTTGACGGGATTTGTACTGGGACTCTGCATCACTGACCTCCTGCCATGACGGCGTCTGGTTCTGAATATTGCGCGGAAATATCCCACAGAGGAGCCCGCGTGACGGCCGAGAGCGAACTTTCTACATCCCATAGCTGGGACTCGGTGGATACTACTGCAGGATTGCTGCGCACGGCCTGGATTACCGGGTGGTTCAGGTAAGCCTCGGCAGTTTCACGGTTGGCAAACAGATACACGCCTCCCATCTCAAACCCCTCCTCCTGGAAGACCCATATCTTCCAGATCAGACCTTCTACCGAGGCGATGGTGGTAGCGGCTTCTCGGCTCTTGGCAAGCAAGACATCTGGCGGTACCCGCAACTTGAAGCGCAGGTGTAAGACGGTGTACGCACTCTTCTGTGACATTTCTTTCTCCAATGTGTTTATCTCTGCATCTGTGGCAGACACAGGTGAGTGTAGGACTCCTGAAAGGTTCCAAGATGAGAGCACGATGAGAAGATGATGAGAATTGGAGACTGTGGCGATGCAACCGCTGCAGCATGCTGGTGGCTTGAGGAGACCGGAATTCTTTGCCTCGCCGATTCCAACCTCACACTTCTGATTTAGCTGGCGGCTTGTTCGGTGGATGCGGCTGGGACTGCGTGTTTGGCATGCGATCCGGAGGCAGCTTCGTGACGGGCGAGATCGAGATCGGCGCGGAGTGAGTCCAGGATCACCATGGGAAGCTCGCCGCCGAAGCCGTCGAGTTCTTCCTCGCTCCAGTTGCCATTCAGGCGCGTCGATCCGGTGATGTCTTCGGGGAACGCCTGGCGGTAGTCGCCTTCGCGGATCAGGATCTCGCCGAGCAGGCGTCCGGTATGGATGTCGTAGACGCGGCGGCTGCCCTGGCCGTGAGCATTCGTCAGGCAGAGGAAGACTTCGCCGTCTCCTGCGAACTCGGCCTTGTAGTACCAGGCCTGGGGCGCATCGATCTTCGGATGATGGCGCTTAGGCCGGTGAATGCCGGGCTTCTGATCGACGAGTTCCTCGGCGGGATTGAAATACAGAATGCGCTGGCACGAGTCGCAGACGACCGTTTCTTTTCCGGAGCGAACGTCGTTGTAAGTCTGCGGCCGAAGCATGACTTGGCACGCCATGCATTTGTGATCGCGGACTTCGGAGATACCGCTGCCGCGAAATTTGGAAACCCGCTCGAAGTGTCGCAACAGATCTTCGTTGATGCCGGTGCGGAGCTGGTCGCGCTTGGCACGCCATTCGGCCAGCAACTTCTCGTCTTCGGCGGTGCGCTGGCGGGCGTCTTCTTTTTCTTTTTCGATCTCGGCGGCTTCGGCCTTGAGTTCCGCCTGCGCGGCTTTGACTTCCTTGTCGCGGGCGTCGGCGTTGATCATCAACTCGAGAATCTTGTCTTCGTTCGCTGAGATTTCCTTTTCGGCGAACTGGATCTCGTGCAGCAAGGCCTTGTACTGATCGTTGGTCTTAACGTCGAGGGATTGATCGCGATACTTGGAGATTTTGCCGCGCAGCTCGGTAATGTTGGCGTCGTACTTGCGCCGGGAAGCTTCGTCGGCTTTCACCGCAGTCTGTGCTTTTTCGAGTTGTGCCTTGGTGCCGGCCAGCTTCTGCTCGATGACAGCGACGCGTTTCGGCAGTTCCGCGACTTCATCCTGCAGGCGGCGGATTTCTTTGTCCGTGTCTTGCAGCTTCAGGAGGTTTTCAATTTCTGGTAGCATCCGGCTGCATTCATTCTAACACGCGTGGGAGGGCGAATTTACGCGGGTTCGGGAGCGTGGGGAGATTCGTATCAGGGCACGCCTTTATAGCCTGGGGATTTTCTTCGCGAGCTCTGCGAAATCTCATTGAACTCCGCGTTAAAAAGCTTTTTACCGCAGAGCACGCTGAGAAAAAGCTCGCTGAGAGTGCAGGGGAAAACGCGTTTGTCAAACTCCCGGCGCCACGCTTCGATCCCCGGTTTCTTCCGCGATCCCTTCAAGCGCGCCAAAGCGCGAGCAAATGACCGGCTCGTATCCCCGATGTTGCGGCATTGCTGAAGCGATGCCCTGATACAAATCTTCTCAAACTGCACCACTACCCAGAGCTGACACGCGTGCAGCCGGGGCTTGTGCGGTGTACACTCGTTCGTTCGACTGTGAATCCGCTTTTTACACTCTCCCGCGAGGTCACTTCGTGATACGCCAGACGTCTCATTCATTTTGCTATGCCCTGTTTGCATTTTTCTGCTTTCTGCCTGCCGCGACAATTTCTGCGCAGACTACGCCTACCAAGCCGCTCACCATCGACTCCCTATTTCAACCGGGAGGTCTGGGCGGGCGCGGCCCCGAGACGACCGAATGGAGTCCCGACGGAAACAGGCTCTCGTTTGTGCAGCGCGACGAGAACGGTGACCAGGGCGAGTTGTGGTATGTGGACGCCGCGACCGGAGAGAAGAAAGTTCTGGTCAGCGCGGCCAAGTTAGCCTCTCTCGATCCCGATGTAAACAAAGTAAAGAACGAGCGAGAGAAGGAACGGCTGACGCGGTATCACGTGGCCGCTTACTTGTGGGCTCCGGACTCGAAGCATCTAATGTTCGATTCGCGAGGACAGTTGTGGCTCTATGACCTGGGCAACGATACGGCGGTGCAGTTTACCTCCGCGCCCGATCCCAGCGGTGACCCGAAGTTTTCGCCCGACGGCAACCGCCTGGCCTACGTCCGCAAGCACAATCTGTTTGTGCGTTCGGTCAGCGGCAATCGGGAGCGCCAGCTTACCCGCGATACCGGCGACGATCTTTTGAATGGCGACATCGACTGGGTCTACGCCGAGGAACTCGCGGTCCGCAGCAATTATTTCTGGTCGCCCGACAGCAAAGGCATCGTCTTCCTGCACATGGACGAGACCAAGGTACCGACCTATCCCATCACCGACTGGCTGCCGACGCATCCCACGGTCGATCAGGAAAAGTATCCAAAAGTTGGCGATCCGAATCCCGTGGTGAAGCTGGGTCTGGTGGATTCGGACAAGGGAAAAGTGCGCTGGATTTCCCTGGGGAACGATCCCGACACATACATCCCCCGCTTTGGATGGGTGCGTGATGGCGTGATCTGGGCGGAAGTGCTGAACCGCACCGAAGACAAGATGGACCTGTACTTCGTCGATGCGAAAACGGGCAAGTCGCGGATCGTGCTAACCGAAGAAACTCCGGGAGCGTGGATTGATTTTGAGCATCTGGAGGTGAAGTTCTTGAAGTCGAGTGGGCAGTTTCTTTGGCCGAGCTGGCGCGACGGAACCATGCAGATTTATCTGTACAGTTTCGACAAGCAGGATCCAATGGCGGCCGACGCGAAGCTGGAGCGGCAACTGACCAAGGGCGACTTCGAAGTGCTGGGGATCGCGGGGGCAGACGAGGCGGCGGGAACGGTGTTCTTTGAAGCCAACAAGGATGATCCGCGGCAGCAGCAGATTTTTTCCGTGAAGCTCGATGGCTCCGACTTCAAGGCTCTGACCACCGAGGAAGGGGAACACTTCGCCGAGTTCAGCGATGATGGCAAGCACTATTCGCACATGTATTTCGGACCGCATGCGGCGCCCAGCATTTCGCTGTGCGCGGTTGGAGGAGCGTGCGATCCGGTCTGGAAGGCGCACGACGAAATCACCGAATACGGGCTGAGAGAGCCGAAGTATCTGGAGTTCAAAGCCGACGACGGGACGGTGTTATACGGACGGCTGTTGCTGCCTCCGGAGGCGCCGGCTACAGGCAAGATTCCCCTGATCATCAACATCTACGGTGGCCCGGCGGCGCAGATGGTCACCAAGGGCATGCCCAGCGCGTTCGACGAAATTCTGGCGCGCAAGGGATTCGCCATCTTCGCTGTCGACAATCGGGGGACGCCGGGGCGCGATCGCAAGTTCCAGACCGCGATCCGGCATGAGTTCGGTGCGATCGAGTTGAAAGATCAGCTCACGGCGCTCGATCAATTGCTGGCCGAGTATCCGCAGCTGGATAAAGACCGCATCGGAATCTGGGGATGGTCGAATGGCGGATCGATGACGCTATATGCGATGACCCATTCCGACCGCTTCCGCGCGGGTGTGGCCGTGGCTCCCGTCACCAATCAGGAAAATTACGACTCGATCTATACCGAGCGCTACATGGGGCTGCTCAAGGACGATAAAGCCGGGTACGAGCAGTCGGATGTGACCAAGTTCGCCGACAAGCTGCATGGGGCGCTGCTGCTGGTGCACGGCACGAGCGACGACAACGTGCACTTCCAGAACAGCATTCAGATGATCAACGCGCTTATCAACGCGGGCAAGCAGTTCCGCCTGATGATCTATCCCGACAAGACGCACAGCATCGCGGGCAAAGACGCGCGGGTGCATCTGTTCACCATGATCGAAGATCACTTTGAGCGCGAGCTGAAGTAGGGCAGCGATCTGGGATTAGGGGTCAGTGATCAGGAAGAGCCGTAAGAGCAGAAGCGGCCTCGGAGAACCCAGGTCGCTTTATTTGTGCCGGCCTGAGCCTCGGCGCGGGGATTCCTTCGACGAGCTTTCTTTGGAAGAGCCCGCTTTGGAGCCCTCCTTGGAAGAGCTGTCTTTAGAGGCATCTTTCGACGAGCTGTCGGATTTCGACTTGTCGTCCGACTTATCTTTGGATCCGGAGTCTCCGCCGGAAGAAGCCGGCGAAGATGATTTCTTCGCGTAGTCGGTGACGTACCAGCCCGATCCTTTGAACTGCACGGCCGGGGCGGAGATCATCTGCTCGACCTGCCCGCCGCATTCGGGGCACTTCTTGACCATCTTGTCAGAGAACTTCTGGATTTTTTCGAAGCGGTGGCCGCACTTCTTGCATTCGTATTCGTAAAGTGGCATGAGTGTGAGACAGCTGACGGGACAACAACTGCGTCAGCTTGATTCTAGGGGCGGCTGCCGGGTGGCGTCAATTTGGCTGAGTTCGACGGAAGCTGGCGCTGACGGCGGAACATCCTGCGCAACGATCATCCTTCACGTAACGATAAAACCGCGGGCGCCCCCGATCGGCCCAATAGGGAGCGTTGTAGTTATCAATTCCGGGCCCCGCGCTCATGAAGCTGAAGAAGACGCGCTTGGATGGTCTGACCACGATTCCCACGTGCCCGCGCCACACGATCAGGTCGCCGGGTTGAGGATGTTTGACCCGTTGAAATCCCTGGACCCCGTTGTAGAGATCGTCAGAGCTGGCGTAGGCATAGGGAAAGCCGGCGCGTTCGTAAATCGCATGCACCAGGTGCGAGCAATCGTGTCCTGCATACCGGCGCACTTTCGGATCCAGCGCAGCCGAGATCACACCGAGACCATCGTCAGGAGTGAGCGTGCGATTCGCTTTTCTCCCATGGTTCTCGCGCACGCTTTGAGTGTTGGAATTCCCGGCCTGGCGAGCCGTCTCCTGCGCAGAACAGACGCAGAGGGCAAGCCCGCAAAGGAGGGCCGCGACTACGGGTTTTGCCGGAATCCGCATCGTCCCAGTTTGATGCGAAATTCGCCTCACGGGGAGATTACGGTTGTGCACTGACCGGGACAAAATCGTAGCCGGTCCAACTCTTATCCCAGCAGCCGTTTAGGGCGGCATCCGCGAAACACCGTTCTCTCAGCGCCGCCGCCGAGGTCGAACCGCATGCAGTGGTAGACTTCCGGCCATGAGTGAAGCGGAATCGAGCGGTCCAGCGTTGTATCTGGTCGGGACGCCGATCGGCAATCTCGAGGACATCACGCTGCGCGCCCTGCGCGTGCTGAAAGAAGTGGACGTGATCGCGTGCGAGGACACGCGCCAGACGCAGAAGCTGCTCAATCATTATGCGATCCAGACACGGACGACCAGCTATCACGAGCACAACGAGATGACCAAGTCGGCGGAGTTGGTGAAAGAAATGCAGGAAGGCGCAAGTGTTGCGCTCGTGACCGACGCGGGCATGCCGGGCATTTCCGATCCGGGATACCGGCTGATTATGCTGGCGATTCGGCATCATGTTCCGGTCGTGCCGGTGCCCGGAGCGTCAGCATTTCTGGCGGCGCTGGTAGCCAGCGGGCTGCCCACCGATTCGTTTCGCTTCAGCGGATTTCTTCCGGCCAAGCGCGGCGAGCGTCGTGCGGCTCTGGAAGCCGTGAAGAATTCTCCGCGGACGCAGGTATTCTACGAAGCCCCGCACCGGATCATCGAAGCGCTGACGGATGTGGTCGAGCTCTTGGGGGAATCTCGACACGTAGTAGTGGCGCGCGAAGTGACCAAGCTGCACGAAGAGTTCCTGCGCGGCCGCGCGGGCGATGTGCTCGCGATTCTAAAAGCGCGCGAAGTGGTGAAGGGCGAGATCACGCTGCTGATCGGAAAGCCGGAAGCCGAAGATGCTCGTGTAGGGGCGGACGCCTCGTCCGCCCGGGTTTCCATTCGGCAGAGGGTGGAGCGGATCATGGCGGAAGAAAAAGTAGACGAGAAGGCCGCACTCAAGAAAGTAGCAAAAGAGCGGGGAGTATCGAAGAGCGAAGCTTACCGGGAATTGCAGAGGACCAAGTAGTCCCTTTCGATCGACGGGACGCTACCCTTCAGCTTCTGTGGCGCTTGCTCGGCGCAGGACTCTTCCTCCGTTCATGCGTCGATCCAAGCTCGTCGTACACTATTGTTATCTGCCCCGATCGAGTGATGCTTCCCACCAACGGAGGATTGTATTTCCCGCATATTTCCCTCATGTCTGAGATTGCAGCTGATAAGGCTTCCGCCATCTCGGAACCCGCAAAGTTTCCGGAGCCGAAATAAAACTCCCGGACCCGGTGGCGACGCAAGGCTTCTCGCTCAATTTCGTTGTACCGGTTTTTCTTGTCCTTGGTGAGCACCACCCACGCCCGTTCTGCAACGTACGAGAGCCACTCTTCGTCACGGGTGCCGCGCGGGAAAAAATCACGGTGACGCCTGTGCTGTACGCCGCTGTTTAGCAGTGCGTCGAGGATTGGTTGGCAGTTATCGAGGTTTTCATCCAAATACAGAATGAAATCGTCAAGCTGCAACTGCTCGGGTTTCCCAGCGGATTGCCTCTTCAATCTGCTTTTCTTCGAGGCCATATTCCTTGGCTAGTTCGGGTACAGATTCGCGAGCGTTAAAGCGAGACGCGATCACAGCGGTAGAGATGCCTGTTCCTGCGATTACAGGTTTCCCGAAACCGAGGGCTGGGTTGATAACAATGAACTTTGGTTCCGCGGCACTGCGCTCGCGCACGAAGGGATAAAACTTGAAGACGCCCAGTTGCTTGTCATACTCGACTCTCTCGAGGTGAGCCTCGACGATGCCGGGTATCGCAAGTTGCCCGCCTCTGGATAGATTTACTAAGCGGTCGATCTCCTTGATGAGCAAATCGATCCTGTCTGTATATAAGGGCTGTTCGATCAGCGGATGCCTGAATCCCGTGGTCTTGTTGAGATGTGCGACCGCTCGCCGAATCTTGGGAAGCCGCAGGTCGTACAACGACCGCATGGAAGCAAGCATGTGGCATTCCAACAGGTTCATAAAGGAGAGCGATCGAGGCTTCTTGGACGCAGCTCGGATCAAGGGAGAAACCGGCTTACGACCAAAGGCCCAGTATTCAAGGGTCTTGATCGGCACGCGCAGGTAGAGTGCGGCCTCCGATAGTCCATACAAGGGGAGTTCGAGTCGTTCGTCAGTGGCGATGAACTTCACTATTCCTCCCTTCACTGGAAAACATTCCAACGATTGATATACCACATCCCTCTCTTATTGCGGACGTCAGAACCAACCATAATACGGAGCATCGCTACTTCCCCGCCAACTCTTTCTTCACCATCTCGCTGACCACTTTCCCGTCCACGCGCATGCCGGCGGCATTGAATTTCGCCATCGCGTTCTTCATCACCGTGCCCATTTCCTTCATGGTGGGCGCACCCATCTCGGCGATGGCGGCCTTCACTCCGGCAGCGATGTCGGCTTCGTTGGCGGCTTTGGGCAGATAGCTTTCGATCAGGACGATTTCGGCGGCCTCTTTGTCGGCCATTTCCTGGCGTCCGCCCTTGGTGAATTGCTCGACCGAATCTTTGCGCTGCTTGATCAGCGTGGCGAGCACGGCCTGGGATTCTTTGTCGTCGAGCGGGGACATTTTCTCGACCGTCTTGAGTTGCAAGGCGCTCTTGACCATGCGCAAGGTAGAGAGGCGGGCTTCGTCCCTCGCCTTCATGGCGGTGACGATGTCTTTTTGGATCTGATCGACTAGGGGCATGGTCGAAATTATAGACTGCGAAATGGTAAGAGAAATTTGAAAGTCAAAATCCCCACTCTCTCGCAAAGAACGCGAGAAGGTCGGAGTGTGCCCGGCCGTTCCTTCCTATAAACTAGAAAGCTATCCCTACTCATAAGGACTCTACCTATGTTGCATAAGAATCGTCTTTTTACTCCGGGGCCGACGCCGCTGTTGCCGGCGGCGCAGACGGCCATGGCGGCCTTTACCGCCCATCACCGCACGGCCGATTTCAAGGCGCTCTTTCAACGTGTTCTGGCTGACATGAAGGAATTCATCGGTACGAAGAACGATGTGCTGGTGCTGGCTTCGTCGGGAACCGGCGTCATGGAAGCCTCGGTCTCGAATCTGACTTCTCCCGGGGACAGCGTGTTGGTGTTGACGGCGGGAAAATTCGGCGAGCGCTGGACCGGGCTGGCCAAGGCGTTCGGCTGCCACGTCGACGTGCTGAGCGCGCCCTACGGCGAGACGTTTTCGCTCGACGATATTCGCGCACGGCTAAATTCCCAGATCCGCGTGGTGTATGTGCAGGCGACGGAAAGTTCCACCGGAGCGCGGCACGACATCGACGGCATCGCAAAAATCGTGCGCGAGCACGGTGACGAGACGCTTCTCGTGGTCGACGCCATCACCGGCCTCGGCACGACTCACCTGAATGTCGATGGTTGGGGCGTGGACATGATCATCGGCGGATCGCAGAAAGCGCTGATGATGCCTCCCGGCCTGGCCTACTGCGCGGTCAGCGAGCGCGCCTGGAAGTGCATGGATCGAACCACTTCTCCGCGCTATTACTTCGATCTGCGCAAAGAGCGGAAATCGGCGGCGAAGGGCGAGACGGCCTACACTCCGGCGACGTCGCTGTTCGCGGCGTTGGGCGCGGCTCTGGAGTTCGTGCGCGGCATGGGCAAGGGCGACCTCGCCAAGGGACGCGAGGAACTGGTCAACAATGCCGAATTGTGCGCGGAGATGACACGCGCAGGGGCGAAGGCGCTGGGATTGAAATTGTTTGCGTCCGCACCGGCGGCTGCGCTCACGGCGATCTCCTCGCCCGACGGCCTGGACTCCAGCAAGATAGTGAAAGAATTCCGCGAATCGTTTGACGCCGTGGTCGCGAACGGGCAAGGCGAAATGAACGGCAAGCTGTTCCGCATCGCGCACATCGGCTACTACGACTATCTGGACACCATCGGCATTCTGGGCGCGCTCGAACATGTGCTGGCGCGCGTGACCGACAAAACCGCCGAGTACGGCGCGGCAGTACGCGCGGCGCAGGAGGTGTATGCCCGCAGCACGGAGGCGGCACTCTCCGCCCGTTAAGCTTCGGAGAACAACATGGCCGCCCCACGGCTGTTCCGCGCGGGCCTTAATTGATGGTGAATGCCATCGGGGTCGAGGTTGCGGCTGCTGTGCCGCCACCACCGTACGGACCCGTGCCCGTAGTGCCCGGGTTGGTCACCGTAACCTGAACCGTGCCGGCAGCCATGATCGCCGAAGCGGGAACGGCCACGGTAAGCTCGGTGCCGCTCATGACTGTGGTGTTCGTTGTTTGGGCCACACCGTTCCAGTTCACCACGGCCTTCGAGCCGAAGTTGCTGCCGGTTACGGTGAGAGTGAACGCCTCACCACCATGAGGCGCGCTGTCCGGATTCAGCTGCGCGATGGTGGGCGCGGTGCCCGGAGCCGCCGGAGCGGGCTTCGAGCTGTAGCCACAAGCCGTGGACAAAGCAATTAGCGTCAGAAGTGAAATTGTTTGAAATGTCTTCATGGCGTTCTCCTGATGGATGGGGCTCCATCGAGAGAAAGTCTAAAAAGCTCGAGCGACGGGCATGTCAGCGGCCTGTCATTTCGGCGTCAAACGATTGTCAGGCTAATTTGTATAGTAGATTCCTAGAGCAAGATTCGCTGAGTACGATTCCCAGCAGATACCGATAGCAAGGAACCCATTCGTGAAGATCATCGTGGCGGAAAAGATTTCTGCGTCGGCGGTAGCCCAGTTGCAGGAGCCGGGATGGACGGTGCTGACTGCCGACCAACTGGACGGCGAGCTCGCCGCGCATCTGGAAACCGCGGATGCGCTGATTGTGCGGTCGGCAGTGCAGGCCGATGCGAAATTACTGGAGAACGCTAACAAGTTGCGCGTGATCGGGCGGGCCGGCGTCGGCGTGGACAATATCGATCTGGAGGCGGCCACCCACAAAGGCATCGCCGTGATGAACACGCCGGGCGCGAATGCCGTCGCGGTGGCCGAGCAAACGCTGGGGATGATGCTGGCGATGGCGCGTCACCTATGCCGCGCCGATGCGCTCATGCACGCCGGTAAGTGGGAGAAGAAATCGCTGCAGGGAACCGAACTGCGGGGAAAAACGCTGGGGATCATCGGCCTGGGACGAATCGGGATGGAAGTGGCGCGGCGGGCGCGGGCGTTCGGAATGGAGTTGCTGGGGCACGATCCCTTTGTGTCGGTATCGGTGGCGAAGGAGCAAGGAATCCGCCTGGCGGCGCTCGACGACGTGTATGCGGCGGCAGATTACATCACGCTGCATGTGGGGCTGACGCCGCAGACCACGGGCATGATCAACGAATCTTCAATCGCGAAAATGAAGAAGGGTGTCCGGCTGGTGAACTGTGCGCGCGGGGAACTGGTGAACGATGTCGATCTGGCGCGGGCTCTACAGCAGGGGCAGGTGGCCGCAGCAGCGATCGATGTGTTCGCCGAAGAGCCTCCGAAGAATTCGCCGTTGCTGGCCTTACCGAATGTCGTGCTCACGCCGCATGTGGGCGGATCGACTGCCGAGGCGCAGGAGGCGGTGGGCGTGCAGATCGCGCAGCAGGTCAAGGAATATCTGAAGCATGGCGTGATTCAGAATGCGGTGAATGTGCCGTCGGTTTCCGCCGAGGAATATGCCGCCATGCAGCCTTACATCGTGCTCGCCGAGCGCATGGGAGCCTTTCTGGCGCAGGTTTCCGAGGGATCGCTGGAGGAAATTTCGATCCGCTACGGCGGTCACATCGCGGAGTGGAAGACAGAACTGATTCGCAATGCAGCGGTCAAGGGCATTCTGAATCAGGCGCTTGAGGAGAAAGCCAACCTGGTGAACGCGGCCACGATTGCCGGTGAGCGCGGCTTGCGCGTTCTGGAGTCGCATAAGGCGAAAGCCTCAACCGGAGGCGCGGGCAGCGTGCTCTCGATCTTTCTGAAGACCGCGACCGAGGAGCACATGGTAAAGGGCGCGGTGCTGCATGGCGAGGCTCCCCGGCTGCTGCATGTGGATGGCATTGACGTAGAAGCTCCGCTGGAACGGAATCTGATTTATCTGCGCAATCGCGACGTGCCAGGCGTGATTGGGAAAGTCGGAACGATTCTGGGAGAAGAATCGATCAACATCGCGGACTTCTCGCTGGGACGGCGGAGTACGGAAACGCCGGACCAGCCGCGCGAGGCAATTGCGGTTGTGCACGTGGATGGTCGCGTGGCGGATGCGGTGTTGACGAGGTTGCGAGGGATCGCGGCGGTGCAGCAGGCAAAGGCCGTGCGGCTATTCTAGGAAAAATCGTCCACAAAGGACACGAAGGCCCACGAAGGATGCATCTATCAGGTTTCCTTCGTGGTACCTCGTGTCCTTTGTGGTTTATTGCTTTTACGACTCCGACTCGTCTCTGCGCAGTTTGCGGCTTTCGGCCAGCAGCGACATCGAGTGCATCAGGTTCTGCAGGGTGACGATGCCGATCAGGCGCTCGTCTTCTACGACGGGGATGATGCTGGAGCTGCGCGCCGTCAGTTTGCGGAAGGCGGATCCCAGCGAATCGTTGCGCACCGAGACATCAAAAATCTTATTCATCACGGCCTGCACGTAGCCGTTGCCTTCGGCGCGCAGCGTGTCGAGGATACGCTGCCGCGAAATCACTCCCACCATATCGCTGCCGCGCACGACCGGGAAATCATCCTGCAGAGAGTGGACGGCCTTGTCGAGTGCATCTTCCAGCGTGTCAGCCGGGGAGAGCGTGGCAAAATCGGTGAGCATGACCTCTTCGAGCCGGACGTTGTCGAGCACGGACTGAAAAACCAGGGCGCGCTCTTCCAAATGTGCGGCCGAAAAGATGATGACGCCGACCATGGTCAGCCAGGCCCCACTCGGTGACAACAAACCGGCAAAAACCAGGACCATGGCCATCGCGCTGCTGATCGAAACGGCGCGGCGCGTGGCCGACTGCAGATCGAGGGTGCGCGAGAGAAAAGCGCGCAGAATGCGTCCGCCGTCAAGCGGATAAGCGGGCAGCAGATTCAGACTGGCCAGATAAAGATTGGCCCAGACCACGCTGCGAGGCAGGTTCCGAGCCTTGAGGAATGGCCAAGTCCACAGGTCGACAGGATGTCCCGATGCGGTGATGGCGGCAATGGCAAGGCCAGCCAGCGCAAGGTTCACCAGCGGTCCTACGAGAGCGAGGCGAATTTCGCGTTTCCACCAAATGGCGGCCGGCTGCTTTTCGACGCGCGCCTCGTCATAGAGGGCGACGCCAGTCAGGGGCAACAGGATTACAGCTTTTGGAATCAGACCGAAGCGGCGGGCCGCGAGCATGTGGCCGCACTCGTGGGCGGCCACGCACGCCAGAATGATGCCCACCAGCGCCAGATCACGCGGACCGCTGGCGTTTTGTTGATTCGCCGCATAGTCCGTCCAGAAAACGAACATGGGGAGAATCAGGAAGGTGAGGTGAAGGCGGACATCCACGCCGAAAAGGCGTCCCACCGAGATCGACCAGCTTCGCATAAGCCTCGCTACTTTATTCTACATGGGCAGTTATAGTGGGTGCCGCATCCGGAAGTGCAGAGCCCATGCGAGTGATTGCGGGCAAATATCGAGGCCGGCCGCTGCGATCGCTGCGCGGAATGGACATTCGTCCGACCTCGGACCGCCTGCGCGAAACTCTATTCAACGTGCTGACGGCGGGCAACGCGGCCGCGCTCGAAGCCAGCGTGTGGCTCGATTTGTTCGCCGGGACGGGAGCGGTGGGAATCGAGGCGCTGAGTCGCGGCGCGAAAGAGGTGCACTTCGTGGAGAGTTCGAAGCTGGCGGCGGAAATGATTCGCACGAACCTGCAGAGTCTGGGCATTGCCCACGGCTTCCATATTCATCCGGAAGAACTACCACGTGCGTTTTGGCGGATGGAGCGGGAGCGTGTCACCGCCGACGTGGTGTTTCTCGACCCTCCGTACCGCCTGAAGCCGGCCTACGCGAACACCTTGCGGGCGCTCGCGGAATCATCGCTGATCTGGCCTATGTCGCTGGTGATTGCCGAGCACGAAAAACAATTCGATCCTGGCGAGGAATTTGGCGCCTTGCGTAGGTTTCGCCATCTGGTGCAGGGAAGCGCGGCACTGAGTTTTTACCGACTGGCGAGTGCTAGAAGATGAAGCCTGTGGTCAGCCACGCAGCATTTCAAACTACATGATCAGTTCATCCGTGCGTCGGACGATCGGATGCTGCATTTCTTCCAGATCGTTCTTCACCATGTTCAGCCCGTAAACGCATTGCTCGAAATTCTTCGAGAGGCTGGCGAATAGCGGGGCGACCTTGGCGTACTCGAAGTGCTCGAACTTGGAAACGATGTAGTAACTTTCTTTGCCCGCCTTGACCCACTCCACAAAATTCTCCAGACGCTGGCGGCGCAGCCGAAAGTGGTTGATGCTCTCTGGGAACATTCCGGCGAAGAAAAGCGTGTAGTCGCCGATATGTTTGCGCACCTGGCGCTCGCGGTCAAACGAGGGCGCGGGGCCATACACCGGATCCGATTCCAGCAGCATCTCGCCGACGTCGGCCAGCGGGCGGTTCAAGGTGTCGTGAACCTTGTAAAGCTGGTCGGCCTCGCAAAACTCCGCCAGCAGGTGCGAGACGTAGGCCACGATCTGCGGATCGCGAATCCCGATTTCTTCGGCGTAGTGCCGTCCCACTAAATCCTCAAACAACTGCTGCAGCGGATGCGACTCCGGAATCATTTTGGGCCCCCTGAACTCCGCCTCGTGCACGGAGTTTCAGCCACATGCGTGTCTAGATACCTCACTTTGCGGTTGAAGCGCAAGTGACTTTTGTTTATCGGCATGATTCATTTTCTTAATCAGTTAGAGGGGAGTGGCATGCAAACGCGTTGTGCGAGGAATCCATTAGAAAACGGGCTGTTATCGAATCAGTGACACTCAGATTTCGCTGTATATGTATTGGCACTCGCATAAGTTGGCTGCTAGTTTTGACGGGAAGTCTGCGGAAACCCTTGTAGAATTAGCCTCCACGGAGGAAGCACACGGAGGAAGCAATGGAGCGGCAGAATATTTCCAGCGGCACCCAATGGGAGCCCATCGTCGGTTACTCTCGTGCAGTCAAGATCGGTGGATACGTCCATGTATCCGGCACAACCGCGACGGGTGCGAATGGCAAGATTGTCGGAGTCGGCGACGTCTACGCACAAGCCGTGCAGACTTTGAAGAACATCGAGAACGCGTTGCAGAAGGCGGGCGCCAGCATGAAGGATGTGGTGCGCACCCGCATCTACGTCGTCAACATCGCGGAGTGGGAAAAAGTCGGCAAGGCGCACGGCGAATTTTTCCGCGAGATTCGGCCCGCGACGTCTATGGTGCAGGTGAGCGCCCTCATTTCGCCGGAGATCCTGGTCGAGATTGAAGCGGATGCCTACGTTGGACGCTAAGTCAATTTCTATTGCGATCGTGAAATTCAGCGCTGGGGAAATCTATGAAGACTTTCTTGCGGTGGACAGTTCTGTTTCTTCTTCTGTGCGCTTTGGCGGCATTTGGCCAACCGGCCGCCTCCATCACCGTCATTCGCGCGGGCGTGCTCATTGACGGACGGTCTGATCAACCGCGGCGCGATCAAGTCATCGTCATTCGCGGAAATCATATCGATAGCGTCAGCGACGCAGCGAGCGCGAAGGTTCCTGCCGGCGCGACGGTAATCGATCTCTCGCAGCAGACCGTGCTGCCCGGCCTGATCGATTCACATACGCACATCTTTTTGCAGGGAGAAGATCCCGCCAAGGGGGGATACGACGCCAACATCCTGATGGCGCCGCTGGCGTTGCGGGCGGCGCGGGCCACCGTTTCAGCCCGCCGCGCGCTGGAGCAAGGCTTCACCACTTTGCGGGATGTGGAGACCGAAGGCGCGGGCTACGGCGACGTGGGGATCAAGCAAGCGATCAATCTCGGCTACATTCCAGGCCCTCGGTTGTTCGTAGCCACACGCGCCATCTCTACGACCGGAGGCTATCCGCTGGAAGGATATGCGCCGGAACTGGAGATGCCGAAAGGCGCGCAGATTGTCGACGGGCCGGTAGAAGCGCGCAAAGCGGCGCGCGAACAACTCGATCACGGCGCCGACTGGATCAAGGTCTACATGACCCACCGCTCCTGGGTCGGCAAAAACGGAGAGCTCGTCTCGCAGCCCACGCTCACCCTCGAAGAACTACGTGCGATCGTGGACGAAACCCACGGCTGGGGCAAGAAGGTCGCCTGTCACGCTTATGGCGGGATTGGGCTGCATCGCGCGCTCGACGGCGGATGCGATTCCATCGAGCACGGGCTCGATCTGGACGATGCGGCAATTGCTCAGATGCTGAAGCAAGGCACGTGGTACGTGCCCACGCTCAGCGTCTACTACAAGGACTGGGCTCCCGCGGATACCGCCGATGGTCAGCGCGACCGGCTGCGGGCCTCGGTGCACGAAGCATCGTTCAAAAAGGCGCTGCAATCGAGGGTGAAGATTGTTTTCGGCACCGACATGGGAGGCATTCCCTGGACCGAGCCGATCGCCCAGGAATTCTCGCGCATGGTCGAGTTCGGCATGTTGCCGATGGATGCAATCCAGGCTGCAACCTCGCGCGCCGCCGTGATGCTCGATATGGACGGCAAAATCGGGGTGGTAGCTCCGGGAGCGTTTGCCGATATCATCGCGGTCAACGGCGATCCGCTGCACAACATCAAAACGCTGGAAAGCGTGCAATTCGTCATGAAAGACGGGCAGGTGTTCCGGTCAAAGTGAGAATTTGCCGCTCCCCGGGGACTTCCGATCTGCGATTTATCGCAATTCCCTTGACAAGCGCTTCGCCGTGAGCATAATGCGTCAATTCAGTTTTTGTCGATCCATCCGCTTTCTGTCGCAAGATGGCGGAGGAGGTACTTATGAGCGTGCTGGAACTTTGTGACCGGGAAATTGCGGCCGTAGGAATGGAAGCTACCGTTGCCGACGCCATTCATAAAATGCTTGATCACCACGTGGGGGCCGTCGCGGTTGTGGACGACGAATACCGTGTCGCCGGAATCTTTACGGAGCGCGATGTCCTGCGCAAAATGTCTCTCAGCAACCTGGACCCGCGAACCACATCCATACGCGAACTGATGACCACGCCCGTCGAAATGGCCACGCGCGGTACCGGCGCGGGCGAAGCTTTGACGATCATGCTGGAGCGGCACTTCCGCCATCTGCCGGTGGCCGACGATAACGGAAAGCTGCTGGGCATTCTCTCCATCCGCAATCTGCTCGAGTGGCGCGTGGACGATTTGAGCCGCGAACTGGAGTCGCTCGAGCAGTATGTGTCCAACGACGGGCCCGGCGGGTAAGGAGAAACTTCGTTACCTGCGCGCTCGCTCCGTGATCCAGTCCGTCCAGAACGCTGAATGGACGCTGGCCAGCAGCGGGGCTTTGCCTTCGACCGCATCTACAAAATTTTCGATGATCGGATAGTGCAGGTTGGAATGCGCCGGCAACGACTCGCGGCCTCCCGGATAAACGATCTCAGGATCGTTCAGCGGTGACATTTCGATCTCGCCATCGGTGCCCCGGATGCGGCATTCGTCACGCGAGACGTTCGAGTGCCAGCGCACGTCGACGATCCCGCGCACTCCGTTGTCGTACTCGATCATCACCGTGGCGTTGTCTTCGACCGCGTAGTGGTGCACGAGGTTCGAGAGCTGCCCGGCGACGCGCAACGGCTGTCCGAAAAGAAAATTCAGAACGTCGATGCGGTGCGACGCAATGTCGAACAGTGGCCCGCCTCCGGCCTGGGCAGGATCGACGAGCCAGCTGCGGCTGCCCGTTCCGTCAAACCACCCATGGCAGGTGAGTTCAACCAGAACGGGCTTGCCGATCACGCCGGCCGCAAGCAGTTGCTTCGCGCGTTGAACTTTGGGATAGCAGCGGCGATAGTAGGCGGCGCCAAACATCTTGCCGCTGGCGTCCGCCGCATCGAGCATGCTGCGGGCCTCGGCCTCGTTCATCGCCATCGGCTTCTCGCAGAGTACGTGTTTGCCCGCGCGCAGAGATTGGATGCTTTGCGGCGCGTGCAGAAATACGGGAGTGCCGACGTACACGGCGTGGACGTTCGGATCGGTCAGCGCCTCCTCGAGAGTAGTCCAGGTTCGCGTGTTGTACGGTGCGGCCTTCGCGGGATTGCGCGTGACCACGCCGTATAGGTTGCTGCGCGGTTCGGCTTGAATAGCAGGAATGACGCGGCGCCTGGTGATGTCGCCGATTCCGATGACGATCCAGTTGGGCATAAGAGCAAGTTTCAAAGTTTCAGGGTTGCAAAGTTTCAGAGACAAGTCGCGACGCATAGTCGACAGAGACTTCGAGACCTTGAAATTCTGAAACCTTTCCCCAACAAACCAAAGGCCGGCATGCGCCGGCCTTCGATTCTAATAGATGTAGTGGAACTACTTCTTGGGGGCGATCGCGTCCTTCGCGGCTTTGGCCACGCGGAACTTCACCACGGTCTTCGCCTTGATCTGGATCGGTTCGCCAGTCTGCGGATTGCGTCCCACGCGGGCCTTGCGGTGCGCCTTCACCAGGCGGCCGAGGCCGGGCACGACGAAAATGCCGTTCTTCTTGGTTTCTTTGATGGCGGTATCAGCCAGATGCTCCAGAAATGCCGCCGCGGTTTTGTTGGGGAGCTCAGTCTTCTCGGCGAGCTGCCGAATCAGCTGAGTTTTTGTCAGACCTGCAGCCATACTTCCTCCTCGATAAAAATCGATTTAATACCAGCGGGGGTTATCTTATACCCGCGAGCCTGTGGAAAACACCTATTTTACAGGGTTTTTCGAATTCCTAGACGCGCGGAAGGCCGTCTTTACTGACGTTTCAACGGTTCCTCATTGCAAACCAAGCCTTCCATGCGCATCAGCGTGGTAAACGGGCGGACTTAGCGGCCACCTTCGGACAAAGGGGCGGAGAGCAAAAAAAGGAATTCTCCATGTCTCCGTGCCTCCCTGGTGATCGCTGGCTGCAGGATGCAATAATGCTGGCAGGAGTCCCATTGAGCTGCGCCATCTGTGAAATCCGCAAAGAGAAGCGATTCTGCCCTGCCGTGCACGGCCGCATCTGCCCGCAATGTTGCGGCGAGCAGCGTGAAGTGACGCTCGATTGTCCGTTCGATTGTCCTTACCTGCAGCAGGCCCGCGAGCATGAGAAGCCGCGCTCCGCCGAGCAGATCGATCCCGCCGGATTGTTTTTGCAGATTGAAGTATCGGACCAGTTCATGTACGAGAAAGAGCATCTGCTGCTGGGGCTGACCTTCGCGCTGGCCAAGGCTGCACGCGCCGATCGCAACCTGCACGATCAAGATCTGATCGCCACGCTCACGGTTTTGGCTAAGAGCTATGA
Organism: uncultured Acidobacteriota bacterium; assembly: GCA_963763795.1. GTDB lineage: Bacteria > Acidobacteriota > Terriglobia > Terriglobales > Acidobacteriaceae > Sulfotelmatobacter. Next base: position 1,193,149 of record CAVXPP010000007.1, on the reverse strand, counting down.
ACGCCGCGTGAATTCCGGCCTGCACTACGAGCAGCCGTTGACCAGCGATTCGCAGCGCAGGGCCGCTATCGGAATCGAGAACATGGTGAAGGAGTACCGCGAGGCCGAGCAGAAACATATGGGCTACTCGACCGTGCGCGATTCCGAAGTGCTGAAGGCGCTGGTTTTTCTGCTACGGCTGGCGAATGGCAGGACGTCGGGACGCCCCAAGTCGCGGGCGTTTCTCGAGTTTCTCTTCGCCCAATTCCCCGAGAAAGAAACGGCAGTGATGACGCCTCAAGAAGCGGGCAGCCGCATCATTCTGCCGTAATTCGTAGCCACGGATTTCCGCGGATCTTGTGTTGGTCCTGATCGAGCAGTTGTGTTTAATCCGTGGAAATCCGTGGCTAATTGATTTTGACCTTGCGGACAGTCTGTCCCGCCGGCAGAGCCCGAAGTAACTCCCCAACCGTCTTTTTCAGCACCGGATGCCGAATTTGCGCTGCGATCTCCGTCAGAGGTTCGAGCACGAAGCGGCGCTCCGCCATCGCGGGATGGGGGATCGTCAAATCGGGCGTGTTCACGACCAGATCGCCAAACAGAAGAATATCGATATCAATAATGCGAGGGCCTTTCTTCTGCACGCGCTGCCGGCCCGTCTCCCGCTCAATCTCGAGAACACCGCTCATCAGTTGCGACGCCGACTGCGAAGTCTCCAACGCCACGGCACAGTTTACGAACCACGGCTGCTCGGTGAATTCCACCGGCTCGGTCTCGTAGAACGAGGAAACGGCCGTGACGCGCCCCAGCGTTTTCAGCCTCCGGATGGCCGCGCGCAGATTTTTCTCCCGGTCTCCTACATTTGATCCCAGCGAAAGATAGGCGAGGTTGGGCATGCGGGCCGTTTTCAGTTGTACCTTGCGCCCCTGCAACTTGTCATCTTGATCCAGGCGTCAACCGAGGGTCCAACACCTTGGTCACTATCGTGGGCCTCGCCTGTCTCCTAAAATCGCAGCATGACGTTGGAGTCTATCCTGTTGAGCCAGGATCCGGAATTGGTGCGGGTCATCCGGCCTACGCTCGAACAGTTATCGATCGATGTCGAGATTTGCCATGAGGCCCGGGCCGGCGCCGACATGCTGATCTCCGATAAGTTCGACGCGGTCATCGTCGATTGCGACGACCTCAAGGGCGGCCTCGCCCTGCTGCAAGGCCTCAGGAACACTCCCAGCAACAAGAACTCCGTGGCTTTTGCCATTCTTAATGGGAAGAGAACCACCACCCAGGAAGCGTTCGGCATGGGTGCGAATTTTGTCCTGCAGAAACCGATCAGCGAACTGAACGCCTCGCGATGTTTCCACGCCGCGCTCAACTTTATGCTGAAAGAGCGGCGCAGGTATTTCCGTCAGCCCGTCAAGATGCAGGTCAAAGTGGTATTCGGCGGCAAAACTTTACCTGCCATCAGCACAAATGTCAGCGAGGGCGGCATCGCTCTGCTGTTGCGCGAGGCGCTGCCGAAAAGCGCGACCCCTCATCTGCACTTCTTGTTGCCCGGCATTGACGTTCCTATGGACGTCGAAGCCGAAGTGGCGTGGGCCGATATGAAAGGGCTGGCCGGTTTTCGTTTCCGCAATGTTCCCAAGGCCACGCAGGATCAGCTCGAGCATTGGCTTGACGCGCGCATCGAAGAAGAATTCCCCGGAACCAAAGAGCGGATCGCGGTCTCGAAATCCCAGAGCCCCAACTAAGCCTGACTTTTTAAAATCCTCCTCCCTGCCTCTGGTCCATCGGCCTCCTCTGTATTCCCCAGGTACCTGGCTTTGGACTTGCGCGTTCTGCTGCCCATGGCCAAGCTGTAGGTCTGGAGAGATTCCATCGTGACTCATGACTTCCGGATTGCCAAGGTGCAAAGAACGCTGCGCTGGTTCGAAGAAGATATTCCCTTGCTGAATATGCGGGTGAAAGAGCTGTCCAAGGAGCGGCAGGAATCGGCCCGCAAGTTCGCCGCGGCCGTCATCGATCAGACCCGGGCTGAGCTGGAGCGATTGCTGCGGGAAAAACCAGCGGAGATCGACGATGCGGAAGCGGCTCCCTGCGAGCCTGCCGACTAGCTGCAGGAGAATAGCGCTACACACAAACCCTAAATTGAGGAACCGGCAGCGGCTTCGGCGCGAGAAGTTGTATCACGCTCCGCTGATGCTTCGGGAAACGTGACCTCTTCCCACAAAGTTTTATCCCGCAGGATCCGCGAGACCAACGCGGTGTGCATGGCGTGACCGGCTCGATCGGCCACCACGTTGCCAAGAATCTGTTTGCCCAGCAGCGCCAGGTCGCCCACGAGGTCGAGCACCTTGTGGCGCACAAATTCATCCGGGAAGCGCAACGGACCATTCTCAACTCCATCGCGCGTGAGCACGATGCAGTTCTCGCGGGAGGCGCCGCGAATCAATCCCATGTTCCGCATGGCCTGCTCGTCTTGGCGCGACCCGAAGGTGCGGGCGGCAGCGATGTGCCGCAAGTAGCTGCCGTTGGTCAACTCCACTCGAAAAGTTTCTTTGCCGATCAGCGGGTGTGGAAAGTTGATCGAATAGGCAACGGAATAGGTGTCGGAGGGATAAACCGCGATGAACTTGTTGCCTTCCCGCATCTCCACTTCGCGGCGGATCTTCAGATATTTACGCGCCCGGCGTTGCTTGCGGATGCCGGCTTGCCGAATCATTTCCACAAAGGGCTGGGCGCTTCCGTCGAGGATGGGAAGTTCGAGATTGTTGAGCTCGACGAGGGCATTATCGATGCCCAATCCGATAAACGCCGACAGCAGGTGCTCTGTGGTCGAAATCAGCACGCCCTTTTTCATCAGGCTGGTGGCGTAGCTCACGCGCGCGACGTTGGTGCTGGTGGCCTCGATTTCGAAGCCGTCCAGATCGGTGCGGCGAAAGACAATTCCGGTGCCCGAGGCAGCCGGCAGAATCCGCATCGAGACCGGTGCGCCACTGTGCAGTCCCACGCCACTGCACTCCACCGCGGAGCGGGTTGTCTGTTCGTAGATCAAGAAAGGAGGCGTTTTTCCCGTGTATGCAACAGGCTACAGCTACGAGGCGAAAAACTGGCTGTGGTAAAAAAGCCACACCTGTGGCAGGATCGGATCACTCCTCTCGGGGCCACCTTGCGTGGCCGTGACCTTCGGCAGCTACTTCAAGTAGCGTGTTTGCAGCAACTTGCGCACAGGCGTCGCTGCCATGAGCAACATCAGGGGCTCAATCGGGTGCCGGTAAGCCGTCGGCCAGGCAGCCTGTGTGATATAGAAAACCACGGGATAGAAAACGAATAGAGTTACCGTGAACACGGCAAGACCGCGGGGTACAAGTCTGATTCCCCACATGGCCAAGGCCAGCAGAAGGACGTACACAACCGGCCACGGACTGAACCAAAATGCCGCAAAGCGCTTGATGCTGCGGCGGACGAAATCCATGGGCGACGATTTGATAAAGGAAATCGCTTCCCGCCGTCGGGCTTCGAAGAACCGGGCTTCACCCAATTTGGGCAGATCGCTGCCATACGGCGATTCGCCGGTCCAGTAGTCGCAGGTTCCAGACATTCCGGGGTGATTGCCAAGATAAAGTTCCATTCCAAAGTTATCGCGCAGGGCAGGATAGAAGTGACCCATCACGCGGTAATTGCGAACGTACCAGGGAGCGAGCCCGAGCAACGCCGTAGCCAGCATGACGAGCACTTGCTTTCGATTCAGCCAACGAGCACTCGCCGGGATCAGCAACACCAGCGTGGGGTTCAGCAACAGCATGAGTGCGATGCCGATGCCGAGCAGAATCCAGTTACGAGTTTTGGATACGAGATCGGGAACGAAATTCAGCCAGAGAACGACCGCAAGCGTCGCGAAGGCGTAGCTGGACAACGTTATGTCCGTCATCGCAATGGGCGCAAGAATTGCCCAGGTCCACGCGGAGAGCAACGCAGCCAGGGGCGATAAGTATTTGAGTCCTGCCCGGTGGATGAATAATGCAGTCAGGCCTCCCGCAAAAGCGTTGACCACAAGAAGCAGGTACAGGGAAAACTTGGAGAAGGCACCGAACAGCTTGAAAATCGCAGCCATGAACAACGGGTACAACGGCGGTTGCTGTGCGGTCGGAATCGCAAGATCGGTAAAAGGCGATGCGAATCCTTCTCCACGGAGAATATGTGCCGCGATGTGGCTTGGCTCATTTCCCTGGAAGTGGTCTGTGGGCGTCCCCAACCAGTTCAAAACCGACGGGATCAGCAGAATCCGGAAAGCAATGGCGACCAGAACAATCGCCAAGGGATTGCGGAGCCAACGCACGATCCCCGAAGGGACAGCTCGCCCTGGAGCCGGCGCGCCGAGCCTTTGGCCAGTCGGATCACGCTTGCTCTCGGATGCACAGGCCGCTAAATCCTTGTAGGTCACGTTCCCTCTAAGCGCCCAGTATATCGGGACTCTAAGGATGGACCAACTGCCCAGGCTTCGACGGCCCGGCTCCAATTTTGAACATCGCTATGAACCGATTTGCGGGCTTAGCGTTTTGTTTTTGCAGGTTTTACGGGCTTGTTGGGGTCATAGCCCGAGTTCGGATCGAACATCTTCTGGTCCAATCCCTGATTAATGGTCACCGAGTTCAAGAAACGCTGGCTGGCCATGTCTCCGTTGAAGTACCGGGTCACGTTAAAGGGCGCCATGATGCCCGAGACGGGGCGATAGTTCTCGTAAACTTCCTCTTCCAGATTTTTCTGCCGGTCGACCGGATCGCGCCACTCGAAAGATTTCTTCACCGGCAAATGAGTTTCCGTATCGCAATAAACCGTCACACTCTCGTTCTGCGCGTTGATCAGCGTGACCTGTAGCGCGGGATGCTGCGCGGCGATGGCATTGCCTTCAAAGAGCAGAACCACGCGGGGATCGTTGACCCAGGTCCGCAGCAGGGTATCGAGCGAGAAGCGGCGGCGGCGCAGATAGTCCTCCAGATCTTTTTTTTCCATCGGATGCGGGCCTTTGTAGGTAATTTCGTACCCTTTGTTGCCGACATATAACTCGGCGATGTCGCGCTCCTTGGTGAGTTCGACGCGCTCTTTGTCGGGGAATTCGCTAAAGCTCCAGAACAGCCCGCCACTGCCGGTGGGCCGTCCGCCGTGAAATCCGTAACCGCGTCCTTGCTGCTCGCGGTCGCGGATGGTGAGATAGGTTTGACCACCCAGTGCTTCGATTGCCTGGTTGAGGATCGTCTTCGCTTGGTTGGAATTCTCCTGAGCCTCCTTATCCAGCGCAACCGCTGGCGTTGCCACCTTCGTAGAAACCTGCGCCGGAGACTGGGACGCGCCCGGAGAACTCTCAGAAGTTTGGCTGCAATAGACTGAGGCCGAATACATCAGCAGCAGGATGGGGATAAACCGTTTCATTCCATTCGAAGGATTAATTGCTTGCAAGAGAGAATTGTAGCGTCCTTATGGGCTTTCCGCCGCAGTGAGCGTGCTCCTCAGCCTGCTTGGATGCAGAAAATCCCGGAAACGCAAGCTCTGGGACTGGGTATTTGTCTCACGGCAGGGCCCGTGATTAGCCCGTAAGAACCGCGCCGCCATTCACATTGAAGACTTCTCCGGTGATGAAGCTCGCGTGTTCCGTGCATAGGAACAGGATCGGTCCGGCGATCTCTTCCGGTCTAGCCACGCGTCCCATGGGAATCGAGCTGCGAATTTGTTCTCCGCTCTTCGGGTCTGCAATCGTCTCGGCGCTCATGTCGGTGTCGACCCATCCCGGAGCCACCGAGTTCACGTAAATCCCGGCCGGCGCCAGTTCGGTCGACAATCCCTTGGTCATGCTGATCAGCGCGCCCTTGGTCGCGGAATAATCAGAGTGAAACGCTTCGCCGCGCTGTCCGCTGGTCGAACTGATGAGAACGATGTGTCCCGCGGGCCCCCGACCGCGAGGCTGAACTTTCATCTGGGCCACCGCGTGCTTGACCAGGCCGAATACGGCGTCAAGATTGATCGACACGGTCGAGCGCCACTGTTCGTCGGACATGCTCTCAATGGGGACATCCGTAGCAGGCCACACGCCATGATTGGCAACCAGAATATCGATGCGGCCGAAATGTTTGACGGCCTCTGCCACCAGCGAACGCGCTGCGTCGGGACGATCCAGATTGCATGCGACGGGATAGCAGACGTCAGAGCCGCATTCCTGCGCCAGCGCTTCCGCCTGAGAACGGGCGCTGCGGTAACTGAAAACCACTTTCGCCCCTGCTGCAGTAAACATTCTTACGGTGGCGGCGCCGATGCCCCGCGAACCGCCTGAGATGAGAGCAACTTTGCCGGAGAGAGAAAGAGAAATGGACATGCCAAGTAACTAACAGTTTCCCTGCGACCCTGGCAAGAGGAGAGGCCGCGTTCTCACATTCCGGAGTCTCGGTACCCAGGGTTGGCGACTCCTGGGTTGGACGGCATCCGCTCCGATTTCAACCCGCGCAACAGCAGGCGTACGAGCATGCCGTCGAAGCGCGTGCCGCTCATCTTCACCAGTTCATCGAGCGCCTGATCGGGCGTGCGCGCGGAGGAAAACGATTGCTCCGTCACCATGTTGGCGTACGCGTCGGTGAGGCCGATGATGCGCGCCCACAACGGGATCTCCTCCCCGCGCAGTCCGTCGGGATAGCCCGACCCATCGAAGCGTTGATGGTGATGCTCGATGGCCTCGCGCATCATGGCGGAGTGTGGAATGGTGCCGACAATCTCCGCACCCACATGAGCGTGCATGCGGAGTTGAAAAAATTCGTCGTCGCTCAGCGGTCCTGGCTTGTTGAGAATCTGATCCGGAATAAAAATCTTGCCCACATCGTGCACCCGCGCCGCATACACCAGGTCCGCCGTCTCTTCCGAAGACAGTCCCAAAGCGCGCGCCACGACTTCGCTGTAGCGTGCCACCAGATCGCCGTGCCCGGCAGTTTGCAGTTCGCGCGATTCGGCGGCGCGGCTGAGCGATTCGATTGCCTCCTTGAGCAAGGGAGCGTTGCAACCCTGCTCGCCGCAGCACAGCTTGTACAGGGTCGTGGTCAGTTCCTCCAGTTGTTCCGGACCGGTGCACTCGCGCTGCAGAAACCCTTCAATGTAGGCCGAGATCTGTTGTCGCTGCCAAGCGAAGTCCTGGCCTTCGACGAACTCCTGCGCCGTCGAAACCAGGTTCCCTCCCGAACGCTTCGAGACGTACATGCCGGCGTCGGCCACTCGGATGATGTCTTCAATCGAGAATCCATGCATGGGGAAACTGGCCACACCAAAACTGCCGGTGATGTGGTGCTCGGCCAGCATGGGGTCGCCCACAAGCCACTGGCGCAGACGTTCGGCCAAAACCTGGGCCTGCTCGGCTCCGGTTTCCGGCATCAGCACGATGAATTCATCGCCACCGTAGCGAGCCACAACGTTCGATTGCCGCGATTTCTGTTCCAGCAACCGGCCGACCCGCGCCAGCACCAGATCGCCTTCGAAATGGCCCATCGTGTCGTTGACTTCTTTGAACTTGTCGAGATCGATGAGTACCACGGAGAACGGCCGCCCGGAGCGCGATGCCCGCTTCCACTCCGCCGACAACGCTTCCCAGAAAAACCGCCGCGTCTTAATTCCAGTCAGGCCGTCGGTGATCGATTGTTGCTGCAGCTTCTGGAATACGAACGCATTGTGCAGGGCCGTCGCCAGCAGGTCCGCCAGCGTATTGAGAATCAGCACGTCCTGCGGCGAGAACGCGTTCTCGCTACGGCTCTCCACATTCAACACGCCCAGCAGCGATTCGCCATACGTGATCGGAATGCAAAGCACCGCCCGCGAGTCCGGCAAAATCCCCGTCAGATTGCCCGGCAGTGCATTTTGCACAAGGGCGCGTTCGCCGGTGCGCGCCACGCGGCCGAGAATGCCACTTCCCAGAGGAATTTTCTTTCCGGTGGCATGGGCTGTGACTCCGGCTTCCGCCTTGATCTCGACCTCCTTCGTCCCGTAGTCGAGCAGCCCGATCCCGATGTGGTCAAAACTAAAGTTCCGCTGAATCTCACTGGCGATCTGGTCCAGCATGTGCACCGGATCGTCACTGGAAATGGCGGTTCGGGAAATGTTGTTGAGAAAGGCCAGTTGTCGCGAGCGGCGTTGCTCTTCGGCGAACAGGCGGGCATTCTCTACCGCGACTGAAACCTGGCCGGCCGCCGTCACCAGCACGTCTAGATCGCGCTGCTCGAAGACGAATTCCTTGTCCGGATTCATGGCCACCATAATTCCCGTCGGCCGGGCTCCCATGAAAATGGGCGTGGCGATCAGGCACTTCGCGGGACGCTTGGGAACATGGCTGATTCCCAGGCGATTGCGCGCCGACTCCAGATCCGAACGAATCAGCAACGGTTCTCCGGTGCGAATCACGTATTCCGTAAACGCATTGCGTACCTCGCGCTTGCGTTTAGGCAGCACCCGGCCATCTCGCACTTCCAACTCAAAACGGATCTCCTCCCCTTCCTGGAACGCGATGTAGAAATGACTCGTGTCGAAAATCTGTCCCAGCTCAACCTGGATAGTGCGCAGGATCTCGTCCTGGTCGAGGCGCGAACTGATGGCCTTGCCAATGTCGGTGAGCAGCTCGTATTCCTTGGTGCGGCGGTGCGCATCATGCGTTACAACGTAATTTTCCAGCGTGAGCCCCAGTTGCAGCGCCAGTCCTACCATCAGGCGCGGGCCGGAAGAACCGAACGCCCGGCGCTCCACATGCGGGAACAGGATGACGCCGAAATTGTGCTCGCGAGTCTGCAAGTTTACGGCCGTCAGATGCCGCACTTCCGCCTGCACCAGAATGCGCTTGAACTCCGCGAAAGTTCCCATCGACGCGACCGGCAGAGGTTCGGTCATCGTCGCCACATCATGCACGGTGAAAATACCGCTGTGCCGGTAGGCGAGCTCGCCGATGTATTGCCCGGCTCCGCTTTTTTCCAGCGCTTCGAGGAATCCGTCGGGAAACCCCTGCTGCACCGAAGGCAGAAGACTGCGCCAGCGTTCGCCGATCACGATAGCAGCGCGATTCATGGGCAGCGCGGTGCGCAGGCGCTCCAGTGCGGCCTGCATGTTGGGAACCAGGTCTTCGGCAAACAACAGCTGTTGCGGATCGACTCCCAGGGTCGAGAGGGCAAGCGTATTTTCCTGCACCGCATTACGCTGGTTTTCAAACAACACCATCACCATGGCAATGCCCAGCAGCATCTGCGGCACTGGGCCAAATAATCGTGTGGCGTTGCCAAAGATTTCCATCCAGGGATTCTGGATTTGCCCCACTCCCATCAAAACGCCCCAAAATGCCAGCGCGAAGGCAAGAACCTGGAACGCGAGCGAGCCGCGCTTGTGACCGTTTACATAGAAAACCGCCGAGCAATACAAGAGGATCGCGGCTAGTCCGAGCCCGAGTCGAATCGCGGGCTGCGCATCCGGACGGAAAATTCCATTGACAATGTGGCCTCGCAAGGTGAGCAGCGCGAGGATGACTCCAGCAGCTCCCACGGCGGCGTCATACCAACGAAACTGCGATGGCCCCCGCATCAGGCGGGTGGAAATGAAGATGCATAACGCCATCGTCACCAGGAAAAGCTGGCTGATAAAGAAAGCCAGCGACGACGATGGAAAAGTATCGAGCACGTAATGCAGCGAGTAGGCTGCCCATGCCAGTTGCCACGCGCGGAAGTACGGCTGGCGGCTCTGTTCGTGCAGATAAGTAAAGACCAGGAACAGCAGGACGGATACGAATCCCGGGATTAAGACCGTCGTGATGACAACGCTGTTCATAGGGTCCGAGAAGACGCCTCTGGCCAAGCTGACTGGCTCAGTTTCGGGGGAAAACAGTGCCCCAATGGTTTCACAGCCGCACGTCTGAAGACAATAGAATTTAAGTACAATGCCCGCCTTCGATTGCTCTCTCCGGGGAAGGGTTGCAGCCGAAATCCCGATTCGCGCCTTCGCCTTGACGATGCCGGGAGGAGGCGGTCCGTAACATCGAAGGTCCTAATCTACTTATGAATGTTTCGAGTTCACCTGACCAGGGCAAACCGCGCGTGCGCTTTGCTCCCTCGCCGACTGGTTTCCTTCATGTGGGCAGCGCCCGCACGTTTATTTTCAACTGGTTATATGCTCGCAGCGCGGGCGGCACCATGATCCTGCGGCTCGATGACACCGACGTCGAACGCAATACCGACGCGTCGGTGAACTCCATTTTCGAGGGCCTGAAGTGGCTCGGTCTGGGTTGGGACGAAGAGTACAAGCAGTCGGAGCGCGGTGCGCTGCACCGGCAGATGGCGGAGACGATTTTTCAGAAGGGACTCGCCTACCGCGATTTCACTCCCGCCCACACCGGCGACAGCGAGAAGTCGGGGGCGCAAGGCACGTGGCTGTTCAACGCGGGCATGCGCGAGTTGTCCCGCGAAGAAAGCGACCGCCGCGCCGCTGCCGGCGAACCTTTCGCCCTGCGATTCCGCGTCCCCCGCGACGGGACCATGTGGGGACAGCCGCCTAAGCCTGTCCTGAGCGGAGTCGAAGGAGCTGTCCGATTTGCCGAAGGCAAATTATCTGTCCACTTCGACGATGCGGTCTACGGCAAACAAGTTAAGGCTTGCGCCGACATCGAAGATTTCGCCCTCCTGCGCTCCGATGGCATGCCGACCTATCACCTGGCGTCATGCGCCGACGACGCCGATCTCCGCATCAGCCACATTATCCGCGGCCAGGACCATCTTTCGAACACCTTCAAGCATGTTTTGATCTTCGAAGCCGCCGGCTTCGAGTCGCCGCGGTTCGCGCACCTGCCTCTGCTGGTCGCGCCGGATGGCACCAAACTCTCGAAGCGCCGCCACGGGCCGGTAGTGAGCGTGACCACCTATCGTGATGCTGGATTTCTTCCCGAAGCCTTCATCAACTTCTTGTGCCTGCTGGGCTGGTCGCCCAAAGACGATCGCACCAAAATGAGCCAGCAGGAACTCGTCGATGCCTTTTCGTTGGAAGGAATCAATCGCGCCAACGCAGTAGTAAATTTCAAAGAACCAGAAGTAGAGCAGCCCAATGTGGGGCAGCCGAGTGTGGGGCAGGCACATGTGGGGCGGGCACTCCTGCCCGCCAACTCTATCCACGAAGAAACGTTCGATCCCAAGGCGCTCTGGCTGAACGCGGAGCACATCCGCAGCCTGGCGGTCGAAGACTTGAGCCAGCGCCTGCTCCCCATCGTGCGTGAAGCCGGCTTCAACGTGACGCTAGAAAAGATGCTGCGTATCACACCGCTCATCCGCGAGCGCATCAAGCTGTTGAGCGAGGTGCTGACCGCCGCAGATTTTTTCTTCGTCGATCATCTGCTGCCCTACGATCCCGCCGAACTCATCCCGCAAAAGGGAGACGCGGCCATGGCGCTGAAGGTCCTGCAGAAGGCGCAAGCTGTGCTGGCCAATGTCGAGTTCAAGCACGACCCGTTGGATCAGGCCCTGCGGGCCGCTGCGCAGGAGTTGGGAGTGAAGGCCGGGCAGATGTTTCAGCCCATCCGCGTCGCCGTCTGCGGCCGCAAAAACGCTCCACCGCTGTTCGAAACGCTGGAAGTGCTCGGGAAGGAAGTCACATTGAGCAGGATCGAGCAAGCAATTCGAAAACTGATCTGAGCCTCCTCAAAAGCAAAACCCCGAACTGTCTCCCGTTCGGGGCCGTCAACCTGTCCAGCTACAAATTCATTATCGGAAACCCGTCGCACGAAGTCAACGTTACTTTTGGAGTTGGAGAGCCTCCCTGTCCTAAGGCTCCCCAGCAGCTTCCCTACCAAACCAGGGCCGCTGTGGACCCGGCGGGACTCGAACCCGCACCTTCGAACTGGACAGGTTGACGTGCGCCCATTACACCACGGGCCCTGTCTTGAGCCTATTCTACGGTTTGCAGAGTCCACAAGATCATGCATCACATTTATCCCCGCGAAGTTCCAATTCGGGATTTTTGCATCCAACGTGCCACATCCTCCCATCCGAAGCTTTTTATTGCCGCGAACTAATCCCAACAATCAGGAGGAGCTCTTTTAAGAACGCCGTTCAGCGCCAAGCGAAGTCCGTTCGCATTCGAAGCATCACCATTAGACCATCACCGTCCCGCGCCTCTTCTTTGCGGTAAGATCAAGAGTTATGAAAACGACAGATGCTGAGCCCGAGACGGCTGCGAGCGCGTCTCCCGAATCCCGTCCTTCGAATTTCCTGCGCGACAAGATTGTCGAAGATCTCAAGACCAACAAATACAACGGCCGCGTTCAGACTCGCTTTCCTCCCGAGCCCAACGGATATCTCCACATCGGCCATGCCAAGGCCATCTGCATCGACTTCGGGCTCGCCGAAGAGTTCGGCGGCAAGACCAATCTGCGCTTCGACGACACCAATCCTGAGAAAGAAGATGTCGAGTACGTCGATTCGATCATGGAAGACGTGAAGTGGCTTGGCTTCCAGTGGGACGGTCTCTTCTACGCCTCGGACTATTTTGACCAGCTCTATGAGTGGGCGATCAAGCTGATTAAGGATGGCAAGGCGTACGTCGACGATCTCACCGCCGACGAGATTCGCAAGTACCGCGGCACGCTGACCGAGCCGGGCAAAGACAGTCCGTATCGCAACCGCTCGGTCGAAGAGAATCTGAACCTGTTCGAGCGCATGAAGGCCGGCGAGTTTCCCGACGGGTCGCGCGTGCTGCGCGCGAAAGTCGACATGTCTTCGCCCAACCTGAACATGCGCGATCCCGTGATGTACCGCATCCTGCATGCCGAGCATCACCGCACCGGAAACAAGTGGTGCATCTATCCCATGTACGACTACGCGCACGGGCAGTCGGATTCGCTCGAAAAAGTCACCTACTCGATGTGCTCGCTCGAATTTGCCGATCACCAGCCAATCTACCGCTGGTTCATCGAGCAGCTGGGGATCTTCCCGTCGCAGCAGATCGAGTTCGACCGCCTCAGCCTGACCTACACGCTGATGTCGAAGCGCAAACTGCGGCAGCTGGTTGAGCAGGGACAAGTGAAAGGCTGGGACGATCCCCGCATGCCGACGCTCGGTGGCTTACGCCGCCGCGGCTACACTCCGGAAGCGATTCGCAACTTTGTTACCGCCGCGGGCGTCTCGCGCACCAACGGCATCGTCGAACTGGCGATGCTCGAACACTTCGTGCGCGAAGACCTGAACAAGCGCGCCCCGCGCGTGATGGCGGTGCTGCGTCCGCTGAAAGTCGTGATCGATAACTATCCCGAGAATCAGGTCGAAGAAATGGATGCGACCAACAATCCGGAAGACGAGAGCGCCGGCTCACGCAAGGTCCCTTTCTCGCGCGAACTCTACATCGAGCAGGACGACTTCCGCGAAATGCCTCCGCCCAAATATTTCAGGCTTTCGCCCGGACGCGAAGTGCGTCTGCGCTACGGCTATTTCATCACCGCAAAGAGTGTGGTGAAAGATGCCAAGGGCGAAGTCATCGAAGTGCATTGCACCTACGATCCGGCCACGCGCGGCGGCAACGCGCCGCCCGACGGACGCAAGGTGAAGTCGACGATTCACTGGGTCTCGGCCCAGCACGCGGTCGACGCCGAAGTCCGCATCTATGAGCACTTGTTCACCAAAGAAAATCTAGCCGACGTGGAAGAAGGCAAGGACGTGCTCGACTATCTGAATCCGAACTCGCTGGAAGTGATCACGAACGCGAAGCTGGAACCGTCGCTGGCCAATGCCGCGCCCGCCAGCCGTTACCAGTTCGAGCGGCTCGGCTACTTTTGCGCCGATCCAGATTCGAAGCCCGGCAAGCCAGTCTTCAACCGCACGGTCGCGCTGAAAGACACGTGGGCCAAGTTGGAGAAGAAGCAGGGCGGGAAGGGCTAAGAATGGAGCTTTGCGTCAAGATCGTAAGGTTTATTAGCGCTGAGCCTCAGCCCGGCATTGTCGCCTGTGAGTTTGTGGACGCTGAATGTCGAACCCACACCGTTATTGATAAAGTACCCATATTCAGCTCTGTTGATCTCGATGAGCGGAGCCACTATCCCAAGCCGGGAGTTGTGCGCTGCGAAATTTTGGATGCTTGGGAGGATGCCAGTGCTCGCGAAGTAGTCCGAATCACGACCCGCCGCGATGGCGTTGAATCTACGGAAGGGTTATCTGAGTTTGCCGTCCTAAGAAAACAGCTTCTTCAGACATGAAAAGCAAAACCCCGAGCGATGATTCAACTCGGGGCGTTAGCCCGTCAAGCTATGAACCTAGTATCGGCAGCCAAAAGCCTGAAGTCAAGATTACTTTGAGGAGTTCGCCCGTCCCGAACTCCTCGGCAGATTCCCTACCAGAGAAAAGGGAACGCTGTGGACCCGACGGGATTCGAACCCGCACCTTATAGCTTGACGGGCTAACGTGCTGCCAAATTACACCACGGGCCCAGAGATCAGGTTAAGAGCGCAGGTAAGTGGTAACAAGCCTGCACGCGGCTTAATCTTGGACGACGTTCCATTTCGGAACTCGCCAATTCCCAGAGCAAATATCCTCCTTGTCCTTCGTTGTAGAATTTGAAGCGCCTTATGGAAGCGTAAAAGCATGCTCTAGATAGAGCATGTGAGCTACTTCTGGCATCCCCATGCACTCCACCATTCTCGCCGCATTTTTTGAGTTCTCCCGCGTCCCGGTCTCGATGTGCAGCGCCGGCATTCTGGTTTTCCTGATCGCGCTGTGGGCGGCGAAGACCGATATCGCGCGCGCCCGCGGCCTCGACAAGTTCGTAGCCTTAGCCAATTTGTGCTTCGCCACGCCCTTGGCGGTTTTTGGCGCCCTGCATCTCTCGGCCGCCGAATCCCTCATGTCCATGGTGCCCTCCTACATGCCGTGGCGGTTGTTTTGGGCGTATTTCTTCGGCTTTGCGCTGCTGGCCGCATCTTTGAGCATTGCCACAAAAATTCAGGTGCGCTGGTCCGGTCTGCTGTTCGGGATCGCGATGTTTCTTTTCGTGGCGATGTTGGACATCCCCGGAACTCTCGCCAATCCCAGAGACAGGTTTGGATGGACGTTGACCATCCGCGAAATGGCTTTCGGTGGCGGAGCCTGGATTCTTGCGGGAAACGCCATCCGCGAACACGGCCGCGGGCAAGTCGGAAGCAAGCTCATCGCTGTGGGCCGCGTGTTGATCGCGATCGCCGCTATATTTTATGGCGTTGAGCACTTCCTCCACCCCTTGGGACGCCCCGGCGTCCCGCTCGAAAAACTCATGCCTGTGTGGATTCCGGGCCGCCCGCTCATCGGGTATCTGACAGGCGCATTTCTTCTGGTTGCCGGAGTGAATATTCTGCTGGGCCGGAAGACACGCGAGGCCGCAACCTATCTCGGTACCTGGATTGTGCTGCTGGTGTTGTTCATCTATGGACCGATCCTCATTGCGGCGCTGTCAGACCCGAGCACCGGAGCAAAAGTTGAGGGGATCAACTACTTTTTCGACACCCTGCTGTTTGCCGGAGCGGTTCTCGCGGTCGCCAGCGCGACCCCACGCAGCGACTGAAATGCCGGCTACATTGCGAAATCGCGCCGGTCGGGAACGTCGAGCTTGGCTCGACGGACAGCTGGGGGGCTGTCCCCAGATACCGTGTTGACGGCCGATGGCTGACAGCTAATTATGAATGTGCGGACTCTGCGCAGGGTTCGCATGATGCGTGGCGGGTTCCTTCAACACCTTCACATCAAAGCTAACTGGCAAAGTTTTCGGAGGGAAGCACTGCGCGTTGTCGCAGGCTTGGTAGCGCAGCACTCCGTGCATCACGTATTTTCCCGGCACCACCGATTTCAGCGGATGCACCGCCAGATTGATCGCGAAATCGCCGCTGTACACGCTGAGTTTCTCGCTTGGAGAAAACGGGAATGCCAAATCCTGCCCTTGGGGATATTCAATCTTGCCCAGCACAATGTCAGTGGGCAGATCCATCTTCAGCGCAGTGGGAATGAGAAACTCCGACTTGGGCGCGTTGGAGTTGATGTGGAAACCGGAGGCCACGCGGAAATCCAACCTCACCATCGTCTGTTCGGTGCGCTTAGCTGTCACCAGCGGCACGGGCGCCATCGAAACCGACGGCGATTTGCCGGACTGCGCCCAGGCAGCCCCGGCGAGCAGCGCCACGCAACCAATCATTCGCGGATTGAATCGTGCCCACATCATCGCCTCACCCGCTGAATACGAATAGTAGATCGAGCGCGAGGCCGATCCTATTGTCATTTCTGAGGCTCGACTTATCACTTCTGAGGCTGCACTGCCGCCGCGCTCGTGGCGGCTTCGGTATTGAGCGCCTTCTTGATCGCGTCCTCGATCTCGGCCTTGCCCTTCAGCCCGATAATCCGGTCGACAATTTTTCCATCGCGGCCAATAAAGAAGCTCTCGGGCAGCGCGGGCACACCGCCGTATTCGTCGCCGACGGCTTCTTTCCCCAACAGCACCGGGTAATTCACGCCCATATCTTTGGCGAACTTCGAGATCTCGTCTTTGCCGGAATCGTCCATGGCGACGCCGACCACCTGCAGGCCCTGGTTGCCATATTGATTCTGCATTTCGACCAGCCACGGCGTTTCGATCTTGCAGGGTCCGCACCATGTGGCCCAGAAGTTCAGCAGAACGGCCTTACCGCGCAAATCTGAAAGTTTCAGGTTTCCGCCGTTCAGCTTCTCCAGCGTGAAGTCAGGAGCAGGCGTGGACTTGCCGACAATCGACGGCGCATCGCTCCCCGAGCGCCGCGCCATGTGAAAGCCGAAATACAGCATTGCAGCCGCAATCACCGCAACCACAACCAGCGCGAGCGGATTCCGCCCTCCATGTACCGGACCTTGCGGCTGGATGTTATTTGGCTCGCCGCCCGTCACCGGTTGCGGATCGGGCGTTCCATCGGGTTGTTCAAAGTTCGACATAACTCCTCACAGCGCAAAACGGTTTAGGAATGACAGCCAGCTCGAAATCAGAGTGAACCGGCCCATCACGAGCAGGACGCCAAGGGCAATCAGCAGCCCGCCCGAAGCCACTTCGAGCGCATGCATATGCGATCGGAAGCGGCTGTAAAATTTAAGAAAACGCTCCATCAGAAGTGACGTTAGCAAAAACGGCACCGCCAGCCCCAGCGAATAAACTCCCAGCAGCAGGATTCCTTTCACCAGCGTATCCTGTTCGCCAGCGAGTGTCAGGATCGCCGTCAAGATCGGCCCCAGGCAAGGAGTCCAGCCGAAGGCGAAGGCGAATCCGATCACAAACGCTCCCAGCGGCGTGCTGCTGCCCTTGACGCTGTGCAACCGCGCATCCGTATACAGCGCCTTGATTTTGAAGATCCCGGTCAGGTGCAGCCCGAAAATAATAATGACGACCCCGGCCACGATCGAGAGCGTGTGCTTGTAGCGCGCCGCAATCTGCCCAATCTCGGTCGAGATCGCGCCCAGAGTAATGAACACCACGCTGAAGCCGAGGATGAATCCGACGGAGTTCACCATCACCCGCCGCATCAATTGCGCTTGCGGAGACTTCAGCTCTTCCACTCCCGCACCGGAAATCAACGAGACGTACCCCGGCACCAGCGGCAGCACGCAGGGCGACAGAAACGAAATCAGGCCTGCAAAGAAAGCGGCAATCGGCAGTGGAAGGCTTCCCATCGCTTGTTATTGTACCCGCTGCGCGTCCCTCATCTGAATAAGACGCGCCAAGCTGGCTTTAGTTGCAACGCTGCACGCAGCTCGGTGAACCTGTTCGACGTGGTCCTGGATTCAGTGGGTCTTCGGTTTAGACGATTTTTCAGGCCCGACCGAGGATGGCGGTGCGGTCAGCGACGGAAGGTCAGGCGAATCCATCAATTTGTGCAAGATTGCCGTGGGTAGCGTAGCGACCAGCACTGCCCGGCTGTCCTCCTGCCGCACCTGCAGGCTGTCGAACAAGGCCTTCAAGTCGGCGTCGGTGCCGGGAGATCCCACGGAAGCCTCCGCGCTGTGAAACATCGACAGAAAGACGCTCACTTTATCGGCGATCGACTCGGCAGCCTCTTTGCTGCCGGGCCACGCCTCGGCCCGCAAATGCAATACTCCCGCGCGCAAGGGAAAATGCAGGGGATTGAAGCTGGCGGAAATTACCAGATCCGTCGACCTCGGGAAAACCGTTGACCATCCTTCGAACTGCGGCGCCTTCGGGTCGATTCGCGCCACCAGCCAGAGCGGGCTGGCGAACTGGACCCGCTTGTAATACCGGCGCAAGAATGCCGGACCGCCGAACGGTGATGCCAGCCGCCGCGAGCGGTCGACTATGCCGCGGATGACGGCGGGATCGTCGTGGTTGGACGCTGCGACCGTATCCACGTCCAGGATGGCGAGCCGGAAGGTTCGTCCGGAGATCGGGATCGTATAAATATTGACGGAGTTATAATTCTCGACCGACTGCGCTATCCGCCGCATATAAGCCGCGCACCTGCCCGCATCGAAGTGGGCGACGAAGACTTCGGAAAAACGCGGCTCCGGCGCCGATCCGCCCGTTCCCCCGCCCGGCCAACTCTGCGGGTAGTGGACCGCAAAAGCTGCGGACTCCAGGTCTCGCTCGTAGTCAAAGCCGGTTTCCTGGATGAAGCGCTCGTATTCCGGATCGTGCGAGACGGGAAAGAACGGCTTCCCATTGTTCGTCTTCCGCACCCAGCTCAAGTTGGCATACAAGAACGCGTCGGCCCCCGGCAAAAGCCGCGCCGCTTCCGGCGGGGCGGCCTTGCGCAGTTGGACGGCCAGGGTCAGCAATGCCGCCACGATTACCACCCCGAGAACAATGGGAAGAGTGCGTCTGATTCGCATGGAATGCGGCTGGAATGAAATAATAGCATCCCGGTACCCTGCTAAACGGAGCCCGTCCATCGGCGCTAATTTTAAGGAGCAATTGTTTCCGAGTAGCCCGTGATCCGACAAAATGCGTGAGTGCGGCCCAACAACGTGTAGAGCGGCGTTATTCTCAATTGACAACTACTGACACCGTCGCAGATACTGCGATCTGCGCATGTAGGAGCAACGGCACGTCGCCGAAGGGCAATGCCCACCTACGATCTCATCGTGGAGGTCTACATGCCCAATCTAGAGAACCTCAAAAAGCAAGCCAAGCTCATAGTGCGGTGGCATCGCGAGCGCCACTATCCCGTCGCGCCACAAATCCGCGACTATCTGCCTCGTTTCCTGAATATGCCCGACTCCGAGATTCTTGCGGCGAGCTTTAAGCTCAGCGATGCGCAAGAAATGGTCGCAAGACAGCACGGCTTCGACAGTTGGCAAGCCCTGAAAACTGAACTTTCGATCACGTCGCTCAAGGTGAAATCATCGCTCTCCAGAGCAACGATTGTCAGTGCAGAGCCGCAACTGTTCGTCACCGATATCAAGAGATCCTACGAATTTTTCGGCGAGAAGCTAGGCTTTACTCTTGTATTCAGTTATGGCAAACCGCCCTACTATGCACAGGTGGGTCGCGACGCGGTGCGTCTCAATCTAAGGTGTGTCGAGCGACGAGTAATCGAGTCGACGGTCAGCGGTCGGGAGGAACTGTTGTCGGTGTCTATGACCGTCGCTACAGCGGACGAGATCAAGCTGCTGTTTCTTGAGTTTCAGTCCGCTGACGTTGTGTTTCATCAGACGCTGAAAAAGCAGCCTTGGGGCGCCAAGAATTTCGTCGTCAAGGATCCGGATGGGAATCTGCTGCTGTTTGCTGGACCCGCAAACTAACGGCTTCCAAGCCAAAGCGTGCTGATCGAGCATGGATAGTCGGCAAACCGCCGGTTGGGCTCCTTCAAGTGTCTGTTGCGCCGAAACTTTCCCTTGTGGTACCTTAAATAATTGTCCCGGACATTTTGAAGGGATCAGAGGGATCAGTTTGCGCGAAGGCGCATCGGTCCCGGGAATTGCTGGCGTAGCTCAGTCGGTAGAGCATCTGATTTGTAATCAGAGGGTCGGGGGTTCGAATCCCTTCGCCAGCTCCAGAGAACGAGATTTTTTTCGGCAGGCGGCGGACTCGGTTAGCGGCAACAGGTTTTTCCAACGCACTCCATTCGGAACTTTTCCCGGCGTGCAGTGATCTTCGCAGTTTCTTGTGCGCGACCTTGGTTTTCCTGTTTTGACGAAATAGAAGTGTGACTTGTGCTGCGTTTGGTCTGCGTGTTCGGTGCAAGCGATCGGCAGGCGCAAAACGCAGTCTGCCGGACGGAGCGCCGATAGCCGCATCGCCCGAAAGTTTCTGCACAGGTGGGTGAGTGGTTAAAGCCAACAGACTGTAAATCTGTCCCTCCTAGCGAGGTACGAAGGTTCGAATCCTTCCCTGTGCACCATGATTCACGTGAATCGCTTGTCCATCGCGCTGGTCTGTTATGTCGTGCTGGGGCGCTGACTTGGACGACGATTGCCGACCCGAAGATCCGGGCGGGAACGCTGGTGATTCTGGCGCTGTTTGCAGTGAAGTCGGTGTTGCGCCGCAATGACGTGCTGCACGACAAAGAGAGCGACGCGGAATAGGGTTTGGCTGAAAGCTGATAGCTGACAGCTGAGTTTCAAGGGCCGATGTAGCTCAGTTGGTAGAGCACTCCCTTGGTAAGGGAGAGGTCATCAGTTCAATCCTGATCATCGGCTCCAGATTTGGCAAAGTTTGTTACAGCAAGGACAGGAGTTAGGCGAGCAGCAATTGGCCGGTGCCATCGTGATGTTCTTGATGGTCGCGCTCGCTGTGTTGGCTATAGTGATAGTCCTTTATCTGGATAGGCGTCGTCGCAAGAAGAGAAAATTGTCAGGACCGGGTAGGTCCTGAGTGTTTCGTGACGGAATCGGGAAGGGCGCGGCTTCAGCCGCGCCGTTGGAGTTGGAAATTGAAAGCGGCTTTAGCCGCTGAGGTTGAACTGAGGGCTGACGGCTGAAAGCTGACAGCTGATTTACAGGGCGGGAGTAACTCAGTGGTAGAGTCACAGCCTTCCAAGCTGTTGGTCGCGGGTTCGATTCCCGTCTCCCGCTCCAGATTCGAATGGGGATGACAGTGGCTTTTGAGCAAGCCGCCATCAAGGTAGAGAAGGCGCAGGAATTCGCCAGGCTGCAGGCCGCCATTGAGCAGGCGTTCCTGCCCGAAAAGGCGGCACAGTTCTTGAAGCAGCTCGACGGCAAGGGAATTCGCGTTCGCGATTTCGATGCGGTGCTGGCGAAGCGGGTGCTCGAGGGCTTCGGCGAAAAGGGACTGGATGCGCAGCAGTTGTATCAAGCGCTGACGCTGTCCGACCAGGCGCAAATGCGCGAGTTTTATTTGTCGAAGCTCGAAGGCGTCGACGTCGCGCTGCGGCACAAGTTTAAAAAGCTGTATCAGTATTACTGACGACAAGGTTTAGCGAGAAGCTAGGAGCTAGAGGCTGCAATTATGGCGAAAGAAAAATTTGATCGCAATAAGCCGCACTGCAACGTTGGGACGATTGGTCACATCGACCATGGCAAGACGACGTTGACGGCGGCGATCACCAAGGTGCTGCAGAAGCACAATCCGAAGATCGTGTTCCGGTCGTTCGATTCGATCGACAACGCGCCGGAAGAGAAGGCGCGCGGCATCACGATCGCGACCGCGCACGTGGAGTACGAGACGGCGAACCGGCACTACGCGCACGTCGATTGCCCGGGCCACGCCGACTACATCAAGAACATGATCACGGGCGCGGCGCAGATGGATGGCGCGATTCTGGTGGTGGCGGCGACGGATGGTCCGATGCCGCAGACGCGTGAGCACGTGCTGCTGGCCCGCCAGGTCGGTGTGCCTTACATCGTGGTTGCGCTGAACAAATGCGATGCGGTGGATGATCCTGAGTTGCTGGATCTGGTTGAGCTGGAAGTGCGCGAGCTGCTGAAGAGCTACAAGTTTCCCGGGCGACGACGTGCCGGTGATTCGGCTGTCGGCACTGGGCGCTTTGAACGGCGAAGAGAAGTGGGAGAAGCAGATTGACGCGTTGATGGAGGCGGTGGACAAGAGTGTGCCGCAACCGGCGCGCGAACTGGATAAGCCGTTCCTGATGCCGATCGAGGATATTTTCTCGATCTCGGGCCGGGGCACGGTGGTGACGGGACGCATCGAGCGCGGCAAGGTGAAGGTTGGCGAAGAAGTGGAAATCGTCGGCTTCCGCGAGACGCGCAAGACGGTGGTGACCGGCGTCGAAATGTTCAAGAAGCAATTGGACGAAGGCATGGCGGGCGACAACGCTGGACTGCTGCTGCGCGGCATTGGCAAGGAAGATGTGGAGCGCGGGATGGTGCTGGCCAAGCCGGGATCGATCACGCCGCACACCAAATTCAAGGCCGAGGTGTACATCCTGACGAAGGAAGAAGGTGGGCGGCATACGCCGTTCTTCAAGGGATATCGTCCGCAGTTTTACTTGCGAACGACGGACGTGACTGGAGTTGCCGAACTTCCTGCTGGCACTGAGATGGTGATGCCGGGAGACAACGTGCAGCCTGGTGATCGAACTGATTACGCCGGTGGCCATGGAAAAGGGCTTGCGCTTCGCCATTCGCGAAGGCGGGCATACTGTAGGCGCCGGCACGATCGCCGAGATTGTGCAGTAGGCGTGTGGAATTGTGTGGAGAAGGATTGTGTGGAGCGGGCACTCTTGCCCGCTGGTTTTGAGGTGCTGCAGGCAAGCGGGCAGGAGTGCCCGCTCCACACGAACAAGCTGCCCCAGCCCCGGAGGGGCGGAATAGCTTAGCCCGGGGCGTAAGCCCTGGGTAGGGTCTTAGGAAGAACGAGTCCCGTAGGGACGACAGAAAATGCATGGATCCTTCGGCGACAAAAATCGTCGCCTCAGGATGACAGATGGCAAAGGTTAGGAGTTGCTTTTATGCCCCGAGAAATTGTGACATTACAGTGCGGTGACTGCAAAGAGCGGAATTATTCGACGACCAAGAACCGCAAGACGACGACCGAACGGCTGGAATTTAAAAAATTCTGCCGCCGTTGCCGTAAGCACACCGCCCATAAAGAAGTGAAATAGATTTAGTAATTGGGAAATTTTGTAATTGGGTAATTGAAAATCTCGTCCGTGTTCGGTTTTCAAATTTCCAAATTACTCAATTACCAAATGGCAACAGGGGCGTAAGCTCAACGGTTAAACTGTCGGTCTCCAAAACCGAACTTGGGGGTTCGAATCCCTCCGCCCCTGCCAGAGTTTTTGGAGAGAAGGATCAGGAGTACTGATGTCAGTCGAGACGAAGAAAATGGCGAATTCACTTGCAGCAGCCGGCGGCATTTCGGCGACCATATTAAATCCTGGCCGGAGCGGATCAAGACCTTCTATAACGATGTGCGCGGCGAGATGCGCAAGGTGACCGCGCCCGGCCTCAAAGAGGTTCGGGCAACCACCACCGTCGTAGTCATCACGGTTGCCATCTTCGCTTTTTATTTCTGGGTGATCGACTTCTTCATTCAGAAGGGCGTATCCGCTCTGTTTAAGCTCTTCAAGGCCCACTGACGGGCGATCGGAAATGCCGGCCCGCAGAAAAAAGGGCCGGCCGAAAAGAAAATGCTTACTATGCTGGACGAAGAAAAAAACGAAACACCAACTGGCGGCGAAGACACACCGCAGCCTCCCGCGGACGGAACTGCCGTCACCACCGAGCCTCCTCGCAACCCGAACATGAAGTGGTACATCATCCACTCCTATTCGGGCTTTGAGCGCAAGGTCAAAGAGTCGCTGGAGTCGCGCGTCGCCGCTTTCGGCTTGCAGGAAAAGATTGGCAAAGTGCTGATCCCGACCGAGTCGGTCACCGAAGTGCGCGGCGGCAAGAAGTACACCTCCGAGCGCATGTTCTATCCCGGCTACGTGCTGGTCGAAATGGATATGGACGATCACGTGTGGCACGTAGTGAAATCGACGCCGCGCGTTACGGGATTCGTCGGCACCGGCCAGCAGCCGACGCCGCTTTCGGACGAAGAGGTTCAGCACATCGTCTACAAAGTTGCCGACAGCCGAGAGAAACCGAAGCTCAAAGTGAAATTTGAGAAGAACGAATCGGTCCGCATCACCGAGGGACCGTTCGCCAGCTTTACCGGCGTAGTCGACGAAGTGAACGAAGACCGCGAGACGCTCAAGGTGATGGTCACGATTTTCGGCCGCTCCACTCCGGTAGAACTGGAATTTAATCAGGTCGAAAAGGTGGCGTAATTATGGGAAGTTTTAGCGCCA
Organism: uncultured Acidobacteriota bacterium; assembly: GCA_963763795.1. Lineage (GTDB taxonomy): Bacteria > Acidobacteriota > Terriglobia > Terriglobales > Acidobacteriaceae > Sulfotelmatobacter. Next base: position 1,168,926 of record CAVXPP010000007.1, on the reverse strand, counting down.
AACTGAAGGTTTGGAATCCCGCCAGCCCCCGATAAGACTGAAGAAATTCAGGCGATGGTCGATACCGGCGCGGCGTTTTCGTGGATTCACCGGGAACGTCTGGAGCGTCTAGGGGCGAAAGTATTGCGGCGGATCGGATTCCGCGCTATTGACGGTTCCATTATCGAGCGGGAGACCGCTGCGGTTTGGGTGGCAAGCAACAGTTTTGAGGCTCCGGACATAGTCGTGATGGCCGAGCCGACCGATATGGAAGTAATCGGAGTGCATACGATCGAAGGCTTGGGACTGGCTGCCGATCCAGTGCACAAGAAGTTGATTCCAACAGTGATGCCGGCGCTGGCCGCGAGCAAGAGATAGCAGAATCGATTGAGAGCCTTGGCGAGAGACTAAAGAGCTAGAAGCTAAGAGCTACAAGCTAGGAGTTAACGAAGTGGCAAAAAAAGTTACAGGTTACGTCAAGCTGCAGATCGCCGCGGGCAAAGCGACTCCGGCGCCCCCGGTGGGCCCGGCGCTAGGCCAGGCGCAGATCAACATCATGGAGTTCTGCAAGCAGTTCAACGCCAGAACCAACCAGAAAGAGATGGAAGGCCTGATCATCCCGGTCGTCGTGTCGGTATACAGCGACCGCTCGTTCACCTTCATCACCAAGACGCCTCCGGCCTCGATTCTGTTGAAGCGCGCGGCGGGCATCGCCAAGGGATCGGGCACGCCGAACAAAGAGAAAGTCGGCAAGGTTACCGCGAAGCAGGTGGAAGACATCGCCAAGCAGAAAATGCCCGACTTGAACGCCGCCTCGGTCGAGACTGCAATCAAGAGCGTCCGCGGCACGGCAAGATCGATGGGCATCGAAGTACTTGGGTAGATTTGGGATTGTGTGGGGACGGCCGCCTTCGGCCGTCCAGCGAGCGCAGCGAGCGTGGTTTTTGCCTGCAGCGTCGAAGTGGTTAGATAAGAATTTGGGGAAGTTGGTAATTGTGTAATTGAAAAACCCGCGGTCGAGAGATTTTCAAATTACTAAATTACCAAATTTCCCAATTACCAAATTGTCAAAAACACCACGGCTGATCGGAAGCTGATCATCGGTGGGAGACAAGGAAGCACAATGAAAAAAGAAGGAAAGAACATCGCTAAGGCGCACGCTGCAGTCGAGAAGCGCCCCTATGTTCTGCAGGACGCGGTTCCGCTTCTGCAGAAAGTGAAGTACGCCAAGTTCGACGAGACCGTCGAAGTTACGCTGCGTCTCGGAGTCGATCCCAAGCACGCCGACCAGATGGTCCGGGGCACCGTCGTCCTGCCGCACGGGCTCGGCAGGTCGAAAAAAGTGCTTGTCATCGCCACCGGCGACAAGATTAAAGAAGCGGAAGCGGCGGGCGCCGATTACGCCGGCGGTGAAGAGATGGTCGAGAAGATCACCAAGGAAAACTGGACCGACTTCGATGCGCTGATCGCCACTCCCGACGTCATGAAATCCGTCGGACGTCTCGGCAAAATCCTCGGTCCCAAGGGCCTGATGCCCAATCCGAAGACCGGCACAGTCACTTTCGACGTCGGCAAGGCCGTACAGGAAGTGAAGGCCGGCAAGGTCGAGTTCCGCACCGACAAGACGGCTCTCGTGCATTGCCCCGTCGGCAAGATTTCTTTCACGCCGGACAAGCTGATCGAGAACGCCACGGTCGTGATCACCAGCGTGATCAAGGCCAAGCCCTCGGTCGCCAAGGGCAAGTACATCAAGGGTTGCTACCTGAGTTCGACGATGGGTCCGGGGATTTCCGTGGACGTGACTCCGATCGAGACGGCGGCGAAGGCGTAGAGAGTTTATGTGGGGACAGCCGCCCTCGGCTGTCCGCGTCGCGCAGCGACGCTTAGCTGTTTAACACTGACAAGATTCGAGGATTCGACAATGGCGGTTACCAAAGCAAAGAAGACAGAGCAGGTCGAAAAACTGAGCAAAGACCTGAACAACGTTTCGAACGTGGTCGTCGCGACTTACACCAAGATGACCGTCGCCCAGGATTACGAGCTGCGCAAGGCTCTGCGCGGCGCGGGCGCCAAGTATCAGGTCGTAAAGAACACGTTGGCCGAGCGCGCGGCGAAGGGCACCAAGGTCGAGGGCGCATTGCAGAACCTCGCGGGCGTCACGTCGATTGCCTACACCACCGGCGATCCGGTCGCGATGGCCAAGGCCCTGACCAAGTATGCCAAGGACGCGCCGGAGTTTTCCTTCAAGATCGGCGTGGTCGAAGGCAAGGTCATCAACATTAAAGAGATCGAAGCCCTGGCCAGTATGCCGTCGAAGGAAGAGCTGTATTCCAAGCTGCTGTTCCTGATCAATGCTCCGGCGCAGCGTCTGGCGACGGTCATGAATCAGGTCGGCCGCAACCTGGCAGTGGTGGTCGATCAAGGCGTGCAGCAGAAGAAGTTCAAAGAGGCATGAAGATTGAGCGATTTTGCGATTGCGCCATTGAGCGATTGAAAAATCACCCAATGACCCGATCGCTCAATCGCTAAATGATTTTGGCCGTTTTCGCATTTCGGGGGTTGCGCGGTCCTTTCCAACCGTTGTCTGGCGCGAGGAAACGGGGCCTGGTCGCACTGGAAACCTGATTTACGGATGGCGAAAAAGAAAAGACTAAATACTGGAGAATCAACATGGCGGATATTGCACAGTTAGAGGAATCAATCGTAGGCCTGTCGCTGCTCGAAGCGGCGGAGCTGGTGAAGAAGCTGGAATCGCGTTTAGGCGTGTCGGCGGCGGCAGCGGCTCCCGTGATGGTGGCGGGCGGCGGTGCGGGCGCGGCGGCTGCGGCTCCGGCCGAAGAGAAAACCGAATTCACCGTCGTCCTCAAAGAGGTCGGCGCCAACAAAATCAATGTAATTAAGGCCGTCCGCGAAGTCACCAGCCTGGGCTTGAAAGAAGCCAAGGAACTGGTGGATGGAGCGCCCAAGAACGTGAAAGAAGGCGTTTCCAAGGAAGAGGCCGAGACGATTAAGAAGAAGTTCACCGATGCGGGCGCGACTGTCGAAGTGAAATAGTGGTTCCCTGTGGAGCGGGCACTCTTGCCCGCTTGCTTCTAGCGGCAAACGGCTGGCGAAGCGAGGACCTGCTCCACGGAACCAGGTCGCACTAAAAGCGGTGCAAAATCGATTATCTTGTCCGTTCCTACTTGTGAACCTTGGGCGGCGATGTTAGCATCTATATAACGTCGCTTCCTGGGATTCATTCGAGCGCGAGCGAGGCTCGCGAGGGAAGTTAGGCAGGCGCTCCGCAGGCGGCGGGGCGGAAACAGGCCGAAGAACTGGCGCGAAAGAGTTCAAATCAGAAATGGCAAAACGCCTTGGTTGGCGTCAGCGGGAACCACTGTCCCCGCGGACGCCTGATCGTCTTTTAGGTTCTAAGTTGTTCCGGCACTGCACTTAATGTTAGGTCCCGCGGCGCGGCCACACAACGACGCGCCTTTACATTCCGCGGTTTGAGCGCGGCCTTCGGTTGCGCGCAAGATTGGGAGTTTCTTAACGATGAAAAATGCCTTCCGCAAACGCTTTGATTTTTCCAAAATTCCGGCCACTATCCAAATTCCGAACCTGATCGAAGTCCAGAAGCGCTCCTACGACCGCTTCCTGCAGATGGACAAACTGCCCAGCGAGCGCGAAGACGGCGGCTTGCAGGCCGTGTTTCAGTCTGTCTTCCCGATCACCGACTTCCGCAACGTATCACAACTTGAGTTTGTGGATTACGCCATTGGTAACTGGGAGTGCAAGTGCGGTCACCTCAAAGGTCTGCATCACCTCCGCACCACTTGTAAGAATTGCGGCAACACTGTCATTACCGATCCGTTCCACCCTGGCGAAGTTCTGTGCTCGAAGTGCGGAACCTACAACGCCAACACGCCCGACTTCTGCAACAAGTGCGGCGACCCGGTGGGTCTGCAGTTGAAGTACGACGTGGCCGAGTGCGAAGAGCGCGGCATGACGTACTCCGCGCCTCTCAAGGTCACGATGCGTCTGACGATCTTCGACAAGGACGCCGAGACCGGCAACCGCTCCATCCGCGACATTAAAGAACAGGAAGTTTTCTTCGGCGACGTTCCGCTGATGACGCAGAACGGCACGTTCATCATCAACGGCACCGAGCGCGTCATTGTCAGCCAGTTGCACCGTTCGCCAGGCGTCTTCTTCGAGACGGCCAACAACCGCACCTACTTCCTCGGCAAGATTATTCCTTACCGCGGATCGTGGGTCGAGTTCGAGTACGACCAGAAGAACGTGCTCTATGTCCGCATCGATCGCAAGCGCAAATTCCTGGGCACGATTTTCCTGCGCGCCCTTGGCCTGCGCTCCGGCGAAGACATTCTGAAGACCTTCTACACGACGGACCGCATTGCGGTTCGCGACAAGAAGCTGTACTGGACGCTCGATCCGGCCAGCGAGAAGGCGACGAACCTACTCGGCATGAAACTCGCTCGCAGCATCAAGAACAAGTCGGGGGACGAGATCGCGCACTCTGGCCGCAAGATCAACGCCCAGATTTTGAAAGAAATTCAGAAGGCAAAGATCACCGAAATCGAAGTCGATATCACTGACCTCGAGGGCGCATGGACGGCGGGCGATGTAGTCGACACGACTACCGGCGAAGTCATGCTGGAAGCCAACTCCGAGGTCACCGCCGATAAGGTTTCGAAGATTCTCGATTCCGGCGTCGTGGAAATGTTGCTGTTCTTCCCCGAGCGCGACGATGTGGGAACGGTCATCAGCCAGACCCTGAAGCGCGACGCCATCAAGACTCCGCAGGAAGCGCTGATCGAGATCTACCGCAAGCTGCGTCCCGGCGATCCGCCGACGCTCGACACGGCGACTGCACTGTTCCACGGAATGTTCTTCGACCCGCGCAAGTATGACTTCTCGCGCGTCGGCCGCTTGAAATTCAACATCAAGCTGTTCGAGAACCAGGAAGCGACCTCGCTCGACAAGCGCACGCTCGATCCGGACGACTTCTACGCCACGATTGCGTACCTGCTGAAGCTGCGCAAGAACATCGGCGCGGTCGACGACATCGATCACCTCGGCAACCGCCGCGTCCGCGCGGTCGGCGAGTTGATGGAGAACCAGTTCCGCATCGGCCTGGTCCGCATGGAACGCGCCATCAAAGAAAAAATGTCCGTCTACCAGGAAATGTCGACGGCCATGCCGCACGACCTGGTTAACGCCAAGCCGGTGATGGCTGCCATCCGCGAGTTCTTCGGATCGTCGCAGCTTTCCCAGTTCATGGATCAGACCAACCCGCTCTCCGAGATCACGCACAAGCGGCGTCTCTCGGCCCTTGGGCCGGGCGGTCTTTCTCGTGAGCGCGCCGGATTCGAAGTCCGCGACGTTCACCCGACGCATTATGGACGCATCTGCCCGATCGAGACGCCGGAAGGTCCAAACATCGGCCTGATCTCGTCGTTGAGTTGCTATGCCCGCATCAACGACTACGGCTTCATCGAATCGCCCTACCGCAAGATCAAGAGCGGACGCGTGATCGACTACGTCTCCATCGTCAACGTTGGCGATAGCGACTTCAAAGTCGGAGATCACGTCGAGAAGCACGAGATCGAGAAGATCAACAACGAGCTGAAGGAAAAGCGCAAGAAGCCGGCAGCGATCGAGCCGTATTCGTTCTACCTTTCGGCTTGGGAAGAAGATCGTCACACCATCGCGCAGGCCAATGTCGAACTCGATGACAAGCTGCGCATCGTGGCCGACCTCGTCAACGCCCGTAAGGCCGGCAACTTTGTGCTGGTCAGCCGCGATGAAGTCGATTACGTCGACGTCAGCCCGAAGCAGCTCGTTTCCGTCGCCGCCTCGCTGGTCCCATTCCTCGAGCACGACGACGCCAACCGCGCGCTGATGGGCGCGAACATGCAACGCCAGTCCGTGCCGCTGCTCCGCGCGCAAGCGCCGATCGTCGGCACCGGGATGGAAGGCGTCACGGCTCGTGACTCCGGAGCGGTCGTCCTCGCGCGCCGCAACGGCATCATCGATTCGGTCGACTCCGAACGCATCATTGTCCGCGTCGAGGGCGAGCATCATCCCACGCAGCTGTCGCGTGAGGTGGGTAGCGACATCTATCAGCTCACCAAGTTCAAGCGCTCGAACCAGAACACCTGCATCAATCAGAAGCCGGTGGTCAAGAAAGGCCAGCGCGTGCTGAAGGGCGAGATCATTGCCGACGGCCCGTGCACCGATCACGGCGAGCTGGCTCTGGGACGAAACGTCCTCGTAGCCTTCATGCCGTGGCGCGGTTACAACTTCGAAGACGCGATCCTGGTCTCCGAGAAAATGGTGAAAGACGATTACTACACCTCGCTGCACATCGAGGAGTACGAGATCGAAGCCCGCGACACCAAGCTCGGTCCCGAAGAAGTTACGCGCGATATTCCCAACGTCAGCGAGTCCATGCTCCGCAATCTGGACGAAGCTGGTGTCATCCGCATCGGCGCCAGCATCAAGCAGGGCGACATTCTGGTCGGCAAGGTTACGCCCAAGGGCGAGACCCAGCTCACGCCGGAAGAGAAGCTGCTGCGCGCGATCTTCGGCGAAAAGGCCGGCGACGTGCGTGACGCTTCGCTCTACTGCCCGCCGGGCATTGAGGGCGTCATCGTCGATGTGAAGATCTTCTCGCGCAAGGGCCAGGAAAAGGACGAGCGCGCGAAATCCATCGAAGCCACGCAGATCGCCAAGTTGGAGAAGAACCTTTCGGACGAAATCCGGATTCTGACCGACGAGCGGTTGAAGCGTCTCGACAACATCCTGGGCAGCAAGGAGGTGCAGGCCGACCTGCACGACGAGCGCACCAACAAGCGCTTGCTGACCAAGGGAGCAATCCTGACGCGCGACGAAATCGAGCGCATCTCGACCCGCAACCTGAAGCGCATCAAGTACGCCGATAAAGATCCGCGGGTGAACGAGCAGATCGACGAGATCGAAGAGATGACGTCGCGCCAGATCGACGTGCTCAAGAAGATCGTCAACGAGAAGAAAGAAAAGCTGACCAAGGGCGACGAACTGCCGCCCGGCGTGATCAAGCTGGTCAAGGTCTACATCGCCATGAAGCGCAAGCTGAGTGTCGGTGACAAGATGGCCGGGCGTCACGGCAACAAGGGCGTCATCGCGCGCATTCTGCCGGAAGAGGATATGCCGTACCTCGAAGACGGAACGCCCGTGGAAATCGTCCTCAACCCGCTCGGCGTGCCTTCCCGTATGAACGTGGGCCAGATTCTCGAAACCCACCTCGGATGGGCCGGCTTCGTCCTCGGCGAAAAGATCACGCGTCTGCTTCAGGAGAACACGCGCACGGAGGCGATCCGCCGCGAGTTGAAGGCGTTGTTCAAGGACTCGCAACTCGCCGACATCATCTCCGACATGAGCGACGAAGAACTGGAATCCGTGGCGCCAACCCTTACCAAGGGCGTGTTCATGGGATCGCCGGTATTCGACGGCTCCAAGGAAGGCGAGATCAAGGCGTTGCTCGAACACGCCGGATTGCCGACCTCGGGCAAAACGAATCTGCGCGATGGCATGACCGGAGAGAAGTTCGAACAGCCGGTCACCGTGGGCTACATCTACATGCTGAAACTGTCGCACCTGGTAGACGACAAGATTCACGCTCGCTCCATCGGGCCATATTCGCTCATCACCCAGCAGCCGCTGGGCGGCAAGGCGCAGTTCGGCGGACAGCGCTTCGGAGAAATGGAAGTCTGGGCGCTCGAAGCCTACGGTGCGGCGTTCATCCTGCAGGAGCTGCTGACGGCGAAATCCGACGACGTATACGGCCGTACCAAGATTTACGAGGCCATCGTCAAGGGCGAAGCTGCCATGGAGCCCGGCGTTCCGGAATCGTTCAACGTGCTGATTCGTGAATTGCAGTCGCTCTGTCTCGACGTCGAGCTGATCAAGGCGACCGAGAAAAAGCCGACCGCCAGCGCGGCAGCAGATTAGTCGTTAGTCCTGGCCGTTAGTCGTTAACGGCCAGCGACACTGAGTTTCGATTTTTGAAGACAAGGCCCGGGAGTTTTGCTCTTGGATTCGCGGGCCAAGAGATTTCGCTAGCGACCAATGACTAGCGACCCCTCAAGAGCCGCAATCGGCGGCGCAACAGCCGAGAAAAGCGGAGGAACACCTTGTTTCGTTCGAGCCCATTCGAAATGGCAAATGTGATCGCGGACTTTGACGCCATCCGTATCAGCCTGGCTTCTCCCGAGAAGATCCGGAGCTGGTCGCATGGTGAAGTCACCAAGCCCGAGACCATCAACTACCGCACCTTCAAACCCGAGCGCGATGGATTGTTCTGCGCCCGCATCTTCGGACCGGTCACCGACTGGGAGTGCCTCTGCGGCAAGTACAAGCGCATGAAGCACCGCGGCGTGATCTGCGACAAGTGCGGCGTGGAAGTCACTCTCTCCAAAGTGCGCCGTGAACGTCTCGGCCACATCGAGCTGGCTTCGCCCTGCTCGCACGTGTGGTTCTTCAAAGGATTGCCTAGCCGCATCGGGCACCTGCTCGATATTTCTTTGCGCGATCTTGAGTCCGTGCTCTATTTCGAAGCCTACGTCGTCGTCGAACCCGGCGACGCTCCGGTGAAAGAGCGCGAAGTCATTAAAGACGAAGCCAAGTACCGCGAACTCGACCAGCAATATCGCCCGGCGGGTTTCAAAGCCATGATGGGCGCGGAAGCAATCAAAGAATTGCTCAAGCGCGTCGACACCGACGGTCTTTCCACCGAACTGCGCGAGAAGATGAAGAACGAGAGCTCGCTGCAGAAGCGGCTCAAGTATGCCAAGCGGCTGAAAGTCGTTGAGGCCTTCCGCAAGAGCGGTAACAAGCCGCACTGGATGATCCTCGACGTCATCCCGGTTATTCCTCCGGAGCTTCGCCCCCTGGTTCCACTGGATGGCGGCCGCTTCGCCACCTCCGACCTGAACGACCTGTATCGCCGCGTCATCAACCGCAACAACCGGTTGAAGAAGCTGATGGACCTGCACGCTCCCGAAGTCATCGTGCGCAACGAAAAGCGCATGCTGCAGGAAGCTGTCGACGCCCTGTTCGATAACGGACGTCGCGGCCGCGTTCTGCGCGGCGCCAACAACCGTCCGCTGAAGTCGCTCTCCGACACGCTGAAAGGCAAGCAGGGACGCTTCCGCCAGAACCTTCTCGGCAAGCGCGTCGACTACTCTGGACGTTCCGTCATCGTGGTCGGTCCCGAACTCAAGCTGCACCAGTGCGGCCTGCCCAAGAAGATGGCACTCGAACTGTTCAAGCCGTTCATCTATCACCGGCTCGAGCAGACGGGCAACGTCACCACCATCAAGCAAGCTAAGGAAATGGTCGAGCAGCAGGAACCCATCGTTTGGGACATCCTCGAAGAAGTCATCAAGGATCATCCAGTCCTGCTGAACCGTGCTCCTACGCTGCACCGCCTCGGCATTCAGGCGTTTGAGCCGGTGCTGGTCGAAGGCAAGGCCATCAAGATTCATCCGCTGGTCTGCACCGCGTTCAACGCCGACTTCGACGGCGACCAGATGGCGGTTCACATTCCGCTGTCTCCGGAAGCCCAGGTCGAGGCTAGCGTGCTGATGCTGGCCTCGCACAACATTCTCTCGCCCGCTTCGGGTCAGCCAATCACCGTGCCCACGCAGGACATGGTTCTCGGTCTCTATTACTTGACCAAAGCGAAGCCGGGTGCGAAGGGTGAAGGCCGCGCCTTCGCCAACATCGAAGAAGTCCTGATGGCGCTCGATGCCGGTGAAGTCGAAACGCTCAGCCCGATCCGTCTCCGCTACTCGGGTGAACTGATCGACCTGACCACCGCGTACGACGATCAGGACATCATTCACACCGAGCCGGTGCAGATCGATCGTGCCTTCATCAACACGACAGTCGGTCGCGCCATCCTGAACGACCAGTTGCCCGAGGGCATGCCGTACATCAACGGCCTGCTCAAAAAGAAAGGCATCGGCGCTCTGGTCAACTACGGCTACCTGCGCTTCGGTCTTGAAGTTACCGTCAAGATGCTCGACGAAGTCAAGTCGCTCGGGTTCAAGTTTGCGACCCGCGCCGGATTGTCCATCGGCATCGATGACATGGTCATCCCCGACAGCAAGAAGGTCCTGGTCAAAGACGCCGAGAAACAGGTTGTTGCCGTTCAGCAACAATACCTCGACGGCGCCATCACCAACGGCGAGCGCTACAACAAGGTCATCGAAATCTGGTCGGCGATCACGGAAAAAGTGGCCGACGAAATGTTCGGTGAAATGCAGCGCCGCGACAAGGAAGGCGAACTCAATCCGATTTACGTCATGGCCGACTCGGGCGCTCGCGGATCGAAACAGCAGATTCGCCAGCTCTCCGGCATGCGTGGATTGATGGCCAAGCCGTCCGGCGAAATCATCGAGTCTCCCATCACGGCCAACTTCCGTGAAGGTCTGACGGTGCTCGAATATTTCGTCTCGACCCACGGCGCACGCAAGGGATTGGCCGACACGGCGCTCAAGACGGCCGATTCCGGCTACCTGACTCGCCGCCTGGTCGACGTCGCACAAGACGTCATCATCAGCGAGTACGACTGCGGAACTGTCGACGGCATCTACGTGCAAGGTATCGTGGAAGCCGGCGAGATCATCGAAGCGCTGCGTGACCGCATCATCGGCCGCGTGTCGCTCGAAAAGATCAAAGACTATGACGGCAACGTGATCGTCGACATCAACAACGAAATCACCGAAGACCTTGCGATCTCGATTCAGGCTGCCGGCATCGAGCGCGTGAAAATCCGCTCCGTGCTGACCTGCGAATCAAAGCGCGGCGTCTGCGTCATGTGCTACGGCCGCAACCTGGCTTCCGGACGCCTCGTCGAACTCGGCGAAGCCACGGGCGTCATCGCGGCGCAGTCCATCGGCGAACCCGGAACGCAGCTCACTATGCGTACCTTCCACATCGGTGGTACCGCATCGCGAGTCTCCGAACAGTCGCGTCTCGATGCCAAGAACAACGGCACCGTGCGCTTCATCGGATTGCAGACGGTCAAGTCGAAGACCGGCGATCTGGTGGTCATGAACCGCCAGGGTTCAATCGCCGTCGTCGACGAGAAGAACCGCGAACGCGAGCGTTATTCGGTCGTGTACGGCGCCAAGGTCAAGGTCAACGAAGGCGATCCGGTTACGCTCGGCCAGGTCATGGTCGAGTGGGATCCGTACACCTTCGCCATCCTGACCGAAATCGGCGGCACCGTGCAGTTCAAGGACTTGCAAGAGGGCGTCACTTTGCACGAAGAGGTCGACGAAGTCACCGGCCTGTCGCGTCACGTGGTCGGCGATTCTCCCGACGAGAAGCGCCAGCCGGCGATCGTCATCAAGGGCAAGAGCAGCAAGCGCTACCTGATGCCGTCGCGAGCCCACCTGATGATTCAGGACGGCGATACCGTTACTCCGGGCGATGTGCTGGCGAAGATCCCGCGCGAAACCACCAAGACCAAAGACATCACCGGTGGTCTGCCGCGTGTGGTCGAGCTGTTCGAAGCCCGCAAGCCGCATGAAACCGCGGTCATCAGCGAAATCGATGGCACGGTCAAGTTCGGCGAGGTTTCGAAGGGCCAGCGCAAAATCTACGTGGTCGCCGACAACGGCACCGAAAAGGAATACTCGGTTCCGCGTGGAGTTCACATCAACGTGCAGGAAGGCGAGCGCGTCAAGGCCGGAGAACCCTTAATGGACGGCCCGCTCAACCCGCACGACATCCTGGCCGTGCTCGGCGAAAAAGAGCTGCAGGCTTACCTGGTCAACGAAATCCAGGAAGTCTACCGGCTCCAGGGCGTCAACATCTCCGACAAGCATATCGAAGTGATTGTCCGGCAGATGATGCGCTGGGTGAAGGTGGAAGACGTGGGCGACACCCGGTTCTTGCTCGAAGAGCAGACCGACAAGTTCGCCTTCCGTGAAGAGAACGAGCGCGTGATTGCGCAGGGCGGCAAGCCGGCTACAGGAAGGCCGCTGCTCCTCGGCATCACGAAGGCGTCACTCTCCACTGACTCCTTCATCTCCGCCGCGTCGTTCCAGGAGACCACGCGCGTGCTCACCGAAGCCAGCATCAACGGCAAAGTCGATCACCTGCGCGGCCTGAAAGAGAACGTCATTGTCGGACGCCTCATCCCTGCCGGAACCGGCATGGAGTACTACCGCAACGTCCGCCTCTCGCCGGAGATGGAAGAGGCTGCCGCCAAGGTACAGGCGGAGGTTTCGGCTGCTTATGAAGAAGCCGAGCGCGCTCTCGAAATGATGCGCCACGAGGGCGAGACCGACGAACTGACCGCGGAAATCCCCGCGGCCGAGTAAATAACGAAGAAATGGATTCGGGGGCGAGCGATTCGCCCCCGCACATTTCTGCACCATCCGCAGTCCAGTAGCGAAGGCCGCGGGCGATGCGGCGAGCTCGCCCTTAGAGAAGTCGAAGGGACAGAGCCGAGCCGGAATTGCCGATTTTGAACGAAACTTCAATGCACGCCAACCCACAACAATTGCATCTTGAGGAACCCCGCGAACTTCCTGCTTTGCGGAAGGTGCCTCCAGGCCCTAAGCTTAGTCAGGGCATGTTACGTTTCTTTCGGCTCCTCCGAATCGCTTTCTGGCGCGCCTTTGCCCACGACGCTTTCGCCATCGCCAAAGCTTCGGCGTATTCTTCCATCCTCACTTTCTTTCCGGTCTTGTTGATCATCGGCTCCGGCCTCGCCAGCTGGCGCAAGGGCGGACCTTATTTGCGCGAAATCTCCTACGCCCTGGGCAGCATTCTTCCCGCAGGCGGCAACACCGCGCTGACCTATCTGAAGGGAGCGGCCAAGCATCCGGTGGGATTTTTGCTCACGACGTCGGTGATCGCTCTGTGGACGGGTTCCGGCGTCATGGTCTCCTGGATGGAAGGTTTCCGCCGCTGTTACGAACTTCCCCAGACCTGGGGCCTGGTCAAGGAGCGGCTGATCGCATTTCTGCTGGTGATTTTTGCGCTCGTCCCCATGACCTTCGCCACGCTTCTGGTGGCCGTCGGCAGCAAGTTTGAGGCGCGCCTTCTCTCCTACATCGATCCTGATTTCAACGTCTACGTTTTCCTGCTGTGGGGCGCCATCCGTTGGCTGATCGCCACCTTGACCAGCATCGCCGTCATCGCGCTCATCTACCATCACGCCGTTCCCCGTACTCAGCCCTGGCACAGCGTGATCCCCGGCTCCATCCTCGCGACCATGTTATGGTTTTCCGTCACCGTCGGATTCCGCGCCTACTTGCAGCATTTTGGCGACTTCACCACAATTTACGGATCGCTGGGCGCCGGCATGGCCTTGCTGGTTTGGATGTACATGATCTCTCTTGTGGTTCTGGTGGGCGCCGAGTTCAATGCCCTGCTGTTCCCCCGCGCCATGCTGGGGAAAGAATTGACGGCGATCAACACCGCCAAGCCCTAAATGGGTGTGAAGAGTGAACGGAGACATTTCGCCCGTCATGCTGAGCGTAGAACGAGCTCGCGAACGCGAGCTCGTCCGAAGTCGAAGCATCCCTACCCAAAGAATGCGCCCGAGGCAGAAATTCCCCGCTGCCTTCGGAATGACAAACACGACCACTGCCCTCGCCGATCACCGCGGAAGAGCATCCCCTCGGCGGCGCGTCGAAACGAAACAATATTCTAATCTCTGAGAACCGTCATTCACCTGGAACGCCTGTTCATCGATCTCGAGGCGCGGGCGCCTTCCTCAGCGAGCACCCAAGAGACCAACCTGCTCCACTAAGGGGTTTTGAGTGTAACGGCCTGCTCTCAACACTCGTAAAAATAACATTGGGCTGCCAAGTGGGTAAACGCTATGATTTTGCAATGGAAACGCCACTGCAACGTGTCCTTCAGAATCGCTGGTTTGCTGCGATAGCTGCCTTTGCAATTGGCTACATTGCGGTGCGCACGCTGCTGTTTGCCGCCGAAGATTCCTATTACGTTTACGAGGTATATCCCAAAGAGAAAGGTGCCGAATACAGCTACCCAGAACTGCGATATACGTTTGGACAGATTGCGATATTCCTTTGGTCGCTTGTAGGACTGTGTACGGCGGTGCTGACAAGCCCGGTCAGCATTTTTGTGCAGGGAGCACAAGTGGGCCGCTCGTTCGCTTCTGGCTTTTGCGGTCGGCTTTGTTCTTCTGGTTCTTGGATTCATCGGCGGAATGGCGATGAGGGACTTCGGCCTTTAGACCGTCTCAGCTGGCGTAACATCCGGGTTACACTCAAAATCACCGTCTTCCGCGGGGTATTCTTTTGCTGGGATTGAGGCGCATGTATGAGTTACGGGAAGTGGAGACACAGTATGTGCGTCGCGTGCTTTCGCAAACGCTGGCCACGCCGGAAAATTTGGCCCTGGCAGGCCCCTGAGAAGCTGCGCGAATGGGAGATTTGTTGTTTTTGCTTCAAACAGCACAAAAGCGGTATCCACATACGGAAGGACCCTCGCAGCCGCGAATTGATGTGTAGTGTTCAAGCCGAAAAGGCGAAACGAGGGAGTCCATAACTAGTGAAACATCCCCATAGCACTCATCACCCTATCCCACGCCAAGCCGCGATGTCGCGAATCCAGCCCAGTTGGAGTGCGGTGAACGGCATTTGGCACCGGCTTTAGCCCCCGAACGCGCCGCGCGCAAATTGATCTGATGTTGTACCCTACCTACACCCCCGTTTGAGCCCGGAGACAATTTGAAGCCAACAGAAGCTGCCGAGGGTGTGTCTGCCTCCGCCCTGCGCCGCGCCAAAATCATCTGCACCATCGGCCCGGCCTGCAACACCGAAGCCATGATGCGCGAACTCCTGCGCCTCGGCATGGACATCGCCCGCCTCAACTTTTCCCACGGCACGCACGAAGATCACGCCCGCAACATCCATCGCCTCCGCCGCGCCGCCGCGCGCGAGGGACGCACCGTCTGCATCCTCCAGGACCTGCAAGGCCCCAAGATCCGAACCGGCAAACTCGATAACCACGAACCGGTTCTTCTCAAGACCGGTTCGACCGTGACTATTACACCGCAGGATGTCCCGGGCAACGCCACCCACATCTCGACCACTTTCCCCGATCTAGCCCGTGAACTCGCTCCCGGCGCCCGCGTCCTGCTCAGCGACGGCCTGATCGAATTGCGGGTTCGCGGAACCCGCGCCAAAAACGTCCTCTGCGATGTTCTCAATGGAGGCCTGCTCGGCGAACACAAAGGTATCAACCTTCCCGGCGTCGCTCTCTCCATTCCCGCGCTGACCGAAAAAGATCGCACGGATCTGGAATTCGGCCTGGAACAAGGCGTCGACGCGGTCGCGCTTTCCTTCGTCCGCACCGCCGCCGACGTGCACATGGTCAAGCAGATCATCGCCACTCACGGCAGCGATGTTCCCGTAATCGCCAAGCTGGAAAAGCCGCAAGCCATCGACCATCTCGAAGAAATTCTCGAAGCCGCCGACGGAGTCATGGTCGCGCGCGGCGATCTTGGCGTGGAAATGGCGCCGGAAAAAGTCCCGGTCATTCAGAAGCATGTGATCCGCCGTGCCGCCGCCTGGCGCAGGCCGGTCATCACCGCGACCCAGATGCTGGAATCGATGATCGAAAACCCGCGTCCCACGCGCGCCGAAACCAGCGACGTGGCCAACGCCGTCTTCGACGGCACCGACGCGGTCATGCTCTCCGCCGAAACGGCCAGCGGGCAGTACCCGCGTGAATCGGTCTCCATCATGGCGCGCATCGTGGTCGAAGCCGAATGCAACATGGGAGACTTCGTGCAATTCCGCCGCCGCCGCGAACATCGCGGCCTGTCGGTGGCCGAAACCATCTGCGAATCCATCGCCCACTCCGCCGAAGATCTGCCCATGGGCGCCATCGCCATCTTCACCGAGACCGGCAACACCGCCCGCATGATTTCCAAATATCGTCCGAAGGCCCCGATTTACGCCTTCACCCACATCGCCCCGGTCGTGCAGCGCATGAATCTCTACTGGGGAGTGCATCCGGTGCGCTGCCCGCAGGCCCGCTCCGCCGAGCAGATGGTCACCATGGCCGAGCAGGATCTGGTCACGCGCGGCGTGCTTCGCCCCGGCGACGTTCTCGGCGTAGTCGCCGGCACCCGCCAAGCCTCCGGCTCGACCAACCTGATGCGCCTGCACGTAGTCACCGAACAAGAAGCCGAACGCATCGCCCACCCAACGAAGCCCTCCCGCAAACACTAATGAGAATGTGGGGACAGCCGCCTCGGCTGTCCGCTTATGTAGGGGCGGACGCCTTCGTCCGCCCCGCGAGCAAAGCGAGCGTGCGTGCAGCGAGTGTATGGACAGCCCTCCGTCGGCAGCCGCACGACCCTAACCGCCCGCGCCTCTGCGATCTCTGCGCGCAGTTCTCTGCGTCCTCTGCGGTTAAAATCTTCTCCTCCGCCGTGTCGCGACAAACTCCACCCTCCGGCACAAGCTATAATTCCGCTTTATGCCGCATGAGATCCTTTCGCTCGCAGTTTGGGAACCGTTACCGGACATGGAGACATCTGCGCTCGAGACTTTTGCAGAGCTGAGATCGATTGTCGCCGCGAAAGAATTCGGACGCGATCTGCTCTATCGCGATCGCGAAGCGCACTACGTCTTCCTGCGTTACTGGAAATCCGAAGATGCCCGCCGCGCCGCCATGGAAGATCCTGCCATGCTCCGCTGCTGGGCAAGGCTGGGCAATCAAATCCAGATCGCAAAAGTCTACGAAACGCTCTGCGAAGTAGAGACGGACAAACCGAAGTAGCCCAGTCCATTCATCCGCAGGTTTTTGACCGTAAGGGCCTAGTTACATCAATTGTGGCTGGCTCCGTCCTCCCTTGTCAGACCCCTGAGAATATCCAGCCGATTGGCGGGCGCATTCGGCGAAAGGAAATCAGGAATTGTATTCGGCGTGCGTCGAGGACGGCGAAGGAATTCCACGGGCCATTCGGTGATGCGCACTTCCTTGACGTGACGATAGTCGCCGGGATTAGGTTCGTCGATGTGTTCAAGCTGGCGAACGAGCGCGAGCGGTGCTTCTGCGCCTTCAGTGCTTCGGGAAAATGCAAGCGCTTCCGTGTAGGTCGCGAAGGCGTGATAATAGTCGCTTCCGTCCGCGAGGTCGGAAGAACCCCGTTCTGGGTGGCACCAAACGCGGTATTCCAGAACGTCGTCCCATACATAACCACCGCCGGCCTTCGCGACCGGCGAGTACGTGCCCACGAGATCTGGGTCCACGGCCTCAGGGTAAGTATCTGTGTTCACGCAAGTATTTGACACTGAAAAGGTGGCCCGTGGGAAGCTAGTTGTTGATAAATCGCAATTTCACTTTCTGACAATTTTTCGACTGCGACCACTCCGACGGCGGTGCCTGTTTTCAGAGCATCCCTACGATTTAGAATGATCGCTTGCCCGCTTCCTCCATCCTCGAATGCACCGACAGCACCGTCGATCCCCATATCCGCGGATTCCTGCACATTCCCGAAACTCCCAATCAAGATGGCCTGGTCCTAACCCACGGCGCCGGCGGCAACGCCCAAGCCCCGTTGCTGATCGCACTGGCAGACGCATTCGCCGCAGCCGGATTCACCGTGCTCCGCTGCAACCTGCCCTACCGGCAAGCAAGGCCGTTCGGCCCGCCCGGCCCCGGAGACGCTGCCCGCGACCGCGCCGGCCTGAAGAGCGCGATCGCGAAGTTGCGAGGAATGATGTCAGGCCGCATCTTCCTCGGCGGCCACTCCTACGGCGGACGCCAGGCCAGCATGCTCTGCGCCGAAGAACCAGACATCGTCGCAGCCCTGCTCCTGCTCTCCTACCCGCTGCATCCCCCGCGCAAGCCCGAGCAGCAGCGCACGCAGCATCTCCCCGACCTGCGCACGCCCACGCTGTTCGTCCACAGCACGCGCGACCCCTTCGGCTCGATCGAAGAACTCCAGCGCGCGATCAAGATGATTCCAGCCAAAACGAAGCTGCTGCCAGTAGAAGGCGCTGGCCACGATCTGGGATTTAAGGGAAAAACAAAGAAAGAAGAATTACCAAAGCAGATCGTCTCAGAATTTACAAAATTCTTCGGAGACTCGTAAGAGCCGGAACCCCGTCATCCTGAGCGGAGTGACTGCTTCGCGAAGCGAAGCAGTCACGCAGTCGAAGGATCCCTTTCCCCACCAAGCCACCAATGGGCGAGGGAAACACGAAGCCGCACAAACCCTGAAACCTTGAAACCTGCCTCTAGTTCACCCACCCCGACTTCCCCCCGCCGTTGCCTTTCGATTCATCGTCCGGAGGAACGTAATTCCCATGCTCGTCGAAGTGGACGTCCCGGTCATGCTGTCGCATGTAGACTTCGAATTTTTTCGCCGCGCGCCGCCGCTTCCAGCGGTAATACGAATTGCGCAATCCGTAATACCGTTCCGAAATATTTGCATTCACGATCGCCGGCTTCAGCCCGCGCCGCACATAGAGCCAGCCAAAGAGCAATCCGCCCAGGTGCGCGACATAAGCCACTTCGCCGCCTCCTGACATCGCCAGCGCCAGCGTGACCACGATCAGGATGCCCACAAAATATTTTGCCTTAATCATGAACGGAAAGGGGATCATCATGATTTCGGTGTCTGCAAACAAAATGCCGAAAGCGATGAGGACGGCGAACACCCCGCCCGACGCGCCAACCGTCGCGATTCGCGGATCCCCCAGAATGTGGGCGTAGGAAAGGGCAATCGTGGTGACTGCCGCTCCGATCAGGCCAATCGAATACAACTCCACGAAACGCCGCGTCCCCCACGACGACTCGACGGAAGAACCGAACATCCAGAGCATGAACATGTTGCCGAACAGGTGCCAGAAGCCTTCGTGTAGAAAGCCGTAGGTGACGATCTGCCAGATCCAGCCTTGCTGGATCACGCGCGCCGGCGCCAATTCGAAATAGTGGAAGGCATACGCCTGGAGCGGGACATGTGCCATCCCGCTCAACGCGAACAGCAGGTAGATCGCCGTGTTAATCCCGACCAGCCAAGTCACCGCCCCCGTAAAGGGAGGCAGGCTCAACGTCATGGGTTCGCCGCTTCGCCGCACTCGATTTCCTCTCGTCCAATTCTACTCGCAAGATGGCCGACGCAATGGCGCTACCGCTCTGGAACCGGCACTACCGGCAAACTGCGATGCCCCGCGCGCTCCACGGCCCTAACCGCAAAGATGACATTATCCTTCGAAATCTTCATCGTCGCCCGAGTCACGTTGCCGACGTTTTCCGCATGCTCCCACTCCGGACTCGTCGTCGCCCGCCACAGCACTTCATATCCCGTCGCCAGCCCGCCCGCAGACGCATCCCACGTCAGCGTCGAATCGTTCTCCAAATCCTTTGTCAGCAGATGCACATTCCCGGGAGGCGCCGGCGCCGCCGCCAACGACGCCAGCGTCGCCGCATTCAGTCGCGCCACGTGCGCCACGTAATCGAAATCCACAAACTTCACCAGATCCCCATACTGAACCCCGTTTTCCATCCGCACATTCTGATGCTGATGGTGGAAGTCTTCGCGAAACTCCGTCAGCCGTACCGCCGCAAATCCCTCCTGGTTGAACGAATAATGATCCCCTCCGCGCAGGTAGCGATCCACCCGGAACACCAGCATCGGCTTCACTCCGGTGTCGTACGTCCGTCCCACATCAGCCATATACCGCGCCAGTTCCCGCGACCCGGAATCGCTCTCCCCGCCCAGCCCTCGAATCCGCCGCACGTCCTGCTCCGTGGCCGCGATCGGCACGCCCTCGGAAAACACGCGCACGACCGAATGATCCTGCTCCGCGCTCTTATCGCCGCCCACAATGTCGTTATTGAGCACGGCCTCCAGATCCCATCCTTCATCTTTGGCCATCTTGGCGAAATGCCGACTGCCGTTCAGCCCCTGCTCTTCGCCCGCCACCGTCAGAAAAATGATCGTCGCCGGAAACTTCATCTTGCTGAGCACCCGCGCGCACTCCAGGCTGACGGCCGTCCCGCTCGCGTCATCGTTCGCCCCCGGAGCGTCGCCGTTCCCATCTAAAATATCGCTGTTGCGCGAATCGTAGTGCCCGGTGACCAGCACAATCCGCTTCGCGTTCTCCGCGTCCGATCCCTTCAAGACCGCATAAACATTGGAGATTTCCGTCGCTTTCGGAATCCGGTCCATCGGGTGCTCGGTGAAGCTGTCCATCTTCACCTCCAGGCAGCCGCCGCATTCTTTCGAGTACCGCTCGAACTCCGACCGGATCCACTCCCGCGCCGCGCCAATTCCATGCCCTGCCGCAATCGAGGCCGGATCCTGCGCCGAAAGTGTCGACCGCGTTCCGAAGCTGACCAGCTTTTCCACGTCCTGCTGAATCCGCTGCGCCGAAACCTGCCGCAACGCCGCCGTAATCTGCGGATCGGCCGTCATTTCCCCTTTCGCTTTGGACGATTGCCCAGCACAAGTAGCCCCCATCAGCGAAATGATTCCCAACGCCGCAATCATCCCACAACGCATTTTCGGGAAATGCATCCAAGACCCCATCGGGTGAATCCCGTATCCAGCCACCTCTTCAATTGCGCGGAAAATCTCTCGTCCTCAGTGAGTGCCCCTTGACCAATGGGCCAGCGAGAATCTAAATATTATCAGGAGGCTCTAATCGGCGAGGGGAGGCTTTATGGTTCTCTGTCCGGAATGCGAAAACAATCTCGATGTCGAGGAGGAAGAGGTCGACGAGGGTGAGGTTATTTCCTGTCCCGAGTGCGGCACCGACTTTGAAGTCATCACCACCAGTCCGCTCGAACTGAAGGCGGTCGAAGAAGGCTACGAAGAGGAAGAAGAGGAGGAAGAAAGCGAAGACGGTGACTATTCCTGATCCTCGATCCATCCGATTGGCCCACCTGCGCGTCCCCGGGTTCCTGTTAGTGTTGCTTCTCCTGCCGAATTTCAGCCTTCGGGAAAGTCGACTGGCGGCGCAAAGGCCCAGCGACAAGCCTTACGCCCTAATCGCCGGAACCGTCTGGGGCCCCGACGATCGCCCGGTTTATGGTGTGCTCGTAAAAATCCGCCGTGCCAAAGACAAGAAGCCCAAGTGGGAAGTCTATTCTGACCATCACGGGGAATTCGCCCAGCGCGTTCCCGCTGGAGAATCCGACTACATCCTTACCGCCGATTTAAAGCACTTCAAGCCTGCCGACGGCCAGACCCTCCATCTCGTTCAGGATGTCACCGTCCACGTCTACGATGACGAGCGCGAAGACACTGGTCTGCACCTAACTCATTAAGCGAGAGCACCAAGCAACCGTGAGACAATAACCCCAACATGAATCACTCCCGCTCCGTGATCAAAGCTGTCGCCTTCGGCTGCGCCTGTCTGATCGCACTATCTGCCGCGGCCGGTGCTTCCCCGGACAAGAAAGACAAAAGCGCGGGCCGCTTGCTGTTCGGCAAGGTGCTCGACCCCCAGGATAATCCTCTTCCCGACGCGGTCGTCTATCTCACCAATACTCGCACTCGCGCGGTGAAAACCTATATCGTCGCTTCCGACGGCACCTACCGCTTTCCTGCTCTCTCGACCTCCGTTGATTACGAGGTCTATGCCCAATACAAGGGCCACCGAAGCGATACCAAGTCTGTTAGCCAGTTCGACGATCGCTCCCAGGTTTACATCGATCTGAGAATCGATACTCGCTGAGTCCGATTCCCGTACCTTTTCGTGCAACTTTTCAGCAGCCACCCGGGTTCAAGATAATAGGAATATCTGCCTGGAGGGGGTATTGTGACCAAACTGCGCTCATCTCATAAAACAAGCCGCGTTGCGAATGCGTGGCCATTCATATTCGCCGGAGCGATTTTGCTGTCTGCCGCTTTCGCCTTGGCTCAAAGCGGCTCCATGAGCCCATATCAGGGCGAGCAGGATGGCGTCAGCGCCGGTGGCAAGTGGATGGAGTTCCGATCGGATGACAAGATGACTGGGGCGAAGAAGGTTCGCTTCGAGTTGCTCTCGAACAACTATTTCCGGGAGGATCCGAATTACCCGCCCAGAGTCGAGCTTTTCTGCGAGGGAGGCAAACTCAAGACATCCGAGTTCAATCCCGGAGTCCGCCTGCCTCCTCCGAACCGCCCGGGTTTCTGGGGCCAGCCCCAGCTCGAAGTCGAAGTCCGCATCGATGGCTTCCACACCTATCACGGCTGGAACTGGATGCGCGATCAATTCTTGTCGATGGACAAAGGCACGACCCGCGGCTTGATCGGCGCTCAAGTCTTTAACATCGCCCTGCCCACTCGTAGCGGACGCCAGATTGCCGAATTCTCGCCTGACGGCCTGAACCTCGATGAAGTCCGCCAAGCCTGCGACCTGACTCCAAAGAAGCCCAGCAACTGACCGTGCTCAGTGCGGGACGGTCGCCAAGGCCGTCCCGCGAAGCTCGCAAATATCTGCCGTAAATAGCTTTGAAAGGGTGGGTCTCCGCGTCCTCCGCGGATTTTCTCAGCGCCCTCTGCGTTTTAAGATTTTGAGGAGTTCCCAAGAAAAGAGCCGCTTCTGACATGTAAAAGGTCGCCGTTCTTCGCACTTGCCATTTTCCGATTCTGCTGGCACCCTTGGTGCTCATGGACAGCAGCAGCATCCTCGGCAGTCTGGCGTTTTTCCTCTTCGCGGCCGGAATCATCATCTACAGCGTGATTCTCTACAACGGCCTGGTCCGCCTGCGCAATGAAAACGACCGCGCCTGGGCCAACATCGACGTCCTGCTCAAGCAGCGCCATGATGAAATCCCCAACCTCGTTGAAACCGTTAAGGGATACATGCAGCACGAGCAGCAAACCCTGCTCGCCGTCACGCAAGCCCGCGCTGCTTCGATGAATGCCTCCAGCATCGGGCAAAAGGCGGTGGCCGATCTGCAGGTGGCGAGCGCGCTGCGCGGCTTATTTGCGGTTGCGGAAAATTATCCTGAGCTGAAAGCCAACGAAAATTTTCTGAAATTGCAGAATCGCATCACCGAACTCGAAGAGCGCATCGCCGACCGCCGCGAGTTCTTCAACGACGACGTGGCCACTTACAACACCCGCATCGGCCAGATCCCCGACGTCTTCATCGCCAGCTTCATGAGTTTGAAGCCACGCGAAATGTTCAAAGTTTCCGACCAGGATCGTAAGCTGGTGGAAGTGGAGTTCGCCGCAGATCGCGGCGCTACCAGAGCCTGATCTCGGCTGAGCGGAGGAATGCTGCCTGCCTGAATCCGCGGGTTACTTCCAGGCGGACAAGTCGCGATTCAGCATCGCTTCCAGTTCATCCACCTCGGGCCGGAAGAGGACGCGCAATTTTTCCCGCTGGCTCGACGATAACTCTACAAACGCGCGTCCGCCTCCAACAAAAACCTTCATGGCCCCCAATCGTTTCGCTGCGCTCACGATCGCATCCAGTCGTTTCTTCCTCGCCCAGTCCGCCATCAGGATCGCTCCGTGGGTCCAGTAATAATGCCGGGGTTCGGTCATGTCTTCCGATGTCAGGACGTGGCGAACTTGCGACGGGGCCAGCTTCAGTCGGGGTATTCCCACAAAATCCGCCACCACGTCCAAATACGTTTGTGGATCCGTCTGGATATCGTCATGCACCGTCGCCATCACCTGCGAGTTGCCTAATGCCCTCTTCCATGCTTTCAAATGAGCAGCGTATCGGCTCGACTCCATCAGTTCAGGGTCCCGCGCCAACGCCTCATCGAACGGCCACGGAATCAATCCGTAGGCGCGCTTCAGTCGATACAGCGAAATAATCCGATCCACGGGATTGCGGAACGTACAAACAATTTTTGCGTGAGGAATGAGCCGCGCAATGCGCTCGCGGGCAGGGCCTGACGCAAAGTAAGTCGGCGCCACCTCGCCGATAGCGCGGCCTTCCGAGGCTCTGCGGTACTGCCAGCCGTACCAGCCCAGTCCCCGGTCGAAATGCTTATCGAAGAACCGCGTCTCCTTCGTCGGATGGGGCAGCCACGCACTCTCGCTCAGAACGTTATGCAGCCAGGTCGTTCCCGTTCGCGGAGGGCCGATGATGAAAAAAGAAGGAAGCGCCGGACTCTTGCCGTTGCCGTTTGTTCCATGCTCTTTGCCGAAGCCGTTCCCTTGCATTTTACGCAGTTTTCTTACCTCGGTTGTTCCCGGCGGGAACAGCGCGCAATTGGTCGGGCCGCCGAGAGTTAGAGTCCCGTACCCTTTCGACGAGCGGCCTTCACTAGATGCTGCGAAACACGCAGGGGTTGTGTTTGGTTTCGACTTCTTATGCCTTACGCCAGGAGCCGAGCGGCGTCCTTAGCATGATAGGTGAGGATAATGCTTGCCCCAGCCCGCCGGATGCTGAGCAGTGACTCCATCATCACGCGCTCGCGCTCGATCCAGCCATTGCGCGCGGCCGCTTCGATCATCGCGTATTCGCCCGAAACCTGGTAAGCGGCCAGCGGCAGCTCAAAACGTTCTCGCGCCGCCGCGATCACATCCAGGTACGGCATCGCCGGCTTCACCATGATCATGTCCGCACCTTCTTCAATATCGGCCTCGATCTCCCGCATCGCCTCGCGTATGTTCGCTCCGTCCATCTGATACGAGCGGCGGTCGCCAAACTGCGGCGCCGAATCCGCCGCTTCACGGAATGGCCCGTAAAACCCGGAAGCGAACTTCGCCGCATACGAAAGGATCGGCGTGTTGATCAGCTCAGCTTCATCCAGTGCCTTACGAATCGCAGCCACGCGCCCGTCCATCATGTCCGACGGCGCAATGATGTCGATTCCCGCCTTCGCCAGCGAAACTGAAGTCCGCGCCAGCAGCTCGAGGGACGCGTCGTTCAAGATCTCATACTCCGTGGTCACCGCAGGTGGAGCGGCCACCGCCGCTCCCAGCGATTGCGGACTCGCCTTCACGATTCCGCAATGCCCATGCGACATGTATTCGCACAGGCAGACGTCGCCCATCAGGATCAGCCCTGGCACTTCCCGCTTGATCGCCCGCGCCGCCTGCTGCACGATGCCATCCGCTGCCCACGCCCCGGTCGCCACCTCGTCCTTTTTGTCGGGAAGCCCAAACAAAATCACCGACGGCACTCCCAGCGACTTCACCTCGCGCGCCTCTTTTACGGCCTCGTCGACCGACAGGTTATACACGCCCGGCATCGACTTCACTTCTTTCCGTATCCCCTCGCCGGGACAAACAAACATCGGATAAACGAACGCATCCGGCGTCAGGCGCGTCTCGCACACCAGATTTCTCATCTCGGCCGTGCGGCGCAGCCGGCGCATGCGGGTCACAGGAAATGCCATAGCAATCACCCCGAAGGAAAGGCAAAGTACCGTTGACACGCCCTCCCACCCCAATTCTAGATCATTCCCGGCCTGAAGCAGAGCATGCCAGAATCTGGGGCGGCGTCTCAGTTTGAAGATCCACAACGGCGGTTCAGCCCTGGCGTCATCCCGACCGGAGCACGCTTTTCAGGCGGAGGGAGGGATCTCCCCCGACGAAAAGCCCAAGTTTCGGGCGCCTCTCCGCGCCCTCTGCGGATTTTCTCAGCGCCCTCCGCGTTTTAAGATTTGAGGCCGGCATCGCAAAGGCGCCCAGTTCGCACGCACAACCGGGGGCCACGTGTGACTAAAGTAACCTCCTCCCTTCCTGACGTTCCTCGGAATCCCCAAATCGCTCCCATAGAATGAGGTCGGATGACTCCGCTTCGGCACCACCGCTGGTTTATCGCAGCGGCCGGAATCACTCTGGCCTTCGCCGGCGTATGCCTGGTGTTTCCCAAAGGTCCCGCCCTCACCGCTTTCGCCGACATCTATGGCTTGCTCCTGATGCTGATCGCCTTGGGCGTCACTCTAACCAATGCCTATTCCCAGCCCGCCCAGCAGCGTAGTTTCTGGCTCCTGATGGCTGCCGGGTTTCTGCTCTGGACCAGCAACCAGGTCGCTTGGACGATCTGGGAGAACTTGTTGCACCGCGAAATCCCCGATCCTTTCCTCTTCGACATCGTTCTCTTTTTCCATGCCGTGCCCATGTTCGCGGCCGTTGCCTGGCGTCCTGACCTGCTCAATAAAGAAGGGAAAGTCCTGCAGGGTGCGCTCAATTTCCTCATGCTCATGGGGTGGTGGGTTTTTCTTTATGCCTTTATTGTCTTCCCCCACCAATACGTATCGCTCCAGGTCGAGATCTACGACACCTATTACGATCGTCTTTACGGAGTCGAAAACGCGCTCCTGGTCGCAGTCCTGATTCTTGCCGTCTTTACCAGTTCTGGCGGATGGCGCCGGCTCTACGCTCATTTTTTGGCCGCGCTGACGGTGTATGCCGTCAACTCCCAGCTTCTCGATCGCGCCACCGCCGACAGTTCTTACTATTCCGGAAGTTTGTACGATGTCCCCCTCGTCGCGACCATTGCCTGGATGGCCGCCGCTGGCCTGTCCGCCCGTGAATGGGACCTCAAGAGCGTTCCCTTCAATCTCGACCGCCGCTGGAAGAAACTCGTTCCCCGGCTTGCCATGGTCGCGATTCTCTCCTTGCCGGTGCTCGGCCTCTGGACGGTTTTGCTCGATACTTCTTCGCCAACGACGCGCATGTTTCGCCTCTTCACCGTTCTGGCCGCCATGTTGTTACTGGGAGCCTTCGTCTTCCTGCGCCAGTTTTTCCAGGATCAGGCTCTGATTTCGCTTCTGCAGGAGTCCCGCCGTGCTTACGACAGCCAAAAACGCCTGCAGAGCCAGTTAGTGCAAAAAGAAAAGCTGGCCTCGTTGGGCAACCTCGTCGCCGGCGCTGCCCACGAAATCAATCATCCTCTGAACGCCATCATGACCTTCTCCGAGGAGCTCTGGACCCAGGAGCGCCTCACCGCCGCTCAAAGCACCCTGCTGCGGAAAATTGTCAATCAGGCGCGCCGCACCCGCGATCTTGTGGCCAATCTCCTGAGCTTCGCACAACAGGCTCCCGGACAGAAAACTCTCGTCGATCTCGGCCTTCTCCTGCAGCGTGCCACTCACATGCTCGAATCGCGCCGCCAGTCTGGCCTCATCCAGGTGCAGCTCTCGATCGATCCGGATTTTCCCCGCATCCTCGCCAATGCCAACCAGCTCTTTCAGTCATTCGTCGAAATCATCGAGAACGCTATGGACGCGTTGGACGAAGTTGGCGGCGGCTCGCTCGAGATCACCGCACGAAGGCGCGGCCCGGAAGTCGTGCTCACTTTTTCCGACAGCGGCCCCGGCCTGCGCGATCCGCAGCGCGTTTTCGATCCTTTCTATACGACCAAGCCTGTCGGCAAGGGCACTGGGCTCGGCCTGAGCGCCGTCTACGGCGTAATTCAGGATCATAATGGTCAGATTGCCTGCCAGAACAAGCCCGAAGGCGGCGCGCTCTTTATCGTCCGCCTCCCCGCAACCTCAGCCTCGGCCGCCCAGGTAGCGGGCGCCGGCGGCGACTAGAGTTTGATTCAAGAAATGCCGCTTCTGAAAGACATGAAGTGTAATGCGTCAAACAGATCGACACTGATAGGACCTGGTTTTCCTTTGATCCTCTGTGCCCTCTGGGGTTAAAGCCCCTCGATCTCCTCGCGTCCACAGAGATCGCCCTGACGCAAACGTCCGCCTGGCTCCTGTAACATAAAACCTGCCATGACCTCTGACTTGGCGCACACTTCGTCGCGCGTGCTCGAGTTCGAATCTCTCCGCGAACTGCTTCGCGGATACGCCCCGTCCCCGCTCGGCCAAAATCGAATTCGCGCCCTCGCGCCCTCCACTGACCGCGGCTGGATCCAGACTCAGCAGGCCTTAGCCGCAGAAATTCGCGAGTTCCGCCGCGTCGGCGGACGCTTCGATTTTTCCACCTTGGTCGAGATCGCTTCCCTCGTCCAGAAATCGCGCATCGCCGGAGCCACTCTCGAAACCGCCGAGATTCGCGATGTTATTCTCCTTGTCGATCGCGCCGCCGAATGGCGCGCCATCGCGCAACAGCCTCCCGCCGCCATGCGCTCCGCATGGACCGAAGTCCGTTCGCTCTCGAACCAGATTGCCGACTTCCATGATTTTCTGCGCTTCTTCCGCGGCAAGATCCAGCCCGACGGCACGCTCGAAGACAAGGCCTCGCCCGAACTCGCCCGGATCCGCCGTGAAATCGAAAAGCAGCGCCGCTCCATTCAGGAATCGCTGCGCGCTTATATGCGCCGCCTCGCCGAAGGCGGCACGGTGCAGGACGAGTTGATCACCATTCGCGGCGAGCGCTTTGTCATTCCCGTCAAAATCGAGCAAAAGCGCCGCGTGCAGGGCGTGATTCACGGAGCCAGTTCCAGCGGCCAAACCGTGTTTGTCGAGCCGCTGGAGACCATCGAGCAAAACAACGAACTCGTGCGCCTGCTGGAAGAAGAACTCGCGGAGATTCACCGCATCCTGCTCGAAATGACCCAGCGCATCGGAGCGCAAGCGCAAGAAATCCTGACCGCCGCAGAAGTCCTGGCTGAACTGGAACTGCAGTTCGCCAAAGCCCGCTTCGCCGAAGACTACAACTGCGTAGAAGTAAACTTGTCGGTAAGCGAGCCAGAACCACCTGGAAACAACGAACCATGTGGGGAGCAAGAACCATGTGGGGACAGCCGCCTCGGCTGTCCGGCGAGCGAAGCGAGCCTTCTTCTCCACAACGCCCGCCACCCTTTGCTCGAGCGCAATCTCAAAGCCAAGGGAGCAACCGTAGTGCCAGTCACCGTCGAGCTCGAAGGCCCCCGCCGCCAGCTAGTCATCACCGGCCCCAACACCGGAGGCAAAACTGTCACCCTCAAAACCGTCGGCCTGCTCGCTCTCATGGCGCAATCCGGTCTCCCCGTCCCCGCCGATCGCGCCGAGCTTCCCGTATTCGACGCCGTGCTCGCCGATATCGGCGACTACCAATCGATCGAGCAAAATCTCTCCACGTTTTCCGCTCACGTCACCAACATCGATTTCATCTCGCGCACCGCCACCGCCGCCTCCCTCGTTCTGCTCGACGAACTCGGCTCGGCCACCGACCCCGAGGAAGGCGCAGCCCTGGCCGTCGCTATCGCCAGCCACTTCAGCCGCATCGGATGCATGACTGTAATCTCCACCCATCACACCTCGCTCAAAGTTTACGGAGCGAATACGCCCGGAGTCCTCAACGCGTCCGTCGGATTCAACGAAGCCACGCTCCAGCCCACCTATGAGTTGAAAGTTGGCGTGCCCGGAGCCTCGGCGGGCATCAACATCGCGCATCGACTGGGATTGAATCCCACAATCATTCAAAGCGCCAGAGACCGGCTCGGCACGCAGGCCCGCGACGTCGGACAATTCCTCGACAAGCTGCACGCCGACCTGCGTGAAGCCGAACAAGAAAAACTTCGGCTGAAAAAAGGCCAGGAAGACCTGGAGCGCGAGAAGAGTCGCTTAGCGGTTGAAGGAAAGAACATCCAGCAGGCCAAAGTCCGCGAAATGGAGAAGAAACTCGAAATCCTGCTGCGCGATCTCGAATATCACGCGCGCGAAGCCGTCAATGCCGTGCAGGATCGCGCCGCCGCGCAAAAGCTCTCTAAAGATGCCGAACGCCGCATCGCCAAGCTCCGCCGCGAATTCCGCGAGCAGTTCGATTCCACCGTGGTCGCGCACTCCACCGGCGCCGATCAGGGAGATCCCCATGCCCAGCCGCAACTGGTGAAGCATGTTTCAGAAGGAGACACCGTCAAGCTGAAGTCCACCGGGCGCTCGGCGCGTATCGCCCGCAAAATTGATGACAATCATTTCGAAGTCGAGATGGGTGCGCTCAAGATGAAGATCGGACGCGACGACATCGCCGAAGTCCTGGCCGCCGCCCGGCCCGCCGAGACTCCAGTGAAAGCCGCGAGGGCGCGCGGCATTTCGGTGTCGCTCGAGAATGAAGGCGGCAACGTACCCACCGAAATCAACGTCATCGGCCAAACCGTCGACGACGCCAGCCGCGAGGTCGAAAAATTCGTCGACCGCGCCTTCCTGGCAGGTCTGCCTCGAGTCCGCGTCGTCCACGGCAGCGGCATGGGCATTCTCCGCAAAGCCCTGCGCCAGTTGCTGCAGCAGCACCCGCACGTCACGTCAGTAGCAGAAGCCCCGCAGAACGAAGGCGGCGGCGGTGCGACGCTAGTCGAGTTGAATGTGTAGCGAAACCCCTGTCACTTAGCGAAAGCCCTGTCATGCTGAGCGGAGAAGGATCGGCCAAGGCCGATCCTTCGTAGTCGAAGCATCCCTACCAATCATGCACGCCTGGGGAGTCCACGATCTACCAGATGATCTTCTTCCAGTTCTCGTCGTAAACCGCGCTCCGGGCGGCCGCGGCGATGGCCTGCTTCCCTTCGTTGGAAAGGTCGCTGGAAACAATGTTTTTCGAATTAGCCGGATCAGCGATCACCGCCCGTTCGAAGTGATGCCAGAGGTAACGGAAAACGCTCAGGACATTCTCCGCCAGTTGTCCGAAGGGCTCGCCCTCCAGCGCGCGCAGCACGGTGAGTTCCAGGTACAGCGAGGGAAAATCCAGCCGGTTGCGTTCGCGCCAGATCTTGATCGCGCTGATTTCCTGCTGGCGGCCCGAGTTGGCGACCAGGTGAATGTGCTTGGCGACATCGGTATGCACCGTCGCCCCCGTCTTCTTGTTAAACAGGATATTCCCGTAAATGCCGTGGTCCCGGTACGCCGGAATCAGGTCAACCCAGAATCCGTGTGCCGGCAGATGAATCGACACGTTTCGCGTATTCGGTGTCAAATTCTGCTGGGTAAGAAATTCAAACAGGTTCCAATAGATGTCCTTCATCTCCATGTCGGGCACCGGGCTCAGTGTGATCAGCACATCTGCATGCGAGGTGAGCGTGATTGCCGTGTTCTTCGCGTAAGCGCCCGAAAGCGTTATTCCCAGCAGATATTGCTTGGCCCACTGCTTCAGCAGCGGAACGACCTCGTCTACCGCCGGATGCGGCGCCGAACCCGGATCGGCTGCAATATGGTACTTCTCGACAATCGACGCTGCGTATTGCTCAGTAGTTGCCACGGTGAAGGAGACCTCGTAGTCTCCTATCGGCAGAATGTAGGGTAAGTTGAGGGCGTAGCAACGATGCGTAGAAAACGATCCGCTAGTGTAGTGAGTCAAACAGATCGACACTTATAGGTCGCCGCTTTCCCTGTGATCCTCTGTGCACTCTGTATTAAAGCCCTCGATCTCCTCGCAGGACAGCGGATCACGCGGATCGAGGCGCGATCACTATTTCCGACGCACGGCATAGCTCGTTTGCCCCATTGGCACCAGCGGTTAAGCGCGCCGCCGCTCCTGCTCGTTCTTTAAATCTCGTCTGGACGACGAATAAGGACGTCGGCCTGAAATGCGGTCAACGTGTGGCGCTTTGTCCTCTGGCCATTCGCCCGAAGAGGGTGGCGAAATCCGATCTCCGCTGCTTTTCGTAAACCACCTCAGCAGCGCCAAGACCACGACGCCGAGGACGGTAAAGAAAATCACTTTCTCGAGGATGTGCAGCAGAAGCGACATGTGGCCCGCTCCGTAGGGGTAGTAGCGGTCTGTCGATCTTCGATCAGGCCAATTGTACTCTCGATCCGATCCGCGAAGCTGCGGAAGAAGTGCCACGAAATCAGCCCCGGACTTAGCGCCGAGGTGAAACCGGGCGATAGTGGACGCATTGAGCAAGTGGAATGCAGAGTGTACGTAAGAACTGAATTCTCGGAAAAGGATAGCCCGGCACGTAAGTGCGGGTGCGTCGGACCATGACTGAACCAGTCCCGTAGGGACGGCACTCGGGCTATAATCTGTAACACTGGTAGACTCGCCGACCGGGGAGACTCCAATGCACCGATTCTCACCTTTGCTCTTCGCGATCGTTATCAGCACACCGTTATTGGCCCAATCAACATTCGATCAGTCGCAGACGTCGGATCTAATCCGCATCACAAAGTACTGTGCGAAAGTCGAGGACTATTCCGACTCTCAAGTCCCGCGCATTTTCGCACCGATTACTTCTGCCTTTGGACAATCGGCAGGCTGGGTGGAGTTCGACACCAGAGCCGCTTGGAGCCGAGCCGGAAGCCCGAAACCGGTGGCGTTCGTATGGTACCGGCATGCCAGGATTGTTCGCGTCGCAATCTCTCCCAGCGGTGACGAGAGCCCACGAGTGTACGCTGACTACTGTTATCGGCAAGATGGCACGCTTGCTCGCCTTCGCTCAGTGCCAGGCGAGCGACAGAAGTGTGAACCAAACCGAAATCAGTGCACGTCGCTGCTGCGGGAGGCGCGCTTCTACCCGCCTCAAGGTCCGGTCCTAACCACCTACGGAGGACTAGGTGGACTCCTCGATCTAGCCAACGGCACCACGAGACCAATTCTTGAAGGACCAATGGCCGAGCGCATCGTTCAGACCTTCGTTCCGATGAAGTGGCCTGAATACCTGCGCGTCACAGACTTGCCCTTCAACGAGTTGCTTTACGCAACCTTGCGATGATTCGCCAGTTAGTGATGAAATCTCTTTACGGTTAGAATCCCCGTCCCCGCGGCGAACAGACGGCGCAAACTTGTGCTAAGGCCTGGTCACAACATCTGTGTCGTGATTACAACAGCTGTGTAGTGAAACGCTGGTGGAACCCCTAGCAAATTGAGCGTAAGGTTGGATTTGCTTGTCTTCCTTGCGGAATACATCCTGTGAATAAGAATCGCCGGATCATGATCAGTTTGCTTGTGCTAGGTCTGGTAGCGACCACCACTGGTTTCGCACAGGATTCTATGCCTTGGCACGATCCGTCCAAGCACACCGTGCAGTTCGTAACGGTGGAAAAAGGCGTCCGGCTGGAAGTGCTCGATTGGGGCGGATCAGGACGACCGGTTGTACTGTTGGCGGGTTCCGGAAACACTGCACACGTTTTCGACGATTTCGCCGAAAAACTTTCAGGCGTTTGCTGTCACGTCTACGGCATCACCCGACGCGGGTTTGGCTCTTCCACTCATCCCGATTCGGGTTACGGCCAACAGCGACTCGCCGACGACGTGCTCCAGGTACTCGACGCCCTGAAACTTGTTGCGCCTGTTGTGGCTGGCCACTCCATGTCTGGAGAGGAACTAACAACCTTGGGAGACGAGCATTCCGATCGTTTGGCTGGGCTGGTCTACCTTGATGCGGCGGATGACCCTACGGACTTTCCAGGGAGTAGTGCGGCCTATATGGCGCTCTTTAATAAGTTGCCCGCAGCCATGCGTGCCAACGGGTCCGAGCCAGATGCCTCGGACCTAAGATCTTTTAAAGCCTTTCATGATTTCAAAGTGCGGCAGAATGGCTACGAATACCCAGAGGCCGAACTGCGGGCCAGCTTCAACCAAAATCCTGACGGTTCAGTGGGTAGCGACAATGCTCCCGATAAAGTCCACTTCGCCAT
The DNA here is from genome assembly GCA_963763795.1 of uncultured Acidobacteriota bacterium. Classification (GTDB taxonomy): domain Bacteria; phylum Acidobacteriota; class Terriglobia; order Terriglobales; family Acidobacteriaceae; genus Sulfotelmatobacter. Next base: position 1,135,476 of record CAVXPP010000007.1, on the reverse strand, counting down.
CGGTCGGGGAGCCCTGCCCCGCGATTATTCTCGAATCCGTGTACCCATACTGGCGTTGTTCAGCTCGCTGAGTATCAACTATCGGTATCAACCAAAGGACGCCCAAGAACGCGCGGCCATTGAGGAGTTCGACGCCGCAACCGAGGTCTATGTCAAGCGGTATAAGACGCACCTTCTCAAGGCGAAAGGCGGTGTGCGTATCGTTGACCTGCCTCAGGCCGATCACTACCTATTTCTGAGCAACGAGGCAGACGTACTGCGCGAGGTGCGAACCTTCTTGGCAACTTTGCCTTCGTAGGCATGCACCCCCATTTCTCTACCTTGCCGGGCCGTAGCTGTCGTAACATCCGGATAGCACTCATCAACCACAAGTTTAAAGGCATTTTCATGTCAGTTCCCCCTTGGCGTTCAGGGCGACTCAATGCGCATCGAGCCGTTCTTTTCGACCCGCTTAGCAATTCGGCGCGCTTCCGTTTCGCTAAACCCGCGCACGCACAACCAGCTGAGCAGTTGATCTTTGTTCAGCCGGTTCACGGGTTCGCCGGACTCATCACCGACGTAGACCTTGAAACCTGCCACGATCGTGTATCTATCGCCGCGCATTCCGTCTCACCGTACCACAATTACTCCGAGAGCATTGACGTAACATCCCCATTTCGCTCATCGACCCTCAGCTTAAGCCATAATCGCTGTTTGTCGCCACCTTCCCGGCAGCTTCGAACGAGTAAAATGAAGGAATTGCAGTGAACAGTTAAGCGATATAAGGAAGCGGGCAACCTATGGAAACACCGAACGAACCCAATCCCAAGCCGAATCCGGCCGATGCAGAGGCGCATATCAGGAGTGCTCACGAGATTCTAAAAGCATTGCAAGAAAAGATCGGCGAGCATCCAGAAATCGGAGCAGCAATTACGAAGCTGGAGATGGCGCTGAATGTTTTGGCAATAAAGACTGCCGGGATTTTATAGGGGGATCGGAATCATCCCCCATAGCCCCTAGTGACTTCCTATAGAATCTGCAGGCATGCATCCATCGCTTAGAGCTACCTCAACCTCAAGGTTTGCCGCCAGATCTCTCCTGCTCTGCCTCGTGCTGCAGTCGGCAATGTTTGCGTCACACCTTGGGGAGCAAGCAGAGCGGCCCCGCATCACCGGCATCAATCACGTTACGATCTACGTCAGCGACGTCACGAAATCCCGCGAGTTCTATTCCCATGTTCTGGGGTTCACAATAGGCTGTCCAAGCTACGCCGGGCCGGAGACCTGTTTTCTGATAGGCCCGTCGGACCAGCGCCTCCTACTGAAACCAGCGCCGACTGATGTAAGAAATGGCGCCCATAAAAGCTGGCTTGCGGAAGTTGGGTTCGCAACCGACAACGTATCGCACACGCGAGATTATCTTCTGGCGCATGGTTTCCGGCCCGGCCCGATGCAAAAAGATTCCGATGGTGCGCAGTATTTTCGCGTTCGGGACGCGGAGGGAAACCCCATTGCCTTCGTCCACCGGCCACCTCATAGGGTCGGATACGAGCCTTCATCCAGGCAGCTGAGTTTGCACTTGATCCATGCGGGTTTTGTCGTCAAAGACTTGGCTACCGAGAATCGTTTGTACGTTGAGCTTCTGGGTTTTCGTCTTTACTGGCATGGCGGCTTCAAAGACGAGAGCACCGACTGGTATGAACTCCAGGTACCAGACGGTCTCGACTGGATCGAATACATGCTCAACATTCCTACCAACGCCGATAAGCATGAACTCGGTGTACAGAATCATTTTTCATTCGGCGTCCAAGATGTTCACGCCGCGGCAGCAGAGCTTCGCGCGAGAGGGTTGCAAACATTTGATGGGCCGGAGATCGGGCGCGACGGCAAAGACAGTCTGGATGCCTACGACCCAGATGGCACTCGAGTCGAGATCATGGAGTTCACTCCCGTGCAGAAACCATGCTGCCATCCTTACACGGCGGGCCATCCGAAGCCGTAATACAAAACGCGATTCCCGATCCCTGTCGCCTGCTATCGCGTCTCCCTCTGCCCCTTCAAAATTCGGAGGATCGCAGTGATCGTGTTCCAGTTCCGCGTCGTCGCCGGTACGCCGTACAGTTTGTCGATCTGGCCGAGATAGCCGATCGTCTTCATGTGACGCCGGTACATGCCAAACACGAACTGGCCTTCCGATGCCATCACCCGCACCAACCACTCCCCGTCTGACGGAAACGTGACTGGAAGCGATGCCCGCACGCCGCCCGCTTTCGACAGGATGCTCACGAACCAAACAATATCCGCGGGGCGCGGCTCAGTGCCAAACGGATTCTCCATCTCCAGGCGCAGAAGATCGCGTCCTTCGCAGAGCACAACTTCCGCTTCGAATGGCAGCTTGCGGAGCAAAGCAGCGCGGAATTTTGTTCGAGAGCCAGGCTTGTGAACCACAAAGGTGCCGGCGGCGCCCACATTGACTACTCCATAGTCGCTTAGTTCGCGAGCGAGGACGCTCGGGTGAAACGTTCTATGCCCGCCAACATTGACGCCTCGGAGAAAAACCACAAGAGCCATCCCCGGATTATGCAGAAAAAAGCTGAGGCGCGCTATGGCAGCTTCCGTTCACAACTGCTGCATATCTCAACTCTGTAGTTGGCGAAAAATCGCCTGGCGCATTTTGGCGTCGCCCCCGCGGCATTTTTCTGCTACATTTCGGCAAATTATCTGTTCTAGCCGTCCGGCTAGTTGGGGCTTCGCAAAGTTTTTTCAAAATCTGGGAATTGAGGGCACAAGGGCCGATCCTTGGTTCGCCACTTGGAGGAGATATGCTCAATTCGCGTTGGCAGCGTCTCTGCATCGTCGTCACAACATGTGTGATGGTCGTTTGCGTATCCTCGGCCGACGATAATAGTCCTGCGTCGCTAACTGCCCGTGAGTGGCCCAAATTGTTGCAGCAGGCGCGACATGGAAACCCAAAAGCACAAACCGCATTGCCATCGCCTTCTTTAGGGGCGAAGTTGTAAGGCAAGATTTCGCCGAGGCCATCAAATGGTTCTTCGAAGCAGCCAAGCAGGCGGACCCAATTGCAGAATCCAATTTGGGTTTCATGTTTTATCAAGGACAGGGGGTAGAGCGCGATCTCACCGCGGCCGTGCAATGGTTTGAGAAGGCAGCATCTCACGGTCTGCCTGAAGCACAATTTAATGCCGCTCGTTGCTACGAAATGGGCATCGGTGTTCCGCAGAATCTGGCCAGAGCGTTCCATCTTTATCGAGAAGCTGCGGAAAGCGGTTACGCGCCCGCCGCAAACAATCTTGCTCACATGTATGAAACCGGGGAAGGTGTTTCCCGAAATCCCGCCGCGGCCATGGCATGGTATATGAAATCCGCGATGCAAGGTCATTCCAGAGCCCAGTTTAACCTCGCGATCATGTATTTCCACGGCAGCGGCGTTCCGGTTGATGAAAAAAAGGCAGCCGAGTGGCTGCAAAAAGCAGCCAAGCAGGGACACGCCCAGGCTCAAACCGCTCTCGGCGACCTCTATCTAAGAGGCTTGGCTGTTCACCAGGACGATCATCTAGCAGTATTCTGGCTTGAGAAGGGGGCCAGCCAAGGGGATCCGACCGCAGAAACTGAACTGGGCCTGCTTTACTTGAATGGCCGAGGCGTTGCGCAGGACCCTGGCCTCGGAGCGATGTGGCTTTCCAAGGCGGCAGAACAGGACCAACACGAAGCCCAGGCCAAACTTGCGTCACTGTACGAATCCGGACGAGGCGTGCCCCGCGATCTGAACCGAGCCTATCTATGGCGGCTGTTGTCGCAGGACGGGGCGACATCAGACCCGAATGATCAACTTCGGAATCTAGCCGTCCAGATGGCCAACGACGACATCTCCGATGCTGAGCGTCGCGCATCCGAATGGCGGCTGGCTCATCGTGCGATACATCCAGCAGGAGAACTGGACTTAACTCCAGTGCCCTGAATGCGGTTTCTGTGCCCGCCGACATTGACACCTCGGAGAAAAACCACCAGAGCCATCCCCGGATTATGCAGAAAAAAGCTGAGGCGCGCTATGGCAGCCTCCGTTTGCAACTAATGCATCGTGTCTGGAGTTGGCCAAAAATCGCTTATGGATGAGCAACCGCCAGTCGTCTTACGATCCAGCCAGCAGTGAACAGAATCGCTGCGACTCGCAACAGGTAGCGAGGTAGCACAACAAAGTAAAAATCAAGAACTGACACATCTAGCGCAGCTTTCGTCAGCGTCAGAACGAGCGCGAGTATCAGGAAGACCGCGCTACCTCCGAAAAGCACAGCGGAAACCAGTTTGGGCATCCGAACCCCTCACACTTTTCGGCCAGCTACACATTTGGCGTTTACATGGTACTCCGATTTTCCCAGAGTCCCTCGAACCTTCCGGACTGCGTTTTCCATTCCTTTCAACCGCTAACCGCTGTTTCCCACAGCTTCTCCACAACAATCCCGTTCGTGTATGTTCAACTCTGGCCCTTTCAGGCTCACAATTCTTACGGAGAACTCTGTCCCAGAAATGGCGAACCCCGGCGATTTCGCATACACGGTGAAGCAGCAGGCGGACATCGTCCGGATCATCGGCGACTACATCAAGCTCAGGAAAGCCGGAGCGCAGAACTACGCAGGCCTGTGCCCGTTTCACGGTGAGAAGACGCCATCGTTCTCGGTGCACGCAACCAACCAGTACTACTACTGTTTTGGGTGTCACGAGTCAGGGGACGTTTTTAAGTTCATCCAGAAGATCGAGAACATCACTTTCCCCGAGGCGGTCCGCCTGGTCGCGCAGAGGCTGAACATCCCGCTGCCGAAGGCAAGCTACTCCACTCCCGGTGAAGCCAAAGAAGCCCGCCTCCGCGGAGAGTTACTCGACATTCACGAGCGCGCTGTCGCCTTTTTCCAGGAATCCCTGCGCCGTCCCGAAGGCGCCCGCGCCCGCGAATACCTCCTCGGACGCGGCTTGAACGAAGAAATGATCGCGAAGTTCCGCATCGGCTACGCCCCCGATTCCGGCTTCCTCCTCCGCGACCGCCTAAAAAACGAATTCAGCGAAGAAGTGTTGCGCGAGAGCGGGTTGTTTTCGTGGAAAGAGCCGAGTCCCGAGTCAAACCCAAGGTCCCTCGACGCCGCTCGGGATGACAATGCGTCTGAGGGCGAACGGCCAACGACTAACGACCAACGACCGAAGACCAACTCAGGACTCGGGACTCGGGACTCGCTACTCGCCATGTACTCCAAGTTCCGCAACCGCGTCATGTTTCCCATCGCGAGCGAGGCAGGCAAAGTCATCGCCTTCACCGGACGCACCCTCTCTACCGACGAAAAGTCCGGACCGAAATATTTGAACTCGCCCGAGACGGCGATTTACTCCAAAAGTCGCGTCCTCTTCAATCTCGATCTCGCCAAGGAATGGATTAAAAAATTCGACTACGCAATCCTCGTCGAAGGCCAGATGGATTGCATCTCCGTCTTCGCCGCTGGATTCCAAAACGTCATCGCCAGCTCCGGCACCGCGTTCACCGAATTGCAAGCTAAGCTGCTGGGCCGCTTCGGCAAGAATGTGGTCGTTAATTTCGATCCCGACACTGCCGGGGCAAAAGCCACTGAGCGCACCTTAGGCCTGCTCGTGGAAGAAGAATTCCAGATCAAAGTGCTCACCCTCGAGCAGGGATTCGATCCCGACCTCTACATCCGCCGCAAAGGCAAAGATGCCTACGGCGAAGCGCTTCGCCACTCGCAGAAATATTTCGATTACCTGATCGAGCGCGCCCGCAGCCAGTTTCCCATACGCAGCGCCGAAGGCAAAAAAAACGCCGTCAACTATTTGTTGCCGCATATCCAGCGGGTCCCCAGCCGGATCGTGCGCGACGAACTGGCGCACGAGATTTCGCAGAAGCTGCAGATCGATTCCGCAGTCCTGCGCCAGGAGTTGCGCCACGCCGCCAGCACGCGTTCCTCCTCTGCGGTAAAAGCTCCGGCCGAAGCCCAAGTCACCGACGCCGAAAAAATCCTGATCCGCGCGCTGGCTTCGGCCCGACAGATGCGCCCGAACGACGACCATCTGTCCGCGCGCGACGGCGCGGAAGAAGAATTCGATCCCGCCCGCCAAGCCCAATTCGTTCTGCAGAATGAAGGCCTGCACCGCGGCCTCGCCACCGAATCTCTGGCCGAGTCTCTGCTCAATGCTAGCTCCGAGTTTGCCGACGTACTGGAAATTCCTGCCACCGAACCCGACCGCCGCCTGCTCGCGACCATCCTGTTGCGAGAAGACGAAGAACTGACCGCAGAATTTCTGGAGGCCGCGGTGCGCGCCCTGCGCCGCATCCATCTGAAGCGGGAGCAGGAGCGCGTGCAACTGGAACTGAAAAAGCCTGGCGTCGCCGCCGATCGAGATCGCTTGCGAGAATTGCTGACGGAACTGGAGCGGATCAGCCGCGCTTTGCGCGATCCGGGCCTGGCCGAAGACGGTCTGAAGGCCGCCAAAAGCCAGAAAAGTGCTTGAAACAAAACGTCTTCCTCTGCCATCTAAAGCATGTAGGAGAACTCCGGAAGGCGCGGGCGGGCAACTAAGGCGGGCAACCGATAGACGAGGCGGCACTTACGTGCTAAACTTGAAAGGTTTGTGCTAGCCGCACAATCCCGCTAGACCCAGATTCCCACCTTTTCAAGGAACTTTACCACACGCTCCTCGTGAGCGGAATTGACAGTTTAAGGACACCTCTTGGCTCTTGATGACAAGTACGACGACATAAAAAAGCTGATCGACACAGGCAAAGAGAAGGGATATCTCACGTATGACCAGGTCAACGACCTCATACCGCATGACGTGCACAGTCCCGAAGACCTCGACGATCTGCTGACCACGATTGGTACGCAAGGAATCGACGTCCTGGAAGGCCCCAAACTGCCTTCCGCCGCCGGACTCGATAAAAAATTCGAAGATAACGAAGAAGGGGAGGACGTCGAACTCGACCTCACTCCCGGAGCTCTGGAAAAAACCAACGATCCCGTCCGCATGTATCTGCGCGAGATGGGAACCGTGCCGCTGCTCACGCGCGAAGGCGAAGTGGAAATCGCCAAGCGCATCGAGCGCGGCCAGATCCGCGTGCTCAAGGCGCTCTCGCGATCTCCTATTGTGATCCGCGAACTGCTCACCCTGGGCGAGGACCTCAAGAAGAACGTTCGCTCGATCAAGGAAGTCGTGACCTTCGACGAAGAAGAGATCACCGACGAGATCCTGCAGAACCGCCTGAATGAGTTCACCGGAAAAATCGATGACATGGCCAAGCTGTACAAAAAGGCCACCGTCCTCGAAGAGAAGTTCAAGGAAGTTTCGAAAACCAAGAAGCCGAAGGATCATCGCCGGGCCCGGCGCAAGCTGGCGCGCGCGATCGTCGCGACTTCAATCGCCGTCCGCAAGCTCGGATTCACCAACGCCGAGCGCAAACGGCTGATCGAGCGGCTCAACAAAACGGTCGACGGCATGCGCTCGCTCGATCGCCAGTCCACGAACCTGGAGCGCAAGGCCGAGGCCACTCGCAGCGAAGAGCAGAAGAAAGAATATCGACGGCAGTCGCGCGCGATTCGCGGCGAAGTCGAAAAACTCGAACTCGAAACCGGCGTGTTGTTCCAGGAGCTCAAGCGCACGCAGCGCGAGATCATCCAGGGCGACATGGACGCGGAGCAGGCCAAGCGCGAGCTGATTGAGGCCAACCTCCGCCTGGTGGTTTCGATTGCGAAAAAATACACCAACCGCGGTCTGCAATTCCTCGACCTGATTCAGGAAGGCAACATCGGACTGATGAAGGCCGTCGACAAATTCGAATACCGCCGTGGCTACAAGTTTTCGACGTATGCCACGTGGTGGATTCGGCAGGCCATCACCCGCGCGATTGCCGACCAGGCGCGCACCATCCGCATCCCGGTGCACATGATCGAAACCATCAACAAGCTGATCCGCACCTCGCGGCAGCTGGTGCAGGAGCTGGGACGCGAGCCTACGTCCGGAAGAGATCGCCAAGCGCATGGATATTCCGGTTGCGAAAGTGCGCAAGGTGCTCAAGATCGCGCAGGAGCCGATCTCGCTCGAAACCCCGATCGGCGAAGAGGAAGATTCGCATCTGGGAGACTTCATCGAAGACCGCGCGGTGGTTTCACCGGCGGAAGCGGTGATCAACGTGAACCTCAAGGACCAGACGGGACAGGTCCTGCGCACGCTGACCCCGCGCGAAGAAAAAGTCATCAAGATGCGCTTCGGCCTCGAAGACGGCAGCGAGCACACGCTGGAAGAAGTCGGGCAGAGCTTCGCGGTAACCCGCGAACGCATCCGCCAGATCGAAGCCAAAGCGCTGCGCAAGCTGCGCCATCCGTCGAGCTCGCGGAAGCTGCGCGCGTTCATGGATGGAGTAAGGGACTAACGGCTTGATGTGAGCTCTGCCCATGTGGGGACGGCCGCCTTCGGCCGTCCAGGTTTTCGCCACGGAGGCACGGAGAAGAAGAAGTGAAGCCCCGAGTGACTCTCGGGGCTTTTGCCTTTTTGAAAGCCTCCTGAATCTTCTTGGCGTTTTTTCGCGCCGTCTATTTCGGCCCGATCTCTACGCGTCGCCCAGCGCCGGTTGCGTCGTGGCGAAAACTGCTCCGGTCAGACACAAGGTCCCTCCACTGCGCAAACCACCGCGTTCGCGGTGATCTGCTTCGGTCGGGATGACAAGGTTTCGCAGTCGGGATGACTGAATTCGCCTCCATTCCCGAATTGAGACCCTCCCCACTTTGGTGCTACACGGCATTACCCCCGTGCCAATTTTTGTTGACACGATTTGTCAACTTCGCGGTTCTTGCTTCAACCCCCGGCTCTGGCACGAAGGTGGGGCAATGTCGCAAATGGCACACAGCAAAGGCCTTCCGGCCTCTTCGGGAGGAACGAAGCGACCCTTTCGGCAGGGTGGAGATCGGCGGTTGGACTGCATAGGCATGTACGTCAGGACAGTGGTCAAGGGTGAACTTCCGCTCTGACTTCGAACGCCGTGGAGCGACGACCTTCTTAACGACGAAGGACACGAAGTCCCACGAAGGGAGCTTGGTTGCGAGTTTCCTGCGGCGCCTGACAAGAAAATGCGGCCGGATGCGCTCGGGCATCGCGGATCGCACACCTGGAGAATGACATGAAGGTAGTTAGTTGCATCGCAATTTTATTTCTGGCGTCGCTGAATTGGGGCTGCGGCGGGGGAGCGTCGGGAACAAATTCGCAATCACAGAACTCGACGACGCCTCCAACGGTTTCTTCACTGGAGATTTCGCCGGCGTCGACGTCGATTGGCATGGGAAGCTCCCAGCAATTTGTGGCGACGGCTCATCTTTCCGACGGCACCACCAAAGACATGAGCAGTTCGGTGACGTGGAGCTCGTCGGATGCGAGCGTCGCCTCGATCAGCGGGGGCGGGCTGGCCAGCGCTTCTGCGGCCGGCACGGTAACGATCGGAGCGCAATCGGGAACGATTCACGGATCGGCAACGCTCGCCGTAACTGCGGCAGCGGTCAATTTGACGTCGATCACGATATCGCCGGCGGCATCGTCGATGCCGGTGCATACCAGCCAGCAGTTCACGGCGACCGGCGTTTACAGCGACGGCAGTAGCTCTGATCTGACGAACCTGGTGTCGTGGAGTTCTTCGGCGACAGCGGTGGCGACGATTAGTTCCAAAGGGCTGGCGAACTCGGTGGCGAGTGGAACGGCAAATATTTCGGCGAGCCTGGGCAGTGTGACGCAGACCACTGCGCTTACGGTTACTGCTCCGAGTATGGTTTCGATTGCTGTGACGCCGGTTGGATTGACGTTGGGGATCGGCATCGGCCAGCAATTTGTGGCGACTGCGACCTATAGCGACGGCTCCAGTTCCGATTTGAGCAGCGGCGTGACATGGAATTCTTCGTCTCCTGCAGTGGCAGCGGTTGACGGGTCGGGCATGGCAACGACCCTGGCGGCGGGCTCAACCACGATTACGGCGACGGTTGGATCACTCAGCGACAATACAGTGTTGACGGTGGTGGCGGCGCATCTGACGTCGATCTCGGTGACTCCGGCAACTGCGTCGATTGCGCTCGGAACTACGCAGCAATTCAGCGCGGTGGGTAACTTCGATGATGGCAGCACGCAACCGTTGACGTCGGTGACCTGGTTCTCCGGATCAAGCGCGGTGGCATCGCTGGACTCGAATGGATTGGCGACCAGCCTGGGCACAGGCACGGCTACCATCACGGTGGCATCGGGGTCGGTGACCGGAACGGCGTCGCTCACGGTGACGGGCGCGAGCCTGGTATCGATTGCGGTGACTCCGGCCAACGCGACGATGGCTACGGGAACAACCAAGCAATTCGCGGCGACTGGATCGTTCAGCGATAGCAGCACGCAGGATATTTCGGGATCGGTGACTGTGGAGTTCTTCGAGCCCGGCTGCGGCCACGATCAACAGCACGGGTCTGGCGACGAGCGTCGCGCCCGGCAGCACGACGATTGCGGCGGCTTTCGGCGCGGTTCGCGGCTCAACCGGATTGACGGTGTCGACGGCGCATCTGGTCGGGATCACCATCAGTCCGGCGAATCCGAGGATTGTGGTCCATACCTCGATCCAGTTCGTTGCCCTGGGAACTTTCAGCGACGGCAGCACGGGCGGAAATATGGCGGGAGTGTCGTGGAGATCGTCGAAGCCGAACCTGGCCTCGATTCGTCGTAGCGGAATCGCCCACGGGAAGAAGGGGGGATCGGTGACGATCACGGCGTCGGCCTCGGGCCTGCAGGGGACGACGGTGCTTACGATGGGGACGGGAACGCTGCAGTCGCTGGCGATCTCACCGGCGAATCCCACTTGCACCGCCGGGAGCACGCAGCAGTTCGCGGCCGTGGGCACATTCAGCGATGGAAGCTCGCAGGACGTTACGCTGAATAGCCACTGGAGTTCGTCGAGGGCCAGCGTGGCGACCATCGCCAACGGACAGAATGCCGCTGGGTTGGCTCAGTGTTTCGCGGCGGGGTCGAGCGCTGTCGGAGCGAATTCCGGGGGGACTACTGGATCGACGACGCTGACCGTGCAGTAGTCGGGACGGGTGAGCTGTAAGTCAAAAGCCCCACCCTCTCGCAAAAAACGCGAGAAGGGTGGGGCACCCTTTTGTGCTGGAGTACTGCAGCGTTTGACAGTTTCCCCGCTCTCCGTTCCAATGGATGAGTTCGTTATTCTTCGCGATACCAACGCGTTCGGCAGTTCAAATTTCAGATCACAGGAGCTCATCGTATGTCAGCACCCAGCCGCCGGCCCGAGATTCGCCGGCGCCGTACCCGGAAAGAAAAAATTGTCCAACTGCGCAAGCGCCTCGCCGCCGCCAAAACCGACGCCGACCGTACGCGCCTCACCGCCAAGCTGCATAAGCTCGCCATCCTGTCTCCCGGCCAGCCTCTGGTGAAGTAGGGGAACGCAACTCCGGCAGAAAATTCTGGCGAGTGGGAGTCCCGAGACAAGTTCTCGAGTAGGGATTCTTCGACTCCGATGGCCCTGCGCTTTCGCGCTACGGCCATCTCCGCTCGGGATGAATAAATCAGTCCGCCGCGGATTGGTGCTCGTTGTTGGGCGCGCCGTCGCGTGCGACCTGCCGGTAAACATCCAGTACCCGGCGCACAGAGATTTCCCAGGAGAACCGGCTGGCTTGCTGGTAGCCGCGTTCCTGCATGCGCTCGCGCAACAGCTTGTCCAGCAGCACGCGGTGCAGCGCACGCATGATCTCGAACACGTTTTCGGGATTCACCAGCACCGCGGCGTTCCCTACCACTTCCGGCAGCGATGACACGTTCGACGTGACCACTGGCGTACCGTGCGCCATTGCTTCCAGGGGAGGCAGCCCGAATCCTTCATACAGCGACGGGAAGACGAAGATCTTCGCCTCATCATAAAAGATGCGGAGCACTTCAATCGGAACAAATCCCAGAAAACGCACATCGTTCTGCACGCCGCTGCGGATCACCGTGCGCCGGAGGTCCGGATTTCCAGAGAGATCGTCACCAATGATGATCAGCTTCAGATCGGGATAGGTTCCATCTTTTTCAAGCGCGGCCTTCAGCGCGGAAAATGCCTCAATCATGCGCACCACATTTTTGTGCGGGCTGATGCGGCCGGCGTAGAGCAGGAAGGGATACGTGACCTGGTAGCGCTGGGCAATCATTTCGCGATCGGCCGGAGTGGCGTGGCCGCGCAGAAATCGCTCGTCAATCGCGTTGTAGACAACTTCGATGTGGTTGAGCGGAATTTCAAACAGCTTCTCGATTTCATTGCGCGTGAAATTCGAGACCGCGAAAATCCGCGCCGCTCCCGCCAGCACGCGCTTGGTCGACTGGAAATGCAGCGAACGCCAGAAACCGCCATGGTCCCGCGGGCGCGACATGTGCTCGAGCATGTCGTGCACGGTCATCACATACGGGCAAGGCAGAGCCCGCGGCACCGAAAAAAGATTGGGGATGTGAACCAGATCGCACGACAAGCCCTTCACGGCCGAGCGGAACTCGCGATATCCCTGCACCGAGCGCTCGGGCGAGACCAGCGGAATATTTTGGAAATTCGGCGGCAGCGGCGCGATTTCCTCAATCTTGCCTGGAGGCCCCAGCAGAAAGTAGGTGTCTTCGTGGTCGAGCCGCCCCAGCGTGCGAACAATATTGCGGATATAGGTGCCGACGCCGAACTCAGACATCCGCCGGATATCGATGGCAATCTTCACCGATCCGATTTAACCACAGAGAGCACGAAGGAACACAGAGGAATCTAGGCTCGCACTTCCGCCTGCGCCTTGGCCCTGCGGTCGGCATAGAGCGGGAAGGTCTCGCACAGATCGAGCACCTGCTTCTTCACTTTCGTCAGCACGGCTGCATCCGACCGATGCAGCAACGACTCGGCGATCCAGTGGCCGACCTGCCGCATCTCGGCCTCTTTCATGCCCCGTGTGGTCAGCGCCGGACTGCCGATGCGAATGCCGCTCGGCTTCAGCGGAGGATTCGTGTCGAACGGAATCGCATTCTTGTTGACGGTGATACCCGCCTCACCCAGCGCCTTCTCGGCTTCGCTGCCCAGCATGCCCTTCGAGAACACATCGACCAGCATCAGATGCGTGTCGGTTCCGCCGGAGATGATGCGGAAGCCTTCGTCCGCCAGCGTCTGCGCCAGCACTTTCGCGTTGGCAATTACTTGCCGAGCGTAGTCGCGGAACTCGGGCTGCATCGCCTCCTGGAAGCACACCGCCTTGGCCGCGATGATGTGCACCAGCGGCCCGCCCTGCATGCCAGGGAAAACGACTTTGTCGATGGCCTGGGCGAACTCGGCTTTCGAAAGGATCATACCCGCGCGCGGCCCGCGAAGAGTTTTATGGGTCGTCGAAGTAACGATATGCGCGTGCGGCACGGGCGAAGGATGCGCGCCGCCGGCAACCAGTCCGGCGAAATGCGCCATGTCGACCAGGTACAGCGCTCCCACTTTGTCGGCAATCTTGCGCATGCGCGCGAAATCGATGATGCGCGGATACGCGCTGCCGCCGCCGATGATCAGCTTCGGGCGCTCTTGCTCGGCGAGTTTCTCCAATTCGTCGTAGTCGATCGTTTCCGTTTCCTTGGTCACGCCGTAAGGAACGATCTTGTACGTCTTGCCCGAAAAATTCAGATGATGGCCGTGCGTGAGATGTCCGCCATGCGCCAGATTGAGCCCGAGAATAGTGTCGCCCGGTTGCAGCACCGCGGCGTACGCTTCCATGTTGGCCTGCGATCCCGCGTGCGGCTGCACGTTCGCGTGTTCCGCGCCGAACAGTTGCTTGGCCCGGTCGCGCGCCAGGTTCTCTACGACGTCGGTAAACTCGCACCCGCCGTAATAGCGCTTGCCGGGATATCCCTCGGCATACTTGTTCGTGAACACCGAGCCCGCGGCTTCGAGCACAGCCTCGCTGACAAAATTTTCGGAGGCGATCAGCTCGAGCCCCTCATGCTGCCGGCGAGTTTCGTTCTCGATCGCGGCGGCAATATCGGGATCGGCTTGGTACAGCGGGCGGTACATCGCGGAATTTTTCATGTCGTTTTCCTGATTTCGTATACGTCCGGCCGGTGCAACTCCATGTAACGCTCGGGCGATTTCAATGCGGTGAAGCCGAATTTCCGGTAGAGCTCATGCGCGTCGCGCGTCAGCAGGATCCAGCGTCGCAGGCTCTGGAGCGCCGGATGCTGCAGAATGCACTCCATCATCCACTTGCTCAAACCGCGCCCGCGATGCGACTCCAGCACGAAGACGTCGCCGAGATACGCGACGGTCGCAAAGTCGCTGACCACCCGGGCAAATCCGACTTGCACGCCGCTACCATCATAAATCCCAAAGCACAGGGCGTGCTCGATGGATCGCGCTACAACCTCCCGCGGAATTCCTTTCGCCCAGTAGCAATTTGTCAGGAAGTTGTAAATCACATCCAGGTCAAGTCGCGACGGATCGGTGCTCACGAGGAACTCACCGCGGCGGCATTCCGCAACTTGCATGTTCACATTCTAAACTGCGATCACCACGAAGGACACGAAGTCGCACGAAGGAAATCCAAACTGCGATCACCACGAACACGAAGTAGCACGAAGGAAGCCCAGGAATGCTCTTCCTTTAGTGTGACTTCGTGTCCTTAGTGGTTCAAGCTTTCAAAACGCCGTCCGAAGAAACGAAGCCAGATGCCAGCCATCCATATATTTATAAGGAGTCTCGCCGGTGGTGTAGTGCCCGCAAGGCAGCACGGCAACTTTGTGGTCGAGTCCATGCCGCGAAAACTCGTCCACGACTTGGCGCGAAAATTCCGGAAGAAAGGTCAGGTCGTAGGCCGCATACACGATCAACGATTTCTTGGGCCAGCGAGAAAACTGCTCGAAGTACGCCATCGGACTGATCGCCAGCCAGGCCTGGCGCAACTCTTCCAGATCAATCGACTGCTCGATGCCCTGCCGGATATGCCGCGTCGACTGCCCGTGCCAGACCACATCCGCAAAGTAAGTCGAAGCGTGGTTGAACGCCGCCACCTTGATCCGCGGGTCATGCGCCGCCGCAATGAACGCGTAGCACGACCCCAGGCTCGTGCCGACGATGCCAAGCTGGCTGTATCCCTGCTGTTCGAGCCAGTCGAGGCAGCAGCGGATGTCGACCACCCCTTGCCGCACCGCGTCGAGCGTGCGCCCGATGTTGGCGGAAACGGCATAGTCCGCGCGGCTGATTTCGACCGGCATGCGGATATCGTGATATGGCATGCTCAGCCGCAGCACCGCAATGCCCATCAGGTTGAACACGCGGCACAGGCTGACATAAGAGATCGCGTCCGAATTCCAGTGCGGCAGAAGGATAACGGCTCGGCGTCCCCGCGCCGGGAACCAGCGTGCGTTCGCCAGATTGTTCTCCGGATAACGCGTCTTCACGGGCGACGTGAAGCGCAGAAATTCCCCGAAGGACCCTTTGACCTTGGCTTCGAGCTTGGGATCAGGCACTTCGCGCGTGGAGAAGACCTGCACCGCGCGCGTCTCCAGGCGGAAATCCGTGGGCCGCGTGTAGGAATAAAATTCGTCGCTGGCCGCCACGATGCGCCGGTTGTAATCCAAAAAGAATTTCTCGGGATTCTCCGGCGCCCGGCCCGGAGGGCAGCCGTTGCGGCAAGGCCAATCCTGCGCCCATTCCACACCCCACTCCAGCGGACGGACCACGCGGTTGTTGTCCACCGACGTCAGCCGGTGTTCCCAGTCGTACATCCACTGTGCATAGCGCGTAGGCATGTTGAATCTTCTAGTTTATCAACCGGAACCTCGGATTCCGCAAGCGATGCAGTCAACGGCAGGAACTAGCAGTCAGCACTTAGCATTTGGCCACTGAACGGGACAGCGGATCCCGCCGCGCCCATAGAAGCCATCAACCACAAAGGACACGAAGGTCACGAAAGAAAAACAGAGAGCAAAATCCTTCGTGATACCTCGTGTCCTTCCTGGTTTAAGGTTTCGGGTCTAGTTGGGGCACGGTTTGCCAACTCCGCGTGTCTCTGAACAAAACGCCCGCAAGCCTAAAATCCACAGGATTCTCACGTTCTTTTGTGACATCCGTCACCGAACTCAGGCCTCTTCAGGGAACAGGATGCAGAGAGAGCCTGCAGCAAACGGGGCAAAAAGAAAAAAAGAAATATGTAACTACACTTGGAGTTACAATGAGATTGGAATGGGACGAAGCCAAGAACCGCGCGAACATCCGGAAACATGGGCTGGATTTTGCCGATGCGGAAGAGATGTTTCATGGGCCAATCTTGGCCAGCGCCGACCTTGAAGAAGATTATGGAGAACGTCGCTGGATAGGGATCGGAGCTATTGGCGAGCGCATCGCCGCGGTAATCTTCGCAGAGCGCGGCGCAGACACAATTCGCATCATTTCTTTGAGAAGGGCAGATTATGAAGAACGCAAAGAATACGAAAAGGCGCTCGAGAACGGACTGGAAACGAATTGACGCGATGCGCGACGAGGATATCGATTTTTCGGATATCCCGAAACTCGGCCCCGACTTCTTCGCGAACGCGATCATCTGGCCGGGACCGAAGAAGCAAATTACGCTGCGCATCGATCCCGACGTGCTGAAGTTCTTCCGCAAGCAGGGGCGGGGCTATCAGACCGCGATCAACGCCGTGCTGCGGAAATATGTGGAAGCGCAAAAGGGCTGATTCGGCACCGCTGGCCATCCGAAGTCCGGCACCACAAAGGGCACGAAGGCACACGAAGGAAAGACTGGAGACGAAAATCCTTCGTGATACTTCGTGCCCTTCGTGGTTTGAGGTTTTGTCTAGCTCGGATATCTTCGCGGTACCCGCTTCGAAATATTGCATAGAATTTCGTACGGAGTGCTATTTGCCAGTTCTGCGTGTTCGAGCGCATCCACGCTCAAGCCTTCGCCGGCGCCCAGCAGAATCACTTCATCTCCCACGGCGATGCCCGGAATACCGGTCACATCGACCAGCGTGAGATCCATGGAGATGCGTCCCACGATCGGCGCATAGTGCCCGCGCACAATCACGCGCCCGCGATTGGAAAGCTGCCGGTTGTATCCATCCGCATATCCGACCGGCAGCACCGCAACGTGCGCCGGAGCCTTGGTCACGTAAGTCCCGCCATATCCCAGTGCCTGATTCGGACCGAAATCGCGCAAGGAAAGAATCCGCGTCCTCCACGTCAGAATCGGCTTTACCGGCAAGCGCAGCGTGGCGCCACTCACCTCACGCCCGGCGCGCTGAAATGGCAGATAGTATCCATAGAGCGCGACTCCCGGACGCACCATCGTGTTCCACGTTTCGCGCCGCGAAATCACCGCCCCGGTATTCGCCATGTGGACCAGCGACGGCTCCATGCCCGTTTCGCGCACCATACGCAGCGCCGCATCGAACCTGCGTTCCTGGTCGGCCACCGACGGCGCGTCCATCACTTCCGAGTCGGCGAGATGAGTCGAGACTCCGTCCAGCAGAAGATGCCCCGCCGTGCCCAGCTTCCCCAACAATGCCGGAAGCTGATCGACAGCCACTCCCAAACGCCCCATGCCGGTATCGACCTTCAAGTGCACCGGATGCCGCACTCCCAGCGCCGCCGCAGCCTTCTCCAGCGACTCGATGTGCCACGGCTCCCACACCGTCGGCGTGAGATGCAGCCGGACAATCTCACTCTCCTCGCCGCGCCAGAAGCCGGTCATCAGCAGGATGTTCGCCTGCACGCCCGCTTCGCGCAGCGGGATCGCTTCATCGAGCGACGTCACTCCCAGCCAGCGCGCGCCTTCCGTCTCGAGCGCCCGCGAGCACTCGACGGCGCCGTGCCCGTACGCGTCCGCCTTCACCACGGCGCACACGGTCACGTCCGCTCCCACATGCTTTTGTACGGTACGAAAATTTTGCCGCAGCGTCGCCAGCGAAACGTCGGCCCACGTCGGGCGCGTCGCCACGCGGCTCAGAATTTCTGCAGTAGTCGCCACAATCGCGATTATAGCGGCCCCAGCCCTAGCAGCGAGGTTACGCTGGGGCTACTCCCGCGCAAGTGGCGTCCAAAGTTGTAGTGTGCCCGGCCCGCTCGAACTCGATGGCCTTCCAGAAAAAGCCAAAGCCCCGAGAGTCACTCGGGGCTCGAGATGGGTACTAACTGCCGCCTGCATGGTTAATTCTAGTCTGACCAAGAAGCTTGTCAAGACTCATCCGTAACGTCGAGTGACCGCGCGGAGGGCGAGGGACTTGAACCCTAGTGGCTGACGAAGCCACTCGACCGCTTCGCAGGCGGCGGCCAGTACCCACTGGCAACACCCTCCACAACCGCCGTCCTGCGCCGACTCAATTCTATGAGCACAAGTCAAATCCAAGGCAGTAAGGCCGAGAATATCTTCGACACTCATCCCGATTTGGAACCCAGGAGAAGGGCACAATCGAAAACCACACCCTGGGGAACCCGGGGACGGACGGGAGTCTCCAGGCAAAGCCCCGAGGATCACTCGGGGCTTTCGATCCTACGCATCTTTCGTCACCGGCTGGCCGGAGGTACGATTCCGTTGCTTCGCAGATACTCCACCATCTGTCCGTAATGATCGAAGCCGTGCGAGGTAATGATGACCGCTAGCGCGAGCCGAGACGACGACCCTTTGCCAAACGGATACTTGATAGGTTCGAGATAATTTTTCTCGTTGATCGATCCGATCGCCTTGTGCGCGTACTCAAAGGAGGCTTTCAGATATTTCACAATGTCCGCTTTCGTGGTCACGGATTCCGGTCCCGACTCTCCCCCGATTTCCGCGGGAGCTTTCTCCTGAAGAATGGCCGCGCCCAGGATGTAGTTCACCGCGGCGACATGTTTCACCTGCTGCGCGAACGTGCGCACTCCCTTGAATTCGCCGCCCGTCGGAGCGTAGCCGTACTTATCCTCGGGCATGGCCTCAGAGGCGGAGACGAACTCGCGCTCCATGCCGGCTGCAGCGGAATCGAGAACCTTGGCCACACTGGGATGCTCATCCTTCGGTTTCGCCGCCTGCGCGGCAGCGGCCACGGTCAACAGCAGCAAACAGCACACACCCGCACTCAGCAGTTGCTTCATCGCATCCTCCAATTGTCTTGTTTAATTTTGCCCGGAAAAAAGCCAGATCACGCGCCCCGTGCGATTCGTTCCATAGGCGCACCCATTTTAGCGCACCTCTCGCTCGACGGCTGTCTTCCTCTGGCGCGTATAGAAATTTCGCACCTTCGCGCGATTTCCGCATTTGGTCATATCGCACCAGCGGCGGCGGTGATTCTTGCTCTCATCCAGAAACAGCCATTCGCAGGTTTTGGAAGCGCACGCGCGCACGAAAGGCAGCTGATCCGATGCCAGCAAATCCACCGCCGAGCGCGCGATCGGCCACCACGCCGCGTCGAAATTCTCCGACTCCTCGAAGCGCCACTCGAATCCCTTCTCCCCGGCCACCAGATTCATGTGCCGCGCGGCTTCCTGCGCGTGCTGGTTCACGATATACAGCGAGCCCCTGGGCAGGGGCTTCTTCCGGATCAGCGACCAGAAGACCTCGTACATCGCCTCCCGCAACTGGATGGCCGCGGCCAGTGACTCTGCTGCGGCTTCCCGCGACTGCATGCTTTTTTCAAATAGACGATCCACCTGCTGGTCAGTCAGGATCCCGCTGTCTTCGCCGAAGCGCGCCAGGTCTATGTAGCTCTTCAGCAATTCTTTGGGCTCGTTGCTGAAGCGGTCGTCCAGCGTGTTGATGAAGTCAAGGCAGAGGGACCCGGCAATCAACTCAAATCGCGGAGCCCTCCGGCGGGCAACTTTCTTATGGTTTGGAATCATGCCACCTCTCGCAACTCCTATTATGTAACCATCGAAATCATATTGACAAGTTAGTTCAGGTTCTTTAAGATCTATTTAACCTATGAAATACGTTTAGAAGGTTAGCTTATGTTTCTGGATCAACCCACCCCAAATTCGGTCCGGTTTCGCTCCAGCCGATTGCTCCACGACCGATTGACCCACGAAAAGATGGTAAACATAGGAGGCAGACGCGTGATCGTCCCCAACACAAACCGGCCTCATCCCGGCGGCGACTCCCTCAAAGTGTTGCTCGCCTTTGCCGCGATCTATCTGATATGGGGCTCGACGTATCTGGCAATACGCTATGCGGTCGAGACCATTCCGCCGCTGGTAGCGGCAGGCGTTCGTCATACGATCGCGGGGTCGATCCTGCTGACGTGGGCGTATGCGCGCGGCTTTCGCGCGCGGCGCGAACACTGGATTGCCGGAACGATCGTCGGCGCGCTCTTCTTTCTGGTCGGACATGGCACGCTGCACTGGGCCGAGCAGCACGTCGCTTCAGGACTGGCGGCGCTGTTGATCGCGACTGAACCGATGTTCATCCTAGCGCTGGCGTGGGCGAGCGGCCAGCAGAAGATCAGCCGCATCAGCGCTCTGGGCCTGGCCGTCGGCGTGGCGGGCGTGGCCATCCTGACCGGCGTTGAATTGTCCGCCAAAAACGCGAGCCTGCTGGGCATGATGGCTGTGCTCCTCGGTTCGCTGTCGTGGGCTGCAGGCGTGGTGATCTCGCCCAAGCTGCGCCTGCCGACGGATGCGCTGGCGCGCACCGCCGTGCCGCTGGTATGCGGCGCGGTACTGCTGCTCGCGGCCGCGGGCGTCACCGGCGAATTTCACGGGCTGCACTGGTCTGCGATTTCACTGAAGTCGTTGATGGGGCTGGGCTATCTGATTGTGTTTGGATCGATCGTCGCTTTCACATCTTACACATGGCTGCTGCAGCGCTGCCCGCCGGCGCTGGTGGCGACGCACACCTATGCCAATCCTGTGGTCGCGGTGCTGCTGGGATGGCTGCTCGCGTCCGAATCACTGACCGTGCGCGTGGCGCTGGCGTCGGTCGCGATCCTGGGAGCGATCGTGCTGATCCGCAGAGGCGAGCGCGTGGTGGCGCGACGAGCCACCGTGCCCGCGGCCAAGGTCGAATCGTACGAGCAGTGCGCCTAGAACTGGTCTCGTAAATGGTTTCGAAGCAAGCTGCGGGGCCTTCAGGGGCTAAAGCCCCGACGCTTTGCTGACTGGTAACGGCACGGCTGAAGCCGTGCCCTACCCAAGACTATTTATGAGACAGGCTCTAACGTTCGCGATGCAGTTCTGAGCAGAGGATCCACAAGTGATCCATGTACTCGCCGCTCGTGTAAGGATGCGGCGCCGGCATTCTTCTCTTCAGTCATCTTTCGGATGATGGCGGGCAGTCAGCGGACAGGAGTGTCCGCTCCACATTTTTTCTTCACTTCTTCGCTAGCTTTTTTGCTCGCGGCGGCGGAGGTGCTCGATGAACATCTGCTCGACGGGCTTGTCGTAGGCAATGAGGACGTGGCGGGCGGGGCGTCCGCTGACGAGGTGGCAGACTTCTTCGGCAAGATTTTTGGCGTGATCGCCGGCGCGCTCGAGGGACTGGGTCATGAAGATGACCTGCAGGCTGGCCTGGCGGACCATGTTTTCGGGATTCTCGATGTGACGGAGGAAGATCAGATTGCGCAGGCGGTCCATTTCAGCATCGGCGCGCAGGACCTCGATGGCTTTGTTTATATCCCGCGCGGAGAAGGCGGCGCCGCAATCGGTGAGCATTTTTTCCAGCAGCGTGGCCATCTGCGTGAGATCGCGGATGTCTTCGGAGTCCATGCGCCCGCTCACGGATTGGGCGCTGCTGCCGAAGCTGAGGAGCAGGTCGCCGATGCGTTCCAGACCGATCATGAACTTCATGCAGGCTAGAAGTTCGCGGGCCTCGGCGGGGTCAACTTCGGTGATGGCGCTGGTAACTCCATTGTCGATTTCGAGGTCGAGGACGTCGAGGTCGCGCTCACGCTGGCGCAGCGAATTGAGCAGAACGTTGGAGCCGGTGGCGATGCCTTCGGCGGCCGCGCCCGCAGCTTCTTTTGCCATGTGGCAGGCTTCGACCGTGCGCCGCACGATGTGGTGATGAGCGGGTTCTGGATTCGGGCTTTTGACTGCTGTGCTCATGATTGTGTCGATTCGGATGGCTAACGGCTAAGCATAACTTCTTCCGCTCTGCTGGTGGTTAATACGCTGTGAATTTCTCGGTTGGAACTGATTACAAACAGTAGACAACATTTAGGGGTGGGAAAACAAGGTGGGGCGGGTTTGGGTAGTGTCTTAAATTACGTGTTGCTGGCTTTAGGGCTCTGAGGACAGGCAAGACATTTCCGCTCTATGGCGCGATCCAGCAAGGTATTCAATTCATCTGCTAGCGCGGTGAGTTTGGCAGGGTCTTTCTCTTGCTGGATTGCGAGGCAGATGCGGTTCATTTCTCCGCGTTCTTCGTTTGTCATATTCGCTCCTGGGCAAGCGAAAAGAGGAGGCTACCATAGCAGCGCAAGAGGAAGCCGCAAGCGCCAAACTGCGCCAGGCGTGCAAGCTGGTTTAAGCTACCACCGGGTTGCCAAAACCTGGACGGACGAATGCGTCCGTCGCCATACAGGCAAAACCTGGACAGCCGAAGGCGGCTGTCCCCACACGAGCAAAACCTGGACGTGGTCAGGCTAGCGGGAGGGTGAACAGGAACGTGCTGCCGTGGGTTAGTTCGCTTTCGGCGCGGATGGAGCCCGCGTGGGCGCGCATGATGTGTTTGGCGATGGCTAGGCCGAGTCCGGTGCCGCCGGATTCGCGGGAGCGGGCCTTATCGACGCGGTAGAAGCGTTCGAAGAGGCGGGGCAAGTGCTCGGAGGAGATGCCGGCGCCGAAATCGCGGACGTAGAACTCGATGCCGCGCTCGGCGGGACGGGCTCCGAGTTCGATGCGTCCCCCGGAACGCCCGTACTTCATGGCATTGTCGATGAGGTTGGAGAAGACCTGGTGGATGGCTTCGCGGTCGGCCAGGACTTGAGGCAGCGATTCGACCGAGCCGTTCTTTCCTTGAGCGTCGAGAATCTGGAGCTCCACCTCGTGGATGCGGGCGATTTCGCGGAAGCTCTCTTCTGCGTCATTCAGCAGTTCGATGGGTGCGACGGGCTCGGTTTCGAAACGAGTCTCGCCAGATTCGACGCGGGCGAGCGTGAGCAGGTCTTCGGTCAGGCGTGACATGCGGACGGCATTCTTGCGGATGATTTCGAGAAACTCGCGGCTGGAATTGGAATTGTCGGGGGCGGCGTCGAGTAGAGTTTCGGTATATCCCTGAATGGAGGTGAGAGGGGTGCGCAGTTCGTGGGAGACGTTGGCGATGAAATCACGGCGAGTTTTTTCGACGCGCTCGGTCTCCGTGAGGTCGCGGAGAACAGCGACGGCGCCGCCATCGGGCAAGGGAGCGGCCGTGACATCGAATGCGCGGCCGGGAACAATGGAGGTGGCGCGGGCGGTCGTGACTTCTTTGGTCGTGGTGGCGGCTTTGACGGTGGCGAGGAAATCAGGATCGCGGATGGTCTCGACGACCGGCGCGTTGAGACGCGTGCGTTGCGGAACCAGGCGGTCCATGGGCTGATTGGCCCAGCGGACCAGGCCGTCGGAACTGATGGCAATGACGGCGTCCTGCATGCTGTTGAGCAGGGTTTCGAGCTGGCGCTGGCTGGAGCGGACGGCGGCAAAGCTGTGCTCGACTTGTCCGGCGGTGCGGTCGATGGCGGCCGCGACCTTCCCTATTTCGTCGAGCGGATGGTCGTCGACGCGGGCGCGGAGGTCGCCGCGTTCGAGGCGCTCTGCGACATTGACGATGCGGTCGAGGCGGCGGGCGGTCCAGATGGAAGCACCGGCGGCGATCAGCAAGGCGATGAAGGAGGCGATGAGAGATCCCCAGAGCAGGCGGCGGCGCACCATTCCCTGAACGGCTTCGACATCGGAAAGAGGATAGGCGAGTCGGACCGCGCCTCCGGAAACGGGAGCCGCGACGTAGAGGAAGGGAATACCAAGGGCGGAACTGCGGCTCTCGTTCGCTCCGGTTTGCCCGGCAAGGGCGGCAGCGAATTCTTTGCGCGTGGCCGTGTTCTCCATTTGGCCGGGATCGATTTCCGAGTCGGCGAGCACTTTGCCGGACGCGTCGATGACGGTGGCGCGGGCGCCGGCGGCCTGGCCTTCCTCGGCGGCGATTTCGGCGATCGAGCGGGTGTGATCGGTCTCGACGCGGTGAGCGAACAGGAGCGTTTTCTGGGTGAGGTTGCGCTCAATTTCGGTGCGCAGCGAGGCTTCCCATGCATTGCCGATCATGACATCGAGGATGGCAGCGGTGGCGGCGATGACGATTAAAAATACGGCGAGCAGCTTGAGGAAGATGCGGTTCTTCAATTTTTCCTCGGCTTGAATCCTCTCATCATTTCGGCGTCTCGAAACGGTATCCGGCGCCGCGCACGGTTTTCAAATAACGCGGATTCTCGGGATCAGGCTCGATTTTCTCGCGGATGCGGCGCACGTAAACGTCGACGGAGCGCGGGGTGACGTAGGCGGTGTCGCGCCAGACGGAGTCGAGGAGATGGTCGCGGCTGAAGACGCGTCCTTTATGGCGGGCGAAATAATCGAGCAGGCGGAACTCGGTGGCGGTCGTGGGCACCATGCTGCCGCGCACGGTGAGGGTCATGGCCGAGGGATCGATTTCGATATCGCCCAGTTTCATCGGGCTGGGTGGAAGCGGGCGCTCGAAACGGCGCAGGACGGCCTTGACGCGGGCGACGAGTTCGCGCGGGCTGAAGGGCTTGGCAATGTAATCGTCGGCGCCGAGTTCGAGTCCCAGGACGCGGTCCGCTTCGCTGCTTTTGGCGGTAAGAAAAATTACCGGGACCGAGGACAGGCCGACCGTCTGACGAATGGTGCGGCAGATCTCCAGGCCATCTTTGCCCGGGATCATGATGTCGAGGACAAAGAGCGCGGGCCGCTGACGCTCGGCGTCGGAGAGAACATTGATTCCGGTGGGATAGAGGCGCACTACGAAGCCTTCGTTTTCCAGATGATGGCGGACGAGGCGGGAGATGTCGGGATCGTCTTCAACAACAAAGATGCTGGGCTTCACGGAATCATTTTAGCGGAGACGGTACGGAGTACCTAGTCCGGAGTACCGAGATGCCGCGGGGAGGCACGATTTTCATCGAACTTTAACAATTAGAGGAACGCCCAACAGGGCTCACCACAGGGGACACAGGGGTTCACAGAGGAATTTCATCGCGCGACTATCAGATTGGAGGCTTTGTCGAGGTGGAAACGGCTGCGGGGTGGGATGACTGTTGTGGCGCTGTATTCGGTGACGATGGCGGGCCCGGAGTAGGGCTTGCCGGGCTGGAGTTCGTCTCGGGAGTAAACGTTCGTTTTGAGGAACTTACTATTGAAGAGGACTTTGGCTTCGGGCGGGGAAAGCCTGCCGAGCTTTGCTCGGCCTGGACGGCCGAAGGCGGCCGTCCCCACATGGCTGCTTCCTGCATGGCTGCTCTCTGTTTGGCTGCCCTCTACATGGGCGGCGGTGGTGGACTTCAGAATCGCGCGGAGGCGGAGGGTTACCAGTTCGATCTCGCGATCGTCGTGCTGGTAGCCGTAGCGGCGGTGGTGCTCTTGCTGGAAGTCGGTCAGCAGATTTTTGGTAAATGGCAGATTGAGTTCGTATCCCTGGCCGCGGTAGCGAAGGTCGAGGCTGCGCGAGTAGCGCGGGCTTCCCGGCCAGGATTCTCGCGCGAAATCATGCTTGGCCGATTTTTCCAGTGCGGCGAATTCGCGACGTAAGTCCGCAAGCGGAATCTGGTTGGAGACGCGCCACAGGACGGTGCGCGAATAATCTTTTACAACGTCACTGGCCAGAATGCCCAGCGCAGAGAGCCCTCCGGGAAACGCGGGAACGATGACGCGCGGAATGCTGAGAGCTCGGGCGAGAGCGCAGGCGTGGAGGCCCCCTGCGCCGCCGAAGGCGACGAGGGCGAAGTGGCGGGGATCGCGTCCGCGCTCGATGGAGACGACGCGAATGGCTTTTTCCATGGTGGCGTTGATCACGCGGATGATGCCGGAGGCGAATTTTTCCAGAGTGAGATTTGACTTCTGTTTCTTCAGCCACTCTGCGGTGAGGCGGCGGGTGCGGTCAAGATCGAGCGTGAAGTCTCCGCCCAGGAAGCGCGTAGGCTGAAGGCGGCCGAGAAGAAGGCTGGCGTCGGTGACGGTGGGCTGGGCGCCGCGGCCATAGCAGATGGGTCCGGGATCGGCGCCGGCGGATTCGGGGCCGACGCGGAGAACTCCGGCGGCGTCGAAGCGGGCGAGCGAGCCTCCACCAGCGCCGACGGTGTGAATGTCGAGCATGGGAACGCTTATGGGAAGGCCGGCGATCTGAGCGTCGTTGGCGGTCTTGATTTCGCCTTCGACCAACGAGACATCGGTGGATGTGCCTCCCATGTCGAAGGCGATGATGTTTTCGAAGCCGCTGGCGCGGGCGGTGGCGGCCGCGCCGACTACGCCTCCGGCGGGTCCGGAGAGCACTGTGCGCACGGGTTCGCGGGCGGCGGTGGAGAGCGCGGTGATCCCGCCGCTGGATTGCATGACGAAGATGCGGGCGGGGAGGAGAGCGCGGTTCTTTTCGACACTTTTCGCGGCGCTGACTTGCGGCGTCGCCGCAAGGCTCTCCAATCCATGGTTCGTTGCGCTTACCTGCGCGGGCGAGGCGCCCGCGGCCACATGGGGCTTGCTTGTGGCCAGAGATCTCGCTTCCAGATTCTTTAGATAGCTCTGCATTACCGGTTGCAGGTAGGCGTTGATGACGACCGTGGAGGTGCGTTCGTATTCGCGGAATTCGGGAAGGATCTGATGAGAGATGGAGAGCGGAACTTGCAGCGGCGTCACAGCTTGCGCGACGGTTTGCTCATTCTTTGGATTCGCGAAGGAGAAGAGGAAACAGATGGCCACCGATTGCGGCTTGGCGGCGGCGAGGTTGGCGGCGAGCAAGCGCATATCTTCCGGCGGGGGCGCGATCAGGATTTCGCCGTCCGCGGCAGTGCGTTCGTGGACGCCGAAGCGCAGCTCTCTAGGGACGAACGGGGCGATGCGGTCGAAGAAGAAATCGTAAAGTTTGGGACGGGCCTGGCGTCCGATCTCGATCGCGTCTTCGAACCGGCGGTGGTGACGAGAGCGGTGCGGGCGCCTTTGCGCTCGAGCAGCGTGTTGGTGCCGACGGTGGTGCCGTGGAGGAGGATGAGATTTTTAGCGGGCGCGATTTGTTTTAGCGCTTCGACGATGGCTTGCGAGGGATCGGCGGGAGTGGAGAAAACTTTCAGCATGCGGAGACGGCGGGTGGTGGTATCGATCCAGACGCAGTCGGTGAAGGTGCCTCCGGTGTCGATGGCGATGCGGAGAGGTTGGGGCTGGCGGGGCATGGCGCAGGAGGGTAGATTAACATCTTCCGCCGTCTCGAAAAGCTGCGGCCCGATACTTCCGGGCCGCCTGGACGGACCCTTCGGCTACGCTCAGGGCAAGCTGCGTCCGTCCCCACACTTGCGCTGCTTTGCGGCTGGACAGCCGAGGGCGGCTGTCCCCACATAAACCCTGGGTTACGGCTTAAGGTGGGTTAGGCGGCCGTTTTTTAGGGCGAATTTTTCGCCGCGCCAGACTACCTTGTGGCCGGTGAAACTCGCGATCCAGACGAAGACGGCGAGCAGGTCTCGCGCGGGCAGCAGCCACAATTGCGCGGGCAATCTCAAATCCTGCAGCAGGGATTTTCCTACCGCTATGGCGACTGCAATTCGCAGCACGAAGACTGCGGCCAATACCGCCCACGACCAGGGCGCGGCGTGCGCGGCGGTGACATTCAGCAACGCCCACAGCAAGCCAAAGGTTGAGGCCAGTCCGATGTAACCGGCGAGCCGCGCGTCGCGCACGCCGCGCGCCCAGCGCAGTTGATGATCGAGGAACCCGCGCAGGTCGTAGGTGGGAAGGTAGGTTTCGACGACGACATCGGAGAGTATGACTTTCAGGCCGAGAGCGGCGATGCGGCGGCCGAGTTCGTAGTCGTCGGCCAGGAAATCGACGATGGAATGGAATCCGCCGATGCGATCCAAATCTTTTCTGCGGAAGACGAGAGTGGAGCCCAAACCGAAGTGCAGGCCTCCTTCAACCTGTTGCGCGACCAAAACTCCGGCGCAGAAGTCGGTGCTGATGCCGAGCGCTTCCAGTTGCGATCCGAGCGTGGGAGCCGGAACTGCACGATAGAGGCACGTCACCATGCCGACTTGCTCGTCTGCCAGCGGAGCGACAACCCGCCGCAGATAGTCGCGCTCGACGCGAATGTCGCTGTCGTTGACGATCAGATGGTCGTATCGCGCAAGCTGCATCATCTGCTCGAGATTGCTGACCTTTACATTCGCGCCAAGAATATTCGGACAGACCAGCAGGCGGATCGAGCGCTGAGGAAATTCCCGCTGCAGCTGTTCGACCCTGGTGACGGCGGGATCTGCGGGGTCGCTGACTCCGAAAATAATTTCGTACTCGGGATAATCCTGCAGGCAGTGACTGCGGAAGCTCTCGTAAATATCGGGATCGATGCCCTTCAATGGCTTGAGAATCGAAAGCGGGGGCAAAGATTGCGGCCAGCCGCTGCTTCGTGCCGCCTTCCGTACGCGAAGAAAGTGCGTGGCGCTCCAGAGACAGAGCACGTAGTAGATCGAACTCGAGAGGCAGCCGAGGAGCGCGACGATCTGGAAGATGCTGCCGATGGAGTGCATCATGCTTGGGCGCAGGCCAGGTTATTCATAGCGCAGCGATTCGATGGGATCAAGATTGGCCGCCTTCCACGCGGGATAGATGCCGAAGACGAGACCCACGCCGGCCGCGGAACTGAATCCGAAGGAGACCCAAAACATGGACATGCGCGCGGGCAGCGACGGCCAGATGACTGGAATGATCCATACGACAATGGTGCCCACGAGGACACCGATTACGCCTCCGACAGCCGTCAACATGATGGCTTCGAGGGTGAATTGCAGAAGGATGTCTCGCTTGCGCGCGCCGATCGCCTTGCGGACGCCGATCTCGCGGGTGCGCTCGGTCACGCTGACCAGCATGATGTTCATGACGCCGACGCCGCCGACGACGAGCGCCACGCTCGAAATGGCAAACATGCCGAGGAACAAACCGCTGGTGATCTGATTCCAAACGTCATTGATCGACTCAATCGTGAACATCGAGAAATTGTCCGGTTTGTCGAAAGCCACTTTTCGACGGCGGCGCAACACCTGCCGAATTTCATCCATCGCCTTTGGCATGTCGTCGTGAGATGTCGCCTTGACAACGATCCAGTGTTGCTTCATCTCGGGATGAAGAGTCTTGAATGTCCTGATCGGGAAGAAGACGCGATTATTGATCGGATCCTTTCCCGCGTTGAAGAACGATTGGATTGGGCCCAGTGTGCCGATGACGCGGAACAGTCTGCCTTCAATGTTAACCTCTTTGCCCAATGGGTCCTCATTCCCAAACAACTCTTCCGTGGTGTCACTACAGAGAACAACCACTGCAGACCGATGCTCGTCGTCGAACTCACTGAACCATCTTCCGCTGGCCAGTGGAAGATCCTCGACATTAATCATCGAAGCTGTGTTTCCTTCCAGAATGGTGTTCTTGGCCTTCCGGTTCTCGTATTTCACTGCGTAAGTGCCGCTCCCGATTTCCGGGCGAAATAAACGAAGAGCTACAGAGACCCCCTGGACGTGGGGCAAGTCTTGAAGTGCTTCTGCATCCTCCATCGTCAGCTCTCGGCGCATCCGCATCTCCTCCGACATGCGGCCGAAGATCATGGGATCTACATGAAAGACAAAAATAACATTGGATCCTGCAGTAGCCAGGCGGTCGCGAACATTGTCGTCGAGCCCGCGGCCTATTGACGAAACTCCGATCACGACAGCAACGCCGATGACGATCCCCAGCACGGTCAACCCAGACCGCAGCTTGTTGCTGCGAATCGTGTCGGTCGCCATGTGGACGATTTCGCCGAATTCAGATTTGCGAAGCATGAGAAGAATTTAGTAATTGGGAAATTTGGTAATTTTGTAATTGAAAATCAAAATCAACGCCGCCGGGTTGGGATTTTAAAATCGCTCAATTACCAGATTTCCGAATTACTCAGATCTCCTACATTTCGAAGCGCAGCGCCACGATCGGGTCCAGCTTTGCCGCCTTGCGCGCGGGGTAGACTCCGAAGAAGACGCCGACACTGGCGGCAACGATCAGTCCTGCGGCTACAGCCCAGAGCTTGATGGACGACGGCATGCCGATGATCGCGGTGACGCCTTCGGCGATGACCACGCCAGTTAAGACTCCCAAGGCGCCTCCGACGAGGGCGAGCGTTACCGACTCGATCAGGAATTGCAGCAGCACATCTTCCCGGCGCGCGCCCAGCGCCTTGCGAATGCCGATTTCGCGGGTACGCTCGGTCACCGACACCAGCATGATGTTCATGATGACAATGCCGCCGACCACCAGCGAAACCGCGGCGATGCCGATGGTCGCCATAAAAAACGTGTTGCTCAGGCCGGACCAGATTCCGAGCAGGCTGGAATTGGTCTCGATCTCGAAGGTGTCGTCCTGTCCCGGCCGATCGTGGCGGTGAGCGCGCAGGGCGACACGAGCCTCGTCGATGGCCTGGTTCAGCGGAACTCCCGTAGCCGCGGCTTTTCCCCAGATTTCAATGCTGTTGTTGTGCGACCCGTACTGCTTCAGGTACACCGTGATGGGAATCATGACGTAGTTGTCCGCGCTCTGGCCGAGGGTCTTGCCTTTTTTCTTGCCGACGCCAATCACGCGGTAGGTCCAGCCGTTGACGCGAATTTCCTGGCCGATGGGATCGAGACCGGTCAGCAGATGCTCGACGATGTCGGCACCGACCACCGCAACCTGGAGATGATTGTCGACATCGGTTTCGTTGACCATGCGTCCCGAGGTTAGATCGGTGTCGAGGATGACGGCGGTCGACGGAGTGAGGCCCTGAACCGTGGTGTCCTCGATGGATTGTTCGTTGTGCTTGACGCGGCCGGTTCCGGTCATCAGCGCGCCAACGTAGTCGCAGTGGCGGCAGGCCTGGCGCACGGCCTCGTAATCCTCCATGTCGAGATTCTTGCGTTTTTCGGCGCGCAGGTAGCGATCGACGTTGGTCTCGACCTGCGACATTTTCGAGGCAATAAAAACGTCAGCGCCGAGGTTGAAGATCTTCTTGGCAACGTAATCGTTGATGCCGGAGACGAAGGTGACCACGGCAATCACGGCTCCCACGCCGATGACGACGCCGAGCAAGGTCAGGACGGAGCGCAGCTTGTTCGCCCACAGCGATTGCAGCGCGATTCGAATGGCTTCGCCGATGTTCATCTGGGACCCGGGACCGTGCGCAACCACTGGATAGGCCAGCGGGTGCGATACAAGTGTAGCAGCGTGATGGAGAGAAGATGCCGGGGGGGCCGCTCGTTGATCTGTCGATGAGCGTAACGAGATTTATCAACGGCAATCCGACGCAATCCATCGGGGGTAAGCAGCCCTTGTACAATCTTTGCATCGGACGCGCAGATGGCGATGTTTGTTCATTTGACGACGGAGTCGCGCATCCCACGGATTCGCAAGAGTGGAATCGCTCGTCTGCATAAGGGCATCGGGACATCAGCCGCAGGTGTTTATGCCGTGCCCGTCACACGTAATTTTATGCCTCTCACCAGTGGCTGAGAGAGCTGAAGCGGCGAAATCAGGGTCCGATTGCGGGCGTTTACTTTCGAGTCCCCGATGAACAAATAGTCTGGGTCGGTCATTACGGGCAGGCTCATCGTCTTGTTACCGCTGCCCAGGCAATAGCTCTGTTTACGAGGGCAGACGATCCAAATGGGGTGGGAAGTCATAGTGCCTCGTCGTATAGAGGCAAAAGAAATTCACAAGACCCGCCGACTGCCTCAGATAACTGGCTGGAGGTTCTTCCCCAAAGCGAAGGGTAAGCCGCCCTTCTGCACCTGCAAGTTCTGTAGTCGTGGCGACTATGGGATCGCGAAAGTGCGAGAGCGGCTCGGGTCGGCGGGATAATTGTTGGCAGCCGGACCTGTAAGCCGAATTCGCCGGACTGCATTGCAAACAGACAACTTATTTGAAATCAGTCGCCGTGAAGTGGCAATGATGTCAACTGCGGCGACGGTGGCAGGCTTTGCGTCACACCGGCGTCACAATTCCGTTGGCACGACTCTGCCGAGCGGCAAATTGACATTTGCCATTCTTGGCGCGGTCGGCGAATTCGAAAGAGCAATGTTGATTGAGCGGGTCAAATCAGGGATGGCGCAAGCACGTCGTGCAGGCAACAAAGTGGGGAGGGCCAGCCGGACGGCGATTCCATCGGTCCGATATTGAACGTATGAAAGCATTGCATTCTTCCGGTAGTAGCATTCGCCACCTAGCGGCCAAGTTTGGAACCTCACAGTGGATGGCAACCAAGCTACTTGAAAATGCTGCTGGAGAATGACAGCGTAGTGCAATGCTTGAAATTACACCAGATGACATCGAGCTATTGAACGATACAGACCTTCGCACCCTTATCGGTCTGCTTTGCGAGACGGAGCTTAGATCGCGAGGACTGTCTGCCACAGCCGTGACGTGGAGCGGTCATCAGAATGCGGCAGATGGAGGGCTTGACGTTCGTGTCTCGTTGGCGGACGGCGAAACTATAGAAGGCTTCGTACCGCGCCCGCAAACTGGCCTTCAGGTAAAAAAAAGCCCTATGCCCCGCAAGGAAATTCTCGACGAGATGCGGCCGAAAAGCGTTTTGCGACCAACAATTCGCGACTTGGCG
Organism: uncultured Acidobacteriota bacterium; assembly: GCA_963763795.1. GTDB lineage: Bacteria > Acidobacteriota > Terriglobia > Terriglobales > Acidobacteriaceae > Sulfotelmatobacter. The sequence continues at coordinate 1,102,649 of CAVXPP010000007.1, read as the reverse complement.
AATCGCTCGGGCGCTTACATCATCGTTAGTTCCGAATCAACCTCCGAAGGAACTCTTCAAAATCGACGCGACGCGATGCAGGAAGCCGTGAATGATATTCCGAACGCGAAGGACCTTGTCTTGGATTTCTACGACCGAGGGCGTGTAGCGAGTTGGGTTCGCGACCATGCAGGCGTGGTTCTCTGGGTCAGAAGCAAAATCGGGCGAGCGCTGCCGGGGTGGCGCCCGTATGAAGCATGGGCATACGCGCCTGATGGTGTAAGCGGAGAATACCTGATCGATGATGCGGTCCGCATCCGTACAGACTCCGAGGCGACTGATCCGGGACTGTCAGCGGCATTGGGGATTCAACGCGTTCGTGATCGACTGCGTAACTCCGGTGGTGTAGTCCGGCTCGTTGGATTATCCGGAGTGGGGAAAACGAGGTTTGTGCAAGCCCTTTTCGACAGCCGTGTGGGCGAGTCGAGCCTTGACCCGGCATTGGCACTTTATGCAGATGTGGCCGATGGACCGGACCCGTCGCCTGCAACTTTTGTCCAGAATCTGACTGCGTCACGCTCGCGGGGAATTGTAGTCGTGGACAACTGTCCGCCTGATCTTCACCGACGCGTCTCCGAGGTGTGCCGAGTGCCTGAAAGTACCGTGAGCGTGATTACTGTAGAGTACGACATTCGCGAGGATCAGCCCGAGGGAACCGAGGTATTCGAGCTTGAAGTGTCATCGGAAGCCCTAATCGAAAAATTATTGGAGCGCCGATTTTCCTACCTGTCATGGATCGACCTTCACACAATCGCGCAATTTTCGCACGGAAACGCTCGAATTGCCATTGCCTTAGCCGAGACTGTTCATCGCGATGAAGCGATTGCTGGGATGCCCGACGAAAGTCTGTTCAAACGATTGTTCGAGCAGCGCAACGCCCCGAATGAGTCTTTGTTGGTTGTAGCCCAAGGCCTATCGCTCGTGTACTCGTTTAACGGAGAAGATGTGTCCGACGGTGATGAAGCGGAACTCTTCCGGCTTGGGGCTGTGATCAAGAGGAACGCGCAAGAAATGTTCCAGAGCGCTGTCGAACTCGGACGTCGCCGTTTAATCCAGCGTCGGGGCGTCTGGCGCGCCATTCTCCCACAGGCAATCGCGAATCGTTTGGCTGCTCGGGCACTGCAAGATATCCCAACCACCATCATCGAAAAACACTTGGTCAATGAAGCGCCGGAAAGACTTCTAAAGTCTTTTTCCAGAAGACTCGGGTATCTCGAAGGCTCCCAAGAGGCAAGGCAAATCGCTAGGAACTGGCTCGGCGTAGGCGGGTTGCTCGCTGATGTCCTGAACCTCAATGAACTGGGCGAAAGCATGTTCAGAAACATAGCTCCATTAGACCCGGACGCCACTCTATCTGCGCTCGAACGCGCGGTGCTTGGGGCGTCAAGCGACGAATCCGCCAAGAAATGTGCTCGTTATGCGCAACTGCTCATATCCCTTGCTTACGAACCGGAGCATTTCGAGAAATCCATTGCGCTGCTCACCAAGACGGCAGTGGCCACCGCGGAGGGATCACAGGTATCCATCCGCCAAAATACAAACGATGCAGCCAAAGCGTTCGGCTCGCTTTTCCGAATTCAACTGTCAGGCACCCATGCGTCTCCGGAGCAGCGGGAATCGGTAATTCGGTCGTTACTAAGTTCCAGCGATCGCCTCGAACGAGAGTTAGGTTTGAAAAGCCTCGATGCCGCCCTAGCCGCGTCGCATTTCGGCCCCGTCTTAAGCTTCGGATTTGGAGCACGGTCACGAGACTTTGGCTACTGGCCTGCCACTAGGGACGCCGTGGTCGAGTGGTTCAGTCGATTTCTAAAGTTGGCAGAGGACTTGGCATGTTCTAGCTACTCTGAGGCTCAACGCGTGCGCACTATCATCGCGAATAAGTTTCGTGGGCTCTGGACAGGAGCACAAATGTATGAGGAGCTTGAACGTATCTGCAACTCGATCACAAAAAAGGTCTTCTGGGCCGAAGGATGGAGCGCCGCACGGGAAACTGCGTATTACGACTCCAAGGGTTTTACCGCCGATGTGATCAAAAATCTCACCCGTGTCGAGGCACTCCTTCAGCCGCGGGGGACAATTCAACGAGTACGCTCGATTGTCTTAGCGGAATCCGGGTCAGTTGTTGGCATCCCGCTAGAGCGACAGCAACGAGAGCATCGAGTCCGCTATGTCTCGATTACAAAATGCTGCTTACGAACTCGGAGTAAATGTGGCGGCGGATAGTGGCGCGTTTACTGAGCTTCTTCCAGAACTGATCCGCACGAGGAGTGATCAAAGTTGGAGCTTTGGTCGGGGCTTGGCCCGAGGTGCGGATGACCCAACCAAAATTTGGAAACAGTTGATCGCACAACTGCAACCTGTTCCAGCGGAAGGAGCGACCCCTTGGCTATTGCGCGGATTTCTGAATGGCATCCATGAAGAAGACGCAGGGCTCGCTGAAACCATGCTCGATGATGCAATCAACAACGATGCGCTCGCGCAATGGTACCCCGTTCTGGAAACGGCGATCGGCGAGATCAACGAAGAAGGATTTCGGCGGCTTCTTCACTCATTGGAGGTTGGAAAGGCTCCCATTTTCAACTATCGCTCGCTAGAAGCAGGGCGAGTGACCGAGGGCCTCAACGGCCCGGACCTCAAGACTTTGTTATTGAAGATTTCTGATCACAACGAGGGCATTTACGTCGCCGTCGAGATTCTCTATATGAAGCTCCTTTCCGCCCAAGGCAACGTCTCCTCCGACGAGTTCGTCGAAATTGGATGCGCGCTAATGCTTCGCCTCGACATGACCAGCAGTATGGACCCTAACTTCGCACAGAGGCTGCAGATTGTTGGGAGGCAGTGCCTGCTTGGAGACAAAGGCGCCGCGACCGTGCGTGAAGTCTGCAACAAACTGCGCGACGCCATTTCGAGCTTACGAGCATCGACATACGGCTACAGCGAGTTTCTACAGATTCTTTTCAATGCTCAACCTCTGGCAGTTCTGCAATCCTTGTGCGGTGGCGAGGATGCGGAGATGGTAAAGATAGGTTTCAGAGTTCTGAAAAACACCCAATTGTCGCGACCGAATGCTTTCGATGTAATTCCAGAACAGGAACTCCTTCGCTGGTGCGATGAATCGCCTAAACTTCGCTATCCGATCGCCGCAGCAGGCATCGCCGCGATTAGGCGCGACGCGGAGGGCTCGCACTGGACGGACATTGCACTGAGGGTTCTCGAGAATTCTCCTGACCGAATTGATGTGCTCGAAAATTTCATCCGGCAGTTCAATCTGCCGATTTGGGATGAACGGCGAACTCCGGAAGCTAAATCCGACTTGCGACTTCTCGACGACTTGGCTATGCACGTTGATACTGCATTGGTCGAGTTTGCAAAAAACGAAAAAGCAAGAATCTTGGATGCGATTGGCAAAGCCAAATCGGTAAGAATTCCAGCGCACATGGATTTTGATGAAGGCTTTGAGTGAATGAACGAATCGGCACTATTCATTCCGCCAGTTGATTCTCTGGTCGGCTGTAAAAGCAAGGCACTTAAAACCCGCATCAATCGTGAACCTGATTGCAGTTGCGAAGGCTTTCCGGTTGAGAATGTCCCTACAATGGGGAAGGCCTGAAAGGGGTTGATTTATCACGGTCCACCCAATTGGGATGGCTCACGTGGGCACCCTGAAACACCCCAAAATCGAAAGAATCTACAGCTTGGCCTGAGTTGGCCACGCGCTCAACAAGTCCCACGCTGAGTGAGGCTGAACGGTCTTTCCCGAAGTGGGGGGTGGGTAAACCCTTAGCAGACCCCGCCAAGCCCGCCAAATCGACGCTAAACGACGCTGTTTGGGTATTTAAGAAGGGCTGTCGCTGTCCCCGATGACTATCCACTGGACTGAAGTGAGGGCCGCATTCCCATGATGCTGAGCCGTTGAGCTGATAGAATGATTGCGTGATCTCAAACAGTCTTCGAAAATACTTCTCTGCGATGGGCCGCAAATCCGTCAAAGCCAGAATGCAGAAGTTGTCGGCAGCAGAACGGCAAAAGATCGCACGGAATGCGGCGAAGGCACGATGGGCAAAGCCGAAGGCTCGTAAGAAGGGGAAGCGCAGGACGGGGAGGAAACGGTGAACAGCAAGAAGCGGGCAGCAATCTACGTCCGGGTCTCGACCGTGGAACAGGAGACCGACATGCAGGAATCGGAACTGCGGGAATACTGCAGTCGGCGTGGTTGGGAAACAATTCTGTATCGAGATCACGGCCAGAGCGGAGCCAAGCAGGATCGTCCAGCATTGAATTCTCTCCTGAGCGATCTGCGCAAGAGGAAGATCGATGTGATTTTGGTCTGGAGTCTGGATCGGTTGGCAAGATCGCTGAAGCAGTTGCTCATCATTTCCGAAGAATGCCGGGCGTTGGGAGTTGATCTCGTTTCCCTGCGGCAAAACATCGACACCACGCTACCAGCAGGACGGCTGACATTTTCGATTCTGGGAGCGGTGGCAGAGTTCGAGCGAGAATTGTTGCGAGAAAGAGTGAAGGCAGGCATGGCACAGGCACGGCGTGCAGGGAAAAGAATTGGTCGACCTGCGCTGCGGCGCTTCAGCCCCGTTGAGCTGGAACGGATACGGATACTGCGGACGCAGGGCGCGAGTGTTCGGAAGCTGGCGAAGGACTTGGGAACGACCCAGTGGATGATTGCGAAATTGGTTACTCCATCAAATGCTACACATGGTGCAACGGCATGAAGAAGCCCAAAAAGAATACGCCAAAATCCTTGAAGGATTTGCAGGAACTGGGAAAGAAATACGGGGTGCGGGTCACCGACATGGCGAAGCGGGGGATACGGGCGATCGGCGTTCTTGGTGGAGTCCGGAGGCAAGACCAGCAGCCGAGCAAGGACCCGTCCCCGGCTGATCCAAAGGGAAGGCCCCGCTCTCGTTAGTTGTCATTTACCCCGCCGTCAGGCGATAGCGAATCATGACCGATGATGAGTGTAACCGAGATGTTTCGCCAACTGACAATGCCAATGCTGGAACCAGCCGAATCAGTCTCCTTGGCGATGTCATTCTAAATCGTCCAGTCCCGCACGCCGTCCATCGCGACTCAGCACGTCTTTTCCTTGCACCACGGTAACTTGAATCCCGCGCACCATGCTTCATCCTTGTAGAGAAGATGAGCGTTAGATGACCCTCCATACCAGATTGTTCCTCATGCTCCGGCGGTGAGGCGAGAACTGAGACCGAAATGAAATTCATGCGCATCCTCAAGAGTACTGCCCTTGGCTTCTTCATGGGCTGCTTGGTTTTTATGTTTCTGGTCAGGGGGGTAGAAGTAGATGAGAATCTGGCTGGCGCAACGTTCTTCGTGCTCTTGCCCATTTTCTCATTCGTCTTGTGGGAAATGTTTCGGCGTGCAGCAGGTGAATCGCTTCATGCTTGTCTACGCTTCAGCGAGCGGGAACGCTTGCCGTGTGGGTGAGCTGCTTGCGATCCGTATCCGCCTGCTTCGCTTCTTTGCTCGCTTCAGGAGTCATGTCGCGCGTCCCAAAACCAACGCCGATCTTCTTGAGGAAGGCGTTGGGCGGCGTGCCGCCGGCAAAAATCCAGACGAAATCGTTCGGAATTTCCTGAGTGCGGCCGCTCACTTCAAGAACCACTGACTCGGGCTTGAACTCCACCGGATTCGAGTTGAATAGTACCTGCACTTTGCCCGAGCGCATGCAGTCTTCGATGCGCTTTGCGTTCCGCTCTTTGATGCGACTGAAGCGCTCGCTTCGATACGAAAGCGTTACCTGGTTGCCGGCCTGGTTGGCGAGCCCCATGGCGGCTTCCACCGCGCTGTCGCCGCCTCCGATGACAAGAATTCTCTTGTTGATGTAATGATCCGCCTCGATCAGGCGATACATTACTTTCGGCAAGTCCTCGCCTTTAATGCCCAGTTTCCGGGGTTCCCCCGCGCGGCCAAGCGCCAGAATCACGGCGCGTGCGCGGTATTGATTGGTCACCGTCACCACTGTAAGGATCCCGTCTTCTCCTTTCTGGATGTCTTCGACTTTCTCGCCGGTCGAGACATTGAAATCGGTGCGGTTGAGGATCATGTCCCAGAAAGCGAGCAGATGTTCCTTGGAAAGTTGCATCTTCTTGAACTTGCCGTACATCGGAAATTCCACAGGGCTGGTCATGACCAGCTTTTGCCGGGGATACTTGGCCACCGTGCCGCCGATCTCGTCTCGCTCAATCGTAAGGTAGTTGAGCTTGTGCTCGATCGCGCGCAGCGAGGCGCTGATGCCCGCCGGTCCGGCTCCAACCACCAGCAGGTCGTAAGCCCCAGGGATCGGATGACCCGCTCCATTCGCCTTGAGCCGCGCAGCAACCGTGTCCACGCAGTCCCGCCCCTGGTTCACCGCATTCTTGATCAGAGCTAGCCCGCCGAGTTCTCCGGCAATAAACAGGTTGGGCACGGTCGTCTCGTATTCCGGCGTCAGGCGAGGCATGTCGGCACCCATGCTGGGACTGGCCATCACCATGGTGATCGCGCCGACCGGGCAGGCGTCGGCACACAGGCCGTGGCCGATGCACTTGTGTCCATTCACGATGACGGCCTTGCCGGCGATCATCGCCAGCACGTCGCCCTCAGGACAGACGCTGGTGCAAGTCGCGCATCCGATGCAGTAGTTTGTGTCGATGTGCGGATGCTGAGCCTTCGGTCCCTCGGAAAACAGCTGCCCCTTCTCCGCAGCTTCGCGGGCGCGCGCCTCCCTTTTCTTCAGGCTCTTGAGGTAGCCCGCCACAAAGAAGAGAGTGATAAGGCCGCCAATCACGAATGTGATGAGGGTATCCATCGTGCGTGCCTCAGAAATACCCAAGGACAAACTGCAGCCCAATGTGCAGCAGCGCCAATACGGCGAATGCGTAGCTGAAAGGCTTGTGTACTACGTGCCACAGATGAAAAACCTTCTGCGAACGGGACAGGAATAGAACCCGCTTGGAGAGCGCGGCCTCTTCCGTCGCGGCGTGGATCGCTTTTTCCAGTTCACGATTCCCCGTAGGAAGGAATCCCGCCAGAGTCTGGACGGTCCCTGCAAAACTCAATGCGTGCCGGCGGAGTCGCGCCACGCGAAACACGCGGACCACGTCGAGGAGCATCATGTACGCCAGCGCGACGACGATGGGAAGGCTCGCCACCCGGTTCGCATCAGGCATGCGCAACAGAGCGCGCAGGTCCGCCTCGGGCAACAGATTCTGCGCTGTAAGTTGCTGCGCCAGGTGCTGCTGTAATTCCTGCAATTCTTTCATCGACAATTCCGCGGTGGTCACCTTGCGCGGGATCTGCGCGTAGAGATATCGTCCGACCACTCCACTGGCCGAGACCGCGAACATGATCCAGAAGGCCATGCCGGCGATCCCTTTGAACTTGAGCGTCGAATGAAACGCGATGATAAATGGCGCGGTGAGGCCCATCAGCACATGAATGTCGAGCCAGTGCCGCGTGCTGCCAATCGTGCTCAGCCACGTCCAGTGCTTGCGGAGCGGGTACAGAAAGATTCCCACGAACAGCGCTACTCCAAGAAATCCGAGGTACAGGCCAATCGGACCGCTCGGCCGCAGCAGGTGATGCTTCGGGGAAAATGGACGATCAATGGCCGACAACTTGTAATAGTCGAAGCCATAAACAAAGATGGCGAGGTTGGTGGCAAAGGCCAGGACGTAGAGGGCGCGGAGGCGCAGGCGATGCCCTCTCTCCGCGTCCGGTGCGGCTTTTGCCCCACTGATGATACGAGCCGTTGCTGCGGCATTCGCGCTCATTTCGTAATGACCTGCTCTTCCGTACTTACTGAGAATTTCTTGTAAGCACTAAATTGGTGCAAGTTACGCCAGTGCTGTCTGGGAGTTTCGACCTCGACGCGCGCCTGGGTCGGGAACCAGTACACCTGCTTGGAATCCGCGAAGGGAACCGGGGCAAAATCGATTTCCGAACTTAGAGATTTCAACCCGACGTCGGCCAGCGTATTTCCGATCCCAGCTTCGATCTTCGCAATCGACCCGGTTTGCGGATCGACCCATGCCGTCCCGGCGAGTTCCAGCGGATATTCTCGTCCGCGCAGAGCCAGCGCGGCCGGTGATTTCATGCCCGGAACATGCTCAAACGTTATCTTCTCCAGCGCTCGGCCTCCAACGATCTCCTCTCCGGACAGCGTGAACTTGAAGGCTTCCGAGTAATAGGGATGAAAAACGAGGAATAGCGTGGCAAAGCCGTTGCTCAGCAACATGGAAGTATTCTTCCGGTCGCGCTTGGCCTGGTGCACAGGGATGCGCGATTCGGAGAGATTCAACTCGCCTCCGGCACTGGTCAACATGACCAGGTAGTCATAGGTAGAGTCTTCCTTGATTTCCACCTTGTCGTCTTTGCCCAGCTTTTCCTGCCGCACTTGCTCGGTGCACTTCACGTCGGAGAATTGATCGAGAAATCCCGACGTCTGAGTGGCAGTGCGCGCCAGCAGATCGTCCAGTTTCTGCGCTTCTGGTGACGCCGACGTCGTCTCGGCGAAAGATAGCGCGGCCAGAAGAGCAACTGAAAGAACGCCAGCGGCGCCGCATAGCCATAGCTTCGCGACTTGTATCTGGAATTTCATTCGCCTTTCCTCTTCGAATCGAAGCGGTAGCCGATGGAGAACATGACTTGGTCGTAGCTCAAGTCTCCGCGGTTCGTAGTGAAGTTTCCCTGCAGGTAATAGTGTGGTCCCAGGGTGGTCTCAACGGTGCCGGTCACGAAGCGGCCGCGGGTGTTTGTCGTCAACGTGGAGGCAAAGTTCTGCTGTCCCATCAAGACTTCGAGCCGCAACCGGTCGCTCATCTGGCGAGATAGAGAGAACGACTCGTAGGAACCGTCGCCGAACGAACTGTTGAAGCGCGCGTAATGCAGGTCGGCCCGTAGTTTTATCCACGGCAAGCGTCCGAAAGTGACGCCATACATTTCGTTCAGCGAAGACTTGGCGTCGCCGGTTCCGCTACTCCGGCCCAAGTTGGTCGACAGCCAAACCTGGTTCCACACCTCCACGCGCCCGCCGGCGCTGAATCCCTGGAACAGATATTTGTCGAGCAAACCGGTGCCGACCAGGGTCGGGTTGAATGTCGGGACGTCGCGAAAATAGTTGTAATTAAAATCCAGTTCGACCCGGGGTTGCGGGTTCACACGCAGCGTAGTGAAGTTGCGGCCCAGACCAGGGCCGGGGGCAGGCGTGGCTGAATTTCCTGCGGGACTGTCCAATTGCGCGGATTCGTAGATGGCGATGTCGCGCTTATAGGAAAGAGAATCTTCCACGAAAACGAAGGGCCGGTCGATCTGCCAGTTCACCATGCTGATGCCCGCGCCGGTCGTGGTGCTGTAGTGGACGCCGTCGTACTCGCCGCCCTCGAAATTGATAAAGCTGCCGCCAATGACGCGGTCTGGGCTGTAGTCCCACGACGACGGATCAGGCGTGGATCCTGCGAAAATCCCCAGCGTCGTGCCCTTGGAAAGTCTCTTGCCGAAGTAGCCGCCGTCGATGGTATCGAGGCTGGGAGCCCACGGAAGGTACAGGCGGCCAAATCCCGCGACCAGCGTCGAGTTGGGATTGTCGTAGGTCATGTTCAGGTGATATGTGCGGTTGATCAAGCTCTGCAAAGTCTGTTGGCTGGCAGCCGACGCCTTGGTCAGTTCGCCTCGCCAGTAGCCGCTGAGGTTCCAATAACTCCCGCCGATTCTGGTAATGTCGCCACGAAAGACCATGCCGACGTCGGAACTGGTGAGGTTCGTAGTGCCATGGCTGATGGTCTCGATGTCATCGAAGCCAATGCGGCCGCGTGCGCGGTTCACCGAGGGCAGTGGCGGACGCGGTACTTCTTTGCGGACTTCATCATCGAGCGTGTCTCCTTCCGTAAAAGAAATCACTGCCGGGTACTGGCGAGTCGGGCTCAGCGCTCGTTGCTGGACCAGCGTTTCTGCGTCGCCGCTCGACAGATAGGCGAGGTCGCCGACCTTCACCGGCCGTTTGGGAGACTGAATGTCGGTGACCGCCGAGGTTTCTGCGACTGCGCTGACGACCAGTTCCGCGACCACTCGCGGATCAGCGGCATTGACGCTGTCGCCCTGCTTCGCCGGAAGGTTCGTATCTTCAATCTCCAACTTCATGCCCTCGGTCAGACCCTGGGCGCGTCCACCTTCGAGATAAGCAACGCCTTCCGCCACGTACTTCACTTTGAAGACCGTGCGCAGGCTGGGATCGTCGGGGCGCACGATCAACGTGGAGGTCTCTGTGGGCGCCGCGGGTGCCACTGCCGGTGCAGGTCCCGCCGCAGTGGGTAGCGAGGTTTCAGCACTCGTTGTGTTAGCTGATGCTGGCATGGCCGCAGCTGGAGATTCTGTTGACGGATCCGTGACTGCAGTTGGAGATGAACTCGCGGCAGCGTCGGGCTTTGCAGCAACCGCAATCTGAGCCTGCTCGAAGGAAGATGGTCCCGCTGCGCTGGCTGGAGGAACGGAGACGGTCTGGGTCTGCGTGGCAGGAGTCGTTGGCCGCTCAGGAGGAGGTGCGGCTACTGAAGAAGTAGAAGGTGGCGTGAAAGCAGGTCCGGCTGCGATCGCGGGTGGAGCAGGCGGAAGATCGCCTGGAGAGTTGTCTTCGTCGATCGATGCGACTGTCTCCCGTTTTCTGTGCCAAGCTCCAAGCAGATTGCCCGAAGCCGCCGCCGCCGGGGCGCCATGGGCAGCCGGTGAACTCTCTGCCGGGCCCACTGTGACGATGACACGCGTTCCTTCCGTCTTCACCGTGTAGGGATGAATCCGATCCAGTTCGAGAACCACCCGGGTAATCAGAGGAGTGCTGCTGTGCTGCGCGGTTCGCACCCGGCGCACTCCATTTGCATGGACGTCAACATTGCTGGTGTCGCCTTTGCTCATCGTGTCGGGGAAATCAAGCAGAATCCGGTCAGGATGGGCGGCCGTTTCAAACGACGGTTTCACCGGAACACTGAGCGTGATTTCAACGCGCAAAGCGGAGTCTTCGCGGGCCGCGATTACACTTTGCAAGATCGCTGTCTCGCTGTTCTGCGCCACGGCACAAGACAACAGAAGCGCTAATGTCCCGAGATGTTTTTGAACCGCCGTCATACTTTGCTCGATGGCGTGCCACTGGCCGCTTGCAATGTGGCATTCCCGCCCGCTGCTCCTGATTTAGCAACTCTCGGACGAACTTCCGTCCATTCGCCGCCCGTCTATCCGCCGCCCTGACCGCTCTGGTGGCACTGGTAACAATTAATGCTGTTGTAGACATAGCCCGGCACGTTGTCGTGCTGGAAATTGTTCGCGTTGTTTCCTCCATGGCATCCCGTGCACTGGAAGATGGCATAGTTGTTCGAATTGATATGGCATGTCGAGCACACGCCGTTGGCGTTGCCGTGCGTGATCGGAAACTGCGTGTACTGCGTATGGTTGAAGCTGGCACCGGTCCACGCCGTGGTGTTGTGGCAGTTCTGGCACGTGGTCGGGAAGAATTGCGGCTGCGCGGCATGGCCTGGATTCGTCGTGTTGTTGTAGTCGGTCTGGTGGCAACCAATGCACGTAGTAGGCAGCGTCGTGTAATTGTTGTTGACGTGGCAATCCGTACATACTCGCGGCGGAACCGTGTGCGACCCGGTGAGCGGGAAGGGCGTGTTGTTGTGGTTGAACGTCGAGTCCGTCCAGACGGTCGTGTCGTGGCATAGCTCGCACGTCGTGGGGAAGCCGGCTGCCGCGTGAGCCGGATTGGTCGTGCCCGCGTAGTCCTTCTGGTGGCACGAGTAGCACAGCGTCGTGTTGAGGGCATAATTGTTGTTGACGTGGCAATCGCTGCAGGCTCGCGGCGGCACGGTGTGCGCCCCAGTCAGCTGAAAACCGGTACTCGTGTGGTTGAACGTGCCGTCGGTCCACTGCACCGTATCGTGACAGCTTGCGCACGTTGTCGGAAAGCCAGCCGCGACATGGTTTACCGGCGATGTTGCCTTGATGTAGTCCGTCTGATGACACCCGTAGCAAGCGGTGGGCAGCGTCGTGAAGTTATTATTCGTGTGGCAATCGGTACATGCGCGCGGCGGAACGGTGTGCGAGCCGGTCAGCGGGAATGGAGTGTTGCTGTGATTAAAGGTTGCATCTGTCCACTGGACAGTGTCGTGGCATGTCTCACACGTTGTCGGGAATCCGGCGTGTGGCACCGGACTGGTGGCATTGGTGAAGTCGTTCTGGTGGCAAGAAATGCAGAGCGTGCTCTTCAGAGTGTAGTTATTGTTCACATGACAGTCGGTACACACCCGTGGCGGAACGGTATGCGAGCCGGTCAGCGGGAAGCCGGTGCTCGAGTGATCGAATTTTCCGTCGGACCACTGCACCGTGTCGTGACACTGTTCGCAGGTTGTCGGGAAGCCGGTGTGCGGCACCGGGCTGGTGGCGCCGGAGAAATCGTTCGCGTGACACGAAATGCACGTGGTCACGGTGATGTTGTAGTTATTCGTGCCGTGGCAATCCGCGCAGGTCCGCGGCGGCACGGTGTGCGATCCGGTCAGAGGAAATGCTGACTTCGAGTGATCAAATGTAGCCGGAGACCATCCTGAGGTGCTGTGGCACAACTGGCACGTCTGGGCAAATCCTCCGGCCACGTGATTCGGGTTCGTGGCTCCTTGAAAATCCGACAGGTGGCAGATCACGCACGCTGTACTCGTCAGGTTGTACCCGCCGTTCTTTGTGTTGTGACAGTCAGTGCACTGGCGAGGGGGCACTGTGTGCATCCCCGTCAATGGAAAATTCACCATCGAGTGATCGAACGTTGCCGGGGACCAGGCCGCGGTCGTATGACACTGGGCGCAGTTTGTGGGGAAATTTCCTGCCACGTGATTGGGATTCGTCGTGCTCTGAAAATCTTTGAGGTGGCAACTCACGCAGGCCGTGGTTGCCAGGTTGTAATTGTTGTTGGCGTGACAGTCGGTGCAAAGTCGCGGTGGAACCGCATGCCCCCCGGTGAGCGGAAATCCTACGGACGAATGATCGAACTTTGCGTTCAACCAGTTATCGGTTCCGTGGCAGGTCTCGCACGTGGTGGAGAATTTCGCTGACACGTGATTGGGATTCGTGGTTGCCTGGAAGTCCCCCGCGTGACAGGAGTAACACTGCGTGGACATCGTCTGGAACTGGCTGGTGGCCGCACCCTTGTGGCAAGAATCGCAGTCCACCGCGGCGTGCGCGCCGGTCAGTGGAAAGCGGTTGTTGTGCTGCTGAATCTGCTGCACCGAAACCTGCCAGCCCCGGACCGTGTGGCACTGCTCGCAGTTGGCCCCAAGTTGGCGCCGGTGAATATCCGCGTGGCAATCCTGGCAGCGTTGACCCACATTGGTGAATACCGGTTTGACGTGACATTGAGCGCAGGCCACCGCCTGGTGCATCCCTCGCAGCGGGTAGCGCGTCTGATTGTGATCGAATTCAGGAACCGCACGGATTGGCCTCCATGCGTTCGCCGTGTGGCAGTTCTGGCAGGGAACGTTCAGGTTCCCGTGCGGGCTATGGGTGCCTGCAGAAGCCTGCGTCCAGGCGGTTCCGGAAATCCCGGACGCCATCACCAGACACAGAATGATTCGATTGAGTACGCCCCCGACTCCCGACATGCACTTGCCCCTTGCTTAGGTCCCCAAAAACTTACGGAGAAACGGCAGGAATACGGATGACACACCATAATGCAATTCTCAGTCCACTCAGAGTAAGCGGGCGGAGGCTGTTGCAGAAAGTTACAGGGGTGCCTCTTCCAGCGTCCTTTCGGCCATGGTCAAGATTCTCTCCAAGTTCAGTATTACTAAGAGCCAAGTGTAAGTTCTGCGTGTTACCGCGAACTTTTTCCTATTGAACTTTAGTGTGTTGAGAAAATTAACAATCGATGAGACCGGAATTTATTTCAACGCTGTGGCGGGGATACGACTTAAAGATATACGCAACGAGATGCGCGCTGCGGCGCGAAAGGTTGTACAGCTTGAACTCCCGTGGTAGGTGCACGCAGTTCGGATAAACTTCCGTCGATCAGAATCCAGATTTTGCTTTGGGCACGGGATTGGTCGGTCCGTGACAGGCGGCGCAATCCTTAGGCGTCGGCTTGTAAAAGAGCACGGTCTTGGCGGCGACTACCTTGGTCAGTTTGTGGCACTCGGCACAGCGAACGTTCTGGTGTGCCCCGCGCAGGGGAAAGCCGGTCCGCTTGTCGTGATCGAACAGTGAAGGCCTCCACTTCATACTGTTATGGCAGTCCACGCAGCGTGTGACATCGCCCTTCGCGAACTGCTTCCCGTGGATGTCTTCGTGACAATCCTCGCACTGGGTTGGCGCAACCTTAAAGTCCACGTTGATCAACTTGGTTTCGAGGTTAGGCGGTTTGTGGCAACTGATGCAGGCAGTGGCCCGATGCGCGCCCGCCAACGGGAATTTGGTCTGCGCATGGTCGAAGCCTGAGAGTTCCCTCCACGACTTGGTGGTGTGGCATGCCTCGCATCCCGGGAGTGAACCATTGGCCCGCGCCTGCTGCATTCGTTCCTTGAACTGTCCCTTGTGCGGATCGGAGTGGCAGCTGGTGCAATCGAGAGTCTTCCAGTGATAGATCACGGCAGGTTTCGGCTGGAACTCGGCCGATTCCTTGTGGCAGTCGGAGCAAGGCACAGCCACGTGCCCGCCCGTCAGCACAAAGCGGGTTTCCCTGTGCTTGGCCAGGGTAAATGTGGAAGGCTTGTATCCCTCAAGATTGTGGCAGCGATCACAAGCATTGAAATAGGGTGCCGCGGCGAACTGCGCGGCATGCTTGTCCGCGTGACAATCGGTGCAGCGCTCGAACTTCACTTTGAATAGCGTGTCTTTGCCTTTCGGAATATGACACTGCGCGCACTCCAGACGCGCATGCCCGCCCTGCAGCGGATACGCGCTCGAGGCATGCTCCTTCACCGTGAATGTCGAGGGCTTCCATCCCTGCACGGTGTGGCACGAGGCGCACTCCCCGCCATCGGGACGCTTGGCAAACTGGCCGTTATGCGGATCGGGCTTGTGACAATCCATGCACTTGGCAAATGCGAGTGGCTTTTTGAAGTCCCCGCCGGCATGGCACTGGGCGCAGTCCACACTGGCGTGCTTGCCTTCCAGCGGGAACTTGGTCTTGGTGTGGTCGAATCGCTCGTTCACCGCTTGCAGCGAAATCTTCTTCCACCCGTTCGTGTTGTGGCAGGACTGGCAACCTTGAGCGAAGCTGCCATGGTGCGGGTCTTTGTGGCAATCGGAACATTGGCTGAACGGAATCCCCACATACTGCGGCTTGCCGTCGGCTCCACTGATATGGCACTTTGCGCACTGCACCTGCGCATGCAATCCGGTCAGCGGGTATCGTGTCTTGGAGTGATCGAACTGGGACTGGCCGGATTGGCTGACATTAATTGCCTTCCAGTCTTCAAAGCTGTGACACTGTTGGCAAATCGGGCCCAGTCGGCCTTGGTGTTTATCCTCGTGGCATGTAATGCAACCTGTGGAGAGACCGAGGTAGGTTCGGTTCAGATCCTTAATCTTGATGGAAGCGCGTTCCTGAGGAGAAACGTGCGATGGATTGTGGCACTTGTTACAGCTCAAGCCGGCGTGTTTGCCTTCGAGCGGATATCCCGTCTCCTTGTGATTAAAGATCTTGATGTCCCACTTGATGAGCGGAAAGTCTTCCCCATTGTGTTCCGAGTGGCAGCGGGCGCATTCCTGGCTGGAACCGGGCGGGATGTTGTAGGTGGCATGCAGCCCTTTGCGTGTGGAAAGACGAGTCGCAATCTCGGCATGACATTCCAGACACTTCAACGCGGCCTGTCCACCAAACTTGTGGCAGCTGGCGCAGTTGGTGGATCCGTTCAGCGATTGGTGCGGCCGCGAAAGCGGTCCGGGAGAGATCTGAGCCGACGCGGCGGGAACCAGCGTAAGTCCAGCGAGCAGGAAAAACGCACAGAAAGCGAACCGAACGATGCTCGCCTGAATATTCCAGACGTGCATCGCAGCCGCTTTTTCCAGGGTCGGACTAACTTCTGTCCTGCGTTCCGTCTTGCCGCGCACCACGCCCCTCGTGAGATGTACGCAAGTGTGACACCACCGCTACTCAGTCTAGTCGTCGCG
This sequence comes from uncultured Acidobacteriota bacterium, assembly GCA_963763795.1. Taxonomy (GTDB): domain Bacteria; phylum Acidobacteriota; class Terriglobia; order Terriglobales; family Acidobacteriaceae; genus Sulfotelmatobacter. The sequence goes on along the minus strand of CAVXPP010000007.1, from coordinate 1,086,452 downwards.
AAAGGAGAGGAAAAGTGACCTGAGGTACACCCCGGCCGGGCTCAAGAAAAGATTTCTTTTCAGGAGGGCAGAAGCCAAGGAAACCGGTCTTTGCTAGCCAGTGGTTTAGCGGTGTCGGAGGAGATACCTTTTCTTGAGCATGGGGCTCGGTGATCAACCTGACACAAGTTTCTCAACCGCTCTCATAACCGCAGAGGGTCGTCTGCCAAAGACATTTGCAAAATTGAACAGGGCGGCGAGGGATGGGCTCTTTTCACCGCGCTCCAGCTGCCCAATATAGTTCCTGTGGTATCCGGCGCGATGAGCCAGCGCCTCCTGAGAATATCCGCGCTGTTCCCGAAGCTGCCTGAGAATCAGACCGAATGCCAACTTGGGATTGAGACCCTTCCTGTTGCTGCCGAGTCTGCGAAGCACGACAGCGAATGTCGCCTGTTGACCACAATTGTGCTACCCACCCATAGTGTGCAGCAGCGTAATTGTGGTCGCGCTACGTTGTGATAAGAGTCAGTGTGATAAGAGTCAGGGAATATTTGGGGTCAGGCTCGAAGTCTTTCTTCTGCCCTCAGGATTCTCTGTAATGTGGACTACTGCCGAAGGCAGGAGCAGGCGAAACGAAGTCTGCGCTGAGAGGAGTCGATCATGGCAAAATGGCTAGCGGTACTGATTGTCTCGATGATTGCGGCAGCCGTGTCAGGCCAGCAGATCGCCCCAAAGATAACGAATCAAGATGTCATCGAAATGGTTGGCATGGGCCTCTCGGATGAAGTTGTCATCGACAAAATTAACGCCTCAGATACAACAGCATTCGATACAAGTGTTCCGGGTTTGCAACTGCTGAAGGCATCGAAGGTGTCTGATGCGGTTATTCGTGCAATGATCAATTCACAGGCTCCTGCCGCACGGATACTGGGATGCGCCAGCCCACAAGATTCCATGCAGTGCCGCGAACAGGAAGCTAGCACCTTACAAAGCAATGTAATCACGATCGATCCATCCGAGCGCGTCACAGCTGTGGGAGATGCCCTTGTCTATACTGAACCAGTTATGTTTCAAACGCATCAGCAGCGCGCCAACTTCTATGGGGAGGTGAGAGAGAGGGCTTGGAGCCGGTTGTGTCGGCTTGGCTTCACCAGAATCAGAGTTGAGACAGAACCCGCCGTTGGAGAAGAGTTCGATCTAAAATGCACAAGCGCCAAAGCCCCGGCCAATGAACCCGGTCCCTCAACGGCTTCCGAGGCTGCTGTGCCGAAAGCCCAAGAGCTCGCGGCCACTACATCACAAGGGCAACTGTCGAAGGCAGACAAGAAGAAGGAGAGCAAGTCCGCTAAAGCAAGGAAGGCATTCGCCGAAGAACTACACCAAGAAAGACTCAAAGCCATGGCCAATAATCCGGTTCCCGGGTTCAACATCACAGCGGAGGGTCCAGATGCGACTTCCTTCGTGGTACGCACACCGGGCACGTATGACCAATGCAAAGCTCTTACGACTCTGGAGGCTCTGCGCACAGCGGGCTTTACTCGCGTTGTCTGCATCACCGATCCGAGTACGACCTTCACTTTTGATCTGGCGCCCGCTATCACAAACTATTTCGTGAGATGGGAGAATGTTGAGACCGTGACGAAGCCTAGCCTAACGGCGCAATTCGGCTGTAGTCTGCCCGCAAATCTGTGCAATTACGCCAGCCCGACCACCGACAGCCGGCGCTGTTGGATGCGCTTAGAATCAGAAGACACAATCTACCTAGTGTATCGAGAACATCCAAGTTGCGTTGTGCTCACCCCCGGTCAGCAAGTAGAAGGACGATATGAACAAGGAGTTATAACGCTAACATATAGTCTTGTTGTTAACGATAAGAAGAAACAGCTGAGACGTGATGAGACGTGATGAGACGTGGTACATAGAGTCGAGTACCTCTTCAAAGTAACCCCGTGACCGTACCGCGCGCGGTTACCCACGCTTGCACCGGCGAATTCACTCCGCACAATCCATCTTTCCCTCCCATGCCACATCTGATTTCCTAAGTCTCACAGCGAAAAATAAGCAATGCGCAGCTTTGTAGAATAGATGTGTGCGCAGGGTGATGTGACCGGGAAGCCGAACGCTGAACCTTGGGCCACATATAACCATATAACCATATAAGTTTCCCTGTTGATTGATGGAGTGTGGGGATGATGACGGAAAAAGTATTTCGATATCTGCTGAATGAGGCTGCATTTGTAGATGGAATTGCATTGAGCGTGTGGACGGATAGGAATCCGATTCTGGATCAGTTGGTGGATTCAAAGAGTATTGGGATTCTCGGACCCAAGTCTCGTTATGCTCGTCTTCTGTCTGGGAAAGCACCACTGACGGGCAACCTTGTTGAGGTCCTGTATGGACGAGTTTCCCGATTCCCCCGAGTCCCACCCTATCGAGTCGTCATCAGGTCGGAGGAGATGCCGTTGACTGGAGCGCAGGTGAACGAGACCATGCGATTGCTTTTCCCAACTGCGACAAAGATTCGGCCGGTGCTGGTTGAGTTGACCTTCGATTTGATGAAGAAGGTGACGGTCGATCAGCTGCAGCAACATATGATCTACCGCGCTCGGCAAATAACCGAACTCACTGATTTTGCTGGAAAGAGAACCACGTACATCGGAAGCCCCCGTTCGCCGTTGGAAATTAAACTCTACGACAAGGTTAAATCCAAAGGCATCGTGCGCCTCGAACTGATCTTGCAGCGGAAGTTTTTGTCCGATTGCAAGATTCAAGAGCCCGACAACTTGGTCACACTCCGGTCGGTTGCACTGGATTCGATCTTTTCCGTGCGTAGATTTTCTCGGCCCCGGATAGCCAAGGCGACGACAGGCTGGAGCGATGAGTACTGGCAGGATATGGCACGCAATTGGGAATTCGATGGTCGACCTCTGCAGATGCTGTGCCGCATGCTGGGTGGGGGTGGTGATGTCACGGGACGTTTGTTCCCACGTTCCGGACTCCAGCGTACTGTGGAGAAGATGCAGAAGAATCTGATCTGGTAACACTCGCACTGGACTGGTTTGGGATACTCCGTCGGAAAGATTGTGATTGGTCGGCACTGTATGCACGATCATCCTCACCAAATTTCTGGTAGGTAAATTTACCTGCGAATTTTCTTGCTGCAAACGTTCGAAGTTGTGCCAATTTTGAATTGTTGAGCGACAGCGGGGCCGAATCGGGACGCTCAAGTCCCTTCACACCTTGTCTAGCGGTCGCAATCACCGCCAGCTCCAACTGGCGGGATTGTGGAGGTCCGTATGGCAAGGCATCGGTTGTTCATTCCCAGAATTTCCGCATCGGTTCCAGTTCGGGTAGTGCGCGGCTGGACTGTCGACATCAGTTCCTGTGGTAAGACTCCTAACAATCTGACGCTGCGGCCGGGCAGCGTCTTCCGAGATCGAAGACTCCTTTCCAGTTTGGACAGTTTTTCGACTTTTTCTCGGGAGGCCTGCCATGAATAAGAAAGCCGTAACAGCAAGGGCACAGAAGTTGATCCGAGACCCGAAGTTCCTCTACAGGGCCAGCCAGAAGATCAGCGAACTCGGGCTCGTGGCCAAACCTGCGAACCGGTTGATCATTTTTATCGCAGGCCTCAGCCTTGCCCTCTACCTCAAGGTCTCTGTGATGGTTTTGGGCGATTCCTCCACGGGAAAATCAACTCTGATCAATAAAGTCTTGACCCTCTTTGCTCCAGAGTTTGTCATCCGACGCGCCAGTTTTAGCCGAAAGGCTTTTGCGTACGGGAAGGAATCGTTGGACAAAAAGATTCTTTACGTGAACGAATATCGGGGTGGGAGAGATGCCCAACTGCTCCTGCGGATTCTGCAATCGGATGGTGAAATCGCGCACGAGTATGTGACCAGCGGCAGAACCAAAGTCGTGTCCCGACTCGGGGCGCCGGTTGTCTTCACAACCACGACCGAGGAAGTGATCATTCCCGATGATGCGACTCGTTTCCTGATGATTCGGCTCGAACCGACACCTAACCAGAACCTTGCCGTCTTCAAGGCAGCGATGGCTACGGAGCGCAATGGTGACGAACCGGAACCGGAAGTATGGCAAGAAGCAACCCGACTGATCGTCGGTAGATACAAGAAACGCTTTTCGTATCCCGATTGGTTTGAATACATCGCCGATCAGGTGCCGAAAGACAAACCAAGATTCTGTCGCGATTGGAACCGGTTTCTTGGCTGCATTGAAGCGATTGCCCTGTGCAGATCGCAAGTGGATGGGGTCGAGGAAATCCGCTTTGCAGACTACTGTGTTGCCCACAGAATCCTTAATCAATCGTTCACCGCCACGGCGTTCGACGTAAGTGAAAACGAACTGGCGGTCCGGAGGGCGGTCAGTCGTCTTTCGAATAAGCTTGGGCGCGCTGTGAAAATCGGGGAAATTCGGGACGCGTTGGAATGGGGAGACAGCATGACTTACAAGCACGTGCGTTCCGCCGCCAAGCAAAAGTTGATTCAGTATGAACCCGGCACCGAGGAACGGAACGTCAAACGCTTGCTCCCGGCAGACAAGAGAGCAGACACTTTCCTTCCGCCTCCGGAACAAGTATTCCAAAATGTGAAAGGCCTGCCACGGTCGGTTGAATACGTCGATCCCCTAACCGGTGAGTTGCGGAGAGTGACCCGGTCATCCGCCAAGAAGGGGGCACGATGAGCCAACAAGAGGACAGGATCGGCACTGCGTCAGAAGTTGGAAGAGGCATGGGAATGATGGAGACCAATCAAAATTTCTACTCCATTCTCGAACTTGCTCAACGCTGGCGATGTTGCCGTGGAACTGTATACAACCGACTTCGGGCGGCCGGTGCGAGAGTGTTAGACTTCGCTGCTGCTGGAAAGCGAGGTAGGAAAGTTGTTGCGACGAAAGTAGTGCTCGAGATCGAAGCGCGTAATACGAAGCGAATATGCTGAGCATTCGCAAACGCGGCAAGAGTTTTCATGTCGATTTCCTGACCGGTGACGCTCGTCTGCGTGGCTCGCTTGGAACCCGGAATCAGGACGCAGCAAAACGGTTGATTCATCGGCTTGGGATAGCTTTGTCTGAGGGGGCGGAATCCAATCTCTGGCCCGAGCTCAAAAAGGTTCTCCCGACTTCGACCTACACCCGATTCGCCGATACTGTTGGAGCAAAGGACAGGCGACTGCCGACTTGGAACGATCTGCGGCAATCGTTCACTGCCTACATTAATCAGAGGATCGCGATAGAGAAATTAAGCCAAACAACTTCCGATAGGTACGAGGTCACCATTCGTGAGTTCGAATCGTTTTTGGAGGGGCGGAACATCAATCTGTTGAAGGACATTGGCAAATCAGTGGTCGAAAGTTTCAAAGTATGGCGGCTTGATCGGATCAAAAAGCGGAAACAGTCTCGGGGTGGGACTGGTCTCGTGCTTGATGTGGCGGTCTTGCACCGGATGTTTGCGATTGGTGTTGAAAACGAGATGATCGTGAAAAATCCTGTAAAGATGGAGGGACGTCCGGGAGAGAATCCCCGAGTGGGAGCGCAACCGTTTTCGGGCACCGATCTCTCAAAGTTGAGGGAGAACTCTGGGGAAGATTTGTTGGCATTTCTCTTGCTTCGCTGGACTGGGCTCCGCGGGGGAGATGCAGTCGGGCTTGCTTGGCAAGAAGCACACTTCGATCGCAAGGAAATTGAACGGGTTACTCAGAAACGAAACAAACGAGTCATCATCCCGATTCAGTCTGAACTCCTGTTTATGTTGGAGGCGGAGCAGGAGCAACGAAAGCCAACCCCATCCGATCGGGTTCTCCTAAATCCTGCAACTGGTAAAGCTTTAACCCGTCCTCGTTTGTACCAGAGAATACTTTCATTGGGACGCCGAGCAGGCCTGTCAAATGCTCATCCTCACCGGTTCAGAGATACTTTGGCCGTGGACATGTTGGCGCGAGGGGCCAGTCCGTACGATGTTGCGAAAGTGCTGGGCGACACCATTGAGACCGTGGAAAGGCACTACACGCCTTTTGTAAGAGAATTACGCGAGCGGGTCAGATTGATATTGGAAACAGGAATTGGAATAGAAAATCCGCCCCAAACGGCCTCTCGTGCCACTCAAAACGTGCCTAAAAAGCCAAATTAATAGGATTTTCGCAAACTGATCTACAGATGGGGAGTCTACTGTCTGCAAGTGCTTCAAAATTCGTAGGCAGATTTTTTAGATTCTGTCACACCTGCGTCACAATTGCTGACAAGGAAAATGCAAGAACATGAAAGCAATATAGTTTGTGGCAGCCGGACCTGTAAGCCGAATTCTGTCCGCGGGATTGCTCCTGCGGGACGACCATTCCTCTGGGCCGCCCATCGCTGGACGGCTCTAGCGACCTACCCGAAGGTTTGACGCACCGAGTCGGCACGTTCCGGACCGAAGCCCGGATTCCTTCCTATTTGGTCTTGCTCCGTGTGGGGTTTGCCCTGCCCGCGGCATTACTGCGGCGGCGGTGCGCTCTTACCGCACCTTTTCACCCTTACCCCGGCGTTGAGGCCGAGGCGGTATGTTTTCTGTGGCACTTTCCGTCGAGTTCCCCACTCTAAATTTCGCAAAAGACGCGAAATTTAGAATGGGACACCCTCCCGGACGTTATCCGGCACACTGCCCTGCGGAGTTCGGACTTTCCTCTCCTCGCGCCCGAAGACGCGGGAAGCGGTCGTCCGGTCCGGCTGCCTACTCAAAGATTATATCGGATGCGTACTTTGCACTTCGCTTCTGGCGGCACGGCCATGCTCAGTGGCAAGCAGTCGAGCTTCGCTCGACCAGCCGGGGGCGGCTGTCCCCACATATGACAAGTCGGGTACTTTTGAGGCTCTAAAGCGCAATTCGAGCGACCGCATGTGAAAATCATTTCACAGTCGTCGTGGCTTAGAACCTGTGGAATCTTGCGCGCTTTAGATAAGCAGAGGAGATTTTCTGGCCTAAGCGCAATTGTCAATCCCCCGAAATAGCCATTGCCATTGGCTCGACTTGGCTCGACAATTGCTCACCCCATTAACACTAGGCCCGGTTGGCAGAGGCGCCCCCCATCGCATACCAACCCAACGACGAGTACTTTTGTCGCATTTCTCAGCTGGAGACATCTGATGGCACCGTCCGGGAACAGCATCATCGCGCCTGCCAGGAAGAACTGTTTGAGCCCCGTTCGCCTGAAAGCCGGAAATATAAGTCTGGCTCTCGAATTCAGCCGAGTAAAGATTTGTTCTTTTTCAATTTTGTTGCTGATTTTGTGCCTCAGCGGGACTTCCCTGGTGGCACAGACTCCGGTCACGACCTGGCACTACGACAATAGCCGGAGCAGTGCGAACACGACCGAGACTTTGCTGACTCCGGCGAATGTGAACACCAAGTCGTTTGGGAAATTATTCACGCAACCCGTCGACGGTATTGTCTCGGCTCACCCGCTCTATCTGCCCGGAATTCTCATCAATGGGCATGGGCCCTACAACGTGGTCTTCGTTGCGACGATGCACGACAGCGTGTATGCCTTTGACGCTGATAATCCAAACTCCGGACCGCTGTGGGTGACGAGCCTGCTCGCCTATAGCCCTGCCGGGGCAACCTCAGTTCCCGCCACGGTGCAAAAAAATGGTGGAACGACGGGTTGGAGCGAAATAGGAGTGATCTCGACTCCCGTCATCGATCCAAATACGGGGATTGTGTATCTGGTGGCGGAAACCTACGAAAGCGGGAAAGTCGTTCACCGTTTGCACGCGCTGAATGTACGTAATGGACAGGAGGCGCTTGGCGGACCGAGTACGATTGCCGCGACCTACACATGGAATGGCGTGGTCTCGACCTTTACGGATCTTTATCAGATCAACCGCCCTGGCCTGCTCTTGGTGAACGGGCATGTCTATATGGCGTTCGGGTCCAACTGCTGCAACGACTATAGCCAAGGTTGGGTGATGTCGTATAACGCTTCGACGCTCCAGCAAGAGGGAGCGTTCGATACAGAACCTGGAAAAACACTGGCGTCGATCTGGCAAAAGGGTGCGGGTATTTCCGCCGACAGTAATGATGATATCTATGTAGAGACCGGCGAGGGCTATTATGCGATCGGGAGCAACTTCGCTGAAAGCGTCATAAAGCTGAGCCAGGTCGGCACGACTCTCTACTTAACTGACTGGTTCACGCCCTGGAACTATCAGTACCTATCGGGCAACGATCAGGATCTTGCGGATGGAGTCTTGATTCTGCCGGATCAGCCGGGACCGACGCCCCATGAGCTGGTAGGTCTCGGAAAACTAGGTACGGTCTATCTACTAAATCGAGACAATATGGGGCAACTCTGCACGAGCTGCACAAGTACCGATACGCAAATCCTGCAGGAGTTGCCCTCGATTGGAGCGGAAAGCGGGGCGCCGGTCTATTGGAATAACACTGTGTATTTCACCGGCGAGGGCGTCCCGGTGATGGCCTACAAGTTGAACAATGGGTTGCTGGTGACTCCGCCCGTGGCCCAGACGGCAAAGATGGGGGGCGGCGGACACGCTTTGATCACAGCGAATGGAAACAGCAACGGCATCCTTTGGTTCATCAACGGATCCCCGCTGTATGCCTTGAATGCCACAACGCTCAGCACGCTCTACACGAGCAGCCAGGCTGCGAACAGCCGCGACAAACTGCCTCCTGTGGCGCACTTTGCCACTCCCATTGCAGCTGACGGAAAGGTCTTCGTAGGTACCCAGAATAGTTTGGTTGTCTACGGACTGTTCCCGCAGGTATCGCCGACGAATGGAAATCAGCAAACCGCCACCGTAGCTTCAGTCCTTCCTACTGCAGTTACAGTCAAAGCCACGGATCCGTACAGCGGCAACCCGTTTCCGGGCGTCACCGTCACTTTCACCGATGGCGGCAAGGGCGGAAGCTTCAATCCCGCTAGCGTTGTAACTGATCAGAACGGAAATGCAGTAACGGCGTACAAGCTGCCTTCGAAAGTGGGCACGTACACGCTAACTGCGACCGCGACGGGATTCGGTCCTGGATATTTTACCGAGACTGGAGTTGCCGGCCCGGTGAAGACACTGGTCAAATGGCAGGGGCAGTCGCAGAGCGGCATGGCCAACACCCCACTGGCTCTCCCATTGATAACAAAGGCCACTGATGCCTATGGCAACGGGATAGCGGGGGTGGTCATAACGTATAGCGACCTGGGGAAAGGCGGGACTTTCTCGGCAAATCCTGTCACTACGAACAGCAGCGGTCAGGCGTCTGTGAACTATCTGATGCCTACAACATCAGGAACTGTCAAAATCAATGCGTCATCCCCTGGTTTGACCACCGTGCCCTTCGCGGAGACCGCCACGGCCGGGCCGGCTTATGGTATTGCAAAAGTTTCGGGCGACAACCAGTCTGGAGCGCCGGCGGTTCAGTTGGGTCAGTCGTTGGTCGTCAAAGTGACTGACCAATACGGAAACGTGGTCCCCGGGGCAAGCGTGAGCTTTTCCGATGGAGGCGCGGGAGGAACGTTCTCCGCAAACCCTGTACCGACGCGCCCCATCGGTACAGCGAGCGTCAACTACACGATGCCCCCAACAGCGGGAATCTATCACATTCAGGCAATCGTGTCCGGTGTTGCGACTCAGGCGACCTTCACGGAAACGGCACAGTAGTTTTGCGCACTTAGCTGTTGCAGACGAGCTCGGATGCGTGCGGCGCGTGGTACCATTCCCGCGTGGGCGACTCCGTTTGCATCCCAAGTGTTGACTCGGCCGTGCCGGCCCCGACGGTCGTTGCGCGGCACTCTGCTTTCGTCCGCATCACGCACTGGATCACCACTCTGTGCTTTCTCGCCCTGCTGGTCAGCGGAATTGAAATTGTGATCTCTCATCCGCGCTTCTATTGGGGCGAAACCGGCAATGATCTGACGCCAACGTTGTTTAAAATACCGATCCCGGCGTCAAGGAATCTGGTGCCGACCGGCTACGGGTACGTGATGCCGGACCAGAACGGCTGGAGCCGGTATCTTCACTTTCAGGCTGCCTGGATTGTGATCTTCACCGGCGTGCTGTACGTAATCTTCGGTTGGCTTGCCGGACATTTCCGGCGAAACTTGCTTCCCCATGGGGCCGATCTGTCGTGGCGATCGTTTTCGAGGTCGATCGCCAGCCATTTGCGCTTCGAGCGTCCGAGCGATGCGGAAGCCTGGTCCTATAACGTGCTGCAGCGGCTCAGCTATCTGTTCGTGATCTTCGTTCTTTTTCCGCTCGTCATCTGGACGGGCCTGGCGATGTCTCCCGCGTTTGTTTCCGCGTTTCCGGCGACCGTCAATGTGCTGGGCGGCCAGCAATCGGCGCGCACGCTTCACTTCTTCGTCTCGCTGGCTCTCGTACTGTTCCTGCTGGTGCACGTCGGGATGATTTGGCTTGCGGGATTCTGGAGCCGCATGCGGGCGATGATCACCGGCCGCGCCGCTACACCTATGGAGCAACATGAATAAACTGTCACGCCGCAAACTGATCACTACCGGAATCTCCGCGGCGGCTGGGGTAGCCGGCCTGGGCGTGGCCGCTCGCCTTGCGGAAAAGTATGGACTCGTCCCGCCTGATCACGGCGGAATCTATGGCCTCGGCGAAACCTTGACCTATGCGTCCCAGCGTCTGCTCACGCGCCATTCGCTGGCTCGTGAGTTCTCTCGGAGCCAGATCTCGCAACGTCCATTCCCGAACGAGATGCCGCCCCTGAATGAAGCATACAAGCGCCTCCAGGCCGGAGGATTTGCTGACTGGCGGCTCTCCGTTAACGGCATGGTCGCCAAGCCTGCCTCGTTTTCGCTGAACCAGCTTAAGAGCTACCCGGCTCACAGCCAGATCACGATGCTGCAGTGTGAAGAGGGATGGTCGTACATCGCCGAGTGGATCGGCGTGCCGCTGTCGGAAATTCTGCAAGCGGTCGAGATCCAGCCGCAGGCCCGGTACGTGGTTTACTTCTCGATCGATCCCGACTGGTGGGAGAGCATCGACATGGCCGACGCGTTGCATCCGCAGACTTTTCTCGTCTATGGGATGAATGGCGGTGAACTGCCCGTGGGCAACGGCGGCCCGCTTCGCCTGCGGGTTTCGCGCCAGGTCGGCTACAAGAACGTGAAGTTCATCACCCACCTGACGGTCACCGACAATCTGAAAGGATTCGGCAAGGGTCTGGGCTCGGCCTCTCCTGAAGGAGGCTATGCCTGGTACGCCGGAATCTGAGAGCGACATCTCAGGGAGGGGGAGCCCGGGACGTTCCGACCGCGGGGCAGAGCTCTGGGCTTGCGAAACTCGTGACACAATAGAAGTGCCATGAATCGCTTCCCATCGCGGCGGAATTTTCTCACCTGGGCTGGAGCAACGATCGGCGCGGGCCTCTTCTCTTCGCGAGATTCCTTCGGCCTTGGAGATCGATTCGCCGCGGGCAACTTTCCCGCGATTTCTGGCCAGTCCGAGGAAGCGCGCGCCGATTACGTTTTGCATATCGCGGCCAGCCCCATCGAAATCGCTCCCAAGCGAATTATTTCTACCATCACGTATAACGGACAATTCCCCGGCCCTCTGTTGCGCATGAAAGAGGGCCAGCCAGTCACGGTAGAGATTCACAACGACACGGATACTCCGGAGCAATTGCACTGGCACGGGCAAAAGATCCCAACCGATGTCGACGGAGCCGCGGAAGAAGGAACGCCCTACGTTCCCGCGCACGGAATGCGCCGCATCACGTTCACGCCGCAACCCACCGGGCTGCGCTTCTATCACACGCACAATCACGCGGGCGCGAATCTTTATGCCGGACAATACAGCGGCCAGGTTGGCCCCGTGTATATCGAACCGAAGAATGATCCGGGGAATTATGACCGCGAATTTTTCCTTGTCCTGAAAGAGTTTGAGCCGTCGTTCAGCCAGGGCGGCGACATGGCCCAGGATTTTCTTTCTCCCGCCACAGTGAAAGAGCTGGAAGAATCGGGCGAGTCGGCCATGAAAGCCTCGCTCGCCAAAGGCATGCCCCACGGCTACGAAGTCGGCTACCGCTCGTTCACCATCAACGGCCGCATGCTGGGCCACGGCGAGCCGCTGCGGGTGAAGCAGGGCGACCGCGTGTTGTTGCACATTCTGAACGGAAGCGCGACCGAGATTCGCAGCCTGGCGTTGCCGGGACATGCTTTCAAAGTCATCGCACTCGACGGCAATCCTGTGCCGCATCCCGCGGAAGTGCCGGTACTTTGGCTGGGAACGGCGGAGCGTATTTCCGCTGTGGTTGAGATGAACCATCCCGGAATATGGATCATGGGCGACCTCGCCGATGACGATCGCAGCCACGGCATGGGCATTGTCGTGGAGTACGCTGGCCAGAAAGGCAAGCCGCTCTGGACTCCGCCCAAGCCGTTTCACTGGGACTACACGCGCTTTGCGAATCCTGCGGGAACGGCTGCCACTCCCGATGAAACTATCACCATGATCTTCGCCAAACGAAACGCGGCCGAGCGCGGATTCAATGTCTGGACGATCAATGACGTCGCCTTCCCGAGCGGCACGATGAAGCCTGCCTACCATCTGCAGCAGGGCAAGCGCTATCGCCTGCGCATGCGCAATGCCAGCGATGACATCCACCCGATTCATCTTCACCGGCACAGTTTTGAGCTGACCCGAATTGCGGGTAAATCGACGGCGGGAGTTATGAAAGATGTCGTCATGGTTGGCGGCTATCAGGAAGTCGAAATCGACTTTATCGCCGATGATCCCGGCCTGACTTTATTCCACTGTCATCAGCAGCTACACATGGACTTCGGCTTCATGACGCTGTTCGACTATGTGTAAGAACCACAGGGCTGCACGGAGTTCGTGCTGGGATTTCTCAGCGTTCTCAAAGTCAAAAACCACCCAAAGTCAAAATCCCCACCCTGTCGCACAAAACGCGACAAGGGTGGGGCACCCGCTTTTTATTTCCAGATAGCGCTAGCCTTTTACTATCTTTTTTGCTGACGGGTCCCAGACGGCTATGCACTTGTTGAAATACGAATAATTCGCCAGATGGCATCCGATGGCGGTGTTGTTGCCGAAGACTTCATTTTCTACGACCGGCTTGCGGGTGCGCACGGCGTTGTAGAAATTGGCCTGGTGATCGACAGTGTCGCTGTAGCCTTTCGGGACCGTGTAGGTCTCGCCTACCTCATCGATCTTCCAGCCCAGAGCGGGCGGCTCGGGATGGTCCTCTTGCCACTTCTCGAGGTATTGGTCGCGGAGAGCCTTCGGCCATCCGAAGATCGAGTAGCCTTCGGGCTCGGGGCGCGTGTCTTCGGGCCGGTAGGTCAGCGTAGAGTCTTTGATGATCATCGTGCCCTTGGTGCCGTAGAAGCCGATGAACTCTCCGCCATTGTTATTCAGGTTGCAGCGAACTGTGACGCGGAAGTTGGGATAGTCGTAGAGAGTTTCGATGAGGTCGGGAAACTCGCGTCCATCCTTGAAGTGGTAGAGTCCGCCGCTGGATTGCGCGCGCTGCGCCGGCTGATTCGTGCCGGTAATGAAGTGAATGCCGGAGAGCAGGTGGACGAAGAGATCGCCGCCGAGTCCCTCACCGTAGTCGGTGAAGCAGCGCCAGCGGAAGAAGCGGACGGGATCGAAATCGTGCTTGGGCGCGCCGTCAATGAAGGTATTCCAGTCGATGGTTTGCGGGCTGGCGTCGGGCGGAATGGGATAGACCCAGGCGCCGCTGGGCGAGTTGCGGTCCCAGTACGCGTTGATGGAGAAGACCTCGCCTAGCTTGCCGGAGTCGTAAATTTCTTTGGCTTTGGCGTAGAGGATGGAACTGACGCGCTGGCTGCCGACGGCGACCATGCGGTTGTGCTTGTGCGCGGCTTCCATCATGGCGAATCCGTCTTCGACGGTGTGCGACATCGGCTTCTCGCAGTAGATGTCTTTTCCAGCGGCGCAGGCGTCTTCGAAGATGTGGCGATGCTGGTGATCCATGGTGGCAATGAGGACGGTGTCTACGTCCTTGCGATCGAGGACGGAGCGGTAGTCGCGAGTCGCGGGAACGTTGGGATTCTTGACGGATTCCTGCGCTGCGGTGTGGCGGCTGTCATAGAGATCGCAGACCGCGACGCACTGGATGCCGGGAACGTCGAGAGAGGCTTCGAGGTGCTCGCATCCGCGAATGCCGGTGCCGATGGAGGCGAAACGGATGGTATCGCTGGGCGCGACGGGGCGCGGAGCGGCGGAGAGCATATGAGGCTGCAGGATATTTTTGGCGATGGTGGTGGCGGCGAGGGCGCCGCTGCCCAGTTGAATGAATTGACGACGGGAGAAGGGATGTTTAGGCATGAGATTTCCGTCCTCACAGTGCAGCAATATTTCCGAAACGGCGGATGGCCGGCGCGGAGGGGTTCCGGGAAGGAATTATTGCACAGGAGGGAGCTGGTTAGTAAAACGATTTTCTAGCGCGCGGGGGAGTGGTAACGTTGAAAAGGACAATTACTTTCAGTGACGAAGATCTGGGAACGGCTCTATCTCGGCAGCCTCGAGGATGCGGAGCAACTGGCGCGTTCCAATCCGCAGCGCATCACGACCGTCGTTTCGCTTTGCCGGGAACGAGTGGTTCACCGGGCTCCGAAAATCACCTACATCCATATCCCAATCTCGGACACGCGCCCGATCTCCGCGCAAAAGTTTGAGGACATTATGTTCGCGGTGGCAATCGGCGTCCGGCGAGGGAACCTGCTGGTGCATTGCCTGGCGGGCAAGAGCCGGTCGCCAATCGTGATTGCCGCATGGCTCGATCGGTGTGGCTATGCGGGAATCGACAAAGCACTATCTCAGATCGCGGAGCTGCGGGATCTCGCTCCCTCTGACACATTGCTGGTAAGCGTGAAGGAATTATTGAGCCGATGAAAGTGCTGGCGGCGGGATTCGTGGGTGAGGATGTCGCGCCCGGCGAAAAATCGGCGGGTTGTTCATTGGCAGGCGGTCAAAACGTGTAATGGCCTGGTTTCGCCAACCATCAGAATCATTATCGCTTTCGCGCCTTGTGGTGTCAGAATCTGATGAGAGGAATTGCCTTGAAGAAGCGGATGGCTTTCTGGATTGTTATTGCGGCTGTCACGTTCTCGCTGGGTCAAAAAGTCATCGAAAAACAACAGCGACAGCCCTCTCCGAGTGCGGACCTGACAATGGCTCTCACTATTCGCGCCAATCAGCAAACCTATCGGATGGGCGACACGGTACCGCTTGAGGTTCAATTAACGAACACGGGGACTAGTGCGCTCTATTTGTTCGATGACGTTTGCTGGAACCCTGGGAACTTTCTCACGATTCACGTATTCACGACAGAGGGCAAAGAGGTTTCAGGCAAGCTTGATTACCTGCGAGATTGCCTTCCTCCCCCGCCCCGTCGCGACGATATCTCTAGTTTCATTCGGTTGGAGCCAAGGACGTTTTACGGAGTGCAGGAGGATTTTACTGCGCGTGAACTGGTGCCCGGACCCGGCGAGTACGACGTTGTCGTCTACTACGAGGCAGCACTAACAGCCGATTGGATAGCTAAGTATGGCGGTGCAAAGGTGTCGCGGCTTCCGATATGGACAAGGGACCGTCCGCTATTGACCAGCAATCACCTGCGGGTCTCTTTCACGCCGTAATGCATCGGGATGTGGCATCGGGATGTGGCTCAACTGGCGAAACATCCCCATAACGCTCAATGAGCGCTATGGCCTGTTTTCGTCACTTGAGTCCCGAACCCTACGACTGGCGAGGGCTTAGTGAATTGTGAAACTCTGCAGGAGTCTTGTGGGCAGAGTACTTCTTCAACACCCGTGCTTTTACATGTCTGGCGTTGGCACAAGACTAACAGAACTCGTCTGACCCGAATCAAAGCGAACGATTTCTGCTGAAAAATCCGGATTACGCTCAAAACCGCGAAACGCCGCGCCTTATAATTGCAACCTTATGCCCGGTGGCAGCCAATATTTTCCGCCTCGTTGTTGGTCAACGACCCTGCTAGTGGTGATGCGGGTCGTGCTCATCGTCGTCCTTGTCGGCGCTGTGCTGTCCCGTTTTCGCTGAAATTGTATCGGTGGTTGGCGAACATCCCGATTTCACTCATCGGTATTGGCGGAGCCAAACCGCGGCCATAGTCATCAAATCCTGGCAGGAGGTGACGAACGATGTATTCCGTGCGCCAGGAGAGCCTGCCTTTTGTTGGTAGTTCGCATGAGTTTGTCGGAGCTGAGCAGGGCAACACCGGTGTTTCGGTTTTCCTATTCCATGGGAAGCCCGGGTCGGGACCGGGTCCGCACCGCCATCCTTATGACGAGATCCAGTTCATCCGCGAAGGCCGCGGGGTTTGGACCGTAAGCGGCAAGACCTTCGAGGGCGGCGCGGGAGACATCTTTGTCATCAAGGCGGGCGAGATCCACAGCTTCAAGGCGGTTGGGGATTCAGCTCTGGTACAACTCGACGTTCACCTCAGTCCACGCTTCATCCAAGAGAATCTGTAGCCAAGGGTTGCGACAGCATCTCCGGCTTCATTCGCTGATGACGTGGTCGGCCCATTCCACCAGAGAAACGTAGATCGGGACCGTGCCCCATTGCGCGTTCCAACTGCTCAAGTCCGATTCCGTGACCCCACGGGCCCGGGAGCAGGCCCCTCAAGAAAATACTGGGATACGTTTGGCCACAAATTTCGCCATGGTCTCGCTCAAGGGAGGCCATCCGATGGGTTTGACGGAATCGACCGTCGTCTTGCGCATGAGGTACGTAGCGTCGTGAGTGAGAAATATCTGCACGTCATGCCCGGCGTCGGCCAGTGCGAGCCCGTGGGAAAAGACGAAGGATGCGCGGGTCGGCTCATCGGTTCCCCAAGAACTCCTCATCAAAATGTGCAGTTTCTTTTTGGGCGCCTGAGGTGGCTGAGTCTGCGCCTCGCTAGTGGAAACCGTAATGGCTCCGGCGGCGAGTACGCCAGCAGCCAATTGCGTCGATTTTTCAAGAAAGTTTCGTCGAGTGGCCATGCCCCACCTCCCGCAATTGGCAGGACTCTACACGAGCCGGGGGCCGATTACAAAGTATTATTGAGGTCCGCACAAACACGCTTATAAGGGAAACAGTTCCGCGTAAAACGATTTTCTAGGGAGCTCGGTTCTGTAACAATTCGAGCCAGCTCTGAGGGAAAGCAAACATGAACAGTGGGGTCTGCAGCAGAGCAAACAGCAGAGTGGGCAGGCGGTTTGCGAGGAAATCCATTCCCCAGCTCACATCCGTTCGACCCAGTCCTAACTGCACGAGAAATAAGTTAAAGAGGATGCTCGCCACCAAGCCAACCCTCACGGCTTTGCCTTTATTGAGCAGGAGGAAAGCGGTGGCCAGCTCAAAGGCCGCCAGTAGCAGCGCGAAAAAGGCTATGTGGGGCATGATCAGCGATGCCCACAATTGGCGGACGGACGGGAGGAGGGATGTACGACCAAATTGCGCGTAGATGATTTGAGGGTTGGTGAGCCCGCAACGAATGTGCACAATGCTTCCCCCCAGATACCACAGGGCAAAGAATGCGCGGGCCAAGTTGGGCGCGGATTCAACGGGGCGATAGCGCATATCCAAGCTTCAGGGAGTTGAGCTAGGGTGATCTTGAGGGATTGTTAAGAATCGGCGGGAAAAAATTGAAAGGGCCGTGACATTGGTTATGCTCTAGCCGCCAGCTCCTGCGAGGGAGCCAACAACGTGGAAGCATGTACCGTCACAGCCCCTTGATGCGATCACTGCTTTCACAGTTCCGAACCCCAACTGCCCCTCGCAGGGCCGTCGGTTTTTTCAGGTCCAGTTGCCTTGCAGGTCGCCCCGCCCGGCTGATCACTCAGTCTACTTTGGACTGGCTCAGTGTTATTGTGCCAACCCTTTCGACCGTCGACGATGCAAAGTTACCAGAGTAACGTGAAAAGTCAACGCAAACTATTGGTGCAATGGAGCGGAATGAGCCTGTGCAAAAGGGGAATCGCAAATGGTTGTAATGTAGATGCTTAGTTTTGCCGAATTTTATTAGGTACGGCTTTTGCACAGAAAATGTCACAGGTAGTGAGGCAACCGCAAAACGCTGAAAGGGAACCAAATAATCGTCTTGACGCTAACGAGCGTTAGGATCACAGTGCAGAGTAGAGCGAGAAAACTCGAAGTGACCGCAGAATTAGTGGCCTATGTGGACGGTGGATGCCTGGGAAATCCGGGGCCGTCGGGCATTGGGGTGGTCATCAGCGGACTCGCGGAGGGTCCGGTCCGCATCGCCAAGTGGATTGGCAACCAGGACAATAATGTTGCGGAGTACGCCGCGCTGATGGAAGCGCTGCAGTACGCAGTGGCGCTCAAAGCGCGGAAGCTTCATGTGTATTCGGATTCGCAAGTGGTAGTGCGGCAGATGACGGGAGAATATGTTTGCCGCAGTCCTCGTCTTTATTCTCTGCACTGGACCTGCCGGAAGCTGGCGCGGTCGCTGAAGTTTTCCATCTCGCACGTGAAGCGGGAATTCAACGTGGAAGCGAACCGGCTGGCGCAGTCGGCGTTGAAACGGCGACGACGGTAGAGGGCGCGTTTGGGCGTCCAGAGTTGTTTTGTCGCATAGTTAATTTCGAATGCGTTTTCAAGTGCAGACGAAGTAGAACGAGCACGCACGAGCCATTTCTTTCGCCCCTTCGGGGCTAGATCCCTTCCTGATGCGTCACCCTACGGCTTGCGCCGTGGGCTGTATTCTTTCGCCGCTTCGCGGCTTGGTTCTCGTGCTGAGAGCGATGGCTGAGAGCTGATGGCTGACAGCTGACGGCTGCTTGCGCACTTTTGGCTTAGCACCTCTGCGCGGGGAAATTCTTGACACCTCGTTCAGGGCGAGCGAGACTCCAAAGTTAGACCCTTTACAACCGAAAGGCATTCGGCGCAGGAGTGTTGCGTCGATGGAGCCGACTTTTGCAGCAGAACAATCCAACCCGGAATGGGCAGGGCAGCGTCACTGGCGGTCTGGCGGCGATCCGCGCGGAGGCCGCCCTGAACTCTCCGGTGCGTTTTCCGGGTGAGGATGGAGGACGGACGCTGGCGGAGATGGCGCAACGCGATCTGGATGCTGCGCTGCAACTGCTGGCCGACCGGGCACAATTCATTACGGGGGCGAGCGGGGCGGCGATCGCTTTGCGGCGCGACGGCAGGAATGACATGCTCTGCCGCGCCAGCGCGGGATCGAATGCGCCGGAGCTGGGTGCGCTGTTGTCGACCGAGTTTGGCTTGTCGGGGGAGAGCGTGCGGACGCGGCAACTTCTCCGTTGTGACGATGCGGCCCGGGATGCGCGGGTGAATCAGGACGCGTGCCGCCAGCTGGGAATCGCGTCGGTCGTGGTCATGCCGGTGGCGAACGACGATGAGGTGCTGGGCGTCTTCGAACTTTTTTCCGGGCAGGCGAATGCGTTTGGCGATCGCGATCTGTCGGCGGTGCAGCGGCTGACTGAGATGGTGGGGACGGCGGTCCGGCTGGCAAATGCCTCCTCAAGCTTGCCGAAACAGTTGGACGCTGCGCCGGTGCCGGCTGAGGTCCACGGCGACGCTTTAGAGAAAAAGAGCGTGGCGGAAAAGATTGAGGAAGCGTCGGGCGAGATCCTCGACGAGGAGATTTTGCTCGATCTGCTGGAAACTCCGGCGGAGACGCCGCGGATCGCGATCGATGGGGCTGGGAGCCAGGCGTCCTTATCCTCGCCCTCATCTTCATCTTCATCCGTAGATCAAGACGAAGAGATTATCGAGACGAGTCCTGCTTTGCCGCAGAAGGATGGATCGGCAAAGCCGGCGGCAGCCGCGGTTCAGGCAGGGCCGTCGGATGGAGCGTCCGGTTCCAACGCCGGTGAAGCTGTCGCCGGCAAGGCTGCGGCCGAAGTCGAAGCGTCGCCGAAGCCTTTGTTCTGGTCGGCGGCGACGAATGCGGAGGCGGAATCCGAAAAGGCAGGCGCGCTAGATCAGAGCCATGTTCCGCCGGTGTTGCGAGGACTGCGCAAGTGCGAGGCTTGCGGGTTTCCGATCTCTGGCGGACGGACGCTGTGCGTGGAGTGTGAAGAGAAGAAGTGGCGCGGGCAGCTGAAAAAGCCGGGGGCAGCGACGACTGCGATTCCGGAGGCTTCTCCCAAGGCCGAAGGCCAGGCTTTTGCGGCCGCGGCTGAGGCGATTGCCGGTGCATCCTCGTCGGCGCCCGTGGCAGCCTATGCCTCCGCGAGCATGGTTCAGGCTGCGACGACGGCGGAGCGGAAGGAACAGCCGGAAGATCGGGCTGCGATTAAGTCGGCTGGGCCGGAAGCGATACCGCCGGTAATTTCGGCGGCCGCAGAGAGTGCGGCTGCGGAGCTCGTTTTGAGCGCAGGGCTGGAGCCTTCGCAATCGTGGCTAGCTCGGAACAAGTACATGGTGGGGATCCTGCTGGCGGTCGCGGCTTCGGTGGCCGCTGTTTTCTTGCTTCGATAGACTCCAAAACTTTCAGTGATATTTCCGGCTCAGCGAAACGTCAAAAGCTCAACCGCAGAGGACGCTGAGGTTACGCGGAGTTCGCTGAGGGATCCTTGCGGCAGTGTGGCCTGCATGTAGGATGTGGGCTCGGGTTTGCATCTGATCGCGCCCGAACTTCAAAGCTTTAGCCGCAGAGAACGCTGAGGTTTCATGGAGTTCGCTGAGGGACCCTTGGGGCCGGCAGGGTGGCTTCACAGGAAACTCGTTCGGGAACCATTCGGGACGGGGGGCAGGGTGGGCTACTACCCCGCTTGAAGTCCTTGACAACACAGGTAACTCTGCTAAAGTTCGAAGAAAGGTTGCATGACTCAAAACGATCCGCAGGTGCCCATGAAAAATGTCTATGAAGTTTTGCGGCAGAAGGAAATGGAACTGACCCGGTTGGAGAAGGAAGTGGAGGCGTTGCGGCTGGTCGCGCCACTGTTAAACGAAGAGAAGGAAAACGGGGAAGTTGCCAAATCGGCGTTGCCGACCGCGGTCAACGGACCGCAGGCGACGGCCCGGATTCCGGTCCCAAGCACACCAACGATTCCGGCCCCGCAGCCGGTGCGGGCCGCGGGATGGGAAGATACGGCGAAGCGCTGGCCGTAAAAGCGAAACCAAAAGCAGGGTCAACATCGCGCCGATCGGCGCGAGGCAGATTTTTTCGTGGCAGCCCGGGACCCGTCCCGGGCTGTTTTGTTTGTGGGTTGTTCTAGTTGGTCAGCGTTTCCTGGTCGGCGACGCACTGCCACTTGCCACCGCGCTTGACCCATGTATCGGTAAATCGTCCATGGTGTACGAAGGGTTTGCCGCTGATGGTGCCTTTGGTGCGATAGGCGCTGGTCACGATGGCGGTGTCGCCGTATAGGTAGACGGTCGGGTCGGAGTTGGAAATCTCCTCAGGATTGAACGAAAGATCCTTCATGTCGGCGAGGTACTGAGATCTGTTCTGGAGAGCGCCGTGGTGATCGATGCTGATGAAAGTGTCGGCTAGAATCTCGGACGCGGCGTTGGCGTCGTGGTGGATCTCGGCCTGATTCCATGCGCTCTCCAGAGCGAGGATCAGACTCTTGTCGCCCGATTTTTCTGAACTGTTCTGGGCAAAAGCGAGCAGGGGCAATAACAGAAGCAGAAACCGCATACTCTTCATAAATACCTCTACAGTGGTGCGAGTTGTCGAGTTTGAATGGATCGGGGCCCGGCGGCCTGAAGGCCGACTTTGGTTAGTAATCCTACGTCGATTTGTCGAAACCTACTCGCCGCGAAGGAAAACTGGCTATGCTCCCACGATCTCTCGCAAGGCCGCCAGCAGGCGGTCGACTTCTTCGGGCGTGTTGTAGTGGACGAGGCCGATGCGGAGAAATCCTCCGGATTTTTCGACGTCGAAGTGCTCGGTGAGGTTCAGGGCATAGTAGTTGCCGTCCCAGGTGAAGAAGCCGCGGTCGCCGAGTTTGGTGGCAAGTTCGAGGGGCGTGCGGCCTTCGATGCGCACCGCGAAAGTGGCACAGCGTTCCTCGAAGCGGGCGGGATCGGTGATGCCGTAGATCTTGAGGCCGGGAATTTTCTTGAGGCCGGTCATCATGCGTTCCAGCATGGCGCGCTCGTGCTGGTGGATGGCAGCGTAGGCGGCTTCAATGGCGCCGCGGCGGGGGGTGAGTTCGGGTCCGTGGTTCCCACCCTTCGAAAACGAAGGGTGGGGCAGCCTTTCCATCGTATGGCGGCCGAGATTGGCGATGTAGTCCACGCAGGCGGCGATTCCCGCAATGCACTCATGATTCAGCGTTCCCCATTCCCAGCAGTTTGGAATTGCATTCGTGTTTGGACGGACCTTGTAGGGGCGAAGGCGCTTCAGGTGCGCGCGCTTGCCGAAGAGCACACCCATGTGCGGTCCGAAGAATTTGTAGGTGGAGCAGGCGAGGAAATCGCAGTCGAGGTCGGCGACGTCAATCAGGCCGTGGGGGCCGTAGTGGACGGCGTCGATGTAGGCCAGGGCTCCAGCTTTGTGCGCGAGTTCGACGATCTGTTTGACCGGATTGATGGTGCCGACGGCATTCGAGGCGTATCCCACAGCGACGAGCTTCGTTTTGTCGGTGATTTTCGAGGCGAGATCAGCGAGGTCGAGAGTGCAATCTTCGTCGTGGATTTCAGCGATGCGGACCGTGACCCCACGGTCTTCCGCCATGGCGGCCCAGGGGGAAAAATTGGCGTCGTGATCGAGGCGGGTGAGAACGATTTCGTCGCCCGGCTTGAGTTCGCGGCCGAGGGCGCGGGAGATGGCGAAGGTCAGCGTGGTCATGTTCGGACCGAAGGCGACTTCGTCGGGGCCGCAGTGCAGGAAGTCGGCCATGGTGGCGCGGGCTTCGGCGATCATGGCGTCGGTGTGGCGGCTGGTTGAGTAGGCTCCGCCGGTGTTGGCGTTGTCGCGGCGCAAGTAGTTGGAGATGGCGTCGATGACGCGCTGCGGGACCTGCGTTCCGCCGGGGCCGTCGAGGAATGCGGCGGGATGTCCCTTCACAGTTTGCGCGAGCGACGGGAACTGGGAGCGGACGTAGGTGAGGTCGAGGGCGGGAGCGGTTTCGGTCAAGGGCATGTCTTAATTTTTATCATGAGCGTACGGGGAATGAACCCCACGAAGCGCTCCTTGCTATTTAGCTCGATCCCGGGGAGATCCCTTCGACTACGCTCTGTCGAAAATCCCCACTTCTCGCAAAAGCGGCGAGAAATGGGGCACCCCATTTTCAGTTGCTTCGGTGGGACGCTGGCCCATGACTACGCAATGCTACGATTTCACGGCCCGTACGAAATCGGCCAGGAGGCCGAAAGCTGTCGCGTAGAGGCCGGGGTTTTCTTCGGTGATGGCCAGGCCGGGGAAGATGTCGGTTTCGAAATAGACATAGGACGACGTGCCGGTGATGCGCGCCATGGGTTCGCTGCTTCGGACTTTCTCCGGACCCACACTGGCTTGCACCTCGTTGCCGACACGCTTGGCGCGGCAGACCAGTTTGAAGGGCCAGCCGTCGCGCTTGGCGGTGCGCACCGCGTTGGCGGTCAGGTCTCGGATGCCTTCGCGGGCGATCTGATCGAGGCGGATGGGAGCGTCCATCAGGACGGTGATCAGTGCGGAGGTTTTTACGGCGGCGTCCCAGCCGTCGATGTCGTGGGTGGCGTCGGTTTCGGCGATGCCGAGGGCCTGCGCTTTCTTTAATGCTTCATCGAATGACAGCCCTTGCTCCATCTCGCTGAGGATCACGTTGGTGGTCGAGTTGAGGATTCCGTGAAATCCCTGCAGATGAATCGCGGGGAGTTGGTCGAAGAAGGAGAAGATTGGGACCCCGTCCATCACGGTCGATTCGAAGAGGAAGCGCTTGCCTTGTTTGGCGGCCAGTTCGCGAAGGTCGCGGTAGGCGTGGACGATGGGGCCTTTGTTAGCGGTGATGGCGTGGGCTCCGTGGTGGAGGGCGGCTCGGATGTGGTCGACGGCAGGTTGGCCCGTTTCCACGTTGAGGGATGTGGCTTCGAAGAGGACGTCGGCTTGGGCGGCGGATAGCCAGTCTTTCACGTTGCTGGGTTGGGTATTGCCTTGGGCCAGGCTTGAGCTTTGTGGTGAGAGTTCGCGGGCAGGAGTGCCCGCGCCACATAGGCCTTCCGGATTTGCGATCCAGCCTAGGCGGCGGGAGGCGATGCCGGTGATGCGGTAGGCGATTCCGTAGCGGTCGCGGAGTTCGGGGGCGCGGTCCTCGAGTAACCGGACGAGAGTCCGATTGACATTGCCGAAGCCGAGGAAGCAGAGGTTGTAGGTGCGAATAGAAGTCTCCTGCGGTCATGCCGATGCCGGGCGCGAGGGCGAGACGCCCTCGCGACAGCCGGCGGGACGCCGGCGCTACCGGCGGCTGGACAGCCGAGGCGGCTGTCCCCACATGATTCATCCCATCACTGTGGTGTGTTCGGGTTTGATTTTGTAGAGGACGCGGACTTCTCCGGGCTGGCCGTAGGGGTATTTATCGACACCGAGATATTTTTTGGCCATCTTGTCGATGTGGGCTGCGGCTCCTTCTTCAGTAATCTCGACGACGCGTCCGCGAATTTCGACGTAGCGGTAGGGGTTCTCGGGATCGATGACGGCGACCGAGACGCGGGGATCGCGGCGGACGTTGCGGTCCTTCTGGCGTCCGCGAGCGGAGTTGAAGATCACATGTTCCCCATCGAAGTCGCACCAGACGGGCGTGACTTGCGGACGGCCGTCGGGCATGAGAGTCGCGAGACTGGCGAACGCGCGCTTCTGGAACAGGTCCTTGTACTTCTCGGGGATGGCTTGCGACATGAGAGCCTCCATGAATTGAGGTGCGGATGAATTATAAAGCGCGGGATCGGTAACCGGGGAATCTCGCGTTGCTGCCACCTTTCAAAAACTTTGTTTAGAATTGCCCGTCGCTTTTAGCCGGGGCATCGGCTCGGCGATCGGGGCAGGTACGGCAACAACAAGAAGGAGAAACGATGAATTCAATTTCATTCCATCGGAATGCGTGTGCGCGGAGGCGGACGATCGTTTTCGCGCTGCTTGCGCTGCTGACGGTTGCGGCGGGGGCGTGCTGGGCGAGCCCGGTGCAGAAATATCCGCCGACCATCGTCTTTATGACGGACTTTGGAGTGGTGGACGACTCGGTCGCGATCTGCCGCGGGGTGATGTACGGCATCATGCCGGAGGTCCGGATTGTGGACCTGACTCACCAGGTCACGCCGTATTCGATTTTCGATGGGGCGCGTTATTTGTATGGAGCGGCTCCGTATTTTCCGGCGGGAACGGTGTTTGTGGTGGTCGTCGATCCGACGGTGGGCAGCAGGCGCAAGGCGATTGTGGCGCATTCGAAGCGGGGACAGTTTTTCGTGCTGCCGGATAATGGCGTGATCACGCTGGTCGAGCAGCGCGATGGCATCGATGCGGTGCGGGTGATCACGAATCCGGAGTGGATGATCGGCAGCAAGCTGTCCTCGACGTTTCATGGCCGCGATATTTTTTCGCCTGTAGGCGCGCACCTGGCGCGTGGCGATGACTGGACCACAGTGGGGCCGGAGATGCCGGTAAAAGATCTGGTGCGGCTCGATCTGAAGATCGCGAACATACACGCGAGCGGGCTGAATGCCATGATAATCGCGACCGACGGACCCTTCGGCAATCTGGTGACGAACGTGGATGCGGAAGATTTCCTGAAGCTGGGATATCAACGCGGGCAGGAAGTTCCGGTGAGGGTGGGCGACAAGGAATTGAAGATGAAGTTTGTGAAAACGTTCAGCGATGTGCCGCTGGGGCAGCCACTGCTTTACATCGACTCGCGGGGACATTTGGCGCTGGCGGTGAATCAGGGTGATTTTTCGGCGGTGTATGGGATCAGGCCTCCGGCGGAGCTGGTGATACCGCGGGCGGGAAAGTGAGGCGGCGGTGCTGTGCCGGTTCCGCTCGCCTTCGGCATCGCGGGACAGCCGAGGCGGCTGTCTCCACATAAGCACATGAGCGCTCGCCTTCGGCGTCGCGGGACGGGCGAAGGCGTCCGTCGCCACATGAACCATCATTGGAGCGTGGCGGCTACTCGCGGGAGGACGGCGCGGAGCAGCGACTCGAATGTGGTTTTTACGCGCTCGCCGGTTTCCATGACTTCCGCGTGAGATAAGGGCTGGTCCAGGATTCCGGCGGCCATGTTGGTGACGCAGGAGATCGCCAGGACGTTCAATCCCATGTGGCGGGCGGCGATCACCTCGGCGACGGTCGACATTCCTACCAGATCGGCGCCGATGCGGCGCAGATATTCAATCTCGGCGGGAGTCTCATAGCTGGGGCCGAGCAGCGCGGCATAGACGCCTTCATGCAACATCAAGCTCTGCTTGGCGGCCTCTTCGCGCGCGATCTCGCGGAAGGCGCGGGAGTAGGCCTGAGTCATGTCGGGGAAGCGCACGCCGAAGCGGTCGTCGTTGGCGCCAACCAGCGGATTGGTTCCCTGCAGGTTGATGTGGTCTCGGATCAGAACCAGCGCGCCTTGCGAGTAACCGAGGTTGATGCCTCCGGCGGCGTTGGTGAGGATGACGGCGCGAATGCCCATGCGGGCGAAGACGCGGATCGGGAAAGTAGCTTCCTGTCCGGAATATCCCTCATACAAATGAACGCGGCCTTGCATGGCGGCGACCGGCACGTTTCCTGCATTGCCGATGACGAGGCGGCCGGCGTGGCCGATCGCGGTGGATTGCGGAAAGGATGGGATGTCAGCGTAGGGGACGCGCGTGGCGTCGGAGAGCGAATCGGCGAAGGCGCCGAGTCCGGAACCGAGGACGAGTCCGATCCGGGGATGCAGCGGGGTGCGTTTCAGGATTAATTGCGCGGCGGAGACGGCGAGGGTGAATTGGTCGGGCATGACAGTCCCATGCAATTACAAATCGCCGTCGGCCAGGTGGCGGCCGTGGCCGTTGCGGTCCAGCCAATCATACAGAAATGTCTGGTAGAGATAGGAGGCGACTATTTCTTCGCCGAGCTCGTGGGTCTCGGTGCAGATGAAAGGAAGGCGGAGGCCCGCCAGCACTGCGATCAGCGATTGCGTAATGCGGTTGGGATTGGCGGCTCGGTAAGGATATTCGGATTTGATTTCGGTCATCGAAGCAGTGACCACAAGCAGGCTGTGAGGCTGTTCGGCCATGCGTCGGAGGCGGTTGATGAAGACGGCGCGGTTGGTGGTGAAAGAGCAAATCAGGTCAGCCAGATCCTTGCGCTCGACGGCGCAGGTGTCCTCCATGCCTTCCACGGAATAGTCGCCGAGACGCAGAGCGCGGTGCTCGACGCGGGCGAACCATCCTTTGAAGCGGCGGAAGGAGAGCGGATTTTGCTCGCGGGTGTCGACGATGGCGACGGGCAACGGTGTGCGAAGTTGTGTCCCCCCGCGCTCGGCGAGGACCGGGAGCGGCGGGGGCGGAACGGGCGCGGTCATGGTGGTCCAGGCGAGCGGAGACGGGATGAGAGTGCGTTTGCGCGGCATAGGGTCCCGACCGGAGGTCTGCAGTGGATTGTAATGCGTTGAGCGCGATGCGTGCCAAGGGGAACGGCCTTCACGCCTCAGGATAGCGAAGAGAGGATGATCCCGGCGCGATTGCTCTGCTACATTATTCCCTTATGCTGAAGGCCTCCACCAAAAGTACGCGCAGCTTTGCCAGCGACAATAATGCAGGAGTCCATCCGGAAATTCTTGAGGCCATCGCGCGGGCCAATGACGGGCACGTGATCGCTTACGGCGACGACCGGTACACGCGCTCGGCCGTTGCCAAGTTCGAAGAACATTTCGGTTCTGGGATTGAGGTATTTTTCACCTTCAACGGCACCGGGGCCAATGTGCTCGGGCTGCAGGCGCTGATGCGGCCGTATCAAGCCGTGCTCTGCAGCGACTATGCGCATATCTATACCGACGAGTGCGGCGCGCCCGAGAAACATTTGGGAAGCAAGCTGATCCCGCTGGCGCACGAGCACGGCAAAATTTCGCTCGACTCGGTGCGCCACGCCTATCACGGCATTGGCGACCAGCATCATGTGCAGGCGAAAGTTATCTCGATCACGCAAGCCACCGAGATGGGAACGGTTTACCAGCCGGAGGAGGTTCAGGCGCTAGCGCGCTTTGCCCACGAGCACGACATGTTTCTGCACATGGATGGGGCGCGCATTGCCAATGCCGCGGCCGGACTTGGGCAGACCCTGCGGCAGGCTACGCGCGATCTGGGCGTGGACGTGCTTTCGTTTGGCGGAACGAAGAATGGAATCATGGGCGGGGAAGCGGTGGTGTTTTTCAATCCGGCTCTGGGTGCCGACTTTCTTTACCTGCGCAAGCAGGGGATGCAGCTGGCTTCGAAGATGCGCTTTATTGCAGCGCAATTCGAGGCGTTGCTCACGGATGATCTGTGGCGGCGAAGCGCTGAGCATGCCAACCGGATGGCGAAAGTGCTGGAGGCTGAGGTCCGAAAGATTCCACAGGTGCGGGTGGTGTGGAAAGTTGAGGCCAATGGGGTGTTCGCGCAGATTCCCCGGCACGCGATCGAGAAGATCAAGGAGCGATATTTCTTTTATCCGTGGATTGAAGACGAGGGCATTGTGCGCTGGATGTGCTCGTTCGATACCACCGAGGAGGATGTAAGGGAGTTCGCCAATTGCGTGGCTGAGGCGGTGAAGGGCTGAACGCAGGGTCCTGCCGGGCTATTGCTTTTTGCACCGACGTTGGCTACATTGGCCCTCTCTAGCGTTGTTTCTGTCCCAGTCCAGAAGGAACCCGGGAGTCACTCATGAACGGGAAGTGGTTGAGCATTATTGCCCTGGCGGTTGCTGCTAGTGTGCTGCTCACAGTGTCGAGTTGCGGACGAAGCCAGGAGTTGGTATCGATCCAGGTTCAGCCGAACGTTGAGACCTTCGGCGAGTCCAATACTCCGGTTATCCAGGATGCGGGATTGCAGGTGCAACTGCGGGCGCTGGGCACATACATCCATCCGCCGGTCACCAAGGACATCACCAGCGAAGTCACGTGGAACTCGAACGACACGCAAATGATGACGGTGACTCCGGCCGGGTTGCTGACGGCAACCGGGGACACGTGCGGCGCAACGCTGGTTTCGGCGACGTTAACGACAAACTCCAGCGCGGGCGGGCTTTCTTCTTCGGGAGCGCTGGTTACCGGATACATGACCGGGAACGTCGTGTGCTTCACCGGATCAGGCAGCGGAGGTTCGGGTTCAGCGCTGGTGCTTACACTCACCTTTGCGGGAAACGGCGCGGGGAACGTGACCAGTAACCCCTCCGGTCTGAGCTGCACCAGTGCACAGCCTTGCCTGGGTCAATTCGTCACGGGAACTACGGTCATGCTGACGGGGACGCCGACGGGTTCGTCGACGTCGGTGAGTTGGCTGGGATGCGACACGCCAACGACTACGAATCCTTGCTCGGTTACGATGAACGCAAACCGCACGGTTACGGCGACCTTCAATTAGAACTTTTCCGAGTTATTCCCGCTCGCCCAGCAGCTTTTGCAGCGTGGGCTTGTGTTTTTCCGGCTTCTTCTTTTTCTCGATGACAATCTTTTCCGCCGGAGGCGAGCCGACGCGCTCGCGCGCTAATTCCTTCACCGCGGTCACGGCGCGAAAACGTTTCACTTTTTTCTTTCGGGGCATGAAATTTGTCCCGCGTTCCGGCTTGCATTGAGTGTAACTCGATTGCGGCAATCGCTCCGGTTGCGCATCCAGGGTGTACAAATATGTAATAATTCTTAAGGGAACGCCGTTGACAGTAGCGATGCGGCGCGAAAACTATGGAAGAGCGCGATTTTTTTGACGAACGGCAGGAAAAAAAGCCAGCCTCGCTGAATTGTCCTCACTGCCACCAGGCGGCGGAATACGAGGTGACCTGGATTGTCCGCACCAAGAAGCGGCAACTGGGGGGACGCGCCGATGAGCGGGACCGGGCCCGGTTCGCGAAGTTCCGATCTTACATGGTCCGCAAGGACGACGTGATGGCCTGCAAGAATATGCGTTGCCGCAAACGGTTCGACATTTCGGGGCAGTCGACGGTCATCACGGAGTAAGCGATCACTCAAAACTTAGAGTCATCACGAGCAGGGATTCTTCGACTCCGATGGCGCTGCGCTCCGCGCACGGCCATCTCCGCTCAGAATGACATCTACCGCATCAGTCCGGCTACTTCATCAGTCCGGCTTCGCGGACGGTTTCTTCCTGAACGATTCCCGGCAAACCTTCCAGGCCGGATTCCTTGGCTTCGCGCTGGGCGAACGCGATCAGTTCCTGCTCACATTCCGGCGGGAGTGGGTGGCGCTCGTAGCCGGAGAGCAACTCTTCCACTCGCTGCCGGGTGCGCTCCAGAATGCCAGGGTCAGCGCCATCCACGGCGGTTAGTCCGCGGTCGATCACGCTTGAGGGGAAGTGCTGCTCCTGGCGGAAGAGCGAGCGCGTTTCCTTCAACTTCAGAAAATCTCCGTGAAGGCCGGTTTGCGCGAACATGGCGACGGCGAGAGAGTCGCCGCGCGGTTCGATGCCCGCGATGAGGCGCTGGGCGGAGGCGATGGCTTCGGCATCGATGACCAGCTTTTCGATGCTGTGGCAGGCGAGGAAGTCGAGCATGCCCGCGCCGGAGATCATGTTGATGCCGGTGAGCGCGCCGAGCACGGCCGACATTCCGCTTTCCATTTCCACCTGGGCGTCGATCACGCGGCCGTCTCCGGCGACCATGTAGGCATGAGTGGGCAGGCCGAGATATTTGCCGACCTGCGCGCAGGCCACATCGAGCATGGCGGTTTCGATGGCGCCCATGGGAGTCTTGCCGGTGCGCATGTCGAAGATGGCCGGAGCGCCTCCCCAAACGATGGGGGCGCCGGGCTGCGCGAGCTGATGAATGGTGATGCCGCTGATGCATTCGGCGGCGTGCTGCACGACCGAGCCCGCGAGCGTGACGGGAGCGGTCGCGCCTGCCAGAGGCATGCTCACGATTTCGGCGGGGACTCCGGCACGCGCTAGGTCGACTAAATTCTGCGACGCGAACTCGGACCAGTTCAGAGGCGGCGAAGGGCAGACATCGAAGACGGCGCGCGGATTTTTGCGGAGGGCGTCGCGGCCTCCGCCTTCGATGGCGAGCAAATCGATCAGAGTGTGCAGGCTGGCAGCGGAGAAGGCTCCAGTGACAACCGGCTTTTCCGAATACCAGAGCACGAGCAGAAGGCGGTACCAGTCGCCGATCTCCTGCGGAATGTCGTTGCAGACCATGGCCGTCGATTGCGCGGCGAACTGCGGGAGCATCTCGGCGACCTGCACCAGGCGGACGAGGTCGGCTGACAGGGCGGGGCGAGGCAATTGGGTTGCGGGATCGAGAATGTTGAGGCACGACGAGCCGGGATCGAAATGAACGCTGTCTCCGCCGTAAAGCACGGCCCGATTGCCGTCGCGATCGTAGAGGCAGAAGCCGCGAGGCACTAGATCAAGAAGACGGCGTGCCAGAACTTCGGGAATATGCGCGACACCCTCTTTCACGGTGATGCCAGCGCCACGGAGTAAGTCCTCGACGTAGGGAGCGACCCGCACGCCGGGATCCTCGATGAGCTGGAAGGCTTCTTCGAGGATGCGTTCGATCAGCGGTTTGTCGAGCAGCTCGAATTTCGGTTTCATATTCTCAACTTCTCAGCGATTGTCATTCCGAGCGTAGCGAGGAATCCCTGCTCCCGAAGACACTCTCCGGGTGTAGCGATTCTTCGAGTCCGAGGCCCCGCGCTTTGCGCGGGGCCATCTCCGCTCAGAATGACAGTGCTAAACACCACATCAAAAGACTGCATAAAGAGGACGTTAAATGTGTAGCGGCATCTCCGCTGATTGCTTTTGCTGCATCAGTTCACGTGCTAGTGCGACCGCGCTCATGGCGTCTTTGGCGTAGCCGTCGGCGCCAATTTCATCGGCCCATCTGCGCGTGACGGGAGCGCCTCCGACCATGACTTTGACTTGCGAGCGCAGTCCTGATTTTTCCAGAGCTTCGATGACGCTTTTCTGATTGCGCATGGTAGTCGTCAGCAGCGCGGAGACGCCAACAATATCCGCACTGAGTTCACGCGCCTTGATGGCAAACTTCTCGCCCGACACGTCGACTCCTAGATCGTGAACGCGGAAGCCGTGCGCCGTGAGCAGGGTTCCGACAAGAATTTTTCCAATCTCGTGAATGTCGCCCTTGGTCGTGCCGAGCACTACGGTGCCAGCCATGGGGCGTTCGGTCCCGAGTTTGCGCAGTTCCGGATCGAGAACGGCCATGGCGGCGCGCATGGCTTCGGCGGAGGCCATCATGTCGGGGAGAAACATTTGTCCGCGGGCGAATTGCTCGCCGACGTCGTGCATGCCTGGTACATATCCGTTGTGGATGGCGTCGAGCGGAGCGGTGCCGGCGGCGAGGGCCTGCTGCGCCAGGCTGGACGCGGTGTCGGGAGCGCCCTCGATGATGCTCTGCCGCATGGCGGAAAACGTGTCGGTGGGCATAAGAGTGTCTTGGTCATGCTGACTTGTGAGAGCGGTTGAGTCTGTGATTGGGATCACAAAGGGGAGCATCAACCACTAAGGGCACGAAGGTTCACGAAGGAAAACCCGGGATGGTTCCCTTCGCGAACCTTCGTGTCCTTAGTGTTAGAAGCCCTTCAAACCGCGGACCTGGGATGACGGGAGATCCCTCCGTCGGCTGAACTGCGCCGCCGTTCGGGATGACGACTTGGTGGCAACCCTAAGAATCCAAATACTTCACTAAAGGTGATTCTGTGTATTTCCGCCTACGGGCTTGCTCATTTATACTTATGCGTTTTGTCGGAGCTGCCCGGAGCCGCTGGGGCGAGGAGTTCTCTCTTGAAAATCCTGGTTTGCATGAAGCAGGTGCCGCAGAAAGATGCGCCGCTGAAGTTGAACGAAGGCGGCACGTGGATCCGCGAAGATGTTTCGTACGAAGTGAACGAGCCGGACGCCTTTGCACTGGAAGAGGCCCTGCGGCAGCGGGAAAAGCACAAGGGCGAGGTGGTTGTGATTACGAGCGGTCCGGCGCGGGCGCAGCAGGTGCTCCGAGAGGCTCTGGCCAAGGGCGCGGATCGGGCGATTCATCTGGAAGACGACAAGTTCGTCGGGCTGGATGCGTTGAACACGGCGAAGGCGATTGCGGCGGCGATCAAGGATGAACAGTTTGACCTGATCTTTACCGGGCTGCAATCGGACGACTACGGTTACGCGCAGACGGGCGTGATCCTGGCTGAGTTGCTGGGGCTGCCGCACGCGACCATCATCATGCAGATTGAGAAGACCGACAACGGGATTCGGGTGAAGCGCGAGCTCGAAGCCGGATACTTCCAGTTTGTCGATATGCCGACGCCGGCGGTGCTGACGATTCAGTCGGGCATCAACAAGCTGCGCTACGCCACGCTGATCGGCATCAAACAGGCGAAGAACAAGCCGCTGCGGAAAGTGGCGCTGGCCGAGGTGCAGGCGGCGCTGGGAGAGAATCTGCAGAAGATCGAGAAGCTGTATGTTCCGCAGAAGACGAAAAAGACGGAGCACATTGATGGGCCTCCGGCGGAGATTGCAAAGAAGCTGGTGGATAAGCTGCGGAATGAACTGAGAGTACTGTAAGCGTGGCGCGGGCACTCTTGCCCGCGAGCCGAGCTTTCGCTCGGCCGGACAGCCGAGGGCGGCTGTCCCCACAGGAGCTTTGCAGAAGCCAGGAGCTAGCAGCTAAGAGCTGACCTTATGCCAGATACGATCCTCGTAGTTGTGGAACAGCGCGAAGGGAAACTGAATCGCGTTTCGTGGGAAACCATCACTGCCGGACAGGCGATTGCGGCGGCAACCGGCTGGACGCTGGAAGCCGCTGTAGTCGGCGGTAGTGCGGCATCCATTGCTGCGGAAGTCGGCGCAAAGAACGTCGCGAAAGTGTATGCGGTGGAGTCGGCAAAACTCGAGCCCTACACGCCCGATGCATTCGCCGCCGCGCTGAAGCAGTTCCTCACTTCGAAGCAGCCGAAACTCGTGCTGATGCCGCATACCTACCAGGTGCGGGACTTTGTGCCCAAGCTGGCGACGGCCATGGGACGCACGGTGATCAGCGACTGCATCGGGTTCAAGCATGAAGGCGGGAAACTGGTTTTCACGCGGCAGCTGTTTCAGGGCAAGCTGGCGGCCGATGTGAGCTTCACGAGCGAGGCTCCGTGGTTCGCGACATTTCAGAACGGGTCTTTCCGCGGAGATAAGGCGGAGGCTGGCGCGAGCGCGGCTCCGGTGGAGACGGTGAAGGTTGACATCGCCGACGGTGTGATCCGGAACAAGCCGCAGGAAGTTTTCAAAGAGGCGAAGCAGGCGGTCGACCTGACCCAGGCGGAGATTATCGTGGCCGTTGGTCGCGGGATCAAAGAGCAGAAAAATATCGAGATTGCGAAGCAGCTGGCGGATGCGCTGGGCGGAGACCTCGCGGCATCGCGTCCGATCTGCGATTCGGGATGGTTGCCGATGGACCGCCAGATCGGATCGTCGGGACAAACGGTTGCGCCAAAACTTTATCTGGCTTTGGGTATCAGCGGCGCGATTCAACATATCGTCGGGATGAAGGGCTCGCGGGCCATCATCGCAGTGAATAAAGATTCAGAGGCGCCGATTTTCGAGATTGCTGATTACGCCGTGGTGGGGAATTTGTTCGACATCGTGCCGCCGTTGATTGAGGAAGTGAAGAAAGTTAAGGCGGGAAGCTAACTTCTATCCCGCGGATCAACGCAGATAAACGCTGATCCAAGAGCGAAATTGAACCCGTCGTTTGGTCCGCGTTCATCCGCGTGAATCAGCGGCAAAGAAGTTATTGGGCTGGAATCTGAATGCTTGTTTTTCGCAAACCAATGGAAGGTGTGGAGCGGCCGCAGATGCCGGCTGACGTGGTCATCGTCGGCGGCGGGCCGGCTGGGATGGCTTGCGCTCTGCGCCTGGCGCAGTTGATCGATGCGCATAATGCGACGCATCCTGACGCGCCGCTCAGCAAAGAAAATATCTACGTGCTCGAAAAGGCGCGGGAAGTCGGACAGCACTGCTTGTCGGGGGCGCTGCTCGATCCGCGGTCGATGCACGAACTGCTGCCGGAGTTTGAGAAGGAAGCGCCGCTCGACGCCAAGGTCACGAAGGAAGGCGTTTACTTTCTTACCGAGAAGGGCAAATTTAAATTCCCCATTACACCGCCGTTCCTGCGCGATCACGGCAACTATGTCATCTCGCTGAACCGGTTTGTGAAGTGGATGGGCGGCAAGGTGGAAGAGACCGGCATCACCGTGTTCACCGGATTTGCCGGGTCGGAGCTGCTTTATGACGGCGATCGTGTCACTGGGGTGCGTACCGACGACAAGGGCGTCGACAAAGAAGGACACCAGAAATCGAACTTCGAGCCGGGATACGATCTGCAGGCGAAAGTGGTGATCCTTGCCGAAGGCCCGCGGGGATCGCTGACGAAGCAACTGATCGAGAAATTTGATCTCGCGAAGAATGCGAATCCGCAGACGTACGGCGTCGGCGTGAAGGAACTGTGGGAAGTGCCGTCAGGGCGCATTGCCGCGGGCGAAGTGATTTATACGCTGGGCTGGCCGCTGACGACGAAAGAATATGGCGGCGCGTGGATTTATGGGGCGCCCGGCCATGGAACGACGGACAACGTGGTGTCGCTGGGATTCGTCACGGGCCTCGATTATGCCGATCCGCGGCTGGACCCGCAGCGCGTGCTGCAGGAATTTAAAAAGCATCCGTTCGTGGCGAAGCTGCTTGAGGGCGGAAAATGATTCGCTATGGCGCGAAGTCGATGCCTTACGGCGGCTGGTGGGCGATTCCGCCGGTGGCCGGCAATGGGTGGATGATTCTTGGCGATTCGGCGGGCTTCCTGAATTCGGCCCGGCTCAAGGGAATTCATCTGGCGATCAAGAGCGGAATGCTGGCGGCGGAAACTGCGTTCGATGCGCTGACGAAGGATGATTCGTCGGCAGCCACGCTCGGAGCATTCCAGAAGAAGGTTGAATCCAGCTGGATCAAAGAAGAGTTGTGGAAGGTGCGGAACCTGCATCAGGGTTTCGAGCACGGCATGTACGCGGGCATGTTCCACACCGGCCTGCAGATGATCACGGGCGGGCGCGGATTGCGCAACCGTTATCCCGCGATGGCGGGATACGAGCGCATGGAAAAGTTGTCTGAGTTGCCGGCGGACGGCGGGGCCGAGAAGCATCTGATCGGGCCCGCCAAGGGCGACGGAAAGCTGACGTTCGATAAGCTGACGGATCTTTATCACTCGGGCACGAAGCACGAGGAAGATCAGCCTGCGCATCTGGTCATCCACGACACGAATGTCTGCAATACGAAATGCGTGAAAGAGTTCGGCAGCCCCTGCCAGAATTTCTGTCCCGCGAATGTGTATGAGATGGTGGACGACGCGAGCCAGCCCAGTGGCAAACGCATCAGCCTGAACCCGTCGAACTGCGTGCACTGCAAGACCTGCGACATCGCCGACCCGTACCAGATCATCACCTGGGTGCCTCCGGAGGGCGGCGGCGGACCGAATTACGACGGGATGTGACGGATAAGAAAAACTTCTTTGCCACGGATTTGCGCGGATCTCCACGGATCAAACCCAGGAGAAGAAATTCAGAACAGGTAGATCAGATTTACCGCTCTGGTGAATTGCCGGTTGGTGAAGCCCGCACCTTTGCGAAACGAATTCTGGTCGGAGAGATCCTGGCGGACCTCGCCGCGCACAACAAGTTTTCCATCAAGGTGATGCAGGTCTGAAATTATGCGCGAGAGCTTAGCGGGCAGAACGTACTCGGGAGTTACAGTAAATCCGCGCAGGGTTTGCGATGTGCCGGTACGGCTGCCGCCGATATCCGCGAAAACTTCGCCACGAAACGCCAGCGAAAACTCCTTCGTGAAATTGTATTTGGAATAGCCCGCAAGGCCTTTCCAGATGGCATCGCTTCCGTTGGTGGAGGCATGATCCTCGTCGGCATAGAGTCCGTCGAAACCGAGAGTGAAGCGGGGCATGACTTTCCATGCGCCGGTCAGTTCGTACACGCTCCGCTGATCATGCGTGTTGTGCGGTTGCTCCGGGCCATGCAGGAAGGTGAACGCCAGATTTGTGGTCTTCGAAGTGACCGCGGCAAGCTGCCCGATGACGGTCACCCCTCCATTCAGCCGGGTCACAGCATCGCTCCCATTGGTGAGGAACGCTGCGCCTGAGATTTTGCTGCTGAAGGAGTAGCTTGCCTTTATGCCGGTATGAGTGAAGGGAATGCCGTAGCCGAAGATGAAGCCGCGGCTGAAATTGTCATTCCAGCCGTCGTAACCTCCGATGACTTCGGAGCCGAAGGGAGTTACAAACTTTCCCGCATCGAGGCGAAGTCCCTTCGCGACGGGCACGATGTAGCTGGCGTAAACCTCGGGGATGTCGAAGTGATGCGCAATGCCGGTGTGCGTGTTGCGAAACATTCCGTAAGAAGCAGTGACTTCGGGGACGCCGGAACCGGCGATCAGATTCAGCCGAAACCCAAACTGCCCGGCCTCAGAGACGGGGTGCTGAATCACCAGTTGGGCGACGTCGAGTTGGGGATCGTTGTCGTTGAAGTCGAAGACGCGAAATTGATTCAGCCGCGGAATGGGATCGTTGGTGTTGTAAGTGTAGGAGAACGAAACGAATCCGTTGGTGGTAATGCCTTTCCACCAAGACGGGCTATGCGGAGCCTCGCTAGAGGAGACGGGCGGCGGGGTGCTGTTCTGGGCAACTAAAAATCGGGGCGATGCGAGCATCACCCCGGCAAACACAATCGTACCCAGGCAACAGAGAAGTGCAGATCTCTGCGCGGTCCCTCTCACAGCCTCAGTGCCGGACCGACTCGACTAACTTATGGACTACATCTTCGTCGGTCAGTTGTTCGTAGGCATGTTCGCCGTGGAGCGACTCATCGAGGCCGATCTCTTCTGATGCCTCGCTTACTTTCACGGGCGTGAAGGCATCAATGATCCGCAGCATGGCATAGGTGAACGCGAATGCCCAGACCGAAGAGAACGTGACTGCTGTGACCTGCTTCAGAAGGAATACCGGATCACCGTACAGCAAGCCGTTGGCGCCCTCGGGATTGAATTGCTTATTGGCGAAGATACCCAGCATGACGATGCCGAGGAAGCCCCCGACGCCGTGAACTCCCCAAACGTCGAGTGCGTCGTCCCATTGCAACTTGTTCTTCATTTCGACGGCGTAGTAGCACACCACGCCGGAGACGATCCCGATGATCACTGCCGTGGTGGGAGAAACGTAGCCTGCGGCCGGAGTCACGGTGGCCAGTCCGGCGACTGCGCCGGTGAGCAGACCGAGAAGCTTGGGCTTCTTTTCGTTCAGCCATGCCACGAGCAGCCAGGCGACTGCGGCGAAGGACGCGGCCACGTCGGTATTCAGGAAGGCGGTAGCGGTGACGGAATCCACGCGCATTTCACTGCCCGCGTTGAAACCGTACCAGCCAAACCACAGCAGGCCCGTCCCCAGCGCAACCAGCGGAATGCTATGCGGACCGCGATCCTGCACGCGGCGCTTGCCGACGTAGATCACGGAAGCCAAGGCCGCAATGCCGGCAATGTTGTGGACCACGATTCCGCCGGCGAAGTCCTTCACGCCCCATTGCTGCAGAAATCCTCCGCCCCACACCATGTGGACGAATGGGAAATAGACCAAGGTCAGCCATCCGGTGAGAAACAGCATGTAGGCCTTGAAGGTGACGCGGTTGGTGAATGCTCCGGAGATGAGCGCGGGAGTGATGATGGCAAACATCATTTGATACGCGATGAAGACGAATGCGGGAATGCTGTCGTTGGGCGACGGCGTGCTGAGATTGATGCCGCGTAGGAAGGCGTAGTGGAAATTTCCGATGACGCCATGCCAATCGCCGCTGAAGCACAGCGAGTAGCCGTAGATGTACCAGATGACGGTGGTCCAGCCCATGGAGACGAAACTCTGAATCATGATGGCCAGGACGTTCTTGCGGCCCACCAGGCCGCCGTAGAAGAACGCCAGGCCGGGAGTCATCAACATGACCAGGCTGGTACACAGAATCATGAAACCGGTGTTGCCGGTATCGAGATGGAGCATGCAATCCTCCGACCGAGTTGTAAGAGATGTGGCTCGCGGATAGCGAGCAGGGGTCCGAACCGGGAACGCCCGCGCGGGGTGGAGGGCCCCTGAGACCCAGGCTGCGCGGAAAGCGGTATTACAGTCAGAGGCTGAACTACGGCCGGGGGGGAAGGCAGTGAGATCTGTCACGGCATCGTGTGACGGGAGATACGCACTACTGGAGAATTCGTTTCCCGTGAATCACTGCCGCAATGACGACCTCTTCCTCTTGTAGCTGATAGATGATGCGGTAGCTGTAGACGTTCAATTCTCGGATGTTCTCATCGTCGAACTCGGGAACTTTGCGCCCGGCACGTGGGAACCGCGCCAAGGTTTTGACCTGGGTGACGATTTTTTTAACGACGATTCCTGCGTAGGTGGGAGAATCGGCGGCTATGTACTCGGCGATAGCTTCGAGGTCTTGAAGAGCGCGGCGGGACCAATCTATTCGTTGAGCCATTTGCTGAGGCGGGTTTCCACCTCTTGCTGAGACATCGTGCCCTTAGCCCGAGCATCTTCCAACCCGCGGCGTACCTTGTCGAGGACGTAGAGGTGGTATTGGATGTCTTCAACCGAGGAGTCGTCTGGCAATTTGTTCAGCAGATGCTCGGCGTCTTGTTTGGCTGTGCTCATGGAACTTCCCCCAATAAGCATAACACCTCAGATTTCCCGCCCATTGCAAGACGCGAAGATGGACACCTGGGCTGCGCCGCGAGCAGTATTACCCTCCGCAGCTTAACTAAGAACGGGGAGAAGGGTAGTGAGAGATGTCGCCATACGTTGTGACGGCAGACACGCTGGCCCAAGCCAATTTCGGGAAGGCTGGCATCAGAAAATCGATTGCGAACGTTGTGCTGTGTGCTTGAGGCGCTACAATTTCGGACGAGCTAGCTTTTTAGTGCGTCATGCCGTACACCAAAACCATCGTTTGCCTGGCGAATTCACGCAAACTCACTGGACGCTGCGTGGCCGGTAAGGAATGGGACGGGCAAAAGCCGGGTGCGTGGTATCGTCCGGTGAGCGGGCGGGAGCGAGGAGAACTGACGGCGGAACGTTGGTACCGCAAGACGTGGCGCGACCCACAATTGCTGGATCTTATCGAAGTAACGCTCCTGGCGCCGCGACCGTCGGGATGCCAAAAGGAAAATCATCTCATCGATACCAGCGTTCGCTGGCGATTCGTCGGGCGGGTGATGGCACGGCAGCTGTTGGCTGGGCTCGATCATCCTGCGGGCGCTCTGTGGATGAACGGCGAGTCTACCGCCAGCGGTCAAAACGACAAGGTTCCCGCCGCAGTCGCGGAGCGGGAGCAATATTCACTGGTGCTGGTACAGCCGGCGCATTTGCTGATCACGGTCAGCACGGAAGGCGCGGATAGCGGGTACGCGCGGCGCAGAGTTCGTGGGCATTTTTCTCTCGCGGGACATGAGTACGTTTTGGCCGTCACCGATCCCGTTCTCGAAAAACAGATTCTGCCCCATCCGGACGGCTTCAGCACTGGGTTGCAGAACCCCATCCTGTGTATTAGCCTCAGTGAAAAGTTTGAATCGCAGAATGCCTGCTACAAGCTGATCGCGGGCGTGATGCAGATTTCGCCATGACGAAAACCATTTACACCATAGGGCATTCGAACGGCACCGCAGAGCGTCTGCTGGAATTGCTTGGGCAGCATGGAATTACTGCCATCGCCGACGTCCGGTCGCGGCCTTACAGCCGCTTTTGTCC
Source organism: uncultured Acidobacteriota bacterium (assembly GCA_963763795.1). Classification (GTDB taxonomy): domain Bacteria; phylum Acidobacteriota; class Terriglobia; order Terriglobales; family Acidobacteriaceae; genus Sulfotelmatobacter. The sequence goes on along the minus strand of CAVXPP010000007.1, from coordinate 1,045,513 downwards.
ACAATTCAATCGCGAAGCGCTGGCGAGTGCTCTTAAACAATCTGGAATGGACTATGTTTTTTTGGGGCAGGAACTGGGAGCGCGCTCGGAAGATCCGGCGTGCTATCGGGACGGGCGGGCGCAATATGCGTTGATCGCGCAAACCCCGCTATTCGAGCGGGGGATTGAACGGTTGCTGGCGGGAACAGAGAAGTTTCGGGTGGCGATTTTGTGCGCCGAGAAGGAGCCGCTGGGTTGTCACCGGACGATCCTGATCGCCCGATATTTGCACGAGCGAGGGGTCTGCGTGCGGCACATCCTCGAAGACGGCAGTTTGGAAGATCACGATGCTTTGCTGTTGCGCCTTCTGGCGCTGCACGGAATGCAGGAGAACAATCTTTTTCAGACCAAAGACGAACTGGTTGCCCTGGCCTACGAGAAGCAGGCGGAGGAGATTGAGTTCACGGCGAGTCAGGTGTCGCAGCCGGCATAAGCGCGGCGGGGGCCGCGTCGATGAAAGTCTTCACCATCGGATTCACCAAAAAGTCGGCGCGGGAATTTTTTGAAAAGCTGCGGCGGCAGGGGCTGGCGAGAGTGGTGGATGTCCGCCTGAATAACGTTTCGCAGCTGGCCGGGTTTGCGAAGCGGGAGGATCTCCAATTTTTTTGCGAGTCGATCCTTTCCATCGGATATCTGCACCTGCCGGAACTGGCGCCCACGCAGGCTATGCTGGACGAGTACAAGAAGAACCACGGAACCTGGTCCGACTACGAGGAAAAATTCCTGCATCTGATGGCCGAGCGCAAGGTGGAAGATACCGTGGAGCGGGAAGTGGTGGATGGCGGCTGCCTGCTCTGCAGTGAAGCCAATCCCGAGAATTGTCATCGCCGGCTGGTGGCGGAATATCTGCAGAGCAAGTGGGGCGAGATTGAGATCGAGCATATTCTGTAACTGGCGAAAAGTTTGATGCATCCTTCCGGGAGAAACGTGGACACGAAAAGATTTCGATCTCTTTCAGTATTGACGGGCGCCGTGGTTGTCACTCTCTCTGCGTTCGCCCAGCAGGCCGCTCCCTCCATTCCCTCCACCGGCTTTCCCGGGCTCGATCAGTACCGGGCTTCGCGCATTGCTGTGTTCACGGACGACTACGGAGAACTGAAACGCTATCGCGAGGCGAACGCGGCGCTCGGCTGCGCCGAAGGCGGGAGAGAATCGCGTCGTGTTTTTTGGCGACTCCATCACCGATATGTGGAAGCTGGAAGATTCTTTCCCCGGCAAGCCTTACATTAATCGCGGCATTGGAGGGCAGACCACGCCGCAGATGCTGGTGCGCTTTCGCCAGGACGTGATCGACCTGCATCCCAAGGTGGTCGTGATTCTGGCGGGCACCAATGACATTGCCGGCAATACCGGGCCTATGCGCGATGAGGACATTGAGGCGAATTATGCTTCGTTCGCCGAGTTGGCGCGCGTGCACGGCATTCGCGTGGTGTATTCGTCGGTGCTGCCCGTACATAATTATACCGAGCGCTCGAAGGACTTTTTTGCGCAGACGGCCGCCAGCACGCATTCTCGAGCTCAATGCCTGGCTTAAGGATTACTGCGCCGGGAATGGCATCGTGTATCTCGACTATTTCTCGGCGATGGTCGACGACAAAGGCCTGATGAAGAAGGATCTCGCCGATGACGGGCTGCATCCGAATGCGGCTGGCTTTAAGCTGATGGCGCCCCTGGCTGAGGAGGCGATTCAAAAAGCACTGTCGAATCCGAAACCTTGAATCCTCTTTCCTTCCGGCGTCGTCCTATAATGTGAAAGTGGTTTCCGACCGTTGCAGCCTGTGGGCATACCCGAGGCTTCAGCGGCGAGGGAGAGAGTTCGCGGGCAGAAGTGCCCGCGCCACATCTTCCGAGGGTGCTGGTGGAAACGCCGGCGCCTCCCGCGCTCTGCGAGGAGCGCATTGGAAAGGAGACAGCCTGCCGGGATCTACCCGCCTGCTCATCTCTTTTCCGGAAAGCGTCGTTGGTCGATGGTTATTCGTCCTTGGTAACCCCTTTGATGAATGGCCAAGGCGCTGACTAACGACTAACAACTAACGACCTTGCCTCTTCACGATAAATTCGGACGCGCGATCACCGACCTGCGGATCTCCATCACTGACCGCTGCAACTACAAGTGCGTGTATTGCCGGACGGGCAACGAAGGCGCACTCTATGGCGATCTGCCCTTTGCGGATTATTTGCGCATGGCGCGGGTGCTGGTTGGGATGGGGATCACGAAGGTGCGGCTGACCGGCGGCGAGCCGCTGTTGCGCGGTGGGATCGTCGAGTTCGTGCGGGAGTTGTCGAAGTTGCGCCCTCAGGGGCTCAAGCCCTCGTCTTCGTCGAAGCCTGACGGCACGGCTGAAGTCGCGCCCTTGCAAACATGGGAGAGCGATCCGCTCGACATTGCGCTTACCACCAACGGACATCTGCTCTCCGATCTGGCTCGGCCGCTGAAAGACGCGGGACTGACACGAGTGACGGTTTCAATGGATGCGGTCGATCCTGAGCGCTTCGCTCGCATCACGCGCGTGCCCAATGGATACGATCAGGTGCTGGCGGGGATCCGGGCAGCGCGGCGGGTGGGATTGTGGCCGCTGAAACTGAATTGCGTGCTGATGCGCGGCTTTAATGAAGACCAGATCATTCCCTTCGGAATGTTTGCGCGCGAAGAGGGTGTGACGGTGCGTTTTATCGAATTCATGCCGCTGGAAGAGGGACGCACGTGGTCGCCGTCGACGGTGGTGCCGCTGGAGGAGATTCTGGCGCGCATGGCCGAATACCGGCCGCTGGTGGAGATTCCGCATGCGCGCTCGGAGACGGCGCGACGCTACCGCTTCGAAGACGGGGTCGGGGAAATCGGGATTATCGCGCCGGTGTCGCATCCTTTCTGTGGACATTGCAGCCGCATCCGCATCACCAGCGATGGCAAGATTCGTACGTGCCTGTTTTCGGCGTGGGATCACGACCTGCACGCGCAGATGCTGCGCGGCGTGAGCGATGTGGAGCTGGAGGAGTTCATCCGCGGCGTCGTGATGAAGAAAGAAGAACGCCATCATATTGGGGAAGCGGACTTTGTGCCGGCATCGCGGACCATGGTGCACATCGGGGGATAGGCTCGTCTTTAGCTTTCAGCGAATCCCTTCACCACAGAGGTCACGGAGGTCACAGAGGTACACGGGCCCTGTTTAGGAATTGAGAGCGAGATACATGCGCGTGCCCACCTTGGCGGTGATGCTGGTTCTGACTTGGGGCACGATTGCATTTGCGCAGAATACCTACCTCGGTTTCGACCGCAACGACTATCCCGGCGATGGCAATCTCAAAGTCCTGCGGCAGACTTTTTCTTACACCGGATATTGGCTCAATAATCCTCCCGGAGCTTCATCGAACACGTGGGCCGGACACCGGGCTGCAGTTGAATCTGCGGGATTCGGCTTTCTTGTGCTCTTCAACGGACGGCTCTACGCCCAACTGAAAACCGTGGCCAACGCGCGGCGACTCGGACGATCCGATGCGCGTGTGGCGGCGGCAACCGCGCGGCGCGAGGGCTTTCCGCGTGACACCATCATTTTTCTCGATCAGGAGCAGGGCGGGCGCATGCTGCCGGAGCAGAAGGCTTATATCTATGCCTGGGTTGATGGAATCACGGCGGCGGGATTCCGTGCCGGGATTTATTGCTCGGGGATTCCGGCGGCCGATGACGGCAATGTGGTTACCGCAGCGGATATTCGGCAGAGCGCCGGCTCACGCCAGATTACGTATTGGGCGATCAATGACGCGTGTCCTCCGGCGCCGGGATGCGCGTTTCCGCAGAATTCACCGAATCCGGGTGAGAGCGGCGTGCGCTTTGCTGAAGTCTGGCAGTTCGCGCAATCGCCGCAGCGTAAAGATGTTGCCGGCCACTGCACCAATTACAGCCATGATGGAAACTGCTATCCGCCGGGAACCGGCGCGGCGCTGGGGTTGCACGTCGATGTGAATTCCGCGAGTTCGGCGGATCCTTCGCATGGACGATCGCATTAACCCGCGCTTCCTTCATTCGGGCGGATCAGAGGCCCGAGAAGACTCCTGTAAATTTGCCGTTTCGGGACCAGTCAAGGAGTAACGTCGGTCGGTAGTGGACCAGTTTTCAGATTGTTGTGCGGCATCCCATGCGCTGAAGGACGAGCCGGCATCTCGAGTGTCACCGATGAGTAGCGCACAACTCTTCACAAACATTTACGATCCCTTGATGAAATTACACAGTAAACGTGCGCCCGAAGCGTCGATACATTTGACGAATGTTTTGCCCGGCGACATCAAGCTAGTACGATGAGTCGCCAGAAGGCAATGATGCGCCGCTTCAGAATCGCTGTGCTTTGTCTTACGCTTGCAATGCTGCAACCCCCGCCTTCAATGGCTCAGAGCAAGCCGACGGCCGTGCCGACGGCGCCCGTCCCGCCACAGATTCTTAACGCAAAGAAAGTTTTTATCGCCAATGCCGGCGGCGATGAAATGACGCCGGGCGACCCGATCTTCAGCGGGGGACCCGATCGCGCGTACAACCAGTTTTACGCGGCCATTAAAAGCTGGGGCCGATTCAATATCGTAGGCTCCCCTGCTGACGCGGATCTTCTGCTGGATATACGGCAGGAGGTTCAGACGGTTACGCTTGGCGGCAAGTCTGGCGGTTCCGCTACGCCGCTCTTTGGATTGGACATTCGCGACCCGAAAACCAACGCGCTACTGTGGGCCTTCCACATTCATTCCGAGTTTGGCCTAGGTCAGGGGAACAGCGACCGGAATTTCGATCAGGCAGTGGATCGGCTCGTCAACGATTTGCGGATTCTGGTTACGCCGTCGCTATCTGTGGAGCAGTAAAATAGAAGCATGTCTGACCGTACGTTTACTCTTGACGAAGCTCAGTCGCTGCTGCCGGTGCTGGAATCGCTACTGCGCACGGCGATGAACGCCAAAAAGGTCATAGAAGAGGTGGACGCCGAGCAGCAGGCTCTGCATCGCCGGATTTTTCTGAATGGCGGCATGTTCCTCGACATCGTGCTGCTGGCACGGCGCAAAGCCGAGCGCGCCAAGGCCGAGCAGCGGGCAAAGGACGCTTTGGCCGAGATCGATTCCATTGGGGTGCAGGTCAAAGATTTGGATATCGGACTGCTCGATTTCCCCTGTGAGGTTGAAGGTCAGATCATCCTGTTGTGCTGGAAGCAGGGCGAAAAATCCATCACCCACTGGCATGGCACGAACGAGGGATTCGCCGGACGCAAGCCGATTGATGAGCGGATTGCCCGCGGCAAAAAAGTGAATTAGTTCTCCTCGCAGTTCTCCGTTTTCAGTTCAGGCCTCGTGTGAGTTCGGGTCGGTCCGTTTAGCCGGGATAGGGTAGAAAGAAAAACCTGCGGCCCGGCACACCTGGGCCGCGGGGCGGACGAATGCATCCGTCCCCACACAGCCCTGCGGCCACAGCCCACACGGTCCGCGGTTTGCGGTCTTGCCGGTTTGCAAACCTCTCATTTCAAATATTTTCGTCTTCGCAACATACTCGGAAGTGCAGTGTTTACACGAGAGGAACGTAATGAGGCGCAGGGCCGGATTTTGCGTCAGAATGGCCTCACAAGCTTTAAAATTTTTCCGTTCTGCCGGGAACGAGGCCAGGGAAGGCATTCAAAATGAATCGATCCATCATGCGCTGGGTTCTCTTAAGCATCGTCGTGCTCTCATTTTCCGCTGCATCGTTTGGGCAAATAGCAGTTGGGGTCTCGGTGCGCATCGGTCCACCTCCGCTTCCGGTGTATGCCCAGCCGATCTGCCCGGGGCCGGGGTACATGTGGACGCCCGGTTATTGGGCGTGGAGCGATGACGACGGGTATTACTGGGTGCCGGGCACGTGGGTGGTCGCGCCGGTTGGAATGCTGTGGACGCCGGGATACTGGGGCTGGGGTGGCGGACTGTATCTGTGGCATGCGGGATACTGGGGGCCGCACATCGGCTTCTATGGCGGTATTAACTACGGATTCGGCTATACGGGCGTGGGCTTCGCCGGGGGCGAATGGCGCGGGCGCGATTTCTACTACAACCGTTCGGTCACGAACGTCAGCGTCACGAATGTAACCCGCGTCTACAACCGGACGGCGGTCGTGAACGAGAACCATGTGGCCTTCAACGGAGGGGCCGGCGGAGTGCAGGCGCGGGCGACCTCGCGGGAAGAGGCCTATGCTCGCGAGCCGCACCGGGCAGCGCTGGAGTCGCAGATGCAGCATGAACACGCGGCCGCCCAGAACCGCCAGAACTTCGCTGCGGAAAATCATGGGCGCCCGGCCGTTGCAGCAACGGCCCGGCCGGGGGATTTCAGCAGGCATTCCGCGGTGGCGGCGAGGGCTGCAGGGGGCGAGTATCATGCACCCGCGATGTCGCCCAGAGAGGCGCGCGGATCCGCTCCTGGTGGAAATCGCGGAGGCTCGAAAGAGGGATTCCGGCCATTTACGCCGCCGAATTCCAGCAACTCGAGAAACGCAAATTACAACAGCTCAAGAAACGGAAACTCCAGCAGCTCAGGGCACGGAAATTACAGTCAGGGGAGTCAGGAAAATCGATCGGGGAATAATCAAGCTTACCAGTCGAACCGGGGGGCCGCGCCTCACGAATCGAGTCCGCCTCGCGAATCGAATCAGGGACGAGAAAACAATTCCAGACCTGCACAGCAGCCGCGCGCGTCGAATCCTGCTCCGCGCCGGCAGGGCGCTTCGCCGAAGGAAGAGCGTCACCGGTAAATCGTGGGCGTGAGGTTGGTGAATGCGAGGGAGAACCGGCCCTCGCATTGCTTTTGGGCAGCGCCGTTCGCGGGCAGGAGTGCCCGCGCCACATCGTCGATGTTCGAAGTATTTTTTGCAAGCTGTAGGAGAGTGTCCGTTCTAGCAGGGCAGTTGAGTGTGCCGCAACGATTGGCGGCTGTGGTTCCGCCGAGGTGCTTCCGGCACCGGCGAGTGCGCGGCGCAAAATCTTCTCTGCTACAATTTTTGTATCCGATCGAGTAGAGCAGCCCAGAGCACCTGAGCGGAAGCGCCCAAGGAGTCCCAAAGAGCTATGTCCTCGACCAAGTCGCAGATTCGAGCCATCGGCGCGGTGGCCGCGCTGGCCACGTTAGCCTTCGCGATCAGTTGCCGGGGATTTTTCGTGAATCCGACGCTGAACAGCATCGCGATCGGGCCGCAGACCGTGAACCTGGCCCCGACAGCGTCCTTTCAAATGCAGGCCATCGGAACTTACAGCGATGGCAGCACGGGCGACGTGACCAGCAAGGCATCGTGGACTTCTTCCGATCCGAACATTGCAGCGTTTAGCGGCAGCGTAGTCGGCCAGATTACGGCCACCAGCCTCGCCAACATTCCGAATCCGCCCGGCACCACGACTGTCTCTGCCGCGGTCGGCGCCGTCAGCAGCACCTCGAGCGCCACGGTGACGGTTTGCCCCGTCGTGAACACGATGACCATTTCAGCCTCACCGACGACCGTCAGCACCGGACAGGCAATCACCTTTACCGCCGAGGCGACCTTTCAGGGAGTCAGTACTCAGACCGACGTTACGTCGCAAGTGACCTGGAACGTCGGGAGCACTTCCATTCTCACCATCACCGGCGGGATCGGAACTCCAGTGAGCGCGGGATCGACAACGGTCTACGCCAGCCTGTGCGGTGGCAACAGCAACACGATTACGATCACGGTGACGTAACTGAGGCTGGTCGAAGGCGATCCCTTCAAGGACGGGGCGTGGAGAGCGTAAGCCGGCTTGTCTAGCGACAGCCGGTTCCCGGCTTCCAATTACTTTACTGCGGCTGCAGAACTTCGTCGATGACCATCTTGTTGCCTTTTTCGGCGGTGATCACCTTGTGGACGGGTGCGTATCCGGTCAAGGTGATGTCGATGACGTAGTTGCCGGGATCCAGCATCACATCGACAGGAGAATTCTTCTCCAGCATGTGCTGGTTGACCGCGATCTCGGCTCCTTTAGGCTGGGTGTGAATGACGAGAGTCGCCTGCCCCGCCTGTCCGCCTTTGCCTTTTCCGAACAGCTTCGACATCTTGCCAACGGTGTGAATACTGTCCGCATTGCCCAGCGAGCGCAGAGTGGGAGAGAAGTTGAAAGTCTGTCCGAGAACGAACTGGGCGTTCATGGTCTCATCGAGATAACCTGACATGCGAACCAGCACGAGGTGCTGGCCTTTGTTGACGCTAAGCTGAGCCGGGGTTTTCGCGCCGGCGTCATGGCCATCGATATAGATGCTGGCGCCGGGCGGATCGGTTTTCACGACCAGCGTTGCCGACAGCTGGGAAAGATGAATGATCGTGGATGCGTGGGCTCCGGACGCAACATCGACGGAGCGCGTATCGGAGGCAAAGCCCGATTTGCTGAGCGTGATCGAATGCGATCCGGGCTGAATATTGCTCAACACGACGGGCGTGACCCAGCTCGGGTCGGTTGTGCCATCGAGCTGAATATGAGCACCTTGGGGAGTCGAATCGATGGTTAACTGCCCGGGAATCACGGCCGCTACGACTGCCTTCTTCTTGCCGCCGCGCGTTCTGGCATGGGCTGCCGGTTGGCGTGTGAGAGCTTCAGGCTCGGCGATCTCGGTCGGCTGAGCCTGGGCTTGAGAGGTCGTGTCGGCCGGAGCTGGAGCGGTTGCATCAGGCTGTGTGGGCTGCTGCATCGGTTGCGCGGGAGCCTGGGCTTGAGCGGCTGCCGGACGCCTTGCCCCGGAATCCGCGTCACTATTCAAACTGTGGATGTAGAGCATCACCCCGAGGCCGATGAGCAAAATCACTGCGATCGCTCCGGCGATGGAGTACAGCATCAACTTCGGCGGAACGCCCTTAATCTCTTTGATGGCCTTGCCGGCAACTTCTCGCGGCTGAATTCTGGGCTTCTCAGCAACCTTCTGACGACTGCGAGAGCTGGCCGGAACCGCGGCGACGGGCGCGGGCGGAATCTCATCCGGAGGCGGCGGCGGAGGCGGCGGAGCCACATAGACTTCCTTGAGCGGAGGCAGCTCGGAAATCTCCGAAAAACTGGTGCTCGCCCCTGCGCTAGAGGGAGCCGCGGCCATGAGAGGATCGACCACAAAATTCGGCGCACCAGCCGCAGTCTGAGCTTCGAAGGTTTCGACCGGCGGCTCATCGGCCACCGCGGAAGACATGGATGCCGCAGGCTCGACAGGATCGGTGGAACTATGCGGCAGATCAGGCGGCGCTGAGTAGGAGGATGTGGGGTTCGCTCCGACTCCCGCGGCAGCGGCTGAGACTTTCGGAGGGTTCAGCTTCGGCGCCGACGCAGCGACCGGCGGGCGCGGCTCTGCGGCTTTCACCGGAGCGAGCGGAGCTGTGGACGGGGCGGATGCGCCTACAAATTTCGCTTGCACCGCAGCCGTCTTCTCTCTTGCCTTGTCGGAAATAGCTGTACCCTTCGGGGCTTCGGCTTTTTTCGCGGCAGGCTTCGACTCTTTGCACTTTTCCAGATCGTCGAGCAATTCCCTGCCGTTTTGGTAACGCTGCGCCGGATCCTTCGCCAGAGCCTTCATGATCAGGTCGCTGAGCAGCGGATGCACTTTCGCATTCACGTGACTCGGGGCAACCGGCGTGCTTTCCAGGATGCTTTCACGCAGCGATTCGGCATCTTCGCGATCGAATGCTTTGCGCTCAGTTACCATCTCGTAAAGCATGGCGCCGAGACTGAACAGGTTCGAGCGGGCGTCCATGGCTTCGCCGCGAAGCTGTTCGGGCGACATGTAATGCAGGATGGACGAAGGTGCTCCCGCAGCGTGCTGCACGAAGTTGCCCACGCTGGATACTCCGAAGCTCAAAATCTTGACCGTGCCATCCCAGCCGCACATGATCTTGGACGGTTCCAGGCTGTAATGGACGATCTGCTGTGAGGCCGCGTAGTCAAGGCCACCGGATAACTGGCGCCCGATATCGAGCAGATCCCAGATGGAGAATCCTTCTTTGCGCGCCAGCATGGTCGCAATGCTGTTGCCCTGCACGTATTCCATGGCGGCGCAGAACTGGCCGTCGATCACATCCGCGCTGGAAATCGTGGTCAGGTTCGGACTGCTCAGCACCTTGACCTTTTCGAATTCTTCGAGCAAAGCCGCTTCCAGCGCGGCAGCGCTCTCGCCGAAGGCGCTCAACTGAATCGATTTCAGGGCGATGGTCTGCCCGCTCTCCGGATCGTTGGCTTTATAGACGACCCCGGTGGACGACTTCGACAACTCACTTAGAATTTCGAAACGGCCGATGTTCGTAGACATTACGTTCCTGGCTTTTTCCTCCGTTGCATATTCATCGCATCGCCGCGACAAACTTGCTAGGCGCAGTTTTCGGAGGCAAAGGTAGGGTTAGGATAGCGCTCTCTATTCGTTGCATCGAGTTACCAAAGTAAGACGATGTGAGGGGAAATTCGGTGCGTGGTGCCACGGCCGTGCTCTCGAACGCAACTGGGGGGAGACTTTAAATAGGGCTTTTCAAAGTAAGTTGTCCTAAGGGGTCAAGAGTGTGCGTCAGAACCGGTGCCGTCCCTACGGGACTCGCGTCCATTTCGCATTTCACCCGGCACTGCCGTGCCGGGCTTTCACATACCGCCGCTACGCGGCTTGTTCGGTGAGCCCGAGGGACCGGCCTTAAAACCTCGTTCGGCCTTAGAACCGTGTTCGGCCTTAAAACCGCGTTACAGCGTAACTTCCACAAGGCGCTGGCAGTTGTCATTGTTATGTGTGGGTTCGCATGACAATTATCATCCGGATGCAGTGACGATCTCCACTTGTGAACTGACGCGAAGGACGACAGGATAGGAAGTGACGGTTGTCATCGGCGCAGGAGAGATGTTTTGAATTGGCAGCGAAATAACTGCGATGTGGTTGTCGCTCACCGGGTACTTCGTCTATCCTGTGGAGGCTGGGACTCGCATAACTCCTGCCCTGTTTTTCTGGTTCTTCCTGGAGTACGCCGATGACGTTGACCCAGTTTGTCACCAAGAACGCCTTCCGCAATAAACGTCGTAGCATTCTGACGGTATTGAGCATTGCGCTGTCCCTGCTGCTGCTCTCTTTCATGATGACGCTGTGGCATTCGTTTGCGCTGGATGACGGCAGCGCTGAGTCGGCGCAAAGGCTGGTGGTGCGGCATCGGGTATCGCTGACCTTCACCTTGCCCATGTTTTATCGCGATAAGATCCGCGCCATTCCTGGGGTGGTCGCGGTGGTGCCGGTATCGTGGTTTCAGGGCGTCTACAAAGATCAGAAGCCGGAGAATTTCTTTGCGCGCTTCGGCACCGATCCCGACGAGTTCTTCAAGGTATATCGAGACATACAGATGCCCGCGGACCAGATTCGGGCTTGGCAGCGGGACCGTCAGGGCGTGATCGTCGACGACACTTTGGCCCAAAAATATGGTTGGAAGCTGGGCGACCGGATTTATATCCAGGGCGACATCTATCCGGTGAATCTCGAGTTGTACGTTCGCGGCATCTTTCACTCGACGCCCGACAACAAGTCCGTGTACTTCAACAGCAAGTATGTAGAGGAAGCCGTGCCATTCTTCAAGGGCCAGGCCGGAACGTTCAGCGTTTTGGCCGACTCGCCGTCGGATGTCAGCAAAATCGCTGGCGAAATTGACGACATGTTCCGCAACTCGCCTCAGCCCACGAAGGCGGAGAGCGAAAGGGCGTTCGGCCTGGAATTTGTCGCCATGATGGGCAATGTGAAGGCGTTCATTCTGAGCATCTGCCTGGCGGTGGTCTTTGCCACATTGCTCGTATCCGCTAACACCATGGCGATGTCGATCCGCGAGCGCACGCGGGAAGTCGCTGTGCTCAAGACGGTGGGCTTTACCCGGCAAGGTGTGCTGGCGCTGTTCGTGAGTGAAGCGGTGGCCTTGTCGCTGGCGGGAGGCGTCATTGGCGCCAGTTTGGCGGGCTTGATGGTGTACGGGTTTTCCCACGCGCCGCAGTTCACCTTTTTCCCCTTGCGAATGACGCCGCAGATCTGGATCACCGCGCTGCTCATCTCGGGATTTGTCGGATTTGTAAGCGCGGCATTACCCTCGTATCATGCATCGCGGGTCAACATAGTGGACGGACTTCGCCACATCGGATGACTTTATGACGTTAGGCAGTTTTGTCGTGCGCAATACGTTTCGCAACAAGCGGCGCAGCGTGCTGACCATGATCAGCATCAGCTTCTCGCTGCTGCTGCTGACCATGATGATCTGCATCTGGCGTTCGTTTTATGTGGACCAGGTTGCGCCGGAGGCGTCGCGGCGATTGGTTATCCGCGACCGGGTTTCGCTGGCATTCTTCCTGCCCGCATTCTACCGGGACAAGATTCGCAGCGTCCCCGGAGTGACGGCAGTTGCGCCTCTTACCTGGTTTGGCGGGCGTTACATCGATGATCGGCCAGAGCATTTTTTCGCGCAGCTGGCGACCGATCCGGATGAATATCTGAAGGTGGCCTCGGACAAGATTATACCGCCGGAGCAATTGAAAGCCTGGCAGCACGATCGGGCGGGCGCCATCGTCGATGTGACGCTCGCCAACAAGTACCACTGGAAAATTGGCGACCGGATCACGCTGCAAGGCACGATTTTTGAGGTGAATCCGGAATTGACGATTCGCGGCATCTACCACCGTGATCCACCGCAGAATGCGCTCTACTTCAGTACAAAGTATCTGGAGGAAGCGGTGCCATGGTTCAAGGGAGAAGCCGGCTGGTATTCGGCGCAAATTGATTCGCCCGAACACGTGGCGGAAGCGGCGAAAACCATCGACGACATGTTCCGCAATTCTCCGCTGCAGACGAAGACCGAGAGCGAGAAGGCGTTTCAGCTGGGATTCGTTTCTTCGCTGGGTAATGTGAAGGCGTTCATCCTGGGAGTCTGCGGCGCGGTGATGTTTGCCATCATGCTGGTCTCGGCCAATACCATGGCGATGTCGGTACGCAGCCGCACGCGCGAAGTGGCTGTGCTGAAGACTCTGGGCTTTACTCGGCAACGGGTGCTTTCGATTTTTGTGAGCGAGTCGGTGGCGCTGTCGCTCATCGGCGGAGTGCTCGGAGTGCTCGTGGCCATTCCGGTCATTATGTTCATGACCCACAGCTTTATCGGGCTGGGAATTCCGCTCAACATGAAGGTGAAGGCTCCGACCGCGATTCTGGCGTTGCTTGTGTCTATCGTTCTCGGCATCGTCAGCGGCTATTTGCCGGCTTACAGAGCGTCGCGCATGAATATTGTGGAGGGCCTGCGCCACATCGGCTGAAAGAGAATTCATTATGGCGATACCGATCCGCTACAACATACGAAACCTTATACTACGCAAAGGCCTCACGGTGATGACCGCGCTGGGCATCGCGCTCACAGTGACCACGGCGATTTTCCTGATGGCGCTGGTGGCGGGACTCGACCGCGCATTCGTCAGCAGCGGCAGCCCGCTCGACGTGCTGGTGCTGCGCAAAGGATCGGAATCGGAGCTGACCGGCGGCTTCGATGCCTCGCTCTTTCCGATACTCGAAACTCTGCCGGGAATTGCGAAAGACAGCCACGGCGAACCGATGGCTTCAGGCGAGTGGAATGTGGTGATCGTACTCCCACGAAAAGACGGCACTGGAGAAGTCAACGTAACGGTGCGCGGCATGATGCCCGACGGTCTGGAGATGCGGCAACTTCCCGGTCCGGATCATAAGCCGCGGGTCACACTGGCCGAGGGGCGCTGGTTTCAAACCGGACAGCGTGAAGTGGTGGTCAGCAAGTCGATTCGCGAGCGCTTCTCGCACGCCAACATCGGCGACACGATGCAATTTGGAAAAGGATCGTGGAAGGTGGTCGGCGTATTCGACGCCGGCGGCTCGGCCTACGAGTCGGAAGTCTGGGGCGATGTAAACCAGATGGCGTCCGATTTCGACCGGCAGGGAGGTTATTCGTCGGCGTACTTGCGAGCCACCGATCCGATTGCGGCCGAGGCACTAACGCACCGGGTCAGCGACGATCAGCGGCTGAAACTCGATGGCATGCTGGAAACGGATTACTACGCCAAGCAAACCAAATCTGGGACGCCGATCAAAGTGATCGGCTGGGTCGTTGGAATAATCATGGCAGTGGGCTCGATCTTTGCCGCCATGAACACGATGTATGCGGCGGTCGCGTATCGCGGGCGCGAGATCGCGACGTTGCGGGTGATCGGGTTTTCGCGGCCGGCTATCCTGACGTCCTTCGTGCTCGAATCGCTGCTGCTGGCATTACTGGGTGCCGTCGTCGGGATCTTGCTAATGCTTCCGTTCAATGGGATGCAGACCGGCACGTCAAACCAGGTGACCTTCAGCGAAGTTGTGTTCGCGCTTCGCATAACCTGGCAGGTGGCAGGGTACGCAATCTTATTTGCGCTGGTCATGGGATTTGTGGGTGGACTCGCTCCCGCGTGGCATGCGGCCAGACAAAACATTCTGAACGCGTTGCGAGGATAGCGAGGAACCTGCCAGGAGCCGTAGGCGTAATTATTTCTATGGCGACTGATTTTTATGGCGATTGATACGAAACACGAAGATCTCGAGAGCTTGCGCATCGACCGCTCGCAGCGCGGCGACAATGGCGGAGAGCCATCCGGCTGGGCGCAGCGCACCATCATCGTCGGCATTGCGGTGATCGTAGTCCTCGGGCTTGGCGCTTTGGCTTACCGGATGTTCGCCTCGGACACACCGGAAGTTGAGGTGGTTCGCGCGTCGGCGCAGACCAGCCCAAATGACGTGGGCGGAACAGTGCTCTCCGCGACGGGATATATCGTTGCTCACCATACCATCAACGTGAATTCGAAGGTGACCGGGCGGCTGGCGTGGATAGGCGTCGAAAAGGGCGACAAGGTCAAAGAAGGACAGGTGCTGGTGCGGCTCGAAGACGAGGAATTCCGCGCTTCTTACGAGCAGGCCAAAGGCGCAGTGGAGAATGCGCGCGCGTATCTGGAGGAACTGCAGCACGGATCGCGTCCGCAAGAGATTCAACAGGCACAGCACAATCTGGATGAAGCGCAGGCCACGCTAGTCAACGACAAGCTCACTCTCGATCGTACGAAGGAACTGGCGGGCAGCGGCGTGGTCTCGCGGCAGCAGCTGGATGATGCTACGGCGAAGTTCGACTCGGACCAGCAAAAAGTGAATTCGCTGCAGAAGGCGTTTGAACTGGCGAAGATCGGTCCGCGCGTCGAGGAGATTGCGCGGGCTCAGGGCGCGCTCGTCCAGGCGCAGGGTCAGCTCGATTACGCCAAATCGCAACTGGATGCGACGGTGATCCGCGCTCCCGTTACCGGGACGATTCTCGACCGCACCGCCGAAAAAGGCGAGTTGGTCACCTCGCAGTTTGCCAGCGCGGCCGTGGGCGGTCCGCAGGGCTCCGTCGTGTCCCTGGCGGATCTCAACGACCTGCAAGTCGAACTCGACATCGCGCAAGCGGACTTCGCGCGCCTCGGGCCGAATCAGAAAGGGATCGTCACGACCGACGCGTATCCTGACAAACAGTACGACGGCAAGATTGCGCAAATTTCGCCGGAGGCCAATCGACAGAAAGCTACGGTGCAGGTGAAGGTGCAGGTGCTGAATCCGAACAAATATCCGAACATTCAGTTGCGGCCAGAAATGAATGCCACCGTTCGCTTTCTGGCCAACGAAACGCCAAAAAACGCGAAGGATGCGGCGGGAGTGTTCGTGCCCTCTACCGCGATCCGGGATCGTGACGGCAAAAAGATCGTGCTGATTGCGTATAACGGCAGAGCGGTAGCTCGGGAAGTACATATCACGAGCCAACGCGCCGACGGCGCACTGGTGGATGGGTTGGTAGGTGGCGAGAATGTGATCTCTAATGCGCCAGCTACTTTGAAGGATGGGGACAAGATCAAAATTAAGGGGCAATCATGAGTACAGTTGCAGAACCCAATGTGGCCGCGGGCAGCCTGGTTGTGCAGGTGCGCGGCGTGAGCAAAGTCTTCAAACGCGATGCCTTTCAGGTAACGGCGCTGGATGACGTCTCCATCGACATCGCCAAAGGCGAGTTCCTGGCCCTGATGGGACCGTCGGGCTCGGGTAAAACGACGCTGCTGAATATGATTGCTGCGATCGACCGTCCGACGGCGGGTGAGTTGCTGGTACAAGGGCAGGATATTTTTCGCTTCAGCGATGCGCAGATCGCGCGCTGGCGAAACGAACACATTGGTTATGTGTTTCAGACCTTCAATCTGATCCCGGTGCTCTCCGCCTTCGAGAATGTTGAGTTGCCGCTTTTGCTGACCAAGCTGTCGGCGCAGCAACGGCGCGACCACGTTATGACGGCGTTGAAGCTGGTGGGGTTGGAGGATCGGGTCGACCATCTTCCGAAGCAGCTTTCCGGAGGGCAGGAGCAGCGGGTCGCTATCGCGCGTGCTATCGTCAGCGATCCAACTTTATTGCTGGCGGACGAGCCGACCGGCGACCTCGACAGCCATTCGGCGACGGAAGTGCTGGAAATTCTGAAGCGGCTGAACGAAGACTTCCACAAAACAATTGTGATGGTGACGCATGACCCGCACGCCGCTTCCTATGCGCATGTGACCCGGCATCTGGAAAAAGGAATGCTGCTGCCACCGGTTTAGCCGGACGCGAAATGAGGGAAGGCGCAGAACTCCGCGCCTTCTCAAAAGCCGATCGTCAGGCTGTGATGCGGTCGAAGCTGACCACGGTGCCGTTCGCCCCGGGCTGTACCGGCGCATCCGCCACCCAGCGCCAGGCGCGGCGCCCGTTTAAAAGCACGGCTTCGGCCTCGCCATATTCCACCAGACGATTCAACACGGTGGTGACCGAGGCCATGGGATCTTTGTGGCGAGCCAGCAGGGCTGGCATTTTCTGCTGGAAGTAGTCGCAAATATCGCGGGCATTCAGAGCTCGCCCCGCCTCCATCAGAATCATCCGGCAAGCCTTGGTGAATCCGGGTTGGCGCCCGCTGCTCTTGCGGTCGACCAGCTCCATGAGTTCCTCGTTTAAAACTCCCTCGCCAAATAGATTGGCGAGTCCAGAGATGGTCTGTTTGACGGTGCCAATGCGCTTCATGACTTGAGCGCGCTGCTGCAACAACTGGCGCAATTCTTCATGGGCCTGCTGGATCACTTCCTGTACATGGCCTATGTCATATCGCGCGATCGGTGTGAGAGAGCCACTCGAATTCTGCCCGCTTTCCATACAGTCCCCCAGATTAGTGAACATATTGGTGAAGCGCTGGGCAGGGTTCAGCGCGGTATTGGTTTGCCAGCGCAGCCGAGCCTCCTCAACAGCCCGTTTCCGGACCGAAGCCCCATCCCACTTTATGTCTGTACGCCGAATCTCGTCCCGGAGTTCCGTCAATAGTTCGTTGGTACCGGGCCCCGGGAGTTCTTTGGGGGGTTAGACGATGTGGTAAGGAATTGGTTAACAGAAAAAATGGCGGGATCGGGAGGGGTAATTATTTTCTAATGTCCCCGGGTTGGCGGAATCGAAAAGCCTGATCGGCATAAGCCTGCAAGTTCGGCACTAAACTCCGGCTCGCGAGATTCCGATGGTAACAAGTTACGGAGAACTTCAGTGGTGACCGCCGCAAAATCCGCTCCCCAACCGCTGCAGGTCTTACTGGTAGGAAATCGGGAAGAAGATTTTTTTCTGATTCGCGAAATCCTGGAAAGAAGCCGCAACCTGCTGCCTGCCGAGTTGGACCACGCCCGCTCCATCGAGGAAGCCAAAAGCAAACTGCAACAGCGTCCGTATGGATTGGTTCTGTTTGAGCATGAGACTGGAGACGCGGAGGCCGTGCGGTTGGTGTCCCAGTTCCAGCATGCGGGAGTTTCGGTGCCATTTTTGCTGCTGACCGAAGATGCCGACGAAAAAACGGTGGCGGAAATTATCGAGTCAGGCAACTGGAACTGTGTGGCGAAGTCGCAACTGGATGGCGCGAGCCTGGTCCGCAGCATCCGCAGCACACTCGCGCTGCACTCCCTGCAACAGGAACAGCAAATCGCAGAAGAGCTGGTGCGAAAGCTCTCGCGGGCGGTCGAGCAGTCGGCTGACACGGTGATGATCACCAATCGCAGCGGAATGATTGAATACGTGAATCCCGCGTTCGAAACGCTGACCGGCTACACCCGGGATGAGGCTTGCGGCCAAACTCCGCGCATTCTCAAATCCGGAGAGCAGGACGCGGAAACGTACCAGGAGTTGTGGAAGACGATTCTTGCCGGGAACGCCTATCGCGGCATTCTGGTCAACCGCAAGAAGAATGGTGAGCAGTATTACGTGGAAGAGAGTATTTGCCCGGTGCGCGACGCGGATGGGCAGATTACTCATTTCATCTCCAATGGCCGCGATCTCACGGATCGCCTGCGCCTCGAAGCACAGCTGCTGCAGGCGCAGAAAATGGACGCCATTGGCAGGCTCGCCGGAGGCGTGGCTCACGACTTCAACAATCTTCTCACCATTATTACGAGCTATTCCGAACTGGCGATGGACGCGGTACCGCAAGGCAGCGCTCTGGAATCGAAGCTCCATGAGATTCTATCGGCCGCGCGACGGGCCGCCGAACTCACCCGCCAATTGTTGGCCTTCAGCCGGAGACAGCCGCAGGCCTTGCGGGTGGTCGAACTCAATTCGGTCATCGAGGGCATCGCCAAAACACTTCCGCGTCTGATCGGGGAAGACATCGAATTTATATTTCTACCCGGCGAAGAGTTAGGACGGGTAAAGGTCGACGCGCTGCAGATCGAACAGGTCCTAATGAATCTGGCCGCGAACGCGCGAGACGCCATGCCGCAGGGCGGGCACCTGCGCATCGAAACCTCGAAGGTAAATCTGGAGGGTGAATACATTCACGGCAAGCCCGCCGTCATTCCTCCGGGATCCTATGCGCTGATAACGGTCACGGATGATGGAGCGGGCATTCCGCATGAGGATTTGCCTCACATTTTCGAACCGTTTTACACCACAAAACCCTCCGGCAAGGGCACAGGGCTCGGTTTGGCCACGGTGTACGGAATTGTCAAACAAAATAAAGGCTTCATATGGGTTTACAGCGAGCCTGGGTCCGGCAGCATCTTCAAGATCTATCTTCCCTGTGCGGCTGCGGCGACGGTCTCGAAAGAGGCTGAAGTCGCGAAAAGTGAAAGCATGACCCGCGGCTCGGAAACCCTGCTGCTGGTGGAAGACGAATATGCCGTGCGGCAGGCGACGGGGGAATTTTTGCGCCTACAGGGCTATCAAGTGATCGAGGCCAAAGACGGACTGGAGGCCCTCTCCGTCGCTGCCAGGCATCCCGCGAGAATCGACATTATCGTGTCTGATGTGGTGATGCCCAACATGAGCGGCGGTGAACTGGCCAAAGCGTTGGCGCGGGTTCGGCCCGACACGCGATTTTTATTCGTTTCGGGCTATGCTGGAAAAACCGTGCTCGATCACAACGTGGTGGATCTGGAGACGAATTTCCTGCAGAAGCCCTACACGCTGAGGCAGTTGTCTGCGAAGATTCGCGCCGCTCTGGCTCGAGTTCCGGGGCAATCAACCGAGGTCACGTCACCGAGTCCATGACGTTGCAAGGTCTGGGTATAATGACTGGGTCCCCGGTTCGATTCAATGCTTGCAGGCGCAAGATGCGCGCTGTTCTTGTCTGTTTCTTACCAGCATCCAGGAAAGATCCTGGCCGGCGTCCTCCTTTTCTTCCTGTGTGGATCGCTGGTCTATTCGGTCCTGCAGATCGCGGCTGCGCTGAGTTATCTTTCGGTGCGACCGGCCCCGCTCGAATCCGCTGAGCCGATCAGCATTCTGAAACCTCTGTCCGGACTCGACCTTGATCTGGAATCCAATCTGCGGACATTCTTCCAACAGGAATATTCGGCGTTCGAGATTTTATTCGCGGTACGAAGCGAGAACGATCCTGCAGTTCCCGTCGTGGAACGGTTGCGCCAGGAATATCCAAAGATTCCTTCGCGTCTGGTAATTACGGGCGAACCGCCCTATGCCAATGCCAAAGTCTACAGTCTCGAACAAATGTTGAAGGCGGCGGCCAATGACCTTGTGGTGATGAGCGACAGCGATATTCGTGTGACTCCAGACATGCTTCGCACGGTGGCGGCTGAATTTCAGGACGAGCATCTTGGCGTGGCCACCTGTCCTTACCGTGCAGTGTCGGGGGCCAGTTTGTGGTCGCGGCTGGAAGCTACAGGGATGAATACGGATTTTTGGGGCAGCGCGCTGGTGGCTCGAATGCTGGAAGGGATGCGCTTCGCGGTGGGGCCGACCATCGTGGCTCGCCGCCGCGTATTGGATTCGATCGGAGGTTTTGCACGGCTGAAGGATTATCTGGCGGAAGATTTCGTGATGGGCAAGCTGGCCGCGGAGAGCGGCCATGGGGTGATTCTTTCTTCTTACGTGATCGAGCACCACATTGGAAGCGAAATTCTCGAAGAGAACATCGCCCATCGCTTGCGGTGGATGCGCAGTACGCGGCGGTCGCGGCCCGCCGGCTACATCGGCCAGTTGTTCACCATGCCATTTCCGATCGCGCTTCTGGTGTGCCTGGCGTGGCCCGCGTGGTGGCCTGTCCTGCCGATTGCGGTCGTGGTACGTGCGCTGG
This sequence comes from uncultured Acidobacteriota bacterium, assembly GCA_963763795.1. Lineage (GTDB taxonomy): Bacteria > Acidobacteriota > Terriglobia > Terriglobales > Acidobacteriaceae > Sulfotelmatobacter. The sequence continues at coordinate 1,024,850 of CAVXPP010000007.1, read as the reverse complement.
CGGCGTATGCGGTTTCCTGGAAAGTGCTTCGTGCCAGACTCAACTGGTGGTTGTTGCCGATCGAAGACGTGATGGGCTTGTGTTTCTGGATCATGGGTTGCTTCGGGAATACGATTTTCTGGCGCGGGCGGCGCTACCGGCTCGATTCCGATGGAAAGTTCGAGCTGATTTCTTCCGGAGAGCGGTAGCGAATGGTGACATTGTGTCTGCGGTGGCGGGTGCCGTCCCTACGGGACTCCGTTATTGTGCGCGCCTACCCAGGGCTTCCGCCCTGGGCTTTCACATACCGCCCCTTCGGGGCTTGATCCTCTCGGGTTCGAGATCCGGACCAGATCCAGACACCCAGATCCACACACGCCCGTGGAGCGTAATCCTGATTATTTCGTGGTGAAGGCCAGGGTCAGCAGGGTCTTTTGTTCTACCTCGTGGGCCTTCGCGCTGCCCGTGGCCGGGCTGGCTCCCGAACTGCGTTTCACGCTCAGGACTGGACGGTCTCCGGCGAGGCGTTTCAGGCGGGGGAGCATGTTGAACATCGCTCCCATATTGGCCGGCTCCTCCTGTACCCAGACGACGTCGGCGTTCTTGCCATGGCGGTCGAATTCGGCGACCACCTCTGCCTCGGGGAAGGGATACATCTGCTCCAGGAAGACGATTGCCGTGGTGGTGTCTTTTCTTTTCTTGCGTTCGGCCTGAAGCTCGTGGCCGATTTTCCCGGTGCAGATGAGGATGCGATCGGCTTCTCCGACGGTGGTGTCGGGAATGACGTTGAGGAAATTTTTGTGCGTGAAATCTTCGATAGGCGAACTGGCGTCGGCATGGCGCAGCATGCTCTTAGGTGTGAAGACGACCAGCGGCTTGCGCCAGTGGCGCAGGGCCTGGCGCCGCAACAGGTGGAAGTACTGCGCGGCGTTGGAGGGCTGCGCGATCTGGATGTTGTGTTTTGCGGCCAGCTGGATGAAGCGCTCGATGCGGGCGCTGGAATGCTCGGGGCCCTGGCCTTCATAGCCGTGAGGAAGCAGCATCACCAAGCCTGACAGCAGATTCCACTTGGCTTCTCCGGCGCTGATGAACTGGTCGATGATGGCCTGCGCGACGTTGACAAAGTCTCCAAACTGGGCTTCCCACAGGACCAGCGATTCGGGATAGTCGCGGGAATATCCGTACTCGAAGCCGAGCACGCCGGCTTCCGAGAGCGTGGAATTGTAGATTTCGCAGCGGGCCTGGCCGGGGGCGATGTTTTCCAGCGGCACGTATTCGTTCTCGTTCTCGATGTCGATGAGGACGGAGTGGCGCTGGTTAAAGGTGCCGCGGCGCGAATCCTGCCCGCTGAAGCGCACGTGGGTGCCCGCCTTGACCAGGCTGGCGAAGGCCAGGGCTTCGGCCATGCCGTAATCGACCGGGCGTTTGCCCGCGCCCATCTCCGCGCGCTGTTCGAGAAGCTTCTTCACTTTCGGATGGATGTGGAAGTCTTCGGGGTAGCTGGTCAGGCGAGCCGTAAGTTCGGCCAGTTCATCCGCATACAGGCCGGTCTCGACTTCGTAATCGGGGCGGTAGAGGCCGCCGAAATAATTATTCCAATATCTGGGGAGTTCGCGCAGAAGCGGCTTTTGCTTGATGCTGCCGGCTTTTTTCTGAGCGGCTTCGAATTCGGCTTTGATGGCGTCGGCTTGCGCCTGCGCATCGGCGGCGCCGATGTCATCCGCATAGATTTGCCAGAGCGGCGGGTGCTCTTTGATTTTCTTGTAGAGCAGGGGCTGGGTGATGGTCGGATCGTCGACTTCGCTGTGGCCGTGGCGGCGGTATCCGATGAGATCGATGACCACGTCGGTGCCGAATTTGTAGCGGTATTCGACGGCCATGCGGGCGACGCGGACGACCGCATCAACATCTTCGCCATTGACGTGGAAAATGGGGATGGACTGGCGGCGCGCGATGCAGGCCGCGAAGCGCGTGGAATGTTCTTCGGTATAACTCGTCGTGAAGCCGAGCAGATTGTTGACGACCACGTGGATCGTCCCGCCGACGGTATATCCGGGAAGGTCGGCGTAGTTCATGGTTTCGGCCAAGATGCCCTGTCCGGCGAATGCAGCGTCGCCGTGAACCAGCAGCGGGAGATATTTTTCACGGCCGCCCTCTCCGGTGCGGTCTTGTTTAGCGCGAGTGCGACCGACGGTGACGGGGTCGACGGCCTCGAGATGGCTGGGGTTCGAAACCAGGTGGATGTGCACCTTGCCGCCGCTGCGCGTGATGTACTCGCCGGTGGCGCCCATGTGATATTTCACGTCTCCGGAGCCGAGGACGCTGCGCGGGTCGACGTCTTCAAATCCGGCGAAAATCTCCTCGGGTGGGCGCTTGGCAACGTGGGCGATGACATTGAGGCGGCCGCGATGGCTCATGCCCATGACGAGTTCGATGGCGCCCTTTTGGGCTGCGGTGTCGAGGACTTCGTCGACCAGCGGAATTAAAGCAGTCACGCCTTCGAGCGAAAAGCGCTTGCTGCCCAGATAGCGCTGCTGCATGACCTGCTCGAAAACATCGGCACGGATGAGGAGGTCGAGGATGCGCTTCTGGTCTTCCTGCGGTGCTTCCGATTCCATGCGCTCGAAAACCCAGCGCCGGCGCTCGGGAGCGTAGAGATGGTTAATCTCAACGCCGATCGTGCTGGAGTAGATGTTACGGGCCTCGCGCGCGTATTCCCCATCCTTTTCAAGTTCGGGCGTCGGACGAGGACGGAGGAAGCCGAGCGGGTCGAGGTCGCCTTTCAGATATCCGAACTGGCGGTAGGCAGAGAAAACGCGCTCGCGCTCGGGATTGCTGGCGCGAATCGAGCCATTGGTTGGAATCGAGGGATCGATTACGGCTGCGGCGTTCGGATCGGAAACCTTCGTTTTCGCCATATGAACTTACTAGGATAAAGGATGCTGGCGAAAGGCAAAAGCTTCAGCGGGACGGACAAGGAGCTTTCACCACAGTGGACACGGAGGAACACGGGGGAATCAAGCGCAGCCTCTCAGGTACAGAGGAACAACAGATGGGGGGACGTCAAAAGCCCCACCCTGTCGCGAAACACGCGACAAGGGTGGGGCACCCGCTTTGTTTACTTCTTTCCGAAATTGAACAGGTCCATCAGATTGCCGATGGCTGGGCCGTTCAGGGGAACGTAGGGATTCTCCTTGGTGGCGACTGGGTTGGGGAAATTGTCACGGCTGCGATCCGTTACCGGAGCCAGGTGCCAGTTGGCTTCGATGAATTTCAGAATCGAAACGTGATCGCTGTACACGTGCGAGACGTGGCCAGCCTTGGTGTGGGGAGAAACCACCAGAACCGGGATTCTGGTTCCGTCCCCGAAAAAGTCGAGAGGCTGGATGTAGCCAGAGTCGTAGTAGCCGCCGCCTTCGTCGAAGGTGACGATGATGGCGGTGCTATCCCACAATTCTTTGTTGGCCTGGACGCCGTCAACGATCTTCTTCACGAAGCCTTCGAAGAGATTGAGCTTGGAGGAAGACGGATGACCGTCGAGCCAGCCGTCGGGTTTCACGAATGAGACTGCAGGCAGGGTTCCCTCTTTGATGGCTTCGTAAAGCTCGGTCGTGTCCCGGTTGTGGGTGCGTCCGGAAGGACTGGTCATGATCGAGGTCGCGTATTGGAAGGGGTTGCAGATGTTGCAATAGGTGTTGTCGGCAGTGACGTAGTTGTTGTCGGGATTGGAGAGGTAGGTATTCCACTGGTCGCCGTAGTAGGCCCACGAGATGCCTTTTTCGATCAACTCATCGCCGATGGTGCGCAGTGGCGAAGGAGGAATGGTGAAGACAGTCTGATTGGGATTCGTAATGTCGGCATAGGCGTTTGCGCCGTTGCCGTAGTATCCGGGATTGTAGTTGTTGAGCAGATAGTAGTGGCCCTCCTCGCAATGTGGATCGACCGGTTTGGGCAAGGAACTCAGATACGTGGTGATCGGTCCGACACCGGGCTGCGTGGTGTCGAAGCAGTTGCTGTAGGTTCCACCACCGTAGGAAGTGGATCCGTAGGAACCGCCACCGTAGCCGTCTTCGGTGTACCAGTTATTCGTGCCCTTCAGGGGATTCGGATTTTCAATTTCAGCGACGACCCCGGCGTTGGGGCTGCCTGCGGCAACGAGTACGTTCTGGGGCGGGCGCGCCGGCTCCCCTTTTGAGTTGGCGAACCATATGGCATCGCCGCTGCCGAGCATGACGTGGTTGGCGCCGGTGCCGCCCATGACCGCCTGGTGATAGTTGTCGCTGATCGCGTAGTGGTCGGCGAGATACTTCAGGTAAGGAGCATCGCCTTCGAGCATGTTGTAGAAGCCCATCGAGGTCGAGCCTTCCTTGGTGGATTCGTCGGTGAAGCCGGAGGGCTGTGCCAGCCCGTTGGCCCCGGCGCCAATTGTGGTTTCAACCCAGGGGAACAGATCGTTCTGGCATCCCGTGGGATTCCAGCTGGTGATGTTCAGGGCATCGCAATCCACCTGCTGCCACATCTGATAAAAACGGTGGACCGGGCTGTTGTCATAGGCGTCGTAGGGGTGCGTCTTCGAAGTAATCTGGAACGGGCCGGGCGGCAGAGAGGTCGCGTTGGGAATGCGTGTGTCGACCGCTCCGTGAGCGAGGCCGGTACCGCCGGTCGTGAGATATACGTAATAGTTGTCGGGAAGGCCGTTTTCCACCGCTTTCGCGGCGGCGATGCTGGGGAAGGGGGGCGTGGTATATCCACCCGCGAGAGGCGGCGGCAGAACCGGGTAGGTCGTGTTTTCAGGCGGGCTCAACAGGTACGTATCGGGCTTGGAATCGACCGCCTCGGACTGGTTGGCGAGTGGGAAATTCGGGCCGGGAGTTCCATCTTCGTTGACGATGCCTTCCGAGAGCAAGTTGTTAATGGTCTCGCCTCCCTTAGGTTTGTAGGTGGCGAAGATGTGATCGAAGGTGCGGTTCTCTCCGATGATCACGATGACATGCTTGATGGGCGTGGCAGTGGATCGAGCTGAGGCGGGCAACGGAGAGCCAAGATTGGCGATTAGCGCAACCAGGCTGATGCCGACCGCAAGATGCTGCCTGGCTATCGCGAGGAAAGCGGATCTGGACATGTGAGAATCTCCTCCTGAGAGAAACTACGAGGCGTCAGGTTAGCTGCGAAGCGAGGAGGACGAGGTGAATTGCAAGTTAAAACAAATCCACAACTGTATCTGGCACCAGTTGTGAAGCCGGTTTCTATGCTATTGAGAATTCACGGTCGTTGCGGGAGAGTGTGAAAGTTACGTTACATATTGTTCACAGCGTGCCAAACTTTCCAGGGAAATTTGTGTAGCACCTTCGAGTAAAGGAGGGCGAGGAAGTGAATCTGGGTGCGGGCATTCCAACGCTTTTAGGGATTCCGTTCGATGCGCAATCTTCTTATTTGCGCGGCGCGGCCGAGGCTCCGGCGAAGATTCGGGAAGCGCTGGCCTGCGATGCCTCCAATCAGTGGACGGAAACGGGCGTGGACTTGGGCGCGGCCGGAATTTACGAGGACGCCGGCGATCTGGAATTTTTCGAAGAGGATGCGGTTGCGGCCATCGAGCACGGAGTCGACGAGATCATTCGTCAGGGAAAACGGCCGGTGTGCCTGGGCGGCGATCATTCGATCACTTATCCCATCGTGAAGGCGGTGGCAGGCAAATATCCCGGTCTGACGATTTTTCATTTCGATGCCCATCCCGATTTGTATGACGAGTTCGAAGAGAATCGCTTTTCTCATGCTTGTCCCTTTGCGAGGATTATGGAGACCGGTCTGGCAAAGCGCCTGGTGCAGGTGGGAATTCGCACCATCAACCGGCACCAGCGGGAACAGGCGCAGAAATTTGGAGTGGAAATTGTCGAAATGAGTGCGCTTCCGGCTTATGAAACGCTAAAGGCCGCCGGGCCGGTTTACCTCACTTTCGACATGGATGTGCTGGATCCGGCATTCGCGCCCGGGATTTCGCATCGCGAGCCGGGCGGAATGTCAGTGCGGGAGGCGGTTGCTCATCTGCTTGCCATCGAGGGGGAAATCGTGGGAGCAGATCTTGTGGAGTTCAATCCTGTGCGCGACGTCGCTGGGATGACGGCGAAGGTTGCGGCCAAAATCCTCAAAGAAATTTTGGGTAAGATGATTGCGGGATAGGCCCGGAATGGGCCAGACTCCCGGCCGGACGCCTGGTGCGGGCGCAAACGGGGGGTACGGATTATTTTGCGTCCTCGGCACGGGTTGAGGAATCTCTTCTGCGAGATGTAACGTCAGGCGCGGTTCTCCGTCTAAGGATTGTGGTCGAGCGCGTGTGGAAGCTAACTTTGCGTGTAAGATTGTTCTGAACTTTATGGCGAATAAATTTCGAAACAATATAACAATAGCCTTATCCATTGCCGGTTTGACGGCGCTACTGGCAGCCGTTGGGTGCTCTGGCAGCGGCGCGCAGAATCCACATGCGAGCGGGCCGGGCGCGATGCCGGTGAAGGTGATCGAGGCGCGCGCGGTTCCGGTTGACGATGCCAGCGAGTATGTAGCCACACTGAAATCCCGAGATTCGGCCGTGATTATGCCGCAGGTGGAAGGGCAGGTCACACAGATCTTCGTTCATTCCGGCGAGCGGGTGGCGGCGAATGCCGCATTGATGGAGATCGATCCGCTGAAGCAGCAGGCCACCGTGAAGAGCCAGGAAAGCGCGCGGGCGGCGCAGCAGGCGCAATTGAACTGGGCCAAGCAACAGTACGAGCGAACGCAAGGATTGGCGTCCGCCGGAGTGGTGAGCCGGCAGGACCTGGATCAGGCCAAGGCGACGCTGGATGCGGCGCAGGCTCAGATGGATTCGCTGAATGAGCAGGTGAGAGAACAGGAAGTGCAGCTGCATTATTACAAGGTGGTTGCGCCGCGGGCGGGAATTGTCGGAGACATCCCGGTACGCGTGGGAGATCGGGTCACGACCTCAACGCAGCTGACGACGGTCGATCAACCCGGCAGCCTGGAGGTTTACGTCTATGTGCCGATCGAGCGTTCGTCGCAACTGAAGATGAATCTGCCGGTGCAGATTCTCGATGGTAGCGGGAAAGTGCTCGCCGATTCGCGGGTGAGTTTCATCTCTCCTCAGGTCGACAACACGACCCAAACCGTTTTGGTCAAGGCGCGCGTTGCGAATGGCAACGATGCGTTGCGGCAGTCGCAGTTCATTCGCGCGCGTGTGGTATGGGGCACGCACAAGAATCCCGAAGTGCCCATTCTGGCCGTCTCCCGGCTGGCCGGACAGTATTTTGCATTCGTCGCCGAAGCGCAGAATGGCGGCTCGTACGTAGCCCGGCAGAAACCGCTTACGATTGGACAGACCGTGGGCAACGATTTTGAAGTGCAGGATGGGATCAAACCGGGAGATAAAGTGATTGTCTCTGGAACGCAGTTTCTGCTGGATGGGGCGCCGGTAATTCCGCAAGGCTAGCCATGAGCCATGAGCTTTGAGCGGTGAGGGCAACATCTCCTCGAAAGTTTTCTAGAGTTTCCGAAGGACATTTGCACTTGGCAGTTTGCAGTGAGCCATGGGAGTGTCGAGCGGAGGCTGCAAAGTTGGCAATGAAAGACCAAATGCTAAGCGCTAACTGCTAAGGGCTGCCCTTCATGTTCGTTGAATTCTTTATCCGACGTCCGGTCTTTGCCACGGTCTGCGCGCTCCTGATCACTCTGGCGGGCACGGCGGTGATTCCCACGCTGCCCATTGCGCAATTTCCCAACCTCACTCCGCCACAAGTCGGCGTCACCAGTTCGTATATCGGCGCCAGCGCGCAGACGGTGGAAAGCGCCGTCACGATTCCCCTCGAGCAGCAGATCAACGGGGCCGAGGGGATGAAATATGTCACTTCGACCAGCGGCAACGACGGGACCAGCAGCATCACGGTGACCTTCGATCTGACGCGCGATCCGGATCTGGCGACCGTCGACATTCAGAACCGGGTGAACACCGCCCAGGGACGGCTGCCGAGCGCGGTGAAGGCCGTGGGCATCACCACCCAGAAAACGTCGCAGAACTTCGTCTTCGGCGCGGCCGTCATTTCCGACAACAAATATTCCACGTTGTTCATGAGCAACTATCTCGACGTCTACGTGCGCGACGCGCTGAAGCGCATTCCCGGTGTGGCGGACGTCATTATTTTCGGGCAGCGCAAGTACTCAATGCGGTTGTGGCTTGATCCGGTACGCCTGGCGGGACGCGGGCTGACTGCGCCCGATGTGGTGAGCGCGCTCTCGGAGCAGAACGTGGAAGTCGCGGCCGGACAAGTAGGCCAGCAGCCGGCGGTCAACGGTCAGCAGTACCAGGTGAGCGTGCGAGCGGTCGGACGACTCAGTGAGCCGGCACAGTTCGACAACATCATTTTGAAAACGAATTCCGATGGAACGCTGGTTCGGCTCAGGGATGTGGGGCGCGCGGAACTCGGCGCGGAAGATTACTCGTCGGACCTGCAATTTAACGGGCAAGACGCGGTGGGACTTGGCGTAACCCAGCTCTCGACGGCGAACGCGCTCGATGTGGATCGCCGGGCGATTGCCGAGCTGAATCGGCTGGCGAAGAGTTTTCCGCCGGGCATGCGTTATCAGCTCGCATTCGACGTCACCGACGCGGTGGGCGAGTCGATCCGGGATGTAGGCTTCACGGTGGGTTCGGCGATCCTGCTGGTCATTCTGGTGATCTTCATCTTTCTCGGAGACTGGCGCACGACCATGATTCACTTTATCGCCACTCCGGTTTCGCTCATCGGCACCTTCATTTTTGTGAAGTTGCTCGGCTTCTCCATTAACACGCTGACGTTATTCGGCATTACGCTGGCCACCGGCCTGGTCGTCGACGATGCCATCGTGGTGATCGAAAATATTGAGCGCCATATCGCGGAGGGCGAACACGACTCCCACAAAGCGGCGGCGGCAGCCACCGCCGAGATTACCAGCGCCGTCATCGCCACCTCGCTGGTACTGGTTGCCGTCTTTGTCCCGGTTGCATTCTTTCCGGGGACGACCGGCATTCTGTTCCGTCAGTTTGCGCTGACCATCGCATTTTCCATTACCATTTCCGCCTTCAACGCGCTGACGTTGGCTCCGGTGCTGGCGGCGATTTTTTTAAGCGGCGGGCACCGGAAAAAATGGTGGTTCCTGCAAAAGTTTGACGATGGCGTCTCCGCTATGACCCGTGGGTACCGTGCGCTGATCCATCACGTGCTGGATTACAAATTCGCCATGGTGGTGCTGTTTTTCGCCGGTTTGGGGGCTACCTATTTCGTGTTCACCCACGTACCCTCCGGATTCGTTCCCGATGAAGACCAGGGTTATTTTATTGTCGTGATTCAGGCGCCGTCGGGCGCATCGCTCGAGTATACGAAGGCAATCGGCAAGCAGATCTCCGGCATCCTGGCCGATGTGCCGGAGTCGGAAGGGACGTTTTCGGTCGCGGGTTTCAGCTTTGCCGGGTCGGCGGCGAATCAGGGAATCATTTTCGTGCCGCTCAAGCCCTATTCGCAGCGCAAAGGCGAGGAGCACACGGCGGCGGCGATTGTGAACCGCGTGCGTCCGCGGCTGTTCGGAGTTTCAGGCGCGATTGTATTTGCGACGCTGCCGCCCGCGATTCAGGGCCTGGGACAGTTTGGCGGCTTCCAATTCGTGGTGCAAGATCTGGCTAACCACAAACTGGATGAGCTGGCCGCCGCTACCCAGGGATTGATGCGGCAGGCCTCGCAACGCAAAGATCTAGTGCGGCTGTTTACGTCCTTTACCGCCAACGACCCGCAATATCTCGTGACCATTGACCGCGAGAAGGCGAAGAGCCTGCACGTGCCGCTGTCACAAATCACCGACACGCTGGGCGTGTATATGGGATCGTCGTACGTGAACGATTTTGATTTCAACAACCGTTCGTATCGTGTGTATGTGCAAGCCGACAAGCAATTCCGCGCGACAGCGCAGGACATGAAGCAGTTTTACGTGCGGTCCGACAGTGGCGCGATGATCCCGCTGGAAAACCTGATTACGGTGACGCAGACGACGACGCCGCAGGTCATCAGTCACTATAATCTTTTCCGCTCGGCGGAAATTGACGGATCGCCCGCGCCGGGATACAGCTCCGGACAGGCGATTGCGGCGATGGAACAGCTGGCCAGCAAGATGCCGCAGGGATTCTCGTACAGCTGGACCGGATTGTCGCTGGAAGAATTGCAGTCCGGCGGAACGTCGCTGATTCTGTTTGGGCTGGGCACGCTGGTCGTGTATTTGACGTTGTCGGCGCAATACGAAAGCTTCGTGTTGCCGTTCATCGTGCTGCTCGCCGTGCCCATGGCGCTGCTGGGAGCGCTTGGCGCGCAGTGGATCCGCGGGTTGCAGAATGACGTTTTCTGCCAGGTGGGATTGGTTATGCTCGTCGGCTTGGCAAGCAAGAACGCGATTCTGATTGTGGAGTTTGCCGAGCAGTTGCGCGAGCGCGGATTGCCGCTGGTGGAAGCGGCGGTGCAGGCGGCGACGATTCGTCTACGGCCCATTTTGATGACTTCATTGGCGTTTATCTTGGGCGTCGTGCCCCTCGTCTTTGCCACCGGGGCTGGCGAGAACGGCCGGCATTCTGTCGGCACGACCGTGTTCGGTGGAATGATTATGTCAACCGTGCTGAATCTATTCTTCATCCCCGTGCTGTACTTGATCATCGAGGGATGGCGTGAGCACGGCAAAGCCCCGAAACATCGCTAGGAAAAGCTTGTATTGCCGACACCCTGAAAAGTGATTGCGGTCACAGACCATACGACGCGGCTCGCCTAGGTTGGTAGCAGGTCGTATGGGAGGTGCTGTCGGTGAGTGCAACTCTGCCGGTAAGTGTGCGTCCTTTTACCCGCACGGAATTTACGTGCCGGAGCTGTGGTCGCAGGTTACGCGTCGATTTTGAATTTTGGGGCGGGCCGATGGTCGGCCGGGAGCAGGAGTATCGACACTGCCCGACCGATGAGCTTCGACACGTGGGTGGACCCATTATTGTCGTGTGGGAAAAACGCGGCGACCGATGGGTTCCCGAGAGCCTAGGATAAAGCGCCGCGCGTGCAACTCAGCGGCCGGAGCCGTTGCCGCGTTGGGACGGTGAACTCGCCTGGCTCGAAGCTGTGCCTTTGCCAATTCCTTCAGACGCGAGTTTCTTGGCCTTGCGCGCTTCTTTGCGGCGCATCCTGGCCATCCATTCTCTCGAATACATGGTGCCGCGGCATTTGGGCGAGCCGCAGTGGCAGGGCGCGGGATCGTCGTCGTCGTAGAGGTTGTAATCCCAGACGAGTTCTTCTCCCGCGGCGATATCCCGCAGCGCAAACAGCCAGACCCGTCCCTTGATCTCGTCGACTTCGCAATTGGGATCGCAAGAATGATTCAGGTAAGCTCCCATGCCATGGCCGTCGATCACGGTCTTGCCATCTTCCAAGCCATATAAATAAGTGCGCGAGACGCCTTCGTAACGGCGGTCGGCTTCTTCGGGAGTAATGCGCTCGCCCTCGTACTCGACGACACGCGTTCCTTTGCGGATAGGGGCGGAGGTGTAGACACCGACGGAATGAATGGGCGAAGGGCGAACAACCAATACCATACATCTAATTTCGCACGGGGAGGGGAGTTTGGGAATGTGGAAAAATCAGGGCTACGGGTCGTAGACCGAGCTGCCATAACCTTGCCGGCGAGCGGCTTCTTGCGTGTCTTCCAGGCGGCGGTGCAGGTCGCTCAGTTGCGCCTGCAGGTCTGTAATCTGCCGCTGCCGGTCTTTTTCACGGTAGTTCCAAACGGGCTCATCCGTGGAATTAGTGAGGACGGCATGCAGAGAGTCGGTCAGAGTATCGAGATGCCGCTGCATCTGCGCAATCGCACTTTTCAACTGCAGGGCCTGAGTCTTCCAGTATTGGGCGGGACGCTTGATTTCATAGACGCCTGCCGGATGGAGATTGCCACGGTTTGGTGAGGCAGGAGCAGGTGCAGGCGCCGCGTGGTGCTCCGGCAAATCGTCATTGGTGATGATGTGCGAGGTTTTGGGCTGCGCACCAGCCTGTGGCGCTGTGCCGTCTGACGAACTATTGGAGACCGCTGCGGGAGTGGAGCTGTTTTGAGCCGGTTGCTGTTTCTCCACGCGACTTTGCCGGGCCACGTCTCCGAGAGGCGGCGCGTCCTGAGCGGAAGCCGTCAACGCAAACGCGGAGACGCTGGCGGTAAACAGGATGAGAAGTCGCGTCAGTGGCATGGAGATAGACCTGTCCGTACAAGAATTCGCGCTATAAAAGCGTAACCAGCGAGGCGCCCCCATTGAAGATTACCTTCGTGCCAGTTAGGGCGTGCCGCCCGGACGTAATCGAACGGGCAATTTGGGCGTCCAGTTTTGCAAAGGGCGAGAATACCGCGAGCCAGCTCCCGGTTCTTTACTGTTGCGGTTGCGGAACTGGGAGCGCGACCGTGTCTACCGTGGATGGATCGTCCCGCAACTTGATGTAGAGCGTCTTGCCCTTTGGCGGCGGGATGGCCAGCGCATCTTCCACAAAACCTTCCGGGACGGTTACCGCATTCGCGAAATCGGCGTCGCTGCTGACCGAATCCAGCAAAAAGAGTTTGTCGCCGCTCAGCGTGCATTGCTTATCCGGAGCGGATTCGCAACGAACCCCTTTCAGCATCGGGATGCGAACCAGGTTCACCAGCGACTGCCAGTCACCATCGACGCCGTCTTCGCTCACCGGACGGAACTTAAGCGGTCCGAAAGCAGAGGGGCCGAGCAACTTCATAGGATCGAGAATCGCCAGGACCGTCTTGCTGTCTTGCATGGTGAGATTGCCGTCCTTGAAGCTTAAGAGAACGCGGAAAGATTCGTCGGCAGTAGCCACCTCGATTTTTTCGGATGGCGGGAAGCTTTCCGGGAACTGTGTTTTGAGAAAGAAATTCAGGCGGCCGTCCTGCGGCAGTTCTTCCTGGCTGCCTAAGCGAACGGGTGATGGCGAAACGGCCGCATCGATCTGAATGCTTTTGGTCAGCACGCTGACCGTGGGGCGCTCGGCTTCGACCTGAGCTTTAAGATCGAGCGCGCGGCCGTCTTTGAGTGTGGCGTGCACAACGATCGAGTCGCCCGGATGCAGCTTGGTTTTGGCGGCTGCGTCCCCCGTGATCAGCCTGAGTTCGTCCTGCTGGTTAGCGCGCGTCAAGTTGTCGGGAGTGAAGCGCAGGCCGTTCACATCGAGGGTTTCGACCTGATCGAGGCGCGTGCCTTTCAGGATGCCGTCCGCATCGCCAGCGTGAATGCCGAAGCTGTCGAGGCGTCCGGCTTCCGCGTAGGTATGAAGAGGGACCTCGTCGACTTCATGCAGGCCGAACTTTTTGACCTGCATGGTCACCCATCCGGCCGAGGCGTTCTGCAGCGGAACTTTGATCTCAAGCTCGTCGGGCTTCGAATTCTTCCACACGACGGTTAGAGGTTTTCCCTGTTCGTTCTTGAGGGTCACTTCGCTGACGCAGCAGGCGTCCGGGGATTGGAGATGAAGCGTATCTTCGCGGCCGACGATCAGGGCGCTGGCGTCTTTCGAGGCCACGACCCATTGCGCGGGGCGCGAATCGCGCAGCCGGTAGTGCGGACCTTCGAAGGCATGGAATCCCCAGACTCCGCGAATCGTTCCGGTGAATTCGCCATCGAGATCGGCGGATTGCAAGGCATGAGTTTGGACGGTAAATCCGCCGAGCATGGGATCGGGCGTGGCGGGAAGGTCAATGCCAGGTCCGGACTTGGTTTCCACGTGCAGAACAAAGTGGTGCGCGAGTTCGGTGGCGAAGGCGAGAGGCGCGCCGTCGGCCGGCAGAAGCAGCGAAGGCTTGCCGGCGCAGAATATCTGTGCCTGATCGATTGCGCGCAAGGGCGGAGGCGGAGATGGCTTCACCGGAGGCAGGCCAATCACCAGCACCGACTTCGGGTTGCGAAACGATGGGGGATTGTTCAAGCGGAGATTGAGTTCGTTCTGCTTGGGCAAAGCCAGCGCGGGAATGTACTGATACTGGGCGGTGTGGGCGGTACTAAGGATACGGGCGACATCGACGACGGCTCCGACATAAGGACTGTAATAGCCGCCCCGCGCGGTGGGACTGGCGCTGATCTGCGCCAGCAGGTCGGAAGACGCGCCGGTGGTCAAAGTCGCGACCATGCTCTGGCTGTGCGCGTCATCGAGCACCAACTGATCGGTATTCTGGGTGAGGCAAGGGACTTGTTGCGCGGTGGGCTTGTCGAAGCATTGCTGGTCGAGGCGCATGTTCAGGCTGCGGGCCAGCATGGTGGTATGCACTTTCAACTGGTCGGGATCGGTGGTGTAGGTCTGGCGAACCGATTCCAGATATTTCTCCAGGCGTTGCCGTTCCAGGCTGGCTTCCTGCAGATCCTGGGCGGCGCGGACGAAGGCTCCAGGCTTGCCCCGCACTGCAGTCCGGAGCGTCGTAAAAGCGCCTCCAGTCTCAGGAGCGAGGAAGATCAGTGCCTCTTCGGCTTCTTGCGGGACGACCACGAAAATTCCTTCCTCGTGGATCGGCTTGGTCCAGGTTTCAACGCGTGTAAACCAGGAATCCGGCGGAGGGTTGGTCGCGCCGCGAAGAAAAACGATGACCATCAGATAGCGAACGGATTGGCTGTCGGGAAGATCGGCGTGCACCCATAGGCGGTCCCCAGCCTGCAGGTTGGGAACCTCTGCGATCGGCAAGGTGGTTCCGGAGCGCTGCACGCGCACCTCTACCTTGGGCCCGATCAGGTCAAAGGCAGAGTTGTCGGCGCAGGCCGAGCGCACAGACGCAAACGACAAAAATAAAAAAAGAAGCGGCGCCGCGATGCGGCAAGGCCGCAGTTGTGAAACGAATCCCGTAAGACGCAAAAGTCCCTCTCCAGCGTGGATACTTGTGGGTAAAGGCTGTGGGGATATTTTAACTGATTCGCTTGCAATGACCAGCGGGATTCGGCAAACGGTAGCCCAAAAGTACCTGCACCAGCCTGTCGATTACCGGCATTTATTTTGCCGCCGAACTATGTGGACGATTTTCGAGACACTACTGGGAACCGATCGGCGAAATGTTGCATGATTCTGGTTCTGCTCCTGGTGCGAGGAGCTAGTGCGCCGAATCTGAGGTTTTGGTTACACTCGTGGGGCAGATCAGGAGACTGGCATGGGCTACAAGCCTCTGGAACTCGATGGCAAGATCGCGGTCGTGGTGGGCGGAAGTTCAGGAATCGGGAAAACGATTGCGCTGGGGCTCGCGCAGGCCGGGGCCGACGTGGTTTCGAGCGCGCGGCGAAAAGAACTTGTAGAGCAAGTCGCGAACGAGATTGAAACGCTGGGCCGGCGATCCCTACGAGTCACCTGTGACGTGGCCGACCGCGGCTCTCTCGAAAAATTGTTGGCGGCATGTGTGGAGGCTTTCGGCAAAGTCGATATCCTGGTGAATGCAGCCGGCATTACGAAAAAGGCTCCCACGCTTGATTTCGCCGAGGTGGATTGGAATCGCATCTTCGACACAAACCTGACCGGAATGCTGCGCTCATGCCAGGTATTCGGGCGGCACATGATCGAGCGGCGCTATGGCCGCATTCTCAGTATCGCGTCAATGGGATCGTTTTCCGGACTGTACGAAGTGGCTGCTTACAGCGCAAGCAAGTCGGGCCTGGCTTCTTTGACGAAATCCCTTGCGGTGGAGTGGGCGGGATACGGAATCTGCGTCAACGCCATTGCGCCCGGCTATTTCCGCACGCCCATGAACGAAAAAATTATAGTCGGCACGGAACGCGGCAAAGAGCTTCTGATGCGCACTCCCATGAAGCGCTTCGGAAAACTGGAAGAACTGGTGGGGGCGGCGATTTTTCTCGCGTCCGATGCCGCCAGCTTCGTGACCGGGACCATCCTGCCGGTGGATGGCGGAGTTCTCGCGAGCGGCGTGAATCAGTAAAGAAGGGGTAGGTTACTCTCAGGGCGCTTTCTTTTTAGGAAGAGCCGCACGCGCGGATGCCACTGCGTTTACCAACTCCCTTGCCGCCGCAGTGATTTTTTCCAGATTGCCTTCCCGCAAAGCCGTCGCGTCCACCAAGTCCGCTCCCACGCCCAGCGCGAATGCTCCCGCGGCGATGAATTCAGCGGCGTTGGCGGCATTCACGCCTCCGGTGGGAATCAACGACGCGTGCGGGAACGGAGCTTTCAAGGACTTCAGATACTTTGCGCCTCCGACGTTTCCGCAAGGGAAAATCTTGACGAGCCTTGCTCCGTGTTCCTGCGCGGCCATCAACTCAGTAGGAGTCAGCGCACCCGGAATGGCGAGCTTAGAATGACGCTTTGCAACTTCCAGCGCCGCCACCGACAAGCCGGGGCTCACCAGAAATCTCGCGCCGGCGCTGAGGCAAGCTTCGGCCTGCTCGGCGGTGATCACGGTGCCTGCGCCGATGAGAACGTCGTGACCGCGCTGCTTCGCGACTTCCCTGATCACCGACACGGCGTTCGGAACCGTCATCGTGATTTCCACGACGGGAATGCCCCCGGCACAAATGGCCTCGACCGCGCGGTTGGCTTCTTCGACGCTGGCCGCGCGAACTACCGGCACGATGCCAATTTCGGCGATTCTCTGGATGACCTCATCAATGCTGGGATCGCTTGCAGACATGGACTCTCACTCTCCATTCCGACCTCTTCTCAGCGCTCAATCCGGGCCGTGCGCGAAGTCATGGCCTGCAGCACTTCCGGCGACGGTTGCCATCGTAGTGTCACCCGGAGTTGTCATCGCCAGAGCGCCATGTGCGGCGCCGCATTCGACCGACCATTGCGCATCTTTGCCGGAAAGAAATCCGTAGATCAGGCCGGAGGCGAAGGAATCTCCACCGCCTACGCGGTCGTAAATTTCAAGATCCTCGCGGGTGGGCGCCTCGTGAAACTGGCCTTCGTGATAACAGAGCGCGCCCCAATCGTTGCGGCTGGCGGTTTTTGCCGTGCGCAACGTGGTGGCGATCACCGCCATCGACGGATATTCTTTCACGACGGCCTCGATCATTTTCTTGAAGCCCGCAGACTCAAGTTTCGAATGCTGCTCGTCGACGCCCGACACGGAAAATCCCAGGGCGGCGGTGAAGTCTTCTTCGTTGCCGAGCATGACGTCGACGTAAGGGGCCAGGCGGCGGTTCACTTCCTGCGCTTTCGCTTTGCCGCCAATCGATTTCCAGAGCGAAGCGCGATAATTCAGGTCGTACGAAATGACCGTTCCCGCCCGCTTGGCGGCTTCCATGGCCTCTTGCGCAATCAGGGGCGTGGATTCGGAAAGAGCGCAGAAAATTCCTCCCGTGTGAAACCAGCGCGCGCCATCTTTCGCGAAAATTTTCTGCCAGTCGATTTCTCCGGGCTTCAGTTGAGAAATGGCGGTGTGTCCGCGATCGGAACAACCAAGCGCCGCGCGCACTCCGAAGCCTCGTTCGGTGAAATTCAGACCATTGCGCACCGTGCGGCCAACGCCGTCGTAAGGAACCCAGCGCACGTAGTCCTGCGCCACGCCGCCTTGTAGCATGAGATCTTCCACCAGTCGGCCCACAGGATTGTCGGCGAGCGCGGTCACAATCGCCGTGTTAATGCCAAAGCAGCGGCGCAGGCCGCGCGCAACGTTATATTCGCCGCCGCCTTCCCAAACGCGAAAATGCCGGGTGGTGGTGACGCGCTCGTCGCCAGGATCGAGTCGCAACATGACTTCGCCCAGACTCACCACATCCCACTTGCAATCGTTCTTTGGCCTGATCGTTAGCTTTGCCATGGTTTCTAAAGCTCAGAGTGGCGGACGGCAACGTTGGTTCGGGCGGAAGAATGTCGACGATCGCCGCACGCTGCAACCGCAGTGATTTTATATGATCCGCATTCCCAGACAAGAGAACGCCGCAGTCGTGGGTGACCGATTTCTTGCCTGCTGAAAATGGCGGAAGTGAATGGGGTCAAACCCACCAACGACGGGATTGCCCGCCACCCGCCGGTTTTGACCCGTTCTGAACATAGAACTATCACGTTTTTTTCACGGGGCGTAAACTGGCGGCGATAAAATGGGACACCTTATGGAATTGTCAGGTAGTCGGCGGACTCAGCAATTCGAGTTGCCTGAAGCCGGGAAATAGAAATACAAGGAGAAAGCAAAATGGGCATCAACGCTCGACGCAATTTTGTCAGGAAGATCGCCGCTGTAGTCGCTTGCGCGACCGGTACAAGACTCTTTGCTCAGCAAGCTCCCGCTGCTGGCACATCTGCCTCCACGCCACCTTCCAACCCAGACAAGGGCACTGCTCGTCGCTCCGGCGGCGAGCATCATATATACGATGGGATCTACTACTTCTCGGGCACTGGCTCCAATGATGGCTATCCTAAGGAAGATCATGTGCTGGTCACTGATCCATTCGAAAAGCACGTGACCCGCACCATGGATGCGCTAAAGAAGTCGGTCGAGCGCGCTGGCAGCAACATGGATAACATTCTCCATCTCCAGGTCTTTCTCTGCCTGCCGCTGGCCGAAGGTATCTCGATGCCCACCGGCAAGGCCCGGTTCGATGCCCACAAGGCGCAATACGACGCGTTGAACAAGATCTACGGGACCTATTTTTCACCCGGTAAGGCTCCGTCCCGCGCTTGCATGGCGCTCGAATGGATCCCCGGGGACTCCTTGATTGAGATCGTCGGCAGCGCAAGAGTTGTGAATCCGCCCACTCCCGCTGCGGATAAGTAATGTCCAGGTTCGCCCGAAAGAAGGTTGGCAATGAAGTTTAGTTGGAGCCGCCGTTCATTTCTCGCCGCGATGGGAGCGGCCAGCAGCTTGTTCGCTCCCTCCGGACTGAAAGCTGCCGGCATCTTCGGAAAGAAGCGCAAGTCGGCCGCCGATCCGTCTCTTGATGGCGCTCCGATCGTCCCCATCCCGACCGGGCTCGGTTCCACTGGAGACATTTATGCCGAGCTTGGCGTGACCCCTCTTATCAATATCAACGGCACGATTACCGTCATTGGTGGATCGGTCATGCGCCCTGAGGTCATGGAGTTGATGCGGCGGGGGAATGAGCACTTCGTCCTGATCGACGAGCTGGAGATCGCAGCGGGAAAGTTCATCGCCAACCTTTGTAAGTCTCCGCCTGGTTACACTGGACTGGTGACGGCGGGAGCGGCGGCGGGCCTGGTTGTCGGTTATGCCGGCATGATGACCGAAGACCTCGAACCTCGTATGCGCTCTATTCCCGATGTTAGCGATTTCCCCAAAAATGAAGTCATCATTCAGAAAAGTCATCGCTACCCGTTTGACCACCAGATCCGGCAGACCGGCGCAAAGCTGGTAGAGGTCGGGACGCGCGAGGAGATGATTGCAGCCATCAATCCGAAAACGGTAGCGATTCACTTCACCAATATTCTGTCCGACAAAGGCCAAGTGAGCGGGCCTGAAACCGTCGCCATTGCCCAGGAGCACAAGCTTTATACGTTTAACGACGCAGCCGCGGACGTGCCGCCCGTGGCGAGGCTCTGGGAGTATCCCGCGCTTGGATTCGACATGGTCGCTTTCAGTGGCGGCAAGGATATCCGTGGCCCGCAAGCAGCCGGAATTCTGATTGGCAGGCAGGACTTGATGCATTACGCTTTGCTCAACATGAGTCCGCAGGAAGACCGCATCGGCCGATGCTGCAAGGTTGGCAAGGAGACCATATTCGGCATGCTCAAAGCGCTCGAGCTTTTTGTCAATCAGGACTATGATGCAACCCTTCGCACAGATGACGAGCGTGCCCAGGTCATCACCGATGCCATTCAAAGATTCGGAGTGACGGCGCTACCCCGGCAGTTCAATCCGCAGGCTCTCGGTAACGTAACGCCGCGTTACAGCTGGAAGATTGATCGCTCCAGGCTAAACATCAGCGGTCAGGACGTCATGCAGAAATTGGCCGACACTCGGCCCCTTGGGATCGGCAGCATGGGTGCTGGGGTGAGCGGCATGCGCGGGCGGAGTCCGAATGAGGCCCCTGCCGATATTCACGCCAGTCATCATGGCCCTCCGCGCGACCCGGACAGCTTCGGTTTTGCAGTCTGGCAGCTCAAAGACGGCGAGGATAAACTGATCGCCAACCGGCTGGTTGAAATCTTCAGCGAAGCGCCGAAAGCTTAGTTTTTCGGATGATGAATGAGCAAGCTTTCAGCACCCGGTGCCTAGGGGTGCGGCGCGTCCTTCAACTCCGGCGCAATCTCGTAGGCCTTATTGAATTCTGCGCGCGATTCTGCTTCATTTCCTTCCTGTTGTAGCGCCAGCGCCAGATTGTAGTGTGCTTCCGCATACCTCGGCTTAAGACGCACCGCATCAACGAACTCCTTCTGCGCCCCCCGAGCGTTGCCCGCCTGCAACAGCACTAATCCGAGATTGTTGTGAGCCTCCGCGAAGTTCGGATCGCGTCGCACCAGCTCACGGAATACATTGGCAGCGCTGGTGTTGTCATTTTTCTGGCTGAGGGCCAATCCCAGCTGAACCCGCGCGTCGGTGTAGTCCGGATTGAGACTGATGGCTTCTTTCAGTTCGCTGATGCCTTCGTCCAATTTGCCCGATTGGGTCAGGGCCAAACCGAGGTTATAGTGCGCCTCCGCCAGGTCGGGATCGCACATGGTTGCCTGCCGGAATTCCTCGAGCGCGTGCGTGTGCTCGTTCTGTCGCCAGTACAGCAGGCCGAGGCTCGAGTGGGCCTCCGCATAGTCCGGCTTCACCTCCAGTGCTTTCTCGAATGCTGTCAGGGCCTGCTCGGCGTCTCCCTTACGCTCCCACGTGAGGCCCAGGTAGTAGTAGCCGGTCGGCAACTCGGGGCCTTTCTCAATGGCCTTTTGAAAGAAACCAAGAGCGTCGTCGAGTTTTTCGTCCTTGAGTGCGTTCACGCCCTGAAGGGTCAGCAATTTCGCCTCCGCCAGGCGCGCACGGAACCGCCGTAGCCCGTTGATCTCGTTCAGTTCCTTTTGTCCCGCTTCCTTCTGGCCCTGATCCCGCAAGGCGATGCCAAGGTTGTAATGCGCGTCTTCGTAGTCAGGTTTCAGCTCGATGGCGCGCTGGAAGGCGGCGATGGCGCCTGCCAGGTCGCCGCCCGCCTTCAGTTCCTTTCCAAGATTGAATTGTGCCCGGGGATCACCAGGATCGACAGCCACGGCCTTGCGGAATTCCGCTAAGGCGGCAGCGTGATCGCCTTGGCGGCGCAGAGTCACACCCAGAAGCAAGGTTGCAGTCGTGAACCGCGGATCTAACTGGAGGGCTCGGCGAAACGCGGCCGCTGCAGCGGGAAGATTGGCCAGCTGTCCTTCGGTCAGCCCCAACTCAGTATAAAGTTCGGCTGAGGGCTTCA
Source organism: uncultured Acidobacteriota bacterium (assembly GCA_963763795.1). Lineage (GTDB taxonomy): Bacteria > Acidobacteriota > Terriglobia > Terriglobales > Acidobacteriaceae > Sulfotelmatobacter. The sequence goes on along the minus strand of CAVXPP010000007.1, from coordinate 1,003,468 downwards.
ATGCGATCGCTCGTTGCAGTTCAGTCTTGGCAGACGCAGGATTGCTCTGCTCCAGATAAATGCGCGCCAGCAGCCGATGTGCCGCGGCGTTTCCCGGGGAAAGCCGTATGGCAGTCTGCAGTTCCTTTGCGGCGGCAGGCAGGTCGTGAAGATCGTACGAGGCGGCGCCTAATCCGTATTGGGCGTCGGCCCATTTCGGTTTGAGGCGCAGCGCTTCCTTAAACTCGTCAACTGCCTGCTTCGCTTCACCTTTGTATTTAAGAGCAAGGGCTAAGTCGTAGTGAGTGAGGGCACCGTTGGGCTCGAGCTGCAGCGCCTTGCGATAGCTGGCGATGGCTTGATCCCACGATTTTTGGCGGGCAAACTCGGTTGCGTCGCGGCGATAGGTCTCGGCTGTCTGCGCAAGACAAGAGGCTGCCATCAGGAGCGCCAAAAACAGGGAAACCTTCATGACCACAGCCTAGCACGGCCAGTCAGGCGGGAGTTCTTCCCTTGGCGTGATCGCCACAGGCAAAAAAAAATTGCGGACGAGGCGTCGAGCCCCGTCCGCAGGATTACGTGAGCGCATTACCAGACGAACTTCGCACTGACCTGGCCGATACGCGGGTCGCGGGCTTGCGTAATGTTGCCGAAGCTTGCGCTGCTGATGTCACCGCTCGGGTTAACGAATTGCGCATGGTTGAATATGTTGAAGAACTCTCCTCGAAACTGCAGGGACATTGCTTCCGTAATGGGCATCAATCTTCGTTATTCCGAAATCAGTGTTGTTGAAGCCGGGGCCGTGGAAGAAGCGGCGATTCGCGGTCCCGAAACTTCCGCAATCAGGCCCAACCAAAGCCCCAGACACTAGATTGCATTGAGTTCCAGTAAATGAGCTTTGGCTGAAATATGTAAAGGTCCCGGGGTGTCGACCGGGGGTTGTATTTGTGAACTGGACCCACGAGATTGGGCATATCGGTGGAGGAGCTGCCGACAAGGGAAGCATCTCCTACGCAGTTATTCGACGGACACAGAGGGCTCCCAGCATCGATGGGATTCCCCTCACCCATCTGGATCGGGAACCCGCCAGAGAAGCGCGTGATGCCCTGCACTTGCCATCCCTTCGTCAGCCTTGGGAAGCGGGGGAAGATCCGATTGAAAGGCAGCTCCCAGATATAGCTGGCCACGAAGTTCTGGTGAACATCGGTCGATGACAAGCCGCGGCTAAGCTTGGCGTTCGTGAAATTGATCATTTCGCCGAAGGCCGACGAATCATCGATGGCTTTCGCCAGCGTATAAGCGGCGAGGAACGTGACATCTCCAGCTTTACGCTCGACCGTTACTTCTCCAGAGTGGTAGATCGAATTTGCCACCAGCTTGGTGAAGGTGTTGCCCTGAGCAAAACAGAGGCTTTGGGCCGCCAGGCAGTAATTCGGATTCAAAAGAGTGTCCCGGGTGCCGTAAACCGTCGTTGCGCTGCTGGGGTCGGTGAAAAAGTCGTTCTCAGCGTTAGGGCCGCATCCAGTTGTGCTGCCATCGGCATATCCTTGAGCGGTGAGCTGCATACATAAGGCCGGATCGCCTGGGTTCGCCTCGGTCTGCGCGATCAACCGATGACCTGCCGTGCCGACGTAGGACAAAGTCAGTACGGTGGATTTGCTCAGCTGGCGCTGGATCGAGAAATTGAAATGCTCGGCATACGGGAGCTTGTTATGAATGTCGTATCCAGGGAAATAAGACATGGGCTCGTACTTCGAGAAGTCGAGTGTCTTATTGGAGGGGCTGCCCGGCGTCGGGGCGGTGAACGGAAAGCGCTGTCCCTCGCTGTCGGTGCCTCCGTCCAGCCGATTTCGGAAGGGCTCCGAGAAGTCGGTGGAACCCGGACTAGACCAGTACAAGCCAAAGGGAGCGTCGGCGACTTCGTAGAAGAGATTCAGGTCCTCGACCGACGTGTAATACAAGCCAAACGACGCACGGATGCTGGATTTGCCGGGTCCGCCAAACACCTTGCCCAAAACTCCGTCACTAAAGCTTGGAGAGTAGGCTAGGCCGATGCGCGGTCCGAAGTTGTTGTACCGGGTCGGAGCCAGCGTTTTGGGGATGCCGGGATCACCGGGGTATACAAGGCCCAGGGGAGAATTCGGAAAGACCGTTGACTGCTCTCCCTTCACCCAAGCCTGGATCTTTCCCTGGGTATCGTACCAAGGCATGCTCACTTCCCAGCGGAGCCCGAGGTTCACCGTAAGGTCGGGGGTTGCCTTCCACGAATCTTGCGCGTACGCGGCCCCATAGCGGGTACGCGAATCCAGGAGTTGTGGCGCTGCCTGGGTATACCCATTTCCCGCGTTTGATGTAGCCCCAAGGAGGTAGTCAGCGAAATCGACGCCGGTCACTGTGCCGTCGAAGACGAAAGCTCCGTCCTGGCTGGCCAAGTTGCGCTCGTTCACCTGCAGATAGCGGAATTCTCCTCCGAATTTAAGCGTATGCTTGCCCACCACCTTCGAGAGCCCGTCCGACACCGTGTAGGTGTTATTGGGCTGGAAGGTAATCAGAGACGGCGCGCCGAGGGTGAAGTTGTTGAGGTAAATTTGGGGCACGTATTCCGCAAATCCTGGAGTGGCATCCGGGATAATCCCGAGAGTACCGGCACCAGTCACAAAACCGAGAGAGGAAAGCGTTGCCTTGCCGCCGGTCGGGTTGTCAAGGTGGGTAGCCGTTCGGAAAAATGTCGCGCGTGCCTCATTCACAGCGGTAGATCCGAAATTCCTAGTGTTGCTGATTACGAACTCTTGAGCGCGGGTTGGCGTGGTTGCGGGGAAGCCTGGCACGTTCGCCCCGCCGCTGGGTAGTGAGCTCGAAGCTGTCGAGTCGTCGAAGTGGTAGTAGAACGACCAGTTACCAGTTTTATGGTTGTTAAAATCGACGCGCTCCCCAATCTTATTGTCGGTAATTTTATCCCTCTGGCTGTTGTCTTCGTACGTGCCCGCGTTGGGGTCGATATTAGGCGTCGGGATGTACGGGAGAATACCAACCGCCGCTGGCGACCACGCACTTTGTGGAATTAAGCCGCCCGGGAACACGCACTGCGATGTCGTAGTGCAGCCTGGGAAACTGTACTGCTCACCTGCAGTGACCGTGTAGCCCAGACGATTGGAAAGCGTTGTCGGCCAGTCATTGCAGGGCGCAACAGCCGCGGGACAATTGGTGGCGCTGGGAAGGCTAGCGGAATCGACCTTGAAGCCGGCGAGAGCTGCAGGATCAAACTGGCCCTGTAGCTCGGCAACGCTCGGCAGGGTAACAATGCCAGTTTCTGCGCCTGCGACTCGCCTTGTCCCCTGATAATCGGTGAACCAGAACAGCTTGTTTTTCCAGAATGGGCCTCCAGCGGTGAACCCGAACTGATTTTGTCGCAGCTCGGATTTAACAGGTGTAATGAAATTCGCAGCATCCAGCTTGTCATTGCGCAGGAACTCGAATACGTCACCATGGAAGCCATTGGTACCTGACTTGGTGATGGCATTCATCACGGCGCCGCTGAATTTTCCGTACTCCGCGTCGAAGCTGTTCGTAATCAGACGAAATTCCTCAACCGAATCGAGATTCGGAACCAGGCCGGCACCCAAATTTCGCCCTTCGCTGACGTCGCCGCCGTTCACCAGAAAGGCGTTGGCTGTCTCGCGCTGGCCATTCACTGAGACGTTGCCAGCGTTGTTAATATACCCGGATACCGGCCGCCCGCCGGTTCCGGACGTGCCCAACTGCCCGTTGCCACCGATGGTCACGGACCCGCTCGGTGCGACACCAGCCTGAAGGCCCAGCAAGTCAAGATAGCTGCGGCCATTCAGCGGCAGGGCGAGCATCTTCTGGGAATCGATCACATCGCCGAGTTGCGTGCTTTCCGTCTCGACGCGTACGAGATTGCCGGTAACATCAACTTCTTCGGCCACTGTACCGACCTCAAGCGGGATGTCCATGTTTCAGCTGATCATTTACCTGGACCGTGATCGCGTTCGACGAGGAGTAGGGGCGGAAGCCCGCGGCCGTCACGCTGATTTTGTAGGTCCCAGCCGGCCAACGCCAGGAAGTGGTACGCGCCGTTAGCATCGGTAGTAGTGTTCTGGCTCTGGTTGGTTTGGGTGTTTGTGAGCGTAACCTTCGCGCCTGCAACAAGCGCCTGGGAAGGATCATGAACCACGCCACCGAGGGAACCCGTCACATCGGCATGCGCCACGATCGAGGCAAAGGTGAGTATTGAAACGATTAAATACGACAGCCTAAACAGTCGATAGTTTTCGTTCACAGGCAACCCCCCCCACAAGTTGCCCGGTACAATGCCACAAAGAGTTGCGAGGAATCAAGTCGAGAATTTGATGCCCCCCGCTCATTTCTACAGGGTGAGAAAGCGGCATCGAAAGGCCGCGCAGGCTTGTGTCCGATAGCCATGAAATGGCGGAAGCGAGTGGGGGTCGAACCCACCAACGACGGGATTGCCCGCCGCTCGCCGGTTTTGAAGACCGGGACGATCACCGGACCGCATGCGCTTCCGCGTCGAACAATCAAAGGCCACGAACCGCGGCGGTCTTTCCGGCTGACTGGATTCGCATGCCCAGTCAATCGCGTGAAGATCCGTGCAATCCGTGGCCGATTCTTTCCGTTCGCGCTGCCTCGGCAACTACTTTGGTTGAGCCGCGACTCGCAGGTACGGCTTGATGGTCTTGAAGCCGGGGAATTTCTGCTGCGCCTCTTCGTTGGAAACTGCGCCCGTGATGATCACGTCGTCGCCCGGCTTCCAGTTCACTGGCGTGGCCACTTTGTGCTTCGCCGTGAGCTGCATGGAATCGACGACGCGCAGGATTTCGTCGAAGTTGCGTCCCGTGGTCATCGGATAGCTGAGCTGCAGCTTGATTTTCTTGTCGGGCCCAACGACGAATACGGTGCGCACAGTGGCGTTATCGTTGGCCGTGCGGCCTTCGCAGCTTTCGCCCACATCTGCGGGCAACATGCCGTAGAGCTTGGCAACCTTGAGTTGTGGATCGCCGATCATGGGATAGTTCACTTTCGCACCTTGCGTCTCTTCAATGTCGGTCTCCCACTTGGTGTGGCTGGAAACCGGATCGACGCTCAGGCCGATAATCTTCACGTTGCGTTTGGCGAACTCCGGCTGCAGCTTCGCCATGTAGCCCAGCTCCGTGGTGCAGACGGGCGTGAAGTCTTTGGGATGCGAGAACAGAATGGCCCATCCGTCGCCGATCCATTCGTGGAAATGAATTGTGCCTTGCGTCGTCTCGGCGGTGAAATCGGGGGCGGTCTCATTGATTCTTGGAATGCTAATGGTTTCGCTTGCGGTCGCGGTGCTCATGGATTCCTCCTGTTTATAGATTTTGTTTGGATTTCCGAAAGTCGGCCCGACTCTTTTTCCCGGCTATTTGCACGGCGGATGAAATAAAACCCACCCGCTCTCTGCCGGGTGGGCTGGGAAGAATTTCGCTATGTCCCTACCCGCACGCCGGCATCAGGCGACAACAGCACATCGCATCGGCGGTGAATAGGAAAAACATACCAATTTAGGATAGGCGCGCGGGATGCCACTGTCAAACCCAAGACCGGCAGGCGCTTTGCACGCGCGAATCTTTTCTGCATCCAAGATGCGGAGGCCGAGCCGGATTTTTGTGCGCGCATCACTGCGCGATAACCGGGTAGTTAACGTTCGCGTCGGAGGCAATGCGGTGGAAGTTATCTGCGGAAAAGTTTTCCTCTGATCCGCACTGCGCTGCATGCCGGAAACATTGACTCGCACTCGCTGCGCAGAAAAGCAATACCCAGAAAGTTGCATTAACATCGGCGGCACTTTACAGGAAGCGCGCTTGCCGTTAGCATTCATTTCGCTCTGTCATTCTTCATATTGAGAAAAGCTTCTGTTGGTTCTCGCGACCTGAGTCGCCTATCGCGCCAATAGATTGCCCAGGCTGATGAAACCCAAGCGTACGATTTTGTGTGTCGACGATAACGAACAGTCTCTCTCCCACCGCAAAATCATGTTGGAAACCCGCGGCTACCGCGTTGCCAACTTCACCCGCGGAGAAGACGCCCTGGCGCGGTTCACGCAGGGTGGCATCGACCTGGTGATCGCTGACATGGCCATGCCGGGTCTGGACGGGCCGCAGCTCATCTCCAAGATTAAAAACCTCTCGCCGCAGACGCCCGCTATTCTGATTTCCAGTAAAGTGCGTATCTACGACCACGATTCGTGCGCGGATGTATTCCTCACCAAGGGAATGTATGCGCCCGCCGATCTGCTGGAACGTGTGCGCCTGCTGCTGGTGCGAAAACGCGGTCCGAAACGGATGCAGCATCGCCCTGCGCCGCTGGCGCGTCACGTCGGCGCGGCTTAGAAACTACCCCCGGCCGCACTTCCGCCGTCTTGCTTCGTGTAAGATTCTTTTCAGGCATGGCCGCTCCGTTCATCGAAGCAAAAAATCTACGCAAGACCTACCACGTGGGCAAGATCGAGGTGGAAGCCCTCCGCGGAATTTCATTCAGCGTACAAAAGGGCGAGTTCGTCAGCGTCGTTGGGCCTTCAGGCAGCGGAAAGTCCACACTCTTCTACTTGCTGGGCGGGCTGACTCGCGCCGACGGCGGCAGCGTGGTGCTCGACGGCGACGATTTGGCCACTCTCTCCGATGCTCAGCGCACGAGCATGCGCAAGCGCAAGATCGGATTCGTTTTTCAGAAGTTCAATCTGCTGCCGACCCTGGACGCGCGTTCGAACATTCAGATGGCGCAGGAAATCTCCGGCAACGGCGGCGATCCGGCGTATTTCAATCGCATCACCGATCTGCTCGGCTTGACCAAACGCCTGCGGCATCGTCCCGCGGAGCTTTCCGGAGGCGAGCAACAGCGCGTTGCCTTGGCCCGCGCTCTGATCAATAAGCCGGCGGTGGTGCTGGCCGACGAACCTACGGGCAACCTCGATTCCAAGAATTCCGACATTGTGCTCGGCATGCTGCGCAAGTCCAATCAGGAGCTCGGGCAAACCGTCCTGATGATTACGCACAATCCGGAAGCCGCCGGTTACGGCGATCGCATCATTCACATGCGCGACGGGCAGATCGTGAATCCCGAAGAAGATCCGCAGTGGGTGCATCACTGATTCGCAGTGTTATCCTGATAAATCCTAGCTTGCGTCGAGGGCTGTAAATCTTCATGGCTGATCCAGTGACTTCCAAAACAGAAACTCCTGCAACTCAACCTGCCGTCGAGGGCACCGAATCGTTCGGCGAAATTCTCTCGCAATTTCAAAAGAGCCATTCCCACAAAACCGAAGACCGAAGGCAACTGGAGGGCACGGTCATCTCGGTGACCGCCGACTCCGTTTTTTTCGACATCGGATTCAAGTCGGAAGGAATTCTGCCGCTGGCGGCTCTGCAAGGTCAGACGCTCAAGCCCGGCGACAAGGCTCTGGTCACGGTTAAGGGCCGCGATCTGGATGGCTATTACGAACTGTCGCGCTTCAAGGTGGAGCGCCCCATGGATTGGACGGCGCTGGAGAAATCCTTCGCCGAGAAGTCGGCCGTGCTGGGAACGGTCACGGCCGTGGTCAAGGGCGGCTTCAGCGTGGATGTCGGTGTGCGAGCGTTCATGCCGGCTTCCCGCAGCGGTGTGCGCGACGCGGCCGAGATGGAAAAATTAGTCGGCCAGGAAATCCGTTGTCGGATCATCAAGCTCGATGTTGCCGATGAGGACGTCGTCGTCGACCGACGCGCTGTAGCCGAAGAGGAAGAACGCTCCGCGAAAGATCAGCTCTACGGACAGATCAAAGAAGGCGACACAATCACGGGCACCGTGCGCAGCCTGACGGATTATGGAGCGTTCGTCGATCTGGGCGGAGTGGATGCGTTGCTCCATGTCGGCGACATTGCGTGGGGACGCGTGAACAAGCCCGCGGACGTTCTCTCGGTCGGAGATCAAGTCGAAGTCAAGGTACTGAAGCTGGCCAGCGAAGGCGAGAAACGCCGGATTTCGGTGGGGCTCAAGCAACTCATGCCGCATCCCTGGGACGGAGTCGAGCAAAAATTCAAACGGGGAGATCGCGTGCGCGGCACCGTGACGCGCCTGGCCGATTTTGGCGCCTTCGTCGAACTGGAGCCCGGAATTGAAGGGCTGATTCACATTTCGGAGATGTCGTGGTCCAAGGGAAAGATCAGAAAAGCTAGTGACGTCGTCAAGCAAGGCGAGACGGTGGAAGCAGTCATTCTTCAAATCAGTGGTGGCGAGCGCCGAATGTCGCTCGGCCTGAAGCAGGCGCTGGGCGATCCGTGGGTTGACGCGGCACAGCGTTTCCCGGTTGGATCCGAAGTTGAAGGGCCGATCACCAGCCTGATGAAGTTCGGCGCCTTCATGCAGCTCTCGGAAGGAATCGAAGGCATGATTCACGTCAGCGAGATCAGCGCCGAGAAGCGGATCAATCAGCCCGCGGACGTACTGCGAGTCGGCCAGGTCGTGAAGGCGCTGGTGCTGGGAGTCGATCCCGAGAAGCGGCAGATGAAGCTGAGCATGAAGCAACTCGTTCCCACAGGTCTGGATGAATACCTCGCCGAGCACAACGAGGGCGATGTGGTGACGGGCCGGCTGATGGACGAGTCGGGAGACCGGGCGCGGGTGGAATTGGGCCAGGGAATACACGCCACCTGCAAAATGAGCGCAGCCGTCGCCGCGAAGAGCGAAGCGCAGGCCTTAGCGAAAGCAGACTTGTCGTCGCTGAGCTCCATGCTGCAGGCTCGCTGGAAAACCGGCAGCGGAGGTCCGCCAAAGGCTGAACCCGCCCGCGCAGGACAGGTTCGCAGCTTCAGAATCGTGAAGATAGATCGGGCGGCGAAGAAAATCGAATTAGAGCTTTCGTAACTGTCTCTTGTTGCTGGTGAAACGTGCCGGTCCCTTACGCCCGCGCCGGACCACTAAAATTGGCAGCCCATAGGATCGTGCTGTAAAATCGTTAGGTCGAGCGGGAGTAACTCAGTGGTAGAGTGCGACCTTGCCAAGGTCGAAGTCGCGGGTTCAAATCCCGTCTCCCGCTCCAATGATTTCTCCAGAGATAATTCCGTCCAGCATCTCCTCGTAAGCCTTCATTAGCAATTCGTTACGCGGTTCAAAGTACTTGGTTTCTCGGCTGAAGACCAAACCCTCCGGATACAGGCTCCAAGCCAATTCCTGACGCTGCTGCACAGTGCCGTTGCGCCATGCCTTTGCCAAGTCTACGAAGTTGCGCTGTGTCTCCTCCAGCAGCCCTTCCATTGTCGTGGTCTCTGCATCCAGCACGTTTAGCTGGGCTTCCACATCGGCCTTCTGCTGGGTCACGGTCTCTTTCACTGTGGCGAAGTCTTCCGCTGACAGTTCACCGTTCACCTTCTGGAGCAGAATGCGTTGGTTCAAAGTCTTGATTTCTGCAAGGCGGTTGGAAAGCCGTCTGCGTTCAGTTGTGATGTGCTCCAGACGCTTCTCCCAGTACTTCTTGGCAATATCCGGCAGCATACGAAGCAGTTCCTGAGTTGGCTCCATCATGTACAGGATGTTTACAAAAGCGCCTTCAACCTCTTCCCTGCTGGCACTAACACGGACACTACACTTGGGATTCCAGCACCAATACCGAGGGTACTTCTCCTTCCGTCCCTTCACCCAGCCTGCTGTCAGTTTCTTGTCACAGCCTGTGCAGCGTACATAGCCCTTCAGCGGAAAATCGTCATTCAGCTTCTTGTGGACAACAGGCACACCACTTTTATTCTCTTTTCCGTCCAAAGCGTCCTGCACTGCATTAAACAGTTCCTGTGTCACCAAGGGCTGATGTTGGCCTTTGATCCTGTTCTCTCCAGACACTACCCAGCCTGCATATATCTGATTTCGCAGAAGACGCGAGAGGGTTTGCTTCGTGAGTGGTCTTCCCCTGCGTGTGGTCAAACCAAGCAGCTTCAGTCTTCGCAGCACTTCCTCCAGCGTGTAGCTTCGTGGCGCTACCAGTTCAAACGCTTTGCGTACCAACTCAGCACGGGCTTCGTCCACTCGTAAAGTTGATGCGCCGTTTTCTTTGATGTTGAGGTAGCCGATTGGCGCAAGCCACAACCAACGGCCTTGCTGCACTCCAGCAGACATGCGGAATCGAATACGCTCAGAGAGATTGTCAGAGAAAAACTGATTAACCACTCCCAGCAGATTCACGGACAGTTTTCCTGCTGCACTGTCCTCTATGGTTTCATCGCAGGAAATCGGAGTAATGCCTAGCTGTTTGAACTTCGCCAGAGTCACGGATTGATCTGCGACGTTGCGTGCCAAGCGCGACAGATCAGCAAAGACCACATGAGTGACTTTGCCCTTGTGCTTGTGGCAGTAGGCCATCATTTCTTGGAACTGTGGCCTGTCGGTAGTTCTGGCCGAATCCACATCAGTGAATGTCTTGGTGACGTGCACCCCTTCACGTGTGCAACGGTCATTGACCTTGCGCGTCTGCGTAGGAAGATTGTGGCTGCGTTCAGCTTGGGATGGGTCAGAGACGCGAATGTAAACTAGGGCGCTCAATCGGCCTTATTCTACAGCCTTGCGCGGCAGATGGCTGGAAAAATTCTAAGGACTAACGCGGACGATTAGAGCTTGGTTTTACGCCTTCTGTTTCCGCACCTTTGCCCATCGTTTTCTTTGTGCCGCTGCAATCCGCTCCCGCGCTTCGGCGGAGAGCTTACGCTTAGCGTGTCCTGTCCCACCAAGCGCAGCGAGTGCGGCATCGAGCTTCGCAATTTCTTTAATGTGTTGCGCCCTGTCCCGCTTCATCAGCTTCACAACACCTGCAAAGACATCCACCATGGGGAATCCTCCGCTGGGAAGTCTAGCAAAGCTCGTTGACCACAGCCAAGTCAGAGCCTAGCATTGCCCATGGATAGGCCCCAAGCAGTGAACGGAGAATGCATGCTGAAAATTGACCCAGCACAAGCTGTTTACAGTGACGGAGAAAGAGCACTAGTCTACAAAGATGGAGTGCAGATAGGTGCCATTCGCATCATAAGTGACGAGAGTGCATGGCAGTTTCGCATCACCACTGCTAAGAATATGACGCAAGGTGAATCACTAGCTGACTTCTGATTATCCGGTTAATTCAGCAAACCGCAACCGGTAGGGGCGTCGAGCCAAGCTGTGCGCAATCTATGGTGCTTTCCTGAAGCAACCGGATAATCAGAAGCTGACTTGACAGGTGAAGAGTTAGAGAACTTGTACAAAGTTGTGTCTGCTCGAAAAGTCTGAAGCAGATCACCACGCGAAAGGCCGCGCGGAAAGCCTCAGGAATTGCAGAGGTATGCCCCGACGTTGGAAAGCATTCTTAAAAACAGGGGTATGCCCCACCTCATTTTTCTGGAACTGGAATGGTCTGGGCTTGGTGAATGCTACGCGAAGGCTGAGCCTGAACAGAGCAGACGCAGTGCTCCCTGAGTTCGGAGGTTCACTGCTGTACGGATGGTCTAGGCGTGCGCGTGGAGTCGCGCTCAGGGATGGTCAGGCAGTCTTCAGTTCTTTACTCAAGTACTCGCATCACTTGCACAGCGGACCATGCGCCATTGCGTGCGGTAGGAATCCCGCGCTGATTCAGTGCAGTTGCGATCTGACGCAAGCTGTGCGCTCCCTCAGTCCGTATAGCATCAATGATGGGAAGTAGATCAGTTGCTCTGCGCTGTGCGTTCGCACTGCGTACCTTTGCCGATACCTTCGCGCCTTTGCGATAGATCAGGTGACAGTTCCCACGATCACCACCAAGCACCACGCCTTTGCGTTTAGCTGCTGCTAGAGCGGCTTTTGTGCGTGTGCTGATCATCTCAGCCTCATGCTCTGCAATTGCAGCTAGGATGTGAATAGTGAGCCTGTTCGCTTGTGGGAAGTCGCAGGCGCAGAAATCAACGTTAGACTCCATGAGATTCGAGACGAAGGCAACGTTACGCGCTAGGCGATCTAGCTTGGCAATGATGAGCGTAGCACCATGGACGCGGCACGCTGCGAGCGCTGCTGCAAGCTGTGGCCGATGGTTCCCTTTGCGTGTGCCGTGCTCTACCTCAGTGAATTCCTCTATCAGCTTCCCCTGCACACCAGCGAGGTACGCAGCTACAGATTCCCGCTGTGCGTCCAGACCTAGCCCTGATCTGCCTTGCTTCTTCGTGCTGACTCGATAGTAAGCGACAAATTTTGTCATGTTTGGCTCCCTGTTACGTTTACTGCATTGCTCGTTGAAGCAAATGTAACAGAGCACCAACCCGCATAGCAAGGAGTCTTTGGTAACGTCTTTGGTAACCATGGGAAGTGTCCCGGCGCATACCCCTGCGGGTTCCTGCCTCCAAAACCGAGCAGCCTCAGGGAAGCCATAGGAGCGAGGACAGGCGCAGACCAAGGCAAAGGGCAGGGTTGAGCAGATCGCCCTTCTGGCGCAGCAGGAATGCTGGGAATGGGCTTTCTGGGAGCGCTATGCCATGGCGAAAGGAAGGAGAAGCCACGCACAGGACAAGGAGACGAAGCCTAGCTTCCGGGGAAAGAGGCAGGATGCACAGCAAAGGGCTTGGGTGTTGGCAAGGGATGAGCTAAGTCGTGTACTCTGTATTAGATAGAACAGGGAGGAGGCTACGCAGGTGCTTGGGGAACGGCTTGGGTCACCACATTGGATGGGTTGAAGACGGGAAGCTACATGGTGAATAGCATTGTAAACACAAGGGTTATTGTTGTCTCATTTTGATACTAACCATTCATTGGCAGGTACAGTGGTTAGGGCATGGGAAACGGCGTGGCAGGCGCGTGGTGAATCGCTGGGCTGGGTGTGGGTGTTCCTGCCTCCCTGTGTTCTCTCTGGTAGGTCGGTCTCTGGGTTCTGGCGCGGCCTAAGGCGTAGCACATACCCGCAAACGACAAAGCGCCTCCACAGTCCGTGTTGATCTACGGAACCATAGAGGCGCTTGGGTGATGCTTTGCTTGTGCTGAGGGAGATGTGAGTCAGGAGGCTTATCTACATCAGGCTTTCGAGCAGGAAAGGCTAATCCTATACAGTGGCTTGGGTTCTATTCTGACGTGCCAGAGCCAAAGCAGCTAACAAAGAGGCTTTTCTCTCTTCTGACAACGGAGGCATGACCTTGCGGCGCTTTGGGCGTACAAGTTCGATAGCCAACTTACACAGTTCTTCGTTCTCCGCTGGGAAGCCCCATATTGATTCACAGACGTTTGGGCTAACATGCAGTGGAACCATGCCTGCTTCCTGAGCTTGTTTCCTTCGGCTGTTCAGTGCTCCAGTCATTACGTGGTCTCTTGGAACAGCCAACAAGCGCAAGCGCATGAGACCATTCTCAGTGTACGACGGAGCTATCTCACCAAACTTCCCAAGTACTAAGTCTTCAGCACCTTGCTTCCCTACTGTCATCTTAACGCGGTACTGCTCTGCAAATTCTCTGAGTTCCATTTGTATAAATGCTCCTATGAAAGTTTGATTACGAGTCTTGCTGTGCTGCTTGTCGAATAGAAGAATCAGCAAATGCAGCCGCGTAGCCTCTGCGCCATGCTGGGCTGTACAAACGTCTCTGCGTGGCAGTGTCCATGGGTTCTCTACCTGCTTGCATATCGTTGAAAGCCTGTGCGAAGCCATGCGCTGAGTTCAAACTCTTCAGTCTGCGCTGTTCACGACGTACAGCTTTTTCTTGCTCAACAACGAGCAATGCCTGACGCTTGGCAATTCGCCTTGCGTCTCGTTCGGCGCTCATCTTTGCAGCAGCACGGCGTTGTCTACCGCGATAGCACCTCTGCGAAGCACGATTAGCCTTCTTGCGCTTGCGTTCTTCTGGTGTGTCTGTGGGCAGGATCACGTTACGGTCATGGATCAGCTTCTTGCGTACAGCACGACGTTCAGCCTTCTTGCGTGCCTGATATTTGTCCACAGCAATCCTGTTGCGCCTGCGGCGATCTGCTGCAATGCGTTCTGCCTTGCGTCGTGCTGCGCGTTCCTGTGGAGTTTCCATCGGGTGAGCAATGCGGTCTAGAAGGGCTTCCAACTTGGTCATACCCTCGGGTCCTCCTTACGTCGCCACGCTGGGCAATATGGCTTAGGAATCTGCGCTTTTCTGCGTTCACTCTTAACAGCCTTGGCAGGTTGCCCCGTACCCTGTACCACTAGCTCAGCTTCTGCAAACGGAACCTCTGAGGCAAAGACAGGCTGCTTAGCTGTGCGGTCTCTCACTTCGTCAGGATTAGTGATACGCAGGTTGTTTGGAATTGCTTCATACTTTGCGAGGCGAACACTGAGTTCTGTGATAACAGGCATCAACATCTGTACCGCCAAACCACCAGTGTCCACGATTAAGTTAGCGTGCTGCGCCTCAGGTTCTTGTAGGTTCTTTCTAGCGTCTCTTGTACCGCCTAGAATGTCCAACGTTTCAACCCACTGGGATACCGCGCCTAAGGCTTTGCCTTCTGTGTTCGCTATAGCAACGGCGTTGTTGTTCTCTACAATCTCCTGAAAGTCAGTCTTACCATTTTCTTTTGCAGTGTGGGTTGTCTGTCGGATCACCTTTGCTAGTTCCACAGTCGCAGCCGTGGTTATGTTTGCAAATCTTCCCTTGGCCCTAGCGATTGCTACGTCTCGCCCATTTCTTTTGATAACCTCCAGCTTTGGCTCAGTCTTTGCAAGGGCATCAGTCTTCTCTGCCTGCGGTTGAGTCTCATTAGCCATTCTCTTTTACCTCCTTCAGTTCGGCATAGCCTTCTGGTGTGCATTGGCTCAGAGTCTGCTCGATCTGCTCTGCAGTCATTCCTAGTGCACTGCATACGAATTTTCTATGCTCTTTGCCACCGTCTTCTGCATCGTCTTCTCCATGCCAAAGGTCGGACAGGTGGGTACTCTTGATACACAGATTGCCGTCTGCTCCTTCATAGAGCGTGGATGTCTCTGCTGTATCGAACGGGGACTCTGCGACATCTTCTAGTGCATGCTCTACCGCTTCGATCTGAAGAGGCAGCAGCGCTATGCAGTCATCAATCAAATGCAATGTAAACTCATCTGCTGTTTCGGCACGTGCTCGGTATAGAGCAGACATATCTTTGCGAAGTAGTTCTGCCTTCTTGTTCAGCAATTCCAAAGCGCGTGGGCGGGGCAGATTGCTTAGCCTCCAGCACGCAATAGCACAGTTCTCCAGATTTGAGATGCGTTTTTCGGCTAGGTATTGAAGCCTTGTGAAGCACACAACGGGGTCATGCTCCAATTTTTCTAAGTCCATGTTTGAATCTCCTCTGTGGGTTGCATCAATTGAATCTCCTTCACTGGTGTTCCTCTTGTAAATGTGACTTTCGTAATTGCCCGAAAGAGTGCTGTTCGTGGGTGTGGCGCGGACGCTACAATGGGCCTTAATGAAACTCACCTACCGATTTCATGAAGGCGTGCTCTCTGTTGCTGCGTACACTGGCAAGGAAGTTCAAGTCTTGAATCAGGACGCGGACTACGCCACGGCGTTGTCTATGGGCTGGCTTCCAGAGCAGACGGCACATTGGCAAATCAAGCACTGCTATCAGTGGCAACGTTTACCATTGGTCATCTCTCAGGAGTTCCGCACGCTGGACGAAGCGAAGCTGTTTACTTTGCTCCTTCATCACCTCGACAATCCCGCTGAGGCCAGAGCGTTGGTTGCTCCCATAGCAAAGAAGTTGCCAAAGTTTCTAGGCCGTGGCGCGTGGATGATCACCAGCGACATGCTGGACGAACTGGTTATGATGGTCTTCGTTGAAACCAAGGAGCGTCTCTCAGGTAGGTCTGAGATTCAATACCTTGGCGGAGAACGAAGGGACACACTGCGTCAGTTGCAATAGTGTCCCGTTCTTTTTACTGCTGGATTAGCTTGCTGCTGCGAAGTCTGGGTCTCGCCTTGTTGCCTCTATCAAGAGTTGTCTCTGTTCCATCGTTTTCTACTTTGACAATCTCGTCATAGTCTCCAGCGGCAGCATCCACACGGTCTGGGCCAGTCAGAGGTACAGCCCTTCCTGATCTGGTATCCAGACGATAGTACTTCGTGCCTTTCGCTTTCTCGCTTGCAGTTCTGTTGATTGCCTCTTGAGAAGCAGCCGACTCGCCACTAGCGTTAGGGGAAAACTCAGCGCTCTGTGAGCCTCCGCTAACAGTTGGAAGGTGCTCTCCCTTCTCCATCGTTTCGGAGAGGTTCTCAAGTTGACGTTTTGTCAGCTTCGCTAAAAGTGACTGGGCTTGCGCGTCACTGACTCCAGATGCACGCAGATTGTTCTTTGCTTCTTCAGTCAGACCTAACGCCTTCATCGTGCGCTCTGTGAGTGAAGACATTTGCGCTGGGTATTTTGCTGTGCTGTCTACCCATGGCTTTGTGTGCTGAAGAATCTCAGCAGGTGGTTTAGAGAGCAGTTCACGTACAACAGTCTCCTTCGGCCCACTCAGAGATTTTCCATGCTCCTTCACAGTTCGCTTGAACTCATTGGCTTGCCATGCATCGCCATTTTTCTCAGCGAGGTAAGCAGGTTTTTTTATGTCCATAGCGTTTGCTAAGTCCGCGTACTGCTGGTATGTTCCTTTGGTCAAACGTCGCAGCGCCTCAGGCCCATCTTCAACGGTCTTCAGCTTGTCCACAGCGACATTACCGAGAACATGACGCGCCTGCCGAACCTCCGCAGGTTCCTCCGCAACAGGTTCTGCTGTCTTCGTGCCGAGTGGTTTAAGGGCAGGTTCCTCCGCTGGCATAATGGGTTTGTATCCCGGTTTTGCCTCAGCGGTCGGCCTCACAGAGCGCGAAGGAATTAGCTCAGGTTGTGCACCAGTATCAACACCAACCCGATTGACCGCCTTTTCAATCGTTGGCAGAGCCTTTTCAATCACTGGCCCTAGCTCAGATGATCCTATGTTGTACCCGATACGGCGCACACCTTTGTTAACGACGTTGTTAACTGCGTCTGTGACTGGTGCAGCAGCATTTTTAATTGCTGGGGCTGCTTCCTTCACGCCACGGACAATCTTAGGTGCAGCAGTCTCAGCAGCTTTAGCAGCAAGCACAGTGCCTGCCCCTTGACCTAGTGCTTCAGGTGCTA
Organism: uncultured Acidobacteriota bacterium; assembly: GCA_963763795.1. GTDB lineage: Bacteria > Acidobacteriota > Terriglobia > Terriglobales > Acidobacteriaceae > Sulfotelmatobacter. Next base: position 986,389 of record CAVXPP010000007.1, on the reverse strand, counting down.
CGCTGAGAATTTGCTCATAGCTAGGCCGCGTCTTTGGATTCGCGTAGGTCTTCACAGCTTCTTCGGCTGCTGGAATTCCACTCATGCGCTGGATTCCTAGACCAATTCTCTTTAGTCCTGAAGTCTCTGCTCCCGGCGCTTCACCGTTTTCTTTTTCAAACTGCGCGTTTCTCTCTCGTTCCTCCTGCGTAGGCTCATCAGCAAAAGCGTGGTAGATGCCTCCCGGCATACTTCCGATTGCTTTGATTCCGCTGTAGACTTCCCGTCCCAACGTCTTCGGAACTTCGATTAAGTTGGTACGAGCAAGGCTCTTCAAGTTCTCTGGGTTCGTCTCCAGTGCCCCTGTTATTGCCTTGTCGGTTTTCTCAAGGGTACTCGGCTGTTCAGTATTTTCCTGTGAAGACCTTTTGACAGCAGAGACAGCACTAGTCTTAGCTTTCCACAGTGCTGCCTTTGTTTCTTGCGGTAAGGAGAGTGCTCCTAGTTTTTTCTCAAAGTCTTGACCTTCGCTGTTGTAATAAATCTCCCAAGCGTCAGCCTTCACTTTGTCATCTGCTTCAATAGGGGCAAGAATGCTATGTGCTTGGTCTTGCCCCTGTGGTTGAACTGTTCCGTCTGCCATACTTATTTACCTTTCGCAAACGGATTCTTAGCTGAATAACCGCTGCTGTTCGTTGAGGACTGCTGTCCTTCTTCAAGGAAAGAAGGCAGCAAATCCGCTCCCGGCATGACTGGCAATTGCTTGCGGAGAGGATCAATCATGCGCTGCAAACTTTCCATTTTCTGCTTTGCAAAGGCTGGGTCAGCTTCTGCCCCCGGTAATAGTTTGACTGCAGCCTTCATCTGTTGCTCAGTCATACGGTTCGACTTTCCGAAGGTTTGTAGTCTGGGCAATTGGGTGACAGCTTCACGCGCACCAAAATACGCGGTGATAAAATTGCGCGTTGCTTGGTTTGCACTCTTCATGTTCTCTGCATCTAACAGCGCGTTGAGCCGTCCTGTTGGTACGTGAATACCAAAAGCTCCTGCTTCAAAGTCGTGGTTTACTTCGGCTATTGCATCACCCACTAAGCCATGCTGAATATCTTTCATGTCTGAACTGTTCACAACTGCAGCGAGTTCATTGATTTTGTTCTGTACATCATTCATACCAGCCACTGTGGTATTTATGCGATCAGCGTCAACTTTGTATGCAAACTGTCCTGCTGGGACTTGTCCACGCTCCATGACCACGTTCTGCTTCTTGATTGGGTCGTAAGTCACAACAGGGTCATGGAAGTGGGCCGCTCCCTCTCCCGGTTTCGCGGCTTCATTTGAAACTCTGCTTCCCGGTTTAACTGCTACCGCTGTCAACCCACCTTGTGCGTTGGGCTGCATCAGTAATACTTGTGGAGGTGCTTGACCTGCCTCTTGCCATTCCCTTCGTGCTAACGCTTCGTTGTGGGAATTGTCTTTGGCGTTGGGATGGTCCTTCAGCCATTTCGTGTAGTAAGCAGAAAAGTCATCTGCCTTTGGGGTGGTTGCAGTTTGTTCTTTTGCTGCTTTGATGTTGGACATGGTGCGCTGTGCTGCTACCATACCTGCTTGGTCATTGGTCTGCTGTGCTTTGTCATATGCGGCTTCAGCGTCTAAATACTGTTGATCAAATGCAGCGTCCTTTTGCTCCTTGCTTGTCCTAACACCTTGGAGAGGAGAGAAGCGCATTTGCCCTGAGTTCTTCTCTTGCTGCACAGCTTCGCCGTTAGGACCGACCATGTCAGTCACAACCGACCACTCTTCTTCCTTCGGTTTGGGTTGCCCTGCTGCTTTTGTCTCAGCCTGTGCCTTTGCAGCTTGCGCTGTTTTCTCCTCAGCCTCAGCGTCCGGTAAGATGCGTCCGTATGCACTGCGCTCCTTCAATGCACCGTTCAGAGCCGTACCGGGAGTTATCGCCATAACGTTTGGAACAAGCACATCACCTGCGATGTTCCCTGCAACGCTTGCAATCTTGCCGATTTTTCCCAGCGTGCTGCGATCTGACCAAGGAGTTTTCTGAAGCTCATCCTTTGCAACTGCTAGCTTGTCAGCTTTAATCAAATCACCAGACTGCAATGCAGCTTGCCGTTGTTTCTCAACATCTGTTACCTTGGCAGTCCGCTCCATGTTGCGTAGGTCACGCTGCTCTCTTGGTGTCTCGGATGCTCCGCCAGAGACTAGCGGTCCACCTGCTGTGGTCTGGTGCTGCTCTTCCTGACCTAGCATTATTGGTGAGTATCCAGCAGACGTACGCTCTGTAATTGGCCCTGTCACATCAGAGGTGCTTGGCTCTGGTGCTCCGATGTGCTTGAGGAATTGCTTTGCTAATACAGTGCCTCCTGTGGGTTGCTCTTTTTCCTCAGCTTTGGTCATACGAGGTTGAATCACTTGCTCTGTCGGTTCAGAGGTGCTAGGTTCAATGCGGCCTATGCTTGGCGTACTCTGTGGAGCACCAAGAGGCTTCATTGTGTTCTGCTGTGCGCGGTATGCATCTGCATCCTTTGGGTTGAGAACTTCCTCTCCACCGTGTGCAACAATCAATTGTGGTTCACCTTCTTCACCTTTGACTGTGCCTCCCTCATCAAAATGAGGAAGGTTGATTTTTGGAAAGCCTCTGCCTGTTCTGCGTGCAGCATCGGAGGCGATTTTCTTATAACTCATAGTTTGAAACTCCGTTTCTTGTTGGAACTGTTGAAAGACTTACGCGGCTCTCTGCCGCATCTCTTAAAAACTTCGGGCCAAAGGATTGGGTGTACCGGGGATGATTTCTGGTGTGTTGTCTTTCAGCGCCTTAGCGTTTGCCAACATCGCTCCAAATTGAAGAATGTAACCATTTTTCTTTTCATTCTCAGTCAGCATGTCCCATGCATCTGGTGTGATTTGGCCAGAAGCCTTTGCAGCTTTGGGTTTTCGTATACACATATCGTCGGTTCCGTATATCAGGTGAGATACTGCAGCTACTGGGACACGCTGCGTACCACATACAGGGCAGGTTTCAGTTACCGAGTTAAGAGAGCGTGCCTCACGGTTTGCCTCATTGATCTTTTCCCGTGCCTCACGCGCTACTGTTGCAGCGCGTTCTTCTGATTCACGGGCTTCACGTTGCTTACGTAGCAATTCAGCTTGCTTAAATTCTTTACGGAAACGCTCTGTATTTTCCTCGCGTAACCGTCTTTCGATGTATTGCTGTTCTGTTTCAATTTGACTCATGGTTTATGCGCCTCTCGATTTCTTTTTAGCCTTTTCTTTTTGCTGTGTTGCATAGTCATCTCTTCCATTGGACAAAGACATACTTTCCGGTAGATTTTGAGGGAACTACACCAATCCCTTTTGCGATCTGAAGCATTTCGAGTGCTTTTGCGGTGTACACGTGGCCTGCTACTCCAACATCAGAGCGCACCAAGTTGGTTGGTCTTTTCGCAAGCTGGAACACCGTTTGGGGCCTGCCTCCAATGGTGACCTTGGTAGATGCTGGAGCTTTGGGTACGGCAGGCTTCACAGCAAACTTCTCTGGAAACTTCTCACGACAGATTCGCTCAACCAACTTCTTGCCGAAATCATCCTTCTTCAACACAGCCTCAAACTTCTGTATCAGCTTGTCTTTTTGCGCTGTGGTTTTCATTTCACCATAGCCTTTGGAAACCTCAGCAACGTAAGCTTGATTTCTACCGAGTTCCAACTTGGCTTTTTGCTTAATGGCAGAAGCTAAGCTCTCAAGTTCAGGTCTGCTCACACCTTTCAATTGGTTCTTTAAGAACGGTGAAAGCTGGCCTCCTAGAATTTGATTCATTGATTTGTCCACGGAGATTTCTGTCTCCGCTTTTAGCTTCGTAACAGTCGCAGTTGTTTCCTTCGCCTCGGCTGCCTTTGCTTCTGTGCGTGTCTTTGTGATTTCACCATCAGCTTTCAGTTCATCGTTGAAGAACTTTGCGATAGATTTCAACAAGCCCTGTGCTTCTGAAGTCTTTCCGTCCGCTAGTAGTGTGTGTAAATCGTTCAAACCTTGTATCAAGCCTGAGTCCTTAGATGCTGCAAGGAACTGTGCACGTTGAATGCGCGTAGCACCTGCTGGGTCTGCTGTCTTCAGCTTCTCTATGATGTTCTCGCTCAGTTCCGACAGGCGTGCTGGGCCTTCCTTCTCACCTAGTTCGCTCGTAAGGTCTTCCAGAATGTTGTTTACGAGGGTTGCATGCTGCTCGCCTCCTGCGTACAGCATGGAGTCAGTTTCCTCAACCGATTGGCGGAAGTTCTCTGTTGCTTCATCAGGTTTGGAGAGCAATGTCTTCGCCTCAGCAAAGTCCTTGGCTCCAACTGACTGCAAGAAACGTTTAGATTCAAGTGAGTGCTTCACTTCTTGGTGAAGTCGGGTAGCTAGTGCTGGGTCCGTCTTCTTCATCTCGCTTAGCTTTGCAGCTATTTCTTTTGGTGTGAATGCAGCAACTGCATCAGTAACAACCTTCGCTGCATCTGTGGGTTTCTCGATTGTGTTCTCAGTCTTGGCATCATCTGCCACAGAATCAGTTTCTACTGCTGGGCCTTCTACCGCTGGGGCTTCTGTGTCAGGTGCTGCATCTAGGTTTGGGATTGCTACTTCAGCCTCTGAGGCTGTGCTGGACGCTTCAAGCGCTCCAACGTCTAAAGTTTCTGCTGCCATAATTTAAAATCTCCTTGAGTCTGCCCATTTATTAAGGGCGCTGTTGTTTCGTTTGTTCAGAGTTTGTTCTGCGCGAGTCATCCAGAACGCGTTCCCCAACTCATAATTACCTCTGTCGAGGATGCGACCAAGAGAGTGCTGTATAGAAGGCCGTGGTCCTACATCAGAAAGAAAGTTCTCGAATGATCCCCAACGTTTGCAAACACGGACAGGAGGATTACTGCCTCCATAGTTCTTCCATGCCACATTGTGGGGATTCGTGCAGCGGTGAATCATGTTTTCCCACGAAGTATAAGTAGGAGTCTTGTCGTTTCCAGAATGACCATGTTTAGTGTGGGACTTAATGAATGATTTGCTTTGGCACAGTTGTGCCGACATTGCTCTTTTGTGACATCCACAAGACGTGGTAGCCCCCTTTACAAGACAGGAACCACGAACAACAGTTTCTTGATTACACACGCAGATGCAAAGCCACAATGTTAATCCAGAGGTGTCCTTACCTGCATACTGTCTGACTGTTAGCTGTCCATATCTATGGCCTACACGATCTATGAAGTTGTGACTGTGCATTGTTACTTCTCCTGAGTCTTGGGGTTGATTGGATCGTTCGCCCACTGACTAGCAGGGGTGATGGGAGGCAAATCTGGGATGAGCCTGTGCGGTCTGCGGTTTCGCTGTCCTGAGTCTTCAGATGGTGCAGGATGTGTAACGGTAGAGGGCTTCTCGCCTTCCTCAGTAGCAATGCGGATTAACTCGTCCGCACTACTACGCTGTTTGTTCTTGCGGCTCACGCTGTTCACCTGTCTCTAGCATTGATTCAACAGCGTTGAGCCTGCCATCACTGCTCATCGGTCTTCCTTGTGTCTGCACTGCGCGTAACGCTGCCTCAATTTCAGAGACTGAGTAGCCTTTACCAAGTAGCGCCTCAAACTTCTTCCATGCAGGCCGCTCCTGAGTCACGCTATACCACAGCTTTTCCAACGCAGTGATGTCATTTCCATCCGGTACGCAGGGCTTACGCGCTGCTTTCACCTGAGGCACGGTCACAGGTGTGGGTACTGGAGCAGGTATCACTTCTTCTGTTCTCGTTTGCCCCGTAAACAGGAATGACAACGGGTGCTCAGGACTTCGCACGGTCATTGGTTTCTGTTCCTCGTGTGGTGTGTTTGCTTGTCGCAAAGAAGCTTCAAGATTTGCAGCATCATTCTCCATCTGCCGTGCTGCATCAGTGACCTTCCTAATCTGTGCTTGTCGTGCAGCTTCTTTCCGCGCAGCTTCTTGCCTTGATTCAAATTCAACCTCAAGTCTGCGGGTTTCAGCAGCACGTTGTTGCTCTGCAAGACGCTCTTTCTCTTGCTTAGCGGCACGACTAGCGATTGCCCTACGGTCTGCCTCTTCAGCTTCTGCGTTCAACCGTGCAAGTCTCTCCTGCTCATCAGCGAGGTTTTTGGCCAAGGCAGCAGCAGCAGCAAGCCTTGCAGACTCCTCAGCTTGTGCTTTTCTTTGCTGAGCACGCGCTAATGCCTCTTGGGCTGCTAAAAGTTCAGCATCTACATTTTGTTGTTCTTCCATATTGTTCCTTTTGCTTGGTGAATTATTAAAGTTTCTGACTTCTAAAATGCCCACAACCGAGCGTTGCTGTCCCACTTTTTCTATCGAAGCTCACGCATGGAACGAGCGTGCAGCAGCGAGGACACAGCAACTGTGATCCGCTAACCTGATGCCATGGACGCGGTTTGAATTGCCTAGGAGTGCGTAAGCGATCATCGGTTTGCAGCGCGTAGATTAGTTCCCTTAGTACTGAGCGCCTCATACTGTCGCCAGCGGGAGGTTGATCTGGTGCTTTGGCATTGCCTCACCAGACTTCACACCTGCTTCTTCACACAGTTTGCTAAACTTCCCGCGTAGTGTGTGCATGCCGTGCCTTGCCGTGTCTGGGTAGAACATGAAACCTGCATCAACCACAGCGTTTATCTGCTCCATGGAAAATCCGTCATCTAACCAGTCTTGTGCAAGTAGTTCCCAGCGTTGTTTGTGTGTTGGGTGCTGTCGATATGCAGAGCACTTGCGCTCTGGGTTTTTGCTGGATGTATATTTAGGCAATGCCTTGAGGATTGTTAAGTACCGCTCTGCGATTCTGCCAGCATCAACACTGATAACCGCACGGGAGAACTGTCTCTCTAGGCGCAATGAAGAAATCTGTACAGCCCACGTGTTGGAGTTAAATTGTGATTTTCCAGACTCGCACACAACGACGCCTTTGTAGTTGAATGGCTTTCCTTTGCCTTGCACTCGCATCTTGTTTAATGAGCGCCCAACTGTGCGGTATGAAGCATGGACTGCATCTGCGATTGTCTGTACCGATTTATATGTAGTCAGATTCTTGCTGTCTGAGTCTTTAAGCAACTCTTCGATGATCGCTCGATCTATAGGCTTCATCCAAGCTGGTTTGTCTGACAGCACGAACTGCTGTAGGACTGCGATGTTCTTTTTAAGTGGCACTAGTTTGGGGTTACTCATTGTCGATACCCAAGATTTTCCAGTGCCAGCGCTACGTCAGTCATATCTTTCAGACTGAGTTGTTTCAGAATTCTTGACTCTGCTCTTTTAGTGTTAGTTGGAAGTTTTCGGAGTGCGCGGATAATGCGTAGTGCTTCCGTTGCTTTCTCTGAAAGCTCCATGGGTGTTTGCTCCTGCATGGTGATCCTTGCGTTTCTTATTTTGTATTCATTTGTTGCGGTATTGCATGGTCAGAAATTTGCGACTTTCCGCGAGGCTTCTAACCCAAGCCCTTTTGCTTTGCTTTTTGCTTGGCTGCTACGTTCAGGCTGCTTCTTTGAACATACATAGAGTGATTTGCTAAGCCTCTGACCTTGGCTTTTGCTTTGTTTGTAGATTGAACGGGAAGGTCACTTTACCGCCCGATGAAACCAGAATGTTGTTCTCTCTACCCAGCAGTTTCTAAGCTCATTTCCAAGCCCGTTGCACGTTTTTATGGGGCAGAGACAAAGCCCTTTCCAATGGGAACCCTATTGACGGTCATTTTGTCCAAGGGATAATCGAGTTTTTGACTTAACGGTAGGTCAATTTGTCCAAGGCTAACGGTAGGTCATTTTGTCCAAGGGATAAGTGTAACGGTAGGTCATTTTGGCATACTGTTAAGGAAAGATGGGCAGGACACCAGCGACTCAAGGCCGATGTCCTGCGAAACGCTGGAGGACTCGCCCCCAGCGCAAGCTCATTGCCAATCTTTGCGAAGTGTGTGTGCCAGCTGTTGCAGTGCGTGCAGACTGAGACCCTGCGTCAATCGCTCCAGCACTGCACCTGTCACCGCGCCCTGCTTTTGAAGGTTGAGAAGATCAAGCGCGATATAGATACTGGGCAATGCCTCGCCGTTCTTGTCAGTTGCTCCCAGATGCCGCGCCACAGCACGCGCTGTGCAGGGCGTGCCGAGTACCTGCAAGGCCTGTGTCACTCGGTGCAGAATCTCTGTGATGTCCGGCTTTTGGCTCTTAAAAAGTGGCTGCTCTGTGTTCATTGTTTACTCCTATTATAGAAACTGAAATTTATGAGCGGTACGCATGTCCTGCGCATGTCAAAGATAAGTTCATTAGATACAATGTCTTAGACGGTATGCCTGTCCTGTAATGGCCAAGATAATAAGCCTTGTTTTTAACCCCCAGCTATGCGATACTTAGATCAGCAGAGAACGAAGCCGGAAGGGCCAAGAGCCACGAAGGTAAATTGAAAAAGGAAAGCTCAGAGAGAAGCCGAGCAAAGCTGAGGACAGAGAAGGCTGGAGGCTCCGAGGACCGCTGAGAAGCAGGACCGAAGAGAGCAAAGACCAACAACCAAAGCCAACGACGCGGATCAACGAGCAGGATATGAGAGCAAAGTAAGACGCGGGACGAGGAACAGCAACGCAAAGCGCCGTCATAGCACGGAAAGCCTGCAGTGAAGCACAACCCCTTGGGTACGCCTCTGAATAAACTCTCAGATGAGTTCTGAAAGGAATCAAACGCCGAAAGGCGAGGAGGATAATCCTATGACAACATCGAGAAGGAAATGCACAGCCTAGTTTGTGAATGGTACGCAGACGGAGAGGTGATGTGTGGAGAGCCAATCACACACGCAGGCACGGAACAACTAGCAGCAGTGTGTGACAGTTGTTTCTCTCTCCGAGCAGAATGCACCAAGCAAGATGACCTATCGCGGAGTGCGTCTGAAATTCTGGCGTATGCAGAAAAGCAGCCACGTCTGGAGATGTCTGAGCGCAGAGCGCACGTTGTGCCTGCCCCGTACAAGGATGGGGATTGCTGCGTCTGGTGCTGCTACTTCTGGCAGCGTCCATGGCTTGCGCCGAAAGATGCTTTGAACTGGGAGCACGAAGCCTACTTTCGTGATCTGCGTATCACTGCCCCAACCACGAACCCAACCAAGCGCGAGACCGACAAAGCAGACACTGCAACACACTACAAAGCACACGGCGGTGACTGTGCACACACTGTACAGGGTAAGAAACTTCCCCCTATAAGCCTTGCTGTTTCTGGAGTAATGCTAAAAGACTTGCCGTCACCTATTGGTGCAGATGTAGACGCATGGTTAGCAGACAGAGGGACAGAGCGCAAGGAAGCAGAGAAAGCAGAGAAACAAAATCGGCAGTACGGCGCTGTGCGCGGAGACGAACCAAAAGAATTAAAACCTGTAATCACGTACATATGTCCCAAGGAGCCACACACTGACGTTGCTGGTGTGACCACTTGGAATCCTATAGTAATCCAAAGTTCTCCACTTGAAGCAGATGTGCATCCCCTGCGTGTACCTGTGCTTTCAAAGGTAGTCGGTAAGAAGTTGATCTTTGAGAAGCAGTACTGGTGGACACGCAACATTCCCACGGCTGGGCTATGTTCACGACACAGAGTCGTAAACTACAAACTTGCCGTTGAACTGCAGAAAAAGGCAGGTGCACTCTCTCCTGCATCCCCAGACTATTATGCTCCAGCTACTGCATATGAACTGTGGCTGAGCGATCAAAAACCGTGGTTAGACCAAAGTCCAATGTTAGCTTTCAAACCTTCAGGGACTGCATCAGAGTATGCATTGGAATTGGCGCGATACTTCTCTGAGCCGCGTGATCTGCCATACGACTCAGCTACCGAACAACCTGCAATCAAGGACTTGAAGTACTTCCTACCCAGCACCACGAAGCCCTTCGGCTTTCTTCGTGCAAACCTGAAACAGAACCCACGCACAAAGGCGTGGACGCTACGTCGCAGGTGGAGTGAGAACGGTAAACGAAAGGAGATTGAATTATACCTAGGAAGACCTACCAGTGAGGAAGGCACCTACATAGAAAAGCCAAGCCGTGAGCAGTTCGTTCAGCACTGCTGGGAACAGGCATCTCTGGCAAAGGATGAAGGCGCTTGGCTCCAGTGGTTTTGTCGAGCACAAGCTTTGCGAATGGCAGGGGCTTCAGGCACAGATTACGGTACTGAAGACACCAGCAAAGAAGATGCATTGCAACAGCAGCCAAAAAGTCTGGACACATCGTATGTTGTCAATCGTGATCTTGTGGTTGGGGAGAACGGCACGGCTTATGAAGTTGTCAAACACAAACCCGACACCTCACCCACCCATGTAGACGATGCGCTGGACGATGAGCGTGTATCACTGGGTGAGTTGTCGAAGGCTTTAAGTAGGCAGGAAAAGGAGGAAGCACAACCCGAAGAAACGAAGCAAAAACAGACACCTGTAGCGGAGGAAGTGAAACCAAAACCGCGCTATGCTTTCCGCTCTGAGTATGGGATACGTCTCATACCTAAGAAGCTGGAGAGCGCAAAGGTGATGTGCGTAGAGTGCTCACAACCGCGTGCAGTGAATCGCTTCAATCAACAAACCGAGTGGATGAAACTGCGCTGTGGACATGAGCGTTTCTTGTGTTTGAAGTGTGGCTGTAAATGTCACTGCAAGCAGTGACCTAGCGGGTTCCGCGGTAGGAATCCAAGGAGGCAAGAACATGACCTATACACAGGTGTTCGTTGTGATGCTGGTGTTCAGCATTTTGATGGGCTATCCGCAAAAGTTCATCAAAGCATTTTTGCAGGGTCTGAAGAAGTCGCGTTAGGGTTCCGTGGTAGGAATCTCAATGGGGAGAAATCACAGTGACATTAGGAATAGCGGTTTTCATTCTCGGCTGCCTCTGGTTTTACTTCAAAGAACCGGGATTCCGTAAAGCAGCGCATATCAGTGCTGCTGTCTTCGGGATTCTCATTCTGTTAGGTGGTCTAGTGGCAGGCGCGTGGTATCTCAAGAGTCAGCACGACGAAAAAACCAGAGCAGCACAGGAACAGGCCAGAGCAACGCAGGTGCAAGCTTGTATAGAGCACAGCACACCTGCTGGGAATGACACAGCGAGGGATGAAATTCAAGAAGCGTGTGAACGTGATCCTAGCAAACCTCTGGTGCTCGACATGAGCAAGGCTGTTCCCTTGGCAGATCAGAGCGCACAAAGGTTTGTCTGGGTACATTCAATTTCAGGGTCTGATTTTTGTCGGGAAGATTTTCGCGGACATAAGAACAGCATAGCCTTTGTGGGTGACGGAAGTGATGACCGTTATCCCCTACCCATCTCCAAGAAGGAATGCAACAGGAGAAACGCAGGGCTTGTAAAAGATACAGGGCGGGATGACGGTTTCGTGCTTTCGATCAGACCCACCTTTCCACAGAGCAAATGATTTTTGCACGGCGCACAACGAGGCAGGCCCACCACGGGCTTGCCTCTTTTTTTTGGCCTTGCAGCAGGCTGTGTACGATCAACTAGCCTTAGCGATATAATCCATTCGGAGCAGCAACGTCCTCAGTTGAGCCATCCGGTTCAAAAACTGTACGACTGGTGCTCCAGATTTTTTCCACAGCAGGCTCGTGTTCCGCGGATTTGAATTTGCCGGAACACTGATGTGTCGAGCTCAGGGGCGCGGTACCCAAGTGGTAAGGGAGAGGTCTGCAAAACCTTTATGCGTCGGTTCGATTCCGACCCGCGCCTCCAAATCCTCCTCGTCACTGCTTACTGCCTTGTTGGCCCTGATGCTTCCCTGTAAAGTTGGGGCCCTCGGTTTCCATCGCGAAAATCATGAGCTACCGCCTGCGCCTTCTGTTTGTCGTTCAGACAATATACGTGCTTATCTCCGCCTGCGTTGCCCAGGGTCAAAATCCTGCACCGGCAGATGCTGTCTCCGACTACGTGAAAGCAGAGATGCAGCGGCAGCACATTCCCGGCTTGGCGCTGCTGGTCGCTCGTGACGGAAAGATCGTCAGAGCCGAGGGATTCGGTCTGGCCAACGTGGAATTGCAAGTGCCCGTGAAGCCTGAGACCGTCTTCCAATCCGGATCGGTGGGCAAACAATTCACCGCGACTTCCGTGATGATGCTGGTGGAAGAAGGTAAAGTCGGTCTCGACGACAAACTTACCAAGTACTTCCCGAATGCGCCCGATCAATGGAACGAAGTGACAGTGCGTGAACTGCTCAGCCACACCGGCGGATTTGGCGACTATCCGAAGAATTTCGACTTTCGCAAGGACTGGACCGAAGACGAGTTGCTGATGATGGTTGAAGGCATTCCTCAGGCGTACGCGCCGGGCACCAAGTGGGAATACAGCAACCTCGGCTATCTCACGCTGGGCATTCTGATTCATCGCGTGACCGGAGAATTCTACGGCGACTTCCTGCAGCAGAGAATTTTTCAGCCGCTGGGGATGAGTTCCACGCGCATCATCAGCGAGGCAGACATCGTTCCCAACCGCGCCGCCGGATATCGCCTGGTGAAGGGCGAACTGAAGAATCAGGAATGGGTGGCGCCCATGGTGAACACCACGGCCGACGGGAGTCTTTACTTTTCCATTCTCGATTTAGCCAAGTGGGATGCCGCGCTCTACACCGAGAAACTTCTGAAGCGATCGAGTCTGAATTTAATGTGGACTCCGGTCAAGCTCAAGAATGGACAGCCGAACCAGAGCAATTATGGATTCGGATGGTTCATCGATGAACGGAACGGGCATCGTTGCATTCATCACGACGGATCATGGCAAGGATTCGAAACCGCCATCAACCGCTACGTTGACGATCAACTCACCGTCGTTGCACTCACCAATCTGGCCGGAGCCGAACCGGGAAAGATTACGCAACATGTTGCCGAGTTGTATCTGGCGGCTCACTGATTAGGTTCCGGCCAGTCCGCGCTTCGATCTGCATTCGCATTCCATATTTCGGACGCAACGTGATCAACGGCTCCGGCTCAACCCGATGCCCCGGGACTAGCGCCAGTTTCCACTTCTGACCGAGCGCAGCCAGCAGCAGCACGCTTTCCATCCAGGCAAACGACTCGCCAATGCATTGGCGAACTCCCGCGCCGAAAGGGAAGTAGGTAAACTTCGCGCGCCGGGCCTTGGCCTCGGGAGTGAAGCGCTCGGGATCGAAGCGCAGCGGATCAGGGAAAAATCGCGGGTCGCGATGAGTGACGAATTGGCTGATCAGCACCGTCGTCTTAGCGGGCAGGAAAAATTCTCCGAGTTGAAAATCGTTGCGCGCACTGCGGCCCATCGCCCACGCTGGAGGATAAAGCCGCATCGACTCGGCCAGCACCATCTCCACATAGCGCAGGCGGGGCACATCTTCGAACCGCGGCTGCTGGCCCCGCAGTTCGTGGTCTATCTCTGCATGGAAACGCCGCTCGCACTCCGGATTCTGCGAGAGCAAGTACCACGTCCAGGAAAGCGCGTTGGCGACCGTCTCGTATCCTGCAAGAAAGATCGTGATCACCTGATCGCGCAGCGACTGCTCTGAGGCCGGGGTTCGCTCGGGCGCGGCGGCCAGCATCAGATCGAGCAGGCTGCCGCTATTGGACCGCTCCCGCCGGTGCGCCTCGATCATGCGATAGACGACAGCGTCGATGCGCTTGCGCGCGCGCACAAAAGCCGCCAGACCGGGAGGACGCACGTGCACCAGCCACTCCGCCGCCGGAAGCATGACCAGAAAATTGTAGAGACCCATGATGCGGTTGATGGCGTCGGCGAGTTCGTGGGCTTCCTCGCGCAGGTCGGTGGCAAACAGCGTGCGCGCCACCACGTTGAGCGTGAGATGCATCATATCGACGGCAATGTCACGCTGTTCGCCATCGCGCCAGCTCTCGCGCATGCGCACTGCCTCGTCTACCATCGCGCACGCGTATTCGGGAATGCGCTGCCGGTGAAACGCGGGTTGCGCCACCTGCCTCTGCTGGCGATGCTGCGCACCTTCGCTGGTGATCATGCCTTCGCCGAGCAGCATTTTGGTGCGCTGCACGGTTCGCTCTTTAATGAAATTGTCGTTCTGCACGACCAGCACTTCGCGGATGTAGTCGGGATGATTCAGAAAAACGATGTGGTTCCATGCGAGCTTGTAGTGGGCGATGTCTCCGTAGCTGTCGGCGAGATGCTGAAACAGCAAAATCGGATTCGCGGGACGGAACTTGCGGAAGGCGAACCACAGCAGGTTGCGCTGGAAGCCGGGCGGAAAGCGGTAGGAGCCCGAGCGTTCGCGCAGATCGTTTTGAGCAGCGGTCACCATGTGGCTAGTTTACGATGCGCTTGTGATGTAGGGCGCGCATAGAGATCCCTCGACTCCGTCTGGCGATTCGCTACGCTCTTCGCCAGACTCCCCTCAGGATGACAAAGAACGCCGCCGCTTCACGGCTAGAACCGTGCCGCTGGTTGCTTCTTCTCTAGGGCTTGCAGTTCCGCCAGAACCTCCGCGCTGTGCCTGGCCGGATCGACGCTGCTGTATGCCTTCGCGATCTTGCCAGCGGGATCGATCAGAAACGTGTGCCGCGCCGCGAACTTCACCACTCCAAAATTGTTGAGCGATCCGTAAGAGTTGGTCACCTTGTGTCCGGTGTCGGCCAGCAGCTTGAAGTTCAGGCCGTCGTTCGCGCAGAACTTTTTGTGGGACTCGACACTGTCGACGCTAACTCCCAGGACCACGGCGTCGAGCGCAGCATACTTTGGCTGATCGATCTGGAAATTGTGAGCCTCGCGCGTGCATCCCGGAGTCTGATCTTTGGGATAGAAATACAGCACCACCCACTTGCCACGATAACTTTTCAGGCTGACCGGCGAGCCATCCTGCGAAAGGAGAGTGAAATCGGGAGCATTGCTGCCGGCGGCCGGCATCGCCGAACGTGATAAAACGCGGGGAACTAGCACTACCAGGACCGCCAGCACCACAATCAGCAACCCGATCCGTAGCATAGATTCCTCCGCGCCACAACGCCGCGGAAAGCAATTCTAAATCATTGGTACTGCTGGGTCGGCAGCAAAAATTCGTGCGATTGAATATGATGGAGTGTTCCGCATTCCTCTGGGGGAAATTCAGACGTGGCTCAAACTGAAACTGATGGGCTAGAAGTGTTGGAAACTAGAGAATGGGTCGATTCTCTGGATTATGTGCTCTCGCATGGAGGCCCGAACCGGGCCGGCCGTCTGCTGCAGCAGTTGGCATTGCATGCGCGGCGCGAAGCGGGAGTGAACCTGCCATTCAGCGCCACGACTCCTTATCAGAACACGATTGCCTCGAAGAAGCAGCCGCCGTTTCCCGGCAGCCAGGAGATGGAGCGCCGCATCAAGAGCCTGGTTCGCTGGAATGCCCTGGCCATGGTGGTGCGCGCTAACAAAATTCAGGAGGGCATCGGCGGGCACATTTCCACATTCGCCTCGGCCGCCACTCTCTATGAAGTGGCCTTCAACCACTTCTTCCGCGCGCAGACGGAGAGCGGAGATCGCGACGTAGTCTACTTTCAAGGCCACGCGGCTCCGGGAATTTATTCTCGCGCCTACCTTGAAGGCCGCATCTCGAAAGAAAAGCTGCAGAATTTCCGCCGCGAGTTGAAGCCCGGCGGAGGCCTGAGTTCCTATCCGCATCCCTGGCTGATGCCCGATTTCTGGGAGTTTCCGACAGTCTCGATGGGGCTCGGCCCGATCCAGGCGATCTACCACGCGCGTTTCATCCGCTATCTGGAGAATCGTGGATTGAAGCAGTCGACCGGCGGCAAGGTGTGGGCGTTTCTGGGCGACGGCGAAATGGACGAACCGGAATCGCTGGGCTCGATCACGCTCGCATCCCGCGAAAAGCTCGACAACCTGATTTTCGTCGTGAACTGCAACCTGCAGCGGCTCGATGGCCCCGTGCGCGGCAACGGCAAAATCATTCAGGAACTGGAAGCGATCTTCCGCGGTGCGGGCTGGAACGTGATCAAAGTCGTATGGGGATCCGACTGGGATGCGCTCATTCAGAATGACCGCGATGGCCTACTGGTGCGCCGTTTAGGCGAAATCAGCGACGGTCAATATCAGAAGTATTTCGTGGAGAGCGGCGCCTACTTCCGGCAGAATCTGTTCGGCACCGACCCGCGTCTGCTCAAGATGGTGGAGCATCTCTCGGATGAGCAACTCGCCCGCATGCGGCTGGGCGGACACGATCCCATCAAGGTGCATGCGGCATATCGCGCGGCGTTCGATCACGCCGGATCGCCGACCATCATCCTGGCCAAAACGATCAAAGGCTACGGCCTGGGCGAAGCTGGTGAAGGCAAGAACATCACTCACCAGCAGAAAAAGTTGAACGACGACGAACTGGAAATGTTCCGCTCGCGCTTCGGCATTCCCATTCCCGACGACGAACTGCATCTGGCGCCGTTCTATCGTCCGTCGGACGACAGCGCCGAGATCAAGTACATGCAGGCGCGGCGCGAGCAACTCGGCGGATACATGCCGCAGCGCAAACTGCGGGCCACGCCGCTCAAGCCCTTCCCGGAATCGCACTTCGAGGAATTTCACAAAGGCACGGACGGCCGCGAAGTCTCGACCACCATGGTGTTCGTGCGGTTGCTGGCCAAGCTGCTGCGCGATCCAGAGCTGGGAAAATATATCGTTCCCATCGTGCCCGACGAAGCGCGCACTTTCGGCATGGAAGCGCTCTTCCGGCAGGTGGGAATCTATTCCAGCGTCGGCCAGAACTATGAGCCGGTCGACATGGACACTCTTCTTTATTACAAGGAAGCCAAGAACGGGCAGATTCTCGAAGAGGGCATCACCGAGTCGGGATCGATGTGCTCGTTCATCGCGGCCGGCACGGCCTATGCGAACCACGGCATTCCGACGATTCCGTTCTTTATCTATTACTCCATGTTCGGATTCCAGCGCATCGGCGATCTGATCTGGGCCGCTGCCGACATGCGTTGCCGCGGATTCCTTATCGGGGGAACGGCGGGGCGCACGACTCTAGCCGGCGAAGGCCTGCAGCATCAGGACGGCCACAGTCATGTGCTCGCCCTGCCGGTGCCGAACCTGCATGCCTACGATCCCGCGTTTGCCTACGAGATCGGCATCATCATTCAGGACGGCATCAAGCGCATGTATGTCGATCAGGAATCGATCTTCTATTATCTGACCGTCACCAACGAGCCTTTGCCGATGCCGGAGATGCCCGCGGGAGCCAACGTCCGCGAAGGCGTGCTGAAAGGGCTGTACCGCTTCAAAGCCTCGGCGAAGAACGACGCGAAGCTGCGCGCGCAGTTGCTGGGCAGCGGCACGATCATGTACGAAGTGCTGAAGGCGCAGCAGATTCTGGAAGAGAAATATGGCGTCGGCGCCGATGTGTGGAGCGTCACCAGCTACAAGGAACTGTATCGCGACGCCAACGATTGCGAGCGCTGGAACATGCTGCATCCAGGAGAAAGCGCGAAGGTTCCGTATGTCACGCAAACTTTGAAGGATGCGCAGGGGCCGTTCATCGCGGCTTCCGACTACATGAAAGTTTTGCCGGAAAGTCTTGGCAAGTGGGTGCCGGGACAACTGGTGTCGCTCGGCACCGACGGTTTCGGTCGCAGCGAAAACCGTGCCGCGTTGCGCGACTTCTTCGAGGTGGATGCAAAACACATTGTGCTGGCGACATTGGGCGCGCTGGCTCGCGAAAAGAAGATAGGCACCGACGTCGTGAAGCGCGCGATCCAGGAACTTGAAATCAATCCGGAGAAAGCGAATCCGGCGGTCAGCTAACTCTGCGAAATACTACTAGGGCGCTGAAAGGGAACTTACGCGGTGATTGAATTCAAACTTCCCGAGTTGGGAGAAAACATCGAGCAAGGAGATCTGGTGCGCCTGATGGTCGCGCCGGGTGCCACGGTCAATGCCGGCCAGTCGGTGATGGAACTGGAAACCGACAAGGCGGTGGTCGAGGTTCCTTCGTCCGTCAGCGGAACGGTGCAGGAGATCCGCGTCAAAGAAGGCGACAAGATCAAGGTCGGCCAGGTCATCTTTACTGTCGACGGAGCGGAAGAAAAATTCGCGCCCGCAAGCAGTCAAGCCGCCGCGGCCTCTGAAGCTGCGTCACGGCCTGCAGCGGCTCCGCAAAAAACCGCGACTCCTGTTGGTCCCAAAGCCGTGCAACCGCTGGCAGCAGAAGTTCCCGTCGCAGCTTCGACCCAGACATCCGGCGGCGGCGAATTCAAGCTTCCCGAACTCGGCGAGAACATCTCGCAGGGCGATCTGGTTCGGCTGATGATTGCTCCCGGCACAAAAGTTTCTGAAGGCCAGCCAATCATGGAACTCGAGACCGACAAGGCGGTGGTGGAAGTGCCGTCGTCGGTAAGCGGAGTCGTCAAAGAAATAAAAGTCAAGGAAGGCGACAAGGTCAAAGTCGGTCAGGTGATCTTCACCCTGGAAGGCGGGGCAGCAGCGTCAACGGCTCCATCGCGTCCGCGAACGAGCCCGGTGGAGCACGTCTCCGGACAGCACGGAGCGCGTCTGGCGTTTCAGGCGGCGATTCGCGCGGAGGGTAAGACGGAAGAGCAGGCGCTGCCCCCGGATCAACCGCAGCCGGGAGTGCCGGTTTTCAGCATGCCCGCGCAGTTGGGAAAAGTCGCGGGCACCGAGCATCGCCAGCCGGTTCCGGCGGCGCCGCACGTGCGTCGTCTGGCGCGCGAAGTCGGCGTCGACATCTACGAAGTCAAGGGCACCGGCCCCGGCGGACGCGTCAGCGAAGAGGACGTTAAAGCTTATGCCAAAGCGTTGCTCTTTGCGGCCACCAGTGCGGCTCAAGCGGCGCCCCGCGTCGGACACCTCGCCCCGCCGCAGCTTCCCGACTTCGCGAAGTGGGGAAAAATCGAACGCGTCTCCATGCGCGGCGTTCGGCGTAAAACGGCCGAGCATCTCGTGGAGGCGTGGAACACCATTCCCCATGTCACGCAGCACGACCGCGCCGACATCACGGAACTCGAACAACTCCGCGCCCGCTTCGCTCCCAAGGCGGAAGAAGCCGGCGGAAAGATGACGATCACGGCGATTGCTCTAAAGGTGTGTGCGGCCGCCCTCAAAGTGTTCCCACAGTTCAATGCCAGCATTGATGTCGAGAAAGAAGAAATCGTTTACAAGCAGTACATCAACATCGGCGTGGCAGCCGACACCGATCGCGGCTTGCTGGTTCCGGTGATTCGTGATGTCGACAAAAAGAATATCGTCGAACTGGCGGTCGAGATGTCGCAGCTTTCGAAGAAGGCGCGCGAGAAGAAACTGACTCCCGCCGACATGGAAGGCGGCACGTTCACGATTACGAACCTGGGCGGCATCGGGGGAATCGGGTTCACTCCCATTGTCAATCATCCGGAAGTGGCGATCCTCGGGCTTTCCCGGTCGCGCATGGAGCCGGAGTGGATCGGGTCGAAGGAGAATGGAAAATTCGAGCCGCGGCTGATTCTGCCGCTGTCGCTCTCCTACGATCACCGCCTGATCGATGGCGCGGATGCAGCGCGCTTCCTACGCTGGGTTGCGGAAGCGTTCGAGCAGCCATTCCTGTTGTCGGTGCAGGGATGAAAATCAAAACCGTAAACCACGGAGGACACGATATTCCACGAAGTGTTTCCTTCGTGTACCTTCGTGCCCTTTGTGGTTGAACGCCTTGAAAGCCCATGCCTGAAACGACAAACTTACACATCGCCGTAGTCGGCGGCGGCCCTGGTGGATATGCTGCCGCCTTTCTCGCTGCCGACCTTGGCATGACCGTTACCCTCGTCGATCCCGAGGTGAATCCCGGCGGCGTCTGCCTCTACCGCGGATGCATCCCGTCGAAAGCCCTGCTGCATGTCGCCAAGTTGGTGGAAGAATCGCATCAGGCGAAAGACTGGGGCATCGAGTTCGCCGCGCCGAAGATCGATCTCGCCCGCCTGCGTTTGTGGAAGGAAGGCGTCGTAAAAAAGCTTACTGGCGGCCTCGGCATTCTCTCGAAACAGCGCAAAGTTCATTACGTGCAAGGCCACGCGGCGTTTGAGAACTCCACCACACTGCGCGTAAAAAAATCCAACGGGACAGAAGAATCGCTAACTTTCAATCGCATCATCATCGCGACAGGTTCGCGTCCGGCGATCGTTCCTGCGTTAAAGATCGAAACACCGCGCATGATGGACTCCACCGGCGCGCTGAATCTCGAGGATATTCCTGGAAGCTTGCTGGTGGTCGGCGGCGGCTACATCGGCCTGGAACTCGGCTCCGTCTATGCTGCTTTGGGCACGCGCGTGACCGTGGTCGAAATGCTCCCTGGCTTGCTGCCAGGGGCGGATCGCGATCTGGTGCTCCCTCTGCACAAGCGGCTGGAAAAAATGTTCGAGGCAATCCTGCTGAACACCACCGTCGCCGCAGTGAAGGACGAAGGCAACACGATTCGCGCGACATTGAAGGCGCAGGACGGAAGCCAGCAGGAAAAGGTTTTCGACCGCGTACTGGTTTCAGTCGGGCGCAAGCCGAATTCGGAAATCCCCGGGCTCGAGAAAACTCAGGTCAAGGGTGGGCCCAAGGGATTCATTCAAGTCAACAAGCAACTGCAGACCGACGATCCCTCGATCTACGCCATTGGGGACGTGGTCGGCGAGCCGATGCTCGCGCACAAAGCTTCGCACGAGGGCCGCACCGCGGTCGAAGCCATCGCCGGACACAAGGTAGCATTCGAGCCCAATGCCATTCCCGCCGTCGTCTTCACCGATCCTGAGGTTGCATGGTGCGGCCTGACCGAAACGCAGGCACAAAAAGAAAATCGCGAGATCAAAGTTGCGAAATTTCCTTGGGCCGCTTCCGGGCGAGCGATCACGATCGACCGTCCTGAAGGCATGACCAAGCTGATTTTCGATCCTGTCACAGAGCGCGTGCTGGGCGTGGGCATCGTTGGAGCTGGTGCGGGCGAAATGATCGCCGAGGGCGTGCTGGCCATCGAAATGGCAGCGCTGGCCAGCGATGTCGCGCTGACCATCCATCCCCATCCCACGCTGTCAGAAACGGTGATGGAGTCGGCGGAAGTTTTCTTCGGCACCAGCACGCACATTTACCGGCCCAAGCGGGGATGAACGAACGTCCCGCGAAACTCGAGCGCGCTTCGATACAATGATTTTGTCCCGCTGTTTCGATCCCCATCGCACCACTCGGCCGGACGAGGATAATGCTTTTCATTCGTAAAATCGCGGTGCTTTCCGTGCTGCTAGCCGCTCTCAGCCTGCCGTTCTCGGCGCAGAGCTCAATCACGGCGCTGCAGCCCGCCGCGCCGGCCAGCCCCGCGAACCAGCCCACCGATCCTCTGGGGCGCAGCACTCCTTCCAGCGCCATCCTTGGATTCCTGAAGACCGCGCAAGCTGGAGACTACAGCATTGCCGCGCAATATCTGCAAATGAGCCCCGCCCGCCGCCAGTCCGAAGGCGAGTCGACGGCCACCAAACTCAAATTTGCTCTCGATCACGCTTTCACCGGCCATCTCAGCCAGTACAACCAACCGGAAGGAGTTCCGCAGGAGGGTATGCCGCTCGGCCGGCAAAGGCTGGGCACGATGACAGCCGGCGATGTGGATGTCAATCTTGATCTGGTACGCGTTTCCGATCCGAGTGCCGGCAAAATCTGGCTGATCTCCGCCGATACTCTGGGCAAACTCCCCGAACTCTCAGACCAGATCGAAGCGCGGCAGGTGGAAAGCAAACTTCCGGCAATTCTGGTGAAGCATCAACTGGCCGGAATGCCCTTATGGCAATGGCTGGCTTTGCTGCTGTCGGCGCCCATTGCCGCCGGGCTGGGATGGCTCATCCTCGCGATCCTGGAAGTTCCGTTGCGCTGGTGGGCGCGCCGCCGCGGCCAGTTGGACGTGGCGAACTGGCGCTCGGTCTCGGGTCCCGTATGGCTGCTCGCGGGCACTCTCATCCATCAATGGGGTGTGGTCTACCTGCGCATGCCGTTGTTGTCGCGGCACTACTATTTTCAAGTCACATCGATTGCGCTGATCCTCAGCGCCACGTGGATTGCCTGGCGCTTCGTGCGCTGGTCCTTGCGGCGGGTGAGAATGCGCGCACTGGCCCGCGGACGTGCCGGCACGGGAACGCTGATGCTGCTGGGCGAGCGCCTCCTCAAGTCAGTCATCTTTATCCTCGGCATTCTTGCGGTGCTCG
This sequence comes from uncultured Acidobacteriota bacterium, assembly GCA_963763795.1. Taxonomy (GTDB): domain Bacteria; phylum Acidobacteriota; class Terriglobia; order Terriglobales; family Acidobacteriaceae; genus Sulfotelmatobacter. Next base: position 964,218 of record CAVXPP010000007.1, on the reverse strand, counting down.
GCAGTCTTGGCTTTAACATGAGCACCTTCCTGGCCGGCCTCGGAATCGGAGGTCTCGCCATTGGATTCGGCGCGCAGCAGACCATTGCTAATCTTTTCGGCGGCGTCTCCGTGCTAGGCGATGAAGTCTTCCGCGTAGGCGACGTCTGTCGCTTCGGCGACCGTACCGGCGTTGTGGAGGACATCGGACTGCGCTCCACCCGCATTCGCACCGAGGAGCGAACGCTAGTAGCCATCCCCAACGGGACGGTCGCCACCATTAATCTCGAGAATCTCAGCCGCCGCGACAAGATCCTTTTCAAGACCACTCTTGGCCTCCGCCCGGAAAGCAAGGCTGACCATGTGCGCTTTGTTCTAGCAGAAATCCGCAAGCTGCTCTACAGCCATGCCAAAGTTGAGACGCAAACCGTCCGCGTTCGCCTCACCGACATCGCCGGTGCTTCGCTCAGCGTGGAGATCCTCTCCTACATTCTGACGCGGGATTTCAACGAGTACGCCGCCATCCGCGAAGACTTGCTGCTGCGCATGATGGACGTGATGGAAGATTCCGGCGGCAGCCTGGCGCTGCCTTCGCAGACGCTTTACCTGAGCCGCGATGCCGGCGTGGAAAAGCAGAAGGCCGAGAACGCCGTGAAGAAGATCGCGGAGTTACGCGATGACAAGAAATTGCCGTTCCCCGATTTTCATCAGGATGACATCGCCACATTCAAAGGATCGATCCAATATCCACCTTCCGAGTCGACTGCGCGCAATCAGGATGAGCCAGGCAAAAGCAGTTAGCTTTGCGTTCGCTTTCTGAATTGTCAAATTTATCCCGAGCGAAGTTGCGGGTTCGTGAAACGAACCGGCAACGCAGTCGAGGGATCCCTACCAGCGAGCCGGCGTTTGTGTTTGGCTCGCTCGGTTGCGCAAGGCTCGCTCGGACGCGTAAGAAGGCGTGATACCGAAGCATCAATCGTCAGGCAGGGATCCTTCGACTCCCCGCCTCGCCTTCGCTCGGTGCGGGCTCCACTCAGGATGACAGAACCGGCCCGGCCCGCGCTTTCCATCGGCGCGAGAGCCACTGCAGAAACAGGTGCGTGGGGAAGTACACCGCCAGAGGGACGACAGTGAGGTAAGCCAGAAGATACATCCAGCCGGGAACGGCGTGCTGCTCATGGAAGAACAAGCCGCGGGCCCAGTTGACGTCCATCTCCCGCCGCCAGAAAAAATTCACAGGGATCACCGCCCAGGTCATCAGCGTCTGCAGCTTCCATCCTCGCGAATCGTAACCCAGACGCCAGATCGCCCACAGAAGAAGAGGCGGGGTTGCGACATGAAACAAGCTCAGCAGCCGGATGGCAAGCCCCAAATGCGGATCGAACATGTACTCCGTCCCGCCGATCACATGATGATGGGTGACCACCGCCGCTGCCAGATCGATGACATAGAGAGACTGGAAGATCAGCAACCCACAAGCCGTCCAGGAGAAAACGAGCGGGCTCTCCAGCCACAAGCCGATTCCGATAAGCAGGTTTCCGATGTCACAGAAGAAGAGAAAATTCTGTGCGCCGTATTGCCGCCAATAGAGCGGCGCCCAGACGATCAGCCACAGGGTCCAACCGATCTTGAGCCACAAGGGCACGCGCATGTGGAGCCATTGTATGCGAATTACAGTCATGCGAATTACCAGCGTAACTTGCCGGGTCTTACCCCTGTACCTAGGATGGCTTTGTATGGGTTACACAGCTCTTCTCTTCTGCCCCGATGAAAAAACCGCTCGCACGGTGACGCAAGTCCTGAGCGAGTTAGAGTTCGCAGTCGAGGCCTGCATCGAACCATTCGCTGCGGTTAAGAAGCTGATGGGCCAACACTTCGACGCTGTAGTGGTGGACTGCGATAACGAGCAGAATGCCACCTTGTTATTCAAGAGCGCGCGCAACTCGGCGTCCAACCAGACGTCGCTTGCCGTAGCCGTAGTGGAAGGTCAGGCGGGGGTCGCAAAGGCGTTTCGTATTGGCGCCAACCTCGTCCTGACCAAACCCATCAACATCGACCAGGCCAAGGGAACATTGCGGGTGGCGCGCGGATTGCTGCGCAAGAGCGAACCTGCGAAAGCGGGTGTGGTTCCACCGGCGGCGATCAGCAAGCCACCGGCACCCAAGCCAGTTTCAGAGCCGGCAAAAGTTGAGACAGTTCGATCGATTCCGCCTGCACCCGAGATTCCGGTCGCGAAGACGACGACGCCAGCATGGCCCACTGCGGCGGCGGCGAGTGCCAGAGCGTCCGCGCAGGATGATGATTTGCTGGGGATCGACCACGAAGTGTCAGCGGCTTTGAGGGCCATTACGAATCAACCCGAAGCTGCCAGCGACAGCGCGCCAGTTCTGGCTTCCGCCCCTCTTTCCACACTACCGGCCACCTCTAAATCTGGTTTCCCGCCGCTGGCGACGAGCGGCGCTGCGAGCGCGGCGGCTCCGGCGCGCGAAGTGTCTGCACCTCTCACCTCCGAAAAATCAGCCGTCCCCGAAAAACCGGCGGAGGACGATTCGGAAGACGACATTCTCGTGGTTGATTCTCAACCTAAGCCGGAATCCCCGAGCATCGTAGGTTCCGCGCCCACATTCACATTCGGTGCAACTGAAGACTCGGCGGAATCCAGCGGCGGCAGCAAAAAGATCTTCATCGGCATCGCCGCCATCATCGTCTTGGCAGTTGGACTTTACGCTGGCTGGGTTCATTTTCATGAGTCAGGCGATCAGCCTGCGAACAACGGCACATCATCCGCGATCGCGCCTGCGGCGGCGCCTCAACCCACGACAGCAGCACAGCCGCCCGCGGCAAAGGCCTCGGCATCGACCGCTCCGAGCGCGCAACCCAGTGACGTTCCAACGCCAAAAAAATTGCGGGACGAGATAGAAGCCGCCGCTAAAGGAGACTCTTCCGCGACGGGGAAATCCAGCAAACTGACTTCTTCGGACGCGGCCAAGTCAAATCAGTCGGATGAGGCAGCCGAACCCGAAGCCGCACCTCTGGTGGTCAAAGGGGGTAAAGTTCCGTCTGCTCGCACCAAGTCCGGATCGGATGCTCCCGCACCCAACCTGAGCGCAGTCGAAGGGCCCGGTGCGACGGCCGCGCCGCCCAGCTTTATTTCCAGCGCCGGCATCGCCATCACGCCCACGCTGCAACGGGTGAGCGTCTCGCAGGGAGTTTCCCGCGGATTGCTCGTCAAGAAGATCGCGCCCACTTATCCTCCGACCGCTTTGCGTCTGGGAGTCGAAGGCACGGTCGAGTTGTCGGCTACGATTTCGAAGAACGGCGACATTTCTCAGATCAAAGTGTTGAGCGGCGACCCGCAACTGACCAAAGCTGCGACCGATGCCGTGAAACAGTGGAAGTACAGGCCTTATTTGCTCAACGGCGAGCCGGTCGAGATCCAGACCCAGGTGAGCATCATCTTCAATCTGCCTCGCTAGCCGCATTGCAGGGAAGATTCCGCAGCGTTTCCAGAAAAGTTCTCTTCACGTGATTCCCGTCACATTTCGGCCTGCACCGTTCGTGTGAGGATTGCCCAATCCTGGGCAATCCGTGTCAAAAAGCATCCCAACCGCGCTGCCAAGATCGGTGAACTCGTTGCGCGATGAGCAGGAACTGCGCGCCGCCCGCTTGGCTATGCGCATGTCCCTGACCGTCGGCGTGATTATGCTGGTGGGAAAGACCATCGCATATTACATGACCGGGTCGGCCGCGATTTTGTCGGATTTCGCTGAGTCGGTCGTGCATGTGATCGCAGTGGCTTTCGCCGCGTTCAGCCTTCGCCTGAGCGCGAAACCCGCGGCTCCCACCTTTCTTTACGGATACGAACGCATCTCGTTTTTCTCCGCTGGATTCGAGGGTGCGATGATCGTCGTCGCCGCCATCTTCATTCTCGTGGAAACGATCCAGAAGTGGATTGCGGGATTGCCCCTGGAACATCTCGGCTCAGGCAGCCTGCTGTTGCTCGGCGCCGGCATGCTCAATGCCTGGCTGGGGTGGTATCTCCTGCGCATCGGCCGGCGCACGCATTCGTTTATCCTCGAGGGCCGACGGCAAGCATGTGCTTACCGATTGTTACACCAGTTTCGGCGTGGTGGCGGGACTTGGGCTGGTGCTGTTGACAGGGTGGAAGCCTTTCGATCCTCTGGTAGCGATCGCCATTGCGGCGAATATTTTATGGTCCGGAGGGCGCATGGCCTGGCGCTCCGCCGTCGGATTGCTCGATTACTCCGATCCGGGCACTGGCAAGCAGATCCGCGAGAAGCTCGACCAAATCTGCGATGAATTAGGCATTCACTACCACGGCGTCCGCTATCGCACCACCGGCTACCGGCAGATCGTCGAGGTGCACCTGTTATTCCCGCATGCCACAGCTGTCGGAGACGCGCATCGGCTGGCAACTGCGCTGGAAGAGCGCTTGCCCGTGGAACTGGGCAAACCAGCGGAGGTCATCACCCACCTGGAATCCCTCGAAGACCACGAAGACGTGCATACGACCGAGCACTATACGGGACGACCGGACTGACGAATCCGAATTGGGGATCGCCGGGGAAAAGCGCAACTATTCCTTCATCATCGCGTCAATTGTCGAATAGAGCTGGTTGTTGTCTTTGACTTCGACGTACGGACGGCCGGGATTGCGGCTGCTCACGATGTACACCGTGGGTGTGTGGTCGAGTTTGATCGCCTTACCCAGGTCGCGGTCGGCATTGACTTCCGCCGCCAGCTTCCCGCTCGGATCAATAATGAAGGGCAGTTCAACCTTATGCGCGGCGGCAAACTTCTCGGCATAAGCGCGCAGATTCCGCGGATCGATCTCCAGCTGGTTTTCGAAAATGTAGTCGCGGAATTCGTTACCCATCGATTTGGAGTAGGTATCGAAATAGCGCGCCATCACAGCTGCCTGATACGACCAGTTATGCATCGGCAAAGGAAAATCGTGGCGCACCACCGGAATCTTGTAGGTCCTTGACGCCTGTTCCACTAACGGAGCGGTGCGCCGGCACATCGGGCATTGCAGGTCCTCGAATACTATGATCGCTACCTGCGAACCCTTCGGCGGGCGCAGCACGGAGTTAACCGTATCCTGCGCCGAGGTCGGAAAAGCGGCGCCCAGAAGCATCAGCGCGACCGCCAATAGAGCGAAACGAATTCCCAATTTGTTCTTCATCATCATCAGTAGTTGTGTGTCTATGCGACCTTCGCTGTTTTACTTCGGAACGAGCCCCAAAAGGTTAGACGCGAGAAACCTGCTCCCGGCAACCTCATATCTCAGGGGACTGATCCCCAACGTCATAATTCTATGGTAACTGAGTCGATGGATCTGTGTCTTGGGTACTCTCGCCCCGCCGACGGCCGTCCCAAAGGCGTAAACCTTCCGGCACAGAGGCCAGGCACAACGCGTTATATTAATTAGTTCCCCCGACTGCCTGTGAGATCGCCATCTTCATCCCGTTTCGCCCGTCTCGCCCCGCTAGTGGTCGTCGCGTTGATGATGGCCGGTGGCGGATGCGGTCGTGGACGCCGTCGCGTGCTCGAAGTGGCTTATGTCTCGGCGCCGCAAGCCGCCCTGCGTGACCAGGTTGCGGCCATCTATAACCGGGTCGGCAACGTGAAAAATGGTGAGCGCGTGGAAATCCTGGAACGCGAAAAGCGCTTTGCCCGCGTTCGTACCTCCAGCGGCATCGAAGGCTGGATCGAGCAGCGCTTCCTGGTGGACCAGAAAACCTTCGACGGACTGCAAAAGCTGACGCAGGACAATCAGAACGATCCGGTGCAGGCTCCCGGCGTTCTGAGGAACGAGACCAACCTGCACCTTACCCCCGGCCGCGATACCGAACATCTTTACCAGTTGGCCGCGGGGGCGAAGGTGGTGATTCTGAAGCGCGCGACGGCTGAGAAATCCGCCGCCGCTCCCGTTTCCAGGCCGGTTGTAGCGAGGCCCGGGCGCGCTCCCGCCGGTCCTGTCGCCGAGGATTGGTGGCTGGTTCGCGACGAGCAGGGCCGCGTCGGATGGGTGCTGGCTCGCATGGTCGACGTCGATGTGCCCCTCGATGTTGCGCAATATGCCGAGGGCCAGCGCTTCGTCGCGTTCTTCAAGCTCGATGAGGTTGCGGGACGGCGACAAGAAAGTTCCCCAATATCTATGCCTGCTGACAGAGCCGCACGATGGCCTGCCTTACGACTACGATCAGGTCCGGGTTTTTACCTGGAATGTCCGCAAGCACCGTTACGAGACCGCCTACCGCGAACATGGACTGGACGGCGTTTTGCCGGTCACACTCACGCAGGAGCAGTTCGACAAGGAAGGCATGCTGCCGGTGTTCATCCTGCGCGTGAAAGACGACGCGGGCAACGTCAGCGAGCGCAAATACAAGCTCAATACGCCGATTGTTCGCCGCGTGCTGGCGCCCGGCGAAGTGGCGGCAAGGTCCTCCCGAAGGCCCTCCCGGAAGGGGCATTAGCCAGACCTAAAAAGTGAATTTCTCAGTACCCCATCTACCAAATGTCATATTTGGCGGGCGGCTTTCATACTGATTTCCGTAAAGAAATGCCTCGCCCATCCAGTAAACACTTGAAAATGAAACATTTGTTTACTTAGGTTGTTTGGATTCAGAGTTGCATTACGCCAGTGTTCGCATGTTATCTGTGTGCTCAAAAATTGGCTGTTGAGTAGTTCTGAAAGCCCGCCTAGACGGGCGTGATCGGGCAGTACGATTTTCTTGGAAATCCCAGCTCTCGCTTTGAATCAAGTGTTCTTCGAATTTTGTAGTACGTCGGGTTGCGCCGTATTCCCAGGGAAGCCAATAAAGGCGCTCGGACCCGGATATGAGCTGTAAACGCTCAAGGAGGCAGGAAATGCAAACAGGTTCATTCCTCAGGCTGACGACGTTGCTAGCGATCATAGCTTTATTGTTATCGGGTGTAGCGATCTACGCCCAGGAGACCACCGGCGGCCTGCAAGGCACAGTAAAAGACGCCAGCGGCGCTGTCATCGGGGGCGCTCACGTCGTCGTGAAGAGCCCAGCCCTCGCCGGCGACAAGTCTCTCGATACGGATTCGACCGGCTACTACCGATTCGCCAACCTGCCGCCAGGCGTTTATTCAATCCAAGTATCATCGAAAAACTTCAAGACTGTGAAGCGTGAAGGCGTGAATTTGGAAGTCGGACATCTTCCCACCCTCGATCTCACCCTGGAGGTCGGAACGGCTCCGCGGAAGTCGTCGAAGTAACTAGGGCAGCACCCGTGATTGACGTTACGACGAAACCATACCAGACCAACGTCACGGCGGACGTGCTCAATGACTTCCACACGGGGCTTCGCTTCCAATCGGTCATTCAGTTCGCCCCTATGGCTCGCAACGAACCTCTTGCTGGTGGCTCTGCAGCAGTGGGCGCGGGCGGTACCGGCGGCATGCTCCCGGGCAGCAGCGGCAACGGCAATAGCTTTGGCTATCCAGGTCGGCGGCGGCGCAGACTCCGAAAAGCGTTATCTTAGTCGAGGGCCAGGAGTCGGAGAACATCTCCGGTGGCGCCTCCCAGGCCAATGTTCCCTTCCGATTTCATTCAGGAAGTGCAAGTCAAGACTTCTGGTATCGAAGCTGAACATGGCGGCGCCCTTGGTGGCGTGGTTAACGTAATCATGCGGAAAGGCAGCAACTCTTATCATGGTTCACTGTTCGCGACCTACGAGTCTGACGCTATGGACGGTCCGCCAAACTCGACGGTCGGTGCCGGATTGGGTTTGCGTTACGACCCGAGTCCCACGACAGCACTTCCCGCTGATGCGGACGCGCAGACCTACGTCAACAGGAAGGACCATTTCCGAATTGTTCAGCCAGGCTTCACAATCGGTGGCCCGGTCGTCAAGGATCGCTTGTGGTTCTTTTTGGGATTCGCGCCAGAGTATCACTCTCTGGCTAGGACGGTGGACTTTACGCCGTCTGCGATTTCCGACAACTCATCGCTGGGTAAACAGGTTCTTCGGCCAGGACAACCAGCAGTACTTCACCACTGCCCGCCTCGACTTTACCGCAACCCAGAAGATCCGACTTTTCGGTTCTTGGCTGTATCAATACACGCGCGAATCAGGAGACAGCTTACCCAATCCGGATTCGATCAACGGTCTAGCCAACACGACCATCAACAGTCCCTTGACGCAATATGCGCATGGCCTCGGCTTTTCAGCCCCGAACGCAACTTACAACGTCGGCGCCGATATCAGCCTGACCCCGAAGATTGTCTCCACCACCCGCTTTGGCTACTTCTTTAGCAACTACCATGATTTTGGCTGGCCAACCAGCGGCGTCGATTTGAACTTCGCAACCGGCGTGTTAACAGACAACACCGGTGCGCCCCTGCCCTTAGCTCTTCAGTTGCCGGCCGGCGCGTCAACCGCCCCCTTCGATCAAAGCTATACGCAAGTCAATGCCAGCAAGCACTACCAGTTCGACCAGGATGTTGCATTCTTTAAGAGCGGATGGGCTGGCACGCATAACATTAAGGCTGGCTACCAGTACAATCGTCTGTCGAATGTGATTAACCAGCATGGCAACCTCCCCTTCGACACTATGGTGACCGGAGCAGGGTTTAGCTACGGATTTGGAACCACCTTCGGTGCCAGCCAGTGCGCCCTTCTGGAAACCAATCCTTGGGGGATCTGCGCCGGTCAGTATGGCTATATGGAAGTGACGGACTTCGCAACCATCCTGAAGAATGACGCTGGCGCGCTGGTGCCCGCCATCGACAACAACCACGCCTTGTTCGTGCAGGACGCCTGGACGGTAGGGCACGGTTTGACCCTGAACCTTGGCCTCCGCGTCGAGAAGGAAAACCTGCCTGCGCCTCCCGGAATCGGCGTTGCCGCGATTAAAGCCATTAGCTGGACATGGAGCGACAAGATTGAGCCACGTCTGGGAGCCGCGTGGGGATCGGCAAATGGCAAGCTGAAAATCTTTGGCAGCTACGGTGTCGTCAACGACGTCATGAAGCTGCTGCTGGCCCAGACCTCGTTCGGCGCACAAGGATACGAGGTCTGCGCCTACCCTGTTGGCCCGAATTCGAGCGGCTCATTCGAAAATTCGGATATGACGCTGGTTGGTAACGCCGCAGGTCGAGCCTGCCCGACCGGTGTCGCCAATGTGCAAGCCAGCTTCGCTGGTGGTGTAGTCCCCCAGGTGGTCACCGACGCCGCGACCGGTGTTCAGATCATCGAAAACACAAACTATCGTCCGGAGGAACCGGTTGCCTCAGGCGTGAAACCCTATCGCCAGCACGAAGCTGTTGCTGGTGTGGATTATCAGGTTAGCAAGGATTGGGCGTTCGAAGCCCGCTATGACCGTCGTCGTCTCGACCATGTCATTGAGGACGCTTCGCTGGCGGATCCAAGCGCATTCGAAATCTACACCATCGTCAATCCTGGCCAGGGCGTGAACAAGACGCTCGACGGTTACGCCAATTACTTGACCTCGCTCGGCGATGCATACGGCCCTGGCACCTCGGCCTTTAACCCGACGGGCGCATTCGGGTCCTGCCCAACCTGCCCTAACAACCCGGTAGCCACCCGCAATTACGACGGCGTCGAATTGCGAATGACAAAGGCTACCAGCCACGGGTGGGCCGGCATGTTCAGCTACACCTGGAGCCGCTTGTGGGGCAACTACACCGGATTGACGACCACCGACCAGGTCGACGGTGGCACGACCGGACGCAACTCGCCTGACACAACCCGCGCATTCGACGAGCCCTTCTATTACTTCACCTATCAGGGCAAGTCCAATTCGGGGCCATTGCCGACGGATCGTCCCAGTGCTTTGAAGGGCAACGTGTATTACTCCTTGCCTTGGAAGGGTATGACCTCAACCATCGGAATCTTCCAGGTTGCCTATCAGGGCAGCCCGGTAACCTCATACGCCGACATCGGCTACGGAAACGGCGCTGACCCCGTGGAGGCCACGTGGGTGTTCGGGCGTGGCAATTGGGTGAATGCAACCGCTGATCCAACCACGGGCGCTGCCACATTCAGCAGTCCCTATACCCGGCGCACTCCGTGGTATACGCAAACGGACTTGAACGTTTCGCACGCTTTCAAGGTGAACAAAAACAACGAGCACCAGGTGCTCACGTTCAACGCCACCCTCACCAATCTGCTCAACCAGCACGCTGTCACCTCGTACTGGGGGAGCCTCGACTCGACTTTCTACCCCTCGGGAACCTATCCGGGCGGGAATTTTATCCTTAACGGGGGCGCCTTCTATCAGGCTGCAGAAACGGGCTACAACCTACAGGGAGACTTCAACAACAGCGGCGCCGTGTTGAGTAATCTTTACGGCCACCCGAACCTCTGGCAGATCTTCCCGCAACATTCGCGTGGGGGCGCAGTTTACCTTCTAAGCGTCAACCCTTAGCAGAAAGGGAGCCGGAATTCCGGCTCCCTTCTTTATTTACGTCCCTATTTGGTTCTTCCCCAAGAAATTCACAGCGCGATGTGACAACTGACCTTGACTCTCGAAATGCACTTGATTCATTCTGGGTATCAGCCCCCGAGGAGCTCTAACACACTGAACTAAGCTCTTTGATTTCAAGATTTTGCCCGTAAGGCGCTGAGCCCAAGAGCTTAAACTGGCTTTTCCTCCTAAGTTGCTGGTTCCAGGAGACCAACCAGGGGAGGGGTACCACGAGGGTAGTCAAGCCTTCCCAATTTGGAAATTCAACTAAAGCGTCCCTTCCCCAGATAACGGCATCAGCGAAGGGCAAGAGAAAGCGGCTCGTGCGGCTATGAAAAGTTCAAAGCCGCACCTCCTCAGACCCCAAATTGCCGAATCGGATCCTACTTCCCGAAGATCACCGTGCTCGAGAAGTGCGAACTGGCGGCCATGTAGAACAGCAGCGGGACCGACAGGAAGAAGTTCATTCGCGAGGCCAAAAACGCCTGCCGCGACAGCGCCGGAGCGTCTGCCGGAGGCGTACCCGCCAGCGTACCGCGAATCACCTTCTTATTGTTTGGCCAGATAATTCCCCACACGTTGAACAGCATCACAATGCCCATTCCTCCGCCGACGCCGATGCACAGGACATGATTGTCATCGCCGCCCACAGGGGTATGGTGCACGAACAGCCATCCCGCCGCATAGACTAGGATTGTCGTGACGATCCCCACGACGTACCCGCTGGGCGTCATCTTCTTGATCACGATGAACAGAACGAACCAGACCGCGATCCACAGCACGAGGAAAAATCCGATCGTGCTGAGGCCGCTCGTGCCCTGCCGTTCCGCGTCGGGGCCGACGTAGAACTGCCCCCAGTACCAGAAGCCGATAAACACGGTCAGCAGCGCGCTCCAGCGAAACCAGTTCAGCGCGGGCAGCGTCAGGTTCTGAAAAATTTTAGGCTTGGCCGCGGCGTCCACCTGCTTCATGAACGGGACGTTCACGATGTTGAAAAAGTAAAGCAGACCAATCCAGGTGATTCCGGCGAGAAAGTGAAACCAGCGCAGAATGAGCGCTGTCGCTTCATTCCCGGTGATAGTGGGTGCGACGAATAAGGCTGTAACTGCGGCCAAATGTTGCATTGCGATATCTCCTCCGGCAAGCAAAGAGTGTGATTTGTGGACTGCCCGAAGTCCGTATGACGGGACATCCGGTGAAGAGAGAAGCAGGCTGACTCGAAAGCTCAGAATGCTCGCCAGCCCCTGCACATCCGACCGGGGCGCTGCGAGTCGAGCCAAGTCTGCTCTTTCCCTCCCGCTGCTGTCAATTGTGTACTCGGCTGCAGCAACTTCCCGGTTGAAAAGCGGAGAAGATCGCCGTATGGTACTGACATCCGCCCGCTGGCCCGTTTATGGTCTGCAATTTGGGGACGCCAGCGAGCTTGTCCCCCCTCGTTCCTGCTGGCGGTGGAAAAGCCTGCGGGAACCAGCTGTGGCATTGGGCCGGCTCGAGAGCGCCTGTGCGCCGGCAGTTGGTAGCTTTGCAGCTCATTACTCGAGGAGATCGGCGATGGACAATAACAAGCCGGCGCAAAACATTCAGGATTCCTTCCTCAACACCGCCCGCAAAGAGCGAGCAAGCATCACGATTTACCTGCTCAGCGGGGTGAAGTTGACGGGGCGCATCCGCTCCTTTGACAAGTACTCCGTCGTGCTGGAGGCGAACGGTCAGGAGCAACTCATCTTCAAGCATGCCATCTCAACCGTAGTCATGGGACGGGTGGCGTCGACGCACGTGGCCCACGTTCCGCACCCGGATCGCGCGACCGCCGCATCGGCTCCAAATGCGTCCGTGGCGACAGCTTCGGGCACTGAAGGATAAAGATAGGCTCTTTCGGTTTGGGAAGTTCTCATCGCAAGAAATCCCGCGACATTGTGCGTGCCGGGAATGGTTCGCCCTTGCGGACGCTTGGTGCTTCGCAGCCACCGGAGCGCGAACGCGCATTCCTGGTGGGCCTCGATGTGCGCAGCCGTCGTGGCACGAAAGGTACGGTGACGGCCCAGGCCGCGGTTGCCCGCGAGGCTGCGGCCTTGCAGGCCGCGCCGGGTGGCGCCCCGCCACGATCGAATGGCAAGCCCAGCATTCCTGAGTTCGACGCGGATGAATCTCTGGCGGAACTGCGCACTCTGGCGGAGAGCGCCGGAGCGCAGATCGTGGGCGAGATTCTGCAGCGCCGCGACCGCCCCGATCCCGCAACCTTGATCGGAGCTGGCAAGCTCGAGGAGATCGCGGGCGCGGCCGCTTCGGTGAACGCCGACGTCCTTCTGTTCGATCACGATCTCAGCCCGTCGCAGCAGCGCAATATCGAGAAGATTATTCAGCTGCGCGTGATCGATCGAACCCAACTCATCCTCGACATTTTTGCGCGGCACGCGCGTACCCGCGAAGGTCAGCTGCAAGTGGAACTGGCGCAGTTGCATTACATGCTGCCGCGGCTGGCCGGGCACGGCATTGAGATGTCGCAGCTGGGCGGCGGCATCGGGACTCGTGGTCCCGGCGAAACCAAGCTGGAAACCGACCGGCGGAAGATTGCGCGGCGCGTGCGCAACGTAGAGGGTCAAATTGAGAATGTCCGGCGCATTCGCGCCCAGCAGCGGCAGCGTCGAGAGTCGGCTCCGGTCGCGACGGTCGCGCTTGTCGGATACACGAATGCCGGAAAATCCACATTGTTCAACGCGCTGACGCGGGCTGGAGTTCTGTCCTCGCCAAAAATGTTTGCGACGTTGGATCCCACGATCCGCGGCGTGGTTCTTCCCTCCAAGAGAAAGGTTCTGCTTTCCGACACGGTCGGATTCATCCGCAATCTGCCGCACACGCTGGTCTCGGCATTTCGCGCCACGCTCGAGGAAGTGCAGAGGGCGTCATTGATTCTACATGTGTCCGACGCCAGCAGCCGCTTGTCGGCCGAGCAGGACGCGCAGGTCGAGATCGTCTTGAAAGAACTGGAAGCGGAAAAGAAGCCGCGCCTGCGCGTGATGAATAAAATCGATCTGCTGGATGAGGAAGTCGCGCAATCGCTGCGGGCCGATGCCGCTCGTGAAGGATCGAAAACCGTCTATGTATCGGCGGTCGAAGGCGCAGGTCTCGATACCTTGCTGGAACGCATCGACAAAATGATCGATGAAGATAAGGTCGGCCGCGTACACCTTCTGGTTCCGCAGAAGGAAGGGAAAACGCTGGCCATGCTCGAAGCCAAGGCACGGATTTATTCGCGGAAATATAAAGACGGCGCGGTGGAGTTGGAAGTCGAGGCCCCGGCGTCGGTGGCGCGAAGGGTGCGGGAGTGGGTGGTGGGGTAGCGGCGCACGAATTTGCTTGACATTTACGGCCTCTCTATAATATATATCAATAAGGGTTGGTGAACCCCGCCCGCATACCTATACTAGAACTAGAAGAGGATATCTAAAATGAAAACCATTGAGCAGGTAGAGTCGCAGTTTGAGCAGAAGGTGGTTGACGCCCTAAGGGAACTGGATCTTCTCCCGCAAGGCTTCAAGCATCGTGTGCGTTTTCACGGTGAGAAGAAAGATAAGAGAAAGACGGCGGACTTCGAGAAGAACTGGCGCCCCGACGCTGATTCGATCCGCATCTGGTTTGAGCCGACTCACGAAGCATCCGCGCAGCTCCCGGAACCAATAACCAAGTCCGCAACCGCCCCCCCGGTCAGCTTCCCGGCTCAGGTTGTCGCCACCGTTTCAGATCCGCTCTCGGAGTTGGTTCGTGCGCTGGACCGGGCCGAGTCTCGCCGAGGCTACGATTTTGTTTCTCTAAAGTGGTTTCGCGATGCGGCGCTGCCTTCAGAGGGTTTTTCCTGGGCAAGTTCCGACGCCACGAGACAGAGCCTATTGCGGGGTGCCATAGAGAAACGGCTGATCTTAACAAGCAAGGTGCCCAATCCGAAGTCTCCTCAGTTTCCGGTAACCGCGATACGACTGAATCGGCTCATGCCTGAAGTCAAGGCGATACTGGGCGGTGGGGATGATAACTCGCTGGACTTCCATCCAGTCGAAATCCGCGGTGAGAATCTATCTGCGACCATATTACGCGAAAGGCGCTGATATTGGCTCTCTACTACCTGGAAACAAGCGCGCTGGTGAAGTTGTACATTCGGGAGGCGGGTACTGATCGTCTGCTCCAACTTGCGAGCAACTTAACTGACAATCGCTTCGCTGTGCTCGCGTTGTCTCAGGTCGAATTCCGCTCCGCAATTAGGAGGCGGCAGCGCGCGGGGGATATCGACTCGAAGATCGCAGGTCTAGTTCTTGATCGTTTCGACCAACACCTGGAAGCCAGATTTCTTCGTCAGGTGCTGACAGATTCCGTGCTCGACGTTGCCTCGGAAATGATAGATCGGTACGCCCTCCGCGCGTTTGATGCGGTTCAACTTGCGGGGTGTTTAGCGCTGAAGACTGCCGTGGGCGCGGACCCTCCAACCTTCGTGTGCTCGGATCAGCAACTACTAGAGGCGGCTGGTTCGGAACTGCTCACGGTTCTCGATCCGTGCGCCTGAATTGATTTGGTCAACGCAGGTTCCGGCTGCAATTTAAATGGGCCGGCAACCAAGAAGCCTGGATACGCTGCTGGAACGCATCGACAAGATGATCGACGAGGATAAGATCAGCCGCGTGCATCTTCTGGTTCCGCAGAAGGAAGGGAAAACGCTGGCCATGCTCGAAGCGCCGGCGCGGATTTTTTCGCGCAAATATCGGGATGGCTCTGTGCAACTGGAGGCTGAGGCTCCGGCATCAGTCCTGAGAAGGGTAAAGCAGTTCGTCGTCGCGCCCGAATTCAAGTCTGCGTTGGTAAAGTAGCCTGCAATTCCCGATGCCGGCGTTCCCAAAGTGCTCAGCCCGACCGCATTCTATGAGACCTGGATCTTCGAAAGTGTCTGCTCTCTGATTGCGAGGTGCATCGTGCGCGCTTTCTCGCGGCTCTGCGTTAGTGCCCTGTATTGCTCCGTTCTGTCGCTGTTTTCTTTCGCACAACAGGCCGCGCTTCCGGCGCAGCCCGCGCCACCCGGGAAAGCAGAGGCCGCGCCCGCGACTGCAGCGGACCACACCATTTCGCTCGACGTTGTGGTCACCGATAAGTCCGGGAATCCGGTCCCGGGATTGCTGCAGCAGGACTTCACTTTGCTCGACGACAAGCAGCCGCAAAAAATCACTTCCTTTCGCGCCAGCGCGGAGGCTGACCAGGCCAGCAATCCGATTCAAGCGATTCTTCTCGTGGATGCCGTCAACAGCTCTGAGCGGGCCGTCGGATATCAGCGGGAACAGCTCCAGCAATTCTTTCGCCGGGATGGCGGCCGCGTGCCGATCCCCACGTCCCTTATTATTTTTACCGATACCTCAACCCAGGTTCAGCCTCAGCCTACCCAGGACGGGAAAATTCTGGCAGCTGCTCTGCATTCCAATCGGCCCGGCTTTCGTGCCATCGGACGGTCGGGGGGATTCTATGGCGCGGCCGATCGCCTTCAGCTTTCCCTTCAGGGGCTGCAAGGGATTATTCAGTATGAGGCGAATCAGCCCGACAGGAAATTGCTGATCTGGATCAGCCCGGGATGGCCCTTGCTTTCCGGTCCTGAAGTGGAACTTACTGACAAACAGCAGGTGGGCATCTTCCGCGAGATCGTGGCTTTGAGTCAGCAACTGCGCCAAGCTCGTATCACCCTATACGCCGTCGATCCCTTCGGCATGGCGGATGCCGGCAGTTTTCGCACGTTCTATTACGAAAGCTTTCTCAAAGGCGTGACTTCTTCCAACACAGTCGACAATGGGGATCTCGCTCTGCAGGTTCTGGCTGTGCAGAGCGGAGGGCGCGTTCTGAATTCGAGCAACGATGTTCCCGGGCTGATCGCCACATGCTTTGCCGACTCCAAGGCCTATTACTCGATATCCTTTGAGTCTCTACCTGCCGACCATCCCGAACGAATACCACGCTCTAGCGATTAAGGTTGACAAGCCCGGCCTCAACGCCCGCACGCGGACCGGATATTACGCGCAGCCCTATCCCGATCGCCCCAACAAACCGTAATCGTGATTCATCAGGCGCCATAGACAGAGGAGAGATACAACACTTTATGATTGAGTTTGATTGAGTGCTCTGTAACATTGAACGGAGTGAAGGCGGGGCTGCACCAAAATTTAAATGGGCCGGCAACCAAGAAGCGGTGACATTCCTTGGCTATCGGCCCATTCGATCCTGAATTGGATCGGAGGTGATACTTGTATGCTAGTCCTGTTTAGCGTGAAGTCAAGAGATATGTGCAGAAATTTGCGCTCCCCGAACCTCCCCTGTGGAGATAAGTCTTCTTGTTTCCGATACTTGCAGTCACATCCAGGCACTCTTGGAAAAATCCCGAAAAGGGCCTTCTTGATCCCTGCCTACCCCACCATGATGATCTTCTTACGTTGACATAAACTCCTTCGGACGCTAGACTTAACAGTTTTCATAGCCCTCATTTTCCCGGTCTACATCAGCACCACATGGATCAGACCCTCCATCAATTAGGCGAATTACTGCTCGGATCGGTGCCGACAGTGATTCTGATGACCTTGCTCTACGCGCTGTACACATCCATCGTGCACAGGCCTTTGCGGCGCGTGCTCGAGGAGCGGCGTGACAAGACTGAGGGCGCGGTCGAGAAATCCAAAGCTGATGTCGCCGCGGCAGACGCGCGCACCAGCGAGTATGAGCAGAAATTGCGGGAAGCCCGCGCGGCAGTGTTTCGTGCCCAGGAAGCGAAGCGGCAGGCGGCCTTGCAGGCGCGTAGCAATGCCTTGGCGACCGCGCGCGCGAAAGGGCAGGCGCAGATACAAGCGGCCAAAGTGGACATTGAACGCGACCGGGCCGCAGCAGAAAAAGGATTGCAAGGCGAGGCGGCAGCGCTGGCGCAGGAAATCGTGCGCCGCGTCCTTCAGCCTGCGGGAGCGGGGCGCTGATGGCATCCTCGAAAAAAGGCGGGCGCGCAACCCTCGTCCTACTGCTGGTCTTGAGCTGCGTCGGCATGGTTTGGGGGAGCGCTCATCGTTCTCCAGTTCCCGATCAAAATCAATCGAGCAGTAACGACGACCAGCAATCCGCCGGCCCCGGACATCAATTGGCGCACGAAAGCCGCGAAGCCGCCGGCGAAGAAAAAGACGAGATGGATGAGTTCAAGCACTCGTCTTCGGTTGGTCTGATCTCGAAGATTACAGGCTTGAGCTTGCAAAGCTCCTACTGGCTGGGCATGCTTTTGAACTTTGCGGTAATTGCCGGAATCATTATCTGGGCCGGCCGCAAGTATCTGCCCACGATATTGCGCGACCGCACGGCCGCCATCCAAAGGGCGATGCAGGAGGCCCAGAAGGCAAGCGCGGAAGCGCGGCACAAATTGGCGGAGATTGAAGCACGCCTGCAGAAGTTGGATGTCGAGATCGGAGCCATGCGCGACGCGGCGGAAAAAGAAGGTGCGGCGGAAGAAGCCCGCATCCAAGCCGCGGCCGAAGAAGACGCACGCAAGATTGTCGCCTCGGCCGAGCAGGAAATCGCCGCAGCCGCCAAAGCCGCGCGCCGTCAATTGACCGCTCATGCCGCCGATCTTGCCGTTGCCCTCGCCCAGAAACAGATCCGTGTGGACGCCGCTACCGATCAGGCGCTGGTGCGCAATTTTGCCGCGCAGTTGGGATCGGCCGATAAGTCCGGAAAGGATGGGAACTAGAACATGGCTTCCGTCGCCAGCACCTACGCCCGGGCTTTCACGGATGTGGTTTTCGAGGAGCATCTCGATGCCGCTCGCGTCACGGCGGGGTTGCGCAGCATCGCCACCCTGTTCGAGGAGAGCGTGGACTTACGCCGGGTCTGGGAAAATCCCGCGGTGCCCGCCGAGCAGAAGCGCTCGTTACTCGACGCGATCGTGCAGCGGGAGGGAATCGATCGGCCGGTGCGGAATCTTATAGCTGTCCTGATCGATCATCGGCGGCTGCCGTTTCTGCCCCGAATCGTTCAGCAATTCGCCAAGGAACTTGACGCGCGCATGGGATTCGCCGAAGCGGAAATTTCCAGTGCCCGCGAACTGGGAGACGCCGAGCGGCGCGCCCTTGAGGCCCAGATTGAAAAGACGACCGGCAAGAAAGTTCGTGCGCATTATGGACTCGATGCATCTCTGCTGGGCGGAGCCGTGGTCCGCGTGGGCAGCACGATTTACGATGGCTCGGTAAAGGGCCAGTTAGAAAAGATTAAAGAAGCGATAAGCTCCTAGCGGCTAGCTCCTGGCTTCTGGCGAATCATAGTTTTTGGGTTAGCTAGAAGCTAGAAGCTAGCAGCAGAAGTGTTAAGAGCTGAACTTATGGCACAAATCAAAGCAGACGAAATTACAAAACTGATCCGCGAGCAGATCGAGAACTACGAGACCAAGGTCTCCGTGGACGAGACCGGCACCGTCATCACCCTGGGCGACGGCATCGCGCGCGTGTATGGACTCGACAAGGTCATGGCCGGCGAACTGCTGTCGTTTCCCCACGGCGTGGCGGGCATCGCGATGAACCTCGAAGAGGACCAGGTTGGCGTGGTGCTGCTCGGCGAATATACCGAGATCAAGGAAGGCGACGAGGTCAAGCGCACCGGCCGCATCATGAGCGTTCCCGTCGGCGAGGGCATGATCGGGCGCGTTGTCAACTCGCTGGGCGAGCCCATCGATGACAAAGGTCCCATCGCTAGCGACAAGTTCATCGCGTTGGAACGCCTGGCGCCTGGCGTCATCGATCGTCAACCGGTGCGTGAGCCCATGGCCACTGGATTGAAGGCCATCGACAGCATGATCCCGATCGGACGTGGCCAGCGCGAATTGATCATCGGCGACCGCCAGACCGGAAAAACCGCCGTCGCGCTCGACACCATCATCAACAGCAAGGGCAACGATCTCATCTGTATTTACAACGCGATCGGGCAGAAGCGCTCCTCGATCGCGCAGGTCGTCAAGATTCTCGAAGATGCCGGAGCGATGGAGTACACCATCGTCGTGGCGGCATCGGCTTCCGAGCCCGCGCCGATGCAGTACATCTCGCCCTATGCCGCTTGCGCCATGGGCGAATACTTCCGCGATAGCAAGCGGCATGCTCTCGTGATCTACGACGATCTCTCGAAGCATGCGGCCTCGTACCGCGAGATCTCGCTGCTGCTGCGGCGTCCGCCGGGACGCGAAGCCTATCCCGGAGACGTGTTCTATCTCCACTCGCGCTTGCTGGAGCGCGCCGCGAAATTGAGCGACAAAAATGGCGGTGGATCGTTGACTGCTCTTCCAGTCATTGAGACGCAGGCTGGCGACGTTTCCGCCTACATTCCGACCAACGTTATTTCGATTACCGACGGGCAGATTTATCTCGAAACTGATTTGTTCAACCAGGGTGTGCGTCCAGCCGTCAACGTCGGCCTGTCGGTCAGCCGCGTCGGCGGCAGCGCGCAGATCAAAGCCATGCGCCAGGTGGCTGGAACTCTGAAACTGGAACTCGCGCAATACCGCGAGCTGGCAGCCTTCGCGCAGTTTGGCAGCGATCTCGACAAAGCCACGCAAGCCCAGTTAAATCGCGGCCAGCGCCTGGTCGAACTGCTGAAGCAGAACCAGTTCTCGCCGCTGCCCTTCTCCAAGCAGATTCTGATTATCATGGCGGGGACCGGCGGCTTCCTCGACGATATGCCCGTCGACCAGGTCCGAGGGTTTGAAAGAGAACTGTACAAGTACGTTGACTCAACAAACCCCGGCTTGCTGCGCACGATCATGGAGAAGAAGATTCTCGACGATGCGCTGAAGGGTCAATTGCAGAACGTGATTAAAGAAGCGAAGCAGCAGTTTGCAGCGCAGAGGGAAGCGGTGGCGAAATAGTACCGAGTACCTGGTAGCGAGTACCGAGGCAAAGAGTTTCTTACCCGGCACTCGGAACTCGGTACTCGCAACTCGAACATGCCGAACATTCTCGATATTCGTCGTCGCATCCGCAGCGTGATCAACACGCGGCAGATCACCAAGGCCATGAAGATGGTCTCGGCGGCGAAGTTGCGCCGTTCGCAGGAGCGCGCCCTGGCCGCGCGTCCGTATGCGCAGATGTTGACCAGCGTTCTGAAGTCGCTGGTGGCGCGGGCGGAAATTTACGATCCCGAGACCGGAGAGCCGAAGCACCCCCTGCTGGCACAGCGGGAAGAGAAGAACATCCTGCTGATCGTCGTAACCGGCGACAAGGGTCTGGCGGGCGCATTCAACGCGAATATCACTAAGGCCGCCGCGCGATTCCTGGACTCTAAGGCAGGAAAAAACGTCGACATCGAAGCCGTCGGCCGCAAGGGACGCGACTTTTTGCGGCGTCGCTACCCGGCCGCCAAAGTGCAAACCAAGAGTCTGGCCGAACTGGCGGAATCCATCGAAGCGGAGACGCCCTCCGAAGAACGCGCCGGGGCCATTCAAATCACCGGCGAGCACGTCGGCATTTTAGGCAAGGTCGAGTTCTCGCAGGCGGCCGCGCTGGCCGAAAATGTGATTGGACGCTATTGCCGCGAGCAGATCGATGCCGTGTACGTGGTCTTCAACGAATTTAAATCGGTGATTGCGCAACGCCTGATCGTGGAACAGATTCTCCCCATCGAGCAGATTGGCGAGCAGGCCGTGCGCCTGGCCGAAGAGTTGAGCGAAGAAGAAAAGAAGAAAGCCAAAGAGGCTGCGGTCAGCGCCGGCGTTGGCTTGCGTACCACCGAAGGTGAAGCGGGCGCGGCTTCACAGTTCGGCACTGCGCAGGTGGACTATATTTACGAGCAGTCGCCCGAAGAGCTGTTTCGCGCGTTGCTCCCCAAGTATGTGAGCATCCAGATTTTCCGCTCGCTGCTGGAGTCGGTCGCTGCAGAGCACGCAGCCCGCATGACCGCGATGGATTCGGCCACCAACAACGCAACTGACATGGTCGATTCGCTGACGCTGGTGATGAATCGCGCGCGCCAGGCAAAGATCACGAAAGAGATTATCGAGATCGTCAGCGGCGCAGCCGCGATGTAAGGAAGCTTCTAGCTTCTGGCTACTAGCTTCTAGCAAAAGAGGATCAGTTCGACGTTACGAGATTCGGGAGTATGCGCCGACAGCGTCGGCGAACACAAACAGCTAGGAGCTAGTAGCTAGAAGCTGAAATTTATGCCACAAAACGTAGGACACGTCATTCAAATTGCCGGACCCGCGGTCGACGTCCAGTTCGCCGAAGGGCACCTGCCCCCGATCTACGAGGCTGTCCAAGTAGTCAGCGACGGCTTCACTGTGCCCACCCCGGTCAAGGTCATCCTCGAAGTGCAGCAGCATCTCGGCGAAGGCCGCGTGCGTTGCATCGCCATGGAGGCCACCGAAGGCATGGTACGTGGGATGAAAGCCATCGATCAGGGCGGACCCATTTCTGTTCCGGTGGGTCGCGGAACTCTCGGCCGAGTCATGAACGTCATCGGAGAGCCCGTGGATCAGTTAGGTCCGGTCGACTACAAAGAAAGAATGCCGATCCATCGTCTGGCTCCGGCCTTCGATGAGCAGGCGACGACCGCCGAGATGTTCGAGACCGGTGTAAAAGTCATCGATCTCATCCAGCCGTTCTTGAAGGGCGGCAAGATTGGATTGTTCGGCGGCGCGGGCGTGGGCAAGACCGTCGTCATCATGGAATTGATCAACAACGTCGCCAAGAATCACGGCGGATTTTCCGTGTTTGCCGGCGTCGGCGAGCGCACCCGTGAAGGCAACGACCTCTGGCTCGAGATGACCGAGTCGGGCGTGATCAAGCCCGGCAAGCCCGCCGAGTCGAAGGCCGCGCTCATCTACGGACAGATGACCGAGCCTCCAGGCGCGCGTCTGCGCGTGGCGCTGACCGGACTCACGGTCGCCGAATATTTCCGTGACGCCGAGGGCGCCGACACGCTGCTCTTCATCGACAACATTTTCCGTTTCACGCAGGCTGGATCAGAAGTGTCCGCGCTGCTCGGCCGCATGCCCAGCGCCGTGGGCTACCAGCCCAACCTGGCCACAGAGATGGGCGAGTTGCAGGAGCGCATCACTTCCACGAAGAAGGGTTCCGTCACGTCGGTGCAAGCGATTTACGTGCCCGCGGATGACTTGACCGATCCTGCTCCGGCGACCACATTCGCTCACCTCGACGCGACCACCGTGCTTTCGCGCGCCCTGACGGAAATCGGAATTTATCCCGCCGTCGATCCGCTGGCTTCCACCTCGCGCATTCTCGATCCGCGCATCGTGGGCCAGGAACATTACGACGTCGCGCAGGTGGTGAAGAAGACGCTGCAGACTTATAAAGACCTGCAGGACATCATCGCAATTCTCGGCATCGACGAACTGAGCGAAGATCAGAAGCTGACGGTGGCCCGAGCCCGCAAGATTCAGCGTTTCCTGTCGCAGCCGTTCCATGTGGCCGAGCAGTTCACCGGTGCGCCGGGACGCTACGTCAAAATTGCCGACACCGTGAAGGGCTTCAAGGCAATCGTGGAAGGCAAGTACGATGACATCCCCGAGCAGGCGTTCTATATGAAAGGCCCAATTGAGGAAGTGCTCGAAGCCGCGGAGAAGATGAAGGCGGCGGCGTAAGAATCGTCGTTGGTCGCTGGTCGATCGTCGTTGGCCAAAGCCGACGCGATCAGACGGCCAACGGCCAACGACGAACGACCAATGTCGGATACTTTCCAACTCGAGATCGTCACGCCGGAAAAGAAAGTCGTCGAAACGGCGGCCGAAGAAGTTCAGATTCCCGGCAAGAACGGATATCTGGGCATTCTGCCCGGCCATGCCCCGCTGATTACTGAATTGTCGGTCGGCGAGATCACCTACCGAGAGAACTCAACCCAGCAGCGCCTCGCCGTGGCATGGGGATTTGCCGAAGTTCTTCCGAACAAGGTTACAATTCTGGCGGAGTCGGCCGAGCGCCCTGCGGAAATCAACGTCGAACGCGCTCGCAAAGCGAAAGAACGCGCCGAGCAGCGTCTCACCAGCGGCGATACCTCCGTCGATGTCGACCGCGCCCTCGATGCGCTGCACCGCGCCGAGACCCGGTTAGACGTCGCCGCGAACAAATAGCCCCTTGCGCCAGTCCGGCGAGGAGAAACCATGAAAGCCCCTTCGGCTCTGATTATTTTTTGTTCGTCTTTGCTATCGACCGCCGCATTTCCGCAGCAGAGCAAGCCCGCCGCGCCCGCGGAAACGCCGCCTCCCCGTCTCATCACGCCGGAGGTGCACTCCGACAACAGCGTGACCTTCCTCTTCCGCGCTCCGAACGCCAAAGAGGTGAAGCTGGAGCGGGAAGGCTCCGACCCAGTCGCGATGCAGAAAGACGATGCCGGTGTTTGGACGGTCAACACGGCGCCCCTTCCTGCCGACTATTACGGATATTCCATCCTCGTCGACGGCGTGCGCTCCCTCGATCCCGAGAACAGCGGACTTGTGCCGAACCTGCTCTCGCCGGGAAATTTCGTACACGTTCCCGGACCACCGTCGCTGCCGTGGGAACTGAACGACGTGCCGCATGGAGAAATTCATCATCACTTCTACAAGTCCGCGGTCGCCAACGACCAGCGTGATTACTACGTCTACACGCCACCGGGCTACGATCCGGCGGGCAAAACGACGTACCCGGTGCTGTATCTGCTGCATGGATATAGCGACGACGCCAGCGGCTGGACGGCGGTCGGCCGCGCCAACGTGATCCTCGACAACCTCATCGCCCGCGGTAAGGCCAAGCCCATGATCATTGTCATGCCCCTCGGCTACGGCACCATGGAGATGATTCGGCTGGCCTGGAATGCGTGGAGCCATACCGACGTCCGCGACGAGAATTTTGCGAAATTCACGCAAGCTTTGCTCACCGAAGTCATGCCCAAAGTCGAAAGCGAATATCGGATCACCAAAGACCGAAACTCGCGCGCGATCGCAGGTCTTTCCATGGGCGGCTCGGAATCTCTGTTAACGGGACTGAATAATCTCGACAAGTTCGCTTGGATCGGAGCCTTCAGCTCCGGCGGGATTCCAGACGATTTCGGCAAAGACTTTCCCGGGCTCGACGCCAAAGCGAACCAGCAGATTCGTCTGCTGTGGATTGCCTGCGGCACGGAAGATCGCCTGATCACGGTCAATCGCAACCTGCGCGCATGGCTGAAGACGAACGGAATTGAGCATACCGATATCGAAACTCCCGGCATGCACACCTGGATGGTCTGGCGCAGAAATCTGGCGGAGTTTGCGCCGCTGCTGTTCCGGTAGCGATTAGCACTCGTTGGCCAGATGATGAGCGATATCAGGATTTATCATCAACCACTCCAAGCCGAATATACTGAAGCGGCACGCGAAGACAGGATTCATGCATTTGTCTCCCCCCCGTAGGACAATCAGAATCTCAGCACTAAGCCGCCGGAGTAGCGGAAGTTTTTTTGATCTATTATGCCGCGAGAACGTGTGACCAGCCAGTCGAACTGTGCTACTCGCACCGATATGAGTCGCCTAGCCTTGATATCGAGACCCCCTCCGTAGTACATCGCAAAACCAGTCGTTGCTCCTTGTGATACAGGTCCGTCACTTGTGTATCCACCAAATAACGCATGAACGAATGGGCGGATTCGCAACTCCGGCTCACCCAGTTCAGGCTCTGCGTGAATTTCGGGGCCTACCGTATAGGTGTGCAACTTTGAACCCGATTCATAAACGCCACTGAAGTCGCCTGTAATGCCGAAATAGCGAGCGACATTGCCGGTAATGGCAGCGTCCCAACCATTTAAGGAAGTATTTAGCGCCAGCGGATCGAAATGTTGGAGTTGAGAACCACCAAAATGCGTTAATTGATATCCGGCGAAGACCGCGGCCTTTTGAGCAAATGCGCTTGAGCAGATAAGTAAAGTAAACACAAGAGCAGTGTTCCTGACCACAACTCCTCCTCTGACTCTCGAAGCTAAGTCAGGGCATTGTAGCTGAAGTGTCGTTAACAGGCCATGACGCTCAAAATCACCGGCTGCCTACGGCACGTTGACCTGATCGCGGGTTTCCGCCGGAACGTAATTCACGGCTGCGGTCCGTTCCAACTTATCCCAGGCGAATCTGCGACCTTCCACGGCCCGCTTCAGCGTCTTGAACAGCACAATCGAAAATAACTGGCGGTAGGCGAACCGCTGCAGCCACACCTGGCTGAGCAGCCACCCATCTTCCTTGTCGTCGGGACGCTGCCGTTCCAGCGCAAACGCAATCGCCGACGCCAGGAAGTCGATCACCAGAAACGCGAAGAAAAATGCCACCAGCTTGTGGAAGCTGGCTGGATCGGTCGAGTCCGGATGGAAATGTTTCTGGATGTAATACCAGATTGTGCCCACGGCGAACATGATGTCGATCAGCGGCGACACCAGCGGCAGCAGAATCTGGAAGATCACGATGTTCGGCAGTGCGATCCATCCCAGCACGCCTTTGCGCGCCACCACCACGCGATGCTTATAAACTGCCTGCAGAATTCCGAAGGACCAGCGAAAACGCTGGCGCATCAAGCCATTCGCGTTGGTCGGCGCCTCGGTATAAGCCAGGGCCATGTCTTCATATTCGACGCGATATCCGCGGCGCAGCAGAGCCATGGTCAGATCGGCGTCTTCCGCGACTGTGTCCACGTGATATCCGCCGGCCTCGCGCACGGCCGACACGCGCCACGCGCCAATCGCTCCGGGCACAACGCTGACCGCGCCCAGCACGTCGAGCGCGCGCCGTTCGAAATTCTGGCTGGTGATGTATTCGAGCGCCTGCCAGCGCGTCCATAGATTCACGCGATTTCCAACCTTAGCGTTGCCCGCAATGGCGCCAACCTTCGGGTTGATGAAGTGCGGCACGAGGCGCGAGATGGCATCAGGCGCAATCACCGTATCGGCATCGATGCCGACAAACAAGCTCCGCGTCGCCAATGTGCTCGATGCCGTAATTGAGGGCCTCGGCCTTGCCCGAATTCCGCTTGCTCAGAATCAGAACTTGGCCCGAGGCCTCTTCGGCCGCGAACGCGTCGCGCGCTACTTCCAGTGTCCTGTCTTTCGATCCATCATCGATGACGATCACGCGCAGGTTCGGATAGTTCGAGTTCAGCGACCGCGCGCACCGTCCTCTCGATCACTTTCTCTTCGTTGTAGGCCGGAATCAGCACCGCAACTTTCGGTCTGTAAGAAGCGACTTCTGCCGGCTTGCCGAAAATCTTTTCGTGCACACGGTCATAGACCGCAGCGGCTCCGATGAAGAGTAAGCGGCCCGTCATCAGCAGGTCGCCGATCAGGAAAATCCACGTGATGATGACGATGCTCGCGTCGAAGAGCCAGAAGCCCAGGCGGTCAAGCCGGGCAGCCCAACGCTCGCCCCGGGGTAGAGGAGCCATCACCATCTCTCTTGGCATCCCGAGCAGCTCGTAGACGGGTGCAATCTCATAGCCGCGTGCCCGTATGCCATCGATGATCATGGGCAGCGCGCGCACGGTCTCGGCTCGATTTCCCCCGCCATCGTGCAGCAGCACGATGTTGCCGCAGCGCAGATCCTCGACCCGGCAGGGCGGCAGATGCGCCAATACGTAATCCGAGATCTGTTCCGCCGTGTGGCGCGGGTTCTCGCTCCAATCGTTGGGATCGATCCGATTGCCCACGGTGATATAGCCCATGTCCTGCGGAATCTCGAGCGGGCGGACCTGATCGGCCGTGTCTGGTTCCTCGTCGATCGCGTAGGGCGGCCGCATCAGCGTGGCGCGAATGCCCAACAGGCTGGCGAACAATCGCTCGGTCAGATTCAACTCCACCTTCATGTAGCCGCTGGAGATGTTGCTGACGTCCGGATGCGTGAAGGTGTGGTTCCCGATCGTGTTTCCTTCCTTGTAAATCCGCTTCGCGATGCCGGAAAACTTGTCCGTCTGGATGCCGATCAGGAAAAATGTGGCCGTCGCGTTTTTGGCTTTGAGCACGTCGAGAATCTTCGGAGTCCATTCCGGATCTGGGCCATCATCAAACGTGAGCGCCACTTTATTCGGACTATAGCCGTAGCGCCCGACACGATACGGCTCGGGAAGATTCTGAAATACTTCGTCCGTGATCAGCTTGCTGTTCGCGTCGATGGTCAGATCGCGGGTGCCGTGCGCCGGCTTCTCTTCGATGCGAAGAATTTCCCCCTGACCCTCCATGTCCACGTCGGCCCCGGGCGGGACGTCGCGCAGCTTATCGGTGGCGCCAGGATCGCCCGGGACATCCCAGACTCGCCACAACGAGCGGTCTTCGCTGCCGAGGCGCCACAGAGCGAAGGTCCGGAGGCCCAGACTCTGCGCCGATCGCATATGGTTTAACGCCGTCACTCCGTCGACGAACCACACATCATGCCGCAAATTATGTTCGTCGAGATAGCTGAAATGAGGATTCATCGCGTCATCATCGAAATTGACGTCCTCATCGGAGTCGCGCGCAGCGAGCCATGCGTCCTGCACGCTTACGCCGGAGTCGTGGACTCCCGGCGGCAACTTCCCATCCTTCGGTTTCAGAACCCAGTCATAGCCGTAGTTGGCGATCGCGCAAATGATTTTTTGCTTGGGAATGACGCTCTCGGCGAACTTCAGATTCTGGACGAACCAGTCCTGCGAAGCTACAGGGCCAGACGCGCCACCGGGATAGTGTTCGTCGTAGTTCATCAGCACGACGCCGTCGGCTGCGGCCGCGATCGCAGGATAGTCATACTCGTTGCTATGGGGCGGCACGGCCACGTAAAGCTTCAACCCGCGGGCGTGCAGATCTGTGGAGAGCTCCTGCAGCAGCGCGACGTAGCCCTTCTGTCCGCTGGGGGGGAAGGACTCGAAATCGATGATTAATCCGTGGTAACGGCCCGATCCCAGAAACTGAATCGCCTGCTGCCGGAAGCGCGCCCGCGCATCCGGATCGTTCAGGAAGTCGACGATGTCTCCTACCCAGTTGGCCCCATCGGAGTTGTTCACCATGGGGAAAACTTCCATGCTGGGGTCTTCGTTCTTCAGGAACGGCATGACCTGGTCGTCCACCGGGAGCACTGTAGACCCTTGCACCACGTCGAAGTACTTGTTGGTCTGGTCGTCCACTCCCTGCAGGCGCCCGTCGGCGGTCACCACGTGCAGCCAGTCGGGATACAAAATGTCGATCTGGTGGGCGTAGGTGCGCAGCGACGAGAAACTGGCAGCATCCCAGGGAACGTAAAAGGCAGCTCGAATGCCTTCTCCTTGGTTTAGTGTGACCTGCGAGGCCGCCAGCTTCGATTTGCGGTGCGACCGTGCCGCAGCCTTCTTCAACCGCTCCTTCGCCTTCTCCCGTTCGCTCTCCTTCAGGGCCTTGAAGTTACGACGCTGGGGATAAAAGAGTAAGCCGGGAAGCGGTTCATCTCTGAGAGCGGTGTAGACGAAAAGAATGATCAGCGCCGACACCACCACGGCGGTGACGTCGAGCGTGCGCCGCAGGCGTTTCCAGCGGGCGCGGCGTGGATCATAAAAGACTGGTTCGGCCATGGGGAAATTTTCATCGTATGCCGCGAGCGGCACACGGTCAATTCTCAGCGAGGCAGGGTGAGTGTCATCTCCATCATATACGATGCACTTTCCTCACGGCGGGATGACGGCAAACGCGGTATCATTCGCAGCGTGCAAGAACTGCCGCGGCCCGGATTCCTACGAAAGCAAGCGCGTTTCTTTCTATGGGCGAGCCTGGCTGGACTGGCGCTCCGCTTCTTCCTGGTCTTCCGCTTTCCGGCGATTGTCGACGACTCCCGCCTCTACGCCGACATCGCCGACAACTGGCTGCGGCACGGCATCTACGGCATCACCAATTCCGGCGTCATCATGCCGACACTGTCCCGGCTGCCCGGATATCCCGCCTTTCTGGCCGCCGTCTTCACGATCTTTGGAGCCGACAATTTTCGTGCGGTCCTGCTGGTGCAGGTTGTATTCGATCTCGCCACCTGTTTTCTCGTTGCCGACATGGCCCGGCGCCTATTCTCTGAACGCGCCGCAAAGGTGGCCTTTCTGCTCGCGGCGCTCTGTCCTTTTCTCGCCAATTACGCCGCTGCCGCGCTCACCGAAACTTTGGAGATCTTCTTCACGGCTCTCGCGCTGGATCTGGCTTTCTCCGGCCTCAAAATCGGCGAGCCGAATCCGTCAGCTCATTTTTCCGGGAAAGCGTTTCTCGGTTGCGGACTTGCGATTGGCGCCGCCATTCTGCTTCGGCCTGACGGCGGAATGCTGCTCGCCGTTATCGGCGGATACCTGTGCTGGCTGCTTTTCCGAAGCTGGCGAAGTCCGCGCTTCACCGCCGTTTTCGGCCTCACTCCCCGCGCTCTCGTTCTGGCCGGCGTATTGGTCGCTGTCGGAGCCCTCGCGCCGCTGATTCCCTGGACCTTGCGAAATCTGCACACGCTGCATCGTTTCGAGCCGCTGGCGCCCCGCTACGCCAATGACGCCGACGAACCGGTCATGACCGGCTTCAATCGCTGGACCAAAACCTGGATGGCCGACTACGTTTCGGTCGAGGAAATTTACTGGAATGTCCCCGGAGAGGATATTGATCTCACCCGCCTTCCCGGGCGCGCCTTCGATTCCGCACAGCAGCACGACCTGACCCGCGAGCTGTTCGCCGACTACAACCAGACTCACGTTTTGCCCCCGGAACTTGACCAGCGCTTCGCCGCCTTAGCCGCCGAACGGATCCATGCCGCTCCGCTGCGCTACTACGTGGAGCTGCCTTTTTTACGCATTGCCGACATGTGGCTGCGCCCACGCACCGAACTATTTCCCTCGGATCCGCGCTGGTGGGAGTTCAACGACGATCACCGCTGGCTGGCTGTCAGCCTGGCTTTTGGCGTGATCAACCTCGCCTACGTCGTGATGGCCGCCGCAGGACTTCTCCGCGCTCGCGCATTTTTTGGCATCGGCCTATTCGTTTTGTTTATTGTTATCCGCTCCTGTTTTCTCGGAACCCTCGAAAATCCCGAGCCCCGCTACACTCTCGAAATGTATCCCGCGGTCATAGTCCTGGCATCGTGCCTCTTTCATCGTCTTGCATAAGTTTTCACTTCGCTCCGGCGAAAATTCAGCTTGAACATCGTCATGCCGAAGTTGCACAATAACGCCCCATCGGGGTCCCCAGGGTCACGCGGTCTCAAAACACCTGGGCAAAACGTAATCGGAATACAACGCCCTTTGCGGCGAAGGGAGCTTTCCATGCGTTCTCGCTCACGGCAGCTGGCAGTCCTGATTGTCACTTTTCTCGTGCTCAGCACCTTCCTCCTGGCGCAATCCGCGACCACCTCGGTGCACGGCACCATCTCCGACGCCAAGGGCGCGGTGGTGGTTGGCGCTACGGTCACCATCAGTGATCCGGCGACCGGCCTGTCGCGCACCGTGACGACTGGCTCTCAGGGCGAGTATCAATTTCTTGAACTCCCACCCACGACCTATGAGCTCACTGTGAAGGCGACGGGCTTCGCAACGGTAAAAGAGAGAGGCGTTCAGCTTTTGGTGCGCACGCCCGGTACAGTCAACGTGACCTTGCAAGTGTCTGCCGTGGTGGAAACAGTGGAGGTAAACGCGACTGCCACCCTGGTCAACACAGAGAATGCATCGATGGGGCACGCCTTTGATACCCAGCAAATTCAAGCTCTGCCCTTTGAAGGCCGCGAGCCCACTAGCATTCTGACCTTGCAGCCGGGAGTTACTTTTACAGGCAACAACCTGGATAAGGCCAATAGTTCGACCGCCAGCGGCTTTGACTCAGACAGCCGCGCTGGCGCAGTAAACGGCGGTCGCAGCGACCAGACCAATGTGACCCTCGACGGGGTGGACGACAATGACCAGGCCACCGGCAGACTGCAAGGTTCTCTACGCGTTCCCCTGGATTCACTGGAAGAGTTTCGCGTAACCACCGCCAACTCGGATGCGGATTCCGGCCGTTCCTCCGGAGGTCAAATCGCTCTTGTGACCAAGAGCGGAACCAACGGTTTTCATGGGGGAGCGTACGAGTACTACCGTCCGACTTTCGCGGCCAACGATTGGTTTATCAAGGCATCGCAAATTTCCAGCGGGCTTCCCAACCGTGCCCCGTTCCTTCTTCGCAATACGTATGGAGCATTCCTGGGCGGGCCCATCAAAAAAGACCGGTTATTCTTCTTTCTCAGCTTTGAGGGCATGAGAAAGCGCGAGGACCAGTCCGTAATTCGGACGGTTCCCAGCGACGACCTGAGAAATGGCTACATCAATTATCCGTGCGATGTCGATCCGACAACCTGTCCCACCGGGGTGGAGAGGCTGAGTCCGGATCAATTGAAGATGCTGGATCCGAACTGCTCATCCATCGGCAGTTGCACATATACCAGCGGGGCGCACACCGGATCGTTTCCGGGCGCGAACCCCTATGTGCTCGATGTCTTCCAACAGTATCCGCACGGCAACACCAGCAGTGCGGGTGACGGATACAACACGGTCGGATACACGTTTGCGGCCCCCGCTCCGGATAATCTCAATATGTTCGTGGCCAAACTGGATTACAACTTCACCGCCGATGGAAGCCAGCGGCTCTTTTTGCGCGGGGTTCAGGATGGAGAGCACAATGCGGCGAACCCACAGCAATTTCCTGGGCAGCCAAGCTCGCAACTGGAGGTGGTCACCAGCAAAGGCGTAACCGCAGGTTTTACATCGACCTTTAAGAACTCATGGATCAATAACTTCCGTTTTGGGTATATCCGCCAAGCTTATGAAGATCGCGGCTTACAGGACCAGCATTTTGTACACTTCCGATTCATTGACGATATCAACGCGTTTAGCAAGACCAGCGCGCGTCATGTACCGGTCCTGAACTTCGTGGACGATGTGGTCAAGCAGCATGGCACACACGCCTTGGGTTTCGGTGTCAATTTGAGGAAAGTTGATAACGTAGGATCGTCCAATTACACCTCGTTTTTTACTGCCTCGACCAATCCTGATTGGCTGGTCAACGCAGGAATAGCGAATCAGGGCAGCAGCTTGGATCCTGCAAGTCCGATTGGTGTGGCAATGGGTCTGCCTGCCGTCTCGTCCGACTTTCAATCCACCTATGATGTAGGAGTGACCGCGCTGGCCGGTCTCATTTCAGAGGTGGATTCGAACTACAATTTGGACAAAAATCTGAATCCCCTCGCCGAGGGAGCCCTGATCAACCGCCACTTCCGCTCCTGGGAGTGGGAGTGGTATGCGCAAGACGCATGGCGGGTGCGACCCAATCTAACCGTGACTTATGGGCTCCGCTATTCACTTCTTGAGCCTCCCTACGAGACGTCAGGCACGCAGGTTCAGCCAACCACTAGTTCGCATGACTGGTTCATGAACCGGGGAAAGGCAGCCGCTCAAGGCCAGTCCTATTTCCCCCAGGTCGGCACGGATGGTTCCGGCAATCCCATCTATGACCACAACCTCCAGTTTGCCTTGGGTGGCCAGGCGAATCACGGCAAACCATACTGGAACTGGGACTACCGCAACTTGGCGCCCCGCCTCGCCATCGCCTATGCACCCAGCGGAGATTCCGGCTTCGCTCAAAAACTCTGGGGTGGTCCGGGAAAATCGAGTATTCGCCTTGGATGGGGAATGTATTTCGACCATTTCGGGGAAGGCATTAGCAGCACGTTCGATCGAGAAGGCGCATTCGGACTGACGTCGTCAATCTCCAATCCTGCCGGGGTTCAGACTGTCGATGGAGTCGCCCGCTTCACCGGACTGAACAACATCCCGACCACAAGCTTTACAACGACCTCATCCTGTCCGACGGCACCGTGTCCCCTTACGTATCCTGCGCCTTCCGGTTCATTCCCGGTTACCTTTCCATATGCCTTCGGGATCGAGTTCGGACTGGACGACAAACTGAAGACTCCCTATTCTCACGTAGTGACGTTCTCATTCACACGAGATCTCGGCCATGGCTTTGTTCTCGAGACCGCCTACGTCGGACGATACGCCCACCGCTTGCTATCAGAGATCGACCTCGCTCAACCCGCCAACCTGAGAGACCCGAAATCCGGGACGACCTACTACCAGGCTGCTACAGCGCTGGCCAAGCAGTATTGGCAAGGGGTTGATATCGCGAATGTCGCTCCCATCCCCTATTGGGAGAATTTGTTCCCACTTGCGGGTCCCAACGCCACGAACAAGGGGTATATCAACGGTTGCGCTCCTAATGCTGGAGGACTCGCAACCTTCACATCTACCCAGGCGATTTACGACATGTATTCCTGCAACAGCGGCCTTTCCGCGCAGGCAGCGAATGAAACAACTTCTCTGGCGTACCTTGATGTTCCTGGATACTCTGGGGAAACTGACGCCAATGAATGTTTCCCCGCATGCGCTACGATAAACGGTCAAACCACGGGCTATGATTTCTGGTCGCCGCAATACTCGTCCCTGGATTCCTGGGCCAGTATTGGCAACAGCTCTTACAACTCCGGGCAGTTCAGCCTCCGACACCACTCGGGTGGTTTGAGTTTTGACGTCAATTACACATACTCGAAGTCAATCGATATCGGGTCCAACGCAGAACGAATCAGCGTATTCGAAGGTCTCGGATTCTCCAGCCAGGTCATCAATGCATGGTCACCTAACCAACTGCGCGCGCCTTCCGATTTCGACACTACACATGCGATCAACAGTAACTGGGTCTATGAACTCCCCGTCGGAAAGGACAAACGATTTGGCGCAGGAATGGGCAAGCTGGCAGATGGCTTTATTGGCGGCTGGCAGATTTCGGGCCTGTGGCGCTGGTCAACCGGATATCCATTCTCCGTATATCCGTTCTATAGCTGGCCCACTAACTGGGATCTCGAATCGAACGCGATACTGGTTGGGCCGAAACCCAAGACAGGACAATTCATTGTTGCGCAGGCGGGAGGTGGCACTGGGCCGAATGTGTTCCAGAATCCCGGAACCACAAATTCCAGCGATCCCAACGCCGCGGTCAACCAGTTTCGCGATGCGTATCCCGGAGAATCTGGGCAGCGCAACGAACTGCGCGGGCCAGGATCATTCGATATCGACATGGGCTTGTCGAAAGTGTGGAAGATCACAGAGAGTCAGAACTTGAAATTGAGCTGGGAAGTGTTCAACGTGACCAATTCGGTGCGCTTCGATGCTGGGAATATACAGAATGTAAACAACTATACCGATAGCCCCTCCAGCTTCGGCAACTTCATCAATACACTGTTTAAGCCCCGTGTGATGCAACTCGGCGCACGCTACACGTTCTGACCCTTATCAGACTGACATAAAGGGCGGCCAACAAGTCGCCCTTATTTATTTGCGCAGATGTAACGCAGGCTGCGAAACCCTACGCCAGCGGCGAGTCGCTCATCCGAAATCGCGTGCGCACGTGTTCGGAGATCAATTCGATCGCGCCCCGGTTGCTGACGGGGTCCTCTTGCGCCAGATACTTCATGGCTTCCACCAGCAGACGTTGCCCGTCTACATAGCGAGGATCAGCGGTGCGTTCCCGGCGCTTGTTGCCCAGCTTAGGAGGGACAGTAATCGTAAAAACCTTGGCCATGAATCAAACCCAACTGAAGTCCCGTAAGTATATCGTTCACAGTACTAAATCGAAGAGCACTTCTTGCCCTTTACTTTCAATCACTTACCCACGAGGTGAAACGATCTGCGTCTTATTGGTGGTCTTCAGTTTGAAAACCTCATCCGGAATCTTCTTCCCGTTCACCTGAATATCGGAGTATTTCGCCAGCCGGTAGTTGCCGTCCGGCTGAAAAAATTGCTGCTGCACCGAGATCCCTTTCTCCAGATCGATCCAGAGCAGAATCTGCTTGTAGGTGTTCCGCACTTTCTCCGACTTCGGCACCAGTTGCAGTTTCGCGGTCGTCACACCGTTGACGGTCTCCGGTCCTACATAGGTCACGTCGAAGACTCTCTGCAAGTCCTCGCCACTGCCTCCGAAGCCGAGCACAACATAGCTTTCAAAATCGGAGTGATTCTTACCCAGATCGAACTCCGTCACCTGATCGATTTTGGGCTGGTACATGCGAACCTTCCCGCCGCTGAACAGCACATACTTCGGCCCCGGCTTCAGGCTCTGCAGGCTCGATCCGGCCATCTTGACTTCCGCCATCATCTCAATCTCTTTGTCTTTGCCCGTGCGCCGGTAATAAATGACGCCGGTCTCATAATCGTCAACCTCGTCGATCACTTTCTCGTACGTGTCCCACTCAAAAGTCGCCTGCGCCGAGCGGAAAGTCGCGGCGACGGCGTCCATCTTCTTCAGCACCGCGTCGAGACTGGCGGGATCGGCCGCTTTCTCCTGCGCCGCCGCATTCAATCCAAGAAAACTCCAGGTGATCGCCAGCGTGAAGATCAGATGCTTCATCAGTCTTTCTGCTTTCGTGAACCGTCCTACTCCCGCTTGGCCACCACTTTGTAGCTCTGCACCTGGCCCTTGTGGTCCGTCACCGTCTCGTAGCTGACGATCGAGACCGCTCCTGCGATCGGTTCGATGATGTGCAGCAGCTGGTCCCGCAACGACGCGTCGTCGCCCGGACTAACCGCACTGGCAGCGACCTGAAAGAACAAGTGTCCATCGGCCTGCGCCGTGACCATTACCTCAGTCGGATGCGCATTCCGCGAGATGGGTTTATCGTTGAAGTTGATCACGCGCGGCGACACGAAGATAAATATCAGGATCAGCGTGACCATGATGTCGTAATGGAGCGTGCCCCGTTCGTACTGCCAAAGAACGTAGCCGCGAATTGTTCGCCAGATGGCGTTCATGGGCACGGGCGCGCTAGGCGCGGCGGTCGTGAGTTCTGCTCTATGCAAGTGTACAGCTCCTAGCTCCTGGCTTCTAGCTCCGCCCTGCTCTCCGCGCTTTGGCCCTAGCTAGCAGCTAGAAGCTAGAAGCTCTTCTTCGTGATCCTCTCAGCCCCCATGTATGGCCGCAGGACTTCCGGAATCACGACGCTTCCATCGGACTGCTGATAATTCTCCACAATCGCCACCCACGTGCGGCCGACTGCCAGCGCGCTTCCATTCAGCGTATGCACGAACTCGGGCTTATTTTTTCCCTCAGGCCTGTACCGGATGTTCGCCCGCCGCGCCTGGTACGCCTCAAAATTCGAGCAGGAAGAAATCTCGCGGTAAAGTTGCTGTCCCGGCAACCACACTTCGATGTCGTACGTCTTTGCCGAAATCGCGCTCATGTCGCCCGTGCACAGCGCCATAACACGGTAATGCAGTCCAAGTTTCTGCAGCACTTCTTCGGCGTTGCGCGTCAGCTTCTCGTGCTCTTCGTACGATTTTCCGGACGCGTGAACTTCACCAGTTCCACTTTTTGAAACTGATGCTGCCGGATGATCCCGCGCACGTCTTTCCCGTATGATCCCGCCTCGCTGCGGAAGCAGGGCGTGTATGCGGTGAGCGAAATCGGCAAGCGAGCCTGATCCAGCACTTCGTCTCGATATAAATTCGTGACCGGAACCTCCGCCGTCGAGATCAGCCACAAATCTTTTTCGCCGTGCGGCACGCGAAAAAGATCCGCTGCAAATTTCGGAAGCTGTCCTGTACCGTACATCGACTCCGAATTCACCAGATACGGCGGCAGAACTTCCGTGTAGCCATGCTCGCGCGTATGCAGATCGAGCATGAAATTCGCCAGCGCGCGTTCCAGCTTCGCCCCCAGATCCCAGTACACCGCAAAGCGCGCACCCGTCAGCTTCACCGCGCGTTCCAGATCGAGGATCACCTAGCTCTGGACCCAGATCCCAATGCGGCTTAGGAGTGAAATCGAATTTGGGCGCAATTCCCCAGCGCCGCACTTCCACGTTGTCGTCCGCGCTATGGCCGATCGGAACGCTGGCGTGCGGCAGGTTCGGAATTCCCGCCATGATGTCTCGCAACCGCACGTCCAGATCGCCCGCGGTTTTTTCCAAGCCGGAGATGTTCTCGCGCAATTCTTTAGTCTGCGCCATCGCCGCGCTGGCGTCCTGCCCGCTTTTCTTCAGCTTCGCAATTTCTTCCGACGCCTTATTGCGCTGCGCTTTGCTGGTCTCGGCTTCGGTGATCGCCTGCCGCCGCAGTGTGTCGACTTCGCGGAAATCCTTGAGCACCGCAGCCGGATCCATGCCGCGCTGCCGCAGCTTTTCCTCGACCAGAGGCAGATTTTCGCGAACAAAATTCAGATCGAGCATAGGGACTCACTAATGTATCGGAAAAGAGGCGAGAAATGCACGCCGCAACCGCAGCCGAAACTTTCAGAAATGGATCAGGCTGGCGCCTGGCTACTTCTTGGCCGGCTCCAGCGATTGCAGATAGGCCACAATCGCCTCCGCGTCCTGCTGGTTGTATCGATACTGCGGCATGGGAGGCCGCGGCGGGAGTCCGTTATACCCGATTCCCGTCATGAAAAATCGAATCGCGGCATCCTTCTCCCAGCCCGGCAGTCCAGCGATATTCGCCGATTTGTCGGCCCACACCGGCATGGGCACGGTCGGCTTGAAATCGAGAGTTGTTCCCTGCAGCCATTGCTCCTTCACGAACTCGCCCTTCTCGTTGCGCGGTGTGTGGCAATCGGAGCACGCGCCAATGCTCTCTACCAGGTACTTGCCTCGCGCGATTTTCGCACTGCTACCCGCGTGAGATTTCTGCTGCCCGGCCAATATCGAGCCAAAGCACAACACGGCAGCAGTCACAGCGAGAATTGTCTTGATCAACATCATCCTCCCGATAACAGAAAACCGCGCGAAACTATAGCACACCTCATCTCTACTCTGAATACCTTGTTGAGTCCCCTCAACATTGGTGGGATGATGAAAGCGTCAGCAGGTGTGTCATGAGTGAAAAACCCCATCCTGGCATTACCCTGCATAAGCTCTCATTCGGAGGCGGTTTCATTGGGCTGCTCTTCGCCGTCGGCAGCTCTGTGATCTTCATCCTGGGATTTCCCACGCTTTGGTACTTCTTGGCATTCGCTTTCGCCCTCGGAGTTTGTATTGCCTTATTGCTTCGCGTTGTCGCTCGCCGCAGGGAGGAGCGAAATAAGCCGTTGTCAATCCTGGCAACGCCGGAAGCGAGGGCGACGTCCTCGTCTCACGATTCTGGCTATGATCGGACCCGGGAACCGAGGCTGCTTCAAATTCACCCCATGTTCTCCGCATAGCTCCTAGCTCCTGCCTGTTCGCTGCTAGAAGCTAGTAGCTAGTAGCTATCTATTCGCACCCCTGTGTAAACTACGTTCGCAATGAGATCATCCCCCATGTCTGCCTGCCGCCGACTCTTCCGCGCCTGCCTATGCGTGGTAATTCTTGCCAGCATTTCGCGGTCCTCTTTCGCCTCGGCTTATAACGGACGCCCCAAGCTGGTGGTTGTGATCGTGATCGACCAGTTTCGCGGCGATTACCTCGAGCGTTATCGCGACGAATTCGGCGAAGGCGGTTTTCGCACGCTGCTCGATCACGGCGCATACTTCTCGAACTGCAACTACGATTACGCCAACACCCGCACCGCTCCCGGCCACTCCACCCTCTTCACCGGCGCTTATAGCAACGGCCACGGCATCGTCTCCAACGAATGGTGGGACCAGAAAAAGCACAAAATGGTCACCTCGGTGGAAGACGAAAACACCAAGCTGGTCGGCGTTGCTGCAACCCAGGCTGGCGCCTCGCCTCACAACCTGCTCGCCGACACCCTCGGCGACGAACTCAAGCTGGCCACTCAGGGCAAGTCCCGCGTCTTCGCAGTCTCTCTCAAGGATCGCGCCGCCATCCTTCCCGGCGGATTCGCCGCCGACACCGCTTACTGGATCGAGCCCAAGTCCGGTTCCTGGGTCACGTCCACGTATTATCGTGACGATCTTCCCAAATGGGCGCAAGATTTCAACTCCACGCAGCCCGCCAAATACTGGGATCGTGACTGGAAAGATTCACAAGGCAATGGCCTGCGTTCGACCGCGCATCGCAAACGCAAAGACGGCTCCGACGCCGGATTTTTTGAGGTGATTGGTTCCACCCCCTTCGCCAACGAATACGAATTCGACTTCGCCAAGCAACTCATGCTTTACGAAAATGTCGGGCGGGGCCCGGCCACCGATCTGCTTTCCATCAGCCTCTCGGCCAATGACATCCTCGGACATCAAGTCGGCCCCGATAGTCCTGAAATGCATCAGATGGCTCTCGACCTTGATCGCGAAATCGCCGACTTCTTCACCTTCCTCGGACATCAGATCGGCCTGGCCAACGTCTGGATCGCGCTCTCCGCCGACCACGGCGTCTCATCCCTGCCCGATGTCGCAAAAAAGCTGCGCATTCCCGCGGCCAATCTCGCCGGGGCGAAACTGCAAGAGCAGATCAATGCCATCCTCACCGCAAAATTCTCTCCCAGACATCCCGCCTCTTACGTAAAGTTTGATTACCCTCTGGCGTGGCTCGATGAAGATGCGTTCACCGCCGTACACGTGCGCGAGCGCGATGCCGAAACCGCCGTGGGTGAGGCGATGAAGCAGATCGGACTGCGCGATTACTACACAAAATCGCAACTGGCCGAAGGCCGCGCTCCCAACACGGAACTGGGCCACAAATACCTCAACAGCTATTCTCCGGAGGGCAGTTGGTACGTGATGGGCGTCCCCGATATTTACACCGTCGGATCGCCAACGGGCACCGATCACGCCTCGCCCTACAATTACGACACCCACGTTCCTCTGGCCTTTTACGGATTGCCCTTTCAGCCGGGAAGGTATCGCGACAGCGTTCAACCCGTCGATCTCGCTGCTACTCTGGCTTCGTTGTTGGGTATCAACGCTCCCACCCACGCAATCGGCCGTGTGTTGACCGAAGCGCTCACTTCGTCGCATCGCAACGCGAATATCGGAGAAAGCCAGCCATGACCAACTCCGCCACCGACCTGAGCGTGAATGTCGCGGGCATCGCTCTCAAGAATCCCGTCATCGCGGCCAGCGGGACCTTCGGCTACGGCGTCGAATTCGAAGACGTGGTCCACCTCGCGAAACTTGGCGGTTTCGTGGTGAAGGGACTCTCGAGGGAGCCGATGATCGGCAATCCTCCGCCGCGCCTCTGGGAGACGCCGGCCGGCATGTTGAACGCGATCGGACTGCAGAACATCGGCGCGCCAGCCTTTTTGCAAGAAAAGTTGCCGCAGCTGCGCCAGATCAAAGATGCTGTCGTGATTACCAACGTCTTCGGCTACACTCGCGAAGATTACGAACACACCATCGAAATCCTCAACGGCGGTGAAGGCATTGCCGCCTATGAACTGAATGTTTCTTGTCCCAACACGCAGCACGGCGGACTGCAGTTTGGCAGCGATCCTCGCACCCTCGATGAAGTCGTCACCACCGTTCGCCGCGTCGCGCAGCGCCCGCTGATCGTCAAACTTTCGCCCAATGTCACCAGCATCGCGCAAATGGCCTATGTGGCCCAGGAGGCCGGCGCCGACGCCGTTTCGCTCATCAACACATTCGTAGCCATGGCGATCGACCCCGAAACCCGCAAGCCGCGCATCGCCAACGTGACCGCCGGCCTGTCCGGCCCGGCCATCAAACCCATCGCGGTGCGCATGGTCTACGACGCGGCCCACGCTGTGAAAATTCCTGTCATTGGCATGGGCGGAATTTCCACTCCCGCCGACGTTGTCGAATTCATGCTCGCCGGAGCCACCGCCGTCCAGATCGGCACCGCCAGTTATTGGGATCCCTGCGCCACCGAAAAAATTGTGGACGGTCTGAAGACCTGGTGCCACGACCACCACGTCGAGCGCATCGCCGACTTCATTGGAGGAATGGAGTTGGAGTAGCGCTCTGAGAATATCTCGGCTGCGTAGGGGGCGACCGCATTGAGGCCATTAGGAGACCCAGCACCGAACATGCACGGTGGGACAAACCAGCTTCCAGCCGCGTAGCGGCGTGACGTGAAAGCCAGTCCTCGGAAGGTGCACGCCCGCAGAAGAGGGCACGGACCAGCATGTGTGAGAACTGAATTCTCGGAACAACGGTGGAGAAGGCGCCACCCAAATGCAGCCGCGTAGCGGCGGTATGTGAAAGCCCGGCACGGGAGTGCCGGGTGGCCGGAAGTGCGAAAACCCGAGTCCGCTTTAAGCGGACGGCACGAGTTTCGTAACAGCCTCGCATTCGTCCGCCCTAACGTCCGCCCTATCGGCCGCGCGCGTACCAGATCGAGCCCGGAGCCTTGTAATCTCTGCCTTCGCCCCACACCGCCTGGGTCGCTCCCTCGCTATCGATGGCCAGCCCGAAGTAGTCGCCAAAAGGAAAGCGGAAGCCGGCGGGAAGAATGTAATCGTAACCTCGCGTTGGAGTCGAGAGCTGCCCTTCCGCACTCCACGTCGCCCCACCGTTGGTGGAACTCCGGTAGTAAGTATTCCATAGCGGAATGTTGGAGTGAACCGCCTCCGTCATCCTCGTATCCATCCAGGCAATTCGAATGTCGCCGGACGCTCCCGCGACGATTGCCGGAAACGCGTGCTCGGTGCCCGACGGCGCACTCGATACACTCGTTCGCGCCGACCAGGTCGCTCCCACTGTGGTCGAAGACGAGAAGTAAATCCGCTCCGCTCCGCCGTTCGCCGACCCCGCATTCCACAGCGCGTACAATCCGCCCGCGGAATCGGCAGCCAGCGCGATCTGTGGTCCCAGGTACCCCGTCTCGCAATTCTGCGCCGCGCAATCCGGAGGCGCGCTCGACTGATCGAGCAGCACTGTCCCCCACGTGCGTCCGCCATCGCTCGACCGGCTTACGTAAATGCTGACCGGCTGTGTCGGCATGTCGTGCCGCGCGTACGCCGACCATCCGAAATAAACATTTCCCGTCGGATCGACGGTCGCTCCGCCGGCCAGCGACCACCCCGGTTCGGCCGTCGTGTTTACTCGGGACACGCTGAATGTCTGTCCGGCATCATGCGACGCCGCCACCAGAAATCTCTCTTCATGGTTGAACCCGACGTAGACGTCCGCACCGCGCACCGCCAGCACCGGCTTGTCGGAATCTTCGTGCCCGCGCTCGGCCCAGGAAAACGACCACGTGCGGCCGAAATCCAGCGACCGCGCCACTACAATATCGCGCTTGTTGTTCTGCATCCACGACGCGTACACGGTTTGCCGGTCCAGCGGATCGACCACAATCTGCGGATCAAACTGCCCGGTCGGAAAGGGAAGCAGCGCCCGCGAAGGCTGCCACGATGCCCCATTATCATCGCTGACCAGCAGGGCGATCGATGGCGCAGTACAGCTAGGGCAATCGGGGACGGCGCCATATTGCGGATACAGCACGTAAACATGCCCATGCGCGTCCGCCGCCATCGCGGGCTCCCACTGATCTCCAGTGTGGTACCCAAGGCGCACCTGGGGCGAGAATTCGGACGCGGCCAGCGCCGCCGGGACCAGCATCAATGCCAGCGCAAGCACGGCCGAATATTTTCGCGCCGAATGTTTTCGCAATCTGGAGAGCACGGCTTGGAAGTGGCTGCCTG
Source organism: uncultured Acidobacteriota bacterium (assembly GCA_963763795.1). Lineage (GTDB taxonomy): Bacteria > Acidobacteriota > Terriglobia > Terriglobales > Acidobacteriaceae > Sulfotelmatobacter. The sequence goes on along the minus strand of CAVXPP010000007.1, from coordinate 921,209 downwards.
GAAGACCCACGGAATTGTCCTGCAAACCGGACTTTACCGTGATCTTCCCCAACCCGTCAATTGGACAACTCCCTAAATCTCAAGAATTTACAATGCTGTTACTTTCCGCCCCTTTCGCCATCCAATGGAAGGGCAATATTTGTAGACAGGGTAAAATCAGTCGCAGTAGCCATTAGGGAATCAAACGCTGTCGCCCTGCGTCCTCTAAATTCACAGTCGTCAATTCACAATGTTCAGGGAGTTTATCGCCATGGAGAAAGCCACATTTGCAGCCGGATGTTTTTGGGGAGTGGAAGCTACCTTCCGCCAGTTACCCGGAGTGATTTCAACTCGGGTCGGCTATACCGGAGGCCAAACCGAAAATCCGACTTACAAGGAAGTTTGTACCGATCGCACCGGCCACGCCGAGGCCGTTGAGGTCGAGTTCGATCCGGCCAGGATTCGTTATACCGATCTCCTCAAAGTATTCTGGGAGAATCACGATCCCACGCAGGTGAATCGCCAGGGGCCGGACTGGGGCTCGCAGTATCGCTCCGCCATTTTCTTTCACAGCCCTGAGCAGCAGGCGCAAGCCTCAGCTTCGAAAGAAGCTCTCGAAAAGTCGCATCGCTACTCCAAGCCCATCGCCACCCAGATCGTTCCCGCCGTAGCCTTTTTCCCGGCGGAAGACTATCACCAGCAATATCTGGAAAAGCGCGGCCTGGCCAGTTGCCACATCAAGTAGGGAAGCGGCGTATCCTGCGGGCTTGCGAAGGACGTGCTTGGAGTGCAGCTGGCTGAGGAGCTAGTGTAGTGCGTCAAACAGATCGACACTTAAAGGCGGCGGGGTTTCCCCTGTGTTCCTCTGTGCACTCTGTGGTGAAAGCTCTTGACCTCGCAGGACACCGCGGATCGCGCGGACCGAGACGCAATCACTATTTCCCACGCACTACACTACGTCCCGGTGATTTTGATGCGGAACTCTTCCGGCAGTCGCTGCCGGATCTCTTCCGGCAACCGGTCGTGCACGCGCCGCGCGCCCTCTTTCGCAGCGTCCAGAACCGTGACCGGAGCCGGTGTCGCCACTGCCACTCCCAGCCAGATCAACGCCGAGAGCGCGAACCCGGCCAGCGCCGCGATCTCCAGCCAAAAAGCGTGCCGCGGCCCCAGGTAGTGGATCACCGCAAACGCCAGCAGGAAAATTCCCGCAGACACCGATGCCAGCGCAATCAGGGATACATCGATGATGCGATGAATCCTTTGCCGGCTGCGGCAGTGCTCGCACGCCGCAAAATGACTTTCGTAGTCGCCGCACATCTCGGGCGCCAGCCCGGAAATGTCGTATCTCCAGCCCGCCAGGATCTTGCCTACGATCGGATCAACGCACTGCTGACTCATTGAGGAACACGAAATCTGCCAGACCTGTGAACTCAGCTACAGCCGAATCGGCTCCAATGCTTCGGTCTGGGACGCCAGCAGGACGTGATTCGCAAACAGCCCGCCTCGCGTGGCCAGCGCCCGTTCTGCCTCTCTCCGGGCTATTTCCGGATGGTTGTTCTGCTCTGAAAGATGCGCCAGCACTACAAACGTTGCATTATTATCATAGTCGTTCGTGAAAAAATCCGCGAGCGCCACGTTCGACAAGTGCCCCACGCGGCTCATCACCCGCTGCTTCACCGACCACGGATACGGCCCCACCCGCAGCATCTCCACATCATGATTCGATTCCATCACCAGCACGTCGCAGCCTCGCAGGTGATCACGCACGCTCACCGGGACGTATCCCAGATCCGTCGCCACTCCCACCTTGATGCCTTCTGCTCGAAACGTGAATCCCACCGGATCGGCCGCGTCGTGGGGAATGGTAAACGGCTGTACCGCGATGTCACCCACCTGAAAGCGATGCCCCGATTCGAAGCGCTCCAGCTTTTCCAGTGGCGGGCGCACACCGTTCTCGTTGCGCATGGCCCGCGCCCACGCCTGGTGCGTTGCCCCAGTCATGAAAATTGGGATGCGCAGCTTCTTCGCCAGCGTTGCCAGCCCGTAAACATGATCGGAATGCTCGTGGGTGATCAGAATCGCGGACAGCGACAGCGGATCGTCGCCCAGCGCCTTCATCCGCTTGAACGTCTCGCGGCACGAAATGCCGGCATCCACCAGAATTTTTGTGGACGCGCTGGCCACAATCGCGCAATTACCCCGGCTCCCCGAAGCCAGCATGGAAACACTTACACCCATGCTCGCCAGCATACTCGCGAATCCTGTGGAATCGATAGTAACTTTCTGATTATCCGATACCTAGGTGTGGCACCCGGGGGAAGGCTTTTCTCAGCGGACTCAGCGCGCTCTCCTCTGCGATCTCAGCGGTGAAGTCTTTAACTCCCTATCTCCGCAACCGCAAGTTGTCAACCACGGTTCGAACGGCCGACCCGCCATAGGCCCCCGCAACGCCGGGAAGAAACGCCAGAAACGATCCATAGATCTGAGCCCGCGTCGGTTTCACCGTGAGCACAACGTAACCCGCAAGTTCGGTCAGCGGAATGAAAACGCCCACCATCAAAACCCAGCGCCACGGCCTGCGCGGCCGCAGCATTCCCAGCAGCATGCATGCCATAACTACGAGCAAAGCCGTGAACAGCAGATCGTCAACCGCGACGTCCGCCGAACCAGCCCCGATCCCACATAGCGCTGCCAGTAGATAAAACCATGCATCGCGGCTAGCGCCAGGGGCTTTCATTCAACAATCAAAAATCAACACTCTTCAATATTTGTAGAACCCGCGCCCGCTCTTCCTTCCGAGCCACCCGGCGTCGACCATCTTGATCAGCAGCGGACACGGCCGGTACTTCGGATCGCCGAGCCCGCTTTGCAGCACCCGCATGATGTCGAGGCAAACATCCAGGCCAATGAAATCCGCCAGCGTCAGCGGCCCCATCGGATGCGCCATGCCGAGCTTAAACACTTCATCCACTGCCTCGGGGGTGGCCACGCCTTCCATCACCGCGTACATAGCTTCATTCAGCAACGGCATCAGCACGCGGTTCGAAACGAATCCCGGCGCGTCGTTCACTTCCACCGGCGTCTTCTCCAGCTTCACCGACAAATCGCGCACTGCATCAAAACTTTCCTGCGAAGTCGCAAGCCCGCGAATCACCTCCACCAGCTTCATCACCGGCACCGGATTAAAAAAATGCATGCCTATCACTTTGTCCGGCCTCTTAGTCAGCCCCGCCAGCTTGGTAATCGAGATGGACGACGTGTTCGACGCCAGAATAATTTCCGGCCGCATCAGCCGGTCAAGGTCGCGAAAGATTTCCGTCTTGATCTCAAACTTTTCGGTCGCGGCCTCAATCACAAAATCGCAATCCGCCAGCTTGCCGCGATCTGTGACCGACGTGAATGCGCGCCAGCGCCGAATCTTTATCCGCGATAGTGATCTTGTTCTTCCCCACTTCGCGCTCCAGATTCTTCGTGATCGTCCCGATCGCGCGTTCCAGAAATCGCTGCTCCACATCGCACAAAACCACGTTGTATCCGCTGCGCGCAAACACATGAGCGATGCCGTTCCCCATGGTCCCCGCGCCCAACTACTCCCACACGTTCGATGTTCATACCCTTCGCCTCATAGAAAACTTTCGAGTCTACCACCTAAGCCCTCGAGATTCTTTCCGATCCATGTGGGGACAGCCGCCCTCGGCTGTCCGGTCGAGCGAAGCTCGACCTTCTGGCTCACAGACTGTTCCCAAACGCAGGCGTATCATACTCGGTTCGACCGGAACTTCTTCCCAGGACACGCCCTCATGCCCGTCAAAACGATCATCGAGCCCTTCCGCATCAAGAGCGTCGAGCCTATCCGCTGGACCACCCGCCAGCAGCGCCAGCAATTGCTCGAAGCCGCTTACTACAACTTGTTTCTTCTCCCTGCCGATGATGTCCTCATCGACCTGCTCACCGACTCCGGCACCGGAGCCATGTCCACGCACCAGTGGGCCGCCATCATGGAAGGCGACGAGAGCTACGCCGGCAGCCGCAGCTTCGACCACTTCAAGAATTCCATCCAGGAAATCTTCGGCTACCGTCACGTCATCCCCACGCATCAGGGACGCGCCGCCGAACGCATCCTCTTCGGCGTGGCCTGCAAGCAAGGACACGTTGTCCCCAACAACACGCACTTCGACACCACCCGCGCCAACGTAGAATTCGTCGGCGCCGAGGCCGTCGACCTGGTGATCGAGGAAGGCAAGCATCCCGCATCCACACATCCCTTCAAAGGCAATATGGATGTCGCCGCGCTCGAAACGCTCATCACGCGCGTGGGCCGCCACCGCATTCCGCTCGTCATGCTCACCGTCACCAACAATTCCGGCGGAGGCCAGCCTGTCTCCATGGAAAACGTTCGCCAGGTCAGCGACATCTGCAGGCGTAACCGCATCCCGCTTTATTTCGACGCCTGCCGCTTCGCCGAAAATGCCTGGTTCATCAAGCTGCGCGAAAAAGGATACGAAGACAAAACGCCCAAAGAAATCGCGCAGGAAATGTTCCGCCTCGGCGACGGGTGCACCATGTCGGCCAAGAAAGACGGCATGGCCAACATTGGCGGCTTCCTCTGCACCAACGACGATCTTCTGGCCCAGCAGGAAAAAGATCTGCTCATCCTCACCGAGGGATATCCCACCTACGGCGGTCTCGCCGGACGCGATCTCGAAGCCATCGCCGTCGGTGTGCAGGAAGCCCTCGAAGAAGATTACCTGCGCTACCGCATCGCCTCGACCGCGTATTTAGGCAATCACATCGCGAGCCAAGGCGTGCCCATCGTCCAGCCGCCGGGTGGCCACGCCATCTATCTCGACGCCCGCGCCTTCCTGCCGCACATTCCTGCAGATCAATTTCCGGGCGTAGCGCTCGCCGCCGAACTCTATCTCGAAGGCGGAATCCGCAGCGTAGAAATCGGCACTCTGATGTTTGCCCAGGCAGCAAAGATGGATCTGGTCCGCCTCGCAATCCCTCGCCGCGTCTACACCCAAAGCCACATAGACTATGTGGTCGAAGTAATCCTCGAAGTCTGGAAGCATCGCGAACAGATCCCCGGCATGCGCCTGACCTACGAAGCCCCATTCCTGCGCCACTTCACCGCGCACCTGGAACCAGTGCCCGTCGGAGTAGTGGCAAGCTAATCAGTAGCGCTGCCGTCCCGGCGCTGTCGCGGGGGGCGTCCCGCCCGCGCGCCTCGAGGTGCTCAAGGATAATAGAGATGCCCGACCCAAATAAAAATGCCGCCAAACGAGGCGCAGGAGGCAATCGTGACCGCGATCACGGCTCTCCCGCCCCCACCGATGTACCGTGAATCGTCGTCGAACTGGTAATCCCCAGGAGGCCTCATGCGCAAGACCGCCATGTTGCTATCCCTCGCAATATTTGTCTTGGCCTCGCAATGCCGCGCCGGCACGCTCGCCAACGTCACCCTGCCCGACACCGCCCAAGTCGGCGCCACTACTCTCACCCTCAACGGCCTGGGCCTGCGCACGAAATACGCCTTCAAAGTCTACATCGCCGGACTCTACATCCCACAAAAGTCGACAGATCCCGCCGCGATTCTCAAGCCCGACGTCCCCAAGCGAATCGTGATGCACTTCGTCCGCAATGTCAGCAAGAGCCAACTCATCGACGGCTTCTCCGAATCTTTCGAGAACAACACACCCGAAGCCGCCAAGATGCTGAAGCCCGACATCGATCGTTTCTTCTCCGCGCTCGACTCGGTTAAAGACGGCGATGAACTGGTCTTTACCTACATCCCAGCTACCGGCACATCGCTCGCGATCGCTGGCAAAGAGACGCTGACCATCGCCGGCCCAAATTTCGCGGAGATGTTCTTCTCCGTCTGGCTCGGCCCCAAGCCGCCCAACGCAAATCTGAAAAAAGGAATCCTCGGGCAGTAGATCGACCGCCGTTTGCATCCAACGCAAAGAAACACTTCTTGGAGTGGGGCCATACTTTTCCTCGCCGCGCGGCGCAAACGGAGTACAATCACCAACACCTGATATTTCTGTGTATCAGCGAAATCAACCCAAACAAAAACTGCCGCCTTTTTAGATCGTTCGTGACGGCACGATCGACCCGTATCTTTTTGGAAAGGCGGACATGCGAATTCTGCTTTATAACCCCGACAACGGTGTAACTCGCAACTTCATGCCTCACCTCTGGATGTTTCTTCTCCAGGCGCTGACCCCGCCCGGCCACGAGGTCCTGCTCATGGATGGCAATGCCCAGCCCATGGACGAGGCGCAGATCGCGCAATACGTTCGCGACCAGAACATCGGCCTAGTCGGCATCGGCGCCATGACCCGCATGATCGCCAAGGCCTATCGCATCGCCGACGCCATCCGCGCCGTCGGCGTGCCCGTCGTCATGGGCGGGCCTCATGTCACCGAAATGGCGGATGAGGCCCTGGGCCGCGATGGCGGCACGCGCCACGCGGACGCCGTCGCTCTCGGCGAAGCCGATGAAACCTGGCCCCTGATTGTTGCTGACGCTGCCCGCGGCCAACTCAAAGATATCTACACGCCAGTCGATGCCTCCGGCAAAGAGCGCAAGCCGCCCCTTAAGGACTATCCCGTCATCCCCTGGGACAGGATCGATCTCCATCAATTCAATCTTCTGCCCAAAGTCGTCTACCCGATGCTCAGCAAAGTCGGGGAAGGCTGGGGAACGTTTCGCATCATCCCGGTGGAATCCGGACGAGGCTGCCCTTATGGCTGCGAGTTCTGCACCGTCACCGGATTTTTCGGCGACGCCATCCGCTTCCGCACCAATGAAAGCGTGGTCAATGAGCTGCTCCTGCTGAAGAAACGTGCGCGCAGCGAAAAGGGACAGATGGCCGTCTTCTTCATCGATGACAATTTTGCCATCAATGTGAAACGCACCAAATCGCTGCTTCGCGACATCATTGCTGCCGGCGCTCAGGTCCATTGGGTCGCCCAGATCAGCGCGAACTTGCTGCGCGACGAAGAGCTCGTTGACCTCATCGCCGCCTCCGGAGGCAAGTGGATCTTCATCGGCATGGAATCGATCGATCCCGCGAATCTCAAAGACGTCAACAAAGGATTCAACAAGCCCGGCGAATACGCCGCCGTGCTCGAACGCCTCGCCAAGCGCAACGTCTACGCCATCACTTCATTCATCTTCGGCATGGACAACGACACTACCGGAGTCGCCGAACGTACTCTCGAACAAGTGCGCACCTGGCCCCCGGGCCTGCCCATCTTCGGACTGCTCACTCCGTTGCCCGCAACCCCGCTCTACAAGCGCCTCGAGCTCGCCGGACGCCTGACTCGTCCCAAACACTGGCAGGAATTTATCCCCTTCGCCATGGCCCACACGCCGCTGAAGATGACCATCGAAGAAGCTCACGCCGAAGTGAATTATGGATGGTCCCACGCCTACAGCCCCGAGGCCCTCGCGCAAGCCGTCGACTCGCTCGACGACCAGCCTCTCGGCTACCGCATCAACATCTTCCTGGCCCGCCTCTGCTTCCGCGGCATTTACTTCCCCATGATGGGCCGCTTCGCCTGGCTGAAAGTGATCGCGCAGAATCGCCGCACCATCTTCAAGTTGGGGAAAGAAGCGGTCTTCGGCAGGAAGCCCCGCATCAGCAATCCCGACCTGGAAAGGCCCTACGAAGAAGCGGTCCCAGAAGCCACAAGCGAAGTCGGCGCCTAGTGGAGTGCGTCAAAACAGATCGACAACTTATAGGTCGTCGTTGTCCCCTGTGATCCTCTGTGCCCTCTGTGGTGAAAGCCCTTGACCTTCACCTGACACGAGGCGGATTTTGACTTCGCCCTCTCTACAACCCCCGTCTGTCTCCAAAAATCTTCTTGACATCTACTACGCATGTAGTAATAATGCACACGTCGATAGGAGATCGAATGCCCGGACCCAAGCTCACCCGCCTAGAACTGCAGATCATGGAAACGCTGTGGACTCGCGGCAGCGCCTCCATCCGCGAGATCCAGGAAACCTTCCCCGAGAAAGACCGTCCCGCTTACACCACGATCCAGACGACCGTCTATCGCCTGGAAACCAAGAACGCCGTCCGCCGCGCGAGGAAGATCGGCAACTTCCACGTCTTCGAGCCCACCGTTTCGCGCGACATCGCGCAACGTAAATTGATCGACGAACTGCTCGCCCTGTTCGGCGGACGCACGCAGCCCGTCATGGCGCACCTGATCGAATCCGGCCGCCTCACGCTCGCTGACGTCAAGGAAGCCGAAAGAACCCTCCGCCGCCTCGAGAGAAAGGACAAATCCCAATGATGGAAAATTATCTCTCTCCCGCCTGGCACGCCGCCGCCCTCGGCCTCGGCAATCATCTTTGGCAATCGACGCTGGTGGCCGTTGCCGCCGCCCTGCTCACGGTGGCCTTGCGCAAGCACCACGCTCGCGCCCGCTACTGGATCTGGCTGGCAGCGTCGATCAAATTCCTGGTCCCGTTTTCTTTGCTCGTTGCTATCGGCGGCCATCTCGCCTGGCAACGCCATCCCGCGGAAACGACCACGCCCGCGTTGTACTTCGCGATTGAAGACATCAGCCAGCCCTTCACGCAGGTTGCAGCGCGCGTTCCGTCTGTCCCGGCCGCGTCCTCACTCTCGACCAGCCTGACGTACTTGCTTCCGTGGATTGCCGCCCTGTGGTTGTGTGGCTTCCTGGTCGTCCTGATTCTGTGGACCGTTCGCTGGCGCAGAATTGCTGCCGCCATGAACGCCGCGAGCCCTTCCTCCAAGGGCCGCGAACTTGCGGCCTTGCGCCGCATCGAGCGCATCGGAGGCATCCGCAAGCCGATCGCGTTGCTGCTGTCGCCAGCTTCGCTCGAGCCGGGAATTTTCGGCATCGCCCGTCCCGCTCTGATCTGGCCTGCGGACATCTCTCCGACGCCTCGAAGACGCTCATCTCGAAGCCATCCTCGCGCATGAAGTCTGGCATGTACGCCGCCGCGACAATCTCGCTGCCGCGCTGCACATGCTGGTCGAAGCCGTGTTCTGGTTTCATCCGGCGGTCTGGTGGCTGGGAGTCGCGCCTGGTCGAGGAGCGTGAGCGCGCTTGTGACGAACAAGTTGTCGCCTGGGGAAGCGATCCCCAGATCTATGCCGAAAGCATTTTGAAAGTCTGTGAATTCTGCCTGGGATCGCCGTTGCCCTGCGTCTCCGGCGTCACCGGCGCCGATCTCAAGAAAAGGATGGTCCGCATTATGAGTCATCGCATGTTGCACAATCTCGATTTCGCTAGAAAGGCGCTCCTTACGGCCGCTGCAGTCCTGGCCATCGCCGTTCCGATTACGTTTGGTCTGCTGCACGCCACGCCAACTCAGGCTCAGACACAGGACACAACCATGGCGCAGCCGGCACCCACTTTCGACTCAGTCTCCATCAAACCGGAAACGCCGGGAGACGGGCCCAACGTAAGCCGAATCATGTTTTCGGACAGAGATGGGAGCTTCGTCGCGAGGGGCGTTACCTTACGGACGCTGATCAAACTGTCGTATCAGGTTCAAGATCCTCAGCTCGCAGGCGGACCTGACTGGCTCGACACCCAGAAATTCCAAATCGACGCCAAGATGAGCAGCGCGGACGCCGCCGAACTCAGCAAGATGCCCCTCGGGCCGCGTGGTGGTTCCAATCTTCGGCCCCTTTTACGCGATCACTTCAAACTGGCGCTGCACCCGGAAAGCCGGAATCTTCCTGTATATGACCTGGTCGTCGACCAAAGCGGCGCCAAACTCCAGGAGTTAACCACCGCAGGTCGAATGTGGAGTGGGGTCCGATTGGGGAACGGAGAATTGATCGCGCAAGGAGCGCCTTTGTCCTTGCTGGTAGATCAGTTGTCGGTCCGCCTGGGCCGCACAGTAGTAGACAAGACTGGCCTCAAAGGCAAGTACGTATTCAACCTGCACTGGACGCCGGACCCGGCCGAACAAGAGCGCCTGAGACGCGATGGCGTCCCGGCGGGCCCTGAGGGAGCCACACCGGAAGCTTCCGGACCTCCACTCGCCACCGCAGTTCAGGAGCAGCTTGGCCTGAAGCTGGAACCAAGAACCGACACGCTGCAGGTCCTGGTCATCGATCACGCCGAGATGCCCTCGGAGAACTAGGGAGGCTGCTGAAAAACTCTGCCTCGAATAGGGTGTTGGGAAGGGCACGACTTCAGTCGTGCCGCTAGGTCCCTTAAAATTGGCCGCGCTTTAGCGCCTGAGGTTGGATTTCTGCTGCCAAAACGAGTTTTTCAGCAACCTGTTGGGAGGTATGCAGGATTGGAATCCGGGAGCGGAGGATTGATAAAGTGTAAAGCAGCTGAAATCTCCAACCCGCTGCGCCGCTATTTCAGCCGGCTTGTGTGTTGTTCTTGCCTTTAGGGCCAGCGATCCGGGGTTTGACGGATCGTCGCGACGGCCCGATGCAATTCTTCGATGAAAATCCACCGCAGCCTTGGGGCTGTGCCCCATAAGCGCTGACCTAAGCACTCCTTCCGGACGGCCCGTCAACCAGGAGTAAGGGCGAATCGCTTCCCCCAAGCCGACTTCCCATTACCCATCAGGGTCGATGAGTGACTCGGCGATTTCGCGCTCGTCGCGATTGTCGTAGCGAGCCAACTGGGATCAGTGAACAGAAATCAGGGATCGCAAAATTCACACTTGACATTGACAGATAATCCACTACCATATGGTTGTGGATAAGTTGGGTACAACGTTTGCCGCCTTGTCTGATCCAACCCGGCGGGCAATGGTCGAGAGGCTATCCCGCGGGCCTGCCTCTGTGCATGTCTTGACGGAACCGTTTGCACTCTCGCAGCAGATGATTTCAAAACATATTGCCTACCTGGTGCGGGCGCGGATTGTGATCAAGACGAAGCGTGGACGAGAGAGTGTGTGCACGCTTCGGCCAGCGGCGATTAAGAAAGTCAGCGACTGGGCCATCAGCTATCGCCGGTTCTGGGAAGAGAGTTTCGACAAACTGGAAGTAGTTGTGAACGAAATGAAAAAGAGCGGAGGTCAGAGATGACAAAAAACACGGTGAACGAGACGGAACGGATGGTCGTCACAAGAGTTTTTGATGCCCCACGCGAATTGGTTTGGAGGGCGTGGACAGACCCGAAGTACGTGATGCAGTGGTGGGGGCCGAAGGGCTTTAGCTGCCCCGCTTGCGAGATTGATTTTCGCGTGGGAGGAAAATCTCTCCTCTGTATGAGAACGCCGGATGGGCAGGAGGGCTGGAATGCGGTTGAATACCACGAGATTGTTCTGCACGAGAAGATCGTTTCCTCCATGTACTTTTCCGACTCGAAGGGAAACAAGATTGAGCCTGCGGAATTAGGGATAGAAGATGAGGCTATCGACGGCGCGTACGACGTGACCATCTTTGAGGATCTCGGGAACGGCCAGACGAGACTCACCTACATTGGAAATGAACCCATGGAGAGCGCGAAAAATAGCGGTCAAATGGAAGGCTGGATCGAGACACTCGATAAAGTTGCCGCAGTTGTTACGAAGCTAGCGCAGGCGAAATGAGAAGTTGAAGTTTTGACTCGCGAAACTCAAGCGTGGAGAAAGAAATGAAAAGAATACCGTTTCTCGCTATCGTCCTGCTGGCATTCGCATTTCACGCCCATGCCCAGGACGCGATGAAGAAAGATGCAGCCGTCAAACCTGCCGATCCCGAATTGAAGGTCGTGCTGGATTCCTGGAATGAGATTGGCCGCAAGCTGACGGCGCTGGCCGAAGATTTTCCCGAGGACAAATATGACTTCAAGCCGACACCCGCGCAGCGCAGTTTCGCAGAGCAGTTGCTGCATGCTGCGGGTTCAATGTATTACTTCACCAATCCCGTGACGGGGCAGAAGCCTCCCGCGGCAGAAGATCCGAAGCGCGACCAGTACAAGTCCAAGGCCGACATCGTCGCATTCGTAAAGAAATCCGTTGCCGACGGCGCCGCTGCCATTCAGTCAAAGGGCGAGAAAGGCCTGATGCAGACTGTCGTATACGGTGATCAGAAAGCGCGCGTTCTCGACATAGCATACGGCCTCATCGAACATAGCGGTGAACACTACGGCCAGCTCGTTGTGTACTACCGCCTCGCAGGTCTTGTGCCGCCGGAGTCGCGCCCCAAGAAGTAAACCTCAACAGACCAGATACCCCGTCCTTATCGCGCCGGCTCTCAAACTGCAGAAGCCACCACAGATGCGGGCGGGTGGCCCATTCAAGCCCGGTTTTGGCTTGAGTGGGCAGCTTTCGAGTGCCGCACTCAATCCCATTTTGAAACAGGGTGGCCCACTCAAGGCCTCTTTTGCCTTGAGTGGGGGAAGTTCCGCAAGCTACGCTGACCGCATGCCTTGGGGCCTTAAGCGCTATCAGCATACCGGGCAAAGCCACTTCGTAACCTTTTGTTGTTATCACCGCTGTCCCCTGTTCACGACTAACGCGAGCCGGGGAATCTTTGAGAATGCCCTCGAGCGCGTGCGCCGCAACTTCCGACTTCGCGTCTACGGATACGTTGTCATGCCCGAGCACATTCACCTCCTCGTCAGCGAGCCCGCACGGGACACCTTAGCGGATGCCCTGAAGTCGCTAAAGCAGGGAGTGGCACGGCGTTTGATCGGAGACGCCGATCATTTCTGGCAAAAGCGCTACTACGATTTCAACGTTCGCAATCATGAGCAGTTTGTGGAGAAACTCCACTACATTCATTGGAACCCGGTGAAGCAGGGATTGTGCGAGCGCCCGGAAGAGTGGCAATGGAGCAGCTTTCTCCATCACGCAAGGGGCGGCGAGGGACGAGTTGAAATCGAGTCCGAATGGACTGCACGCAAACGCGAGCGAGCCGCGGGAAGGCTCTGTCCAGCCGTTGAACTGCCCCACTCAAGCCAAAAGAGGGCTTGAGTGGGCCACCGCCTATTCCGTATGCTTACTCCCGATTGATCGGCCAATGTGCACTCATTTTGGGGTGAGGTGATCGAGTTCGTGGTCGATGTTGAGGAGGCGCTGGGCGAGTCGGCGAAGTTTGCGGCGAGTCTGATCTCCCAGCTGGGGCTGGAGGAGGTGGAGGGCGCGGTGGGCGGCAGCAATCGCCTGACGAATGGTAGCCAGATCAAGCGGCGCGGGAGCTGTAGTAGAGAGAACTGGGAGTTGGGGGATCGAGTGGAGGGAAGCCGTTTTTTCGCGGGCGCGGTGAAATTCCCGTTGGAGATCGAGTTGAACCACTTCGACGTAGCGCAGAGTCATGCGGATGTCGCGGTGTCCCATCATTTGCATCAGCGCCGGCAGGCTGACGCCGAGGCGCACCATCTCGGTGGCGAAGGAGTGTCGTAACCGGTGCGGGTTGACCCGAGCGGTGCAGCCCGCAGCTCGGGCCATATCGCGTAAGGCGTTGTGCAGCACCCTGTACCAAGTATCCGGTTGCCAGTAGCGAGGCAGTAAGAAAGCTTGGGCTTCTGGCCCAGGAGCGGCAGCTCGCCGTCCCCGCCTAACTGGTAAGGGGAGCGCGCCCAACTCGATCATGCGCGCCACCACGCGCTGTGTTTCTTCATCGACCGGAACGAAGCGTTCAGAATGCAGCTTGCCCAGAGGCACACGCAGCGCCACTTGTTGTTCGCTGATCTGGTGTAGGCAATCGAGGGGAAGATGGATGCATTCGTTGATGCGGATTCCCGTGGCCCGCATGAGGCGGAGAGCGTTCACTTCCAGGGTATCGACGAGACGAAGCTGTTGCTGCAAACGTTGATCTTGCTCGAGAGAAAGCGGTTTGGGGAGATAGTGGTCGGAAGGAGGAAAATCTTCCCGAGCAATGAGGTCGGGCGTTACCGGATGCCCTTGGCTGGCTAAGTCACGCAATAGGCGGCGGACGGTGAGCAGGTGTAAGTGACGGGTCCGATTGCCGGGCGCGGGATATTGCTGGCAGAGGAAGCGGAACCAGGCCAGGAGATGGGGATCGCGGCGAAGCTGGGAAAGCTTGTGCAGGTGCGGAAAGGTGGTGTGGAGATAGGCGAGAAAATTGCGCGCGCAGTACCGATAGCATTTGACGGTTTTAGGCCGGCGGGTGGTGGTGAGCATCTGGACTTGAGCTTCCAGGATTTTGTCCATGCTCGGCCGCGATGGTTTCATGACATCTTCTCCGGAAGGGACAAACGAACGCGCTGTTGGACGGCGCGGGCAAACTCGCGCCAGACGTCTTCTGGGGCGAGTTGCACGTAGAGCATGGTGGTGTGAATGTCGGCGTGTCCCATTAAATGCATCAAGGCGGGTAAGGAAATGCCGGCGCGCACCATATCGCTTCCGAAGGTATGACGAAAGCGGTGCGGATTGGCTTGAGGGACTTTGCTGACCAGGCGATGATGGCGAAATAAAGAGCGCATTCCCGCGGCGGTCATGGGGCGACCGCGGCGGCGGCCTTTGAGCGAGACAAACAGAGCGGACGAGTTAGTCAGGGGTCTCTCTAAGTGGAGGTAGTTTTGGAGAACTTGCAGAGTATCCGCGGTGAGGGGCAAGAAACGCTGCTTGCGACCCTTACCCAAGACGTGGAGGCGTGCCTCGGAGAGCAGTAGATCTTCCAGCTGGAGTTGCAAGACTTCGCAAGAGCGCAAGCCGTTTTGCAACATGAGGGCGACGATGGCGAGATCGCGGAAGGTGCGAAAGCCTTTCCAGAAGCGGGCGACCTGGTCCGCGGAGAGAGGCACGATCACGCGGCGCGGCTGTCGCAGTCGCAGGTTGGTCGTAATCTTGGTTCGCCGGTGGCCGTAACCGAGAGAAGAGCGGGTGGTATAGCGACGCGGAAAGAGCGGCGGGCCGGGAATCTCCTGGGCGTAATAGAAGCGATACAAGCAACGCAGCACGCACAGGCGGTGATTGATGGTTTGCGGCGTGGGTGAGGGCTGTTGGTCGAGTTGGTGACGGACATAGTCGAGCAGAAGAGATTGGTTCAGCGTCTGTAGCGAGTGTCGCGTATGGTCAAACCAGCGTGCCAGATGGAGTAAGTCATAGGCGTAGGCGCGCAAGGAGCGCAGCGAGAGTTGGCGCACGGTCTGGGCATCGAGAAACTGATTGGCCCAGGCGATTTCGCAACCGCGATCCTCCAGCAGACGATAAGGGCAAGAGCTGGCAAGCAAGGAGTGGTTTACCACCAGGCGAACACTCATAGCGATGCCGCCTCCTCCAGGAGATGGGCAAAATCCTTTGCGGTGGTGCCCGAGGTGAAGTAGCTGTTCGGGTCGTGGCCGGCGGGTAACTCGACGAGACGTACGTGCAACCCCGCTTGGTCGAGACACTGAAGAAGATCGTAGGCGGCATTTTGGCCGGCCTGATTTTGATCCTGATCGAAGGCGATGTAGACACAGCGACCAGGGTTTTCGCGCAGTTGGGCCAGTTGCGCAGGAGTCAGGTGGGTGCCGATGGCACAAGTGGTATTGCGGAATCCCGCTTGCCACAACACGGCGAGATCGAATAACCCCTCGACCAGGATTACGTCGCGGAACTGGCGGACCGATTCCCAGGCGAACAAGCCGCCTTTGGAACATGGCAGGAGGCGATGCGGGAAGGCATGGCCAACGCTGCGGCCATACAGGTTGACGATGTGATCCTGCTGGCGGCAGGGGAAAATCACGCGGTGGCAAAAAGTATCGCGGCCCTGCGGACCAATCAAGCCCGCTTCGAGCAGCCGTTCCAGGGAGTAGCCGAGGGCTTGCAGGTGAGGGCGCAGGTTGCCGCCGCGGGCATAGCCGATGCCGAGTTCCTCGATGAGCCTGGCATCGTGCACGCCGCGCTGGGCCAAGTAATCCATGCCTTCGCGATGACGATGCAGCTCGAGTTGGTAGAAATCGGCGGCACGAACGAGCAGTTGCGCCGTGGGAGCGAGTTCCTCCGCCAGATAGGCGACACTCTCGCGGAAGGAGACATGATGCGAGAGTTCGACAAAGCGGATGAGGTCGCCACCGCAGCCACAGCCGTGACAGTAGAACAGGTTTTTCTGCGCGTTGACGTAGAAGGAGGGATGGGTGTCCTCATGCAGCGGACAGAGTCCCGCGAACTCGGGGCCGGCACCGATGCGATACCCTCTCCAGTGGTGCCGCTGCAGGTACTCCAGCAGCGGAACCCGTTGTTTGAGCCGTTCGAGGTCCTCGCTCATGGCGTCCACAGATCTCCCAGCGGCAAGGTACGAAGCTTAGGCCGCAGATCCCAGGCGAGGATGGTGGGCAGCGAGAAAAAAAGAAAACAGTTGATTCTCAGCGCCGCAGCGGCCAGGGCCAGAAGACTTGCAGGCAGGGATAGATCGTTGGCCAAGACAGGAGCAACGAGCCGAAGACGTGCTGCTCGCCGCAGTCCAGCCATGGCGTCACGGTTTGGAGTGCCCGGCGCAGATAGGAAAATGGCGGGCGCAATGAATCCAAACCGCGGCACCAGCGGCGCAGGGTGGAAGGGTCAGGGACGCGATTGGGATCTTTGAGCGCCGGGGCGGAGTCTTCCCAGGAACGGTCTTCCACAAAGCGCAACCGCACGGCCTCGCTGCGCGCCAGCAGACTGTAGTGGGTATAAGGCAGGGAGAAAGCCGGAAGGAAGCTGACCGTCACGCGACAGATCTGGCATTCACCGCGACGGTAGCGGATCCAATCGTGACTGCGGTCGTGCGCTTGCTTCGGGCGCCAGCCGAGACTCTCGATGGCGCCCGCTCCACATGACGGACACTGCCGGGTGATCTGACCGGCACAAACCGCCCAGTCGAAGCCGGGCTTGCAATCCTCGCCAGAACATGGGATAAGGGAGACCGTACGTGTTTCAGGGCTCTCTCACTGAGCGAAATCTTGCGAGGATGCGCCTCAGAAGAGAGCCCTCTCCTTCCTGCTCCATCTCAGCTCCAGAAGGATAACTCTCCCTGCCACGCTACCGAAGATTGGCCGGTAAAAAGCCGATTAGTCGTTTACACTTTTCTAGCAATGGGAAGACAGACACGTTTTCATATGCTCCCTGAGGACTGTCACCGGTTCGTGCTTTTCTTGCAGGAGCGTGATCCGGTCATAGTCACAGAATGGCACTCCTCAGAGCTTGCCGAAATTCAAGAAGTAAACCGTCCTTGGGAAAGAGGGGGGCACTATTGTTTGTGGAATCAGGCGATCCTCCCTGCGTTGACACGGAAGGCTACAGGGAAATATTTCAATATCGACTTTTCGGCGCCTGTCATTGAATTCACCTATGAATCTCCTGTGCTCGAATCTTGGAACGGTCAACCGGCGCTCACCCAGGGTAGGATCTGGGCCAGTTTCGAAACCGAGAACAAGGCTTTTGAGAAGTGGTACAACGCTGTCGTTCGATGGATTCGCAAGAACTTTATTCGAGACGTCGCGGTGGGACACGATCGGGATTCAATCGGTCCTGCAGCGTACGAATGGTTCAGAGCCGGCGGTTTGCTCCTTCCCAATTTTCGACCTCCGCTGACCGAGGCTTGGTTGGCTTGGGCCAGCGTTCAGAATCAACATCGAACCGATCTGGCGCTCAACTAACCTCGATTGGAAAGACCACGAGATGCGAAAAGGCTTCACAAGAAAACCACGACCGGACGCCCCCGCGACGCGAGTCAAGAACTACATCACGCCGAGCGGACTTGAGCGCCTCAAAGACGAGCACCGGTTTCTGCTCACCAGAGAACGCCCGGCCGTGACGGAGGTGGTGGCGTGGGCTGCCAGCAATGGCGACCGTAGTGAAAACGCCGACTACAAGTATGGCAAGCGGCGGCTACGGCAGATCGATGGGCGCATTCGTTTTCTCACCAAGCGAATCGAAGCTGCGGAAGTGGTGGACCCGGAGGCTCCGAGAGCGGGGCAGGCGGCAACGAGGGCATTCTTCGGAGCCACCGTGCGCTATGCCAATGCCGCGGGAGCGGAGCGATTAGTGAGCATCGTTGGCACCGACGAAATCGATCTCAGCCGCAACCACATCAGTTGGGTGTCACCTCTGGGGCGCGCGTTGATGAAGTCGGCAGTGGGTGACCGCGTAGTCGTTCAATTGCCGGGCCGCACAGAATACCTGACCGTTCTGGAAGTGCGTTACGAGCGCATCTCTGTGGAACCCTTCCGTGAACCACCTGGATCCGAGGCCTCGGCAAAGCTTTCGGAGCTCGCGCGACCTTTTCCACAGCTCCCTGCGTGCGCCGATGTGACGAACAACCTTTACCCACGATCCAGACAAGAGGAAAATCGTGGAAGATGCGACCAGAATCTTTCAATTCAGATAGCGGCACACCGACAACCCAGCCGTCGTACTCGAACGCAAGCTCCTTATTCCGCAAGATTTTACCTCTAAGTCCTTTCGACTCAAGACTTTGCCAGCCGAATGTGCGCCTGAAACGCGATAAGCCTTTTGAAATCAAGATTTTGCGAAAAAGGGTCCGAAAAAATAAAATGCGCACTGATTCTATCGCTGCTCCGATTTTCGCGCGTCCAAACTCGCATCTCGCCGGCGCGTGCTCACCTGCTTGCTGCGTCTTTACGGGGTGTAAACTAATCAAAGTCTTATACCTGACTCCGTCATTTTCGAAAGGATTTCTCCCATGGCAACGCTCGAAGCCCCCGTCCGGCCGCGCACCAGCGTGCATGCTGGTCCATTTGTCACTGAGCCATTTTTCGATTTTCGCAACGAAGAGAATGCGCGCCGCATGCGCTCCGCCGTCGCGAAAGTCCGCGGCCAGCTGGGCCGCGAGTACGACCTCATCATCGGCGGCAAGCGCGTCAGGACCACCGACAAGATCAAGTCGCTGAACCCGTCGAAGCCGTCCGAGATCGTCGGCATCCATCAGAAGGCCGGCAAGGAGCACGTCGAGCCCGCCATGAAGGCCGCGCTCGAAGCCTTCGAATCCTGGAGCCGCACCACCGTCGAAGAGCGCGCCAGCCTGGTGTTCCGCGTTGGCGACCTGCTTCGCCAGCGCAAGATGGAATTCATGGCGTGGCTGGTCTTCGAAGTCAGCAAGAACTGGGCCGAGGCCGACGCCGACATCTCCGAGACCATCGACTTCTGCGAGTTCTACGCCCGCGAGGCTCTGCGCTTTGCGAAAGCGCAGCCGCCGATCCAACTTCCCGGCGAGCGCGACACGCTGCACTACATTCCGCTGGGCGTGGGCGCGGTCATTCCGCCGTGGAATTTCCCCTGCGCCATCATGGCCGGAATGACGCTGGCCTCCATCGTCAGCGGCAACACCGTCATCCTCAAGCCGTCCAGCGATTCGCCCACCATCGCCGCCAAGTTTGTCGAACTGCTCGAAGAGTGCGGCATGCCCGAGGGCGTGGTGAACTTCTGCCCCGGCGCCGGAGCCAGCTTCGGCGACGCCGTCGTCGCCCATCCCAAGACGCGCTACATCGCCTTCACCGGCTCGCGCGAAGTCGGACTGCACATCAACAAAGTCGCCGCCACGCAGGCTCCCGGCCAGATCTGGATCAAGCGCACCATCCTCGAAATGGGCGGCAAGGACGCCATCATCGTCGACGCCGACGCCGACATCGATTCCGCCGTCGAAGGTGTCGCGCAGGCGGCCTTCGGCTTTCAAGGACAAAAGTGCTCGGCCTGCTCGCGCGCCATCGTCGACGAGCGCGTTTACGACAAGTTCCTTTCGCAACTGAAGGCTCGAGTCGAAAAAATCAAGATCGGCGATG
The DNA here is from genome assembly GCA_963763795.1 of uncultured Acidobacteriota bacterium. GTDB lineage: Bacteria > Acidobacteriota > Terriglobia > Terriglobales > Acidobacteriaceae > Sulfotelmatobacter. The sequence goes on along the minus strand of CAVXPP010000007.1, from coordinate 901,560 downwards.
TCGCCGAGAACGCCGCCATGGGCGCGGTCATCAACGAAGGCTCGATGAAGACCATTCTCGGCTACATCGAGCAGGGCAAGAAAGATGGACGCGTCATCACCGGCGGCGAACGCGCTCCCGGCGAAGGCTACTTCATTCAGCCGACCGTGATTGCCGACATCCAGCCCAAGTCGAAACTCGAGCAGGAAGAAATTTTCGGCCCCGTGCTCGCGGTCATCAAAGCTCGCGGCTTCGACCACGCGCTCCAGATCGCCAACGACACCGAGTTCGGACTGACCGGCGCTGTCTACACCAGTTCACGCGACAAGATCGATCGCGCCATCCACGAATTCCACGTCGGCAACCTTTACATCAATCGCAAGTGCACCGGCGCCATGGTCGGCGCGCATCCGTTCGGCGGATTCAACATGTCAGGCACCGATTCGAAATCCGGCGGCCCGGATTATCTCTACCTGTTCACGCAGGCCAAGTCGGTAGGAGAGAAGATCAGTTAGATCACGAAATCAACCACAGGGGGCACATGGGATCACAGAGACAAACCGTGCCACCCTGTGCTCCTCTGTGCCCTCTGTGGTTATTCTTGCTTTTGCCCTCGAGGAATAAAGCAAAAAGGCCGTCCTCGCGGACGGCCTTCAGACTTCCCAAGCGAATCGAGACTACGGTGACACGCCTGCCGGCGGCTGCGGAGCAGCGCCCGCGGTGGTCGCCGCGGCGGCTTCGTTCAGAATCCGATGATGGATGGTGAACAGCGCCAACTCCAGCCGGTCCGAAACGCCGATCTTGTCATATACGTTGCGCAGGTAGTTCTTGATCACCTGCTCGGTGGTGCCGAGCTGGGTCGCGATTTCCTTGTTCTTGTATCCCTGCACGATCAACGCCACGATGCGCAGTTCTTTCGCGGTGAGCCGGTCGCGCACGCGCAGTCCGACCATATCGTTCTCGGTGAGTTCGCTGGGTACGGCTACGTCCTGCACCCAGGTTTCGCCGCGCGCGACTTTGCGCACGCAGTCCACCAGCGCCGCGCTGGTCACGTTGCGATAGACTACGCCATGCGCGCCGTTCGACATGTGTTTCTGCGCGCTCTCGCCGGTGTCCGCCAGCACGATTACGCGAGTCTTGGCCTTGTTCGCCGCCTGCACAATGGCCGCAAAATCGCCGTGAAATCCCGCCGCCGCCACCAGCACCGCCGCGCGGAACTTATCCAGCGCCATGAACATCTGCTCTGGAGTCTGCGCCTGGGCCACGATGCGCATCTCATCTTCCACCGCCAGCACCTTGGCGATGCCCGCCCGGAAGATCGCCTGGTTATCCGCCAGAATCAATTTGAGCATGTTGTCAACGCTCCCCCAAAGTCTATGAGTTCCGAGTGAACTCGTAAGAGTCGATCACGCAAGCCACGCCGCGGCCTTCGCCGCCCTCGCCGGTTTCATCCGACCGAACGACGCGGCCTTTGCACTGGATGGTCACATTCTCCTGGCCACCGGTCATTTCCGGCGGCAGCGTGATTTCAAATTCCACCGGCGATCCAATCTCCATCGCGGCGTCGGCGCGGATGTACACGCCCGCTGCGCTGAGATTTCCGGTCACGCCTTTCGCGTCTCCGGCATCGCCCTTATGAATCTTGATCGGCAATTCCAGCGGGAATCTTTTCCCGGTCCGTGCTTCTTCCCCCACGGTACCTCCTCTAAGTTGGCCGCTTATTATTTGGTCGTCGGTGATTGAGGCCAACGTCAAAACAAGCTCCCAGCGGGCTCTGTCCCGCTTTTATGCTCACGGGCGGTTATATCACGGAACCTTCTCGCTGTAAAAGCCTGATAACTCGATTGGTTAACCGTAACCGACAGGCTTCCCCTCGCTCCCGGCACGGGTTTCGATGGGATCAGCCGACAGCCGGGTTCAACTTCACTGGGGGAATGACAAGTGAACCACGGACTTGGACTGGTTTTGCGTGGCTGCTGGCACCGCGCAGCCCGATGGCAGGTTTCCCTTCGTAGCATTGCCCGTCGCGGCTGCTGGTGCCGGAGCGCAATTCTGCCGCCCGCCGCCCTTGATGGAAGTGATCATTGAGCCGCCAGAAGACGTGCCCGGCCGAGCGCCACTGCCGCTGGACGCGGTAGTGGTGTGGGGAACATGCTGCGGTGTGCCGACCGCCACATGCGTTTGGGTGACGGTGTGCATCTGCTGGCCGATATGGGTTGTGGCGTTGTTCAAGGCGTTGCCCAGGGCCGTGCCGGCCTTGGCTGTTGCTGCCGCAGAGTTGGCGTGCACCAGCGCGCCCTCGGCCAGTGCCTGGCCGAAAACAGGATAGGCGCATACCAACGCGACAAACGCCGCAGCCGCTACGATCTGAGCTCGCATAGACGCCTCCTCAGCTTGCCACTGCAAAGGGTAGTTCAGCCGGGTCCGGCCGTCAATCCCAAGCTTTACACCGGATCGAAGCCTCGTGATAGCTTTCTAAAAGGCCCCTATTTTCCCATTCGGCAGAACTTCATTCGGGAGAAATGATTATGACCCGCCTCCAGCCCTCCAGCCCACGATTTTGGCCTGACTGTATCCTTCCTTTGATCCTGCTGACGGGCTCGGCCGTCGCGCAGACGCAACCTGCTCCACCAGTTACGGGTCAGCCGGCGGCAGCGCAGGCGCCCGCGCTCAAAACGCCAACGGAGAAACCCAAGTCCAGCGTCTCCGGAGATCAGTCCTCGCAAGCTCCCGAAGTCCTGGTCCGGCTCAATGACGCTCTGGAAAGTCTGGCGGCGAAGGTTTCTCCCGCGGTAGTGCAGATCCTGGTCACCGGATATGGTCAGGTGAACGAAGAAGAGAAATCGCAGACGGCGCTGATTGTGCGCCAGCACGCGGTCGGCTCGGGCGTGATCGTGGATTCGAATGGCTACATCATGACCAACGCCCACGTGGTGGCAGGGGCGCAGCGCATACGCGTCGCGCTGCCGCTGCCGATGGAAGATGGGAGTGGACAAGTTCCGATCGGCAAGCGTCGCATTCTCGAAGCCCGCCTGGTCGGCCAGCATCAGGAGAGCGATCTCGCCCTGCTGAAAGTGGACCAGACCGATCTGCCCACGCTCTCGCTGGTCAGCCAGCAACGACCGCGCGTCGGACAGCTCGTCTTCGCCATCGGCAGTCCCGAAGGCCTGCAGAATTCAGTCACCATGGGTGTGATCAGCGCGCTGGCCCGCCAGCCCGATCCCAGCAAACAAATGACATATCTGCAGACGGACGCTCCCATTAATCCCGGCAATAGCGGCGGCCCGCTGGTCGACATGAACGGTTCGGTGCTGGGCATCAATACTTTTATTCTTTCGCAGGGCGGGGGCAGCGAGGGCCTGGGCTTCGCCATCCCCGCGCGCGTGGTCGATTTTGTTTATCGCAGCCTGCGCGCGCATGGCCATGTGCACCGGGTCGAAATCGGCGCGGTCGCGCAAGAGATCACGCCCGATCTGGCCGAAGGCCTTCATCTTCCGATGCGCTGGGGCGTGGTGGTGGTGGACGTAAAGCCCAATGGCCCGGCCGCCGCGGCTGGCCTGCACATTCAGGATATTGTTTTGAGCGCCGACGACCGCCCCATTGAGACTCTGCCGTCGCTCTCGGCCGCTTTGTATCTGCATCGCCTCGACAAAGCGGTGAAGCTGGAAATTCTGCGAGGCAACGAACGCAAGATTCTGTATGTTCCGGCCATCGAGCACCGCGATCACATGGATGAACTGCTGGACGCGATCAACCCGGAAAACAGCCTGGTTTCGCGCCTGGGTATTCTGGCGATCGATCTGACGGGTGATTTGCGCTCGCGTCTGAATTTGAGAATTCCGTCGGGAGTCATTGTGGTCGGACGCGCGGTCGAGTTGCTCACACCCGACACCGGGCTGCAGGCCGGCGACGTCATTCATGCGCTCAACAACACGCCGATCGACAGTCTGGATACGCTTCGCGGCGCCTTGAACAAGCTCAAGACCGGTGACCCAGTGGTGTTGCAGGTGGAGCGCGATGACGGGCTGATGTATGTGAGCTTCGAGCTGGAGTAACGGCGATCGTTGCCACCACGAAGGACACTAAGTCACACGAAGGAAGACTTCTTGAGAATTTCTTCGTGTAACTTCGTGGCCTTTGTGGTTCATGGTAGCGCTCTGCTGCAGCAAAGCTGCAACACCGCTAGAAGGCGCCGCCACCGCCTCCGCCGAAGCCGCCGCCCGAGAAGCCTCCGCCGCCGCCGAAGCCGCCGCCGCCGAAGCCAGAACCGCCGGAACTGGCGCGCGGCGCCGAGACAAATACCTGGTGCATATCGGTCGCCATGCTGTGCATGGAACTGGAAAAGAAGATCGGATTGAATCCGGCCGCATACACACCCGGGCCCACATACCACTGCGGCGGATCTTTCACGATGCCCGCAAACGCCTGCGCCCAGTGATGCTCCACGCCCAGCGCCATGGCGTAAGGCAGATACTTCTCGAATGTGGTGGGAGGCATTTTTTTCAGGCGCTCACCATCCACGCGATTCATGAATTCCTGAAAGCCGAGGACGGCGACGAGGGTGCGCGCGCCCTTCAACGTCTTCGCCGTCATCACCCGGGCAAACAGCCACCAGATCACGGCGGAAATCAGGCCGCATAGGATCAGCAGCGGAGTCGAATTGAAAAAGTTAGCCCATCCCAAATACTGCAAGATGGCAAACAGCATCAGGATGCCGACGGCCGCGACGATGCTGTATCCGTTGGCCGACTCGGGATCGAGCAAATAGATTCCCTTGGTCTTCAGCGCCGACATGATGTCCTGTCGGATGATCGGCACGGCCGTGTAGAAGCGGTTCTTCAGGTCGGAGAGCCGGGTGTCGGTGCCTCCCGCGAAGACGTTTTCGAGCATCACGCGCTCGTGGGGCGCGAGATCCGCTCCCCACTGTTCGCGCGGTTTGAGCAGATGGAAAATGTAATCTTTGTGCGTGAAGAGCAGGACCTTCTCCGCCGTCTCCTCAATTTTGATGTAGCCGCGCACCGCTAGATCGACCATCGTCGATGTAATGTCACGGGGATGGATGGCATCTTCCAGTAGAGTTCCAGCCTCGGCGGGAGAAATGCCCGGCGGCGGTTCGTACATGGGAGCGACCGACGTGCCGGGATCGGGGTCGCGGCCCTTGTACCACCACAAGACAAACATTCCGGCGAACGTGACCAGCGGCAAGAACACGATCGGATTACCGCCGACGAACCACAGAAATTTGGTCAGCGCACCGGGTTCGCTGAGGACCTCTTTCGGAATGTATACATCGATGGTCAGGCCGCCGCGCATGGGCAGCGGAGCGTTGGTGGCGAACTGGGCCTCTGCCCCGTTGACCTCGGCCGTCGCGTTGCGCTCGCTCGATCCGTAGACGCCGGTGAAGGCCTGCGCCCGCAAAGATCCCGCGGCGGCAGCGGGGAAGTGTACCGTGGCGGCCGCATGATCAATGGGAACGGGCCAATCATTGCCGGTCACGTTCCAGTAAAACTCGTCGTAGTCTTTGAAGAACCGCGTTCCGTTGCGCACGCGGTAAGTGATCTCCACGGTGCGGGTGGTATCAACCGCGCCGGGAATATAAATTTTGAGATCGCGCTCGCCATTGGAGATCGAGGAATCGTACTTCAGCTTGCCGCCTTCACCGTCGGTGACGCTCTGGACTTCGAGGAAGAGTTCGTAATTTGTCCCGCTGGGTCCCGGATATTCGATGGGAATCATGCGGTGAATGCCATGCCACGGTCCTACGAAGGCCAGGGAAATCCGCTCGGTGACGACGGCGGAGCCGTTCTGATCGACGACGATGTCGTCCTGAAAATCGGCGATGCGCCAGGATTTCGCGACTGCGGATCCGGCGAGAATACAGGCCAGGAGCGCGAGAAGAGCTATCTTCGTTGGCGGTTTCAATGGCCCGATTCCTCAATGACCCAATGACTCAATCCCTTAGAATTTGACCTGCACCGGTTCGCGGTCGGTCGCCGCGGTCTCGAAGAACTGGCGCTGGGTGAATCCGAACATGCCTGCCAGAATATTCGTGGGAAAGGATTGAATTTTCGTATTCAGATCGCGCACGACGGCGTTGTAGTAGCGGCGCGAATTCTGGATCGAATCTTCGGTTTCGGAAAGAGAGCCTTGCAGCTGTGTGAACTCTTCGGAAGCTTTGAGCTGCGGATAATTCTCGGCCACGGCAAAAAGGCTCTTCAGCGCGCCTGTGAGCTGATTTTCCGCGGCAGCCTTGTCGGCCGGACCGGTGGCCTGCATGGCCTGCGAACGAAACTTTGCAATATTTTCGAACGTACCCTTTTCGTGCGCGGCGTAGCCTTTCACGGTCTCGACCAGGTTCGGAATGAGATCGTGCCGGCGCTTGAGTTGTACATCAATATCAGACCACGACGAGTCGCAGCGCACTCGCAGTTGCACCAGGGCGTTGTACATCCCGATGAGAACCACGACGATCACAACCAGAATTACGAGGATGATGATGCCAACCATGGAGAGGTCTCCTCTCTCGCTTGCGGAGGGTGAACTGAAATCAATGGGACGTTAACACAGCGACAGCCCCGCCGCAAATGAGAACGTGGGCACAAAGTTCGCATTCTGCGATAAGCGAATGGAAGGGTTAAGCGGAAAACGCGCTCTACTGCTGGGGGGCGAAGTATCCCTTGCGGGCGCGCACTTGCAGGTCTTTTTTCAGGGAGGAGATTTCAATGGAGCGGTAGCGGCCATCGGCGTCGAAATCGGCCGGCTTGTAGGAGACCACGTACTGGCTGCGCAGTTCGTCTTCAATGGCGGCAAACGAGTGGGTGATGTCCTTCATCTTGAAGGGAAAAAATACGCGTCCGCCGGTTGCTTCGGCGAGTTGTTCAAGCACCCTGTCGCCGCGCATCACCAGGCCGCTGTCGTCGGTAGAGATCGCATAAATGATGACTTCGGCGCGCTGCGCCATCTCGATCGCCTGGGCTTTGGAAAGTTCGCTCTGATTGTCTTCGCCGTCGCTGACGATAATGATGGCCTTGCGCACGGGACGATCGGGACGGTCTTTCAGAAACTTTTCTTTGCAGGCGCGGTAGACGGCGTCGTAGAGGGCCGTGCCTCCGCCATCGCGCAGCTTGTGAACCCCCGCCGAGAGCAGGGAGACGTTGTCGGTGAAATCCTGTGCCATCTGCTGATGGCTGTTGAAGCCGAGGACGAACGCCTTGTCGAAACCGGTGCGCAGGGTGTGCTGCATGAAGCTGGTAGCGGCATCCTGTTCAAAATCGAAGCGGCTGTCGACCGATCCACTGACGTCGACCAGAAGACCGAGGTGGAGAGGAAGATCGGTCTCCCGGCGGAAATTGAGAATCGCCTGCGGCGGCTTGTGATCGTCAAGGATGTTGAAATCGTTCTGGTTCAGATCGCGGACGAACTTGCCGTGTTTGTCGGTCGCGATGAACAGCACGTTTACTTCGTTGACGCGGGCGTGCAGGGTGATGATCGCGTTTTGCGGATCGTCCAGACTATCGGTAGCAGCCGCATTCTCGGCAGCCGCGCCGTTGGAGGCGCTATAGCTGGGCGGAGCCGACAGGTAGGCCGACTGGGCGCGCAATTGCCCTGTTCCCAAAAAGGTTGCCAGGGAAAGGGTCAAAAGCGCCGAAATCCAATTCGTGTACTTCATGCCCGGAGAGTCCAATTTTTTCACTATGAACCGCTTCTCAGCACACTCCTAAACTATTCGATGCACGTCTCATGCCGAAGATCCTCGGCTGGAGCGCTGTGCATTGACTTTAGGAGCGGTCGGACGACATGCCAAGTTACAAAAGGAGCACGCGTTTGGTCATGGCACAAAACATGCAATCTAAAAGAGTTGTGTCGAATCCGTGGGGGGGGCGTTCCCGCGCCGCCCACGTTAGTTAACCAGATTCGGGGATCTAACATAGTCGCACGAAGTAGATCGTTTTTTCCTTAAAATCTTTTTGGAGGGCGTTTTTGATGAAGAAACTCGTCGTGTGTTTCGGGCTTGTCCTGATGTCGATGTCGGTCATGGCGTTTGCCGCCAATGACGAGCGGGAAGAAGATCGCGTCAAGGATGCGGGCGTCGTGATGAAGGAAATTCTCAATATTCCGGATGACATCCCGCAAGATCTGCTGGATAAGGCCGAGTGCATCGTCGTGCTGCCTTCGGTGAAGAAGGGCGCGTTCGGCATCGGAGGCAGCTACGGGCGTGGCGTCATGATCTGCCGCAGCGGCGAGCATTACAAGGGAAGATGGGGCGCTCCGGCTCTGTATGCGCTCGAAGGCATCAGCATCGGATTCCAACTCGGCGGCCAGGCTACGGACTTCGTGCTGCTGGTGATGAATCCCAAAGGCGCAGAATCGTTGCTCTACAGCAAGGTGAAGCTGGGCGCGGATGCGTCCGCCGCGGCTGGACCCAAAGGCCGCACGGCTGAAGGCGCGACCGACATCGTGATGGACGCCGAGATCCTCTCGTATTCGCGCAATAAAGGATTGTTCGCCGGCGTTTCGTTGGAGGGGTCGACGCTGCGCTCCGACGGCAGCGCCAACCGGAAACTCTACGGAAGAGATCTGACGGCCAAAGAAATCATCCGCGGCGGGAAGGTGGGCATTCCACCCAGCGCACGTGAACTGGTCTCGATTCTCGACAAGAAGTCGCCGGTGAATAAGTCCGATCCCAAATCACTGGAGTAAGTTTGCACGCGGATCCCGGCGGTGAAGTTCTGTGCCCTCTGTGGTTAAATTTGCTGCAGAGGGCATGCTTTTTTTGGCACTTTTCTGCTCGGACTTTCAAAGATGATCGCCAAAAACAAAACCGAACTGGTTCGCTGCGCGTGGGCGGTTGGGGAACAATCCATTCGCTATCACGATGAGGAGTGGGGCGTTCCCGTGCACGACGACCGCGTGCTGTTCGAGTTCCTGATTCTCGAAGGCGCGCAGGCGGGACTGAGCTGGAGCATGATCCTCAATAAACGGGAAAATTACCGCCGCGCCTTTGACGACTTCGATGCCAGACGGATCGCCGGCTACGACCGCAAGAAGGTCAAGACACTGCTGCAGGATCCGGGAATCGTGCGCAATCGACTGAAGATTAACTCTACCGTTGAGAATGCAAAGGCGTTTCTGCGCGTGCGGGAAGAGTTTGGGAGCTTCGACCGGTACCTCTGGCAATTTGTCGGAGGCAAGCCGCTGGTGAACAAGCGGAAGTCGCTGAAGCAGGTTCCGGCGCGGACGGCCGAGTCCGATGCGATGAGCAAGGATCTGAAAGGCCGCGGCTTCAACTTTGTCGGATCGACCATCTGCTATGCGTTCATGCAGGCTGTGGGCATGGTGAACGACCACGTGGTTACTTGCTTCCGTTATTCCGGGCTGGTTAATGGGGAAACATCTTAACCGCAGAAAACGCTGAGGAAGGCCGCCGAGAACGCTGAGAACAAAACCCGAAGTGAGCACTGAAGAGAAAGGCAGGCAGGTTTTTACTCTGCGGATGTTCTCAGCGATCTTAGCGGTAAAAGGGTTTTCGGGGTCTCTTCCTCGAACAAGTCAGCGCGAGTTTGCCGCCAACGCGCTCGCGGTCAGATACACCGCAACCAATCCCAGCAGAAGCACGGCGCCTTCCACGCGCGTGGACCATACGTGAAACGCGTCGAACTGCACGCGTGCGGGGTTATTGAGCGGAATGGAGGCAAAGTCTCCGACTTGCGCGCGCAGCGTGTCCATGCGGGGGATGATCCAGAACTGCGAGAACAGCGTCAGGGCCAGCATCAGGCAGAGGATCACGTGGCGCGTGGCGAAGACGTGCGCCGTGCCGTCCGTCAGCCGGCTGTAAAGAATGGAGGTCAGCAGGAAGACGATGCCAGAAACGATGGCGATCCAATGCAGCTTGCTGAGCGCGCGTCCGACAACATTGCCCGCGAGATGCGTGTTGGGCAAAACCTGGAAGGCGGTGGGCGCGAGCACGAAGGCGAAGAAGATCAGTCCGCCAATCCAGACCGCGAGCGATAACACCATGACGAAGCGTAGGAAGGACATGACGGGAGAATTATAGTCTGCGCGGACAGCGAAACAGCTCCACCACGGAGGTCACAGAGTTACACAGGGGACTGACAACTGGTAGCTGACACCTGGCGACTGCTTTATATCGGCACTGCGACGTTCTCGATGATGTCTTTCAGCACCTGATCGGATTGCTCCGACTTTTTCAGCGTTGAGGCGTAGAGTCCGTTTACGACGACGCGATGGGCGAAGACGGGGACGACCAGCGGCTTGAAGTCTTCGGGAGTGCAGAAGGTGCGGCCTTCAAGGAAGGCCATTGCTTGCGCTGCGCGGTAGAGCGCCTGCGATCCGCGGGGCGAAACGCCTAACGACAGGAATTCCGACTCGCGGGTGCGGCGCACGATTTCCAAAGCGTAATTCACCAGGGAATCGTCGACGCGAATGCCCTTCACAGCCTGCTGCATCTCGAGCACATCGGCCCCAGTGAGAACGGGGTGAAGTTCGTTCAAGTGCGCGACGCCCGCCTCCGAGCGCAGGATCTGGCGTTCGGCTTGAGCGTCGGGATATCCCATGCGCACGCGCATCAGGAAGCGGTCGAGTTGCGACTCGGGCAGAGGATACGTCCCATGATGCTCCACTGGATTCTGCGTCGCGATGACTAAAAACGGCTGCGGCAATTCGTAGGAATGCGCGTCGACGGTGACTTGGCCCTCGTTCATGGCCTCGAGCAACGCGGATTGCGTCTTCGGCGTGGTGCGATTGATTTCGTCGGCCAGCAGAACGTTGGTGAACACCGGGCCGCGCTTGAATTCGAACTCCTGATCGGCGGTGGAATAGACCGAGATGCCCAGAACGTCCGAAGGCAGCAGGTCGCTGGTGAACTGCACGCGCTGAAAGGTGCAATCGATGGCGCGGGCCAGGGCCTGTCCAAGGGTGGTTTTGCCGACTCCGGGAACGCCTTCGATGAGCAGATGTCCGCGGGCGAAGATGCTGACCAGCGCGAGGCGGACGACGTCGTCTTTGCCGCGAATCACGCGGCGCAGGGCCTTTTCGAGCTCAACAGCTTTGTGGGAAGTGGCGATCGCGGTCTCGGGAGACATCGTTTTGGATTCTACTATTCGGCGCCGGGCGGGCGGAGTTACCTACGTCATGGAGCTTCTAGCTGCTAGCCAGTCCAAGCCTGCGTTTCAAAGAAGGAACGATCTTTTTTCTCAGCCTTGCAGCGGCTCCATAAGGTTTTCTGTAGAGCTTTAGCTAGAAGCTAGGAGCTAGAAGCTGCCTTTACTGCATAAACTCCGCGGGCCTTCCCGTAAGCCGCTCGATGCGCTTGGCGATCGGCGGATGGGTGGAGAACAGGTTGCCGAAGTTCATGCCCAGCAGCGGCTGGATGATGAACAGGTGCGCGGTCGATGGGCTGGCCTGCATCGGGATGCGGCGCGAGTAAGTGTCGAGCTTCTGCAGCGCGCTGGCCAGGGCGTAGGGATTGCCGGTGAAATGCGCGCCCGTGGCGTCGGCCTGATATTCGCGCGAGCGCGAGACGGCAAGCTGAATCAAACTCGCAGCAATGGGCGCGACGATCAGCATGAAGAGCCCGGCAAGGCCTCCGCCTCCGCGGTCATCGCGATCACGGCCGCCGAAGCCGCCGAAGAACATGGCCCAGCGTCCCATGCTGGCGATCATGGTGATCGCACCCGCGATGGTGGCGGCGACGGAGCTGATCAGGATGTCGCGATTGTTGACGTGTCCGAGTTCGTGGGCGAGCACGCCTTCGAGTTCTTCGTCGTTCAGCAGTTCCAGAATTCCATGTGTTACGGCGACCGAGGCGTGGCTCGGGTTGCGTCCGGTGGCGAAGGCGTTGGGTGACTCGGTTGGAATGACGTAGATCTTCGGCATCGGAATGCCGATTTTCTGCGTGAGGCGCTCGACGGCCGCGTAGGCGCGCGGCAGCTGCTCGCGCGTGACGGGCTGGGCGCGATACATGGCCAGCGCAATCTTGTCGGAATAGAAATACGAGACGAAGTTCATGACGGCGGCGAAGGCCAGCGCCAGGAACATTCCGTTCTGACCGCCGAAAGAGCGTCCGATGAACATCAGAAGCAGCGTGAGAGCGGTCAGCAGGAACGCGGTCTTGAAAGTGTTTCCCATAAGTTTGGTGGAGCTATCTATTGGATGATACGTGAAGGGGGTTGATGCAAGTTCCCAATTTGGGAAGGCGCGGTTGGAGGTGGGCACCCCTCTACCCCTCGGTCTATTGGAATCATGCGCTTAGCGGCGAATTGAGCGGATGATCTATGGGGCTCAACGGGTTACGGGCAAAATATTCCGGAATAAGGAGTTAGGAGTCACCTGAGTCCTCGTCCCGTCTGGCCAAGTTGATGATCACGCTTTGGAGCAGTGGACGTCAAGGACCGGGGTCACAAGGGCGGGTGACGACGAGCGGGTCGAGTGAGAGGGCGAGACGCCCTCTCGACAGCCGGCGGGACGCCGGCGCTACCTTGTCGAGCTCCGCTCGACCGGACAGCCGAGGGCGGCTGTCCCCACATGAATCAAAAGGGGGCTAGGCTCTTTGGCTTTCGCGTTTCAGGGCACGCTCCAGGGTTTGGTCGAGGGCGGCCTTGGTCTTTTCGTATTCCTGCTGGCTGATGAGGCCTTGTTTGTGCTCGACTTCGAGGTCGAAGAGTTCGTCCTTTAAGCCCTGAAGCAGCATCGAGGACGAAGAGCGCGGAGCTGGCTGGGCGCGGTCTTCGGCCGTTCGAGATTCCTGGCTGGCGCGAGAGTCGCGAATCGGGGCTACGACATATTCGTCATCCAGCACCGAAGAATCTGTGGCACGAGCCGTGCGGCCGGATTGCTGGCGGAAGGCTACGAAGACTCCACCGGCGGCGAGGGTCAAGCCGAGGCCGATGAGCATGGGCAGTTGGTAGCGCTGCAGAGGATTGGGGGCATCGATCGGCGGGCCGAGTCCGCCACCGGGGCGGCTTTCAGGTTGCGCGGAAGCCGACGCGCTGGGTTGGCCGGCGTTTTCCTGGCGATCCTGCAGAGTGCCTGCTCCGGAAATTTTGAAGGCCAGAGGCTGGCCGACGCCGGCCCCGGAGGCAACCTGCACGTTGGCGTCGGGCTGCTGGGGATCGTTCATGGACTGGAACGTGGTGCCGGGCGCGGCGGAAAACTGTATCGACTTGGGAAGAATGGCGACGAAATGCTGCAGCGGATAGATGCTCTTGGGATCGATGTTGGCGCTGCCGGTGTAGGGGACCTGATAGGCGACTTCGAACTGCGTGGTGCCCGGACGAAGCGGGAAGAGAAAAGAGTAACGGGTTTTCTTGTCGTCCACGGGGACGGGCGCGGAGTTTATGGGCTGACCGTTGGCGGTCATGGCGGAGCTTTGGACGATCTGAGCGCCCTCCGGAACGTAGAACTCGAGATTGCGTTCATTCATCTGGGTGCGCGGAGGCTTGGAATTATTCTGCACGGCGAAGGCGCGCATGACCTCGAGCTGTCCCTGATCGACCTGCACGCGCATGATGTCGGCGACGACTGCGATGCCTTCAACTTTCTTGCTGACGTCATAGACTTCGACTTCGACGGACGTGGTTCCCGGAGGAGCCATGCGGTGATAGGTGACCTCCTGATGGATGACGCGGATCAGATGCGGGCCCTGGGCATCGAGCTTGAAACTGAAGTCGCCTTTCGCGTCGGACTTGGTGCGTCCGGCTTCTTCCATTCCCTGACCGAGGCTGAGGAGCACGACCTCGTCTCCGGCGGAGACTTTGCCGGTGGTGGCGTTTTTCACCGTGCCAGTGAGGGTCTGGGCGGAGGCGGAGAGCGCGAGCAGGAGCAGGGCGGAGAATGTGTAGAGCGAGCGTGCTGAGAACAGCCGGCGGAGGCGGAGAAGGGTGCAGGGATCCTTCGACTCCGTGGATGCTTCGCTTTGCGGAGCATTCACTCCGCTCAGGATGACAAAGGGTGTGGGAATGATCATGATCTCGCTTTTCTTGGCGCGGGTAGGGCGCCGGATTCCAGACGGGAGATTTCGGCCAGGAGCGTGGCGGCCTCCTCTTGCATGGACGACTTGAGAGACTGGTAGTCGGCGTCCGGAACTTTGCCGGCAATGTATTCGAAGTTGAGGTCGCGGAGATTTTCGTACACCGCATCTTTGCGCTCGCGAAGATACGAGGCGCGAGTTTTTTCCGGCCCGAGATAGACCGGTCCCGGAATGTGGAAGATGTAGAGCACGGAGGCTACGGTGACGACAGCGCAGCAGGCAAAGACGAGCATCATAAGTCAGTCTCCTTGCGCGCTTGCTCGCGGAATCGATCGAATTCCGCGCCCTTGGCGGGACGCAGTCCGTCCGCGATGGCCGGGGTGGGGCGGTTCTTCCAGGCACGAACGATCAGGATGACGATGGTCAAGCCAACAAAAAGCGCCGCGAAGGGCATGATCCACGCGGTGCGATCGAAGCCGGTGGTCGTGGGCGCCGCCAAGACCGTGGGGCCGTATTTCTGCACGAAGGATTGCTCGACGAGGCTGTCGTTATCGCCGCGCGTGATGGCGGCCATGAGTTCGTTACGCATACCGTCGGAATCGGGGCAGCCGACGTGATTGCACTCCAGCAGAATCTGGTTGCAGCCGCAGATGCACATCATCCGGTGGCCGATTTCGTTGAAGCGGGTGGAGGGATCGGCCGCGCCGGAGAAGACGAAGACGGCGAGAGAGAGCAACGCGCATTCGAGAGCGCGGCGGGGGAGCGAGTTGGATTTCGTGATCATTTCGTATTTCGATTCATTGAGACGGATAGTGCCGTCCCTACGGGACTCGTTGCCTTTTCGAAACCTTACCCGGCACTTCCGTGCTGGGCTTTCACATACCGCCGCTACGCGGCTGGGTTTAGGTGGCGCTTATTCCACCGTTGTTCCGAGAATTCACTTTCTCACATAGATTCTTCCGTGCCAGCCTTCACGCGCCACCCCTACGGGGCCTATGCCCCTGCCCCCAATGTTAATCGCCGGTGGCTACCGGCGCTGCGTGTTCGATCAGCCTGGCCGCTGGGACGCGGGATACCGCCGGGGCGTTCGGAACCAGAGCGAGGACTGTGCCGCCGAGAATGATCCAGACGCCCAGCCAGATCCACATGACCAGCGGATTCAGGTGCGCTTTGATGATGGGCTGTCCGTTTTCGTTTTGCCCTTCATAGACCAGGTAGAGGTCCTCTTTGAAGGTTGAGCGGATGTCCGGTTTGGTGGACGCCTGCTGGCTTGCCTTGTAGAACAGACGCTGCGGCGTGAGCGTGTCGATCATTTTACCATTCTGGTAAACATCCATGATCGCCCACTCGCTGGAATAATTCGGGTTGTCATCCTGCGTGTAGGATCGGCAGACGAGATCGTAACTTCCGATTCGCATGTGGTCGCCGTAAGCCAGGCCTTTTTCGGATTCCTTGTCCTGATTAAAGGCGGAGCCGGCTAGGCCGATGATGACGACGACCACGCCGAAGTGGACGATGTAGCCTCCGTAGCGGCGAGTGTTGCGATGGGTGAGCTGGACCATGGAGGCGAACATGCCCTGCCCGGTTTTTTCGGAGATGACGCGGCCGCCGCGATAGAACTCGCTGGCCACGGTGAGTGTCACGAGAACGGACAGTCCGATGGCCATCAGCGCATAAAAATAAGACACATCCTGCCAGGGGCGAAGTCCGAAGGGAGATCCCCAGCTGGAAGGAGTGATCATCAGGAAGACCATCACGGCAATCGCGCCAATGGTGGGCCAAAGGAAATTGCGCTTGAGACTTTCCAGAGATGTTTTGCGCCAGGCGAGCAACGGGCCGATGGCAGTGAGAATCAGTAGCAACAGCGCAACGGGAATAGCAACGCGGTTATAGAACGGCGCGCCGACTGTGACTTTGTTGCCTTGCACGAGTTCAGAAATCTTGGGGAACCACGTTCCCCACAGCACGGTAAAGCAGAGCAGCACAAAGAGAAGATTGTTGAACAGGAAACTCGATTCACGGGAGACCAGCGATTCGAGTTTATGTTCGCTGCGCAGGTGGCTCGCGTTCTTGAGAAAGAAGAAAAGGAAAACCGCGAAGCTGATGGAAAGAAACCACGCGAACCAGCTTCCGATGGACGATTGCGCGAAGGCGTGAACGGAGCTGATGATGCCGCTGCGCGTGAGGAACGTGCCGAGAATGGCGAGCCAGAACGTGGCAAAGACCAGCCACATGTTCCAGACTTTCAGCATGCCGCGTTTTTCCTGCATCATGACGGAGTGGAGGAACGCGGTGCCGACCAGCCAGGGCATCAGCGAGGCGTTCTCGACGGGATCCCATCCCCAGTATCCGCCCCAGCCGAGAACGGCGTAAGCCCAGTGGGCGCCGAGAAAAATTCCGCAGGTTAAAAATCCCCAGGTCACCATGGTCCAGCGGCGCGTGATGTGTATCCATTTCTCGCCGGGATACTTCATGATGAGTGCGCCGAGGGCGAAGGCGAAGGGCACGGTGAAGCCCACGTATCCCAGATAGAGCATAGGCGGATGGATGACCATCTCGGGATACTGCAGGAGCGGGTTGAGGCCGCTGCCATCGGCGCGGAGCGGGCCTTGGATGAGGCCAAAGGGATTCGCGGCGAAATACACGAGAGAGAGGAAGAAGATCTGAACGCCAGCGAGCACCACCGAGGCGTAGGCGAAGAGGCGCGGGTCGGTCTTATAGCGAAGGCGGAGAACGAAGCCGTATCCGGCCAGCAGAAGCGACCAGAAAAGGAGCGAGCCTTCTTGGCCGGACCACAGCGTTGCGAACTTGTAAGGACCGGGGAGATCGCGATTGCTGTGATGAAAGATGTAGGCGATAGTGAAATCGTCGCGGAAGGCGGAGACTACGAGAGCAATTGCGGCGAGCAGCACGGCTCCGAAGACTACGATGCCGGCGCGGCGGGCGGTTTCCCCGAGGCGTTGCCAGGCGGAATCCCCTGGAAAAAATAAAGAGATCAAGCCAATTCCAAACGAGTAGACGCTCAAAGCCAAGGCGAGGAGCAAGGCAAAACTGCCGATGTACGCCATGTAAGGGAACCCCAAGGTATTTTTTCAGAAACGGGGGTTTGAGGCAAACGGCGAAGAGGGGCTAAGGCGGGGAAGAGACAGAGAGTGGGTATGCAGGGTGAGTGGGAACGATTCCGCCCGCAGACGGCGGCCGGGGCTCGGCCGCCAAGGCGGTGCTTGGGGAGCGTCAGGCGCTCTGTTGACGATAGCGCTGACGAATCTCGTGTTCAGCGGCGAGCCAGTCCTCATTTTCGTGACCGGGTTCGAATCCGCGGCGCTCGGACATGAGGTAGGCGAGGCGGCGGATTTCTTCGTCGAGGTTGATGGGAACGATGCTGGCACGGGCTTCCGCTTTTACAATCGTGGGCTTTCTGGATGGCTTCTTGGGTTCGGATTGAGTGATTTCGGAGGCATTCTTTTCCGCCGTGGTCAGGTCAGCCGATGTGGCTTCCACGCGAGGAATGCCGACTTCACCGTTCGTCTTTTTGGGAAATTTTGATTTGGCCATGGTTGCGTACTCCTTGCATGCTCCTAAGTTCAGAAATGATTGGATTGGTTGATGAAGGAACAACATGTGAATCGCCCCTACACTTCAATCGGTTACAGGTGAAAGAGTTTTTGAATGTGTTTTTACTATAGTACTTCTGGGGCTGTGGATGGGAGAAAGTCGCACAAATAATTTCGATATGCGCGCACGGAAATTCCGAAATGAAACGCGAAATTTGCGGACCGGGGAGTCCGGGGAGCGAGGGCAGAATCAGAAAAAAAGGAAGCGAATGCGCGATCGCGGTGAAGCGAGAGGAGAGAACGGCTTTGTTATAATAAAAAAACGTCTCGAGGGCGCTATCGTCTAGGGGTTAGGACGGAAGATTCTCAATCTTCAAACCCGGGTTCGATTCCCGGTAGCGCTACCAACTCTCTCGGATTACCGATTCACCCTCAACCCATGTAGGATTGGCGCAGCCGCAAGGCTTCAGATGACCACTACCAGGTATGACAGTTGCCAATAATGCAGACAGGGATTGGCGGGAATGGGGTAGGACGAATCCCTATTTTGGTGTTTGTTCCGACTCGAAGTTCCTTAGAGCCAACTTGAACAGTGACGTGCTGGATGAGTTTTTCGCTTCTGGTGAGCGTCATGTCGAGCATGTCTACAGCGTGATTCGCGCCGCCATCCGTCCCGAGTTCAAGCCTGATCGGGTGCTCGATTACGGGTGCGGTGTGGGTAGGCTGGTTGTGCCGCTGGCCCATCGCTCGAGTGAGGCGATCGGCGTGGATATCTCCCCGGGAATGCTGGAACTGGCTCGCGCCAATTGCGAAAGACTGCATGCTCCGTCCGCTCGGCTGTTGCATGTCAGCGAGTTGGATACGGTTGCACCGGGCAGCGTGGATCTAGTGCATTCTTTTATCGTATTCCAGCACATCCCGGTGGCGCGCGGCGAGCTCATGCTGCGCAGATTGATCACGTTGCTCGCGGAAGGAGGTGTGGGTGCAATCCATCTCACATACTCCGATAGCCGCTCCGCGTTCCGGCGCGGCGTTGCGGCGTTGCGCCGGCGCGTAAACCTCGTGCATGGCTTAATCAATCTTGCTCAAGGACAATCGTATTCCGCCCCGTTGATGCAAATGAACATGTACTCCCTGAGTCGCGTTTTTAATATTTTGACGGATGAGCATTGTTCAAATCTGCACGTCGAGTTTTCCCAGCATGGCTCGTTTCGCGGCGTTATGCTCTATTTCGAGAAGTCCAACCGGCGACTCTTGTAGTCTGGCCCGCGAGCAGTTCGCGCAATTTGCGAATGCTTTGCGGAGTTTCTCTTCTAGTGGCGCCGCGGGCAGTTGGGATGATTACGTCCTGTGCTGCTCATCCCCGGAGGCGGGACAAAAGCCAGTTTCTCTCGCGACTCCTACTTGGCGGCAGTTACCGACTTCACCGAAATGATATCTGCGTTCTCCGTGCCTGTGACCTTGGCGTCCTCCCAAGCTAGCTTGTTGAGTTCGCCCAGCGTGGCTTGATTCGAGGTGTCGAGGGTATAGACCTTGTCGCCGACGACCAAAGCGTATTTGGCACCGTGCTTCACGCAGGCACGAACGCAGGCTGCGGGGGGGATCCCTTCTTTGTGTTTGGCACCACACATGGTGTCGCTGACCTTTCCAGTGAAGGTCTGAGTGCCAGCAGCCAAAGCGGGCAGACCAGACAACCCGACGTTCAGCACCGCCGTCGCCATGCAAACCTGCAAAATCCGCAAACCAGACATAAATCCTCCTTCGGTTCTAGGCTCTGGGTTGTTTGGATGCGTCCGTATGGAAAAACGGATTGAGGTTTCGACGAGGGATGAAGAACTTCCGGGTATGCGAGGAGGTCAAGGGCCCTAACCACAGAATGCACAGAGGGTCACAGGGGAAAACGGCGACCGATAAGTGTCGATGTGCTTGACGCACCACACTAGTTTGAGTCGTCGCGACGTCTCAGGATTGGACGATCGTCATCGCTCTTGTCGTTGGTGTTCGAGGTCCGCCGCAAGCTCGGTTTATTGCTGTCCTTTTCATCGAGCAACTGGTGCTTATTTTCGATGGCGGCGAGTCTTGCCTTTACGTCGTCGAACTCCGATGTGGTCACAATGTACTCAGCCTTGGCCGGAAGAATCTTGCGAATCTCCTCCTCCGACTTCTCGATGCGGTCCCCAGTCGGTGGGTGGGTTTCGAAGGCTTTGGAGAGAGTTCCCGGCTTCTTTTTTTCCATGGCCTCAATCTTCTCGAAGAATGAGATGAATGCCGAGGGATCGTACCCGGCGCGATACATATACTGGATGCCAAGGTAATCCGCTTGCGCCTCGAAGGTGCGCGAGAAATGCAGGAAGGTTAGAGGAATGCCAAGGCCCATGCCTTCATAGACGCCATAGCCGAGGGCGCCGCCCATGAAGATGGCAGGTAGCGAAGCCATCTGGAGGAGGTTGGAGCGGGTCATCTCACGCGCATAGTGGCAGGCGGCAACGTGGCCGATTTCATGCGCCATAACACCTGCCAACTCCGCTTCGTCGTCGGCAGCCAGAATCAGACCGGAGTTCACATAGAAAAATCCGCCCGGCAAAGCCATGGCGTTGACGACATCGGAGTCGATGACCTTGATCGTGAACGGCACCTGGGCGTCGGAATTGCGAACCAGATTCTGTCCGATCCGATTCACGTATTCGGTGACGACGGGATCATTGATCAGCTTGACTTGGGATTCGATCTGCTGCGCATACTGCCGCCCGAGGGCGACCTGCTTCTCGATGCTGTACCAGTTTCCTACGCCCCGCCCGCATCCTACGTTGCGGTTGCCCACGGCATCGACGTCGTTTTTGCCGCCATCGTGCTTGATCTGGCTATCATCTTCCGTGGGAAGTGCGGAGGGCGCCTGTTTGGGCGCGTTCTGCACCTCACCTGCTTTGGGTTGACCCTGGTTTGGATCGCTCGTCGGCGCCTGGGTCTGGGGCGGATTCTGCCCGGGAATTTGGGTTTGCGCGAACGTCCAGGGTCCTGCACTGAATGCCGCCAATGCTACCGCGATTGCCAGCCAGCGGAATTTCATTGGGTACTCCTTGAGCCTGATTATTGCCGGGTAGGGAGGACACCTGGCTCTTAATCTGAGCCGTATACCTTAGGACGCTTTTTTATCCCGCGGGGTTATCGCGGGCCGCAGAAAACGCTATCAAACCTTCATAAGATCTGTTTTGAATCGCATCCTGCTCTCCGAAGTGCATTGCCCGCAGTTCCCCCAATATCAGAGATTTATTGCCTGCTAGTCGCTACCTCGGCATCCCGGTAGGACCCCATGGGCATCTATTTCAATAGGAGGCATGCAGTGCAGGTTGGAAGTGGTGGTGGGATACTCGGCAGCATGAATGTGACACCACTGATTGATGTGTTGCTGACGTTGCTGGTTATTTTCATGATCATCTCCCCCGTTACCCCTAAAGGGGACACTGCGCTCATCCCACAGCCGCCGCCAAAGCACGCCAAACCTCAGCCGAACAGCCGCTCCGTGGTCTTGCAGGTACTCGCACCCGCGAATGGAGGCCAGCCGCAACTCGAGATCAATCAGCAGGACGTGAGCTGGAAGGATCTCAACAGTCAGTTGGTCGACATCTATAAGACACGCGCCCAGAAGGTATTATTCGTCAAAGCGGACAACAATGTTCCTTGGGAGGATGTGGCCACGGTGATTGACGATGCGCACGGTGTGGGCATCGACCACGTGGGCTTGATCACCGCCAAGATCGAAGCCAGTGGATAAGTGATAAGTAAAGAGCCGCGGGCTAGCGGCGTAACGGTTTCGGCACACGCTCCACACTTCGGGTGAAGTGAGGATTCGCTGTATAAACTCGCATCCCTTTTGCTCAGAGCATAATCTAAGTGGGAAATCTTACCCGCGAGGATGATCATGCCTTTGAGCACGATGAGGGTTGTGTGGGCAGTTCTCCTGTCGTTTCTTTCCATTCCAACACTGCAGGCTGTGGACAAAAACTTTCACGATGCCCCGGATTCGGCGAAAGCCACGAAGAATCCTTATCAGGGGCAGGCCGCCGCGGTGACCGCCGGCAAAACTCTTTATGCGCGGAATTGCCTGTCGTGTCACGGAAGAGCGGGGCAGGGGACGGGGAATGTTCCGTCCCTGGTTGACGGCAAGCTAGAGGGTATCCCAGAAGGCGAGGTGTTCTGGTTCATCACCAAGGGCAACAAGGATAATGGGATGCCGTCGTGGGCGTTTCTGCCCGAGAAAAGCCGCTGGGAAATCATCAGCTATGTAGAGACGATGGGTCCGGGAAAGGGAGGAGCAACGGGCGAGATGAATGCAACGCCGCCGGCGCAGGCGATGGCATCCACGATCAAAGCTCCTGCACCGAAAGCGCCGTTTACAGATTTTCGCTACGAGAAGCCGGGGACGACTCGCAAGATTACGGTGGCGGATCTGCCTCCGCCATATGCGACGCAGTCGGCGGAGAACGGGCCGGAGGTGGTGGCGCGTCCGGAGAATGCGTGGCCGGTGGCGCCCGCGGGATTCAAGGTGGAGTTATATGCGGGCGGGCTGGATAATCCGCGATTGCTGCGCACGGCACCGAATGGCGACATATTTCTGGCAGAGAGCGCCGCGGGGCGCATTCGCGTATTTCGCGGCATGACCAGCGATGGCAAGCCTGAGCAGAATGCCGTTTTTGCCGAGGGCTTGAAACGGCCTTACGGGATTGCATTTTACCCGCCGGGGCCGGATCCGCAGTGGATTTATATCGGCAATACGAATGAGGTGCTTCGAATCCCGTATCACAACGGGGACATGCGGGCGAGCGGGCCTCCCGAGCATATCGCGGATCTGCCCAGCGGCGGCGGCCACTGGACACGCTCGGTCGAATTTACGCCGGACGGGAAGAAGATGTTTGTGGCGGTGGGATCGGCGTCGAACGATGACGATACCGACACGCATCCGGCGGAGCGGGATCGCGCCGACATTCTGGTGTGCGATCCGTCGAATTGCCAGCTGAAGGTGTATGCCTACGGTATTCGCAATCCCGGTGGCGGGATCCTGATAAATCCAAAGACGGGCGAGTTGTGGTGTTCGGTGAACGAGCGCGATGCACTTGGGGACAATCTCGTGCCCGACTACATCACGCATGTGCAGGAAGGCGGATTCTATGGATGGCCGTGGTGGTATATCGGACCGCATCAGGATCCGCGGCAGAAGGGGAAGCATCCGGAGTTGAAGGATAAAGCGATTGTTCCGGACGTGTTGTTGCAGCCGCACAATGCGTCGCTGGAAATGACTTTCTATGAGGCGGATAAATTTCCGGCGGAATATAAGGGAGATCTTTTTGCATCGGAGCACGGCTCGTGGAACAAGGCGACGCGCGTGGGATATGAAGTGATTCGTGTGCCGCTGCATCAGACGGGGCACGCTTCGGGCGAGTATGAAGATTTCCTGACCGGATTCGTGCTGCCGAATGGCGATGTGTGGGGGCGTCCGGTGGGGATCACGGTGGCTCCGGATGGCTCGCTGCTGGTAAGCGATGACGGGTCGAACACGATCTGGAGGGTGAGCTATACCGGAAAATAAACGTTAGATCCTTCCGGGAAATATCGCTCCGATCGCGGCGATAAATTGCGCGCCGACCTTGTCAAAGCCGCCCGAGGTGGGATGCAGTTCGTTCGCCCATTCATTCGGCTGCAGAGTACCTTGCGCGTTCACGACGATGACATTTCTGTGCAGTTTCGCGACTTGCGTGAGCATGTTGAGGAACTGCAGCAGGAATTCTTTAACCACCTGAGCGGCGAGAACAGGATTCGTCCAGCCGCGATAATCCAGTGATGGCTTAAGCCAAGGCCCAATGGTGTTGTTGCAGACGCCAACGCCATTGGGAATGGCAAAGTCGTAGGCGTGCACGAATACAGGACACTGCGGAGCAACTTGGTCGCGAATGGCGATGAGGTCTTCGTAGGCGCTGCGCACGACTCCAAGCGCCGATCCCAGGCGGGTGGCATTGATGCCTTGACTGGGCGTCATGCCGGGCACGTAGTCTTGAATCCAAAGACAGAACTGATTGCCCACGGTGTCGTTGCCGCCGCCGCCGGAGAACAGGATTGCGTCGAAGGTGCCGTTGTCGGGGTCGGTCAGATTCTGGCGGATGCGTAGACGCTGCTGGACCCCAAGATCGTCTCGCGCCTCGTCGCCGTAATGAGCCAGATTGAGGATCAGCGGCTGAGGATTGCCGTGCCGGCCGATGGAAGTGATGGTGTCGTTCGGCGTGAGAACGGGCAGGGGATAATCGAACCACGAATCGCCGTCGGCGAACAGGTTCAGTGCTCTCGGGGCGCCAGGCGCGGCGGCGAGCGCCAGCCTGCGGGCGGCAATCGCGTGCTTGTGGCGCAAGATGCGTTGCGCGCGCTCCTGTTCGATTTGTTGCCGGTGAAGGCGCGTCTGTTCGGCGCGGTCGAGGTTGTTGGCGGCATTCAGCAGGTCGGCCATGGCAGGGCCTCCAAATTCAGGAGAGGGATGTTAGCAGGGATTTGTGGGCTCAGTGGAAGTCGTGCGAGATGGTTTCGGCTTTCGTAACAAACAGCGGCTGCACGCGTTCGGCGCGAACGGAGATCACGTTGTCCTGATTCTGCAGGATGCCTTCGATGGCCAGGAAGCGCTCGCTGGTCAGCAGCAGGCGGTTCGCGTGAAACAGATCCGGGCGGACGATGGCGTTCGCCACTCCGGTTTCATCTTCCAGACTTAAAAACACAAATCCTTTGGCGGTGCCGGGACGCTGGCGAGTGATGACGCAGCCTCCGATGCGGAGACGCTTGCCGGTAGGCAGGTCGCGCAGTTCGCTGGCGCGGCGGATGCCCATGGCGTTGAGCCAGGCGCGGCGATAGGCCATGGGATGCGGGCCGACAGTGAGTCCGGTGCCATGGAAGTCGGCGACCAGGCGCTCTTCGTGGTTCATGGGCGCGAGGGGAGAGCGTTCGTCGGGCTCAGCGTTTTGTTCGAGGAGTGGGCCCGCGGGGCGGACGGCGCGTTCGACCTGCCAGAGGGCGTCGCGGCGATTGAGTACCGGGTACCGAGTACCGAGTACCAGGTTGCGAGTTGTGGGTACCGAGCCGGGTAGAGATTCCTCCGCCCCTCGCGTGCGCTCGGGGGTCGGAATGACAAGAGTTGCACTGGGAACTGACAACTGGCCACTGGCCACTGAATTCAGCGCGCCGATTTCCGCCAGCGTCGTGAGTTCGTCTTTGCGGAGTTCGGGGACCCGGCGGGTGAGATCGTGGATCGATGCGAAAGGAGCGCGCAGGCGTTCCAGGAGGAGGGAGCGAGCAACCTCTTCGCGCAGTCCGCGGACATAGCGCAGACCCATGCGAAGAGCGGGGGCGGGTTGCGAGTCGCGAGTACCGGGTCGCGAGTGAAAAGATTCGTCCGCCCCGAGGTGCTTCCCATCCTCAATCTTTCGCCCATCGGGGGCTTCCATATTTCTGGCGTCTAACCCACGGCTTGCGCCGTGGGCTGTATTCTGTTGCCGCTCCGCGGCTGGGCTATCGAAATCTTCAGGGCCAACGACCGACGACCAACAGACTATGGCCTTGTTCTTACTCGGTACTCGATACTCGGGACTCGGCACTTGGTACTCGGTACTCGGTACTGCCTCCAGCGTGCAATTCCACTCTGAGCACGTCACATCGACTGGCAGCAGTTTCAGGCCGTGGCGCTGCGCGTCTTTGACGATTGTCGCTGGCGAATAGAAACCCATGGGCTGATTGTTGAGTAATGCTGCGGTGAACGCGGCGAGATAGTGGCATTTCAGATAGGCGCTGGCGTAGGCGATCAGGGCGAAGCTGGCGGCGTGGGATTCAGGAAATCCGTAGAGCGCGAACGACGTGATCGAGAGAATGATTTCTTCCTGTGCCTTCGCGGAGATTCCGTTTGCAGTCATGCCGGAGCGGAGTTTCGCTTCGATTTCTTTCATGCGAGCCTGCGAGCGCTTGAAGCCCATGGCGCGGCGCAGGTCTTCGGCTTCGCCTCCGGTGAAGTTGGCGGCGATCATGGCGATGCGCAGCAATTGCTCCTGAAAAAGTGGGACGCCGAGCGTGCGCTTGAGAACGGGTTCGAGCGACGGGTGCGCGTAGGTGACTTCTTCTTTTCGCTGGCGCCGCTGCAGAAATGGATTCACCATCTGTCCGACGATGGGGCCGGGCCGGATGATCGCGACCTGCACCACCACATCGTAAAAGCGCATCGGCCGCAAGCGCGGCAGGCATGACATTTGCGCGCGGCTTTCCACCTGGAACATTCCTATGGTGTCGGCTTGCTGCAGCGTCGAGTAGACCTGCGTGTCATCTTGCGGAAGGTGTGCGAGGTCCACCTCCTCGTGATAATGCCCGCGGATGAGTTCGATGGAATCTTTGAGCACGGCCATCATGCCGAGTCCGAGCAGATCGACCTTGATGATGCCCATGTCCGCGCAATCCTCCTTATCCCATTGCACGACGACGCGGCCGGGCATGGAGGCGGGTTCGAGCGGGACGATGGAATCGAGTTGTCCCTGGCAGATGACCATGCCGCCGGAGTGCTGGCCGAGATGGCGCGGCATGTCCTGCACGGCGAGGCAGAGTTCGTAATATTTGCGCAGGCGAGGATGAGTGAGATCGAGGCCGGCGTCGCGGAAGCGGCGGTCGAGCGCGTCGTTTTCATCGCGAAATTCCCAGGTGGCGACGGCAGCGGAAATTTTCTGGAGAGTTTCGGGATCGAATCCCAGGGCCTTGCCCATTTCGCGCGCGGCCATGCGGTTGCGGTAGGTGATGACGTTGGCGGTCATGGCAGCGCCGCGTTCGCCATATTTTTTGTAGAGATACTGAATGACTTTTTCGCGCTCGTCGCCGCTGGGCAGGTCGAGATCGATGTCGGGCCACTCGCCGCGTTCTTCGGAAAGGAAACGCTCGAAGAGGAGTTCCATGCCGACCGCATCGACGGCGGTGATGCCGAGCGAGTAGCAGACGGCGCTGTTGGCGGCGGATCCGCGTCCCTGCACCAGAATGTTTTGCTCGCGGCAATAGCGGACCAGGTCCCAGACGATGAGGAAGTATCCGGCAAGCTTAAGCTTTTCGATGAGCGCCAATTCTTTTTCGATCTGGCGGCGGGCTTTGGCCTGCATATCTTCGGAGGCGCGGCCATAGCGGTTGCGGAAGCCGATCCATGATTGCTCGCGCAGGAAAGAATTCATGGTCTCGCCTTCGGGCACGGGATAGCGCGGGAATTCGTAGCCCAGATCGTTGAGGGTGAATTCGAGGCGAGAGGAAAGTTCGACGGTATTGCTGATGGCTTCGGGCAGGTCGGCAAAAAGTTGCTGCATCTCTTCAGGAGATTTCACATGACGCTCGGAGTTGCGCGAGAGCAGGCGTCCAGCAGTCGAAAGCGTACGGTGATGGCGAATCGCGGTGAATGCGTCGCAAAGTTCGCGGGCTTTGGGGATGGCATAGTTCACGCCGTTGGTAGCAAGCAGCGGGAGATTGAGCGAGCGGGCGAGATCGACTGCGCTGCGGTTGCGGGATTCTTCTTCGCGGTGGAAGTGGCGCTGCAGTTCAACGTACACATTGCGTGGGCCGAAGATGCCGGTGAGTTGATCGAGTTGGCGGCGGGCTTCGTCAGGATTGTTTTGACGCAGGCTTGCAGCAAGTGAGCCTTCATCGCCGCCGGTGAGGCAGATTAATCCGTCGGCATGTTCTTCGAGTTCTTGCGCGGTGACGGCGCCTTCGCCTTTTTTGGCGCGCAACTTCATTTTGGTGATCAGGCGGCAGAGATTCTGGTAGCCGGCGCGGGAGGCGACGAGCAGGGGAATGCGGAATTCACCGCGGAGGCATCCTTCGACTCTGCTCAGGGCAGGCTCCGTCACGGAGGAATTAAAGTTTTGATTGTTGAGTTTTGATTGTTGAATTTTCTCCGTGTCTCGGTGACTCCGTGGTGAAAAATTGGCTGTGACTTCCGCGCCAATGTGTGCTTTGATGCCGATTTTTTTGGCGGCCAGGTGGAAGCGTGGAGCGCCGTAGACGCCGTCGGTATCGAGCAGCGCCATGGCGGGCATGTGGAAATGCGAACTCACGCCGATCAGTTCCTCGGGCAGGGAAGCGCCTTCGAGAAAGCTGAAAGCGGAGCGGGCATGAAGTTCAACGTACATTGAGTCATTGAGCGATTGAGTCATTGAGCGATTGAGTTTCCGATTGAATGGCGCAATCACCCAATCACTCAATGGCTCAATGTCCTTCAGTCATATGTTCCTTCCACAAACCATTCGCCGCCGAGCAGGTCGTGCACGAGGCGGTAGAACGAAACCGTTTCTCCGTTGCGCAAGGCGAGATCCCACTCGTCGCGGGACCAGGCATCGCGCTCCCACCAATCGCCGGAGAAGCGCCATGGGCCCGCCTTCCAGAGGACTTCGCCTTGCACTTCTCTTTTTCGACAAACCAAATGCGTCGGCTGGCCGTTTTCCAGAGTCACGTTTGCGCGCAAGGGCGGCCGGAAGCGGCGCAGGGCGGTGACTGCGGAAGTCGCTTCGGCTGCATCTGGATTTTTCTTCTGCGGAACTTTGCGGGCAACTTCGGCGACGAAGCGGCGCATGCGGAATCCTTCGGGATGATGCGTGTCGAGCAACTCCACGGCGCCGACTTTGTGTTCGCCGACAATGCCGGCGATGCGGGCGAGGGTGAGTTCCAACTTTTCCGGTTCGGGCGATGGAGGCAGGAACAGGCCACCTTGGGCCGAGCGCGGACGCGCTGGCTCGGCGGCCAGATGAATTTTCATGATGGGTGCTCCCGGGGGATGTGCGTTCAGATCGATTTGCAGGAGTTTCAGGAAAACTTTGAGGTCGAGCATGGGAAGCGGCAGATTCAGCTTGCGGATAAATTTTGTTTGGCGGCGGGGAAACAGCGGAGCTTCGCTCCGCCGGAAATCCCCACTTCTCCCAAAATCGGGGAGAAATGGGGCACCCCAATTCCTATTTGGTTTTACATTGACGTCATCTCCATTGCTTTCGCTGTGTATTCCTGCACTTTCACATTCGTCGTCGATGCCGGTGAGATTGGAGAGTTCCAGCGTCAGGCGAAGTTCTTGCGTGGAGAGGGCGCGCGAGGCTAAACGCGCGCAGAGTTGTTCGAGCAGGCGATTGAGCAGGAAAGCCAGCGGTTCAAGCAGGACGATGGGGTGCTCCAGTTCGGTCGCTTCTTCGAACAGCAGCGGAGCTTCGATCGGAACCAGCGTGCGGCTCGCGGTGCCGCGCGCTAATTGCTGCAGGCGGAGACCTTCTTGTCCGAGGCGCTCGCTCAACGATACTTCGGGCAATGCGGCCAGGGCGCGCAGGTTGCGAATGCCCCAATGGGCAAGCGTTTCGAGCAGGCGGTCGGCGGATTGTTTCTCTTCGCCCTCCAGACGATCGGACAACAAAACTTCTACCGGCAATCCTCCTAAAGATTCCGCTTCTTTGCCTGTTGGAATCACGATGACACCTGCGCGGGCAAAAGTGCCCGCGCCACACAATCCGCGGGCGGCAAGCAGGGCCGCGTCGGGGTTGGAGGCGGTCGCAATGTTTGCCGCCAGGCCCAATGCGGCGGCGCGATCGGAAATGGCGCGAGAAATTTTATGCAGCGATCCGAATAAAGATTCCATGCCGGCGAGATCGAGGAGAACTGTGTCGCAGGCCGAGTCTTCCACGCAGGGAGAGAACGATTGGGCGCAGTCGAGCAGGGCAGCGTGGGCGGAAGATTCCTGCAGTGCAGAGCGCGGGCGCAGGGCGAGTTCGGAGCAGAGCTCGGTCTGCGCCTTGGTCATGCCGGGCGCGATGCCCAGGCGGCTGGCATTTTCATTGACCGCAACAATTTGCTCGAGAGGAGGTTTGCCTTCGAAAATGGCGACGGGACGGGCCTGCAGTTCCGGTTCGCCGCGGAGCGCGGCCGCGAGGGAAAAACTCGGAATGTAGATGCAGGCGAACGGCATGGAGTCATCCGGTCATTGAGTCAGTGTGTCATTTGGCGATTGAGTCATTTCGTTTATCCCGCCCAGGCGGTTTTGGTGGCGAATGCTACGGAGCGCGCCGGTTTGCGGTCCAGACGGGAGCGAGTCAGTTCGGCGGTGATATTCAGTCCGGATAGTAGGTTCGCGTGAGTGGGGATTTTCTTGTCTGAAATATTTTGTGAGTCCAACCGCAACAACAGCGACGAGCAGCTTCCGGCTATGGGTTGCTGCTCGATCGCCAGCAGGATTGTGGGTTTGTGTTCGACGGCGCGGCGAAAGCGGAACCATGTGGTCAGCGGGATGCGGCGGGCGGACTGCGGCGGCAGGTCGGCGAGGTCGAGGACGATCAGGCCGAAGCCTCCGCTTTCGAGCAGCAGGTCGGTCGAGCGCAGGACTTGTTCGAGGCAGTGTTCGGCACGGGAATTTGTTTCACCAAAGTTCAATGCAGTCTGTGAGGAAATCCCCACTTCTCGCGCAAAGGGCTCGCGAGAAATGGGGCACCCGGCTTTTGAATTTGTTTTCTCCGTGTCTCGGTGCCTCCGTGGTGAAAGCGTTTTCTGTGGAGAGCTTCCTCCGCAGCGCACCCAAAGGAGCCGGTCTAGATCAACTCCTGCTGCTTCGATGGAGTGGGGATCGAGTGCGTCGCTCGCATCGATAAGAGCGCAGTATTCGCCGCGGCGGGTGGCGGCGGCTAGGGCGGCCAGCAGCACGGTGGTGCGTCCGGAGGAGGCGGGGCCGCAGATTTCGGTGAGGCATCCGCGGGGCAGGCCGCCGGTGAGCGCGTCGAGGGCGGAGATGCCGCTGGAGGCCAGCTCCGGGGCAGGACGGATTTCGAGCTGCGAGGCCGGAAGTATGCTTGCCAATCTGGGATCGGGAGAAGGTAGGGATCCTTCGACTCCGCGGGAAATACGCTTCGCGTATTTTCCGCTCCGCTCAGGATGACAAGACACCTCGGGCTCGGCCTCATCAAAAAGAAAAGGGCGGCCCAGGGCCGCCGAAGTGGAAACCACTGCGGAAGACATAAAATCCTCGGAAAATTTCAGGGAGCGCCGGGGCTGATTTTAGGATTGAGCCGCGGAGGCGATTCGGGCTATTTTCGCTTTTTATTCGCCTTGAAGAATTCTGCTCTTATCCCGGACAGATTGTCAAGGGGCGGGGCAATGCCTTGTATCACGTGAGTGCTATGGCGATATTACAACAGTTGACGAGCCTATCTCACATCTCTGCATTCGGGTGCGACAAACGTTTTCCATTCGTTCTTCCACTCCATCGCGTCGGAAAAGTGGTTCAGAAAGAATTCGCTACCCGTGCTCCAGTACAGCTCCACACTGACCCAATATTCCGCCTTCTCGTTGGCGGGTTGCTGAACTGGCCATACTGCAACAGAGTAGCGCGCGTATCCGGGCGAGCGCCCATTGCGCCCTCTTGGCCTTTCAAGGAGCGCAACTCGCTTTAGTTCTGGCGTAAGTTCTTCGGGGTTGGTTGTCTTGTATAGCGCACTTGGCTGATAGGCTTTTGCGGCACTATTTCCAGCTTGCTGTTGGTTTACTACGTCTATCGAATCGTTGCCGAGGACGGGAAAGCCGGTACGGAAACGGGGAATCTTCCCGGTAACAGCCACTGTACAGACGAGCTGTTGAAGCGAAGTCCTTTCCTCAATTCGGCTGAGACGATGGAGCTTGGCGTCTTTTCGTACTTGGTCGAAGAGTTTCGCAACCGCATCTTCCTTTTGCCTATCGTTTCGCGGCTTCTGTACCGGGGTTGAGCTTTGGCGCGCTTCGAGGCGGCTGGAGAAAGGGCAACCCATCAGCAGAGGGAGCAAGACAATCAGTTTGAGGCGCGTATGCTTCATTTCGTTCAGATGCGCTTCATTCTACACACCCTATGGATTCTCGCTGTTCTTGACTGGCGAAACCAGGGCGTTACACTCACAAACCCTGCTTTCGGCTTTCTCCCGCGATCCCCGCTTACTTCCCCTTCCTCCATCCGTCTAAGCGCAACAGCACTGCGATCCCGTGTGCTCACATTCGCGATTTCCAATTCAGGTTCTGACTAGTCGGCTGCCTACCCAATTTCAGGAGATCGGCAGCGAGAAGGAGATTTCCATGCACAAAAGTTGTCTGCTTGTTTTGTTTGCCGGTGTTTTGTTGGCCGCCGCGGCTCATGCGCAAACGGCCACGGGCGAAACCTTGATGCTCAACTTGCCGCGGGCGAGCCAGCACGCGCTGGTGTCGCAACGCATCGGCATCACCGACATCACGATTAACTATCACCGACCGCTGGCCAATGGACGCCAGATATGGGGCAAGGTCGTGCCCTACGGGCAGGTTTGGCGCGCCGGGGCCAACGAGAATACGACCATCACGTTCACCGATCCGGTCACCATTGAAGGGCAGGCGCTCGACAAGGGAACCTACGGGCTGCACATGATTCCGGGAGAGAACGAATGGACGGTGATTTTCTCGAAGGATTCGACTTCGTGGGGAAGCTTTTCCTACAAGCTGGGCGAAGACGCTCTGCGCGTCACCGTGAAGCCGCAGACGGCGGACGCCCATGACGCGCTGGCCTACGATTTCAACGACGTGAAGGCGGACTCGGCCGTCGTGACTATGAGCTGGGACAAAGTTGCCGTGCCGTTCAAAGTGCAGGTCAATGTGAACGACATCGTTACGGCGAGCATTCACCGGCAGCTCTATGGGCTGAACCAGTACTACTGGGAAGGTTGGGATGATGCGGCCGGGTATTTTCTGGCCAACAAGATCAATCTCGACGAAGCGCTGAAGGATGAAGACCTGTCGATCCAGGCCGAAGAGCGTTATGACAATTTGTTGAACAAGTCGAAGATCCTCGAAGCGATGGGACGCAAGCAGGATGCGGAGATGTTGCGCGCCAAGGCGCTCGACAAGGGCAGCGCGCTGCAGCTTTATTTCTATGGCCGTCAGTTGCAGGCAGAGAAGAAGCAGGACGAGGCTCTGGCTGTCTTCCGCTCGAACGCGAAGAAATTTCCGGATTACTGGACTACGCACCTGGGTTTGGCCCGCGTCTACAGCGCGCAGGGAGACTTCGAGAATGCGATGAAGGAAGCGAAGGTTGCTTTGGCCAGCGCGCCGGATTCGAACAAGTCGAACCTGGAAAATTATGTGAAGCGGTTGCAGAACAAGGAGGACATCAACCGGTAGGGTCGTGCAGAGGGCGCGGGGCTTCGCCCACGCTTGGACGGCCGAGGCGGCCGTCGCCACATGACCACCGCCACATGGCTATTGCCACATGGCGCCATCGCTACATGCGCAGAAAAAGGGGCCAGCTTCTCGGCTGGCCCTTTTCCTCTTCAACAAATCACCTACCAGACCCGGCAGGCGTTGGCCCTTACCATCTTTTGTCCGGCCTTGCAGCCGAAGGCGTGCTCGAATTCCGGCATGTTCGACACCACGTTGTCGATGCGGAAGATGGGCAAGGAATGAGGGTCGGTGGTAACCATCATGCGCGCGATTTGGGGGCGGATGTTGGTGCACCATGAATAGGCGAACGAGAGGAAAAATTGCTGGCGATAGGTCCACCCGTCCGGGCCCTTGTCGTCGAGCGATTTGCCCTGCTTTTTCAGGTCGGCCTCGAGGGCGTTCAGCGCGAGGTGGATGCCGCCGTTGTCGGCGGTATCTTCTCCTTGCGTGAGCAGACCGTTCTGCTTGACGCCGGGACCGGCCTCGGGAACCTCTTCGGTGTACTCATCGGAAATGCATTTGCCGCGCTGGTCGTAAAGCTTGGAATCCTCGGGAGTCCACCAGTCGCGCAGGTTGCCGTGGGCATCGAATTTGCGGCCTTCATCGTCGAAGCCGTGGATGGTTTCGTGTCCGATGACCATGCCGATCGCGCCATAGTTGACGGCATCATCTTTGGCGGGATCGAAAAATGGCGGCTGCAAAATGCCGGCCGGGAAATTGATGGTATTCAACTGCGGGTCGTAGTAGGCGTTGATGGTGGCCGGGGTCATGCTCCATTCGGAGCGATCGACGGGCTTGCCGATCTTGGCGACCCAGCGCTCGAACTCGAACGATGAGGCCTGGGAGACATTTTTGAGCCAGCTATCGCGCGTAATCTTCACGGCGGAATAGTCGCGCCAGTGCGCGGGATAGCCGATCTTATCTTCGATACCCTTGAGTTTGGTGAGGGCTTGTTGCTTGGTTTCGGGGGACATCCAGGTGAGGCTCTGAATGTCGGCGGAGAGAGCGGCCTCGATGTTGTGGACCATCTGGAGCGTGCGGGCCTTGCTCTCTGGTGGGAAAGCGCGGTCGACATAGGCCTGCCCGAGGGCCTCCCCGAGATCGCGATCGGCGGCGTGTACGCAGCGGCGCCAGCGGGGCAACTGGGTTTCCGCCCCGGCCAGCGTGTGGGAGAAGAAATCGAAATCCTCCATGACCAGCGCTTTGGTCAGATACCGCGCCGAGCGATGGACCACCTGCCAGCGCAGGTAGGCTTGCCAGTCGGTAAGCGGACGGTCGTCAAGAAGCTTGTTTTCGGCGCGGAAAAAGTCCGGTGAGGTGACGATGTAGTGATCGCTGGGCGGGGCGTCGATGGCTTTCAAATAGGCATTCCAATCGATGGCAGGAGTGAGTTCACGCAACTGCGCGAGGCTCATCTTGTTGTTGATGTTCTTGGGATCGCGGCGCTTGATGTTATCCATTTGCGCTTGCGCCATGGCGGTTTCGAGATCGAGGACGACGCCGGCATCGGCTGCGGCTTGCGTGTCCGATTCGCCGGCGAGCACCAGCAACTTCTGAATGTGGGCGCGGTACTTGGCGAGGATCTCCTTCGATTTCTCGTCGGTGTTGAGGTAATAATCGCGATTAGGTAGGGAGAGTCCGCCCTGATCGATCTGGGCGACCACCATCGATGCCTTGTCGTAGTCCTGCTGTCCGGTAAAGCCAAACAGCGGAGACTCGCTCTGATTGTCACCGACTTCCCATGCGCCGGGATAAAGATGTTGCAGGTGGGCGACTTCGAGCGTGAGATCTTTTTTCGATTGCAGAGCGGCAATGCGATCAAGCTCGGGCTGCAGAGGCTTGAGTCCCGAGGCTTCGATTGCGCTTTCGTCGATGCATGCGGCCCAATAATCCCCGATCTTCTGCTGGACGGGGCTGCGCTTCGGGTCATCCTTGCTGGCAGCTTCCAGGGTTTCGCGAAGCACGCCTTCATTCCAGAGTTCCAGATCACTGCCCGTGCTCCAGTAAACCTGGTCGGCAGGAATCGGGTTGGCGGACAGCCATTTGTTGCAGGAGTACTTGTAGAAGTCATTGCAAGGATCGAGAGACTTGTCGACCAGGTTGGGATCGAAGTGCTCGAGTTTAGGCTGATTGCTTTGATCCGCGACAAGGCCGGAAGCCGGGCGCGCGGTTGCAGCAGGAATGGTTTGGGCCAAAGCTCCGGACAGCGACAACAGGGTGATCATCAAGACTGCATAAATGCGGGACATGGGCATGGGTCCTCTTTCTCTCGTAGCGCCGGCATCTTGCCGGCTGTCGCGAGGCCATCTTGGCCTCGCTTGCGCGGGCGAGACGCCCCCGCGACAGCCGCCGGGACGGCGGCGCTACCTTTCAGGAACAGTTCTCGATTTTGAGCACAGTGATCTGCGGGATGCATAGAGAGAAGGCCAAGTTCCAAAGAAAGCTTTAGACCAGACACACGTGTGCGCAGCAAGACAACATACTACAGACGGGAGTTAAGCCGCGAGGTTAGCCGGGAATCGGCATGCATTCGGCTTATCCTGTGTTGTGCAGGCCGGCGGCGATTCCGTTAATGGTGGCGCCTAGAGGATATTCCAAATCCGAGGACCGCTCGCCCTGCTGCTGGCGGCGGAGGAGTTCGACCTGGATCAGGCTCATGGGATCAACATAAGGATTGCGCAGGCGGATAGAGCGAGCCAGAACGCGGTTGCGCGCCAGCAATTCGCGCTGTCCGGTCACGCGGAGAAGCATGCGCCGGGAGCGGAAGAATTCGTCTTCCAGCATGGAGAAGATGCGCTTGCGCAGGGCGGCGTTTTTCACCAGGCTGGAATATTCGCGGGCGATGCCGAGATCGGCTTTCGCCATGCCGAGCTCCACGTTGCTAAGCAATCCGGCGAAAATGGGAAAACCACGGGCGATCTGGCGAAGGAGCTGTTCATGCCCAGGACCGCGCTTGGCAAAATGCTCGAGCGCGTGTCCGATGCCAAACCAGGCGGGAACGGCGTGGCGGCTTTGCATCCAGCCAAAGACCCACGGGATGGCGCGCAGATCTTCGAGGCGGCGGCTCTTGCTGCGGCGGGAGGGACGAGAGCCGATGCGGGCGGTGTCGAGTTCATTGACCGGCGTGGCCTGCTCGAAATATTCGAGCACGTCGGGATTGTCGGCGATGTCGCGGCGGTAGACGCGGTAGGCCTCTTGCGACATATCCTCGATGGCCTCTTCCCAACTGTGCGGATGCGCGGTGCGATCGTCACCGGAGCGCGTAAGTGCCTCGAGACTGGCGGCAATCATCAGTTCCAGATTCCACTCGGCCAGGACGGGGTCGGCATATTTCCAGTTCAGCACTTCGCCTTGCTCGGTCACACGAATTTGCCCGGAGAAACATCCGGGAGGTTGCGCGAGAATGGCGGAATGGGTGGGACCGCCGCCGCGACCGACGGTGCCTCCGCGGCCGTGGAATAGGCGAAGCTTGACGCCAAATTCCTGCGCCACGTGGTGCAGTTCGCGGTGAGCCTTGTAAATATCCCAAGTGCTGGTGAGCATGCCTCCGTCTTTGTTGGAGTCGGAGTAGCCGAGCATGACTTCCTGCCAGCGTCCCCAGGAATCGAGCAAGGGTGCGTACTCGGGATCGCTCCACACGCGACGCATGATCGCGCCGGCAGCGCGCAGGGAATCGATGGATTCGAACAGCGCCACCGGCATCAGGCCGGGATCGCTTTCCGATCCGGCAACGCGAACGCCGGCGGCCCGGGCCAGCCGGATTACCGCGAGAACGTCCTGTTCCGATTCCGCGCCGCTGATGATGTAGTGGCGAATCGAGCCGGGAGGATAAACGTTTTTCAGTTCTGCGATGGCGCGAAAGGTCTGAATCAGTTCCTGAGTTTCCGGCGTCTCCGGCGTGCGATCGAGATTAGGGCCGAGTTCTTTGATGGCGCGAGCGTGAACGCGGGTGTGCTGGCGGATGTCGAGCGTGTGCAGGTGGAATCCGAACTTGCGCACTTTCCGTAACAACGACCCGAGGTAAGTGTGGGCCAGCCGCTCTCCACGATTGGACTTCAGGCTTTTCTGGATGAGCAACAGATCTTGCTCGAACTCGCCGGCGCTTGGATACGCCGCGGGAGCGTCCACCGACTCGCGACTCTGGTGCAGGCGATGAAACATGTAGGACAGGAAGCGGCGATAGCTTTCCGCGTGATTGTGCGGTCCCCAGGCGAGGTGCACTCCCGGAATTGTGCGCTCGTACTGCTGGAGCCGGTCGAGAAGTTCCTGGGAAACGGCGGTCTGTCTTCGGGAAGAACTGAGGCGGTCGCTGAGCGCTTCGACGTCGTCGAGATACTGGCGAAGAATCAGGGCCCGCGCCGTGGCGAGAGCGCCGCGGATGCAATCGGGCTTGACCAGCGGATTTCCGTCCCGATCGCCGCCGATCCATGATCCGAATTGAACGATGTTAGGGACGGAATCTTCGTCGAGGGGAAGCGAATAAACGTCGCGAAACCCTTCTACGATTTCGTCGTAGATTTTGGGCAAGGAGTCGAACAGCGACAGGCGAAAATAGCGCAGGCCCATGCGGATTTCGTCGTCGACGGTGGGCTTGGCGAGGCGGACCTCATCGGTTTGCCAGAGTGAAGTGACCTCGGCGCGAATATTGTTTTCGCAATCTTGGGCCTCTTCCGCCGTGAGGGGCAGACGGTCGAGCCTTTCCAGTTCCTGCGCGATGCGGCGCCGTTTCAGCAGCACGGTCTGGCGTGCGACTTCGGTGGGATGCGCGGTGAACACCGGAGTAATTTGAATCTGGCGCAGAGCCTCCAGAGCGCTCTCCGCCGAGATTCCCGCAGCTTTCAGCCTGAGCAGGGTTCCGCGAAAGGAGCCGGGAAGCGGGGTCTGTTCGAGGTCCAGCTTTCCGGCGCGGCGCCGGCGCTTGCGGTGATTCGTTTCCGCCAGGTTAGTCAGTTCGAAGTAGGTGGCGAAGGCTTTGGTGACCTGATAGGCGCGGTGCAGATCCATTTTCGAAATGATATTTTGTGCGTTGCGCAGGAGTTGCGAGGCCGCAGCGGTCTCGGAAGTTCGGCGCACGGTTTCGCGGTGCTGAATGAGTAGACGGCGGAGTTGCTCCACCGAGTCGAACAGGTCTTGTCCAGCCTGCTCGACCAGGACTTGCCCCAGGATCGCGCCCAGCGAGCGGACGTCGCGGCGTAGAGGGCCATCCTTCGCAGGCTCGTTCGAAGGCGCGGCGAGTTCCGCGAGACGGGCGGGCTGGTCGTCGACTTTCCACAGTGGTTTCGGTTTGTTCGCCATCACAAGGGGATGAACGACAGAATAAATGACCCGGCAGGAAAGTTGGGATGGAAAGAGTGAATGGGAAGAATTTGAGTGGCGGCAGCAAGCGTGCCGTGGCGCCGGTTATTTAGGAACTTCGAAGCGGTAGCCGATGCCGCGCAGGGTCTTCAGATATTGCGGATGGCGGGGATCGGTTTCTATTTTTTCGCGCAGCCGGCGGATGTACACATCGATCGACCGCGCGGTCACGAAGGGAGTTTCTTTCCAAACGGCATCGAGAAGCTGATCGCGCGTGAGCACGCGGCCGCGATGAGTTGCGAGATATTCGAGCAGCCGAAATTCGCGGGCGGTGGTGAAGACGCTCCGGCCTGCAACCTGCACAGTCATGGAAGACACGTCGATGTTCAAATCGCCCAGGCGCAGCACCTCGCTGCTCAACTCGGATTGACCCAAGGCGCGCAGCACGCTGCGAACCCGTGCCACCAGTTCTCGCGGGCTGAATGGCTTCGTGATGTAATCGTCGCCTCCGAGTTCCAGACCCTTTACCCGATCCGCTTCCGCGGTCTTTGCGGTGAGAAAAATGATGGGGACGGCGGAAAGAGGCGGAGTCTGGCGTATATGGCGGCAAAGTTCGAAGCCGTTAGTGCCGGGCAACATGACATCGAGCAAGAACAGGGCCGGTGTTTCGCGCATCGCTTCGGTGACAACGGAAGCGCCGCTGAAAAAGCTTTGCACCGCAAATCCAGCCGCCTGCAGGTTGTGAGAAATCAGGCGGGCGATATCTTCCTCGTCCTCCACCACAAATATAACCGGGCGGAGATGGGCAGGGGCGTCCGTGCTCACGATCCGTTCGAGAGATTGGGGGGGGAGATGCATTTTCTAATTCAGAGCCCGCAGTTCCGAGTAACGAATATCGGCTCAATTTTTGAGTGATCCTACAAACTCTATGGGCGATATGTTGCGCGAATGTTTCTCGATTGTTAATGAATGATGAATTTGTGAGCACGTTCTCAGGCACCGGAGGCCAGTCGTTAATTCGCCGCTTTCTTCTTCGGCGCATGCCGCAGGCTGCGGCCTTCGATCAGGTTGTAAAGGTCCTCGGCAAGATTGGTGGTGTGGTCCCCGGCTCGCTCCAGGGCTTGCGCCATCAACAGGATTTCGAATCCCGATGTGTCCCCCTGGGGAACGGTTTCCGCAAGGTGCTTCTGAAAGAGCGAATGGCAGATTCGGTCGATATCCTTGTCCATCTGCAGGACGTTGCGGGCGCACTCGAGATCGAGAGTCGAAAATCCCTTGTGGATCAGGTCGAGCATGTCGCGCAGGACGGACGACATCTCCACCAGCTGGCGAACATCGGAGGCGGGGATCTTGGCGGTGCGATTCTGAACGCGCAGGGCCACACTCATGACCAGATCGCCGATGCGTTCGAGGTCGGTAGTGGATTTCAAGCTGGAGAGCAACTGGCGGGCGCGGGCTTCGTTCACCCGAGTGATGGCCGCCGGCAGGCGCTCGTCGATGTGGCGCTCGATGACGTCCAGCTCTTTTTCGCAATCCTTGATGGCAAGGAAGGCCATGCGGGAAGAGTTTGTGAGCAAGTCGCGCACGTTGAACGCGGCATC
This sequence comes from uncultured Acidobacteriota bacterium, assembly GCA_963763795.1. GTDB lineage: Bacteria > Acidobacteriota > Terriglobia > Terriglobales > Acidobacteriaceae > Sulfotelmatobacter. The sequence goes on along the minus strand of CAVXPP010000007.1, from coordinate 861,919 downwards.
ACGAGCAATGAGGCAGGCCTTCAGCGAGAGCGCGGCAAGATCGTCGGGCCCGCGCAAGCGCAGGTGAGCTGCAGCCGCTGGCTTGCTGGCGGGTTCGTCGTCGTCAGCTTCGATCTTACGCGGGGATGGGGCTTTGCGTGGCATCTCAGAATGGTAAGTCCGCGGTCGCGGCTAATTCCAGCATTTCGTCCCGAGACAGTGTAGTGCGGAATTGTGAAAGGACGGTTACAACATTTGCGCGGCTTTTCGAGGGGATAAAATTGTTCGGAGGGACGTTTAGGGCAAAGGAGTTCCCGTGAACCTGATCGAATATCTGCGCCGCCAGTTTGCCTATGATGCGTGGGCCAACCGGGAGGTTATGGCTGCGATCCGCGCGAATGCGGGCGATGAGCGAACGCTGCAACTCATGGCGCATATTATCGCCGCCGAACGATTGTGGCTGGAGCGCCTGGAGCAGAAGCCGCAAAGTGTACCGGTTTGGCCGAAGGCCGACCTTCAATGGTGCGAAGCCCAGGTTGCAGAACTCAGCCAGTTGTGGACGGAATACCTGCAGCGGATTGCCGCCGAAGATCTTGCGCGCAAAATTTCCTATAAGAACAGTAAGGGCGAGGCTTGGGCGAGCGCGATTGACGACGTTTTGACCCACGTGGTTCTGCATTCCGCTTACCATCGCGGGCAGATTGCCAGCTACATGCGCAGTATCGGACAGGCCCCCGCCTACACTGACTTCATTCACGGCGTGCGGCGAGGATTGGTCGAGTAACATCCGGCTGGCGTTCCTCGAGTTCGCACGGCGAGTATCGCCGCCGGCGTTCTAGAAAAGCCGCACTCCGCAGTCTGCGCTCTTTGCCGCCGTTCACGCGAAGACGTAATATCTCTGCAATGAAGAAACTTCCTGTGCTCGCCCTGCCGGTGCTGTGCGCCGTTTTCCTGTTGGCCGCCGATAAATCCAAAATTCCGCCGCTGCCGGTCGCGCTGACCGGCAATGCCGTCGCCTCGCTCAAAAGTGGAATCGAGGTCTACTCGATGATGGGGGTCGGCAGCAAAAAGACCTGGGATGACATTACGAACAAGGTTTATGTGTTGCGATTGAAAACGGGAAAGTGGTCCGAGGGGCGGCCTGTCCCGGGCGTGGCCGGCCGCTTAGGATCTTCCGCTGTCGGCATCAAATCGCAAGTCTTTGTTTTTGGCGGCTACACGGTGGATGGCACGGGAAGCGAGTTCGTCCTGGGAGACGTGAATTCCTATTTTCCCGACGCCCACAAGTGGTACCGAGCCAGCGATATCCCTGTGCCCGTCGCGGGCGCCGTGATCGGGAAAACTCAAGAGCGCTTTATCTATCTGATCGGCGGCCGGTCCAAGAACGGTCCGGTCAGTAACGTTCAGGTTTACGATGTGCAGAAGAATACCTGGAGCGTCGCAACGCCATCTCCCGGTACGCCGGTCTTCGGCCACGCCGGAGGAATCGCGGAGGAGACTATTGTCTATGTTGACGGCGCCAAAAAAGATCCATCGGGTGGACGCGGCTACGCGGTGTCCGAAGAGTGCTGGATGGGCAAGATCGACCGCAAAGATCCGAACAAAATTTCATGGAGCAAACTGCCTGCTCATCCCGGCCCGGGGCGTTTCGGTATTGTGGCCGGTGCGGGAGAGAGGGATCACCGAATCCTTTTCTCTGGCGGCTCCACGGCTCCGCATAACTACAAAGGCCTGGATGCGCAGGGCAAGCCGGTTGAACTCTCTCCAGTGACGTTCTCTTTCGATGTGCGGGCGAATCACTGGGAGACGATCGCCGAGAGCGAAGACGAGGCGCGGGCCGATACGCGGGGAATCGCGTTCACGGCGCTCGGACCGCTGATTGTCGGCGGTACCGTAGCGGATGCAGGGATTACGGGGCAGGTATTAGTCCTTGCTAAGAAATAACTGCAGGATTGCGACGGAACGCCGGCGATTCTGTTTTGGGACTGATTCCGATTTGAACGGCCGCACCATCTTTCCCTTGCAAAAAGTACCTTCGTCATCTCTTCATCCTGATCCCCAAGGATTAGTCTGATTGTGTTGTAGACAGCGAACATCACTCATCCTCCTGAAGGAAGCGGCGAATGGACCTCCGAACATTCGCCGCTTTTGCTTTGCGGAATCAGCGCTCAAAAGATTTTCGATTAAACCCTGCTGGGTTTGCGGATACAGATGGGCCCGTTCTTCTTGACGAATTATCGAGCTCGGGCCAAAACCAGGGTGACGTCGTCCGGTTGCTCCTGGTCGCCGATCCAGTCGTCGACCGCGGAAGTCACAATCTGGCTGATCTGCGGCAGCGGGAGAGTGCGGTTGTCGCGAACGAGATCGATCAGGCGCTGCTCCCCGAATTCTCCAAAATCATTTTCCGGCTCGGTCACGCCGTCGCTGTAGGCGATAAAAATCTCTCCGGGATGCATTTCGACAACGCCTTCGCTGTAAGACATCTTGTCGAAGAGGCCGACGACGGTGCCGCCGGTTTCCAGGCGCCGCAGCGTGCCGTCTTTCGCAATGAGAATCGGAGGCAGATGGCCTCCATTGCTGTAGGTGAGAGCGTGGTCGCGCCCGTCGTAAATTCCCAGGAAGAGCGTGGCGTACTTTTCCGGAGGCGTGCTTTCGTACAGTTGGTGGTTGAGCAGGCCGAGCAGGGCTCCGGGAGAAACCTCGATGCCTTCCGGCCAGGTGGCCATCATGCGGCCGGAGCCGGCGACCGCGCCCACGGCTACGGGCTCGCGAAACTGAGGAAGACTCTCGACGCTGTAGGCGCGGACTGCGGAGTGGATGGTCGCCATCAGCAACGCGGCAGAAATTCCTTTACCGCTGATATCGCCGACGGCGAGGATCATTTTGTGGGACGTCGCGGTCAGGAAATCGTAGTAGTCGCCGCTGACCGTTCGCGCGGGGCGACAGAATCCGTGCACTTCAAGCGATTCCAGTTCGGAAATCTGACGGGGGAACAGCTGCGCCTGAACTTCCTGGGCGATGACCAGTTCGTTTTCGAGGCGCTGTTTCTCTTTTTGCTCCTGGACTAGCTTCTCGATGGAGGCGGTCATCGAGTTGAAGGAGAGGGCCAAATCGGCGAGTTGGTCGTTCGACTTAATGGGGATGCGATGGCTGAAGTCGCCACGATCCACATGCCGGGTAGCGACATGCAACTCGGCCACGGCTGCCGTGACGGTGCGGGTCATGCGGGTGCCGATAATGAGCGCGATGAGTTCGATAATGGCAAAGAAGATTCCGACCCCGACCAGGATGTAAGCCACGCCCCGGACGAATTCTCCCAACGCAGCGAAAAGATGGCTGTAGAGAACGGCAGGGCGCGTAGTGACCTGCAGAACCGCGCCGATCTTTTCCGGCTGTCCGTCTTTCCAGTCGATGATGGGCAACGGCGTGCCGAAGGTGATTTCGCGGTCAAAGGCGCCGGTGGATTCGGGCAAAGCGCCCACGGTGAAGGTCGGTCCTAAAACTTCCTGGCGGGCGGGTGCGGAGCTTCCCGGTTTTTCGGAGCTGATGACAATATTGTTCTTCTGCGATGCGACACTGGCCGAGGTGTGTGCAGTGGGACTGGATGCAGTGGAGCTTCGTTCCTGACTCGACGGCCCTTCGTCGAGCGTAATCCCAGAGGTGTAGAGCGTGATCTCTCCGAGTCCGGCCGAAATTTTCCCGACGAGTTCCCTGTCGAAGGGCTCGCTGGTCACCACGACCAGTTTGTTGGAGCCGATCGGGAGCGACGAAGCAACACGCAGGTAGAGCTGTCCGTGGTCGCGAACAATGTCTTGAAACTTGCCTTTCACAAAACCCGGCGGGGTGAGGGAGGCGCTGCCGAATTCGCTGCAGAGGGGTAGCGGTTTGTCAGCATACCAGGCGCACACGTGGCGGCGTTCCCATGCGGAGTCGCGTTTCTTCAGCCCGGCCAGAAACTCGGCTGCTGGCTTGTCTCCGCGTTCCAGGCGCGCCGCTAATTCATTGCTCACCGCGCCATTCACTGCCTGCAGGCTTCGCAGTTGAGTATTGATTTCGGAGGTCACGACGAATACAGCAAACTGGCCTCCCAGTCCGTAGAGGGTGATCAGAGCCATGGTGATCAGCAGGACGGCGGGAATCACGCCGATGAACATGTAGGTGACGATCAGGCGATTGCGCAACCGCCAGAGAATTCTTCGCCGCACCCAGCGAAAGGCGAGGATGAAAAAAAGCAAGCCCGCGAAGAAGCCGAGAGATGTGACCCATCCGCCCAGATGGTCACCCCAGGAAGCGGAAAAAAGTCCGAGTGTTTTTTGCAAGGCAAAGAGCAGGGCAGCGAGAGCGGCAAGGTAGCAGGCCAAGCGCGCCATGCGGCCCTGCGGCCACAGTTCAACCTGGATCAGTGTCTGCCGTATCTCGGGATAGGACCATTGCATGCTTTTGCGGCCGCCGCCAAAAAGTTTAAGAATTATACGGCGATACAAGAGCCGTTTGCGGGCAAGAACAGCGAACTACTGCTAACTACTACATTCCGGATGTGACGCTGCTTCTGCCGATTAAATCTCCGGGTAGAGGTCGAAGAAGGCTTCCAGGCTCGTGCGCAGTTGCTTTTCGATCTCTTCCTTGCTGCCTTCGAGCACGTGCATAGTGACATGCGCCTCGCGGCCATTGGAGAGCTTGACCGGGGCCTGACCCACTTCTTGGACATCTTCGGAGGGCAGCAGCCTCATGCCATAGACCAGCGTCAGATTCGCCATAAGTTGATTTTACGACGTTTGAGCAGCCGCCCGCGAACCGAATCCGGGGGAAATGAGTCAGTTTGAACATCGTCGGCCGTACGCCCATGGGAGATCTCTCGTCCCGCTGGTGAAAACGCGGGCCTTCGAGATGACGCCTCCCTGGAATCTCGCGCTGCGGAAAATGGAACTGAACCCGCTGCCGAATCCAATTTCAAATTTAGTTTTATGGCCGGTCTCATTTAGAATTCCGGCGTGCCCAGAATTCCGGTTTTGCTTCTCTTCTTCTGCTCGTGTGTAGCTGCCAGCGCAGGACAGGCCGCGGCCAGTCAGCAACCCGCCGAGACGCCTTCGTCGCAGCAGCCCCAGGTGAAGGTCAACATGCTCAACGTGTGCACGCCTTCGGCGGAGGAGCAGAAAGAAATTGCCTCGGCGCTGGCTCGCGTTCCGAAGCAGCCTTTGTTCGGATCGGACTTCGAAGTCTCGCGCGGACGCTCGACTCTCACCGATATGCCGGCCATGCTGGAAGCGTCCACGCCCGGGCATGTGGCCGGCGAACCGTCGGTGGCGAGCTATGTGCGAATCCGGCGTGAGTTTTCGGTGCAGGCGCTGTTCTCGCTGGTGCAATATTCCTTCAGCAATGACGGGCACACCATGGTCGAGACGCTGGTCTTGCATGTGCGCGATCCCAAGGATCTGATTGAAGTGTCGCTCGAAGACAGCGCTTCGGCCGTAGCGAGTTCCGAGGCCATGCTGGCTTCGAATACTCCGGTGAGCCGGGTGCGGTTGGAGCGTTTCGGCAAATCGTCGGTAGCGCTGGCTCGTTGCCAGGCAGCAGACGGTGGTCCGTCGCTGAACCAGAGCGCGTACGAGCCGCTGTTTCGCAGCGCCTCGGCCGTCCTGGCGAACTACCGTGGATTGCTGGGCGTGAAGGCGACCGTGCCGCAGGAATTGGCGCAGATCGCGGCGGGTTCCAAGCCAAAGCCCGCGGCATCGTCCAAAATGAAAAGGCCGGTAGAAAAGAAGAAGTAGGGCGGGTTCCCAGCGCTGAATGCGTTCCGCATCAAAATTCGAAATTGGCCATCTAATCTGCAAGCCTGAAAACCATCCATGAGCGAAACTCGCAACGTTGTCATCGTCGGGTCCGGATGCTCCGGACACACGGCGGCGCTATATACGGCGCGCGCCAACCTGAAGCCGCTGGTCATCGAAGGGCACGAGCCGGGCGGGCAACTCTCGATGACGACGCTCGTCGAAAATTTTCCCGGCTTTCCTGACGGAATTATGGGGCCGCAGCTGGTCGAGAATATGAGGAAGCAGGCGGAGCGTTTCGGCGCCGAGTATCGCATGGCGCACCTCACCAGCGCCGATCTCAGCCAGCGGCCCTTTGTGCTGCATCTGGGACACCAGCAAGTGCACACCCAGGCTCTCATCATCGCCAGTGGCGCATCGGCGCGCTGGCTGGGATTGCCTCACGAGCAGCAGTTGATCGGTCACGGCGTTTCCTCGTGCGCGACCTGCGACGGATTCTTTTTCTCGGGAAAAGAAATTGTTGTGATTGGAGGCGGAGATTCGGCCATGGAGGAAGCGCTTTTCCTTACGCGCTTCGCCACCAAGGTGACGGTGATTCATCGCCGCGATACTTTCCGCGCCTCTAAGATCATGCTGGAACGGGCGCAGCACCACGAGAAAATTCAGTTCCTGCTCGATACGGTGGTCGAAGATGTGTACGACCACAACAAGCAGGAGGTCACCGGGCTGAAGCTGCGTAATGTGAAGACTGGGAAGGTGTGGGACTTCCCCACCAGCGCGCTGTTTCTCGGCATCGGCCATGAGCCGAATGCCAAGATGTTTGCCGGCCAACTCGACACCGATGCCGACGGATATCTCAAAACGCACAACTACGTCCTCACCAAAGTTCACGGAGTCTATGCCTGCGGGGACGTGCAGGATCGGCGCTACCGCCAAGCGATTACGGCCGCCGGGACCGGCTGCATGGCCGCGATGGAAGTAGAGAAATTCCTGGAGGAGCAAGGAAAGTAGCAGCGCGGAAAGTAGTGGACCGCGCCGAGTGCGATCGCTGCATGGAAACGCATCGGTTCGGTGTGTCGATGATCACGTTCTGCACCTCTGGTTTGTGATACAAAATTCTGTGGTCCTGCGACGATTTCTTGCCATTTTCTTTCTTCCGTTAGACTCCCGAGATCCCTTCGAGGTGGCCTGCACTCCATGTTGAGAGCCTTCTTCGTCCATCTTTCTGAAAACCGTTCCATGCGCAGTTTTGCCGAGCGTTCGGCGATCGGACGCCGCGTCTCCGGCCGTTTCGTGGCGGGCACAGAAATCGCTGATGCGGTGCGCGTCACCCAGACGGTGAATCGCGCGGGCATGAGCGTGAGCATCGATAATCTTGGTGAAAACGTAACCAATCCCGAAGAAGCCCGCCATAGCGGCCAACTGTACCAGCAGATTCTCGATGGCATCGCGGCGAACCATCTCAATGCCAACATCAGCTTGAAGCTCACTCACATGGGGCTCGATGTGGACGAGACACTGGCTCGCGATCTGGTGAGCGGACTGGTGGCAAAGGCGGCGGCGATGAATCCACCCGGCTTCGTGCGCGTCGATATGGAAGGCTCGCCGTATACGCAGCGCACGCTTGACTTCGTGCACGAACTGCATCGCATGCCGGGAAACGGCAATAGCGTCGGTACCGTGATCCAGGCGTATTTGAAACGTTCAGAGAGCGATGTGCAGAAGTTGCTGGCGGAAGGAATCCGCATTCGCTTATGCAAGGGCGCCTACAAAGAGCCAGCCAGCATCGCCTTCGAAAGCAAATCCGATGTGGACAACAACTACATCCGGCTCATGAAAATACTCATGAAGAGCGGCACCTATCACGGGCTGGCGACGCACGACGAAAACATTATTCGCGAGGCGGAGGCCTTTGCCCGGCGCGAAAAGATTGCGCCCGATGCGTTCGAATTCCAGATGCTCTACGGCATCCGGCGCGATTTGCAGCAACGCCTGGTGCGCGATGGATGGCGGATGCGCGTCTACGTTCCGTTCGGCACAGAATGGTATCCCTATTTCATGCGGCGACTGGGTGAGCGTCCGGCGAATGTATTCTTCATTGCGCGGAACCTGCTGCGAGCCTAGCCCGATTCCTTGTCTAAGGTATCTACTGGTGACCGGACGTGCCATGCGCTGGCACGTCTGGGCCAATTTCTTGCCGCGAAATCATTGGTAGCATCGGGCTATGCATTACACGGCTCCCGCAGAATTGGTGGAAACGTTTTCCGTCTTCGTGGCTCCCGATGTGGAGGATGAAAAGATCGACCTCATCCGCAGCGCGCTGGTCATTGCCCGCACAGAATACCCGGCGCTCGAGATCGAGGAATACGCCGGCCGGATCGAGCGCATGTCGCGCCGGGCAGCCGCGCTTGCGGTTGGAGTGGGCGGTGCAGGAATACGGGCGGCTCTCAACCAGGTAATGTTTGAGGAAGGCAATCTGCGCGGGAACCGCGAGGACTATTACGATCCGCGAAATTCTTTTCTGAATGATGTGCTGGACCGTGGCCTGGGAATTCCGATTACGCTTTCCATCATTTACATGGAAGTTGCGAAACGGGTTGGCTTTCTGCTGGCGGGAGTGGGCATGCCCGGACATTTCTTGCTGAAGCATTACGGCGACGACGGGCAGGAGACTTTAATCGACTGCTTCAACCGCGGCGACATCCTCAGCCGGCAGGATTGTCAGAGCCGGCTGGATGAAATCTACTCGGGCGAGATGGCGATGCGGCCGGAATTTCTGCATCCCATCAGCCGCCGCCAGATCCTGACTCGAATGCTCAACAATCTGAAGACCGTGTATCTCTCCACGCGGAACTTCCGCAAGGCGCTGCCCATCGCCGATTTGATCCTGGTGATCCACCCGCGATCGGCCGAAGACGTCAAACAGCGCGCCCTTCTGCGGTACAGCATGGGGAAGCATGCGTTGGCGGCAGAAGATCTGGACGAATATCTGAAAATTTCTCCGACCGCTTCGGATGGCGAGGAAGTGCGGCAGATGTCGTTATCGATCCGGCGAATGATGGCCTTAATGAATTAAGTGGATGAGCGACGGCACGGTGCCGTCCCTACGGGACTCGCGTCAATTGCCCACTTTCACCCGGCACTTCCGTGCCGGGCTTTCACATGCCGCCGCTACGCGGCTGGACGGCCGAGGGCGGCTGTCCCCACAAAAATCTCTTGCTTTGAACAACATTCGCGAGACCTTCTAGTCTTGCGGGCCGGCTGGCGCTTCGCCTTCCGGGGGAGCAAGAGGCAGGCGGGTGATGCCACGGATCATATCGCGCTCGTGATCGGTGAAGCGGTTGCGGTATGGGGCGGAATCGATTTCGCGCTCGCGCTGATCGGGCGGCATGGCCCGAAGTTCATGAATGGCCTGCCGCACCTGATAGCGTCTCGCGGGAGGCAGTTCGCGCATTTCAAAGAAGATTTGGCGCGCCTGCTGCTTCTGCTCGCGCGTCAGGTGTTCCCAGGTCTCCATGCGGTTCAGCATGCGTAGCTGCTGGTCCGGAGGCAGGCTGGAGAAATGCTGCAGGCGCTGCCTTAACCGCTGCTGCTGGGCGGGCGGCAAGCGGCGGAATGCGGGATCGTTCTGCAGAGCGCGTTCCTGCTCTTCCGGGGGCAGGTCCTTGTACCGCCGCAACCAGTCGCCGGCGTGGCCGTGCGCAGGCCACTGGTCATGCGGCCGCGAAATTTCGGGTCGAGGTGGAGGCGCAGCCTGCTCTCTTTGCTGTGGGGGCCGCACGGCAGCGGCCAGCGACACGCAGGGAATTGCCAATGCCGCCGCCATTGCGGCGCCGGCCAGGTACCCCGCGATGTGCTTCCCGGCTTTCATTTTTGCGAATCTTTACTCTTTACGACTTCGCCTGAAAGCGCTGACAGGCAGAATGCGCCCGTGCTAGGGATTTGCGACGACATTCTGCTGGACATCGAGATCGTCGAGCACCTCGAAATCAGAGTACAGATCGTGATTGTTGTCCAAGGTTTGCAAATCACTTACGGCCGTGCCGGGCCCCTCGGCTATTACCGGGGGATTACGGTCTCCGTGGCCCCGGGCAAAGAATAGCCCAACTCCTACGCCCATGATCACGGTCAGCGCGGCGGCTAACACGGGACGCCGGAACCATTGCAACCAGCCCGCATGCGGCTTGGCCATCTCTTCGCGCAAGCGGGCCTGTAGTCGGGTATCGAAATATGGCGACGGCTCCGGAACCTGCCATTCGTCCAGCAACGAAATGGTCGAGCGCATGGCTTTCAGCTGTTCGGCGCACGTAGTGCAACCAGCCAGATGATCGTTTTCTTCCGCTGTAAGTTCGCCAAAACCGGCAGCCAGATCGGGCATCCTTTCACGAATTTGATCGCATTTCATAACCGCTTCCCCTGAATTTGCTTCGCCCATGCCGCTTACAAAAAAATCAGACGTGCTAAATAAATTCTTTTAACTGTTCCCGCAAAGTCTCGTAAGCCCGGAAAAGCAGCGACTTCGTTGCCGACTCGCTCTTCTTCAACACTGCGGCAATCTGCTTGTAATCCATTTGCTGGTACTTGTGCATGATCACTGCCAGCTTCTGCTGTTCGGGCAGGGCTTCCACTTTCATGCGGATCGCCAGCATCCTTTCCCGCCTGACCAGTTGCTGCTCCACGCTCAGCGAGGCGTCGGGCAATTCCAGCGTGGCGCCGCTCTCTTCGTCCGGTTCGTCCAGACTGACTTGCACCTCAGAGCGCTCATGCCTCGTATCGCGCGCATGATTCACCGCCAGATTCGTGGCGATCCGGTAAAGCCAGGTTGTGAACTTGGCGCTGGCTTCATAATTCTCACGCGAACGATACACGCGCAGGAAAACTTCCTGCGCCAAATCCTCCGCTGCCGCCGCATTGCGCGCCATGCGGAACATGAAACTTACCATCGGCCGGCGGTACTTTTGAACCAGATACTCGAACGCCGACTGATCGCCCGCCTTGGCCCGAAGCATGACCTCAGCGTCAGCATCTACAGCGGCAGTCGCCGGAGCGATTGCGCTGGACGCCTGCGGCGTCGACGCCATCAGCATGCCTCGGTCGAATGTGGCAGTGCTCACATCTATTTCAACCCCGTCGGCGGTCGAAAGTTGCGCCACTTTAGGATCAACCGAAGGGTTGGAAGCCTTTTGTTTTGAAGGGGATGAGGGAGCCCTCGACGATTTGAATTCAAACGCCATACAGAATTTTGGAAAAACTCGGCAGCCGCTGCAATGCAGACCTAGAAGTTCTATTGCGCTTAAGGCTATCACGGCCCGAGGCGAGGTCCAAAACGTACTTCCGCGATCGGCGGCCGCGACATGCAGGCCACGTTTCCGCAAGTTTTCGGATTACCTTTGTCATCATCGGATCGGAACTCGAATCTGTAACAATGAGCAATGAGCAGGTCTCGGGTGAAGCCAGGCCGAGGGACTGCTGAATCTCTGACATGGAAGTTTTGACGCCCAAATCGAATCGACGGAGCACGCGGGTGCGCGTGGAAATTCCGGTGAGCGTGGTGAGTCTCGACCGGATGCGTCCGTTTGCAGAACGCTGCGAACTGCTGGTAGTGAGCGCGCAAGGATGCGGATTTCGGAGTTCGCGGGCGCTGCAGATGGAGACGCCGATCATGATTGGCGACCTGCCGGGGGGAGGCAGCGTAACCGCGCGCGTCGCGAATTGCCTGTCGCTGGGCAACGACGGGAAACATTTTTTGATTGGGGCGTCGCTTTATACGCACGGGAATGTGTGGGGAATCGCCGATGCTCCTGAGGATTGGAGCATCGCTGCGAAGGATGATCCTGCACCAGTCGATCGAGGCGGGCAGGGGAAGCCTGTCGCTGCAGCGGCAGACGCTTCGTTACCGAAAGCGCAGAAGCAAGTGTGGCCTTACAATATTTTTTCTGCCGGCGCTGAGGCTCACCCGGGACGCAAGTAAGAGGGCGAGCCACCTCGGCTTTGGCGAAATGCTCAACTCTACACTGAATATCTCCCCTCCCATCGAATATCTGCCAGGATGATCTCAAGCGTTGCGTGCTTCCGATGATGTAAGTCGTGACGCATGCGCGGGCCTATCCGTACAGCGTTCGCAGACGTGACAACGAAAGGGTGAGTCCATTTTGTTCTTTCGTAACTTCGCTAGGACGGGACGGGCTGCGATACTTTTAGACAAAGCCTATGTCTGATCCGAAGGACTCTGCGGAGCCGCTGGTGTCAGAGAATCACAAGACGGTGGACCGGCCGTTTCGCGTGAAACTGCGCGGATCGGTGCTGGTGCTGGTGCGGTTGCCGAATAAACGTGCGGTGCGCGCGGCGTTTCATCAGCTATCGACCTCGGGTGGAGTCATCCATTTGGAGAAGCCGCTCGACGAGAAGCTGGAAGTGGAAATGATTTTCCACATCAAAGAGACCACCATTCGGAGCAAGGCGCAGATGCTGTTTCCGATGTGGGCGACACAGGGATGGATGCAGCCGTTTCGGTTTGTCGGATTAGAGGATGCCAGCCGGGAAATTTTGGACGCCAGCCTGAAATCGTTTCTCGGAGAAATTGCGAAGGGTGCCGGGGCGGGGAGTTGATCACCGCCGAATCCCGGTTTCAAAGTTACAGTTTCCCGAGTTTCAGGTTCGCCTTGCTCCGGCCAAACTTTTCAATTCTGTGACACGTCGCATCTCGCATACCAGTTCCCGATCTGACCGATGACGACGTTACCGCGGTTACGTTGGTTACAAGTTAGGATCGTCTTATGATCCCAAATAAGGACTCATCCCATGAAACGGCTCAGCTTTCTGGTTTCGCTCACCAACAACGATAACGATTATCAGCAGGAGCAGGCGGCGGCTGCGGAGCAAGCGGCGCGGCGACTGGGCGTGGAAGTGAAGATCATTCACGCCAACAACGACGCGCTGGCGCAGAGCCAGCAGTTGCTGCATTACGTGCAGGATTCGGGGGTGGCGAGGCCGGACGCGATCATGTTCGAACCGGCGGGCGGCACAGCTTTTCCGCAGGTGGCGCGGGCAGCGACGGCGGCCGGAATTGGCTGGGTCGTGCTGAATCACGAAGTGGATTACGTTCTCGAATTGCGGCGGCAATTCAAAGTGCCGGTGTTTGCCATTACTTCGGATCATCAGGCAGTCGGGAAGATCCAGGGGCAGCAATTTGCGGCGCTGTTGCCGAACGGGGGATCGATTCTCTATATCGAGGGCCCAGCAAACAGTTCGGCGGCGAAGGAACGCTCGGCCGGGATGTTGAAGACGAAGCCGGCGAATATCCAGGTGAAAACCATGCGGGCCAACTGGACCGAGGAAAGCGCGTATCGCACAGTGAGTTCGTGGCTGCGCTTGCGCACTTCCCAGGAGAGTCACGTGGACCTGGTGGGAGCGCAGGACGACAGCATGGCGATGGGCGCGAAGAAGGCGTTCAGTGAAATCGCGGCAAGCGAGCGGGAGCGGTGGATGAAAATCCCCATCACTGGCTGCGATGGCATGCCGAAGACCGGGCAGACCTGGGTGAAGAACGGGACGCTGGCCGCGACCATCTTTATTCGCCCTAATACAGATCTGGCGATTGAGATGCTAGTCGAGGCGTTTAAGGGATCCGCATTGCCGGATAGCCGAGTGACTCAACCAGAGTCGGTGCCGCCGTTGGCGGAGTTGGCAAAGTTGGGGAAGATGCAGAAGGGCGCAGGCGCGTAGGTTTTCGTCCGGCGCCGGCTGCTTTGGCGAATAGAACCGTCTGGCACAACACCTGCGTGCCTTTAAACCAAACCTCCCGAATCATTCACTCCTGTGCGCAGAACCCATCGTCGAGTCAATGAGCGCAATCGGGGATTTAACGCCAGTTGTTCTTATGTCCCGTCGTGCTTGGGGCCAGTGGGTTCAAATGCTTGCTCTACTTGCCGCTCCGCTTTTTGCCGCGCAAGTCTCTGCTCATCGGTCAGGCTCAGCCTTTTAAACAGTGCCCACTGCGGCACGCGACGCTTAACGGCATCCCACAATTCTTGGTCTTGAGCGTTTAGTGTCTCGCCATCTCAAATTTTCGGACGCATACCAAACATCGCATGAATGACTGCCATGTCCTCCGGTCGGTCAAACAGATCGGCGAGTTGCTGGCAAACGATCCGGCATATCGAATGGAAACGGACAAGATTCATAAATCAGAGTCGCTAAGGCAGCGGCTGGTCGCGTTGTGGGAAACTGAAATCAAGCGAGAATTTCCTGAAACGCCGCTCGAAGCGAGTCTGCTGAGCCAAGCCCTTTTGGACGAGCTTGTTCAGAAGCGTCCCAAGACAAGAGACGAGTGGTTCCAAAGAATCCCGCAAGGCCTCCGCATCAGCGTTGACTCGCGTCAGGTGGGAAAATATCTTGACCGAGTGCTCGAAATCATTTCCGAGTCCTGAATCTGTCCAGAAATGGGAACTTGCAACTGGCCCTGAACGACCCGCGATACTTAAGGTCAGAAGCTGCCGAAACTGACTGAGGGCACCGGCACCGGGCTCCTGAAAAGAATTCCTTTCAGGCAGGTCGGCGAAAGGCCCTCTGGGGCGATATAGCTTTGCGACTAGATTCAGAAGTTGCGAGGGGACTTACACCGCAAGTCATCCGTCGATGAACTGATTGTGGTTGCGAAGGCTTTCCCGTTGAGAATGTCCAAACGATGGGGCGGCCTGTAAAGGATTGATTTATCACGGTCCGCTCAATTGGGACTGCTCACGTGAGCACCCTGCGACACCCCAAAATCGGAAACATCTACAGCTTGGCCTGAGTTGGGCACGCGCTCAACAAGTCCCACGCTGAGTGACGCTGAACGGTCTGTCCCGAAGTGGGGGAGGGTAAACCCCCTAGCAGACCTCGCCGAACCCGCCAAATCGACGCGAAACGATGCTGGTGGGCATTTTAGGGATGGCTGTTGAGGTCCCCGATCACTATCCAGTGGAGTGATGTGAGATCAGATTCGATGCGGAGGTAGCTAGGGCTGCATCTCTATGATGCTGAGCCGTTGAGCATGATAGAATGATTACATGATCTCGAACAGTCTTCGAAAGTATCGTTCAAGGATTCGGAAGAAGAGATTTTCCGCAAGCACGGATTGCAGGTCACCGCCATGTCGGAGCGGGGAGTCCGGGCGAATCGGGATAATTGGTGGAGTCAAGCGCAAAGATGAAGGATCACGTGCAATATGAGTGGAACACTTTCGATACAGGAGGAGTGCGCCCAGCCTGCCTCCATCAGTGGACTGAGACCCAGTGCCTTTCTTGCAGTCGATGGTCGGCGCACGCTCTGTGGTACCCGGAGTGACGGAGTTCCCAACCGAGGCTGACAGGGTTGGGCTAGAATCTGAAACGATCCGTCACATGTCTGAGACTTCAATCTCTGCCGCTGCTTCCGACCGAAAGGAGCCATCACCGATTGCTGATGACATGCTCACGATTTGCGCGATCAGCATTGTGGCAGGCATTCTGACGAACATCCTGCATGAGGGCGTGGGGCACGGGCTTGTCGCTTTACTGACCGGGGCAAAGTCTGGCGTGCTCACCACGGTAGCGTGGTCGAGTGCCTTCGATTCCCGTCTGGTCGCAGCGGGTGGGCCGCTGGTGAACCTCGCGGCTGCGCTGGTGTTCTGGGTTGCTTTGCGCAGCGCCAAGCTCGCATCCATGCCCATGCGCAACTTCCTGCTCATCACTTGTGCATTCAATTTGTTTACCGGAACCGGGTACTTTTTCTTTTCAGGCATAACGAATTTCGGGGATTGGGCGGCTGTGATTTCAGGGCTGCATACGCATTGGTTTTGGCGGGCACTGCTGGTGATTGTTGGAGCGTCCTCATATTTCATCGCTGCGGTGGTTGTTGGCGTAGGACTCGTGCGTTACGTAGGAATTCCACGACCACCAGCAGGGACGCCCATGCCCTGCCAAAGCATATTCGGCTTGGGTTGAGCCATCGAAGTACAGCATGGCGAGAGTCGCATACATGTCCGGTTCCTTGACAGCAGGCAGCACACGGTCTGCGCTTTCGAGCAAAGCCACGGGTTGTTCGTGGAACTGGAGAGAGACCCGCAGCGCGGTCTTTAACATCCCATGAGTTGACCAGCGGGAAGACCATGACCGGAAATGTCCGCAACGTAGGCGAGCAGACTTCCATCGCTCTCGATGACATCGACCAAGTCGCCGCCCATTTCCGTACTCGGAATGGATTTGCCGTAGACCTCGAACGTCGGAGTCTGGAAAGAAAGGGTTGGCACCAGTGTGGTTTGAATGTCGTGGGCGAGGGAGAGTTCGGTCTGCATCCGAACGCTCGCTACACCTTCGGTTGTGACGAAAGATAGCAACAACCGAAAGCCCAAAGTTGCGCCGGCCCAGATGCCGATGGCATCGAAGAGGATTCGCAGCCTCATTCTTTGCGGGATCGGCGATGGCACGACAAAAAGCGAGATCGGGTAGGTCGGCCAGCCCACTCCGAGCCAGCCAAGACCTGACAGTCCCCCAACGAGCCAGATGAGCACGACCATCAAGAACAAAAGGATAGGAATTCTTTTTATGCTGGTCACCAGAGTACCTACCGCCGCCGCGCCAAGTACCAAAGGCCAAAAGAAACCTCGACCCAGAGGAGGCAAAGGGAGTTGCAGCAGATCAAAAGCGAAACCGACCACCGAAGCGGTAAAGAAAACTCCAGCCAGAAGGCTTTTCATGCGTCCTATCGGCTGCGAGCGCCAATATGGACTAGACGCGGTGGGAAATGCAGTGCTCCAAACGTCCAACCATTTTTTAAGTTTGTTTTTCATGAACCCGCTCGCTCAGCAGCCACAGCCTACCTAATCCTTACTGCGACTACTTTTCCACAGAAATGGCACCGGAGCCACAGCAACGCTGGCTGACTTCGAACCCGGTCGGCTAGAATGTCGTTGAGGTTCCCATGATGACAACCCCAGCCAGTGCCATCAAGGATGAAGTCCGTGTGCTCATCGACGTTCAAATCGAGACATTCGGACAGCCCGCACCTTTGACGCCTTCTCAACTCTGCGAATTTCACGACCGCTCAGAAACAATGAGGATGCTCTGCCAAGAACTGAATCGGATTGGCACAAAGAGCATTATGGAACGGCGGTTCGAAAGGGCGTCTTAGCTCCACTTTTCCGAGCAGCCCTGACATCCTCGTCCCTACACAAGCAGCGGCATGATGGCAAACACCACGAGCAGCAGGTAATATGCTGCTCCCGACACAGGGTCTCGCGTGGCGAAATATTCCTTGATCGACAGACCCCGAATCCAGAGTACGAACCCGAACTCCACGATCAGCATGAGGACGAGTGCGATGCAGCCCATCTCAAGTCGGGCAGACCACATGATCGGAACCGACAGGCGCAGAACCGTCCAACGAGCCGCCACAATGGTCACGGCGAGCATGATGGGCATCTCCATCAGTTCGGCTGTTCTCGTGCCGCCGCGAGGGACGACCCATCGCGTGCGAATGGCTCCAAGCACGAAACCCACTGCGAACACGAGCGCAAAATAGAGTACGCCTGCCTTCACCACCTGCATCACGGGGTGCCGCCGTCGTTGGCTGATGATAATCGCGGGCGCTTCAGCCAACACCACAACACGATCAATTCGTTGACGACAAACAGCGTTCCGAAGATTGTTTTGTTGTGGCTGGCGAGCCAGTTGGGGAGGTAGATGTCGAAGTTGCTTGCTCGCTCGTCGGTGTATCGGGTTGCCAAATCGGACAGCGGGCATCTACCACCATTGGCCGCGAGCACTGCGCTTTCCAGCAGAACAATCACGCTCAGGATCGCAGCCCAACGGAATCGGCGCAGCACGGCTGCGACGGGCAAGACCAGAATGCTCGCCGCCAAAAATGCCCAGATGACCGTGTGCAAGAGCTTGATGGCTGTCAACACCGAGAGCTTCTCGCGGCTCTCGCCGTGCGTTGGTTCTGCACTCCGAGAATCTCGCCTTCAGCTTGGAGCCAATCGTCCAAGGCAAAGCCGTCAACTTTGCCGCGCTGCTCGTACAACTCGTAGGCGCGTCGGCGGATACGTTCCTCGATGCCGCTCGATTGGGCAGTTTTGGCTGGTCGAATTTGCTTAGATTTCGACTTGGCTGTCATACGATCCTCTCCTCACGTACGCTGTCGCCGCTCTTCACTATGCTGCTGCTCCGGCAACCAAACAGCAGTGACAGCAATCACCCTGCTCTGACCGACCTCTGTGCTTTGAGTCACAGCGTTCTTGTTTACTCAGACGGCAGTATGGGAAGGACGGAAAGCAGGACCATGGAATCCGACACATTGAACCGATTGAGACGGGAGAGGACGTGATGGGGCCAATTGGACATTTCTCGGTGGGATTGGCTGCGAAGCCTCGCGGAACGTGGGGCTGGGCTTGTACAACTCCATCAGCGTTACGCAAGCCATTTTGATCGAGGTCGCGATGTTCATTCCGGGGGCCGTAGTCTACGCAACGTATGTTTTCAAGAAGAGAAAAGCTGGAAGATCACGGCCTGCATGAATCGCAGGAGTGCTGGGAGGAGGCTGTCCCCCCGGAAGCGGTGCCGACCCATACTGGAACAGGAGGTCGTGATCCCCGCCCTGATCGAACGGCATTGGAGGTGAGATGAGGAAACTACGTAGCAGCCCTATTCTTGATATTCAGCCTTAACACATGGGCACAGCAGCAGGTCGCGCCGCAAGCACTGTCCAGCCCAGAACCGGGCGTGCGGATCAGGCAGGAATTCCTCAGAGCGTACAACGCGAAGGACGTGGACGCGGTTGTGGCACTGTACGCCGATGACGCCACGCTGGTGAGTGATGGCGGTACTTTCAAAGGACGAGACGAAATTCGGACCTGGGTCAAGTCGGGACTGGATCAAGGAAGCAGGCTGGAAGCAATCGAGCCAACCGTTGAGAAGAGTTCGGGCGCACTCGCCTATGAGACAGGGCGAACGAGAAGGCTTGTTGGCTCCGTCGTTCACCTTGGACAATACCTGATTGTGATGGAGAAGATTGGCGGTGAGTGGAAGATTGTGCAGCACTTTTCGCTGAGCGCCGGAGAAACCCCAGCCGCGAATGCCGCGCCATCGGCAACGCCGACGCCAGACCAACTGTCTGTGGAGAAGTGGTTCGTCGGGGAGTGGATATGCGAGGGAGAGCAGCACGGTTCCCCGAAGGCGGTCGTAGTGCAGTTCACCGACAAGTTCACCTTCAAGATGGCGCTTGATGGCTCTTGGCTCACTTACCACATCGATCAAACGAAGGGGCCACTCCAAGGAAAACGGACACTGGTCGGCTGGGGCACTTGGGACGCTAACGCGAAGGTGCATGTGCGCCGAGACATGAACATAGGCGGCTCTCGCCATATTGGTCATTCCACCGGAGGCGGCGAGGTTGCACGCTATGTTGCTCGCTATGCCAAGGGGCGGGTCGCAGCGGCGGTACTTATCAGCGCCGTTCCGCCAGTTATGGTGAAGTCCGGCAAGAATCCGGGTGGAACGCCGATAGAGGTCTTCGACAAAATTCGCGAGGGCACTGCCAACAATCGAGCGCAGTTCTATCAAGACATCACGCTCCCGTTCTACGGATATAACCGTCCGGGGGCGAAAGTCTCTCAAGGGGTCAGAGACAACTGGTGGAGGCAGGGGATGATGGGCGGGATCAAAGCCCAGTATGACTGCATCAAAGCTTTCTCTGAAACAGACGATCCGGCAGGCACTCGTCGTTGATCCTTTCTCGTTAATCACGAACACACTGTTGGGACAGTTCCTCTATCACGCAGGACAGCTGGAACAATCTGTTCAACAGTTGCGGGCAACTCTCGACATGGAACCGCGATTCTGGGTAGCGCACATCTGTTTGGCCAAAACGTACGAGCAACTAGGGATGTGCGAAGAGGCCTTAGCAGCTTGCGACAAGGCATGGGAGTTTTCCGGCGGAAACACCGAGGCATTGTCACTGGCTGGCTACATTCACGCGGTAATGCGCAAGAAAGAAAGGGCGGAAGCCAAGATCCAACAAATGCTGGAACTGAAAGGTGAGCGTTACGTTCCTGCTTACAATCTGGCGCTGGTTTTTGCCGGACTCAGCCAAACAGAGGACGCTCTGCGTTGGCTCAATCAAGCTTTCGAAGAGCGGGACGTGCACGTCCCCTTTCTACGCGATCACAAATGGAATGGATTACGATCCGAGCCTCGTTTTACCGTACTGCTGGGGCGCTGTGGCGTCGAGTAAGGCTCGCTAACCTTTAAGGAAGAGTGACTTGCCTCTTTCCGACAAGTAGCGGAAACGCGTTTGGTGTTCCTTCAAGATGCAGCAGTCCATCAGGACGAAAATGTCGAGTGCACCTCGCGGATGCCCCGTTTCTGGCAGACTGTTGATAAATCCGGGTTACACTCAAATTCCAGGACTCCAGTGAGACCGGAGGTCCTGGCGCACACCGATACGGGGCGCAAGAAAAGATTTCTTTTTTAGACGTCCAGAATCCCGGAGAACCGGGTCTTGCTAGACAGTCAGTTAGCCGGATGAGGTGAGGTACCGTTTCTTGAGGGCGGCTGGTGTGTAGTAGCTTTTCGGCATTCTGGGATATCGATTTCGGGCCGTCAAGCACGACTCGGGTTCCAGCCAGTGGTTCCCGAGCACTGCGGCAAATTGCACCACGCGAAGCGAAAATCCGTTAGGTCACTCGCTCTTTTCCCGAATGGGAGGCGGAGGCGACATAACGATGCGCATATTCTGAGATTCTCCTCGGAGCGTTTTAGATATCTCGGCCGACTCGAACGGCGAGAATACAAAGCGGTCGGCGTTGGCCGTCGTGAACTCGTTAATCTTGTTAACTGCCGATTCCTCAATACGCACCTCTCGAATCGGAGGAAGGTCTCCTTTGGATGCTTCAGCTTCTGCACGACGTCCCGCTGCCAACAGCTCAAAGAACTTCTTTTCCCCTACGTGGTTGTGAGCAATGACGATGCACGCATGCTTTGAGAGTGGGAACCACATCTCTGCAGTGGAACTGTACAGTCCGCCTCCATAAAACCCTCCTTTGTAGCCGGGGTCGTGGCGTACGACCGGAGCATCTGACGTAACGAAGCAACCTTTCGTCGCGCGAACTACAGTCCATTGCATTTGAGTATAAATGTTCCCGATTGTCTGACCCATGTGGGCAACGAGATGCAAATCTGCTTGCGGCTGGGCGCGTGCGACGATTCTCTTGTTGCGAAGGGCCTCTCGAAGTTGGTCCGGAGGTACGGAACCGTCGGTCTCGCCCTTCGCCTTCATATCCTCATGGATTCGTTCCAAGACACCCGGCTGATTTGCCATCATATGCATCGTCGAGGTCGTCATGTTCTCCTGCATTTGCTGGAACATGCTGCGCGTCCACGGCGCTCGGAACTCCTGAAAGGCAATCAAAAAGGCAAGGAGTGCTCGCTCGAAAGTCGACAGGCTGTAATCACCTGCCAGAATCTTCTGGAGGCTAGGCATTGCCTGTCCTTCGAGGGCGGTCAACATCGCATCGACCGTGTCATCGAAGCCTCCTTGCGGTAGTGGAACACTGTAATAATTACGTCGCTTTGCGGCTTCGTCTGGAATCAGTCGGAACATCCTCTCCGTGTTAACGGGCCTGCGGATCGGCGAAGCCATTGCCGTGAAGTGGTCGGACTTCGACGGTAACGTGCTGAAGGTAACTCGCCGTATTTATGAGGGCGATGAAGACGAGGTCAAAAGTGCTTGTTCGGTGCGGCAGTTATCTATCGAGCCTTCCTTGCTGGCACGGATGCGTCAGGTTGGGGGGAAGCAGTTCGTCTTCAGTTCACGGAGAGGAACTCCGGTCAACCCCGGCAATGCACTGAAACGGTTCATCAGACCTGCCGCGGATGCGCTGGGGATATCTCTAGGAGGTTGGCACGATTTCAGGCACACACTCACGACGACCATGCGCCGAAACGGAGTCCATCCGAAAGTGGTCTCGGGCATCCTTGGACATTCGAAAGTTTCGCTTGCCATGGATACCTACGGCCATGCAAACGTGGAGGACTTCCGGCAACCGCTCGCGGTTATAGCAGGGGAGTTGTTACCAAGTGTTACCAAATCTGGTTCGCCAACTTCTTGGAATGTTGATTTTAAAAGGACTGGTGGGCCCACCAGGATTTGAACCTGGAACCAACAGATTATGAGTCTGCTGCTCTAACCGTTGAGCTATGGGCCCGCGAACCTCAATCTAGCACAATCCGGGGGCCCGCCACGTGTCCCCGAAGTCTGTTCCGGCAAAGGAGCTACGCACTTGGCGACACCATTAAAATGTTGATGGCCCGTTCTACTTAGCTGTCTAGCCGAGCAATGTGATTTCCGCCTAGAAGCTTGGGGGCTTTCGTGAGGTGGAAAATCCGAGAACCTGATCTGGAAAGGAGTTGCGCCTGTATCAGAGCCATGTTGTAAAGGCGCAAACTTAACCTTCCTCCCCAGCGAGAGAGGTTATTTCGGCACTCCAATCGAAGCTACATGCCGGCGCTGATGAACGCCCCGGTTTTTGCGTCAATCACGCAATGACCCTGCCGATCGGTTTCGCTCTTGCCGTAAACTATCCACCAAAGCAACTGCTTCTTCTTGGCGTCCCAATCCAGAAGGTAAAGAATCGGCTGTTGAGGATCCTTTTTAATGAGCGGAGCCCCACCGTGCTCGAGGGTAACCGCGAACGCCTTGTCGGAGTCGGTCTGGAAGGACATCGGATCGAAGATAGCTGCGGGCACATTGGCAGCATAGGGCATTTCCGGCGTATCACTGAAGCCCAGCGCAGGAGAAGTTGGCAATCGGCTGCCCGAACAGGACACGGTTTTCATCGTGCCCCGGCTGCGCGACGCAAAAAAGGCGCGCCAAACAGTAGCCTTTCCTTCCTGTCCAGTGGCATCGGCGTTCACTTCCGATTCCATGTGAAAGGGCATCGCGTCGGGCGACCAGCGCTGCGCAAGGTTCAACATGCTGCTGAAGCATCCCTTCGCAGTGTAGAGTGTGGGGCCCTTGCTAACCGGCGTTATCGAGGTTTTCTCTGGTGGAGTTTCAGGGGATGTTGAACATCCGGAGAGTGTTGCCAAGATGAGAAAGACGGCAAAATAACGGAGCGTTATCATAACTTACCTCCGCTTAAGAAAAGTACATTCGCAACATGGTCCACTCGGTCGCGGGGAATGAAGATGTGATTATGAATGCGCGGCATTCCTCCAAACAGACCCAAATCCTGGGAAATGCAAAAACTTACGATTTGTCGAAATTTCTCAAGGCCGGAAAACTGAATGCATATCTCAGCTGGGGAACCTCGCTTGATTACTCTGCATGATCTTTAGACCATGCCACTCCCCCCGGCTAGGACACTAGACTTCTGAAGAATGGTCTGTCTGTGACCTCAATCACACCGTCAGCGTGCGCGTGGCCTGGTTTCGACCACAATGCTGATTTCGTCAACCTCGCTGCGCTCGCGGGGACGGACGAATGCGTCCGTCCCTGCATGGCCTGGTGTGCTTGCCCACATCCGCGGGCCCACCACTCGTCTCCGAAGGTCGTTCTGGAGCGCTAAGCCGCCGCCGGAGCCTTGCTTCCTATGATCCGTCCTTCCGGCATGGCCGGACGCTTCGCCGACAGTTCGCAAATCAGCGCCACCGCCGCCAGGACCGCCGCGGTGTAAAACGCCATCTGATAGTTGTGGTACTTGTCGTAGAGCAGGCCGCCGATGCGTCCGCCCAGCAAGCCCGCCACGCCCCACGCGGTGAAGAGCATTCCATAGTTGATGCCCACGTTCTTCGTGCCCCAGAAATCGGCCGCGGTGGCTGCATTCACTGAGAGCTGCGTGCCGTAGCACCAGTACACGATGAACAGCATCACGAACAGCGCCACCACGTTGCCTCCCACGTAATACAGGATCGGCATGGCCACCATCGAGATGCCAATCATCAGGCGCAACACGTTGATGCGCCCCAGGTGATCGGACATCCAGCCGGAAAGGATCCGCCCGGAAGCGTTCCCCACGGCACCCACCACGAGGCCGAACGAAGCCAGCATCGTGCTGGGGATGCCCACACTCTTGGCAAAGGGCAGCAACTGGCTGATCACCATCAGTCCAGCCGCGCAGCCCAGCGCGTATCCCACCCACAGCAGGTAGAACGATGGCGTACGCAACACTTCGCCGGGGGTGAAGTCATAAGTGCTGGCCGCAGCCTTGGAGGTCGCCGGCGCCCAGCCCGCAGGCCGGTAGCCCGCCGGTGGATTCTTCAGCAAGAACGCGCCAAACACGGTCATCACGAAGAAAATAACGCCGAGCACTTGAAACGTAGCCCGCCAGCCGAAATGCGGGATCAGGTAACTCGCCGCCAGCGGCCCGAAGACCGCCGATCCGGCGCCGTATCCGCCTACAGCCAATCCCACCGCCAAACCGCGCTTGTCAGGGAACCATTTCGACATCACGGGAATCGGCGTCGCGTAGCCGAATCCGTTGCCCAAGCCGCCTAGCACACCGAAGAAAATGAAAAATTTGGTGATACTGTCAGCGTACGAGCAGAGGAAAAATCCCAGACTCACTAGGATGGCGCCCGTGAGCGAAATCTTAAACGGCCCGAGTTTATCCTGCAGCCGTCCGGCCACGATAAAGGACAGAGCGAAAACCACCACTGCGATGATGAAGACATTTGAAGTATCGGCGCGCTTCCAGTGAAACTCTTTTTCCAGCGGCGCCACAAACACGCTCCAACCGTAGAGCGAGCCCAACGCCAGGTTCATCGTAACTCCGCCCACCACGTGCCACCATCGATTCAGATGAGCCTCGGTGGCTTGCAGTTCTGATTGCCTCGCAACTTGAGTAGCCACAATTTTTCTCCTTTTAGAGATCAGTTCGAACCGGGAGATCGCTTTCACGCAGAACCGAACTCCCGCACTTTCATACGCGGCTCAACCCGAGCCACGATTCAATCTGCACTTCCATTCCGTCAGTCCCGAGCTTGCTACTACTGTGCTTTCAGCAAAATTGCGTTCACCGTAAGATCGGATTCGCGCGATACCGTCAGGTCCCGTTTCCACTGCGCAAAGCCAGGGGCTGAAACCGCGACGACGTGAATTCCCGTGCTCAAAGTAAGTACGGAAGGAGTGCTGCCCACGTATCGTCCGTCAACCGTAACCTCGGCCCCTGACGGGGTGGAAGTAAAACTGCATTTCACGGCCTGAAGTGATTCCTTCGCGGTTGCAGTCACAGGCGCAGGAGATACTTGCCCCGGGCCTGAAGCTGAGGATGGAACGAGAGGTTGGCTTGATGAAGCAGCGGCAGCAGGCTCCGCCGAGTCGTCCTTCTGATCCTTCCCGACGTAGGCGTACAGTTGCCTACGCACCTTGCCTACGTCATCTTGGTAATAGATGGTGATGCCACGTTTCTCTTTTCTGGCATCGAAACTTTGCCCCTTGGGCAGAGGTGTACACCGGGACCACTTTGAATCGATCGTGCAGGCGATGCGGAACGGAGTTCCGTCGCCTTCCTGTACCAGCAAAGTATTCGTCACTTCCACGGTCTTACTGTTATTGCAGTACGCGTCGAAGTTAACCCCGTCGCAATTCTTGGGAACGCCGCTGTTATCGAGGACGAGGGAGTGTGTTTCTGAATCCAGAACCGTGATGTGGGTGGGCGCGTTCCGCACTGCAGCGCTGGAGAACAACGAGAGCAGCATAAGCCCAGCCTGCAGAGCCGCAATTCTACGTCGATTCATGAAAAGCTCCTCCGAATCCTGTCTTCGCTCCGATGCCGGTGTGCGAAGATAACCCCTGAAACCGCCTTCCCGGTTAGGAGGGCATTGTCGTCTCCGCGCCAGCCTCACAACGAATTCTTTCGTCCAGCAGGCTGAGGAACGAACTCAGCACCGGCTCACCACCAACTGAGTCCGCCTCCTCCACCATTCGCACAACCATCCCTCGCTTCGGCCCTAGAACGTGAAGATTGGGCCGAACTCGCTACGGTGATCTTGCCATTCGTTGCTGGGCTTACCCGCAATCGTATAAGTCGCGCCAGGAACCAGCCGTGTGGCATAAATCGACTGCTCGAAGCCGAACGTGAGGTAGGGGTTGAGTTTGTAGTACAGAGTCGCCGCCGTCAGCTTGCCCCTCAAGAGCGGCAATGGCGACAGAGTGTTGGCGTTGGCAGTGTAGCCGGCATAGCTCAGATCCCCCTTGGGCACCTGGTCCTTGCCCATGTGCAGATAGAGCTGCCAGCCGGCGTTGTGGCCCTTTGGATTCGCATTGAACCAGCGCGATAACGGCAATCCCAGATTGACGAATCCGCCAAACGCCCGGATGGCCCTCTGTGGGGCCACTACAACATTGCCTTGCGGGCAGAGCGCAGCGCTCGCGACGTTGATGTTACAGCCCAACACAGCTCCGCCTGCCGCGGCGAGCGGGCCACCATCGAGAGTCGCGAACCCAGCATTGTAGCCAGTCGCCGTGGAGTTCGCCCCGCCAACGATGTTACTTAGTCCGCTTGTATCCGTGGCGTAAGAGTTGACCTGGCCGCCGAAGAAGAAGCGCAGGTCGCCGCCCCGATAGGCGCTCACCACCAAAGTGGCCCACCTTGTCGGCAGCTGCAGAGCACCTTGTACACCGTAAATGCTGCTGGATGCAGTAAAGCCGTTGGGAAAGGCAGCTACGTAATTGGCGGGGGTCAGACCTCCGCCGCACGCTAACACGTCGGTGCAATACGCCGAGTTGGGAACAACGGAGGTGCGTCGGCCGTCAACTCCGGAAAAAATGATTTGTGCCGGGGCAACAGCCGGGGCCTTATCGAGCTGGAACTGCAAGGCCAACCGTCCTTCTACCTCCGGCCGGCCGGAGTCCGCACCCTGCCGCTCGGCCTGAGCGAGCTGAGCCGTTACACCCAGGGATCCGAGCTTTTCGATCTGGCTGCTGGTAGGCATCATGATGGCAAACGTCGGCGAGACTTTAAGATTGCGTGAGCCGCCAAGCTTCTGCACCAACCCAAACTGGAACTGCGGAGAACGCTCGTAAACGTCCCCATACCAGTAGCCTAATGCGGTCGTTTCGAGCAGGTTGGGCAGCGCGCTGGATCCGAACAGAGTCCAATCTTGCCCGCCCTCGAAGTAGATATCCGTTTTGGCGCTGGCGGCATAATCTAGGCGCACCCACGCCTGGCGGAATGAGAACTGGCTGCTGCGAATGGATGAAACGTCGCGGTTATCCACCTCGGTGAAGTTGCCTTCGAAGTCGCCTTCGATGCGACCGGTGAGGGTGAGCCTGGGCGAAATGTCGAGGTATTCGAAGTTGGCTCCAATCCGCGAAGAGCGGGCCTTGATATGAAAATTGGGATCCTTGGTCGGGCCGGTGGTCGTGGCAAACGCCGTGTTATTCAGGAACAGCCCTGGGAAAGGCATGTCATCGCCATTGGGATTGCTGTCGTCATAGACCACCGTGGATTTCAGAAATCCGTAAGGCGTCATCTTGACCGGGCCCAGCATGAATGCTGCTTTCAGCCCGTCCCTGACCGGTGGATCGACCGGCAACACACGTAGCGGAGTCACTGCCGAGGCCACGGTCGGCCCGGGCGGCTTGATCTGGCTGGGGGCCACCACTTGCGCCGCTTGCGCTGGTGCCTGCGCCGCCAACGATCTAGCCCGAACTGCACTTGGCGCTGCGGCCGGCGCGGGCGCCGGACTCGCGGCCGCACTGGAACCGGCAGCCGCCGTTACATCCGCCGCGCTTAACACGCCCTTCTTCTTCAACACATCCACTAACATCTGGAACTCCGCGTCCGGAGCCGCATTTCGGATCGCGTTCGCTTCTGCCGGCGCCAGCACGCCTTTCATCACCAGCACCCCCAACAGCGCGGTCACATTCTCTGTTCCAGCCACCGGGGCCGCTGCAACCGTGGTGCTGGCTTTGCTTTCAGCACCATCCTTCGATCCTGCAAATACTGGTACCACCAACGCCGTTATCAAGAATGAATTGCAAATCCATCGCTTCGACATCTGCATGATTAAATCTCTCCTTCTTTACCGGGGGCGCCCTCTTCGTCCGCGAAATTCGGACGCAATGGGATGCCACAGTAGGCCGGAACTTTTGGGAAGGATGTGCGAACAGTCACGAGGCTTTGTGCGTCAGGTCACGCGACTGATGATTCGAACGATCGTTCGATCTATTTATCCCGAAATGGGAGGGGCGTTTTCGGCTGCCCTCTTCGCGCCTTGAATCCATATTTGAACCGCTATGCGATCGGTTCGGTAACTCCTCTTGCTTCTCTGGATCTTGCTTGTTACTCTCCGCAAGAACACGTGGAGACGTGATCGAAATCACTGCCGCCCGGACCGGGACCAAAGCAGAATTCCTTCCGTCTTTACCCCAGTGCATCGCTCTCCGGAGGTCTGCATGAGCGCGCTTCCCCTTACCAAACCTGAAAATATTTCCAACCTGCTGCACATGGACCAGGAGTACGCCGCCCCTGCCGTCGTCGCCGGCAACGTTCTCGAAAAAGACTGGAATGCGGAGCGCGAACGCTTCTTCCAAGATCCGGAAGGATTCTGGGGAGACTATGCTCGCCAGTTCGATTGGTCGCAGCCGTGGACCAAGGTCCTCGACTGGGATGGCGTCCATCACCAGTGGTTCACCGGGGCCAAGACCAACATCACCATCAACGCGCTCGATCGCCATGCCAACTCCGAGCGCCGCAATCGCGCCGCCTTCATATGGCTCGGCGAGGACGGCAGCGAGCGCATCGTTACCTACGGCCAGCTTTATCGCCAGGTCTGCCGCTTCGCCAACGGCCTGAAATCTCTGGGAGTTCTCAAAGGCGACCGCGTCATCATCTACATGCCGCTCACCATCGAGGGTGCGGTGGCCATGCTGGCCTGCGCCCGCATCGGGGCGATTCATTCTGTCGTCTACGCCGGACTCGGCCACACTGCGCTGCGCGACCGCATCACCGACGCGCAAGCCAAAATCGTCATTGCCGGAGACGTCGGCTACCGTCGCGGCAAGACCGTCGCGCTCAAGGCGATCGTTGACGAGGCCCTAGAATCTCTCGACTGCGTCGAGAAAGTTGTCGTCTACTCGCGCGCCAAGAGCGAAATCACCGCCCCGCGCGAGATCGATTTCAACGACCTGCTGAAATTTCCGGCCGACTGCCCCGCCGAGCCGATGGACTCTGAAGATCCGCTCTTCCTGCTCTACACCTCCGGTTCCACCGGCAAGCCGAAGGGCGTGGTTCACGTCCATGGCGGATACATGGTCGGCACCACCTATCACCTCGAGAGTTTCTTCGACGTGGGCCCGCGCGATGTCTTCTGGTGCACTTCCGACATCGGATGGATCGTCGGCCATTCCTACATCGTCTATGCGCCGCTCTGCGCCGGAGTGACGACCCTGTTCCGCGAAGGTGCCATCGACTATCCGAATCCCGGCGTCGCCTGGGAGATCGTCGAGCGTTATGGCGTCACCAAAATGTTCACCGCTCCCACGGCTTTGCGAATGTTTATGCGTTACGGCGAAGCGTACCCGGCGGCGCACGATCTCACCACGCTGCGCGTGATCGCCTGCGCCGGTGAGCCATTAAATCCGGAAGCTTGGCGCTGGGCGCAAACTCATCTCGCCGGCGACGGCAAGTGGGGATACGTGATCGACAACTGGTGGCAAACGGAACTCGGCTGTCCCGCGCTCGGCACTCCGCCATCCATGGCCATGCGTCCCGGAAAAGTTGGCGTCGCGGTTCCCGGAGCCGAGGCCGATGTGCTCGATGAAGAGGGCAAGCCGGTTCCTCCCGGCATGGGCGGACGGCTCGTCCTCAAGCGTCCCTTCCCCTGCATGCTGCGCACGGTCTGGGGCGATGCCGCCCGCTACGAGCGCGACTGGCAATTTTTCCCCGGCTACTACGTCACCGGCGACGTCGCCATGAAAGACAATGACGGATACATCGCCGTGCTCGGCCGCTCCGACGACGTTCTGAACGTTGCCGGACACCGCATCGGCACCGCCGAAGTCGAGAGCGCACTCGTCAGCCATCCAGCGGTCGCCGAAGCCGCCGCCATCGGCGTGCCGGACGCACTGAAGGGAGAATCCATCAAGGCCTTCGTGCAAGTGCGCGTCGATCACGTCCCCTCGGACGCGCTCGCCGCCACGCTCATCGAACACGTAAGACGAGAGCTTGGCCCGATCGCGACACCATCGAGCCTTGAATTTGTAGCGTCGTTGCCGAAAACGCGTTCCGGAAAAATCCTCCGCCGTTTCCTCAAAGCCAAAGAGGCAGGAGTAGACGCCGGCGACGTATCCACCATGGAAGGTTGAACCTTCCCAGCTTGGCCCGGTCAATGACGGCTAAGGCCCGCTAACGACAATCGACGAATGTCACTTCTCGTCGGGGCAGTCGTAGTCGTCTTCAAAATCCGGGTACCGACGACTCAGGGGATCCGTTCGCCTTAAGATGCAGCCCCGCTTCAGGCGCTTACTGCACGATCAAAGTCACGTTGAAGCTATGGGTCAATCCGCCGGAACTCGCGGAGATCGTGATTGTGTACGTCCCGGTCGGAGTCTGCGGGCCGTGGTAGCCCGCGTGTCCGCTTCCCGCAGCTCCGCACGACGCTGCCAAAACCGACAGCGCGAACGGAACGAGCACGCGAATCCTGGTACGTTTGCGGGCGAGCAACGACGTCCCCGCTAAGCCAGCGAAGAAGATCCACAGCGCAGCCGGTGGTGGAGAGAATTGGTTAGGCGAGCGCGGAATCGCCTCCGCAGATGCGTTGGTCTCGACAGCGACCCCACTCACAATGGGATTGCTCCCATCAGGAGTCACCGGCAGGCCAGGCAGGCAGGCTGAATTGGGGGGCAAGCTCGAGCACGAAACCGTGACCTGGCCGGTGAAACCGCCCAGCGGATTTATATAGAACTGATACGTGGCCGAGCTGGGACGTGTGGCGGTCCCCGTCGTATCGATGGGAGTCAACGAGAAGTCTTGCCCTATCCCAGAGAGGGGCACCGTCTGCGGATTGCCGAAGGCGTTATCGGCGAAGCTGAGCGAGGCGGCCTCAGCGCCGAGGATGCCGGGAGTATAGGTCACGCTCACTGTGCAACTGCCAGTCGCAGGCGCCAGCGTATGCCCGCTGCAACCATCTGAAGGGATCGCGAAATCCGCGAGATTCGCCCCGGAACGCGTCACCGCACTGCCTCCAAAAGTGAGCCCAGCGGTGCCGATATTGGTGACAGTGATTGATTGCTTTGTGCCTGGCGTCCCCATCAGCCGCCCGCCGAAGCTAAGGGCGTTGGGAGTGAAGATGACGTTCAGCGCAGTCGCATTGGGAATCTCAAAGGCGGTCCCGAAACCGTCATTGTAGCCGTTGAGGCCGCCGTCGCTCGTAATGCCATACAGGTTGCCGGCTGAGTCCATGAGCAGACTTCCCGGGCCGACCCCGTCGCTAGGGGGGCCTGTGAACGCGTGGAGAACATACTCTACGTAGCTCCCGGAAGAATTGGTCAATTCGAACACGGCTCCGTTGCCACTAGTTGTGCCGTAAAATTTGCCCGTAGCGTCCAGGATCAGTGGTCCATTGGGGGACGATTCATCGGCGCCTCCTGTGAAGCTGTAAAGGACCTTTTCAGTATAGTTTCCGGAACTATTGACCAACTCGAATACGGTGCCGCAGCAATTGACCGAGGGGATGCCCGCGCGCGTCGTGCCGTACAAATTGCCGCTCGAGTCCATGATGAGACCCGTGGGGTCCGTTCCATCGTTAGGGGGGCCGGCGAAGCTGTAGAGTAGCTTCTCAGTGTAGGTTCCTGAACCATTGACCAGTTCGAAGACCGTCCCGTTGCCTGTAGTGCCGCCGCCGTTCGTTGCGCCGTACAGGTTGCGGGAGGAGTCCGTGAGCAAAGCAAGTGGGATCTCACCGTCGCTGGGTGGCCCCGCAAAGTCGTGGAGCACCTTCTCGGTGTAACTCCCGGAGGTGTTGACCAGCTCGAACACCGTTCCAAAGTTGGATGCGCCCCCAGCCACCGTCGTACCGAAGAGGTTCCCGGCCGAGTCCATCAGCAGAGCTGATTCCGGATTTACGCCATCGCTGGCACTGGCCCCGAAGCTGTAGAGAATCTTCTCGGTGTAGCTTCCGCCAGACTTGACCAGTTCGAACGCCGTCCCACTGCCCGCCGAGCCGCCCTTGTTCGTCGTGCCGTACAGGTTTCCGGCGGAGTCCATGATCACGCCGCCATACGGATTCAGTCCATCGCCCGTTGCCCCAAAGGTATGCAGAATTTGCTGCGTGTAATTCCCGGACGCATTGACCAACTCGTACACGGTGCCGTAACCGCCCGGGACAGGCCCGCCGCCCGGCGACGCGCCCCAAATGTTGCCGGCTGAGTCCAGCAGCAGAGGACCGCCGGGATGCGGGCTTGCGCTCGTGAAGTTGAAGAGCACGGTCTCGGTTTGCGCATGAGCCCGCTCAACTGCCGAAGTTCCGAAAAAGAAAAGAACGCAAAATGTGCCCGCGGTAACTCTCAATGCCACCCCGGCTAATTTCATCACCGTTCCTTCTTTCGTTGCCGCGCGGTCGATGATGCGTGCTGTTGCGGCTTCTCGTTCTCTTACTGCGACTTTTACTGCGCCGCATTCTATGCCTTTTCGAAAACAGCAAGTGTGACCACGGTCACAAGCTGGTTGCAAGACCGTCAACGTCGCTTTCGCGAGCATCAGCAAGCGCATCACTGGTGAGACCATGCCTCGGTTTCTTGGAGGCAAGCTCCACGGCAGTTCCCGAGTGACAATTGGGAAAACATCTCCGTTACACTCACTGTGGTCAAAACGCGTAAACGCCTGTTCTCAACATCTGACCGTTCCTTGCTGGAAGGGAAATTGATACCCGATAATGGTTTCGTGAACCGGGCGATATCCATCACGGTTTTATGCGCACTCTTCGTCAGTTCTGCGAAGGCAGTTCGAGAACTTGTTGTCATTGAAAAACTCCGACCTTCTCAGCCAGTCGAGGATATTGTTCTTGATCCTTCGGGCGCTCCGATCCCAAACATGACGGTGACAGATTGCACCGAGGAATAGACCGCGGTACTGCGATCTACCACGACGGACAGCAACGGGCATTTTCGCTTTTCTTCGCAACGCGGGAAGAGCGTCTACTACCTCCGCTTCGATCACGCATTGTTCAACCCGTTGGAACTCAGACTCAAGCTCGACAAAAAAGCGTCTCAGCGTGCCATCATGGTGAGGCCGCACATTGGCGGCTAAACTTTCGGCCTGCATGGCTGACGTAATCCCCATATCGCTCATGAACCGGACGAACCCCCAACCCAAGCAGTACCGTCCGTTTTTCCCACAGCCCTTGCCCGAATCATTGTGACGAACAACCTTTACTTCGCGAAATCCGAACGCGCAAAATTGCTTCATGCGCCCGAATTCCGGGACCATCCTCAAACCTGCGTCCTTCCACAAAAACTCCGCTAACTCCTTATTCCGGAATATTTTGTGCGGAACCTCTTTATATGCAAGGATTTGCGAATCGAACCGCCAGTCCGCACGCGTAACTAGTAGTAAAATCAACGTCTTACAGGGAGTGATAGAAAAAAATACGAGTTCGGATAGCGCCGATTGGTCCGGCGGTGCTGCTCTGCGCGCGAGTTTCAGACGTATGGTTTGCGCCGACGACTTAATCGGCGGCGGCCGACTTCGGTGTCCAGCTGGTTACAAATTCTCCCAGGCGCTCGAGACCTCGAGGAAAATCTTCGGCGGCGGCGGCGAAGCCCAGGCGGAAGTGCTCGGGGGCGTCGAAACAATCTCCCGGGGCGAACAACATGCCTCGCTCAGTGGCGGCCTGGCAGAACGGCCGAGCGCTCTCTCCACTCACCAGCCACGGGAAGGCGGTCATGCCGCCTTGTGGACGAATCCAGCCCAGCGTGTCGCGATGCTCATCCATGAAGCGGTCGAGCAGGGCGAGGTTGCGGGCGGCGGTCTCCTGCGCTTTCTTCAGGATGATGGCGCGATTCCGGATGGCGACCTCGGTGAGAATCTCGCCCGTCGTGGTATTGCAGATGGAGAAGTACGCGCGGGCATTCCAATACTGCTTTTGGCGTTTGGGATCGTGTTCGATCATCCATCCGGTGCGCACTCCCGCCAGCGAGAACGCCTTCGAGAGATCGCTGATGACGGTGGCGTGCTCTAGGCGCGCCGAGGATTTCGTCTCGCGACCGTGATAGATGGGATGGTAGACCTCATCGCTGACGAGTTGAATGCGGCGCTGCGAGGCAAACTCGTGCAGGGATTCCATGTCGGCGTCGCTGATGGTGGCGCCGGTGGGATTGTGAGGGCTATTCACCAGGATCAGCTTGGTCTTGGAGTCGGCGAGGCGCTTGATCTCGTCTATGTCGATGCGGAAACCATTTTCGCGGCTCACCCGGTAGAAGCGCATCTCGAGGCCTAAGCGATTCGGGCAGGGCCGAGAAAGTCGTGAAGCCGGGCAGCGGGAGGACCACATTGGCTCCCGGCTCCGCCGCCAGCCACATCAGGATGGTCAGCGCTTCGGAGGCGCCGGTGACGATCTGCACGCAATCCACGGTGACGCCTTGCATTTCGGCAATGACCTCGCGCAGGCTGTCGGCTCCGGCGGGGTGACCGTAGACCAGTTTGTGATGCAGGAAATTGTGGCGCACTTCCTCAGCGGCCAGGGCGAGGAGTTGATTGACGGTCCAGACCGGACCGGTGCTGGCGGCGAGGTTGAACTCGATGCCGTGTTCATAGGTGTCGAGCCAGGCGTCGAGGAGAAAAGGCTTGAGTTGCATGCTGGCACCTCGTGTCGATGGGCGGTCAAGGTTACAGATTCCGCAGATCGGCTGGGGATGATTTTAGTTTATGAGTGAAGCTTGCGGCGGAGGCAACGCGCGGAATTCCTTACGGGTCGCGGGTAATTGTTATGTCTTGCCATTTACGAGCGCGGCGTCTCGCGGAAGTCCTGCGGAGTTACCTTTGTGACGCGTCTATGGATCGTTGACAGTGCCGACTGCGGCACGTAGATTCTGCCAAGGTTCAAACAATCAAACTGGGAAACTCGGGGGATAGAGATGGCCGCAAAGCTATTCTGGGCGGGCGTTTTGGTGTGTCTGGGCAGTGCGCTTGCGCTGGGGCAGGATCCTACCAAGGTGGAACCAAAGCATTATCGGCTGGACTTCGAAAACGAGCGGGTGCAGGTGGTGTCGGTGCACTACGGGCCGCACGAGAAGTCTGGCCTGCACGAGCATCCTGGCGGAGTGGTTGTGATTCTGACCGAGGCGCATCTGCGCTTTACCGACGAGAACGGCAAGACGCGGGAAGTGTTCTCCAAGCCCGGCGAAGCGCGCTGGTATCCGCCGTTCAAGCACAAGGTGGAGAACCTGGGCGATACCGCTTACGACGCGGTTTACATTGGGATCAAGGGACGGCTTGGGGCATCGAATGGGACTGCGGGTCCGACGACCGCGATGGACGAAGAAACCAAAAAGATTGTCGCGGAATATCTGCTGGCATCGACAAAGTAGCGCGTGCGGGTTGAAAATCAGGAGCCGTGGCCGAAAAAGGCGCGGCTCTTTTTGTTTTGTAAGCTTCGTGGAGAGCCTGAGTGGAAAGCGCATCGGGTTCGGCACGCAGAATCGGATGAGCGCTTTATCCCAAATTTCCTCCTCGCGTTGGAAGACTGCAACCCTGCTGGGCGCGGTTATTTTTCTCTCCTTCATTTATTTCTACGAGGGCGGGGGATGGAATCAGAACTCGCGCTTCGATCTGCTACGCGCGATCGTGGAGCAGCACACCTTGCAGATCGACGCCTACCACGAGAACACTCAGGATAAAGCTCACTTTCGAGGGCACTACTATTCGGACAAGGCGCCAGGACTGGTATTTCTGGCCGTGCCGTTTGCGTTGTCTGCCCGGCCTGCGCTGCGTATTGCGGGGATCGATCCGGCATCGGCGCGGGGGGAATTCTGGCTGTCGTATCTGGTGAGCGCGTGGGCTGTGGCCTTGCCAACGGCGCTGGCGGGCGTCTGCTTGTACTTTCTGGCGCTGCGCTTTGGCGGAAGCTCGGTGGGCGCGGCATTTGGCCTTATTTTGATGGCCTTGGGAACTCCGTTGTGGGCGTATGCGAGTTTGTTCTGGGCGCACGCACTGGTGGGGGCTTGCTTGATGTTTGCATTTGCCGCGGCGTTGAAGATTGGTGACAATGAGCGAAATTTTGTTTGGGCGCTGGCCGTGGGGCTGGCCGCGGGATGGGCGACAGTTACCGAATATCCGGCGGCACCGGCTTCGGCGATGCTGGCGCTTCTCGCTTTATCGCAGGCATGGCCGCGCGGCATTGCGGCTCGTTGGCGAGTTACGGCCGGGGTCGGAATCGGCGCAGCGATTTGCGTGGTCGTGTTGTTGAGCTACCTGCATGCGGCGTTTGGAGGATTTCGTCCCAGCTATTCGTATTACGATCCGAATTCGTTCTCGTTTATGCAGCAGCAGGGATACATGGGCCTCACGTATCCGCATCCGGACCGGCTGCTGAAACTTCTGTTCGGATGCGCTCGCGGATTATTCTTTGCGTCGCCCGTGCTGCTGGCTGCGCCGGTCGGGCTGTGGTGGTTGTGGAAGCAGAAGCGCTTCTCGGCGCCGGCGCTGGCGGCAGCCGCGATTGTGGCGTATTACTTTTTGTTTAATGCTTCGTTTTACTGGTGGAAGGCAGGGCTTACGTTTGGTCCACGATATGCGGGTGCAGCGATTCCGCTGCTATGCCTGGGCTTGGCTGCGTGTTGGGATCGGGCGTCGATTGGTGGCCGCCGAGTGATGGTGGGCCTCGCGGTGGTTAGCATCTGTCTAAGCCTGATGGTGGTCTCGACTACTTCGCAGCTGGCGATGCAGGATAGTTGTCCGATCGTGCATTCTACGTGGCCGGCTTTCTGGTTGGGGCAGATGGCGGTCAACCGCGACTCGATGCTGACGGTTGCGGAAGCCGGGACAGGATACGGAGCGTTCAATCTCGGGCAGATGCTTGGCCTGCGCGGGCTTGCCAGCTTGATTCCGTTGCTGGCGTTATGGGGAGCCGGCGCCTTGGTCTGGTGGCGCATTCGCCTCCGGGCATGACCTATTTTCGGTTTCATGAAATGCAATCAACCACAAAGGACACCAAGGATCACGGAGGAATTCCGCTGCGTGTAAGATAGAATTTTAGATCAGCGATCTGGAAGAGGAGTTATGGCGCATACCGTTTTTTGCGTGAAGTTTCAGAAAGAAATGCCCGGGCTGGATGAGCCGCCGTTCGACAACGAACTGGGCAAGAAAGTCTACGACAACGTCTCGGCGGAAGCATGGCGGATGTGGACGGAGCACTGCAAGATGCTGCTGAACGAGTACCGTCTGAATCCGGCGCGGCGCGAGGATCAGGAAGTCATCGTGAAGCAGTTGGAGATGTTCTTCTTCGGCGAGGGATCCGCCAAGCCGAAGGAGTACGTGCCGCCCGCGCAGTAGCCCGATTTCTAATTTGGTAATCGGGTAATTTGTAATTTCGAACCGTTGCCCCGGCCTGGGCTCAAATCTTCCACCTTAGCGGAAGGCCGCAGCTATCTCCCTCCAACCGACGCGGCCTTATGGCCGCTCTCTTCCATCGCTCTATCGCACATTATTGAGTCTGTGAGAGTCGGGGCTGGGCTGGTCCGGGGAATTGACGACGTCTCCAAGGCCATTGATCCAATGGGAACCACCGGTCCCGATCGAAACTTCCCGTTGTTTGCCATCGACAGGGTCGGTGGTCAGATCGACGCCGCGAATGGCACGATCCATGCTGTCGAACTGGCTCTGCGACGCGGCGGAACGGCGCTCGTAATCCGCATGAATGTCGGACATCGCCTTGTGGAATTCCGTCATGGCCGCATCACCGGCTGCACCATTGAGCTGGAGTTGGCGGTACTCCCATTGCGGATTAATGGTCAATGTGCTGAGTGATTGCAGGGCGACTTTTAGCGCGTCCTGCGCGCGAGCTTGCGGGGCGATGAAGCTGTAAAGCCACGACACAAGCCAGCTACCGTTGCTCTGCATGCGATAGAACTGGGTTTCGGCAAAAACGTAGGCGATTTGCGGGCCGCCGGCTGCGTCGCAGGAGTAGACCACGTCGCCCGCAGTGGTCGTCGTATTGGGGGCGTTGGAGTGCACGGCATCCTGTTGCTTCATCGACTTGAGGCCGAGGTGGCGGCACATCGAAGAGAAGCGGCCTTGGCCGTAGAGATCGGCAAAGACCCATCCCGGGCGGTAGTTCGCGACGATCTCCTGAGCGACACCATTCGGGCTGTAGGGATGTCCCTCGCGCCAACCGAGGTTGATCATGGTGGGGACGAGCGGTGCGAAAGGCGGGACGTGATAATCGCCGATGCGCACATTGGCCTTGCCGTCGGGAGAGACCATGTCGACCATGATGCGGGGATCGAGGGTTCCAAAGCGGTAGGTGCCTCCGGTGATCTTCCAACCTTTGGGAACCTGAATCTGGAAAGCCTGCTCGACCGGATCCTGGAAGGTCGTCCAATCGGAAGCGAACAAGTTTGTGGCAGAGACGAGGGTGACGAGGGCGAACGTCGCGAGGGCCAGAATTCTTCGCACGGAAGACTCCATTGCGCGGGATGAGGGCCCGAAAACGTTGAGCATGGTACCGCGATTCGTTGGCTATGGACAAGGGGCTTTGGGCAAAGATAGCCATCTTTAATACCGGAAAATCCGGTTACTCCTGCAGTTACCTCTGCACCAATATTGATGCAATGTTAATCAACCCGTAACATTCCACTGCTAGAACCGGAGTATGGATCTGCATGTCTACAACACGCTGATCCTCTCGGACCTGCACCTGGGTGGGGAGACAAGCCATGCGCGTGAGGCTACGCGCGTGTTGAAAGAGAACCAGTTTCAGCGTTTGATCCTGCTGGGCGACATTTTTGCCGACCTCAATTTCGCGCGGCTTACGAAAGAGCATTGGAAGTTTCTGGGCTACATACGCAAACTTTCCAACCCGAAACGCAACATAGAAGTGGTATGGGTGGAAGGGAATCATGACCACGGGCTGACTAACATCATGTCGCACCTGGTGGGCGTACGCGTCTACCAGGAGTACGCGTGGGAATATCGCGGGCTGCGGCATATTGCGATCCACGGACATCAGTTTGACGGATTTCAGGTGAACCGGTTGACGCTCAGCCGGCTCGGAACCTCGCTGTACCTGCAACTGCAGAAACTGGATTTCAAGAACAAGCCGATCGCGCGGCTGATTGACCGGCTGAACACGCGGTGGTTGCGCATGTCGGAGAAAGTGGCGGCCGGCGCGCTGGCGTTGGCGCGGCACCGGCAGGCAGAACGGATTTTCTGCGGGCATACGCATGAAGCCTTGCACGTGGAACGGGACGGGATCGGCTATTACAACTCCGGCGGATGGGTGGATTCCCGGCTGACGTATCTGACGATTGACGAAACGGGGGTACAAATTCATGAATACCGCGAACGAACTGACGATCGTGATTCCGGCGAAGAACGAGGTGAAGCTGATTCCGCGCTTGCTGACTTCGCTGACGAAGCAGGATTACTCGAAGATGTCGAGTACGAGAGTGTTGGTCGCTGATGCGAACTCGACCGACGGAACTCCGGAGATCGTGCTCGGCTTTCGCGACCGTTTGAATGTCAGCGTGATCCGCGGAGGCATGCCATCCGTAGGAAGAAACCGCGGAGCGGCGATGGCCGACACGCCTTACATTTTGTTTGTGGACGCGGATATTGAATTGGCGGATTGCTCGCTGATTCGGCGCTGTGTGGAACGGGCGCAGAGCAAGGGAGTGCACTGCCTGACCACAAACATCGTGTGCCAGGGCGGAAGCTGGATCGATAAGGTGTTCTACGCGTTCAGTGATTGCCTGCAGTATCTGTCGTACCTGCATCGCCCCTATGCGACGGGGATGTTCATGTTATTTGATCGGAAGAGATTCTGGGAGCTGGGCGGCTTTCACGAGCAAATCCAGTTCGGGGAAGATTACCGGCTCAGCCAGAAGGTGGAGCGGAAGCGGTTCGCGGTGGTGCGTGGCGGGGTGTACACAACCAACCGCCGGTTCAAACGCATGGGACACCTGCGGGTGGGGTGGCTGTTCCTGAAGACCGCAGTGAATTATTGGAACGAGAAACATTTCTTGCGGGATCACAAGTACTGGGCGGAGCCGGAGAGCGCGCCTCGCGCGTAACCGCTGCCCGGGTTGAGGCCTCTCTTCCGCATACGATTTTTGTTGGTGGCCACAGAAACAGGATTCAGCCAACCAGCTGAATCCTGCTTTCATTTGTAGGGAGAGTTGAATTCAGAAGTGCACCACAATGCCGGTCGAGATACGAGCATTGTGTTGCGTGCCGTTGAAAAGACTTGTGCGGACGTAGTCGCCTTCAAAGCGCCAGGCCACAAAACGGATCAGCCGGTAATCGAGCCCACCGCCCAGCGCGGTCGAAAAGGAAGTGTCCGATCCGAAGCCGTTGGTGTTGGCGTGCGCAATGCCGATCATGGCTTCCCCAAACGGCCGGAATTTGCCGACTGGAACCGAGACTCGCGGTCCAAACAGAACATTCTCGATGTGTGTGCTGGCAGTGAAAGTTCCCACCGGAGTGGGGAAATCGAGCGACCCGTAGTCTCCGCTGAAGTCGGCCACGATGCCGATGAAGGGAAAAATCTTCCCTTCGAGCGAGCCTTCCCAGCCGTTCAGGCTGCCGCGATTCCCCGTGAGGTTCGTGTTGTAGTAGGAGTATCCGAAGAAGACATTTCCGGAAGTGGGGATCTGAGCCGCCGCCATGCCGGCAAACATGAAGACCACAAAAAAAATGAGAACGAACTTGCGCATAGCTCCCTCCTGCGCTCCGAAGCGATAGGAACGCTGAAGGTTCTTGGATGCACTGGGGACGAATTGGATAGCAGGAATTGTAGGGGATTAGCAACGAGCGATGAGCTGCGAGCATAGCATGCACAATGCGCGATCCCATGGCGCTCTTAGCTCACTGCTAGAAGCGCCAGACAATGCCGGTCGTCGCGCGGTAATCGTTTTGCGTGTTGCTGGCGTAGCTGGTACGCATGTAGTCACCTTGCACGCGCCAGGAGAAATTCTTGATGAACAATTTGTAATCGGCGCCTCCGCCTACGTCGATCACCACCGGACTCCATATAAATCCGCTGGAATTCAGACGGCGGATGCCTCCCATAACCTGAAAGAACGGGCGCCACCTTCCGGCATTGGTGAAAAGACGCGGGCCGGCCACCGCCTGGTATTGCCTCACTCCCTGGCGATAGAAGCCGCTGGCGTCGATGGCAACTCCCAGGTGCTGGAAACGCGCGAACGGCAACAGCTCGAACGACGCGTCCCAACCCTTGTAGCTCTGCTTGTTCACGATGTTGGTGAGCTGGCCATAGGAAACGCCCACGTAGGCATTTCCATTGGCGAGAAGGCCGTTGAGTTGCGCCGACATCGGGATCGAGAACAAGAGCAGGCCCACAAAGGCCAGCACCGCGGCAGCAGTTTTCGACACGAAATATTCCTCCCCGGCTCACGCGCCGGCAAAAATGGCTATTTGATCAACGAAATCCGTTAGATGCAGTGTACCGGATGGCCAAGATGTCCCGGGGGAGAAAAATAGTCCGGGCTGGGACCTGGCCTCCGTTGTACGAATTGCTGAATATTCACCAAATATTCATGGTGCCAAAACCAGGGCACTCTCGTCTATCTATTAACATGCAAACTATAGACAGCCATTGCCAAAGTTGGGAGCAACTGGTCATTGCGGCGGCGGTGGGAAGACACAAGGAGTCGACGTTGAAACTCAGTCTGGAAGCGCGCAATCATGGGGAAGTGGTGGTCGTGCATTGCCACGGGCGCATCGTGTATCGCGATGAGGCTGCGGCATTGTCTCGCGTCGTGGGCGAGATGTTGCACGATGGGAGCAAGGTAGTTCTCGAATTGAACGGGGTCAGCTCGATTGATGGCGCCGGTATTGGCGAATTGGCGTTACTCGAAACCTGGGCGCAGGAGAGACATGCGGAACTGAAATTTGCCGGAGCCAACGAGAGCATTCGCACGCTGCTGAGCCTGACCAATCTGGATTCGGCGATTGCGGTCTATCCCAACCTGGGCGCCGCGCTGGAGTCGTTCCGCGAAGAGCAGGTGGGAGCGGATTCGGAACAGCACAGACTCCTTGTGGACTTCTCCTAATTCTCCCGCTGGAAGCGGTAGCGGCCTCTGCGCTCGAGGGCAATCGCTTCCACAACCTTCAGAAAAGCCCGCGCCGCGTGGGACAGGTTGGCCTCTTTGCGGTAGATGAGGCGCAGCTTGCGCTTCAATTGCAGCTCGCCCACCGGAATGCGCACCAGCTCTCCGCGGGCGATCTCGGTTTCGACGCTGATTTCCGGGAGCAGAGCCACTCCATTCCCCATGGCGACAAATTGCTTGATGGCTTGCAGCGTGGGCAGTTCCAGGTCCATGTGCAAAGGCGTCTTGTGACTCTTGAAGAGCTGAATGACTTTTTCGCGATAGGGCGATGAGACGATGTGCGCGACGAACGACTCTGCTCCCAGTTGGCGGATGCTGACCTCCGGGGCCGAGGCCAGCGGATGTTTGGGAGGCACCACGAATACCAGTTCGTCCAGAAATACAATCACGGAATGCAGGCTCTTCTCCTGCGGCTCGTAGGAGAGAACACCGAATTCGGCGCTATAGCGTAAGACATCATCAGGGATGTGGCTTCCCAGCGCGCGTTCGACCGTGATCTTGATCATGGGGTGGAGGCGGCGGAATTCCGCGAGCACCGGCAGCAAATAAAGAACGGTAAATTCGTTGGCTGCGATCACCAGCTTGCCCTTTTGCAGTTCGCGCAACTCGGAAAGCGACTCCGAGGCCTCGCTGCGCAGATTGATCAGCTTCTCGGCGTATTCGAACAGAACTTTTCCCGCATCCGTGAGAACCCCTTCGCGCGAGGAGCGATCGAACAGCGCCTCGCCCAGTTCGTCCTCCAGTTTGCGGATGGTCTGGCTGACGGCCGACTGCGTCCGGAATAACTTATCGGCGGCGCGGGAGAAGCGGCGCTCACGGGCGACCGCAAGAAAGACTTCCAGCTGGGAAAGTTCCACGGGGCTCCTTTAATCAATAGTTTAATACCTATTAGGTATGCTTATAGTAGTAGTGTATCTAATGAATAGTAAAGAAATATAAGTTTCGCTTCTAGCCGCGATATCCGTAGGATAAGAAGACAGGAAAGGCGAGTGGGTTTCTGCGGGCAGATTTGTCCCCTACAGCCGGGCGGATCGCCGGCGCCAGACCCTGAGGAAGTGTCCATGATCACAGAGCGAGCGCGCATCACGGTTTTCGATACCACTCTTCGCGATGGCGAGCAATCGCCAGGTTGCAGCATGAACCAGGAGGAGAAACTGCGACTGGCGCAGCAACTCGACCGTCTAGGCGTGGATGTGATCGAGGCTGGATTTCCGATTGCCTCCGATGGAGATTTCGAGTCGGTCAAGGCCATTGCTTCAGCGTCGTTCGTCGTCCGATAATCGCTGGACTGGCGCGCGCCTGCCGTCCGGATATTGAACGCGCATGGGAGGCATTGCAGCATGCGGCCCGGCCCCGCATCCATGTTTTCCTGGCAACCTCTGACATTCACCTGCAGTACAAGCTGCGGATCTCGCGGGAGCAATGCATCGCGCAGGCTCGGGAAGCGATCGAACTGGCGAAGTCGTTTTGCGACGACGTGGAATTCTCGCCGGAAGATGCAACGCGGACGGATACCAATTTTCTGTGCGCCGTGCTGAACGCTGTTGTGGAAGCCGGCGCCACCACCTTGAACATTCCGGATACGGTCGGTTTCACCGTGCCCTCGGAGTTCGCGGATTTGATCACCACGATCCGGCGGCAGGTGAGGGGAATCGAGAATGTAACGATTTCCGCGCACTGTCATAACGATCTTGGCATGGCGGTCGCGAATGCTCTGGCTGCGGTGGGCGCGGGGGC
The DNA here is from genome assembly GCA_963763795.1 of uncultured Acidobacteriota bacterium. GTDB lineage: Bacteria > Acidobacteriota > Terriglobia > Terriglobales > Acidobacteriaceae > Sulfotelmatobacter. The sequence goes on along the minus strand of CAVXPP010000007.1, from coordinate 818,129 downwards.
GCGGCAGGTGGAGTGCACGATCAACGGAATCGGAGAACGCGCGGGGAATGCTTCGCTCGAAGAGATTGTAATGGCGATGCGGGTACGGCCCGACCGGTATCCGTACGACACGGGAGTGGTGGGCGAACAGATTTTTGCTGCCAGCCAGATGCTGAGCGAGATCACCGGCGTGCCGGTGCAGCCGAACAAGGCGATCACCGGGCGCAATGCCTTTGCGCACGAGGCGGGCATTCATCAGGATGGCGTGATCAAGAATCCGCTGACCTACGAAATCATGACTCCGAAATCGGTAGGCGTGCCGGATTCGAAGCTCGTTCTGGGCAAGCATTCGGGCCGCCACGCGCTCAGCATGCGCTGCGAGCAACTGGGATATCAGTTTGACCGGCGGGGGCTAGATGATATCTACCGGCGCTTTGTTCGCTTGGCGGACAAGATCAAGCATGTGGAGGATCATCATCTTCTGGAGTTGATCCGCGATACGCGGAAGCCGACGGGTTCGGCCACTCCGCTAATTGAACCGATTGTTCCGGCGAATGAGGCAGTCGTAAATGCTCCGGCAGCCGAGCCGCTTCCGGCAGAGCCGGTTCCGGCATTTCCCGCGGCGAAAACGAACGCCTTCGGCCTGCCTTTACCCGCCCACGGTGATACTCATCAGGAGCAAACCCAGCAGGAAGATTATCTGTGGGGAGTCTAGAGAATTTAGTAATTTGGTAATTTAGTAATCGGGTAATTGAAGACCACGAAGCCGCCGGGTGGCGGCTTTCGTAGTTAGCGCATAAAATACCGAATTACAAAATCACTCAATTACACAATTACAAAATGCTTCTGAAACTTACTGTTCTTCCCGGTGATGGAATTGGGCCTGAAGTTACGGAGCAGGCGGTGCTTACTCTCGAGGCCATGGCGGACGGGTTCGGCCATCAACTGCAACTGCAACGCAAAGCGATTGGCGGAGCCGCCCTCACGGCGGCAAATGATCCGCTGCCGCCGGATACGATCCAGGCTTGCTTAGCTTCGTCGGCCGTGTTGCTCGGCGCCGTGGGCAGTCCGGCATTCGACCATAATCCGGGGCATTTGCGACCCGAGGCGGGGTTGCTGCGCTTGCGCCGCGAGCTGGGTGCCTATGCCAACCTGCGTCCCGCGGTGTTTTTTCCGGCGCTGGAAGATTGCTCGCCACTGCGCGCGGAAGTTGTGCGCGACACAGACATCATGATCGTTCGCGAACTGCTCGGCGGAGCCTACTTCGGACAGCCCCGCTCGATCGAAGGAGAGCCCGGCGTACGGGTTGCGATCAATACAATGCGCTATGCGGAATACGAAGTGGAGCGCATCGCGCGCGTGGCCTTTGAACTCGCAATGAAGCGGAAGAAGAAAGTTCTCTCCGTGGATAAGGCGAACGTGCTGGAATGCTCACGCCTGTGGCGGGATGTCGTGACACGAGTCGGCAAGGAATTTCCCGAGGTGAAGCTGGGACATCAATATGTCGATTCCGCCGCGATGCTGCTAGTGCACCGGCCCACGGATTTTGATGTCGTGCTCACGGAAAATATGTTTGGCGACATTCTGTCGGATCAGGCCGGCGGCGTGGTGGGCTCCCTCGGACTATTGGCCTCCGCCAGCATTGGAGGCCCGGTGGGCTTGTATGAGCCGGTGCATGGATCGGCGCCCGACATCGCCGGCAAAGGCATTGCGAATCCTCTGGGAGCGATTTTGTCGGTCGCGATGCTGTTGCGGCATTCCTTCCATCTGGAGCGGGAAGCGGCAGCCGTGGAAGGAGCGGTTTCGGCCGTGCTATCCGAAGGCGCGCGCACGGCCGATCTGGCGGGCAAGACCCATTCGGCAATTTCGACTGCGGAGATGGGGCGGCGCGTAGTCGAAGCGGTGAAGGTTCAGGCCTCTTTACCGCACGCCGTCTCGTCGTAGCGATTGCCGTATTTTCCGCTCAGGTCATACCAGCGAATGCGCAGCATCTCAAGGAACATGCGGGAGCCGTCGACCAGAGGGCTGATGCGAGTTCCGCCGCTATGCCCCCAGGCCACGGGGATTTCTTTCACCTGAAATCCGAATTTGTGCGCCAGAAAAAGGATCTCCGGATCGAAGCCCCAGCGCTCGATTTTTTGCAGCGGAAAAATCGCATCTGCCGCCGGCTTCTTGAACGCTTTGAATCCGCACTGCGTGTCCTTGAACTTGAGGCCGAGCGTGATGCGCAGCATCAGGTTGAAGATGCGTCCAAAGAGCTGGCGGTGCAGAGGCTGGCGCTGCGTCTGCGTCTCGGCCCGCAGCCAGCGCGAGCCGATGGCGATGTCTGCGCCTTCTTCCAGCGCCTGCAAAAGTTTGGGCGCCTCTTCGATGGGCGAGGAAAGGTCGGCATCGCTGAACAGCAGAATCTTCCCCCGTGCGTTGAGCATGCCGTTGCGCACGCTGTATCCCTTGCCGCGATTGCCGGGATTTTCCACGAGACGAAGCAGGGGATCTTTCGCGGCGAAACTGCGCGCGATCTCCGCCGTGTTGTCGCGCGAGCCATCGTTCACCACGATCACTTCCGCGTTCCAGCCCTCTCCGTGCACGTAGGCGAGAACTTTTTCCAGGCTCGCTGCGAGCCGGGCGCTTTCGTTGTAAGCGGGGATAACGATGCTGTAGGTGGGCTCCAAACGCGGTTCTCAGTTCTCAGTCGTGGATTTGCCGCTCATAAGTAGTTAAGGATAGATGCGATGTCATTGTATTTTGTTTACGCTCTTCACGGAATCACCATCCTCCGGCGGGATCGGTAATTCTGCCTCAACTGCGATCCATGGCCATAAACAGATTGTTGAGCGACTCGGCCAAGGTGGGGTGCGCGTACGTGGCATCGCGTAGCGCGGTGTAAGGCAGCCGGCCCATCATCGCCGTTTCCAGCACCGACATTATCTCTCCACCTTCGATGCCTAGCACAGCTGCGCCGAGGATTTGATTGCTCTCCGCGTCGACCACCGCCTTCATGAAGTCCGCGGGTTTCGTCCACCTCGAGCGCGCGCGCCACGGAGGTCATGGGCAGTTTGGCGCAGCGAATCTTGCGGCCCTGGGCGCGAGCTTCCGTCTTCGGTCAGGCCCACGCGTCCGAGTTGCGGATCGATGAAAACACAGTAAGGGATCTGACGATCTTTGGTGGAAAGCGATTTGTGTTCGAGCAGGTTTCCGCGCAGGATTCGGAAATCGTCGTAGGAGATGTGGGTGAAAGCAGGGCCACCCTTGATGTCGCCGAGCGCGAAAATGCCCGGAGCGCTGGTTTCGAGCCTTTCGTTCACCTCGACGAATCCTCGCTTGTCGGTGTGAACGTTGGCAGCGGGTAGATTCAGAGTGTCGGAGTTGGGCACCCGGCCGGTCGCGACCAGCAGGTGAGAACCGGTAACCGTGACAGAACTCGGTTGCGATTCGACGCCCAGCAGAATGCTCTGGTTGGATTGACTCACGCGCTGCGCCTTCGCATTCAACATGATGTCGATGCCATCCTGCCGCAGAATTTTCGTGATCTCTTCCGCGATATCCGGGTCTTCGTGAGTGAGCAACTGGCCGCCTGACTGCACAATCGTGACGTTGCTGCCGAGACGGCGAAAGAGTTGTCCGAATTCCACGCCGATGTAGCCGCCGCCCAGAATCATCAAATGCTCGGGCACATCGCCGAGTTCCATAATCGAGATGTTGTCGAGGAAGGGCACTGCGTTCAGTCCATCGAGTTTGGGGACGCCGGCCCGGGTTCCGGCGTTGATGAAAATGCGTTCGGCCGACATCGTGCGCTGGCCGCCGTCATTCAGGCGAACCAGAATCGTCTTAGACGCAGTGAAGCTGGCTTCTCCGAAGATGAGTTCGAGATTGGCGGTCTTCTCGACGCGCGACTGGTTTCCGTTGCGGAAGCTGTCCACGATATCACGCTTGCGCTGGCGAACTTTTTTCAGGTCAACCGTGATCGGGCCCGTATGAATTCCGTACTCCGCGGCCCGGCGGGCAAGGTAAGCGACGCGCCCGCTGGCGACCATTGTCTTGGAGGGAGTGCATCCTTCGTTTATGCAAGTGCCGCCGACGTGCTTGCGTTCGACGAGCGCGGTGCGGAGGCCGGCGTTGGCCAGCGCCATGGAGAGCGGTGTCCCGCCTTGTCCGGAGCCGATGACGATTGCGTCGTATTGCTGGTTCATGGATTTATCCGATGATGGTTCGTCCGAGTATGGATTTGTCCAATCCGATAGGTGCGCGCCAGACGTAATGCGCTGCCTAAAATCTGCAGACCAGAAATAATCCGAGGGCGATGGCGACGACGTCTTCAGGAACCGCGATGATGACATCCGGGACGCGCAAGGAGCGAACCAGCCCAACGCGCGCGTGATATCCGCCGAATGCTCCCGCAATGCTGCCAATCGCCCCGGCTAGAGCGCCAATCAGCGGGGCTGCTCCTCCGGCAACGGCGAGACATGCGCCGCAAAGGCCGCCGGTAACGATTCGCGCAGAGAGGCCGACGGCTGCGGTACGCGCCGGTGTGCTGGGGAGTTGATCCGCGACCAGTTCAACCAAGGCCAAGACTGTGAAGATGCCCACACTCCACGTCGACCCCATGAATGTCAGGGGAGAACCGTGTAGGTTGATCCAGCCGAGATGGGCCGCCCAGGCGACAACCGCGGGTGCGGTGAGCGAGCGCAGGCCCGCGACGACGCCGATGCCGAAGGCCAGCAACAGAGCAAACGTGGAAGTCATCGAACTCCTCCCGTGTGCCGAGGATTGAATTCATGGAACTTGGCCCGTTGTTCCCGATTGGCTAGCTCGAGCTCGCCAGCGGCAGCCATACCTGAAAGCGCGTATCGCCGGCTTTGGAGAGGACCTGTATGTTGCCCCGATGCTTCTTCACAATTCGCAGCACGGTGTCGAGGCCCAGCCCCGTTCCCTCGCCCACACCCTTGGTCGTGAAGAAAGGCTCAAAAATGTGAGGCTGCACTTCCGGAGAGATTCCCGGACCGTTATCGGCAATTTCAACGACGACGCAATCGTCCTCGCGGTAGGTGCGCACGCGCAGTTCACCTTGGCCGCCCATGGCGTCAATCGCGTTGTCGATCAGGTTGGTCCAAATCTGGTTGAGTTCGCTGCCAAACGAATTCACCAGCAGCGGGACGGGCTGGTAATCGCGCTGTACCTTCACGCCGCGTTTCAGTTTGTGATTCATGATCGTCAGCGTATTTTCCAGAGTTTTCACCACGTCGATGTTCTGCACCGGTGACTGGTCCATGAAGGTGTATTCCTTGATGGCCTTCACCAGATCGGAGATGCGTGTTGCGCTGCTTTCAATTTCGTTCAGGAGGCCGAAGATTTCGAGAGACGTGGAGATCCTGACCAGCGCGGCGCGCGCGGTTCCGGCGTCGAGCGTAGCAAAAAGACGTTCCAGAGCAGCGGGCTGGAAATTCTTCTTGGCCAAGTCCGCCGAAAGCTGCCAGAGATCGTCTTGCCCGTGGCTGCGCAGCAATGAATCAATTTGATCTTCAAGGTCGCTGGCCGTGAGGGGATCGGGCGGCGGAGCGTCCGCGTGGGTAAGCGAGGCTTCCAGCCTCTCGATCTCGGCCTTTTGCTCCCTGCTGAGCTCGCGGCGACCGAGGTCCAGGCTGGCGTCTCGGACGCGCTTCACCATGTCCCGAAGCTGGCTTGAAGCGCGCTTCGCGGCCGACGCCGGATTATTCAGTTCGTGGGCCAGCCCGGCAGAGAGTTTGCCCAGTGCCACGAGCCGGTCTCGCTGTTGCTCTAAGCGCGTGACTTCGCGGATGCGGTCGGACATCTTGCCGACCAGGCGCGTCGCCAGTTCCGGCATTTTCTGCACGAGCTGAGGGAATTGTGCGGCCGGAAATTTGAGCAGGCGAGCTTCGGTCAAGGTGCGTCCCGTGAGCGAATAGGTCTTCATCCTGGAAAACGGCAGGATGCCGGAAATCTCTCCGGCTGAGATGGTGATTACGACAGCTTCGCCGGAAAGTTCGCCTCGCCACTGGAATTCCCCCTGCAACAGGACGAACATAAATTCTGCGGGATCGTTCTGGCGGGCATACGTTTCACCGGCGTGCAAGCGCAATTCCTGCGATTGGCCGAGAAACCAGTCGATCTGATCGCCCGGCAAGTCAACGAAAGAAGGAACCTGCAACAGCAGTTCGCGCGTGTCGTCCATTTAGACCTTGCTCAGATACTGATGGATGAATTGAACAGCCACCGATCCTTCGCCAACGCCGGAGGCAACGCGTTTCACGGATCCGTGGCGCACGTCGCCGACGGCGAAGATTCCCGGAACATTCGTCTCCAGTAAAAACGGATCACGATCGACGGTCCATCCTTTCGGACGCTGGCGGTCTTGCATGAGGTCCGGGCCGGTGAGAATGAATCCGCGATCGTCGCGCTGAATGACATCGCCGAGCCAATCGGTTCGAGGCAGCGCTCCGATGAAAATGAACATCGAACTGGCGGGAACGCGCTCCACTTTGTTGGTATCAGTGCAGAGCACGGAGAGTTCTTCGAGGTGCGTCTCGCCGTGCACTTCAGCCACACTGGCGTGGGTCCAGAGCTGGATATTGGGAGTCTGCTTGATCTGATCGATCAGGTATTGCGACATCGTGCTGGAGAGCGACTCGCCTCGGACCAGAATCACAACCCGCTCGGCGTACTTGGAAAAATTCATCGCGGCTTGGCCCGCGGAATTCGCGCCGCCCACGATGTAGACCATCTCGCCCTTACACGACAGAGCTTCGGTCGATCCGCCGCCGTAATATACGCCCGCGCCTTGCAGGCGATCGATGCCGGGAGCATCCAGCCGCCGCCACTGCACTCCGGTAGCGATCATCAGCGCGTGACAGGAAATCTCGCTGTCATCGGCCAGCTTGATGATGCGATAGGGGCCTTCGATCCTCATGCTGACCACGGATTGCGGCGCCAGGATTTCAACTCCAAAGCGTTTGGCTTGAACCACGGCGCGGCGAGCGAGGTCGCCGCCGCTCAGGCCGCTCGGAAATCCGAGATAGTTTTCGATGCGCGAACTCATGCCGGCTTGGCCGCCGGGAGCTTCGCGTTCCACGATGACGGTGTGCAGTCCCTCCGATGCGCCGTAGACCGCCGCCGCCAGACCGGCCGGGCCTCCCCCGACGATGGCCAGATCGTAAAAACTGGTTTCCGCACGAGTGCGCAGCCCGACTTTCTGCGCAACGTCAGCCGGAGCGCCGTTGAGCAGTTTCGCTCCATCTGGAAACAGCACTACGGGAAGTTCGCTCGCGTCCGGGCCCAGCGCTTCCATCAGGCGCTTGGTTTCCGGATCATTGGCTGACCCCTCGACGTCGATCCATTGGTAAGGTACGTGGCTGCGTGCCAGAAAGTCACGCAGTTCATAGCACTGCGGCGACCAGCGGGTTCCCAGCACGCGGATTCCCTGAAAGGCCGGATGGTACGAGGCCTGCCAATCCTCGAGCAGGTCATCGACTTGCGGATACAGATGCTCCGAGGGCGGATCCCACGGCTTCATGAAAAAATAGTCGATATTGGCTTCGTTGATCGCGCTGATCGCGGCATTGGTGTCGGCATAGGCGGTCAGCAAGGCGCGTTTCGCGTCGGGAAAAATCTGGCGCGCGGCCTGCAGGAATCCCACTCCGTCCATGTTCGGCATGCGCTGATCCGCCAGCAGAAGGGCGACCCCGTCGTTGCGAACTTTGAGGCCTTTGAGGAGATCGAGCGCGCCATGCGGCGAATCGCTGCTGATCACGCGATACTCTGCGCCGTATTGCGACCGCAAGTCGCGTTCAACGGCGCGTAGCACGTCAGCATCGTCGTCAACGGTTAGAAGAATGGGTTTGGGCATGATTACTCTTAGATCGTGCAGTTTCCCACGGGACTCCGCACGAGGTTAAGTGTTTTAGATACTCCAGCGACCGAATCGGTCGCATCGTCAGCAACGATTATTGCGCAAAGTCGCCCGCGCAAGCCTAAAGCTCGCCGGCCGTCACCTGGTCGACGTAGCACCAGACCCACGACTCGCCGGGCTCGATGGAGCGAATCAGGGGATGGTGCGCTCGGTGGAAATGCTTGGTGGCGTGTTTGTTTTTGGACGAATCGCAACACCCCACATGCCCGCAGCTGAGGCAAAGCCGCAGATGGACCCAAGTATCTCCCATCTTGACGCACTCTTCGCACACGTGTACGTCGGTGTTGCGGATTTTGATTTGGTCGAGATGGGTGCATCCGTTTGCCATTGCCGTCCTCCTGGGAAACTCGATTTCAGGTCAAGTGACCTCCGTCATGTGACGAAAGGGCACAATCACAGCTATTTGCCACGCTCTTCACTCACAATGGTGGTCGGAGGTTCTTCATACGTGTTGCGCCTTGATTATCTGTCTTGTGTATTGACCATCCTGTCCACGATTCTGCTGGGACGGCGGTATTGGGAGGGCTGGGTTCTAGCCGGAGTGAACAGCGCGATCATCTGCGTCATCGGAGTCCGAACGGCACAGCTGGGCTTCATCCCTGCCAACGTGTTTTGCATTGTCTTCGCCGCAGTCAACATGCGTGCCTGGCGCCGGTCTAAGTCTTACTAACCCGGCATTGGTTCGATTTCGTAGATTCCTCGCGGGATTATTCCGCGATCAGTAAATTCTCCGCAAATGGCCACTGCTCGTCAATCCACTGGACCTCGCAGCGGAAACCGGCTATGCGAGCCGTCTCAAACAGCTCTTCGGCCGAATATTTGTGACTGCTTTCGGTCCAGATGGTTTCCCCTTCCTGAAATTCGATCACGACTTCGGCAGCGGGTATGCTGACCACTTGCCGCCGCATGGATTCAAGATGCATTTCGACGCTGCGTGCTTCAGAATTAATTTTCGCGAGGTGCCGGAACCGTGCGAGGTCGAAGTCGGCTCCGAGTTCCCGATTGACACGCGCCAGCAGGTTCAGGTTAAAAGCGGCCGTGACGCCGAGTTCGTCGTCGTAGGCTGCGATGAGCTGCGAACTGGATTTCTCCAGATCCGTGCCCAGCAGCAGCGAATCACCGGGCTGAAGAATACAGCGAACTTTCGATAAAAAACCTATCGCAGCCTGGCGATCGAAATTGCCGATGGTGCTGCCCAAAAACAGCACCAGCAGATGTTGACCACTCTTCCGATAGGCTGCCACTTCCAGCAATCCGTCGAGATATTCGCGCTCGAAGCCCACGATGCTGATGGCATCAATATCGCTCAGTTCGCGTTGGCACATGACCAGCGCGGAGTGCGAAATCTCCACCGGATAATACGACGTTCGCTGGCGGCGGCAGAAAGCTTCGAGCAGCCAGCGGGTTTTCCTGCCGCTGCCGCTGCCCAGTTCAGCCACGGCCACCGGCCCGGCCACGCGATCCACAATGTCTCTGGCGTGGCGGCGCAGTAATCGTTCGTCGGCGCGAGTGAGCCCGTACTCCGGAAGGTGGCTGATCACCTCAAACAGAGCCGAGCCGACATCGTCGTAGAGATACTTCGACGGGAGTTCCTTCTGTTGGAGCCGCATCAGTCCATCGCGCACATCGGCGGCGAATTCGTAGGCAACATTGCCGGGAATTGTATGTACAAGCATAAGTCAATCCTCGCATCAGGAATTTACGCAGCGGAATCCCGCATACACGTACTGGTAATGAGCCTGAAACCAATTGCGGAACGTGGGACGAAGCATGCATGCCGCGGTGCGCGGCGAGCCGCCTTTCATGACGAAGTGTTTGCCATCAAAGAAGTCTGCAGAATATCCGCGATAAAACGGAAATGGACGGAAGCCTGGAAATGGAGAGAACGGGGTCGATGTCCATTCCCATCCATTGCCCAGCATGCCCTCCACGCCGAAGGCGCTCTGTCCGCGCGGGTGCGCGTTGACCGGCGTCGGGTTCCAATGTGTGAGATCGAAATTTCCTAAACTGGGGCCGGGAGCGTGGCGGCCCCAGGGGTAAGTTCGCTCGCTACGATCAGGAGAGCCGTAGGCCGCGCGGTGCCACTGCGCTTCGGTGGGGAGCGACTTGCCTGCATATCGCGCATACGCTGACGCTTCGGCATGGCTGACATATACCGGCCAAGCGTCCGGCAATGGGATCTCATCGAACATCGTCCGATAGAGCCAGCCATCGCGGGATTGTTTCCAGAAGACGGGATGAGAAATATTGTGAGCAGTTTTCCAATTCCAGTCGTCGTCGCTCCAGAGAGAGCGAGTCTCGTAGCCACCTGCGTTCATGAAATCGAGGAACTGCTGATTGGTCACCATGTACTGGTCGATCTGGAAAGGGGAAACATCGACAGAATGGGATTCGAATTCGTTATCCCAGCCGAAAACTTCTGAGCGGCGGGAGAGACCCAGCGTTGCAGTCCCCGCAGGAATCGCGATCATGCGGTGATCCACTGGAGGAGTTGAAAGGCTTGGGGGATCGAACTGGCGGACTTTGCGGTCGATGGGTAGCTGATGAAGCATGTAGGCCAGAGTTTCGACGTGCATCAGGCGGTGCTCGACGGCAACGTTAAGCAAGGTTGGCAAAGGGAAGCCGTCACGCATGAGTTCGTCGGAGTCGGGACCCGTTCGCGAAAGATTCTCGTCGAGGGCTGCCCTGATTTGTTGCACGTAATCTTGGACAGTGGGGAAACGGGGCCAGTCGGCGGGCTGATCGGTCGGTAGGCCGCCGCCAACCGGGTCGATACCGAAGGCGAACAGGCGGTCGAACTCGGGATGAAAGCTCTTCAGGCCAAAAACGTTTTCGTGCAACAGGTTCCAATCGAAAGCCTCGAGGTGTCCGATATAAAAAATAATGCGATGACGCTCGGGGATAGGACGATCGAAGATGGCCTGTGTCTTTACGATGTCGAACAGCGCGTCGCTCTGCCGACGGGCATCGAACATCCTGTGCAGCAAAGTGTGATCCAGAGCGGCGTCTCGGGAAACGGTAGCCATTGAGGCCTCCTAGGGCGCAACGGATTGGATAGCGAACTACCGAGTAATTTCAGATAGCGGAAACCCCACAGCTTCCGCTGCTTGTGACAGCCGAGAGAAATTCGGAAGGTAGAATCAGAGCAATGCGCATCCCGGTGTTTTATGTTGACGCATTTACCGATCGTCCCTTCAGCGGCAACCCCGCGGCGGTCTGCCTTTTGGACTCAGGTTTAGATGACGAGGGTCTGCACAAAGTCGCTGAAGAAAATAATCTTTCTGCGACCGCCTTCCTTTTGCCCAAGAGGCAAGGTTACGAAATACGCTGGTTTAGCGCTCGCTGCGAGCTGAAACTGTGTGGCCACGCGACCCTGGCGTCGGGCTTTGTCGTCCTCAACTTTCTGCAACCTCCTGCGGAGACGGTGCGATTCGAGAGCCGTTTCCATGGGACGTTGACGGTAGAAAAGAGCGGGGACTCTCTCTCGATGAACTTTCCCACGCTTTTTCCCCAGCCTCGGCCTGAAATTCCACGGGAGCTGACGCGCGCTCTATCCCGAATGAGCCTGCGTCCGTCAGAAGTATGGGAGGTCAATCAGATTTATATGCTTGTATTGGACGATCAGCGCGCGGTTCAGAATATGACGCCAGATTTTGAAGCGCTGCAACAACTCCATCCCCACGCCGTTTTGATCACTGCGCCCGGCGAAGAGGTGGATTTCGTTTCCCGGTATTTCGCCCCAGGGTATGGAATCTCCGAGGATCCCGTCACCGGATCGTCGCATTGTGTGCTGACGCCGTACTGGTCGCGGCGTTTGGGCAAATCGAAGCTGCACGCGCGGCAACTGTCCTGTCGCGGCGGAGAGCTATGGTGTGAAATGGCGGGAGATCGCGTTTGCTTACAGGGCAGCGCCGTCTTAACCATGCGCGGAACGCTTTCGATCTGACGCTTACCCGCGGCAAATCAGGGCACGAGCTTCTTTGCTTTCAGAAAATCGCGGACTACGTCTTGCGTATCGCGATGCAGGCCGTCGACCGCGTAATTCATCTGCTGCATCTCGGAATCTGAGATCGTATTAGCCAACGCCGCCAGAGCGGGACCGATCTCAGGATGCTGCCGCAGCGTTTGCTCGCGAATGACGGGCGCTGCTTCGTAGGGAGGAAAGTAATGGCGGTCGTCCTCGAGGGCGAACAAATCCAGCGCTGGGATCAGTCCGTCGGTGGCGTTGCCCCCGGCGAAGTCGATCTGATGACTTCGTAACGCTCGGGCGAGCAAGCCCAGGTCCATGATGCGGGGTTGCTCGGCGAAATGCAGGCCGTAGGCGGCTGCTAGGCCCGGATAGCCGTCAGGTCGCTCCATGAATTCATAGCCAAATCCTGCGCGCCAATGCGGCGCGAATTGTGCGGCCTGCGATAACGTGCGGATGTGCAGGCGGCGTGCGTCTTCCCCGCGGATCTCCATCGCGAACGTGTCGTTGAATCCGAAGGCGGGTTCCAGCGTGAGGTCGAATCGCCGCTCGTATTCCTCCTTTACTCGCTGGTAAACATCTGCCTTGTCGGCACTGGCCTTTTGTTTGAGAACGGCGGTCAAGGCGGTGCCCGTGTATTCCGGATACACGTCAATCCGTCCCGCCAGGATCGCTTGTTGGCAGATGTAAGTTCCCGCCAGGTAAAAGCGACGCTCCACTTTCAAATTCGTGTGCGCTTCGATTTGCTGCGCGATGAGTTCGCCGAGGATGAACGATTCGGTGAAATTCTTGGATCCGACCACAATGCGATCGGAATGAGAGGGCTCGCACGCAAGCGATCCAAATATCGCCGCCAGAAGCAAACACAACGCTGCCGCCGAGCGCGTCATCGTGCGCGGAATCTCCGCTCCAGCCATCCCACGCCGAAGTCGGCTGCCAGGGCCATGATCGCGGCCGGAATCGCGCCGGCGAGAATCACTCGATCATCAACCATCGCCAATCCCCGAAAAATGAACTCGCCCAGGCCGCCAGCGCCAATGGCCGCGGCAATGGTCGCGAGTCCGACCGAGATGACAACTGCGATCCGGACGCCGGAGAGAATCACACTCACCGCCAGCGGCAGTTCGACCTGCAGTAAGAGTTGCGATTCGGTAAGCCCCATCCCGCGGCCGGCCTCCACGACCGATGCGTCCACTCCGGAAATGCCGGTGTACGTATTGCGAATGATCGGCAACAGGGCGTAGAGGGTGAGCGCCAGAATCGCCAGGCGGTCGGAGCGTTCGCCGAGCCAAGGCACCGGTAGCAGAAATCCGAAGAGGGCGAGGCTGGGTATGGTCTGGATGATGTTGGCACTGGCGAGCACAGGCTTGTTCAGCCGCGGCCGATGAGCGATTAAGATTCCCAACGGTATGCCAATCAACATGGCGAAAGCCGTAGACACGCCCACCAGCCAGAGATGTTCCATGGTGAGATCGAGAACTTGAATGCGATTCTGCAAAATAAAGCGAATGACGTTCATGACGCTCCTCGGTTTGCAGCCGATTCCAACCCATCGCCGAATGCCTTCACATACGCCGAGGCCCAGGGATCGGAAGATTGTATGAACTCCTGCGGCGTCAGCACGGTTTGCAATTTTCCCGCTTCCATCAGCGCGATGCGCGACCCCAGGCGCAGAGCCTCGCGCAGATCGTGGGTCACAAAAACGACCGTTTTATGGAGACGCTGTTGCAGCAGGAAAAATTCCCGCTGAAGTTCGTCGCGGGTAAGAGGGTCCAATGCGCCGAAGGGTTCGTCCATCAGCAGAATTCCGGGATCGGCCGCCAGGGCACGAGCTACGCCAACGCGCTGCCTCTGCCCGCCGGATAACTGGTGCGGATAACGCGAAGCCAACTCCGGCGCCAGTCCTACTAGTTGCAGCAGTTCCTGAACGCGGGAGCGAATGCGGTCGTCGGGCCAGCCTTCGATTTTCGGAACCACAGCAATATTTCGTTCGACCGTGAAATGAGGAAACAGTCCGACATCCTGAATGACGTAGCCGACGCCGCGGCGCAAGCGAATCACATCGAGCTTTTCGTTCGACAAGCCGTTGATGCGAATTTCGCCCGAGGTGGGCGAGACGAGGCGGTTGATCAGCTTGAGCGTGGTCGTTTTTCCCGAACCGCTGCGGCCCAGCAGTACCAGAGTTTGGTTGCGGGCGACCTGCAAGTTCAAACCGAGCAGGACCTGCGTGCTTCCTACGCGATAGGAGACGTCGCAAAACTCGATAACCGGAGTTGAGTGTTCGGCCGACATGTCCGCTCAACATACCGGAGTTGCGAGGCAGACGCAAAATTGGAGCGGCCCACTGCGGCGGATCGAGTAGCATGATTTGCAATGCGGGCTCGTCCCGGCGACAATCTTGGGATGCCGAAAAGTTCGCTTGGGGCGCCTGTGAGCCGTGTCCAGCGGAACCAGCCGTTTTTGCCCGGAGCCGTCGTCATCGCGACCTTGTGCAATCCTCGCGAGAAATTCTGGGGGATGATTCTCGCTCTCGCCGTCGAAGGGCTCAGCCTGAGTGGCGCGGAGTTGGCCTCGTTTGAAGACCTCGCCGTGGTGGTGCGCGATGGTGAGCCCTTCACGCCAGCCGTCGTGTTCTTCCCCATGCATCGCATTGAACGCGTCGAACTCGATCTTCCCGATGGCGGACTGCCCTCGCTTTCGCAGCGCTTCAAAGCCAAGACTGGACTCGAGCCATCCGTGGCCCTCGCGCCGGCCAGCCAGGATCAAGGCAAAGTGGCGGCGCCTCCGTCGAAGGAGCGCGCGTGAAGTTTTCGCAAGTTCTCACCGCTCCTAACCAGCTCACGCTGTTGCGCATGATCTTCGTGCCGTTTATCGTGATTCACCTGGTTGAGGGGCATTATCTGTGGGCGCTCGTTGTCTTTATAGTGGCAGGCTTCAGCGATGGGCTCGACGGCCTGCTGGCGCGAACCTTGCATCAGCAGACGCTGCTCGGACAATACCTGGATCCCATCGCCGACAAGCTTCTGTTGAGCACAATGTTTCTGGTGCTCTCCATCCTGCATAAAATTCCGTGGAAGTTTACCGTGCTGGTGTTTAGCCGCGATATTTCCATCCTCGCGGCCAGCGCGGTGCTGTTCGCTATCGCGGGATTGCGCGATTTTCGCCCCAGCATTTTCGGCAAGGCCAACACGTTTTCGCAGATCAGCGCGGTGTTCTTCGTGTTGCTTCTGCAAGTGCGCCCGTTACGCTGGATCTGGATCGCACGCACGGTCTTTCTGCGCGCGACGTTTATTTTTACGATCCTTTCGGCACTCCATTATCTGATCCTGGTACAGCAGCGTCTGCGGGCGCATACGCATGCACTGCCGCCCGCGCCCACTTCCGCCGTGTGAAGGCCATTTGACGGGCTTTTCCTCCGACCCCTAGAATCTTAGGTTCGTTTTGCGCCGAATATTTATGGCCCTTCGCCTGTACAACACGATGTCGTCGCGAATCGAGGAGTTCCGGCCGCTTCGCGACTCCGAAGTGCGCATGTACGCCTGCGGGCCGACTGTCTACGATTACGGACATATCGGCAACTTCCGCACCTTCGTGGCCGTCGACTTGCTGCGCCGGTACCTGCGGCAGAGCGGATACAAGATCCGCCACGTCATGAATATCACCGATGTCGACGACAAGATCATTCGCAATTCCGCCCGCGATGGCGTGAGCGTGCAACAGTACACGGCGAAATACGAGAAAGCGTTTCTGGAAGATGCCGCGATGATCGGGATCGAGCAGCCCACGTTAGTGCGCGCGACCGAGCACATCCCCGAGATGGCTTCATTTGTCGAGAGGCTCGTCGAGAAGGGAATCGCTTATCGCACCGACGACGGCTCGTACTATTTTCGTATTGCCAAGTTTCCGGAGTACGGGAAACTCTCGAAGCGCGATTTCAGCGGCATGCTCGACGGAGCTCGCGTTGATGTGGACGAATACGACAAAGACAGCGCGCGCGATTTCGCTATGTGGAAGGCGCCGAAGCCGGGCGAAGCGTCTTGGGATACGGCGATTGGCCCGGGACGTCCGGGTTGGCACCTGGAATGCTCCGTGATGTCGATGCAGGAACTTGGTGAGAGTTTTGACTTGCATGCCGGGGGCGAGGACCTGATTTTCCCTCATCATGAGAATGAGATCGCGCAATCCGAATCCCTCACCGGAAAGCCGTTCGCGCATTTCTGGTTTCATGCCCGGTTCCTGCTGGTCGAAGGCGAGAAGATGTCGAAGAGCCTGGGGAATTTCCTTACCCTGCGCGATCTTGTGTTGAAAGGGTATAAGCCGTCGTCGATTCGCTACCTGCTTGCGTCAGTTCCCTACCGCAATCAGTTGAACTTCACCTTTGACGGGCTGAAGCAGGCGGCGGTATCCGTAGAGCGCTTACGGAATTTCCGGCTGCGTTTGAGCGCGGGGACATTTGCGGAGGGATCCAGTCCTGAGATGCAAGCTCTTGCCGCCGACACCGTGGAGAAGATGCGCGCCGCATTGGACGATGATCTGAATACCGCGCAGGCGCAAGCCGCGCTGTTCGAAATGGTGCGGCAAGCCAATACTGAATTTGATAAAAGCGGCGTGAAGAAAGGCGACGTATCGCCGTTGCTGGGGGCGCTGGAGAAGTTCGACGAAGTCTTTGCCGTGCTCGAGGACACCGATGTGGCGAAGATGAAGCAGGTTGTGGAATGGGCGCGGAGGGAAGGGCGGGAAAAGGATATCAGCGATGAATTGCTGGCAGCGCTGCAGTCGGGACAGCTTTCCGACGCTGAGATCGAAGCCAGAGTTGCCGAGATGAGGGCCGCCCGCACGGCCCGCGATTTCAAGAAATCAGATGCGATCCGGGCTGAACTCGGAGAGGCAGGCATTCTAATCGAGATCACCAAAGACGGAATTCGCTGGAAAAGGAAGTAATCCCCTCGTCAGTACATTTTCGTGAAGTGTTAATCTGATAGCTAAGACCTGACGGCTGAGAGCTTCCCTCGTGAAATCCCTCGACGCATATCTTCTGGATGCGGAACAGGCCCACGGGCATTTGTGTGCCGGCCAAGTGCTCGGCGTGCGCCTGGCTATGCTCGGACTCCAGAAACTCGGCATCGACGATCCCCATGGCAAAGATCGAAAGCGTCTGGTTACCTTTGTCGAAATCGATCGCTGCGCAACCGACGCGATCGGGGTCGTTACCGGATGCCGGCTTGGCAAGCGGGCGTTGAAATTTCGCGACTGGGGAAAGATGGCGGCCACGTTCGTTGATGTCAGCTCGGGCAAAGCGATTCGCATCGCGGCCCGCGAGTCGTCGAAGGCGCGGGCTCGGCAACTTTATCCTGAGATAGAAAACAAGAATCAGCAGCAGATGCGTGCCTACCGCGAAATGCCGGACGAGGACCTGTTTGCCACTGAATGGGTGAAGGTCCACTTGCCCCCAGAAGAGTTCCCCGGATACAAAGGTGAGCGGATCGTTTGCGAGAAGTGCGGCGAAGGCATCAATTTCCGCCGGGAAGTGCATCGCGACGGAAAAATCTATTGCCGTGCCTGCGCCGGTGAAAAATATTACGAGCCCCTGGGAAGCTAGGCTACCTGCTCGTAAGCGTTTGCGATCCGCAGAATCGTTGCCTCGTCAAAATGTTTCCCCAGGATCTGTAGCCCGATCGGCAATTTCTCCCTCGTTTCTCCACAGGGCACAGAAATCCCCGGAATGCCCGCCAAATCCGCCGTCACCGTGTAGATGTCGGCCAGGTACATGGCGAGCGGATCGTTCGATTTTTCACCCAGGCGAAATGCCGCGGTCGGACTGGTAGGAGTCACGATCGCGTCCACCTTCTTGAAGGCTTCATCGAAATCGCGGGTGAGCAGCGTGCGAACTTTTTGCGCTTTGAGGTAGTAGGCAGCGTAATAGCCCGCGCTCAGCGCGTACGTGCCCAGCATAATCCGGCGCTTGACCTCGGCGCCGAAGCCTTCCTCGCGGCTGCGCCGGTACATCTCCGATAACGTTTTCACGCCGCGGGCGCGATGGCTGTAGCGCACGCCGTCGTAGCGAGCCAGGTTCGACGAAGCTTCCGCAGTCGCGATCAGGTAATACGTTGGGATCGCATACGGAGTGTGCGGCAGGGATACAGGAATAATTTCACAGCCAAGTTGCTTCAGCTTGTCGATGGCTGCTTCCACGGCCTGCCGCACTTCGTCATCGAGGCCTTCGCCAAAATATTCTTTTGCAACGCCAAGTTTCAGACCGCGCACTGGCTTGTCGAGTTCCGCGACATAATCCGGAACGGCAACATCTGCCGAGGTCGAATCCATTGGATCGCGGCCAGCAATGACTTGCAGAACAATAGCGGCGTCCTTTACGGTCTTGGCCAGCGGTCCGATGTGATCGAGGGAAGACGCAAACGCGATCAGGCCATAGCGAGAGACGCGGCCGTACGTGGGCATCAGTCCGACCACGCCGCAGAACGATGCTGGCTGCCGGATCGATCCTCCCGTGTCGGAACCCAGCGTCACGACTGCCATATCCGCTGCGACCGCTGCCGCCGAGCCTCCGGAAGATCCTCCCGGGACGCGGTTGAGGTCGCGCGGGTTGCGCACAGGATGAAACGCTGAGTTTTCATTCGACGAGCCCATGGCGAACTCGTCGCAGTTCATTTTGCCGAGCATGACTGCTCCGGCGGATTCCATGCGGACGACCGCCGTGCAGTCATACGGCGGAATATATTTCTCGAGGATCTTCGAGCCCGCGGTCGTGCGCACACCGCGCGTGCTCAACACGTCCTTGATGCCCACCGGAACGCCCGCCAACGGCGGCAAGGGCTTGCCCTCAGCAGCCATGCGATCGATGCGATCTGCCTGTTCCAGCGCGCGTTCTTTCGACAGCGTCAGATACGCGCCGATCTGGCCATCCTCTTTTTGGATGCGGGCGTAATGCGCCTCCGCCAGAGCGGATGCAGTTGTCTTGCGCTCTTGAATGGCGGAACGGGCGGCGTCGATGGTGAGGGAAGCAAGGTCCATGGAAGCGGCGGTGAGCAGAAATCTTGAGCTATCGTTCGATCACTTTCGGGACTCGGAAGAAATTGTCATCCGCATCAGGCGCGTTGGCGAGCGCTTCCTCGTGCGGCAGCGACTTGCGCAGGCCTTCGAGTATATCTTCGCGGCTGGCGTCGGCGAATCTCTCGCTTCCTTGTTTTTCCTGGTCCACGCCGTAACGATCAGAAACCTGTGCCATCGGCGGCACATCGGAAGTGTCCAACTCGTTCAGCCGGTCGACGTAATCCAGAATCGAGTTCAAATCGCGCAGCATGCCTGCGCGTTCCTCGTCGGTGAGATCGAGATTGGCCAGGTCGGCTACGTACGCCACGTCTTTGTCGGTAACTTTCATGGAATGCTGTAAGGCTCAGCTGGAATGGCCATCGCCATCAAGTCGCATGACGACGAACTCGATTTTCCGCACCGCTTCCACGGTGTAGCGGTTGATGACAGCCAGATAGCGCGGGGCGAGCGCTTGCAGTTCTGACTTCCAGCCGTTGTCCGGGACGCCAATCTGCAAAATACCGTCCTGAAACTGCAACGCGCGCGTGCGCTCGGCAACCGCCGATCCGCAGACGACCGGCCATGCCATCAGCGGAGCTTCCCGCGGCGGCGCCTGCCGCAACGATCGCGCAACGATTTGTTCCAACCCCGAACCCGCTTGCTCCAAGGGAACGTCCTACCTCCTCAGTCTACAAATCCAGCCTGAGAGAATTTCGATTTTAACATTCGCACGTCGTGGATTGTTGCCCCGGTAAAAAGCGGGGGATGCAGCCCTCCCCGCGTTGTTTCCCGCATGTCTCTGCGAAACCTCAGCGAACTCCGCGTTTTAAGATTTTTCAAGCCGGAAACTCCCGCCGCACGAACTCGAGCGCAGCGTCTCGCGAGGGCAACCGCCCTTCCAGTTGCGCGTCCTCCACGGCATTCAGAATTTCCCGAAACTTCGGACCGGGCGCGTGGCCCTGCGCAATCAGATCTTCTCCCGTAACCAGAGGCGAAGGGCGCATCGTCTCTGGCGGAATCTCTTCGCGCTTCTGCCGGATGAACTCATACGTCGCCAGATTCCGATGGCTGGCAAGGCAGTCGGCCCGATGCAGCGCCATGTGCTCATCGAATCGCGGCAGGCGGAGAAATCTCTTGAGCGTCGACTCCTTCATTCGCGTGGCGTCCCCAAAACGCATGTGATTGTCCACCAGCGAGAGGATTTGCCCCGTCTCATGATTCGAAAAGCGCATGCGTCGGCAAATTTCTTCCGCGATCTTCACTCCGACCTCCACATGGTTATCAAAGCGGATGCGATCGGGCGCGACCCGGAACGTCGCCGGTTTCCCAACATCGTGCAGCAATGCGCCCCACGCCAACGTCATGGGGCAAGGACGCGGCAGGTTTTCCAGCAGCAGCAGCGTGTGCACGAAGACATCGCCTTCGGGATGAAATTGCGGCGGCTGTTGCACTCCATGCATGGCAGAAATTTCAGGAAGAACGTGCGACAGCAGGCCGCTTTCGTCGAGCAGCAGGAAAGCCCTTCGAGCGTGGCCTTCGGTCAGCATGCGAGTCAGTTCATCGCGCACCCGCTCGCGCGACACCACTTCGATTTGCGAACCCAGTTTCCGGATGGCCGCAAAAGTTGCCGGCTCGATGCTGTATTCGAATCGCGCCGCGAAGCGAATGGCCCGCAGCATGCGCAACTTGTCTTCCGCGAAGCGATGTTCCGGATCGCCAATGGTGCGGATGATGCCGGCCTTCAGATCATCGCGTCCTCCGACAAAATCGAGCACCTCCCCGGTAATCGGATCGAGCAACATGCCGTTGATGGCGAAATCGCGCCGGGCCACATCTTCCCGAGGATCGCGGCTGAACCGCACTTCATCCGGATGCCGGCCGTCGGAATACCCGATGTCGCTGCGAAACGTGGCGACTTCGACTGCCTGGGACTTCGAGGGGACCTCCCCGGAAATTTCTGGCGCATCGGGTACCGGTACCAGTACAACTCCAAACTGCACTCCGACGGCGTAGGTTTCCGGGAAGATGCGCATCACGTGTTCCGGCGTGGCGTCGGTGGCGACATCGTAATCTTTGGGTTCGCGCTTAAGCAGCAGATCGCGCACGCATCCGCCCACCAGGTAAGCTTGGAAGCCGCGCTGGCGCAGGGCTTGCACGATCGTGCTGGCGAAAGATTTGGCGGATGGCTCCATGAAGCCCCTGATCTTCTAATAATATAAGCACATGCCCAACGCCTACATTCTCGGCATTGAGAGTTCGTGCGATGAGACCGCGGCCGCCGTGGTGCGTTCGGGAGAGCAACTCATCTCGAACGTCGTGGCCTCGCAGATCGCAACCCACCAGCCTTACGGTGGAGTTGTTCCGGAGCTAGCGTCGCGCGAGCATCTGCGCGCCATCGTGCCGGTCGTGCGCCAGGCGCTGGCTGAGGCAAAACACACCTATGAATCGGTCGATGCGATCGCCGTCACGCAGGGCCCCGGCTTGGCAGGCGCTCTGCTGGTGGGCATCAGCTATGCGAAGGCGCTGGCGTTCGCTCTCGATAAGCCGCTGATCGCGGTGAACCATCTCGAAGGCCACATCCACTCGGTATTGCTCGAGGAGCGGCAAAAGGGCAATCACGAGCTGCGATTCCCCGTGCTCGCCCTGGTGGTTTCCGGAGGCCACACGCACCTTTATCTCGCCGCGGAAAAAGACAACGCGTGGACCTACGAAAATATCGGCCACACCCGCGACGACGCAGCCGGCGAGGCTTTTGACAAAGTCGCAAAACTACTGGGATTGGGCTACCCCGGTGGTCCTGTTGTCGACCGGTTGGCTCCGCACGGGGACGCGAAAGCGGTGAAGTTCCCGCCCGCGCAAATCAAGCACCCCGACCGGCGCGGCAGAAACGATGGTCGTTCGATGGCCGCCAACGACGACCGGCCGCGTTTCGATTTTTCGTACAGCGGCATCAAGACCGCGATCCTGCGCTACGTCGAAGCGCACCACATGCAGACTGCAGTGGAAGCGCGCCGGCAAGCCCTGACCGCTATTCGCAAGCCGAAAATCGAAGACTATCTCGCGAACTGCGACAAGCTCACTCTCGATCTCGTGGCTTCGTTTCAGCGCGCCATTGTAGATGATCTCGTCGCCAAGACGCTCGCTGCCGCTGGCGCCTATGACGTAGCCACGCTTTTTGTGACCGGCGGGGTCGCGGCCAATCAGGAATTGCGGCAGACTTTCGAGCGCGAAGCCGCCAAGCAGGGATTGCCCGTATATTTCCCGTCGCGTCCGCTTTCTACCGACAATGCCGCCATGATTGCCGCCGCTGCCTATCCCAAATTCCTGGCGGAGGATTTCGCTGCCCTGGATTTTTCCGCGGAAGCGAGCATGCTCCTGCGCTAACCCGCTCCTTCGCTGAATCATCGACGAGATCATCCGCCGCAGCGCCTGCTCGCTCCAATCAGACTTCGTCGTCCTCGGTCCGCTCTTCTATATTCATGTCTTTGAATTCGCTGGACTCAAAGATCTCGCCGCATTCCTTGCACTCGACGAACTCGCAATCTTCGTCCCGGCTCACGATTTGCACGCGCGGGTGCTTGCAGGCTTGCTTCATGTTGGCGCTTTGAGGAGGAGGGATCGGCTTTGAGGTCATAAATCCGGAAACGTCCCCAACCGAAACTTGGCTGAGGGACAAATGGCGCCGGAATTTCCCGGTATTTTAAAACGCCTGTCCGGGAAGTCAAGGGCCTCGGCGCGATTGAGTTGTAAATTTATGGACGGACGACAGGTTTTTCTTTTCGGCTCAGGCGCGCGAGTTTCAGGCGGATTCCCTCTATCGCGTAACCCGCTGAAGCTTAAATACTTACGGTTTAAGGCCGAGTTTCGACAGTTGCCTGCGCGGACTTGCAGCCAGCCGAGCGAATGACGTAGAATTAAATGCGACGAAAAAGGTCGGAATTATATCCGACTCTATTGATCGGCTATCGTCTGGGAATCTGTGCTCAAGCTTACGAAAAAAGCGGACTACGCGCTTATGGCGATGAAGCATCTCGCCGAGCATCCCAGCGCGGACTCGCGCAGCGCCAAAGACGTGGCGGATGCTTATGGCATTCCTCCTGAGGCCCTGGCGAAAATTCTGCAGCGGCTGGCCAAGGCCGGCTTGCTGCTGTCGCAGCACGGCACCAATGGCGGATACACGCTGGCCCGGGCGGCGCACACAATTTCGGCGTTCGAGGTGATTCAGGCGATCGATGGTCCCTTGTTTATCACCTCCTGCGTCACCGTACGCGGCGAGTGCGGCCAAAGCGATCGCTGCAACATTCGCGAACCGTTGCGGAAAGTGAACGAGAGCATTGAGGCCGTGTTGAAGCGGATCAAGATTTCTCACATGCGGGAAGAAGCGGAGTCCGCAGCTTCCGAGGCCATGAAGACGGCGGAATTGGTGACCATCACGTGAGCCGTTGAGAGAAAAATCACGTGAGCCGCCGAGCGAAGAAGATCATCCAAAGATTATCGAGATATCCAGAGAACGATTATTCAGAGCAGGAGAGTCAATCGAATGAGCACCGACGTGAAAATCCCCCAGGCCGATACACAAGCGCACACCCCCGATGCCAAAGGCATCAAGCTGCCCATATATATGGACAACCATGCGACCACCCCGATGGATCCGCGGGTGCTCGAAGAGATGCTGCCCTACTTCATGGAGAAGTTCGGCAATGCGGCCAGTCGCAATCACTCGTTTGGATGGGTGGCCGAAGAAGGCGTGGAGACCGCCCGCGAGCGCATCGCGAAGCTGGTCGGCGCGACCACCAAAGAAATCATCTTCACGTCCGGCGCCACCGAGAGCGACAACCTCGCGATCAAAGGTGCGGCTGAGATGTATCGCGAGAAGGGCAACCACATCATCACCGCCGTGACCGAGCACAAGGCCGTGCTCGATACGTGCAAGCGCCTGGAGAAATACGGCTATCGCGTGACCTATCTGCCGGTGCAGAAAGATGGCCTGATCGATCTCGATGACCTGAAGCGCGCCATGGATGACAAGACCATCCTGGTGACGATCATGTGGGCTAACAACGAGATCGGTGTGTTGCAGCCGGTCGCTGAAATTGGCAAGCTGTGTCGCGAACGCGGAGTCATCTTCCACACCGATGCGACTCAGGCCGTCGGCAAGATTCCCACCGACGTGAACAAGAACAACATCGATCTGATGTCGATTTCAGGCCACAAAATGTATGGGCCCAAGGGAGTCGGCGCCCTGTACGTGCGGCGCAAAAATCCACGCGTGCAGATTTCCGCGATCATCGACGGCGGAGGCCACGAGCGCGGCATGCGCTCCGGCACCCTAAATGTTCCGGGCATTGTCGGTCTCGGCAAGGCTTGCGCCATCGCGCAGGAAGAAATGCCGCAGGAATCCTGCCGTTTGGCCGGTCTGCGCAATCGTTTGCGCGACCGAATTATGAATCGGCTCGACGAAGCTTATATCAACGGCTCGACGGAACACCGTCTGCCCGGGAATTTGAACATCAGCTTTGCCTACGTTGAGGGCGAGTCCCTCTTGATGGGAATCAACGATATTGCGGTTTCTAGTGGATCGGCGTGCACCTCTGCGACGCTGGAGCCATCTTATGTATTGAAGGCTCTTGGTACCGGCGACGACCTGGCGCACAGCTCGATTCGCTTTGGCATTGGACGATTCAATACCGAAGCGGAAGTCGATTATGTGGCCGATCGCGTGATCGAAACGGTCGAGCGCCTGCGCGAACTTTCGCCGTTGTACGAGATGGCGAAGGAAGGCATCAACCTGAAAGACGTGAAGTGGGCCGGGGAGTAGGCAGTCCCGAGTCGCGAGTACCGGGTATCGAGAAGTCGAGCCGGAGCGCAGTGCAATAGCCGGTGAGTAGCGAAACGCTGCAGCAGCGCGACTTGGAAGTGAACGGTTGTCGGAGTCGAACGCTGGCACCACGTGAGAACCAGCCGCGAAGCGGCGGAATGTGAAAGCCCGGCGCGTAAGTGCCGGGGGCAGGTTAGGAAAACGAACGAGTCCCGTAGGGACGGCACAAGATCCATCAGGAGAATCGAATGTCATATAGCGATAAAGTGATCGATCATTACAACCATCCCCGCAACGTCGGCTCCATGGATAAGGCGAGCCATGACGTAGGCACCGGCCTGGTCGGCGCGCCCGAATGCGGCGACGTCATGAAGCTGCAGATCAAGGTCAATCCCGAAACCAACGTCATTGAAGACGCCAAGTTCAAGACCTTCGGATGCGGCTCGGCTATTGCCTCCTCTTCGCTCGCCACCGAGTGGGTCAAGGGCAAGACCGTCGACGAAGCTCTTAGCATCAAGAACATGGACATCGTGAAGGAGCTTTCGCTGCCTCCGGTGAAGATCCATTGCTCCGTGCTGGCAGAAGACGCTATCCGCGCCGCGATCGGCGATTGGAAGAAGAAGCAGGAAACGTCCAAGCCCGTAGCGGCCGAAGCGAAGCAGTAATCGGTTTGGGAAGGGCATGGCTTTAGCCGTGCCGTTAGACCCCAAAATGATTGGCGGCTTTAGCCGCTGAGGTACGCTTCAAACGAACATGACTACTGCAACCGAAAACGCGACACCGCAGGCCACCGCAAAAGGTATCCAGGTGACCGACAAGGCCATCGCGAAGATTCGCAGCGCGATGGCCAAGGAAGGCATCTCGCCCGAGCAGGGAGGCTTGCGTCTCGGCGTGCAGGGCGGCGGTTGTTCCGGTCTGAGCTACAACATCCGCTTCGACACGCAGCCCCGCGAGCGCGACCGCATCTTCCAGTTCGACGATGTGCGGGTATTTGTGGATCCGAAGTCGTTCATTTATCTGCACGGGATGATCCTGGATTATCAGGAAACCCTGATGCAGCAGGGCTTTGTGTTTGTGAATCCGCAGGCGACCAAGTCATGCGGCTGCGGAACTTCGTTCTCGGCCTGACGCCTGGCCGGCACCTGTGTGGCGCGGACACTCCTGTCCGCGACTGCGTGCGCCACCGGACAACCTGGTTGGGGCAAGGGACGCGGAGTCCCGCGGAAGCGCAGTGTGAGGAATCTGAAACGCGATGACCAAGTCTTCTCTGACCGCAATCACCAAGCCGGTGCCCGAGGAAACCCACTCGTGCTGGTCCTGCGGATCCATGCGCGCCGCGCATTTCTGCGAATCGTGCGGCAAGGTCCAGCCGCCGGCGCCGGTTGACTATTTCACGTTTTTCGGCTTACCTCCGAAGCTGAATCTCAGTGTTCCTGCGCTGGAAAAAGAATTTTACGAACTCAGCCGAAAACTCCATCCAGATTTGAACGCTCGCGCCGGCAGCCAGGAACAGGAATGGAGCCTGGAGCAGAGTTCGCTGCTCAATGACGCCTACCGAACGCTGCGGGATCCGATCAAGCGTACCCAGTACCTGCTGCGGTTGGAGGGAGTGGAGTTGGAAGAGCAATCGAAGAGCGCGACGGAACAGGCTCGCGCCACCGGAGAAATCAAGAAGCAGATCGTGCCTCCGGACTTGCTGGAAGAAGTTTTCGAGCTGAATATGCAGCTCGAAGAGTTACGCATGAACAAGAAAATGGGCGAGGACGATCCCGCGCTCATCGAAGAAATTGGCAAGCAGAAGCTCGCCCTTGAGGCCAAGTACGAATCCCTGCTGGAGGAGCTCAAATCGTTTTGGACCGAGTGGGACGCCGTGATTGATCGCAACCCGGCCGCAGATCCTTCGGACGCACGAACCACCATCATCGGCAAGATGGTCGATGTTTTGAATCGCCGCAATTACATTCGCAATCTGGTGCGCGATGTGAATGCGGTGCTGGAAGAATGAAATCGGAATTAGGAAGTCGGATGTCAGAATTGGGAACCTACGACTACTAATTCTCATTCTGACTTCTGCATTTTGCATTTTTGAACATGGCAACCGAACACATCGTCGGAATAGACCTCGGAACCACGAATTCCCTCGTGGCTTTCATGCAGGGGGAAGTCCCTGTCGTGATTCCTGGAGAGGACGGCTCGAACCTGGTGCCGTCCGTCGTTGCGCTGGACGAAAATAATCAGGCGATCATTGGAAACTCGGCGCGCAAGAATCTCACCGAGACGCCGGAACGCGCGGTTTACTCCATTAAGCGATTGATGGGGCGCGGAGTAGAAGACGTTCAGGATGAACTGAAGCTGTTTCCGTTTCGCCTCGCCGAAGACTTGCAACCCGGCGAGGTTTTGCGAATCACGTTGGGCGACAAGACTTTTACTCCGCCGGAAATCTCCGCGCTCATACTTCGCCAGCTCAAGCGCAACGCCGAGCGATTTTTCGGCGCGCCCCTTACGAAGGCGGTCATCACGGTTCCGGCCTACTTCAACGATGCCCAGCGGCAGGCCACGAAAGATGCGGGCCGCATCGCTGGCCTCGAAGTCTTGCGCCTGGTGAACGAGCCCACCGCCGCGTCGCTGGCCTATGGTCTCGACAAGAAGCAAAACGGTATTGTCGCCGTTTACGACCTGGGCGGTGGCACGTTCGATATCTCGATTCTCAAGCTGCACGATGGAATCTTCGAAGTCATCGCGACCAACGGCGACACGCACCTTGGCGGCGATGATATCGACAATCTGCTCATCACCATCGCGCTTGACGATATTCGCGGCGATTTGAACCTCGATCTGCGCCGCAGCGCCGAGGCCGTCCAGGCTATTCGAAAAGCGGTGATCGAGGCCAAGATCGCGTTGTCGTCGCAACCTGCCGTCAAGCTTGATATTGAATTGTCCGGCGGCAGGCGCTATCAGCGCGAGGTTACGCGCGAGCAGTATGAGCAGTTGATTCAGCCCATCATCGACCGCACCGTCGGCCCCTGCAAGCAGGCGCTGAAAGATGCGAACCTGAAGCCGGAGCAGATTGATGAAATCGTGCTGGTGGGTGGTTCCACGCGGATTCCGAAAGTGCGGGCGCTGGTCAAAGAACTGTTTCAGCGCGAGCCGCATACTGATCTGAATCCTGACGAGGTGGTGGCCCTGGGCGCAGCCGTGCAGGCGAACATTCTCGGCGGCGGCTCCGAGGCGACGCAGAACATGTTGCTGCTCGATGTGACTCCGTTGTCGCTTGGCATCGAAGTCGCGGGCGGTGTGACCGATAAGATTATTCTCCGCAATTCGACGATTCCCGCGTCGGCCACGCAGTTTTACACAACGCAGATCGATGGGCAGGCGAATGTCGCGATTCACGTGCTGCAGGGCGAGCGCGAACTGGCTGCGGATTGCCGCTCCCTGGCTCGCTTCGATCTGAAGGGCATTCCGCCAATGGCGGCCGGCATTCCCCGGGTCGAAGTGAAGTTCCTCATCGATGCCAACGGTATCTTGCACGTTTCCGCGCGGGAGCAGCGCAGCGGCAAAGAGGCCGAGATTCAGGTGCAGCCGAGTTACGGTCTTACCGACGACCAGGTCGAAGGCATGATCCTGGATTCTTTCGACAACGCCGAGGAAGATTTCCGGAAGCGGCAGGTGATTGAGGCTCGCAGCGAGGCGGCGACCATCCTCGCGGCTCTGGAAAAAGGGAAGAAGAGCGCCGCCTGGGGTCAGCTCACGACCGACGAGAAGAAGCGGATCGCGAAAATGGAAAAAGCGCTGGCCGCGGTCAATGCGGAAGATGACTATCAGGCGATCCGCAAGGCGATCGATGCCCTGAACCACGGCACAACGCGGTTGGCCGAGTTAATGATGGACGGCGCTGTTTCTTCGGCGCTGAAAGGCAAGAACATGGACGAGACGGATCTGGGCGAAGGCCCCACCGCCCCGCATCCCATGGCAAAAGCGGAATTTGAATGACGCGGAATTTGCGTAACGAGATTTGTCATCCTGAGCGGAGCACGGTTGAGCGAAGCGAAGCCGTGCGGAATCGAAGGACCCCTACAGCCGCAACACAGGTAGGGATCCTTCGACTGCGTGGATTTCGCGCTTCGCGCGAAATCCGCTTCGCTCAGAATGACACCAGAAGATTGAGGAGCAGATATGTCTGAAGAAAAAGCTCAAGGCGCCGGTACTTTGACCGAAGAAGCTCCCGGCGAAAACACGGTGCAGGTCACATTCCTTCCCGAAGGCAAGACCGTGCAATTCGAGCATGGCAAATTGCCCTACGAAGATCATGGCAAAGAGCAGTCGCTGCTCGACGTGGCGCTCAATTTTGGGATTCCGCTCGACCACGCCTGCGGCGGCAATTGCGCCTGCACCACCTGCCATATCTGGGTCAAAGAGGGAGCCGAGAACCTGTCGGAGATGGACGACGACGAGGCCGACCGGTTGGACATGGCGGCCGATCTGCAGTTAAACTCGCGTCTCGGTTGTCAGGCGCAGATCACCAAGCCCGGCAAAGTAGTCGTGGAGATTCCCGCGTGGAACCGGAATTATGTATCGGAAGAGCATTAGAGGCAAGGCTTCAAAGTTTCAAGGTTGCAAGGTTTCAAAGGCAAAACCGCGGCGGAAACCTTGAAACTCTGAAACCTTGAAACCTGCTACTAACAGGAGCGCTGCGATGCCCAAGAAACTGACCTGGGACAATGCTGAAGACCTCGGCATTCTGCTGTCTGAAACCCATCCCGAGCTCGATCCGCTCGCGGTCCGGTTTACTGATCTGCACCGCTACGTGACTGAGTTGCCTGATTTTGCCGGAGATCCAAAAGCTTCCAACGAAGGCAAACTGGAAGCCATCCAGATGGCCTGGCATGAAGAATTCCAGGACCGCACCCAAGCCTGAACGTTCAGCGGGGATCGGGGTTACGACCGCCGTTCCACTGCGTTTTTACACAACTTTGACAACTCCTCAACGTTGTTCGGAATATCATTTGTTTCTAACCAACGCAGACCATTGACCGTCCTCTCTCCGGTCAATTAAAAAGGGGCACGGTGACAAGCCGTGCCCTACTTTTTGGATTCCTCAAGTCTCGTTATCCGACCGTAACTGGTGCTGCTTCTTCCACATTCGCCTCGCGCAAGAATTTCGCTGCCTCTTCCGGAGGCGTTGGATTGATGTAAAACCCTGTTCCCCACTCGAATCCTGCAGTCTTGGTCAGCTTCGGCATGAATTCGATGTGCCAATGATAGTGATCGTTCGTCGGATCCTGCACCGGGGAACTATGGATGACCAGGTTGTAGGGCGGATTGTCGAGGACTCGGTCGGCGCGGCTGAGCAGATCTTTCAAGGATCTCGCCAGGTTTTCAAACATGTGCGAAGAGGAGTTCTCAAATGCCGACTCATGCGTCTTGGGCATGATCCAGGTCTCGAACGGAAACCGCGGCGCATAAGGCGCCAGGGTAAGAAAGTTTTCGTTTTCCGCTACGACGCGGATCCCGCTATCCATTTCCTGGCGGATGATGTCACAGAAGACGCAGCGCTCCTTGTACAGAAAGTACTGTTTCGCTCCTTCGAGCTCCTGCGTGACGTTGATGGGCAGGATCGGCAGTGCGATCAGCTGCGAGTGCGCGTGTTCCAAAGAAGCTCCGGCGGCCTCGCCGTGATTCTTGAAGATCAGAATGTATTTGAAGCGGCGATCTTTCTTCAGATCCAGGATGCGGTCGCGGAAGGTCCAAAGCACGTCTTCGATTCGTTTGGGCGGCAGAGTGGCCAGGTTGGAGTTGTGGTCGGGAGTCTCGATGATGACTTCATGAGCACCGATGCCGTTCATTCGGTCAAACATGCCCTCGGCTTGGCGGTTGAGATTGCCTTCGATGCCCAGCGCGGGAAACTTGTTGGGCACTACCCGCACCGTCCATCCGGGCGAGTCCCGTTGTGGTGGAGGGCCGCCATTCGGGTTCGGCCGGTAGGCCTGAATTTCCGGCGGCGTCTTGCCCTCATTTCCATAGCAGAAGGGACAGAATCCCCCCTTAATCTTCATATTCTCGCGTACAAAATCGGTTGGGCGCTTGGCCCTGTCCGTCGAGATGATTACCCAACGGCCAACGATAGGATCTTTTCTAAGTTCCGGCAATGCTATGATTCCTTTCCACGGGACCGCGCAAACTTCGTATTCTACGCCAGAGAGGCGTTGGCAAACACTTCGATCTGCGGGCGGGGATTACAACCGTCATAGTATACGCTCACGATATCGAATCTCCACTGGCACTCTTGTGGGAGGCGCCGCCGGTATTCTCGTGCCACTTGAGCGATCTCCCGCCGCTTATGTCGGTCCACTGCCGACTCCGCGGTCTTCACATCATGCGATGTTCGAGTTTTAACTTCAACAAAACAAAGTACATCGTGATCCCACGCGATCAGGTCGATCTCGCCCGGGCAGCGCGGCGTTCGGAAGTTTCGCGCCACAACGACGTAACCGAGCTTGCGCAGATGGAAGTATGCGGCCTCTTCCCCGCGGGTGCCGGTGCGCTGGTGGGCCGGCCTCCCGTCTCTTGGTAGGGTTCGTCCTGCCAACCAGTCCAGCGTGCGAATCGCGGCTCGTGTGATCTGTGCTGAAAACATTGATTGCCGTGTGCGCGGTTTCAAGTTTCGGGTTCCACTCGAAACGAGAAACTCGAAACCGATCGGCAGGCCCCTTTGCAGCAAAAAGGTTAGAACAGTTTGAAGGCTGTGGATGTGACGAGTCGCACTTCAGCGAAGTAAAGTGTGCAGAATCTGCCCAATTCGGGCTTGCTCAGTCAAGTGGGGCGTCTCAGGTGAATCCCCTATACGCCAAAATGCGCCAATCTCGCCTTGACTGTGCTGCTCAAAGTCTTATCATTGACGTAAGTGCTCTTTCCATGGGAAGGGGACCATTCCAAACCAACAAGTCTGTTAGCTGGACTGGAGGAAGTCCCTTATGAAACTGAATGACAGCATTACGACCTATGACATTGCCGAGGCCCTACAGGGCGAGTCCGGCAAATTCGAAGTAACCAGCCCCAACGGAGAACGCTATTTCGTTACCTGTCAACCGGGGCATTCGATTTCCAGCCTCGAGTGGGCTGGCAATGAGCCTAATCTCCAACCTTTCCTGGTCCGCAAGGTGGCCCAGCCGATTACGACAGAAGGTCGTACTAAGAGAACGGCCGCCTAGAAACACCAGACGGTTCGATAACGCAACGCCCGGTTCCCCGCTCAGAACCGGGCTTTCCCTTTTCCACCCATTCCCCGCGTCGGATTCACCAGAGTAAAAAAATCCCGCCGGCGCTGTTGCGCGAGCGGGAACTGGAGCCAGATCGCTTCGCCTATGCTCCCACTGTCTTGATGCACTCTTCCAGAACATCCATAGCAACATCGGCTTCTTCTTTAGTGACCACCAGCGGCGGGCAGATCCGGACCGTGCTGGGCCCGCAGCCCAGGAACAGGACGCCGTGCTCAAACGCCATTTCCACAATGCGATCGCGTTCGGCGTTGCCGTATTCCTTGGTCACTTTGTCCTTGACGATCTCGACGCCGATCATCAGCCCGCGCCCGCGCACATCGCCGACCAGTTTCAGTTTCGACGGCCAGTTCGCCATGCGCTTCAGCATGTAGCTGCCAACGCTGGAGGAATTCTCGACCAGGTGCTCCTTCTCGATGACGTCGAGAGTAGCCAACGCCGCTGCGATACAAACCGGATTCCCGCCAAACGTGGAGGCATGCGATCCGGGAACCCAATCCATGATCTCCGCCTTGGTCATCGTGACGCCCAGCGGCATGCCCGACGCGATGCCTTTGGCCATGCAAACCATATCCGGCTCAACTCCGGTGTGTTCGACCGCAAACCATTTTCCCGTGCGTCCAATGCCGCTCTGGACTTCATCGACCACCAGCATGATGCCGTGCCGATCGCAAATGCGGCGCAGTTCCTGCATGAAGATGTTGGGCGCGATCACGTAGCCGCCTTCTCCCTGCACCGGCTCGACGAAGATCGCAGCTACTTCCTCAGGAGCAAGCGTCGTCTTGAACAGTTTCTCTTCAATGAAGCGCGCACAGCCCAGCGCGAAGTTGTCCGCATCCTGCGTGCCGCCCACGCAGCCGCGGTACACATCGGGATAGCGCACGTGCGTTACTCCTGGAACCAGGGGAGAGAATCGCCGCCGCTGCTGCGGCTTCGAAGCCGTCAGCGAGAGCGCGCCCATGGTCCGCCCGTGAAACGCGCCAAAGAACGCGATCACGTTCTGCCGCTTGGTGTGATAACGCGCCAACTTCAGCGCGCATTCAATCGCCTCGGCGCCCGAGTTTCCGTAATAAATGCGGTGCGGTCCGGCCA
Organism: uncultured Acidobacteriota bacterium; assembly: GCA_963763795.1. Taxonomy (GTDB): domain Bacteria; phylum Acidobacteriota; class Terriglobia; order Terriglobales; family Acidobacteriaceae; genus Sulfotelmatobacter. Next base: position 785,025 of record CAVXPP010000007.1, on the reverse strand, counting down.
TGGGCGCGATCTTCGACAAACGCGCCGCAAGTTGAACCATGTTTTCGTAGTAGAAATCCGTGCCCGACATGTGAATCAGTTCGCCCGCCTGTTTCTGGATGGCGGCTACGACCGTGGGATGACAATGTCCAGTCGAAGTGACAGCGATGCCGGCGGAGAAATCGAAAAATTCGTTGCCGTCGACATCGGTGACGACGATACCTCGTCCGCTCTTGGCCACCATCGGATAAGAACGGGTATAGGACGGCGAAATATATTTCTCATCGCCCTCGAGCACGCGCTTGGCGTTCGGCCCGGGCAGGGCGGTCTTGATCTTGGGACCGATGGCGGTCATGGTTTTGGTAGTCATGGGAATCTCCTCTGTTGTTAGCAGCCCGTGCTGCAATCTGGCTTGGTCTTCGGAAAACTACGGCTTCAGTCTCGCCCTTGTCGCCGATCGGTTTTGCGAGGGGCAGAAGTCGGTCGTGTCGCGATTGATCGGGAAGGGCACGACTTCAGTCGTGCCGCTAAAGCGCAATAGTGAAGTGGGCTTTAGCCCCTGAGGTTCGCTCCAGCAGAGCGCAACTCGGCGAACCAGCCGAAGGATGGAATTAATCGCTACCGAAGAGAGAGGGACGCAGATGCGAAGGCAGATTCGCGCGATACCGCCGCGGACACACCAGGCCATGCAGCCAGCACTCGGCCGATTGCACCCGCGCATTGGGATAATTTTGCAGCATCACGAACATTCCACGTCACCTCTCGATTATAGTCGCGAGCCGCTCGCGGCGTAACCCCCAAAAGTAACGTGCAGGGACGGGCCGCGTCCGAAGTGTGGAGCGGACACTCCTGTCCGCTGCTCTTGACGTTGGTTTTGAGTTTTCCAATGTCAAATCTGCGGCCCGGTACGTCCGGGTCGCCCGGACGCACGAATGCGTCCATCCCCGCATGAACTGGGTCGGCCTCTCGATGTGACATTGCGGAAGAGATGTGGAGAAGCTAGCCTCTGAGATAATCCTTAGTTGCTCCACATTCTCATGCGTTCTGCACAGCGCCCAAGCCGGTGGAGGGTGATTCTTGCCTTCGGACTCGTGTATCTGCTTTGGGGCTCAACCTATTTGGCCATTGATATTGCCGTGCAGACGATTCCTCCGGCGCTGATGTGTGGATTGCGCTTCTCGGTGGCAGGCATCGTCCTGCTTGCCGTCTCGGCCGCGACCGGCAGAAAAGTTCTGTACTCGGCACGGCAAATCGCGCTGGCGGCGGTTGTGGGGTTGCTGCTGCTGATGGGAGGCAACCTGACGCTCTCCTATGCCGAGTTGGCCGTATCGTCGGGGCTCGCGGCATTGATCATCGCGATCACCCCGTTGTGGTTTCTGGTGCTCGATTCGTTGTTGCTGGGAGATCATCACATCTCGCGGCGCGGTAAGATCGGCCTGCTGCTGGGTATCGTGGGCTTGTTCGTCCTGGTGTGGCCGCAGCTCGCAGCGGGAAGCATGGGGCGCCGTGAGTTCTGGGCTTCGATCAGCCTGATTGGCGGATCGTTCAGCTGGGCGCTGGGTTCGGTGCTCTCCAAGCGGTGGCAGTCGGGCATGGACGTCTTCAGCGCCACGGGCTGGCAAGTCACGGCGGCGGGCGTGGGAAATTTCCTCTTCGCTCTCTTTGCCGGAGATCTCAGCCATGCCACGTGGAGCGCCCGAAGTCTGGTGGCGGTGGGTTATCTCGTGGTCTGCGGGTCGTGGATCGGCTATACCGCCTACATATGGCTGCTTAAGCACGTGCCCACATCGAAGGTTTCCACCTACGCTTACGTGAATCCCGTGATCGCGGTTTTTCTGGGATGGCTGATACTGCATGAAAAGGTGGATCGCTTCATCCTGGCGGGCAGCGCCATCGTCGTGCTCTCGGTCATTCTCGTGACCATGGCCAAGGTGAAGGAGAGGACCGTGGCCGAAGAACTGCCCGCGGTGGAAGCGGCAGGAGATTGAGCAGTGGCCAGTGTCCAGTGGCTAGTGGTCAGTAAAACAAAGGTCGAGATACTGACCACTGAAATCTCGAGATTTGCGTGCGCCCCTCGGTGGGTCAGCCAGTTCAGTCGTCCGATTCTTCGTCGTCCTCCGGATTTGTGACCACGTCCACCACATAACCTCGGATAGCGAATGTCTGCTTTCCGCCTGCCGACGGCTCAAACGTAACTCGGATCGGGCTGCGCAGCCAGACCGGGGCTGGACAGGCCGAATCCGGCCGGGCTTCATCGAAAGTGACATTGGGAAGTAATTTCTTCAGGACGGGCTTGCGGCGGTTGAGTTGTACAACCGTCGCGAAAACCTTCTTGCCGTCGGCGGAGACTCCGCAGTAAGAAACGTAGTCGCGATACCAACTCGCGGCCGAATAATAATTATCGAATTCGGGCAAGCTAACGGGGGAAACGCGGCCGGTGAGGCGGTCGACCAGCAGCCATCCACCGCGCTGCCATTGCCAGCGGAGACTAGATTCTTCGGGAAGGCTATCGTTCACGCGGAAGGCGCGCCGCACCACGAACAGGCGCTCGGTCACTTCGTGCGGAGTTCCGACCGCATATTCCTTGACTCGGCCGTCGACCAGGAGCGCACGAACCCTAAAGGGCAGGGGCTTGTCGGCGGAATCCGGAAGCCATTGCACCGACATCCATTTGCCGAACGCGATGACGTGGACCTTTGCGGCCGCCGCCGCCCGCGCCGTCAGCATGGGAACGATCAGGAGCACCAGGGTAAGTCGGAGAATCCGTTTCTTCCGCATGAAGCGAGAGTAGGCAGGACGAAGCGGCAAAACAAGGATGACCATCACATGTTGCGAGACTGGGTACCGAATCGGGAATAGCCAGCTTGCTTAACCGGTGATACTGTTGGAAAATCCCAGTGCGAGATCTGGGCAAGAAAGAGAGAATGGCAGTAAAATCAAAGCTTGTACGGAATGATCGTTGGTTGTGAGCCTTACTCCTAGCTCCCGTATCTTGCGCCCGACTGCGCATACAACTTCCAAGGGAGATGCCGCCTCTTACCCAAACATGGGGGACCTGTTACCACGGCGTCGAGCACCGCGAATCCTGGTGGTGGACGATCAGCCCAGCATTGCCGGCCTGATGAGCCAGTTGCTGAGCATCCGAGGCTATGATGTGGTTACGGCTTCGAGCGCAGACCAGGCGGAAGCCGAGGTAAAAAAGCAGCTACCGGATCTGATCCTCTCGGATGTGATGATGCCGGGCAAGTCGGGATACGATTTCTGCCGTGGGCTCAAAGACAATCCAGCCACGCGCCTGATTCCCTTTGTGCTGATCACCGGACTCAGCGACACCAGCGACAAGGTGCGCGGGATCGAGGCCGGCGCCGACGACTTCCTGAACAAGCCCGTGCTCGCCGAAGAACTCATCGCCCGCGTGAAGTCCCTGTTGCGGCTGAAAGAGTTCACCGATGAACTGGAGACGGCAGATTCCGTGTTGTGCACGCTGGGACTGATCGTCGAAGGTCGCGATCCTTATACCGAGGGTCACTGCGAGCGGCTGGCGGTTCATGCGTCAGATTTGGGCCGTCACCTCGGAATGGATGAAGATTCGATCCTCGCCTTGAAGCGCGGCGGCTATCTGCACGACTTGGGCAAAATCGCCGTGCCCGATGAAATCTTAAAGAAGGGCAGCGATCTGACCCCAGCCGAATGGGAAGTGATGAAGCTGCATCCCATCACGGGCGAGAACATTTGCCGGCCGCTGCACTCGCTGCGCCTGGTGCTGCCCATCATCCGGCATCATCACGAGCATTCCGATGGTTCGGGCTATCCCGACGGACTTACCAGTCCAGAGATCCCGGTCCTCCCAAGGGTGCTGCAGGTGGTCGATGTCTACGACGCACTGCGCACGGCTCGCTCCTACAAAGCCGCTCTCACTCACGAGATGGCCGCGCAGACCATGCGCGAAGAAGCCAGCCGCGGCCTGTGGGATGCCGAACTAGTGGCGGAATACTTCTCCATGCTCGATCAGCAGCGACAGGTCGCTTAACGCCCGTATTCTGCGGGAGAAAAGCTCTTGACCGCAGAGGGCGGTGAGGATTCTCCGCAGAGATCGCTGAGGAATCCTCCCAGGGTGAGCCGCTTCGCGGACACTGCCCACGTTGCCGGAATCACGCTCCCCCGTTAGAATTGGAAGCACAGCCATCCATGTAGGCCCGTAGCTCAGTCTGGTTAGAGCGCTTCCTTGACACGGAAGAGGTCGATGGTTCGAGTCCATTCGGGCCTACCATTCAAGTCACTAAATCCGCAATCTCGGCTAGCTCCAACTGCTCCTCTGTCAGGAACTGTGTTAGTCCGAGGCTACGGTGTTACGTGGGCTGCGGCAACCGCCATTAGACTGGTTGCCTTGCTAGCATCTGACGAGCCTTACTTGAGACCTTGGCCGTCATGAGGCGATCTCGATTGGCTGCGAAAACGTCCGGGAGGAACTGTGAACTCGCGTTTAAAGGCACGGTTGAAAGCAGCTTCGGACTCATAGCCCACTTCGGCTGCGATCTGTGCCACGGAATAACTGGTTGAAGCCAGCATCTGCGCGCCTAGTTGGAGACGCCAGCGCGTCAGGTAAGCCATCGGAGGTTCATTGAGGTAATGGCGGAAGCGCTCGGCCAGTACCGAACGTGATACTCCAGCTTCTTGAGCCAAAGCGGCGATCGTCCACGGGTGGGCAGGATTGCGGTGCATCAACGCCAACGTTTTTCCGACGTCCACATCGCGGGCGCCAGCGAGCCAACCAGTTTGCTCCAGGGGCAGGTGCGCAATGTAGACCCGCAGTGTTTCGACAAACAGGACCTCCGACAGCTTGGCCAGGACAGCCTCTCCCCCGGCCCGGGAAGCGTCCGCGTGGTCGACGGAAAAACGGATCGAGTTTTCCAGCCATCGGCCGGAAGCATCGTTGCGAATGCTGACTTTGAGGATCGGTGGTAGACCACTGAGAAAGACTTGGCTCAGGCGCGGCTCACAAGCCATGTAGCCGCACACGAACTTGGTCACTTCACCACCCCCGCCGAGTCGCCACAACTTTAACCCCTGATCGAGGACAGCGCGCAACTCTGCCGAATTGTCCACCGTCTTGGTGGTGAAACCGTTCTCCACGATATGCGCGTCGCCATGCGGGATCATCACGATATCACCGGCTTGCAACGAGACGCGGTCGCCGTCTTTCAGCCGCGCTGAGGCACGGCCCTCAGTCAGCAGGTGATACACGATGACGTGTTCTGTGCTCGTGGCAAAAAACCCAGCCAGCCCAGAGGATGATGCGGCGTAAACACTCCATGGAGACGAGAACTCGGCATTATAGAACAGCGCTCCCTGGAGCTTGACCACCTTCAACACTTCTGAAAGCACGTCCACAGAGCCTCCCAGCAAATCTTCCCGGACTCTTGAGCAAATCATCATACGGCAACTGTGATGTGAGCAAGAAACTCGGACGTGTGGACAAGTATGGATCGCAATGATGCCAGATATTAAGCTTCGTCGAAGAGTACGCAGGATGTAAAAAGCACCTTTAGATCACCTCAGTACAAGAGGGAAGGAGATCACCAATGCCAACAACAAGCAATGTTGTTAATCAACACCGCAGTACCACCCCATTCGGACCTTCTGCGAGCCGCCGCGCTGAATCCCTAGCTGCTCGCATCGAGGAAGGCGCGGCCTGTTTGCAGGCTTTCGCCGAGGGGCTTTCAGACGATGAATGGCGCACACTTGTTTCAGCCACGGACCGTCGATCCGTCGGCACTGTGGTTCACCACGTGGCCAGCATGTATCCCGTCGAGATTGATGTTGCGCGAGCAATCGCCAGTGGCAGGACCGTTTCGGATGTCACGTGGGAGGTCGTCGCACAGTTGAATGCCAAGCATGCTCAGGACAATGCTCAACTTTCGAAGTCTGTCACGCTTAAACTCTTGCGGCAGAACAGCCGCGAGGCGGCCGCTGCGGTCCGAGCCTTCACGGATCAACAACTCGATAACGCGGCGCCGTTCTCGCTGAGTTTTGGCGCGCCAGTGACCGCTCAGTTCGTTATCGAAGACCATGCAATGCGACATAGCTGGCACCACCTTGCAGCGATTCGAAAGGCATTAGGCCGCTGAAAGCTCTTCAAAGGAACGCACCGCTGGTCGATTCAAAACTCAAACTACCGGAGGATGAAGTATGACTGTCATTCAAGAGAAACCGATCGAGCAAGTTCCCGCTCGAGAGCCGCAGTCCTATCCCCTGGCCCCAAGGGTAGCAAACGTGGCCGAACCAGCCCGCATCAAGTACTTGCGCGTCGCGTTGCAGCTGGTGGGCCTTACCTTTATTTTCGGAATTTACGCGCTCACTATCGTTTGGCCATCTGGTTGGGTATGGCACACGGGCCACACCTCAGACTATCTGCAGATGATTCTCGGTGTGTATGCCACGCTGGGCGTGTTTCTCTTGATTGCGAGCCGCAATCCGCTGGCAAACTTGAGCCTCATCTGGTTCACGGTGTGGTCCAGCGTGGTGCACGCGGGGATTATGGCCGCGCAGGCTTTGGTGAACTCTGAGCACAGAGGGCACCTTTTGGGTGATATCCCGGCCCTATTGGTTGTGGCGGCAGTCCTTGCGTTTTTAACCCCACGAGGCACGGTAGCGACCGTCCTCACCGCAGGCAAGAAGTAAATACAAAAAAGGAACTGGAGGAAATATGAGCACGACTACGACTGCACTGGAAATCGACGGTCTGAAGACACGCCTGAAAGAAACCTGGATGGCGGGAGACTACGACCGCTTTTCGCGTTACATGGAACAAGGCGCACGCATTTTTTACGAACAACTTGATATTCCCGCCGGGGCCGAGCTGCTCGATGTAGCTTGCGGGTCGGGTCAGGTTGCGCTATGGGCGGCGCGCGATGGACTGAACGTTACCGGCGTAGACATCGCTCCGAACCTGATACAACGGGCGCAGGCGCGTGCCAAAGCGGAAGGTCTCAACGCTCGTTTCATGGAAGGCGATGCCGAAGCGCTCCCTTTTGAAGACGCCCGCTTCGACGTCGTAACCAGCCTGGTCGGAGCCATGTTTGCTCCTCGGCCGGAACTCGTGGCGCGCGAGCTGTTGCGAGTATGCAGCCCCGGGGGCACTATCGCAATGGGAAATTGGACCCGCGAAGGATTTGTGGGACAGATGTTCAAGATCTTCGCCAAGTTCATCGCTCCCTCGGGCATGCCGGCGCCGGTGTTATGGGGCGATGAGAGTGTGGTCCGCGAGAGGTTGGGCCACGGGGTCTACGATCTTAAAATGACGCGACGGCAGTACAACCTTACCTATCCTTTTCCGCCGGCTGAAGTGGTGGAGTTATTTCGTCAGTACTATGGGCCGACCAATCGCGCGTTCGTATCGTTGGAGGAAACTGCCGCGCGAAAGCTTCGCGAAGAACTCGAAGCTTTGTGGTCAGCGCATAATCGCGCGGGCAACGAGCTGACCCTGGTTGAGGCCGAGTACTTGGCAGTGATCGCAACTCGTGCCTGATATGTCACTCGGATGAAAATTCCACGCTGGAATGACAGAAGGCCCTTTCCGCGGCTTTGGGTGCCCAAGTGGGCAGTCAAAAGGTACGCTTTCGCAGGGTGCCCCTCCCTTGTCGTGTTTTGTGCGACAGAGCCTGCCCTGAGCTTGTCGAAGGGGTGGTCTTTTTCGACATCATCGTCTTTCGCCGTCGTCGTCTTTGCCGTTCGCCGCTCCTCCTGGGTAGTTCCCCGGTACGGTCGTACAAGGCACGCACTTGTTGGTCCCGGAGTGTGATAAGCCGGGATCACGCCTCACACGAACTGCATGAGGATCGATCCAGCCAACGAGGCCAGCAGCGCGATGGGCATGGCGACTGCGCCGATCTTGAGGAAGTCCCCAAACGTGACGTCGAGCTTCTCTTTGCGAAGCGCAATCAGCCACAGAATCGTGGCCAGCGATCCCGTGATCGACAAGTTGGGGCCGAGATCCACGCCGATCATCACTACTTGTGCAATCGATCCTGTGGCGTGGGCGGCTTGCAGCGTGCTGCCCGCGATCAGACCGAGCGGCAGATTGTTGACCAGATTGTTCGCGATACCGACCGCGAATCCCGTGATCAACGGGCCGGCAACGTTGCCCATATGCTGCGCCCAGGCTAGCCACTGCTGCGTGTAGCGCATGGCTCCGATGCTCTCCATCGCTTCGACGAGGATGAAAAGGCCGCCCACCAGGGCGAGAGTCTCCCAGCTGATTTCACGCGCGAGTGCCAGCGGATTCGCCTTTTCCTTAATACAGACCAGGGCTGTGATCGCCACGGCAACCAGGCAGGTCGGCAACCCAAGGTCTTTGCCGAAGGCGGAAGCCGCCAGTAAGACTGCGATCATCGCTCCGAGGCTGGCGAGGACAAGCTTGCCATTGCCGTTCAAGGTCTGAAGTTCGACGTCATTTCCGACCGCCGCGCGAAGTTCTTCGCGAAACAGCCAGCGCATCACCACGTAAGTGGTGAGAATCGAGAGCACACTCGGAACGCCGAAGGCCATCAGCCACTTGCCCAAGGGCGGCATGGCATTGTGGAAGACAACCAGATTTGCAGGGTTCGAAATTGGCAGAACAAATGACGCGGCATTCGCAATGAAAGCGCAGACGAAAAGATAGGGAAGCGGCCGCACCCGGGCCTTGCGAACCGCAGTCAGGATGGCGGGAGTCAACACGACGGCCGTGGCGTCGTTCGACAGAAAGACCGTGACCACTGTTCCGATGATATAGACCAGCGTGAATAATCGGATGCAGGAACCGCGGGCATGTCGTACGGCGATGGCCGAAAGCCAATCGAACAATCCGTGCTCGCGCGCCAGTTCTGACAGCAGCATCATCCCAATCAGAAACAGGCAGACGTCCACGGCTTTGAGCAGAGCCCGGCCGGCCAGTTGGAGCGAGATCAGGCGCAGAAGCAGCAACGACAGCACTCCGCCGCTGATCCAATAAACTTCCGGAATGTTGCGCGGGCGCACCAGCATGAGGACGATGCTGACCGCTACGATGCCCGCCAGGAGAACATGCGCTAGGGTGGGAAGGATCATTCTTCGCTATCTTGACTCCAAGGTCCTCGGCATGCCCTAAGATTTGCAATTCTAAGATACTTTGGCGGGCATTAGGATTCGCTTTCGCGCTTCCGGGTATAGCATGCAAATCAAGCCACGGAGGCGCCGGTATGGCTCCCGCACCGATTTCTCGATGCGGTTCGATTCCATCGGCGGAAGAAACTTGCTGTCGGGTCCCCGGGGGACGAGCGGTCTGCCATTACTGCGGGCCGCGTGAACGAGGATGCACCACGCGCCCCTGCTTCAACCCGCTCCCACAGGGTAACTGCCGCTCGAATGCCCGTTCGTAATTTGTCGCGATTACGAAGTTCATTCAGAATCAATTTGCCCACCACTTCGTATAGCAGCAGTCGTAGTTCCTATGGGGAGCGACGCCGCTGAACATTCTCTCTGCCTTACGTGAGGAATGCATGTCGCGCGCGAAAAGAACGATTCTCTGCATCGATGACCACTGGGCTGGCCTGATCGGCCGCAAAATGTTTCTAGAACAGTGCGGCTACAAAGTTCTGGAAGCCTCGGGCTGGGACGATGGCCTCCGGCTGTTTCGTTCGCAGCGGGTCGATGCCGTGGTTCTCGATTACCAGATGCCCGGTATGCGCGGCGATGTCGTCGCCGCCAAGATGAAGACCATCAACTCCCGCGTCCCCATCATGCTGTTATCGGCCTATGGGCCCTTGCCGCAAAAGAAGCTCAAATCGGTCGATTCGTTCGTCTCCAAGTCGCAGCCACCGGATATTCTGCTCTCCACTCTGCAGGGTCTTTTACAGGACCAGCACAAACCGTTCTTCGCCCGGTGGATGGACCACTGGCGAAACAGGAATCAGGGAGTAACCCATTGAAATTTCTAAATCAGCTCCTCCACCGCGCCTGCACTCACCGCTTCGCCTGGCCCCGCATCGATGAAAACGGGCGTCATTACCAGGTCTGTGTGGCCTGCGGAACGGCCTACGAGTACAACTGGGAGACGATGCAGCGCACCACGAAGCTGATGAACCAGCCCGCGACGCACGACCACGCCGCCGGTCTTCATCCTTCGTATCTGCGATAGGCCGCTTGGGATAGATTGTCTATGTGGAGCGGGCAGTCCTGCCCGCTTTGCTTCGGCGGCAAGACTAGCGGGCTCTGGGATAGACCGTCTGATAGATCATGGCGAACCTTCGTACAACGCGAACCTTTACCCGCGCTCCGCGCATCGCCCTGCGTGGAGCGGTTCCCGCCGCAATCCAACTGGAAAACGGCCGCCAGTTTACCGTGCGGTTGCATCAGCTCTCCGTGACCGGAGGCCTGCTCGAACTGGCCACCTACATTGACGAGCGCAGTCGCATAATGATGGGCTTCGCCTTCGGATCAATGAACGTGCACGCCAACGCCGAACTGCTCTTCCCGATGCGCGGCGGACTGGGCTACATGCAGCCCTTCCGCTTCATCAGCTTCGGCGCCGGTGTGCGCCCGACACTGGAAATCGAAATCGCCAGCACGCTCCGGCAAATGATGGCCGCAGCCCGGCCCAGGCAGGGCTTAAGCGATCGCTCGCCTCGCTTCTTCCTGGATTCTCTCTAGAGCTGCGTTTCAGACACAAGTTGGCGAAGCTCACGCGTTGAGACAAGGGCAATCCCTGACGACGGTGACAAACAACAGATTCCCTGCTCGCGTGCATCTGAGATGAGCTATTTGTGCAGTATGCCGGGGGGGGCGAGCCATGAGCGAAGAATCAGATCGGATGATGACCCTGCTTCAGGAATTGGCGGTTCTAAAGAGCGGCCAAGCCAAGAACGTAGATGACCGCAGAACTGCTCGAAAACGGCGGAACGAAATCAGCAGAGAAATGAAAGAACTCGCTGCCCAGAAAAAGCAAGCCGATGATGACTAGACTTAGAGGTGCCGTATGGATGTTCATCTGGCGCAGGAACTATTGAACGAACTGGGATCATCTCTCGAAAACCTGGAGACCCAGCAGGCTGCCCTTTTGCAATTCCTCAAGGACGAAGGTATCGTCTCGGATGAGCGCCTCGCGCCGTATCTGAATCAGGCCGGCAATGCCAGCAACGTCAGATGGCGAGCGGCCCACGTGAGGCTCGAGCACATCTTTTCTGCCGCCGCCGCACAAGCCGCACAGAAAGAACAGCAAACTGCGAAACCAGAAGAACATCGGACTTCAGAAACACGAACGCCTCATCAAGGCGAGAAACAGGACGGGGCGACAGAGAAATCCGGCGGTGCAGGTACGAAGCGGGTTGCAGATGAGAAAGACAAGAGTGAGAGCGCAGAGGCAAAAGACGAGCAGCATGAAAACGAAGCCAAGACGAATGGGGCGGAAACCAAGCCCGCAACTCAACCCCGCGAGAAAGACGCTGCGTAGTTCACTGAGCGCATTGGACTGTACGTCCATATCGGATAGATCAGGCCTCCGCTTGAAGTGAAATGCCAAATAGGGTGGGGATTGCTACCGGACAGCAGCACGCTTCACGCTATCACCCGCATGAACAGCGGGGATAAGATGGAGCCTACGATCAGACTTGAACCGGTGACCGGCCGATTATGAAAAAGGCCGTCCTGCCGCCCCATGTTCTCTTCAACTGCTGCTCTCCGGCTTGTAGCTGAAATGCACGGCTCCTCCAATAATCAGCGCACCGCCCAGGAGTGCCATTCTCCCCAAGACCTCATGCAGAAGAGAAACACCTAAAATTGCGCCGACCAGCGGTTCCAAATTTACGAAAATTCCTGCTTGTGACGCCGGAACTCGCTTGAGTCCCCAATTCCACAGGAGCGTCGTGCTCGCGGTCGCGAATAGCCCCTGCTCTGCCACGGCAACCCATGCGTGATAGGAGTAATCAAGGGAAGGAACGCCCGATGCGCTAAAGACCACAACCGCCAAAATGACCGTGCCGATCCAATAGACGGAAGCTGTCACGATCACAGCAGAATGTTGCCGCATCAGGCGTTTCGAAATCAGAATCCAGGCGATGGCCGCAAACATCGAGAGCACAACCAGCAGATCGCCGCGCATGCTCGCATGTCCTGTGCCGGAAGATTTCTCGCTCGACAATGCGATCAGAGCAGCACCCGCGGTCGAAGCTGCCAGCGCGAGCCAACCACCCAAGTGCAACTGCTCTCCGGAGAGCATTACCGCTGCGATAGCGAGCAGCATCGGAAGCGTTGCGACCATCAGCGAAGCATGCGAAACGGTGGTGAGTGAAAGCCCTTTGAACTGGACAAGGTACTGCACGGGCACTCCGAGCACGGACGCAGCGAGAACCCATCCCCATTCCCTCCCGGCAAAGCGAGGATGCTCGAAGTGCATGAAAGGAAGCAGCCCTAAACATGCGAAGGCGAACCGAAACACGACCATCGTGGCGACTGGCATCTCGCCCAGTGCGATCTTGCCGAAATAGAAGCCCGTTCCCCAAAGGCAACCAGCCGTGGCCAGTGCGAGGATGGGTATGACACGGCCGCGCTGCTCGAACCTCTGCCGCGGGGCTTTGCTAGGTCTCAATTTTGCCTAATCGGAGTTCGGGAGGCTCAGTTCGACAACAAACTCCGTACCGCTGCCAAAGCCGAAACCACGGGCTATGTGCGAGCATTTCGTCGTGCTTTCGATTCGCAGCAGAGATGTCGCTTGCGCTGAGCGGCCTGATGTCCGGCGCTTCGAACATTTCCTGTAGCTGCTCAATGTCGTGAATGATGCGTTCAACGTCCATGCCTCCCAATCATCTAAGAGAAGGCGCGGAGCGGTCAACCGGAAGTGGCTACGAGCGCTGGATTTTTCGTTTTGTAACCAGATACGCCTCGAAGCTTGCGCAGCAGATGTGGAGCGGGCTTAGTTAACCGATTCCTAAGCCTCTGAAAAGATGGAGCCGACGACCAGACTTGAACTGGTGACCTGCCGATTACGAATCGGCTGCTCTACCAACTGAGCTACGTCGGCCTGCTGTCGATTCTAAATGGCGGCTTGAAAACCGTAAAGCGCACCGCGTGGCGCGGGCACTCTTGCCCGCTGGTTTTTCGCTGCTCGAAGCAAGCGGGCAGGAGTGCCTGCGCCACACGATATCCTCGGCCTAACCGCTCCAACCTACGCCGCCCGCGCTGGCACCACCGCCGCCGCTACCAGCGCCCGGTATTCCTGCTCCGCCGAGGACGGCAGCAGCACCCACATGGTGTAAACGCCCATGGCTGTGCCCAGCGGTATATTCAGGAACAGCGAGATGAATGCCAGGATGAGAGCCAGCGTGCGCGCCCAGGTTTCTCGCTGCAGCAATCCCCATCCGGCGGCAAATCCGAATGCGGCCTTGGCCAGAACGATGATTCCAAGAGTCGTGAACAACGCCGTCAAAAATCCGGAGGGCACGTCCGATGGAACGTTTTTCATCTCATGCAGATGGGGAAAGAGAACGTTGCCCAGAATCAGAAGAAACAAACCTCCCAGGGTGTTGAATGCCGAGAAGGCCAGCCACAGAATGGCGAGCAAGTGCACGTGCCGCTGCACTCTGCCGGGAATCGGCTGCGGCGCGATCGTCCCCACAATCTGCTTGCCACACTTGCTGCAGAATGCCTGCCCCGGCTGCACCGTCGTACCGCATCCATCGCAGAACATTGATGCCTCCAATCTGAAACTTCCATTCTCATCGAGAGGTTCGGAGTTGCAAAGCTCTCAACCTGTAATACGCACAACCGGCGGCAGAGTTCCCACGCCGTTATGTTTCTTTGCGACGCACGACACTCTAGCAGCAACTTCCGAGCGCATCGAGTTGCTATCGACGACAACATCGACGTGAAGGATTGACAAACGAAAAGGCCACCCGGCAACTGGGCGGCCTCTTCTTCAAGGGAGAATAGTTCCAACGGAGGCTTAGAAAATCCGTCAAAACTTTCTGCCGAAATCTTATGAGCCTAAAAACGGGGGTGTCAAGCGATTTTTAGGAAATAAATGTCTTTATTATCAATAAGTTACAAAACGGGTCAACAGTCCACAGGAGTGTGCCAAATTGAGACAAAATCGCCTGCCGAAGGTTCTAAGCCAATATTTCTAAAGGGACTTATCGGGCCTCAGCCGTGGTCTGGAGGCGTCCCGGGGGTGGAATCGGAGTCGTCCTGCCCTGTCTCCTCGACCAGCGTTTCGGTGACCGCCGTCTCCGTCACCACCCTTCCCGCCACCACGGTCTCGGTCAAATGCAGCGAGATGAATTCCATCTGTTCGGGGCGATCGAAGACTTTGTTGGGATACAAGCGCTTCATCAAAATGCGGATTCCTCCGAACGCTACGCCCGCGATGATGGCCAGCCCCGCCAGAATCGCGCACAGCACCACGATGTTGAGAATCAACATCGTCAGATCGTGCACCTGAGCGCTTTCGCTGGGAGTGTTCCAGGTAACGCTGGCTTCGTAATTCACCCGGCCCAGCAGCGATTTCGCGTCGCTGTCAGAGATGCCGCCCGCGGCAATGGCTACGATGGGCCCGGTGCGCTTGTCGAAAAATGTACCCGATCCTTCGACCGTCGAAATGCCCGCCGGTTGCTGCTGCGCCAGGTGATGCGCGGCGTCGATCTTGCGCAGGTGCTCGGCGGCGATTTGCGGCGTGGGATAAGAAATCAGCATCAGCGTGGCTTCGCCGCTCGATGTCTGGTAGCGGGCCAGGCTCACTTCGGCGCTGGTTGCGAAATCCACCTGGTCGGCGGAAACCGGCGGCGCCAGCGCCGCCAGCGCGACGGGCCCCATCACATATTTTTGCGTATTTGGAATGTAATCGCGATGCGGCAGAAATTCTATGAATGAAGGTAGATTGCCGGAACTCCCGCCCGGCCGCGGCAAGGTCCCAGCCAGCTCGCGCAACTCCGCGCCTGACATCGCAGACTCCTGGCTGAATTGCGCATCGACCAGCACCTGGCCGCGGTAAAAAAGAACGCGGTTGCCGAGAGACGCCCCCTGATCGCCGATCTGCTCCTTCGTCATGTCGGGCTGAAGGTAGAACGTGTACGCGCCGAAGGCTCCCGACGCATCCGCAAAGCGCGCGGCGCGGATCTTCAGTGTCCGGCCATCATCGCGCGTGTACGTGGCCGAGGCGAGATCGGTGAAGCGATATTCCTGCAGCATGCCCGCATTGGTCGAATCGGCCGCCGCAGGATCGGTGCTCGTCTTTACCGAACCGTTCACTTGCCAGCCGGCAAACTCCTGCGGCAGGATTGCAGGACCCTGAGTTTGCAGCGGATTGGCCGCTAAAGCCCCGCCGAGCAGCCCGGCAAACACCACGAAAAAGGGAAGAAACCGGAGGAATTTCATGAAAGAAACGGAGAACACTTCTCCTCTCCATTAGACCACAAGGCTCGCAGAAAAGTTTCCCCCGGCGGGCAAACACTTGAGCGACAGCAGGTTAACCGCACTCTGCCGAATGGTTACTATCGTGCCTTTCACCTACCCGTCGGGGCCATTCCCAGTTGAGCGAAATCAAGGCAGACTGTACCTGGCTGAGGACTTTCCCGGGGCAGACACACAAAATGAATAAGCGCCGCAAAGATCGCACGAAAGCTGTTCTCCCCGTTAAGGTCAAGGGCAAAGACAGTGCGGGGACGGCCTTCGAGGAACTGGCGCACACCTTGGATGTAACCGCAGCCGGCGCGCGTCTCGGTTCGATTCGCCGCGAATTGAATGTGCTCGATGAGATCACGGTTTTTTATCGCCAGCGAAAAATGCAATTTCGCGTGGTATGGGTGAAGAAAATGCAAGGCACGTCCGAGTTTCAGGTCGGCCTGCAGGCTTTGGGCCAGGACAAAGAGGGATGGGGACTCGCAGAGGGCCAGCAGGGCACCTCGATTTCACGTCTTTCCGTTTCTCTCGCGTCCGGCATTGCATAGGGGAACCAGGAGAATATGATGCGCTACTCATTTCGCAATCTTTGGATCGATCAGGACGGGCAGGACATTGCCGAGTACTCGGTGATGCTGGCGGTGATTTTGGTCATCGTTGTGGGCACGGTTCGGCTCATCGGATCCAATGCCAGCAACGTGTTCTCTCAAGTGGGTAGTTCGATTCAGTAAGTCGATTCAGTAGTCCCCTCAAGTTTGTGTCGAGCAGTAAGACTCCCGGCCAGCAGCTTCCATAGCATGCTGGCCCTTTTTATTTGCGCCCTTCCTGATTCGCGCAAGTCGCTGTCCCGTCGTTACTTGCCTTCGACTTGTCCTTGCATTGCAATGGAACGCAGATATGGGTCGAATCTTCGGATTTCTCAGCGTGATCATTGTCATGGGAGCGGGAATGTACATCTACTCCCGCCAGGCGCAAAGCTCGTCCGCCGCTCTCGGCGCGAATAGTCCCAAGGCCGCAATCAACATCACCGGCGTCCGCACCGATCTCATGACGATCGCCCAGGCCGAGCGCGGTTACTTCGCGCTGGAAGGGAAGTATGCTTCGCTCGATGAACTGATCGCGAGCCATTCGCTGAGCGTCACCCGCCAGCGTCCTCCCTATACCTACGACGTTGAGACCAGCAGCGGCGGCTTCCGCGTAGTCGCTACTCGCAGCACGGCAGACGATGGCTCCGGCACACCAGCCGAGCTCTCAGTAGACGAGAACATGCAATTCCAGTCCTCGCAATAGGAGCAGGGGTGCCCCATTTCTCGCCGCTTTTGCGAGAAGTGGGGATTTTCGACAGAGCGAACCCGAAGGGGTGCTTTGGATTTTCCACCACAAAGGTCACGAAGGATCACCAAGGAAAACATCAGCTGGAAGCCTTCGTGCTCCTTCGTGACCTTTGTGGTTCTTGAGGATTTTGACTTTTTGCTTCTGACTTCGGGGGAGTGAACCAGCCCGCTACTGACCCGCGGCCTTATCCATCTTGCTGGCCATCTTCACGCCGCTCAGCCCATCCACATACCTGGCGATTCCATGGTAGAGGGATTCGGCGATGCGCTCGCGGTATTCGCTGGTCTCCAGGCGATGCTCGTCGGTGGGATTCGATACGAAAGAGATCTCCGCCAGGATCGAAGGCATATTCGCTCCGATCAGCACGATGAATGGCGCTTTCTTCACTCCGCGGTTGCGGATCGCGGGACTCTTCGCCGCCAGCCCGCTGTGCAGCGACTCCTGCACGTCTCCGGCAAACTCGCGCGACTCCTCGATTTTTTCCTTGAGCGCAATTTTCTTCACCAGATCCTGCAGTTCGTAGATCGATTTTTCGGAAACTGCGTTTTCGCGCGCCGCCAGTTCCAGCGCTTCCGGCGACGAGGTGAAATTCAGGTAGTAGGTTTCCACTCCGCGGGCATCCGGGTCCCGGCTCGAATTCGCATGGATCGAGATAAACAGGTCGGCGCGCTGCTGGTTGGCAATCGCGGTGCGCGTTTCCAGCGGAATGAACGTGTCGTCTTTGCGCGTGTAAACGACTTCAGCGCCGAGCCGCGTTTCAAGCAGCTTGCCCAGCCGTCGTCCCACTTCCAGCACCAGATCTTTTTCTTCCAGGCCGTTCGGACCGATCGTGCCCGTATCGTGGCCGCCGTGGCCGGGATCGATCACGATCTTGCCAATCTTCAGCCCCAAAGCACGAATCAGAGAACGGTCTCCGTTGGCCGTTGGCCTGGCTTCGCGAATGTCGAGATCGCTGCCGCTCTTGCGGCTGGCAACAAGTTTCGACGGCGACTTAGACCGATGAGTCGTCGTGCGCTTATGTGCGACGGCTGGGCCTGAATCGTCGTCGTCGTTGTCGACCACGACCTTGGTAACAGCCGGCGTCTCTTTCTTGTTATCGACGTGCCTGGGCAGGTCGGGCAATCCTCGCTTCGCCTCGGCCGCGCCTCTGGCCACAACTTTCGCCTCATCGTTCACGTCTTGCGTGGTTACCGGAGCCTTGCCCGCCTCCGCCCGCAAATCTTCTTTCGTTTCGTCGTCGGCCTGGGCCGCTTCCGCCGGCGAGGTATCGTCGTCGGCCTTTGATCCGCCGGTGGGAGGCGCTTCCACGTCAGCCGTCTCATGGGTCGCAGGAATTTTGCGGCGCGCGCTCTTGCCGCCGTCTTTCCCGTGAATGTCGATAATCAGCCGGTACGGATTGGGCAGCAGGAAGGCTTCGTAGTCCGAGAGGTCGTCGACTTCCAGCACCACGCGGGTGCGGCCGGGCTGAAACTGCGCCACGCGGATCTTCTTCAGAAATCCGTCATCAACGTCGAAGCTCTTGCCCACCAGCGTCGACGCCAGCTTCGTGTCGCGCAAATCGAAAAAGATGCGGTCGGGATTTGAAATGCGCTGCGATCCAAACTTTACGTCGCTCTCCAGATCGATCGCAACCCGCGTGTAGTCCGGAGTCGACCAGTGCCGGATCGCCGTAACTCGCGGCAGCCGCTTCGATCTCGGCTCGGCAGACTGCGCAGCATCGGCATGCGCGGACGCGTCGTCTGAAGCAGAATTCTGAGCGTCGCTGGCATCGCTCCTGCGATCCTCGGCCTTGCTGTCCTTCGCGCTTCCATCTTTCCTGGCCGCGACGACTTTCCGAGATTTCTTCTCGGCCTTTTTCTCCGCCGCCGCTTCCTGATCGAGTTCGGCCACGGCCTGCTGCGCATCTTCCGCCAGCCGATTGCGCGGATAGCGCCGCAGAAACTCCGCAAAGGTCGCCCGCGCCTGCTCGGGATCGTTCAGATCATCCTTATATATTTCCCCCATCGTGAACAGCGCATCGCAGCGATACTTGCTGCCGGGATACTCCCGCCGCAGGAACTTATATTGCGCGATCGCTCCATTCAGGATCTTGTCATCATCGAATCGCCGCCCCATCTCCACCAGCGTTTCGGCGACCGCAACCGCGCTGGGATCGGCTTTGCTGGACGTGGGAGCTCCGAAATAGACATTGCGGTAGGCATTGATGACGCGCTGGTAGTCGTGCCGGCTGCGCTCGGCAGGAGGACGTCCGTTGAGCGCCTCGCGCATGCGGTCGGCGGCGGCATAGTGCTCGCGGGCCCACGCCTCGCTGTGATGGGCGCGGCCACGGGCGTGCGCCATCGCTCCGGGCAGCGCCAACACCACGATCAGCGCTCCCCAGCGCATGCCACGCTGGCTGATGGTCATCTTCAAAGTCGCCGGTCCGTTACAGTCTCGATCCGTCGTTGCAGTTGAACTGCCTAAGGGTACCTGAGAGATTTCAAATACGAGCCTCGGGGTGCCCCACTCTAACCCTGGGTGCCCCATTCTAAAATCGCGTTTGTTGCGATTTTACAGTGGGGATTTTGACTGCCCCCGTTTCAACTCACTGCCCTAAACAGATGCCACGAACCTAATCCGTGTTGCTGATGTAAAGCACGCCACGCGCATCTCGTTGAACCTTCACGGGATCGTGATTCGCCCCCGTCGGCGAAAGATCGAACCCTCCGTAGTACAGGTTCGTAATCCTCCGCACATAATTCTGCGTTTCGGCAAAGTGCGGCACGCCCGCACTGCGCGCCACCGCTCCCGCTCCCGCGTTATAAGCGGCCAGGGTCAAATTCACGTCGCCGTTATAGCTTTCCAGCAACTGCTTCAAATGTCGAACCCCGGCATCCACGTTTTGTTCCGGATCGAACGGGTTCTTCACGTTCAGTTGCCGCGCGGTGGTGGGCATCAACTGCATCAGGCCCATCGCTCCCTTGCGCGACACCGCGTTCGAATTGAAATTGGATTCGACTTTGACCACCGCCCGCACCAGGTTCGGATCCACATTGTGACGCGCCGCCGCCATCACGATCGACGCGTCAATCTCTTCCTGCGATGCCTGATGGCCGCCCGCATTGGCGGCTACGATTTTCGCATTCGCCGACGCCGCGGAATCGTGCCCGAAATACTGGCTGACCTCCGCGGCCGCCGAGCGCGCCGCCTGCATCGAGGCCGTGCTCGCTCCCGGCACCGGCTTCCAGCGTTTCTCTTTGCTGCTCCAGTAAACCAGAGTCGAACGCCGGGCGGGCGCAGCCTGCGCCTGCCGCTGCTTCACGGGAGTATCCTCGTTCACATAAATCTTGCGTCCATGTTCTTCTTCCGTCGTGATTCCGCGGGCCGGGTTATCCCCTTCCGCCGCCCAAACTTTCGGCGCAGCCAGAGTCGTACCCAGAGTTAAGGAGGTCGCGATTGCCGTAGTGGCCGTCAGCATTGCGAGTTGCAGGCGCTTTCGCATATCCGGGCGTTCTCCCATTCACCGAACCTTTTGCCGAAAGAGCTTCAGACAAACTAAGCCCTCCCGTGCTCTACCCGGAACCTGACGGAGAATCCTGAACCAGAGTAGGACGATTATAGGCGGGGGCCCTAGGCCCGGCAATCTCTCCGAAGGGAGTAGAACCAGCGGAGTTATTCCAGCCAACCCCTAGAATCCTATGCCCATTAGACCATTCTGAGAATCAAGACGGAGATACCGGAAGTAACCCTGTGCATGGTTACATGAGGAGGATCGTGGGGACAGCCGCTTGTTGGGACAGCTGTCCAGCAGATTGGTTGTAGAGAGACACCCGCCCTAGCCCGCCCTGAGTACCCATAGGCCCGACGCCCACCAAAGGAAATGAAAATCGTGGGTGCCCCATTTCTCGCGCGTTCTTTGCGCGAGAAGTGGGGATTTTCGACAGAGCGAAGTCGAACGGCTGCCCAGCCGCGAAGCGGCGGCATTCATTAGCCCAGCGCGTAAGCGATGGGAACCTGGAAGCGGCACGAACCGAGTCCGCTTTAGCGGATGGCACCACGGGTCCAATGAGCGTTAGGGGCCTGCTTACAGCAACTGGCGGGTTCGTGCGAGACTAGTCGGACAAACGAGTTTATGAAACTGCTAATACTGCTCTTCTGCTGTGCCTTTGCATTCGGTCAAGATGCTGCTCCTGCTAATCCCTCGAAGCAGAAGCCACCCCATCAGTATGGGCTTGGGCTTGGGACCATAGGCCGCACTGTCGAGGGGGTTGAGATTCTGTCCAATACACCGGGCGTCGAATTGGCTCCGTACTTGCGAGTTGTTGTTCGAAATATAAACCGCAATTGGCATGATCAGATTCCAGCACCCGAGACGCGAAAGGGAAAACTCGCGATTGAGTTTGCCATCACGAAGGACGGCAAGCTGGCGGATATGTGGCTTGTTTCGAGACCCGGTGGACCTGACGACGAGGCCCTAGTCCGTATGGCTTGGACCAGCATCACAAAGTCGAACCCTTTTCCGCCACTGCCAAGCGAATTTGCCGGATCGTTTCTCGCTCTGCGCTTTCACTTCGACTACAGCAAAAGATGATCCGAAAACAAACGCGCTAAGAGTCACCCCCAAGGCAGAGCGAAGAGTGATGATCTAAACGGTGACTGTCGCAAAATCCTGATTTCACTTACTGATCCTCCTATTCACATCGGCCAGCGCCAGCAACACGCCGAACGAAACCAAGACTGCCGCAGCACCCACACTCCAACCTATTTTTCCAGCGCGGCCGCGAACGCGTCCAGCGACAACGATCGCAACAGATTTCGCCGCATGCCGCGCTCCACTTCGGCCAAACGGTCCGACGCCGCGGTGATCGAGGCAAAATCCGCCGACTCCGCCAACCGCTTCAACTCCGTCGCAATGTCCGTATTCCGTACCAACTCCGGAGCGCCCGAATCGATGAACACCAGATCGCGCAGCAGCGAATACAAAGTACGAATCAGCGCCTCGGTCTTCTGCCGCCCCTCGGCCCCCGGACGGTACGTCTCCGGTAATCTTGAATAGCTCGCTGTGCTCGCCGCCGCGCAATGCCGATTTCAAAATCGCCAGCGCATGATCGCGCGCCGCCGTGTATGCCGCGAGATCGAAACTTCGCGCCCGGCCCACCGCTCCCTCGCTCAACCGCGCCACCAGCGCTCGTTGCGCCGCCTTCCACTCCGGATGATGCTTCTCCAGATCGCGCTCGATCTCTTCCGCCGACAGCGCGCCGAGCGTGAGCACCATCGACCGCGAACGGATCGTCGGCAGCAATTCCCCCGGATTCTCCGTCAGCAAGAAAATCGTCGCGAACTCCGGAGGCTCCTCCAGCACCTTCAGCAGCGAATTCGCCGCCTCTTTCATGAACGCCGAATCGGTGAAAATGTATACCCGCTCCCGGCCCTCCGCCGGACGGTAATAAATTGTCTCGATCACCCGCCGGACTTGATCCACCTTGATCATCATCTGCGGCGGATCGGGAGGAATCACCAGCACATCCGGATGCGTCTGCACGAACAGGCGCGTCTCTTTCTTGTCGGTCTCGCGCAGGTTCTCGCGGGCCTCGACAGCCTCGGCAAAACGCGCATCCAGATCGCCCGCCTGCGCAATGCGCACGCAGTTCGTGCACTTGCCGCAAAAATCTGGGAGTCCGTCTATCGTCCAGAAATTGCCTTTGACAGAGTGTTTTGGGAAGGGCACGGCTTCAGCCGTGCCGTCTCCGGCCTCTGATGACGTGGGCTTTAGCCCCTGAGGGCCCGCCGGCCCCAAACAATTCATCGTCTGCGCCAGCATCAGCGCCAGCGTGTACTTGCCCGATCCCGCTCCGCCCGCCAGCGCGACTGCATGCGGAAAATGATCGCGCGCCAGCATGTCGCGTAAGCGATGAATAATTTCGGCGTTGCCGTGAAAATCAGAAAATCCCATACCTGACCTGAACCCGAGATCTACCACGGAGACACAGAGTCACGGAGAAAAACCTTAAGAATTTTCTTGATTCTGTCTCCGTGTCTCCGTGCCTCCGTGGCGAAGCGACTCTTTACATCTTCAGTTTCTTCTGCACCACGTCGCGAATGTGCGCTTGCGTCTGGCCCGGCGTCCCGCGCGCGTCGACCATGACCACCCGCCCCGGTTCCCGCTTAGCAATCGCCATGTAGCCGTCGCGCACGCGGCCAAAGAATGAACGCGTTTCCGACTCAAAACGGTTCTCGTCGTGGCCGCGGGATCCATTCTTCGAGTCGCGCTTGTTCCGCCGCCGCGCCCGGCTCACGCTGGCGTGCGGATTCGAATCGAGCAGCAGCGTCAGATCGGGCTGAAGATCCCCACACAGCACGCGATGCAATTCGCGCACCGCATCGCTTCCCAGCCGCCGCCCGCTACCCTGGTACGCCTCAGTCGAGTCGGTAAAGCGGTCGCACAAAACGATGGCGCCCCCGGCTAGCGCCGGCTCGATCACCTCGGCGATATGCTGCGCGCGCGAGGCAAACATCAGCGCCATCTCCGCCAGCGGCGCCAGCCCCGCAGTCCCGGAATCAAGCAGCACCTTGCGGATCTTCTCTCCCGTCGCGGTCCCGCCCGGCTCCCGCGTCTCCACGACCTTGTGTCCGTGCTCGCGCAGCGCCGCCCCGAGCTTCCGCATCTGCGTGCTCTTGCCCGTTCCGTCGAGCCCCTCAAACGTGATGAATTTTCCTCGCCGCGACATCCCTCGGAATGATATCAGCGGAAGCCTCCGTGATCCTCCGTGTCCTCTGTGGTGAATGCTTCTTCTGCGTCCAGCCGAGCCATCCTGTACGCTCCGACTTCCGGGCTGTTATAGTCGTAATCATCAGCTGCACTGTGGGTTTGCTTTCATCCCAATCATCGAGGGCCCGAAAGAATGAAAGTCGCAAACGTCCTGGGGATTCTCTGCGTCACGCTCTGCTCTGTTTTCAGTTGGTGCGCGAACGCGCCGACGGTTACGATTCATGTGGACGCCACCTCCGCTCCCCGCAAAATTTTCCATGCCTCGCTGAAAATTCCCGCCGCTCCCGGCGACCTCACTCTGTACTATCCCAAATGGATTCCCGGCGAGCACGCTCCCGACGGTCCCGTCATCGATCTTGCCGGACTATTTTTCAAGGCCAATGGCGCCGCGCTCAAATGGCGCCGCGACCTGCTCGACGGCTTCACCATTCATGTGGAAGTTCCCGCCGGCGTGCACGAAGTCGATGCCGAACTCGACTTCCTCTCGCCCGCCACGTTTGAAAGCGGATTCTCCGCCGGATCGTCCGCCACCGCCAAGCTCGCCGTCATCAGTTGGAACCAGGTTCTGCTTTATCCCAAGGGCTGGAAGGCCGACGAGATCAATTACACCGCTTCCCTCAAGCTTCCCGAAGGATGGAAATTCGGCACCCCTCTGCCCATCGCCAGCCAGAGCGGCAATGAGATTCGCTTCTCCACCGTCTCGCTGACCACGCTGGTGGATTCACCCGTGATCACCGGGGAATATCTCAAGGTCGTTCCCCTGGCGCAGGATCCGCCCACGGAAATGGATATCGCCGCCGACAGCGCCGCCGCGCTCGACGCTCCGCAGGAAGTTTGGGACCACTACAAGAGTCTTGTCGATCAGGCGCAGAAGCTCTTCGGCGCGCATCATTATCGCGACTATCATTTTCTCTACACGCTCAGCGATCACGTCGCGCATTTCGGCCTCGAGCACCACGAGTCCGACGACAGCCGCGTCGATGAACGGGCCCTCGTCGACGACGCTTCCCGCAAACTTTCCGCCGGACTGCTGCCGCACGAATACGTGCACTCCTGGAACGGAAAGTATCGCCGTCCCGCCGATCTCGCCACTCCCGATTACCAGCAGCCCATGCAAGACGACTTGCTCTGGGTTTACGAGGGTCTCACCAACTATCTCGGCTTCGTACTCACCGCCCGCAGTGGCTTGCTGTCCGCCGCGCTCGACCGCGAGGACCTGGCAAACACCGCCGCCGAGCTCGACCATCTTCCCGGCCGCGAATGGCGCAATCTGCAGGACACCGCCGACGCCGCACCGGAACTTTATTTCGCCCCGCGCGCTTGGGAGTCCTGGCGTCGCAGCGTAGATTTTTATCCGGAAGGCACGCTTGACTGGCTCTGGGCTGACGTCATCATTCGCCAGCAGAGCAATGGCAAGAAATCCATCGACGATTTCTGCCACCTCTTTTACGGCGCTCCCAGCAGCGGGCCCGAGCTCAAGACGTACACCTTTGACGATGTGGTCAACGCGCTGAATCAGGTTGTGCCCTATGACTGGCGCGGCTTCTGGACCGAGCGCCTCACCAATCACGGCCCCGGCGCTCCGCTGGGCGGCATCACCGGCGGCGGATGGAAGTTGACCTATGACGACACGCCGTCCGAAATGCTGACCAGCGCCGCAGCCATGTATCACGTCGTTCCGGCGGGATTCGCGCTCGGCCTCAACCTGCATGATGACGGAGAGATCGTCGACACCATCGAGAACGAAATCGCGGCCAAGGCCGGCATCGGTCCCGGCATGAAGTTGATCGCCGTCAACGGACGCCGCTTCACGCCCGACATTCTGCGCGAGGCCATCCGATCAGCGAAGAACGCCACCGCCCCCATCGAACTGATCGTAGAAAATGACGATTATTTCAAGACTTACAAACTCGACTATCACGGCGGCGAAATGTACCCACACCTGGTCCGCGACGAATCAAAACCAGACTTGCTGAGCGAAATCCTCAAAGCAAAGTAAGCGGAATGTGAAGCGCGGAATGTGAACTGGGTGCCTTAGAGTCACGGCGGGTGCCCCATCCTAAAGTCGCGCCTTTTGCGACTTTAGGGTGGGGATTTTGACTTTGATCCTTCGGACGAATCCTACGTTACAATCACTCCGCCCATGAACTTCTTCCGAACTTTAGTGGTCCTTCTCCTGCTCCCCTGCGCGCAAGCCCAAATCCTCGGCTTCACTCCCGCCTCTTCCGCGCGCGAGACCGAAGTCGAATCCAAATTTAAATCCATCCCCACTCCCGACGAAGAACGCCGCCAGCACCGCATCTTCACCCAGGAACCCCACGTCGCCGGATCCAAGCGCAATAACGAACTCGCCGAATACATCCGCGACGAATGGAAGAAGCAGGGACTCGAAGACGTGATCATCCGCCGCTACGACGTCTACGGCACCAATCCAAAATCTGCCTCGCTCGAAATGATCGCGCCCACGCGCTACCAGGCCACGCTGCGCGAGGCCCCGCTCGACGCTGATCCCGATTCGAAAAATCCCGCCATCAGCGGTGCGTGGCTCGGCATGTCCATCTCGGGCGAAGTCACCGCGCCCGTCGTCTACGCCCACAGCGGCAATCCCGAAGATTACGATCTGCTGCGCCAGAACGGCATCAGCGTCAAAGGCAAGATCGTCCTCGTCCGCTACTCCAATCCCTACAGCTATCGCGGATTCAAAGCGCTCACCGCGCAGCGCGAAGGCGCCGCCGCCATGCTCGTCTACAGCGATCCTGCCGATGACGGATACAAGCAGGGCAAGGTCGATCCCGACGGACCGTGGGGTCCTGAGTATCACATCCAGCGCGGCTCGATCACTTACGATTTCATGGTTCCCGGCGATCCGCAGACGCCCGGCTGGGCCTCGGTCCCCGGCGCAAAGCGCATTCCCATCGAGCAGGCCGTATCCGCGCCGAAAATTATGGCGCTCCCGCTCTCCTGGCACGACGCCAAGCCGCTGCTCGAAAATATGGACGGCCCGCTCGCTCCGCGCGATTGGAAAGGAGAAAACTGGCAAGGCGGCCTGCCCATTCAATATCGCCTCGGCGGCGAGCGCGTAAAAGTCCATCTCAAAATTGAAATGGACAACGGCCTCCAGCCTTATTACGTCGTCGAAGGCCGCATTCGCGGATCGGAGTTGCCCGACGAATGGATCGTTCTCGGCAACCACCGCGACGCCTGGGTCTTCGGCGGCGTCGATCCGTCAAGCGGCACAGCCTCGATGATGGAACTCACCCGTGCCCTCGGCCAACTGAAGCAGCAAGGCGTGCGCCCGCGCCGCACCATCATCGTCTGCAGTTGGGACGGAGAAGAGGTCGGCCTTACCGGTTCCACCGAATGGGGAGAGCAATTCGCCGGCGAGCTGCGCCAGAAAGCCGTCGCCTACATCAACGTCGACGAAGCCACATCAGGCGCGAATTTTCACGGGCAGGCCGTCGCCTCGCTCGCTCCCATGCTGGTCGAAACCACGCGCAGTTTGCAGGATCCTTCCGGCAAGACTCTGTACGAAGCGTGGAAAGCAACCGCCGAGCGCGAGAAGGAAGGGAAGAAGTCGACGCAATTCAGCGACTCCGGCGTCGCCAATGACAGCCTAGCCGACACCCGCATCGGCAGCGGCTCCGACCACACCGTCTTCCTCAACTTCATCGGCGTCCCCGTCCTCGGCCTGGGATTCGAAGGAGACTACGGCGTCTACCATTCCGCCTACGACGATTTTTTCTGGGTGAACCACTTCGGCGACCCCGGATACCGCTACCACACGCTGATGTCGCAACTCTGGGGAGTCACCGCCCTGCGCCTGGCCAACGCCGACTTGCTCCCTTTCGACTTTTCGACGTACGCCAGCAACATCCGCCAGTTCGTAGCCGAACTCGCAAGCAAAAATAAATCTGTCATCCTGGACGCTCCCTCTGTCATCCTGAGCAGTCCCCAAGCTTCTCTTGTTTCGGGCAGTCCCCAAAAAGTTGTCATCCTGAGCGGAGTGGCAGATTCGCAAAGCGAATCCGCCACGCAGTCGAAGGACCCCGTGCCCGCTTGCGCCACCTGCGCCCCCAACGGGAGTTTCCATTCCGGCTTTGTATCGAGCTCAATAAATACGCAGAACCCAGCACCAGCCCTCGATCTGACCGCACTCGCAAAGCAAATCGACGCCTTCGAAGCGGCCGGCAAGCACCTGAACGAATCCCTCACCCGCAAACTAGCCTCCGCCTCAATCGACCTCAAACTCGCTCTCACGCTGAACCACGGCATGATGCAAGTCGAACGCAACTGGCTCAACCCCGACGGCATCCCCGGACGCCCCTGGTTCAAACACATCCTCTACGGCGCCCGCTTCACCTATGCGCACCTGGAATTGCCGGGATTAACCGAAGCAGTAGAAAAACAAGATTGGGCAACAGCGAAGCAGCAAGCCGAAATCCTGGAACGCGCCCTACAGAAAAATACGAAGTTACTAGAAGAACTAAACGCAACCCTGACTCAATAGATCAATCTGTCACCCCGACCGGAATGTTCCCGACCCTGTCATCCCGAGCGAAGTGTTCGTCCGCGAAAGCGGACGAACACGCAGTCGAAGGATCCCTACCCCTCCCGACCTGCCTTTAGCATCCGCATTTGCAGACCAAGACTGACCAAATACGCTCCAATAATGAGAAACATCAGATTCTGGTTGCCGACGATCATACTGAGGTACTCGCTGAATCCGCCGATCATGGCTCCGATCAGGTTTGCTCCGAAGAACGACGACGGGTTCAACGCTTGCCGGAAAGTCGTAGAAAAGATCAGGCCGGCAAAAAAGATCGGCAGCGGCACCACGAGCACAGACCACAGCAACCGTTCGTCGAAACTTAACGCCAGAATAGAGTCGCGCTTCACCAAGTAGAGCAGTAGAAGACTTGCGATCAGCGGCGCGTACAGCCACGTCCGAAAGCCGCTCATGCGCATGGCCACCAGGTTCGCCGCCAACACCATCAGAAGAACGCCCGTCACCACCACCAGAGTTACAAACCAGGTCGTGCCAAAGTACAGGGAACAGTCCGCGATGCTCTTCGTCTCCAGCAGCAGAAAGCCCAGGCCCAAAAACAGAAAGTGGCCGTCGTTCGCTCCGAACCCTCGACCCCGCAGCATAAACACCGCTGGTATCGTAATCGCCAGCAGAATTCCGATCACGATCAGGTAGTCCGCCGGAATGGTTTTGCGAGAAAGGTAGAGGAACGGCCAGTCGTCCGTAGGAGCGACAGCTTCGGACAATTTATCGCCCGCGGGAAAGACCGTACGCACGAACCGGCCATACTGCTGCGGCGGGTCCGCATGTTTGCCACGGAAGGCGCAGATCACCACCTGTCCCTGGCTTTCATAAACCACCGGCATCTGGTCCGTCGCGAGTGCAACCATCCTCACCAACTTGCGCGCCAGCCACTCGTGCCCGGCCATGAAAGAAAGGGACAGTACTCCATTGTCGTTCAGCAGCCGAAAGGCAGATTGCATGCTCTGCACCGTGTAGATATAACCGTCCAGGCGGATATTGCTCATCGAGCTGAACAGCGTTTGTGAATCCAGAAAGCCGAAGACCACCATGTCGTATCCGCCGCTTGACTGTCGCAGAAAGGCGCGGGCATCTTCGACATGCACGTTGACTTTCGGGTTCTCGTAGATTGCCGAAGCGTTGAATCGGTCAGACAGCTTCACTAACATCGGGTCGATCTCGACCGCGTCCACCTGTTCGGCTCCGTTCAGCACCGCAATCTCTGTGTCCGTGCCTCCTCCCGCACCTAACATGAGTACCCGGCGGTGGGCCGCAGTCAGCGCATACGGCAGATCGTATTGTGCCCGCCCATCGAGAATCTCGGCTCTTTTCTGCGCAGAATACCGGCCCGGATCGGAGGTGCCGTCGCTCTGCAGAAAATAGTGGTTGACCCTCACATCGTAGATCGGAGGATCCTGCATGGTGCGCAGTCCCGGATGCGGCTCTCGCATGGGAGCCTTGCTGCCCTTTTCGGTCACGATGATGCAATAGTACGGCGACCAGATTGCACTCGACGTCACCGCAAAATAGACTCCAGCGATTGACAGTGCCAACAAAGGGATTGCGCGCAACCACCGTCCTCTCGGAAGCAGCAGAATAATCGCAAAAGCCACGAACCCCATTCCCAGCGTCGGCGAAAAGTGCCTCAGCGAGAAGAGCCCGAAACACAACGTCCCCGCAAGGCTGCCGCCCAGGTCCCAGGAGTAAGCCGTTAACGGCGGCAGAGCATCAAACAGCGATCCGATCCGCTGCCCCAGCGGCACGAACACGATTGCGTTGCTGACGAAAATGCCCACCAGGCTTATGTAACGCACGAGTTGGGGAGAAGGCGTATAGAATCTGCTCTCCGAGGCGGTCGTCGGCAGCGTGATGAAATGGGCAATCAACAGCCATACAACGTTGACCAGCAGCAAAGCCGGCAGCCATCCAAAAAGCGACTTTCTTCTCTTCCCAAGGATCGCTCCGACACCCAGACCGAGGAAAGAACTGATCAATATCAGATTGGCGTAATAAGCGATCAGTCTAACGACCGCAGGCGACCAGCGAATCAGCATCAATTCCAGAAAGAGAGCGAGGAACGACAGACAAAACAACTCCAGCCCGCGCCGCCATCTGACACGCGAATCTTTCCATGGGGATAATGGCAGCGCAGGTGATTCGGCAGAAACCATCAAATCGTCTCCTTAAGAAAACATGCGTCGCGCGGCCCACCGAAGCAATTGAAAATGGGGTGCCCCATTTCTCGCGGCTTTTGCGAGAAGTGGGGATTTTCGGCAGAGCGAAACCGAAGGGTGGGGATTTTGACTTCCCGTACGCTGTCGATTTCCGTGTTCCCTAGGAACATTACCCACGTCAGGCTCGTCAGAAAACGAGCTCTCAACCCCGAGCCGCTCTCATCTCTCGTTCCATCACCCTGCGCAGCGCGCTGTTGATGCGGGTCTGATACCGCCGCCCGTCTTTCTTGAACCAGGCCAGCACGTCCGCATCCAGGCGCAGCGTCACCGGCTTCTTCAGCGGACGGTAAAACTCCATCGCCTCCGATAGCGCAAACTTCCGCCGCTTCGGCGCCTTCGCCGCGGCCATCAACCTCAGCCCGGCCCGTTTCCCCTTGCCGCGCAACTTTCCCGTTTTCCTGGCCGCCGGACGAGCGCCCCGTCTGTTTTTTAGGTCTTTCGCAAGTCTCTGCTTTTTCATGGCTTATCGCTTTTTGTACGTACAATAGTGTACTAGAAATGTTCCTGCAGGAACATTTTGCAGGTTAATCAAGCCTCAACCGGCCAGATCTTCCACCGCCAATTCTTCTTCGGCGTCCTCGGCCATGAAGGCGAACGCCTCCTGCGGCACTGGATTCTGCCACACCGGAGCAAACGATTGCCGGTGCAGCGGTGTAGGCCCGAACTCGCGCAGAGCCGCAATGTGCTTCGGCGTGCTGTATCCCTTGTGCGAAGCCAGCCCGTACGCAGGGAAGACGACGTCCCACTCGCGCATCATGCGATCGCGCTCTACCTTCGCCAGAATCGATGCGGCGGCAATCGATGCCGACAGCGCATCGCCGTGGATGATGGGATTCTGCGGCACGTCGCAATCGATCCGCATCGCGTCGATCAGCAGATGGTCCGCAGCCGGCGCCAGCCGCATCACCGCTTCGCGCATGGCCGCTCGCGACGCATGATAAATATTGATCTGATCGATGCGCGCCGCGTCCACGGCCGCGATGGCCCATCCAATGGCGTGCTCGCGAATGCGCTCCGCCAGCACCTCGCGCCGTTCCGGCAACAGCAGCTTGGAATCGCGCAGTCCGCGCACACGATATGTCGGATCGAGGATCACCGCCGCCGCGACCACGCAGCCAAATAAGGATCCGCGCCCTACCTCATCGACACCGGCGACCAGGTTCGCTCCTGCGCTCCAGGCTTTCTTTTCGTAGCGCAGCGTACAACGCAGCCTCTTCAGAAGCCGCAACTTCGCGGCCGACGCTGAGAGCTGGCGCGCGGGCGGCGACTTGAGAACAGAGGATGCCATGTCAGAACGCTTGGGAGTTGCTCTCATCTTCTCCGAGCCGCACCAATCCTTGCAAGCAGATTCACGACGCAGTAGTCCCTCTGCCGGGTCAATGGCTCTTTCGACTGATTCGAATCTGACCGATTGGTAACCATCGCGTGATTACGAATGGCCAATTGTCCTGTTGGACATGCGCTGATAAGTTGGACTCACAAGGGCCTCCAGCTTTGCCGAACAAGCCAAACCCGTCGCCCGAAGATGGACTTCTCTCTGGGAAGCGCGTCCATCTGGCGCTGCCCGTGCGTTGGAGCTTCGCCGGTCAGGAAGGCCGCGGCGCCGCTGAAGTGGCCTGCACGTACGACATTCATCCCAATGGCGCTCGACTGCTGGGCGCTCGCCAGCCAGGCGTCGGCGATCTGGTCGTCATCGAGCGAGGCCGTAACAAGGCGCTCTGCCAGGTGGTCTGGGCCGCCGATCCGAGCTCTGCGCTCCATGGACAATTCTCCGTACAGTGTGTCGAACACAAGATTCCCTGGGATGAAGAGTTGCGTCAGATGGAAGAGCAGTATCAGCCGGTCATCCTTGAGGGCCAGCAAAAGGGCACGTCCGCCCGCGGTTTCAGCCGGCCGGACGCGAACCGTCGCCGCCGTCCGCGCTTCGAAGTCGAAGGCCAAGCTGAGGTGATCGAGGGCGTCCAGCACCTGACCGCTGCAGTGCACGAGATTTCCGAGTATGGCGCGCGCATTGCCGCGTCGGAATTGCTGCGCCCCGGAACCGACTTCCGGCTCACGCTGAACGTGCTCGATGTCAGCCTCGCGCTCAAGGCTCAAGTCAAGTACATGGGGGGAGATCTGGGGATGGGCGTGGAGTTCCAGGAAATTCGTCGCGGCGACCGTCCCTTGCTGAGCTACGTGTTAAGCCAACTGCGCAACAGCAGAGTCGAAGACTTTGGCCCTGTCGAGGTCGTAACCGAACCTCGCGCCGCAGCCGTTGGATTCTAGCCTCGCTACCGGCCTCTCAATTGCACCAAGCCTGTTGGCGCGCCGTTATAAAATGAATCAGCTTCATCGTGGGCGCGTAGCTCAAACGGATAGAGCATCGGATTTCTAATCCGACGGTTGCAGGTTCGAGTCCTGCCGCGCCTACCAGATGGTCCCCGTCGTTGCGGAAGCCTCTCGCTCAAGCTGACTTAAACCTGCGTCGTCGGGGCGAAAACCTGTTGAGCTTCGCTCGACTGGACAGCCGAGGGCGGCTGTCCCGACATATCTATTACACGGTCTCCACATAGATATCAGAATGGCAAGGCCAGCGCGCCGCTTAGAAACCTCGCTAGTGGAGACATCTTGCGGCAGGCCGTAGCGAACGTCGTCATAAATTTTGGACTGCAGACTTGTGCATCGGTGAAGTCGACGGCTGTGCCCATATCGCGGAGCTTGAGGTCGTCCACAAATTCGTGGTCGCAGGGAAAGCCGCGGGGCGGGCGGGAGAGCTTGCTGGCATCGTCCCAGTTGAGCAGCTTGCGAATCGGCCGCCATTCGTCGCATCGTCCCACGATAGTGTTGCGCACTTTGAGCAGAGTTGGCGGCTCGGGATGCCACAAGCCTGATGCGGCGAAGCATCCGCCTGGCTCGAGGTGCAAATAGAAGCCAGGAGAATGTACGTCTTTTCCGCGATGCGAAAAGCGCATGGCCATGTGCGTTTTGTACGGACGCTTGTCGGACGCGAAGCGCGTGTCGCGGTAGATGCGGAACAGCGATCCTCGCGAGGTACGCGGATCGGCTACGAGATGCGGCGAAATGTCATACAGTGGTCCGGCGAAGTCGGTGATGAAACGCAGCGCCGGTTGGTGTGCGCAGGCCTCGTATTCGTCCTTGTGCGCGAGGAACCAGTCGCGCCTGTTGTTGCGCTTGAGGCGAGTGAGGAAGCGGAAAAGATCGGGAGTGAAGTACGCGGGCATGGAATCAAATTACTAGGGTCGTGGGAGAAAGGTAAAGCGGCCAAGCTGCGGACCGGTGATTCTGGGCCGCCGGACAGCCCCTTCGACTTCGCTCTGTCGAAAATCCCCACTTCTCGCAAAAGCGGCGAGAAATGGGGCACCCGATTTTCAGTTCCTTCGGTGGGCCGAAGGCCCGGAGCAGGCTGCGTCCCTCCCCATATGTGTCGTGGTGATATTACGGTTTGGGCTTGCGATGCTCGCAGGTTTCGGTGTTCAGGCACGAATCGGCTATGCGAAGGCGTTCGACTGGCTTTCCGCCGATAATGTGCGAGTCGATGATCTCGTCGACGTCGGCTTCGGTGACGTGGCCGTACCACACGGCGTCCGGATATACAACGATGTTTGGTCCGTGCTCGCATTGATCGAGGCAGCCGGACTGATTGGCGCGCACCTTTCCCTTCAGGCCTCTCTGCGCCAGCTTTTGCTTGAACGCCTTTTGCAGTTTCGCTTCCGTGGTGGGATCGCAGCATCCGCGGGGATGGCCCGGCGGGCGCTGGTTTCCGCAGACGAAGATGTGCTTCTCGAATTTCGGCATTCCATGGTCAGTATCTCAAATTCTTGAACCACTAAGGACACGAAGTTGCACGAAGGAAGGCTTGGCCACGATTTCCTTCGTGTAACTTCGTGGCCTTCGTGGTTCAAGAGATTCAGGACAACGACCGCGTTGCCATTGGCGGAGCGGACACGATAAGATAACTCGTACACGTCTTCTCCGGCCTATCCCTAGAATTTTTTTATCGAGGAATTTCCGCGGGGGCAAGAAGTGTGCCGACGCAGGGCAGCGACCTGCCTGCTTGAGTCTTTCCCGATGGAGATGGAATGAAAAAAGGCAAGACCGCGGTGATTGTGGGCGCGCAGTGGGGCGATGAAGGCAAGGGCAAGATCGTCGACGTGCTGTCGGAGAATTTCTCGGTCGTGGCCCGCTATGCCGGCGGCCACAATGCCGGGCACACCGTCATCATCAAGGGCAAAAAATTTATTCTGCAACTGGTGCCATGCGGCGTGCTGCGCACCGGCTGCCGCAGCGTGATCGGCAACGGCGTGGTGCTCGATCCGCTGGCGTTTTTGAAAGAAGTTGGCGCGCTGCGCGACGCCGGGGTCAAAGTGGATGGTCACCTTTTTGTTTCAAACCGCGCGCACGTGATCCTGCCTTATCACCGCATGATCGAATTGGCGGCGGAGAACGCGCCGGGACGGGTGAAGATCGGGACAACGTCGCGCGGCATTGGACCGGCGTACGAAGACAAGATGGGACGGCGTGGGCTGCGCGTGGCCGATCTGCTCGATTTGAAACTGCTGAAGACGCACATCGAGAACGCGGTGCGCGAGAAGAATATGATTGCGCACGCGCTGTTCAACTCCGAACCGGTGGACGCCGACAAGATGTACACCGAGTACGCCCAGGCCGCCGAGAAAGTCGCGCCCTTTGTCTGTGACACAGCCGTGCTGCTGAACCAGGCTCTGGCGCACGGCGAATCGATTCTGTTTGAAGGCGCACAGGGAACGATGCTCGACATCGATCATGGAACGTATCCGTTTGTGACTTCGTCGAGCGCGACTTCGGGCGGCGCGGTCACCGGCACCGGCGTGCCTCCGAATGCGATCAACTCCGTTATTGGCATCACCAAGGCGTACTGCACGCGCGTGGGCGAAGGACCATTTCCCAGTGAAGACACAAGCGAACTGGGCGACAACCTGCGCAAGCGCGGCAACGAATATGGCGCGGTGACGGGGCGTCCGCGGCGCACGGGATGGCTCGACCTGCCGTTGCTGCGCTACTCCGGCATGATCAACGGCACTTCATGGCTGGTGGTGACCAAGCTCGACGTGCTCGATGAACTGGCGGAAATTCCCGTGTGCGTCGGCTACAAGATCGACGGCAAGAAAACGGCCGAAGCACCCGCGCACGCCAGCGGGTTCGAGAAGATTGAATGCATTTACGAAAAACTGCCCGGCTGGCATACCTCTACCGAGGGCATCGTCGATTATGACAAGCTGCCTAAAGCCGCGCGCTCGTATCTGGCATTCGTGGAGAAGGAAGCCGGGGCGAAGGTGGGAATGATTTCCACGGGGCCGGACCGCGGGCACACAATCCTGGTCGACAAATTTGTTTCCGAGTTGAAGACGGCCGCGAAGAAAGCCTAGAATGTCCTCCCCGGCTCACCCTGCCGCGGTAAGGAGCAAGATGATGGTGGTGTTGGCAGTCACCTGGATGGCGAAAGTTGGGCGCGAAGCTGAAGTGGCCGCACTGTTTCAGAAACTAACCGAGCACTCCCGCAAGGAACCGGGCTGTGCCATGTACCAGGTGCACCGGCACAAGACCGAGCCGCGCCGGTTCTTCATTTACGAACAATACAAGGATGATGCCGCGCTGGAAGCGCACCGCGCGGCGCCGCATTTCCTGCAACACGCGAAGAAAGAGCTGCCCAGGGTCGCGGATCGCGTGGAAGGGCATTTGTTCGAGCCGCTGGGTTAGTTTGTGTGGCGCGGACCTGCCCTGAGCGAGGTCGAAGGGACTCTTGCCCGCGAGTCTCACCACGAGGTCGACCGCAGAAGGCATGTCACTTCTTGTCCGTGACTCTCTTGTCTACCATCAACTCGCCGCCCGAGGCGTAGCTTTCCTTTGAGACTTCGTGGAACGCGACGATGATCGCTTCGCGACGCGCTCCTGCTTCTTCGACCATCGCATCGGTGATGCGCTTCGCGATCTTGCGCTTTTGGTCGGCGGTACGGCCTGCTAGCATCGTGATTTGGACTAGAGGCATAGGGATCCTTCGACTCCGTGGCCGTTCGCTTAGCGACCGGCGACTCCGCTCAGGATGACAACTGCAGGCGGACGCGCGGGCGAGACGCCCCCGCGACAGCCGCCGAGACGGTGGCGCTACTTTGCCAGTTCGTACCCTGCGAAGAAGTAGCTCAGCTCGAAGCGGGCGGTGTCTTCGGCGTCGGAGCCGTGAATCGCGTTGTGCTCGATGTTGGTCGCCCACTTTTTGCGGATGGTGCCTTCCTCGGCTTGCGCCGGGTTGGTGGCGCCCATCAGCTTGCGCAGGTCGGCGATGGCGTTCTCCTTTTCCAGCGCCAGCACGACGATGGGGCCGCTCGACATGAAGTCGGTGAGTGTGTTGAAGAATGGACGGCTGGCATGCACGGCGTAAAACTGCTCGGCCTGATGTTTTGAAATTTGTAGCATCTTCATGGCGAGGATGCGGAAGTTGTTCTTCTCGAATTGTTCAATGATGTCGCCGACCGCATTGCGGCGTACGGCGTCAGGTTTGACGATGGTGAAGGTGCGTTGCAGAGTCTTCATAGGATGATCGTTGATCCTTAGTCGTGATTCAGTTTGAGGCTTCGGTATTGCAGGAAAATTCCCGGGCTAGAATCCGCCGTGAGAAATAGTGCCGTCCCTGCGGGACTCGTTAATTGTTGCTGCCCGCACCCGGCACTTACGTGCCGGGCTATCACATGCCGCCGCTACGCGGCTGAGGTCTTCCACTACACGCTGACCCCTAGAGCAGCGGCGAGAGTTTCGCCGATGGCCGCGGGCGATTTCGCGACGCGGATGCCGCAGCCTTCCAGCGCTTTGATCTTCTCGGCCGCGGTGCCTTTGCCGCCGGAGATGATCGCACCCGCGTGTCCCATGCGGCGTCCGGGAGGCGCGGTCTGGCCGGCGATGAATCCGACGACCGGCTTCTTCATGTGCGTCTTCACGAACTCGGCGGCGGTTTCTTCGGCGTTGCCGCCGATTTCGCCGATCATGATGACGGCTTCGGTTTCGGGATCGCGATTGAACAGGTCGAGCGCGTCAACGAACGTGGTGCCGATGATGGGATCGCCGCCGATGCCGATGGCGGTGGATTGTCCGATGCCGCGCTGCGTGAGCTGATGCACGGCTTCATAGGTCAGAGTGCCGGAGCGCGAGACGATGCCGACCGATCCTTCTTTGTGGATGGAGGCCGGCATGATGCCGATCTTGCATTTGCCCGGCGAGATGATTCCGGGACAGTTCGGCCCGATCAGGCGGGAGCGGCGATCTTGCAGGAACTCCCAGGCCTTGACCATGTCGAGCGTCGGAATGCCTTCGGTGATGCAGACGATCAAATCGATTTCGGCGTCGGCGGCTTCCATGATGGCGTCGGCGGCAAACGGCGGGGGCACGAAGATGACCGTGGCATTGGCGCCCGTCTTATCGACCGCCTCTTGCACGGTATTAAAAATCGGCCAGCCTTCGTGCGTGGTGCCGCCCTTGCCGGGCGTCACTCCGCCGACAATCTTCGTTCCGTAAGCGGCGCTGGCTTTCGCGTGGAATGTGCCTTCACGGCCGGTGAGTCCCTGAACCACTACGCGCGTGTCCTTATTGACTAAGATTGCCATATTATGAATCCTCGCTTCTTCCATGACTCCACTGTACTGTCATCCCTCGCGTTCTCGGGATGACACTTTACCTTTAGGACGTCAATCGCAATGCTTATCT
Organism: uncultured Acidobacteriota bacterium; assembly: GCA_963763795.1. Taxonomy (GTDB): domain Bacteria; phylum Acidobacteriota; class Terriglobia; order Terriglobales; family Acidobacteriaceae; genus Sulfotelmatobacter. Next base: position 747,044 of record CAVXPP010000007.1, on the reverse strand, counting down.
CCACTCGGTCATACCCGCTGTGCCGCGGGCGGCGGCTACCACTTTGTCTGCCGCGTCTTTCATGGTGTCGGTGACGACGAAGTTGTATCCCGAGTTCATCAGGATTTTCTTGCCTTCATCGACGTTGGTGCCTTCGAGCCGCAACACGATCGGCAGCTTGATGTTGGTCTTACGGGCGGCCTCGACCACTCCGGTGGCCAGCGTATCGACGCGCAGAATGCCGCCGAAAATATTGATCAGGACGGCCTTCACATTCTTGTCGCTGAGCAGAATTTCGAAGGCGTGCGCGACCTGCTCGGAGCTCGCGCCTCCGCCCACATCGAGGAAGTTCGCGGGCATGCCGCCGGCGTATTTAATGATGTCCATGGTGGCCATGGCGAGTCCGGCGCCGTTGACCATGCAGCCGACGTTGCCGTCGAGCTTGATGTAGTTGAGGCTGTATTTCGAAGCCTCTACTTCGAGCGGATCTTCTTCGGTGATGTCACGGAGTTCACGAAGATCGGGATGCCGGAACAGCGCGTTGTCGTCGAAGTTGATCTTGGCATCGAGCGCGAACAGGCGCCCGTCGGTTGTGGTGATAAAAGGATTGATCTCGAGCAGCGAGGCATCGGTGTCGAGAAACGCCTTGTAAAGGCTGGTCAGAAATTGCACCGCGGGATTGATCTGCTTGGCGCCGAGCCCGAGTTTGAAGGCGATCTTGCGCGCCTGGAAACGCTTCGAGGCCCATGCCGGGATCGATGTGCTGCTTCAAAATCGCGTCGGGATTCTCGGCAGCGACCTGCTCGATCTCCATGCCGCCGGCGGCCGAAGCCATGAACACCGGCTTGCCTTCGGCGCGATCGACCAGAATGCCGAGATAAAGTTCTTTCTCGATGGGCAGCGTTTCTTCGATCAGCAAGCGGCGCACGATGCGGCCTTCGGGGCCGGTCTGATGCGTGATCAGCTTCATGCCCAGCATCTTGCCGGCGAGATCGGCGGCCTCGTCCACCGACTTGGCGATCTTCACGCCGCCGCCTTTGCCGCGGCCTCCGGCGTGGATCTGCGCCTTCACCACGACTCCGGTTGCGCCGGAACTCAACAACTCTTTGGCGATCGATTCGGCTTCCTCGCGCGAGCCGGCCATCGATCCGCGCGGAACTGTCACACCATATTTCTTGAGAATTGCTTTTGCCTGGTACTCATGAATTTTCATAATGATGACTCTTCAGTAAAGCCTCGGAAGGAACCTGCTTGCGGCGTCGCAGCGCGGGCAGCAAACTTTTAATTTTATAGAAGTGCAGAGGATTAGGGCAAACCTCGGAGGACGATATTTCCCAAGGCCGAAGGGCAATCGCGCCAGCCTGCAACTTCTCCGGGCTGATCGCATCCAACTGCAATAAAGAGATGGCGGATTTGCCCGCATCGGAGGCCCGTTGAAGCTGATTTCGCTGAACGTTGCGCGGCCGCGCCTCGTGATGTTCAAAGGCCAGAGCATTAACACGGGAATCTTCAAGGAACCGGTGTCGGGCGCGGTGACGCTGCGAACGCTGAATCTGGATGGCGACCGGCAGGCCGACCTCTCGGTCCACGGAGGGCCGTACAAGGCCGTCTACGGATATCCTTCGGAGCACTACGAGTTCTGGCGCCACGCATTGCCGGAGGCGAAACTTTCCTGGGGAGCGTTCGGCGAGAACTTCACGACCGAGGGGCTTTGGGAACATGACCTTCACATTGGCGATCGTTTGGGAATTGGCGCGGCCATCGTGATGGTGCGGCAGCCGCGTATGCCCTGCTACAAGCTGGCGGCGAAATTTCAACGCGACGACATGATTGAGCGCTTCCTGAAGAACGGACGCAGCGGATTTTATTTCTCTGTGGAGCAGGAAGGCGTGGTGCAGAACGGGGATGCGTTTGAGTTTCTGAGCCGCGAACCGGAAGCCGTGACGATCGCGGAGTTGAACCGGTTGTACGCTGACGATCGGTATAATCGCGAACTGCTGGAGAAGGCAATTGCTACTGCTGCGCTACCGGAGGACTGGCGCGAGTATCTCGCCAAGCGTCTACCTGTAATACCGGCGGCGAAAGGCTGATGCTGAGAGAAGGCGTTTTGCTGGCCCGCGTGCGCGGGCGAGACGTCCCTTCGGCTTCGGTCTGTCGAAAATCCCCACTTCTCGCAAAAGCGGCGAGAAATGGGGCACCCCATTTTCAGTTGCTTCGGTGGGCGAAGGCCATGCACAACTCAGGCTAGGCTCCCGCGACAGCCGCCCACGGCGACGCTACTTGGCGCTTATGCCTTACAATTTCGCCTGATGATCCTCGACGCCCTTCATAGCCTTACGAGTCACAGCCAGTCGCTCAGTCGCGAAGAAGCTCGCGCCGTCATGGCTGACGTGCTGGCGGGGAAGTGCACGGATGCGCAGATTGCAGCCTTGCTGGTCGCGCTCCGCATGAAGGGCGAAACGGTGGAAGAGATTGTGGGTTTCGCGGAGGCCATCCGCGCGGCGGCGGCGCCGTTGCCGATCGAACGTTCGACCGCAAATGGAAGCTCCGGGGACGCGATCGCGGTGAGCGGGACTGGGCGCGATGCCTTGTTCGAGGAGTCTCTCATCGATACCAGCGGCACTGGGGGGGACGCCAGCGGCACCTTCAATATTTCCACCGCAACCGCGCTGGTGACGGCTGGAGCCGGCGTGCGCGTAGCCAAGCACGGCAATCGCAGCATCAGCTCCAAGTGCGGATCAGCTGACGTGATCGAAGCGTTGGGCGTCAACATTCAGCTCTCGCCCGAGCGGGCGGCGCAGTGCTTGCGCGAAGTTGGCATCTGTTTTCTTTATGCGCCGAACCTGCATCCGGCGATGAAGCAGGTGCAGGGCGTGCGCCGTGAACTGCGCATGCGCACCATGTTCAACCTGCTCGGTCCACTGACCAATCCGGCGCGCGCTTCCGGGCAGGTGGTGGGCGTGTACTCGCTTGACCTCGTCGAAAAACTGGCGGAGGCGCTGAGCATGCTGGGACTGCGGCGGGCGCTGGTAGTCCACGGATTCGATGGCCTGGACGAGATCACTATCACGGGCAAAACGCGGGTCGCCGAGGCTCATGCGGGATCGGTGCGATCGTATGAAATCGAGCCGGAAGAGTTCGGAATGCGGCGCGCTGGGTTGCAGGAGATTGCTGGCGGCGATGCGGTGGAGAACGCTGCCATTATTCGCGCGGTGTTGGCGGGAGAGAAGTCTGCGCGGCGGGATGTGGTGGTGCTCAATGCAGCGGCGGCGCTGGTCGCGGCCGGGAGAGCGGATCACATTGCGGAAGCGATTCCGATGGCGGTGACATCGATTGATTCAGGTGCGGCGGCGGGGAAGTTGCAGGCGCTGGTTCGGTTTAGTGCGGGATGAAAGACAAAGGCTTAAACCACTAAGTACACTAAGTTGCACGAAGGATTCTTGTGCTTCCTTCGTGTACCTTCGTGTCCTTTGTGGTTACACCTGAATTTTCTCGCGATACTGCGCGATCTGCACATTCCATCCCAGCTCTGACTGCATCAACTCGCGCAGTTGGCTGGACGCGTCCGGCTCGCCGTGTACCAGGTAAGTTGTTGCTGGCCGGTTGCGAAACGTGCGCAGCCATTGCAGCAGTTCCGGGGGATCGGCGTGGTCGCTGAACTGTTCCAGAGCGGCAACCTGCGCGCGAATCGGAACTAAGTCGCCGAAAATCTTTACCTCGTCGCTTTTGCTCTTGATCTGAAAGCCGCGCGTGCCTGGCGCCTGAAATCCGATGAACAGCACGAGATTGCGCAGGTCGGGCAGGCGCTGCAGCAAGTGATGCAGAATGCGCCCGCCCGTCACCATTCCGCTGGAGGAAATGATGATCGAGGGCATCTTTACCTCGTTGATCTTCTTCGATTCCTCTGGAGTCGAAGCAAACGTAAAGCCGGGCCAGGTCAACGACGAGCCGTATTTTCGGATCATGTCGCGGGTCTCGTCGCTGTATTCCTCATCGTGCTTCAGGAAAATCTCGACGGCCTTGATCGCCATCGGGCTATCGCAGAAGACGGGGACGCGTGGGATTTGTCCGGACTCGATGAGGTGTTTGAGGATGAAGACGAACTTCTGCGTGCGTTCGATGGCGAAGGCCGGAACAATCACGCTGCCGCCGCGGTTTGCCGTGGCCGTGATCAGCCGAGCGAGTTCCGGCAGAGGATCTTCTTTGGGATGCTGGCGGTTGCCGTAGGTGGATTCCATCACAACCAGATCGGCCGTCTCGCCTTCGGCAGGACCGGAGTGCACGACTTTTCCCGGCGCGACTTTATGATCGAGCACACGGCCAATGTCGCCGGTAAACAGCAGGCGCCGCGCGGCACCGTTGGTGCTGAGCGAGATTTCCGCCATGCACGATCCCAGGATGTGAGCCGCGCGCACGAAGCGGAACGAAAGCTCGGGTCTGAGCTGGACGGTTTGTCCCACCTGCACCGGCTTGAAGTACTGCAGCGAACTCTGCGCTTCCTCGAAGGTATAAAGCGGCAAGGCCGGGTCGTGTTTCGACTTTTTCACCTTGTTGTAGAAGCGGGCGTCTTCTTCCTGCAGGTGGCCGGAGTCGGGAAGGATGATTCCACAAAGATCAATTGTGGGCGCGGACGCGTAGATCGGTCCGCGGAAGCCTTCTTTCACCAGCCGGGGAATCCAGCCGCAATGATCGAGATGCGCGTGAGTGAGAATGACGGCATCGATCTCCTTGGCCGGGATCGGAGTGTCGCTCCAGTTGCGCTCGCGCCATTCCTTTGGTCCCTGAAAGAGGCCGCAGTCGATGAGAACTTGAAATCCGTTCTTGCCGGAATGGTCGCCGGTGTTGATCAGATGCTTCGAGCCGGTGACCGTGCCGGCAGCGCCTAGAAACTGGATGTAGGCCAAGGATTGCCTCCCCGCAAACATTTCAAATTACCACGGAGGCACGGAGACACGGAGGACAGCAGATTCCTCGTCGCTGCGCTCCTCGGAATGACAAAGGGTTTTTTGGCTCCTTGTCTCCGTGGAGATTGTTTCTCCGCGACTCTTCGGTTAATTGTTTTCTCCGTGCCTCTGTGTCTCCGTGGTGAAATCTAATTTTCCGCGGCTTCGATTTTGAATACATTGTTCGTCGTCTTGCTCTCGGGGACGCTGCCATCGTTGACGACGATTTCCTGCGGAGCCGATGGGGTCTCGATACGGGTGGTAGCTTTGTCTTTTGCGTGAACCTCCATCCGCTTCATGAGTTCTCCGCCGGAGAATTTCACGATCACGGGAACTTCGGCGCCCGCCGATCCCAGGTTATCGACGGTGATGGTCAGGAGGAAGGAATTGTTCAGCGTCTTGCGCGAAAACGCCGACTCCACTTTGAAGTCGGGCAGGCCGCGATCGCGGTAGACCCAGTCGTCGAAAAACCATTCCAGATCGCGCTGGGTTTGCGCCGCGATCAGGCGCGGCATGTACGAAGGCTCTTTGTCTTGCTCGGGGCGATAGGCGGCAATCGCCTTCTTGAGCGCGGCATCGCCAATCATGTCGCGCAGCATCCACCAGACGCACATCGCCTTGCTGCGGTAGAGTTCTTCGTTGGTGGTGTTGACCAGCGAGTGGGTGGTTTCATCTTGCGATCGGGGCACAACCGACGACGGCTCCATTTGAGTCAGAATTGAGCGATGCAATCCCATGTAATCGATCGCGACCTGGCGTCCTTTTTGCTGTTCGAGGTAGAGCGCCTGCGCGAAGTGGGCGAGGCCTTCGTTGATCCACGGGCGCGGAGAGAAGAACGATGCATGGGTCAGTTGATGCGCTAAGGCCAAACCTGCCCGTGTGGAATCTGAGTTTGCCAAGGGTGTGAGCAGCAAAGCCCCGCTCTCAAAGGGCGCGTCCTGCGGGTCGGGGAGATCTGCGATCTGTGCCTTCTCGCGCGGTGTTCCAAACCAGTCGGCGATGAGAGGCGCAACTTTTTCGGCAGAGTCGGCGTAGGCTTCCGCAGCGACCGCATCACCAACAAAATTGTAAACCGTTGCTGATGAACGCTGGGCGACTCCGTAATTTGCCAGCGCAAACGTCGGTGTCGCACCGCCCATGTTCTTGAACGAACATTGTTTCCATGGAAACTTGGCTGTACCTTCCCTGGTGACTCCGGTCATCCATTCGCCGCTACACACGTTGAATCCCTTGAGGTCATCCTGGTCAGAATCATGCACCCCAATTCGCATCTGCGCTCCAGACTCCCTCATCTTCCATCTCGCCAGCACTTCGAAGAAACTATCGCCCTCGGAAAGATTCGCGACTTCGGTGGCGATCGGGTACCACGCCACGTAACCTGCTCCGCGGAGTGCGGTGAAGTCGGGGGAGATCTGATCCCAATCGCTGCTGGCTGCGGCGTCTTCAGGCGTGCCAATGCGGGTCAGGCGCGTCGCATCGAGCAGAACGACGCCTTCGTAGGCAATCTCGAGTTCGACCGTGCCGTGCGGGGCGATCTCGTGCTGCAAGGTGACAATCGCTTCCGACAATCCGCCGGTGTGATCGATGTCGGAAGTGAAAGGCTGTCTTACGAATTGCACGGCCTTGTCGCCTGCTTTGATGGAGCGCCAATCCAGAGTCGACGAGATCTGCAGCACGGCGATTTTCTGCGGCGTGGTGGTGTCGTTGCGCAGCGTGATCTTGCCGCGCACTCCGAGGCGATGCTGCTCGGGATCGACTTGAACGTTGAGATCGTAATTGGTGATGGAGAAGGCTTCGCGGTCCAGGGCCAAAGCGCATTCAAAACACAACCACAGAGGACACAGAGGACGCACAGGGGCTTCATCCCGAACTTCAATAACTTGGACTTCATTCGGACTCGGCTGGACCTTCTTTCGCTCGGCGCTGGCGGACGATTTCATACAACACCACGGCGGCGGCGACCGACACGTTCAGCGACGGCACTTTGCCGAGCATGGGGATCGAGACCAGGAAGTCGCATTTGCGCTTGACCAGATCGTGCAGGCCTTTGCCTTCTCCGCCGAGAACGAGAGCGCAATCCATGTTGTAATCCAGAGCGTCGTAAGTTTGTTTGGCGCGTTCGTCGAGGCCCACGGTCCATATGTTGCTCTCTTTTAATTCTTCGACCGTGCGCGAGATGTTGGTCACTTTTGCGATGGGAAGATGCTCGCTGGCTCCGGCGGACGCTTTGGTGACGGTTCCGGTGACGGCGGCGGCGCGGCGTTCGGGGATGACGATGACCGTTGGCGCCGGCGGCGTCGGCGGTGCGCAGGATGGCTCCGAGATTGTGGGGATCCTCGACGCCGTCGAGCACAACGATCAGCGAATACTGATTTCGCTTGGCGGAGATTACGTCGGGAAGATCATTGTATTGTTTTGCCGAGGTGACGGCAACCACACCTTGATGCGCGGCGTTGCCGGCCATGCGGTCGAGCTCGGTGCGCTGCAGAAAGCGCACGGGCACGCCGATCTTTCTGCAATCTTCGATGAGGCGCTGCAGGCGGAGGTCGTGGCGCTCTTTGGCCATGCCGACCCACTCGAACGCGCGTCCGCGCGCCTTCAGCGCCTCGGTCACCGAGTTGATGCCATAGATGTAGTGCATGAAGTATCAGTGTACCGCGGCGACAATGCTGCCATCAGGCGAGAGCGTTAAGAATGTCTGAAGGTTCGGGACGCTCGGTGTAGTCTTCGTTCGCGGACGCGTAGAGAATGGTGCTGTCGCGGTCGAGGATGTATGTGGCTGGGATCGGAAGCTCCCAGCTGTCGTCGCCATTGGTGAACGGCAGATTGACGAAGGCGCGGCGATAGACGGCCTCCTGCAGCGCCGGCACGCGGTACGTCAGGCCAAATTGGCGGGCGACCTTGTTGCCTGCATCGGAGAGCAGCGGGAAGCGCAGCTTGTGCTGGTCGTGCATGAAGAACGACTGCTTCACGGTTTGCGGAGAGATCGCGGCGAACGCTGGCTCCGGCTTGTTCGATCTGCGGCAGGATGAGGTTCATGGCTTCCATCTGGCCCACGCAGAAGGGGCACCAGCGGCCACGGGTGAAGGAGAGAACAAGTTTCCCTTTGGCCAGCAGGTCGGCTGAGCGAACTATCTTGCCGTTGTGGTCTTGCAGTTCGAAGGCGGGCGCTTTCGTGCCGACGGCCAGAACTTTTGGCGGCGAGATTGCTCTGCTTGAGTTCGGCGACGGCTTGCGCGTGGATGGCTTGCGTCTCAGGCGGGACATATTTCGCGATCAGGTCCTTGCGTTCGGCGAAGATCTCGCGCAGAGGGCGCGTGTCGGCCTGCGGGTTCGATTCTTCCAGAGAGCGCCATTTCATGGTGTGCAACTGATACCCATGCGCCTGTCGGTAGAGGTCATCTTGACGCACGACGGAATCGCTCGGGACACCTGGTTTTATTCTCACGAGAACTCGCTGCCGGGCAGATGTTCCTCAAGGTATGCTCGTGCTGAACTTCGTGTACACGAACGGATTAGCGTCGGTGCCTGTGCACAGTTCCCCATCGTATCTGTACTTGTAGGCGACATCGGCTACGGCACAGCCAAATCCGCCTGGGCGACAGTCCGTACTCGTGACCTTAGCTTTAACGACAGGCCACGACGCCGACCCCCGCGCTTTGAAGAAACGAAGGATAATCCGGAACAAAAATTCGACGTAGATATCGTCGGAACAAACCTCCCCTCGGGCTCGCTTTCTATAGGACTGACATGTTCGACTAGCGACTGACCACTAGCCACTGCTTTTCTACATCCCCGGCAGCTTCATGCCTGCCAGCCTTCTTGCGAAGCTGGGCTTGCCCATTTGCTTGAACATTTTTTTCATCTGGGCGTACTGGCGAAGGAGATTATTCACTTCCTGGATGGTCGTGCCGGAGCCGCGGGCTATGCGTTTGCGCCGGCTGCCGTTGATGACTTCGTGATGGTTGCGCTCGTGCATGGTCATCGAATTGATGATGGCTTCGACGCGGTTGATCTGCTTCTCGTCCACGTTGTCGGCGGCTTTTTGCAGGCCGCTGAACGGGCCGATCGACGGGAGCATGCCCATCAGGCTCTTCATCGATCCCATTTTCTTGACCTGGCGCAACTGGTCGCGGAAATCTTCGAGCGAGAAGCCGTCGCCGGTGAGGGCTTTGGTCGCCATCTCCTGCGCTTTCTTCTTGTCGATCTGCGATTCGGCGCGTTCGATCAGCGAGAGAATGTCGCCCATGCCGAGAATGCGCGAGACAATGCGGTCGGGATGGAAGGGCTCGAGCGCGTCGTACTTTTCGCCTACGCCGATGAACTTGATGGGCTGTCCAGTAACCTGGCGGATCGAGAGCGCTGCGCCGCCGCGCGCGTCGCCATCCATCTTGGTCAGGACAATTCCGGTGAGCGAAAGCTTCTTGTGAAATTCGTCGGCGGAGTTGACTGCGTCTTGTCCAGTCATGGCGTCGGCGACGAACAGAATCTCCGAAGGATTCAACAGCTTTTTCAGCGACTGCATCTCGTCCATGAGCCGGTCGTCGATGTGGAGGCGGCCGGCGGTATCGACGATCAGCACGTCGCAGCCGGAGACGATGGCTTCGCGGCGGGCTTCTTTCGCGAGGCGCTCCACGTCGGGAGACTTCATGTAAGACCCGGCGCTTTCGTCTGCTTCACCGCGGACGAGCGAATCGGGGGACACCTGACCTTCGTAAATCTGCGCTTTCACGGCCTGCGCGACCACTTTCAACTGCTCGCGCGCGGCGGGACGGTAGACGTCGACTGAAACGAGCAGCGGACGATGTCCGCCATTTTTGAACCAGTGCGCCAGCTTGCCCGAGGTGGTCGTTTTGCCGGAGCCTTGTAGTCCGGCCATCAGCACGACCGTGGGCGGCTGCGAGGCGAACTTCATTTTGGCTGTGTCTTTGCCGAGGACCACGACCAGTTCGTCGCGCAGAATCTTGATGACCTGCTCTCCGGGCGAGAGCGCGGTCATGACTTCCTGGCCGACAGCCTTGGCGCGGATCTGATCGATGAGCTGTTTGACGACCTTGAAGTTGACGTCGGCTTCGAGCAGCGCGAGGCGAATTTCTCGCAGCGCCTCGTCGATGTTCTCCTCGGTCAGCGTGGCTTGGCCGCGGAGGGTCTTGAAAGCGCGTTGCAGTTTTTCCTGAAGATTCTCAAACATGGGAATGATTCATTTTAGCAGCGCAGGAGAACGGAGTCTCCGGCCGGGAGCCTCGACTGCCAGATGACGAGTTTCGTGGGTCAATGCCCGGTCGTCCAGCGATTACGTTTGTCGGGACGCGCTTCCAGGTCGTGGTTTACATTGAATCTGACTCGAAATTCCCGCCGAGGGAGGACCAGATGAGTTCATCGCAAACGCCCGCCATACCAACAGGGACAATTCCATCCCACGGCGCGATTGCGCCCGCGTGGCATACCGTGGTGGTCCTGTTCGTCATGCTCGGGTTCTCGCTCGCGGGCGGTCTGGTCGGGGATCTCACGACGCGTGGGCCTCATGTGCGCGCCATCGAGTACCTGACGGTCATCGTGATGGAATGGTCCATTGTTGCGTTTATCGCTTACTCAGTGCGACGTCGCGGCATCCGCGTGGGTGAACTGGTGGGCGGCCGTTGGGCGCGCCCGGTTGAGTTCTTCCGCGATCTCGGAATCGGCATCGGATTTCTGATCGTTGGCGGCGGCATCCTGCAAGGGCTGGGTCATCTGTTAAAAGCCTCTGATAATCAGGCACTGCGCAACCTGCTTCCACACAGCCTCACCGAAATGCTGCTTTGGCTGGTGATGTCGCTGACCGCCGGTTTCTGTGAGGAACTTATCTTTCGAGGATACCTGCAGCGGCAGTTCTCCGCGCTGACCCAGTCGGCCGCCGGGGGAATCGTGCTGCAGGGCATTGCCTTCGGCGCGGGCCATGGATACCAGGGCTGGAAAATGATGCTGCTGATCGCCATCTACGGAATCATGTTCGGCCTGCTGGCGCGCTGGTGCCGCAGCCTGCGCCCCGGCATGATCACGCACTTCGTGCAGGATGGGGCGGGCGGCCTGTTCGGCCGCTATCTCGCGCGGTAGCGGATTGGGGACGCTTGCGGGAAGCGGGCCGGTGTGGCGGCGTGACGCCGCCACGACAGCCGCTGGAACGGCGGCGCTACGGTGAAACGAAAACTTCTTTGGCGGCTACTACCGTGTTGCTGTGGATGATTACCGTGTCTTCGACGTTCTGGGCGTAGCCGCCGGCGTAGGTCACCATCACCGGAATGTTTCTGGCCCTGGCAACGCGGAAGACTAATTCGTCCCGCTTTTTTAAACCTTCAATCGTCAAGTCCAGGCCGCCGAGTTGATCTTCTTTGTAGGGGTCGGCGCCGGCGATGTAGCAGATCAGATCGGGCTCGAACTGGCGCAGGCCCGAGCTGAGCGCGTTGTCGAGCCACGCGAGGTAGTCATCGTCGCCGATGCCGTCGGGCAGGTCGACGTCGATCGACGAGGGTGGCTTGTGGAGCGGGTAGTTGTTGTGCTGGTGCAGCGAGATGGTGAAGACTTCGCCGGCGTGGGCTCCGCGCATCTTTCCGCGAGGAGCGTTGGCGGGCTGCTCGACAGTCGACGTGGAGGACGAGGGCAGCAGAGCGCTGGCTGTGCGCGTCCCGGCAAAAATCGAGGCCGTGCCGTTGCCCTGATGCACATCGCAGTCGACGGTCATGGCGGTGCGGATTTTGTCGTCGCGCTGCAGGCGGCGGATGGCGACAGCTACGTCGTGGATCATGCAGAAGCCTTCGCCGTGATCGGGGAAGGCGTGGTGGAATCCGCCGCCGAGGCTGATGCTCACTCTATCGGTGAGAGATTGGCGGGCGGCTAGGATCGATCCTCCAGCCGCGAGCCAGAAGGATTCGGCGAGGTCGCGCGAGTAGGGAATCTCCATCTCCATTTCTTCGCGCGGGCTGAGCGTGCCGGTCTTCAACTTTTGCACGTACTCGGGCTTGTGGACGAGCAGGATGTCCTGATCGGTGGCCGGCTCGGGCTCGAGGAAGTCGCTGGCGTCGGCAACGCCGGTAGAGATGAGGCGATCGCGAACCCGGCGGTATTTCTCGGCGGGAAAGACGTGGTCGCCGATGGGGAGATAGTAGGCGTCGCTGTAGATGAGTTTGAAGGGCAGCATGAACAGCCGAAGCCCTACATCATACGCCGAAATATTGTCCTCCTGAGGTCCGCGCCTTATGCGGGCCGAAGGACCTGTGCAACTGGTTGCCATGACCTCGCTGCACGCAGGTCGCAGAGGTCCTTCGCTTCGCTCGGATGGACTTTATCGTTTTTTCGTCGGCTGGACGGGCGTTACCATTGGTCGGCGGACTGGCACGATCGCACCTTTGGAGGGATCGGCGGCGGCGTTGGCGCGCGCCAGAACTTCCTTCTGGATGTATTGCACGAATTCCTGGATCTGGCGCTGCATTTCTTCCATGCGCTCGCGCATCTGCAGGATGATGGCCATGCCTGCGATGTTGACGCCGAGGTCGCGCGCCAATGATAGGATGAATTCCAGACGTTGCAAATCTTCGTCGGTATAAAGGCGGGTGTTGCCTTCGGTGCGCGATGGCTTGAGCAGGCCTTCGCGTTCGTACAGGCGCAGCGTTTGGGGATGGATGCCGTACATCTCGGCGACCGACGAGATCATGTACGCGCCTTTGGATTTTCGTTTGGTCATAAATTTGGGGATCTCGAGTTCGGGAGACCCGAAGATCCTCGAAGTGATTTTAGAGTACGGATGAATTTTCTTCTAATACAACGTCGGGTTCCCTACGCAAAACGCCGCCAAACCTCGATCACCCTCTCGCATCGAATTTCGCGGAGGTAACAATGGACGAGAATAATGCGATCAGTGTAGTGGAAAACCTTATCGAGACCTGCAAGGATGGACAAAAGGGCTATCAGGACGCGGCTGAGCACGCGAAAGCCGCGGATCTGAAAGCTTTCTGCAACGAGCAGAGCGCGGAGCGAGGGCGCTTTGCGCAGGAGTTGCAGGCTGAGCTGGCAAGGTTGGGCAAGCCGGATAAAAAAGTTTCCGGATCGGTCGGCGGAGCGATGCATCGGGCTTGGATCGATACCAAGACCAGCCTGGGCGCGGGCGATAAGTCGCTTCTGGAATCGCTGGAATCCGGCGAAGACAACGCCAAAGACGCCTACAACAAAGCCTTGAGCGGAACCCTGCCGACGACGCTTGCCGAAATCGTGCGGCGGCAGGCGGCCAGCGTGCGGCGTGCGCACGATAAGGTGAGGGCGTGGCGCGACCAGGCTAAGGCGGCAGCTTAGACTTGGGACGGTGCGGACGGGTGCTGGCTGTCGCGCGGCAAGAGCTAGCGGGCAGGAGTGCCCGCTCCACATAACCCGCATGGGCCTCGTACAAAAAAGCTTTGAGGGCCGGATTTCGCCGGTCCTCATTTTTTTGGGGGAGGGCAAGTAATCAGGCTGCGGGCTGTGGTTTCTTGCCGGAGACTGACCAGCCGGCCGGCTTGAGGGCGTGATTGACGAAATAGGCCACGAAGCCGGCCGCGATCAGGATCATCCCGAAGGCGAAGGAACTCATCCCCAGGATCGATTCGTGCTCGCTGCGGACGACCGAGAATCCGAGCAACAGCATGGGCGGGATGCCGATCGCTATCGCTCCGAACAGGCCGCCGGGCACGCGGAACGGGCGCTTCAGGCTGGGCTCGCGGAAACGGAGCACGGCCAAAGCCATGAATTCCAGCATCAAGCTGACACCATAGAGCAGGATGTCGATCGTGACCAGGCGGGCGAAGCCGAGGCCCAGGCACATGGCCCATCCCATGGCCAGCGCGATGATGGCGACCCAGGGCGCGCGCGATTTTTTCTGCAGCTTGCCGAAGACGGCGGGCAGCATGCCATCTTGCGCCATGGCCAGCGGCAGGCGTGAGTAGCTCATAACCAGCGCGTTGAACATGCCAAAGGCGCTGAATAGCCCGCCGAGAACGACGCCGATGCGCAGCAGTGGTCCGCCTACCAATCCGGCGATGTCGGCCCACGATCCGGTTTCCCAAGCCGTGGCTTTCAGTCCAGTCATCCACATGGCGACAAAGGGCAGAACATAGGTCGCCGCGACGATGCAGACGGCGACCAGCATCGCCCGAGGATAGGTGCGCTGCGGGCGCTCGACTTCGGTGGCGATGGTCGAGGCGTTATCCCATCCCATGTAGTTCCACATGCAGATGAGGAGGCCTCCGAGAATATCTACGGTAGACGTGGTCGGCTTGGTGACGGCGTTGGCCAACGCTCCGAGCTTGAACGGAGCGAGGATCACGATCGCGGCGAACGGCGCCGACAGCGCCAAGAACAGCCAGAGCGAGGTCAGGGAGACAACTTTCACGCCTGCAATATTGAGAATCGCGCAGGCCACCACCACGGCGAGAGCGACCCACCATCCGCGATTGCCTTCCTGAAACCAGGGAAACATGCGGGTCAGGTAGGCGACGAACAGGGTGGGATAGATCGCCATATCGAAAATGGAGGCGATCAGCGAGAGCCAGGCTTCCTGAAATCCCCAGAAGTTGCCCATGGCGCGGCGTACCCAGGCGTAATATCCGCCTTCAAAGGGCAATGCGCTCGATAGCTCGCCGATCATGAAGGCCGTAGGCAGGCTCCAGAGCAGCGGGGTGAGCAGCAGAATCAGGATGGCGCGTCCGTAGCCGGCGCCGTGCACGATGTCTTCGGTGCCATAGGTTCCACCCGACACCATAAAGAAGGTGGCGGCGACCAGGGGCCAAAGCGTGAGGCGGACGAATTTCTTCCGGTTAGGGACTACGGCGAGGGGTTGGGAAGGTTCGGGTTGTTGTCGGCTAGCTGTTGCCAATTTCTATGGCTGCCTCCTCAAGCGACTCACTCTCACCACCGCGTCTCCCTTGAGTCTTCTTTTCTTTCGAAGAAGACATTTCGTCCGCGGCTCCCGGGTTTGGTGCGTTTTCCCGGACATTTCGGCGAAGTTAGTTCGCATTTGTGAGATTACGGGAAATTTCCACAGATGCAAGATTTTTTTGATTTGTTTTGCAAGTTTCTGTAACGCGACGGGTGTGGTACGGAGGTAATGCGGGCGAGCGGTGAGCTACGAGCCATGAGCGATGAGCGTTTACGCGGGACCGACAAGGCTTCAGGCAATCGCGCACTGCAACTCCAGCGCTTGTCGTCGTGAGACCCGTGTCTTCTGCGGTCCCTCGCGCAAACTGCGCGCGCTCAAAAGATGACACGGCCTCGCAGAACCTGCGGATCTTGCTTGCGCCTCACCGGGCCTTGCCCTATCATGCACGGCAGTTTGGGGAGGGTTCTATGAAAATGCCGTTTCTAGTCGCTGCTCTTTCCGTGGTTGCGCTCTTCACAGCGCAGCCGTTGCGGGCGCAGAACACCTATGCGCCTGATCAGTTGAAGTATGGTCCCGTGCCGCCGACGCTGCCCGCAGGGGCGGAACTGGCCGTGCTCGAAGGCGATCCGATGGCTGAAACCGGGGACTACACGGTCCGGGTGAAAATGCCGGACGGGTACAAGATTGCGCCGCACACCCATCCGCACCGCGAGAACGTGACTGTGCTATCGGGCTCGCTCAAGGTGGGCATGGGGGATCAGTACGAAGACAGCAAGATGACGAGCTTTGCGGCGGGCAGCTTTCTGTATGTCGATCCGACGATGCATCATTACGCCGGGGCGTCGGGGGAAACTGTGATTCAGATTCACGGGACGTCGCCGCTGCAGATCAACTACATCAATGCGGCGGACGATCCGAGCAAGAAGAAATAGGGAAGACGGGGGGTTCGGCATCCTTGCCGGGCCCTCAAGAACATTCACCACAGGGGGCACAGAGGAACACAGGGGCTATACGGGACTACTTATCCCAATCCGTTCCGTCGACCATGCGCTTGATTCCTTCGCGCAAATGCAGCACGTTGAAGTTGATCAGTAATCCGACGGCGATTCCGCTTAGACGCAGGTAGGACAGGAGCTGGGCCTGGTGGATGGGGTGAAGGGCTTCCACGGATTTCACTTCCACTACGACCCGGTTCTCTACGACCAGGTCCATACGATATCCGAGTTCGAGTTTGTGGCCCTCATAGACCACCGGCAGGCCGACTTGGGTTGCTGCCTCGAGGCCTCGGGTTCGGAGTTCATGGGCCAAGCATGCTTGATAGGCGCTCTCGAGAAGGCCCGGACCTAGAAGCGAATGAACCTTCATCGCAGAATTTACGATCACGCCGGTCATTTCGTTGACGCGGGGTGGGCGAGAGCGAACCAGGGAGGACATGTCCTTCAATACCACACGGACCCTGTGATTCTCTGTGACCTCTGTGGTGAAAGTTCTGTTTCGGTGTCAAATCGGGAAATGCAATCACCACGGGGGGCACAGAGGATCACAGGGGACCTAGACCTTACTCCACAGTTCTTCTCTGGGGTCTTCGGGATTTAGCTTTGCCAGCTCGCGGAGGAGTTCTTTTGTGCGCTCGTCCCTGGGCATCGGGACGGTTACCGTGATCTCGACGATCTCGTCTCCGCGGACACCTTCCCTGGTCGCGGACGGCACACCTTTTTCCCGCAGGCGCAGCTTTTGACCAGACTGCGTTCCGGGAGGAATCTTCAGCAGGGCACGGCCGTCGATGGTCGGCACTTCAATCTTCGCTCCCAACGCCGCTTCGGTTGCGCTTACCGGCACCGTCAGCGAGATGTCGTCGCCGTCGCGATGGAAGATGGGGTGGTCGCCGGTGCGGATGATCGCGTAAAGATCGCCGGGAGTTCCCCCATGAGCTCCGGCGTTGCCTTTGCCGGGGAGACGGATGCGCTGGCCGTCGCGGGTTCCGGGCTTGATGCGAACTTCCAGCGGCTCGGTATTGGTGACCGTGCCTTCGCCATGGCAGGTGGGGCACATGGTCAGATTCTTTCCGGTGCCGTGGCAGCGGGGGCACTGCACGTTGAACTTCATGCGTCCGCCGGTCTGGGTGATCTGGCCGCTGCCGCCGCACTCCGGGCACTTACCCGGAGACTCGAGCGCGCCTTGGCCATGACAGGTCGAGCAGACATCCTGGCGGGTGATGTTCAGGCGCATGACGCCGCCGCGAATCGCCGTCCAGAAGGGAACGTTGACCTGATATTCGAGGTCGGTGCCGGGCTCGGGTCCTTCTTCGGCGTGCGCGCCGCGGCCGCCGCCAAAGATGGAGCCGAAGATGTCGCGGAAGCTGCCGCTGCTGCTGGAGGAGGACTTGCGTCCGCGCGCGGCGTTGTCCATCAGATCGGAAAAATCGAATCCGCCGAAATCGAAGGGAACGCCTTGGGCGCCGCCTCCGTGCTGAGCGCCGCCCTGGAATCCTCCAGGAAATCCGCCGCCGGCATTACTGCCGGCGCGGGCGTAGGCCTCGGCCGTCGCCGGATCAATGTTGTCGGAGTAAAAGCCGACCTGGTCGTAGATCTTGCGCTTCTTGGGATCGCTGAGAACTTCGTTGGCTTCGGACAGCGCCTTGAATTTTTCTTCCGACGCCTTGTCCCCGGGATTGACGTCGGGATGGTACTTGCGCGCGAGCTTGCGAAAAGCCTTGCGAATGTCGTCGGCGGAAGCGGACTTCTTTACGCCGAGGATTTCGTAATAGTCCTTTTTGGTGGTGGTTGCCATTTACGGTTCCGATGCGCTGCCGGTTCGCTTGCTCGTGCAAAGACGCGGACAAGAGTGTCCGCGCCACACTTAATTCACAATCTTGCGCTTGTCTTTATCTTCTAACACGAGAGTCACGTCTTCAAACTCCGGTTCGTCCACGTAGACCGGGATTTGCCGCGTTCCGGTCGGAGTTTCGACTAGCACGAGCCATTGCCTCTCGTTCTCGGCAAGGCTCAGGAAGTAGGTTTCGTTGTTGACCTGGAAATCCAAATTGATTCTCCCCAAAAACCTGGCCACGGATTTACACCGATTTTCACGGATCTGTTTTTATCCGTGTTGATCAGTGCCGATCCGTGGCCGATTTGGCTTATTTCTTGTCTTCGACATCCACGTACTCGGCGTCGATTACGCCTTCGTCTTTTTTGGCCTGGCCGTCGCCGCCGCTCGGGCCTGCGCCCGGCGTCGGACCCGCACCCGGACCCGGTTGCGCTCCGCCTTGCGGCTGCGCCGCTTTGTACATCTGCTCGGCCAGCTTGTGCGAGGCGGTGGTCAGGTTCTCGCGAGCCTTATCCATCTGCGCCTTGTCGTTGGACTCAAGCGCCTTCTTGGCATCGGCCAGCGCGTTCTCGACATCGCCGCGTTCGGAGCCGGAAATCTTGTCGCCGTGCTCCTTCAGCATCTTCTCGATGTTGTAGACCATCGAGTCGAGCTGGTTCTTGGCTTCGATGGATTCGCGCGCCGCCTTGTCTTCGGCAGAGTGCGCGTCAGCTTCCTTGGCCATGCGCTCGACTTCTTCCTTGGACAATCCGGAAGAGGACGTGATCGTAATCTTCTGGTCCTTTTGCGTGGCCGTATCTTTCGCGGTCACGTTGAGGATGCCGTTGGCGTCAATGTCGAACGTCACTTCGATCTGCGGCACGCCGCGCGGAGCCGGCGGAATTCCGGTCAGGTGGAACTTGCCGAGAGTCCGGTTCTGCGCCGCCATCGGGCGTTCGCCCTGCAGCACGTGAACTTCAACCGAGGTCTGGCTGTCGGCCGCGGTCGAGAACGTCTCCGTCTTTTTTGTCGGAATCGTCGTGTTGCGCGGGATCATCGGCGTGGACACGCCGCCCAGCGTCTCGATCGAGAGCGTCAGCGGAGTCACGTCGAGCAGGAGCAGGTCTTTCACCTCGCCCTTGAGCACGCCACCCTGAATGGCCGCGCCGATCGCAACCACTTCGTCGGGGTTCACACCCTTGTGGCCTTCGCGTCCGAACAGTTCCTTTACCAGCGACTGGATCCGAGGCATGCGGGTCTGTCCGCCAACAAGGACGACTTCGTTGATCTTTGAGGTGTCGACGCCGGCGTCTTTCATGCACTGTTTGCAGGGGCCGACCGAGCGCTGAATGATGTCTTCGACCATGCCTTCGAGCTTGGCCCGGGTCAGCTTCTTGACCAGGTGCTTGGGACCGCTGGCATCAGCCGTGATGAACGGCAGATTGATTTCGGTCTCCATGGTGGTCGAGAGCTCGATCTTGGCACGCTCGGCGGCGTCTCGCAGACGCTGCAGGGCCATCTCGTTGCCCTTGCCGCGAAGGTCGAGGCCTTCGTCCTTCTTGAACTCGTCGATGAGCCAGTCCACCAGGCGCTGGTCGATGTTGTCGCCGCCGAGGTGGGTGTCACCATTGGTGGCTTTGACTTCGATCACGCCTTCGCCGACTTCGAGGATCGAAATATCGAAGGTGCCACCGCCGAAGTCGTACACGGCGATGGTCTCGTCTTTGCCTTTGTCGAGACCATAGGCGAGCGCGGCCGCCGTGGGCTCGTTGATGATGCGCTTCACTTCGAGGCCGGCAATCTGTCCGGCATCTTTGGTAGCCTGGCGCTGCGCGTCGTTGAAGTACGCGGGCACAGTGATGACCGCTTCCGTGACCTTCTCGCCGAGATAGTCTTCCGCAGCTTTCTTCAGCTTCTGCAGAATGAGCGCCGAGACCTGGGGAGGCGTGTACTCCTTCCCTTGCGCCAGAACCGCTACGTGATCTCCGGACTGAACAACCTTGTACGGGACCATCTTGATCTCTTCCTGGACCTCGTCGTAGCGCCGTCCCATAAACCGCTTGATCGAATACACCGTGTTCTCAGGATTGGTGATTGCTTGTCGCTTGGCGACTTGCCCGACCAGCCGTTCGCCGGTCTTGGTGAAACCGACCACGGAAGGCGTGGTGCGCCCTCCTTCTTCATTGGGGATGACCTTGGGCTCTCCACCTTCCATGACGGCGACGCAGGAGTTGGTGGTCCCAAGGTCAATTCCGATAATCTTTGCCATAAAACATCCTCCTAAACTTAGATAAGTGCTTTGTAATCAATGTTTCTATGATTGCGCTGGATTCCATGCTAAGACTTGAGTGAACTGCTGTCAAGTTTTAGATGACTCATGGATGCTTAAGGTTGCGGGATTTCAATTATCGAGATGCCGCTGGCGGTGGCAACGCCTCACTGATCCTTCTGGGACGCGGCCCAACCGAGCGGCGCCGCGTTTTGTATTACCATCCAAGGCGATGACCTCACGTTTGCGGCAGTGGCTGCGGGATCCTTTATTTCTGCTGGCTCTGACCGCGGCGCTGCTCGCCTTCGTGGTGCAGTCGGGGGAACTGGGCACTGCCGACACCATGCACCGCCTGCAGACCACGCACTGGCTGTGGACTTCGCAGCCGCAGGTTTTTCCCAACGAATATCCCGAATTTGGGCTGCATGGCTGCGGAGGACAGATTTTCAGCTGGTATGGAATCGGCCAATCTTTGCTGATGCTGCCCGCGGATCTGGTTGGGACCTGGATCGCAAGCTGGCACATCTTCGCTGGATACCAGGACGATCCCGCGGTGCGCAGCATCGTGGTTTGCTACAGCACGAGCATTCTGCTTAACGTGCTGACCGCCCTCATCGCCTTTCGCTTCCTGCGGCAGTTGCGGTTTCAACTGGCGGAGTCCGTTTGGGGAGTTCTGGCGCTGCTGTTTTGCACAACCCACCTGCATTACACGCAGAATATGCAGGAGAACAACTACATCATGGTGCTGACGCTCGCCGGATTCTCCTACCAGTACGAGTGGCTGCGCAGCGGAAGCAAGCGGACGCTGCTGATCGGATCGGGCGCGCTGGGACTCAACCTGCTCACTCGGGTCACGACCAGTCTTGACCTCATTGCGGCGGGGATATTTCTTCTTCTCGTTCTATGGATGGAGAAAATGAGCGGCCGCGGGATCGGGCAGCGTTTGTTCGCCTACTGCAAGATTGCGGTTCCAGTCTATACATTGTTTGCCGTGGTGGAACGCTGGTACAGCTTCTACCGTTTCGGATCGTGGACGCAGACCTACATTCCGATTTTCGCGCGCGAGTCGCGCTTGCAGGATCCCACGCTGCCGGAGAATTTTCCCTGGAGCACGCCGCTTCACGAAGGAGTGCTGGGCGCGCTCTTCAAGCCGGAGAAGTCTATCTTCTTATTCGATCCGCTTCTGGTGCTCGCCCTGTTTCTGATGATCCTGCTGTGGAAGCGGCTTAGTCCCGAAATCCGCGCTTATGCGATGGCTTCGCTTTTGCTGCTCACCGGATACATGTGCTTCTATGCGCGCTATACCTACTGGGCGGGGGATTTTGCCTGGGGTGATCGCTACGTGTCGACCGCCGTCGAGATGGTCGCGCTGCTCTCGGTTCCTCTGCTGCTTTCTTATCGCACGAGTTTTAGTCGCTGGATCTGGCGCGGCGGCATCGCGCTTGTCGTCATCAGTTTCATCATTCAGATCGCGTCCCTGGCCTTCTGGCTGCCGCTCGAGATCTACCAAATGGAGACGTTCGGACATCCCACGTTCGTCATCGCTTTGCGCTTCAAAAATATTGTCGCGTTCGCTCTCGGCAAGATGGACGCCTGGGGACTGAACACCGAAGCCATGGGGCAGGATCAGTGGGATTACGTGCACATCACGTGCTGGAATTTTTTGCCGTTTTTGTTGCGGAGGGTGGGAGCGGTGCCGAGGTGGGTGGTGGACATGGCGTTTGCGGTTTGGATTGCGGCGCTGGCTGCACTGGCGGTGACGTTGTGGCGACTGCGCGGAGCGCTCAAAGCGGAGCGAAAATCCGCGCACTAGCCGCAAAGAGCGCGGCTAGTACGGGGCACCCGGCCGCCGGCCGCGGCTTAGTTCCAAGGGCGCTCGCTTCGCTCGCGGGGCGGACGAATGCGTCCGCCCCTACATTTGTTCGGTACACGTTATTCGACAGTGACTGACTTCGCCAGGTTCCTCGGCTGATCTACGTCGCAACCGCGCCTCACGGCGATGTGATAGGCCAGCAATTGCAGGGGAACAATCTCCAGAATAGGCGAGAGTTCCTCGGGGGCGGGCGGGATATACAAGACGTGATCCGCCGCTTCTTTGATCTCTTCATCGCCTTCGGTGGCCAGCGCGATCACAACTCCTGAGCGCGCTTTCACTTCTTTCAGGTTGGAGATGGTCTTTTCGTAGCGGAGCACCGAGTCGGGATTGTTCAGATCCCGCGTCGCGATCACCACTACCGGCAGGTTCTCGTCGATGAGCGCGTTGGGACCGTGCTTCATCTCGCCGGCGGGATAACCTTCGGCGTGTATGTAGGAAACTTCTTTCAGCTTGAGTGCGCCTTCGAGCGCGATGGGATAGTGGATGCCGCGTCCCAGGAATAAGAAGTCATGCACCTTCTGGTAGATCTTGGCCAGCTCGTCGCAGGCTTCATCGTGTGCCAAAAGAGTTTCGAGTTTGGCCGGGATGCGCGTCAGTTCCAGCATGGCAGTGCGAGCTTTTTCTGGATTCATTACGCCGCGCACCTGCGCCAGATACATGGCAAAGATGTAGAGCGCGGTAAGCTGCCCGGTGAAAGCCTTGGTCGAGGCCACTCCGATTTCCGGACCGGCATGCGTGTAGATCGTGCCCGCCGCTTCCCGGGTGATCATCGATCCCACGACGTTGCAGATGGCCAGAGTTTTCGATCCTTTGGATTTCGCCTCGCGCTGGGCGGCAATCGTGTCGGCGGTCTCGCCCGACTGCGAGATCACCAGCGTGATCGTATCCGGATCGACAATAGGATTGCGGTAGCGCCATTCGCTGGCGTAATCCACTTCCACCGGCACGCGCGCCAGCGACTCGATCATGAACTTGCCCGCCTGTCCGGCATGCCAGCTTGTGCCGCAGGCGATGATGTTGATTTTGGAGGCGGCGCGGAACTCGGCTTCGCGGATTTCCATCTCATCCAGAAAAATGTGGCCCGTATCTTGCGACACCCGGCCCAAGGTTGTGTCGCGAACCGCGCGCGGCTGCTCATAAATCTCTTTGAGCATGAAATGCTTGAAGCCGCCTTTTTCCGCCTGGATGGGATCCCAGGTAACGCGCTGTACTTGCCGCGAAACGGCATTGCCGTCGAAATCGGTTAACTGCACGCCGTCGGGGGTGACAATAGCCATATCGCCGTCGGCGAGAAAAAAAATGTCACGCGTGTGATGAAGAATGGCCGGTACGTCCGAGGCCACGAAGAATTCGTGATTCCCCAGGCCGATGACCGCCGGCGGCCCGTTGCGTCCCGCCACAATTTTGTTGGGGTCGTCAGTGGAGATCACCGCCAGCGCGAATACGCCGGTCAGTTGCTTGACCGTCTGCCGCACGGCGTCCTCTAAAGAAACGCGCTGGCCGTTTGCGCCTTTGGAATATTTCTCGACGAGATGGGCAATGATCTCGGTATCGGTTTCCGTCGTGAACTTGTGCCCTTCTTCGATCAGCTTCTTTTTCAGGCTGAGATAGTTTTCGACGATGCCGTTGTGCACCACCACGATCTTGCCGGCGCAGTCGCGATGCGGATGGGCGTTTTCTTCGGTGGGACGTCCGTGCGTCGCCCAGCGCGTGTGTCCGATGCCGTAGGTGCCGTCGAGCGGCTTCTGGCGAATGACTTCTTCCAGATTGCGCAGCTTGCCCTCGGCGCGTCGAATCTGCAGGCCGTTTCCGGTGCCCGACACCGCGATCCCGGCTGAGTCGTATCCCCGATACTCCAGCCGCCGCAGCCCTTCAATGATGATGGGAACTACACTCTTGTTGCCGACGTACCCGACGATCCCGCACATATGGAAGCCCTCAATTGAGTCCCCGAGCCTCAGTCAGCCAGGGAGAAACGGTATTCCTCAATCACAGGGTTGGTCAGCACTTCGCGGGCAATTCGCTCGACCTCGGATTGGGCTTCTTCCCGGGACAACCCAGTATCCAGAGTGAGTTCGAAATACTTTCCCTGGCGAACGCTTTCCAGACCCTTATAGCCCATCTTTTTCAGCGCGCCCTGAATGGTTTTGCCTTGGGGGTCGAGGACGCTTTTCTTGAGGGAGACGTAGACGTAGGCTGTCATAAAGCCATCATTATACTTGAGTGTGTCACGCCGGCCGACGGCCGTGTGACCCTGCGCAAGAGGCTGCCATGAAACTGGTGCCGTCCGCCAAAGCGGACTCTGGTTGTTCCACTTCCCGCGTCACTTCCGTGCCGGGCTTTCACATCCTGCCGCTACGGGGCTGGAACCTGGTTTGTGCCAACGTGCATGTTTCACCCTGAATTCCGTAACAGCCTTCCCCGAGAACTACGACTTGCGAGCGGCAGGCTGGATCCGGCTTCTTCCAAGACCGGGCTTATTTCTCGAACTGGCTCAGCCTTTGATCCAATTCCGCTAGCGCGTCCTGCAGAATTCTCCTGTGCCGCAGATTTTGGGTGGACTCGACCTGCTGAAGAACTCTCTGCCGCGATAGCCGCAGATTCTCCCGTTCACGGCTGCGGGCAGCTTGCTCCGGAGTCAGCTTGATGCGGGACTTGGGCGCGTCTTGTCCGGCCTCGTCCTGCTGCGCTTCGACCGACTTGCTCTCCCATCCGCGGGCCATTGCTTCCATTATATGTTCCCGGCCGGCGCAAGTCGGGAGATGCTGCTTTGAGAGAAGCGCGAGTCCCCGGTAGGTTTGGCAATTGGGGAATTTTGTGATTTGGTAATTGAAAACCCGGTTTTCAAATTTCCAAATTACTCAATTACCAAATGGCATGCGGCTCGGGTTTGTTCGGAAAACGTAACAAATAAAGATGCTTGCACTCCCTGGCGGGAACCGGGGGTTATATTGTCAGGTCTTTTAAAGCAAGCAGTTCGCATTTTGGAAGCGCCCTGGGGGTTGTTTTGGTTGCGCGGCCAGGCTCTTTGAGCTTGAAGCTGCCGTCGCCATTTGATTCGGGATTCCGGGCAACGGCGGATTTGACGTTCGTGGAAAATCGGAGCAGGAAGCTTTCCTGCCGGGTGCAGATCCCTGCCCGCCGGATGCGGCATTCCGAAACTCCCTATCGCCGGCCCACTGAGCCGCGTTACGTCCGGCGTTGGCGTGTTGCGCGGATCAATCTCGAAACCCAACATCCCCGCTTGATCCGCAGGATCCGGAGATCCCATGCCGGATGAGATTTTCGAAGCCGACTTCCATCTGACCGAACAGAACCAAAGCATCAGTGACCCGGATCGCCTGATCGCCGCTTATTTCCAATCCTCGACCGTCGGACTTGGCGTTCTCGATTCCGGGCTTCGCTACGTCGCAATCAACGATGCGCTGGCCAGGGGCAACGGCATTCCCGCCCAGCAGCACCTGGGGAAAACTGTGCGGGAAATTTTGGGTCCGGCTGCGGATTTGCTGGAGCCGGAATTCCGCCGCGTTTTCGAACTCGGGCGCCCCATCTTGAACATGGAGATCGTTGCTGCTCCTCGGGCTAATCCTGAAACCGGCCATCGGATCGAGCACATCTTCCCCATTAAAGATGAGTCTGGAACTACGATCCGCATCCTGGTCGTGGTCTTTGAAGTGAGCGAGAAGCGAAAGCTGCAGAAGGCCATCAAGGATCTCGACGGCAAACTTCGAAAAGAGATGGACCGGCTGCAGTCCCTGCTCGATATCACCAGCCTGCTTTCTTCGAACTGGGATGTGCCGGCGATGTTTCCGCGGATCTCCGCCCGCATTCGCCGGGTGCTGCGCCAGGAACTCGCCACCTTCGCGTTGTACGATGGCGAAACCGGCACGTTAATCCGGCAGGCCATCGACTTTCCGCTCAGCAAGGGCCTTTTGTCCAGATCTCCTGTGAACGCAAAGAATACTCCGGCCGGGCGTTCCTTGCAGAAGCGCAGTTCCATCATCTTCTCCAAAAACGAATTGCAAAGCTTCGAGGCCGAGGCGGCGCAAAGCCTGCTCGCGGAAGGAATGCAATCTTTGTGTTGCGTCCCCATGATGCGCCCCAAGGGGCCACTTGGCGTTCTGTTGCTCGGAAGCACCCGCAAAGACGCCTTCCTTCCCGACGACCTTCAGATGTTGGATCAGGTCGCCGCGCAACTTGCCCTGGCCATCGAAAATCACCGCGCTGCGTCGGAAATCAAAGCGCTCAAGGTACGCCTGGGGGAGGAACGCAAGGTCCTGGAGGCAGAACCTCAGCTCGCGAAAGATTTCCCCGAGATGGTAGGCAACAGCCGCGCGCTCAAGCAGGTTCTGGATCAGATCGCCACCGTCGCCGCCAGCGAAGCCACGGTTCTCATCCTGGGCGAGACCGGGACGGGCAAGGAGTTGGTCGCTCGCGCGATCCATCGCCTGAGCCGGCGCAATGCGGGCAGCTTCATCAAATTGAATTGTGCCGCCATTCCCACCGGCCTGCTGGAAAGCGAACTCTTCGGCCATGAAAGAGGCGCGTTCACTGGCGCCATCACCCAGAAGGTCGGAAGAATGGAACTGGCGAATGGTGGGACCCTGTTCCTCGACGAGATTGGAGAGATTCCCCTCGAACTGCAACCGAAATTGCTGCGTGTGCTGCAAGATCAGGAATTCGAACGCTTGGGCAGCAACCGCACCATCAAGGTAAACGTGCGGCTGCTGGCAGCCACCAACCGGAATCTGGCGGAGAGCATCGCCGAACATCATTTTCGCAGCGATCTGTACTACCGGCTCAACGTGTTTCCGATCGTCGTCCCGCCTCTGCGGGAGCGTCCGGAAGATATTCCCTTGCTGGTCCAGTACTTCGTCCGGAAGTTTGCGCGGCGAATGAATCACTACATCGAAACCATCCCCACCAGCACCATGAAGGCCTTGCAACAATGGCATTGGCCAGGGAATGTGCGCGAACTCGAGAATCTGATGGAGCGCTCGGTGATCCTGAGCGAGGGCCATTTCTTGCGCGTGCCATCATCCGAGTTAAGCAGCCCGGCCTCTAAAAGCACCGAGCATAATCTCGATGACGCCGAGCGACGGCATATCATCCGCGTCCTACGAGAAGTCCGCGGAGTTCTCTCCGGTCCGCAAGGAGCCGCCCAACGTCTGGGACTGAAACGTACCACACTGCAATCCAAAATGCAGCGCCTGAATATTACGCGGAAGGATTATTCCGATCCTCCGAAACGGTGATCGTACGCCCAGTGATCTCAGAGAGCTGACGCCTAATCGGCAGAGGCGACGACGATGCGGCAGAAATCGCCAGCGCAGAAATTTTCTGATTTGGAACTCGTTCCAAAGGCGGAAGTTGCATCCCACTAGCGTGGCCCCTTTCGGAACTCCGCGTGCATAGCGATGCAGTTCCTTCTGCTTCTGGCCTGCAATGCTTGCTCCCCCGTGCAGGGAGAATCGGACTTGTCCCAGTTCCAAAAATTACAAGCGATGGCCGCAAGGCCAATTCGAGAGGCGTTGTCGAATGTTATCGCTGAACAAACTTCCCCTACGGGTGGAGCCTGCATTCCACCCCGTCGAGACGGTTCTGAACCCCTCAAAGCCGCGGCGTTGCCGCGCAGGGAATGATCCCGACCATAGGTTTCCGCCGCAAAGAGAGAGCTGCATTTTCCCGAAGATCTCCCACACTGCCGATGCCAGTTTGAGCCCTCCCCCTGCGGCTCGGCAGGATGCGGCCGCCATGGATCCTCTCTATTTGTTTGCCTGCCACATCGCCTGGGAGAGAAACGAAGATCCGAGCGCCGGGTGGGAGTTGATTGCCGCTGCGCAGAGTTCCGATGAGAACACGCGCGCCCACGCCCGCGCCCTTCTCGCCAGTTCACACCATCTGGGCGGAATCGGCCTGACCACAATTGCTGCCGTTTCCCGCAGAGCTCCGGCAGCCACGGAGAACAACATGAAAGCCCCTTACGGACTCGACATTATCGACGACTGCGCGACGTGCACCAACACGAATGCGCAGTTCTTTTGTGGATTCTCCCCTTCCGTGCTCCACTCCCTGAGCCAGGTCAGCCACAAGAGCACTCTGCCCGCCGGAGCCATTCTGTTCGTAGAAGGCCAGGCTCCCCGGGGAATCTTCGTCGTCTGCTCCGGGAAGGTGAACCTTTCCACGACCTCCCGTGAAGGCAAGATTCTGATTCTTAAGACCGCGCAGCCCGGCGAAGCCCTGGGACTGAGTGCGTCGATTTCCGGCGTGGGATACGAAACCACGGCCGAGACCGCGACTCCCTGCCAACTGGCTTTTGTCGAGCGCAAGCGCTTTTTGGAATTGCTGGATTCCCATAGCGAGATCGGTGTGCACACGTCGCAATATTTGAGCCAGGACTACCAGTCGGCCTATCGCGACATCCATGACCTCGTGCTCACGCGGTCTTCCGCTGGAAAGCTGGCCCGATTGTTGCTCTCCCAATCCTCCCGGCAAGAAACCCATCGGCACGAAGCGCATCTGCACGAAAATCAGGCCGAGACTCGCGTTCACTCGGTCATGACCCATGAAGAAATGGCGCAACGCATAGGGGCCTCGCGTGAGACCGTCACTCGGCTCTTAAGCCATTTGAGAAAGAAGCAGATGATTCGTCTGGATGGCCCGAACTTGATCATTCACGATCGCACCGCGCTGGAAGCTCTGGCATTTTAGGCTTTCTCGCGGTATCTGGAGCACGGAACCTTTTGCTTACCGTGTCTCCGCAGCAGTCTTGAACATTTCTCCGCCAGAGTCTGGAGCGGAGATGGTTGCAATGTATTCTGGGAATTTGATCAACGATTTATGCGCCACCGTGGAACGGGTACAGGCTTCCATCGGTTCTCATCCGCGGAAGGCGCAATCCAATTCGCCCTCCCCCCACCCCCGTTCGGATGCGTGTGTCTGCCGAGGCGGGAGCTCAGAGTCCGAACAACTCCCGCAGGCGCTTGGTTTGCGCCCGGCTGACGGGGATCTCGGTCTGCTTCTTGTCGTCCATCCGCAGCTGGTACGAACTCTTGAACCACGGCACGACCTCGCGGATGCGGTTAATGTTCACCAGGTAGGAGCGGTGAGCCCGCCAGAATAGATTGGGGTTGAGGCTGTCGAGCAGCTCTTCCAGCGTGCGGCAGTTGGACTGTCCTTCCATGCCGGCCGCGCCTCCGGTCACCACTGTGATCACGCCATCTTCGATCCAGGCGTAGCAGATATCTTTTTGATCGACCAGGAACATGCGCCCGACCGCCTTCAGCAGGATCTTGGTCGCCGGCTGCTTCTGCGATTCCAGCATTCGCACCAGCGTCTCGAATCTTTCCCCCGGAGCGGTATTCGCGTCCTTGGCGCGGGCTTTCTGGATCGCCTGCGCGACCCGCTTCTTGTCGAACGGCTTCAGCAGGTAATCCACCGCGTTCACTTCGAAAGCCTTGACGGCATATTGGTCGAAGGCCGTGGCAAAGACGATTTTGGGGAGCGGAATCTTTTTGTCGAGAAGCTTCTTGATGACTCCGAAGCCGTCGAGCCCGGGCATCTGCACGTCCAGAAAAACCAGGTCCGGATTGTGTTCCTTGATCAGGTTCACAGCTTCCAGGCCATTCTTGCCCTGGGCCACGACGTTCACGTCATCGGCGTTCTTTAGCAGATACGCGAGTTCATCGCGCGCCAACTGTTCGTCGTCGACGATCACTGCAGAAAGAGACATGCTTGCTCCGGGAGGCAGAAGGTTCTGTTCTGAGTATAGTGTTGTGGTTTTGCAGGTGCAATGAGAGGAGACATTCGGTGATGACAGAGTTTGAGGCGGACGCTAAATCAAAAACCACGAAGGACACGAAGTCACACGAAGGCCCCGACGATGAATTCCTTCGTGATGCCTAGTGCCCTTCGTGGCCAAAGATTTTTCCTCCCAGCGCCGAATCGAGTCACTGCCAGATTTCTGTGGAGGGTTACTGCTGCTGGCGCATCATCGATCCCATATCGAATTTCGTGTAACCGGACGGGACCTCGAACAGACTGGCCGGCTGCGAGCCTTCCTGAATATTGCGCAGCTCGAGGCCCGTGCCCTCGTCTGTCTTTACGACGCAGCGCAGTTTCGAGTCCACCCAGATGTGACTCTTTTCGCCCTTATTGGATACCCCTTCATATTCCACGGCGCTGCGCCCGTTCAGGGTGTCGCTACCGATCTTGGTGCAACTGCCCCAGTCCTTGTAAGTCCCCGCTTCTTCTGCGGCTCTCTTCCACTGCGGGCAGGCGTCGTTCGGGTCGTCGACGCGCCAGAACTGGGTGATCAGGGGCTTGGTCATCATCACTGGTGCGTCCATGTACATGTGCCGCTGCGGCATGATCATGGTGTACTTTTTTTGGGCCACGTCGAGGACCAGCGCGGTCGGTCCCATCGCGGCATTTTCACTCTGTCCTTCAAACCGGATTTTGTCCTTCGCGACATAAAGTTTGTTCAAGCCCATATTGCCTTTCCTGGCGCTTACCACGTCCGCAGAGAACTCCTGCGCCAAAGCTGAATGAGCCAGGGCCAGGCACACGATTACGCAAGAAAAACAAACCGAGCGTCGAAACATACAAGCCTCCTGATGGGTGTATTTTTGCTCGCCGGGGGAGAGTTTGCGAGACGATTCAACGAAGTGGAGACGAAGGCAGCATAGCAGAATGTCAAGGGCAAACACACCCTCTGAGTCGCTTTACTGGGCCTGCTCCCAACCCGACAAGTCAGTGCCCGGTGGCGCGCTCGCGCTCATGTGGTCTGCCATCATCTTGATGAATTCCGCGGGTTTCCATGGCAACCATCCGTGGCCTTTCTCCGGACGGCCATATTCAAACCGTGCATGGGCTTCCGGATGTGACTTGAAGAAATCTTCCATATCGTAGACCGCGAGATTCAGGTAGAAGTTGTCCATGTCTCCCACCCAGATGAATATCTTATTGGTCAATTGCGGGCCAATTCGTGCCCAGTTTCTCTCCGCATAATCGCGCAAATCGTAACCATGGTCTCGCATGTAATTGGCGACTGTCGGGTTGATTTCGCCGGTGTGCTTATTCCACAGCGGAAGCGGATATCCATCGTCACCGACGGGGCCATACACCGCCTCCCATGCTTCCAGTTGTTGGCCGGATCGGCCGTGCGAACCAAGCGTCTCTTCCAGCTGGCTCATCTCCTGTTCCGTCTCAATCACCTGCCCCTCGGTGGTTCGCATCAACGGACGTGCATGCTGCTGCCAGTCAAATCCCGGAGCGTCGAAAGCATTCGGGTCTTTGTACACGTTTACTAACTGGTAATGACGAAAGTCGATCGGATCCGGGAAGCCGGTAAACGTTCCGCCAAAGAACTCCGGATGATACAGCTGCAGGGCCAGTGATTCCCAGCCTCCGGTCGAACCTCCCATCAGCACTCGGGCCCAGGGTTCGCGAATCATCCGGAAATGTTCCTCCAGGTACGGAATCAACTCCTGCATGATGGCGTCGCCATAGGGGCCGTTATTGACCGAGTTCACCGCGTACGAGTCATCGAAGTAGACGGTAGGATGCTGAAATGTAACCGCGATCATGCGCGGAAAATGATCGCCGCTCCACGCCTGGAATGCCTCGTATCGAAACTCAGCGCGCTTGTCACCGGGGTTCGGGGGATACATCTGCATAAATAGCGGCGGACGCAGGCTGAAATGTCCTTGCTCGTAAATGACCGGATATTTTGTCTGCAGGCGATCGTTGTAGCCTTTGGGCAGCAACACAGTCGCGCCAATGAAAATCGGCCGGCCCCAAAATTGTGACAAGAGCTTGCTTTGCAATTTGACGTGCCTCACCCATTCCGTGTCGGGTGGAACCTCTACCGCTGGAATCACGTTCAACGTTTGCAGTTCTATGGTTTGTGGATGCGCGGGGTCGAGCTGTACCTTTTCGACCTGGCTGTAGAGGTTGCCGGGAGACTTGTTGAACTGCTGTCCCTCCCACTGGTCCATGTGCGCCCAGATCGCGTGTCCGTCAGAGCGATGAAACTCCGTGTACACATTCACCAGCGCCTGCACGTAATATTCACCAGCGGGAAGCTCCTTCAAACTGGCGAGCGGATATCCGATGGCGTTCTCATCAATCGTTGCCGGCTTCCCAGGCTGCAGCGCGTTGATATCCGTCGCGAAAAATGCCGTCTGTTCCTGCCAGGAACCAACATCCTCCAGCAAACTCGCCTTTTCCTTGCGGCTCACGATCACATAGACCCGCCCAGTAATTGGCCCCGTGTGCGCTGCGGCCGGAAAGGTCAGTCGAAACTGGTTCTCCGATTGTGCCCACAAGGGATTCAGAAAACTAAGGGCGAAAAATAGCAGAGTGACGGATCGCATTCGCATCTCGGCTCTCCTCGAAGGTCTGTTGTTCAACTGCTCACTATGAAAATGGCTCACACCGTATTCTCGAGGGCTAGCGCCATGCCCATGCCGCCGCTGACGCACAGCGTCGCCACGCCGCGCCTGCTGTTGCGCTTCAGCATCTCGTGCAGCAAAGTGACCGTGATGCGTGTTCCGGTGCAGCCGATCGGATGTCCCAGCGCAATCGCTCCGCCATTTACGTTGAGGCGATCGCGATTGAAATTCAAGGTACGGTCGCAGGCCAGCACTTGCGCCGCGAACGCCTCATTCAACTCGATCAATCCGAACTCATGCAGCCGCAGATTGTGCTTCTCTTCCAACTTCTTGAGGGCAGGCACCGGACCGATGCCCATAGTTCGCGGATCCACTCCCGCCGAAGCAACGGCCACGATCCGCGCCAGCGGCTTCAAGTTGTTCTGCTTCACAAAATACTCGTTGGCCACAACCACGGCGGCCGCACCGTCGGTAATGCCCGAAGAATTTCCCGCCGAGATGGTTCCAGTTTTCGAAAACACGGGTGAGAGCTTCGCCAATTTTTCCGTGCTGGCGTCGGGGAATGGATGCTCGTCGCGAGTGAAGATTGTCGTACCCTTCTTGCCTTCGATCGTCACCGGTACAATTTCCGCCTCGAAGCGTCCGGCGGCAATGGCCCGCGCGGCCCGCGTTTGCGACATCAGCGCGTATTCATCCTGCTCATCGCGCGAGATCTTGTACTGCTGGGCCAGCACTTCGGCGGTCTCGCCCATCAGCATTTTCGCCAGCGGACAGAAAAATCCATCGCGATACATGCCGTCCACGAGATCCTGATTGCCCAGCCGGTATCCCCAGCGCGCCTGATCCAACAGGTAGGGTACGCGCGACATCGACTCCGCGCCTCCGGCCAGAATGCAACTCGCATCGCCCAGCATAATGGACTGATACGCCAGCGCGATCGACTTCATC
Organism: uncultured Acidobacteriota bacterium; assembly: GCA_963763795.1. GTDB lineage: Bacteria > Acidobacteriota > Terriglobia > Terriglobales > Acidobacteriaceae > Sulfotelmatobacter. The sequence continues at coordinate 713,947 of CAVXPP010000007.1, read as the reverse complement.
CCCGAAGCGCAAGCTTTATTCACGGTGTAGGCCGGAACTTCCTGCGGGACGCCACTGCGCACTGAAATCTGGCGCGCAGGATTCGGCCCTCCGCCAGCCTGCCGCGCATTGCCGAAGATCGTCTCTTCTACCTGCTCGGGACGCACTCCCGCCCGCTCCATCGCCGCCTTCGACGCGATCACGCCGATGTCGGCCGCAGTCAGCGAGGCCAGCGAACCGCCAAACTTCCCGATCGGCGTTCGCACCGCCGAAAGAATATAGACAGCTTGCACGGCGCTACCTCCAAACTTTTTAGTCTAGCAGGAGACTGGCGGGCGGTGCGGCGGCGGCCTTTTCTGCCTCCAACCTGGATTTCCTTGCCATAGAAAAAACGTGCCTGCATGAAACCTCAGCCCGGGTGTAGCATCTACTGAACTGCGCAAACCAATCCTTCACTAACTTTCTCTCTCGAATAATCAGGAGGTTCGCATGTCCTATATTGATGTCGGAAAAGAAAACTCCACTTCCATTCACCTCTACTACGAAGACCATGGATCCGGTCAACCCGTTGTATTGATTCATGGATATCCCCTCAGCAGCGCTTCCTGGGAAAAACAAATCCCGGTCTTGCTCGATGCCGGATATCGCGTCATCGCTTACGATCGCCGCGGATTCGGTAAGTCCAGCCAGCCCACGACCGGCTACAACTACGACACGTTCGCGGAAGATCTGCACAAGCTTGCCAGCCACCTGAAGCTGCGGCACTTTGCTCTGGTCGGCTTCTCTATGGGCGGAGGCGAAGTCGCCCGCTACATCGGAAAGTACGGATCGAAGGACGTGAGCAAGGCCGTCATCATCAGCGGCGTGCCGCCGTTCCTGCTCAAGACCGCCGACAATCCCGAAGGAGTGGACGGCAGCGTATTTGAGGGCATTCAAAAAGCTATCGCCGCCGACCGTTACGCCTTCTTCGCCGAGTTCTTCAAGAACTTCTACAACACCGACGCCAATCTCGGGAAGCGAGTCAGCGAGCAGGCGGTGCAAGCCAGTTGGAACGTGGCAGCCATTGCTTCGGCCACAGCCAGCCTGGCGTGCGTGCCCACCTGGCATGAGGACTTCCGCCAAGACGTCGCCAAAATTGATGTACCGACCCTGGTGATCCACGGCGATGCCGACCGGATCGTGCCGTTCTCAGCCGCGGGACAGCGCACCGCGAAGCTGATCCCCGGCGCCGAACTCGTCGTCATCAAAGACGGCCCGCACAACATCGCATGGACGCATCCCGACGAAGTCAACAGCGCTCTGCGGCAATTCCTGGCGAAGCCTGGTGCCAAAGGCCAAGCCTCAGAGCCGAAGAAGAAGGCGGTCGCATAAATCGAGGCTCTGTCATCCTGAGCAAAGCGAAGGACCTGTGCAATTTGCTGACACCGGCATGGCACAGGTCCTTCGCGGCAAAAGCTGCCGCTTACGATCACAGGCGACGGCGTTGGATCGGCTTTCTTGGTGTATCCTGTAAGCACCTAAAAAGGTGCCTAACGAGGAGGGACGTTCATGCTCGACCTGACACAGGACATTCAGTCGCTTACAACATTCCGCCGTCGCTCAGGCGATTTCATGAAGCAATTGAAGAAAAGCAAGCGCCCCGTCATCCTCACGGTCAAGGGAAAGGCTGCCGCTGTTGTCCAGGATGCTGAAGCCTACCAGAGACTGCTAGATATAGCCGCGGCCGCAGACGCGCGGGAAGGCATTCGCCAGGGATTGGAAGAGGCGAGAGGTGGACAGGGACGGCCCGCGCGGGAGTTCTTTAAGGAATTCGAGGTCGAGATCGAAAAGAAGTATGGCCTATCTCGTTAAGCTGATGCCTCGCGCTCAGCGAGATTTGGCATTGGTATACGATTACATTCACGCTACGGAGTCCTCCGCGGCGTTCCGCTGGTACGAAGGTCTCCGACGGGAGATCCTGACCCTAGAGAGAACCCCAAATCGATGCGCTTTTGCTCCTGAGAGCAAGCATTCCCGGCAGCTGCTCTATGGCCGCAAGCCGCACGTCTATCGTGTGATCTGCCGTGTCCTAGAGAAGGAGAAGCGGGTCGAAGTTCTTCACATTCGACACGGCGCGCGGCGTCGAACCGTGCGTCGGGATCTCTGATAGCCCGGCATCTGACGGCGCAGGTCGCGGTTTACGAACGATTCAAGAAGTAGGTCCCTCAACTCCCTTGCCTTTCCACCTAAGCTCCTGCATAATAATAGATTGTCTCGACCTCGCCGGACTCTTCCGGAACAAGGATATACGTCTCGTGTTAATGATTCGTCTGGCGCGCATGGGTGCGCGCAAACAACCGCACTATCGCATCGTGGTCATTGAGAAGGAGCGCGCGCGCAACGGCCGCCCCGTAGAAGTGGTCGGCACCTACAATCCACGCACCAATCCCGCCAGCGTTGAACTGAAGCGCGATCGCGTGGAGTACTGGGTATCGAAGGGCGCGCAAATGTCGGAGCGGGTGAACAAGCTGTTCTCCAAAGCCCCGGCGCCTGTGCCCGCCAGTTCCGTTGCCTAAACTTTGGCCTGCAGCGATTTGTGGATCATTGATCCGCATATCGTGCCGTAAGCCGCCGCAACAACCGCGGCTTGAGCCGCTGAGGGCGGCCCGACTTTCATCTCTAGGAATTATCGATATGACTGAGGCTACCGGCGATGTGCGCGCGCTCGTCGAACTGATTGCGAAATCGCTGGTCGACGCGCCGGATGAAGTTTTCGTCGAGAAGTTCGACGATGGCGTGATCGAACTGGAAGTCGCCGAAAGCGACGTGGGCAAAGTGATCGGGCGCCAGGGGCGCACGGCCCGCGCCTTGCGTGCGCTGCTCAGCGCCGCCGGTTACCGTGCCCGCAAGCGCTACACCCTCGAGATCATCGAGTAGGTGAGGCCGCAAGCCTTGAGCCCGGATCGAAATGGCGAGTTCATTACGCTGGCCCGCGTAGTGAAGACGCAAGGCCGGCACGGCGAGGTCGCGGCCGAAGTACACAGCGATGTTCCCGATCGCTTTACCGTGGGCATGAAGTTGTTCGCCCTCGGCAAGTCGCAAAATGCCCGGCACGAACTGGAAGTGGAAGATCTTTGGCCGCACAAGGGTCTTGTGGTTTTGAAATTCCGCGGCGTCGATTCGATGACCGACGCCGAAGCTTTGATCGGATCGGAGTTGCAGGTTCCGTCGGCTGAACGCGCACGACTTGATCGCGGATGGAATTACGTCAGCGATCTGGTCGGCTGCATCGTTTTCGATCGCGCCCGCGAAATGGGCCGCATCGAAGATGTTCAGTTTGGCGCGGGTGAAGCGCCGCTGCTGATTATCGCGAACAGTTCCGGCGAAAAGTTCGACGTTCCCTTCGCCGAGGCGTACTTGGAAAGTGTGGATATCGCGCAGCGGCAAGTGCGAATGAATTTGCCGGAGGGCATGTTGCAGATCAATGCCCCAATGACCGCAGAAGAAAAACGGGAGCAATTGGGAACAACAAAAAAGCATTAAGTTCCCCTGTGTCTCCTGTGGTGAAAGTTTTGGGTTTGAGTTCCGCACAAATGAAGGCCGACATCGTCACGATTTTTCCGGACTTCTTTCGCGGGCCTCTGGATCACGGCATCACCCGCCGGGCCACGGAAATGGGCCTGGTGAAAATCGAAGTCCACGATTTGCGGCAGTTCACGCACGACCGGCACCGCACTGTGGATGACCGCCCTTTCGGCGGCGGCGAAGGCATGGTCCTGAAGCCGGAACCGCTCTTTGAATGTTTGGAATCGTTGCAGCTAGCGCCGCGAGAGGAGCGCATAAACGGCGAGGCGCGCGAAACGGTGATTCTGCTGTCAGCGCAAGGCCAGCGCTTCACGCAGAAGGTCACGGCTGAGTTGGCTGCGCTGGACCGCATCGTGCTGATCTGCGGCCGCTACGAAGGCGTGGACGAGCGCGTCGCCGATTTTCTCGCCGACCGCGAGCTTTCGATCGGCGATTACGTTTTGAGCGGCGGAGAATTAGCCGCGGCGGTGATCGTGGAAGCCGTTACAAGGCTGCTGCCCGGCGCGGTGGGCAATGAGGCGTCCACGCGGCAAGAGTCATTCACCGCGCACGTGCCGGCGGAAGAGGTGAGCGCGGCGGATTCGACTTGCGGCTCCGCCGGATTGCTCGATTATCCGCACTACACGCGTCCGGCCGAGTTTCGCGGGATGCCGGTGCCAGAAGTTCTGCTGAACGGGGATCACCAGCAGATCCGCCGCTGGCGCCGCGAACAGGCGCTGAAAAAGACGCTGCGCAATCGACCGGATTTACTGGCCGGCAGGGAACTGAGCGCCGAAGATGCGAAGATGTTGGCCAGCGTAAAGCGTGATCAGGAATAAGTGGCCGCCGCCGGGATTGGTATCAGGGTATGCCCTCAGGCATAGCGGAAAGCAATGCAATAGGATCGCGCCTTCAGGCGCTGCGCAAAGAACAGGGAATCGGATTACGAAGGATAACGATCATGTCAAACCTAATCATTGAAAAGCTGTTGGCCAAAACTCAACGCACCGACCTCCCAGCATTTCGCCCCGGCGACACGGTGCGCGTTCACGTGAAGATCAAAGAGGGCGACAAGGAACGCGTGCAGGCCTTCGAAGGCGTAGTCATCAAGCGCGACAACGGACCGCAGGCCAGCTTCACCGTGCGCAAGATCAGCTTCGGGCAGGGCGTCGAACGCATCTTCCCGATTCACTCCAAAGTCATCGACAAGGTTGATCTGGTGCGCTCGTCCAAGGTCCGCCGCGCGCGCCTGTTCTATCTCCGCGGGCTCCGCGGCAAGGCCGCCCGCCTGCGCGACGTCGAAAGAACCGCTCCCTAAAAGCGATTCGGCTGGTGCGTCTCGCGGCGTCCAGCCGATTTTCTTTCTGATCTGTGAGCGGCCGCGAATGCCAGTCCCCAGCGCGCAATGACTTGTCGTTCCCACGCGCGAGCGATACGGGAGCCTCCCGTTCCTGCAAGCTATCTGCCGCCTATGCCGCCTTCTTCCTCGGCACCCGCGCGCCCTTCTTTCGCGCTTGCGACAATCCGATGGCGATCGCTTGCTTGCGGCTCTTCACCGTGCCGCCTTTGCCGCCACGGCCCGATTTCAAGGTGCCGCGTTTCTTCCGTCGCATTGCGCTGGCCACCGTTTTTCCTGCCGCTTTTGAGTACTTCCGACGCGATGATTTCTTTTTTCCCGCCATGCCCATTCCTCCTGAGGCTTAGAGGACTAATTGCACGATGGAGGTTGGAAACTTTTCGCCGCTTCCAACTGGAAACCGTCATCCTTCGCGTCATGCGTAATCTTCGAGACCCTGTGCAATCAGCACAGGCGGATACTTCGGTAACATTTGTTTGGCCTTTAAAGGTTCCTCTTGGCATCTTGGCACGCCCGCTTGTTGCTGCGACGATCCTTATCAGGAGCGAAGGTTACCGATGCGATACGGGGAATCTATCTGGGGAGCGTGGGAGAGTGGCAACCGCAAGACATTCCAATATCTTGCCCTCTTTTGCTTCCTCGTGGTCATCTACGCGATCTATCTCGCGATGCATCTCAGGATAATCCACGCTGGGACTGAACCGGATTCTCTTTTCGGGCCGCTGGCCAAGCTTTGCCTCCTCTCGGCATTACCGTTTGCGGTTTTGGCCTACGCCGACAAAGGCTGGTGCTCGAACGATGCCGCTCCAGTTTGTCTGGGGGCATGGATCACCGCGTGCGTGGGCCTTTCGTTCCAATGCAAAATATGTGCACTTGGAATGGCTACCGTCTTTTTCCCATTCATTTTTTCCGCGTTGCTGGCGCACGGATTCGGTACAGTTTGCCGATTTGCAAAAGACCGCGCACATTAACAGAACTCTCCACAATCGCGGCTTCCTGCCACGCCCGCACACTGCTCGAATCCCCGATCTTCGTGACCCGATTTTGCGGTTGTCCTCCTGAGCGGTCGAAGGATCCTACGTGCGGAGTGGGAAACGGTGCTTCAGCATTTGGTTGCTGAAAAGATGCCGCCATGCAGTGCTCGTTACCGCGAGGCACCGACGACCTGAGCAGAACGTACAAGGTCTGTTCGTCGATCCAATTGCGGGATGCCGTACGAAGTTGAAGATGGAAGATGGTGGGCGCTATAGGATTCGAACCTATGACTTCCACCGTGTGAAGATGGCACTCTACCGCTGAGTTAAGCGCCCACGTGATGCGGTAAGTTCATCATTATACATAAGTTCCCCGAACCACTTCGCGTTCAGTGGATCGTCTCGGTGACGTCAAGCTGTCGAGATTCGTCCCCGCGAACACTCCACGGGAGCGCGCATACGTCACAACGCCGGAATTCATCGTCCTAATGATGAGTACCAGCTGGTCCCGCAGCAGCCGAGGTTTCGACGCCCAAGTCGAACTGCCGGATTCGAGTTGCCCGAACCAAGCGGGCAGGAGTGCCCGCTCCACACAGCGCGCTAACCTCGGACGGGTTCTGACGTGTCTGGCCCGCGCAGACGCTGAACGATGCTGAAGCGATTCGGCGCTCCCACCTTTCGGAGTATGCGGTGCACGTGATTTTTCACCGTCTGCTCGGAAAGGCTCAGCCGCAACGCAATCTCTTTATTCGTCAGGCGCTCCCGCAGCAGTTCTGCCAACTGCTGCTCTCTCCGGCTCAGCCCAAGTTCCGCTCCGCAGGAAGTCAGGGTCATCGTCGTTTGCTGCGCGACGCAGCGGAACAACACCATCGAGAGTGCCGGCGGGCAGACGGCGCTTCCCGTGGCGACGGCCCGAATTGTGGCAGCCACCTCCTCGGCAGAAGCATCCTTCAAAACATATCCCACCACGCCGGCTCGGATGGCTTCCAGGAAAGTATTCTCATCCGTATCCATGTCAACCATAACAATCCGCAGGTTTCGGATCGCCGTCCGGAGCGTGGCAATGAGCATTGCCTTGGAGAAACCCAGGCGATCGGAGTCCAGGAGAATGATTTGCGGACGAGCCGCAATGATCTCCTGGTGAACGGTGGGCGAGTAGGCGTTAGCCCCCACCACGCGGACTTCGCTCCTCTTGCTGAGGAGCCGAATCAGAGCTTCGCGCAGCAGGCGATTTTCTGCGAGGAGAAACACTTCAGCAACCTTCCGCATAACTGTCCCCTTAAAGAATGAGGCCGGAAGAGTATGGCGCGCCCCTCAACGCGACAGACCTTTAATATTTTGTTATTTGAATGGAAAACCAACCTGACAGCGAAGTGCAGTTCAGTCTTCCAACACAACGCCCAAGAGCTTTTTAAGTGAAAACGTTCGCTATCGTTTTCTCGATAGCCTCTCGACGGCTACTAATATATCTAAGATCATCGGGAGATGTCATTCAATAAATAAATAGACTCGATTGTCTCGGCGAATACCAGAGGAAACTTTGCAGTGTGCAACGCTCTCGGCCGGAAAGTAATTCTCCTGCCTTCCGGTAGCGGACCAGCATAGAACCCGCCTCGCCAGTTGTGATCTCGATCACATTTGCCGACATGACTTAGTCATAAGCTTCCCAAAGACGCACCCCCCCGATCAATATTTACTAACCGGTATCCAATCGGTACTGACACCCATCTTGTTAACCCAAACGACAATAACGGATCCCGCTTAGTGCCCACCAATCCTGGCAAATAGCGTTTCTATCTTGGTATCTGCGCTACTTCAGATAAGTACGAAACGGGTACGAATGCGGTACGGGATTGGTACAAAAAGTATCAACCCATACAGTACGGAAAGAGTGAATAACGTACTGAATAGCTCTGATTTGAATCTTGCTGTTGCGACGACCGCCCGTTATCGTCCGTTGAGAATCGGAAGAATGCGATCGGAGCACCATGAAGCGAATCCGTGTCCTTGTCGCCAATCAGCCCCGCCTGATGCGGGAACTCATAATGACCACCATAGCCGATCAGCCCGATATTGAACTGGTCGGAGATGTCGGGAAACGGGAAGATCTGGCCGACGCCGTCGCGCTGTCTCGACCCGACGTGCTCATTCTTGCCATGGACGAACGAGAAAAGTACCGCGCCCAGTGCGGCTTCTTGCTCGGTCGTTATCCGGAGATGCGAATCCTCGCCCTGGCGCCAGAGCAAAATCGTGCGCAGTTTTATTGGGCGATCGTCGACATCCGAAGCAAATCTCTGGAGAGTTCTGAGGCAGGCATTCTGGACGCTGTAAGACAGAAAGCACAGATCATCGGGTTAGCTCGCGTTTAGCAAGACTTTTTCGGATTGTTCTTGTAAGTGTTAATGACTAATGGGTTTAGCTCACAGTGACCCTGTAAGTGAGGGGGCGAAGCTACAGCTGGCCCTCAAGGAAGAGAAGCGGATGATTCAAGCTACAAACATAGCGAATCCGACTTTTGCCGACACACCTCGAGAGGCCCCAGAGCCAAACTGGTACGCCCTCTATACCTGCCCGCGTCACGAAAAACGCGTAGCCGAACAGATTGAGCGGCGCAGCATTCCCTGTTTCCTTCCCCTGTACCGGTCCGTGAGGCGCTGGAAAGACCGGCGAAAAGAGTTAGAGCTCGCTCTGTTCCCTGGGTACGTCTTTGTGCGAATGGTTCTTGAGAACAAATTACAGGTTCTCGATCTGCCCGGTGCGGTGCGACTTGTGTCCTTCAACGGAAAACCTGCGGCCGTTCCCGCGGACGAGATCGAAACTCTCCAAACTCGATTGTCCGGCGCCAGGATCGAACCTCATCCTTACCTCCGGACCGGACGCCGGGTGCGCGTACGAAGTGGCGCGATGCAAGGACTGGAAGGGATTGTGGTCCGCAGAAAAGACCGCTGCAGGGTCGTTTTTTCGATCGATCTGATTATGCGTTCGGTAGCCGTCGAAGTGGACGAAGTCGATCTAGAGGCGGCTTGAGGGTATCTGCCGCAGCAGCATTCGTGAGGCAAACATGTTGAGTTCTCTTGAATTCGCCTGCAAGAAGCGAGCGGCCGGTTGGTTTGCGATGCTTATTCTGTGCCCGTTGATTTACGGCCAGACCGGTGAACGGGCAGGTCTGCGCGACGGCGAGTCTCAACTGAACCGCACCGGCGGCCTATCGGACCTTGCCAAAGATAATCTCAGTCGCGTGGCGGCTTCTTCGGCGGAAATCCGCACCGTTCTCGTCAAAGACTCAGGCTTGTTGGTGGAGTTGAAGCGATGGGTGGCGAAAGAAGCCACGGATAACGGGCAAATCGTCCAGGATTCGGATTTATCGGATCAAGCTATTTTCGATCGCCTGGATCACGATGTCGTGTTCCGATCGGTTGCAACTCGCTTAGTGCAGCGCTATGGATATTTGCTGCCCGCACCAAATCCGGATTCAAGCTTCGGAAAAGAGGAAGATCTCGTATTAAAGGAACGCGCGCGGCGTTTGGTTCAGATCGAAACGCAGGAAGATAGCGAGTCGATGAAGCCGCAAAGAAGAGACGATCAACAGCAAGATGTGGAGCGCACCACTGCCTGTAATCCTCAGGATGGCGATTGCCAAAAAAGCGGATCGCGGACCCGCCAGAGCAACCCTCGCCTGGAGAATGAACCTGCTGCTCCCGAAACAACTCCACAGTATTCGCCGGATCTTCCGCCCACGGTTGGCATGCCTCGCGCACTAAGGACCGACCTCTCCCCCGATGAGTTCGGCCAGCGCGACGTGTGGGCGACGCCCCAGATCGAATTGACATCCGGTTCGGTCAAGTCCCGTACGGATGTCCCTTTCAATTCTCCAGCGCCCGGCGCTCCTACCCTAGGCGACCTTGCCGCTGAACGAAACATGCAGAACGGGGACCGCACCAGTTCACGAGACAATGTTGCCAAGAACGACATGCCAACGCAGATGCGTTCGAATTCGAAAAGGCCGAGATCACTGGAGCACGATGAAGATGTGAACCCGGTAAAGATGGTTCGTCCGCCCAATCCTTACGCCGATGTTCCTTCACTGTACGACATGTACGTCCAAGCCGCAGCCCGGCAGAAACCCGCGGAGCGGTTCGGGATGGAGATGTTCCGGAATACCATCAATCAGCCTGATGTGATTCCCATGGACTTACCCGTAGGCCCAGACTATGTGGTGGGAACGGGCGATAGTTTGTCGATCGACTTATGGGGCAGCGTCTCGCAGAGACTGGTAAGGCTGGTGGATCGGGAAGGGCGGATCGCGCTTCCGGAGACCAGTCCCCTGTTGGTTACGGGCAAGAGTCTTAGCGAAGTCCAGTTGGAAGTTCAGCACGCGCTCCGCTCGACGTTCAGGGATGTATCGGCTGATGTCTCGCTTTCGCGCATGCGCACGGTTCGTGTCTACGTGGTGGGCGAGGTGGAGCAACCGGGAGCCTACGACATCAGTTCGCTTTCGACGCCGTTGAACGCGCTGTTCGCCGCCGGAGGAGTCACCCCGCGCGGATCCTTGCGAGCGCTCAAGCACTTTCGCGGCAAACAATTGATTGAGCAGGTCGATGCCTACGACTTGCTTCTACACGGGATCCGATCCGATTTGAAGCGGTTGGAAAATGGCGACACCTTGCTGGTACCGCCGCTTGGACCGGAAGCGACCGTCGATGGCATGGTTCGCCGCCCTGCAGTCTATGAACTGCTGGATGAAACGTCTCTCGCGGACGTTTTGCAGTTGGCCGGGGGGATTCTGCCCACCGCGGCACTGCGTCATATTGAGGTGCAACGGCTTGAAGCCCACGAGAGACACACCATGCTGACGCTGGATCTCACGGCCAGCACCGATCCCGACCAGCTCAACAAGCAACTGCAGGCCTTCAAGGTTCAGGACGGCGATCAAGTGCACATTTTCCCGATTGCCGCATATAACGAAGACGCGATTTACCTGCAAGGGCACGTCGTTCGACCGGGACGCTATTCCTACAAGTCCGGAATGAAGTTGACCGACATCGTTTCCTCGTATGCGGACTTGCTGCCCGAACCGGCACCGCACTACGCCGAGATCATCCGCTTGAATGCGCCCGATTTTCATCCCACGATCGAGAGCTTCGACATCGCGGCCGCCCTGGCAAATCCGGCTTCGGCTCCAGCGCTGAAACCTCTCGACACGGTGCGAATCTTCAGCCGGTACGACTTTGAGCCTCCGCCGGAGGTATGGGTCGGCGGTGAAGTCCACCGACCCGGCTCGTACCGCACCTCGGGTCAGGGACATTTGCGCGATGCCATCTATTTGGCCGGAGGAATCACTGCGGATGCGGCCCTGGATTCTGCTCAGTTGTTCCGCACGCAAGCGGATGGCACGTCAAGAATTCTCAGTGTCGATTTACGCGAAGCTCTCGCTGGAAACCCGGTCGACAATATTATTCTCCAACCCCGTGATCGTCTATTGGTGCACCGCACTCTGGCCAGGGTGGACGCGCCTAGCGTCGACATTACAGGGGAAGTTGCCAAGCCTGGGCGCTATCCCTTGACTACAAACATGCACGTGGAAGATCTGGTCCGGGCCGCGGGAGGACTCAAGCGCAGCGCATTTGCCGACAGCGCCGATCTTACGCGGTTCGCAGCCGGCAACGGCTCCAGTGAGCGCCTTGAGGTAAAGCTCTCAGCTGCCGTCTCAGGCGATGCGAACGAGAACGTCCAACTGCAAAATGGCGATGTCCTCGCCATTCGACAGATCCCCCAGTGGAATGATCTCGGATCCTCGGTAAAGGTAAAGGGAGAAGTGGTGCATCCTGCCACGTACGGCATCGAGCCCGGAGAGCGTCTGAGTTCAGTGCTGAAACGCTGCAATGGCTTTACTCCCGAAGCTTATCCCTATGGAGCGGTGCTACTGCGGCCGGAAGTACGAGAGCTAGAGATGAAGTCGCATCTGGAGTTGGTCAACCGACTTAAGTCTGAGCGAGGATATCTGAAGTCTCTGCCGGAAACTGATACCGATCAGAAGCAGGCGAAGCTGACTGCGATTGCGCAGACTGACACAACTCTGGAACAGCTTGAGTCCACTGCTCCGGCTGGGCGAGTGGTGATCCACATTCCTCCCGACCTGAAGAAACTGGCGAAATCTGCCGCGGATGTACAGTTGCGAGACGGAGATGTGCTCATCATTCCGAAGAAAGCAAATTATGTAATGGTAAGCGGCCAAGTTTTCAATCCTACCGCCGTCAGTTATCTGCCAGGCAGAAGCGCGAAGTGGTATCTAAGCCAGGCAGGTGGTTTTACCCAGATCGCGGATCGAAGTGCTGTCTTTGTTTTGCGGGGGGACGGCTCTGTACTCTCAGCCAAGAACAATTCAGGTTTCTGGCTGGGAGATCCCATGAGCGCCGTGCTGAAGCCCGGCGACTCGATTGTGGTGCCGGAAAAAGCTCCCAAGCTGGCTCCGCGGAATTGGGCGACGATCATGCAGGCGGCGCAAGTTGCGTCCTCCGCTGCCCTCACCATTGCATATATCCATCCCTAAGGCTGGAGTCGTCGGTTTGCGTATAGCGGCAGAGTCTCTCGCTGTCTTTGTCATAGCTACGATGCTCTTTGTTCTAGTGCCCTTCGCGCGGTCACAGGTCGGGACCAACCACGAATTAATGGATGGCCCTGTACCCAATGCCCCAGAGACGCCTAAACCCGCCGAGAGTGAACCTCTGCGATTGGGCATGCATCACCCCGTCTCAGAGGAATCGGGCAGACCCGACTTTACCGCACACATTAAAGACTTCGTGGAAGATCAAAAACAGATCTGGTCCAGTCCTTTGCGAATCCGCCCTTCGGACGCTACCTGGCTGGTGCCGCTGGCGGGAATTACCGCTGGTCTTTTCGTGACCGATCGCCAGTACAGCGCGTCGCTCTCGCAAAATCCGACGACTCTCAGCCACTACAAGACGGTTTCCGACTACGGGGTGGCGAGCCTGATCGGCGCAGGGGCAGGACTTTATCTATTGAGCTTTCCTACTCACAACGAGCACTGGCGTGAAACTGGATTCTTAGCTGGTGAGGCGGCCCTGAACAGTTTGGTAATGGTCGAAGCCCTGAAATACTCCTTGGGTCGCGAGCGCCCGTATCAAGGCAACGGTAGTGGCCCATTTTTCCAGGGAGGTACGTCGTTTCCCTCGGAACACTCAGCTGCGGCATGGGCGATTGCCGGAGTAATTGCCCATGAATACCAGGGTACCTTACCGCGACTTTTCGCTTACGGCATGGCTTCGGCTGTTAGTTTCTCGCGGGTTCGCGCCCGACAGCACTTTCCCTCGGATGTTCTTGTGGGGAGTGTACTGGGATATCTCGTGTCCCAGAACGTCTACCGCCGGCATCACGATGCGGAAGTAGGAGGCGCAGAGTTTTTGTCCATGGGCGAGTTTGTAAGGGACCGGAAAATGGGAACACCTGCGTTCATGGGTTCCGCATACGTCCCTCTCGATAGCTGGATCTACCCAGCTCTGGAGCGACTCGCCGCATTGGGCTACGTGAAAACCGCAAGCCTGGGAATTCGTCCGTGGACTCGCCTGGAGTGCGCTCGACTTCTGGCCGAAGCGTCGGAACAGCAGCCGGACTCAGATGGCCCGTCAGATGTTCAGCAACTCTACAGCGCGCTGTCGGAAGAGTTCTCTCACGACGCCGAACTGATGAGCGGAGAAAGCAATCAAAGCGCCCAATTGGAATCTGTTTACTCGCGCGCGCTCGCCATTTCAGGAACGCCACTTACGGACAATGACCATTTCGGTCAGACGCAGCTGAATGACTATGGCCGGCCCTACCAGCAGGGATTTAACGCCGTGGCCGGCATGTCAGGCTGGACTACGGCAGGTCCATTTGTGATCTACGTTCGTGGTGAGTATCAGTCTGCCCCCTCGGCACCTTCGCTTTCGCCGGCGGCGCTCGATTTCATCAGCAGGGTCGATGGATTGCCGCCCAATCCTCCTCCGCTTCCAGCCGCCGCCACCAGCCGCTTTCGATTGCTGGACGCTTACGTGGGCATGAACGTCGCCAACTGGCAGATCTCGTATGGCAGACGCAGCCTGTGGTGGGGACCGAGCGAGGGCGGCACCATGCTCTTTACGAATAACGCTCCTCCACTGAACAACATGTTCAGCGTTGATCGGGTCAGTCCTTTTCGCTTGCCATGGATTTTCGGCTATCTCGGGGATATACGGTTGCAGGCCTTTCTGGGGCAGTTGTCGGGGCAGGAGTTCGTGACGTCGCTTACGTACATTCCGACTCAGACCAATCCCATCATTGGCCCAACGATTGGACACTATGGGCAAGCCTTGCATCCCCAGCCATTTTTGAGTGGCGCAAAAATCAGTTTCAAATTTACCGAAAATCTCGAGTTCAACATGTCGAAGACGACGATTTACGGCGGCCCGGGAAATCCGCTGACTCTCAAAACTTTCTATCAAAGTACCTTCGGCGTGCACGTCAACGGGGACGTCCTGGGAGATGGACGTTCAGCCGTGGATTTTAGCTATCGGATTCCGAAACTGCGCAACTGGTTAAGCCTCTATGGCGAGGGCTTTACAGAAGACGAAATTTCGCCCATCAACAATGCTCCCAAGTCAGCCTGGCAGGGCGGCCTTTATCTCCCCAAAGTGCCAAAAATAAACAAATTCGACCTTAGGCTTGAGGGCGGATATACCAGCCCAACCAGAGGTTCCTTCTGCACGTCCTGTTTCTACGCCAACGGTCAATACCTGAACGGATACACCAACGATGGTCGCCTGATTGGGACCTGGGTCGGACGAGCGGCGCAAAGCGAATTGATCCGGTCCAGCTACTGGCTGAGCCCTCGGAAGCGGATTGGGTTTGAAGTAAGGCACCGGAAGATCGACCGGCAATATCTTCCGCAAGGCGGAACACAGAATGACGTCGCCGTGAACGGAGATATCTTTGCTGGCCCCGGTTTTCGTTTCTCGGGGAATATCCAATATGAGAGCTGGCAGATTCCTCTGTTGGCTACGAACCGTCAATCCAACGTGTCGGCGTCTTTTCAGTTCGGCTTTTGGCCGACTCGCCACGCGCATTGAGAGACCAGCAGGCACTCTTTCTTATTACTATTCAGTGGATCAGATAACAGAGAGTCTTCTCCAGAAGGTATCGACACTTGGCCCAAGTACAGACCAGACCGGTTGAATATCCGCCAACACGCGAGTTCGAAGAGGCCCGAAAGCCGGAGTTTGGGACAACAGTAGTCGATTCCGGACCTGTCGCAAATCTCCGTGTGCTATGGAGCGGGCGACGCTTCATCGCCAAAATGGCCCTGATCGGATTCATTGCAGGCACGCTTGTGGCGTTCTTGCTGCCGAAGCGATACACGTCGGTCGTGAAACTGATGCCCCCCGATGGTCAGTCAAACTCGGGAATGGCAATGTTGGCGGCATTATCGGGAAAGGCCGGGGGCTTAGCTGGCGTGGCCGGGGATCTCCTCGGGGCAACCGGTTCGGGAGCCCTGTTTACCGGGATTCTCCAGAGCCGAACGGTGCAGGATAGGCTCGTGCAACGTTTTGATCTGAAGAGGGTCTATTGGGACCGACTTGACGAGGACGCGCGCAAAGATCTCGCCGAACAAACGGGGATCGCGGAAGATCGAAAGAGCGGAATTATCACGATCAGCGTCACCGACAGAGATGCTCATCGAGCCACTGCCCTTGCACAAGCCTATGTGGAGGAACTGAACCGCCTGTCGGCGGAACTCTCTACTTCAGCAGCTCATCGTGAACGGGTTTTCCTCGAAGAGCGCCTCAAGGCGGTAAAACTGGACCTTGATCAGGCCGCCGTCGACTTTAGCCAGTTCTCCAGCAAGAATACCGCTATCGATATCAAGGAACAGGCCCGCGCGATGGTCGAGGCGGCAGCACAGTTGCAGGGTGAACTGATCGCGGCCGAGTCTGAACAGAAAGAGTTGGAAGCGATCTACGCTTCCAGCAACCCTCGCGTGCTGGCAGTCCGGGCCCGCATCACGGAGTTGCGCACACAACTGGACAAACTCGGCGGCGGATCGGGCGAAGCCGCGACCCCTGGCGAGACCGCCTATCCTTCGATTCGCCAGTTGCCGCTCCTCGGCGTGAAGTACGCCGATCTCTATCGCCAAACGAAGATCCAGGAAGCGGTCTACGAAACGCTGACGCAACAGTACGAGCTGGCTAAGGTGCAGGAAGCAAAAGAAACTCCCGCCATTAAAGTACTTGACTCAGCGAGCCGCCCCGAGCGAAAGTCCTTCCCACCTCGCATGAGTATCATCTTCATGTGCGCGTCATTTGGACTGGCGGCCGCAGTATTTTGGCTGATCGTTCGCAATCAGTGGGATCAGACTGATGCGATGGATCCCCGAAAACTGTTTGCAGGAGAGGTTTTCCACTCTGTAAAGGCATGCATGCCATGGACGCCCCCTAACGGGTCCCGGACGCAAGCCATCGCGCATGGTTTATGGCTGCGGGTGGCGCGGCGAGGGAATCCGTCCACCCTTCCCGACAAGCCTGGTGACGTACTCTGAGATGAGCTTTGTTTTCTCTCGCAACCATCGGAATTTTCGGAAATGAGTCCAGCAAACAGATGGTCAGATTTCTTAGCTGCCGTGTCGTTCACGAAGGAGCGCGCGAAACAGTTCGCTCTGGGTTTGACGGACCAGGGCCTGTCCGTGGGCGGCATGTTTCTCGTCAATGTGGCGTTGGCTCGCACTCAGACGAAAGAAGAGTACGGAATGTTTGCGCTGTCCTACTCGATCTTTACGTTTCTCGCCGGGCTGCACAATGCGGCAGTCCTCGAGCCGTTCACCGTTTATGCCTCAGGAAGATATCGGGCGCGGTTCACGACTTATTTGCGGCTAATGATGCGCAGCAATGTGCTTGCCGGATTAACTTTGTCCGCCGGTCTTCTCCTGACATGTCTGCTGCTCCGGTGGGTAGCCCCTTCGCTCCTATCACCGTCTCTGCTCGGCCTTTCCCTTACCGTGGCGTTTATTCTTACCGGCTCGTTCCTGCGACGAAGTTTTTATGTCGTTCGTCAGCCAGGCCTCGCGGCCGGGACATCGCTCGTATTTTTCGCGGCAGTTGCGTCGCTGTTGTGGTTGGCTGCGAAGACACGCGAACTGAACGGTTTCTCGGTGTTCCTGATCCTGGCTTTGGGATGGGTTATCGCGGGTCTGGCCTTCGTTCGCAAGCTTCCTTTGGGCAACCTGCAGAGCGCCTTTCTCGACTCCGAGCCTCACTATTGGAGAGAACACTGGGCGTACACCCGCTGGGTCCTGGCCACGGCCTTCGTCTTCCAGTTCATGCACCAGGGATACTACTGGCTGGTCGCCGGATTTCTCTCCGTAAAAGAAGTGGGCGAGTTGAAGGCGATGTACGTTCTCATCGCACCGGTCGAGCAGATCATGATCTCGCTTTCGTTCCTGTTCTTGCCCGCACTCGCCGCCAAATACGTCGCCCAGAATATGGACGCCTTTTTCGCATTCTGGAAGCGCTACGCACTGCTCATAGTGGGCCTGACGTTGATCTTCGCTCTCGGTGTCCGATTGGTGGGTAGCCAAGTGATCCATGTTCTATATGCG
This sequence comes from uncultured Acidobacteriota bacterium, assembly GCA_963763795.1. Classification (GTDB taxonomy): domain Bacteria; phylum Acidobacteriota; class Terriglobia; order Terriglobales; family Acidobacteriaceae; genus Sulfotelmatobacter. The sequence continues at coordinate 696,471 of CAVXPP010000007.1, read as the reverse complement.
GGCAAGTTTGATGAACTTGCTCCCTTGCTCTTCCTTCTCGCATTAGTACCGCTGTTGATGGGCATTGGAAACACCATGAGTGACGCAATCCGGGCTGCTGAGAAGCCTCGCCTCGTTTTCTATGCTTACGTCAGCAGCGCGCTCGCCACTTTTCTTCTAGGGGTGCCGTTGGTGATCTATTTCGGCTTACATGGAGCCGCCTACGGCATGCTTGTTTCCGCAGCCGCTTACACCGGGACACTCGCTCTTGCGTTTCGACTGTCCGTGCATAAGCGGATCATCCCTAGTGCCGTCGACATTTACAGCCCGGAGCCTCGGGTGCCCACCTCGGAGGTGTTGTGAGATTGATGGTGGTTGGGCATCCTTTTCTGCTGGCCTATAACCAGCAGAAGTATGTCGCCATGAAGCGACTGGACAAGGATTTGCATCTCCGCTTGGTCGTGCCCTCTCGCGGTCGCGATCGCTTCGAGTTGACGGACTATCAAGTTCACCCCGAGTTGAGCCCGGAGGAGGTCGTCCCGCTAAGGCCGTACATGGCCAAGTCGCATATGACCTACGTGCATGCCCTTGGGCCGTTGGCAGCGGTGTTGCGCAGTTTTGATCCCGATGTCATTCATGTCGAAGAAGAACCACAAGCTTTGATTTCGCTGGAAACGATTGCTTTGCGAAATGCTTTGGCACCGCGGGTGGCAGTGACTTTGTTCACCTGGGACAATATTCTGCGCCCGCGCAGGTTTCCGCTTGGAGTAGCGAAGCGGCGAATACGCGCCTATTCTCTTCGACGGACGTCAGCGGTGATTTGCGGAAACCGCGAAGCTGCCGAACTCTTGCGAGCCGAAGGACGTTTCTCTGGAAATATCGAAGTTCTTCCGCAATACGGCCTGAATGTAACCGAACATCAGCCGGGGACGGAGTCGCAATTGCGCACCGAACTGGGGCTCAACGGTATGCCCGTGGTCGGGTATTTCGGGCGTATGGTGCCCGAAAAAGGATTGCGTCTGCTGTTCGAAGCGCTGGGCAAACTCCTGTGTTATCCGTGGAAACTGTTGCTGGTCGGGTCCGGGCCGCTTGAAGAGGAGATTCGAGAACGGTGGATGGCCACGCTTCCAGGACGAGTTGTATTATTGCCGTCCGTGCCCTACGAGCAGGTATCCCGATACCTTCGCTGCACTGATATCTTCGTGCTCGCTTCGCAATCCGCCCCGGCCTGGAAAGAGCAATTCGGCTTAACCCTCGCTCAGGCCATGATGCTGGGCATTGCTTCGATCGGTTCCAACTGCGGCGCGATTCCCGACACGCTCGGCCCCGGCGGTACGATCGTCGAGCAACACGATGCCGAAAGGCTGAAGCAAGCTCTGGAAAAGTTTCTGACCTCACCAACTAGCCGTCAGCGGGCCGCGACCGCCGGCCGCGAGTTCGCATTGCAGAACTACACGGTAGAGCGCGTCGCTGCGCGTTATCTCGAAGTTTTTGAAAAGGCTCGGAACCACAACGCCGGGCGTTACGTAAGCCGCGAAGCTCCCGAACTGGAATCGATTGGGCGCAAAATCTGAAGCATCGTCGATGAGGAGATTATGAAAATACTAGTCACTGGCGGGGCGGGATTCATCGCCTCGCATGTTTCGGAAGGATATCTACGGGCAGGCCATTCGGTCGCGATCGTCGATGACCTATCCACCGGCAAACGCGAGAACATCCCCTCCGCTGCAAAGTTCTTCGAACACGACATCACGGATTTTGCGGGAATGGAGCAGATCATTGCCGAGGAGCGGCCAGAAATCATCAACCATCACGCGGCGCAGATGGATGTCCGCCGCTCCGTTCGTGAGCCCCTGTTCGACGCCCGGGTAAACATCGTTGGCGCTCTCGGGCTACTGGAACTGGCAGTCAAATATAAGCTCCGCAAGTTCCTGTACGCATCGACGGGAGGGGCAAGCTACGGGGAGGTTGAAACCGTGCCAGTGGATGAATCGCATCCCACGAGGCCGATCTGCCATTACGGTGTCAGCAAGCTAACGCTCGAGAGATATCTCTTCCTCTACAGGTACCTCTACGGCTTGAACTATACGGTCATGCGATACCCGAATGTGTTCGGCCCACGACAAAACCCACATGGCGAGGCGGGAGTGACTGCTATCTTTGCCCTCCAGATGCTTAGGGGCGAACAACCCACCATCTTTGGAGACGGTTCCAAAACGCGCGACTACGTTTTCATTGACGATATCGTGAGGGCAAATGTCGGGTTGTTGGACAAGGGAGACGGGGAAACGCTCAACCTGGGAAGCGGACAGCCCACTTCCGACTATCAGATCTTCGACCTGGTGCGATCAGCCACTCAGTACCGGGGTGATCCGAGATTCGCACCTGTTCGGCCCGGAGAAGTTGCCCACATAGCACTGGACGCTGGGCACGCACGTGCCGTTCTCGGCTGGGCGCCACAGATCTCGCTCCAAGAAGGAATCTCCCGCACAGTTGAATCCATCCGGCAAACCAATGCGTGTTTTACAAATTCATAAGACTTTTTACACACGAGGCGGGGCCGACACGTTCTTCTTTAAGACGTGCGACCTCCTTACGGAACACGGGCATGAGGTCGCTCATTTTTCCACCGTGCACCCGAAGAACCGTCAGTCCGCATTTTCAGACTACTTTGTTGGCAGCGGGTTCACCGATGCGGATGTCCCCCAGCTCGGATTTGGACGGAAGGCCAAGGCTTTTGTGGAAGGTATCTATTCTCTGGAGGCCAGAAGAAATCTGGAGCGGCTGGTCGCGGACTTCAAGCCAGACCTGGCACACGCTCACAGCATCAACTATCAGCTCTCGCCCTCGATCTTCGATGTGTTCCGCAACTCTGGCGCTCCTCTCGTGGTGACGCTGCATGACTACCATATTATTTGCGGCGCCGGGACATTGCAGACCGGTGGCTCGATTTGCGAGCGCTGTCGGGGTGGCCATCACTACAACCTGCTGCTACACTCCTGCTACTGGAATTTTCCTGCGAGCCTGATGGCGACGTTGAGCCATTACCTGCACGATTTTCGAGGTTCGTGGAATTGCGCGTCGAGGCTTTTGGTCCCCAGCCGCTTTCTGCTGGAAAAGCTCGTGGAGTTCGGAATTCCCGCCGAGCGCATCGCTCATATCCCGATCTTTATTGATTTTCCGGACCAAACTCCGGACAACAACTCGGCCGGCGACTATGTGCTGTATTTCGGGCGTTTGGCCTCCAACAAGGGAGTCGAGGTGCTGCTCGAAGCCATTCAGCCTTTAGATTGCAAGCTGTTGTTGATTGGAGATGGCCCACTAAGCCCATGGGTCGAGGAACAAATCGCCACCAAGGCAAAGAATGTCAAGCGTATTCCGTTTGTATCTGGGCGGGAAGAACTCCGCAACTACATTGCTCAAGCTGCTTTTTCCGTCGTGCCTTCGCTGTGGTACGAAAACCAGCCCGCCGCCGTGCTGGAAACCTATGCGATGGGAAGACCGGTGATCGGCTCCCGTTTGGGAGGCATTCCCGAGTTGATTGAGGACGGCCACACCGGCCTCTTGTCGACTCCCGGCGATCCCGCTGATCTGCGCGAGAAAATCCAGTTCATGCTGGAGCGGCCGACTTTGTGCCGGGAGTGGGGCCGCAACGGCAGCCGTAAGCTGCGCTCCGGCTTTTCCCGTGCCGCGCACTATGATCGTCTCATGACCATCTACGAATCGGTCCTGCCCGGGGGACAGCACCCTGACAACATTCTCGCCACGATGGAAGTGGCTTGCACAGGGAGTAAGCGAGCTCTCTAATGCAGGAGCAGATCACTCCACAAGCAACACCCCGGCAATCCACCTGGTACACCGGCGCTGCTGGTGCTGCGTATTTTCAGTGGCAAAACGAGAAGGCGGAATTTAGCGGGAAAATCGAGGCAAGAAAATTTCAGAAATACGTGAAGCTTGCCGATGCCGTTCTGGATTTTGGCTGCGGTGGTGGTCACACCCTCCGAAACCTTAGATGTAGCCGACGAGTTGGCATAGACGTAAATCCAGCGGCTCTGGCAGTGGCCGCTCAGGGCGGAATTGAATGCTACGACTCCATCTCTGCAGCCCCGGACGAGGCGTTTAACGTTGTGATCTCAAATCACGCTCTGGAACACGTGGAGCATCCGATCGCCATGTTGCGCGCGCTGCGAGGTAAGTTGGTGGCCTCGGGCGTCCTTGTGTTGTGCCTGCCGATCGACGATTGGCGGACGCAGCGAGCATATAACCCCCAGGACGTGAACCATCACCTGCACACGTGGACTCCTCAACTGCTCGGCAATTCGTTCCTCGAGGCTGGCTTCCGGCCGGACCAGTTCTCAATTCACATATTGACCCATGCTCTGTTTCCTGGCACGGCGGCGACGTATGGCAACATACCCGACTCGCTCTTCGATAAGCTGTGTCAGATATTCGCAGCATGGTCCAAGCGGCGTCAGCTTCTTGCGGTCGCGGCTAGGGAAGTGCCACCAGCCTGACCTCGTACACCGAGAACTTCGGCCAGTCCGCTGTGGGAGCGATGGCCAGTGGCGTTCCGGTCGTGATTTCCGATCAGGTGAACATCTGGCCGGAGATAAAAAAAGCAGAAGCCGGGCTGATAGTTCCGTGCGATGTCTCCGCCACGGTGCAGGCCCTCCGTAATCTGATCGAGGACCCGGCGCGGGGTCGGGAGATGGGCCAGCGCGGAAAACAATGGGCCGCCGAGCACCTTCCGTGGAGTGTCGTCGGCGCTCAGATGGCGCAGGCCTATGAAGAGATCGTCCGCGGTTCCGGCCGCCTCATGTTCGATCCAGGAAGAAATCCCCCAGACACAATACGTATTTTGACTCCACCCATGCCAGAAGCGAAGAAGAAGAGCAATATTCTGAGCCAGCTTGCACTGTGCTTAGTGTTCACCCTTTCATTCGCAACTTACATGGCTCCCAATCTCAGCGTGTCGCTTCAACTTGCGCCGCTGGCCCTGTTCGCTGCCCTGGTGTTCTTTAAAGTGCTTTGGTCGGATTCGCTTCTGACTGCGCTGGCAGGAGTTTTCGAAACCGACGGCCTTTTATATTTGATCTTCTTGTCAGCGCTTATGCTCGAGTCTTCATTGGGGTCAAAACTCAACGAGTCCTTCCAATTCGCGTTGTTGCTCTCTAGTTGTTTACTGCTCGCGCGGGTATACATGACGATAGTATCGATTGAGGAGGTGCTCGAAGCTTTTTATTGGTCGGCGATCTTATCCATCCTGATTTTTCTGCCTTTGGGTTTTGAGGCGCTCGTGCAATCGATTACGACGTTTTCAAGGCTCATCCCTCTCAATTTCCATCCTAATTTGCTTGCTTTGCAGCTGGCCGGTTACCTTTGCGTATTGATCTGGAAGTTCATAAAAGGCGGTTGGCCCACAAGGACTCTCTGCGGCTTAGCTGGGCTTGTTTGCATAGTCGGCATACTCCTTGCATCGTCTCGAGGTGCAATTGTCGGAGTGGCGGCCGGCTTCGTTTTTGTATTTGGCACCGTGATTGCCAGTTCCGCGAAACACCTGCGCAAAAGGATGATCAAGATCGGTCTGTTGGCGGTCACTCTCCTGGTCACTCTCTTTGTGTTGGTAAGCAGCATGGACTCGACGCGCGACGCCTACGCTGCTTTGGATCAGGTTTTGTCTCTCTCTACCCCTGATCGCGGCTTGGATTCAGGAATGTCCGGCCGTATCGACATGTGGCACGAGGCACTGCGCGTTTTCAGCGATGGTACGTGGCTGCTAGGGCACGGGGTTAGGTCATCCGATGCCGCTTACACCTACCCCATGATTGACAACAGCTACCTGGTCATCCTTTACGACATGGGCGCGGTGCCGTTAATCCTGATTGCATGGAGATTCGTCAGTATTCTGCTACGCGTTGCCAGAAATGCCTTGCGCGAAGTCGATAAAGATCTGAGGAGTCTTTACATCGCGTGCGGCATGTTCCTGGTGGTGCTTATGGTGACGTCCATTGTAGAGCGCTCATTGTTCGCAGTGGGGAACCCGTTTTCTTTGCTAGCATTTCTCTTCTTCATAGCTCCGGTGCGGTTCTGGAACATACGATCAGAGAGCCGTATGGGCCATACGCAGCCATCACAATTTCGGAATCGCTTAGTAACAAATATGTAGTGCTATGGCACGACGGGGTTGAGACCCGCTGCCCCGAGTTTCCGGTTTATCAATGCTTCACAACAACCTTACGCTGTTGACGACTGCTCCCGCCCTTTCGAGCGAGAGCGCGCTGGGGAAAATTGTTTGGGGTTGACCACGTAAAATATGAGCGCGAATGTTATGGTGTCAAGCCGACTTAACCTGGGGTGTGGGCCCAATGCACCTTCCGGCTGGGTCAATGTAGATGGCTCCTGGAACGCTTGGTTCACCCATCACAAACAGCTGAGGCGAATGCTGGAACTCATAGGAGTGATCCATTCGAAGAATCAAGGTGCGAAGTGGAATGTGAGCCCAGTTGTGCACGACTTAAAGAAACGCTTGCCGTTTCCCGATAATACTTTCTCTGCTATTTATGCCTCTCACGTGTTGGAACACCTCTATCGAAGCCAGGCACAACAGTTGCTTGATGAGTGCAGGAGGGTACTCAAGCCTGGCGGCGTTGCGAGGATAGTGGTCCCCGACCTGCACTCGCTGGTTGAGGACTATTTGACGTGTCGGCGCGATGGGGACAAAGCTGCCGCTGACACTCTGAATGAAAGATTAGCTTTCCGCTCGCCCGCTCCCCCCTCCGGAAATATCTTCACTAGATCTTACGCAATTTGGAAGGATTTCCACTCGCATAAGTGGATGTACGACTCGGACTCGTTGACGCACTACCTTGAGGCGGCAGGGTTCCGGGAGGTATCGAGGAAGGAATTTCTTCGCAGCGAGATTTGTGGGATTGAGGAAGTTGAGGAAGCGACACGGGTTCTTAATGGCGCCGGCATCTGCATCGAAGGTAAGAAGATAGCCGACTAGTGCCGACTGCTTGAACGGTGGGGATTCGAATGCCAGGTTCTAGAACTCACCACCGACGCTTTTGGCGAGTTGGTCGCAACTCCCAAAGGATAGTTTCTGTTCGCCCAGGCTGCGGCTTGTCATGTTACAGCCCGGACGCATGGGTCAGATGTTTGAATCATGCAACCTGCAACTGAGCGCTTAACCGTCGACCCGGTTCTGACCGAATCGTTGGGCGATCCCCCGGGCGACGATCCGGCGGCGTGCGTCGCGTGCGCAGGGTCCATGGAACTTTCCGCCGATGGCCTGTTCGATACCCGCTTCGGAATTCCGGGCGACTATGAGGCTCGACGCTGCGTGAAATGTGGGTTGGATCAGCTTTCTCCGAGGCCAACAGCATCGCGTCTTAAGGACCTGTACGAACGCTATTACAACTTCGGCGGTGAGCATGACACGCTCTACACGCGGCTCCGGGAGCGGTTCTTTTCCTCTCCATTACATCGTATGTGGGCATTTTTGGACGGTGATATCTCGTTCTACACCCAGAAAGGTGTCGGCAGGCTACTCGACATCGGGTGCAACGAGGGACGCGGCTTAGCGATCTATGCGAAGAACGGTTTTGCAGTGGAAGGACTTGAGTTGAACGACATAGCTGCCGCGGTCGCTCGTCGAAAAGGATTCGCTGTACACTCCGCGACGCTGGACCAGTTCGCTCCGGATGCGCTCTTTGACGTGGCCGTGCTTTCCAATGTCCTGGAGCATTCGCTCGATCCTCGACAGATGCTGCGGGACGTTCGCCGTATCCTGAAGCCGGGAGGCCAGGTTTGGATCAGTTGCCCGAACCATCAAAGTTGGTTGCGTTTTTTTTTCGGCAAATATTGGATTCACTGGCATGTCCCGTTTCACATCGTTCATTTCTCATCCGAAACTCTCGAAGGAACTTTGACGCAAACGCGCTTTACGAATACTCAGACTCGCCAGATCACACCGTCGCTGTGGGTCGCGTCCTCCGTGATCGCGCGATTGTTCGCCCGAAAAGGTAAACCGAACCGGCAACTCAGAAATCCGGCCATGGTATTTGCTCTCATGCTCCTCGCCCGCCTCGTGTTCTTTCCTTTCCTTATTCTTGGCAATAGCCTGCGAAGGGGAGATTGCTTGATAGCAGTCGCTACGGCGGACTAGATGCTAGTCAACGATCCTCAAAACGGTTCGCCAGCATTTGTTCTGAGTTCTCCACAAGGTTGATCGCGTGCGCATTCTCATCCACGGCATTAATTTCAGCCCTGAGTTGGTGGGTACCGGGAAATACACCGGTGAAATGGCCGATTGGTTCGCTCAACATGGCCATGAAGTGCGGGTGGTCACCGCGCCGCCTTTCAATCCCGCCTCGAAAGTCGGGAAGGGTTACTCTGCTTGGCGCTATCGGAAGGAAGCAACTTCGCTCAAGGGTCATGGTACCGGAAGTTTGACTGTGTTCCGTTGTCCACTCTTTGTTCCGCGCAATCCATCCACCGTGAAGCGGATAGTCCATCTAGCGAGCTTCGCTCTCACCAGCCTGCCAGTCATGTTGGTTCAGGCATTTTGGCGGCCATCGTTGGTTCTAGTAGTCGAACCCACAGCGTTCTGCATACCGGGCGCGGCCATCACCGCTCGGCTGGCCGGTGCGCGTAGTTGGCTGCATATCCAGGACTTCGAGGTGGATGCTGGGTTTGCTGTGGGAATGCTGAAGTCGCACCTCTTGCGCAATTTCATTGCGGCGCTGGAGAAAAAGCTGATGTTGAGCTTCGATCGGATCTCCACGATATCGTCAAGGATGCTGGATCGACTTAGCCAGAAGGGCTTCCCTGCGACGCGCAGCGTCCTGTTCCCCAACTGGGTCGATACGAATCGTATTTTTCCTACTGGAGTGCCTAGCCCGTTGCGCGGCGAATTGGGCATACCTCGCGAAGCGGTGGTAGCGCTCTACTCCGGGACGATGGGGCGCAAGCAAGGGCTCGACATCCTGGCCGAAGTTGCCGCTCATCTGGCTGACGACAAGAACATCCAGTTTGTTTTTTGTGGTGAAGGCCCGTACCGCGCAACACTTGCCAGTCGCACCTCAGCGCTTCCGAATGTTCGCTGGCTCCCTCTTCAGCCCATGGACCGCCTGAACGAGCTGATGAATCTTGCCGACATTCACCTTCTTCCACAGTGCGCCGAAATCGCGGACCTGGTGATGCCTTCAAAGTTGACTGGAATACTGGCCAGCGGCCGTCCGGTGGTCGCCACCGCTGCCGCGGGAACACAACTCGCACTCGCAGTGCAGGACTGCGGGCTCCGAGTGCCCGCCGATGATGTGGCCGCATTCGCGGAGGCCGTTGCCCGGTTGGCCGGAGATGCGACCTTACGCACCCGGCTTGGGCAGAATGCCCGAAAATGCGCAGAATCAACTTTGGACAAAAAGAAGATATTAACTCTGGTTGAGCAGGAATTTTGCCGCGTCATCTCCTCCGATCCCCAAGCGAAAATCTATCTCGATCCTGAAAAGACCATTTCGCATGATGCGAATTGGAAGTCTTCCGTCGACACATCTTCTTGAAATGACAGATCAATTGGTTGAAGTTTGTTCTGAAAGCGCTGGAGCAGCGTTTGAACCGGGCAAGCAGATGGTTCTGTCTCCGCGATGGCGAAGTCCACTCAGTCTGCTGATCAAGCGAGGGCTCGATGTTGTGGTTTCAGCCTTTCTTCTCTTGCTGTTGTCGCCTGTTTTCCTTCTCGTGGCGATCGCGGTGAAAGTTAGTTCTGCTGGACCGGTCTTATATCGGTGGAAGGTCGTGGGTCGTGGTGGCCGCCCGTTCACCGGCTATAAGTTTCGATCGATGGTTGTCAATGCCGATGCACTTCGCGACGGGCTTGCCGCTCGCAACGAGATGACCGGGCCGGTTTTCAAAATCGCAAACGATCCTCGCATCACGAAGGTTGGTACGTGGCTCAGAAAATACAGTCTCGACGAACTACCCCAACTGTACAGCGTACTCACCGGTGACATGAGTTTAGTTGGTCCACGGCCTCCACTGGTCACCGAGTTCGAGCAGTTTAACGACTACCAGAAACAAAAGGTCTCAGTGAAGCCCGGAATTACTTGCCTTTGGCAGGTGAGCGGGCGCAACCAGATTAGTGACTTTGACGAATGGGTGCGCCTCGACCTCGAATATATCAGCCGATGGTCTCTCGGACTCGACCTTGCAATCCTTATGCGTACCGTGGAAACAGTCCTCTCAGGATCAGGCAAGTAGAGCCACCTACCCAACAATCTAATCACTTATAGCTAGGAGCTAAGTCGATTATGCGTGTTCTCGTTACCGGCGGAGCTGGGTTCATTGGTGGCCATCTTGTTGATCGTTTTCACAAGGAAGGGTTCGAGGTTCGAGTGCTGGATAACCTGGATCCCAAAGTTCATCCCACAGGTCAACCGCCGCGGTTCCCTCCGGGAGTTGAGTTCATCCGCGGAGATGTGACTGACCGCGAAGCGCTCCGTTATGCGTTACGGAACGTCGACGTAGTCTCCCATCAAGCGGCCTACCAGGATTATATGCCCGACTTTTCAAGGTTCCTGTCGGTGAACGCGGTGGGGACCGCTCTTCTATACGAGTTGATTGTGGAAGGCCGAATGAAGATTCGGAAAGTGATCGTGGCATCTTCTCAGGCTGTGTATGGTGAAGGGCAGTATCGTTGCCAGGAGCACGGAGCGTTTTTGCCGATCCCTCGCAGCGCGCGACAGTTGCAGCGACGAGAATGGGAGGTTTCTTGCGCGCAATGTGGCCAACGAGCCACGCCTCTGCTCCTCTCCGAGCAGCATAACAATCCCTACAATCAATACGCAGTCTCCAAAATTGCCCAGGAGAAAACGGCGCTGGGACTGGGATGGATCCACGGGATTCCAACCGTCGCCCTGCGCTACTCCATTACTCAAGGACCCCGGCAATCACTCTTCAACCACTACTCGGGGGTCTGCCGTATTTTTGTGAGCCGCGCTTTGACGGGTGATCCTTTGGTGATTTATGAAGACGGACTGCAGACGCGTGATTTCGTGCACATCGAAGATGTAGTGAAGGCAAACATGCTTGTCCTTCAGGAGGACGCAGCCAATGCCCAGGCATTCAATGTCGGGAGTGGACGGTCAACATCGGTAATTGACTATGCCCGCCAGGTCCGCGAGAAAATCGGGAGCAACGTCGAGTTTTGCATTCCCGGAGAATATCGGACTGGCGATAACCGCAATAGCGTGTCGTCCATTTCGAAACTGCAAGCCCTGGGTTGGTGTCCGAAGCGAAGCTTATCGGATATCCTCGACGATTTTCTGGATTGGATTCAACAGATCGGTGGTATTCCCGAGCAAGTACAAGATGCGTACTCCAATATGAAGCAGGCGGGCGTTGTGCTGTCTGCTGGAGACTAAGGTCGCCCCTAACGTCGAAGTTAATTCCAGTCTAATTCCAAGTCTTTAATTGAGGTCACTTCAGACATGAGTACCGCGCCCAACCCGCGAAGCACGAGTGTTGCCGCATCGCCCTTTACAGCTAATGAGGTCCCGCGCTCCAAAGCGTATTTCTTAGGCGTCGGATCCGTTCTCCGACGCCTTCCCTTTGCCCTGATTGACAGCGTGACGGACGCCTTGTGGCAGGCTTACCTCAAAGGCAAAACCGTCTACGTATTTGGAAACGGCGGAAGCGCTGCCCTGGCCTCACATTGCGCCTGCGACCTCGGAAAGGGCACCTCAATGAATGGTACAAGACGCTTGCGCGTGGTCGCGCTCACCGACAATGTCCCCCTGATGACCGCATGGGCGAACGACGTCTCTTACGACGATATCTTTTCCGAGCAACTCGCCCCGCTCATCAACCAAGGCGATATTGCGCTCGCGATCAGCGGAAGTGGTAGTTCACCCAACGTGCTGAAAGCTATCCAGGTCGCTCGGGAGGCGGGTGCTTTCATCATCGGGCTAACGGGTTTTCAGGGTGGCAAGATGAAGACCCTGTGCGACATGTGCGTAATCGTCCCCTCCGACAACATGCAAATCATCGAGGACCTGCACGTTTCCGTGAACCACGCGATTTTCATTTCCTTGCGATCCCGGATGTGCGATGCCCTGGCGCAAGACTTGAACCACTTACAGGCGTGACCTTTGTTTCAGAGTTGGACCTGCTCAATGTCTCCTCGAAATCTACGTAACATCATTTTAACTGCGGACCTCGCCTGGGGGATGTTAGCTATGCCCCTTGGATACCTGCTGCGGTACGGTTGGGTGTGGCACGGCCCAACCGATCGCTCCGCGCTTATTTTCCTCCCGCCACTTATGGCGACCCTTCTGCTATGGAGCGTGATGTCCTCTTGGGGGCGACTGGACGGCTTTCGGGCCGGTTCGATGTTCTCGGCTGTCATCTCTCAACTTCTCCTTTCGGTATTGGCGCTCATGTCCGCGCTCTTTACGATTGCGTACCTGGGGCGCCAATACATTTCCCGTCTAGCGCTTGGATATTTTGGTCTGTTGCTCTTCGTGGGCTTCCTGGCTATCCGGCTGATTGCACGATCAATCATGGCTTCACGCCGCGCCCAAGGACTGGTTCGCAACGTCGTGATTGTCGGCAACGGACCCTTGGCCCGCGAAATGGCCAGCAAGGTCGAATGTCATCCGGAGATGCTGCGGAAGGTTGTCGGTTTTCTCAGCCCTGGCGAGGATGCCTTCCCAACCGCGTCGTCCACGAACCGCAGGGATGCGGTCGTCCTGCGAACCCTCGATATCGCCGAAATGCTCAAGTCACAGCGAGTAGATGAGATTATTTTGACCGTTTCGGCGCCGGGTCATCCGGAAATCTTGGACCTAACCTCACGTTGTAGCCGTCAAGGCATAGCCGTCAGCATGGTTCCACAACCGTATGAGATGTATCTCACGAAACCCGAACTGACTGACCTCGATGGCCTTCCACTGCTGGAATTGCAAACGGCTCCCTTGGGGGCGGGCGAACCGTTCTGGAAACGAGGGTTCGATATAGCTATGGCGCTGGTTCTACTTCCTGTATGCATCCCTCCGCTGCTCGTAGGGGCCGTATTCTTTAGACTCAAGAAGGCACGAGCATTCTGTTGCGAGCGGCGTTGTGGGCAATTCGGAAAAGAATTTGGAATCTACCGTTTGAATTCGGTCCGTACGACAACGGAGCCGCCCGGTTTCGAACGCCTGCTCCGGAAACTCAGCATCACGGAATTGCCCCAGCTCTTCAATGTCCTGCGAGGAGAGATGAGCTTAGTCGGACCCCGCCCGGAGGGACTGGATCGAGCGTCGCATTACACCGATTGGCATCGCCAAAGGCTCAATGCGAAACCGGGCATTACCGGATTGGCTCAGGTTTACGGTCTGAGACATCAACATTCCTCCGAGGATAAGACCCGGTACGATCTGCAATACATTCTCCACCGGTCTCCATTCCAGGATATCTCCCTGTTGCTCCAGACCGCCTGGACTCTCATGGTCCGGCTACTAGACCGGCAAGAGCAAGAGTTGTCAGCAGACGCGATGAAAGCAGAACCAGATCTAAGGCTTGAGGAGAATTGGGTCCATGCTCATAGTTCGCAGTCCAGTGCGGATTAGTTTTGGCGGTGGTGGTACCGATTTGCCCGCATATTATGAGCAGTTCGGTGGGTCGGTGCTCAGCGCCGCTATTAATAAGTATTTCTACACCATCCTTACCGCGCGGCCTGATGACCGGATTCAAGTTATTTCCTCCGACTTGCGGGTATTCGAGACCTGGCGCGATATCGCTAACGCAAAATTGCGCGGAAGCCCGCTGGAGATTCCATTAGCAGTTTTGAAGGAGATGAATTGCGATATCGCCGTCGACCTCTTTCTGGCCTCTGAGATTCCGCCAGGGACAGGTCTTGGTTCTTCAGCTAGCGTCTGCGTCAACATCCTCAAGACGCTGAGTTCCTATTTGCAGCGTCCAATCTCAAAATATGATCTCGCAGAACGATCCTTCCGCATCGCACGGCATCTTCTCGGAAAACCCGTCGGCAAACAGGATGAATACGCGGCTGCGTTTGGCGGCTTGAACTTCATCACATTCAATCCGGATAACAGTACCCTGGTTGAGCCCATCGATTTGAACCCCGCCGTATTAACCGAGCTGCAACGGAATCTCATGCTGTTTTTCACCGGCTCGGCCCATCACTCGTGGACCATCCTGCAGGAGCAGGAATCGTCGGCCCGTAACGAGACGGGAAGCGCTCTCGATGCCCTGCACGAGGTAAAAACATTGGGGATTCGCATGCGGAGTGCACTTCAAAAGGGCGATCTCAGAGAGATAGGCACGTTGCTGCACGAAGGGTGGCAGGCAAAGCGACGTATCTCGGCGAAGATTTCGACGCCCCACATCGATGAACTCTATACCCTCGCCCGCAAGCACGGCGCCTTAGGAGGCAAGATCACCGGGGCCGGCGGTGGAGGCTTTTTACTTCTCTACTGTGAACCTGACCTTCAACCCGATGTTCGAGAGGCGATGGGTCGGCATGACATCCAGGAAATGACATTCGGGTTCGATATGCAGGGTGCGCAGGCGATCGTGAATGACCCTTTTATCAACCGCGATGAAAGCAGCGGATGTCCCTGGACTTTTATTCCGAACGTTACAGGTTTGTCGATCGCTTAACACTCCATCTGATAACTGAGGAATTCAATGAAAGCCTTCCTTTTGGCCGCGGGCAATGGTACTCGACTGCGCCCTATCACCGACAACATCCCCAAATGTCTTGTGCCCATCCAAGGCATGCCCATGCTGGCCATCTGGTTAAAGCTGTGCAAGGAAATTGGGATTACTGATGTACTGATCAGCCTTCATGCTCATGCGGATTTGGTACAGGCGTTCTTGCAAACGTCTGGTGAACCCGACTTGCGCGTGCACGTAACGAGAGAGAAGGAATTGCTGGGGAGCGCGGGGACCTTGCGCGCCAATCGCCAGTGGGTCGATGACGAGGATCTGTTCTGGGTGTTTTACGCCGACGTTCTTCACTGTGCCGATCTCTCAGCAATGTTGCGATTGCATCGCCAGCATGGACTGGCGGCCACGCTCGGCGTCTACGAAGTGCCAGACCCGTCTCGCTGCGGGATTGTCACGGTCAACTCCGCGGGAGTGATCGAACACTTTGTTGAAAAACCGAAGCATCCAACGAGTAACTTGGCATTTTCGGGGCTGTTAATCGGTACGCGAGAACTATTGGATGTCATCCCGGACGATGTTCCAACAGACATCGGGTTCCATGTCCTCCCGAAACTTACCGGCCAAATGCTCGCGTTTCCCATACGGGATTACTTGATCGACATTGGCACTATGCAGAACTACCAACACGCACAAGCCACATGGCCCGGTCTATAAGCGGACCGGCGGAGGCCAACTGAACCTATGTTGAGTGGAGTTGTTTTCGATTTGGACGGCGTTATTGTCGATAGTCACCCGCTCCATCACCGGGCTTGGCGCTCCTTTCTTGCCAGCGTCGGCAAGAAGGTCTCTGAGGCGGAGCTCGATTTTATCCTCGAGGGGCGCAGGCGACGCGACATCCTCATTCACTTTCTCGGCGACCTTTCAGAATCCGAGATTCAAGAGTACGGCAGACAAAAGGACGCCTTGTTCCGTGAAACCTGTGCACGCCTCAAGCCCGTCGCGGGCAGCGTTGAATTCATCAAGAAAGTTGCCCAAGCCGACCTTAGCCTTGCCGTAGCCACCTCTGCAAGCCGGCAACGCGCCCGGCGGACACTGCAACAATTTGAGATCGCAGACTATTTTGAGGTGATCGTCACCGGCGACGACGTCATTGAAAGCAAGCCCGATCCCACTATTTACCGGATGGCTGCCCAGAGTCTATCCATTTCTCCTGAGCATCTTTTCGCCATTGAAGACTCCGTCTGTGGAGTTCGTTCGGCAACTTTGGCAGGCCTGCGCTGTCTCGGAATCGGGCGCGGAGCGAACGTCTTCCCCCTGATTGGAGCGGGCGCCGTTTGCGTGTTGCCAAACCTCGTGGACCTATCCGTGAAAGATCTGGAGAACGCCTTCGCTGCTCATCCCAATGCCAGCCTGTCCGCACGTAACGAATCGCCCCGAGCCAGTTCGGTGAACGCCTAGCAGTACAGACGAATTATCGGGCCTTTCGGGGCGCTCATGGTCCTGCGCTCAATTGCAAATCATGCCAGAACCGCTCGCCACCTGGCAGGAAATGGCCCGTACACAGAAGTCCGACACCGGGAAACCTGCGGTCTGATCCAACTGTCTAATCTTGGTGAAATCTCTAACAAATCACTTCGGGAGTTTAGGAGACACTCCGATGCGCGACTCACGTCTTGCATTTTGTCTGTCAGGCTTGATTGTAGTAACACTCGCATCTTTTGGCTGTGGGTCGCCACCGCAGACGGTGGTTACAACTACCTCCAATCCACTGGTTGCAAGTTACAACGTCAGGCATCATCCGGGATTAACGGCCTGGGTTGAGTTTGGAACCGATACTACTTACGGCCGGCAAACGTCGGTCATGACGGATTCAGTAGCTGCCCCGGGGGAGACCCTTAATATTCTGGTGGCCGGCATGAAGCCTCAAACTACCTATCATATGCGAGCGCATGCGGACTGGACGGGTGGCTCATTTATCGATCAGGACCAGACCTTCACAACCGGGGCGTTGCCCGCATCAGTTGCCCCACCCGGCATCACGGTTATTCGTCCGACCTCGAACCTGTCACCATCACCGGGGGTAGAGTTACTAAGCCTGATTCCGCCCGTTGGATCCAAAATGTTGTCCTCCGTGGTGACTGACCTTCAGGGCAATGTCATTTGGTATTACCCGGAGGTAGGGATTCCGGTGAAATTTATGCAGAACGGTCATATCATCCTTAATCTCTCACAGCATCTCCGGGAAATCGATTTGGCGGGAAACACAATTCGCGACATCTCTGTCGCGCAAGTAAATCAATCGCTTCAAGCAAACGGTTATTCTTTTGTCATCCTCAATTTTTCTCACGATGTGCTGACGCTGCCCGATGGCCATTGGATCACCATAGGTCAGATATCGAAGGACTTTGCCGATTTGCCAGGCTACCCAGGTACCACGAGTGTGCTCGGAGATTCCGTGGTGGACATTGACCCGAACGAAAATGTGGTGTGGGGATGGTCGGCCTTCGATTACCTTGATGTCAATCGGCATCTACAGGGCTTGCCCGACTGGACACACAGTAATGCCCTCGTTTACACACCGGATGGCAATCTGCTGCTCTCCATGCGTCACCAAAGCTGGATTCTGAAGATTGACTACGCCAATGGTACCGGCTCGGGAGCTGTATTGTGGAAACTAGGAGAAGATGGGGACTTCACTCTTTCGGGGGGTGATCCGAGCCAATGGTTTTATGGCCAACACTATCCGAACCTCCTGACTACAAACGGCTCACAGATGACCGTTGCCGTCTATGACGACGGAAACCTTCGGATCGACTCCGATGGAATTGCATGCGGATCCACCCCTTCAGCACCGGCCTGCTTCTCGCGCGCCACAACGTTCCAGATCGATGAAAGCACCAATACTGCAACCCTCCTGTGGCAAGATTCCCCGGGTTACTATTCCGCCTGGGGCGGGAGCGTTGGAGAGCTGAGCAATGGTGATTTCGAGTTCGACAGTAGCGAACCGTTTCCTGCCACTCCGGCCGCCTCCCAAATCAGCGAGGTCACTCAAACCAACAATCCGCAGATTGTGTGGCAAATGAACATCACTGGTGAAAATGCCTACCGGGGTGACCGCATACCGAGCCTCTACCCCGGAGTGACGTGGCTGCAGTGAAACTCGCAACCCACCCTAAAGACCTGCTCTAACGCGCGAAGCGCTACCGGCAACAGGACGACCGACCAGGGGATGCTGGACCATTCAAGTCACATATGTGCATGAGAAAGCATATTGGCCTCCGACCAATGCGGTGAGCGCTTGGACCAGGCATTCAGTTTGTTTCGGATTGCCCTCCGATCAATTTTGGCAATGTCTCTGCTGGCGATGGCGGTATCACTGCAGGCGCAGTCCCCCCATGCCGTACTCTCCACTTCACAAATAAACAGCGCCATGAGGGAACCGCCGGGCGACGAAGGCGCCGGCCCAACCTCGGCGACTGCCACCGAGAACTCGGTCTTGGACCCATCCGCCATTCCCACTGAGCCCTGCGCCGCAACGACTCCCTGTGCCAACTGGCTTTCCGTCCCAGGACGATTGCCCCAATCAGCCGATCCCCAGCCACCACCAGTCGCAGAGAGCGATGAGCGTGACGCGAATTCGAAGCCACCGTCCGTTGAATTGGTGCGGCCCCCGAAACCTCCTGATTTCAATCGACGCATCTATTACAAAAACAAGTTCGAGTTCGGCTTGGACGTCGGATATCTTCCTGTCAATATCCCATTTGTCTTCGACGTTTTCTTAGGGGATGGCTATAACACGACCTCCCTTAAATACACACTGGTGCCCATTTTTGCTTCGCTGCGATGGCAAATGGACGATGTAGGAGGGTGGTCGTTTCTGCGTGGCAATTGGGATCTGAGCTTTACCGCGTCGATGACTGCGATTCCTCGGGGGCCGGAAACACGCTACTTTTCTTACATCATGGGTATTCGACGGAATTTCGTCCAGCGTAACTGGAAGGTCGCTCCGTACTTTGATGGGCGCCTGGGGCTTGGGAATATTGACGCTAAGGGACCTCTAGGGGTCCTCTATGCGCAAGGACAGAATTTCACGTTTACCATGAACATGGGCAGTGGAGTTCGATATAACTTCAATCCTCGGTACTCGATTTCGGCTGGTTTGAACTGGATGCACATATCGAATCTTTACTTATCCCAACCACGGTTCGCGAATTATGGCATCAATGTTTACGGACCCATGTTCGGAATCGATGTCCGCATTGGCAAGCCCCACCACCACCCCTCAGAGTAGACGCCAGTCCTCAAGCTCTGTAATAAACCACACACCTTTCGGTGCCGGTGTTCTGTTACGGTCATAGAGTTCGTACAAATTCACTCTTGCGACGATTTGATGTGGTCTTTCCAGGCTCGTTTCGCCAGTTAGGATCCGGGATCGCGCCGTCCGCTCTCCGGCTATGCGTGCTGACCACAGCGATTGCACTATCGATGACCTTCGGCTGCGGCACCCCGCATGCGATTCTTGATTTCTCATCTCCCTCCACCGCAACAGCAGGTTCTCCCTTTACCGTTACCGTGACCGTCAGGGTTGGAGGAACGCGGGATACCATTATCAACAGCATCATAGCGTTCACCAGTTCCGATCCAGCGTCCGTGCTTCCCAGTCCCTATCACTTCACTCCGGCGGATGCAGGTTCCCATACATGGACCAACGGCTTTACCCTGATGACTCCGGGAAATCAGACCATATCCGCCAGCATCTTCGACGCCAGCGGAATCAACGGAACCGCCAGCCTGACCGTGTCTCCTTGAGTACGAGGACACCTTCAACGATGGCTGCCCGCCTCACAGGACCGACTCGTACCGACCTGCCTCTTCCTCGCCCACTGCGTGCGCTCACCAGGCTGCTGATCTCTGGCCATTAAGACTCGATTCTCCTGGTCGACATCGCGGAGCTATTCGATATGCTTAATGGATTCTTCGTGTGAAAGGTGGAATTGACGCGGACCCAGAGCCCAAGGACTGGAACAAAGGAAACGAGAGGCATCTAAGGAACGAGACCTCACACGGAAGACAATCGATGCAAGCGGGCGTGACTGACTGCGCACAGTGTGATCAAGTTTGCGTCGGAGTCATCTCCCAGACGGCTCCGAAAGTGTTGGTGGTGAACTTCCAGGCTCGCCATTATGCCGCACGATTGACATCGCCAGCGGTCGCGACGGAGCACCTGTTGTCGCAAGCGTTCGTATGCCGTCCTATCCCGCCGCAGGCGCGTGGGCCTGGGCACGATCGAGCCCATGAGGCCTTCTCACTTAAGTCTTTGAGGAATTGCTGCCGCTGCTCTCTATGTAGAAATTTGAAGAATCGCGTCATCGAGAAGAGCAGAGTCTCCGGATCTTCGTGGTCCAGGTGGGCTCGAGCCAGAAAGTCTGCGCAGATCATTTCCAGGCAGTAGCCACGGGAGCGACCAGTTCCCACCATCACAGCCGCCGTTTCGATCGCCTTTTGATGACTGGCATTTGGCTCTGGTCGAGGTTGAAATAGACAATCTCCCACGGTTCCATCTCCCGCCCCGTCAACTCCTTCTCAACTTCCTTCTTAGAGTCCTCCTTCGGCATCTGACGCGCTTTGTGCAACCCGGTTGCACACTCGAAGTGCTGCCGGTCCCGCCGTGCCAGCTTGGCTAGCTCGATCCCCTTCGCCCATCCCACCTCTTTCAACTGTTTGCTTGCCTGTGGCGGCAGGCGGCAGGTGTTCGTGGATCGACATCAGGTAATGCGCCTTCCTTCTCGATTCCGAGAACCGCCCTTCCAGAAACTCGTCGAAACTCTTCAGGGTCTCGAGTACTGTGATTCGAATCATTCCCAGTCGTCGCCACATAGAAGGAGAAGTTTGCCTGGCCAAACGCTGCGGAAACGCAAGTAAATAACACAAAGAGGATTGAGAACTTCACGCTTATAACTCCAGGTGCCTACTGGCGCCCCATGTCTGATTGTCGAGATCGTTTTCTTTCGTTTGTCCCGGCCACGCTCACGCCTCCACACCAGACTTCAAGAAACTGCGTCGATCCCTGAGCGGCTCCCAGTTAAAGGCAAATGTCTTATCAAATAGCGCGGTACCGGAAATAGTACATCAGAGTCGAAACAACACGAAAGTGTAAGAAATAAGTCGCAATCCCCCCTAGCGATCGACCACCACTGATGTTCCGCTGGGTCCCGACAAGCGCGCCATTGCCAATTCCGGGGGACGGCAAACCAGAAGCAATTCGGGTCCGATAGAACACCTGGAGGAGGAAAACTCTCGAATGTGAAAACGATCCACCGTCTCGTCGCCTCAAAGATTCAGAAGGGATTTGGAGGGATTGCAGAGGGATTTCGTTGGAAACTCGCGCCCGGGCTGCGCCCATTTCCGGATTACCCCCGTAACTTTCGAGCGAGTACCGTGCGTTTTACGATGGGGATGCACTGCGTATTCGGAGGGGGAATCCGCGGATGGGGGAACGTGTCGCCCAACCAAAACGGGTAGACTCTGGCGCGCGCCGACCGGCTCAAAAAGGCTCTGGAAAACGGAGTCCCGCCTGATTTTGTCCAGTCCGCAATAAGCTCGGCGCCGGCTAACGGCTTGTGCACCGCAACTTCTTGCCCCATTCCCGCGCCGTTCGAAACGCTTATCCCCGCTCAGAGTGCAGCCACCCGCCCGGAATTTTTCCAGCAGATGTTTCAGGCGTTGCCCGATGCCCTGGTCATTGCGGATCAGGGGCACCATGTGCTCTGGTCCAATGAAACTTTCTTTCGCCTATTCGGCTACACCGCGCGCGAGGTCATTGGGCAGCAACTCGAGAATCTGGTGGTGCCTCCGGACCGGCTGGCGGAATCGAAGTGGATCACCGAGGCTCTGGCCCGTGGCGAGCGCATCACGCTGGAGAGCAAACGACGGAAGAAGGATGGAACGCTGCTCGACATCTCGCTGTCCTGCGCACCGCTTTTTCTCGATGGCGGGATGGCCGGTTTCTACGCGGGATATCGCGACATTTCTGACCGCAGGCGAGTGGAGGCGCTCAGTTCGGCGCTCTATCGCGTGGCGGAAAAAAGCAGCACCGCGCACGATCTGCAACAGTTCTTCGCCGCCGTCCACAGCATTGTCGATGAGCTGATGTATGCCCGGAATTTCTACATCGCAATTTACGATTCTGCGACCGAGCTCTTGACCTTCCCCTATTTCGTGGACGAGCAGGATACCGCGCCAATTCCGAAAAAACTGGGCCGCGGGTTGACGGACTATCTCATTCGCACCGGAGAACCTCTGCTAGCCACGCCTGAAGTTTTGCAGGCGATGGAAGACCGCGGAGAGGTAGCGAGAAGCGGTTCCCGCTCGCTGGATTGGATGGGCGTTCCCTTAAAGGTGAACAGCCATACTTTCGGAGCGTTGGTCGTGCAGACGTATTCCAAGAACATCCGGTACGGCGAGCGCGACAAGGAAGTTCTCACGTTTGTAGCGCGGCAACTGGCAAGCGCGGTAGAAATCAAGCGCAACGAGCAGGCGTTGCGGCGTTCCGAGGCCCGCTACCGTTCCCTGGTGCAGAGTTCGGTCTACGGCATTTATCGCTCCAGCCTGGAAGGAAGATTTCTGGACGTGAATCCGGCGCTGATCACGATGCTGGGCTACGGATCGCCGGAGGAAGTGCTGTTGCTCGATCCGGAAAAAGATGTGTTTGCGCAGCCGGAGGAGCATTCACGGCTGATCGAAGAATTCCGCCGGACGGGCCGCCTCGACGGCATCGAAGTGAAATGGAAGCGCAAGGACGGAAGCTCGATCACGGTGCGCATCAGCGGTCGCGCCGTGAGCAGCGCCGATGAACCTGCCGACGTGCTGGAGGCCATTGCCGAGGACGTCACCGATCGCCGCGCCCTGGAAGATCAGTTCCGCCAGGCGCAGAAGATGGAAGCGGTCGGCAGGCTGGCGGGCGGTGTGGCGCACGACTTCAACAATCTGCTGATGGTGATCAGCGGATATGCCGAGGTCATTCTCGCCAAACTTCCTGTCGAAGATCCCCTGCACGAAAAAGGCCGGGCGATCCAGCTGGCCGCCGATCGCGCCACCACCTTGACGCGGCAATTGCTGGCCTTCAGCCGCAAGCAATTACTGGAGTTGAAAGTCGTCGACGTGAATGCCATCGTGCAGGATATGGAACGGCTGGTCAATCCGCTGATCGGGGAAAACGTGGAGCTGATTACCGTGCTGCATTCCGAATCCACCCACACGCGGGCCGATGCCGGTCAGCTCGAACAAGTCCTGATGAATCTGGTAGTGAACGCCAAGGACGCGATGCCGGCGGGAGGGAGGCTGGTGATTCAGACCGGCACGATTGTGGTGGATGAGAATCACCGCCGCGGCCAGCAGTTCATTCGTCCTGGCCACTACGTCACCCTGTCGGTCAGCGACAGCGGTATGGGCATGGACAAGGAAACGCAGTCGCGGATTTTTGAGCCATTCTTTACGACCAAAGAAAAAGGCAAGGGCACCGGCCTTGGGCTTTCCACGGTCTACGGCATCGTCAAGCAAAGTGGAGGATACGTGATGGTGCAGAGCGAACAAGGGCGCGGCACAACCTTTCATATTTACTTGCCGCAGGTCGAAGGAGCCGCGGAAAAGCATCCCGCTCCCGCTTCCGACCCCGCGTCGGGAGGATCGGAAACGATTCTGCTGGTCGAAGACGAAGAGTCCGTCCGGCAACTCGTGCGCGATACCTTGACGGCAAAGGGATATCAAGTTCTGGAAGCCGACGGCGGAGAGGCTGGAGTGGCCGCAGCTGCGCGCTACGAGGGCAAGATCGAAATGGTGATCACCGATGTGGTCATGCCCGGCGTGGGCGGCCGCGAGATGGTCAAGCAGCTCAGTTCGACCCGGCCAGAGATGAAAGTTCTGTATCTCTCGGGATACACCGAAGATTCCATCATCAGCGACGGTTCGATCGAGAGCGGCACGGCCTTCCTTCAAAAGCCCTTCAGCCTGCAGAATTTATCGAAAAAAGTACGCGAAGTTTTGGGTTAGAGTCTGCCTTATAAATTCGCGAAGTTTTAGGCTGGAGCCGGTCTCATAAATAGTTTTGGGAAGGGCACGGCTTCAGCCGTGCCGCTACTGGTCAGTAAAAACGCGGGCTTTAGCCCCTGAGGGCTTCGCAGCTTTTCCTTGAAAACTATCTATGACGGCAGCTCTAGCCTTTTCCCCTCCGATTGTTTCCGCGGCGGCGTCCCAGCGGACCGAGTTCCCGGCGATGAAACTTTTTGGCCCCTTTCCGCGTCCTATCTGAGTAGAGTGGCTCCAGATAGACTGTAGTACCTGACCCTCGCCGGACGGCGAAATCAGGGAGTGGGGACTCATGCTGATCAAAAAAGCGCCGGATATTCGTTCGTCGGAAATCACGCCCGAGAGTCTTTATCTGAACCGCCGCAAGTTTCTGGCGGGAGCGGTTGTGACCGGTGCGGCTGCGGCGATGGGTCTGAGGCTGCGCCAGGCGATTTCGCCGCGCGTGACCGCTTACGCGGGAAACAAAATTGACGGCATCCGGAAGAGTCCTTTCAGCACCACCGAAACTATCACGCCCTACCAGGATGTGACCCACTACAACAACTACTACGAGTTTTCCACCGAGAAGGACGAACCGGCGGATCTGGCCAAGAATTTCCGCACGCGCCCGTGGAAGGTCAAGATCGACGGCGAGGTCGAAAAGAAGCAGGAACTCGATATCGACGCGATCCTCAAGATGGCACCGCCCGAAGAGCGCATCTACCGCCATCGTTGCGTGGAAGGATGGTCGATCGTCGTCCCCTGGATCGGCTTTTCGCTGAGCGAGTTAATCAAGCGCGTGAATCCCACCAGCAAGGCGAAATTCGTGGAGTTCACGACGATCTATGACATGACGCAGATGCCCGGCCAGCGCCGCAACGTTCTGCAGTGGCCGTACGTGGAAGGTCTGCGCATGGACGAGGCCATGAACCCGCTGGCGCTGCTGTGCTTCGGCATGTACGGCGAAGATCTTCCCAATCAGGATGGCGCGCCGCTGCGCATCGTGGTGCCGTGGAAATACGGTTTCAAGAGCGCGAAGGCCATTGTCCGCATCCGCTTTACCGGCAGCGAACCGGAAAATTCCTGGAGGCTCTCCGCTCCGCAGGAATACGGTTTCTACGCCAACGTGAATCCCAACGTGGACCATCCCCGCTGGAGTCAGGCCAAGGAGCGGCGCCTGGGCGAGTTCTACAAGCGCCCCACGCTCATGTTCAACGGCTACGGCGACCAGGTTGCCAGCATGTACAGCGGGATGGATCTAAAGAAAAATTTCTGAACCATTCAGCGCTGACCTTCTCCAACTTTTGTGCATGCATTCGCCGCTTCCGGCTGAATGTTGCATACTGAATTCTGCATGCTGCGTTTCCTGAAACCGGTCGTCTTTCTCGCGTGCCTGGCGCCACTCGCCTGGCTTACGTGGAGAGGATTTCATTCCCTTCTGGGCGCCAATCCCATCGAAGCCATCACGCACTTCACCGGCGACTGCACGCTGACCTTTCTGATGATCACCTTGTCGGTCACGCCGCTGCGCCAGCTGACCCGGCAATTCTGGCTGATCCGTTTCCGGCGCATGTTCGGCCTGTTCGCGTTTTTCTACGGCTGCCTGCACCTGATGACCTACGTCTGGCTCGACAAGTTTTTCGACGTCCACGAAATGCTGAAGGACATCGCCAAGCGCCGCTTCATCACCGCCGGCATGACTGCCTTCGTCCTCATGCTTCCGCTGGCGCTGACTTCCACGAAGTGGGCGATTCGCAAGCTGGGCGGACAGCGCTGGCAGGCGCTGCATCGCCTGATCTATTTCAGCGCCGCCGCGGGCGTCATCCACTACATCTGGCTGGTGAAGGCGGATCTCAAGAAGCCGCTGGAATACGCGACCGTGCTGGGAGTGCTGCTCGCGTACCGGTTGCTGGTTTGGATCTTCTCAAGCGCCAGACGAGTGGTTCCGAATGCGCAGATCGGGATCACGCGGACCTAGGTCTCAGCCAAAGAAGAGAAACAGATTTTTGTGGGGACAGCCGCCCTCGGCTGTCCAGCCGCGAAGCGGCGGCATCCATTAGCCCGCCACGTTAGTGGCGGGAAGGGGAAAAGGAGAAGTCCCGTAGCGCCGCCGTCCCGGCCGCTCGCGGATGGCGTTACGACGTCTCGCAGGGATGCCACCAGTTTCTCACTCTGAAGCCCCAGCTGTTGTGGGATCGAACGGTGCGGACGAAGCCATACCCTTGCAAACCCAATCCCGCAAGCTACACTCTTGAAGCCGTGAGTCGCCCCTCTGCAAAACTGAAGCGGCATCCATTACGACACTGGATGCCGCTCTCTTTGCGCACAAGGTAAGACTGGTCCCAGCCTTATTTCTGTTTCTTTTTCAAAGCGTGAGGCCGGAAGATCGGCGGGGCGATGAACATGGTTGATTTGATGGCTGCCGCCGAAGCTGCGCTGGCATTCTGCTCCACGAATACTCCGGTCGCGACCTGGCTGTTGTCCACCTCGAGGAAGGGGAAGCTCACTCCGTCCGCGGTGTAGAAGATCAGGTTGAATCCGCCGTTCAAGGTGCTGTTGTTGCTGTTTCCGGCGGCTGCCGAGAGTGTGTAACGTCCGCTGGAGTCTGGGGTCGAATACGTCCCGCTGCTGAGCGCGAGGCCCAAATTCGGCCCGCCGCCCGGGGCATAGTTCTCGTCGATCACACCGGTTATGGTGCCTCCGCTAGCGGCTGCGGCGAACTCGGCAATGTCATCGATTTCTACGGGCGAACTGCCCCCGTAGATCGAGCCAGGTCCGTTCAAATTCGTGCCCGTCAGATTCAATCCGTAGCCCTGCGAGGCGGCGAAGGTTGCGCCCGAGGCCTGGGCATAAGCAACCCCGAGGGTAAGTCCGGCATTATCGACTTCAAGCAACAGCAATCCACCGCTCGATGGGTATGCGGCGTACGCGCTTCCGCCGACGAAGCTGCTGTTAAATCCACCCATCTGATAGCGCCCAGTGCTGCTGGAGGTTGGTGCGTAAGTTCCGCTAAATGTAGTCGACGACGAGGAAGCTTGGCCTCCTACGTTGTAGTCCTGGGTGGAAGAATTGGTAATGTTCCCGCTCCCGTCGGTGACGATGAAACCCCCGATCGCTGCGGGCGTGAATGAACTCGAACTGCAGGGCGCGCAACCCGCCAGAGTGAAAGCTTGAGTCCCGACCGGCATGGCGGTGCTGGTCTGAGCATAGGCATCGCCCACCAGGATATTGGTCGCATCCATCTCAATAAACTTAAGATGCGTGGCATCAATAGCGAATACGTCGAACGTCCCGCTTAATCCCCCGGAGGTTAGCTGCGTGGCTGGAGAAGCGGATGGTCCCACCGAGAGCGAACCAGTCAGCGATCCGCCGATAAACGGCAGGATTCCACCTTCGTTGACATCTATCAGGCCCGCAATGCCAGTACTTCCAACCGTAAAATTGCCCACTGCGGCGAGGGCCTCGAGGCTGACCGTCGCTCCAGAGAGGCTGAAGGCGTAGGAACCCGTGGGAACTGCTCCGGCGGTTTGTAAGTCAACCGTGCCGCTACCGCTGGCGTTCACATCGAACTGGGTGACAAGTCCGTGAGAACTGTTCTGAAGAACGATATCGAGAACGATGTTACTGGTGCCGCCGAGCCCTGGGAACGGAGTGGAGGCGTCTAGCGTGACGCGCGTGCGTCCATCGACCTGGACAGCGTAATTTCCACCGGTAATTGCCTGATCTGCCACGGGGGCTGAAAATTCGGCGTCGTTCATATCGAAGGTGCTGCCTGTGCCGCTAATCCCACCATTGCCATCGGCAGTGAAAGTGCCTACCAGCGCGTATGGGGCTTGACCTCCGTCGAGTCCTGACACCGAGAAGACATATGTCCCCTTCAGATTGCCGTTGCTGAAACTTCCGCTCGGAGGTGCAATGGGATTCGTAATGCCAGAACCGCCTCCTCCGCAGCCGGTCAGAATCGCGAGCGTGAAAACAAGAGCGGGTGCAATCAGACGACGACACAAAGACATAACATCCCCCATGGACAGGTTTTATTGAGCCGGGTGCTCGAAAATCCAGACTAGCACTTGTTGAGATGCCGGTTGTTCCAACCCGAACCAGAGGAATAAGTAGCGGAAGTAACCGCGAATTTCGTGATCTTTACAACTCTTTACGATTGTTCAGGATATTGGACGAACCTTCAGGAATGTACTTCCGCTTCCCGCCCTGCCAGTTTGCGCAGTGAATCCTCATAAGGCGCGCGCGCGATGCCTTTTTCCGTGATGATCGCCGCCACATATTTCGCCGGAGTTACGTCAAATGCAGGATTTTCCACCTCGACCCCGTCCGGCACCATTTGCTTGCCGGCAATGTGCGTCACTTCTTTGCCACTGCGCTGCTCGATGGGAATTTTGCTGCCATCGGGGCACGCCAAATCCACGGTGGAAATAGGTGCGGCCACGTAAAAGGGAATCCCATGCTCTTTGGCCAGAATCGCCACCGTGTAGGTGCCGATCTTGTTGGCGACGTCGCCATTGGCCGCGATCCGGTCCGCGCCCACCACGATCGCTCCGATCTTGCCTTGCTTCATCATGGCTCCCGCCATGTTGTCGGAGATAACCGTGGTTGGGATGCCGTCTTTCATCAACTCCCAAGCGGTGAGCCGCGACCCCTGCAAAAAGGGGCGGGTCTCGTCGGCGTAAACGTGAATCTTCTTGCCCTGTTCGACCGCCGCGCGGATCACGCCCAGCGCGGTTCCATATCCCGCCGTGGCCAGCGCGCCCGCGTTGCAGTGGGTCAGCACTCCGCCTGCGCTGGGCATGAGCGTGGCGCCGTGGCGGCCCATCGCCTGGTTGGCCGCGATGTCTTCGGCGTGCATGCGCCGCGCTTCGTCGATCAGTTCCTGCTTGATCTGCGACACAGGCCGGATGCGGATGCGCTCGAACTTTTCCTGCATCCGCCGGATCGCCCAGAAAAGATTCACCGCCGTGGGACGCGTTTTGCCGATCAGATCGCAAATGGCGTCGAAGTCGCGCTTCAGATCGGCGGTCGATTCAGCCTTGGAGTTCTTCACGCCCAGCGCGATGCCCATCGCGGCCGCGACTCCGATCGCCGGGGCTCCGCGCACCACCATGTTGCGGATCACGTCCGCGACCTGTTCGTGCGTCGTGCAGGTGACGTACACCTCTTCGGTCGGCAGCTTCGTCTGATCGAGGAAGCGCACACCTTTGTCAGTCCATTCGAGTGTTTGAATCATGTAGCCGTTTCTGGCGTTTTATAAGCTCTTGTCATCCTGAGCGGCGCTGTTTGCCGCGAAGGATCTATGCAATCAGATGACAAGCGCCATCGAAGTCACACCTTGTGCGCCTCGCACCTGTTTCTCGGATTATTCGTCACCGCCGGGCGTCCGCAAACTTCACAAGTCGCTGCGACTGCAAAAATGCCGGGCGCAGTGTCGTCGTTCTGCAAGATGTGTTCCTTGCGCACATCGTTCGCGGTGAAGATAGAGACGAACGGAGCCGGTGCCGCCGCCTTCTCCACGTTCGGGCGCCCCCCTGCTTCCTCGCGCTCGACCAGACACATCACGCCGACAATTTCAAATCCAAATTCCCGCGCCGCTTCAATCGCTTGCACGGTGGAGCCTCCGGTGGTGCAGACATCGTCTACAATCACGACCCGCGCGCCCTGCTCGCGAAAGCCTTCAATGCGCTGTCCGGTGCCGTGCTGCTTCTCGGCCTTGCGCACGAGAAATCCGTTCAACTCGCCGCTGACGACTGAGACGGCGACGACAATGGGATCGGCGCCCATGGTCAATCCGCCGATGGCCTGTGCCTTCCAGCCACGCTGCCGGATCTCCTCGAGAAAAACCTCTCCCGTCAGCCGTGATCCTTTGGCGTCGAGCGTGGTAGTGCGGCAGTCGATGTAGTAATCGCTGGTCCCGCCCGACGAGAGCTTGAACTCGCCCAGGCGGAATGACTTGTGAGCCAGCGTGCTCAGCAGTTTCTGACGCGCAGATTGCATGAAAAATCTACGATACCACGGCTACGGACCGTCCGGCGGGAACGATGGTCATCCTGGCCGCAAACGCGCCATCCACGCCCTCTGCGTGTTAACCTGAACTTTCCGGTGATCGCGAATGATCGCGAAGGCTCGCCCAACCCGGCATTTTCCCGGATTCCGAATCGAGGTGTGACCTTGCACGAAGTGCTCGCTCTGCGTTCTTATCGTTTTCTTATTCTGCTATTTGCACTTGCCAGTTTATGCGTTGGCGCCGCCGCCGAAGGCACACGCACCTGGGAGCAATCCAAATTCGAGGATCTCGTGAAGGGCACGCCTACTGGAGTGGCCATCCGCAGCTCCGGCGGCCTGGAACTGGCGCCGTCATTCAAGCTGCTGTACGCGACTCCCTCCACATACATATGGGCTGTTGCCGCCGACAATGCTGGCAATGTCTACGTCGCGACCGGATCGCCGGCGCGAGTTTATCGGGTCACGTCCCGAGGGCAAGGCGACCATCATTTTCGAGCCCCAGGAATTGCAGGTGCAGGCGTTGAAGGTTGGGGCAGGCGGAGTAATCTATGCGGCGACCGCGCCCGATGGCAAGGTTTATAAGATCGAGCACAAGCCGGCGGGAACAGGCGCTGCTCATAACTCCGACAGCAAAGCTTCTGAAAAAGATTCGGCTAAAGATCCGGCCAAGCCCGCATTAGATCCATCGTGGAGTTCGTCGGAATATTTCGCGCCGGGAACCAAATACATCTGGGACCTCGCTCTCGACAAAGCCGGAAATCTCTATGTGGCCACAGGCGACCGCGGGGAGATTTACAAAGTCACTCCCAAGGGCGAGCATTCGCTATTTTTCAAAAGTGACGAAACCCACATCCGGGTTCTTGCCATTGACGCGCAAGGAAACCTGATTGCCGGCACCGATGGCAGCGGATTGATCTATCGCATCTCTCCGGGCGGCGAGGGCTTCGTGTTGTACAGCGCTCCCAAAAAAGAAATCACGGCGTTGGCCCTCGATCGCGATGGCAACATCTATGCCGCAGGCGTGGGCGAAAAACGGGCCGGCTCGGGCACTCCTGCAGTCTCAATGTTGCTGGCGATGGGGCCAACTCCCGCGATAGCCGCCGGGCCGCAAGCGGGGACAGGTCCGGTTCCAACTACCACGAGCACCGTGCCGCTCGCGACGTTTCCCTCTCCCGGCGGAAACGGCGGATCTGATATTTACCGCGTAGCCGCCGACGGTTCGCCGCTCCGTATATGGAGTTCGCACGAGGACATCGTCTACGCGCTGACGTTCGACGCGCACGACCGCTTGCTGGCAGGCACGGGAAATCGAGGTCATGTGTTCGCCATCGAAGGCGCTGACGAATTTTCCGACTTGTTGAAAGCGCCCGCGTCGCAGGTTACCGGCTTCGCCAAAGCTCCCGGCGGCGGTCTTTATGCCGCCAGCAGCAATCTGGGAAAAATCTTTGTACTGGGTCCCGGGCCCGAAACGGAAGGGACGTACGAGAGCGATGTGTTCGACGCCAAGATTTTTTCGCGCTGGGGTCGGGCCGAATTCCGAGGCGCGGGAAACATCGACCTGCTGGCCCGCAGCGGCAACGTCGACAATCCTGATCGCAACTGGAGTCCGTGGAAGCCAGTGGATCTGAGCAAAGGCTCGGAGATGGGGGTGCCCTCGGCGCGCTACGCCCAATGGAAGGTCGTCCTCCATGCTGGAAGCACGCCTCCCGAAGTCGATAGCATCACGCTGAACTATCTGCCGAAAAACGTTGCGCCCGAGATCGATGACGTCTCGGTGCAGGTGGGCACGCGCTATCAAACTCTTCCGAAGCCTTCCGGACTGACAATTGGAACGGACTTGAGCGGCTCGACCGGCGCGCATTTTGAATCTCCGGTTCCCAGCACGCGTGACCGCGACGCCATCGGGGTGAAGTGGACTGCTCACGATGAGAACGACGATCAACTGATGTATTCGGTCTATTACCGCGGCGATGGCGAAACACGCTGGCTTCTGCTCAAGGACAATCTGACCGACAAGGCATATTCCTTCGACGCCAGCCTGTTGCCCGACGGCGGCTACACCGTCAAGGTCGTCGCCTCGGACGCTCCATCGCATTCTCCCGGCGAGGCGTTGACCGCGTCGCGCGAGAGCCGCCGCTTCGAGGTGGACACCACGCCGCCGCGCATCGAAGATCTGACAGCAGCGGTCGAGGGCTCACAGATCCACGTGCATTTTCGCGCCCAGGACGGATTCTCGGCCATCAAGCGCGCCGAATTTTCGGTCGACGCCGGCGACTGGAAGTACGTCGAACCGGTCGGGCAGCTTTCGGATTCGAAAGTCGAGAACTACGACTTCAAGGTTGACCTCGAAGCCGCCAAAGACGCCGCATCGGAACACGTTGTGGTAGTCCGAGTCTACGACCGCTATGACAACATGGGCGCCGCGAAAACAGTCTTGAGAGGGAAGTGAAGCGCACGCTTCTAGTGTAGTGCGTCAAACAGATCGACACTCATAGGTCGCCGATTTCCTCTGTGATTCTTTGTGCACTCTGTGGTTAAAGCCCTGGACCTCCTCGGCGGACACTGCGAATCACGCGGATCGAGGAGAAGCACTACACTAGCCGGCCGCCAGCCAGGCGTAGCGAACAATAAAGAGCGCGGTCAGAATCCAGATCACTGGGCTGACCTCGCGGAATTTTCCCGCCGCGACCTTCACCAGCGTGTATGAAATCAGGCCCAGGCTCAGCCCCGTGGCGATGCTGAACGTCAGCGGCGTTGCTACCAGCGTCACGAAGGCCGGAATCGCCTCGGTGAACTCCGACCACTCGACTCGCCCAATCGACTCGGTCATCAAGGCTCCCACCAAAATCAGCGCGGGAGCAGTGGCGTATCCGGGAATGGCTGCCGCCAGCGGCGCGCAGAAAGCGGCCAGCAGAAATAATCCCGCTACGAAGATGTTGCTGAGCCCGGTCTTCGCTCCGGCCGCAACGCCCGCCGCGCTTTCAATGTAGCTGGTCACGGTCGAAGTTCCGGTCAGCGCCCCGAAGATGGTTCCCACCGCGTCCGAAACCAGGGCCCGTCCCACCCGCGGAATCTTTCCATCCTTCACAAATCCGCCCTGCTCGCACACGCCGACCAGCGTCCCGATGTTGTCGAACAAATCGACAAACAGGAACACGAAGATAATTTCGAACAATCCGAGGTGCAGCGCGCCTCGCAAATCGAGTTGCAACCAAGTCGACGATGGGTGCGGCATGGAGAAAATTGCCGCCGGCCAGGTAGCCATGCCGCGCAAGATCCCTAACACAGTCGTCGCAAAAACTCCGATCAGGATCGCGCCATGGATCTTGCGCGTCATCAGGATCAGCATGATCGCCAGTCCCACGCACGCCAGTTGCGCCTCGTGATCGCCGAAGCTGCCCAGGCTCACAAACGTCGCCGGATTCGCGACGACCAGATTCGCATTCCGCATGCCCACAAAGGCGATGAACATTCCGATCCCGCCCGCCGTCGAATGCTTCAAACATCCGGGGATGCCATTCACGATCTGCTCGCGAACCCGGGTGACGGTCAAAAGCAGGAAGACGATGCCCGACAAAAAAATCACGCCCAAGGCCGTGCGCCACGGCACGTGCATTCCGAGGCAAACGACATAGGTGAAGTACGCGTTCAACGACATCCCCGGCGCCAGCGCGATGGGATAGTTCGCATACAGGCCCATGACCAGGGTGGCGGCGGCCGCGGAAATGCACGTAGCGAACACGACTCCATCGATGGGCACGCCGGCCTTGGCGAGAATCTGCGGATTCACCACCACGATGTACGCCATCGTGATGAAAGTGGTCAGCCCGCCCAGAAATTCGCCGCGAACCGTGGTCTGGTTTTCTTTGAGACGGAAGTAGCGTTCGATCAAATGCAGATCCTTACATGCCGGGAATGGAACCGACATTCTACGGCATAGCCGCTTGCGACGCGGCATAGGCAAATGGAAACTCGCCAACCACGAAGGAGCAGGAAGGAACCGGCCCTGCAATGATTTCCTTCGTGTACTTCGTGTCCTTTGTGGTGACAAGTCTTCGTCGGCAGCGGAAATCGACTTCCTGAATACGGTAGATCGGAATATGCCGGACGGGAATAAACAGAAATCAGGAAGGAAGTCTTTCGCCGTCGGTCGTGACTTCGGATGCGCCTTGCAGACTCGCGCTGCTGATTTTATGCAGTTCGCCAGCGTGCCGGAGCTCCGGAAACCACCATGCCCACAGGACAATGACGACCAGCGTGCCCACGCCTCCCAGCACCACAGCCGGCACCGTGCCGAACCATTGCGCCGTCACTCCCGACTCGAACTGGCCGAATTCGTTCGACGTGCCAATGAAAATCATATCGACGGCGGTAACACGTCCGCGCATCTCGTCGGGAGTCGCCAGTTGCGTAAGCGTGGCGCGGATGATCACGCTGATCATGTCGCTCGCCCCCAACAGGACTAATGCGATCAGAGAAAGCACCAGGCTGCGCGACAGCCCGAAAATAATCGTGAACACTCCAAATCCGGCCACCGCCCATAGCAGCGTCGGCCCAGACCGTCCGCGCAATGGTCGATGCGCCAGCGCAACCGCCATCACCGCCGCGCCCACGCCCGGAGCGGTGCGCAGCAAACCTAATCCCCAGGGCCCCGTGTGCAGAATCTCGCGCGCATACACCGGAAGCAGCGCCACCGCACCGCCCAGCAGCACGGCAAATAGGTCGAGCGAAATCGCGCCCAGGATCAGCTTCTTGTTCCAGATGTAACGCAGCCCGGCAAAGACGGTTTTCAACGTCATCGGCTCGCGCGGACGGGCCTTCACTTCTGGCTTGATGCGGAACGAAGATAAAGTCGCGCCGATCGCCGTTACCATCGCGATCACATACACCGCGGACGGCCCGTGAAAGGCCGCGTAGACGATTCCGCCGAACGACGGCCCAAGAATAGTTGCCGCCTGGAAAATGCTGGCATTCCATGCCACCGCGTTCGGAAAATGAATTTCTGGAACCAGTTGCGGCAGGATCGACCGGCTGGCCGTGCTGTTGAACGAGCGCACCACTCCGATCAGCACCAGCACGACATAAATGGATGTCATGGAAGGCGTGCCTCGCTCGGTGAGAATCAGCAGCAGCGCAAAGCAAACCGCGTAGCCTCCGTAGCAGACCGAGAGCACCTTGCTGCGCTCAAAACGGTCCGAAGCATGTCCGGAGATGGGGAACAGCAGAATGCCGGGCAGAAATTGCGCCAGCCCAACGTAGCCCAGATCGAGCGGACGTTTTGTGATCTCGTAAACTTGCCAGCCCACGGCGACGGCCTGCATCTCGACCGCAGCCACGATCAAAAACCGCGCGATCTCGAACAGCACGAATCCGGGATGCGTGAAGGCGGCGCGGCCGGCCCTGGCGTCGGCGTTAGCTGGCATGAATGTCTAATGTGACATAGAAGGCTGAAAATGTGCATACCATCATGAATAATTCTAGCGGCGTCATCAGGTCTCTAACGACGCCGGCGCGTGTCTCGAGTATAGGGATGCCTCGATTGCGCAAAAGCTCGCTTCGCGAACTTTTACTCGGCTCGGGATGAACGTTAACAGTGCAAGTCGCCGAGGGCCGACAGCGATGTCCGGATGTCGCCCAACCCAAACAACTCGCTATAATTCACGTTCGCCTTGTCTATGAAACGCGAATTCCCCGAACTCCCGCTGGTCGGCGTCGGCGCCATCATCATCGAGAGGGACCGCGTCCTGCTGGTCAAGCGCGCTCACCCGCCAAT
Source organism: uncultured Acidobacteriota bacterium (assembly GCA_963763795.1). Classification (GTDB taxonomy): domain Bacteria; phylum Acidobacteriota; class Terriglobia; order Terriglobales; family Acidobacteriaceae; genus Sulfotelmatobacter. The sequence continues at coordinate 660,971 of CAVXPP010000007.1, read as the reverse complement.
TCAGGGGCGGTGGTCGATCCCCGGCGGAGTTCTCGAGGTCGGCGAAATGGTTCGCGAAGCCGCCATCCGCGAGGCTCGCGAAGAAACCGGCCTGATCGTCGAACCGGGAGAGTTGCTCGGCGTCTACGACCGCATCCTGCGCGATCCGGAAAAACGCGTGCAATATCACTACGTGCTGATTGATTTCCTCTGCCGCGTGACTGGAGGCGAGCTGCAAGCCGCCAGCGACGCCGCCGAAGTCCGCTGGTTCACGCGCAAAGAGTTGCCGGCGCTGAAGCTGGCCGAAGATACCGAGGGTGTGATTTGTAAGGGATTTGAGAAGCTAGGGCGTTGAATCCCGCTCATCGGGTGCGCTGCCAGCTTGCTCTTCCAGAATACGAGTAGCGTCTTCGACGTTGGCGGCGTCTACCCGCAATTTGACTCCACCGAGCGCGTTCGCGTTAAACCAGTCCATCCTGACCATGTTGTCATCGAACAGGAAAGCTTCGATTCCAGCAGCCTCGAGCAAGCCTTTCGCCAACTCTGCTTCCAGCAGGTTCCAGTAGCTGCGGACTACGACCAGATTTCGGAACTCCGTGGAAGCCGAATCCTCTGGGGGTTGCAATTCTCCGACGTAGAGACCCCGATTCGCAAGCTCGGTTCGCAGGGTCTCGCGAGCAATGTCTGTCAAATCGGCCATTTGCGACGCGACTTGCTCCAACTCGCCATCCGATTGCGCAGCATAAACCTCGGCTAGTCGCCGGCGTTCCTGTTCCGAGTCAATCCTCGTCATGAGGCAAGATCATACTCCAGCTTGATCCGCGGGAATCCGCGTAAATCCGTGGCAAGAATCGACGTAGAGATAGAACGGCCCGCAGAGCTTGTCCTGATGAACAAGGCCTGCGGGCCGCCCGGTGGACTGGTTGGGATTGACCAAGAGGTGGTCACTCTAACGTGGCCTCTACGGCAACTCCGGGTGCGCCTCGTCAGCGCTCCTGACCGACCTGCGTCAGGCGGAATCAATCCTTAAATCACCGGTAGTGTGCGGGCTGTAGCTCCAGACGCAGTTCTCGCGAATTCCGCGCCCAAAGCCCCGCTTAGAGCAACCGCTCTAAGTCTCAGCCACCTCACCTGGTCTTTGGATACATCTACTACTGCCTTCTGAACTTGTCATCCGACCACCTCCTTTCCGGTGTAAGCGCAGAATTACATGAAATGCGCCGTCACGTCAATCGGGGGACCGCCGCAGGCAACATCAGGGATTAAACATGTAGCCCCGGACGCATTCGTCCTGGGTTGCGCGCCAAGCGCGCAATGAGGACTGCCGATGACGGGGAAAGCTGAAGGGAGAGTCTTTCGAAACGCGGCTGCGCCGCGGGGCGGACGAATGCGTCCGCCCCTACATGTTCACGGCAACCCAAACGCATACACCGCACCGCCCGCGGCGATCGCCACATACTCTTTTCCATCGACAGCAAATGCCATCGGAGGCGCATACACCGCGCCGCCCATCTGGAAATGCCACAGCGGTTTGAGCGACGCCGCGTCGAAGGCGATGAAATTGCCCTCCGCATCGCCGCTGAACACCAGCCCCCCAGCCGTCGAAAGCACTCCCGACCACGTTGGCGACGTGTGCTGAAACTTCTGTTTCACCTCGCCCGTCGCCGGATCGATCGCCTTCAGAAATCCCAGATACGGCTCGGCCTCCTCCGAAGGAAAATAGGCGCTGCCATAAAAGGCATGCCCCGCTTCATACGGCTGCGGAGCCGTGCTGAAAATATCGCACTGATCCCGCGCCGTCACATAAAACAATCCCGTCTGCGGATCGTAGGTCGGCGCCATGAAATTCGTCGTGCCCAGCGCTCCCGGACACACCGTATGCCCCGCCAGCGTGGGTGCAGCGTTCTGATTCGCCACCGGCCTTCCTTCGGCATCTTTCGTGTCGCTCCAGGTCTGCTTGCCGTACGCCGTGGCCGAAATTAACTTCCCCGTCGCGCGATCGATCACGTAAAAGAATCCATTGCGGTCGGCCTGCGCGATGAGATGTTTTTCTCCCACATCGATCATCACCGGAACCTGCGTCGCGTCCCAGTCGTGTTCGTCGTGCTTGGTGAACTGGAAATACCAGTTCAATTTTCCCGTGTCGGCATTCAGCGCGAGCAGAGAATTGCTGTACAGATTGTCGCCCTCCCGCCCGGCGCCGCGATTCGAGGGCGAAGGATTCCCCGTCGGCCAGAAAATCTGATTCGTCGCCGGATCGTACGTTCCCGTATTCCACGCCGGCGCTCCGCCCACCTTCCACGAATCGCCCGCCCAAGTGTCGTGTCCCGGCTCTCCCGGGCCAGGCACAGTATAGAAGCGCCACTTGCGCTCGCCGGTATCGGCGTCGTACGCGTCAATGAATCCGCGCACGCCATACTCGCCGCCGGAAATACCAATCACAATCAGATTTTTCACCGCGAGCGGCGCGACCGTGAAGCTGTGTCCCACCCGATAGTCGGCCGCGGTCACGTCCCAAATAACGTTCCCCGTCTTCGCATCCAGCGCGATCACGTGCGCGTCGAGCGTCCCCAGAAAAACTTTGTCGCCCAGAATCGCCAGCCCGCGATTCACGTGCCCGCAGCATGGACGAATGTCAGTCGGCACCTGCCGCTGGTACATCCAGATCGGCCGCCCCGTGCGCGCATCCAGCGCAAAGGCGCGATCATCCTGCCCGGTGGCGTAGAGAATTCCGTCAATCTCCAACGGAGAAGTTTCCAGCTTGCCCGTAGCCCCAAGCTGATAAACCCACTTCGCGACCATGGAATGCGCGTTGGAGGTATTGATCTGATCCAGACCGCTGAATCGCTTCCCGGAATAATCTCCGGAATAAGTCATCCAGTTCTGCGGCTCTTTGGCGGAGTGAACGATCCGGTCGAACGTAACTTGTGCGTGCATGAGCGAGGCAGTGAACAAGAGCAGAGCGACCGAAGCCACCGTCGAATTTCTCCGCGATCTCAGCGGCAGTCCTCCGCGATCTCTGCGGTTAAAGTGTTCAGCAATCCCAATGTCAGCCCTCATTTCGCCCCCGCCCCAACCAGAAAAGCCACAATGTCTTCCAACTCCGGATCGCTAAGAGTGTCAGTGGAGTAGACCGGCATCATCGACTCCCGGCTTTTCTGAAATGATCGCAGCTGATCTTTCTCTAGCAGATGGATCTGCCCGCCCATGTCCATGATCTGCACGCTGAAGCTGTCTTCATTCAGCGTCACGCCTCGAATCTTTTTTCCGTCCGCGGTCACCACGGTGACGCTTTCGTACTCCTGCGGGAACTCTTTCGTCGCCTCGGTCAATCCCCACGCCAATCTCCGGCTGGGATTGCGCACTGAATCGATGAGCGCTTTCCGCGTGCGCGACCCGCCCACCGACGTCAAGTCCGGACCCATTCGCCCGCCTTTGCCCTCGACCATGTGGCATACAGCGCAATTCGCGTCGCCATAAAACAGTTCTCTGCCGTGCGCGGCATTGCCCAGAGGTTTGGCCGGAGCCTTCACCTCCTGGCTGCGAATGTAGGTGATGATCTGCCAGATCTCTTCATCGGTCATGCCGACGCCCTGTCCGTTGGTTCCATTCGCCGGCATTGCGGTTCCGGAGATTCCGTTGCTGATGACCTGAAACATCTCCGCGTCCGTATGCGCAAACTTCTTTTGCGCCCGCGTCAGGTCCGGACCGCGCCCGCCGCCCTTCGCGCCCAATCCGTGGCACAGCGCACAATTAATGCGGAACTCGTACTCGCCCGCCTTCGCGGCCTTGGCATCTCCCGCGAACGGATTGCGATCATCCGCCCCTTGCGCGCCGACAGCCAAAAATACCAGCCCGATCATTCCCACACGCCAGCGTCCAGACATGAGTCACCTGCTGAGGAAGTTGCCGCATTTTACGCTAAGGACCCAGGATTGCAGCGTTGGAAATCTCGTCCCGGAATGGCGAAATGCCGTCCGTCTCCGGCCGGTCATGGCCGGAGGATATCTGCCCCCTGCACCTTGGGCTCTCTACACTGAAATCCTGCCCTCCGGGTGTCGATATTCCTGAAGGGAGAGGGAATCTTCCTTAGGCGTCCAAGTGATTGAGCCCTCAGCCTTTCCAGTGAAAGGCTCGAGCTTGGGGAAGGCCAAGATGAGCCAGCACGCGGTAAGCGAATTCGCGCGCCATTTCATCTAATGAAGCAGGACGGTAATAGAAAGCCGGAATCAGCGGAAAGATGGTCGCACCGGCGTCGGCCGCCCGGTACATGTTGCGGATGTGAATTTTGTTGAGCGGCGTCTCGCGCACGCATAGCACCAGCGGACGCTTCTCTTTAAGAGAAACATCGGCGGCGCGCTCGATCAACTGGGCCGCGACGCCGTTGGCAATGCGGGCCAGAGTGGCCACGCTGCACGGAATCACAATCATGGCGTCGGCGGGATAAGAACCGCTGGCCACATTGGCTCCGATGTCAGCGTTCGCTTGTATTTGAAATTTTTGCGAGGCACGGACGCCGGGAGAGCCGCGTGACGAGTCGCCCGACGAGCCAAGGATCTGGCCGATCAGATTGGATCGGCCCTTGAGATCCAGTTCTTCGGCCATGACGCGCAGCGCGCTGTCGGAGGCGATGAAATTCACCGTTTCGACGCGCTCGTCGCCGGCGACGGTAAGCAGCAAGTGCCGCAGGAAGATGGACCCGCTGGCCCCGGTAGCAGCGATGGTCAGATTCTTCGGCGGCAGATTAGGCAAAACGCCTCCACGACGGCACGTCCGCAAAGGAGCATAGGGAGTCAAGGAACCGGAAGTCAAGGCGAACGAACTGAGAACTGGAAACAGAAACTGAGAACTGACGACTGGCCACTGGAAACTGGAAACTGGAAACTGAGAACCGACAATGTCCTCCACCGCGAATCTTCGATCCCGCCGCAGTGCCGCTGAACTCCACGCGCTGGCCGGAGTAGAACGCGAAATTCGCGTGCAGGATTCGCACAGCCGCCGCAAATATCTGCGCGACTTCAATCAGTCATTCCGCAATTACGAGTCTTTGCTCGATGCCGAGCAACTGCGCGAATGCCTGCATCCCGCCGACGTAGTCCTCATCGGCGACTATCACGCCTTGCCCTCCGCGCAGCGTTTTGCCGCCTCCATCCTTGAGCAGCGCGCCCTTGCCGGACATCGTCCCGTCGTTCTCGGCGTCGAAACCATCTTCGCTCGCGACCAGCACATTCTCGACGAATGGTGGCGCCGCGAGATTGACGAGTCCGAGTTTCGCCAGCGCATTCGCTTCGATCTTGATTGGGGATACGACTGGGCCCCTTTCTACGAACTGCTGGTCGCCGCCCGCGACCATGCTGAAGCTCTCTATGGCCTCGACTGCATGCCGCGCGAAAACCTGCGCAAGATCGGCGCGCGCGATCGTCACGCCGCCGCGAAACTGTCTGAAATTCGCCAGCGCCATCCCGATGCCGTCATCTTCGTTTTGTTTGGCGAGTCGCACCTCGCCACCGCGCATCTGCCCCGCGAAGTTCGCCGGCAAATGCCTGACGCCAAAGTGATCACCGTGCTGCAGAATATCGACGCGCTCTACTGGCGCGCTGCCGGAGAGCGCGCCGACAAGGTCGAAGCGGTCCGAGTGAATCCGGACGTGGTTTGCGTCTTCAACGCCACGCCGCTCGAAAAATACGAAAGCTATCGCCTCTTCCTCGATCAGTGGAGTCGCTGCGATGACGGCCCTGACTTCGCTCCGACCATCTACAACCTGATCGATAGTCTGGCCAGCTTTCTCGAAATTAATCGCTATTCGCCGCATAACAGCACGCAGCCCAAGTTCCTCGTCGATATGTTGCCCGAGGTTTATGGAGGCTCATCCGACGCTATGTTGCAGCGCCTGCTCTCGCGCAAAGGGATCAGCGAGCAGGAGCGGGAATCGATGCTCGCCCGCGTTGCCGAGCGCGGCAGCGCGTACCTGCCGCGGGTGAATTCGATCTACATCCGCGAATTTCAAATGATGCATGCCGCTGAGGATGCCGCTCGCTTCCTGCATCAAGCTTGCCAGGGATTGCCGCACCGCCTCAATGGACATTCCGCGGCCGAAGAAACCGCTGGCGACGCGCGCAACGCCACGATCGACCGCTTCTACGCCCGTGTTGTGGAACACGCGGTCGCCTATTTTGGATCGCGCGTCCTCTATCCCTCGCGCACGGTTCCGGAATCCGAAAACGGCGTGCCATTGTCGCGCGCAGCTTGTGAGAAAGCAGCCCAAGCCGCCGCGCGCGACGAAGCAGGAAACTTCGAGTCCTCGACACGTCAGTGGGGATACCGCATCGGCAGTCAGATTTATGACGCTTATCTCGCTGGAAAAATCGCTTCCGGCGGACTGCGGCGTCTGTTCTTAGCCCATCTCGACGAACCCGGGCTGGCACGAAAAGTCTGCGCCACGATCATCACGAAGGTCCGCTCCATCGCACGTCCCCAGGCACGAGCAGCAAATGCGTGAGCCATGGCCATGAGCCATGAGCAACCTCCATCCGAGTGCCAAGTGCTAATTGCTCGCCGCTCATAGCTCATGGCTCAAGTGCTAATCTAATCTTCACCGGCTGAATGCCGAGTCCTGACTGCCTCTTGAACGCCGACTCCATCCGCAAACTTTTCGAGCAGGTCCGCCGCGGGACGCTCACTCCCGACGACGCGGTCGATCGCTTGCGGCATCTGCCCTTCGAAGATCTCGGCTTCGCCAAAGTTGATCACCATCGCGCTCTGCGGGCCGGCATGCCCGAAGTCATCCTGGGGGAAGGGAAGACCCCGTCGCATGTAGCCGGAATTTTCGCGCGCCTCGCGAAGCACGGAGGCAATGTCCTGGCCACGCGCGCCAACGAAAAGCAGTTCGCCGCCGTGAAGAGAAAAGTGCGCGGCGTTGAATATCGCGAACTGGCCCGCGCCATCGTCCTGAAAAAAGATCCCGCGCAATACGGGAAAGGCGTGATTGCCGTAGTCTCAGCTGGAACCAGCGACATTCCTGTCGCCGAGGAAGCCGTCGTCACCGCGGAACTGATGGGCAACGAGGTCGAGCACTTCTACGACGTTGGCGTTGCCGGCATTCACCGCCTGCTAGCCAATCGTGAGGCGCTCTCGAAGGCACGCGTGGTCATCGTTTGCGCCGGTATGGAAGGCGCCCTGCCCAGCGTCGTCGGAGGCCTGGTCGGCGTCCCTGTCATCGCCGTGCCCACCAGCATCGGCTATGGGGCGTCGTTCAAGGGCATGGCTGCCCTGCTCGGCATGCTCAACTCCTGCGCCTCGAACGTCAGCGTAGTCAATATCGACAATGGCTTCGGCGCCGGCTACGTCGCATCCCTCATCAACCGTTTACCTTGAATCAGTCTCTGTGACCCTCTGGGCCCTCTGTGTTTCAATAATCGGAAGGCCGCACACCACCGAGATAGTGGAGATCCAGAAGAGGTATTACGGGATTTCGCTGTCCGCTTGCCGGCGTCCACGATCCTCCCTTACTTTGTTTTGGGCTTTCTCATATCGACATGCACCGCGGCCGGCTTGTCGCTGTTTCCCATATCCACCAACACCACATGCATCAGTCCATCCGGACCCATGACCGATACCGTCATCTGCTTTTGCGCCACGCCATTGCTCCCCGTCCGCACGATGTCAATCGCCTGCTCGGCGACCTGCAAACCACTGCTGGGATCGCCCGGATTCACTTGCTCCACCTGCCGCGTCGTACTCTGCTGCCCGCCTGTGTCCGTTCGCTGAACCGTGTCTTCGCGTTGCACCAGTTGCAGGCTTCCGTCGTTGGCCAGCCCCGGAACATAGATCGAGTACTTTTCGGTCGTATCGTGTTTCTCCCCGCCGCTGCCCGCCGCCTCCCGGGTTACCGTGCGTTCCTGCACCGATAGCGCCCCACTCGAATCCGGACGGCGCACGCTCTCTTCCTTGATCTGTCCTCCGCCTGTCTGTGGTTGCGTGGTACCTTCGCGAATCTCGCTCACCTGCCAATGCCCGGCGCCGTCGGACAGCATCGTCGTTTTCTTGAATTCCGTCTTTTCCGCGTCCGTCTTCTTTTCCGTCAGCTCCGTCTGCACCGTCGCGCCTAGGCTGCCCGTTCCATCCGCCGAATACACGGTGCTCTTCGTATCAGTCACGCCCGGGCTGACCTGCTTCGAATCCACCAACTCCCGCCGCACCACCTGCAATCCCCCGCTCCCGTCCGAATTGGAGGTCGTGCGCTCCGTCTTTTCCTCGCCACCCGCAAGGCTTCGCGTCTCTTCCTGGCTCTGCTGAATCAATGTCCATTCGCCATCCGGCCCCGTGCCGTAGTTCCGCTCGGTCGTTCGCACGGTCGTATCGTTCACTCGCACCGATTCTTTTTCCGTCTGCGAATAGGGGATGTAGTGTCCATCCGGCCCCAGCGTTTCCGTCACAGTCTTGTCGATTACGTGGCCATTCGATTCCGTGTGAACTTCTCGGGTGCGCGTGGGATTCGCGCCGCCTTCCGGCTGTTCCACCTGGTTGCTGGACGTCCACGATCCGCCGCCGGAACTGCTCTGCGCCCAGCCGATCGGCGCCAGGCTGAGAAGGCACGCTACAGCGAGCCCCATCGATAGCTTCAGCGATCCGTTGCCTGTCATACCCTGATTATCGATCATTTTTGGCCGTTTTGCTCGGCTCAGCGCAATAGCGGGGAGGACCGCGAAATGCGCGCCCGCCATGACTCGCGAAGGTTATGCAAAGTTGCTCGGATGATGGCTAGAAGATTGAGACAGCGAACATTGCGACTACTTTGACAGGAGGTTGGGCCGCCCCGCTGCTCGCCTGCACCCCGATCCAAGGCAAGATCCGTTGCGGCCCACTTCTACTCGACAACCACTCGATGATTTCACTCAACAACGCGGCCGGCTTCTTTTTCCAACAAGTCGGTTAACGAGGGTGAAACTCGACCGCGTTATTCTGCAGAAATTCTTAGCAACTCACTACATCTGGAAAGTACTAAGACTGTACGATCTTCTCCAGCGCGATCCGGCTGCGGATCACCAGCGTCGCGCCTTTCAGCACCATCAGCTGTTTCTTCTTGAACTCTGAGAATAGCCGGCTCACCGTTTCCCGCGTCGTTCCGATAATTTCCGCGATCTCTTCATGGGTCAGCGTCATCTTCACTTGTGACGATCCATCGTCCTGCGCGGTCTTCGTCGACCACGACAGCAGCAGCTTGGCAAACTTCTCCGACGGCGAGGCCGCCAGTCCCAGCGTCCGAATCTCTTCGTACGCCGTGTAATAATTCCGGCTCAATTGCTGCGCGACCCGCACCGCGACCTCCGGATGATCCTTCAACATATGCAGCAGCGAGTCCCGCGGAATGAAATTCGCCTGCCCCGGTTCCATCATCTCGGCCGTCACTTCATACGGACGGTTCGAGACCACCGCATTCAACCCCAACACGTCTCCACCTTCCGAAATCTTGGTGATAATCGTCTTGCCTTCCCGCGACGAGGTCGAGAGCTTTACCTTGCCCACGCACAGCACAAACACGCCCCGCGGTTGCTGTCCCTCGATGAACAGCATCGCCCCCTTAGGATAGATCGCCGTCGACTTGATCTCATTCAGCCGTTGCGATGCCTGCGGCGACAGGTTGCAGAACAAATGTTCAGCTCGTACCGGGCACGTTTGGCAATTATCGAGAATATTAAGACCGTAAGGAGCCCGCATTGGAAACCTCCTCGGCGAGGGAGCCTGAATCCGCCGCTCGTCCTCGCACGCCATGGTTATGGCAAGTTGTGATCCAAACCACACCCCGCCTGTGTCTCCCGAGTGATTCCTTGTATGTTACAGAAAATAAAGGATTACATATCGCAGCCCAATTCGGGAACCGGTGGGGGAAAGCGCCCAATTTCCGCAGTCTGGGTTATTTCCCGCACAGCGCTGAGTGATCTGGATCACTACCAGACGTGACCTTAATAACCAGATCACGTTCCATCCGAGCCTGGGTCGGCTGGATCGCCACCGAAAAGGGAGGTTTTAGAGTGAAGTGAGGTGCTTGAGGTGTAGAACGCTTTTTGTGGGGACAGCCGCCATCGCCTGTCCAGCCGCAAAGCGGCGTAAGGATGCAGCCCCAGCACAAGCGGGTAGTGCCAGAGTCGTCGGACCATTCTCTAACCTAACCAGAAACCTGAGCATTCCCCCGTGCCCTCTGTGGTGAAGTCGCCGCTCCGAACTAAGGCCCCGCCAAGACCTGCAGTGCCAACGGCGTCTGCATCCGCTCGCGGTAGATCAGATTTTTTGCCGCCACCTCGCCCACCGCGTCCACGTTCACCACATACCCGCCCCGGGGAAGCGTTTCGCCAAACGGTAATTCCTTGCCGATCGTTCCTCGTGCCAGCACAAAATGCTGATACCCGATCGCTGTCGCCCTCCCGTTTCCCGCGATCGCCATCACAATGAACGTTAGATCGATGTCGTCGGGCGTTGCATTCGACACTTCCACGCTCCCCTCGATCCGGTTCCCGTTCACGTGCGCCGGAATCTTCCAGGCCAACGTAAACGCCGAGCGCACGTGCAGCGTGAATCCCTTTTGCACGGCCTGTTGCGGACTACCTCCATCCCGCACCGAGACCGTGAATTGAAACTCGCCCTTGTGCTCCGGAGCGCCATGCAGCCGGCCGTCATCGTCCAGTTTCATGCCCGGCGGCAGCGCTCCCTTTTCCAACCGCCAGTGCAACACCGGCACGCCTCCGCGCGCGTGAAATCGATATTCGTATGGCGTCCTCGGATAAGCATCCGGCAGCTCCGACTCGTTTTGGATGAGCAACTCCGGTTCGCTCTGCGGCGTTCCCGCAGCTTCACGCAACATGCCGATGGGAAATACCGCCATCCCCGCCGCGCAGGTCAGCGCCATCAGCGTCCGAATGGACAGCCCTCGCATTTCCCTTCTTTTTGCCATCGGTTTTTGGCGAACCCACATTCTCTGAGTGAACCTTGTTCCATTACTCTCCCACAGTTTTCGCGCCCTCGTACAGGAATGTCTCACCGGCTCGATCTTGCTCTCCAACGCGTATAGGGACGGGCGCGTCGCGCACGGTTTGCACTTATTCCCGGAGTCTATCAGCGATCTTCGCGAATCCTCGGCGATCCCTCGGTCAGCTTTTTCTTACCCAAAACGGGGTACTGTCTTAAACGCACTTTTCAGACACACCCAAAACGGAGGTCATATTGACTCCGATTTACCATTTCTGAAAAACTACGCTATCGGTCTCGTCCCGATCCAAATTACTTCGTGGAGCTTTTACTCAATCTCGCATGGCTGCTACTGGCGTTGCCGGCCTATTGGCTGTGGCGCCATGCCAGAACCCTGCCTCCCGGCCGCCGCTTCACTTCCTTTCAATGCCTGCTGGCCCTGGGATGCATGCTCGTCGTTCTCTTCCCGGTAATTTCTGCCACCGACGATCTCCACGCGATGCGTACCGAGATGGAAGAATCTCCCGCGGGCAAGCGCAGCGTCTACCAGAAGAGTGGCGAAAAATCATCCGCCGCTAAATGGCACAGCCAGCCGCTCCTGGCCGTCGTTTCCGATTTTTTCGTCGCGCACGATACCACCCGGCACGCTGTGCGCGCCCGCTCGTTCTTTACTCCAGAATTCCGCCGGCCCGACTTGCGCCCTCGCGCTCCTCCTCAGCCTGTCCTCGCTTAGTTCCTGCGGATCGCTCATCGCTCCAAGTTGAAATTCCGCGGCGATCTCGCCTCTTCTTTACGAACCTCTGATGCGGGAAACGAGAGAGTGATCTCGGTCGCCGAAACCTCGGCAACCACCCGCAGGCTGCAGTAAGGTTTTCCCGAATCGCGCGATCGATTCGGGAACGGAGTCCTTTGAATGCGGTGGATTTCTCTGAATCTGGTGTTCGCCATCCTTTTCTCTGCCAGCTTCTGCGCCCAGACACCCGCGGCCGCGCCCTCGTCTGCCCCGGTCATCTGGACCTGGGATCAGGTGAAAGCCAATTTTGAGCTCCAGAACACTACCCTTATGGCCGCCAAGCTGAACATCGGAGAACTCAAAGCCGAAGAAATCACCGCCCATCTTCGTCCCAATCCAAATTTCACTCTTAGCGCCGACGGCACGCAAATTGCACCCAGCCGCGGCGTCTGGCAGCCTTTTGCGGGCACTTTCGTTTCTCCTGGTATCAGCCAACTGTTCGAGCGCCGCAATAAGCGCAACCTTCGCTTCGAAGTTGCCAAGCAAGGCACCGCCATCGGCGCCGCCCAGGCCGCCGACACCGACCGCACCTTGCTCTTCAACGTCCGCAGTGCCTTCGTCGGCGTGCTTCAGGCCAAGGCCGTGCTGCATCTCGCGCAGGATAACCTCGCGTACTACGACAAAATCCTCAAGGTTAGCCGCGACCGCTTTGACGCCGGCGATATCGCCCGCATCGATCTTGACCGCCTTGAACTCGGACGCCTGCAGTACGAGTCCGACCTCCAGACCGCCCTGGTTAATCTGCGAACTACAAAAATAAATCTGCTTGCCCTGCTCGACGATCGCCGCCCCGTCGACAGCTTCGATGTCGATGGCTCGTTCGATTTCAGCGAAGAAATCCTTTCTGACGACGACTACCGCAAAGACGCGCTCGATGCCCGCCCCGACCTTCGCGCCGCCGTTCTGTCCGTGCAGCAGGCCCAGTCCAGTTACAAGCTCGCTGTCGCCGACGGATCCACAGATCCCACCATTGGAGTCTGGTTCACCCACAACGGCTCGTTCAACAATCCCGAAGCGCTCAACACCGTCGGCGCCAGCGTCAGCATCCCGCTGCGCATCTTCGATCGCAATCAGGGAGAAAAGCTACGCGCGAACATCGATGTCAACCGCAACGAGAAGCTGCGCGACGGAGTCGAAACCCAGGTCTACAGCGACGTCGACTCCGCCTACGCCACCGTGGTCAGCAACATCGAACTGCTCAAGCCTTACAAGCGCCAGTATCTCCAACAGGCGGTCCGCGTGCGCGACACCGTTTTCTTTTCCTATAAAAACGGCGGCGCCTCTCTGCTCGATTTCTTTAATGCCGAAAGCGACTACCGCACCGTGCAACTCAGTTACGTGAACCTGGTCGGCGCCTATCTCACCGCCGCCGCGCAACTGAACCAGGCCGTAGGACGCGAGGTGATCCAATGAATATCAATAAATATGTGGGGACAGCCGCCCTCGGCTGTCCGGTCGAGCGCAGCTCGACAGCTCTTTCCTTGCGCCACAAGACGATCCACGCCCTATTGCTCGCACTCTGCTGCGCCCTCGCCCTCACCCTCGCCGCCTGCAGTTCCGGCAAAGCCAACCCTCAGCAGGAAGCTCCGCCCAAAACCCAGGTCCAGCCCGACCTCGACGCCAACAACTTCAAAGTCGATCACCCCGAGCAATTCCCGCTTGCCACCGCCGTCGCCCACTTGGCCGTCTCTGCCCTCAACGTCACTGGAGTCGTGCAGCCCGATATCGTTCGCGCCGTTCCCGTCGTTTCTCTCGCTTCGGGCCGCGTCGTCGAGATCAAAGCCAAGCTCGGCGATGCAGTCCAAAAAGGGCAAGTCTTGCTCCGCGTCCAAAGCGCCGACATTTCCGGCGCCTACCAGATTTACATCAAGGCCGAGAATGATGAGCGCCTGGCCCGCATCCAGCTCGATCGCGCCAAACTCCTTTACGACAAGGGAGCCATCGCCAAAAGTGCTCTCGAACAGGCCGAAGCCACCGAGGCCGATGCCTCCGCCGACCTCAAAGCCGCCACCGAACAACTTCATCTTCTCGGCATCGACAAAGACCATCCTTCCGGCATTGTCGACGTCAAAGCTCCCATCTCCGGCGTCATCACCGACCAGCAAGTCACCAATTCCTCGGGCGTGCAAGGATTATCCGGCCCCAACCCGTTCACCATCGCCGATCTTTCCTACGTCTGGATCGTCTGCGACGTTTACGAAAATGATCTCGATGCCGTCCGTATTGGCGATCCAGCCGATGTTCGCCTGAATGCTTTTCCCAACCAGACGCTCAAAGGACGCGTCGACAATATTCTTCCCATCCTCGATCCCAACATCCACACCGCGAAGGTCCGGATCGAAGTGAAAAATCCCGGAGTGATTCGCATCGGCATGTTCGCCACGGCCACGTTTTACGGACGCCATCCCGAGGCTCATACCGCCGTTCCCGCCGCTGCCATCCTTCACTTGCACGACCGCGAGTGGGTCTACATGCCGCTCGGCAACCGCCACTTCCGCCGCACCCCGGTCGTTACCGGAATCATGCTACCCAACCAGCAGCAGGAAATCGTCTCCGGACTGAAGCCCGGCGATCAGGTCGTCACCAACGCCCTGGATCTCCAGAACACGGTGGAGCAATAGATGATGAATGTTCTGCCGAATTTCGATCTCGACTCTCCAGCCCGGCGTTCCGTAGCCCGGCGTCATCCCGTAGTCCGGCGTCATCCCGAGCGGAGCCGTTTTTCAGGCGAAGCGAGGGATCTCCCGCAGAATCGCTCTGCCCTGATCTCCACCGCAGCCAAGCCCGCTACGAAATCGAAAAGCGCCACTGACAACCAGCCACTGACCACTGCCAACTGGCCCCTAGCTACTGCCAACTGGACGAATCCATGATCCGTCGCGTCGTCGACTTCGCTCTCAGCAACCGCTTGCTCATCCTCGGACTGGCGTTCGTCCTCTTCGTCTGGGGCATCATCTCGTTCCACAATCTGCCCATCGAAGCCTATCCCGACGTCGCCGACAATTACGTCGAAATCATCACCCAGTGGCCCGGAATCTCTGCCGAGCAGATCGAGCAGCAGGTCACCATACCGCTCGAAACGGCGATGAACGGCATCCCCGGCGTCGTTCACCTGCGCTCTTTTTCTTTGTTCGGACTCTCTGATCTGAAGCTGATCTTTGAAGATGGCACTGACGACGCCTGGAACCGCGAACGCGTCCTCGAACGCCTCAGCCAGGTCACGCTCCCGCCCAACGTCTTCCCGCAGATGGGCACCGACTGGAGTCCCGTCGGCCAGATTTATTTCTTCACTCTACACAGCGACAATCCGGCCTACGACCCCATGGAACTGAAGTCTCTCGAAGACTGGGTCGTCGAAAAAAATCTGAAGTCCGTTCCCGACATCGTCGACGTCGCCAGCTTCGGAGGTCCCACCCGCGAATACCAGGTTCGCCTCGACCCCAACAAGCTCGTCGCCTACGGCCTCAGCCTCGCCCAGATCGAGCAGCAACTCACTAACAACAACGCCAACGCCGGCGGAAGCTTCATCCAGGAAGGCCTGCAGCAGATCAACGTCCGTGAAGTCGGACTCGTCAGCCGCATTCACGACATCGAAGAAACCGTCGTCTACACCAAGAGCGGCACCCCGCTTCGCATCAAAGACATTGCCGTCGTCGAGCAGGGGCCGAAGATCCGCCTGGGCCAGTTCGCCCGCACGTGCAGCGCTTGTCCCTACGGCCCCAATGGGGCCATCCAGCATGAAGACGGCAAGATCATCGACAATGACGATGTCGTCTCCGGCATTGTGCTCCTGCGGAAAGGCGCTAACGCCGATCCTGCTCTGCGCGCTCTCCACGAAAAAATTCAGGAGATGAACGATCACATCCTCCCCCCCGGTGTGAAAATCATTCCTTTCCTCGATCGCAGCGATCTCGTCCACTTCACCAGCCACACCGTTCTCCACAACCTGACCGAAGGCATGATCCTGGTCTCCGTTGTGCTGCTGCTGTTCTTAGGCAATTTCCGCGGTGCGCTCATCGTCGCCGCTACCATTCCCTTTGCTTTACTGTTTGCGGCCACCTGCCTGAACTTGATGCACATTCCCGCCAACCTGTTATCTCTCGGCGCACTGGACTTCGGAGTGGTGGTGGAAGGCGCCATTGTGCTGATTGAGAATATTGTGCGCCAACTGGCGTTTTCCGACGGCACGCAAACCGCCACCGAGCGGATCGGCGAGGCCTCGCACGAAGTTCAGCGTCCGGTGTTTTATGCCATCGTCATCACCATCACTGCCTTCGTGCCGATCTTCAGCCTGCAACGGGTCGAAGGCAGACTCTTCCATCCCATGGCATGGACGGTGGTTTTTGCGCTGCTAGGGGCGCTGTTCTTCTCCATCCTTGTCGCACCCGTGCTGGCCAGCTTTGCCTTCGCCAAAGGAGCCAAGGAATGGCGTAATCCGGTCATGGAGTTCGTGATTGAGCGATATCGCGGTGGTCTCCGCCGGGCCATTCGCCACCGCTTCATCACGGTTGGCGTCGCGCTCTTTGGCTTCGTCATGACGATGTATCTCGCCTTCGGCGGAGCCATCGGCTCCGAGTTCCTGCCTCACCTGGACGAAGGCGCGCTCTGGGTTCGCGGCACGCTGGCGCCCAGCACCGGCCCTGATGAAGGCATCCGCGTCGCCAACCAGGCCCGCATCATTCTCTGCTCGTTTCCCGAAGTTCCGCAGTGCACCAGCCAGGTGGGGCGTCCCGACGACGGCACCGATAACACTGGTTTTTTTAATACCGAATTCTTTGTTGATCTGAAACCCAGAGGGCAGTGGCGGCCGGTCTTCCACGAGGAGAAAGATGAACTGGTCGCCGCCATGCAGCGCGAGCTCGACAAGATTCCCGGCGTCGTCTGGGGATTCTCTCAGCCCATCGAAGACAACATGGAAGAAGCCGTTAGTGGCGTCAAAGGGGAGCTGGCCACCAAAGTTTTTGGCGACGACTTGCGAACACTCGAAGGCAAAGCAGACGAAATCGTAGCCGTCATGCGCCAGGTCAATGGCATCGAAGATCTCGGCGTCTTACGCGTCCTCGGCCAGCCCAACCTCAACATCACCGTCAACCGCGATGCCGCCGCCCGCTACCAGATCAATGTGGCCGACGTGCAGGACGCCGTCCAGACCGCCGTCGGCGGCAACGCCCTGACTCAGGTCCTGCAAGGCGAGGCCCGCTACGACCTCGTCCTGCGCTATCTCCCGCAATACCGCGACACCAAACAGGAAATCGAAAACATTCGCCTGCTCGCGCCCTCCGGCGAACGCGTCTCCCTCGCCCAGCTTTGCAACATCGAGGTCGCCGACGGAGGTTCTGAAATCTACCGCGAAGGCAACCAGCGTTATATCGCGATCAAATACAGCGTCCGTGGCCGCGATCTCGGATCGACCGTCGAAGAGGCCATCAAGAAAGTGGGCGAGCAGGTGAAGTTGCCCACCGGGTATCACCTCAAATGGGAAGGCGAATACGCCAGCCAGAAGCGCGCCAATGCCCGCCTGCTGATCGTGCTGCCGATCACCATCTTCATCATTTTCGTCATTCTTTATACGATGTTTAAGTCATTCAAGTGGTCGATGCTGATCATGGCCAACGTCGCCATCGCTCCCATCGGCGGTGTGCTCGCCCTGTTGCTGACCGGCACAAACTTCAGCGTCTCCTCCGGCGTAGGATTCCTCGCCCTGTTCGGCGTCTCGGTGCAGACCGGCGTCATCATGCTGGAATACATCAACCAGCTCCGCGTGCGCCGCTTTACCATCGAAGATGCCGCCGTCGAAGGCGCCGTCCTCCGTCTGCGTCCCATCATGATGACCATGCTCGTCGCCACTCTCGGACTGCTGCCCGCGGCCATGTCCCATGCCATCGGTTCCGACTCGCAGCGTCCCTTCGCCATCGTCATCGTCGGCGGCCTGATGGCAGCGTTAATCATGAGCATCTTCCTGCTACCCACGCTCTACGTCTGGATCGCCGGCGAACGCGACGTCCTCCCGCCGGGGGAACCCGGCTTCGCCGAAGGCGAACACGTGGACTAGAAGCGAAGTCGATTAGCTATTGCGGCAGGCTTGAAACTGTGGCAATCTGGTGCAGTTTGATAGCGAACAAAAGGCGAATATAATGGCCGGACCTAAAATTGATGAAATCGGGCCCTGGTCGGAAGTTAAGCTGGACATTCTTAAGCGATATGCTGTTGAGTATTCGAAGATTCTGTCCAAGCAGAGAAATCCTTCGTTTTTCCATGTATACATTGACGCCTTCGCTGGCGCTGGTTTTCACCTGTCTGAGACCAGCGGTGAAATGGTCTTGGGGAGCCCGCTGAATGCTCTACTTGTCCGCCCGCCCTTTCGTGAGTACCACTTGATTGATCTGGATGGTGACAGAATCGATAGCCTCAGGAGGATCATCGGCGACCGGAAAGACCTCTTCCTCCATAAGGGGAACTGCAATGAGGTCCTTCTGAAAGAAGTATTCCCAAGGGTCTTACGTGAGAATTTTAGAAGAGGTCTCTGCCTGCTCGATCCGTACGCTCTAACTCTCGACTGGAGAGTCATGCAGCGGGCCGGAGAAATGCAGTCGCTCGACATTTTCATCAACTTTCCAATTTATGACATCAACATTAACGTTCTGCACCACAACCGCGATACCGTTCTCCCGCAGAATGTCGAACGCATGAATGCTTATTGGGGTGACGAGTCGTGGCGGGAAATCGCGTACGAAACATCTCAGGGACTCTTTGGTCCGATGGAGGAAAAAATTACAAATGAACGCCTCGCCGAGGCGTTTCGAGAACGTCTGCGCAAGGTCGCCGGGTTCAAAAAAGTCCCGCCTCCGCTGGCAATGCGCAATAGCAAGAATTCCATCGTTTATTATCTGTTTTTCGCTTCGCACAAAGACACCGCGGAGCACATCGTGAAATACATTCTCGAGACATTTGGTAAACGCTGAAGCATGTCACTGAACTCGCACATCGAATGGACCGACGCAACCTGGAACCCGGTCCGTGGCTGCACGAAAATCAGCCCCGGCTGCAAACATTGCTACGCAGAAACTTTCGCGGAGCGCTTCCGTGGGGTGAAAGGGCATCCGTACGAGCAAGGTTTTGACTTGAAGCTTGTGCCTGAGAAGCTCATCGAACCGTTTTCATGGCGTTCGCCGAAACTCGTGTTCGTCAATTCCATGAGCGACCTGTTTCAGGGGGGTGTGCCTCAGGAATACATTGAGGCTTGCTGTCGTGTGATGGTGGCTGCGAAATGGCATACGTTTCAGGTGCTGACGAAGCGTTCGGTCAGGATGAGAAATCTGCTAAGCGGCCCGCTTCGATTCGCCGCTGAGCAAGATCACATCTGGTGGGGCGTCAGCGTAGAGGACAAGAAGTACGGCTTGCCCCGAGTCAGAGATTTACAGAATGCACCTGCACAAGTCCGTTTTCTTTCTGTAGAGCCCTTGCTAGAAGATTTGGGCAAGTTCGATCTGTCTGGCATAAACTGGGCAATCGTTGGCGGAGAGAGCGGCCCCGGGGCGCGCCCGATGCGGCCTGAATGGGTCATCTCGGTGCGCGATCTGTGCCGCGATGCACGCGTCCCGTTTTTCTTCAAACAATGGGGTGGAGTACGCAAAAAGAAGAACGGCAGAATGCTGGATGGCAGAACTTACGATGAATATCCTCGGAGAATGCCGTGGCCGGTTCCCGAGCGCACGCGTTGCGTGGCACACGCCGAGGAAATCCTGAGTTCATTCGCCAAAGTTTTTCGCGATAGATCGCTGGTCCAACTCACAGCGTAGGTAGTTGATGGGTTCTTCGCAGCTTGCGACTCGCAATTCGCGACTCGGGACTCGGGACTCGGGACTAGAAAATAAGAGAGTTCCGAGGTGGTGTGGGGTCCATTCGTCTCGGCCAGTAGCTCGCGTTTGACCCTCGCTCGACCTGCTCTCAAAGCCTCCCTTGCGGGGCGCTTCGCGCGATCGTCAGCTTGGGCTCCGGGCTCACCGCCAACCGGATAAACCTACCCTACGCCTCGGAACTCTATCCTGCCTTCAACATTTCTTCTTCGTTCGCCTCGACCAGCGCTTTGCTATAGACCCTTGCTGGCCCTCCTACCCAATCTTGCGATCAGGCAAGTGACTTCGCTCGAGCCCCGGACGCCGCACCAACCGGAAAAACTTAAGAAGCTGTCAAAGAACAATCTTGTTGTACTCCTTCTATTTTTTCCGTCAACGAAAAATGCAGCTTTGTAAGTCCATGTCTTTTCAATCGAGTGCACGCCGTCCACAAGCCCCTGACCGGAAATTGTGCAACCCGCAATCGCATTTCGCTTAGAACCCGTGCTGGACGCGGCCTTCCCTCTGATTCATGGGTGAGAATCGATCTTGCTAATGGAAGCGAATCCTAGGACGACTCTGTGAAAATCGCGTACTTCCCGCGCCGGACAAGGGATTTCGAAACTGAGTCACGAACGCGGATGCCGAAACGGCGCCCTCTCAGCCAGAGAGGGCGCGGCCCGACGGGTCATCAGTAGTAGTTGGAGTTCGCCTTGAAGGTCAGTGAGTGGAACGGCGATTTAACGCCAACCATGAGCGTGTTCTAAACTTCTGGATAGTCCGGCCACAGCAGGTGCACCGCCTGCGGTCTCGCGCCAGCGTTTTAAATCAAAGATCGCCTGGCGAGCGTTATCGCAGCAGATGGAACGCTTTGACCCAGGGCACTAGGTTGGGCAGCAGGTCACCGGCAGCATGGACGATAACCAGCACGGCGAAATTCTTCGTTCGCATCCACAAAACGCCGAGGAAGAGACCGGCAAGCGAGGTCAGCACGATCGAGTACCCAACAGCCATGAATAGAGAAGGATGTGATCCAAGGGCCTCCTGCGTAGCCGCCGGACGTAGGTAGAAACCAGGCGCGTGCACTAACCCGAAGAGCACGGCTGCCACAACCAGCCCGCCCCACGGCGACTGCATCACCGCCGCAAGTCGCTCCTGTAGGAGCACGCGGAAAAAGAATTCCTCCACAACTCCAACTTCAATCATCAACCAGGCGAAGCTGAGCGGCGCTGCGACCGCAAGGACCCACACCGGAAGATGTGCGTTCCGAATGTCGTGTAAGCCGCGCCCCAGAAACGATTGCATGAGGAGAGCCGCCAACGACATCCACAGCGCCGGATGGAGATCGCGCCACCTCAGCGAAATCGGCGTGAGTTCAGCGATGCTGTAGCGACCCAATTTCAGGCTGATCAATGCGGGAAAAGCAACAAATGCAATGAGCTTCACGCTCAGCAGCACGAGCGAGTGCAACGGCTCAGTCCTGATGCGCGCTAACTGACCGAATCCCGATACCAGCAGCCACGCGATTACGACCAGATACGTCACTAGAGCCATGGTTTCGATCGTGGGTCGTAGAACAACGTGGGGCAATGCCGACAATCGATATGTGGCCAACATGGCGAGCGTAGGGAATATCACACCGAGAATCACCAGTGCGGCGAGCGCCTCGCTTGCCTCGAACCCTTCGAAGGTCCGCAGCAAGACGAGAACCCCCACCCAAAGCGCGAAGTAGGCGGCCACGTAGGTTATAGAACGGATGGATGAGGCGGAATTCTCCACACCCTCCCTATACGCGCACCGATGCAGGTAAGTTCCCCTAACAAGCCTTAGACCTCATCGAGAATCGCTCAAGATCCTTCGATCGTTTCCGCACTACACCAAGCTCCGGGTACGGTCTTCTTCCTCTCGCGCGAAATTCGAATATCTGTCTGCCGGTAAAATTTCACTTGACGATAACGCAGTACTTATATAAGTTAACACTTATGTCAACCAGCCTCAACGCTTCCTTCGCTGCTCTCGCCGATCCCACCCGCCGGGCCATCCTGGCGCGTCT
Source organism: uncultured Acidobacteriota bacterium (assembly GCA_963763795.1). Classification (GTDB taxonomy): domain Bacteria; phylum Acidobacteriota; class Terriglobia; order Terriglobales; family Acidobacteriaceae; genus Sulfotelmatobacter. Next base: position 639,349 of record CAVXPP010000007.1, on the reverse strand, counting down.
CGCTTCTGGCGAAGCGACCGTGAATGAGCTGGCCGAGCCGTTCGACATGACCCAGCCCGCCATCTCCCAACATCTGAAGGTGCTCGAAGAGGCAGGGCTCATTGTCCAGCGCGTCGATGGCACGAAACGTCCTCGCCGGTTGGCAAAGGCAGGAATCGATGCCATGGATCAGTGGCTGGCAATGTTGCGCAAAGCTTTGGAGAAGAACTACGAGCGCCTCGACGAAGTTCTGGCCGCGATGGAATCAAATCCTAAGGGGAAAAAACGATGAACACTATGACTAGACTGACGATGAAAACCGAAGGCGATACGCATATCGTGGTGACCCGGCATTTCGCCGCGCCGCCCGAGGCCGTGTACCGCGCGCATACCGACACGAAACTGCTCCAGAAATGGCTGCTCGGCCCGGAGGGCTGGAACATGCCCGTCTGCATCAACGATCCTCGACCCGGGGGCAAGATCCGCTTCGAATGGACGAATGACAAAGGCGGAGGATTTCATCTCACTGGGGAATATCTGGAACTAGAGCCGTATTCCAGGATCGTCCATGTCGAGCGCATGCACCTGCCCGATCCGACGCCAGATAATCACGTGGAAACCCGCTTCGAACCCGACGGCAGCGGCACCCTCATGACCATGCGCATGACCCTGCCCGACAGCCAGACGCGCGCGGCCATGCTCGCCACCGGCATGGAGCACGGCATGGAAGCCAGCTACGCCCGTCTTGAAACTGTGCTCTAGGTCGCTGTTCTCTGGATCGCGCAAGCCGAAAAGGCGGTATCGCACTTGCGATGCCGCCTTCCGATACCTCACATCTGGGCTTCCCAGAAGCAAATTTGCTTATGAGTCTTTGCTCTTCTTCGTGCCGGCGGTCGCCTTCCTGCCCTTGCCGCCGCTCACCAGGTCCGCAACCGTCGTATGTTCCAGGATCTTCGCCGCCGCGTCCCGCACGGCGAGAAACACCTCGTAAAGCGCCCGATGGTCCGCGTCCTTCGCGATCAACCCCCGCAACTGCTCCGCATCTCCCATCGGCGCCAGCGGACCATCCACCAGCCGGATAATATCGCTCAGCGGAATTTCCGCTGGATCGCGCCGCAACTGATATCCCCCGCGCGCACCGCGCACGCTGTCCACAATCCGTGCATTCTTCAGTTCCAGCAGAATCAGCTCGAGAAATTTTTCCGGCAGATTGCTCTCCGCCGCGATGTCCCGTATCTTGATCGCGCCCTGCTCGTGCCGCCGTGCCAGCGTCATCATCGCCTGCAGCGCATACAAACCCTTTTGCGAAATCTTCAAGTGCGACTCTCCCGCCCCGCCCTGCATTGTGCCCCATTTTCGCCCGCTTGCCTAGCACTCAAGCGTGTGTGGAGCGGGCGCTCCCGCCCGCTGCTCTTGACCTTGCTCTTGAATTTCCTGGAAGGATGCCACTTCTAGATCAGTTCGGTAGTCCACAAATCGTGCAGATGTACGATCCCCTCAACGCGCCGCTCCCAATCGACCACAATCAACGACGTGATTTTCTTCTCTTCCATCACCGCGATCGCGGTCGCCGCGAATTCCTCTTTCGCGATGGTCTTCGGATCCCGCGTCATCGCCTCGCCCGCCGTCAGATCCATCGAATCTTTTCCCCGCTTCTCCAGCAGTCGCCGCAGATCCCCATCGCTGATAATTCCCACTAGCCTTTCGGCCTCAATCACCGCCGTCACGCCCAGCTTCTTCCGCGACATTTCGTAGATCACATCCGGCATCTTCGCCGTCGGCGCAACCCAGGGCAGCGCATCGCCGCTATGCATCAGGGATTCCACCCGCGCCAAGCGCTTCCCCAACTTCCCCCCCGGATGCAAGTTGGCAAAATCTTCTTCCTTGAATCCCCGCCGCTCGCTCAACGTAACCGCCAGCGCGTCGCCCAAAGCCAGCATCGTCGTAGTCGAAGCCGTCGGCGCCAACCCTAGAGCGCAAGCCTCCTGCGCCACCGAACAATCCAAAGCCACATCGGCCGCTCCCGCCAAAGTTGAAATGGCTTGTGTGGAGCGGGCGCCCCCGCCCGCTGCTTTTGACTGTCCCTCAGGAACCACCTCAAGCGCGGGTGCCCCACCCTTGTTTCGCGATTTTTGCGAGACAGGGTGGGGATTTTGACTTCGATTCCGCGAAGCCTCTGCCGCGCAGAGCTCATCCCCAGTCATCGCAATCAGCGGCACCCGCAATCGCTTGATCGTCGCCAGCAGCGCCAGAATCTCCTCCGTCTCCCCGCTTGCCGACAGTGCCAGTACGACATCCCCGCGCACCACCATCCCCAAATCCCCGTGCAGGGCCTCCACCGGATGCAGGTACAGCGCCGGAGTCCCCGTCGAACTCAGCGTCGCCGCAATCTTTCGCGCGATCAGCCCGCTTTTTCCCATCCCCGTCACCACCACGCGCCCCGCGCAATGAAACATCAAATCCACCGCCCGCTGAAACGCCTCCGCCATCGGACCGCCAATCCGGTCCGCCAGCGCTCCCAGCGCCTCCGCCTCAATCCTCACCACGTTCTCGCCCGTATGTTTCATGAATTCAGATTTCCAGAACGAAGGATATTAGCACGCAATCAAGACCGCAGAAGCCGCTGAGGACGCAGAGGGATAACGAAAGAAATGGAAAAGCGTCAGGCGCGAACGCTATGCCTAACGAGAGAAAGAGAACAACGTCCTAAAGCTTACGACGCTTCCCCAATCCTCCGCGACCTCGGCGTCCCCTGCGGTTCTCATTCCTCTAGAAATGATCTTCCCCGACCACCGTCGGCGCCTGCACAGCCTTCTGTCCCAGGATCGCCAGCCCCCGCGCCTGGATCACGCGATCCCACGGCCCGGCCTGCCAGTTATCCCGCAGCTTCTCCGGATGTCTCCACGCCGGTAGCGTCATCATCAGATTCCGCCCGGTCGCATGCACATACGGCTCATACATCGACCGCAGCTTCGTCAGCTTCTCCCGCCCGTAGTCGTCGCTCCGCAAGCGCAATCCCGCCCCCTCCAGCGCCCCGCGCAACGCCTCCAACTCTGCGTCTGGCAATCGCTCCGGCGCCCCCGGATCATGCCTCGCGTTCACCACCTGCGCCAGGTCCACCGCTGCATGCCGCGCCATGGCAAACGTTAACTTCGCCTGCCCCGGATGCACTCCCTCAATCCCCGTCAGCAGCAGCGCGGTTACGTCCAGCATCGTCGTCAGCGCCGCCAGCCACGACTGGTTGCTGTGCTGCGATCGGAAAAACGTCAGCACCGGATACGAAATCTGCGACTCCAGCAACTCCGCCGCCCAGCGCTCCCAGTCGCGCAGCACTTCGTCCATCACCCGCTGATTTACCCCGGGCTCTTCCGTTCTCCCCGCCAGCCGCACCAGCAACTCCGCCGCCGACGGAGGCGATCCCGCCCGCGCGTCCAGCATCGATATCTGGATCTCTCTGCGCGAGAACGACGAATACACTACCGGGATATATCCAATCACCACGCCCAGAAACGCGAAGCCCATCCCTGCTTCCAACACCGACAGCACCCGCGCCGGGCCTGATGTCGGCACAATGTCGCCATATCCCAGCGTAAAAAAAGTCTCGCCGCTGTGATAAAGGATCTTGCCAAACGTCAGCCGCTCGCCGCACAGCTGCTCGTGTCCCCCGATCCCGTATTGGATCATCGCAAATCCCAGGATCAGTTCGGCCGCCCAGAATCCCAGCAGAAGAATCAGCGACAAGGGTCCGTAATATCCCAGAAAATTCTGTTGCCGGGACGTCATCTTGATGTGGCTCGCAATCTTCCGCCACGGAATCCACGTCCGCCGGTAGAAGTACGCGGTCAGCTTGAAATTCCGCAGCACCCGCCGCGGCAGCACCACCGTCTCAAACGCATCCAGTAGCACCACCCAGACGATGACGATCCCCAACACCGCCCCGACAATGCTGACATGTGGATGCATACGAATATCCAATCTAGATGCGCTCGAAAGATTATCAGATTCGCAACCCGAAATAGGAAACGGGAGCGCCCAAGGGGACACAAGGCTGCCCCACCCTTCTCGCGCACTTCGCGAGAGGGTGGGGATTTTGACGTGAAATATTCGGAATCCCTTACTGGGGTGGCTTGGAAGGCGGAGTCTGCTGCTGCGCCGGCTTCGTCGTATCGTCTGGCTTCTTCTTCGCGGCCGGCTTCTTTTTCGCCGGCTTCTTCGGCGGTTCTGTATCGTCCACGATTATTTTTTTCGGAGGCTCCGCCGGAATCGCCGCCTGCGCTGTCTTCAGATCCGTCCGCAGCCTCACAATTTCCGCTTCTTTCGCAGACGACAGATTTTCAATCCGCTCCGCCAGTTGTTTCCGCGTCCCCTCAAACGAACTCAAATCGTTCGACAGGGACTGCAGATCATCCTTCGATCCAAACGCTCCCGCTCCCTCCACTACACTGCCCAGTACGTCGTATAAGGCGTCGAGATTCCGATACAGTTTGAATGTAGCCGGCAGATCCTCCGGGGCCGAGCGCAATTTCGCCAGCATCTCCGGCAACGCTCCCTGCAGATTCCTCTGGATCGAATCCACATTTCCCAGCGCCTGTCTCTTGTACCCGGAATCTGCCTTCCAATGCTCAATCCGCAGCTTCACCAGATCCGCCTGGGTGTCTTTCGACGTCGCTTCCAGCTGCGACAGCAGTCCATTCAATTGCGTCACCGACGCGTACGAAACCGGTTGCCCCTGCCCGCCTGCGGGCGCCGCCGAAATCGCAGGGCCCGATTGCCCCAGCGCAGCAGCCGTGCACAGGAAAGAAATGAGAGATAACAGCGGAAGATTTCGTTTCATGTTCAAGCGTGCCCGTTCGCGCACCAGAATACTACAAGCAGCCCTCCAACGTTTATCAGGTGAACTCTCGACCACCCGATGAACCGTTGTCATCCTGAGGACCGGCCTTTGGGCTCGAAGGATCCATGCACTCTGCCCGCAGCGAATCCGCGGAAGCGCAGACCCGGGAATGTCTGAACTCTCTCGACTCCCCCGACCGACAGGACGATAATGAAAATTGAATATGCCGCACCTTCTTTGGCGTTCGTTGTTCGCGCTCTTCACATTCCTGCTAGCCATTCCCGCGCTCGCCCAGCAACAAGACCCCGTCCACCGCCTAATCCTCAAAGACGGCTCCTACCAACTCGTTACCAAATATGAAGTCAAGGGCGACCGCGTCCACTACTACAGTTCCGAGCGCGAAGCTTGGGAGGATCTCCCCGCCTCTCTGGTCGACTGGCCCGCCACCGAGAAATACGAGCAAGGCCGCACCAATGAGGTGCCCGAAGCCGTCCAGCTCGACAAAGAACTTGACCACGAAAACGAACTAGCCGACGCCAAGCTTCCTCAAGTCGCTCCCGGACTGCGCATCCCTGAAGACTCCGGCGTCTTCCTTCTCGACAATTTCGAAAGCCAGCCGCAGCTCCTGGAACTTCATCCCGCCGAAGGCGATGTCGACCAGCGGGCCAAAGGCAACATCTTCCGCGACGCCATCACTCCCATTGCCGGACTCAAAGCCGTCATCCAGATCGATGGATCTCACGCCGCCATCCAGTCCCACGTCGACGTTCCCTCCATCTACCTCAACATCGACGCCCCGCCCGATCCCGTCGAGCAGGCGAAGACCTCGCAGCCGTCGCAGCCGCCCATCTCCGATCGCTATCGCATCCTCCGCGTTGAAATCAAGGGCAACAAGCGCATCCTCGGAAATCTCAAACGCCAGGTCGGCGGCAAAGTCACACAAGAGCAGCACCTCATGAAGTCCACCACTATCCCGCTCGCCGGTGGATGGCTCAAGCTCACTCCCTCCGAAAGCCTCGCCCCCGGGGAATATGCCGTCGTCGAAATGATGGGAAAAGAAGGGATGAATCTGTACGTCTACGATTTCGGCGTCAACCCCAAAGCCCCCGCCAATCCAAATCCCTGGAAGCCGGAGATTAAATCGTCTCCAAAGCCAACCACTTCTCAATGATGAAGTCAGAACTCAGAAGTCAGAAATAAAAAGTAAAAAGTGGATTTGTGGGAACAGACCTCGGCTGTCCAGCCGCGAAGCGGTGTAAGCAGGCCCCCTGCCGCGGGTACTGTGTAATTCGCAGTCATACCAGTGGCAACGTCCCCCCCTGAATCCGCAACCTATCTACGAACGATATGTCTTGGATTGCCCCTCGATGGTCTTTTGGGGCGCTATAAAGGAGCAAATCAGATGACAAATAAATTCAGCCGTTTACTTTTATGTGCAACTCTTCTCGGCCTGACTTCAGTGTGGGCGCTGGCGCAGGATACCGCCGACAACGCCAAGGGCTCGGTGCGAACCATCACCGGATGCCTCACCAAGAGCGGCAATGGCAACGAATATCTGCTGACCGGCACCGACGGCAGCACCTGGGAAATCCACGCCAATAATTCCGTCAATCTGGCCGATCACGTGGGTCAGAAAGTCGAAGCCAAAGGCGTCGTCTCCCACGATACGATGCACAACATGAAGGAAGACGCCAAGCAGATGGGCAACGATGCTGGCATGAAGAACAATACCGCCGAGCATGGACACCTGAAGGTCACAGACCTCCACAAAGTTGGTGGATCCTGCGAGCAATAGCGATTCACCCACAGGGATGAAAAAGTCGGGATGAATAAAAAGGGCGGAACGCAAGCGTTCCGCCTTCCTATTCTAAAAAGTTAAGAGCCTACCCTTTCACGCTGATTTTCGAGAACGACAATACCGCTTTACTCGGCGTCGGACGCCCCATCGACAATGCCGGACGGAAGGTCGTAAAAATCAGCATCTCCTTCACTTGCGGCAGCACGCTCTTGGAATTGTTCGGATCGGAAAGAATCCGGTAATCCTGCACCCGGCCGTTCGCATCCACCAACGCTTCAATCACCAGCGAATCGTCGTCAATCGAGTCCATCGTCATGCCGAACGCACTCGGCTGCAACTCCGGACCGGTGTTGACCATCACCAGCGGCACATCGTTTTTGGCCTGCAGCGAGGCTGGCGTCACAAAATACACCATGGCAATTCCAAAAATGATCAGAGCGCTGACAAAACCCGCGGTCACCGGAACCATAAACGCCTCGAGCGTATTCTCCAGCCGCACCATCAGGCCCTCAAACCGCGGACGCCTGGCATGCGCCGCTTCCCGCGAAATCGCCAGCCGCAGTTTCAATCCCAAATCTGCCGGAACCTTCGGACGCCCTACGCTCACCAGCAACTGCTGCGCCTGCCGCAATCCCTGATACTCTTCGTTGCACGCCCCGCACTCCGACAAATGATCCTGCAGCGCGAGCATCTCCGTGCCCGTTACGGCTCCATCCAGATATGGAGAGAATAACCGCTTCGCCTGGGGGCACTGCAGTCTTGTTGTTTTCCATGTGCCCATGTTCCCAGCGCCCATCATGGCATCACCTCGACCCTTCTACCCCCTCCAGCAACCTGGGGCCGCGCCCGCTCTTGCGGTGCGGTCAGCCCCAGTTCATTTCCAACTTCGCGCACATACGGCGCCAACCTTTGCCGCAGCGCGTCTCTTCCTCTTGTCAGCCGCGACTTCACCGTGCCCAGCGAAATCTCCAGCACTTCGGCGATCTCTTCGTAGGACATCTCTTCCAGATCCCGCAAAATCAATGTTGTGCGATACGGTTCGGGAACCTTTCTCAACTCTTCTTCCACGCGGTGCTGCACTTCGCTGTGCGCCACGCTGTCAAACGGAGAATCCGCGGGATCGGTCAGCGCCACCTGCATCGCATTCTCTGCGGCGCCCATTTCTGATTCCGCCGGCTCGATCGACGTTTCCTTCGCCTTGTGCCGGAACCACCACCGCCGCCGGTTCGCCGCTTCGTGCAGCGCGATCCGGTAGATCCACGTCTTCAGACTGGATTCGCCATGAAAATGTTTCATCCCGCGAAACACTTTCAGGAAGACATCCTGCGTGGTGTCGGCCGCGTCCGCGGGATCATTCACCACCCGATACACCAACCCATACACCGGCTGCTGAAACTCTCCAATCAGCCAGGCATAGGCCGCTTCCGATCCGGCCTTCAATTCCGCGACGATCGCCGCTTCCTCCTGCGACCGAATCCCTATCGCACTTGCTAATTCTCCCAAGGTGGTTGCTCCCGCCATAATGGCGTCCCCTGATTATAGGATTTCCCACCCCATCGCGTGCGGGATATTTCTTTCCCAGCCATACCGGACCCGGTCGCAGCGATGTCAAGATCTCCACTCTACATAGACTCCACTGGTTGGTCCGGAGTTCCCGCTTATAAGCAATTTATTTTCAATCAGATGAGGGGGCCGACGATGCGAGCCTCCTTGGCAGGACAGTGAGTGGGCAAGTCTCTCCAAAATTCTGTCACCCCGACCGGAGTGGAGGGACCTTGTGTTTGACTGGAGCAGTTTTCGCCACAGGCGGTGGCCCGGATCGTGGAAAATCGGGGGGATTAGGATTAGAGGGACCGCTACGCCACCCCTGCTCCCCGCGCTTCCATCCGCTCGGGCACCGGCAATCCCAGATCGCGCACAATCTTTGCCAGCGCCATCAGCAACTTTTCACATCCCTTATCGAGCGCCAGTTCCGACTTCTCCAGAAATGCATAAGCCCCATCATGCTGCAGCCGCACTGCGTTCTTCTGCGACAATCCTGTGAACACTACCACGGCAATCTCTGCCGTCGCCGGATCTTTCTTCAGAGTCTTCAGCACCTCCGGCCCAGCCATCTTGGGCAACAGCATGTCCAGCAGAATCAGATTCGGCTTCTCCCGCTGCGCCGCTTCCAGCGCGTTCGGACCGTCAACCGCCGTACTCACCTCATACCCCGCCCGGGCCAGCGCCCGCTCCGTTGCCATTCGCAGAAACTTGCTGTCTTCCACCAGAAGAATTTTCGTCATGCTGGCCACAATTTTCCCCTTCGCAACGAGCGGACTTCTCCCGATCCCTCCGGAATGCGTCCTGTCGTGCCCTTCGGCCCCTTCGAGGTTCTTATCGGCAGATTGTGGGTGGGACTTAAGAGAATGACTTTTCGGATGGCACGGTACACGGGGCGCGCTCAGTTCACCGGTTTGCTGATCAACCGCTTGACCGCCGCACGGCACGCTTCGCGCAATTCTTCCTCGTGCCCCTCGGGAATCGACTTGGTGAGCAGCAGCGTCGAGGTTCCATGGAGCAGCGCCCAGATCGCCAGCGCCAGCTGGGTATGATCCTCCAGGCGTCCGCCGAGTCGCTTGACCAGCAACTGCTCGGCGAATGCGAAGTTCGGCCGCGATTCTCGAATCGGCCGCGCGGCTCCGCGTCCTTTCGGAGGAGACATCAATCGCGCATGGGTATAGAACAACTGGTACTCGTTCGGCATTTTCAGCGCATAGTCGACATATACTTCGGCCATTTCTTCCGGCGTTTCCGCCTTCGCAAACTCCTGCCGAATCCTCTCCGCAATCCGCAATAGCAGCCCGCGCAACAGATCCTGTTTGTCCTTGAAACGCCGGTAGACGGCAGGGGTGTTCGTTCCTGCCGCCTTGGCCACCGCCCGCATGGTCAGCGCCCGTTCTCCCCCACGCCTCCACAGTACGTCCGCTGCATGCAGAATATGTTCTTCTACATCCGGATCGGGTTGACGAGGCATTGCTTCTCCCTGGCTCTGAGGCCGCCGTTCTTTTGAGGATTATATAGACGGTGTAGACATAACACTTTCGCGCACTCCGGCACAAGTCCTACCCTCGATCTATAGCGGATAGAATTATGTTGACAACGTAAATATAACCGCGTATAAACAATACAGGCAGTTGGGCCCTCCCCCGTACTTTTCCCGTTCAGGAGTGTTGCCGATGTATCCGTATGAAGACCCTGCCGGCCGGGTCCCGGTCGTGCAGTTGAATTCCGAGTTGCAGCAGGCTCAACTGGAACTGCTAAGCGCACATTGCGCCACGCACCAGCTTCGCCTGCACTATTCCGCTGACGATCTGGCCCGGTTCGGGCGGCGCGACATTCTTGAGAAATCCGCCCAGGCCGCCAGCGCCCTCAACGAGTTCTACGCCTCGCTTGAAAAAAAGCTACCGCTGCCGGACAGCCATCCGGGCGCCCATCAACCCACCCCCGCCCAGATCGCCCAGGGTGTGGCCTGGGTCTCGACGTACTTGCAGGAGCAGCGCGAATATTATTTTCCCGCTTCCGGTCCGCTCAGTTCCCGTCGGAAGGCCTCGATGTGGCCGTATTTCTCGCCGGCGCTGCTCGATCAAGCCCGCGTCGTCGAGTTGCGCGGCGCCCGCGTGGCCGTTCCCGAATTCTTCGCCCAGGCTCGCGCCCTCGGCTTCGAGCCCCCCGAGATTACACACATGGACTCGATTACCTTCCTCGACGTCATCGTCTTCAACGAGGAACTTTCGGATCGGGCCCTGTTTCATGCCCTCGTCCACTCCGCACAGATCCAGATCCTCGGGCTCGAACGTTATGCCGAACTCTGGATCCACGGCTTCATCCGGTCCAGAACGCATTTCACTGTGCCTCTGGAAGTTCACGCTTTTTCTCTGGCTTCAAAGTTTCTGCATCCCGCGGCGGAGAGATTCTCAGTCGAAGATCAAATCCTGAGCTGGGTCGAAGACAACCGCTATTAGCGTTTGCGATCCTGCCCGGCATCCGTTCGAATTGCCCTCCCCATCGTGCGTTGCGGGCGGCCTACAGGCCGCCCCGCGCCTCGCCGCCTGTTGTGCCTCAGGGCACGCCTGTTGTAACGAGCGTTTGAAAAGCCTCGTCGTGCCTTGTATAACTTGGGACGACTCCTTGCCCGACGCGCCTACCAATCCGGCTCCGCAACACGAACCTCGCGGCTGGAGACTGGTTGCCGCCGGCCTGCTCCTTCTCGCCTTGGCGCTCGTGGTTGTCTACACCGGACACGCGGCCTTCGCCAGCCCGCTGGCGATCGTAGTGCTGGCTGCCATTGGATTGGCCGCCATTCTGCTGCAGTTGCGCCTGCACAACGATCGGAGCACTCCCCTCCGCGCTCCATTTTGGCTGAATGTTGCCGGACTGGTGTTCGCATTGGCGGCTGTCTTCGCCGACGTCCTCCACCTGAGCCCGCGCCATCTGATGATCGCTGCGCTCGGAGCTGTAGTGTGCTTCGGCATTAGCGGCACCGTTGTCCTGCGTGCCCTCCGCCAACACCGACGCTGAATTTCTTGTACATAACAGGAAACAAAGGTGTCTAGCCGCTACGCCACGTTCGGGCCGGATATGGCACGAGGGGGCCATTTACCGGATAGGGGGCCGGAGTTACAGTTGTCCTCGAGCAGCACTTGGGGGAGGGCTGATCAACAGACGTCCCAAGACTCAAATCGAGTCTGGGGCGTTTTGTTTTGCGCGCGAAAAATCCGCAGCGCCGCGTCCGTGGGTAGCGCCGCCGTCCCCTCTGCCTAAAGACGCACTCCTGTTGTTGCAACCAGAAAATGTCGTATTAACTGCGACGAGACTTTGTCACCCCTTATCTTTAAGTTACGGCCGCCAAAGCGGGGCGGCCGGATAGGTTGTAGATGCGTGGCGTGGCGGGTTTTCGTTTCTGTGCGGAAGTGATATGCACAGGGCGGCGGGCGGCCTGTTCTTCCAGGGGCGAGGTTCGGGCGAGCAGGAGAACATCTCCGCGAAAGATGCGCAGCACGCCATCGAGCTGATGCGAGAGTTCGACGGTTTCTCCGGCATAGCCGCGAGGGCCGGGCAAGGGGGGCAGGGCGATCGACTGCGCTCCCAGAGTGACGGTGTGATCGGCGGACACGACCCGCTGATAGTGCAAGCTAAGGCAACGGGCGAGATCGAAGCGGCGGGGCAGGCGGCGGAAGTCGCAGGAGGCGTCGGCGGCGGGATGTGCGAAGCGCTGATTGTAATCGGCACAGAAGCGGGCCAGAACGGCGTTGGCTTGCTCGACGGTGGCCGCCTGAGTCAGGCGAAGTTCGCTGACCAGGCGGTCCTGGCAAGTGCGCCAGGCGCGCTCGATGCGGCCCTTGGCTTGGGGTGAGTAGGCGGGGATCTGCTGGATGCCGAGTTGTTCCAGAGCGCGTCCCAGTTGAGTAGGAGCCTGTTTTCCGGCGAGTTGTTCGGCGAGGGTCCAGTGCGAATCGTTGCGCTGGAAGATGGAGTGGCGGTCGCGATAGAGGCTGAGGGGAACGCCGTGAGTGGTGATCAGGACGTGCAGGGCGCGAAGATAGCCCACCGTGTTTTCGGCTTCGAGTTGGAAGTGAGCGGCCAGAATCTGACCGGTAGCGTCGTCTTGAAAGCCGATGAGGGTGAGCTCGGGGCCGCGGCCTTCGAGCCAGTCATGGCGGCTGGCGTCAGTGAGCGCCATCATACCGAAACGCGGCCGGGGAGGCCGGCGGGAGCGATATTTTCGAGGCCGGCGCTTCTGCGGAGAGCCCAGCTTGGCGGCTCGCAGGATGCGGCGCACGGTTTCCCGGCTGAGTCCGAGGCCCTCCTCGGCGCAAAGTTTTTCCGTCAGATGGGAATCGTTGAAGCCCTGATACTTGCCGCGCGCCAAAGTTAAGATCAAATGCTTCTGGGGAGGCGTAACTGCCCAGGGCACGGAGCGTCCGCGATTGCCGTGCTGCACCCAGCCCACCGAATCAGGCCGGTAGCGGCGTTTGAGCCGCTGCACCTGGCGCTCGCTCAAATGCAGCAGGCGGGAGGCTTCGCGTACGCTCAGCCTCCCGCCTGCTGCATTTTCAATCACCTTCACTCGTTGGAACTCTTTCTGACTCATCGTCACCATCCTTGGAGGGTGACAGAATCTCGTTGCAGTTATGGGGTGACATTATCTTGGAGCATCTACAGCCTAAAGACGCACTCCTTCCGTCCTGGTTTTGATAATGATAAATTTGTGGGGCTCGTTCCTTCACTGGGACTCATGTACGTTGAGGAACTTTGATGCCCGCCCCCATACGTCGCCGCGAATTCCTCGCGGGAATGGCTGCCACCACGGCGGTTCATGCCGCATCCCGCTTCGCGCCCGCGAATGATTCAGGTTCGCCCTTCCGCGTTTCCGTCATCAACGATGAGATCTCCCAGGACTTCGGCCGTTCCTGCGAAGTCGCTTCCCGCGAATTCGGCATGCGGTGGATCGAACTGCGCGGCATGTGGAAGAAAAATATAGTCAACCTCGACGAGAAAGAAATCACGGAAGCCCGCCGCATCCTGGAAAAATATCAGCTCAAAGTGACCGACATCGCCAGCCCGCTCTTCAAAGTCGATTGGCCGGGCGCTCCGAAATCGAAGTACAGCGAGGCGAAAAGCTTTGGAGCAAACTTCACTCTCAGCCAGCAGGATGAGGTTCTGGATCGCGCCATCGCCATGGCAAAAGCCTTCGGCACCGACCGCGTGCGCTGTTTCGATTTCTGGCGTCTCGAAGACCCCGCGCCTTATCGCGCCGCCATCAACGACAAACTCCGCGACGCTGCAGCCAAAGCCGAGAAGAGTGGATTGATACTCGTCCTCGAAAACGAGTACGCCTGCAATACAGCCACCGGGGCCGAAGCGGCCAAGGTCCTGAACGAAGTGCAGATGCCTGCGCTGATGCTCAACTGGGATCCGGGCAATGCCGCTGCCCGAGGCGAAATTCCCTATCCCGACGGCTACCGTCATCTGCCCAAGGTCCGCATCGGCCATTGCCATTGCAAAGACGCGGTAAAAAAGGGCAACCACTACGATTGGGCCCCGATGGGCGGAGGCATCATCGACTGGGCCGGCCAGTTCAAAGCGCTCAAGGCCGATGGATACCACTACGCCGTGAGCCTCGAAACGCACTGGAACGGCGGAGGCTCGCCGGAAGAATGCTCGCGTAAAAGCTGGGCAGGAATGAAGAGGCTTCTACAGCAGGCGGGCGCGCTATAAGAAGTGGCCAGTGGTCCGTGGCCAGTGAACGGTGGCCAGTGACTAGGGTAGTGCGTCAAGCAGACCGACACTATAAGTCGCTGGCTTCCCCTGTGATCCTCTGTGCCCTCTGTGGTTCAAGCCCGTCACCTCCTCGCCGGACACCACGCATCACGCGGATCGAGGCGCAATATTTGACGATCACTATTTCCGACGCACTACACTAGCAGCCAGCAGGAACTGAATGAGTTGCTTGTCGCCGGTAACTAGCCACTGGCCACTGACAACCACTAGCCACGATCACTGAATGGAGGAACCCATGACCGATCAGACCCGACGCACTTTTCTGAAGCAGGCCGCCATCGGAGCCGCGGTGCTGGCTTATCCTTCGTCCAAAGTCCTGGGCGCGAATGACCGCGTGCGCGTCGGCATGATTGGCGTGGGCGATCGCGGCAATGATTTGTTGGGGCAAGTGCGCTCGGTATCGAATGTCGACGTGGTCGCCATGGCCGACGTCTACAGCCGCCGCCGCGATCAGGCGAAGAGCAAGGTTCCGGGAATTCAGACCTTCGACGATTACCGCCGCCTGCTCGACACGAAAGATATTGACGGCGTGATCGTGGCCAGCCCGCTGCACATCCACGCGCGGCATTTTGTCGATACGCTGGCTGCGGGCAAAGATCTCTACTCTGAGAAGACCATGACGTGGTCGATTCCTGAAGCGGACAAATGCCTGGCTGCGGCAAAATCTTCTGGCCGCGTCGTGCAGATCGGATTACAGCACGAGAGTTCAGGCTCGCTCGTCGACGCCAAGCAATGGATCAAAAATGGTTGGGTCGGCAAAGTCACGCAGGTCGAATCGTGGATGAGCCGCAACACGCCTCACGGCAAAGGCCAATGGGTGCGCCCCGTGCCCTCCGACTGCACCGCGCAAAACGTCGACTGGAGCGCATTTCTCAACGGCCGTCCCGACCGCCCGTTCGACGGTTACAAGCTGATCAACTGGCGCTTATTCTGGGAATTTTCCGGCGGCAATTGCGCGGAAAATATGGTTCACCAGATTGCATGGATCATGGCGGCGCTCGATTTGCCCGAGCCTTCGGCAGCCTACATGTCGGGCGGAGTCTTCTCCGAAAAAGATGGACGCGAGGTTCCCGACACCATCGCGGTGACGCTCGATTTCCCCAAGGACATCGTCGTCACCTGGCAGTCCACCTTCAGCAACAAGCATTACGACCTCGGCGACCGTATCCTGGGCAGCGACGGAACTCTCGAACATCATTTCGAGGAAGCGCTCGAATACTGGCCGGAAAAAATAAACCGTCCTGACGGAGAATCCACGAAGGGGCACAGCCGCGATGAGGGCCACATGAAGAACTGGATCGACTGCATCCGCAGCCGGCGCACCCCGAACGCGCCCGCGGAGATCGGCTACCGTTCGGCGATTGCGGTCCACATGGCGAATCTGTCGTACAAAAATAAAAAGCGTATGACGCTCGAAGAAGCCCGGGCGATCGCGCCGGAATACTCATGATCGGCGCAGTCGATATTGGCGGCACAAAAATCGCGGTCGGCATGGTCGATGACAACGGCAAGGTGCTTTCATGCATGGAAGCTCCGACCGATCCCAACCGTTATTCCGATAGCATCGAGCTGATCGCGCACATGCTGCGCAAAACGGCGCAGCGCGCCGGCGCCGCAATCACAGGCATCGGTATCGGGTCGACGGGCCCGGTCGATCCCATGCGGGGCGAGTTTGGCGATGTCGATTTTCTTCCGGGATGGCGCGGCAAGAGTCCGGTCAAGGATCTTTCAGCCGTTTTCAACGTCTCCGTCGCGCTCGAAAACGACGGCGACGCCGCCGCCCTGGCCGAAGCCGGATGGGGCGCCGGCCGCAATCGCACGCGCCTGATTTACGTCACGGTGGGCACCGGAATTGGCGGCGGGATCGTTCTCGACGGCAAGCTTTATCGCGGAGTCGATGGGGCCCATCCCGAAGTTGGACATCATGTGGTGGATCCCGCCGGTCCGCAATGCACCTGCGGATTCCGCGGCTGCTGGGAGTCGCTGGCGGCCGGTCCGGCCATGGTGGCCTGGTTTCAACATAACGCGCCCGAGAACGATCCTCACCGCCAGGGAATCACCGCCAAGCGTATCTGCGAACTCGCGAGCCAGGAAGATGTCGTGGCTCTGAAGGCGGTGGAAACCGAGGCCTACTATCTGGGCCTGGGCCTGGCCAACCTGATCAACCTCTTCACCCCCGACGCAATTGTGCTCAGCGGAAGCGTCATGAAGAGTTCAGACCTGTTTCTGGGCCGGATTCGCGGGCTGATCCGCAGCGGCTGCCGCTTCGTGCCCGCCGAGAAGGCGGAATTAATGCTCGCTTCCCTGGGAGACGACACGAATCTTATCGGCGCAGCCCGCGTGTGGCATTACCGCTTCAATAAGGCTTGACACGGCAATCCCGACAGAACACAATTCCTGCACTGCAAATCGGCGCGCCTCGCTTGGGGTCAATTGAATTAGGAGTTGTGAAGTGCCTCAAAAGAAGGTTCGCTTCGACGATTTCCAACTGGATTACAGTCGCTTTCAGCTTTCCCGCCGTGGCGTCGCGGTTCGGCTGGAGGGACTGCCCTTGCAACTACTCATGTTTCTGGTCGAAAAAAGGGGACAACTGATCACCCGCGAGCAGATCTCCAGCCAGCTGTGGGGCAAAGATGTGTTCGTTGACGTCGAACAGGGAATCAATACCGCCATCC
This sequence comes from uncultured Acidobacteriota bacterium, assembly GCA_963763795.1. Lineage (GTDB taxonomy): Bacteria > Acidobacteriota > Terriglobia > Terriglobales > Acidobacteriaceae > Sulfotelmatobacter. The sequence continues at coordinate 622,740 of CAVXPP010000007.1, read as the reverse complement.
GCAAAATTCGCCGTGCCCTCGACGACGATGCTGGAGAACCGCAGTACCTGCAGACCGTTGTCGGCCGGGGCTACCGTTTCCTCGCGCCCCATGCCCAGGAAGACTCTGGCAGCTCGGTACCCTCTGAAGGAGTCGTCTTTTCCCCCGAAGAGTTGGGACGCGCCATCATGACCGCTGCCGGTTTGGATCCAGAAAATCCCCGCGGCATCTCGAAGGCTCCCTCCGAAGACTGAATTCAAAGTGCGCCACGCAAGCGGAACCCGCCCGCTCACCGGCCAACTTGTGCCCTTACCCTCGCGCCCCATCAATCTTCAGATCGCTTCAGATCAATTCAGACCGTCTCCATGGACACCACCTGCAATCGAGGGCAAGATCACGAGCATGATTTGTTCCCGTTGCGGCGGCCACGAGTCAAAGCTAATTCACAGAGGTGATTTCATGAACGGATCAAACGCTATCGGACGCTACAAGGGCCTGGCATCCCTGGCAATCTTAATGGGCGCGCTCTTCACCATATTGCTGCTTCCGGCTTATGCCCAGCAGGATGTTGCTCCGAGCTGGTATGACCCGTGGGCCGCGCCAACGACAGCGATCGCTCACCCTGCGCAGGTCCCAGCGGTGGTTCATTCCTCGCAACTGCCGCTTGCTTCTCACCGGCTTCAAACTGCGGAGAAGGTTCCGGCCCCGGCTCCGCGCGCTGCAAAGCTTCGTGTGAAGAAAACGCACCTCGATCCCCGCGTTCACAACGTTGCCTACAAACGCACTGAAACTACCTCTGGGAATTAGTGTCTGGGAATTAGTGTGATCGCTTCGTTTCCGTAACGAAATCGATCTTTTGCCGCCGGTACGCGTGCATTCCGAGTCATCCGAGCTTCTCGGGAAGCCGCGTACCGGCATTTTTGCCGATCCGGCAGCCGCTCATTCGAATCCTTTCTTCACGCTGCATCCTCGCCACCGTAGTGGGTCAATCTCATTTCCACAGCGCGAACTTTCCGCGAGGCGTCATCCCGAACGCCCGCGTTTTCACCAGCGGGCGGAGGGATCTCCCGTGCGCATACACCCGGCGAAGTTTAAACTGACCCACTACCGCCTCCGGCAGCATCTTCCAGTTCACCCTCCTGATCTGTTAGTGTTTTCTGTTTCCCTTCTGCGGGCCGATGCGCGAGAGAACCCGCGGTCCATTGACGAGAGGATTTTTCCTCGCGTCGGGGCGAACGGAAAGGACGAGACCCGCGTGATTGTCGGAGTTTCGAAAGAAAGCTATCCCGGAGAACGTCGGGTTGCCCTCGTTCCCGCAGTCATTCCAAATCTGGCCAAGGCCGGGCTGGAGGTGATCGTTGAATCGGGTGCAGGCGACCAAGCCGGCTATCCTGACGCAGCGTATGTGGAAAAGGGCGCGAAGATTGTTGCGGACCGCGCCGCCGTTTTTGCCAGCGCCGACATTATTGTTCAAGTTCTCTCCTACGGCTCCAATGATGTCACGGGCAAAGCCGATCTCCCTCTGTTGCGGCGCGGGCAGGCGCTGATTGGATTTCTGCGCCCCTTTGGCTCGGCTGAGGTCGTGCAGCAGCTCGCGCAGGCCGGCGTCACGTCTCTCTCTGTGGAACTGATGCCGCGCACCACACGGGCCCAAAGCATGGACGCGCTTTCGTCGATGGCCACATGCTGTGGATACAAAGCGGTCTTGATTGCGGCCGAAACTTCGCCCCGCATTTTTCCTATGATGACCACGGCCGCGGGCACGATTACGCCGGCACGCGTGTTCGTCATTGGCGCGGGAGTCGCCGGACTGCAGGCCATCTCGACAGCGCGCCGCCTGGGCGCGGTAGCGAGCGCCTATGACATGCGTCCCGCCGCCAAAGAACAGGTGCAGAGCCTCGGCGGACGCTTCATCGAACTTCCCATCGAAGCCCAGAATGCGCAGGACGCCCGCGGCTACGGCACCGCTCAGGACGAAACCTTCTACGCCCGCCAGCGCGAACTGCTGACGCGCGTCGTCGCCGAAAGCGACATCGTCATCTCCGCTGCCGTGATCCCGGGCAAAAAATCGCCGGTGCTGATCACGGCCGAAATGGTCAAGGGAATGGCTCCCGGTTCGGTGATCGTCGATCTGGCGGCCGAGCGCGGCGGCAATTGCGAGCTCACGCGCATGGGCGAAACGGTGCAGGCGCATGGCGTTTCCATCATCGGCGCCATCAATCTGGCGAGCAGCGTCCCTTATCACGCCAGCCAGATGTATGCCCGCAACCTGACGGCGTACCTGACGTACATAGTGAAGGACGGCAAGCTGCAACTGAACCCGCAAGATGAGATTGTCCGCGAGACGTTGATCACTACCGGCGGCGAGATCATGAATGCCCGCGTCCGGGAATTTTTCAAGCTTCCGGCTCTGCCGCCCGCAGGGGGATAGAGTGGGTTATTCGGGTATGAAGAAGGTTGTTGGGAAGGGCCCGGCTTTAGCCGGGCCATCACCGTTCTTTCTTAAATTGTCATCCTGAGCGGAGCAAGAATTCGCGAAGCGAATTCTTGCGCAGTCGTAGGATCCCTATGCCCGGCACGAATTTCGCGGTATTGGGAATTGTTGCGCTGCGGACCATGGTGAGAACTCCCCGCAACACAAACCGGCGGTAAGGCAATAGGGATCCTTCGACTTCGTGGCCACTCCGTTTCGCGGAGCAGCCACTCTGCTCAGGATCAAGTGGAACCAGAACTGGGGCGTCGTCGACACCGACAGTAATGTGCATGCAAAGGAGCAAGTATGCCAGCGGATTTCATTTCCAATCTTTACGTATTCATCCTGGCCGGCTTCGTGGGCTTCGAAGTCATCCGACGTGTCTCACCCCTGCTTCACACCCCGCTCATGTCGCTGACCAACGCTCTTGATGCGATCGTCGTAGTGGCGGCAATCATCATCGCCGGACGCCATGAGACCCGGCTCACTACCGTGCTGGGTGCGATTGCGGTAGCTGCTTCGTTCAGCAATATGGTGGGCGGATTCCTCATTACCGACCGCATGCTGCGCATGTTCAAGTCCGGCAGGTCGAAACAATCATGAACGCGTTCGCCCTTCAGCAGTATCTCGATTTCGCCTACATTATCGCGGTTGTTCTCTTTATTCTTTCTCTCAGGTTCCTGAGTTCGCCCGCGAGTGCGCGCTGGGGCGTCCTGGCGGGAGAGATCGGCGCCGCACTGGCGGTCATCGCCACACTCTTCAACCCCGAACTGGTGCAGTACAAGTGGATCCTGATCACGCTGATCATCGGCGCGGGGGTGGGCATCCCGCTCGGACTGGTGCAGATGACGGCGGTGCCGCAGCGAACCGCGTTGAGCCACGCGTTCGGCGCGCTTTCGGCAGCCATGATCGGCATCGCCGAGTTTTACGTCGGTACAGCGCCGGTCACACGCTTTCAAATGGGCGAGATCGCGCTCGAAGTCATTATCGGGTCGCTGACGTTTACGGGCAGCGTGATCGCTGCGGGAAAACTGCAGGAAATCCTGCCGCAGCGGCCCATTGTCTATCGCGGACAAAATATCGTCAGCCTTTCCGTGCTGGCAGCAGCGCTGGGCCTGGCGGTGGCGTTGGTGGTGAATCCCGCGCACGCAATACTGTTTCCGATCATGGTAATTGTGTCGCTGATTTTCGGAGTGTTGCTGGTGACTCCGATTGGCGGCGCAGACATGCCCACCGTAATTTCGCTGCTGAATTCCTACGCAGGCTTTTCGGCAGCGTTATTGGGATTTGTTCTGAATAGCAAGGTGCTGGTGGTCGCGGGCGCGCTCGATGGATCTTCCGGCTTCATCCTGTCCGTGATCATGTGCAAGGCCATGAATCGCTCTTTCAGCAACGTGATGTTCGGAGCGTTCGGACAGGTTCAGGTGTCGGCGGCCGGCGTGAAAGAAGAACGGGTCGTGCGCAGCGCCACGCCCGAGGAAGCTGCAGGCATTCTCGCCGCCGCGAACAAAGTTGTGATCGTTCCCGGCTATGGCATGGCCGTCGCGCAGGCGCAGCACAAAGTTCGCGAGCTTTATGACGTGCTCACCAAGAAGGGAATCGACGTCCGCTTCGCTATCCACCCCGTCGCCGGACGCATGCCCGGCCACATGAACGTGCTGCTGGCCGAAGCCGACATCCCCTACGACCGCCTCATCGAAATGGACGAGATCAACGGCGACTTCCCCCAGACCGACGTCGCCCTCATCATCGGCGCCAATGATGTGACCAATCCGGCGGCGCGTACCGACAAATCGAGCCCTATTTACGGCATGCCGATTCTCGACGTCGACAAAGCCCACACCGTCATGGTGATCAAGCGCAGCATGAACCCGGGCTTCGCCGGCATCGACAATCCGCTCTACTACCTCAACCAGACCCTAATGCTGTTCGGCGACGCCAAGCAGTTCGTGGGCGGAATCGTGCGCGAACTGGGCGGAGGACATTAAAGCGATCTACCCATTTATCAACCACGAAGGTCACGAAGGATCACGAAGGAAACATCAGCCCAAAGCCTTCGTGCTCCTTCGTGACCTTTGTGGTTATTGCATTTTTTGAAGCTGTAAGAGAACGGAAAATCTTAAAGCAGCAAGACCCTATGGCGGGCTTGCCTATACTGCGAGGATTCTTATGCGTTCATTCGGAAGTCATTGGGTTGTATCCTTCATTCTCGTGCTGGCAGGCTGTGCCGCCGCCCAATCCCGACCTCAACTCAACCTCATGCCCATGCCCGCGAGCCTGCAGACTGGCACAGGCCAACTACCAATTACACGATCGTTCTCTGTTGCGGTCACCGGCACACAAGACGCATCACTGGACGCCGCGGTGCAGCGTTTCAAGGAACAGCTTTCGAACTTAACGGGAATTCCGTTTCGTCCTAAGCCCGACGCTGCTCCTACCATTACGGTTCATGCCGACCACGGCCGCGAAGCCGTGCAGAAACTTGGGGAAGATGAATCCTACGAGCTGACCGTTACCGATTCGTCCGCACAACTTACCGCCCCAACGTCGCTCGGCGTGCTTCGCGGCCTGCAAACTTTTCTGCAACTGGTCCAGATCACCCCCACCGGCTTCGTCGCGCCGGCCGTCATCATCAAAGATCAGCCGCGCTTTCCCTGGCGCGGCATGATGATTGATGTCAGCCGCCATTTCATCCCGCTCGACGTGCTCAAACGCAATGTCGACGGCATGGCCGCCGTGAAGATGAACGTGCTGCACTGGCATTTGTCCGACGATCAGGGCTTCCGCGTCGAGAGCAAGAAATTTCCCAAACTCACCGGCATGGGCTCCGACGGCCTGTTCTACACGCAGGCGGAGATTCGCGAGTTCATCGCCTACGGCCACGATCGCGGCATCCGCATTGTTCCCGAATTCGATATGCCCGGCCACAGCCGCTCGTGGGTCATCGGATATCCCGACCTCGCCAGCGGCCCCGGCCCGTTCACGCTCGAAGACGGTGATCCGATCATGGATCCCACGCGCGAATCGACTTACAAGTTCCTGGAAAAATTCATCGCGGAAATGTCGAAGCTCTTTCCCGATGCCTACTTTCACATTGGCGGCGACGAAGTGGATGGCAAGCAGTGGAATGCCAATCCGAAAATTCAGGAATTCATCCATGCCCACGGCATGAAAAACAATCAGGACCTGCAGGCGTATTTCAACCAGCGCCTGGAAAAGATATTGACCAAAAATCACAAAATCATGGTTGGATGGGACGAGATCCTTCACCCCGACCTGCCCAAGAACATCGTGGTGCAGTCGTGGCGCGGCCAGCAATCGTTGGCTCTGGCTGCGCAGCAGGGCTATCGCGGCCTGCTTTCCTACGGCTACTATCTCGACCTGATGTGGCCGGCGGCGCGCCACTACGCGGTCGATCCCATGAGCGGCGCCGCGGCCACGCTCACTCCCGAACAGAAGCAATTGATTCTCGGCGGCGAGTCCTGCCAGTGGGCGGAGTGGGTCACGCCCGAAAATATCGATTCCCACATCTGGCCGCGGAATGCCGTGATTGCCGAGCGCCTCTGGTCGCCGCAGGACGTGGTCGACGTGAATTCGATGTACACCCGCATGCATGCGGTGAGTCTCGAACTCGAGTCGCTGGGACTGGAACACAATTCTGCCCGCGACCGCATGCTGCAGCGCATGGCCGGAACTGCCGACATTGCGCCCTTGCGCGTTCTCGCCGATGTAGTCGAGCCGGTCAAGGATTACAACCGCTGGAGCGAAGAGCAAAAAGGCCCCATCGACTTCCACATGCCTCTCAATCATCTGATCGACGCCGCCTACCCGGAAAGCGATACTGCGCGCCAGTTCGCAGATCTGGTACAGCAATTCATTCACAGCGGCTACAAGGACCAGGCGTCCGAGGCGCAGATTCGCGCCAGGCTCATGCTCTGGCGCGGCAATGATGCCAGGTTGCATGGGTTGCTGGAGTCATCTTCGCTGCTCGAAGAAGACGTTCCCATCTCGCAGAACCTGGCAATGCTGGGTGCTGCCGGGCTGCAGGCGCTGGATTATCTCGATAAAGGCCAGCCCGAGCCGGATCTGTGGCAGTCACAACAATCAGCCGTGATCGAGCAAGCCAAAAAGCCGGTAGCAGGGTTGATGCTGCAAGTGACCACACCGGTGGAGGAGTTGGTGCAAGCCGCTTCCGGCAACGGTAAATAGGTCGGGTTTACGAGCCTTTTCGGCTGTGATATCATGATATCATTGCGAGGAGGATTCGATATGGCTCAATTGGTGGTTAGAAACTTGGACTCCGCCGTCAAGGTCCGGCTGCAAAAGCGAGCACAGCGCAACGGCCGGAGTATGGAAGAGGAAGTTCGGGAAATTCTTCGAGCGGCTGCGAATGAAACAAAAAGGTCGGGAGCGGGGCTGGGCACTAGAATCGCGGCATTGATGAAAGGCACCGGATTCCATTTCAGCGCCCCGGAACTGCGCGGTTATGCCATCACGCCACCTTCGTTTGAGGATCGTTGACCTTGATTATCCTGGACACGAACGTAATCTCTGCGTTGATGAACGATCCTCCTGAGGGGAAAGTCGTGGCTTGGATTGATCGCCAGCCTCAGAACTCCATCTGGACCACCTCCATCACAGTTCTTGAGATTCGATTCGGGCTTGAAACCATGCCCGCTGGCAAGAGGAGAACAGGCCTGTCACAGGTGTTCGAGCGGATTCTCGAGGAGCTAGATAGCAGAGTCGCCGTGTTCGACGAGGAAGCAGCTCGGATGACAGCAAGTCTTATGGCCTTGAGGCAAAAGAAGGGCAGAATTGGGGACCTGCGCGACACCATGATCGCCGGTATTGTTTTGGCCCGGAATGCCAGCCTCGCGACTCGCAACGTTGCGCATTTCAGCGATATTGACGCGACCGTCGTCAATCCCTGGGCAGTGTAGCCGAATCGCCGTGATATTCTATTTACAAGAGCGGCGCACCGTCTTGGGCGGATTTCCCCGCAATTCCTGAAGAAATTCAGAAGCTAAAGGATAGAAGAAGCCAGAACTATGCTTTCCGTCAGCAACGTATCCATGCGCTATGGCGCCAAGATTTTGTTCGAAGAAGTTTCCACGGCGTTCACACCCGGGAAACGCTACGGTCTCACCGGCCCCAACGGCGCCGGGAAATCGACATTCATGAACCTGCTCAGCGGCGAGCTCGATCCGCAGAAGGGCACAGTCGTCCGCCCGCGCAAGCTCGGCGTCTTGAGCCAGAACCAGTTTGCCTTCGACGCCTACTCGGTGATCGATACCGTGATCATGGGCAACAAGCGCCTGTGGGCCGCCCTGCAAGAGCGCGATGCCATCTATGCCAAGCACGACATGACCGACGAAGACGGCATGAAGCTTGGCGAACTCGAAGGCATTGTCGGCGAAGAAGACGGATACTCCGCCGAGAGCGATGCCGCCATCCTTCTGCAAGGCCTCGATATTGGCGAAGAGTTGCATATCCGCAAGATGGGCGAACTGCAGGGCGGGCAAAAAGTCCGCGTGCTGCTGGCGCAGGCCTTGTTCGGACATCCGCAGGCCCTGCTGCTCGACGAACCCACGAACCACCTTGACCTCGACTCCATCCACTGGCTGCAGGGATTTCTGAATGCCTATGATGGCGTGGTGATCGCCATCTCGCACGACCGCCATTTCCTGAACAGCATCTGCACCCACATCGCTGACATCGACTACCAGACGATTATCACCTACACCGGCAGCTATGACGACATGGTCGTCGCCAAGACGCAAGTGCGCTCGCAGATCGAGGGGCAGAATGCGCAACGCGAGAAAAAAATCGCCCAGCTGAACGAATTCATTGCCCGTTTCGCCGCCGGTACGCGGTCGAGCCAGGTGCAGTCGCGACGCAAGGAAGTCGAGCGCCTGCAGGTCACCGAACTCGCCAAGTCCAATATTCAGCGGCCATTCATCAAGTTCGAGCAGAAGCGGCCCTCGGGCAAGCACATCCTCGAAATCGAGCACCTGAGCAAGGCCTACGATGACAATCGCGTGATTCGCGATTTCACCGCCAGCATCTCGCGGGGAGAAAAAATCGCGCTCATGGGGCGAAACGGAGCAGGGAAGACAACCCTGCTGAATGCTTTGCTGGCGAATTCTCCCACCACGCCCGAAGCCGAACTACGCAAGACCAGCGGCTACGACGGTTCCTTCCTCGATGCGGGCAAGGTGATCTGGGGACACGAGGCCTCCATCGGATACTTCGCGCAGGATCATCGCAGCCTGATCGAAACCGGCACAACCGCGATCGAATGGCTGCATCAATGGGACGGCGCTGCTGTCACCGAGGAACTCCGTGGCATCCTCGGCCAGATGCTTTTTGCCCGCGATGAAGCCACCAAGTCGACCAGCGTTCTCTCGGGCGGCGAAGCGGCCCGCCTGCTCTTTTGCAAACTGATGCTGCAAAAGCCCAATGTTCTCGTCCTCGACGAACCCACCAACCACCTTGATCTCGAATCGATCAACGCGCTCAACATCGCGTTGCAGCGCTACCACGGCACGGTTTTCCTGGTCACTCACGACCACGATCTGATCGACGAAGTCGCCACCCGCATCTGGCACTTCGAGAGCGACCATAAGATCACCGACTTCAAAGGTACCTACGAGGAATACCAGTCAGCCGTGGTCGCAGTTTAGATTTTTTCCTACCACGGAGACTCAGAGACACGGAGAAGATCAATGGAGTTTCTCTGTGACTCCGTGTCTCTTTGTGGAACCAGCAGAGACTGTTAATTGCCCGCCCACCGCCCACTGCTCACTGCTTACCTTTGCACCATTTCCGCTGCATGTAAATCAACCAGGTTCTCCACAGCTTTACACAGCGTTCCTTGTTGCGTTAAGTTTGCGAGTTGAAAGATAATGACCGCGGAACGCTTTTGCGGTGGCCGCAAGAGCGCGAATTCAGTCCCGTGTACAGTCGAGCCGATTTACTCAGGATTCTCCACATCACGCCGCGCCAATTAGCCAATTGGGAGCGCGCGGGCCTGGCAACGTCCGCTCAATCCTATTCTTTCTCCGACATGCTCGAGATCAAGAAGATTCGCGACCTCTGTGCCATGAGCGTTCGCCCCAACGTCATCCGCCAGTCGCTCGATGCCATGCGCAAGCGGAATGCTGGGGTTGAGAATCCGCTGCTCGAAGCCGGAACATGGTCGACGAATAAACACCGCGTCGCGTTTCGTCACGAGGGCAAGCTGCTGGAACCAATTGCCGGACAGTTCCTGATGGATTTCTCGGAGCGCGAAAAAGTGGTGACCAGCACGCCCGTTCCCAAGCCCGAGCCCACGCCGCGCGATCATGAAGTGACCGCCTGGTTCGCCCGCGGAGTTGCTCTGGAGGAAAATCCGAGCACTCAGGCGGAAGCGATCGCCGCGTATCACAAGGTCCTCGATCTCGAACCCGCGCATGCCGCCGCTCACATCAATCTCGGCACGCTTTATTACAATCGCCAGGATTTTGTGCAGGCCGAGAAGCACTACCGTCGCGCCATTGAGTCGGATCCGCGCTACGCTTTAGCCTATTTCGACCTGGGCAACGTGCTCGACGAAACCGGACGCGTGCAGGAAGCGGTCCTGACCTACAAGATCGCAATTCAGCTTGCTCCCACCTACGCCGATGCCCACTACAATCTCGCGCTGGCCTACGAAAAACTGCGCGAGCCCCGCAAGGCGCTCAAGCACTGGCAGAGCTACATCAAGCTCGACACGGCGGGCCCGTGGTCGCTGCATGCCAAGAGCCAGATCAAGCGCATCCTGCAGGCCGATGGGCTGCGGTTGGTCCCTTCTAAAAAGAACGCATCCTAGAGGTCACCGCGGTCTGCTCACTTCGCGCGGTAAACGGTCTTTCCCGCCACCATCGTCCACACAACTTTGGTATCCCGCATTTCTTCCGGAGAAACAGTAAGCACGTCGCGATCCAGCAGCACCAAGTCGGCACGCTTGCCAGGCGCAATCGATCCGATGGAATCCAGATTCATGGCGTGCGCCGAGTTGCGGGTATAGGCGTAGAACATCGCTTCGCGCGGCATATCCTGCGTCGCATCCAGCACTCCTTCGTCTCCCTTGCGGGTTTCCGCCTGATAGATTGCGCGGAAGACGTTGGCTGTCGAAACCGGCCAATCGCTGGCCCCCGAGATGATTCCACCGTTGTCGAGAATCGAGCGCGCCGGGTACTGCCACTTGTAAATGTCCGCGTCCACATACGGCTTCAGGATTTCGATCGTGTCATTGGAAGCCTCGGCCCAAAAAAGCTGCAGCGCGCTGACCACCCCCAACTCGCGGAAACGCGGAAAATCTTCCGGCCGGACGAACTGCTCGTGGGTCAGTGTGTCCGGAAGATGCGAGTCTCCGTTGGCGGCCCGCGCGGCGGCAATGCCGTCGAGCGCGGCTTTCACCGCGCCGTCACCGATGGCGTGAACGTGGATGATCAGCCCCTGCTTGTCAGCCGCGATGCAGAGTTCCGCGAACGTCTTGGGATCAAACAGCAAGTCCCCATTGTGGCCGGTGTTCTTGTAAGGCTTGGTCAAATGCGCCGTTTGCGAAGGAAATTCCGCGACTCCATCGGCGAAAATCTTGATTCCGGTCACGTGGAGATGCGGAATGTTCCCGTATTCCTGTCGCGTCTTCTGCACGGTGGCGAGTTCGGCGGCGGGATCTTTCGAAAGAACGCGCGGGAAGGCGTCGATCTCCGAGTTGAGCTCGCCATGGTCGGCGAGCATCTTGTAGGCGCGCAACACGTCGTCGGTAGCCAGCGGGTCGAGCCAGGCCGTGATCCCCAGGCTGTAGTTGTATTGCAGCGCGGCGCGCCCGGCGGCGAGCAACTGGGCGTCCGTGGGCTCGGGCAGGAGCGGTTCGATCTTCTCGGTGCCCGCGTCTACCAGAAAGCCGTTGGGCTGCATGTTTTTGTCGACGCCATAGTACGCGCGCTCGTCCGGAGTAAGTTTCTTCAGAAAATCCGCAGTGATCCCCGCCCGCTGCAGCAAGGCACGATTGGCCCACGCCGTGTGACCATCCATGCCGCGAAGCAGGACGGGCTGCTTCTGATAAGCGCCGCTGCTGAAGTCGGCATTCAGGACGTCCGGATGCGACCAGAACGCCAGTGGCAGCCCAAGAATCTCCACAATATCGCCGCGCATGCCGCGGCCTGACTTTTTCGCGTCTTCGACAAAAGCCGGAAGCTGGCCGAGCGTATTCACTTTGTCGGTAGCGTCGGCCGCGATCAATCCAAGCCCGCCATCGATGGAATGGCTGTGCGAATCGATAAAGCCGGGAAACAGGCTCTTACCCTCAAGATCGACGCGCTCCGCATTGGCCGGAGCGGCCTTCTCAACCTCGGGAAGGTTTCCGACCGCGAAGATTTTGTCGCCGCGGATCGCGACGGCGTCCGCATACGGATTCTGTGGATCACCAGTAAAGATCTTGGCATGGAAAAGAATGCGCTCCTCGGCGGTGCCTTGCGCGTAAAGCGGGAACGACGTGAAAAGCAGCAGTCCGGCGACCAGAAGAATGCGGTAACGTCCCAAGATTCGTCCCATGGATCGGCCTCTCGACAAACAGTGTGAAAATCAAAGCAAGAAACGGAAGTAGAAATATACACAAAGATTGAGGATAAAAGGGAATCTGTCGCCTGCCATGTAGTTGCCCTAAGCCGGCAGGGGCGAAAGCTATTGGGTTGGGGTTCTCAGTACTCTGTGCAGTTAAAAGATTTTCCCCGCCGAGGACGCAGAGGAATGCCGCAGAGTTCGCTGGGAGAATCGGGAGCCAAACCTGCCCATGCGCGCTGGGCGAGTCGTCCATCCAGCCTGGGCCGAAGCGGTGCTAACATTAACAGTTTGCCCATCTCTGATCACGAAGGTGCCCCCCATGCCTGAAACTCTGCAAGCCGCCCCGCCCGCTCCGCTGACCACCCTGACGGAAGATGAAATTCTTTTCCGCGATAACATCCGCCAGTTTGCCGACGAAAAAGTCCGGCCTCTGGTCAAGGAGATGGACGAGAAAGGCGTCTTCGACAAAGGCCTCATCCATGATTTTTTCCAGCTCGGCTTGATGAGCATCGAGATTCCCGAGCAGTACGGCGGAGGCGGCGCGAAGTTTTTCGAGGCGATTTTGGCGGTTGAAGAGCTCTCTCGCGTCGATGCCTCTTCCGGCGTCATCGTCGACGTGCAGAACACTTTGGTCAACAACGCCCTGCTGCGCTGGGGCAATGAAGAGCAAAAGAAACGTTACCTGCCCCGCATGGCCAGCGAGATTGTCGGCGCCTACGCTCTCAGCGAAGCCGCATCGGGCTCCGACGCCTTCGCTCTCCAGACGCGGGCTACGCTGAAAGGGTCGGAATATGTCCTCACCGGCCGCAAGCTCTGGATCACCAACAGCAAAGAGGCGGGATTATTTGTCCTCTTCGCCACCCTCGATCCCAGTGCCGGATATAAAGGGATCACCGCTTTCCTGATCGAAAAAGATTCCCCCGGCTTCACCGTCGGCAAGAAAGAAGACAAGCTGGGCATTCGCGCCTCGTCCACCTGCGAGCTGATTCTGGAAGACTGCCGCGTGCCCAAAGAAAACGTGCTGGGCGAGCCCGGCAAGGGCTACAAGATCGCCATCGAGACGCTGAACGAGGGCCGCATCGGCATCGGCGCGCAAATGATCGGCCTCGCTCGCGGCGCCTGGGAGTTTGCCTGCAAATACGCGGTCGAGCGCAAGCAGTTCGGTAAAGCCATCGCCGATTTCCAGGGCATCCAGTTCCAGATCGCGCAGATGGCCACCGAAATCGAGGCCGCTCGCCTGATGGTCTACAACTGCGCCCGCATGAAAGACGCCGGAGTGAATTTCGTGAAAGAAGCTGCCATGACCAAGCTTTTCGCCTCGCAGGTGGCCGAGCGCGTGACCTCGCTGGCCATCGAGATCTATGGCGGCTATGGATTTACCAAGGACTATCCGGTAGAGAAATACTGGCGTGACGCCAAGATCGGCAAGATCTACGAAGGCACCTCGAACATGCAGCTGGCTACGATCGCCAAGCTGGTGCTCGGAAAATAGAACGGCACGCGCTGGATCAATCCACAGTTCCGAGCTTGCTAGTATAGTGCGTCAAACAGGTCGACAGCTATACGTCGCCGGTTTCCCCGGTGATCCTCAGTGCTAAAGCCTTTGACGTCTTCGCCGAACACCACGGATCAAGCGGATCGAGGCGCAACATTAAACCTCACTATTTCCGACGCACGCCGCTAAGGCGTGAAGTGCAGCTCTACGGTTTCCTTGGATTCCCCTCCCGCCGGGGCAAACTTCCACTGGGTGATCGCGCTTTCCGCGGCTTCCACCAGAATCGGGCTGCCTCCCACCGGTTCGACCTTGGTTACTTTTCCGTCCGCCGCAACCACGGCGATGACCTTGACCGTGCCGGCCAGGTTCATCCTCTTTGCGATGTCGGGATAGCGGGGATCGACTTTCCGAACGAGTTTACGTCCAGTTTCGTTCGAAGATTGCTGACTTTGGGCCAATCCTCCGGGTCCAAAGCAACCAGAAAACGCGAGAGCCAGAATCAGAGCGTACCGCATACGCATAATGGGGGTCCTGAGAAAATATTTTGTGTATATCACTCCGTGATTCGATGGTAGGCAATCCCCCCCAGTCTTAAAAGTAACCGCGGTAACCAAAGTCATCCCAAAAGGGTAATGTCGCCCAAAGCGAACAGACCCAGTTCCCCGGATGCTTTCACTCGAACCACCAATCAAGGCTTCTCATTATGTGCAGCGACTTGCATATGATTCCCCTCGTTTGTTATGGGGGCCATTTATTAAATGTTTTACTCACAAGGACTTAACGACAATCGCTGTATTGGCTGCCTGGGTGCACTTCTCTGGGTACCTGCCGCATTGGCGGCGAAGGATGGAGCGCCACTTGACGACCTTATTCGGGATAGTCGAATCCACCGAACTCAAGAATTTCGAAGCACCCGCAGCACCCCGGAAGCGTGGCTGGCTGCCGCTTCTGACCGTGCTGTTCCTGATCTCGTATGGACTCATGACCATGCTGATCGTGGAACAGGGACGGACGATCGAGTCGCAGCGCACCCTGATTTACGAGCTCTTCGGCGATAGCACCCAATTGTCTGCCATGAAGATGAAGGCCAGTGTTGAGCACGCCCAGGCGGCTCAGGCCCAGTCGGCCTTGACCCAAGCCCCGTCTTCGCATAACCCGTCGTCCCAGAACCCGTCAACCCAGGCTCCAGCAAGGCACGCCCCGTCTTCCCAGACAGCACCTCGTAATCGGAATCAGACGGCAACCCCCTTCCGCATGCCCTCCCGTCCCGCGTCGGACTTGGCGGACAGCAAGCGGGCTTTGATCACGATCTAGTTGGTCACGATCTAAAGACAGGCTCAAGCCTGCGCAGTGGTAATGAGTTAGAAAGACCTGTACCCAGGAAAAAACAATGAAGGTTCTGACCCTAGCCTTGTTGTTTAGTCTGCCCCTCGGCTGGCTTGGTCCCCAAAAGCCCCTGCGCCAGCCTTCCACCCAACTCACCCGGCACGCGAAAGGCGGACGCTGGTACTTCGCCGCGACTGGCCACGCTGTTTACTGCTATGGCCCCGTGATGACCGTCCCCAACAGCAATGGCGACCTCCAGAAAGTCGCCACCTTCTGCCGCGACGGCAGCGCCGTAGTTCCGCTCAAAGACTAAGGCCCGTCCCTTCTCTCATTCCCTGGACTCTCCGCGCTCGGTGAAAGCGTCCAACACCACCCGTGCCGCATCAAATGACCGACACTCGTAGGCCTCGATTTCCTTCGTGTACCTTAGTGTCCTTTGTGGTTATGATCTTCCATTCCTAAACCATGCCCGAACTCCCCGAAGTCGAAACCATTGCGCGCGGCCTGGCAAAACGCCTCACCGGAGACGTCGTCGAATCGCTCTGGCTAGGCCAGAAGAAAGAACCGCTGAAATCCCCGGCGCCCGAGATCGCCGCCGCGCTAGAGCAAAGCCGCATCACCGCCGTCCGCCGCATGGGCAAACACATCGTCTTCGATCTAGACCGCGTCAACAATAATGTCGAGCGGGCACTCATGCCCGCTAAAGGCCGAAAGCGAAATAGAAAGCCGAAGGGATCAAAGGGCATCTCGACCTCGAATCCATCCCCACCGCAGGCAGAGGTAGACAAGAGTGTCCGCCCCACACGAAGCAAGGCCCAATGGATCGTTCACCTCGGCATGACAGGCAGTCTGCGCGTATGCGAACCGGAAGCCGAAGTCGCCAAACACACGCATGCCATTCTCAAGCTGGCCTCAGGCAGGGAAGTCCGCTTCGTCGATCCCCGCCGCTTCGGGCGCCTCAGCGTCGCCACTTCTGCCCAATTTGATGCCGCCGGCATCGAGCCCCTCGAGATCGATCTCGAATCCTTCATCACCTTGTTTCGCGGACGCAAAACTCCCATCAAGAGCGCGCTGCTCAACCAGAAACTCCTGCGTGGCGTCGGCAACATCTATGCGGATGAATCCCTGTTCCGCGCCGGTCTCCGACCGCGCCGCCGCGCCTCGTCGATCACTCGCGATCGACTCGCCAAGCTTCACGCCGCCGTCAAAGAAGTTCTGAAAGAAGCCATCGCCCTCGGCGGCTCCTCGATCTCCGACTATGTCGGCGCCGATGGTGAGGAAGGTTTCTTCCAGTTGCAACACCGCGTCTATGGCCGCGAAGCCGAGCCCTGCCTCGTCTGCAAAACTCCCATCAAGCGCGTCGTCATCGCCGGCCGCAGCAGCCACTACTGCCCGACATGCCAGAAGTAAATTGTTGATTGATGACTGTTGATTGTCGAATAAGAACCTGCGGGTGCACGTTTTGCTTTTCATTCAACAATCAACAATCAAAATTCAACAATGTTTTCTGTTACTCTCTTCCGTTATGTCCGACTACTCCATCGGTGTCGATATGGGTGGCACCAACCTGCGCATCGCGGCCATCAACACCGAAGGCAAGATGCTGGAAAAGATCACCACCGGCGTGAAACTCGCGATGGGGCGCGATTACGTCATCGGAGAAATGTGCGATGCCATCCTCCACCTGACCGAGCGCCATCGCAACCAGGGAAAATTTCTGGGGGCCGGCATCGGCGTTCCCGGCATCATCGACGTCGGAGCCGGCATGATGCGCAAGTCGGCGAATCTCCTCCCCGAATGGTCCGATTATCCCGTGCGCGACGAGATCGAACGCCGCCTCGGAGCCCGCATCTTTCTCGACAATGACGCCAACGTCGCCGCTCTCGGCGAACAATGGCTGGGCGCGGCCCGGGGCGTCGACAATATGGCCATGCTCACGCTCGGCACCGGCATCGGTGGCGCCATCATCTTGAACGGAAAAATGTTTTACGGTCTGAGCGGAATGGCTGGCGAGTTCGGACACGTCACCATCGAGCCCAACGGCGTTCCCTGCGGCTGCGGCAACCACGGTTGCGCCGAGCGTTATGCATCGGCAAGTGCGGTCATGCGCATGGCTCGCGAAGCAATTGAATCCGGACAAGCGCCCGAACTGGCTGCGGCCGCCGCTTCCGACCCGGACTTCAGCGCCAGGGCGATCTACCATCTCGCCATGCAGGGAAACCCCGATGCCCGGCGCATCTTCCAGCGCTTCGGAGAGGTGCTGGGAATTCTTCTTGCCGGCCTGGTCAACATTCTCGATCTGGATATGTACGTCCTCGGCGGTGGCGTGGTCAGCGCGTGGGACGCCTTCGCTCCAAAGATGTTCGCAGAATTGCGCGAGCGCTCCCTGGTCTATGCCGCGTCTGCTCCCGAGGATCCTTCGGCGAAGAAGGAAGGCGCCGCAGCGCAGATGCCCAGCTATTTCCCTAAGAAAACCATCATTACCCAAGCCATTCTGGGTAGTGATGCCGGACTCTACGGCGCCGCGAGAGTTCCCGCATCTTAACCTTGACAAACGTCGGCTTGGCGAACGTCGGCCTCGGTGTTCGCCGGCTCGGCGTCATCCCGACCGGAGCCGCTCTTCAGGCGGAGGCAGTGATCTCACGGCACCAGAACTCTGGCGAGCGTCCATCCGCTCGGCGCTCCGCAAATTTCCGACCCTCTCCATCGCGCTCAGAAAGCCCTCATTCTGTTCCGCAGTTCCAACCGTGACGCGGATGCAGTCGGGCGCGCCCCACGCCGTCAGCGGACGCACACTTACGCGCTCTTTTCGCAGTTGCCTGGCGACTTCCGCGGCATCGTGACCCAGATCGCAATAAAGAAAATTCGCCCACGTCGGCACGACTCGATAGCCGAGTTCCGATAGCCCGACTCCCAGCGGCCCAGACTGTTCGGCATTGTTCGCAACCGTGCGCGCGATGTGCTCCTCATCTTCTAATGCCGCCAGCGCTGCGGCCTGCGCGACCGACGATACCGAAAAAGTATTCTGCATCCGCGCGCAGTAGCCCAATAACTCCGCCGGGCCCAGTCCATAGCCCACGCGCAATCCCGCCAGGCCGTGCACTTTCGAAAATGTCCTCAGCACCACGACGCTGGCGCCCTGCCGCAAATACTCGAGTGAGCGCGAATATTTCGCCTTGCGCCGCTCCGCAAAATGCGCCGCATATTCGTAGTACGCCTCGTCGAGCACCACCACCACATGCCCCGGAACTTGGGCAAAGAACTGGTCAAGCGCCTCCGCATCGAGTATGGTCCCCGTCGGATTATTCGGGTTGGCCAGGAAGATGATGCGGGTGTGCTCGTTGATCAGGTCCAGAATCGCCGCGAGATCGATGCCGTCGTTTTGCATCGGCGCCTCGATAAACTGCGCTCCCGTGGCGTGCACCGCCATTCCATACACGACGAACGACCGTTCGCTGGTCACCGCGTTCAGTCCTTCAGCCAACAGAGTTTGACAGAGCAGCGAAAGCATCTGCGTCGAGCCGGCCGTGACCATGACCTGTTCAAACGGCAGAAGGTGAAACGATGCCAGCCGTTCGCGCAGGCGGGAACAATCGTCATCCGGATAAGCGTATAGCCCCTCCAGTGACCGGCACACCGCTTCCAGGGCGCGCGGAGAAGGTCCAAAGGGATTTTCGTTGGAATCGAGCCGGATCCGCGCCAATTCTTCCGCCGGAGACGCCGGTTTCGCCGGCAACGTCGGAAGAGGACTTCCCATGTCCCGCGCGGCTTTCGACAGCAGATCGTAAAATCGGCTCATGCTCTACGCCCGCCTCTCGCGCACTTTACGGCACGGCGTGACACATCACGATACAGATTTCTTCACTTTCACGACTCCGCCCTTGCTGGCGGATTTCAGCCGCTCAACTTCTTTCAGCGTCAGCGAACGGAACTCCCCCGGCGGAACGTCGAGCGCCAGCGGACCGTAGCGCACGCGCTTGATCTTTTCCACATGATGTCCCACCGCCTCAAACATGCGCCGGATCTGCCGGTTGCGCCCTTCGATCAAAGTGATTTCGTACCACGGATTCGTCGCTTCCTTCACTACGCGAACCGCGGCCGGTCCGGTCTTCACTCGCTTTCCATCGTCGGTCGCAATCGAAACGCCCGCGCGCAATTTGGCGAGCGCCTCTTCTTTCGGCGTGCCTGCCACCTTCACCACATAAGTTTTTGCCACGTGCGAAGCCGCCTTCATCAGCCGGTTCGCGAGCTCTCCATCGTTGGTCAGCAGCAAGAGCCCTTCGCTGGCGTAGTCGAGCCGCCCCACCGGATACACGCGCCCCTTCACCCCGCGAATCAAATCCATCACCGTCGGCCGCTTCTCCGGATCGCTGACCGTCGTCACATATCCCTTCGGCTTGTTGAGCAGAAGATAGACGTGCCGCCGCTCGCCCTGCAGTAGCTTCCCATTCACGCGGATGTGATCGCTCTCCGCATCGGCCTTGCTGCCCAGTTCTGTGATGGTCGTGCCATTCACCTGCACATGGCCCGAGGCGATCAACTGCTCCGCCTTCCGCCGGGATGCAATTCCGGCAGCAGCAATAATTTTTTGCAGGCGTTCAAGGGGCATGTTCGTTGTTTTGAAAGTGAATCACTAAAATCGAGATGGGTGAAACAATTTAGCCCAGCGCTTCAGCGCTGGGTCCGAGTCCAAAGGAGAGAACAAGTTCCGGAGGGACGGCACAATCCCCCGAACTCTATCCCGCCTTTTCGGTCGCTTCTATGTTCTCCGCCGCTGCTTCCGGACCGCCCTGACTCGACTCCTCGGGCGCCGCGCTGCTCTCCGCCGGCGAGACTGCGCTCTCGGCCGCCGCGCTCTCCGCCGGAATCAACTCCGCCTGAAACGACTCCGCCACGAGTTTCTCGAACTCCTCCATGCTCGGCAGCTCATTCACATCCTTCAGGCCGAATCGCATCAGGAATTCCTTGGTCGTCTTATAAAGAATCGGACGCCCGATCACTTGCTTGCGCCCCGCGGTCGTAATCAATTTGCGATCCAGCAACGTCCCGATCACGCCCCCGGAATCAACGCCGCGAATGTCGTTGATCTCCGGCACCGTCACCGGCTGCTTGTAGGCAATCACCGCCAAAGTTTCCAACGCCGGCAGCGACAGCCGGATCGGCGGCTTCAGGCTCTTCGCGAACGATCGCACCACTTCGTGCTGCTCCGGTTTGGTGGACATGCGATAGCCGCCGGCAACCTGCCGAATCTCAATGCCATGATCCGGGCCGTCATACTCTCCCACCAGTTCTTCCAGGCACGAGCGCACGCGCGACTTGATCTCCGCGTCGTCAGAGATTCCCGTGGCGATAACGGTCTCTTTGACCAGCGCCGTCATCTGCTCCAGCGTGATCGGCGTCTCCGTCGCATAAATAAGAGCTTCGAGTTCAGCTTTTAAAGACATAGTGGTCAGTAGCTAGTGAATCAGTGATCAGCGGAGCCAGAACTGGCTACTGATCACCGGCCACTGCTTTTTCATCTCCAGTCGTCCCGTACCGCGGCCTGCTGGTTCATCACTTCCTCGAAGTGCGTATGCTTGCGCACCGCAATTTCGCCAAACAATTTTTCCTGCCGTACCTGAATGGCCTGCAGCCGCACCAGTTCCAGCAGCGCCAGGAACATGCAAACCAGCGCCGGGCGCGACTCCACGCGTTTCAGCAATTGCTTCAGCCGGATCGGCCGGTCTTCCAGCGAAAGCCGCCGCCGCAGATAATCGATCATCTGCCCGACCGTGACCGTCTCCTCATCCACGTCCAGCACTGGACGCGTGCGCACCCGTTCCAGCACCTGCTGAAACGTCTTCACCAGGTCGATTACGTCCGCGGTAATCTCCGGCTCGGTTCCTTCGGCATCGATGAATTCTTTCAGCGAAGGATTCGTCAGCACCGCATCTTCGATCTGCTGCTTCTGCAGCAGCATCTGCGCCGCTGACTTGAACTTCTCGTGCTCCAGCAGCCGGTTGACCAGCTCGCTGCGCGGATCTTCCTGCTCCTCCGCCGTCGCCAGCGGATCCCGCGGCAGCAGCATCTTCGATTTGATGTGAATCAGCACCGCCGCCATATAAATAAACTCGGCAGCCACATTCACATCGAGTTCGCGAATCTTCTCCACATACGCCAGATACTGCGCCGTGATCTTCGCAATTGGAATGTCGTAAATATCGATGTCCTGCTTGCGAATCAGATCGAGCAGCAGGTCGAGCGGCCCCTCGTAAACATCGCTGACCGCAACCGCAAAAGGAAAGTCGCTCTCTTCCTTCTTCGCCGTGTCCTTCCCAGCCTTCGCCGCAGAAGAAGCCGCGACCACCGCGGGCGGGGCGCCGACTGCATCTACGTCAGCGATTTTTGATTCCTCAGTCATAGTTACTGTTTGTCATCCTGAGCGAAGCGAAGGACCTATGCATCTGCCTTCGGTGCCCCATCCTCGTCTCGCGTTTTTTGCGAGACAGAGCCTGCCCTGAGCGTAGCCGACAGGGTGGGGATTTTGACTTCCTCGACTCCACTCCCGGTGTTCACTTCCCGGGCGCCTCGTACCCCAGCGACATTCCCATAGCCGCACGAACGCTCTCCATGGTCTCCCCCGCCGCCTTCCGCGCCCGCTCCGAGCCCGCCTCAAGAATATCCCACGCCAGCTGCGGATTCTCCTCAAATTTTCGGCGCCGCTCCTGCATCGGATTCAGCAGCTGCACCAGCGCGTCCGCCGCCCAACTCTTGCACTCGATGCATCCAATCCCCGCCGACCGGCAGCCTTCATTCACCTTGGCCATGGTTTCTTTGGAGCTGAAAATCTTGTGCAGATCGCCCACCGGACACACATCCGGATTCCCCGGATCCGATCGCCGCACCCGCGCCGGATCAGTCACCATCGTCTTCAACTTCTGCCGTACCACCGGCTCCGGATCGGCCAGCATGATCGTGTTCCCGTACGACTTCGACATCTTGCGGCCATCGGTCCCCGGCAGCTTGGGTGCGGGCGTGAGCAAACTCTGCGGCTCGGGAAACACCGCCTTTGCTGCTCCATAGAATCCGTTAAACCGGCGCGCAATCTCCCGCGTCAACTCCACATGCGCCACCTGATCTTCACCCACCGGAACGAAGTCCGCGCGGTAAATCAGAATGTCCGCCGCCTGCAGCAGGGGATATCCCAAAAATCCATACGTCCCCAGATCTTTGTCTTTGATATTTTCCCGCTGCTCTTTATACGTGGGAACGCGCTCCAGCCAGCCGAGCGGGGTGATCATGGAAAACAGCAAATGCAACTCCGCGTGCGCCGGAACGTGCGACTGAATAAAGATCACCGCCCGTTCCGGATCGAGCCCGGCCGCGAGCCAGTCAATCGTGACCTCAAGCGAATTCTCTTTGATGCGGGACGTGTCGGCGTAATCGGTCGTGAGCGCGTGCCAATCCGCCACCATGAAAAAACATTTGTACTCGTCCTGCATTCGCACCCAGTTCTGCAGCGCCCCCACATAGTTTCCGAGGTGCAGCTTGCCGGTCGAGCGCATGCCGCTGAGCACGCGTTTGCGAGTTTTCGGCGAACCAGTCATTTTCTATGAAGCCCCAAGCTCAGACACGGCCAGTGATGCAGGACGGCCTGTAAGAATCAGATGTTGAAGTGTCATGCAGGGCTGAGTTCGATACTACCATGCGAAAACCCAATTTTTCCTGAGGAACAGGCCACTCCGAATGCGGAGACACCGGCCCCGGGCTGGCGCAAATGTGGGGACAGCCGCCCTCGGCTGTCCGCCGCGCCCCGCGCGGCTCGGCCCCAGGCCCCGAACGCTCGGCCTCGCCCACCGCGAAATGCTTTATAATTCGCGCCGCCCCACAAACTATCGCAGACCCCGTGACCACCCTCGCCCGCAAACTGCGCGCCACCGACTACTTCACCCTGGGATGGGGCACGATGGTCGGCGTGGGCTGGCTCGTCATCATGGACGACTGGCTCACGCGCGGCGGCGCTATCGGTGCGCTCCTCGGCTTCATCATCGGCGGCTCGGTCCTGCTTCCCATCGGATGGGTCTATGGCAAACTGGTGATCGCCATGCCCGATGCCGCCGGAGAAATCGCCTACACCTCCGCCGTCTTTCCCCGCTCCATCAGTTTCGCCACCGGATGGATGATGACGCTCGCCTACTTCATCGTGTGTCCGTGGGAGGCCGTTGCCGTGGGCCGCATCGCCGCCTACATTTTTCCCGCGCTCGATTCCATGGAAATCTACCGCGTCGCCGGACGCCCGGTTTATCTTCCGCACGTGCTCGTCGGTCTCGCGTTGACCGCGCTGCTTACGATTCTGAACTATCGCGGCGTGCGCCTCAGCGCCACCTTCCAGAACTGGACCAGCTTCGGCACGCTGGCACTTTTCGTCCTCTTCGTCGGCCTCGGCGTCACTCGCGGCTCTCGCGCAAATTTTCC
The DNA here is from genome assembly GCA_963763795.1 of uncultured Acidobacteriota bacterium. Classification (GTDB taxonomy): domain Bacteria; phylum Acidobacteriota; class Terriglobia; order Terriglobales; family Acidobacteriaceae; genus Sulfotelmatobacter. The sequence goes on along the minus strand of CAVXPP010000007.1, from coordinate 599,425 downwards.
TCCGCTGTTTACGCACACGCCGCTGATTTCGATTCTGCTGGTCATTCAGATCGTTCCGTATTTCATGACCGGCTTTGAATCCGTAGGCAAGGCGGCAGAGGAGGCCAGTTCCGACTTTCGCGCCAGCGGCTTCTACCGCGCCATCTGGATGGCCATCTTCATCGGCGTTCTCTTCTATGCCAGCATCGTCGCCGCCGTAGCCTTCGTAGCCCCGTGGCGTCAACTGATCGGCGAAAAGTTCATGACCGCCGTCGCCTTCCAGCAAGCTCTAGGCTCGCGCTGGATCGTCAACATCATTCTCGCTGCTGCTCTGCTCTCGCTCTTCAAATGTTTCAACGGAAATTTCGTTGCCGCCAGCCGCCTGTTTTTCTCTCTAGGCCGCCGCGGCATGATCACCGCGCACGCCGGAACTATCCACCCTCGATTTCAAACTCCCTCGATGGCCGTGCTCTCGGTCGGCCTCGCAACCGGCGCCTGCATGTTGCTGGGGGATGCGATCCTGGTCCCAATCGCCGAAGTCGGCTCGGTAGCCTGCGCGATCGGATGGACAGCCGCCTGCGCGTCGTGCCTAGCTCTGGCCCGCGCCCGGTCAAACGTGATTCCATTATCGGCAACCGAGCGTGGCATGGCCGTCTTCGCGCTACTAGTGGCCACCGCCCTCGTCCTGATGAAAATAGTCCCGGTAATCCCCGGCCATTTCACATTCTACGAATGGATTGCTTTAGGAATTTGGATTCTGTTGGGCCTCGCCGCTGCAACAACTCGTCGCGCAGCGTTCGTGACAGGGAAGGGCACGACTTGAGCCATGCCATAAAGCATCTAGATGGGCGTTAGAGTGTGTGTGAGAACCGAACTCTCGGGACAAGGGTAGCCTGAGAACTGAGTTCTCGGAAGTGCGTATGGGAGCTGAATTCTCGGAACAACGGCGGAGAAAGCGCCTCCAGAACGCAGCCGCGTAGCGGCGGTAAGTGAAAGCCCGGCACGGCAGTGCCGGGTGAGGCGGAAAATTGACGCGGAAGTCCCGTAGGGGACGGCACCAGTTCCCACGCACGGGGCCCCGGAAGCCCGCGGTCGAAGCACTAAGGAGAAACCATGTCAAGCCTTACGAAATCGAAATTGATTTTGCTATTCATCGTCCTAACCACCTCCGCTCTCTATCTCCCGGCGCAAACCCCGCCCGCCTTCGATCTCGTCATCACCAACGGCCACATCATCGACGGCACAGGATCACCTTGGTACTCCGGCGACGTCGGCATTCGCGACGGCAAAATCGCCGCCATCGGCAACCTCTCGTCCGCCCCTCGCAAGCGCACCATCGACGCCGCCGGCAAAGTCGTCGCTCCCGGCTTCATCGACATGCTCGGCCAATCAGAGATGACCATCCTCGTCGACCCGAGCCTGCCTTCGAAGATTTATCAGGGCATCACCACCGAGATCACCGGAGAAGGCAATTCCATCGCGCCTCTCAACGACGCTATCATCGCCTCCGACCGCGCGGGGTATGACCACTACAAGATCAATCCCGACTGGCGCACGCTGCGCGAATATTTCGCGCGCCTCGAGAAGCAAGGCATGGGCATCAACCTCGCCACCTACGTGGGAGCGACCGAAGTCCGCCGCATGGTGCTCGGAGATGACGACCGCCAGCCCACTCCCGAGCAACTCGAGCAGATGAAGCAACTGGTGCGCGATGCCATGAAAGACGGCGCAGTCGGCGTGTCCACCTCGCTCGAATATGCCCCCGCGCCCTATGCGAAGACCGATGAACTGATCGCCCTCGCCGGCGAAGCTGCCAAGTTCGGCGGCATTTACGCCACGCACATGCGCAATGAAAGCGACTCCGTTCTCGAAGCCATCGACGAAGCTCTGCGCATCGGGCGCGAAGCCCACATCCCCGTCGAGATCTGGCACATCAAAGTCGCGGGCAAGGCCAACTGGGGACGCATGCCCGAAGTCGTCGCCAAGATCAACGCCGCGCGCGCCGCCGGGGCCGACGTCTCCGCCGACACCTACGCCTACACTGCATGGTTCAACGATTTCTCCGCCTTCATCCCGTCGTGGGCGCATGATGGCGGGACCGCCAAGCTCGTCGAGCGCCTCAAAGATCCCGCCACCCGCGCCCGCATCCGCAAAGACATGCTCACTCCCTCGCGCGACTGGGATAACGAATGGCAGGAAATTCCCGGGCCCGAAGCCATCATGATCGGCGCCGTACAGAATCCCAAACTGCTTCCTCTCGAGGGCAAGCGTCTCTCGGAAATCGCCAAGCTCTGGAACAAGGATCCCATCGACACGCTCTGCGATTTTCTGATCGAAGATCCGTCGACCGGAGTCGCCGTCTTTGGCATGTCGCAACCTGACGTCACCCTCGCCTTGCAACAACCCTGGGTCGCCGTCGACAACGATTCCGAAGGCACCTCGCCCGAAGGAATTCTCGGCCAGGCGCATCCGCACCCGCGCGCCTACGGAACTTTCCCGCGGGTGTTGAGCAAGTACGTTCGCGAAGACAAAGTTCTGTCCTTGCAAGACGCGATCCGGAAATTCTCGGCTCTGCCCGCGCAGCGCATGCGCCTCACTGATCGTGGAGTTTTGAAGGCGGGTATGTGGGCCGACGTGGTGGTCTTCGATCCGGCAACAGTGCGCGATCGCGCGACCTTCGACAATCCGAATCAGCTTTCCGAAGGCATGGATTACGTGTTGGTCAATGGAGTGCCGGTGATCGATCAGGGCAAAATGTCGAATGCGCTTCCCGGCAAAGTGCTGCGCGGTCCGGGATATGTTCCCTAACGACTATTTTCCCGACGCCGCCTTCAGTCGCGCCTGCTCCGTTCCGCGCAAAGGCGAGACTCTCGGCTCGGCGAGAGTTCCGGTGATGGTGTATCCCGTGGCGGGACTGTCCGGCGCGCCCTTGAGCTTGAAATCAACTTCGCGAGTCAACGATGCCGTTCCGCTGAGTTGATACTGGCCCTCTGGCGAATCCAGCTTCGCATCTTTGATTTCAATCGTGCCCGCGTGCAGATTCGCTTGACCGTCCAGCTGAGAGACGCGCAAGGGCTGCGCATCTTCTCCGATCGACACATGCGGGAAAATCCCATCTTTCATGCTGACGCGCAACGTTCCTTTGGCCGACTTCCAGAAGTCCACGGGGCAGTTCGCCGTCAGTTTGTAATTGCCATTCGCCGTGCCCGCAATCCAGCCGTCATTCATGGCGTTGGCAAAGTTGTTGAGCTCCACACTGGTCAGCGTCCCGCTGCCCTCGCAAACCGCAGGCTTGGATCTGAAGTCAACTTGCCAGTCCCCCCTGTGCTTTCCGCCGCCAATGTCGGCTGTCAAATCCGAGAGTCGCAGCTTGCCGTCTTGCAGGGTCACATTCGCGGAGAGATGCGTCGCGCTCGCGCCCGGCAATTGCAGGCGGTCCGCTGTCACGTGCCCCGATGCCCGCAAGCGCGCCAGCAGCGAGGGTCCGGCGGGCGCGCTCGTCTCCAGCACACGGTACCAGGGCCGTTTCTTCACGCTCACGTTGATCCACTCGTTCAATCCGATCAGCGTCGCCTGATTAGTGTTCAACGCAAAATGCACTTCGCACGCGTCCGGTGTGCCGCAGCCCCGCGGCATTTCCAGCGATCCAGTCCATTCCGATCCTGCGGCTTTGGCGTTCAGCTTGGTCACGCGGATCTCGTCCGGCAAAAGCCGCATTTCCGCCGACACAATCTCCGCCGCATTCTCCACTCCTCGGACCGCGATCTGCACATTCTGCAACTTCACGGTCCCCGTTACCAGCGGTCCCGCGAAGCCGCTGTGATTGCCGCCTGCCCACGATCCCGCAACCTGCAACTCCACTTGCGCGGAACCCTCCGGCGTCGCCGGCAGCGCCGCGATTCCTACCATCCGCGCCAGGCGCAGCGCACGCGGAATCTCCGTTTCGCCCGTCACCGCGAAATCGTAACCGCTGCGCGCAATCCATCCTTGCATCGTCGGATGTGCGTTCTTCCCGCCGCGCATGGCGACCGGACCAAACTCAATGTGGGTCTCTTCTGGAAATCGCATCCCGCCCGCTCGATCCAAATGTCTGCGCGCGTTCGACTTCGACGCTCCCATCAGCACGAACGGAATCGTCTCCGGGCCCATCTCACCCTTATTTTCCGCGGAACTCAACTGAAAATTGTCGATCTCGCCACGCCCCTCGAACTGATTGCCACTTCCGTCTTTCTGCAGCGAGAACTTTCCGCTCACGGTTCCCTCTGCCGCCAGATCATCCGGAAGATTTTTCTTCGCGCGCTCGATCAGGATCACCGCCGCATCCGCCGGCACCTTCTCTGCCGTCACCGTGACTGCGTAGCGATGCCCGACCGACAGCCCCATTTCGCCCGTCAGCGTGATCATCCCGTCGCTCACCGGAGCATCGCACTTCATCTCATGAAATTCGTGAGTCAGCGAACTGTATTCCGCATCGCAATGGGCCGCCAGCCGAAGCGCCTTCCCGCTGGTGATGTCGTAGCGCCGGAAGTCGTCCACCGTAGCGTCGCTGCTGATCTGCAACTTCGCCGGACTTCCGCTCAGCGCCATCTCCACCCTTGCGGACCCGCGCCAGCCCCGATCGTTCCCGCTGAAAAGTTTACTAAGTTGTCCCAGTTGCGCCCGGTTCCATTCGACCTGGAACTGCAGCGGCGTGTCCGGCAGCGAATCCGCACGCTGCCACGTGCCGCTCACCTGCAGCATGCCGGTGTCGTTCAAATTCATATCGGTGCGGAAGGGTTGCGCCTTCAGCCGCATTCCCCAGGCGTTCTCCGAATCCTGCCACAACGAGAAATCCGCGTTGGTCAGGGCATACGACTTTTTTTCCGCGCCGCTTTTGAAATTGATCCGCCCCGCCGTCCCTTCGATGTATGGAAACCCCGGCCGCGGCTCCAACCTTGCTTTTGCCGTCGGCGCCGTCGGCAGGTGCGCCGTGCGCTGCAGCAGGCTTTCCAGGTCCCACGCCCCGCTCGCGCTGTGGGTCAGATTCAGGCTCGGCTCGGTCAGGTCCAGCCGCGAAATTTCCATCCGTCCGCGGATCAACGACGTCAGCCGCAGGTCCGCCGTTACCTCGCTGGCGCGCAGCATGGGCTCCGCCCCGAACGCCGGATCGTCATACACCACCAGGTTTTCCAGATCGAAGCCGGGCCGCGGCAGCAACCGGATATGCACCGAGCCAATATCCACCGGCCGTCCCACCCCGGCGCTGAGGGCAACGATGATGCGCGATTTCAAGCGGGAAGCTCCGGGACGCAGCAGGAATAGCAGCAAAATCAATGCCACCGCTACTGCCACTCGCTTCTTGGAAGTGAAGATTTTCACTGCGCCCTAATGCACGGCTCGAGGGGCCTTCATCGTACGACTTGGAGCGTCCTTCTCCAGCGCGTCTTATCGAAAAAATGCAGAATTACCTGGCCTACCACAAACTTAATGCGGTCGCTGAACGACGTCTTGAGGTACTCGTCAGGCGGCGTCGCAAACGACCAGTAGATGAACATGGGGCGCCCAATCACGTTGTCCTTGGGAATAAAACCCCAGTAGCGGCTGTCCAGGCTCACGCCGCGATGATCGCCCATGGCGAAGTAGTGATTGGGCGGCACTACGATATCGTCTCCTTGTATATAAGAAGGCAAATCAATCGCCCAGTTCGTCCACACATTGGGGTCGTCGCCGGGGGGAACCGCCGGAAAATCATTGCGGTAAGCATCTGGCCTGTCGTCGTCGTGGTCCACGTACGGCTCCTCCAGCGCAACTCCGTTGCGGTACACCACGCCGTTGCGCAGATGAATCCGGTCGCCCGGCACCCCAATGATTCGCTTCACCACGTAAAGCCCGGGCGTCTCGGGCGACAGGAATACCACGATGTCGCGAAAGTGCACATCGCGATACGGAATCAGCGGACCGATCCACTTCGTCCTTGGCGCAAACTGCACGCGGTTCACGAACACATGGTCGCCGATCAGCAGCGTGTCCTCCATCGAACTCGATGGAATCTCGAACGCCTGCACCACAAAAGTGATGATGAACAACCCCGTCACCAGCACCGCCGCCAGCGACGCCAGAAACTCGACCGTCGTCTCCTTCGGCTTCGCCTCGGCCGCATTTTTCTCGACGCTAATTTCTTTCTTAGCCAATGTTCGTTCCCGTGCTGATCCTCACTGCTCGTGATTTCCTTCGTGTCCCTTCGTGCCCTTTGTGGTTAGAGTTTTCGCCCAACCACAAAAGACGCAAAAAACACGAAGGCAAGCCGCCGTTCTTCAGTGTATCAGTCGCAAGGTGCGGTTCCAGCGCGTGTTATGGAAGATATTGAGTGCGTAGGCGAGGCGATAAGCCCAGCCCGCGTGAGAATCCGTGTCGATCGTCTTCCGAGACCAGTAAATCAGCAGCGGCCGTCCTATGATGTTTTCCCGCGGCACGAATCCCCAATAGCGGCTGTCTTCGCTGTCATCCCGGTTATCGCCCATCACAAAATAATTTCCCTGCGGAATGATCAACTCCCCATCGTCCACCAGTTTCCGCATCTGCAGCCACCACTTCCCCTCCATGTTGAACACCGGAATATCGGTTCGCGGAAAATTGTCGCGAAACAGATTGTTCGGCGGCTCGATGAATCGCACGTACGGTTCATCCAGCGCCTTGCCATTGATGTACACGGTCTTGTTCACCATGCGCAGCCGGTCTCCCGGCACGCCAATGACGCGCTTCACAAAATGCTGCTGCGGATCGACCGGATAATGGAAGACGATCACGTCCCCGCGTGCGATTTTCTGATACGGCATCAGGTCGTCCCCAAAAGCCCCCCCGCCGTAACAAAGCTTGTTCACTAAAAGATAATCGCCGACCAGTAGCGTATTCTCCATCGACTCGGAGGGAATCTGGAAGGCCTGCACCACAAACGTGATCACGAAAAGCGCAATCACGATTGTGCCCACCAGCGACTGCAGAGAACTAGTCACATCGGCGCCAAAATCTGTGGTCACTACCCGCCGCTGGGAAGGGATGGATTGGCTGCCGGCATCATTCGCGGGAACCGATTCAACCGCGGTGGGGACGTCCGGGCTCGGCACAGCGGCCTGCGGGCTCGGCGTTAGCGTGGGCTGGTTCGGAGAATCCATGTTCTCTACTTATGCACTCTACTTATCTACCGCCGTCGTGGTTCTCGCCGCCTTCGAATCCGCTACCTTGGGTCGCGAAGCCAAAAACGTCAACAATTGCCGCGCTGCATCCTGTTCGGCCGTTTTCTTCGTCGACCCCTGCGCCCGGCCCACAAAATCCCCGTTCTTATCTTTGGTGTGCAAGCGCGCTTCTACAGTGAAGGTCTTACTATGCTCCGGACCTGCCTCCTCCACCAGCACGTATGCCGGCTGCGGCAGCCCCAGGCTCTGCACCGCTTCCTGCAGCGCGGACTTGAAGTCCGTGATGGGCAGTGTGCCGCCACCCTGTTCCATGCGCTCCATTTCCGGCGCAATCACGTTGCGCAGCACAAATTGTCTGGCCACTTCCAGCCCGCCATCCAGATAGATCGCCGCCAGGATCGCCTCCAGCGCGTCGACCAGCAGCGCCGTCTTTCCCCGCCCGCCGCTCTTTTCCTCGCCTCGACCCAGCCGCAGATAATGGCCGAGTTCCAGGTGCTGCGCCACCTGGATCAGGTGCCGCTCACTCACCAGATGCGCCCGCAGCTTGGAAAGTTCCCCTTCGCGAAAATGCGGGAAGCGCTGAAACAACTCTTCACTTGTGACCAGCGCCAGCACCGCATCCCCTAGAAACTCCAGTTGCTCGTTATCGCTGACCTTGTACTTGCTCTCGCCCGCCTGCTGCGCTTCCTGTTCTCGCGCCTGCGAGCTGTGCGTAACCGCCTGCTCGATCACTGCCCGCCGCCGGAAGTGATATCCCAGTCCCTCTTCCAGCGCCGTGATTTCCCGTTCCTTCATATCTGGAACATCGCCAGTGAGGGTCTCGTGCGCGGGGAAAGTCCGTCCTAAGGCTGCCCGGGGTTCAACGGGCCAGCTTCCCCTGTGATCCCCTGTGCCCTCTGTGGTGAAAGCCCTCGACCTCTTCGCCGGACATCCCGCGGATCAAGGCGCAATATTTAACGATCACTAATTTCCGACGCACGACGCTAGTTCTTGGGAGGCACCGCGGCCTGTCCCGGTGCCGTCCCCCCGCTGAGTTTCACCAGTCGGTCCTTCTCGTCGCGCGCCGCCTTGCCCACCCCGGAGTCCGGACGATCCTTCGTCAGATCCACCGCTTGGTCGGCGTACTTCATCGCCTCCGGAAGTTTGTTCTGCATGTCCAGCGACACCGCCAGCCGGAAGATCGACACCGAATCCGGTTCCTGCGGATCCGCTTCCACCGACTTGCGCAACTGCGCTTCTGCATCGCTCCAATTCTTCGCATTGAACGCCAGAGTGCCGATGATGGCGTAGGCGTCCGAGCGCGACCGCGCCTTGAACATGGCCAACTGATCCGGTGGATATCCCGCCGTTGGCAGGTCTGTATCAATCGTCACCAGCGCCCGCTCCGCATCCTTCTTCGCCTCGGCAAGTTTCTGATCCTTGTCCAGATCCGTGTCGTGGGTGCGTTCCGCCAGCACCTGCGCCGCGCCCAGCAGAGCCTGCGGATCGTCGGGATCAAAAGTCAACGCCTTCTGCGCCATCTCCAGCATCTTGTCGGCATTGTTGGCTTGCTGGTAGCGCCCCATCGCCGCCTTGTACACCATGACGCGCAACTCGCTGTCGGGATATTTCGCGGCGAAATCGTCCGCCGCCTTTTCTACCGCCGCCGGATCGGTCAGTGCAATCGTTGCTTTGTATGCTTCAAATTCCGGTTGCGTCTTGGCCTGCGGCGGACGCTTCCCCTGCGGAGCCGTCGCCGCGCTCTGGCCCGCGGCTGCGCTTTGCCCGGCCGGTGGATTCTGCGTTGCTTTCTGATCCTGCCCTACGCTCCCTACGCACATTCCCAGCACTGCGATTACAATCGCTGCTCGCTTCATGGGCTCTCCTCGACTACTGCTCGACTTGCTATGAATTTGTAACCTTGCATTTTATCGCAGTGCCCGCGATATCAGCCTGTTCTCTTCATCCTACGTGTAGTGCGTTAAAGCAGATCGACATTTATAAGTCGCCGGTTTCCCTGTGATCCCCTGTGCCCCCTGTGGTGAAACGCCCTTGATCTCCCCGCTGGACACCACGGATCACGCGGATCGAGGCGCAATACTTAACGACCACTATTTCCGATCACTATCTCCGACGCACTACGCTAGCTTCGCACGTTTTGAAGGACAGAGGGAAACTGCACCGCTCACTGCGGCTTTGCGGGAGGCTCATAAGCCTGCTGCAGGCCGCGTTCGGCCGCCGCCTTCACTTCCGGCAGGCCCGCGCCCGCCGTCATCGCCGCCCGATACTCGTTCATGGCAGCCTCGCGGTCTTCCTTCATATCGAGAATCCGTCCCAGGTAAACGTGCGACCATGCCACCACTTTCGGATCCTTGGTCGCCTGAATCGCCTTCTGGAAGTTCTCCGCCGCCCCGTCGCGATTCTTATTCGCCACCGCAACCTGTGCCAGGATGAACAGTGCCCGCCCTTGGTCTCCAATCTTTCTGTCCAAAGCCTGCTGCGCCAGGTCCTGCGCGCCCTTGGGATCGCCCGCCGCCAGCCGTTTCTGCGCCGTAATCAGGATTCGCCGGTCTTCCAGCCGCGACAATTGCACCAATTCCGGCGACGTCACGTCGGCAAACTGGATTTCGTTGGCCGCCTTCTGCTGCTTGCTTACGTCGATCCCATCCAGAATGTCCGCATACGCATCCCGCAATCCCGCCGGATCCTTCTCAAACGCAACCAGTGCCGTATAGAAATACCGCGTCAGAATGTATCCCTGCTTCACGGCATCATCCACCGCCTGCAGTCGCATGGCCTCGGCCGTATGCTTCGTCCCCATCGTCCGAATTTCGATCGCCCGGATCAGGCATTCGGTCACCAGCAGCGAAATATCCGTCTTGAAACTCTCTTCCAGCGGCGCGCGTTTCACCGACTGCAGCAAAGGCTCCAGCCGCCTGACCGCGCTGGGATGCTTGTCAGCCATCGGATCGAGCAGATAATGCAGATAGGTGTGCCGGATCTGCGGCATCTTGAGCGGGTCCATGGCGTTCGGGTCCGGCGATGGGAACACCACCACGTAGTAGTCGCTGCCGTAATTGCGCGCATTTGCGTCGTTTGGATCGCCCATGAAATCCAAAAGCACCGTAAACGTCCGCCCCAGATATCCTCCCGACTGCAGCTTCAAGTAGATATCGGTGTCGAAAACCATCTTGGCCAGCGGTTCGTGATAGCGCTCGATCAGCGCCGCATAATTCGCGCGATGCCGCTCCCAGATGTTGTGCAGATTCGCCTTATCGTAGAACCGTTCCAGCAGCGCCCCGAAGGCCGCGATCGGCGCCGCGTCCGGAGGCATCACGTCCTCCTTCACTCGCGGCATAAATTGCGGAGGCCCCTCCAGATACAGCGCCAGCGACACATATTGCGACAGATCATGTTGCGCATCGCGGTTCAGGTGCGCCATATAGAATTCGCACATCGTCGTCAACGCCGCCTGCGCTTCCTCGGAGGTGCGCACGTTTCGGTCCACTTCCGCGCGGATCGCCGTCCGCTGCGGATCCGAACCCGGCAAATCCACGTCGTACCCGCACGCATTCATCGCCGTCAGCACCGCAAACAGCGTTTCACTCGTGTCTAGCGTGATAGGAGTGGAAGTCTGCGCCGCGCACAACGGCGCCATCAGCCCCAGCAAGGCTGCTAGTAGAAAGGCTCGAAGCCCATAACCCAGGAAACGACTCAGGAATCCCTCCCGCAGGATGGCCACCCGATGGCCACTACTTCAAAGATAGGCAGAGAACCCCTTAAGTTTAAGGGCTGCGAAGCCGAGGGTCAAACCCGAGACGGGAGAAGGGAAAGAGACATGCCCAGAGACCCGTGGCGAGATGGTAAACAGAGGAAGATCAGGTTTGGACTGGGACTAGATCAACGCGTCGCAACTCAGCGGGGCGCAGGGGCACTGAGTGAAGATGGGTGGACGAGTGGCTAAACTTTGAGCCGGTGGATGTAGAGACAACGCATACTACAGCGAAACTGGCGAGTTCCGATCCTGATTGGAAGCTGTGATATTTCGTCCGTTTGGCCCGTAAAAAAAAGGACATGCGAAGAAAGAGCACCCGATTCGATGAGCTCAGACTCCTATTTTGAACCAGAGATACTGCGAGCATTATTCCCTGACGACCTTAAACCCTGCCGAGACAGATGCGTCAGCAGCCCTATAAACGTCGGTGCCACCACCACAAGGCCAAAGACCAGCATTGTCCACCCTGCCGCCCTATAAGCGGCGATCTGAGGGACGAAGTACGCCAGAGCAACGGCAACGTAGAACAGCACGCAAATAGTCACTCCAACAAACCACAAAAGCTTCCATTTCATACAGAAACCTCTCGCGACACTGCCCGGCGATAGACGGCAAGATAGTAGACTATTGCGCCTACCCAGTTTAGAGCCACCAAGGCGACGAACCACAGCCTCTTTGCAACTGACGATGAATGATCCAAACGAAGCCAGTACAAGCCCATCCCTATCCACAGATACAGTGCGGCGAGTGCGCCGACTATGCCAACCAATGATCCGACAACTTCTACGAGCACACCTTCCGTCGGAATGGGAAGCTTTCCCCGCAGAGACAGCACTAGGTTAGCCACAACAACGAAGGCTATGATCGTCGTCGTGATTAGAGCAGAGGCTGCAAACAGCAATTTAGAGCGCGATTGCAGCAGCCAATCCTTCTGAACGAGTGGTGAATCCCCCATATGAGTCTCCCATGCACTACTCAGGATATAGCAACCCAGTCGGTGGTTCCAGCGATAGCGGCATCTCTGTCATCACTTATCTGGCGCGGCAAGTTCTATCAGTTTGTCATAGTCAATGCCTACCTCAAACCCCACGACGAGCACCCCGGCGGCCACCTCGGCTCCATATCCGATATCGCCTCTAGAAACGGTGGCAGGCTGGCCCACCCTTTTCCGTGCCCACCTTGGGCGTCCACTCCGAATGAGGCTGGCAGGCTGGCCCACCCTTTTCCGTGCCCACCTTGGGCGTCCACTCCGAATGAGGCTGGCAGGCTGGCCCACCCTTTCCTGCCCGCCTCGGGCGTCCACTCCGAATGAGGCTGCCCCACCCTTGCGTTTTTTGCAAGGGTGGGGACTTCCACTGTCGTTAGCACATGATATGTCCGGTCGAGTTAGCACGTGAGTTGTCCGCTTTGCGGGTGGGCAGGCTGGCCCACCCTTTCCTAACCACCTTTGGCGTCCACTCCGAATGAGGCTGCCCCACCCTTGCGTCCTTTTGCAAGGGTGGGGACTTCCACGTTATCCTGCGACCTCCGCACCTCGGCCAGCGACATTCCTCACGCGCATCGGCGCCATCTGTCCCTCGTCGACCAGCACCCGTCCTTTCTCATTGAAGGCATAGTGACGATAGCTGCTCCATTCCCACTGCTCCGGTTCCAGCACCAGACCGCGCTGCACCGGATTGCGGTGGATATAGCGCAGCTTCTCGACTCGCTTGGCTTTCGTCCACAGCGCAAAATCGTAGAAGCGCCGCTGCCACACGTGGCCTTCGCCGAACTCCTCTTCCCAGAGTCGCGGGGGACGGCTCTGGTTCCGGGCACGCCACTCCGCCAGCACCTTCCGTGCAAAGCGCTGTTTCAACACTTGCATCACTGTCGAGGGCGTCCCGAACTCCGGTTCGCTGATGATCAGGTGTATGTGTTCCGGCATGACTACGTAGCCGACCAGCACGAAATTGTATCGCTTCCGCACTTCTTCCAGAATCTTCACCAACAGAGTGCGCCGGCGTGGCGTGCTCAGAAACGGGCGCCGCTGGTAGCAACTGGACGTGATGAAGTGCAGGTATCCCAACCCGTAACAGCGATACAGACGCCTCGGCATACGGGTATCTTATCCAGGTTGGTAGAATACGCGCTGTGACGGATGAACGTCGTCCGTGCTCCCCACCCTTCCAAAAAAACGCAAGGGTGGGGCAGCCTCTCTCGGGGTAGACTTCCACGCTGGTAGGAAAAGGGTGGGCCAGCTTGCCCTCAAACTCCCCAAGCCTGTCTGAGAACTGAGAACCGAGAACTGAGAACTGAGAACTAACCACCGACCACCGACACACTACTCGTTCAACATTCCGCGCTGCGCAATCCCAATATTATCCCGCGTCGAATTCTTCACCATGTACATCATGCCATCCGCCTGCCGGATCACGTCATGCGCCGTGCGCGCATCATGCGGATACGTCGACACGCCAATCGACGCCCGCACATTCAGATTCAATCCTTCTTCCCGGCAGAAACAGCTCGCCCGCATCGCATCGCGCAACCGCCGCGCCACCACCAGCGCCTGATCCTTGCTCGTCTGGGGCAATAAAACTACAAACTCGTCGCCGCCATAACGGAACGCAAAATCGATCAACCGCAGCTGCGCCTTGATCAGATAGCCAATCTCCGCCAGCAGCTTGCTTCCAATCAGATGTCCATGCGTGTCGTTCACCGCTTTGAAATGGTCCAGATCGATAAACAGCACGCTGAATTCATATCCAAATCGCGCCGAGCGGTAGACCTCGGTATCGAGCGTCTTATACAGATGCCGCGCGTTGTACAGCCCCGTGCAGTCATCCGTGATGGTAAGTTCCTGAATTTTTTCTACCCAGCGCGCGTTCTCAATGGCGATGGCCGCATAGTCGCACAGCGCCTGCAGGAAGAACAACTCCGGGTCCTTGAACCGCTCCATGTCGACGTTTACCAACTGGATCACGCCCAGCACGCGCAGTTTCGACCGCAGCGGCACGCAGATCACCGAGCGCGTCTCCCACTTCGTCGCATCGTCCACCCGGCTTGCGAAATATGGATCCATCTGCACGTCCGGCACAATCCGCGCCTCGCCATGCTTCGCAACCCAGCCCGCGATTCCTTCGCCCACCTTCAACCGGACATTCTTCAGCGCCTCCGCTTTTTCCCCCACCGCAATCGCGAAGTAGAGTTCCTCGCGCCCCTCGTCCACCATCAGCAGCGACCACGTCCCCGGACGGAAATATTCCGCCATCTTTTCCATGATCGTTTGCAGAATGGAATCAAGGTCCAGCGACGACGTGAGCGCCTTCGCCACGTCGTGAAAAATGGTCATTTCCTGGCTCAGGCGAGTCAATTGAGTGCCGGCCTCAGGCATGGATATCCCGTTGTCCCTCACTGGGTGGGTGGCGTTCCGAAAATTATAAGTCACTTTTCTTGGCCCGCAATGAACGTTGGTAACCCGTACCCCTAACGCCAACCATACCAGCAACTTTCAGGACAGCACGGCCATCGCCAGTTTGTCATCCGCAACTCATGGGGAGACAGCATTACCCTCAAAATCCCTCCCACCGTGGAGGGCGAACAGACGGCGCAAGCTTGTGCTAAGGCCTGGTTTCGTTAGTTACGCCAACCCGCAGCAGAGAGCATAATGCGGTTGAGGGCGTGGCATGAAAGTTGAACTCACACAAGACGAACTAGGGATCATCAACAACGCTCTGAACGAAGTCTGCAACGGCATCGATCTTGAGCGCGAGTTTGACACCCGTATGGGCTGCACCGTCGCGGAAGCACGTGAGCTTGTAGCGAAGATTCATGCCATTGCGGCGGGTCAATGAGCGAAATGGCCTGATTTCGACAGTTGGATTTCGACAGTTGACTAGCTCGGAGAATCGGGTTATGGATATCCCCAAGTACCCGGTTGTCCACAGGAGAGGGAAACGCGTCAACAGATAACAAAACGCCTCGTAGATAACAAAATGCTTCGCCCTCTCCTGATTTACCAATGGCCGCGTTCGGTCTCTCTGATTGTTCTAGTCTTCACTTTCGCCGTGCTGTCGCCTGCGCAAGAGGAACCGACGTTCCGCGCCCAGTCGAATGTCGTGTTGGTTCCGGCGCTGGTTCGCAACAAATCTGGGAGCATTATCTACGGCCTCAAGACCAACGACTTCATCATTGAGGATGACGGCGTTCCACAGACGGTGCATCTGGACGAGGCAGCAGAAACGGAACCGATATCGCTGGTCGTAGCCGTGCAAATAGGACGGCGTGCCGACTTTGAACTGCCGCGCATGCGGGGACTTAGCACAATGCTGGACCCAGTGTTCGAGCAGTCGGGAAGCAAGGTCGCCCTGCTTACCTTCGACAGCAAAGTACATTCGCTCCAAACCTTCACCAGTGATGACGCCACTATCGCGCGCGATTTAGGGAACCTGCAGCCCGGCGATCACGGAGCCGCTGTTCTCGACGCGGTCAATGATGCCGTAAAGCTGCTTGATGCTGTGCCCCAAAACCGCAAGCGAGTGCTGCTGCTCATCGGCGAAACGCGCGACCATGGCAGCCAGTCGGCGACGATCGATGACGTGATTAAGGCTATCGGCAACAGCAACACTGTGGTGTACGCGTTGGCATTTTCGCCGTCGAAGTCCAACGTACTCGACACCCTGCGCGGCAACAACAATTGGTATCTGCATCCCGAGCAAACCGAGATGCACCCTAATCCTGATCTGCTCGCACCATTCGTACTAGCCGCTCAGTCCATGCGCACGAACACGGCGAAGGCGATTGCCGCCCAGAGCGGCGGCGAGTACGAAATGTTTTCGTCGCGGAAAGGCTTCGATGCGCAGATGACTAACTTCTCCAACCATCTACACAGCCGGTATCTGCTGAGCTTCCAGCCGTCAAAGCCGCATCCCGGACTGCACATGCTAACTGTGAAAATCAACGAGCCGCGAGACGCGATCGTACTCACCCGTACAAGCTACTGGGCGGTGGGACAACCGCAATGACGTTCGGAAACAGCATAGCTGGCGTCAAATCCTGATATCACTCAGAATCGGCTTTGCGGCTCAAAGCGTGAAATGGCCTGTCTTCGTCAGCTATCATGCTTGCTGTGGAACCTTCGTCGTTCACAATCCAATTTCCCGAGCACTTGTCCCCTGAAAAACGCCAGTATTGCTTTGATCGTTGCAGCAACTATGGGGCAATGGTCGAGCAGCTTGGTGAGCACGTTTTTCGGATTATCTGCTCCAAGCGACAACAACTAATCCGAGTTGGCTACTTGCTCTTATGCAGCCACATCTCTGACATGTGCCGAGTGATCTCTACGACAGGGAGGGCAGAGGCCCGAGCCAGTGCATACCAGCAGGCCTTCGACAGGGAGTAGAGGGATTCTGAGTGTAACGGCCTGTTTGCGACAGTTATCACATCAACTGGATGTAGACTGAGATGCAGAATGAACAAAGTACGCGCCATAACGCTCGTTTTCGGAGGGTTTTGGCTGGCCGTCGCCGTTTGGGTTGTATTTTCCCACGTGATTCTTCGTGAGACGCGCATCGAAGTAGTCGCTCAGTTTCTCGACAAGGTTCCACCCACAGTTGGTAAATCTATTTTCCTCTTATCTTGGGCCATTCTCCTACTCGGCTGGATGGTTCCCGTTGGTCTCGTGGTGTGGCCCCTTCTGCGCAAGGAAACCGGAGAAAGCCAAAATGCTGCCGTGACGCTCACTCCGAGAAATGAGCTAATCGTATGGATTGTCTGCACGTTCTGTGCAGCCATCGCATTTCTCACCTCGCACACCTTCTACGTAACGGAGGGGACATTCGCGAGTGGTGCTGTGCTCTTGGGAATTACAGCCTTTCTGTTTTGGATGCGATTTCGCCGCAGTCAAACGCCGCGCACGAAAAGCCTGACAGTTACGTCCAACACCGTTCTTGTGCTTCTTACGCTCGTGGCTGTCCTATACCTACTGGGCGTAGCGACTTGGTATGAATAGTCTAATGGCGAAGAATCCCCATATCGCTCATTGACCAGCACGCAAGGCGGGAAGGTGCTTTCACTTGGTTCGAAAGGCATTGCCAGCTTTCGCCGATTGCACATCGCTCGGCCACACATACAAACGTGCCGTCGCCAGTCAATGCTCAAGGCGAGATCCAGGTTTCCGAGATGAGAAACGGCAGATCGTGCACCCAATCGTCCGATTTTAATCCCACCGGATAGATCACGTGAGCCAGATTGTCTTTGGTGTAGGCCAGGACAAATGCCGAATGGCCCACTTCATAGTTGCCATTCGGTCGCACCGTCCCTTTCTTAGCGGTGGGAAGATTGGCGGCCGCTTGTGCCGCCTCGATGGCTTCCTGGCTTCCCGTGAGGCCGATGAAACCCTTATTAAAGTGATCGAGGTACATGCGCAATACTTGCGGCGTATCGCGCCCAGGATCGGTAGAGACAAAAACCACCTTGAATTGACCGGCCATTGCCGGTGGCAGTTTCCGCAGCGCGTCCGCAATCATATGCATCTGCAGCGGACACATGTCCGGACAATGGGTGTATCCGAAAAACAGAAGCGTCACGTAACCTTGGGTTTCAGCGCGAAAATCGAACGCCGTGCCGGAGGTATCCGTGAGCGTGAATTCTGGCTTGGGGAGCGGCGGAGAAACTAACCCCCCGTGATAATCGGCTTTGCCCGCTGCAGCCCGCGCCGGCTCGTGCACGTTTGAAGGAGCCTGAGCCGAGACACCAACAACCGCTGCCCATAGCAGGAGCCCGAACAGGCAGCGGCTCAAGAGTTGGGATCTCATGAAAGGCCCATGGATTCTGCCAACCACGTGCGCGCTACTTCACTACTACCGTTCCGGACATCCCGTCGGTATCATGCAGCGCACAATGGTACGGGAAGGTGCCGGGGACATTAAAAGTTACGCGAAAGCGGGTTGTCCCGGGAGGCGCTTGCCCGCGCCCGGCCGCGTCTTCCGGCGCTGCTTGCAGAAATCCGGAGTTCACACCGCTGGCCGGTGTGGCATTTCCAAAATCACCGAGCGAATTTACCGTCGCATCGAGGGCCCCGTCCGCTTCCGGACTCACGTTGATCCGCGCCATATCATTGACCAGGGTGTCGCTTGTCCCCGACGTCACAGTATGCGGCTCAGTCGGATCCACGTTCGTGAATTCAACCGTATCTCCCTTATGGATATAAATCGTTTCCGGAAAGAAGCGAACAATGGCCAGGTACTGCCGTCCTCCGCCTGTGCCTACCATTTCACCGGTCATAAGCACTTCATTTTCGGATCGCGGAAAATCCCTTACCTCTTCCTTGGGGTTATCCGTGTCCCCCAGGATATCTTTCGCCTCGTCCCGAGCCTGCCTATCGTAGTCTGACTGAGTGTACGGCAGAGATGCGGCATGAAATGGTGATGTCGAATCCATGCTAAGAACGTGCACGGTCCCATTCATGTTGGTGTGAATCAAACACACGAACCTATAGTTACCGGGATTGGGGAACGTCACTGTAAAGGTCGAGGGGGCGGTGCCGCCACTCAATGCGGCGCTGGAAACACACGCGCTCCCGTCATACGTGGCTGCGCCGCCGTTGTAGGGGTTAGGGCTCGGGCACTCAGTAAATGGTCCTGGGCCTGGATTCCCGAAATAGAAAGGCGGCCCGATCGGTGGCCCCGCTGGCGGTCCTATGGGTGGAGGGGGCGTTGGACGTGTCTGTCCCGGCGTCAAAAAGGTAAGTGTGTGCGGTTCATTCTTCGGTTGCCACGTCCATTGGACGCTGTCGCCGGCATAGATCCAAATCTCGTTCGGCAGGAAGGCGTCGGCTTGATTGGCTTCATTGTGGCTCTCTGCTCCTACTTTCAAATACCAGATTTGCTGCGCGCTCGCCGTCTGCGCAACACCCGCCAGAAATGCCAGTACCAGCAATGAGCCGAAGATATGCGGAATGTGAATCGCGCCGCAGCATTTCCCTCTCTGGGTCATAGGACCTTCCTTTCTGAAGAGCACCGCAAGCTCTCATAGAGGCTCCGCCCGTGTTCTCCTCCGAGCCAGGAACTCTATGATTAGAGCCTTGCCGGGTCAATCCCTCGAAAGTTGCAGTGCAAGTGTTTTCATCCGACGTCGCAAGAGCAAAGGATCATAAGAGGAGATCAGTTGGCGTAACATCTGATTTCAGTCATCGGCCATCGAACCCATATACAATTCCGCCGTTGCGAGCCAACGTCTTTGTATGCCGGGCCTCTAATCTCGACACTGCCCCGGCTATCCGGCGGCGCAGAAGTTCCGCGCCGCAGCCCCCGCCTGATACCCCTTATAATGTCCCCGCCATGAGAACTCTCCTGCTCGCGCTGCTGCTGACCCCGGCCTTCGCCCAAACTCCCGATCCCCACTCCATCCCCTCGGTCGATGGCGGCCTGGGCTCCTGCTCCGCCGATTTCACCATCACCGACAACGCCGGCAAGCCAATCTATGCCGCCACCATCAAGGTCCACATCGCCTACGGATTCGCCAGCGTCCGCAAGCTCGATCTCCAGGTCGGCACCAACGTCGACGGCAAGGCCCGCTTCACCGGACTCCCCGATCGCCTCAAGCGCGGTCTGTACTTCGAAGCCAGCGAATCCGATCGCTCCGGAGAAGCTTTCGACGATCCCGAAAAAACCTGCCAAGCTCAATTCACCCTCCCCCTCCAGAAAAAATCCCAGTAGGAAGCGGTTGCCCCACCCTTGTCGCGTTTTTGGCGACAGAGCCTGCCCTGAGCGAAGTCGAAGGGGTGGGGATTTTGACTTTGTATGCGACCCCCACCCGCTGGTTACCCCCATCTTTCACTCTTGACTGTGGCGCGCGCCCCAACCTTGTCCTATGATGTTCCCAACATCACTGCGCCGCCAGCATCGACATGGGCCACTTCGGAGACAAATTTCGTCAAGCGCGCGAGAAAAAGAGCTCACGCTCGATCAGGTTTCCAACGTCACCAAGATCAGCTCGCGCATGCTCAAAGCCATCGAAGAAGAACACTTCGATCAGCTTCCCGGTGGCGTCTTTAATAAAGGATTCATTCGCGCCTACGCCAAGCACCTCGGCCTCAACGACGAAGAGGCGGTGACTGACTACCTCACTTGCCTCCGCGAAGCTCAGGTCGATGCCCATGAAGTGTGGGAGCCGGAACCTTCGCGCCCCTCCCCGCCGGCCGCGCCAAAGCGGCGCAACCTGGAATCGCCCCAGCCCGCGCCTAAGTCGCCCGCCGCCCCAAAACCGCTGCCTCCCGTTCAAGTCGAGGAGCTTCCCGACCTGCAACTGCCGCGTGCGGAAGACATCCGTCCACCTCGCCGAAACTTCTCGAGCGACCCCGGCGGAATTCCCTGGAGGCTGGTCACGGTAGCGGCCATTACCGTCGCCTTGGCCATGGTTCTCTGGATCCGTCACTCCCGTGCGGCGCGCCCCACCACCGCCTTGGCCAGCACCAAGGCCGCTGCGTTTCAGCCAGCCCCGTCAACGCCGCCGCCAGCAAATCCCGCGCCTCAGCCAGTGAACAGCGTGCCATCCCCCGCACAATCGTCCGCGCCGGCCTCCCCGCCGCCTTCCGCACCTCGTCCTGCAGCCGTGTCTTCTTCCACTCCCGCGGCGCACACCGAAGAATCCACCGACGTCACCGTTCACAATTTCGACAAGACGGTTCCCAAATCCGCCGACCAAGCATCCGCTACGTTGACCCTGGTCATCCGCGCCTCGGAAAACTCCTGGATCTCTGTCCTTGCCGACGGCCAGCTCGTTACGCAAGAAACCCTCATCGCCCCGGCGAACCACTCCGTCCACGCCTCTCGCCAGATCACTGTCCGAGTCGGCAACGCCGCTGGCGTCACCTTCCTCTTCAACGGCCAGGAAGTCCCCCCGCAAGGCGACGAATCCGAAGTCAAAATCGTCACCTTCGACGCCTCCGGCTTCAAATCTGTCCCCGCCCAATCCCCACCAGCAAACTAAGCCTCTGCAAATTTAAGCAGCGACTTTTTCTGTCTTCCTGAGCGAGGATTGGCCTTTGCGCCAAAGCGCAAAGGCTAACCGCAGTCGAAGGCCCCCTACCCGCTCAAATGCTCTTATCCGGCAGCAAGGAATTCTATGCAAGCCCGCTAACCGTCCATTTCCTCCATCCACCTCCCATTTTCCGCTATTCAACTCATTCCCCGCCGTTTAACTCCAAACCCATTGCGTGCCGCAACGCGCTCTGTTAGCCTCTTCACTGGACTTCCTTATCGCCGTTCGCTGCATCGCGGCCGCGTCCATCGCGGGTCCCGCCCGATTCAAAAGTCCCTGGGTTTTCTGCAACACGCGTGCTGACGCGCAGCCTGCAAGCCGCGCCAATTGAAAAGGACACGCGCACTGAAGGAGAAAAAACTTGTCGAAGAACCGTTATTTATTTACTTCGGAATCCGTCACCGAAGGCCATCCCGATAAAATCGCCGATCAGATTTCTGACGCCATTCTCGACGCCTGCCTCGCCGACGATCCCGTCAGCCGCGTCGCCTGTGAAACCCTTACCGCCACCGGCCTCGTCGTCATCGCCGGAGAAATCACCACCAAGGCCTATGTCGATTTCCAGAGCGTCGTTCGCGGCACCGTGGGCGCTATCGGTTACGACAACGCCGTCTACGGTTTCGACTGCAACACCTGCGCCGTCATCTCCAGCATCAATAAGCAGTCCGGCGACATTGCCATGGGCGTCGATACCGGTGGCGCCGGCGACCAGGGAATGATGTTTGGCTATGCCGTCAATGAGAATGCGGATCTCATGCCCACCCCCATCTCTCTGGCGCACAAGCTGACCATGCGGCTCTCGCAGGTTCGCAAGAACGGCACTCTTCCTTTCCTTCGTCCCGACGGCAAATCCCAAGTCACAGTGGAATACGACGCGAACGGAAAAGTTCTCCGCGTCGACGCCGTCGTCATCTCCACGCAGCACGCCGAGACCGTCACCAACGACGAACTGCGCGCGGGAATTCTGAAGCACGTCATTCAAGCTGTGATCCCGGCGCAACTGCTCGATGAGGACACCAAGTACCACATCAATCCCACCGGACGCTTCGTTATCGGCGGCCCCATGGGGGACACCGGCCTGACCGGACGCAAGATCATCGTCGACACCTACGGCGGCATGGGACGTCACGGCGGCGGCGCCTTCAGCGGAAAAGATCCGACCAAGGTCGATCGCTCGGCGGCCTACATGGCGCGGCACATCGCGAAAAACGTCGTCGCCGGCGGACTCGCCGATCGCTGCGAAGTGCAACTCGCTTACGCCATCGGCGTCGCCGATCCCGTCAGCATTCTCGTCGAGACCTTCGGCACGGAGAAAGTCGACCCGACGATTATCCCGGACATCATTCGCGCGCACTTCACCCTCACGCCGCGCGGCATTATCGACGCGCTGAACCTGCGCCGTCCGATCTACAAGAAGACTGCCGCCTACGGCCATTTCGGGCGCAACGATCCGGACTTTACCTGGGAAGCGACGGACAAAGCCGCCAAACTGGCCAGCGACGCCGGCCTGCACGAGCCAGTAGCAGTTCGCAAATAAGAGCTTGAACCACAAAGGACACGAAGGAGCACGAAAAAATCGCGGTTTTCCTTCGTGAACCTTGGTGTCCTTAGTGGTAAATGATTTTCCTGTAAGCTCACGGAAAAGAAACAAGGATCGAGTCCGAAGTATCCATTATCATTAACTATCAAACTTAGTTTCAGCGCTCTCGGGCGCGCCATTGAAGGGGAAAGCATGTCAACAGCAGCAGTGAATTGCGATATCAAGAACATCGAACTGGCCGATCTGGGCAAGAAGCGCATCGAGTGGGCCAACCAGTCCATGAAGGTCCTCCAGATCATCCGCAAAGAGTTCATCAAGAACCAGCCGCTGGCCGGCATCCGCGTCTCCGCCTGCCTGCACGTCACCGCCGAGACCGCCAACCTGGCCATCTGCCTGCGCGACGGCGGCGCCGAAGTCGTGCTCTGCGCCTCCAACCCGCTTTCCACCCAGGATGACGTCGCCGCCTCGCTCGTCCGCGACCACAACATCCCCGTCTACGCCATCAAGGGCGAGGACAACGATACCTACTACAACCACATCCTCGCCGCCATCGATCACAAGCCGCACATCACCATGGACGATGGCGCCGACCTGGTCTCCATCCTCCACACCAAGCGCACCGACGCCCTCGAAGGCGTCATCGGCGGCACCGAAGAGACCACCACCGGCGTCATCCGCCTTCGCGCCATGGCCAAAGAAGGCGTGCTCAAGTTTCCCATCGTCGCCGTCAACGACGCCGACACCAAGCACCTGTTCGACAACCGCTACGGCACCGGACAATCCACCCTCGACGGCATCATCCGCGCCACCAACTTCCTGCTAGCCGGATCCAAGTTCGTCGTAGCCGGCTACGGGTGGTGCGGCCGCGGCCTGGCCTCCCGCGCCCGTGGCGCCGGAGCCGAAGTCATCGTCACCGAAGTCGATCCCACCAAAGCCCTCGAGGCCGTCATGGACGGCTTCCGCGTCATGAGCATGACCGAAGCCGCCAAGCTCGGCGACGTCTTCTGCACCGTCACCGGCAACAAGAGCGTGCTCACGAAAGAGCATTTCGCCCTGATGAAAGACGGAGCCATCGTCTCCAACTCCGGACACTTCAACGTCGAAATCGACATCCCCGCGCTCGAAGCCATGAGTTCGTCCAAGCGCACCACCCGCAACTTCGTCGAAGAGTATTCGCTGAAAGATGGACGCAAGATCAACCTGCTAGGCGAAGGCCGCCTCATCAACCTGGCCGCCGCCGAAGGCCATCCCGCCAGCGTGATGGACATGTCCTTCGCCGACCAGGCTCTCTCCGTCGAATACATGGTGCGGCAATCCAAGAAGCTGGAGAAGACGGTCTACAAAGTTCCCGACGAGTTAGACAAGCGCGTAGCCAAGCTAAAGCTAGAGTCAATGGCCATCAAGATCGACAAACTAACCCCCGAGCAGGAAGAGTACCTGGCCGGCTGGAACGAAGGAACGTAGGAGCAGCCATCAGCCATCAGTAAAATCGGGTCAACAAGAATAGGGTCAACAATAAGAATCGGGTGCCCCATTCTAAACGTCGCGTACTTTGCGACGTTTAGAGTGGGGCTTTTGACTTTGCACCGATGTGGAGCAGTGATGATGTGGAGCGGGCACTCCTGCCCGCTGCAGTTGAAGTTGATTTTCCGGAGAAGCGGCGGCCCGCGAAGGAACTCCTAACCGCTGGCCTCATCACAAACCGGGAAGGGTGCGACTTCCAGTCGCACCGCTTAAGCGCCCACACAGATGGCGGCTTCACCGCTGGGGGCCACGCATCCAATCGGAATCCCGGAAACGCCGAGCTATAGCGATAATCTGCCGCGCTCCCCACCAACTTCCCCATCACCGGATTCTGATGGATATACAATCGATGCCCCGCAAAATCCTGCGCATCGCGAATGCGATGATCGCGTGAATCTCTTCTGCCAAATTTCCCGACGGCTGATCTCGATCCCAACCGCGTGCGAATAACCGCCCTTGATCAACTGCATCGCCCGCTCCAGCGTGACCTCCGCTGCGGGAGTAAACAGCAGATGCACATGGTCAGGCATCAGCACAAAAGCATGCAGCGTGAATCGTCCCTGCCGTCGATATCCGTACAATGTCTTCAAGAAAAGCTTGGCGTACGATTCCACCACGAAGAATCTTCTGCGTTGGAAGGTCGAGAACGTTACGAAATAAGTTCCGGGAGGAGACATCAATCGCGTAGGTTTCACGGCGTGGCCCTCAGCGGCTAAAGCCGAAATCAAAGCCAGCCTACCAGGAAAGCATGTCTTTGGCGTTTGCATTTAATTCGAAACGTGTTTTTCA
This sequence comes from uncultured Acidobacteriota bacterium, assembly GCA_963763795.1. Lineage (GTDB taxonomy): Bacteria > Acidobacteriota > Terriglobia > Terriglobales > Acidobacteriaceae > Sulfotelmatobacter. Next base: position 574,647 of record CAVXPP010000007.1, on the reverse strand, counting down.
AGCGCTAGGCGAGAAAATCTTGCCCGGAGCGATCCCGTCACTTTCCGTGGAGCGCAAACTTCAACTAATTGAGAGACTCTGCCAACATCTCTCCGCCCTGCGAACTACTGCCCGGCCAATCAAACCCTTCCAGCACACGCTCCCGTTATGATGCTGTCCCCGCCCGGAGACATCGAAAGGTCGTGACGGGGCCCACCTGTTGCGGTTTTCACAGTCCTCAACATTATCGACTCTGACCCGCGAGCAAGGACCGGAAGGCGCAGAACCTCGAATTCGACATCCGGAATTGCCCCTCTAGATTTCCACAGGAATGAACCCAATTTTTGTGACGAACAACCTTTACTGAGAAATCTCCACAGTCCAAATTGGGACTATGCCCGACCAAGTTCCCAAAAGCCCCGCACCCGGCCCCGCAGAAAAGAAATCCCCCGTGCGCCCCTGTGACCCCTGTGGTGAACCAATCCCTTGGATTCCCGAATCGAAACTCCCTCCACTCCCCAAAAACTCCGTTAACTCCAATGTTCGCAAGATTTTACTAGCAAGCCCAATGTTTCCAAGATTTTACGCGGACTTCGTCATCGCCACCGCCCCTAACTCTAATGAAGCCAAGATTTTAGCCAAAAACTACCAAAAAATTATCGATCGGATCAACATGTCAAATCCTAAATCGTGCACTCATATCAAAGTCACCGGAATCCGCTGCGGCTCTCCCACGCTTCGCGGAGAGCAGTTCTGCTACTTCCACCAGCACGCGCATCGCGGCGTTCGCAAGCCGCCGCAGTCGCGTCTTCACCCCATCGCCATCTTCGAGGACGAAGAGTCGATCCAGGCCTCGCTGATGGAAGTCGTCAACGCACTCATGCGCAACACCATCGACCTGAAACGCGCCGAACTGATCCTCCGCGCCCTCCACATCGCGGTAAAAAATGCCCGCCGCGTAAAGTTCGCCGTCGGCGCCACCAGCATGGTCAAGGAGATCCCGACCTACGCCCCACCGAATGTGGGGACAGCCGCCCCCGGCTGTCCAGGCGGCCCAGACTCACCGGGCCGCAGCGCCGCCGCCGAAGAATCAGAATCCGATCTCCCCTACAGCGCCATCGTCCCCCCAACCCCAACGCGCGAAACCGCCGCCGAGATAAAGCGAGCCGCCAAGGCCCAGGCCGAACGCGACCGCCAAGCCGCCATCCGCGCCCATCTGGTCCGCGCCGCCAAAGGAGTCTGCTACGGTCCCTCAACCCCACCCGCCCCAGCTCATACACCCCCGTCGAATGTAGGGGCGGACGCCTTCGTCCGCCCCGGCGGCGAAGCCGCCGTGTCCACCGCAGACCCAAGCAACAAGAAACCGCCAGCAAGTGTGAAAGCAGCTCCGCAGGAGCGAAAGAATACAGCCCACCGCGCAAGCGGTGGGTAGCAAGCGACAAAGAAAGTGCAGAGCCCCGAAGGGGCGAAAGAAAATTGCCGCATAGGAACGCAAGGTCCTCGACTACCTGGAACTTTCCTAGCTCTTCGACAGGTGCGGAGGCGGCAACTGCTCGTGCTGCTTTTCGGCCTCGGCGACGCGCTTGGCTTTGCGGTAGACGTTGACCACGGCGATGGTCCAGAAGGGAACCAGGTCGACTCCGGGGACGAGTTTGGCAAAGAACGACGGCAGAAATTCCCAGTGCCAGCCCAGCAGATGCGTCAGGAGTCCGGCGACTCCCAGGTCGACCAGGTCGTCGGCGGGAGAAAACGCGCCTTCGACAAACATGGGAAAGACGACGAGCTGCAAGGCGTCGGCGAGCACGGCGACCAGCATGGCCGTTTTGAATTGCGGGCCGGGAGAGAGAATGATGCGGTCGTCGTCCATATCGCCTCTTATTTTAGATGAGCGCAAGGGCGGCCGCGCGCCAACTTTCTGCCCTTTTACGGCTCAGGCGCCGGGAAGAATCCGGCCGGCGCCAGCAGGCATTCGGCCTGGCGGGGATCTCCGTTATTGACAGCGTAGAGCACGAGTTCGACGCGGGTGGAGACGCCCAGCTTTTCGAAGATGCGAAACAGATATTTCTTGATGGTGTGCTCGCTGAGGTTGAGTTCGGCGGCGATCTGGCGATTGCCGAGGCCTTCGGCAACGAGGGCCACGACTTGCTCTTCGCGGGGCGTCAGCAGGTTGGCCCCCTGCGAGTTGAGCACGCGCAGCGAGGGGACTTCGGAGACGAGATCGAGGATGTAGTCCAACTGCTCGGTGTCGGCCCAGATCTGTCCGGCGGCGACGCGCGAGATGCATTTGCAGAGCAGGCGCAGATTGGAGTCGGTGATGGAAAAAATTCCGCGCACGCCCGAACGGAAAGCGCTGACCACGAGTTCACGATCGAAAGACTCGACCAGCAGGATTTTCGGAATGTGAGGGTGAGAACGGTGAAAGCGGTGAAGAATTGTGATGGTCTCTGCAGCGTTGGTCGACGCATTCATGGAAAGCAGGACGACGCCGGGAGGCCGGGAGTTCGCCGACTGCAGAATAAGGGCGGAATCCAAGGGGCAAGTGGTGACGCGAAATTCGGAACGGCGCCGCAAGGCGCTGGTCAGCAACTGGGCCTGCATGCGATTGGAGTCGGCGACGAGCACACCAATCGGCTGGGCGGCGGCGGCAAACAACTTCATAGATCTCCAGACGTAATACAGGTGATGCCGCTGATTTTAGGGAGTGCAAGCGCGTTTCACAAGGAAAGTGATCACAAAATGTGCGTTGCACTTTCAAAACGGGAATGAAGATTTCTTGCGTGCATCGAGGCAGGAGTGGGCGTGAAGAGTGTGGAAATGTGGGCCGAAGACTTTCGGGGGAAGTACGGGAGAGGAATGCGAGAGGCGGAGTGCTTAAAAGATCGCTTCGGTTCGATTAGCCGGACTGAAGAACGATGCCAGTGGACAGGCGAGAAACGGAATACAAGGCTGTGACGTGGCGAACATGCAAGTCCACTTTGGTAGACGCTCAGAATGGAGGCATGCCCGCGCTGCCCGGAACTGGATGTCAAAGGGCCGAATACCCGCAGAGATCTGATTCGCAATCCCTGAGCCAAGGTGGAGGACTGCAATTCCTAATCGGGATGAAGCCTACCTTCGTGTACGACACTTCCCAAGTCTTGTTGACGTCGAGCATTGGACGTAACTTGCGCAATAGGAGCCGCGCAGAGATGGCGAGGAGCCTGAAGTAGAGAAGGCTCGAATCACGTTGCGGGATCCATGAAACGTTCGCTCATCGTCGGTGCAGCGGCTGCAATCGCACTTCTGATCTTGCACGTTTGCCCGCTCGCCTTGGCGCAAGCGGAAGGGAACGATCGCGGCGGAAACGCACAAGCTTCCCGATCCCGCTTAACCGGAGCTGGAGCGGGGGATGGCAGTACAACGACCAAACGGCCTGGAGGAGCGGGTGACGTGGGAAACCCCTTACTCGGAGGGATGCGTCACCCGCTCTACCGGCTGCAACCGAGCGATGTCGTCGAACTGAGCTTCACCGTAGCCCCGGAATTTAACCAGACTCTCACGGTGCAACCGGATGGGTACGTAATGCTGAAAGACGCCGGGCTGGTCGAGGCGCAGGGGCTGAACCTGGAGGAATTCGGCGCGGCGGTAGAGAAGGCGTACCGGGGTTATTTGCACGATCCACAGGCCGCGGTGGCGCTGAAGGAATTCGAGCATCCGTACTTCATTGTCGGAGGTGAAGTCGGCAAGCCGGGCAAGTACGAACTGCGCTCAGACACAACCGTTGCCGAAGCCGTGGAGATTGCCGGAGGCTTGACTTCGCAGTCCAAGCACTCGCAGGTCGTCCTGTTCCGGCGCGTGAATGACGACTTGGTGGAAACCCGGCTGCTCAATCTGAAAAAGATGCTGAAGCAGAGCAGTCTGAAGGAAGACGCCCATCTGCGTCCGGGGGACATGGTCTTCGTCCCACAGAACACGATTTCGAAGCTTGCCCGTTTCTTGAGCCGACCTTCCGCGAGCATGTACATGAATTCTTCTCAATTCTAGGAATGGACTCCCACTCGCCGTGTCAGACGAAGACCCAATTCGCGGACGGACCGAGGCACCGGCGCCCACCCTGCGGGAGTTGGCGATGGTGTTATTTCGCCAGCGAAGGGTCTTCGTCTGGGTGTCGGCGGCGGTGTTCGCGGCGGCGGTGCTGTATGCGCTGGCCGGCACCAGTTATCAGGCCAATATGAAAATCCTCGTGCGCCGCGGACGAGCGGATGCTCCGGTGAGCGCGGGAGAGAATGCCCCACTCGACCTGACGCGGATGGCGGTGACGGAAGAGGAATTGAACTCGGAGGTGGAACTGCTGCGAGACGAGGAGGTCTTGCGAAAAGTTGTGGAGAAAACGGGCGTCAGCCGCAGGAGTTGGCTTGAATTCTTGCATTTTGGGGAGAGCGACGACCAGCAACTGGAGCGGGCGACGCGAAGCTTGGCCAGAAAGCTGAAAGTCGAGCCGGTCAAAAAGACGAACCTGATTGCGGTGAGCTATGCGGCGCCGGATCCGCAACAGGCAGCGACGGTCTTGTGGGCGGTTGCGAACGTGTATCTGGAGAAACACATGGAGGTCCATCGTCCGAGTGGAGAATTCCGCTTCTATGAACAGCAGACGGGAGAATCCAGGCGGCAATTGGAAGTTTCCAAGCAGCAATTGCTGCAGTTTGCGAAGGAGCACGGAGTCGTCGCGGCGGCGCAGCAGCGCGATCTCGCCCTGCAGAAATTGAGCGAGGTGGATGCGAGCGTGCGGCAGACGCGAATCGAGATGGCAGCCACGTGGCAGCGCGTGGCCGAACTCGAACATCAACTGGCGCAGCTGCCGGAACGGACGACGACGCAGAAGCGGACTGCGGATAATCCGGAACTGTTGAAGGCGCTGAAGGCGAGCTTGCTCGACCTGCAATTCAAGCGCACGGAATTGCTGACCAAGTACGAACCGAGCCACCGGCTGGTGCAGGAGATCGAGCAGCAGATTGCGCAGGCGCAGGCGGCGATTGCGGCAGAGAATATGTCTCCCGTGCGCGATGAGACCACCGACAAGAATCCGCAATACGAATGGGCGAAATCAGAGTTGGAGCGGGCCCAGGTCGACTTGAAAACGCTGCAGGCCCGGGAAGACGCGACGATTGCGCAGGAGGCAGCCTATCGCGGGGTGTCGGAAAAGTTCGGGGAAGACGCGATCACGCAGGACGATCTGCTGAGCTCGGAAAAAGCCGCGGATGAGATTTACCTGCTTTACGTGAAGAAGCAGGAAGAGGCGCGCATGCATGACGCGCTCGACGAGCGCGGCATTGTGAACGTGGCGATTGCGGAAGATCCAGTTGCGCCGGCATTGCCGGTATGGTCTGCGTGGATGGTTCTGGCGGTGGGAATGGTAGCGTCGGCTGTGGCGGGAACAGGAGCAGCGTTCGCGGCAGATTATGTGAACCCGGCGTTCCGCGACCCCGACGACGTTGCGGCGTACCTGAACGCGCCCGTGCTCGCGTCGCTTCCCAAGGCGTGCCACGGAAGGCTGTCGGCATGAGGGAGGGAGTGATGCGCGCAGGAGTGGTGGCGTTCGCGGGAGCGAGGCCGGCGGCTGAGGCCGAGCCAATGCGGCCAGAGGCGCGAACTGCACCGCCGCGTGAGGGATGGAATCCTAAAGCATTCGCGCGCGAGCAGATCCGCGGCTTGGTGCGCCAGCTCTTTAGTACGACACAGGCGAGGCCGCTGCGGCAGGTGGTCTTCAGCGCAGTCGATCCGCAGACGGATGTGAGCGAAATCTGCAGGTCCGTGGGCGAGACGCTGGCGCTGGAGACCACGACGGACGTAGCGGTTGCCGGAGCCGGGCTGAAAAGCACTACGGCGGGGGAGTTGCTGGTGTGCTCGACCGAGATGCGAAGTCCGCTGCGCGAGACCGGCACGCGGGTGCGGGGGAATCTGTGGCTTCTGCCGCTGGAGGTGAGCGGGTCGGAGGGGAGCGCGGCGTCGCTGCATCGGTACATGGGCGCGGTGCGGAAGGAGTTCGAATATTCGATCATAGCAGCGCCGGCATCGGCGATTTCGAACCAGGCCATCACCTTAGCCCAGGTTGCGGATGGCATCGTTCTGGTTTTATCGGCGCAGCGCACGCGGCGGGTGCAGGCGCGCAACATCAAAGCCACGCTGGAGGAGGCCCAGGCGCGGCTGCTGGGAACGGTGCTCAGCGATCGGGAGTTTCCCATACCGGAGGGGATCTACCGGCGATTGTAGGAATCGAGTCCGCGCGTTCGTCTTTTCCTGCGGCGGCGTATTCACTCGGGATAGAGGAAGAACGGCGATTGAGGGGGAGTAGGAGTGTCTTCCGTCTATGCCAATCCGAGGCCGCCACAACACCACGAGATGGAGTGGGCGCGCCTGATTCCCGGAGAGATTCCGGAAACGAAGAAGTTCGGCAAGAAACCGCCTGCATCCGTGAAGCCATTTGTGTTGGGAAAAGACAAAGACAGGGACTCGCGCGCGCCGCGGGCGACGGAACGCCGGGAAAGGACAGTGGAGGGGTTTTTGCCGCGCCCGCTGCAAAGCCGCGCGGCGGAGAAGTGGATGCTGTCGATGGTCATGGATTTCGCGTCGGTGGCGCTGAACTGGATGCTGGTGGGTGTCCTCGGAGTACCGCTGCGGGTCCTGTTTCCGCGGAGCCCGACGGTTTCTGTGGATGCTGGCGCGGCTATTTCTCTGATGGGCGTCGCCATCCTGCAAGCAGCATTGATCACACTTCTGGCGTACTCGGAAGGCCTGCACGCGGAGGGCATGAATGCTCGTGAGCAGGCTCGAATTCTGCGAAAGTCAGTGGTGTGGGCGACGGCGATCTTACTCTTTGCGTACGGATTGCAGGGGGCCTCGTGGAAAGTAAGCGCCCTGTTGTGCATCACCGGATTGATGAACTTCTTCACTTTGTGGCTATGGCGCTGGAACCGCGCGGAACGAGATCGCCTGAAAGCCGGGTCGAAGAACGTGCTGATTGTAGGGGCCGGCCCCGTCGGCCGGAGCGTGAGCGCGTGGGTAGAGCAAAATCCGTCGGCGGGACGGCGGGTGTGCGGGTTCCTTGATGATGCGATGCCGTTGGGGAACGGAGTGATCGGCAGGGTTGCAGATCTGGCGCGCATGGCACGCAAAGGATTTGTGGACGAGGTCATCCTGGCCGGTCCGCATGACAGCCATTTAACGCATTGGGTGCTGAACGAGGCGATGCGGCTTCGCCTGGACGTGGAGATCATCCCGGATTTGTTTGGGTGCAAGCCGGCCGCCTGTGAAGTGGAACGAGCGGGCGACTTGCCGGTGATCTGTCTGCACAGCGAACGGTTGCCGGCCCTGGGATTGATTGCGAAGCGCGTCGTGGACGTACTGGGCGCGGGCTTCGTGCTGGCGGGCCTGGCGCCGCTGCTGGGGGCGATTGCGATTCTGATCAAGCTGGACTCGCGTGGGCCCGTTCTGTATTGCGCGCAACGTGCCGGGCGAAAGGGGAAGTTATTCCGCTGCTACAAGTTTCGCACCATGGTGAGCAATGCGGATGAATTGAAAGAGCGCTTGCGGCGCAACAACGAAAGGGCAGGCCCATTCTTCAAGATCACAGGCGATCCCCGGATCACGCGAGTGGGGCGCATTCTGCGGCGCTACAGCCTGGACGAACTGCCGCAATTGCTGAACGTAGTAAAAGGAGAGATGAGTCTAGTCGGGCCCAGGCCCCATCCCGTCGACGATGTGGCCGGATACGAACTCGAACATCTGTCCCGGCTCGACGTAACACCGGGGATCACCGGTCTGTGGCAGGTCACGGCGCGACGCGATCCTTCGTTTCAGCGGGGCGTGGAACTGGATCGGGAGTATATCCGGAAGTGGAATCTGGGGCTGGATATGAAGATCCTGCTGCGGACGGTTTTGGCAGTGGTGCAGGGGAGCGGGGAGTGATGCCGGGTGCGGCCTCGGACGCGATGCGATGGTGGGTAGAGGTTCTTCCCGCCAAGGCCACGGCGGCTGCGCTGCGTCCGCTGCAGATTTTGATGGCTGTGCCCTCGTGGCTGTTTCTGCTGGCGTTGACGGCAATGCTGTTGCGGCCTCCGGATGTTCGGTTCTACGAGATTGACCGCGTGGCGTTCGGGCTACTGGTGGTGGGAGTGCTCGCCCGAGCGGTACTGTTGCGGCAGCGACAGCTTACGATAAAGGGCGCGACGTGGCCGATGATGGGCTTGATCCTGCTGGCGCTCATCAGCCTCGCCGGCCAGCCGTTCGACCCTGAGGCATGGAATTTGCTGGCCTCAAAGTTCATTGTGCCATTCACGCTGTTTCATTTGGCGGGGCTGGTCTTCACCGAGGAGAGATATTTCCGGCAGTTTGAAATTTTGGCGCTGATCGTTCTGGCCTACCTCAGCATTACCGCGATTGCGTCTCTATGCGGAGCGGATTGGCTGATCTATCCGAAATTCATCCTGGATGAGAGTTTGGGATTTCATGCGGACCGGGCGCGCGGGCCGCTGCTGCAGGCGGTGGCCAATGGTGTTTCGCTGAACCTGCTTGGAATTGTGGCTTGGCTTGCCTATCGGCGAGGACGCATTCGAGGGGCGAAGATGGCCGTGCTCCTGGCCTCGGTGCCAATCGCGGTTCTTGCGACTATGACGCGGGCGGTGTGGCTCACATTTGCCGGGACCGTGCTGGTGCTGATTTTTTTCTCCACGAACCACGCCTTCCGAATTGCCGTGGTAGCTGCGGTGGGTGCAGCCGTTGGCTTGGCGATCGTGCTGGGTTCGACCGGTTTTGGCGGAACTCTCAGCGACCGGCTGGAAGAGCGTGGGCCGGTGGATTATCGCGCGGCCGTGTACGCCGGGGGATGGGAGATGTTCCTTGAACGTCCTTGGCTGGGCTGGGGATTTCATCAGATGCCTGCCGAGTTGCCGCGGCATGTCAGCGGATACGGCGAAAAAGTCTTGTATCCGCACAATACGTATCTGGAACTACTGGCGGAGCACGGGGTCGCGGGGTTCGGGCTGTATTTGTGGCTGATGTGGGAGCTATGGAAGCTGCGGCGAGGGAGGATTCCCGCGCGCGAGAAGCGGGGATTTCTGAATGCGGGCCTTCATCGGCTGTGGCCGGTTTTGTTGCTGGTGTATTGGATCAACGGGGCGGTGGTGGTGATGAGCTATCAGTTTGTGAATGGACTGCTGTACACGATTGCCGGCATGCTGGCGGCGCAGCGGCGGCGCGGGGAGATGCAGGCATGTTGACGGTTGCGTATCTGGCGAACGAGCTTCCTTGCGCGGTTGAGCCTTATGTGGTGGCGGAGATCGAGGAGCTGAGGAAACGAGGAGTACGCGTGGTTGCGGGAAGTGTGCGGCGTCCTCACGTGCGAAGCGACCAGATGGGAGAGTTCAATTCGGAGATTGTGCTGCGAAGGCTGAATCCGATTGTTCTTGCGAGCGCAGCTTTACTTTGCGTCCGGAGATGGGCACGCCTGGCGCCGCTATTGAAGCGAATCCTGCTCTGCGGTCGCGAGGGATTGCTGCAGCGCGTGAAGGCGTTGGCGCACACGTTCCTCGGAGCTTGTTATGCCGCGCGGTTGAAGGGGCATGGAGTGGAGCACATCCATGTGCATCATGGATATTTCGGGTCGTGGATTGCGATGACGGCGGCGCGGCTGCTGGGAGTGGAGTTCAGCCTGACGCTGCATGGCTCTGATTTGCTACTTCACGGAGCCTACCTGGATACGAAGCTTGCCCAGTGCGCGTTTTGCGTGACCATCTCGGAGTACAACCGGGACTTCATCTTGCGGCAGTATCCGAGCGTTGATCCGGACAAGGTGTTGGTGGCGCGGCTGGGGGCGGATGTCGAGGATGAAGTACATACACCGGATTTGCCTCAACGTCGCGACGGAGATTCATTCGACATCCTGACCGTGGGGCGGTTGCATGCGGTGAAGGACCAGGCGTTTCTGGTGCGGGCTTGCTCTGAGTTAGCGGCGCGCGGGGTGCACTTCAAATGTGATATTGCAGGTGAGGGGCCGGAGCGCAAGCGTCTGGAACGGTTGATTTCCAGTTGCGGCCTGAGCCGGCAGATCAGGCTGTTGGGACACGTCCGGCGGGAAGAGACGAACGCTCTGTATGATCGCGCGGATCTGATGGTGATCACGAGCCGGAGCGAAGGCATTCCGCTGGCTCTGATGGAAGCCATGGCGAGAGGAAAATTTGTGCTGGCTCCAGCGATCACGGGCATTCCGGAATTGGTTGTGGCCGGCGAAACAGGATTTTTGTATCAGCCGGGCTCGATGCACGACTTCGTGGAGCAGGTGCTGTTGATCCGTTCGCTGGCACAAAAGGTCGATCGGCATTGTTGTTCTCCACCTGCGGACTCGCTGGAGAGAATTGGCTGTGCTGCTCAAGATCAGGTTCGCCGAAAGTTCAACCGAAGAATCAATCTGGAAAGATTTGCCGAGACTTTTGTCGCGCGGGTGCGGCAAGGAAGCGAGCGCCAGGCGCATGCGAATTCTGTATTGCAACAAGTACAACTTTCCCTTCAGCGGAACCGAAGCTTACCTGTTTGAGCTGATGGAATTGATGCGGTCGCAGGGTCATGAAGTGGCGCTGTTTTCCATGGCGGACGATCGGGGCGAGCCGACCGGCTACGACCGGCATTTCGTGGAGCACATCGATTTCAAGGCCAGAGACGGCGTGCTACGCAAGGTGCGACTGGCGGCGCATGCCATCTATTCGGTTGAAGCGCGGCGGAAAATCCGGGCCCTGATTCAGGACTTCCGGCCGGATGTCGCGCATGTGCGGAATATTTATCACCATCTGTCGCCTTCGATTCTGTGGGAACTGAAGGCGCAGGGCGTCCCCGTGGTTTATCACGTGAACGATTTCAAATTGCTTTGTCCAAGCTACAACCTGGTTGCGCGCGGGGAAGCGTGCGAGGCGTGCAAGCGAGGAGCGTTTTGGAATGCTTTGCGGTTGGAATGTTATCCCGGGATGGGGGCGAGAGCGGCGCTGGTAGCGGAAGCCTACGTTCATCGCGGGTTGGGGACCTACCGCAAGTGTGTTGACCGGTTTCTGGCTCCGAGCCGGTTTGTGCGCGAAAAGTTTGTGGAACATGGATGGGACGGGAGCAAGTTCGAGGTGCTGGGACATTTTCAGAAGGTTGCGCCGTGGACCGAAAGCGCGGCAAACGATGGTCCGGTGGTCTACTGCGGGCGATTGTCGGCGGAAAAGGGAGTGGACGATCTGCTGCGGGCAATCCGTCAGGTTCCGGATGTGCGTCTGGTGATTGCGGGGGATGGTCCGCAGCGTGGAAAGTTGCAGGATTTGGCGGAGCGGCTGGGGTTGCGCTATGTGGAGTTTGTGGGACAGGTCGGCTCTGCGGAACGGGACGCGTTGATGACGCAGTCGAGGTTTACGGTGTTGCCCTCCCACGCCTACGAGACTTTGGGAAAAGCCATTCTGGAATCGTACGCGCAGGGGCGAGCGGTAGTCGCTACCGACCTTGGATCGCGGCGGGAGTTTGTGCGCCACGGTGAAACCGGGTTGCTATACCGCTGCGGAGACGTAAATGAGCTGGCGCAGACGATTGCGCTGCTCGCGGCCAATCCCGCAATGGCCGAGGAGATGGGAAGGGCTGGCTGGGAGATGGTGCGAAAGGAGCACAGGCCGGAGGAGCATTATGAGAAACTGGCTGGCTTGTACGAGGAATTGATCCGCGCGAAAGGCAGCGAGATCCGCCATTCAGCCTTTGCGCTGAAGCGGAGGCCTACCATCCCCCCTGTGCCGGCGTCGGAGCCGCGAGCGCCAGTGGGTGCATCGGGTGATCCAGCGCATCGACTGCGAATCGCGTTTATCGGCGGGCGCGGAGTGATCTCGAAATACAGTGGAATTGAGACGTACTACGAAGAAGTGGGGAAGCGGCTGGCGGCGCGGGGACACGAACTCACCGTCTATTGCAGGAATCATTTCACGCCCGAGCTGAAAGAGTATGAGGGTATGCGGCTGGTGCGGCTGCCGACGATCCGGTCCAAACATCTGGAAACGTTCGTGCATACGCTGCTGAGCACGGTGCATGCGGTGACGCAGCGGTACGACGTGGTTCATTACCACACGCTGGGACCTGCGCTGTTTTCGTTTATCCCGCGAATGTTCGGAGCCAAGACAGTGGTCACGGTGCAGGGGTTGGATTGGCAGAGGAAGAAGTGGGGGCGGATTGCGTCGGCGGTGCTGCGGCTGGGTGAGCGGGCATCAGTGCGGTTTCCGAACGAAACGATGGTGGTCTCGCGGACATTGCAAAAGCGTTATCTCGAGCTGCACGGAAAAGCGACTCGCTATGTGCCCAATGGAGGAGTGCGGAGGAGGCGGAAGGAGCCGCGACAAATTCTGGAGTGGGGGCTGGAGCCGGGGAAGTACGTACTGTTTCTCGGAAGATTTTCGCCGGAGAAGGGATGCCACCTTCTGGTGGATGCGTTCGAGCGCGTCGAAACCGATGCGAAACTGGTGATGGCCGGCGCTTCGAGTTACTGCGACGAGTACAGCCGGGAGTTGCGCCAACATGCGGGCGAGCGCGTCCAGATGCTGGAGTGGGTTTCCGGCGAAACGCTGGACGAGCTGCTGACCAACGCGATGATTTTTGTGCTGCCATCGGATATGGAAGGACTGTCGCTGGCGCTCCTTGACGCGATGGCCGCGGGACTATGCGTGCTGGCCAGCGACGTCCCGGAAAATCGCGAGGCGGTGGAAGGAGCGGGATACGTGTTTCGATGCGGGGATGCCAAGAATCTGGCGGAACGCCTGCGGTTTCTTATCGCGAATCCGGCGGTGCGCGAGGCTGCGGGGAAGGCAGCCGCGAGGCGGGTACGCGAGGAGTACCATTGGCAGGAAATCTCCGAGAGTATCGAACGGGCTTATTTCGAAATCTGTGGCCGAAAGGCAGTCGAGGTTTCGCGGAAAAAGCCGAGCGCGCTTGAGGAAACGGCAGAAAGGCTGACGCAAAGGCGGGCAGGCTGATTAATTCAGATTCGTCCGCCGCGGGCGGTAACAATGGCTGCGACGGTGGCCTAGATTGACAACGGTGATTAGACGAGGACGGGCCGAGCCCGTCCTTTTTTATTACAATCAAATGGCTTGACTCGCGGCAGCAGTAGGCCGCGGCGCAAAGCCTTCGCATGAACGATCGGATTCTGGTCACGGGCGGTGCAGGATTTATTGGCTCGAATTTCATTCTGCAAAGAATGCAGGAAGAGTCCAGCACGATCGTTAATCTCGACAAGCTCACGTACGCCGGGAATCCGCACAATTTTGACGGCATTGCAAACGATAAACGCTACCACTTTGCGCAGGGCGACATTGGAGATCGCGGTGTAGTGGAGAAATTGCTGCGCGAGCACCGGCCCAGCGCCATTGTGCACTTCGCGGCCGAGAGCCATGTGGACCGCTCGATCCGCGGGCCAGAAGCATTTATCCAGACGAACATTCAGGGAACCTTTTGTCTGCTGGACGCGGCGCGGGCGTACTGGAGCGAACTGGCTGGGGAAGAGCGAGAGCAGTTTCGATTTCTGCATGTATCGACGGACGAAGTTTACGGATCGTTGGGGCCGAATGATCCGGCGTTTTGCGAGACCACCGCTTACGCGCCGAACAGTCCGTATGCCGCGTCGAAAGCGGCATCGGATCACCTGGTGCGGGCGTATCAGCATACCTATGGGCTGCCCACGCTGACCACGAACTGCTCGAACAATTACGGGCGTTTTCAGTTTCCTGAAAAGCTAATTCCGCTGATGATCCTGAATGCGCGCGACGGCAAGGCGCTGCCGGTTTACGGGGACGGGAGAAATGTCCGCGACTGGCTTTATGTGGAGGATCATTGCCACGCGATTACGATCGTGCTGCAGCGCGGGCGGCCGGGAGAGACGTATAACATTGGCGGGTGGAATGAAAAACCGAACCTCGAAATCGTGGAGATGGTGTGCGATCTCGTGGATGAAATGTCTCCGCGGGCAGGGGGATCGCGGCGCGAGTTGATTACATTCGTGAAGGATCGTCCGGGGCACGACCGGCGCTATGCGATTGATGCGCGCAAGATTGAGCGGGAGTTGGGATGGAAGCCGAAGGAAACGTTCGAATCCGGATTGCGCAAGACGGTTCGCTGGTATCTTGAGAACGAAGCGTGGGTGCGCCGCGTGACCAGCGGAAGTTACCGGCAATGGATTGCGACGCACTATTCGGAGTGAGCGATCGTGGCGGCGGCGTAAATTGAAGATGAAAGAGAGCATGACATATAAAGGAATCGTGCTGGCCGGCGGATCGGGAACGCGGCTGTATCCGGTGACCCAGGCGATGGGCAAGAGCCTGCTGCCGGTCTACAACAAGCCGATGATTTATTACCCGCTGTGCACGCTGATGCTGGCGGGGATTCGCGAGATCCTAGTGATCTCGACGCCGGAGGATCTTCCGAAGATTCAAATCCTGCTGCGGGATGGAAGCCAGTTCGGAATTCGCCTGGAGTACAAAGTGCAACCCAAGCCGGAGGGGATTGCGCAAGCATTTTTGCTGGGAGAGCAGTTTCTTGCTGGGAGGCCGGCGGCGCTGGTGCTGGGCGACAATATTTTTTATGGGCACGATCTGGCGAAGGATCTGCGGGAATCGGCTGAGAAGAAGCAAGGGGCGAGGGTTTTCGCGTATCCGGTGCACGACCCGGAGCGGTATGGAGTAGTGGAATTCGATGCGAAGGGCCACGCCTTGAGCATTGAAGAAAAGCCGAAGCAGCCGAAATCGAAATATGCCGTGACCGGACTTTATTTTTACGATGAACAGGTAGTGGAGATCACGAAATCGTTGAAGCCGAGCCCGCGCGGAGAACTGGAGATCACCGACGTGAACCGCTCCTATCTGGAAAGAGGGCAGCTCGATGTGCTGGTCATGGGACGCGGCATGGCGTGGCTCGATACGGGGACCCACGAATCGCTGATGGACGCGGCGCTGTACATTCAGGCGATCGAAAAGCGGCAGGGGTTGATGGTGGCGTGTCCGGAGGAGATTGCGTACCGGTCGGGCTACATCACGGCGGCGCAGGTGGAGAAGACTGCAAGTTCGATGAAGAACAGCAGCTACGGTGCATACCTGCTGCAGTTGCTGAGGGAGAGGATATTTTGAGCCCGGCTAGTGCCGGCTGGCATGGATTCCTTGAAGAAAATTGAGACCTCGCTGCCCGGCGTGTTCGTGCTTGAGCCGCGCGTGTTCGGCGATGAGCGCGGATTCTTTTTCGAGAGCTACAACGAGCGGGTCTTTGCCGAGCTCGGCATCGAGGAAAAATTCCGGCAGGATAATCACTCTTATTCCACGCGAAACGTCGTGCGGGGATTGCATTATCAGATCAAACATGTGCAGGGCAAACTGGTGCGGGTGGCGGTGGGAGAGATTCTCGACGTTGCGGTGGACGTGCGGCGCAACTCTCCGAATTTCGGCAAGTGGGAAGCCGTAGCCCTGTCGGGCGAGAACAAGCGCATGATATGGATTCCGCCGGGATTCGCCCACGGGTTCCGGGTAATTTCAGAGGCGGCGCACGTGCTTTATAAGGCGACCGATTACTACGCGCCGGAATACGAACGTACGCTGGCGTGGAACGATCCGGACGTGAAGATTGACTGGAAGCTGGAAGGTGAGCCGATTGTGTCGGCGAAGGACCAGCGCGGGATCTCGTTGCGCGACGTGGAGAATTTTGAGTCGCTGGAGAATTCACGTCCGTGAAGGCGATGATCATTGGCGGCACTGGCCTGCTGGGCAAGGCGCTGGTACGCGAGTGGAGCGGCGACGAAGTTCTGGCTCTGGGGTCGCGGGATGTGGAAATCCGGGACCAGAGGCACGTGCAACAAGTAGTCGGAGAGAAGCGTCCGCAGTGGATTGTGCTGGCGGCCGCGTACACCGACGTGGACGGGTGCGAGAGCGATCCGCGACGCGCATTCGAAGTGAACCGCGACGGGGCGGCGAACGTGGCCAAGGCCGCTAAGAGTTTCGGGGCGAAGCTGCTTTGTCTAAGTTCTGACTACGTATTTGATGGAAAGAAATCTTCGCCGTATGAGGTTGGGGACGCGCGGAATCCGCAGAGTGTTTATGGAAAGTCGAAGGCGGAAGCGGAAGTGCGCTTGCTAGAAATGTTGCCGGAGGTTTGCATTGTGCGGACCTCATGGCTGTTTGGCACCGGTGGGAAATGTTTTCCCGATACAATTTTGAAACTGGCTGCGAGCCGGCCGGCGCTGGATGTGGTCAACGATCAGCGAGGGAGCCCGACCTACTGCGTGGATCTGGCGCGGGCGATCATGACATTATGCCGCAAGGACGCGAGCGGGATCGTGCACGCGACGAATTCCGGTGAGTGTACGTGGTTTGAGTTTGCGCGGGAGATTGTGAAAGGCGCGGGGCTTCAGACCGAGGTGAGGCCGATGACCAGCCAGCAGATGGCGCGTCCGGCGCCGCGTCCGGCGTATTCGGTTCTGGCGGCAACGAGTTTGCAGCGGTATGGCATCGAACTGCCATCGTGGGAAGACGCGCTGCGACGCTATCTGGAAGAGCGCGACAACTGAGTGCCTGGCGTTGCGGGGACTGGGGAACGGCTGATAGGATTCCGCGGGGTTCACGCCATTGAAATCCATCCAAAATTATATCGACGGGAAGTTTGTGCGGGGCGCGCGGGAATTTGCCGACGTGAATCCGGCCGACGGAAGCGTGATCGCGCGGGTCACAGAGGCAAATCAGGAGTTGGTCGATGCGGCGGTGCAGGCTGCGCGCAGAGGGTTGCGCGGCGAATGGGGGCGGTGGGGAGTTCGAGAACGGGCTGCGCGACTGAATCGAGTTGCGGACGCGATCGAAAAAAGATTCGACTGCTTCGTTGCGGCGGAAGTCGCGGATACGGGAAAGCCGATCGCGCTGGCTTCGAAGCTGGACGTGCCGCGGGCGGCGGCAAATTTCCGATCATTCGCAGATCTGATCAAGACCGCGGGCGCGGAAGCGTTTCAGACGGAAACTCCTGACGGAAAATCCGCGCTGAATTATGCGGTACGCAAGCCGTTGGGCGTGGTGGGAATCATCACTCCGTGGAATCTTCCTCTGCTGCTACTGACATGGAAGGTCGCTCCGGCTCTGGCGTGCGGCAATGCCGTGGTGGTGAAGCCTTCGGAGGAGACTCCGGCAACCGCGACTCTGCTGGCGGAGGCCGTGCAGGAGGCGGGCATTCCGGATGGAGTTTACAACGTGGTGCACGGATTCGGTCCGAACTCGGCGGGAGAATTGTTGACGAAGCATCCGGATGTGAACGCGGTTACGTTTACAGGCGAATCGCAGACGGGCGCAGCCATTATGAAGGCCGTGGCGGCATCGGTGAAGCCGGTATCGTTCGAACTGGGCGGCAAGAATGCAGCGATTGTTTTTGAGGATTGCGAGTTTGACAGCACGGTGAGCGGGATTCGCGATGCGGTCTTTCTGAATACGGGGCAAGTGTGCCTGTGCGCGGAGCGAGTGTATGTCGAGCGGTCGATCTTCGAGCGCTTTGTTGAGAAGCTTAAGCAAGAAGCCGAGCGCCTGCGAATCGGATCTCCGCTGGAGCAGTCAACGGAGATGGGTCCGCTGATTTCGGCGCAGCATCGAGAAAAAGTTTTGTCGTATTACAAGTTGGCGCGCGAAGAGGGTGCGGCGGTGGTGACGGGAGGGGGCGTTCCAGAATTCGGCAATGGGCTCGATCATGGTTTTTACGTGCAGCCGACCATCTATACTGGGCTGAGCGAGACGGCGCGCTGCGTGAGGGAAGAAATCTTCGGGCCGGTCTGCCACGTCGCCGCGTTTGATACGGAAGAGGAAGCGGTGAGCATGGCGAACGATACGAAGTATGGGCTGGCCGCTTCGATCTGGACGACGGATCTGAAGCGCGGGCATCGCGTGGCGCAACAGATGAATGTGGGCATTACGTGGGTGAATTGCTGGTTCCTGCGCGATCTGAGGACTCCGTTTGGCGGCGCGGGATTATCAGGCATTGGGCGCGAAGGCGGGATGCACTCGCTTAATTTTTATTCGGAGCTGAATAATATTTGCATTCAGCTATGAAGGCTGTGGGAAAGCGCGATATGGGGAAAGTGGAAGCCAAGTTCATCGAGGGGAAGGCAAAGCCGCGTGGGAAATATCCGCATATCAAGCGGGCCGGCGACTTTCTGATCGTGTCGGGAACGAGCGCGCGGCGAAGCGACAATACGATCGCCGGTGCGGACGTGGACGCGATGGGAACGACGCGGCTCGATATTCGCGCGCAGACGCGGGCGGTGATCGAAAACGTTGACGAGATTTTGCGCAGCGCCGGGGCTGATCTCAAAGATGTGGTCGAAGTGACCTCGTACCTGGTGAGCATGAATGATTTCGCGGGATACAACGAAGTATACGGCGAATATTTCGATTACGATGGTCCAGCGCGAACGACGGTCGCGGTGCATCAATTACCGCATCCCCATCTGCTGATTGAAATTCGTGCGGTCGCGTACAAGCCGGAGCCATAGGAGTTGCCATGCCATCGATCAAGGAACTGAAGGCATTCAATTTTCAGAAGTGGATCGAAGCGAACAAGGAGAAGTTCAAGCCTCCGGTGGGGAACGCGCAGGTGTGGGAAGACGGCGAGATGATGGTGACGGTGGTGGGCGGGCCCAACCAGCGGAAGGATTATCACGACGATCCGACGGAGGAATTTTTCTACCAGTTGAAGGGCGACATTTTTCTCCGGTTGATGGAGACGCCGGGCAGGGCTCCGATCGAGGTCCCGATCAAAGAAGGAGAGATTTTTCTTCTGCCTAAGCATATGCGGCATTCTCCGCAGCGGCAGGCGGGAAGCATTGGGGTGGTGGTCGAGATGCCGCGTCCAGAGGGCGCTTTGGACGCATTCGAGTGGTACTGCCAGAAGTGCCATCAGTTGGTGCATCGCGCGGAAGTGAAGTTGAAGAGCATCGTGCGCGATCTGCCACCGCTTTTTGAAAAGTTCTACAGCGACGAAGGCCTGCGCAAGTGCAAACACTGCGGCGCGGTTCATCCCGGCAAACAGTAATGCCAGTCATCGACATTCACAATCATTTCTTTCCGCGGACTTGGCCCGACCTGGCAGCGCGTTACGGCACTCCGAACTGGCCGAGGATCAAGCATACGGAGAACGGGGAAGCCGACATCATGCTGGGCGACCGATTCTTCCGGCATATTTATGCGGCGTGCTGGGATCCGGAAGTGCGGCTGAAGGAGATGGACCGGGATGGCATCGATGTGCAAGTGATGTCGGCGACCCCGGTGCTGTTTGCTTATGAGCGGCCGGCGGAGCATGCGCTCGATTGCGCACGCTTGTTCAACGATGCGGCGCTGGAATTATGCGCTGCCGGAAAAGGACGATTGAAATCGCTGTGCCAGGTTCCGCTGCAGGATATTGATGCTTCGTGCAAAGAGTTGAGCCGGTGCATGCGAGCTGGGCATTTGGGTGTGCAGATTGGAAATCATGTTGGCGAGAAAAATCTGGACGATCCGGGGATCGTGACATTCTTGCATCATTGTGCGGGTGAAGGCGCGGCGGTGCTGGTGCATCCGTGGGACATGTTGGGACAGCAGCGCATGCCGAAATACATGATGCCGTGGACGGTAGGAATGCCGGCAGAAACGCAACTTGGCATTGTGGCCATGATCCTCGGCGGGGCGTTCGATAAGTTGCCGGCGAATCTGAAGATTTGTTTTGCGCATGGCGGCGGGAGTTTCGCGTTTTTATTGGGCCGGATGGAGAACGCGTGGAAGCATCATCCGGTGGCGCACGGAATTTGTGAATTGCCGCCGAGCCGGTATGTGAGCCGCTTCTGGGTAGACTCAGCGGTGTTTGATGCGCGCGCGCTGCAGTTTCTGATCGAAACGATGGGAACGGAGCGGGTGATGCTGGGTTCGGATTATCCATTTCCGCTGGGCGAGCATGGAATTGGATCGCTGATTCGGTCGAGCCGGCAAACGGCTGCGGCGAAGGCGCGTCTGCTGGGCGGGAACGCTGTGGAATTCCTTGGCTTGCAGAAAGAGTCCGAGGCGCGCGCGGATGCTCAGCTTGGTTTGTCGATCGCGCCGCGCGGCGAGCAACTCACTTACAGTTCGTATCTCAAGGTTCCGGAGTTGCTGGCGCTGCAGCGTCCGCAATCTTCTCCGCAGCATCACGATGAGTTGCTGTTCATCATCGTGCACCAGACCTATGAGCTGTGGTTCAAGGAATTGCTGCACGATCTGGATGCGGTGGTGGCGAATCTGCGAGGTGCGGGAGCGAATCCGAAATCGCACGACGAAGTGTATGAGGCGGCGCGATTGCTGCGGCGATGCACCGAGATCACGCGGGTTCTGGTAGAGCAGTTTACGATCCTCGAAACCATGCTGCCCACGCACTTTCTGGCGTTTCGCGGAAAGCTGGAGCCGGCCAGCGGGTTTCAATCGGAGCAATTCCGAGAACTTGAGTTTTTGTGCGGCCTGAAGGACGAGAAGATGCTGCGGTATCATCGCCCAACGCCGGAAGCGCATGCGCAATTGGAGAGACGGCTGCGGGAGCCTTCGCTGCACGATGTTTTCTTCGAAGCCTTGCAGGCAATGGGAAAGCTGACTGTGCCGGAGCAGGCGAGCGAGCGCGACCGCTTTGATGCTCGCGCGCGAGCGGTGCTGTCGTTGTACCGGGACGAGCACAGGAATCGAGATTGGATCGACGTGTGCGAACGATTGACGGAGTTTGATGAACTGGTTGTCAGCTGGCGATTGCGCCACATTCAACTGGTGGAGCGCGTCATCGGGGTGCGCATGGGGACGGGAGGAACCGCAGGATCGTCTTACCTGAAACTGACTCTCGATAAGAAATTCTTTCCGGAACTGTGGGAGGCACGGACGCTGTTGACGGAGTAGGCCGGCGGCTGCTCACTTCCCATTTGATTTCACCTCTTTCTACGCACGGATGAATTCTTTTCACGTATGAATCGCAAAGCCGGGAAGGTCACGCTGATCGGCGCCGGGCTGAATGGCCCGCTACTGGCGCTGGCATTGGTGAAACGCAGATTCGACGTTGAGATCTACGAGCGGCGTTCCGATATGCGGCGAGTGAAGATAAGTGCCGGGCGCTCGATCAATCTTGCCCTTTCGACGCGCGGAATCCATGCCCTTGCCGAGGCCGGATTGTGGCAAGGGATGCAGCCGATCATCATTCCGATGAAGGGGAGGATGATGCATTCTACGGATTCGAAATTGACGTTCCAAGCGTATGGCAAAGACGAGTCGGAGGTTATCAATTCGATTTCGCGCGCGGAATTGAATATGGCGCTTCTGCATGCCGCTGAGGCGCAAGGCGTGAGAATCCATTTCGAACAGCGCTGCACCGGGATCAGTTTCAAGAATCGAAAGCTCAGTTTGCGCGACGAAGCGGGCGGAAAAGAGAGCAGCGCTGAATACCAGGTTGTCATCGGATGTGATGGGTCGGCGTCGGCGATTCGCGGCGCGATGCTGCGGCTGAGCCGCTTCAACTTTTCACAGGAATATCTGAATTACGGCTACAAGGAGCTGACGATTCCGGCGGGGACGGGCGGGAAGCACGTACTGGATGTGAACGCCCTGCACATATGGCCGCGAGGAAATTACATGCTGATCGCGCTGCCCAATATCGACGGGACGTTCGCTTGCATTCTATTTCTGCCCTTCGAAGGGCCAGACAGCTTTGAAAGATTGACGACGCAGAGTGCAGTGCAGGATTTCTTTCAGTCGCGATTTCCTGATGCGGTGCCGCTGATGCCGTCTCTTTCCCAGAATTTCTTTGCCAATCCGACGGGCGCGATGGTGACGATCAAATGTTCGCCGTGGCATGTGGACGGCCAGGCGCTGCTGCTGGGCGACGCGGCGCATGCGATTGTTCCTTTTTTTGGCCAGGGAATTAATTGCGGCTTTGAGGATTGCACGATTCTGCTGGAATTGTTGGACCGGCATGGCGCGGATTGGGACAAAGTGTTTCGCGAATTTGAAGCAGCGAGAAAGATCAATACCGATGCGATCGCGGATATGGCGATCGAGAATTTTGTGGAGATGCGGGACCGCGTGGGCGACCGGAGATTCCTGTTGCAGAAACAAGTGGAGTTGGTGCTGGAGGCGAAATATCCGCGGCAGTTTGTTCCCAAATATGCGATGGTGACCTTTCATCGAATTCCCTATGCGACCGCATTGCAGCGAGGGCAGGTCCAGGAGCGCATGCTGGCAGAACTATGCGAGGGCATCGAACGCGTGGAAGATCTTGACTGGGCGAAGGCCGATGGGTTGATCCGCGAGCTGAGTCCGATGGAGAGTGCTTGACCTCGGCTCAATTCCAACTTGGTGAAGAAGTTGCGCGGGCGATGGACGCTCGCGATCCGCTGGCAGGCTTCCGCGAGCGCTTTTGCATTCCGAAAAGGAAGAACGGCGACAAATGTGTGTATTTGTGCGGGCATTCGCTGGGGCTGCAGCCGCAGAGCGCGGCGTCATATCTGGAGCAGGAGTTGCGGGACTGGGCGGATCTTGGCGTGGAAGGACATTTTCACGCGAAGAATCCGTGGATGCCGTATCACCGGCTACTAACGCGACAGACGGCGGAATTGGTCGGAACTGAGGCGGCAGAAGTAGTGGTGATGAATTCTCTGACGGTAAACCTGCATTTGATGATGGCGTCGTTCTACCGGCCGAACAGGCAGAGACATAAGATCGTGATCGAGCGGGGGGCGTTTCCTTCCGATCAGTATGCGGTGAAGTCGCAAATCCGGTTTCATGGATTTGATCCAACGACGTCGTTGATCGAACTAACCGCACGCGAAGGAGAATCTTGCATACGCCATGCTGACATTGCGGACTTGATCGAACGCGAGGGAGAGTCGATCGCGCTCGTCCTGTTAAGCGGAGTGAATTATGCCACGGGTCAAGTCTTCGACATCGCGGAGATTACAAAGGCAGGACACCGGATGGGATGCGTGGTCGGGTTCGATCTGGCGCATGCGGTGGGGAATATTCCGCTGCGGCTGCACGATTGGGGGCCGGATTTTGCGGTGTGGTGCAGCTACAAATATTTGAATGGAGGACCCGGGTGCGTGGCGGGATGTTTTGTGCATGCGCGCCACGCTGAATGGAAAGAGCGCCCACGGTTTGCGGGGTGGTGGGGGCACGAGGAAAAGACGCGATTTCAGATGGGGCCGGAGTTTCACGCCATGGCGGGGGCGGAGGGCTGGCAATTGAGCAATCCTCCGATTTTGGCGTTGGCTCCGTTGCGGGCGTCGATGGAGATATTTTCCGAGGCAGGCATGGAGCGGCTGCGAGCGAAGAGCGTTTCGCTGACGAGTTATATGGAATTCCTTCTGCGGCAGAATCATTCGGCGAAGTTTTCCATCATTACTCCGTGCGAGCCCGAACGCCGTGGGGCGCAACTTTCCATCCGACTGACGGATCTGGGACGCGAGATTTGCGACCGGCTGGCGGCTGAGGGAGTGATCGGGGACTGGAGGGAGCCGGACACGTACCGACTTGCGGCGGTTCCGCTGTACAACTCCTACCGGGATGTTTTTCGATTTGTTGAGAAATTCGTGGCGGCGCTTCGGTAATCAAAATACGCCACCTTCGTCTGTCTGCTTGCGATTACTTTGGTAATACGGAACCCGGTTCCCCTCAAAATACAATTCCTTACGTGGGGAATGCTGCGCTCAAAGACGGGCGTAAATGGGTCATAGGGATTGGTGCGCTCGCCTGCGCACACGTCGCCGTCACTCTTTCTGTGCCGCGGGGTTTTGCCCTCACCGCTTTCGGCGACATTCTGCAAAGCGTACTTCTGATGGCGGCGGCCGTGGCGTGCTGCGCCGCCCTTCGAACCGCATCCCCCAGGGCTCGGATTTTCTGGGGCCTCATGGGCCTAGGGGTGGGGATGTGGTGCGTGATGCAACTGATGTGGGCGTATGTGGAGGTGTACCAGCGGCACGAAGCGCCCAATCCGTTTTTTGGCGATGTGGTTTTATTCCTGCATATTGTGCCGATGATGGCAGCGGTAACGATCCAGCCGCAGGTGAAGCAGGACGATCGCGCAGTCAGGGTGGGGACGTTGGATTTCGCGCTGCTGCTGACCTGGTGGCTGTTTCTATACATGTTTGTGGTGATCCCGTGGCAGTATGTGCAACTGGCCGAGATCGTGTACGGCAGAAGTTTCGATTTGCTGTATGTATGCGAAGAATTGGTGCTAGTCGCAGGGCTATGGATGGTGTGGCGGCGTAGTCGAGGGGCGTGGCGAAACATCTACTTTGAGTTATTTGCAGCGAGCCTGCTGTACTGCGTGGCGTCGCTGATGGCGAGCGAAGCGATCGACTTGCATCTCTACTACACGGGCAGCCTGTTCGACGTGCCGCTGGTGACTTCGATGGCGTGGTTTGTGCGCATCGGTTTCATGGCGCACGGGGTGGAAGAAGATGTGCCGGGTGAGGATTTTTCGACCCGCGGGCATGGAATCTGGAAAGCGCGGCTGGCGATGCTGGCAGTGTTCGTCACGCCTTTGATGATGGCGTGGGCGCAATTCGGTGGAGACGTGCCGCAAGCGGTTCGCACCTACCGGTTGTGGCTCACCGTGGGCGTGATGGCGGTGATGGGCGGCTTGGTATTCGTGAAGCAGCACTTGCTGGATCAGGAACTTCTGAGCCTGCTGCGGATGTCGCGTCACAATCTTGACGAAATGTGCCGGTTGAAGGACGAACTGGAGAACAAGGAACAGTCGCTGCGCTGGCACAGCCTGGAGTTGCAGCGGAAAAATCTGGAGCTGCAGGAAATTTCGTTCACCGACGTGCTGACCAATATCTGGAACCGACGCTATCTGGAAGAGATTCTGACGGCCGAGGCCGGACAGGTATTGAGAAATTATCAGCGCGCGCGCGGGAACGACATCCGGAAGATGGACCATCGCGATCTTGTATTCATTATGGTCGATGTGGATTTCTTCAAGCAGGTGAACGATCTGTACGGTCATCCCGCAGGAGACCGCCTGTTGCAGCTGGTGGCGCAGAGGCTGTCGACGGTAGTGCGCAAATCGGATGTGCTGGTGCGCTGGGGTGGGGAAGAATTTCTGATCATGAGCCGGTCGACGGATCCGGCGGGCACGCCCGCGTTCTGCAGCCGGGTTCTGGAAGTGATGGCGGCGGAGCCATTCGACCTGGGCTATGGCATTTCGGTGCGAAAGACGTGTTCGGTGGGATGGGCTTCCTATCCCTGGTGCCGCAACGCGTATGAGGCTCTCTGCGCGGAGGAATCGATTGCACTGGCGGATTCAGCGTTGTATCAGGCGAAAGAGCTGGGCAGGAATCAAGGTGTAGGCATCGTTCCAACGGAGGCGGCGGCCAAGAACTCCGAAGCGATTCAGCTGGCATCGGTGCGAGACGGGGAGGCACCGTGGGCGCGCGTCATCCGGGTCGCGTGTCCGGAGCGGCCGGTGTTGATAGCGGAGGCGGAGACGGAGGCGACGGCCGATCGAGTCGAGGAATAGTCCTCTAAGTTTTCAGGTTTCGCAGCTGCGAAATTCGCGCGCGTTCTTCCCAACAATCACTAGTGAGTCAGCTTGAAGTTTGTCGACTGTATGTGCACGGGGGATTCCTTGTCCCGTTCCGTGAAAACGTGGGCTTTCGGGATGACTTTCTGTGAAATTTTACCCGCGGAAATGATACTGACTCGCTGCCAAAAAATTCGGTAGTGGCTCAAATTGAGCCACTCCAACAATCCGAAGGCTTGACCGGAGTTGGCGCGTTGACTACTCTGAGTAGCCGGCTGCACCGCGGCCCAGGCATTACTTCTGAGGCACAACTTCGAATGAATCCAAAGACAACGTCGCGCAAGACTGGCCTTCGGCAGAAGGCGCAACTAATGTCCTCATCGGAGATCGAACGCACGCTGGTTCGGTTGGCATATGAAATCGTGGAAAAGAATGGCGGGGTAAAGGATTTAGGGCTGGTCGGGATCCGGCGCCGGGGAGTGCCAATCGCCGAACGCCTGGGCAAGATCATCACCCGCATTGAGAGCGCCAAAGTGCCGGTGGGAACGTTGGACATCACGTTCTACCGCGACGACTTGTCGACGCTTGGTCCGAAGCCGGTGGTGCAGGAGAAGGAAATTGGATTTGAAATCGAAGACAAAAACATCGTGCTGGTCGATGATGTGCTGTTCACCGGACGCACGACGCGGGCCGCACTGGACGCGCTGTTTGAGCACGGCCGCCCGCGCCGCGTGCAGCTGTGCGTGTTGATCGACCGCGGACATCGCGAGATTCCTGTGGACGCGACGTTCGTCGGCCGCAACGTACAGACCACGATGAATGAAGTGATCGAAGTGAAGCTGACCGAGATCGATGACGCGGAGAAAGTTCTGTTGATGGAAAAGTAGCCGCGAGGGATTGGCGAAAAGAAAGGACGGGGAATGATTCCCCGCCCTTTTCGTTTGGAGCGTGAAGTAGTTAAGCGATCCGAGCGCAGACGGCCTTGGTTTGGGTGTAGAGATTCAGGACGTCGTGGCCCATTTCGCGGCCCCATCCGGATTGTTTGTAACCTCCGAAGGGGAGTGCCGGGTCGAAGATGTTGTAGCAGTTGATCCAGACAGTGCCGGCGCGAAGTTGCTCGGCCATGCGGTGGGCCTTGCCGATGTCGCGAGTCCAGACAGCAGCGGCCAGGCCGTATTCACTGTTGTTGGCGCGAGGAATGATTTCCTCGGGATCGGTGAATGGCATGGCTACCACGACCGGGCCGAAGATTTCTTCCTGCACGACCTTCATGTCTTCCTTGGTGTTGACCAGCACGGTGGGCTCGACGAAATAGCCGTGATCGCCAGCCTTGTGGCCACCGACGACGGCTTGCGCGCCCTGAGAGAATCCCGACTCGAGATATCCGCAGACGCGATTTAACTGCTCTTCGGAAACGAGTGGACCCATCTGTGTATCGGGTTCGAGGCCGGAGCCGACTTTAATTTTTCTGGCCTCATCGGCGATTCCCTCGACCACTTGATCGTAAACGGATTTTTCAACGTAGAGTCTTGATCCCGCGCAGCAGCACTGTCCGTGATTAAAGAAAATGGCGCTGGCAGAGCCTGGGATCGCGGCCTCGAGATCGGCATCTTTGAAGACGACGTTGGGAGATTTGCCGCCGAGCTCGAGCGAGACTTTCTTCAGGTTGCCGGCGGCGGCATGGACAATCAATTTGCCGACTTCGGTCGATCCGGTGAAGGCGACCTTGTCGACGTCGGGATGAGCGGCCAGCGCGGCGCCCGCGGTCTCGCCATACCCGGGAACGACGTTGACCACACCTTCGGGGAATCCGGCTTCCATGATGAGTTCACCGAGACGAAGCGCGGAGAGCGGCGTCTGCTCGGCGGGCTTGAGCACGACGGTGCAGCCTGTAGCGAGAGCGGGACCGAGTTTCCACGCAGCCATCAGCAGCGGGAAATTCCACGGGATGATTTGTCCGACGACGCCCACGGGTTCGCGCAGCGTGTAGGCGAGATATTTCGCGCCGGGTGTGTAGGGAACGGAAAGTGGAATGGTGTTGCCTTCAATCTTGGTGGTCCATCCGGCCATGTAGCGGAACAGGTCGACGGCGAGCGGAACGT
This sequence comes from uncultured Acidobacteriota bacterium, assembly GCA_963763795.1. GTDB lineage: Bacteria > Acidobacteriota > Terriglobia > Terriglobales > Acidobacteriaceae > Sulfotelmatobacter. Next base: position 547,018 of record CAVXPP010000007.1, on the reverse strand, counting down.
CGGCGGCCTTGGCGATGTTGAGCGGCTTGCCATTGTCGAGGCTTTCAATGTAGCCGAACTCCTCGGTGTGCTGTTCGAGAAGGTCAGCGAGTTTCCAGATGAGGCGTCCACGCTCGGAAGCGGTCATACGGCGCCAAGGACCTTGATCGAAGGCGTTGCGAGCGGCGCGGACCGCGAGGTCGATATCGGCGCGATCGCCTTCCGCGACTTGGGCGAGAACTTCGCCGGTAGCGGGATTGTAAGTAGGAAAGGTTTTACCGGAAGCGGCAGCGACCCACTGGCCGTTGACCAACATCTTTCGTGGTTTGCCGATGAACTGTGCGACTTGCGGATGGATTTGCGGGGAAACTGCGATGCCCATAGGTCCTCCTAGATCAAACAAGCTTGCAAGGCAGAAAATGATGCCGGACGAAAAGTAAGTTGGGCCTATCGTAGTCCCGGGCGCGGAGAAAAGTAAATGCCAGTTGCAGAAAAAAGGAGTGGGCCGGTATGGCCGCTATATGGGCCGAGCCCGGGCTGGGATTATTCTCCGTAGGGGACCCAGATATTTTTTACCTGGGTAGCGTGCTCGAGGAACCAGCGACCCTCGGCGACGTCACGATCGAACCAGTCGATGACGCGGCCTTCGTTGGTCCACACCTGCTTGAGGTTTCCAGTGGACATGGCCTTGGTGGAGGCAACAGTGGCTTCGTCTCCGTAGCACCAGATGGCGTCGACGGCGTCGTGTTCGGCGAGGGTCTTCAGCAGTTGCGAAACGTAGCCGGTGACAATGTTCACGGCTCCGCCCGGAAGATCGCTGGTATCGAAAATCTGGTAGAGGTCGCCCGCGATGAGCGGATATTTTTCCGAGGGAACAGCGACGACGGTGTTGCCGACGGCCAGCAGCGGCATGACAAGCGAAAGAAATCCTAACAGCGGAGTTTCTGCGGGACAGATCACGCCGACGGTTCCGACGGGCTCGTTCATGGCGATAGCGATGTTACGGAATGGCGGATTGTGGACCGAGCCATCGAACTTGTCGGCCCAGGCCGCGTAGGAAAAGATGCGTTGAATGCCGAGATCGAGTTCAGCAGCAGCTTGCTTTTCGCCGACGGCGGCGGCTAGGCGATGAACGATTTCATGGCGGCGCAACTCGAGATTCTCGGCGCAATAGTAGAGCACCTGCGCGCGATTGTGCGCGGTGGCCTTGGCCCAGGACTGAGCCTTGGCCGCGGCTTCTACAGCGTTGCGAATATCCTTGCGATTGCCGAACGGGGCTTCGCCTAACAAATGTCCGTCCTGCGCGCGAACTTCGATGCTGTAGCCGGAATCGGGACGAGCCTGTTTTCCGCCGATGTAGAGCTTCACCGTGCGATCGATGGCGGGGACACTCGACTCAGCAGATTTGGATTCGGTTGCGACTGGAGGGTTCGATGCGGGCAGTTTAGGCGCGTGCTTGAACCACTTCGGCTCCAGGTATTCGAGCAGGCCTTCTCGGCCGCCTTCACGGCCGTAGCCGCTCTCGCGATATCCGCCAAAGCCGCATGCGGCGTCAAACATATTCGTACAATTGACCCACACCACGCCGGCCTTGATTTGAGCAGCAACTTGCAGCGCGACGTTGATGTTTTCACTCCACACGCAGGAGGCCAGACCGTACACCGTGTTGTTGGCCAACTCGACGGCTTCGTGCGGCGTGCGGAAAGTCATAGCGGCGAGAACGGGGCCAAAGATTTCCTGCTGCGCGACGATCGATGTGGGATGCACATTACTGAGAAGAGTCGGAGGGTAATAGAAGCCGCGCGCGGGCAGTACGGTTTGCGGCTGCCAGCAGGTTGCGCCGTCGGCAATGCCCTGCGCTACCAGACGCTGAATGCGATCGAGTTGAACGCGCGCCACGATGGCGCCAATATCGATTGCCTTGTCGAGCGGCTGGCCCATGCGCAGCGTGCTCATGCGATCGCGGATTTTTGAAATCAGAGTCTCGGCGATGCTTTCCTGCATGAGCAGGCGCGAACCCGCGCAACAGACCTGCCCCTGATTGAACCAGATTCCGTCGACGAGTCCCTCGACGGCGCTGTCGAGGTCGGCGTCTTCGAAGATGATGAATGGGGATTTGCCGCCGAGTTCCAGGGAGAGCCGTTTGTGGCTCGGCGCAGTGGCGGCCCGGATGGCGCGTCCAACTTCGGTTGAGCCGGTGAATGCGATCTTGTCCACGTCAGAGTGCTTGACCAGCGCCTCGCCGGTAGAACCGTCTCCGGTGACGATGTTCACGACGCCCGCGGGCAGGCCGGCTTCCTGACAGAGTTCGGCAAAAAGGAGCGCAGTAAGAGGAGTGAACTCGGCAGGCTTGAGAACGACGGTGTTGCCGGTGGCGAGGGCAGGCGCAATTTTCCACGCCAGCATGAGCAAGGGAAAATTCCAGGGAATGATCTGGCCGACCACGCCGCAGGGCTCGTAGTCGGGAAATTCCTGACCGAGCAACTGCGCCCAGCCTGCGTGGTAATAGAAATGGCGGGCGACGAGGGGGATGTCGATGTCGCGGCTCTCGCGAATGGGCTTGCCGTTGTCCATGGTTTCGAGGACGGCGAGCAGTCGCGAATGTTTCTGAACGAGGCGGGCAAGAGCGTAGAGATAGCGCGCGCGCAGATGCGGAGTGAGAGCGCGCCATTGCGGAGAAGCGGAACGCGCGGCTTTGACGGCGGCGTCGATGTCGGCCGCGCTGCCTTGCGCGATGCTGGACAGTTTTTCGCCGTTCGAAGGATCGAAGGAGTCGAAGTATTCTCCGGCCGCAGGAGCCTGCCAGGCGCCGTTGATGAACAATTCGAAGCGGCGATGGTGGCGATCGAGCCAGGAGATGGCTTCTTTGGGATCTTCGGGAGCGGGACCGTACTCCATGCTGACGAATTTTTCTGCGATGCTCATGGGTTCAGTTCATTCTTCGAGCGATTCCGAACTACGCGATCGGGTGACGGTACTCAGCGGAGTATCGCCCGGTGACATGGTGCTCGAGTTGCCGCTCGATGTCGCCTAACAATCCGCTGGCGCCAAAGCGAAACATTTCGGCTCGCATCCACGAATGGCCCAGTTCTTCTTTGATCATGCCGAGCCAGTCGAGGGATTGCTTGGCGGTGCGAATGCCGCCGGCCGGTTTGAATCCGACGGCCATGCCCGTCTGCTGCGCGTATTCACGGATGGCGCGTAGCATGACTAAGGAAACGGGCAGCGTGGCATTCGTCGGCTCTTTGCCGGTGGAAGTCTTGATAAAGTCCGCGCCTGCCATCATGGCGACGAAACTGGCGCGAGCTACGTTGCGCAGCGTCAGCAAATCGCCGGTGCCGAGGATCACTTTCATGTGCGCGCGGCCGCAAGCCTGCTTGAAGGCAGCGACTTCGTCGTAGAGAGCTTGCCATCGTCCGCCGAAAACATGAGCGCGCGTGATGACGACGTCGATTTCATCAGCGCCCGCTTCGAGCGAACGGTGAATTTCGGCAACGCGCTCGGCCAGCGGAGAGAGTCCCGCGGGAAATCCGGTGGAAACGGCGGCGACGCGAACGCCGCTGCCCTCGAGAGCGTGCCGCGCGGTCTCGACGAAGGTGTGATACACGCAAGCGGCGGCCACCTTGATATCGAGTTCATCGATGCCGAGTTTCTGAACGATTTCCTGTTGCAAGGGATGCTTCGCCTTGGCGCACAGGCGCCGGACTCGCTCGTCGGTGTCATCACCGGAAAGCGTGGTGAGGTCCATGCACGAGATGGCACGCAGAAGCCACGCGGCCTGCCAATCTTTCTTCACAGTTCGGCGCGCCACATGCGACTGGGCGCGACGTTCAATCGCACTTGTGTTGACGCGGACTTCAGCAATCCAATTCAGGTCGAGAGGAATGCCGGAGTTTGCCAGAAGAGCCTGTCCTTTGAGGGATGCGATGGAATTTGCCGGGTAGGGATCGCGGGTCGAGACCTCGTCGCGTGAATCATGCGCAAAGTTAGAGTGATCGCGATTGCCCGACATAGACTTTGTCCTTGGTTATGCCCGGTGCGGCGCCGATTTTCCAATCAGGGCGTGAGTTGTCATTGTACGGCAGAGAGTGGAGGCGGCGCGAGTTGGCGATCTGAATTTGTAGATGCTCCAAGATAATGTCACCCCATAACTGCAACGAGATTCTGTCACCCTCCAAGGATGGTGACGATGAGTCAGAAAGAGTTCCAACGAGTGAAGGTGATTGAAAATGCAGCAGGCGGGAGGCTGAGCGTACGCGAAGCCTCCCGCCTGCTGCATTTGAGCGAGCGCCAGGTGCAGCGGCTCAAACGCCGCTACCGGCCTGATTCGGTGGGCTGGGTGCAGCACGGCAATCGCGGACGCTCCGTGCCCTGGGCAGTTACGCCTCCCCAGAAGCATTTGATCTTAACTTTGGCGCGCGGCAAGTATCAGGGCTTCAACGATTCCCATCTGACGGAAAAACTTTGCGCCGAGGAGGGCCTCGGACTCAGCCGGGAAACCGTGCGCCGCATCCTGCGAGCCGCCAAGCTGGGCTCTCCGCAGAAGCGCCGGCCTCGAAAATATCGCTCCCGCCGGCCTCCCCGGCCGCGTTTCGGTATGATGGCGCTCACTGACGCCAGCCGCCATGACTGGCTCGAAGGCCGCGGCCCCGAGCTCACCCTCATCGGCTTTCAAGACGACGCTACCGGTCAGATTCTGGCCGCTCACTTCCAACTCGAAGCCGAAAACACGGTGGGCTATCTTCGCGCCCTGCACGTCCTGATCACCACTCACGGCGTTCCCCTCAGCCTCTATCGCGACCGCCACTCCATCTTCCAGCGCAACGATTCGCACTGGACCCTCGCCGAACAACTCGCCGGAAAACAGGCTCCTACTCAACTGGGACGCGCTCTGGAACAACTCGGCATCCAGCAGATCCCCGCCTACTCACCCCAAGCCAAGGGCCGCATCGAGCGCGCCTGGCGCACTTGCCAGGACCGCCTGGTCAGCGAACTTCGCCTGACTCAGGCGGCCACCGTCGAGCAAGCCAACGCCGTTCTGGCCCGCTTCTGTGCCGATTACAATCAGCGCTTCGCACATCCCGCCGCCGACGCCTCCTGCGACTTCCGCCGCCTGCCCCGCCGCTTCGATCTCGCCCGTTGCCTTAGCTTGCACTATCAGCGGGTCGTGTCCGCCGATCACACCGTCACTCTGGGAGCGCAGTCGATCGCCCTGCCCCCCTTGCCCGGCCCTCGCGGCTATGCCGGAGAAACCGTCGAACTCTCGCATCAGCTCGATGGCGTGCTGCGCATCTTTCGCGGAGATGTTCTCCTGCTCGCCCGAACCTCGCCCCTGGAAGAACAGGCCGCCCGCCGCCCTGTGCATATCACTTCCGCACAGAAACGAAAACCCGCCACGCCACGCATCTACAACCTATCCGGCCGCCCCGCTTTGGCGGCCGTAACTTAAAGATAAGGGGTGACAAAGTCTCGTCGCAGTTAATACGACATTTTCTGGTTGCAATAACAGTTGGCGATCTGAATTAAAGTTCAGGCGACCGATAAGAAGAGTTGCAAACGGCAGGCAGGGTTTACAATGGCGCACGATTCCACAAGTCTCAGGCTGGGATCGCGGCTTCCGAATTTTATGCCTAAGAAGATAGTGTCGTCCGGCGTGCGCAAGAAGCTTGAGCGCGCCGCAGGTAAGGTGATGAAGAACGCGCACGCTCCCTATTCGAATTTTAGAGTGGGGGCGGCGATCCTGCTGACCAATGGAAAAATCTTTTCCGGTTGCAATGTGGAGAACGCTTCGTACGGCATGACGAACTGTGCGGAGCGAACTGCAATTTTTTCGGCGGTTGCTGAACTTGGTCCGAAAATTGAAATCGAGGCCGTCGCCGTGACCAACGATCATGGGGTTGCCTGCTCTCCCTGTGGCGCGTGCCGGCAGGTGATTTACGAGTTCGGGCCGGATGCGACTGTATTTTTTCAAGGCCCGGCTGGTCCGAAACAGGCGCACATCACTGAACTTCTTCCGGAAGGATTCCGCCTCAAGTGAGCGAAGTGAAAATTGTTCCGCAAACATTCCGCGCGGTCGATGTCATTCGCAAAAAGCGAGATGGGGTGGAACTGTCTGCGGGCGAAATTGAAGAGCTCGTCGATGCTTACACCAACGGAGATGTCCCCGACTATCAGGTCTCGGCTTGGCTGATGGCGGTGGTGCTGCGTGGAATGACGCGGCGGGAGACGGCGGCGTTGACGGATGCGATGCTGCATTCGGGCGAGGTTCTGGATTTTTCTTCGCTGCCGGCAAGAAAAGTTGACAAGCATTCTACGGGTGGAGTGGGGGATAAGACTTCGCTGGTGCTGGCTCCGCTGGCCGCTGCTGCGGGAGTAGCGGTTCCGATGATCAGCGGCCGCGGTCTCGGGCACACGGGCGGCACGCTCGACAAACTGGAAGCCATTCCCGGATTCAACGTGAATCTTCCGGTGAAGGAGTTTCGCCGTGTGCTGGAAACGTGCGGCTGCGCGATGATCGGGCAAACAGCTGAGATTGCTCCGGCTGATCGAAAGCTCTACGCGCTTCGCGATGTAACCGGCACGGTGGAGAGTCCGTTTCTGATTTGCGCGTCGATTATGAGCAAAAAGCTGGCGGAAGGAATCGACGCACTGGTGCTCGACGTGAAGACGGGCTCCGGCGCTTTCATGAAGAGTGAGAAGGATGCGGCTTTTCTTGCCGAGTTGATGGTGGAAACCGGGGAGCGGATGGGCAAACAAGTCGTGGCGCTGATCACTGACATGGATCAGCCGCTAGGAAATATGATCGGCAACGCGCTGGAAGTGGTGGAGGTTGTGGAGGTATTGCGCGGCGCAGGTCCGGACGATTTGCGCGAGTTGTGCCTGGAATTAGCTGCGTGGATGCTGCATCTGGGAGGAGCGGCGAAGACCGTCAGCGAAGGACGACAACGAAGCGTGGAGTTGATCTCTTCGGGGGCGGCGCTGGAAAGGTTCCGGCAGATGGTGGAACTGCAGGGCGGGGATGTGGGAGTGATCGACGATCCCAGGAGATTTTCGCAGGCGCGGCACTCTATGCAGGTTATGAGTGCGAAGAATGGATTTGTAGTTTCGATTCAGTGCGAGCAGATTGGGACCGCGTGCGTGATTCTTGGGGGCGGACGTGAGCGCAAAGAAGATTCGGTCGATCCCTCAGTGGGAATCATCCTGCACAAGAAAGTCGGAGATCGAGTGAACGCCGGAGAGGCGCTGGCGACGATTCACTACAATGCGGAAACGCGAGGCGAGCGAGCGCGACAGATGATTTCGGAAAGCTACCAGATCGCTGAAGTCCAGCCGCAAACGAAGAGACCGCTTGTGCATAGAGTGATCGGAAAGCCCGGGGGGACGAACTGATGGGAAGATACACCGGAATACTTGGGTTGTTGACGATGCTGGCACTGGCGTATGTGTTTTCTACGAACCGGCGCGCGATACGCGTGAAGACGGTGGGATGGGGACTCGGGTTGCAAATCGTGTTCGCAATCTTTGTGTTGCGGGTGGATTACGGGCGCCGGATGTTTCAAGTGGCTGGAGACGCGGCCAATCGCGTGCTGGGTTATGCATTTGTGGGTTCTGAATTTGTTTTCGGCCCGCTGGGCAAGCAGGGATCGAGCATCGGTTTCATCTTCGCGTTTCAAGTGCTGCCGACGGTCATCTTCATTTGCGCGCTGTTTGCGATTCTCTATCACTACGGGATCATGCAGGTTGTTATTCGCATCGCGGCGTGGGTGATGACGCGCTTCATGGGAGCGAGCGGCGCGGAGTCGCTCAACGTAGCAGCCAGCATCTTCATGGGGCAAACGGAAGCGCCGGTTACGATTCGCCCGTTCCTGCCCGACCTAACCCGCTCCGAGTTGATGACGGTGATGACGAGCGGCATGGCGCACGTTTCCGGATCGATCATGGCGGCGTATTTTGCATTTGGCGCGGAACCGCGGCACGTGCTGAGCGCGGTGATCATGACGGCTCCGGGGACGATCCTGATTTCGAAGATGCTGGTACCCGAGACGGAGCAACCGAAAACCGCCGGGCAGGTCGTGATGAGCGAGGATGAAACGGAAAAAGAGAGTCACGAAAACCTGCTCGGTGCGATCGCGCGAGGCACGGTCGATGGCCTGCACATGGCCCTGAACATCGGAGCCATGCTGATCGCGTTCCTCGCGCTGGTGGCACTGCTCGACGGGATTCTGGGCGGCATTCATCACCATATCGCGTGGTTCCCGGTGAGCCTGGAAAGCATTCTTGGCGTGCTGTTCTCGCCGGTAGCATGGATCATCGGAATTCCGTGGCATGACTGTCCGGCGATTGGGAACCTGCTGGGAACGCGCATGGTGCTGAACGAACTGGTGGCGTTTTCCATGCTGGGGCCGCAGAGGGCCGCGCTCGATCCGCGATCGTTCACGATTGCGACCTTCGCGCTGTGCGGATTCGCGAACTTGAGTTCCATTGGAATTCAAATCGGCGGGATTGGCGCTCTGGCTCCGAATAAAAGAGGGGAATTGGCGCGACTGGGCGTCCGCGCGATGCTGGCGGGAACGATGGCCAATCTGATGTCGGCTTCCATTGCCGGCATGCTGCTGTGAATTCACTTGTTTTCAAACTCTAATTGAGGGATCTTCTCTTCATGAAACGATGGCGCATGTTGTCTTGTTTTGTCCCGGTTTTGTTGGTGGTGGCGGCCGCGAATGCGCAGCCCCCGCAACGCGTGATAATCGATACCGATCCCGGCGTCGACGACGCGATGGCGATTCTGCTGGCACTGAATTCTCCGGAATTGAAAGTGGAAGCGCTCACGGTCGTGCCCGGAAACGTGGACGGGAAGCAAGGGCTGGAGAACGCGCTGAAGATTGTGTCGCTCGCCGGGCGATGCGATGTAATGGTGGCGGGCGGCGCGCATCATCCGCTGAATCAGAAACTCATCACGGCGCAGTACTGGCACGGTCCGAATGGATTGGCGGGAGTGGAGCTACCGGAGTCCAAGTGCAAGGCCGACGCGCGATTTGGACCGGATCTCATTATTGAGATGGTGCACAAGCATCCGCACGAGATCACGCTGATTCCGATCGGGCCGCTGACGAACATCGCTCTGGCGGTATCAAAGGATCCGTCGATCGTTCCGCTGGTGAAACACATCGTGATCATGGGCGGCTCGATCACCGGAGGAAATGTAAATGGCGCTGCGGAGGCGAATATCTACAACGATCCGGAAGCGGCATCGATTGTGTTCAATGCGGGATGGATGGTGACGATGATCGGCTCTGACGTGGGCGAGCGCACGCTGTTCACGCGCAAAGACTTGACGGACTTGCAGGCGCAGCACGGCCCGGAAAGTGATTTCATCGCGAAGCTCGCGGATTTTTATGTGACGCGGTCGGAAAAGAGCGGCTACACCGGAGCGGCGATGTACGATCCGCTTGCGGTCGCCGCGGAGATCGATCCGACGTTGGTGACGCTGAAAGACATGCACGTCGATGTGGAAACCAGAGGCGAGTTCACGCGCGGGGAGACCGTTGCCAACCGCATGGGGTATGACGAAAAAAATGTGCTGCACAGCGACCACTACGAGATCGATGGGCTGATGCCTCTGCGGCCGAACGCGCGGGTGTGCACGAATTCGGATGCGGACCGCTTTGTACAGCTGTTCGTTAGCCGGATCAAGGGAAAATAGAATTCAGCACGGCCGAGACGCGAGTCGTGGAAGAATTCTTTCGGAGCACCGCGCGGTGGTGCGGGGAGACTATCCATTGGCGCGCGCCACGAGCAGAATGGCAAGGCCGTAGAAGATGAACATGAGCACGAGATACACGCGGGCGCGCGAACCTGAGCCGGCAAATTCTTTCCACGCTAACAATCCCCATAGCGCCGCGACCATGGGCGCGGACTGGCCGATCGCGTAGGAGATGGCGACGCCCGTGAAACTGGCCGCCACAAGATTGAAGACCATGCCTGTACCCCAGATGACTCCACCGGCGAAGCCCAGAAGATGTCCGGAGGGCGGTCCGCTGAAAAAGCCGCTGAAATTCACCGGCTCGCCCACGAGCGGCTTCTTCATGAAATAAATATTCCAAATGAAGCAGGAGAGCAGCGCGCCCAAGGTCAGAAAAACGGCAACGCTGTAAGGGCCGAGCGTGTTGCCGTGGGTCATGGAACGGGTTACGAACGGCGCCCACAATCCCATGAGCACGCCTGAGACAACGCAGGTGACAATGCTCTTGCGAGAAATGGTGCGGCCCGCGCGGGAAAGACTGCCATAAGCTTTGCCATCGAGGATAACGGCGATGAGAGCGCAAGCGACGCCGATCGCGAGAAACAAAGCGTTGCCTTTCGGCTGAAGAGCATAGCTTAAGACCACGCCCACGACGAGGGCGATTCCAATCGATACCGGAAAAGCGACGGCCAATCCCGCCATGTCAATGGCGGCGACGAGCAGGAGATTCGCGAGATTGAAAACGGCTCCGCCGATAAGAGTCGAGACGATGTTGGAAGCATCGGCAGACTGCACATTGGCGACGAAGCTGGAGGAATCGTGGCCGGTGCTTCCCATGGTGAACGCAAGGATCAGGGAAATCAGAAAAATGCCGATGGCATAATCCCAATAAAATAATTCGAAGCGATAATTCTTGACTCCTTTGTAAGTGTTGGCCCAGGAACCCCAGCAGACGGCGCTGGCAATCATCATCAACAGCGCAACGGTAAGGCTTGGCGGCGTAAACATGCGCTCCCCCTTGGGAAACGAGTAACTGTACACGTCTTTACCGTGAGCCACAAGAAGTAAGCTACAAGCGGGGCAGTTGGAAGTTGGCTCTGCTATGCTTACGCGCGTGCCTCGGATTTTTCTGATCGATACCGATACCGCCTCCGATGATGCGGTCGCTTTAATCATGGCGCTGCGGGCTCCGGACGTGCGCGTGGCCGCGATCACGGTGGTCGCGGGAAATGTGGGCGTTACGCAAGCCACGCGCAATGCGCTCTATACCGCCGAACTGTGCGGAGTAAAAGTTCCGGTATATTCGGGCGCGGAGAAGCCGCTCACGCGGGTTTACCAGAACGCGACCTGGTTTCATGGGCGCGACGGGTTGGGAGATCACCCCTACCCGGCGCCGCGCAAACCTGCTGAAGCGGGGCACGCGGTGGATGCGATCATCGAAACGATCGAAGCGCATCCGGGGCTGGTGCTGGTCACTCTTGGTCCGCTTACGAATGTGGCGCTGGCTGTTGCGAAGCGGCCGTCGATTGTGGCGCAGGTGAGCCGCTGCGTGGTGATGGGCGGCGCCCCGTGTTGCGAAGGCAACGTGACTCCAGCCGCGGAATACAACGTTTGGGTCGATCCGGAAGCGGCAAGCATCGTGATGCGCAGCGGGCTGCCGTTGGAATTGATCGGTTGGCAACTCTGCCGCGGCGAGGCCGTTCTGAACAATCGCGACATCGAGCAGATTGAAGCGCTCAACACCGAAGTCGGTCACTTCGCTATCGAGTGCAACAGTCATGCGCGAACGGCGCTGAAAGTTCAAACCGGCGAAGATGGAATTTGCCTTCCTGATCCGGTGGCCATGTGTCTCGCGCTTGATCCGACTGTGGGAACGGATTGGAGCGAGCATTACGTGGAAGTGGAGACGCAGAGCGAGTTGACGCGCGGCATGACGGTGGTCGATCGCTTGAACGTCGCCGAGGACGAGCGGAACTCGGATACGTGGCGCGCCGCGATTCGCGGTGGGCACAAAGCCAAGGTGTGCTGGCAGATCGACAATCAGAGATGGAAAGAAGCGCTGCGCAGCGCGCTGCGATAACCGTTGCTATCCGTTCACTTGCGCGTAGGTCGAGCGGCGGAGGAACTCCCCCTGACCGGGGCGACCAATAAATTTATCGCCTTCCACAACGACCCTGCCCCGGGACAAAACTACGTCGGGCATTCCCGTAACCTGAATTCCTTCGAACATGGAATAATCCACGCGCATGTGGTGCGTTTTGGCGCTGATGGTGTGTTTGCGCTTGGGATCGAAGATTACGAGGTCTGCGTCGCTGCCGACGGCGATGGTGCCTTTGCGCGGGTAGAGTCCAAATAATTTTGCAGGAGCGGTGGAGACCAGCTCGACAAAGCGATTGGCGGAGAAGCGGCCGCTGGCGACTCCGCCTGAAAAAATCAGGCTCATGCGATGCTCGACACCGGGACCGCCGTTGGGGATTTTCGTGAAATCGTCGCGGCCTAATTCTTTCTGCTCCTTGAAGCAGAAGGGACAATGATCGGTCGAAACGACTTGCAGGTGATCGCGTTGCAGGCCATTCCAGAGTTTTTCCTGATGCCATTTCTCGCGCAGGGGCGGAGTGAACACGTACTTCGCGCCTTCGAATCCGGGAGCATCGAAGTTCTCGATGGAGAGGTACAGATATTGCGGGCAGGTTTCTGCATAGACGGGTAGACCGCGGTCGCGGGCTTCGCGAACTTTTTCAAGGGCTTCGTTGCAGCTGAGATGGACGATGTAGATGGGGGCTCCAGCCATCTCGGCGAGCGCAATGGCGCGAGACGTGGCTTCGGCTTCGGCGGTGGTGGGGCGAGTGAGAGCGTGATATTTTGGCGCTTTTTTCCCTTCGGCCAATGCCTGCTGCACGATGACATCGATGGCGCTGCCGTTTTCGGCGTGCATGCAAACCAGTCCGCCGTTCTTCGATGTAGTCTGCAGCGCTTTGAAGATGCTGCCGTCGTCGAGCATGAAAACACCGGGATAAGCCATGAAGAGCTTGAAGCTGGTCACGCCTTCATGGACGAGGTCGTTCATCTCGGAAAGCTGTCCGGCGGAAACATCGGTCACGATGCAGTGAAACGCATAATCGCAGACGGCCTTACTTGCGGCTTTGGTCATCCAGGTATCGAATGCCTGGCGCAAGGGCTGGCCTTTGTATTGAATGGCGAAATCGATGAGCGTGGTCGTCCCGCCGAAAGCGGCGGCGCGGGTTCCAGTTTCGAAATCATCGGCACTGGTGGTGCCGCCAAAGGGCATGTCGAGATGGGTGTGAACGTCGATGCCGCCAGGCATCACGAGGTTGCCGGATGCATCCAATATTTTCGAAGCATTTTGCGCCGGCAGGTCGGCGCCGATGGCGGCGATCTTGCCATTCGAAATCGCGACGTCGGCCAGGTAGGTGTCGGTGGCAGTGACGACGGAACCATTGCGGATGATTGTGTCGAAGCTCATGAAGGGCCTCCTCGCCGGAATGAGAAGAAGACTATGCTACACTGCCGGGCTTTAGTTCTTCACGCGGGGTTGTTCACGCGAAGTTGCAGTAAGACTCAAAGAAAGGGACCAGCCATGCACTTCGGCATCACGATCAAGCCTGACATTTCGGTGGAACGCATTGTGGGATTGACGCGACAAGCGGAGAATGCGGGATTTGAATATGGCTGGGTCTTCGATTCGCACGTGTTGTGGAAAGAGCCGTATCCGCTGCTCACGCTGATGGCAGCCAAGACGGAACGAATGCGGCTGGGAACGTGCGTGACGAATCCGGCGACGCGCGATTTGACGGTGACTGCCAGCCTTTTTGCGACCTTGAATCTGATTTCCGGCGGGCGCATGGAGTTGGGTATTGGGCGCGGAGACAGTTCGCGGCGCGTAATGGGGAAAAAGCCAGTGAGTTGGTCGCAGCTGGAGGCGGCGGTAAAGGAATTCCGCGATCTAACGTCGGGCAAGGAAGTGCAGCACGATGGGCAACCGACGCGGCTGAGTTGGGCGCAAGAGCCTCCGCGTGTGTGGATTGCCGGGTACGGGCCGAAGGTTTTGCATATGGCCGGACGAGTGGCCGATGGGATTATTTTGCAGTTCGCCGATCCAGCGCTGATCGAGTGGTGCATGAGCTTTGTGAAAGAAGGAGCGCGGGCGGCGGGGAGGGATCCTAGTCGGATTGAGGTGATGGCGGCGGCGCCGGTGTGGGTGTCCGATGACCTGAACGTTGGCCGCGAGCGCGTGCGATGGTTCCCGGCGCTGGTCTCGAACCACGTGATGGATTTGATTCGTCAGTACAAGCCTCAAGATCTTCCGCCCGCGTTAACGTCGTACGTGCAGGAACGCGGACACTACGATTACCAGCACCATTGCGAAGTGGAGAGCGACAACGCGAACTTTGTCTCGGATGAAGTCGTGGATCGTTTTTGCCTGCTGGGACCGGCCGAGGCTCACCGGCGAAAATTGCGCGACCTGGCCAATGCGGGCGTGACGCAATTCAATATCTATCTGATGTGCGGCGACGAGGAGCAGACGCTGGAGGTGTACCAGAAAGAAGTTCTGCCGGCGTTTCCGAGAGCGAAGAAGGCTTAACGGCTACGCGGATTCTCGTTGCGAGGCGAGGACTGCGTGGCGTAACGGCCGCATCATGACGTAATACGTCACGAAGGAAACAAAGAATCCAACGAACCAGGAATAATCGTACAGAGCGCGGACCGAAGGGATCGCCAGTCCGGCGAGCGCGATACCCGCTCCTAAAGCGAGCGCAATCAGGGCGCGCCAGTTGAATCCGTTGGAATATTCGTAAATCCCATCCCGAAGATATAAATCATTCAACTGCAGCACGCGCCTGCGGATCACGAAGTAATCGCAGATCATGATGCCCGCCACGGGGCCAAGAAACGCGGCGTAACCGCCGAGCCATCCGAGAATAAACGTTTTGTAGTCGGAAAGAAGCTTCCAAGGCATCAACGCGATGCCCATGAAACAGGTGATGACTCCGCCAGTGCGGAAGCTGATTTTGCGCGGCCACAGGTTGGAAAAATCATTGGCGGGAGAAACAACGTTGGCTCCGATATTGACATTCAACGTGGCGAGCAGAATCGCGACCAGAGAAATCACGACGGCAACCGGAGAATGAAAACGGCTGAGCAATTGCACCGGATCCCAGATCGCGGTGCCGTAGATGACGACGGTGGCCGAAGTCACGACGATTCCGACAAAAGCATAAAGCGTCATCGTCGTGGGCAGGGCGAGGGCCTGTCCGATGACTTGCTCGCGCTGATGGCGCGCGAAGCGGGTGAAGTCGGGGATGTTCAAAGAGACTGTGGCCCAGAAGCCGACGGTGCCGTTGAGAGCAGGAATGAGAAATTTTAAAAATTCCGGGAAGGTGGTGAACCGCGACGGAACCGAGAGCATAGGTCCGAAGCCGCCGGCGCGATGATAGGCCCATCCTAACAGGAGCAAGCCAACTCCGAGCAAAACCGGTGCACTGATGCCTTGCAGGATGCGGATGTACTCAATCCCTTTGAGAACGACGGCGAGGTTGATGAGCCAGAAAATGAGGAAGCAGATGGCCGCGCCGTGAGGGAAGTCTTTCCATGCGGGAAAAAGGATTGCGAGCAGAGTGCTGATGGCCTCGCCGCCGATCCAGGCCTGGATGCCGAACCATCCGCAGGCCACGAGTGCGCGCAGCACGGCCGCGACGTTTGCGCCGCTGACTCCGAACGAGGCACGAGCCAGTACCGGAAATGGGATCCCGTATTTTGCGCCGGGATGCGAGTTCAACAGCATCGGCACAAGAACGATTACGTTTCCAATAAAAATCGTCGCTACCGCCTGCTTCCAGTTCATCCCGCCTTGAATCAGGCTGGCCGCGAGCATGTAGGTGAGAATGTTGACGGACATGGAAATCCAGAGCGCGGCGAAGTTGTACGTACCCCAGTGTCGCTGCGCGGCATTCGCCGGAGCGAGGTCAGGGTTGTACAGCGAGCTGGATTCGATATCGGAACGCAGTGGAGCGGTGTGCGGAGTCGTCATTAAGTTCGGTTGGGATTGTGGATTCAGTCGGCCGCGGCTGAAGTTGCGCTCTGCGCTGTAATCGGAGCGTAAGTTTCTGGACGGCGGTCACGGAAAAATTGCCAGACTTTGCGGACTTCCGCAATCATGTCAAGATCGAGGTCGGCGACTACAACTTCGTCCTTGTTGCGGCTGGCCTGCGCGATGATCTTGCCGCGCGGATTGCAGAAATAACTCTTGCCGTAGAATTCGCCGATGCTCCAAGGCTTTTCGACGCCCACGCGATTGATGGCTCCCACGAAGTATCCGTTCGCCACTGCATGAGCCGGTTGCTCGAGTTCCCACAAATATTCGGAGAGACCGGCGACGGTGGCGGAAGGATTGAAAACAATTTCGGCGCCGTTCAGTCCGAGAATGCGCGCGCCTTCGGGGAAGTGGCGGTCGTAGCAGATGTAGACGCCGACGCGGGCGTACTTGGTTTCGAATACTGGATAGCCGAGATCGCCGGGAGTGAAATAAAACTTTTCCCAAAAGCCGGGATGGCAGTGCGGAAGGTGATGCTTGCGATACTTGCCGAGATAGCGGCCGTCGGCGTCGATGACGGCAGCGGTGTTGAAATAGACGCCGGGCATGTGTTCTTCGTAGACGGGAACGACGATGACCATCTTGTGCTTGGCGGCGACCTTCTGCATGAGTTGCGTGGTGGGGCCTTCGGGGACGCGCTCCACCATTTCGTACCAGCGCGCATTCTGCTCCGCGCAAAAATAGGGACCGTAGAAAAGCTCCTGGAGGCAGAGGATCTGGGTCTTCTTGCGGGCTGCCTGCTCGATCAACTTCATGTGCTTATCGATCATCGCCTTGCGGATCTGCGGCAGAGGGCGGGTGGTGCTGAGAGCGTTGCTGGCTTGAATCAGGGCGCAGCGGACGGTGCGGGGCATGGGATCCTCCAACAGAACGACCGAGGAACGAAACTATAGCAGAAAGCGCGCAATGGTCTCATCCGGCGCTCGTTTCGAATGCGGCGTTGACACGCGGTAGTCGGCTGAATAGACTCGCCCTTCTTCACACTTCAGGAGACGACGACAACCGATCATGGGAAAGCGGCCTCGAATTGCGGTGGTGGGCAGTGCGAATGTTGACCTCACGACGTTCACCGATCGATTTCCCAAGCCCGGCGAAACAATCTTCGGGCAGAAATTCGACCTTGGTTTTGGCGGCAAGGGAGCCAATCAAGCTGTGGCGGCGCGCTTGTCGGGGGCCGAGGTCTTTATGGTGGCGCGGGTCGGAAGCGACTTGTTCGGTCCGGCCATGATCGAAAATTTCCGCAAGCAGGGAATTGATCCGACCTATGTGAAGCAGGCCGAGGGACTATCGAGCGGGGTGGCTCCCATCTTTGTCGAGCCGAACGGGCAGAATCGCATTCTGGTGGTGAAAGGCGCGAACGATACGCTCAAGCCGGCTGACGTTGACGCTGCGGCCGAGATGCTGAAATCCGTGGACTGTATCGTGTTGCAATTCGAGATTCCGCTGGAAACGGTTTATTACACGATCGGATTCGCGCGCAACCATGGAATCCGCTGCATTCTCAATCCCGCGCCGGCGCACGCTGTGGATATGGCTGCGCTGAACGGACTGGATTACTTTGTGCCGAATGAGAGCGAAGCCGAGACGATCACGGGATCGCCGGTGAAGAACGTGGACGACGCGAAGAGGTGTGCCGAGAAATTGCTTGCCGGCGGGATTCGGCGCGTGATTATTACGCTCGGAGCGAATGGATCTTTGCTGGCCAGTCGTGATGGCAGCGAACATGTCGCGCCGTTCGCGGTCAAGAGCATCGACAGCACGGGGGCGGGCGATGCGTTCATCGGGAGCTTCGCCGTTTTTCTCGGCGAAGGTGTGCCGGAGAAAGAGGCGGTGCGGCGCGCGAATCTTTACGCCGGATTGTCTACAACAGGAATCGGAACACAAAAGTCTTTTTACGATCGTGCACGATTCGACACGGAATGGGCCGCTCGCGCGTAATAAGCCCAGGTGCCAGAAAGAAAAAGCGACGCCGATCTTCAACTCGTCGATCTTTCACGAGTCGATCTTCCACTAAATGGATTTTGTAATGAGGTTGGCAAAATGGCAGCCCGCATCTTCGCCTCTCCGAACGAAAATTCTTGACTAACCGATAAGCCGGGATTTATAAGCCGTGTCTGCGGTCCCATGTAGACCTCCCGACATTCCGGGGCAGGGGAGGGTCTGTTTTTTCCTTCGGAGACCGCGAAAAGGGGCAAAAAGAAATGCAGAGCCACAAGACGCTCTTCGTCGGGTATTGTTGTGCGCTGTTGATGCTGCTGAGTTCGCTGGCTTACGGTCAAGCAACGGGAAGCTTTTCGGGTACCGTTTCCGACAAAGCCGGCGCAGTCATCGCAGGCGCAAACGTAAAGATTACGTCCACAGCCACCGGGCTCACGCGCGAAGCCAAGACGGACGACTCTGGCCATTACCTCGTCCCGCTGCTGCCGGTTTCGTTCTACACGATTCATGTCGAGGCGCAGGGTTTCGGTCCGGCGGAGCAGAAGGATGTCCGCCTGCAGGTGGACGAACACCGAGAACTCGATTTCACGCTTCAGCCTGCGTCCGTCAGTACGAGCGTGGAAGTGAACGCGACGGAAGTCGCGGTGGAGACGACGCACTCCGGCCCTCGGCCAAGTCATTACGTCCGAAGAAGTAGCCGACCTGCCCTTAAACGGCCGTAATTTCGTGCAACTTGCCACGCTGACGCCGGGCACAACGCAGTCAACCAATCCGAATGGCTTCTTTACCAAGGGGGCGAGCAGTGAAGCTGCCACTCGTGGAGCATTCTCGCTTTCTGTCGGTGGTTCTCGCGAACAGGCCACTGACTGGCTGCTAGACGGAAACGACAACAACCAACTGGATGAAGGCGGAATCGCGATCTTCTCCGAGATCGACGCTATCCAGGAATTCAAAGTCTTGACCTATAACTATTCCGCGGAATATGGCGAGCGGGCCGGGCCCACGGTTCTGGTGACAACCAAGTCCGGATCCAATCAGTTTCACGGCTCTGTCTTTGAATTTTTCCGCAACACAAAGCTGGACGCACGGAGCTACTTCGCTACGTCGGTTGAGAAATTCAATCTGAATCAATTTGGCGCGTCGTTCGGAGGCCCAATCAAGAAGGACAAGACGTTCTTCTTCGTCGATTACCAAGCCAAGATGCAACGGCTCGGCGTGCCATTCACAGGATTCGTTCCAACCACTGGGATGACTACTCCCGATGCCAATGGGAATTACGATTTCAGCGGCGCTCCGACGCTGGACCCAGGCGCGTTCCTGAACAATCCGTACGGAAACATTCCGTTCCAGTGCAGCCCGGGTACGAGTACGCCCGAACCCGTCAATCCTGCCGATGGCACTCAAATCGTGGGCAGCCCTTGCAACATCATCCCGGCTGGCGTGGTGAATCCGGTTGGCGCGAAGGTGATGCAGCTTTATCCCACTCCCAACGTGCTGAACGCTACGGGTTACAACTACATCAATGAGCCCGTGCGGAGGCTGAATGAAGGCACGTGGGACATTCGCCTGGACCACAACATTTCGACCAAAGATTCGCTTTTTGCGCGGTTCAGCTACGATCAGGCGACCAACTTCGTGCCCGGTGGTTCGCCCACATGGACAGAACAAAGTGCTTTCGGCAGCAACCAGTACATCGACAACCACGGTCGCAATGCCGCCATTTCTGAAACACACGTGATCTCGCCGACCACCATCAACCAGGTCACGGTCGGCTATAACCGCATCTTCAATCACATCCTTTCGTTCGGAACGGGCAGTTGTTTAGCTGCGAATATCGGCATCCCCGGTGCGGACCTTGGCGCCAAGTGCGATTCGATCACGGGCTACCCGGCAAGTCTGAACCAGTCCAATAAGGACTGCATCAGTTGCGGGATGACATCATTCCTGATGTCAAACTATTTCGCCATCGGTGATCGCGGATATGCGCCTTATCAGGGCGGAACCAATGTGTATTCGGTTTCTGACACACTCGATCTGATTCGCGGGAAGCACAACATCCGCTTTGGTGGCACCTTCCGCGCCAGTCAGATGAACGTCAGAAACAACGCGTTTCAGGACGGGTTTGTGGTGGAGAATGCGGCGTTGACGGGCGATGACGCTGCGGACTTGTTGCTGGGGAGCACGGGCATCTTCGCCGCTCACGATCAGACGTTCCTAGGCGGCACGACAGGGCGCCGCTGGAAGTTGTTCCGTCCTTTCGTGCAGGACGACTGGAGGGTGACCGATAGCCTCACAGTCAACCTGGGTGTGGCGTGGGCTCTAGCGACGCCTACCACGGAGGTGCAAAACCGTCAGGCGAACTTCGATATCCAGACGCTCCAGTGGTACGTGCCAAAGGGCAGCCCCACATTGGACAGTTGCACCATCTGCGTGCCGACGGATGGCCGGGCCGGCATTCAATTCGACAAGAAAGCAATTGAGCCCCGTATTGGATTGTCCTGGAAGGTGATGGGCAGCGACAAGACTGTAATCCGCGCCGGCTACGGGATTCTCCACGATTCCTCCTGGAACCAGGGCGGGCAAGGCTTGTGGCAGAACCCTCCCTACTACGCTGAAGTGGATCCTTGTCCCAGCGACTTCTGTTTGGGATACAACCAAGCGTTCGGTTCGCTGTCTGGCGGATTCCTGGTAGATCCGTCTGACCCCTCGAGCGTTCTGTCGGCGCCCGTGAACCCTGCCAATTACACCGGAACGATTCAGTCTATGAATCGCAATTTCCGGCAGGGTCTGGTTCAGCAATTCAACCTGAACGTGGAGCGTCAGCTGCCCGGGGATGTTGTCTTGACCGCTGGGTATGCCGGTACGCGGAGTAGCCGCATACTGGTGGGCCAGTCCAACGAGAACATTGAGTCGCCCTCCGCATGTTTCCCGACTATAGTGAACGACGCTGGTCAGACCGTGCCAAATCCGGTCTACGACCCGAATTACACAATAGGTTGCGGCGTAAATAATTGGCCTTATGCCGCGCCGTTCCAGGCGGTCTCAGCGAACAATAGCGTAGGAAGCGCCCGCTACGACTCGCTCCAGATAAAGGGGGAAACCAAGAGCACGCGTCACGGACTTTATGCCTTGCTCGGCTACACCTGGTCTCGCACATTTGATTCCGGTATGCCCGACGGTCTAGGCACAAATCCCGGGGCGATCTATTACCCGCTTCCGGGAAGTGCAAAGCTCGATTGGGGATTGTCGCAGCTCAATCTGAATGACAGCTTTACAGCCAGCATCCTGTACGACCTGCCATTTGGCAAAGGCAAGCACTTCGGTAGCGCGTGGAATGGCGCCACCAACGCTGCATTCGGGAACTGGCAACTGAATGTCATCGAAAGGGCTACATCCGGATTCCCTCTGTTCGTTGTGGACAGCGGAGATGGGTCCGAAGTCTACTTCTCTTACAACGGCGGCACGTACCAGCGTCCCAACCAGGTCGGCGACCCAAACAAGGCTGGTGATGAGGGCGGTCAGACAGGCTGCCCCACGCAGATTCATACGATTCAGCACTGGTTCAATCCCTGCGCGTTTGCACAAGCTCCAGCTGGCAAGTTGGGTACCGCGGCGCGTGCCCCTGTCTCCGGGCCTCGCTTCGTGAACACGGATTTCTCGATCATCAAGAACTTTGTGTTGCCGTTTCGCGAGGGCACCGCTCTGCAATTCCGCGCTGAGTTCTTCAACCTATTCAACCATCCCGAGTTCTATATGGGAGGCGCGGGAGGCAGCGGCGAGCAGGACATCAACGCTCCGAGTACCTTCGGAGTCATCAACAACACGGTGAATAACGCGCGCTTGATTCAGTTCGCTCTTAAGCTCACATTCTGAGCTCAAGAGAGCGGCGCTCACTTTCGGGCAGACGGGCTTGGCCCGCTCTGCCCTTAAATTTTGTACGAAACATCAGGGAGAAAAAATGGGGCTTTGCCGACGTGGCTGGATGGTATTCGGGTTCGCTGTTCTGCTCACGAGTGGTTGTCTCGCCCAGGCGATCAAGATCATTGTCGATCAGGATGCTCGCGGGCCTGGCACCAGCGATCAGCAGGCGATTCTGGTCTTTCTGCAATCCGAGAAGTTTGACGTTCTCGGCATCACCACCGTGAGCGGCGATCAGTGGGTGAAAGAAGAGACGCAGCATGTGCTGCGGTTGCTGGAGATCGCCGGACGCACCGACGTGCCGGTGTATCAGGGCGCGGAATTTCCGCTCCTCAATTCCAAGGAAGAGTCCGAGCGTTGGGAAGCTCTGTATGGGAAGTTCGAATACAAGGGTGCGTGGACGGACAAGTTCAAGGCGAACCGCTCGATCATTTACGAAATGCCGTATCACGATCCGGATGTCGTTCCACCGTTGCCGGAGGGCGAGCCGCATATCGAGGCGCATCACGGGAGCGCGGCGGAGTTCATCATTCAAATGGTGCACAAGTATCCCGGCGAAGTGGTGCTGTGGGCGGGCGGCCCGCTGACGAATTTTGCGCTGGCGCTCAAGCTCGATCCGGAAGTGGCAACGCTGGCCAAAGAGTTCGTGCTGATGGGCGGCGGGCTTTACGCCGACAAGGGCGCGATCGACAAGGGGGCGATCAACGGCCGCCGGGAATTCAATTGGTGGTTCGATCCCGAGGCCGCGCGCATTGTGCTGCGGGCTCCGTGGAAGAAGATGACGATTACGCCCATCGACATCTCGGTCAAGACTCGTTACACGACGGAGATGAAGGTGCAGATCGCCAGCGCCAACACGCCGGTGACGCAGTATCTCGATAAATACTCGCTGCCCGGCTACATGTGGGACGAAATCGCCGGGGCGGCGCTGATCGATCCGTCAATCATCACCGGGCAGAAGCAGCTCTACATGGATATCGACATCGATCATGGCGCGAGCTACGGCATGACGCTCTTCTGGGACAGCAGCACGGTCGTGCCCCCGTATGAGCGTTTGGCGAACGTGCAATTCGACATCGACGCGGAGAAGTTTTACAAAATTTATACGGATTTGATGACCCGGCCAATTGGGAAGAAATAGTTCACTGCTGGTCGTCAGGTCATTTCCTAAATTTTGTAAAAGGGGGCGATGCTGAAAACTAAGATCTTAGCCGCAGTCGTAATCCTCTCGTCCGTCGCGCTGTGTTGGGCGCAGCCGCGGCGCAAAGTCATCATTAACGAAGATTGCTCCGGGCCGGGCGGAAGCAATATGCAGACCTTGCTGATGATGATTCAGTCTCCGCAGGTGGAAGTGCTCGGCATCACCGTGGTCAGCGGAGATCAATGGCGCGACGAAGAAGTCGCGCACACGCTGCGCTTGCTAGAAATCATCGGACGAACGGATATTCCGGTTGTGCCGGGCGCGGAATTTCCGCTGGTGCGGACGCGGGAAGAATCTAAATTCTGGCAGCAGCGCTATGGAAAGGTCGCCTACGCGGGCGCCTGGGACGATCGCTGGTGGCACGAAGCGTCGGTGGTGCCGCCTCTGCCCGAAGGCGCGCCCACCACCAAGCCCGCCGGCGAGGATGCGGTGAATTTTCTGATCCGCATGGTGCACAAGTATCCGCACGACGTGACCATTTACGAGGGCGGCCCGATGACGAATCTGGCTCTGGCCATTTCTCTGGATCCTGGTTTTCCAGAGTTAGTGAAGGAACTCATTTTCATGGGCGGGAGCCTGAACCCGGAAAGCAGCAATCCGGAGTTTCTAAACAATCCGCGGCATGAGTTTAATTTCTGGTTCGATCCCGAGGCCGCGGCCATTGTCTTGCGCGCTCCCTGGAAGAAAATTGTGTGTACTCCCACCGATATTTCGGTCAAGACTCACCTGACGGCGGAGATCGTCAAGCAAATTCAAGCTAGCGGAACGCCGGTGGCAAAGTATGTTGCGCGATTTGCCATGCTGTGGCCCGGCGCCGATATCATGTGGGATGAATTGGCTGCGGCTGCGTGGATGGATCCCAGCATTATCACCCGAAGCGAGACTCGCTACATGAGCGTGAATATAGATCACGGCGCAGGCTACGGAAACACACTAACATGGGGATTGAGCGAGAACCCGCGACCGGCCACGCAGGCGGTGGAGATTCAGTTCGATCTCGACACAAAGAAGTTCTACGACTTGTTCGTGCGCCTGATGGCGGCACCCACGCCAACTCATTGACGGCGAGCGGGGTAGTGGCAACGAAAGGACGAACAGCATACAATAAAAATTACGGCTTTTCGCCTATGTCTCCCATTCCTGACGATCTCACCACGGTAAAAGACGACATGGTGGCCTTCATCGAGGGCCACGGCATGCGCCGCTTCCACGGCTTTGTGGACTACGAAGAGGTCCAGTGTGTGATGTGGGAGATGGGCGAAAATCCGGATGGCTGGAAAGATTTCGTGGAGCTGGCCAAAGCAGCCGGGGCTCCGTTTCTGACGATGCATTCCTGGACGCTCAACCGCACCGAACTGGATGAGATAGTGCAGCGACTGACCAACTCCGAATTCACCGACGGCGACGATGTCGAGGATGCGCGCTGGCTGCGCGCGCACGTCGGCAAAGTGGGATACCTGCAACTGGGCTGGGCATACCAGGGTTCGATGTTCCTGTGCGAAGTGAGCACCGAGTGGTACGAGCGCTACCAGCACCTGCTCGAAGTCTCCGACGAATTCGGCGGGCTCACCATGGACGAGCCCGATCAGGACGACGAAAACTAAGTCGTCCGCGCCCGTAGTAAACTCCTTGTCATCCTGAGAAGCGAAGCACTTATGCAACTGAGTGAAGTGTAAGTCGCGCAGAAGACGCGCTCCGATGAC
Source organism: uncultured Acidobacteriota bacterium (assembly GCA_963763795.1). Classification (GTDB taxonomy): domain Bacteria; phylum Acidobacteriota; class Terriglobia; order Terriglobales; family Acidobacteriaceae; genus Sulfotelmatobacter. The sequence goes on along the minus strand of CAVXPP010000007.1, from coordinate 522,425 downwards.
CTAACCATGCAGTGGATGCAAAAACCAACCGACCCGGCGCTGGTCGATTTTCTGACCGAGTGCCTGCGCACGGAACCCGCATTCCGCGGCGTGGCGGGCGCGGCGCACGTCCTCGCTCCACTGTTGGCACGCCGGGGCATTACTGATGCCGAGTCGGCGCAGCATTTTCTCTCGCCGAGCCTTGCGCATCTTCACTCGCCGCAACTAATGACCGGACTGAGCGCTGCCGTCGACCGCCTGGATGCGGCCATCGAACGCAAGGAACCGATCCTGATCTACGGCGACTACGACGTTGACGGCACGATGGCGGTGATCATATTGAAAACCGCTATCGAACTTTGCGGCGGTGCGGCGGACTTTCACGTCCCACATCGTCTTCGCGAAGGCTACGACATGCGCGACGATGTGATCGAACGGGCGGCGGCCGCCGGTGTTCGACTGATTGTCAGCGTAGACATGGGGATTCGCGCCTTTGCTCCCGCGGAGACTGCGCGCCGGCTCGGCGTCGATTTGATCGTGACCGATCATCACTTGCCCGGCCCGGATGGCGTGCCCAAGGCATTCACCGTCGTGAACCCCAATCAGCACGGCTGCCAGTATCCCTACAAACAGCTTTGTGGCGCGGGAGTGGCGTTCAAGGTGGCGCAAGGATTGATGGAGCGTCGCCTCGAGGCCAAGGATCGCGACAGGTTTCTGCTCTCGTTCATGAAAGTGGTGGCGATCGCCACGATTGCCGACGCGGTGCCGCTGACGGGGGAGAATCGGGTCTTTGCATCGTTGGGGCTCGAAGCATTGCGCAGAGCGGTGAATCCCGGGCTGAAAGCTCTGCTCGAGGTGGCGCAGATTTCGGCGAACCGTCCGCCGACCTCGGGGGAAGTTGGCTTCCGCATTGCGCCGCGCATCAATGCGGCTGGCCGCATGGACGTGGCCCGCGACGTGATTGAGCTGTTCAGCGTGAAAGATCCGGCGCGCGCTCGGGAACTGGCGGCCAAACTCGATCGGCTCAATTCGGACCGGCAGGAGGAAGAACGAAAAATCCTGCGCGCGGTGGAAGAGCGGTTCACCGGCGATCCCACGCTGTGCGATGCCTACTGCATCGTTGTGGATGGGGACGGCTGGCATCGCGGGGTGATCGGGATTACGGCAACGCGGATCGTCGAGCGTTACAACCGTCCGACGATCGTGATCGCGCGCGAAGGCGATGAAGCTTTTGGTTCGGGACGCTCGATTCGCGCCTTCCATCTGCTCGAAGCAGTCGAATCGTGCTCGAAACTGTTTTCGCGATATGGCGGGCATTCCCATGCGTGCGGCTTCGCCATGCCTGCCGTGAACGTGCCGGAGTTGCGTACGCGGCTGGACGAGTTTGCTCGCGCCAAGCTGACTCTGGCGGATTTCGATCCGATGCTCGATCTGGATGCGGAACTCGGTCTGGCCGATGTAACCCCGGATTTGTTCCAAGCTCTGGAACTTTTGGAGCCGTACGGGATGGGCAATCACGAGCCTGTATTCGCAACGCGCGGAGTACAGCTCAGCGCTCCTCCGCGGATTCTGAAAGAGAAACACGTCAAGCTGAAACTGAGAGCGGGGCAGGTCGTGTCAGTCTCCGAGGAATCGTCTGGGCTGTCGGCTGCGGCGATTCTCGCAACTCCACGATGCCATCCCGATGGCGCGGCCATCCGCCGCAGCGAAAAAGCGGCAGCCGCGGTCGTGGGTTACGAGAGCTCACTGCGAACTGAGAACCGGGAACTGAGAACCAAGATCGTCTTCGATGCCCTGGGCTGGCACATGGCCGAACGACTGCAGCAGACTCCGCTTCTGGCGGGCGATTCGATCGATATCGCTTTCACGATCGGACACAACGACCATCCCGAATACGGGGGCATGGAACTTACGCTGCGCGATATAAAGACTGCACTCACCACAGATGGTAATGGCCGTCCCGCCGCGCGATCTCCACGTTGACTCCGAACAGCTGGGCTAGGCGGTCGACTTGAAGGATCTCTTCCTTGGGACCATCGGCGACTACGTGGCCCGAACTCATGAGAACGACGCGTTGAATCTCGGGGACGATATCCGCCAATTCATGAGTCACCAGGATGATGGCGGTCCCGGCGCGCGCTAGCGTGCTCATCGTGTGCCGCAAGCTTTGTTGGGCAGCGAGGTCGAGCGAGTTGCAGGGCTCATCAAACAGCAGAGCGCGGGGCTTATGGACCAAGGCGCGCGCGATCAGGACGCGCCTCGCTTCTCCCGACGACATTTCACAAACCGGACGGTCCGCCAGGTGCGATATGTTCACCCCGGCGAGCGCTGTGTCGGCAAGCTTGCGGTGCTCGAGGGTGACCTCATGGTTGGAAAAAATGCTGATGCTGCTGAAGAAGCCGGACAAGACCACGTCACGGCCGAGAGCATTGCCGGTGCAGGAGAGCATCCAGTCGTTCGATACGATGCCGAGACAGGTCCGGAGCGCGAAAACGTCCCAGGTATCTTCTCCGAGGATGGACATGGAGGATTCCGGGCGCGCTACGGGATAACATTCGCGGGTGATAGTTTTGATCAGCGTCGATTTGCCGCAACCGTTGGGGCCGAGAATGGCGATGTGCTCGTCGGCGCCGACGCGGAGGCTGAAGTCGTCGAGCGCGATCTTCTGCCCGCGCATCACGCGGAGGTTGTGAAAGTCCAGCAACGGCGGGTTGCGGGCGGTCGTGTTCATGAGGATGGCGCATCTAAGTGTAGACGAGGCTCGCAGCTGGGGAAATGGGGGTGTTCGACTGCATGGATTTTCTCCCGCGGTTTTCCTTGCGTGCGCTAGCGAAAGCTTTGGACCGCAGAGGTCGCAGAGAAATGCTGAGAACACAGAGAAAACCGCTCAGAAGTGACGCAACACGGATTGCTCGCGGATAAAGCTTTGGACCGCAGAGGTCGCAGAGAAATTGCTGAGAACGCAGAGAAAACTGCTGGGCGCTAGGGAATGCTGACGCTTTAAAGGTAAACAGCCGGAGTACAAGACCTTGCCACCGAACCTGCTTCGATTACACTGAAGCCAGATGCCGCTGAAGGTCTACCGTCTACGGCGCTTGCTCGCTGTGACTGCCATTGCACTCACGCTGGTGGTCGCGGGGATGTATTTCTATGCGCGTTCGAAGGCGACCAATGCGCTGAAAACGATCCCTGGCAAGCTCGGCTACGACATCAAGCAAACGGCCAACGGGTTCCAGTTCTCGAAGTCCAACGGCAACCGCACGCTGTTCACGGTGCAGGCCAGCGACGTCAAGCAATTCAAGCTCAACGGAAATGCCGAGTTGCACAATGTAAACATCGTTCTCTACGGCAAGGATTCGTCACGCTTCGACCAGATCTACGGAGACGATTTCGCCTACGATCAAAAAACGGGAGACGTGATTGCCCAAGGAGATGTGCAGATCGATCTTGTGTCGAATCCTGCGGGCGAGACCAGTCCCGATCAATCCACGCCGAAGGAGGTTAAGAATCCGATTCATCTGAAGACGCGGAACCTGGTCTTCAACCGGGACACGGGGAATGCCGCCACAGACGAGCGCGTGGAATTCCGCACTCCGCAGGCCAGCGGTTCGGCGGTGGGCGTGACCTATGCGGGTAAGAGCAACACGCTGACGCTGGCGTCGCAGATCCACATTGTGTTGGCGGGCAAGGAGCCAGCGGTACTCGAAGCGGAGCATGGCACGATCACTAATGATCCGCGGCAAATCATTTTGGATCATGCCCACCTGGTTCGTAACGACGGAACGGTGCGGGCGGACCAGGCCACTTTTTATCTAAGCACCGAGAACCATGTGCAGCGAGTGCTGGCCGTGGGAGACGTCAACACGGTAGCCCGTCCCGGCGGCGCGAAAGGATCGAGGGGGCGAAGCCGTTCGGCTGCAGAGCAGGAGATCCACGGGCGGTCAGATCAGGCTGAGTTCCTGTTGCTGGATGGAGAAGATCTGCTGCAGACGGCGATCTTGACGGGAAATGTGCATATCGAGCAAACCGGAACTGATCCGGTGCAGGGCGAAGCCGGGCGCGTGGTCGTCGATTTCGCCGGGCAGAATGAAGTGCAGACGATCCACGCCCTGGATGGCGCTCACTTGCTGCAGAATGCGGCGAATGTGTCCAGCGCGGACGGCAACGCGGATGGAAGCGGCAAGCAGGATTTTGATTTGACGGCTCCGGCGATCGATTTCATCGTGGATCAGGGGCGCGTGTTGAAGCATGCCGTGACTGTGGGCGCGGCGCAGATCACGATTACGGACGCTCAGTCCAGCCCTGCCGCATCGACCAGCCCTGCCGCATCGAATCGATCCGGGCAGAAAACGGTGGTCACGGCCGCCAAGTTCGAAGCCGACTTTGCGACGGCCGACGGACGTACCCGCCTCAGCAGCGTCCGCGGCGCGCCCCAAGCGCGCATCGTGAATTCGAATGCTGGACAACCGGACCGCGTGAGCACCAGCGATTCCGTTCTTGCGACATTCCTGCCACCGGGCGGCATCGACTCGATTACGCAAAAAGGAAACGTCGCGTACTCCGACGGGCAGACGCCGGATAAGCGAATGCAGGCCTGGGCCGACTCCGGACGCTATACCCCGGCCGATCAAATGCTGGTGCTGACAGGTAGTCCCCGGGTGGCCAACGGAGGAATGCAGACCACCGCAAACACGATCAGGATCAACCGCGCCACAAGCGAATCGGTGGCCGAGGGCGACGTCAAGACCAGCTACAGCGAACTGAAGGAGCAGCCGGACGGAGCGCTGCTGGCCTCGTCGTCGCCGATTCACGTGACCGCCCGCACGATGACGGCTCAGGGCAATGCCGGCGTCGCGCTCTATCAGGGCAACGCGCGCCTGTGGCAGGACGCAAACGTCATCGAGGCGCCCTCGATCGAGTTCGACCGCGACCGGAGATTTGTTACCGCCCAGGGAACAGTGGCGCATCCGGTGCAGACCGTTCTTGCTCAGACGGAAAAAGATGGGCAGGAAAGGCCTCTTGATCTGGGGAAGGCGGCGAAAACTGTCGCCGGGCGGGCGCAAAGCGGGTTGGTTGTGATCACCGCGCTCAAGCTGACCTACGCTGATTCAGAACGAAAAGTGCATTACGAAGGCGGAGTCGTGGCCAAGGGTTCCGATTTTACTGCGTCCTCGAAAACGGCCGACGCTTATCTGCTGCCGCGGAGTCAAACCTCGACGAATCCATCTGCCACAGGCCCGGGGCAACTGGATCGCATGGTCGCCGAAGGGAATGTGAAGGTGCAGCAGCCGAACCGCCGCGCTGAGGGAGAGAAGTTGGTGTATACGGCAGCGGAGGACAAGTTCGTGCTGACCGGGGGACCCCCTAGCATTTTTGATGCCGAACAAGGCAAGATTACCGGGGTTTCGTTGACTTTCTTTAGACGCGATGATAGGGTGCTCGTAGAAGGCGAAGCAAGTACTCCTGTGGTAACGCAGACGAGAGTGGCACGATAAATGCGTACTCTGGCCACTGAAGAAATCGGCAAGTCGTACCGTGGCCGGAGGGTTGTAAACGGCGTCAGCCTGCGGGTCGATCAGGGCGAAGTTGTTGGATTATTAGGCCCTAACGGCGCAGGGAAGACGACAACATTTTATGCCATCGTAGGCTTGATCCCCCCAGACACTGGCCGCGTGCTGTATGACGGCCAGGACATCACTGACGTCCCCATGTACCTGCGGGCCCGCCAGTATGGCATCAGCTATCTCCCGCAAGAAGCTTCGGTCTTTCGCAAACTGACAGTTGAGGAAAACATCCTCGCGGTTTTGGAGGCGCAGCCGATTTCGTGGCACGAGCGCCGCGAGAAGATGGAAAAGTTTATTGACGAACTGGGACTGGAGCATATCCGCCAGAACCGCGGGTACGCCCTGTCCGGCGGGGAACGACGGCGCGTGGAAATTGCTCGCTGCCTGTGCATCAATCCCACCTTCATTTTGCTGGACGAACCGTTTTCGGGGATCGACCCGATTGCCGTGCTCGATTTGCAGAAGATCATTAGCAGTCTGCGGGCCAGCGGCATCGGAGTCCTGATCACCGACCATAACGTGCGGGAAACGCTTACGGTTACCGACCGGGCTTACATCATCGACGACGGCAGGATTTTCCGTCACGGACCACCGGAGCAACTGGCCGGCGATCCGGAAGTGAGAAGGGTGTACTTGGGAGAGAGTTTCTCTCTGGTTTAATGTTGCAACTCTGGTCGAGCTACAGAGGCAGACAGCGATGACGATTGACGAACGATTGGAAGCTTTGACGCACAATTTAGAGCTGTTGCCGATAGAAAGCGAAAAACATGATCGCCAGCTTGACCGGGCGGCAAAGCTGGTGACCGAAGTTGCTGAGGGCACAGCCAGGCTGTTGCGGGTTGTCGAGATGCACGAACACCGCCTTGACAGCCACGATGATCGACTCGACAAGCTCGAGTAACTGAGGCGAACGACTAACAACCGACGACATGGTCTTACTGCAGCACAAACTCAGCGTTAAGCTGTCGCAGCGGCAGATCCTTACTCCAGGTCTGGTGCAGATGGTGTCTGTCCTCGCGCTCAACAAGCTTGAGCTTAAGGACATGATTAACTCTGAGATGGTGGAGAACCCGGTCCTCGAAGAGCTTGAAGATTCGGTTCCGCTGCTCGATGAAGTTGGCAAGAAGGAAGAAGACCGCGAGCGCGCCGCTGCCGCAACGACTGAAGAAAATCCCCTCGCCGCGGTCGAAAAGAAAGATCCGTTCGAGGAAATCGACTTTGGATCGTTTTTCCAGGACTATCTCGATCCCGGTTATCGCACGCACAGCGAGATGGAGGACATCGAGCGTCCGTCGTTCGAGAATTTTCTGTCCAAGCCATCGAATCTTACGGATCACCTGACCTGGCAGCTGGGATCGTTGAGCCTGACTCCCGCCGTCCGGGAAGCCGCCGACTTGATCGTCGGCAACCTCAATGAAGACGGCTATCTGATCGCCAGTGACGACGAATTGCTGGGCGTCGCTCCTCCGGCTACGCCGGAAGCCGACGCCGAAACGGCCAAGAAAATTGTCAGCGAAGCGCAGGCGCTGGGGATCGCAGATGCGGCTCAAACTGCTGCGGCGGATGCGGACGATCTGCCGGCCTCCGAAGGGACGGTTGAAACGCTGGAGGTCGACGCCGATCCCGTTGTCGATCCGGTCATTCCCGACGATTCTTTGTATACGAGTGGGGCGGTTGGGCGCGATCATCAGGTCGAGGCGTCTTTCCTGTCGAACTCGGCAAACGGAGCAGCCGCCGTGGCCCCCGCGCAGGAGCCCAAAGCTCCCGCTGCACCCGTGTACAAGCCTAGATTCACCGCCGCCGACTTGCAGGAAGCTTTGCAGGTCGTGCAACAACTCGATCCTCCGGGTGTGGGTTGCCGCGATTTGCGGGAGTGCCTGCTGGCGCAGCTCCGCTTCCACCAGGTGCAGCTGGCGCAGCACAAGAACGGAAACGGCACAGCCCAGGTTCTGCAGGATGCCATGGCCGTGGCCGACCATCACCTGAAAGGCCTGCAGAACAAGCAGCACAAAGAGATCGCCAAGGCGATCGGACGTCCGGTCGAGGCGGTGCAGACGGCGCTCGATTACATTCGCACTCTCGATCCCCGTCCTGGCCTGCGTTACAACAAGGTCCAGGCGCGATTGATCGAGCCGGATGTGGCCTTCATCAAGCATGGTGACGAGTGGCTCGTCATCATGAACGATGAAGACCTGCCGCAGCTGCGCTTGAACCCGGCGTACAAGAAGCTGGTCACGCGCGACGGCACTAATGAAAAGAGTACTCGCGACTACGTGAAAGAGCGCTACAAGAGCGCGATTCAGCTGATCAAGAATATCGAGCAGCGCAAGCAGACCATCACCAAGGTCTGTTACTCAATCGTTGCCCGCCAGCAGGATTTTCTGGAACGCGGCATCGATCAACTCAAGCCCATGATGATCAAGGAGGTGGCCGAGGAAATCGGCGTGCATCCTTCCACGGTAAGCCGGGCAGTGGCCAACAAGTACGCCCACACTCCACAAGGCGTATTCGAGTTGCGGTACTTCTTCAGCGAGAGCGTGCAGGGACCGGAGGGCGGCGGCACGTCGCTCCTGATCCTGAAGCGCCGGGTCAAAAAGCTGATCGAAGATGAAGATCCCAGCCGTCCGCTGACCGATGAGCAGATCACCCGCATCCTGCAATCGCAGGGCATTCAGGTGACCCGCCGCACGGTAGCCAAATACCGCGAAGACATGCGCATCCCGAGCACGCACCAGAGAAGGGTCAAGAAATAGTCGTTGGCCCTTTGTCGTTGGTTGTTGGCCAATGCCTCTACCGACGACGCGCCAACGATTAACGACCGAGGACGAATGCGGTGCCCGATTTAACTCATCGACTGAATCTTAGGAGGGGCGCTCATGAACGTGGAATACACCGGAAGACAATACGAAGTCACGAACTCCATCCGCAAAGAAGTAGAAACCGGCCTCACGAAAATCCGCAAAATCCTGGGCGATAAATTTGAAACCAAGGTGATCCTCGCTGTCGAGAAGCATCGCCATAAAGCCGAAATCACGATCAGCCCGCGCAACGGCCCCCTGGTCGGCCTGGCGCAAGCCAAGGACATGTCCATCGCCGTGAACGAAGCTCTCGATCATCTGGAAAAACAAGCCATCAAATATAAGACGCGCTGGCAGGCGAAGAAGCGTTCTGCCCGCAAGAGCGAAGAAGTGAAGAAGTGGAACGGCCACGAAACGTCGCCCCAGGAAGACCTGCGAACAGCGGTCGGCCTTTCCGAGAAAACCGCTGTGCCGGTCATGGTGCACAAGTTTCCCGCTGTAGCTAAGACGACCGAAGTTCACCTTCTCCGCTCTGACGAGTCTGTGGCCATGCGCCCCATGACTCTGGAAGAGGCGATCAAGGAGGCCCACTTCCGAGACCGCGACGTCTTCGTCTTCCGCGACCCGAAAGGCAAGCTGATGGTGCTGCACCGCCGGCGCCGGGACGACAAAATGGAGTTGATCGAGGTGCCGTAGAAGCCGTCAGCTTTCAGCCATTAGCTGTCCGCGAGTGTGCCCCGTCCCTGTCTCACCGTTTCTCGGATGAGACAGGGCAGGGTCGTTGGCTGCACGTCCCAACGCAAGCCTCGCTCACCGCCGCGGTACGGTCGTTTGATTCGTAGGCTGCGGTATGGCCTGAATCGCCTGCGATTCGTCAACTTCCTGTCCGCTTGGATTGATCGCTTCCACGTGGGCTTGTTTCATCGCCATCACGGAAGGTTCCTTCACCGACTTCGCGGGCGTGGTGATATTCGAAGCCACGTCATCTCGCATTGACAACACCGGATGCCCGGTGCGCTTAGCGAGTTCTCTGGCTCGGCTCTCCGAATAAACAAATTCGTGGCCGTAATTATCTCCCGGATAAAACCACGCTTCCAGAGCCTCGGGTTGACTCGATGGCCGCTCCTCGAATTTCAGGATCGTCCGACCCGCTGGCTGCATGCGATAGTCCGGCACCGTCATGAACGTAGCCAGCAGATGCTCCCGGTCACTATTCCACACCTGCACTACATTGCGATCTGGATCATCCCTCATCACCGTGAACCAATACGTCCCCGCCGGGAGCACGGCTCCCGGAATCTCCACGGGTGCGCTGAAAGTTAACTTCGTTGCCTGATTCGACTGATCTGCATGGGCTCGCGGTGCCCAGATCCCCAAAAACAGTGCAACACAACAGCTTGCGACTAGCAGGCTGGTCCACTTCATGTCCGACCTCCTCCATCTCCGACATCAGCGCCCAGCTACTATCGTTAATCAATTAGAGCTTAATGAACGGAGCGGAGTTGTCTGCGATGGTTGATCGTTCTCTGCGAGATTCAGGACGGCCGTTTTGACACTGGAGCGAGGCGCGGATAGTCCTACTCACATGTCCAAGATTCTTCGAACCCGCTTCGTCATCGCCGTTCACGACTTGCAGAAATCCGCCGCTTTCTATCGCGATGTGCTCGGATTTTCTGTTCACTCCATCCCGGATCCCGGTTTTCTCTTTTATACGTCGGGCGAGTGCACAATTTGCGCCGGGCTTTGTCCCGATGCGCTGCCTCCTGCTGAACTCGGCGATCATTCGTATTTCGCTTATCTCGAAATCGATGACATCAACCCGTTCTACGGGTCGATTCGCGCCAGGGGTGCGAAGATCTGCAAAACCATTCGTGATGAGCCGTGGGGCATGCGGGAGTTCGGGGCGGTTACCGCCGACGGCCACCGCATCCTGTTCGCCTCGCCCATTCCCTGATCCAAGCCATTCGTACGTTTTAATAGCTGACCTTGCGTGCTAGAATTCGCCCCTGGAGCAGTCACTATGATCACTCGCGCGGTCTGTCTTCTAGTCGTGGGGTTTGTTCTCTCGAATGTGTCACACGCTCAGCCACAAGCTGCAAGTTCATCTGCAAAACTTTCCGTGCACTGGGAGGAACTGACAGCCTCCGATTTCCGGGAAGGCATTCATCGTTCGCAGGGAACGTGCCTGCTGCCGTTCGGCATTCTCGAAAAGCATGGACCGCATCTGCCGCTGGGGACTGATCTGCTTGACGTCCGCTACGCCGCGCTGCACGCGGCCGAGCAGGAGTACGCGGTCGTTTTCCCGGAATATTATTTTGGCCAGATCGCCGAAGCTCGTCACGAGCCCGGAACCATGGCCTACAGCCGCAGCCTGCAACTGGCGCTGCTGCAGGAGACCACCGACGAGATGGCACGCAACGGCTGCAAGAAGATCCTCATCGTCAACGGCCACGGCGGCAACAGCAGCCTGCTGCCGTATTTTGCGCAAACCCAGCTCGACAAGCCGCACGACTATGTGGTCTATGTTTTCGACGAACGCACGCCCGAGCACGGAGGTCCGCCGAAAAAGACCAAGATTGATATGCACGCCGGAGAAAGCGAGACCTCAAAGATGATGATCGCCCGTCCTGACCTTGTTCACATGGATCGCGCCACCAGCGAATCCGGCGCCGACCAGGCCCGCCAGAAGCTTCCGGAAGACGTCTACACCGGCATCTGGTGGTACACGCGTTTTCCGAATCACTATTCTGGCGAAGGCGCAGCCGCCACGAAAGAACTTGGCGAATATCAGATGAACTGGTGGATCGATTCTGTGGTGAAGGCGATTCAAGCCGTGAAGGCCGATGACGTCAGCCCCAAACTGCAGAAGGAGTTCTACGAGAAGAGCACGCACCCGCTGGATACGCAGCCGTAAGGCAATTGAGATTGGCGTCATCCTGAACGGAGCCGCTTTTCAGGCGGAGTGAAGGATCTCGCGTGGAATGAGTATGAGGTCGGCAACCCTTCACGGGAGATCCCTCCGCCGGCTGAACGGCGCCGGCGTTCGGGACGACGCCTCCGTGCGGATCTCCAATCAGGGATGGTTCTTAAGAGCTTCCAATCAGCACGCCGGTGATAAACACCAGCACTCCGCCCAAGCCTACCTGCAGCGCGGCGGTGACCCAGGGCGTATCCATGTAGCGGCGGCGAATCCAGGTAATTACGCCCAGTTCCGCCAGAACGACGGCCCCAGCTGCCAACAGAGCTGCGCGAAAGTGGTGAATCAGAAACGGGAGCGTATGCCCGATCCCGCCCAAGGCTGTCATCGCTCCGCAAATCACGCCGCGCACCCATGGATGCCCGCGTCCCGTGAGGCTGCCGTCATCGGAGAGTGCCTCAGCAAATCCCATGCTGATGCCCGCGCCCGCTGACGCCGCCATGCCCACGAGGAACGCGTCCCAGCTTTTTTGCGTCGCAAATGCAGCGGCAAATACAGGGGCCAAGGTCGAGACCGATCCATCCATCAATCCCGCGAGTCCCGGCTGCACGATCTGCAATACGAAGAGCCGGCGCTCAGCGACGGCCTCGTCGGCCTTGACGCTGTCGGGAAGTTTTTCCTTGTCGAGTTCCTGGGCGCGTTCCTCGTGCTCGCGCTCTTCGTTGGCCAAGTCGTCCAGCAGTTGCCGGATGCTGGCGTCCTGCGTGCGCGCGGCCGCCTTTTCATAGAAGCGGCGCGTTTCCACTTCCATAGTGGACGCCTCTTTGCGCACTGCTTCAATGCGCAGAGGCCGGACCAGCCACAATGCAGGACGCTCGACAAAGCCTCGCACGTCCTGACGGCGAATCAGCGGGATGTGCTCGCCGAATTTCTTCTGGAACAATTCCAACAGGCGCCGCCTGTGTCCCGACTCCTCTTCGCGCATGCCGTCAAACATCGACGCGGTCGCCGGATAATCCTGCCGCAAGCCCTCGGCAAAGTCCGAATAGACACGTTCGTCTTCTTCTTCCAAAGTAATGGCCAGAGCCAGCACTTCCCGTTCCGTGAGATCTTCGAACTTTTTCATAGACGCAATAGATTACGCGTGCAGCGCGGCGGAGACAATCTCGATTTCCGATTCTCGCCGGGGCCAAGTTGCGTCGATTCGATAGCAGTATCTCCGTGGGCACTCAGCACGAGCCGGATGCGGCGTATGGATGCTACTATCCTGTGCATGAGAGCGCGTCGAATCTCTGCCCGATCGGGCCCGAAAAAGCGCAGGCCAAAGCACGAGCGAAGGCGGCGGCGCCCGGCGGAACTGGTCATCATCACGGGGATGAGCGGCTCGGGTAAGGCTTCTGTGCTGAAGGCCTTCGAAGATCTCGGCTATTACTGCGTCGACAACCTGCCGGTGCAGTTGATTCCGCAGTTCGCCGAGCTGACGATGCAATCCAGCGAGATTCGGCAGACCGCCCTGGTGGTGGACGTCCGGGAAGGTTCGCGGCTCGACATGCTGCCGGGGATCTTAAAGTCGGTGCGGAGGATGATTCCCACCAAGGTCGTGTTCCTGGAAGCGTCGGACGCGGTGCTGCTGCGGCGCTTCAGTGAGACCCGGCGTCCCCATCCTCTGGGCACCGACTCTTCCGTGAAGTCCGCGCTCAAGACGGAACGCAAGCATCTCGGCGCGATCCGGCGACTGTCCGACTTTGTAATCGACACCTCGAAGTTCAACGTTCACGAGTTACGCGCCCACATCAAAGAGCGTTTTCACGAGCAGTCGGCAGAGAAGAGCCTTCTGGTTTCCTGCGTGAGCTTTGGATTCCGCGAAGGCGTGCCGGAGGATGCCGACCTGGTGTTTGACGTCCGCTTTCTGCCTAACCCGCATTTCATTCCTGAATTCCGGCATTTGACCGGGCGCGACTCGCGGGTGGCGAAATACATTCGCTCGTTTCCGCAGACGCGGGAGTTCATGAAGCGCATCTCCGATCTGCTGGTGTTCTTGCTTCCCCATTACATTCACGAAGGCAAGAGCTATCTAACGATCGCAGTGGGTTGTACGGGGGGGCAGCACCGTTCCGTGATGATTGCCGAGGAGTTGGGAAAAAACCTCAGGCACACGGGATACCGCGTGAAAATCGTGCACCGGGATAGCCCAAGCTAGTCTTGGATAGAGCGGGGTACCTGGGATGTGCAGGTGCCGCTTGCGGGCCGAACTCAAGTAGAATATGGCCTTGCACTCGATATCTATTCAAGCGGCAGCAAGCGATTGCGGCCCGGGCTGCGCAGGAGCTCCATGCGCCAACTGATGCGGCTGGTCCGCTATGTGCTCCCTTTTCTGGTGCAACTTCTGCCCGGCATATTTCTGCTGGCTGGGGTCGGGTTCCTGGAAGCCTTCCGGTTGATGCTGCTGAAGCCGGTTTTCGATCGCGTGCTGAATCCGGGTTCCGGCTCCGACAACATCCTGCTGTTTACGATCCCGAAACTGGGGACGCCGGTTTATCTGCAATCCTTCGTTCCCGCGCATTTTCACAATGCCTGGACCATCGTGGCATACGCCCTGGTGGCCTCTACAGTGACGAAGGGGATTTTCGACTACATTGGCACGTACCTGGTGAACCATGCCGGGTTCGGCATGATCACCGAACTTGCGCAATGACCTATACAACTCAGTTCTGCGGCGATCGGCGGCGTTTTTTCAGAAGCATACGACCGGCACGCTGATCTCAACCATCATCAACGACATTGAGCGCGTGCAGTTTGCCATGTCGAGCGTGCTCTCCGAATTCCTGCAGCAGTTTTTCACCTTCCTGTTTACCGCCGTACTGGTGATTATCCTGGGCGGCAAGCTGGCGTGGGTGTTGGTGCTGTTCGTTCCGGTCATCATATTTTCCGCGGTGCGCATTGGACGGCGAGTGCGCTCAACTACCCGAACAGGTCAAGATCAACTGGCGGACGTGCAGAACATCCTACATGAAACGATCACGGGTAACCGGATCGTGAAAGCTTTTGGAATGGAGTCGTGGGAGGTCGCGCGATTCCGGAAGGCGGCGCAGCGGCTGTTCCGCGCCAACCTGCGTTCGGTGGCGGCGGCCGCCATCAGTTCGCCGCTGATGGATATACTCGGTTCGATTGCGATCGCGCTGCTGCTGCTGCTGGGGCGCGAGCGCATTGTTCATCACGAGCTCGACTTAAGTGCGTTCGTCACCTTCGTCGCGGCGGTGCTGAGCATGTACAATCCGGCGCGCAAATTCGCGGTGTTCAATAACAGCTTCCAACAGGCGATCGGAGCCTCGTCGGAGCTGTTCAAGTTCATGGACACGCAGGATGTGGTGGGGGAAAAGCCGGGAGCCAAGGCGCTGCCTCGATTCGCGCAGAGCATTCGATTCGAGAACGTCAGTTTCTCTTATCAGTCAGACGGCGATGATTCGCGGGAAATCTTGCACGGGATCAATCTGGAAGTGCATCGCGGAGAAATTCTCGCCGTGGTCGGATCCAGCGGAGCGGGGAAGAGCACGCTCGTGCATCTGCTGCCTCGATTTTTCGATGTCACCGGCGGACGCATTTTAGTGGATGATCATGATGTCCGTGATGTGAGCATTTCGTCCCTGCGTTCCCAGGTGGGAATCGTGACGCAGGAAACGGTCTTGTTCAACGACACAGTGCGGAACAACATCGCCTACGGCCAGCCGCACGTTCCGTTGAAAGAGGTAGAGGCTGCGGCGGGGGCGGCGCTGGCGCACGATTTTATTATGGCCCTGCCTTCGGGGTACGATACTGTCATCGGAGAGCGCGGCGTGCGGCTTTCCGGAGGCGAGCGGCAACGCCTGGCGATTGCTCGGGCCTTGCTGAAGAACGCGCCCGTCCTGATACTGGACGAGGCGACCTCGGCGCTGGACAGCGAGTCGGAAGCGCTGGTGCAATCCGCGCTGCACAATCTGATGAGCGGACGCACTGTGTTTGTGATCGCGCACCGCCTGTCGACCGTGCGCCGTGCCGACCGCATTGTGGTGATCGAAAACGGCACCATTGCCGAAACCGGCGCTCATGAAGAGTTGATGAATCAGTCCGGCACGTACCGCCGGCTCTACGAATTACAGTTCGCCAACGCGGATACACCGAAAGCGGTTGCGGGAAGTTGAGAATCTGGCCACTATGCCCATACGCTCCATGACAGGTTTTGCGCAGGTACGAGGGGAAATCCATCGGAGTGGCGGAAGCGAATCTTCCGCTGCCGGAGGCAGTCCACCGAATGGCCGGTTAGGCTTCGCGCTTGCGTTGAAGTCGGTCAACCACCGTTTTCTGGATCTGCACTTCCGTCTTCCCTCCGGCACGGATTCTCTTGAGATGCAGCTTCGCCGCCTGCTCAAGGAAAAGATCGCGCGCGGGCACGTCGAAGTGTCCTTGAGCCTGGAGCGGAGCAGCAACGAATCGTTGTCCCTGAACCGCGAACTGGTGAGCGGTTACATCGGCGCATTTCGGGCCGCTGCCGCCGAATTTTCGCTGGCCGCGGTGCCCGATCTGAACGCAATTCTACGGTTTCCAGGCGCGCTGGAGGCGGCCAACGATTGCGCCGATGATGACATTGAGCCGGCGGTGATGGCCAAAGTTGGCGAGGTGCTGGAGCGGTTGAATCAGATGCGTGAAGAGGAAGGCCGGGGCATCGTCCGCGAATTGCGCGAGCGCATGGCTCATCTGGCGGAGGCGAGCAAACTTGTGCAGCAGCATCGCCGCGCCGTCCTGCACAATTATAGCGAGCGGCTGCAATCGCGCTTGCAGGAATTACTGGGCTCGGCGGTGGACAAGGAGCGGATGCTGCAAGAGGCGGCTCTACTGGTGGACCGCAGCGACATTCAGGAAGAGATTGTCCGCCTGGAAAATCACGTCCAGCATTTCCTCGGATTGCTCGATGAGGGAGGCGAGATCGGCAAGAAATTGGATTTCCTGCTACAGGAAATGAACCGCGAGGCGAACACGTTGCTTTCGAAAACCTCGGGGCTGGCGGGGGAAGCGCTGAAGATTACCGAAGCAGGTTTAGCGATGAAAGCAGAAATCGAAAAATCACGCGAGCAGGTGCAAAACCTGGAATGAGCGAAAACCGCCAGCCACTGGTCTACATCATCTCTGCACCGTCCGGCTCGGGGAAATCCACGCTGGCCAACGAGATTCTCAAACTCGTGCCCAACCTGGTCTTTTCGATTTCCTACACGACACGGGCTTTGCGAGGTAGTGAACAGAACGGGAAACAGTATCACTTTGTCACCATGGAAGAATTTGAGCGCATGGTGCGCGATGCCGAATTTCTGGAACACGCTAACGTGCACGGGAACTGCTACGGCACGTCGCGACGGTTTCTGCGCGAGGCCGGTGCCAGCGGCCAAGACCTTTTTCTGGATATCGATGTGCAGGGTGCGGCCCAGATTAAGCAGAATCTGACTGACGCTATAAGCATTTTCGTGCTGCCTCCCGACCGCCAAACGCTGGAATGGCGGTTGCGAAATCGCAGTGAGAATCGCGAGGATGAAATTCAGCGCCGTCTGCAGGACGCTCGCCGCGAGATTGAGGAGTACGACAAGTACGACTACGTTTTGATCAATGATCAACTCGAAAAATCGATCGAGAGACTCAGGGCGATCGTGCTCTCCGAGCGCCTGCGGCGGGAGCAGCGGGCTCTTTCGGAGCAAGAGAACGCGATCGTTGAGCGTGCGGAGCGTCTTCGCCTCGCCAATCTGAAGGAGAAGGTTCAGCCGATCCTGGCGTCCTTTCGTACTCCCGCCTCTCCTGCACGCCTCTAGGTTTCGCGGTATCATTGATGGGCGCCCCGAAGCGGGCTGGACCGGAATAATAGATAGCCGCGGGACACACCATGGAAGTTGTGGTGTTCCGCGATTGCAATGTTCGAACGCTCGGCACTGATTCCACTGCAAAGTCAGTTTCCAAGGGGGAATGTCGCAATGAAGTTGATCGAAGGCTTCGATAGCAATTACCGGTACATTTTGGTGGCGGCACGGCGGGCACGGCAACTGCAGTCCGGCGCTCCGCCAGTGGTCGACACCAATTCCCGCAAGCCCTGCCGCATCGCCCAGGATGAGATCCGTGCCGGCAAGGTGAAATGGGAAATCCCAGAGACCCGCAGCGCCACGGAGCAGGCCGCAGAAACGCTCGACAAAGCGCTCGGCCAGGACTGAACAAAATTGTTGATTTTGCGATTGAATCCCAATCGCTGCATGCGCAATCAATAATTAGAGTCATCCATCAGCCAGCATGAAGATTGCTCTCGGCGTCACCGGCGGAATTGCAGCGTACAAGGCAGCCGAAATCGTGCGCCTGCTGCAGGACCGCGGCATTCGCGTGCAGGTCGTCATGACCCGCGCCGCCCAGGAATTCGTCAGGCCCCTCACCTTTGCGGCGCTCTCTGGAGAAAAAGTCATCACCAGCATGTTCGCGCCCGGCGAAGAACATGAGCCCAACATCGATTCCGCGATCGAACACATCGCTGTCGCTCAAGCGATCGACGCTCTGGTCGTGGCGCCGGCAACGGCGGATGTGCTGGCACATTTTGCGCAGGGAATCGCGACCGACTTCCTGACTACGCTTTATCTGGCGACCAAAGCCCCGGTGGTCGTGGCGCCTGCAATGAACGTGAATATGTGGGAGCATCCCGCAACGCAGGCGAATCTGGAGATTCTGCGGAAGCGCGGCGTGAAGATTGTGGAGCCCGGCTCCGGATACCTGGCTTGCGGGATGGTGGGCGCGGGACGGCTCGCCGAGAACGAAGCCATTGTGGCCGCCGTGATGGGAGTTCTGGGAGCGAGCCAGGATTTCAGTGGAGAAACCGTGCTCATCACCGCGGGCCCGACGCGCGAAAAAATCGATCCGGTGCGGTATCTCACGAACCGCTCCAGCGGGCGTATGGGATATGCCTTAGCCGAAGCGGCATTGCGGCGCGGCGCGCGCGTCCTTCTGGTTAGTGGCCCGACCTCGCTGACGCCGCCCGGGGCAGCCGAAGTCACGCGGGTCGAATCGACCGAGCAGATGCGCAACGCCGTTTTGCAACTGCTTCCACAATCCAGCATCGTGATCAAGACCGCGGCTGTGTCGGACTATCGTCCCAAATCTGCCGTTGGACAAAAAATCAAGCGCAAGGGGCCAATGTCCTTGGAACTTGAGGCTACGCCGGACATCCTGAACGAACTCGCAGCGAAGAAGACGTCTCAGCTTGTGGTTGGATTCGCCGCGGAGACTGAAAACGTGCTGGAGAATGCGCGCCAGAAGCTGGTTTCGAAACATCTTGACGCGATCGTGGTCAACGATGTTTCCCGCGAAGGCGTTGGCTTCGATTCGGACCGGAATGCAGTCACGATCATCACGCGTGACGACGTGGTCGAAGTCGCCGAAACGACGAAGCGGGAGGTCGCGCAGCGCGTTCTCGACCAGATCGTCAGCCTGCGGCGCCATCGCCAGTCGCCAGTCGAAGCGTAGCGTCGTCCGAAATGTCATCCTGAGCGGAGCAGATTCTGCGAGAAGCGCAGAATCCGCAGTCGAAGGATCCCTACCCGCTTCCTGAACCTAACGTATAATTTCCGCAGCTCTTCCTGTGCCGATCATCCAAAATCCGGAACTGCGCCGCGCCTTGGCCGAACGCGTCCGCTATTACAACGAGCTTGGCATCTACGATTTCTACCGGCGGGAACCGCCGGAGGCCGTCGTTGTGTCGACCAGGGAAGCGGCGCAAACGCTATTCGTATCCCAGACAGAACTGCGAGAGGAAATGTCCCCACGGAAAGCCGCCGTAGTTGCGAAGAACGTTGAAGAGAATATTGTCCAGGTGCTTACGCCCCGGCCGGAACAGGCTGTCTCAGATCCGCTTGCGGCGCTGAAAGTGATTCGCGAAGACCTGGGCGACTGCACGCGTTGCAAGTTGCACAAACAAGGGCGCAAGCAGATTGTGTTCGGCGTCGGCAATCCGCGCGCTGAGCTGATGTTTGTCGGCGAGGGGCCGGGAGCTGACGAAGATGCGCAAGGCGAACCCTTCGTCGGCCGCGCCGGGCAATTGCTTAACAACATGATCAAGGCCATGGGCCTGCGGCGCGAAGATGTTTACATCGCGAACGTCGTGAAGTGCCGCCCGCCGGGGAACCGTACGCCCGAGCGCGATGAGTGCGAGACGTGCTCGCCGTTCCTGATGCGGCAGATCGCGGTGATCAAGCCGAAAGTTATTGTGGCTCTGGGAGCGGTGTCCGCTAAAAATCTTCTGGCGATCAACGCTCCCATGTCGGAACTGCGTGGGCGTTTTTACGACTTCATGCCTGCTGGCGCACGAGGCGATCCTTCCTGGCAAGGTTCCAAGCTGGCCGTGACCTACCATCCCGCATACCTTCTGCGCGATCCTCGACAGAAAGGCGAAGCGTGGAAAGATCTGCAGATGGTGATGGCATACCTTGGTCTGAGGCCGCCGAAGAAGGAAGAATAGCCTGAGCCAATATCTGAGCTCAGCATGAACCGACCAGCCATATGCTAGCGGAAGACTGGCCTGCATAAAGGCAACTGCCGGCTCGCTTGACAGCCGGTAGTTTATCCTTCCATCGATGCCCGAATTCTGCGACGTCGCACTGCCGGTGCCGCTCGACATGGTTTTCACATACCGCGTTCCTGCGGAGAGTGTGCCAGTCGTGGGCGGACGCGTGCTGGTTCCATTTCGCCAGCAGCGCATGACGGGCATCGTCGTGGAATTGCACGATCGCAAGCCTGCGATTGCGACCAAAAGTCTAATCGACGTACTCGATGCAACGCCGGTACTGGATGATGGCCTGCTGCGCCTCGGACTCTGGATTGCGCACTACTACCTTGCCCCGCTCGGCGAAGTCTTTCGCACCATGCTGCCTTTGATGGCCGAGTTCAAACGTGCGGTTGGATACCGCATCACAGAACAAGGACACATGGCGCTCCATCTGGCAGGGATGTCAGGATCGTCCGCGCGTTCACGGCGCACTCCCGAAGAGCAAGCTGCAGAGTTTCGCGTGCTCGACTATCTGGCTGCTTCGGATGGGGAACTGATTCGCGAGGGGAGGCTGCGATCTGCTACTCACGCTTCACGAAGAATTCTGGATGGGATGGTCCGCAAGAAATGGCTGGCTCGCGAAGATATCTCGGCGACCCAGGACGCCACGCGCACGATCAAGATCGCGCTGTTGAAATCCGCCGAAGGTAGGCTGAATGACAACCAGCGGGCTCTGGTCGAAACGCTGACAGCATCCGGCGGCAAACTCGCAGTCGAAGCCTTGCAATCGCTGGAAGTCCCGCGCAGCACGCTGAGCACGCTGGTCCGGCGTGGCCTGATCGAGATTATCGAAGAGTCGGCGGATTTCACCGTCTCGCGCAGCAAGCCGCGCGTGTCTCGACTCGAGTTCGATTTCAATGAGGCGCAAAAGTCAGCGCTGGCGCGGTTGCGCGAAAAAGTCGAGTCTCGCAAATTTTCAGGGATGTTGCTGCATGGCGTTACTGGCTCGGGAAAGACCGCCGTCTATCTTGCGGGGATGCGTTCGGTGCTCGAAACCGGACGGTCAGCCATTCTGCTGGTTCCGGAAATCGGGCTGACTCCCGCAGTGGCTGCCGATCTGCATCAGATTTTCGCGGACGAGGTTGCCATTCTGCATTCCGCGCTGAGCGATCGCGAGCGCGCCGAGCAGTGGCATCGCATCAAGCGGGGAGAGGCTCGAATGGTGGTGGGCACGCGCTCGGCGGTGTTCGCGCCAGTCTCGGATCTGGCGCTGATTATCGTCGATGAGGAACATGACTCTTCCTACAAGCAGGAAGAAACGCCGCGCTATCATGCGCGCGATGTCGCGGTCATGCGCGCCAAAATGTCGGATGCGGCCGTGGTGCTGGGTTCGGCCACGCCGTCGCTGGAGTCCTACTTCAACGCGACCAAGAATAAGTACGCGCTCATCGAGCTGCCGGATCGAGTCGAGAAACGTCCGCTGCCCGAAGTTGAGATCGTGGACATGCGCCTGGAATTCCAGGAAACCGGCCACGAGCAAGTCATCTCACGAAAACTCGCCGCCGAAATCAAAGATCGCCTCGAACGCCGCGAGCAGGTGATGGTGCTGCTGAACCGGCGCGGATATTCGCCGGTTGCTTTATGCCGCACCTGCGGCAAGAAGCTCGAATGCAATAACTGCGCCATCGCCCTGACCCATCACAAGCGCGAGCACAAGATGGTCTGCCATTATTGCGGATACACCGCGCCCGTGCCGAAGGCCTGCGTGCATTGCGGCAGCGAGTATGTCTACTTTCTTGGCACCGGATCGGAAAAGCTGGAAGAACTGCTGCACGGAATGTTTCCGCAGGCGCGCATCGCTCGACTTGATCGAGACACGGTCCGCGGCCACGAAGATTTTGAGCGCACGCTCAACGCCTTGAATGAAGGCGAACTCGACCTGCTGGTGGGAACGCAAATGATCGCCAAAGGCCACGACATTCACGGCGTGACCCTGGTTGGCGTGGTCGGAGCCGACGTGGCTTTGGGACTGCCCGACTTCCGCGCGGCTGAACGCACGTTCCAGTTGCTCACCCAGGTGGCGGGCCGGGCGGGGCGCGGCGAATCTCCCGGCAAGGTTATTCTGCAGACCTTTTTCCCGGACCATTATGCGGTGGAATATGCTGCCCGCCACGACTTCACCGGCTTCTACGAAAGAGAACTCCGCTTTCGCAGTTGGATGCACTATCCGCCCTACTCCGCGCTCGCAAATGTTCTCGTCCGCAGCGACCAGCTCGATGACGCTCTGCAGTGGTCCGGCATCATCGGAAAGTGGTTCGATCAGACGCGACATGAAGGCGTGCGCGTACTGGGTCCGGCGGCCGCTCCGATCATGCGATTGAAGCGCGACTACCGTTATCACTTCGTTCTGAAGTCGCCGAGTCGCGAAAAACTGAACACGACATTACGAGCGATGCTGGCTTACGCGGTGCAGCAGAAGATTCCGCGCACGCAAGTGATCGTGGATATGGACGCGGTGTGGCTGATGTAGACCGGAACAGCTCTCATCGGCGTGTCCAGCGGCCAGACCATATACAATGCGAGCCGCAGCAAGACGTATGTGTGAAGCGATCTAAAACGATGGGGAGAGATGCTTGTCTGATTTGCTGGCGAAGAAGCCGCTGGAACTCTTACTGACAGAAGCTGGCGACGAGAGCGGAATTACTCTGCGCCGCGTACTCGGGCCCGTTAATCTCGTGAGCCTCGGCATCGGCGCGGTCATCGGCGCCGGAATTTTCGTGGTCACAGGCACGGTCGCGGCCGTCTATACCGGCCCGGCTGTCGTGCTTTCCTTTACGCTCGCGGCGATTGGCAGCATTTTCGCGGGCCTCTGCTATGCCGAATTCGCCTCGTTGATTCCCATCGCCGGATCGGCCTACACCTACGGATATGCAACGCTCGGTGAAATTGTCGCCTGGATCATTGGCTGGGACCTGATTGTCGAATATGCCTTCGGCTCGGCCTCGGTCGCGGTGGGCTGGAGCGGGAATCTTATTGCCTTACTGCAAAGCTTCGGCATACAACTCCCGCCGCAACTGACGGCTCCTCCGGCAACGTTGCTCGTGCTCTATCACGGACAATGGGCGCGACTGGCCACGATCGGCGCGACACTCACCCGAGCGGGAGTTGACGCCAGCCGCCTGCCCACAGCTCACGGCATTGTGGATCTGCCCGCGTATCTCGTGATCGCCATCATGACGGCGATTCTGGTTATTGGAGTTCGCGAGTCGGCAAATTTCAATTCACTCATCGTCTTCGTCAAAGTTGGCACGGTTCTGACGTTCATCGTGATCGCCGCCGCCTACCTGCTGCGCCATCCACAGGTCGCGGCCGCGAACTGGCATCCGTTCATCCCGCCGAATCAGGGAGAGTTCGGGGCCTTTGGATGGTCGGGTGTGGCGCGGGGCGCGGGAATCATTTTCTTCGCTTATATCGGCTTCGATGCTGTCTCGACCGCGGCGCAGGAAGCCCGCAATCCGCAGCGTGACATGCCCATCGGAATCCTCGGCTCTCTTGTCATTTGCACGGCGCTGTATGTGGCCCTGGGAGCCATGCTCACCGGGGTGGTGAATTACAGCGAGCTGAATACCGCCGCTCCGGTGGCCGTGGGAATTGAGGCCACAGGCGTGCGCTGGGGGAGCATCGTGGTCATGCTGGGAACGTTCGCCGGGCTTACGACCACCATGCTGGTGATGTTGCTCGGGCAGTCGCGCGTCTTCTTCTCGATGTCTCGGGATGGCTTGCTTCCGGAATGGGCTGGCCGGGTTCACCCGCGCTTTCGCACGCCGTGGATTTCTTCGATCATCGTGGGATTTTTCGTAGCCATCCTGGCCGGCGTCGTCCCGCTCAGCGTGCTGGTGCAACTCACTTCGATTGGCACGCTGTTGGCTTTCGTGATCGTCTGCGCCGGGGTCTGGATGCTGCGGGTGCGGCGTCCGGATCTGCCGCGTCCTTTCAAGACTCCGCTCGTGCCGCTGGTGCCGATTCTCGGTATGGTGATCTCGCTCGGCCTGATGCTCAGCCTGCATTGGACGACGTGGGTCCGCCTGATTGTCTGGCTTCTGTTGGGGCTGCTGATTTACTTCGGCTTCAGCAGGAAGCACAGCAAGCTGCGCACTATTCCTAGCGCTACCAGTTCACTTGAAAAGGCGAGATCGTGAAGGTGAGCGCCAGCATGACCGCGGCCAGCACGGCGAGCGGCCAACGGCTGGCGGGAAGATCGGGGAAACGCGGAGCCTGTTGCTGCCGGTAGGTCAGGATATTCATCAATAGGATCAGTCCAGCCCAGAAGCCCCATCCATAATTCAATCGCGCCAGACCGATCAGGGCGACGACCGTGATCCACGAGATCGCGCGGTGGGCGCGCGGAGCCAGCGCGTAGACAATGTGTCCGCCGTCCAGTTGGCTGCTGGGCAGCAGATTGAGCGCGGTGGCGTACATGCCAACCCAAGCCGCCATGGCTGTGGGATGCAGGTAAATGCGCGTCAACGGCAGATTCACAACGGCATTGCCGGGAGCCACCACGCGCAGCACGTCGTGCACGATGTAAAAGATATAAGGAAATCCCAGGCTGAGCTCGGATGGCCCGACTACTGGGGCCATAGGTTTCGAGAGGCTCAGCGCCACGACCAGCGTGACTGAGGCAACTACAAATCCGGCAATCGGGCCGGCGATGCCGATGTCGAACAGGGCAGCACGCGAACGGATAGGCGCCTTGATGCGAATCACGGCGCCCAGCGTGCCGATCAACGTGGGCGCGGGAATAAAGAATGGCAGCGTGGCCCGCACTCCGTAATAGCGGCAGAACAGGTAATGTCCCATCTCGTGTGCCAGCAGGATGGCCAGCAAGGTTGCGGAGAAGGGAATTCCGAGCAGCAGGCGCGACGGTTGCTGGAGAATCCAGCCTATGCGAAAGAAGGGCAGAACTTCGTCGCCGAAGGCGAACGGCGGAATATTATGCAGGAAATTGAACTCCATGCGTGCGCCGACGACCATGGTTGTGAAGCAGGTGGCCAGCAGCAACAGCGCGTGCAGCCAATAGCGTTCGCGAGCAGGCTGCCACCGCGTCACTTCGAGAGGCAGGGCATACTCGATCGTAGAAGTGGGAATCGGGGAATTAGGTTCCGACATGCAATTCTTGGGGCCGCAACTTTGGCCGACAATTCTTTAGATGCTACTACGAGCGGAGAAAATGCGTCTTTGGGGATGCAGCGTGATTCCAAAACAAGCTGCGAGGAGTATTCGGGACGCGAAGCATAGCCGCAGGTTTTCGTTTGTGATCCTTCGCGGGAGGGAGCTAGTCGATCGACTGCAATTCCTTGCCGGGCTTGAAGCGCACGGCCCGGCCCGGCGGAATAGATACTTCCGCTCCGGTTCGCGGATTGCGTCCGATACCGGTCTTCCGCGGACGCACATTGAACACGCCAAACCCGCGCAGTTCGATGCGGTTGCCGCCGGCCAGCGCCTTCTTCATGCTCTCGAAAACGGTTTCCACGGCCAACTCGGCTTTGGTTTTGGTGATACCGGTTTTGGCCACCACTTCATTGATGATGTCGAGCTTGATCACAGGCGCTCCCGATTGCAAGGGGATGATTGTTCAAGTGATTGATGCTAAGGGAGATAAGTGAGATTGTCAACCTGAGCATCTATCCCGTAAACTGACATGCAACCCAGCCTAACGATTTGGTAATTGTGTAATCGGGTAATTTTGTAATTTTCGCGCGGCCGGTCAATCCGCCGATACTCGAGGCTTTTCAATTGCCAAATTACAAAATTACCCAACTACTAAATTCTCCAAGGAGCTTCATGCTGAAAAGTGACCGCTGGATCCGCAAGATGTCCCAGGAACACGACATGATCAATCCGTTCTCCGAGAAACAGGTGCGCGAGGGCGTCATCTCCTACGGCCTGTCGTCGTACGGCTATGACCTGCGTGTAGCCGATGAATTCAAGATTTTCACCAATGTCAATTCGTCCATCGTCGATCCCAAGCATTTCGATGAACGATCGTTTGTGACGGTGCAAACCGATTCTGCATCGTGCCTCCCAACTCGTTCGCGCTGGCGCGCTCGGTGGAATACTTCAAGATTCCGCGCAGCGTGCTCACCATCTGCGTCGGCAAGAGCACGTACGCGCGCTGCGGGATTATCGTGAACGTGACGCCCGTTTGAGCCCGAATGGGAGGGCTTCGTCACTTTCGAAATATCGAATACCACGCCTCTGCCAGCCCGCATCTATGCCAACGAAGGACTCTGCCAGATCCTGTTCTTTCAGTCCGACGAAATTTGCGAAACCAGCTACGCCGACCGCAAGGGCAAATACCAGGCGCAGAAGGGAATCGTCTTGCCGAAGCTGTAGGAAGAATTTGGCAAGTCAGCCGAAATAGGAAGCGGGAAGTGGACCGCCGGTCAAGGGTGGGAGGCGGATATGCGCAGCAGTCGCCCGACTGTGAAACCCTACCCCTGGTTCTCGCCTTCCTTGAACATGTACTTGATGGCCGGTTTGTAGATCATCAGATTAGGGCCGCCGCCGTCGCGGTTCACCTTGATGCAATTCCGGTCATACCACTCGATGATGCCGTGGACTTCTTCGCCGTCGCGCAGAACGATGACCATGGGCGTTCGCGACTGCATTTGCTTCTGATAGTAGAAGTTCTCGGCATTGGTCTGTTCCGGAGGAGTCGGTTTCTTTCCCCCTGCGCCGCCGGCCGCACCTGCAGCGCGGTCGATGCGATGATCCGTGCGCTCTCCTCGCTCATGTCGTTGTTCATGTCGTTCGGTACGCTCGCGGCGTTCCTGCATCTGCATGGGAGCGGGATTGTGGTTGCCGTGGTTTTCGCCGCGGGGCAGGGTTGGCCGGATCAGTTTCCGATTGCCAAAGTTCTCGCGCTCGGAGGTTTCACCGGTCGATACCGGATCCATAATGATTTCCTTCATCGTGGCGCTTCCTTAGATACACGCACTCGCGCAAACTTCGACGCGCTGGGACGTATGAATGTAATTCAACGAAGGCGTGGAAATTTGACTTAAACGTACCACAGGACGTCCCGGCTGACAATCACTCCTTAGTGCTATTCGGGGGTGACTGGGGACGCATCCCTCGGTAGAATAACGATTCTTCCTCACTGCGTTCGCGAAAGATCGGCTCCCTGGCGCTCTTTGCCAATTGCGGTAACGATCGCTACCAGGCTGGCGACGAGCACTACGGTCCAAGCCAGCACTGGCGGGAAACTGCCTGCGAAACGATTCTCAGCCAAT
Source organism: uncultured Acidobacteriota bacterium (assembly GCA_963763795.1). Lineage (GTDB taxonomy): Bacteria > Acidobacteriota > Terriglobia > Terriglobales > Acidobacteriaceae > Sulfotelmatobacter. Next base: position 495,336 of record CAVXPP010000007.1, on the reverse strand, counting down.
CGAGCCTGAATCACGCTGTTGCGCGACGAAAGCAGATTCCCTAGTTGATAGGCGAACCCGGGCAACGTCCCTCGCACGGCTGGCGGCGAGAGCTCATTCAGATGTGCCGGAACGACTCCCCATGCACCCTGCACCATGAACTGCATCAGAAATCCCCCCAGCGCGAGCATGGGCACCGTCCGCGAATACGCCCACAACGGAATCACCGGGATAGCAAGTAAGGCGGCAATCACAATCGCGCGCCTGCGCCCGATCCGCTCCGATAGCGTGCCGAACAAGATTCCCCCCGCGAGCGCGCCGACGTTGTAGACGATCGCAATGAAACTCACCGTCCCGGGTCCGAAGCCCAGATTTTTCTGGAGGAAAGTGGGATAGACATCCTGGGTTCCGTGGCTGAACGAATTAAACCCGAACATCAGAATTACCAGGAACACGAAAATGCCCGCATGGGACCAAATATCTTTGCTGAGATTTTGCTTTGACTCAGCCGCCACCCGTCCCTGAACCCAGGCCGGGGATTCTTCAACCTTCCTCAGAATGAAGAGGACCGCCACCGCCGGGAGGGCTCCGATCATGAACATGCCGCGCCACCCAATGAACTGGAATAGAGCCCCATACAGTAGAGCGGCCATCAGGTATCCGACGACATAGCCTTCCTGCAAAAGTCCGGAGAAGAAGCCGCGACCTTCCACGGGCAGCGTTTCAAACGCCAGGGCTGCGCCCACGCCCCACTCGCCTCCCATAGCGATTCCAAACAGAGCCCGCGTGATCAGAAAGACCCTGAGATTGGGTGCGAAAGCCGAGGCCAGTTCGAAGAACGAATACGAGATGATATTGACCATCAGCGTTGGCCGCCGGCCAAAGCGGTCCGCCATCAAACCGAACACAAACGCCCCGACCGGACGCATCGCCAGCGTCCAAAAAAATGCCTCCGCAATCGTCGATACCCTTTCGTGAAAGTGCGTGGCCAGAGCGCTCACGCAGAAAACAAGAATGAAAAAATCGAAGGCATCGAGCGACCAGCCCATAAAGCAGGCAATCAGCGTGTTCCGCTGGGAGCGGGATAATCTGCGAAAGTGTCCGAGGAATTCCATAGAGGAGGTTCGTACTGCACGCCACTCCCTGCCAAGCTCCTGCGGATGCTAGCATAGGCTTTTCATCCGGCCCTCAATAATTTCCATGCCCGACCTCGACCTTCCTCAACGCCAGGCTACCGACACGCTGATGCTCACCGGTTTCTGGTACCGCGCCCTGCCTGCCGACCAGGTTCACCGCAATCAACTGCGCAAGGCGATGCTGCTCGAAATCCCGCTGGTGATCGGGCGCGACCGCGCCGGAAAGCCCTTTGCGCTGCGCGATGCCTGTCCACACCGCGGCATGCCGCTCAACTGCGGCCGCTTCGATGGCGAGAACCTTGAATGTGGATACCACGGCTGGCAATTCGACGTTCACAACGGGCAGTGCCAGTTGATTCCGTCACTCACCGCCGATCAGAAACTCAAAGTCGATCGCATCTATGCCGGCAGTTATCCGTGCGAGGAGCAGGACGATTTTGTGTGGGTCTATATTCCCGCTCCCGGTCCGACGGGCGCGGGATCTGGGCTGCCGGCGGAAGCTCCGGATGCCGCGCCGCAAATTGAAAAATTCTCCAGCCAATACAAGCTCGCCTACCTGCAAGCAGAGATGCCGGTGAGTATCGACCACGGCATCATCGGGCTGATGGACCCGGCTCACGGGCCGTTCGTGCACCAGGCGTGGTGGTGGCGCTCCCGTCACAGCATCCACGAAAAACAAAAACACTTTGAGCCGATTCCGAACGGCTTCCGCATGAGTGCACACACTCCCAGTTCCAACTCTGCGCCCTATAAGCTGCTGCGCTTTTATGCCGATGCCGACTCGATCACCACGACGATTGACTTCGTGCTGCCCAACATTCGCACCGAGACGATCCGCGCCGGGAAGTACTGGTTCTCCAGCCTGACCACGGTTACGCCCATCACGCGCAGCCACTGCCGCATCGACGTCGTCGCCGCCTGGAACTTGTTCCGCTGGGTGCCGTTTTCCCCAATCTGTTGAAATTTGTTTTTGCGAAGTTTGTTGAGCAGGACCGCCGCACCATGGAATGCAAGCCGAGGGCCTGAAATACAACCCGCACCTGATGCTGATCGACGACGCCGACCGCCCGGCGAAGTGGTATTTCCAGATTGAAGGCGGCGTACCTGGAAGCCAAGCAGACCGGCGCGCCTCTGAAACATCCGATGTCAGGCCCGGTCACGCTGAAGTGGAGAAGTTGAGAACTGAGCAACTGAGAACTACTCCGCTACCAGCCAGTCCATCGCTTCCTCTCGCGTTTTGAAGGCGGGAATATCGCGTTGCGAGAAGCTCTTGGCATTTTCATAGAACACGTGCGGCATGCTCTCCACGCCTACGAACGCTGAACGCTTCACGTAGGGACGATCGAGCGTCAGCACTTCCTTCAAACGGGTTGCGACTTTCCGGTCAACCTCCGCGTCAGTGAAGTCGCCCAGCGTCAGCATTGTGCCCTTGGCATGCCTGGCGATAATCGCGCGCGCTTGTTCGAGCAGCAGCAGAATCTCTTTTTCCTTGCAGTGGCTGAAATCGATCAGGAAAATAACTTGCCCGTTATGTTTGACGAACCGCAGCCGGTCTTCTATTAACGCTGCCCCCTGACCGTGTCGTCCTGGAGTTCATCCGAGCAATCCTTCTACCACGCCGTAAGCCCCGTCCAGCGCGGCGTCGAGAGCCGACGCATCCTTGCCTCCGGCTTCAGCCAGGTCCGGGCGGCCCCCGCCTTTGCCGCCGACTTTCTGGGCCACAGGGCCGATCACTTTGCCCGCCTGCACCCGCGAAGTCAAGTCTTTGGTGACGCCGACAATGAGCGCCACGTTGCCATTCGATGCCGATCCCAGCACGACCACGCCCGATCCAATCTTATCGCGCAGTTGATCGACCAGCGTGCGCAGTTGCGACCGCTCCAGGTTATCCACGCGCTGCGCCAGTACTTTTACGCCCTTGATCTCCTTCACTCTTTCGCCGATATTGGCTGTCGATGACGACGCCGACTTCATGCGCGCGTGATCGAGTTCGCGCGCGAGCCGCTTGATCTCCGCATCTTTCTTTTCCAGCTCCGCCCTGAGCGCTACAGCTGGGGATGCCGGAATCTCCTCAGACGAGGGTGCCCCATCCTTGCGCGTCTTTGGCGCAAGGGTGGGACTAACGAATGCCGACACCACCTCTTCCAACTCATGATCCTTCCGAAAGTGAGCCAGCGATCCCTCCCCGGTAATGGCCTCGACCCGCCGTACGCCCGAAGACACGCTGCCTTCCTTCAAAATCTTGATCAGCCCAATCTCGCCCGTCGCGGCAGTGTGCGTTCCACCGCAAAGCTCGGTCGAGAAGTCGCCGATCTTGACCACGCGCACCTTGTCGCCATACTTCTCGCCAAACAGCGCCATGGCGTGATACTCGTTGACAGCCACATCGATGGGCACATCGGCAATCGTCTCGACCTTCCGGTTGCGCAGCACTTCCTTGTTGATGATGTCTTCAATGTCTTGCAACTCTTCGTCCGCGACCGCGGCGAAGTGCGAAAAATCAAAACGCAGATGCCCCGGCGCGACCAGCGATCCGGCCTGCTTCACGTGCTTACCCAGCACTTCGCGCAAGCCGGCATGCAGCAAATGAGTAGCCGTATGGTTGCGCATGGTGGCTTCGCGAACATCAGTGTTTACGACCGCGTCGACCTTGTCGCCAACGCGAATCGCTGACTTTGCGACGACCTGATGCGCGCGCACGCCTTGAATCGGGTAGTAGACGCCTTTCACTTCGGCGACGACGGTGTTGTGATCGTCGGAATAAAACCATCCTCGGTCCCCGACCTGTCCGCCGGCTTCGGCATAAAAAGGAGTGTGATCGAGAATGACCTCGCCCTCTTCGCCAGCTTCGAGCTTGCGGACGCCCTGCCCATTGTGAATGATGGCTAGGACTTCGCAGTTCTCCGACCGCGTCTGCCGATACCCTTCGAACTCCGACTTCGGAAGTTGCTGGTAAGCCGGATTGGCAGTCTGCTTCGCCGCGCCCTTCCACGAAGCGCGGGCGCGCTCTCGCTGCTCGCGCAATGCGAGGTCATAGTCTGGATAATCGATGTTGAAGCCACGCCACAGTCCCTCGTCCCGCAGTAGGTCAACAGAAAGTCCGTACGTGTCGCTTAACTTGAAGGCAACTTGCCCCGGCAGCAGCAAAGGTACCGGTCCGTCGACAACCTCCACTGTCCCGTCTGCACGTTCTCCTAGCTTGACAGCTGGCCTGTTTCCGAACGACGCTCGAATCTCGTCATTTAACTTCGCAAGCGCAAGGCCCAGAACTCGTCGGTAATGTTCCTCTTCATGACTAACGATGCTGAATATTCGCTCGAGTGATTGCGTCAGCTCTGGATAAGCATCCTTCATCAACGAAATCACTTCTTTGGTCATTTCACCCAGAAAAGGCTTTGATTGCCCAATCATGCGCCCGTGTCTGTGTGCCCTCCGGATGATCTTACGGAGGACGTAACCGCGTCCTTCGTTCGCCGGTACGACGCCGTCCGCTATCAGAAAGGTCATTGCACGCGCGTGGTCTGCGATGACGCGTAAGGATGCATTGTTCCGCCTTGCGTCATCCGCAGGGATGTTGGGAGCCGCTAGATTCTTTTGTTTTGTTGCATGTAGATACCGCCAACCGGTCAGTTCGCCAGCCTTGTTGATCAGCGGCGTGAACAAATCCGTGTCATAGTTCGAGATAATAGAAGAATCTTCGAGATTCAGCATTACGGCTGCGAGTCGTTCCAGTCCCGCGCCCGTGTCAATAGACGGCTTAGGCAGAGGATTCAATTTACCGCTGGCATCCCGGTCAAACTGCATGAACACCAGGTTCCAGATCTCCACATAGCGCCCGCAATCGCAGGTGAACGCACAGTCGGTGTGCCCCTGATCCGAGGCCGCCGGTCCCATGTCGTAATGGATCTCGCTGCACGGACCGCAGGGCCCGGTGTCACCCATCTGCCAGAAGTTATCCTTCAGGCCCATTTCGTAGATGCGATCCTTGGGCACGCCCTGTCCGACCCACAAGTCATAAGCCTCGGCATCGCGCTGCAGTCCGCCCTCACCGTTGAAAACCGTAACGTACAACTTATCTTTCGCGATGCCAAACCACTGCGGCGAAGTAATCAGCTCCCAAGCATAGGCGATCGCATCCTTCTTGAAATAATCGCCAAAGGAAAAATTCCCCAGCATCTCGAAGAACGTGTGATGCCGGTTGGTGAAGCCGACATTCTCTAGATCGTTGTGCTTACCGCCGGCTCGGACACACTTCTGCGAAGTCGTCGCCCGCGAATACTCGCGTTTCTCGAGGCCCAGAAATACCTCCTTGAACTGGTTCATCCCCGCATTGGTAAACAGCAGCGTGGGATCGTTGGCGGGAACCAGCGACGACGAGTGCACCTCTTTGTGCCCCTTCTGCACAAAGAAGTCCAGGAATTTTCTGCGAATTTGCGATCCAGTGAGCATCAAAGTGTAATTCTAAACGATAACCACCGGCGATCGATCTGTCGCGAAGACAAACCACAAACTAGAGAGGGCACAAAGATCACAGGTTCAACCCTGTGTCCTCTGTGCCCTCCGTGGTAAGTCTGTCTTGCGCCTTACTTCACCGCGTCCGCAGTCTTTTCGGTTCCCTTCTTGGTGTCATGCCCGATGGTCTTCACGCCCTTCTTCACGCCGCTCCCGACTTTCTTGGCGCCCTTTTCAGTGTCTTTCGCCGCGGTCTTGGTACCCTTTTCTGTGTCCTTGGCGGCGACTTTGGTGGCGTGCCCAGTCTTCTTGGCCGCCGTATCGGTATCTTTCCCTGCGGTCTTCGCACCCTTCTCGGTATCTTTGCCCGCCGTCTTGGTGGCGTCCTTCATCTCGGTGCCGGTCGACTTTTTCGTGCTGCTGGTGTCCTGCCCAAGAGCGAACGGGGCGGCACACAGTAAAGCGATCACAAGAGTTACTACCCAGTGCATTTTCATGGGATTTCTCCTTACTTTCGGTTAGTGATTACCGGAGGTTCGCAGTATGCAACATTTCACGAACCGACTGCAAATCGCAATCGGTCGTCAGACTCCCGGCGCTTCGTCTTCCAGCGCGGTGAGCATCTCATCATCGACATCCCATTTTCGCAGGATCGTGAATATGGTTTTCGTGCCGAATCCCGCCCGCGCCAGTTGGCGGAAGATGCGGGCGGTCTGCTTCTGGTCTTTCGGCTTTTGCAGCCGCTTCTTGTGAAGATAGTCGCGCGCTTGCTTTTCCTCGCTCACTCCCTCGTAAGCCGCGCCGACCGCTTTCTCGATCACCGACCCGTGAACTCCGCGCGTCTTCAATTCAGTGATCACCCGCATGCGTCCCAGTTTCTGGTTGTCGCGCCGCACGGAGGAGTAGTAATCGGCATAGCGAGAATCGTTCAGATATCCCTGATCCTTCAGGCGGCGGATGACGAGTTCCACCAACGTCTCTCCGTACTCCGATTCCGGATCTTCGATCCTCGCCCGCATCAGCCGCTTCAGTTCCGCAACCGTTCGCATGCGGCGCGCCAGAGCGCCCACGGCGTATTCATACAGCTCATCTTCGGAATAGGTTCGTCGCTTCGGGCGGGAGAACGGCATGACACACAACGATAGCGCTAGTCGCCGGAATCCACAAAGCCTATGAAAACCGCAGAGGACGGTGAGGGCGCTGAGGAACGGAAGGAAAAACCGCCATGCGGAATGCGCGCAAGGTTTGTCTAAAAAACTCCGCGTCCTTGGCGTCCTCTGCGGTGTTCATTTGGGAGGACAGAAAAAAGGGCGCGATCGCTCGCGCCCATCCAAGGAGACAACACAATGAAAAAAGCAAAAACCCCGAAGATCTTACCGTCCGCCAAACCCCGCAGTCTGCATCGACTGCCGGGAAATGTCGGCGGTCGAAGCGATGCCCTGCATGCGCAGTTTGAAGTCGTCGGCGTTCGATGCGTTCTCAAGCGCGGTCTCGTAGTTGACGAGGCCAGCCTGGAACAGATCCCACAACGACTGATCAAACGTCTGCATGCCGTACTGCGAGGTGCCGGCGGCAATCGCGTCACGAATCGAACGCGTCTTTTCCGGCACCAGCACGCACTCACGGATGTAAGCGGTATTGATCATGACCTCAACTGCGGGTACGCGCCCTTCGGAATCGCAGCGCCGCACGAGCCTTTGGCTGACGATGGCGCGCAGCACTGCCGCCAGCTGCATGCGAATCTGCTTCTGCTCCGGCGGAGGAAAGATCGAAATCACGCGGTTAATGGTTTCCACGGCATCCAGCGTGTGCAGCGTCGAGAACACCATGTGGCCGGTTTCGGCCGCATGCAGCGCGGTCGAAATCGTTTCCAGGTCGCGCATTTCGCCGACCAGGATCACGTCCGGATCCTGACGTAGAGAAGCGCGCAACGCCGCTCCAAACGATGGAGTATCCACGCCAATCTCGCGCTGGTTAACGTAACCTTTTTTGTCGCGGTGCAGGAATTCGATTGGGTCTTCGATGGTGACGATATGTTCGGCGCGCGAAGAGTTCACGCGATCGACCATCGCCGCCAGCGTAGTGGATTTACCGGAACCGGTCACGCCCGTGACCAGCACCAGCCCGCGCGGCATATCGCAGATCTGCTCGACCACTTTCGGCAGAAACAGCTCATCCAAAGCGCGAATCTTGGTGGGAATGACGCGGAGCACCAGTCCTACGTTGCCGCGCTGCTGAAAAATGTTCACACGGAAGCGCCCGAGTCCGGCGACGCCGTAGGCCATATCGATTTCCGTGGTCTCTTTGAATTTCTGTTTCTGCCGCGCCGACATCATGCTGAAGGCCATATTCAGCATGTCTTCCGCGGTGATGCGGGGCTGGTCGGTCAACGGCGCCAGTTCGCCGTCGATGCGCAGGTGGGGATAGTTGCCCACCTTCAGATGTAAGTCCGAAGCCTTGCGTTCTGTCGCGATTCGAAGCAGGTCATCAATATTCATGCGGAATTCTTTCCATGGAAACCTCAAGCCCGAGGCTTCGCAACTGGCGTTCTCAGCATGATCGCGCGAATCGTCACCTTCCCCAAGATGACCTAGGTAACGGTTGGAGGCTGCAGCGGGACACGGTCTTAAGTTCGAAACGCCACAATTCGATTGCTGAACGTTATAATGTCGCCACGCGCAAGCTGTTATCCTCCGGCAGGAAACTTGATCCTATGAAATTCACCCCCCGTTCCACATCTTCCTTGAGAATCCGGCGATGGGCCGCCAGCCTGATCCTTCTGCTGACAGCCGCTTTTTCTTTCGCGCAAAATCCGTCTCCGATGCTGCTGGTGCTGGAGAAGGACGACAAATCACTGGCGATGATCGATCCCGCCAGCCTGAAAGTGATCGCGCGCGTTCCCGCCGGCGAAGATCCGCACGAAATCGTCGCCTCCGATGACGCGCGTTTCGCCTACATCTCAAACTATGGCGCCTTTCGCAATCCGCAACACACTTTGTCAGTCGTCGATCTCGCAGCGCGCAAAGCTTTGCCACCAGTCGACCTGGGAGCGCTGCTCGCGCCGCATGGATTGAGGATGGTCAACGGCAACGTCTACTTCACCGCCGAAGGCAGCAAGGCCATCGGACGGTACAATCCGGCATCGCGGCAAATCGATTGGATTCTTGGGCTCGGCCAGAACCGCACTCACATGCTGGTCGTGGCGAAAGATGAATCGCGAATCTTCACTTCCAATGTGAATTCCAACAGCATCAGCATTCTCGATCGCGATAAGAGTGGGGACGTTTCCGGCTGGATTCAGACCGCAATCCCAGTGGGCAAGGGCCCCGAGGGCTTTGACGTTTCCCCGGACGGCAAGGAAGTCTGGGCGGCGAACTCGCACGATGGCACGGTTTCGATCATCAATCTCGCCAGCCGCAAGGTCGTGCAGACCATCGATCTCCACACGAAGATGGCCAACCGCCTCGAATTCACTCCCGATGGAAAGCTCGTTCTTATCTCCGATCTACGAACCGGCGATCTCGTCGTCGTGGACACCGCCGCTCGCAAAGAACTCAAGCGCGTGAATCTCGGAGGCGGCGCCGCCGGAGTTCTGATCGTCCCCGACGGTTCGCGAGCCTACATAGCCGTCAGTCCTGACAACAAAGTTGCTGTGTTCGACCTGAAGACGCTCTCGGTTGTCGGAAGCATCCCGACCGGCAATGGCCCCGACGGTATGGCTTGGGCCATCAGCAAGTAACTCCAACGGAATTCCAAAAAAGCCGCCCCGACTTCGAGCGGCGTGTGGCCGCGTCCTGCTTTCGCATCCATCCAGCGGCTAGGCGTGAACCACGCTTCCGTCCCGCTTCGCATGGGCAGGCGTCTGTTTTGGAGTGCCGGACGACGACCCTTCCGTGTGCCATTTCCTCGCCAATCCTTCGAGTTGGGCCAGAACTTTTTCAATGTCCTTCATGCGGTCGGTAATGCCGTAAATGACGGCGGGCGGAATGGTCTGCTCGTAGTGCCGGAACACAAATCCCGCTTCCTCCAGGGTGCGCAGCCGTTCGGTCAGCACGCGCGATGAAATCCCGGCAACATTCTTCTTCAGCACCCCAAACCGCAAGGGACCGTTCGTGCTCAGCGACCAGAGAATGTGCATCGTCCAGGGCCGTGTCAGCAGTTCCAGCATTCCGCCAATCGCGCAGGGGGAGGGATTCTCGGCATAGCGTTTCTTGGGCATATCTGTAACTAAGTTACTCCAAAGTACGTGCTTTGTAAAGATGTATTAGTTATTTATTGTAACCGTTAGCGGGGCGGGGTCATCGAAGTTTGATGTGACGCTGCCTTTACTCATTCCCTAAGGAAACAATCCATGGCAACCATTACCGCTACTCCCGCTCGCACTGAATTATTCACGCAAACGTCTGCCATCTCGGGCCCCATTGTGCTGCTGGGCCGGCTGTTCTTCGGGCTTATCTTTGTCCTGGCAGGACCGAGGCACTTCGCCAGCCAGACGATCACTTATGCCGCGTCGCAAGGCGTCCCGCTCGCGTCGTTCGTGGTTCCGTTCTCAGGCGTGCTGGCGATCCTCGGCGGGCTTTCGATTTTGCTCGGCTACCGAGCTAAGATCGGGGCATGGTTCATCGCGCTGTTCCTCATCGGGGTTACGCCGATGATGCACAATTTCTGGGCAGTCGCCGATCCGATGATGCACCAGATGCAGATGATCATGTTCATGAAGAATCTATCCACGCTCGGAGGCGCGCTGCTGATTTCGCAACTCGGCTCGGGCCCGTGGAGCCTGGATTCCCGCGGCCAGAAATAACAGAGCCGCCCGTGGGGGCGGCTCTGGCGCAACGCAGACTGCTTTCAGGCGGCCGTCTCTTCCGCCACCGGCGGCTGGAATGGTTCGTCGTAGCTGCCACCATAGATCGACGGCACCTTCGATCCCATGGGCCGCAGGTAGGTCGCCAGCGCCCCGCGGTGATGAATGCAGTGGTTGTTCAGGAAGCCGAGATAGGCCACGGAGGGCATATTGAACACGCCGAAGAAGCTGACCGGCGTACTTAGTTGCTCCGCGGTCATCGCTTCCACGCGCGCGATTCCCCGCTTCACATTGTCGTCGTACCACGCCACCACTTCAGCCGTGGTCTCCGGCTTATGCTCCGGATTCTCCATGTTGAACTGCATGTCGGCGATGCCATCCAGAAACTGGATATCGCTGTTCGCGATGTGCCACGCCAGTTCCTTGGCCGTGCGCGCGTTCGGATCGGGACGGTAATCCGACTTTGCGTCGGGTATGGCTGCGATCACTTTCTTCGTGATCTCCGCTTCATTCTTGAAGCTGTCGAGCATCGCTGCTCGATAGCCGAGGGCAAATTCAGGAGTCATTTGGGACATAGTGTTCTCCTCAGAATGTTTTGTTTCTTCCGGGCTAAATGGACCGAAGGGGCGCATAGGATGCGCCCCTTGAACTGAACCGATTGTGAAATTCGGACGGCCCTGATTATACCCCGACCGGCTGTTTGCTGCGCACCGGAACCGGAGTCAGCCATCCGTAGCGGTCGGTCTTCTCGCCGCGCACAATTGCGTAAAACTCTTTTTGCAGCGCTTTGGTGATCGGCCCCATCGTGCCGTTGCCCACCTTAATCTTATCGACCGAGCGGATGGGCGTGACTTCGGCGGCAGTGCCGGTGAAGAAGGCTTCATCGGCGATGTAGAGCATTTCGCGTGGAATCATCTGCTCGACAATCGGGATGCTGAGATCGCGCGCAATCTGCAGGACCGAGTCGCGCGTGATGCCGGGCAGCACCGAGTTGCCCAGCGGCGCCGTGATCAGTTTGTCGTGATGCACCAGGAAAATGTTCTCGCCCGAGCCCTCGCTGACAAATCCATTCTTGTCGAGCGCGATGCCTTCCACATAGCCGTTGGCCAGCGCTTCCATCTTGATGAGCTGGGAGTTCATGTAGTTCGCGCCGGCCTTGGCCATTGCGGGCAGAGTGTTGGGAGCCAGGCGCGTCCACGAAGAGACGCAGACGTCGCAGCCTTCGCCTTCGTTGCCGCTCAGATATTTTCCCCACGGATAATTGCAGATATAAACCTCGACCGGGCAGTTCAGCGGATTTACCCCGGCGTCGCCGTATCCGCGAAACACGACCGGCCGGATGTAGCACGGCCAGGCACCGTTGTGGCCGATCGTCTCGACCATGCCTTTGACCAGTTCCTCGCGGGTAAAAGGGATGTCCATGCGGTAAACCTTGGCGGAATCCACCAGGCGCTGCATGTGTTCAACCGCGCGGAAGATGGCCGGGCCGCTGGGCAGTTCGTAGCAGCGAATGCCTTCGAAGACCGAAGAGCCGTAGTGAACGACGTGCGACATCACGTGAAGGTGCGCGTCATCCCAGTTGATCAGTTTGCCGTTGTGCCAGATTTTATCGGTCTTCTGGATTGCCATTCAGACTCCTTCGCGATTGAAAGTGCGCAACTGTGGGCGAATCATGCCTCCCGCAGGGCAACTGAGGCATGAACCCAACTTAGGTTACGCTTCATTATAACTGAGGAGAGTTTGGCATCCGACGCGGGCGGAAGAGGCCAGACCAGCCGGTGAGCAGGAGGCAATAAGAGTAATGGCGATTTTTCGACAGTTACCGGCGACGGGCGTAAGAATCCTCACGCGAAATTCAACGTGAGCGGTTAGTCAGCGCACACTCAAACAATAGGCTCAGTCTCCTGCTGTCTCTCCCATGAGCTTCTGAAAGGTCTCTTCGCTTGCCGAATGCAGGTCGACCCATTGTTCGTCCGTCATTCCGCTCCGCCACGCGATCAATGGAACGGCATCTGGTCCGACGGGATAGCGTAACTGCCAGCTGTCGCTCTGCGCAATTTCGAGGACCTTTTGTGCCACTATAGCTGGCGAGACGGGCGCATTCCGCAACGTGGTGGTGAACAATGAAGCGATCCGCGCCGCGTGAGGGTACTCTGAACTCTTGGTTGTGCTGATTCTTCGCGCCATGGATGTGTCGATAATGCCGGGCTTCACCAGTACGACTCGAACACCAAAGGTCTTCATCTCGCAGGCCAACGATTCGCTCAGTGCTTCCAGAGCCCACTTCGACGCACAGTAGGCGGCCATGGGCGGTTGTGAGAACGAACCAGCCACGGAACTGATGTTGATAATGGTTCCGGCGCAGCGCTTCCGCATCTGCGGAACTACGGACTTGATACATCGCAAGGCACCAAAATAGTTCGTTTCCATCGTAGCTCGGAAATCATCGATGGACTGTTCTTCAATGGAACCCGCACGTTCGACTCCGGCGTTGTTGATCAGGACATCGATTGGACCATGCTCAGACTGAATCGTCGCTATGCTGTTGCGCACCGACTCGTCGTCGTCCACGTCCATGGTGCTGACGGTGATGGCCAGCTTCTCCTTACCGGCCACTTCGGCCAGAGCGGGCGACCGCGAGGGCTCGCGCATCGTCGCATGCACGCGATACCCGGCATGGGCAAATGCAAGTGCAGTCTCGAATCCTATCCCTTTGCTCGTACCCGTGATCAGAGTAGATCGCATACCCGTCCTCCTCCATCACAACCGCTGCGAGTGTTCGAGGATTATACGCTCGGGTCCTGATGCGTCGCGTCGTCGTGTCACATCGAGGAATCTCGAAGGGCAGGATGGTTGACGAAATCAGATCATTTCGCTTATTGATCTTGGCGGTTGGGTGAAAAGCCCGAGAACGGCGGCAGATCAACCCAACCCCGCAAAACGCGCTAGAGCAAACCAACACCTAAGACACAGATCGCTCAGAGGCACTGCAAACCCACCGAGCAACCCCGCCCACGTCAAAAAGCCCGTGCGCCGCCCCATTTGCCCTTGCAACCATGGCTTACGGTGGTCAGGGTGTTATTGGCCGACGCGATCTGGCAGTTATAGAAGCTGCCATCCGAATCGTAGGAGGTATAGTCCTGCGAACTTGCGAAAGGCGCGACGTCGGTTGAGCTCACCTTGTTGGTTACCGAGTGGAACGAGTGCAAATTTCCGTCAGCCGACACGCGATGGTCTGCTTGATAGTTCTGGCTGGTCGCGACCGTGAGGCCGAAAGTAGAGTTGGTCGGAAGGATAAGGTCGACGGTGATCGGGAAACTGAAGTTATCTTTCGTGACCACAGCCGGCCCCGAACCGTTCACCACCGTCGTGGTGGAAACGCTGTTCTGCATATCGGTTTTCTGATCGAGCACGCTGAAGTTGACGGTGTCAAAGTCGATGGTCTGGGTGCTGGAAAATCTCTGCTGCTCGGAAATTTGCGTCGACACTTTGCCGTGAGAAGTGTTGACGTATCCGGCGATTTCGAATTGGCGGTTCTGCGTCACGTCAATGGTTCCCGTCACGGTCGCCGTCCCCTTCAGGTGCTCGCTGACGACCGGGGATGGAGCGGTGAGAGTGTTTTTGCTGAGGCCGCCCGTGACCTGGGCAGATCCTTTATCTAAAAACAGCAGCAGCGACGCGGTTTCGGAGAAGTAGCTGTCATCGTTGAAAACGCTCAACGCGACCGTGTGCGGAGCGCCGTCGCTCAGCATGGCGGCAAAGGGAGTCAGGTTCACCCGGTACGGGACGAAGTCCAGCGTTTGCGTGCCGGGAGTGGGCACCCACTGGTCGGGGAGAAAGCCCGTGTAGACCCAGGGCGAAACGGGAGCGATGCCTGCCGGTTTGCCGTCGATAGTGATTTCAGTCTCGCGGAAGTCGGTGTTGCCGCAGCCATAGACTTCGTTGATCGCGCTCAGATCGTTAGGAAAGCACGCGTACCACTGCTCGTCCACAGATTGACTCTGCGAGACTACGTCGAGGTAAATACGCTCAATGTTTGTCGGCAGCGTGAACGTAGTCGAGAACTGGTCGGTGGGAGAGAAAAGGAAAGCCGGGAGATTGGCGCCTCCGTTTCCGTTGGACTGAACCAGAGGAAGAACTTCGTCGGGCACCGCTGGTGATTTGTCCGCAGGATAAAACTCCAGATCCGCAGACACGGTAAACGCTCCATTCAGGAATGTGTTGTAGGGAGGAGGACAGTCGGTGGTGCAATTCTGCAGAACCATCGTGCCTTGCTGCGGCATGGCGAACAAAGCGGAGTAGTCCGTCACATCGCGCTCGATGTGCCACGTATTGGTGAGCGCGGCCAGCGGTTCGGGAGTAGTCCCGAAGTAGAGATTGGTGTTTGCCAGATACATGCTGGCCGTGCGATCGAACTGAACGCCGCCGTTTTCGCTGAAATCCGCTTCCAGGACAACTTTCTTCCAAGGCCCGACACAATCTGCAGGCGGCGTGAATTGATAAGTCTGGTTGGTCTCGGAGAAAAGAGCGAACTGGTAATTCGTGAATAGAGAAACTTTGCAGGGCGTGACCGCCGGCCGCGAGACCAGCGGGTCGGCCGTAACTTCAAATTGCGTGCCGATCTGGCGGTTCGTGCTCTGCGCAAACGCGGCGATTGAGACCAGACAGCCAACGAGAACTGCGAGCATGAGTGAGACGCAAAAACCAGAAAGCCTGGAGGACATAGCGGACTCCTTGGAGGATAGGTGTCCGGGGGCGGGAGTTCTCCCATACCGGAGGACCCACTTATCGCACCGGTCATTACGCACTGTCAAGAAAGCATAAGTTTGCACGGCCGTGTGCACATTTCTGCAGCCTTTCCTCAACTCGGCGCGAAAAGGAAACGTCTACCGCAAGCGTCGGGCAAACAGGACGATCCGCGGCTTGACCTGAGCCCGGGATAGAACCTAGGTGTTCCTCCGCTTGGCCCGTCCCTTGCCCTGCCGAGGCCATCCACGGTGCTCCGGTTGCCATCAATGGCAGGTTCGAAACGGTATATACTGCATAAGTATTTTTAGCTTTCCTGGGGATCTCTGGGGAGTTGAGACCTACGCGGGGCGGTTTCATCGTTGGCGCAGAAGTTCGAGTTGCCGGGAAGTGCGGTTCGCGGCATGAGCGATCCAAAAGATCCGAAATTCGATTTTGAGGCAGCTACCTTTGTGCCCGGCGGCCGTGCGCCGGCTCGTCCGCCCATGCAGACCGATCAAGCGGTGAAAACGCCGGTTTCCGGTTCGCCGCCTCCTGATGAAATCTTCGAGGCGGCGACGCTGCTCGAAGGCGCCTTGCCGCCGATGCCGCCTTCAACCGGTCAAAAGCCTCCCCCGCCGGGCGCTTCCAAGGTTTCGCCAGCCGGCCCGACTAGTACGGTAAGCGTTCTCTTCCTTCAACCCGGAACCGTTCTCGGGAATCGCTACGAGATCATACAGATATTGGGCGAAGGCGGCATGGGAGCCGTGTACAAGGCAAAGGATATAGAGCTGGGGCGCGTGATCGCCCTGAAGGTCATACGTCCGGAACTGGCCAGCAATCCCGAAATTCTGCAGCGCTTTAAGCAAGAGCTCATCCTGGCGCGTCAGGTCACCGACAGGAATGTGATCCGCATCTTCGATCTGGGAGAGGCGGAGGGCACAAAATTCATCACCATGGAGTACGTCGAAGGAGAGAGTTTGTACCAGATCCTTCGGCGGGAAGGGAAAATTCCAGTCCCGGAGTCCGTGAACATCATGCGGCAGATGTTGAGCGGATTGAACGCCGCTCACCGGGAGGGAGTGATCCATCGCGATCTGAAGCCGGGCAACATCATGCGCGATGCCCAGGGGCGCGTCGTGGTCATGGATTTCGGACTGGCGCGCTCGCTCGAAGGCGATGGCATGACGCGGACCGGCACCATGATGGGGACGATGGAATATATGTCCCCGGAGCAGGCGCAGGCGAAGGAACTGGATGCTCGATCCGATATTTTCACCATGGGGCTAATCTGCTATGAAATGCTGACCGGCAAGATGCCTTTTCACGCCGACAGCGTGGTGGCGAGCCTGCTGAAGCGAATGCAGGAGCGTGCGGCGCCGCCATCGGATTGGGACGCGACGATTCCGCAGCCGGTGAGCGAGCTGGTCTCGCTGTGCCTGGAGCGCGACCCGGATCAGCGCTGGCAAAACGCTCAGGAGATTATCGACAGAATTGACGAAATTGCGGGCCGTCGGCCGCCTTCGACGATGACGGGCAGGCCGCCGATATCGCTGACCTCTGCCCCAGTTTCGCATGGCAGTCATCCGGCATCGCTGTCTTCGCCGGTGGCCATACCGTCGACGAAGGAAAAATCGAAGAGGCGAATTTGGTTCGATGTGGTCCTGGCGGTGGTTGCCGTGGCCTCAATTACCGTCGCTCTGTACAACCGAAGGCAGCCCAAGGCGACGGCGGGCGCCCACGCGCCGGTTTCCGTTCTGGTCGGCGATTTCCAGAACAACACATCCGATGCTCTGTTTGACGGAACGCTGGAACCGATGCTCAACGTGGCGTTGGAAGGAGCGAGCTTCATCAACGGCTACAACCGCAGCAACGCCAGGCAATTGGCGGAGAAACTGCCGACTCCTAGCAGCAAGCTCGATGAGCAAGCGGCCCGCCTGGTGGCCGTGAGCCAGGGCGTGAACGCGATTGTGACCGGCGCACTGAGTCTGCGCAGCAGCGGTTACCGGCTATCGGTAGAGGCCATTGACGCGGTGACAGGAAAGACGTTGGCCAGCGCAGACGTAACCGCTGCCAACAAGGATGACCTTTTACTCGATATTCCCAAGCTGGCGGCTCCCATCCGCAAGGCGCTGGGCGATACCACGCCCGAGTCGGTGCAGTTGGCGGCAACGCAGGGAAGTTTTGCCGCCAGCAATGTCGAGGCAGTGCACTTGTACAGCATCGGCATGGAACAACAGTTCTCGGGAAAGTGGCAAGATGCGCTGCAATCGTTTTCGAAGGCCGCGCAACTGGACCCGAACTTCGCTCGGGCCTACGCCGGTATGGCCGCGGCTGCCGGAAATCTTGGCCAGATGCAGGACGCCGAGAAGTACGCAAAGCTTGCCATCGAACACCTGGACCGCCTGACGGAGCGCGAACGCTACCGGGTCCGCGGGCAATTCTACATTCGCACAGAAAACTGGCAGAAGTGCGTCGACGAGTTCGGCCAGCTGGTGAAGCAGTATCCCGCCGACAACATCGGATACAGCAATCTTGCCGCCTGCTATGCGCGCTTGTTGAACATGCCGAAGGCGATGGAGGAGGCGAAGCAAGGATTGCAGCTGGCGCCCAAGGACGTGCTGGCGCTGATGAATTATTCGCTGTATTCGTGTTACGCGACGGATTTTCAGAGCTGCGCGGACGGGGCACAGCGAGTGCTGCAAATCAATCCTGCTTATGAAGAAGCTTTTCTGGTCAGCGCCTATGCAGAACTGGGGCAGAACCAGTTGTCGCAGGCCGCTGAGACTTATCACAAGCTGGAGAAGGTCAGCTCGTGGGGAGCGTCACTGGCAGCTTCGGGTCTGGGAGATCTCGCCCTGTATCAAGGAAAATTCCGTGAAGGAGCTGAGATTCTGGAGAAAGGTGCAGCCGCGGATCTGGCGGCCAAAAAGCCCGACGCAGCCGCAGATAAATTTCTGATGCTCGCATACGCGAATCTTTTGCGCGGCGATAAGGCGGCGGCGATCGGGGCCGCCGAGCGGGCATTGGCGAATAGTGAATCGGTCAAAACTCGCTTCCTGGCGGCGCGTTCTTTCGTTGAAGCGGGAGAAGGGGCTAGAGCGAGGAAACTAGCAGACAGCCTTGGTTCCGAACTGCAGGCTGAACCGCAGGCCTACGCCAAGTTGATTCTGGGAGAGGTCGCTCTGAAGGAGCGTAATCCCAGAGCTGCGATCCAGTTGTTTAACGATGCCAAAGGACTGATGGATACATGGCTTGCTCACTTTGACCTGGGACGCGCTTATCTGGATGCGGGCGCTTTCACGGAAGCGGATTCGGAATTCGATCGCTGCATCAGCCGGCGCGGCGAGGCTTTGGAATTGTTTATGGACGATGTCCCCACCTACAGCTATCTTCCGACCGTCTACTATGATCAGGGGCGAGATCGGGAAGGACTGAAGAGTCCGGGCTTTGCCGATTCCTACCGCACGTATCTGAGCCTTCGAGGGACCAGCACCGAGGATCCGCGAGTGACTGAACTTCGCAGCCGCGTCGGAAAGTAAAATACTTCCGCCCGCCAAGATTTGACTACGACCCATCTCCTGAATGCCTCGAGTCCCCGAAGTATAGTTCTGGGGACGCGTTCTGTTGTCGAGATTTCAGAGTCACGACCTGGGCACTTTGCATCGATCCGATGGCAGTCGTCCGCCGTTTGTCAAATTGATTCGAGGTCGCTCGTTTGCTAAGGTCGTCGTCATGTCCGAGCGTGTCATGTCCGAGGGGTCCCCGAAGCAGAACCATGAGCAGATACGCGAATTGCTCGACTCCCTTTATCGCGTGAATTCGGGACGAATCCTGGCAACTCTGATCCGCCTGCTCGGTGATTTTGATCTTGCCGAGGAAGCGATGCACGAAGCCTTTGCCACTGCGCTGAGCCTGTGGCCGGGCAGTGGAGTACCCGGCAACCCGCGGCCATGGTTGATTTCGACGGCCCGGTTCAAAGCCATTGATACTCTGCGTCGACGGGCACGATTGGATGCCTCTCAAGACGAGCTCGTGCGCTATCTCGAAGCGCAATCGAGTTCGGCGCAAAGGTCCACTCAAGAGGACAGCCTTGAGGATGATCGCCTTGAGGACGACCGGCTGCGCCTGATTTTTACCTGCTGCCATCCATCTCTAGCGCCGGAAGCGCGCGTTGCGCTCACCTTGCGTGAGGTGTGCGGGCTGACCACCGAGGAGATAGCAAAGGCCTTCCTCACCACTCCGCGTACGCTGGCGCAGCGCATCGTGCGCGCCAAGGCAAAGATTCGAGAAACCCCGATTCCGTACGAGGTGCCGATGCCCGAGGAATTGCCGGAGCGACTGGGCGCGGTGCTTCAAGTCATCTATCTCGTCTTTAACGAGGGCTACTCAGCTGCGGCAGGAGCGGAGGTAACGCGGGCCGAGCTAACCGGCGAGGCGATTCGACTGGGCCGGTTGCTGTCCGAACTCCAGCCAGAACCGGAAGTAATTGGGCTGCTTTCCCTGATGTTGCTGCAGGAATCCCGTCGCGCCGCGAGAATGTCTTCGACCGGAGAGCTGATTTTGCTGGAGAACCAGGATCGATCGCTCTGGGACAAAGAGCAGATCGCCGAGGGAGTGGCATTGCTGGAGAAGGCCCTGAACTCCCACCGCTTCGGCTCTTACACACTGCAGGCGGCGATTGCGGCCGTTCATGCGCAGGCGGAATCGGTCGCTCGGACCGACTGGCGGCAGATTGTTGCCCTTTACGACCAATTGCTACAAATTCATCCTTCGCCGGTTGTACAGCTCAATCGTGCCGTGGCCATTGCCATGCGCGATGGTCCAGAGGCCGGCCTGGCGCATATCGACGCGGTGTTGGAACACGGCGAATTGGCAAATTACTACCTGGCGCATTCAGCCCGTGCAGATATGTACCGCAGGCTCGGCAGGACAACTGAGGCTCGTGCTTCGTATGAGAAGGCGCTGGCCCTGACCCTCCAGGAACCGGAGCGTCAATTCCTGCAAGAGCGGATTCGGCAGTTGAAATAAAAAATGGAGTAGGGCGGATGGCCCAGACTTTTGATCCCGCGGCATTCCTAACACAGTGGGAATGGTGGGGGCTGGCCCGTTCATAGGTTTTATTTCGCTTGCGCCATTCCAACGCTAGGCTGCCCCACTCGTCGCGGTTTTCGACGAGTGGGTACCACAGACCTCTCGTTCCCTCATCTTATTCGGTGTTGGTCAATGAAGCCGGGAAAGCTGAACTGCGCGTCCGCTGGATCGCATGACAAGCTCTCCGCGGAAAACCCGTCGAGGTTCGTGGTGCCCACTCATCGAGAACCGCGACGAGTGGGGCAGCCTCTTCCGTGGTGATCCGATCAAAATCAGGAATCAGGCGGTAAGGCCTGTCCCTTTGAGTCAAAGGCCCCACTTCTCGCAAAGAACGCGAGAAATGGGGCACCCAGAAAAAGCTCTTGGACGACTTGTCGAATTCCGGTGGGACCGTTCGACTATGTGGTGAAGGCCGGGCAACCGGGCCGTCAGAAAGTGTTTCTCGGGTGATACGCTACGCGAAAAATCTGCAAATCGCGTGTCGATTCCCCGCCACCTCGTTCGACTAAGTAAGTGGAGCCGCACCGCGCAGCCGGCGCCTCGCAACTTTTTGAGGCCCAACGCGGTGCAAAGCTCTTATATAAAAGTAGCGGCCCTGACGGTGTCCGCTCAAACACTCAATACTCGATACACAAGGAGAACACCATGCGCTTCATGATGATCATGTATCCGAAAGACTACGCAAACGCAAAGCCCGGCACGGTACCCGACTTCAAAGACATGGAAGCAATGGGCAAGTACAACGAGGAACTAGGGAAAGCCGGCGTGCTGGTCGCGCTCGACGGGCTGACCCCGCCCGCGACAATGAGCGCGCGCGTCACCTTCAAAAACGGAAAATCGAAAGTGACCGACGGCCCGTTTACCGAAGCGAAGGAAGTGGTCGGCGGCTACTGGATCATCCAGGTGAAGTCGCGCGAAGAGGCGCTGGAATGGGCCTCGCGCATCCCCGGAAAAGATAACGAAATGGTCGAAGTTCGCCGGATGTTTGATCTAACCGACTTCGATCCCGAGACCCAAAAGGAGATCCAAAAGAAGTTCGGCGACGACGTCGCCGCTGAGATGCGCCAGTAGCTCTCCGCGCTTTGTCGATTTCGCGACGCCTCATACGACATCTATGTAGCCGCTACAGCAGAATGGAGAAATCATGGCGCAGTTTTTGGTTGCGATTCACCACCCCGACAACTACGACCCGTCCACCGAGGGCGAAGCGATGATCCGCGATATCCACACGCTCAACGAAGAGATGGATGCCGCCGGTGCAAGGGTCTTCGCTGGCGGCCTCTCTTCGGCCAGCAACGCGAAGTCGTTGCGGGCGCAGCCCGGTGGAAAGGTGCTCATCACCGACGGGCCGTACCTGGAGACCAAGGAGCACATCGGCGGTTTTTGGATACTGGAAGCCGCTAATCTCGACGAGGCGCTGGCGTGGGGCCGCAAGGCTGTCATCGCCTGTCGGGCGCCGGTCGAGGTGCGCCCGTTCTTGCGGGTCAGGCCCGACTGACGGCTACTCAAATGAGCAATCCGCTCACTCGTCGCGACTTCGCTATCCGCACCGCCGGCTTCGGACTGGCCGGCTTTGGTCTGGCTATGAGACTCGCGCCTGCTGCTACGCTGGCGGAGGCTGAGCAAGCCTCGCGCTCAGAAACTTCGCCGGCGATTGCAGACCCATATTCCCTTGTCGATCCGGACCTTCTTCCTGCACTCAAGCAATTCCCCGCCTTTGACTTCTCAGCGGAGATGGTCGGCAAGTTCCGGCAATTGCCCGGCATGCCCCCGTTACCTGTTCCCGCGCCGCAGCCCGTGGAGCGGCATATACCAGGGCCGCCTGGAGCACCCGAGGTTCGTCTTTGGGTCGTTGATCCTGCGCCGTTAGAGAAGGGCAAGCCGTTGTTGCTTCACATGCATGGCGGCGGCTTCATGATGACCGATCCGAATTTGATGCCCCGGCTCCAGGAGATCGCGACGGATTGCCATTGCGTCGTCTTCTCGGTTGACTACCGGCTGGCTCCGGAGACGCGCTATCCCGGCTCGCTTGAGGACAATTACGCCGCGCTCAAATGGGCCCATGCCCATGCGGCGGAGCTCGGCATTGATCGCTCCAGGATTGCCGTGGGCGGTGAGAGCGCGGGCGGCGGCCACGCAGCGAGCCTTGCGATCCACGCGCGCGACCGCAATGAAGTTCCCATCGTCTTCCAGCTGCTCATCTACCCCCAGCTGGACGACCGGACGGGCAGCACGCGTGCAGTGCCGCCCGCCATTGGCCACTTTATGTGGACTGCGAGTGCCAATCGTCTTGCCTGGAGCTCGCTGCTCGGTGTTCCTGCGGGTTCGTCCAGGGTGCCGGCAGCCGCCGTCCCCGCCCGGGTAGCAAGCGTCGACGGCCTTCCGCCTGCCTGGATCGGCGTCGGTTCTATCGACCTGTTCGTCGAAGAAGACATGGAGAACGCGCGCCGGCTCGTCCACGCCGGAATCGCAACCGAACTCCTGGTCATGCGGGGCGCTTTCCACGGATTCGATCTACTCGTGCCGGACGCCGAAGTCTCCAAACAATTTAGCGCGAGCTGGAAGTCTGCGCTGCGCAAGGCATTCGCCACTGGCAAAGCTGTTTAGCAGAGGAGGAAAACAATGCATAAGAAAATTAGCGCAATCGCAATCAAAAGCTTCGCACTGCTTGTGGTGCTCGCTATGGCTTGCCGGGCAATGGCACAGGATGCCGGGACAACGTACACGAAGATGGCCCCAATCGACCAATACCTCATGGCGGACCGGGCCGCGGAAATCGCCCTGGCGCGCAGTGCAGCGCCGGAGTCCATTTCACACGATGCAGAGGTGCTGGTTCTTGGACGTCATGGTTTCGAAACAGCGGTCAAAGGCAAAAACGGTTTCGTGTGTGTCGTGGGACGCTCGTGGACATCCGCTCCGGATGCTGAGTTTTGGAATCCGAAAGTGCGGGTTCCGATGTGCGTGAATGCAGCAGCCGCGCGTTCTTACCTTCTGCGCTTCACCAAAGAGACCGAGTGGGGATTGGCGGGACGCACGCCGGCACAGATGAATGAGGCCATCTCGGCTGCCATCGCCAGGAAGGAACTGCCGCCCATGGAGCCTGGGGCCATGTGCTACATGATGTCGAAGCAAGGCTACGGCGGCGACAGTACCCCCCACTGGCCTTCCCACCTCATGTTTTTCTATTCGGACACCGACCCCGCAATTTGGGGAGCGAATCTGCCGGGTTCCCCCGTCGTTGCTGTGAACGACCCCGTGGAGCACCTGACGCAGTTCGTGATTCCTGTGCAACGCTGGTCAGACGGAACGGAAAATCGCCAGGCGCCGGGCGGCGCAGGCTTTTGATCTCTCTGGCATCACCGACACAGTGGGGTGCCCCGTCCTTCGTGTTTTTTGCGAAGGGCGGGTACCACGACCGCATACGCAACCGGGTTTGTAGAGGACGGACAAAAGTTGCGGCGGCAGCATCTCCGCCCACCCCTTCGACAAGCTCAGGGCAGGCTCTTGCAAAAAACGCAAGGATGGAGCACGCTCAGTGGAAACGATGCACGCAGAACGAGCTCGCAAAGATCGCTAAAGGTGCGCCACCCCGCCAAATCCAATCAAGGAGACTCTCAAGATGACACCGCATCAACTATCGGTTGCGCGCGAGAATGCAAGCCTGTGGCGAGTCACCTTCAACAACCCACCAATCAATATGTTTGTTCCCACAACGATCGTCGAATTGGGAGCGCTAATGACCGACCTCGAGGCGGACCCGTCCCTGAAGGTCATAGTGTTCCAGTCGGCGAATCCCGATTTTTTCGTCGCCCATCTCGACGTAGCCAAGGCAGCTGAACGGCCAGAGACGCTGGGCCTTTGGCGCGACTTTGTGCTGCGTCTTTCGTCTACGCCAGTCGTGAGCATCGCGAAGATTCGCGGCCGCACACGCGGCATCGGGAACGAGTTCGTGCTGGCCTGCGACATGCGCTTCGCCAGCCGGCAAAGCGCCCTGTTCGGCAACCCCGAGGTCGGCGTCGGACTGGTCCCGGGCGGCGGAGCGCTGGAATGGCTGCCGCGCTTGGTCGGCCGCTCGCGCGCACTTGAGATCGTGCTTAGCGGCGACGACTTTGACGCTGATATCGCCGAGCGCTATGGCTGGGTGAACCGCACGCTGGACGATGGCGACCTCGACTCGTTTGTCGATACTCTCGTCGGGCGTCTGGCCTCGTTCGACCGTGAAACGCTGGCTGCAGCGAAGGCCCAAGTCAATCGATTCGGGACGCCGACAGCTACCGAGCTTCAGTCGAGCAACGACCTGTTCTTCCCACTGCTGGCCTTGCCAGGTGCGCAGGCGCGCCGTGCCAGGATCCGCAGTATGGGTTACGGCGTTCCGAGCGACTTCGAATTGAACTTCGGCCGGTACCTCCCTGCGCTCGGGCGGGCGGAAGACGATGACACGGATATCTCCAAATCCGCGTAGACCGGCGGGTGGCCCAGGCCTTTGATCTCGTTGGCATGACCACAGTGGGTGCCCCGTTCCTTCGCGTTTTTTGCGAAGAAGGCTCCTAGGCTGCCTGCTCAAAACGAATGGGCGCGGGAGGTACGACGATTTCCACAAGTCCGGTCGCCACGTCGTACACAAGGCCGGAGACGAGCCACTCTCCCGGCAATGCGGGAATCGCCCGGAGCAAAGCAACGTCGGCGGCAACCGCCGCCTGGGGATCGGTGACCGCTTTCGTCTTGAGTTCCGCTTCCTGTATCTGAAAATAGCGCGTCAGCATGGCGGGATCGCCCGCGAGGCGAGTGATGCCGCAATCAGTGTGCTGGAGTACGACGAGGTGAAACTCGCCACCGCCTCCAGGAATCTCCCCGGCAACTTCGCCGATTCGCCCGAGTAGGCCCAACTGCTCCAACAATCCCGGTGTGATTCGACCGCCGATGTTGCGGATCACGACAGCCTCCCCAGGTTTAATTCCAAGTACGTGAGCCGGGTCCACACGCATATCAGCGCAACCGATGATGATTGCTTTCACATTCGGCAGCGCCTGCGGAAGCGAGGGCATCAGCGCCCCTCCAGCTGACTGCTGAGCGGCAAAGTCTTTGTTACGTCGTAACATTGAGTCAAGACTGTTCATGTTGATTCTCCTTGAGAGATGTTGCGTGGCTCTTTGCCGAAACCGCTTCGTCAAGCCGACGGCCGCGAGCAAGCCGGAAGTTATCCGGCGGGTCGATCGGAGAAACGTCAATGTCTTTATCTACACTCAACTGTTTTGATGACGCGCCTGATCGTTTCGAACCACACAACGAAAGAAAAACAGTTCGCCTCTGCTGTCGATTTTTTCTGTGCGCGACGACTATAGGATGAACGATCCGGCGGGCAAGATGTGCTGCTGGCTCCCCACCAAGAGGAAGAGAACAATGAAATACATCTGTTTGGGATACCTCGAGCCAGGAAAATTCGAAAGGATGACCGAGGACGAGCGCCACGCAGTGCTCGACGAATGCTTCGAGCACAATGACCATCTGCGCGCCAACGGACATCTGGTTGCCGAAGTACCTCTCCAGCCTCCGGAGACCGCGATGACCCTGTACTGGAAAAACGGCAAAGTCGCAACCACTGATGGCCCCTATGCGGAAACCAAGGAACAGCTTGGCGGCATTCAGATCCTTGAGGCGCGAGACCTCAATCATGCCGTTCAGCTTGTCTCAAAGCAGCCAGGCTTTAAGTATGGACTTGGACCGATTGAGATACGGCCGGTTGCGGATTTGAACGAAATGCTGAAGGAGAGCGAGCAGCGGCGGCGAAAGAACACGGCACGTTGAGAGCGAGCCGTCGTGAGAATGACCAGGATCGTGGCGGCGCCGGCCTGCTGGCAGCTATGCTTTTCATTTGGCCTGGTCGGACTAACGCTGGTGCTCAAACTGCTTCACGGCCGGTGGAAACAAAAAATAACGTCGCTTGCGCGATCTTTGCCGAGTTCGAATGCACCGGGCAAAACTTTGCAAGCGACGTCTTCAAGACATGCAACGGTGGTTTAGAACTTCACCGTTACCGTTACCGAATTCGAGGCTCCGCTTTGCACTCCTTGTAAGTTCGCATCGGTCACGAAGTAGGTGTACGTCGTGTTGTTCTTGAGATTCGAGTCTTTGTACGTCATTGCCGGCGGCGTGCCGGTGAGTGTAGCCAGCAGGGTGAACTTGCTGAAGTTGCCGAGCACGCCTTGTGAGTTGAACGATCCAACCGCGCGCCAGATGTAGTACTTGCGAATCTGGCCGAAGATCGGCCCGCTCCATGACAGTGGGATGCTCTTACCGGTTTCGAGGAGCGTTCCGGATGAGGCCACGCAGGCAGGCACATTGGGCTGGGCTACGGCACAAGTGAGGCTGGTGGGCGCGCCGACCGTGGAGTTGGCCAGAGTGGAATCCTGATCGATGCCCCCGCCGCCGAACTTGACACCGCCGCCGCCAAACTTGACGCCGCCGCCACCAAATTTAACGCCACCGCCATCGTTGTCGACGCCGCCCCCGCCGAACTTGACGCCCCCGCCGCCGAACTTTACCCCTCCGGCGGAGTATCCGAACGAGTCTTCGCGGGCCCCCATCTGTTGCAGGTTCATGCCGACTTCCCAATCATTAAAGCCGGAGAACGATGGATCGCCAATGATGCCGTTGTAGTTGAGGTCAATCCCGGGCGAGAGAACTGCGTCAATGGCGAGGTCGTTGTTCCAGTCCAGGGGACCGGAATTTGTGCCGCCAGGAAACACTGTGCCCTCGACTCGAACGGCCGGAACATCCGCCGGTGTGAGCGAAGTGCCGTCGCAATGGGATGTGGCGTAGCGCCCACCCGTCGTTTTCTGCAGAAAGACGTCGAGCGCGTTCGGAATGGAGTACCACCGCGTCAGATGCGCAGCGACAACACCACCAAGGCCGGTGCTTTCGCTCAGGGAGGGATAGGACTCGTTCAGCGAATCCAGGGTCTGCCCCGAATAATCGAAGCCTCCATCCGCAAAACCACGCACCTGGAACAGATAATTCATGACGCTGAGGAAGTTGGGCTTGCAGTTGAGTTCATAGCTTGGCAGGCTGGGATTCCCGGTATCTATGTAGTAAGTTCCGCCATGAGTCAGAGCCAGCGTGTGTCCCAGTTCATGCATCAGGGTGCCGATCTGCACCTGCAGCGTGCCCACCTGGTTATCGCAATAAGCCAGGTCGCCGGTGAGTGGTACGGAGGGATCGGGCTCACAGTTCGCGGGATCGTCGGCTCCCCACAGGCCGAGTGTAACCATCGAGTCGCCGCCGCCGCCAAAGTCGGAATGGCCGGAGGTACTGGTTGGGCCAAGGTATGCGACGCCCAGTTGCGGTTCATTGCTGAAGTTGTAAGTGGTGCTGGCTACGCCGCTGGTGGAAACCGTGAATGTGGTTGTGGTGAGACCGTTGGTCGTGGAGGAATTGGGTTTGCCGAACAGGTACGTGCCATTCAGAGTCGTTTGCCCGAGCGCTCCAGTAATGGTGATGCGAGTGTTATTCGCATCGGAGCAGTCAGGAAATGCGGCGTTAGGACAATCCCCGGGCTTGATGGTTCCGCTGGGCGATTGAATCGTAATCCTGGCCGTGCTGCCGGAATTCACAATCGAAACGAGCTGGGGGATGGTCGGGTCGGCGAGCTCCGAGCCGACCGTGCTCCAATAAGAGACGGGAGATCCAAGGGAGTGCCCGAACAGCATGTAGTGATAACTCTGCTGGCGGCCGGGCTGAAAGTTGCCTAGCTGAAAGTTGCCCAGCGTCGACGTGTTCTGGACCAGTTCAAACCCTCCCTTCCAGCCCACTGAGGGCTGTCCGGGGTAGGGGCAGAGCGTCGCGCCATCCGTACAAAGCAGCGCGCCCTCCGAAATCGCATTTCCGCCGCTCCCGGCTTGTGGCGGCAGGGTTCCCGCAGGAAGCGGACTCGGAATCGGAACAGGATACGGGATTACATACGGATCGCCCTCGTAGATATTCTGTCCGAGATCGAAGTGCACATTGATGCCTTGATTGGCAAAGGCTTTGCCCACGTAATCGATCGTGGCCTGCTGGGGCAGATGTGAATGCGGAATAGTTCCAGGGATCGTGTTGGGAGGGAGATCAGTCAGATAATCAGCTTCGATGAAAAGGTCTTTCACACTGCGATTCGCGCCCGGCAAAGCCACCCACTGATTGCTCACCGCGTCGGTGTAGCCCTGATTATTCTCCCAAACGTCCAATAGGCCGTCATTGTCGGTATCTTGCACCGTTGTGCTCATCACGATCGCACCCCACGAAACGCAGCCGCTGTTGGTGGCGGTCGGCGCGACGGAAGTCGTTTCCGAAATGTCGGCAGTATTGACGTACCCGTACTGACTAAGCACCCAGGTTGGATTGTCCCAGGTTCCGTAAATGCCTGGAAATGGCGGCCGCGACCCATAGATCGATGGAAGCGGCTCAGTGGAGTTATTCAAATACACCAACTCACCCTTGTTGGGCTGGCCGTTGGCCACGATGTGCGTAAGCTTCGCCACCGGACTGGTCGCGGGCTCGTAGAAGCCGGCAATAGCTTGACTGATCGTCAGCGAGGAGTTGCTGGGAGCATAAGCTCCGTCGTAGAGGACAATCGCGTTGAGTGGAGTCGCGGGCGACAGCACGCTGTAGATGACCACAAGAGAGGCGCCTAAAGCCTCGGGAGTTGTGTTGCCGTTGCTGCCGCTGTCTGCCAGACGCACCGAAATTGTGGTATCAGCAATTGTGGCCCCAAAAGTGGGAGACACGGGATTCGTGTCTACCGGAAGAAAGGGACGGACGTCGGCGCGGTACGTGCGCATGGTCTTCGATCCCTGGGCTGAACCCGAACAACCGCCTGTGCTCCACGATGTGGGCGCGTTGGGATTTCCCAGGATGGTTCCGCTGATGGCATAGCCGTTGAAATAGGCTGACTGGCCGGCGTAGGTGTTCTGGTTGCCCTCCACCGTCGCCCAATAAAGATAGGCGGCGATGATGTTGGCTCCTACGGGAACCATTCTAGGCACGTCATTCTGCGCCGGCTGCAGCGTGTCCGGGATGCTGATTGTTCCTGATGTATAGCCGTTTGCACTGGATCCCTTTGACCAGCCGGCCACGACGTAATCGCCGGTAACAAAATAATTCTTGAATATGTTCAGTGGATTCGTTCCAGTTTGCGCCCAGCTCGATTGCGCAAATCCGGCGACCAACAGCACGCTCAATGCAGTTGTCAGGGTTGCCCGACGAGAAAAGCAAAGCATTGCAGTCTTCATAGTGAACCTCATTTCCGTTCATTCTTCGAGGAAGTGCCCGCGGTTGCCGAATTCTGTTTGCTTCGGACAGCGCAGGCTGAGCCTCGTTGTCAATGTCACGTTGATGTTCGCCCCGAACCTGGGCAAGGACGCACAGGGAAACTCGGTTGGAATGCAGCGCACCCTGCACTGTCGACGAGCATGGCGCACTTCCCCGGGCCTCCCCGGTCCTGACAGCGGGCCCTTAACTTTTCGCAGCGGAACTAAGGGACAGAGGCATCCCCCGGCACAAACAGTTGTCGGCAGAAAAACGACACTGATTGAGTCGGCCAGACCCCCGGCCAGTTCCCCATCCCGCCAACTTCAGTTGAAAGACGATACCCCGCTCTCTCCTGACTCTGCTCCCAGAGCCGAACCATAAAGCCTAGAGATTCTGCTATGTGTTTCGATGGATGTCAAATGAATCGGTATGAATTCGAATGTAAATCCGGTTCATGCTCAAATCTAGGGAATAAGCTATTTAGCCGGGCGGGGGCCGGATTCGGCAAAGTTGCAATTTCTTGCAGTTTTTTTATCCCCGCCGCATCTTTTTGAGCAACTCTATTATCGCTGGCGAATTCTAACTTGGACGCATCGACAAGATGTTCGTACGCCCGGTTAACACTACGCCGAGGACCTTCGGGCAAGGTTTTTGGAATGGCCCCGCTTGGCGCGTCCATTTGTAGGATGACAGCTCGGCGTGTGATTCGGAACGTTTGACGGAGCCGATCTTGGAGTCAGTATGAGCACGCAGTGGATTGCTGAGGTATTTCTGCTTGCCGAAAATCGTCTTCTGCGCGAAGCCCTGATGCGGTTGCTCGCCAAGAAAAATGATATCCGGGTGGTGGGAGCGAATCCGTATTCGCCGGCAGTGCAGGAAGAGATCATTGCCGCGCAGCCCAGTATCATCGTGCTCGATTCGAGCGGCCTGACATTTTCCCATTCCAGCCTGATTTCTACTTTGCATGCAGCGATTCCGGGTGTTCGCATCGTGATGGTCGACATGGATGCGGATGAGACTACTTTTCTCAAAGCTGTGCGTGAGGGCGTCGTCGGATATGTTTTGAAGGACGCCTCCGCTGTGGAAGTCGCGGCGACGATCCGCGCGGTCGCGGGCGGAGAAGCCGTGTGCCCGCCAGCCATGTCGATGGCGTTATTCCGCGTGGCCGCCCGGCAGGCAATTTCGCCCTTAACTGTCTCCTGGGGTGTGGAACTTGGCCTGAGCCGCAGGGAGCAGCAACTAGTGGAGTTGCTTCGCGAGCGCCTCACCAACAAAGAAATTGCCGCCCAGCTTAACTTGTCGGAACAAACCGTGAAGAACCACGTGCACAACATCCTCCGCAAAGTAGGTGCGAGCGACCGGTTAACTATTGTCGAACGGTGCGAAGTAGAACGGTTCCGCTCCAGTGCAGGAGTTCGTGGGTAACTTCCCGCGCTCTTTTACGAATTCGCCATAACCCCTGCTTTCCTCTCCTCAAACTAAGGCGAGATTGCCGTCATTCTTCTGCTGAGCTTACGGAACCTCGTCCAAATGCGGGATCGTAAACCCCTTTGTCTTCAGATCCCTTTGGTTACCGCGTGATCACAATCACGGGTGTGCGCGGTGAGAATCACGGCCTGCTTGAGGGCCCCTCATTAAGCTGAATAGGAAGTGTGCCCTGCGGCGTTTTGCCCGCCGCGGCAGAACTTCTCAGACAGGATCTGAAGGGCCGGAATGCCACGAAAACTTGGCGCCAAACTGATTCTTTCGCTCACGATCCTTATCGTCGCGATCAGCGGCATTAGCGGTTACCTGAATTTTCGCAGCCAGAAAAAACAGTTGGTCGAGACCATGATCTTGGGCGCGGACCAACTCTCGCGCGGCATCACCGGCGCGACCTGGCACGCCATGCTCGACGACGACCGCAAGGCAGCGTACGAGATTATGCGCGTGATCGCCGACAAGCAGGGTGTCGACCGCATTCGGATGTTTAACCGGGAAGGCCGGCTTGTGTTCTCGACCGACTCCAGAGAACAGCCGAGCATGACGAGTTCCTCAAGCGAGGTTTGTGCAAGCTGTCACAGCAAAGATGCTGTTCGGAACCGGCCTACCGAAGACGCCCGCGTGCGCTATGCCACATCCCCCAGCGGAGTCAAGACCATCAACATGGTGGCGCCTATCTATAACGAGCCGTCATGCAGCAATGCGAGTTGCCACGCCCACAAAGCCTCAACCAAGGTGCTCGGAGTGGTGGATGTTGCGCTGAGGCTGGACCCGGTGCAGAAGCAGACCCGGGCGATCACGGTGCAGACCATCCTGTGGACTCTGTTTGAAGTGGGAATCGGAGCCGCGTTTGTCATCCTGTTCACGCGGCGGTTTGTGGCCACGCCGATTCAAGGCTTGATCGCCGGCACCAAGGCAATCAGCGCCATGGAACTCGATCAGCCCCTCGATATTGGAAAGGCGCGGGGTACTCAGGAACTCGATGAGCTGGTGGACTCGTTCAACCGGATGCGCGAGCGGCTCAAACTCGCTGTCGCTGAGCTAAACGATATGCAGCAAACGCTGGAGGAGAAGGTCGACGTGCGCACCCAACAGTTGAAAGTCGCGCAGCGCAAGCTGATCCAGTCGGAGCGGCTGGCCACGCTTGGGCAACTGGCGGCGAGCGTGGCGCATGAAATCAACAACCCTGTCTCCGGCGTGCTCAATCTGTCGATGCTGCTCGAACGCCTGATGGCGAACGGCGGCTATCCCCCGGGACGGGAAGCCGAATTCCGAAAATATCTGGGCTTGATTTCGACCGAGACGGCGCGTGTAGGTCGCATCGTTTCTGATCTGCTGGCGTTTTCGCGGAGGTCCAAGCCGCAGCGCGCCCCCGCCGACCTGAACAAGCTGGTGCGCACGACCATCGGATTGGCCGACCACAAACTGAAGCTCATCAGCGCCGAGGTCGTCCTGGATTTGCAGGAAAGCTTGCCATTGGTGGAATGCGACGCGTCGCAGATGCAGCAAGTGATCCTGAATCTGGTTTTGAATGGAGCGCAGGCCATGCAGCCCCGGGGCGGTGGGAAGCTCACGATTCGCACGCGCCTTATCCCGCAGGATGAAAGCGTGGAGCTCAGCGTCCAGGATACGGGAGAAGGCATCGCTCCCGAAAATCTTGCTAAGATCTTCGATCCATTTTTTACGACCAAGGCCGAAGGCAAGGGCGTCGGTCTCGGACTGGCGGTGTTGTACGGCATTGTGAAGGCGCATGAGGGCGAAGTGGAAGTTGTCAGCCAGCGGAACGAGGGCACGATGTTCACTGTTACGCTTCCGCTGAA
This sequence comes from uncultured Acidobacteriota bacterium, assembly GCA_963763795.1. Lineage (GTDB taxonomy): Bacteria > Acidobacteriota > Terriglobia > Terriglobales > Acidobacteriaceae > Sulfotelmatobacter. Next base: position 462,559 of record CAVXPP010000007.1, on the reverse strand, counting down.
ATCGAGCAGCACTACGGCGGAAGTGCGGGAAGTGCAGGTACAAGGTGTGTGAACGATCTCTGTCTGGTGCCGATCGGCAACGTGCCCGGAAAAGCGTTGGATTGGATCGAGAACGCGACGGCGGAATGGTTTCCGTTGCCCATTCGGCGCTTGCCCGCGTTGGCCATTCCGGAAAGCGCGTATGACTCCAAGCGCAAGCAGTATCAGTCGGTCGAGATGATGAAGCTCCTGGCTCAATCGGCGCCGCGTGACGCTGCCCGGGTGCTGGGTATTGTCGATGTCGATCTGGCGATCCCCATGCTGAGCTTTCTTTTTGGCCAGGCGCAGTTTGATGGCCCGATTGCGGTTGTCTCGCTCTGCCGCCTGCACCAGGAATTTTATGGGTTGCCGGCGCAAGAGAACCTGCTGCGCGAGCGCACAGTGAAGGAAGTGCTGCACGAACTGGGACACACCTTCGGATTGGTCCATTGTTCGGAACCAACCTGCGCCATGAGTCTGGCCACGCACATTGCACTGGTCGATTCGAAGGCGGAGCGATATTGCGAGCGCTGCGGGATGCAACTGGTGCAGCGCTTTTCCCGGGAGGGATGAGTATGAAGAAAAATTGGCCGATCCTGGTCGTGGACGACGAAGACGTGATGTGCGAGTCGATGGCGGCATGGCTCCGCGAAGACGGATACCGCGTCGACACCGCTCCCAACGGGCAGCAAGCCGTCGAACTCGCCCGCGCGTCGGATTATGCGATCTGCTTTGTCGATCTGAAGATGCCCGGCGGCATGGATGGAATTGAGACCATGATGGAGATTCACCGCGTGCGGCCGGACGCATCCATCATCATCATCACCGCTTACGCCACCGTCGACACCGCGATTCAAGCTATGAAAGAAGGCGCCCAGGAATATATCGTGAAGCCCTGCAATCCGCAGGAGATCTCGATGCTGGTCTCGCGCATTCTGAAATTGAAAAAGCTGCAGAGCGAGAACGCCATTCTCCGCAAAAAATTGACGCGGCAATACCGGCATCATGACGTGATCACCAAGAACCCGCGCATGGGAGAGATCCTCTCCCTGACCCAGGAAGTGGCCAGCCTGCGCAGCACGGTTTTGATTCGCGGTGAGAGCGGCACGGGCAAAGAATTGATCGCGCGGGCCGTGCACTTCTCCGGCAGTCGCGCCGAAAAGCCGTTTGTCGCCGTCAACTGCGCCGCGCTTACCGAGACGCTGCTGGAGAGTGAATTATTCGGCTACGAAAAAGGTTCGTTTACCGGTGCGACGGCGCAGGCCAAGGGTAAATTCGAAATGGCCGATGGGGGCACGATTTTTCTCGATGAGATCGGGGATATTTCTCCCAAGCTGCAGGCCGATCTCTTGCGCGTGTTGCAGGAGCGCCGTTTTTATCGTGTCGGCGGCACGCAGGAAGTCGAGGTCGACGTGCGCATCATCGCGGCAACCAACAGAAATCTGGCCGAAGAAGTGCAGCAGGGAAGGTTCCGCGAAGATTTGTTCTACCGGCTGAACGTGATCGAGATTCGCTTGCCACCTTTGCGCGAACGCCGGGAGGACATTCCGTTGCTCGCCGAGCACTTCGTTCAGCGCATCTCTTCGGAGCTTGGAAAAGACGTCAACGGCATTTCGACGGAAGCGCTGAAATTGCTCATCGCCTACGATTGGCCGGGGAACGTACGCGAGCTCGAGAACGTGATCGAACGCGCGATCGTAACGTGTCACAACGGGATGCTCGACGAGCAGGATTTCTCCTGGCTGCAGCGCGCGGCAGGGCAACCTCAGACTTGGGAAGTTCCCGATGTGCCTCTTGGAGAGCTGGAGCGGCGAGCGATTGTCGCCGCCCTCGAGCGCAAGCACGGTAACGTGAAAGAAGCTTCAACGGCGCTGGGCATTGACCGTTCGACGCTCTATGACAAGCTGAAGCGCTACGAGATCTCGCACTAGCTTCAGGCGCGGTTACGTCTCGAGAAATGTGTCGGCGAGAACCGTCTCCCAGTCTGCCTCCGGCATGGCATCCATCAGATGAGGAACCATCGTTCCACCATCGGCCAGAGCCGGTGGAGTGTTCGGAGCGCGCAATTGCATTTGCAGGCGCTCCAGTTCGCGAGCCACCCAGCCATTCACTTCCGGTCCACGCAGCAGATGACGCAACGTTGCCGGGTCGCGCAGGTCGAGCCGCGGACGAATCTTCAGATACCAGCCCTGACCAGGGCTTCCGACAGCTAGAACAGTACCTTCCAGTGGGGAGCGCAACCGGATCTCTTTGCGATTCTTCTGCATGCGCCATGCGGTCTGGTTCACTTCTAATTCGTCATTCACTTCCGGCATGACCCACGAATCCGGATCGCCAATCAGATGAGTCGCGAGCTCGTCGAGGCCGATCGTGACCGTGCCATCTTCCGCCGGCTTCACCCAGGTGTGTCCGCGATGATAAAAGCGGTCATCGGGATAGTTTAGGCCAGAAGATTGAGCCCTGCGGGTCGCAGGCAGAACGGCAAACTGCGAATATTTCTCGCAATGCCGGCAATCGAACGCGTTGTCGCAGGTTCTGGAGATCACTCTTCCAGCGAGTTCATGGCGGCAGCGCCGGTCTTTTTCCGACAGCTCCGCGAAATCAGATTTCCAGCACAAGGCGGCGGCGCGATGCGTCTGGAAATCGCGATTGGTGCGCCACACGGCGGATATTATTGTCGCGAAAATGGTCGCCACCACGGCGAAGAAGAGCGACAAGAAAACGACGTGGCCGACCGTCCAGTGAAATCCATCAATTCCCGGGAACATGTGTCTCATCTCCTTTGGGGAACAACGATAAGTAGCGGTACGACAGTGAATAAAGAATCACGCCGTACGCGATCACTCCCGCGAAGCTGGCGACCTCTTGCCAGCTCGGGGTGTAACTCAGGAACTCGTCGAAGGGCAGAGTCGGAACCGCCAGCGTCTGCACGGTGAGCACGAAGCGGTTCAGCAATACGCCGAGGCACGCCATGGCCGCGCCGCACAGCAGCCATCCGCGATGCGCCGCAATCCTGCGGTAGCTCAGCAGGAATGCGGGAAGCAGCCCGAACAGCACGATTTCCGCGAACAGGATCGGTGTGCCGAACGGCTTGTGAATGTAAAACTGCCAGGGGGCGAAGCCTGCCGACGGCGAAGTGATATTGAGCCAGACCAAAGTGTCGACCGATTTCGCCGCGACGTAGATCGCGAGCAGCAAGCCCGAGATGAATCCCAGCCGGCGATAGAGTTCTTGCGGAACCAGCTTGCGGCCGGTTATTTTCTCCACCGTCGCTACGATCAGCAGCAGGAAGCTGGGGCCGGTCGCGATCGCGGACAGAATGAACAGGAAAAATGTAGAAGGCCAGATGAAGATGCCGTTGCGGAAGGCGAATGGGCGTCCGCGCAGCACGCCATAAAGCCCGCCCAGCGATCCCTGATGAAAGAAGGAGAGAAAAGTCCCAACCCCGGCCAGCACAGGAACCAGCTTGTGCAGTTGATGTTCAAAAACCAGAAACGATGGAAGCTTGCGCAGTTGCCGGTTGCGCAGCAGGATCGGAATGTATTCCAGGCTGAGCACCAGCAGATAGCATGAGATGCAGAACGTGACTTCCGTCAGCATGGAGTGCGTGTTGGGATGCCAGAACGTGAACCACGCGCGCAGCGGCTGGCCGACATCGATCATCAAGATCGCGACCGCGCCGCTGTAGCAGATGAAGCCAACGACTACGGCGGTGTTGAGAATCGGTTTCAGCTCCGCCCGCTTCAGGATGTAGACGAGAAATCCGGTGAAGAACGCGCCCGCTCCCAGGGCGATAATGCCGAGATCGAGGAATATCCACAGGCCGAAGGCGAAGCGATTATCCATATTCGTCTGGTTCAACCCGTGGTAAAGGCAGAGACCGGCGGCATAGACTCCGACTGCGAGCAGGGCCGCCCATGGCGCTAGCCAGAGCAGGAAGCGCGAAAGGGAAGTTCGCTCCGCTCCGCGCGCAATCCACCGGCTGTCGGTCAAAACGGAGCTAGCCATGTTGCACCTCCGAACTGTGCGCGGAAATCGGTTCGGCCGATGCCCTTACCCATGGCTCTTTCGACCGGTAATACAGTTTTGGTTCCGTGCCGAGTTTCGCCAGCAACCGAAACGCTTCGGGCGAGCGCGATTCCGTTGAGACCGGATCGTTCTGATCGGCTAGGTTGCCGAAGTGAATCGCATTCGTGGGACAGGCCTCGACGCAGGCTGGAACATAATCCGCTGGATCGATCTCGCGCTTGCCGAGGGCGGCAGCTTTTTCTTTCGCCGCATGCAGGCGCGCCTGGCAAAGATTGCATTTCTCCACCACGCCCCGCATGCGCACGGCGACGCCCGGATTCAGGCTCTTTTCCATGCCCGTCGGCCATGCCGGATCCCACCAGTTGAAGTAGCGTGCGTGATACGGGCAGGCGGTCATGCAGTACCGGCAGCCCAGGCAGCGTTGCGGCATCTGCATCACAATGCCGGTTGCTTTATCGACTTCGACCGCCTGCTGCGGGCAAACCTTCACGCACGGCGTGTCGTGCTCGCAGTGCATACACATAATAGGAATGAAAGCTTCGCGGCGGGCCGAGCCTTCCGCGCCGTTCGAAACTTTGCGCACCAGCACGGGAGTGATCCCAGTTCGCGCCGTGGCTTGCGGAAGCGCAGGAGCATTATTTTCCGCGGCGCAGGCGACCATGCACGAGCCGCAGCCGGTGCAGCGATCCAGATCGATCACCATGCCGTATCGGGCGTTCATGCTGTCCTCCTGTCTGGCGCTTCCCGTAAGGACGACTCGTTGTACAGCTTCGACGCCAACGGAGGTAACACCGGGGCCGCCCACAACGCTGACCAGATCTCACCGTCCGCTGGAGCGGGAGCGGCTGGCCATTCCTTCAGTTCGCAGCGGATGCCTCCGGGGGGCGATGATTCGCCGACCCAGACTGCTCCTTTCCACAGTTGCTCCTCGATTTGTTGCGCCGAGGCGAATTTCGCAACGGGCGTTATTTCGTCTCCATGCACGTTTCCTTTCCGCGGGCGGAAAATGTTTTCGCAGCGGGTATGAATGATCTTCTCTGCTGGAATTAAAGAAGGCTCGAGAGCAGCTAGGAACTGTGCGGCGCTCTGCACTTCGGACGTCGCTTTGACGAGGCTGGGAGCGACCGCATACGTCTCGACGGCGAAGGTGGGAGCGGTTGGAACATCCGTCAGTTCTTCCAGGAAACCAGGCGCGGGAAGCAGCCAATCCGCTTTGCTCGATCCTCCATCCCATGCAGCGAAGCGGAAGACCTCAGCGTCGGTTTGAGGAAGGAAATCCCAAGGCACGGAAGCATCGAGTCAGCACCGCGCGTGCACCGGAGATGGAGGCGTCCGGCAGCATCATGAGCGACAGCGTCTTTCGATCGGCGCACGATTCCTCCCGGCGTTCCGACTGCGCCGAGAATCACGTTCAAAGCCACAACCGACGCGTTTTGTCGGCCGCGATCGCCACTGCAGGCATACGGGCCACGATCGTTCGAGCCAGACTCGCGGATCGCGTCGGCGGTCAGCCCCGTTTGCATCGCAGCTTCGGCGACAGAGACTGACGGGATGGGGCCGCGCGCTGGAACCAGTTTTTGCTCGAGCAGCGCAGCCGCCAATCCCGCAGCCAAAGCGGACTCCGAGCCGTGACGGATCGAAATCCATTGCCAGGAGCGAGCGGCCGTTCGGGAAAGCGTTGAATCCACCTGGATCAGGCGCAGTTGCGGATCGTCCCGGCCCGCAGCCCGCTCCGCCCAAAGACGAGTGAAGCGGCCGGGAGCGCCCCAGCCATCCAGCATCGGCGCGCCGAAACTGATCACCGTGTGCACGTTTTCCAAATCGTAGCCATGGGTAGAAGCAGGAACTCCACTCCATGTCTCGTAAGGTTTCAGCGCGCGCACGGCCGAACTTTCCACCACGCGATAACTGCCGTGTTGTTTCTGCGCGAATGCTTCGAGAACAGACGAAGCGGCGCGCCCCGGGTAGCCGTCAATAATTACAATCGGACCCTCTGCCCGCGCCTTGGCGAAAGCGCGTTGCGCATCGGCCCACGAAGAGTTGTTGCTTCCACGATGACGCGCCGCGCGCAATCTCTGCGGATGCCAATTCAGTTGATGCGCCCCAAAGCCGAGTGGGCAGAGCGCTCCGCGAGTGACCGGATGTGAGCTCACTCCCGCGACGCCCACCGGCCAGCCTGCCGCCATGCGCACGCGCAGCCCGCATCCATTCGGACACAGCGTGCACGAAGATTGCTTGATCTCGACCGGGACCCGCGCGGGTTGCGGAATCCATGGCCAGTTCTGACTCCAGATCGAGGTATCATCCAACAGCTTCCAGGGAACCGGAGTAACGATGAGGCCTGCCGCGGCTCCCGCGCTCCACACCAGCAGATCTCGACGTGTGAACTTCATGCTGCTCCCTTCATTCGTGGCAACCTAAACAACCGACTTCAACGTTGTGGCGGCGATGACAATCTTCGCAGTCGCCCATCTTCATCCCTTCATGCGGCGCGCGCCGCAGCCGCGAAATCGAATGTCCCCAGATATCACGGCTGTACCCGCTGATGCGGTTCACCTGATACACGCGCACCTGATCCGACTCGCCGTAATTGGAATGACACTCCGTGCAAGCCAGCCCGGCGCGCTTCACGTGAATCGCGTGGGAGAACCAGACATTCGCCGGCTGCCGCGAATACACCAGCCACGGAGTTTCATGCCCGGTCTTGATGTAGCTGTCGACCAACGTTGCCTCAGCCTTGCTGTCTCCGATGCGATCGGAATGGCAGCCGGCACATTTCTCCATGGGAGGCAGTCCTGCGAAAGTTCCATCCTCGCGAATGGTATGGCACTCGGCGCAGTCGGCGACGCCGGATTTTTCCGCGTGCGTCTTGTGCAGGAAATCGAGCGGCTGATGTTTCTGCACGTAAAGCGCGCGGGGAAACACGACCCAGCCGACGAAGAGCGCCACTGCCAGACCGAACCCGAAGAAAAAAGTGTTGCGCGCCATGCTCAATCTCCTACCGTCCAATCCGTCCGCGAAAAGAAGCGCTGGAAGAGCCGCAGCAGATACTCACGCGACAGAAATTGCGCGACCCCGCGCACCGGCGAGCCGCCATCACAGCCCGGCGCGTGCGTTTCGTGGATCTCGTTCGAGAGTCGCTCGCGCTCGGTGGCTTGCCAGGCCTCGGCTTGCGGCCCCGAGATCAGGCCGGCGCGCGTGCGGCCAGGAATTTCCCAGCCTTCGAACAACCATCCTGCGCCATACGGGTCCGCCGTCAACCGCGACGGATCGCTGCGCAGGCGTGTATTCACCTTCTGAATCATTAACGGATTCGGAAAGCTCATCGGCCACTCCACTCCGTGAACCGCGAGCGCGAGAGCGGGACAATGCGTTCCCCGCGAAGAAACAAACGTGACCGCATCCACAACTCCAGTCACATCGGCCACGAATCCATCGATGCCGACATGGCAAAGGCCGGAGTCCTCGGCGTCCAGCCAGAAATGATTGGAGGTATAGAGAAGATTGGCTGGAGGCTTGGTGGCAGTGAGGTTGCGCCAGATGCAAGTACGAATCGCAATAGCGATAGGTGTTGCTGGTGCAATTCGACAATTGCGAATCGCTGAAGGGCACCAGCTTCGGAATCGGCGAAACGCCGCAGAATTGCACGCGCATCTCTTCCAGATGCGGGCAGCGATCCTGTGGCGTGCCGTTCTTGGTCGCTAATTCACACTCGACGTAGCGCGGCGACGTGCAGCGGCCGCCCTCCGTTGCCCCAGGCCCGTCGAGGATCAGCTTGCGCACCGGGGCGGCGTGGCAATAACGAGCTCGACCTTCTTTGAGAAACGGGCAAGACATAACTTACTCCTGCGATTTCTTGTTCGTGGTTTCGGATTTGGAAGGTTCAACTTTTTCTCCGCCATCCGCCATGGTCAGTCCAAACTCCGGAACCGTGAAGCTGTGCGATCCATGCAGCAGCGCCTTCAGGTCCGCGTCGATATTGCGCAGATCCACATGTGCGGGGGCTTTCACCTTGCGCGCGAGCAGATCCCAGCCCACCGACAAAAAGACGACCAGCAATGCGACCAGCGTGACCAGTCCTAACGCGAAGTTCGTGATGTTGAGCCACATAGTCCAATTCTCTCCAGCCATATGAGTTGACCTCCTCGCCGATTGGAAACGTCGGCCACTTTATAGAAATGCAAGTGGAAGGCCATCATGTGAAATCAATCGCTTACGGGAAATTTCGCGTCGCGCGCGTTGGGATTCCCAACATGAGGCGTAGGCATTCCCAACAGTTCGCCGGGAGTGCTATGGGCTGCTTTCGCCAACCGTGAGTTCATTTGACTTGCCCGTGAGCGGGCGAATTAAAAGGAAGGAAAGTCGCCGGCAGATTTCACTGTGGCACGACGTTTTTGGAGCAGCGACGCCGTCGTTTCTGTGAGCATCTTAACGAAGTACCCAATGAAGAGAGCCATGTCCGTTATGATTCCTAAATGTGTGGTCTCAACTCCGTAGCAGTTCTTCACTGCGTCGCCCGCGACGAGCAAGATCCAATGCTCGGAAGAGTCTGGCGACCCCGCGCGAGCGAACGCACCATCGTACTCGGTAAACCGCTTCAAATATCGCTCTACCAGTTTCCCGGCAACGATGGGTGGTGTCCCTTGCAGCAGGAACGATTGGCGATAAATTTCAAGAGCCTTGCCTATGATTGCAAATACCGCCGTATTAGAGGACGACAGTTTTCGTAGGGTCAGAACCGCTGAGTAGAAGGCGAGTTTCTCCAACTCGGCATCGGCAGCGGCACGCTTTTCGGGAGATAACTCACGATGGATGGGCCCCAAGAAGTTAGATTTGTTAATTGCCGACTGCATCCGGTAAAACTGTCGCACCGAAAATGCTATATCCTGCGCTATATCCTTGGCTTTAATCACGTCTCTCGGGCCCAGGGCGGCTCCGCACTTCTGACAGAATTGCGTCCCTTCTTCGTATATCATCGGGCAACTGGAGCATACCCTGAACTCCCGCTCTATTTCAGGACGACAGCCACTGCAGAACACCTGCTCATCTTCCGGCGTGAACTCCTTTCCGCAGTGCATGCACTTTAAACGTCCCGCCTCAGTGATGTTGTTCCAGTAATAGTATTCCTCAGCAATTGGCTCTGCGCAGATCGCTACCATAACGAAATCATACGGCACGCCCGTTCCTGACTCTATGGCGCGGCCAAATTCGCGCAAGTCCTCCGGTGGAAAATTGTGATCCGAAAGCATTAGGCTTTTTGCGCGGTCTACGATTGTCGTTGGAACTGCTCCGCACTTGTCGCATGGCGTAAAGGCCCCGAACTTCTCTACCCCACAGAAAATGCAAATCGCCAAGGTCATGGCACCTCTTGCCGCCTGATTCGCTAATCAGAAAACGTATTCAGTGTTTCAAGCGGAGTCCTTTGCAGCGCCTGTGCGAATCTGGGCATGGCAAATCGTCTTCCACGACAAAAAGACCGGTTGCAACCAAATCATCAATAACGCTCGTAACGGCCTGCATCGTGTTTCGGTTTCGACTGCGCTGCGTGAGCCAATAGTCAAGTGAATGCGGTTTGCGATGCTTCGCAATCACGACCTTCTTTGCGCCTATGATCATGTAGTCGCGTAGCGGCCTGAAGGCGCGGATGTAATCTACGAGGTCGTTTTCATTGAAAACAGCGCCACCGCCAAAGGGTAGTTCCATCAATTAATATTACTTCCCGCTGATACGTTCGGCATGCGTGTGGCTACGGCTTCCGCTGCAAAGTAAATGACTGGCGATAAATCCCCACTGCACTCACCATCTCCTAGTGTGGTTGAGCCGCAGGCCCACGCGAAAACGGATCCATGAACGCCCGCGCCCAGGCTTTGCGCTCAAAAACTTCGTGTGCGTTCGAGTCGCAACCGCCATTGTGAGCAGCCTCTCGCACAACTGTGAGCATGATCACAAGCTCCCCGCTTCTTCCTCGATACAAAGACGTTAGGGCCAGCATTCCTCCGATGCGGTCCTCATTTATGTATGTGTTTCGCGAGCTCTAGCAGATTCCCATTAGTGCTCACTCATCAGTGCATTACTACAATGGGCGCGCCCATGAATCAGAAGTGGAACGGACAGTTCTCCTGCTTCGACCTTGTCGCCAAAACCGACGCGCACTCGCGCAGCGTATTCGAGGTGCGCGGCATTGAAATTGGCGGCAACGATTTTGTAGTCATGGCCGGCCCGTGCGCAGTCGAATCCGAAAGTCAGTTGCTGCAAACCGCGGAAGCTGTCGCCGAAGCCGGAGCACGCATCCTGCGCGGAGGAGCGTACAAGCCCCGTTCGTCTCCGTATGCGTTTCAAGGTTTAGGCGTAGAAGGTCTGAAAATTCTGCGCAAAGCGCGCGAGGCCACTGGGCTCGCCATCGTCACCGAAGTCATGAGCGAGCAGGATGTCGAACTGATCGCCGAATACGCGGACATCATGCAGGTCGGCACGCGCAGCATGGAGAACTACGCTCTTCTGGAAGCGCTGGGCGAATGCGGGCGTCCGGTTCTGCTGAAGCGCGGCATGACGGCAACGCTCGAAGACTTGCTGCGGTCGGCGCAGGTCATTGCGGTGGCCGGCAATCCGGACATCATTTTGTGCGAGCGCGGAATCCGCACCTTCGAGACCGCAACGCGCAACACGCTCGATATCGCGGCTGTTCCAGTGCTGAAAGCCGTGTCGCATCTGCCCGTGATCGTCGATCCCAGCCACGCCGCCGGAGTGCGCAGCCTGGTGCCCGCACTTTCGCGCGCTGCAGCCGTGGTGGGCGCCGACGGATTGCTTGTAGAAGTGCATCCCTCGCCCGATGAGGCGCTGAGCGATGGAATTCAGTCGCTGACCTTCGGCGAATTCCGCCGCATGATGGCCGACCTGCAGCCATACCTCGATCTCGTGCAATCCGATCGGCAGTTGCGTCCGCAACTCCTCGCAATGGGAGGAGCGGATTAGTGCTGCCTCGGTCCATCCTGGCCTGCGCGGTGCTCGCGATTGCATTACGGCCGGCAAAGCCCGCGCCCAGCGCGGCTGCCGGCGACCTTCCTCCGCTTCTGTATACCGTAGCGAGTTCGTACGAGCCGCTGGCCTGGATGCACGGCGCCGATCGTTTCCGTTCCGGAGCCACGATCATCGTGCGCGACGAGAATCGCCAGCACGCTCTCGTTCCTGACTTCGCAGCGTCGGCGGATCCTGCCGTCTCCTTCGATGGGCAGCGCGTCTTGTTTGCCGGAAAAGTCCATCCGCAGGATCATTGGCAAATCTGGGAGCTCGTCCTGGAGAGCGGCACAGTCCGACCGATTACCTCAGCAGCCGCCGACTGCATCCGGCCTTTTTATTTGCCGGAAGATCGCATCGTTTATGCGCGCAAGGTGCAGGGCCGATTCTCGATTGAACGATTGGACCTGACCGGAAAAAATCCGTTGCTGCTGACTTATGGGCCGGCAAACTTTCTGCCGACAGACGTTCTGCGCGACGGCCGCATTCTGTTTGAGGCCGGATTCCCGCTCGGTTCAGAAATTGTCCCTGAGATCTATACCGTCTACTCCGATGGAAGCGGCGTCGAATCGTACCGCTGCGATCACGGCGCAGCGCGGCATTCTGGCCGGCAAGTCCATTCAGGAGATGTGATTTTCGCATCGTCTCACGGATTGGCTCGCTTCACTTCCGCCCGTGCGCACGCTGTTCCTGAGGAGACTCCCGCAGGAGAATATGCCGGAGATATCGCCGAGACCGCATCCGGCGATTGGCTGCTGCCCTGGCGTCCGAATGCAGCAGCGCAGTTTCGACTGATGCGATGGACTCCCGGCTCTGCCGATTTGAAGCCTGCGCTCGAGCCAGTAAATGCGAATGTGATTCAACCAGTCCTGCTGGCTTCCCGCCCCATCGTCAATCGACATCCCTCGGGATTGCACGATTGGCCGAACGCGAACTTGCTTTGCCTGAACGCCTACACCTCAAAGTACAAGTTTGCGCCCGGATCCATTCATTCTGTGCGCATCTACGCGCGAGACGATCAAAGCAACGCGAAGTTGCTGGGAACTGCGCCAGTGGAACATGACGGCTCATTCTTCGTTCAAGTCCCTGGTGATCAACCGCTTCAAATCGAACTGCTCGATGCCGCCGGAAAAACCCTTCAGCGCGAAGCCGGATTTTTCTGGATGCGCCGCGGCGAGCAGCGGGTCTGCGTGGGCTGCCATGCCGGACCGGAGACGTCGCCAGAAAACGCTGTCCCGATGATCCTTCTGAAATCCACCACTCCCGCGGACCTGACCGGCGCCTCTCCGCAAACTGCCTCAGGAGGACATTAGCGTGAAAACCAGCCTTCTCTTTTTATTGCTGCTGTCCTCTTCATTGTTGGAGCAAACATTGTTGGCGCAAACCCCGCCACCGAGCGCCCCCAGCACGATTCGCTTCGAGGACGCTACGGCGAAGGCGCGAATTGAATTCACCCATAATTTCGGCGCGCAGAAACTCGGGTCTCTGCTCGAGAGCACCGGGGGCGGATGCGTCTGGTTCGACTACAACAACGATGGTCTGCCGGATTTGTACGTGGTGAGCGGCAAGCCTCTCGAAGAGGGCATGCACCCTTATCCGCTGAAGCAGCCTCCGGCGGTTCCACCCCACAATCATCTTTATCGCAACGATGGCGACGGAACCTTCACCGATGTCACCGACCAGGCCGGAGTCGCGGCGAACATTTATGGAATGGCCGCGATTGCAGCCGACTATGACAATGACGGCTTCATCGATCTATTTGTCACCGGATACGGAAAAGCGATTCTCTATCACAACAACGGGGATGGCACGTTTACCGATGTCACCGCGAAAGCCGGCATTCATGTCGACGGATGGTCGATCAGTTCCGCCTGGCTCGACTACGATCGCGACGGCTGCGTCGATCTGTTCGTCGGACGCTACGTAAAGTTCGATCCCAAATATCGCACGTACTACGCCGCAGATAATTATCCTGGCCCGCTCGACTACGCCGGCGACACGAACCGCCTCTATCACAACAATTGCAACGGAACGTTTACCGATGTCACCGACAAATCGGGCATCGGCGCTTACAAGGGCCGCACCATGGGCGTCACCGCCGCTGACTACGACGGAGACGGCTATCCCGACATCTACGTCGCCAACGACAAGACGGAAAATTTCCTGTTCCACAACAAACGCGACGGCACCTTTGAAGAAATTGCCGGCGAGATGGGAGTCGCGTACGGCCAGAATGGCGAGAACACCTCCGCCATGGGTCCAGTATTTGCCGATGTGGATGGCGACGGCCATGTCGATCTCTGGGTTACCGATTCGAAATACAACCGCCTGATGCGCAATGCGGGAGCGAATGGATTCGAAGATATCGGACCGTCCTCCGGGATTTCCCAAGCCACGGCGCAGTACACCAGTTGGGGCAGCGGTGTTTACGACTTCGATAACGACGGCTGGCTCGACATCCTGATTTTTCACGGTGGACTGATTCATCTTGTGCCGGAGGAACAATCGCTGTTCCGTGGCCTGGGAAACGGCAAGTTCGCTGACGTGTCGCGCGCTGCCGGATCTGTCCTCGATGTCAAGACCGTTTCCCGCGGCGCCTGCTTCGCCGACTACGACAACGACGGCAAGGTCGACGCCTTCGTCGTGAACCTGGGCGCGCCCGCCACTTTGCTCCATAACGTGACGCAGAACGCGAATCACTGGCTCACCGTGAAATTGAAAGGGAAGAAGAGTAACCGCGACGGCATTGGTGCGCACCTGGAACTGCTGGCTGGCGGCCGCAAGCAGATCGCCGAGCGTTTTGCCGGATCAGGATATCTCTCGCAAAACGATGGCCGCATTCATTTTGGATTAGGCGCGGCCAGCAAAGTAGACAAGCTGACGATTCGCTGGCCCAGCGGGCAAGAACAGGTTCTTGAGAACCTGGCGGGCGATCGCATCGTCACCGTGGAGGAGCCCTAGATGCCGGCTGGCGTCCCATCCCAGTCCAGCTTTCGTCTGATGGCGAGAGTCACCGGTGTTGTCGCCGTCGCTCTGCTCGCCATAGCGGCCCAGCCTGCTCCGAAACAAGTCGCGATGCTTCCGAAGGAACGCTATCTGTCTCCCATCGAAATGGTTTTTTCCAAAGACGGCCGTGAGCTTTATGTAGTTTGCCAGGACAGCGATGAAGTCCGCGTCGTAGATGTCGCCTCGGGCCAGGTGTCGCGCAAAATTGCTGTCGGTCACGTTCCGCGCGGAATTGCGCTTTCGCCCGATGGCCGCCGTCTCTATGTAACTAATGCCTGGTCCGACACGGTTTCTGTCATCGATTCGGCGTCGTGGCAAGTCGTGCATACTCTTCCCACCGGATTCGAACCAGCCGGGGTGGTCGTCGACGCGAACGGCGATTTCCTGTACGTCGCCAATCGCCTCAGCAGCGATATTTCAGTCATCGACCTCAAGAGCGGCATCGAGATCAAGCGTCTGCTGGCTGGCCGCGGCGCCAGCTATCTCACTTTGTCTCCGGACGGAAAGATCTATGGCACGCACATCTATCCGAATCCGGGAGCTTTCCGTACGCCGCCAACTTCAGAAATCACCGTCATCGATACCGCCAGCCAGACCGTAGTGGAACGCAAGTTGCTTCGTAACGTCGCCGGCATGTTCCATATTGCGTTTTCGTCGGACGGCAAGCTCGGCGTTGTCGCACAGCTCCGACCAAAAAATCTGGTCCCTCTGGCTCACGTTGAGCACGGCTGGGTATTCGGCGATTCGCTCACGTTGTTCGGCAGTGACGTTGGCGGGACGGTGCAAGTCCCGCTCGACGAACTCGATCGCTACTACGCGTTGCCCTGGGGCGTCGCGATCGCACCGGACAAATCGAAAACCTTTCTGACCACCGCGGGATCGGAAAGCGTTACGGTGATCGATGTCCCGCGCCTTCTGAAAACGATTCGCACCCGGCGCGAGCCTTTCGTCAACGATCTGTCGGCCTCGGCAGAATACGTATCGGCAAGAATTCCCGTTGGCCATAATCCCCGAGGCCTGGCGCTTTCGCCCGACGGCAAGCGCCTCTACGTCGCCAACCGTCTCGACGACTCGATCACGGTCATCGATACGGACACGAGCACGGTCGCAGCCACAATCGATCTCGGCGGACCGAAAAATGTTGACGCGCTTCGCCGCGGCGAGCGTATTTTCTACACCGCCGATTTCGCGTTTCAAGGACAGTTTGGCTGCTCGAATTGTCATCTGGACTCGAGCATTCGACGGCCTGCAATGGGATCTCGAGCCGGACGGTTTTGGCAAAGACATTGTCGACAACCGCTCGCTCGAAAGCCTGGCGGGAACCGAGCCTTTCAAGTGGAACGGCGGCAATCCTGACATGCCGACGGAATGCGGGCCGCGCACGGAGAAATTCTTTTTCCGCTCGCAGAGTTTTACTGACCAGCAACTCACCGATCTGGTTACGTTCGTCTATTCGCTGCCTTATCGCCCCAACCGCTATCGCCCGGCAAATGGAGACCTGAGCCCGGCTCAGGAGCGCGGTAAGGAAATTTTCGAGCGCACCAAATCCAAAAACGGGCTGCCCATCGCCGAGGCAAATCAGTGCGCGTATTGCCATAGCGGTCCGAAATACACAGATCAGAAACAGATCAACGTTGGCTCGGGCAAGCCGACTGATCGTTCTCCGATCATCGACGTGCCGCAGCTTTCGAACGTCGCCTACTCCGGGCCTTATCTGCACGATGGCTCGGCACGATCGCTGGAAGAAATATGGACCGTGTTCAACCCGAAAGACACCCACGGCGTGACCAACGATCTTACAAAAGACGAATTGAACGATTTGGTTGAGTACCTGAAAACGTTATGAAGACGAACGTTATGCAATCCAGTTTTGGTCGTTCTTGCCGACAGGTGCGTCATCCTGAGCGGAGCCGCTTTTCAGGCGGAGCGAAGGATCTCGCGCGCATCTTAAAGGTCAGTTTGATTGCGTGCGTCCTCGCGATCCTGCCTTCAGTCGCCGTCGCTCAGGACATGCCGATGTTTCGCTGGGTAAACTTCACGACGGCCGATGGTCTTCCCGACAATCACGTCTTCTGCGTTCTGGTGGACGGAAAGCGCATTTGGGCGGGAACCGAGAACGGCCTCGGCCTGTACGAAAGCGGTGCGTGGAAGATCTTTCGCCCGTCGGATGGGCTCGCGCATCAGGCAGTGCTCTCGCTCGCTTTGGATCATCGCACTGGCGATCTCTGGGCTGGAACCATGGGCGGGCTCAGCCGCATTTCCGCCGGACGCATCGATACCTTCACGCAGCTGAACTCCGGCCTGAGCAACGACATTGTCTATGGGGTGGGAGTGCAGGGAGATTTCGTCTGGACGGCAACCGCCGCTGGCGCGAGTCGACTCAACACCCGCACCGGGCAGTGGGATCTGTTCAACGAACGCAACACGCCGATGTATGAAATCTGGACCTACTCGGTGAGTCCAGCCGCAGACAAAGTCTATTACGCGGTGTGGGGCGGAGGCGTGCTCGAATACGACCAGCCGACTGGGCGCTGGAAAGATTACAGAGATCCCGACGGCGAAACCGAACTCGTGTTGATGAAAGATCAGGGACTTATCCACGAGGTCACGACTTCGGTCAGTTATGTCGACAAGATCCTGTGGGTGGCCACGTATTTCGGCGCAAGCCGCTATGACGGCCGCTACTGGCACAACTTCCTGCAGAAAGACAGCGGCCTGCCCAGCAATTTTCTAAATCAGGTCAAGGCCGTCGACGCGAACTGCGCCTGGTTCTCGACCGATAAAGGTCTGGCCTATTACGACGGCACAAATTGGGCGGTGTACGCTCCCGCGCTCGATACCCATAAGCCAGAGATGCTGGTGCGCGATGCGGCGGGGTCCGTCCGCAAGATTGCCGTGCAGAGCGCCCCGGCGCACAACTACGTCCTCGGAGTGGATTTTCAAGGCGACGACCTGTGGGTCGCGACCGCAAAAGGATTAAGTCACGGGATTCGGCTGGATCGTTCGTCGGCAACAACCAAGGTTCTAAAGCAAGCGGCAAGCGGTAAGAAGCGCTAAGCACAAATAGACAGGAGCCATCTTATGAATCTTCAGGAACTACTCGCAGAGGTGGAAACCGCCCCGGTTGTGAAGCGGGCCATCACCAACCACTCCACGCTGAATGAAGCCTACGACTACGGAAGCGCATTCTCGCGCGGAATGCGCATCGATCTGAATGGCGTGACCATCCTGCTGATCTCGGGAACAGCCAGCATTGACGAGCACGGGCGCACCGTTCACGCCGGTGATTTCCGCGCCCAACTCCAGCGCACGTTCGAGAACATCGGCAAACTGCTTGCGGCCGAGGGAGCCACATGGCACGACATCGTGCGCACCACTTGCTATCTGCGCGACATCGAGCGCGACTATCAGGTTTTTAACGATGAGCGCACCGCATTCTACAAACGGCAAGGGCTGGATCCGTTGCCCGCGTCCACCGGTATCCAGGCGATTCTCTGCCGCCCCGATCTGCTGATTGAGATTGAAGCGATCGCCATGTTCCGGCGTGAATCTAGTGCGGAGTAGACCCATGCGTCTCGCATTGATTACGATCATTGCCGCCGTGCTCGCTTGCGCGGCGTCTGCGCAAACTTCCGAGCCTTGCGCGTGCGGCAAGAATCCTCCTGGCCCGCCCGCGCCTCGCTCGCTCAAGCCTTACACCGGCGCCCCCGAAGACTTGCGACCGTTCTCGAAGTTTACGATCCCTTATCACGAGTTCTATCAGGATCTCATCGAGTACAACGGGGCGGCTCGCGATGTCCTTGATCCCGACCTGAAAGACCGGAGCGAGATTCGCATCGGATTTCTGGCCCCGCTCTACGATCATCCGGACCAGGAACTCGGCAACCATATGCTCAACGGCGCCCGCCTGGCCCTCGACGAGGCCAACGCGGCCGGTGGTTATGGGGGCAAACCTTTTCGGCTGATTACCCACAACGATTACGACAACTGGCAGAACAGCAGCGCCTCTGTCGCCGGAGTGTCAAGAGATTCCGCCATCTGGGGCGCAGCTTCGAATGACGCCGTTCGCATGATTTACGACGACAAGGTGTGGGCGATGTTCGGTTCCGTTAGTTCAGAATCGACGCACATTGCGCTGCGCCTGACGCTCAAGGCGGAGACGCCGCTCGTGAACAGCGCGTCGACCGATCCCACCATTCCCGAAACTGGGATTCCCTGGTATTTCACGGTCATTCAAGACGATCGCGTGCAGGGCTACACCCTGGCGCGCCACATCTATAGCGAACTGGGTTTCAAGCGCGTCGCGATTTTGCGCGTGAACGATCGCTACGGACGCTTCGGCGTCTTGAAATTCCGCGATGCCTCGCGCCGGCTCGGTCATCCCGTGGTCATCGAGCAAAAGTACATACCAGGCGGTACCGATTTTCGCCGTCAGTTACAGGTCATCGAGGATTCGCGCGTCGATGCGATCGTGCTCTGGGCCGACATCGCTCCGGCTGCCATGATCCTCGAGCAGATGCAGGAACTGGGAATGCACCAGCGCGTCTTCGGCAGCCATCGCACCATCGGTGATGATTTAGTCAAATTGGCCGGCACTGCGGCTGAAGGATTCGAGGCGGTTTTTCCCTACGATCCCACCCGCACCGAGAAGCGCTGGACGGAATTCTCTCAACGCTACGAGGCGCGTTATCACGAGAAGCCGGATCAGTTTGCCGCGCTGGCCTACGACCAGATGCAAATCCTGCTCAACGCCATTTGCCGCGCCGGCCTCAATAAAGGCCGGATTCGCGACGCCCTGACTGGATTGGCAAGCTACCACGGCGTGACCGGAGACATGGTGTTCGATCCCAATTGCAAGAATATTGCCCCGATGTTTCTTGCCCGCGTGCACAACGGACAAATCGAATATCGCCGCATCACCATGGAGAAGCCCTACGCCCGCGTGGGAGAAAACGGCGTCTCGTACAACGGACCGCCGACTCCGAGCCAAAGTGCAGACCACATGCAGATTGCCGTCTTCGGTCCTCATGCTGATGAGGCAGTGCGCGCTCCAGAAATACTCCGACTGCTCACCGCGTTGAACGCGGCCGGAAAGCATGTATCGCTGCTGGCGATTCCATCCGAGACTTCCTGGGGCAAAGCGTCGAGCGACCTTGTCAAAGCCGTGTATGACGATCACGTGCTCGCACTGATCGCACTCGACCGCGCCTCCAGTCACCTTGCGGAGCAGATTGCCGTGAAGGCGTTCGTGCCGGTGCTGGCAATTTCCTCCGACCGCATGCTTACGTCCACAAATATTCCATGGATTTTTCGCATGCCCCAAGGCACGCCCCTGCAGGACGCCGTGAATTGCCTTTCGGCTGCGATCGACCGTTCGGGGCCGAACCGCGCCGAAATTCGCAAGCTGCTCGCTTCCGGAAAACCTATTGCCGGAGTCCGTTTTGATCCCACCGGCGAAGGCCAATAGCGAACCCTCCTACCTTTAGTGCATCAAGCAGATCGACATAAGTCGCCGGTTTCCCCTGTGATCCTCGGTGCCCTCTGTGGTTAAAGCTTCTGACCTCCTCGCCGGACACCATGGATCACGCGAATCGTGGCGCTATATTAACGATCACTTCCGGACACTACACTAGCGGCCAGAGTACCGTTTCCGGGGCCCTCTTGATCCCTCCAAAACCCGCGCCCAGCAAGCTAAGTCACGGATTCGACTACGAAAAAAGAGGGCTACCAAATGGCCAGAAATCATATAAACTGCTGAAGCCCTGCGGATGAGGGCTGCGCCATGGAGCTTGCTGGACCCCCGAAAAAATTGGCTGGCCGTTATGAGGTCAGGGAGATCCTCGGCCAGGGTGGCATGGGGCTCGTTTACCGCGCCTACGACACCGTCGTGCGCCGCGAAGTCGCCGTCAAGACCATCCTCGACATTCCCGATCCCGCCTCTCTGCAACTGTTTTACAAAGAGTGCGATGTGCTCGCTTCCATGAGCCATCCCAACATTGTCGAGATTTTTGACATCGGAGAATTCGAGGACGAGGGCAAGAACAAGCCTTATTTCGTGATGCCGCTTCTCCCCGGCACGACGCTCGATCATTTTGTTCGCAAGGCCAGCCATCGACTCACCGTCGAGCGCACCGTTGAAATTATCTCGCAGACCTGCCGCGGACTTCAGGCGGCTCACGAGCGCGGGTTGGTGCATCGCGATCTGAAGCCGAGCAACATCTTTGTGATGGAAGATGATTCGGTCAAAATCATCGACTTCGGCGTAGCCCACATGGCCGACACGCACACCACGCGGGCGCAAAAGGGCACTCTGCTCTACATGTCCCCGGAGCAGATTCAGTTGAAGCCTCTTTCCGCTGCGTCGGATATTTTTTCCTTGAGCGTTGTCTGCTATGAAGCGCTCACGGGTAGGCATCCCTTCCAGCGCGCGCGGGCCGACGAAGTTGTGGAAGCCATTCTGAACCAGAGTCCGCCGCCAGCCTCAGAAGTGAATTCCGCCGTATCTCAATCGCTCAGCCGCGTGGTTCACAAGGGAATGGCAAAGCAGGCCTGGCACCGTTTCTCGAACGCCCGCGAGTTAGGCGACACATTGGGCAAGGCGCTGCGCAACGAGAACATTGAGTTCTTCGATCCCGAACGCACGCGTCCGCGTCTACAGCGCGCGGCCAAAGCGCTGGCGGATGGCGACCTTCAATTTGCCGGCGAAATTATTGGCGAAGTCGAAGCCGAAGGCCACATGGATACGGAAATCGGCTCGCTCCGTCGCCAGTTGGATAATGCCGTGCGCCGCAAGACGCTGGCCCAGTTGCTCGACGCGGCCCGCGCCCGCTTTGAAGAAGAGGAAGATCCGCTGGCTCTGCAGAAGTTGCAGGAGGCTTTGCAGATAGAGCCCGACAATGCCACTGCGCTCGCTCTCAAGAGCAAGATCGAGAATCGTCGCAGCGAGCGTCAGATCGAAAATTGGTATCGGCTGGCACGGCAGCATATCGAGAATCACGCGTATCCGCACGCTCGCGAGGCGCTACAAAATGTATTGCAGCTGCGTCCCAAAGAAGGTCGGGCCTTGCAGTTGCTAGCGGAAGTCGACCGGCAGGAGCAGGACTATAAAAAACTCCGTCAGGAAAAAGAACAGATCCATCGTGCCGCGATGGATGCATGGGAAAAGGGCGATGTAAGCAGCGCGCTGGCCAAGTTAGGCGTTGTCCTCGAACTCGACCGCAAAGCTCCGGATTCCGTGAACCGCGAGAGTGGAGCGCATTACCAGAGCTTCTACAACGAGGTGCGTTCCGAGCACGACGCGATGAACACCGCGTACGCCGAGGCGCGCAAGCTGCTTGCCGATCGCAACTTCGCCAAGGCGCTGACGACGTGCCAGACATATCTCGCCAAGTACCCGACCAACGCGATCTTTCAGGCCCTGCGCTATGACATCGAGGAGCAGCAGCGGCAGGAATTGTCGGCGCTGATTGCGCAAGTCGATCGCCAGGTCGAGGTCGAACCTGATCTCGACAAGCGAGTCAGCATCCTGCGCGAAGCCCTCGAGCAGCATCCCGGCGAATCGCACTTCGAGCGCGCTCTGCGCCTGGTCCAGGACAAGCGTGATCTGGTGAATTCGATCGTTGCCCGCGCGCACCTGCACGAAGAGCAGGCAGCATTTAGCGACGCGCTGAATGATTGGGAGATTTTGCGCACCATCTACACCCAATATCCGGGATTGAAGTTTGAGGTCGAACGGCTGCAGAAGCGGCGTGATCAGCAAGCTCGCATTGAATCGAAATCACGGCTGATCGAACAGATCGACTCCTGCCTGCATTCCAGCGATTTTGGGCGTGCCTTCGAGCTTCTGCAGGAAGCAGCCAAAGAATTTCCCAACGACGAAGAACTGCAGGAACTCGAAAAGCACGCCCAGCAGGGAGTGGAACGCAAGAGCGAGGCGCAGCGGCTGATGGCGGACGGCCAGGAACTGTGCGCGCAGCAAAAGACCGGTGAAGGTATTCCGCTGTTGCGCCAGGCTTACGAACTCGACGAAAACGATACGATCGCGCGCGCCGTGCTGGCCAACGCGCTGGTCGAGGAGGCGCAGGCGCTGGTCGAAAAAGATTGGCGCGAGTCGGAAAAATTAGCCAAAGAGGCGTTTGATCTGAATCCTTCGCATCCGATGGCGAAGACGCTGCGCACCCTGATCCTCGATCAGAAGCGGGAGACTTCCGTCGCCGAATGTGTCTCGCAGGCGCGCAAGCTGCAGACTTCCGGCGATCTCAGTTCCGCTCTCTCGCGCGTCGAAGAGGGATTGTCATCGTATCCGCGGGAGATGCGGTTGATCCAGGTTCGCGACGCAGTCCAGCGCGATCTGCACGTGCAGCGCCGCCAGACGCGCCGCCGCGATCTGGAAGAGTTACGCCGCCTGGAGAGCGAAGCCGATTCGGCGACCGATGTCGAGGCGAAGCAAACTCTTGGCGCCAAGGCGCGCGCTCTAGCCGACAAATATCTCGAAGACGAAGAAGTGCTTTCCAGCGCGAATGGACTTCTGCAGAAGCTGAATCTGCCATCGGTGACGGGGAAGGGAAGCAGTCCGGCCGCGACTTCAGCTGCAACTCTGTCGTTTGCGGCCGCGCCGACCATCGAAACACCGCAGGGCCCGATTCCGCAGAAGGCCGAGGAAAACGTTCCGGCTCCCGTAGCCCAATCCGCCACGCCGAAATCTGAAGTACCCAAGTCTGACGCGCCCAAGTCCACAGCGCCCGCGTCCCGTTCAGCGAAGCCCAGCGCGAAGCCGGTAGTTCCGACCCCCGCGCAGAAAAAAAAGAAGCCCACGCCAGTTCTCCTGCCAAGTGCAAGCAACAACAAGATCGTCTTCGTCGCCGGTTCGGTCGTGGTGGTCTTGGTCGCGCTCTTCCTAGCACTGCAAGGACACAAACATCCCGCTGAGCCTGTGGTTCAGCAGGCGACAACCATGCAGCCTGCCACACCTGTTCCTCAGTCCGAGCCTACCCTGCCGTCCATCAAACTCTCCTCCGATGCCGCCGCGGGTAAAGTTTCGATCGACGATCAACCGCCTGTCGATTTGCAGGATGCGCAATGGGGACTCGACCAGTTGGCAGCGGGCGATCACATGATGAAGTTTGAAAGTCCGGCGGGCAGCTTCGAAGTTTCGGTCTCATCCACCGCCGCTGCCTTGCCCGCCGTGAAAACCCCGATCACCGCCAACGGACTCCTCGCCGTGATCGTCAGCAGCATGGGCGACCGCATGCATGTGTACGCCAGCGATCCTGCCGCGAAGTTGAGCATAGATACACAATCGCCAATCGACATTCCAGAGGACGGCCTTGATTTCCCGTCTGTGACCGCCGGGGCACACGAATTAACCATCAGCCGCTCCGGTGAGGAATACAAGCTCTCCATTGATGTCACAGCGGTGCCTTCGCTGAATGCCTTTGTCGAGTCCGGGCAGAATGTAGGCTCGCTGGTCGTGGTCACCGGGCAGGATAAAACGAAAATATTTCTGAACGGGAAGGCGCTCGAGCAACAGACACAAGGCGGTCAGCTCCGCATCGCGAATCTGGAGCCCAAAGAATATGTCGTGCGCGTTGCCAAGCTAGGATTCCAGGATGCCGCAGAGCAAAAAATCCGCATTCGCAAAGGACAACAGGGAAGGCTGGTATTCGGGCTTCTCCCGGTGCCGCACATGGCGTCGCTCATTATCCAGGGTGGGCCCGCGGGGGCGACTGTGCTCGTGGATCAGGCGAACGCCGGAACGGTGGCGCAAGACGGCACGCTGAATCTTTCGGCCATCGCTCCGGGCGACCATGTCATCGAGCTGCGCAAAGACCGCTTCAAGCCTCGTCAGATCAAGAAACATTTTGTGGTGGGAACGCCCGTGACTCTCACCAGCGCAGATACTGCACTGGAAGTAGCGCCGGGAGAAGTAAAAATCACATTCTCTCCCGCAGACGCCCAGATCACTTTGACGAAGCAAGGCGAATCGCCCGTCAAGGCCAGCAACGGCAACGCCGTGAGTCTGCCGGGTGGCACTTACACTCTTTCCGCCCGCATGAGTGACGGTTTTGTACGTACAGCAGCGCTCGATGTCGCGGCCGGACAATCCCGCACTCTCGATCTTTCTCTGGCTCCGAGCGGGATGTCGCGCTGGGACGACCCGGCGGGCTGGAAACAGGAGAAGGGCGTCTTCGTCCGCAAGGGCGGCGAGTATGTCCTCTATGGCGTTTCGCCCACGTCCGGAATCTTCGTCTTTTCTGCCATGTTGACGAAAGGTCATCGCTTGCAATGGGTCCTGAACTATACCGATCCCGACAATTACGATCTCTTTCAGGTGGACGACAACAATTTCTATCGCACGGACGTGCGCAACGGGCAGAAGGTGAGCGAGGCAAAGATTCCGCACAAAGGCGGTAAAAAGAGTTTTCGCACGTTCCAGGTTCGCGTCTCGCCGGGGGAAATCGTTCACCAGATCAAACAGGGAGATGTCTGGTTTGTGATCGATCGATTTACGCAGCCGGGCGCGAATCTCGCGCAGGGCAGGTTCGGTTTTTATCTCCCCGGCGGCGATCAGATTTCGTTGTCGAACTTCGCCCATTATCTCGACCTGAATCTGCATTAAAGCGGCCACGATCCGCGGCGCATTCCTTTTTCTTTTTCAGAAACCTCGTACAATTTGAAAGCAGGCGCTTTCCGCGCTGTTGCTGACGCATCTCAAAAATGCCAGATCCCACTGTTCATGGCCGCCAAAGAGTACGCGTGATCGACTCCCACACCGGAGGTGAGCCCACGCGTGTGGTGGTCAGCGGTGCTCCCGACCTTGGAAAAGGCTCATTGAGCGACAGACTGCAGCGCTTCCGTCGCGAACACGACAGCTTCCGCTCGGCCGTTGTCACCGAGCCTCGCGGCTCCGATGTAATGGTCGGCGCTCTGTTGTGTGAACCGACGGACCCTGCCTGCGCCGCTGGCGTAATTTTCTTCAACAATGTCGGCTATCTGGGAATGTGTGGCCACGGTACGATCGGCCTGATCGCGACGTTGTCTTTTATGAAGCGCATTGCACCGGGAGAACACAAGATCGAAACTCCAGTAGGAACTGTGAGCGCGCTGTTGCATTCCAACGGAGAGGTGACGGTCAACAATGTCGCGAGCTATCGCTTGGCCGCGAATGTCGCCGTAGATGTGCCGCAATTTGGCAAGCTGTTCGGCGATGTGGCTTGGGGAGGCAATTGGTTTTTTCTGGTGCGCGATCCTCAGATGGAGATCTCGCTGAAGAACGTCGAAAAATTAACCGAGTTCACCTGGGCGATTCGCCAGGCCCTTCAACAGCAGGGGATGACTGGAACTGGGCAACAGGAAATCGATCACGTCGAACTTTTTGGACCATCGCGTCTGCCCTCCGTCGATAGCAAGAATTTTGTTCTGTGTCCCGGCAAAGCCTACGACCGTTCTCCCTGCGGGACGGGCACCAGCGCCAAACTCGCATGCCTTTACGCCGACGGCAAATTGCGCGCGGGACAAGTTTGGAAACAGGAGAGTATCGTGGGCAGCGTGTTTGAAGGCAGCGTTTCCGTGCGCGATGGGAAGATATATCCGAGCATCAAAGGTTTCGCGTTTGTAAATGCTGAGTCGGAACTGGTGTTGGATCCGCTGGATCCCTTCTGCATGGGAATTCCAAGACAATGAAATCGCCGCGATACCGGCATGCATATTGATTCATTCCAGTCAGCAGGATTTCTAAACTTGGATTCACGCGAACTCATTCAGCACTTCGAAAAGTTGTTCGGTCAGCGCCCAAGGATCTTCCGCGCCCCGGGCCGCGTCAATTTCATCGGAGAACACACTGACTATAACGATGGCTTTGTGATGCCCGCAGCCGTCGGCTTTTCAACCTATGTGGCCATCGCGAAGCGCCCCGATCGAAAATTGGTGATTCATTCGGAGGAGTTTCCTGAACATTTCGGGTTCAATCTGGATCGCTTGCCCGAGAGCCGAAGCCGCCAGTGGTGCGACTACGTGCTCGGCGTCGCCCGGGTTCTTCAGCAGCTAGGCTATAGCCTTCCCGGTGCGAATCTGCTGGTGCATGGGAGTGTCCCGATTGGAGCGGGCTTGAGTTCTTCTGCCGCAATCGAGGTCGCTTCTGCACTTGCCCTGATCAGCGTAGGAAAATTCGAGATCGCTTTGCCGGAGATCGCGAAGCTGTGCCGGACAGCCGAAAACGAATTCGTAGGAGCGCAGGTAGGCATCATGGATCAGTTCGTCTCTTGCATGGCGAAAAAGGGCCATGCCTTGCTCCTCGATTGCCGCTCGCTCGACTTCCAGTTTGTGCCCATCCCTCCCGGCATCCGTCTGGCGGTGTGCAACACCATGGTCAAGCACGACCTGGCGACCGGCGCTTACAACACTCGCCGTGAGGAATGTGAACAGGGAGTTCGCTATTTCGCCGGCAAGAATCCTGCGATTCGAGCGCTGCGCGATGTCTCCGTGAAAATGCTGGAACAATGCGCGGACGATCTTCCCGCAGTGATTCGAAAGCGCTGCACCCACGTTGTACACGAGAATCAGAGGACGATCGACCTGTCGCATTCACTCGCTGCCGGCGACTGGCCGCGAGTGGGACAGTTGATGAGAGACTCTCATCACAGCCTCCGCGATCTCTACGAGGTGAGTTGCCGCGAACTCGATATCATGGTCAACGCGGCGGAAGGTTTGCCGGGATTCGTTGGCGGTCGCATGACCGGAGGCGGTTTCGGAGGTTGCACTATCAACCTGGTTCGCGAGAGTGATGCCGAGACGTTCGCCGCCAAAGTAGCAGAGCTCTATCGCAAGGCCACTGGCATCACGCCCCAAACCTACCTTTGCTCGGCCAGTGACGGGGCCGGTGAAGTCAGCTAGAAGTAGTCTGATCGCCAGAGCCCGGCGTCCATGACTGCAATTTCACCAGCCAGTTTGCGGGTTCCGGAAGAATTGCGAACTTCGGCAAAGCTCCCCGTACCATCGCCACTTCGTCACAGCAGTGAAACCGTGGACAGGCGTGGCAATCTTTGTAGATCTTATCGGGAAGATCTTCGCGCTGCGCCACCGAAAATCCTTGACCGGCAAAGAAGTCCGGCTTGCGGGTGAAAAGGCAGATGCAATCGACACGGTGCCGCTTCGCCTCCGCGAGTAATGCTTTCACCAGGCGTCCCCCTCCACCTTTGCCTTGCGCCCACGGCGCAACTGTGATCGAACGAATCTCGGCCAGATGCGTTCCGTAGAGATGCAGCGCTCCGCAGCCGATGATGCGGCTTTCGTCTTCGAGAACCACGAAGTCCCGCACGTTCTCGCAGATTTCCGGCAAGGTGCGCGGCAGCAGCGTGCCGTCTCCCGAATAGGCCGAGATCAATTCGTGAATGTGTTCTGCGTCAGGCAGAATGGCTTTACGCGTGCGCATGGACCTCCTCGCGAAGTGACTCGATTTCTTTCCTGGCAATGGCGATGGCTTGGCGAACCCGGTTGGGCGCGGTGCCCCCGGGCACATCATGAATTGCGAGCACAGAAGCGAGCGACAGAGATTCGTAGAAATCGTCGCCGAACGCGGGACTCAGCGTGCGCAGATCCTCAAGCGGGAGATCCTGCAATTCGCAGTTGCGCTCCACGCACATTTGAACCGCTTTGCCAATTCGCTCGTGCGCCAGCCGCGACGGAACTCCGCGACTCACCAGGTACGTTGCTGCCGCCCACGCGTTGATGAAGCCGGATTGCGCAGCCTGCTGCATGCGCTCGCGCTGGAATTCCACTGCCTTCATCCATCCAGTCGCGAGAGGCAGCATCTGCAGAAGCGCGTCTGTCGCATGGAAGAGCGGCTCCTGCGTCTCCTGCAAATCTTTGTTGTAAGCCAGCGGCAGGCCCTTGACGGTCGTCATCAGAGCCACGGCGTTGCCCAGAACACGTCCACTCTTACCCCGCACCAGTTCGAGCAGATCCGGATTTTTCTTCTGCGGCATCGCGCTGCTGCCCGTCGAATAGGCCTCGGGCAAAAGGACGAATCCATACTCCTGCGAAGAAAAAAGGATCATCTCTTCCGACCAGCGGCTCAGATGCAAAGCGATCATCGACAAGACGTTCACGAACTCGATTACGAAATCGCGATCGCTAGTGGCATCGATGCTGTTTGCAGTCGGAGCGTCGAAGCTCAAACTGTCCGCCATGGAAACTCGATCAAGCGGCAGAGTCGCTCCCGCAACGGCTCCCGAGCCTAACGGACAAAGATTCACACGCTTGCGGCAATCCGCCAGACGATCGGCGTCGCGCAGGAACATCTCAACGTATGCCAGCAGCCAATGGCCGACGAGCACCGGTTCCGCTCTCTGCAGATGCGTATACGACGGCATCGCCGCATCGGCAGCCGCCTCGGCGCGATCCGCGAACGCCGAACAAAGCGCGCCAAGTTCCGAACGCAATTGATCAATGGCCGCCCGTACGTACAAACGCAAATCGGTTGCAATCTGCTCGTTGCGGCTGCGGCCGCTGTGCAATTTGTATCCCGTATCACCGATCAAAGCGGCCAGGTGCTTTTCCACGAAATGATGCACATCTTCCGCTTCCTGATCTTCGAGAAATGCCGGGGCTGCCGCCCGCTCCGCAATCTGCTCCAACCCCTGCAGAACGCTGATCAGTTCGTCCGCCGTGAGAATGCCGGCATTCTTCAAGGCACGCGCATGCGCGCCGCTGGCCGCAATCTCGTAGCTCAGCAAGCGCCGATCGAACTCAAACGACCGCTGCCATCGTTCGAATTCCGGGTCCAGCGAATGCCGGAATCTTCCCGACCACATCTTCATCGTGCAATCTCCACACGTGTCCGCGCGCGCGACCGTGACGGCAGCCCCAGAATGCGGATGAATCCTTCCGCATCTTTCTGGTCAAAGCTGTCGCCCATCGTGAACGACGAAAGATCGGTGCGATAGAGCGAATGCTCTGATTCCCGGCTGACCACAGAGACGTTGCCTTTGTACAACGCAAGTGTCACCTTGCCCGTCATCTGCGTCTGCGTCTTGTCGACAAAAGCGTCGAGCGCCTCGCGCAGCGGCGTAAACCACAGGCCGAAGTACACTAACTCCGCGTACTTCAGGCCGATGTGTTGCTTGAAATGGGCGACGTCGCGCTCCAGGCAAAGCGCCTCCAACTCGCGATGCGCTGTGATCAAGAGCGTGCCGCCCGGAGTTTCATAGCATCCCCGCGACTTGATTCCCACGAAACGATTCTCTACCAGATCAACGCGGCCAATGGCGTTGCGGGCGCCGATTTCGTTCAGTAATTCCACCAGCGACACCGGATCCATTTCCATCCCATTGACCGAGGTTGGAATTCCCTGGGCGAAGCCGATGCTGACTTGCTCCTCTTGGTCGGGCGCATCCTGAGGCGAGCGCGTGATCTGCCAGGTGGACGGCAAAGGCGCGCTTCCCGCATCCTCCAACTCGCCGCCTTCATGGCTGATGTGCCACAAATTGCGGTCGCGGCTGTGAATCTTCTCGCGGCTCGCCGCGACGGGAATCCCGTGAGCCTCCGCGTAATCCAGGCAGTCTTCCCGAGACTTCAACGTCCATTCGCGCCACGGCGCAATGATTCTCAGCTCCGGAGCCAGCGCCTGGTAGGTCAACTCGAACCGCACCTGATCGTTGCCTTTCCCCGTGCATCCATGAGCCACCGCGGTTGCTCCCTCGCGCAGCGCCACTTCCACCTGGTGCTTCGCGATCACCGGACGCGCAAGCGAAGTGCCGAGCAGATATTTGTGCTCGTAAACCGCGCCAGCCTTGAGCGCCGGAAACACGTAGCCCGTCAGAAATTCTTCGCGCAGGTCTTCGACAATCACCTTGCTCGCGCCGGTGGCATAGGCCTTCTCGACGACGGCCTCGATGTCGTCTCCCTGCCCGACGTCCCCGACCATCGCGATCACGTCGTAAGAATAGTTTTCCTTCAGCCACGGAATAATGATGGACGTATCCAGTCCACCGGAATATGCAAGAACGACTTTTTCAGGCATGAGCGCTCCTCACGGGCAGGCGCACCGCGCCGCCCAGTAGCAAATAAAGAATGGATTTCTGAACGTGCAAACGATTTTCCGCCTGCTCGAAGACAACGGAATTCTCCGAGTCCATCACCTCATCGGTGACTTCTTCTCCGCGATGCGCCGGCAGGCAATGCATGAACACCGCGTGGGGCGCGGCTTCTGCCATCAGTTCGCGATTGACCTGGTAGGGTGGAAAGATCGCGGCGCGCTTTGCGGCTTCGTGTTCTTGCCCCATGCTGGCCCAGGCGTCGGTGTAGACCGCATCGACGCCTGCGACCGCAGCATGAGGTTCCGTGAGAAATTCGAGTTGTGCGCCCGTCACCTTCGCAATCTTCTTTGCTTCGGCAACAATCTGCGCATCGCACGAATGTGTCTTCGGCGTCGCAATCCGAATCGACGATCCCAGGCAAGCGCCAGTCAGCAGAAGCGAATGCGCCACATTGTTGCCGTCGCCGACATACCCCAGAGAAATCTTTCTCACATCGCCAAACCGCTCCTGCAGCGTGAAGTAGTCGGCCAGCGCTTGGCAGGGATGTTCGACGTCGCTAAGCGCATTGATGACTGGCACGGAGGCATGGCGCGCCATATTCTCGATCGTCTCCTGCGAGAACGTGCGCAGCACGATGACGTCGACCCAGCGCTCAAGATTGTGCGCGATGTCGCTCAACTTCTCTCGCGCATCGAGACGGCTCTGCGATTGATCGACGAACATCGCCGTGCCGCCCAGGCCCACCATACCGGATTCAAATGTGAGTCGCGTGCGGAGAGAAGGCTTTTCGAAAAACATCACCATCTGTTTCCCGGCCAGCGAGCGCTGGAAAACCGAAGGCCGCGACTTCATCAGTTCCGCCAGATGCAGCACCGCCTGCACTCCCTGCGTCCCCAGATCGCGGGTCGAGACCAGGTCCGGACACCAGAATGTGCTGGGAAAAGTTTCTGGCACGGCCGGAGTCTTGCTCTGCAGTTGCGTATTCAACATTAGCTCCTCGTTCAACATTCGCTCGAAATCGAAATCACGCGGCTCACGCGCACGTGACTTCGGTTCCACAATTCAATTTCGTCAGATAAAACTGCGGCAGGGCGTCGGCTTCCGCCGCCGGCAAGATCCGCACACGCCCTACCCCTTGCTTTAACGCCTGCGTACAGGCCGCCAGCTTAGGCAGCATGCCTCCGCTGACGACCGATCCGGCCGCCAGATCCTGTGCCTGCTTGGTGTTGAGCCAGGGAATGACCGAGCCCGCCGCATCTTTTACCCCCGGCACATCCGTGAGGAAGATCAGCGCATTCGCGTGGCAGGCGGCGGCGCAAGCCGCGGCCATCTCGTCTGCGTTCACGTTGTAATACTCGCCGTCTGCGCCCAGCGCCAGCGATGCCAGCACCGGTATGCCGCCTTGCTGCCACAGCGCCTCGATCCAACAGGGCTCGGCGAAGCAAATCTCGCCAACGAATCCCAGATCGTTTCCGCGAATCTGTTTTCGCCGCGCGCGGAAGGTCATGCCATCTCCCCCGCAGAAGCCGACCGCCGGCATGCCCGCGGCCTGGATCGCCGCGACCACTTTTTTATTGACCATGCCGCCGAGCACCATCAAAGCCACATCCCGCGTCTCCGCGTCGGTCACACGCAGTCCGCCGACAAATTCGCTCTGCTTGCCGAGTTGCTTCAGAACGCGAGTCAACGCGCTTCCGCCGCCGTGGACGACGGCCACGCGGTGCCCATCCTGCGCGAGTTCCGCAATCGCCTTCGCGCATTTGCGCAAGGTGGCGGCGTCTTCCAGCGCGGCTCCTCCGATTTTGATCACGATTGTCACTGCAATCCTTCTCCCTCGCCCCATCCGTACATCAGATTCATGTTCTGCACTGCTTGCCCCGCTGCGCCCTTCAGCAGATTGTCGATGCACGAGATCAGCACCAGCCGCCGCCCATCCTCCGCCAGGCAAAATCCCAGATCGCAATAATTTGTGTGCAGCGAAAACTGCACTTGCGGAAGCTTTGGCGGCTGGAAAACACGCACCCACTGCTTGCCCGCATAAAAACTCCGGAAGCACGATTCCACTTCGCCAGCCGTCATTTCGTGGCTGAGGTGCACGTAAATCGTCGACAGGATCCCGCGTGGGATCGGAAGCAAGTGCGGAGTGAATGTCAACTCACACGCATCCAACGCAAGCTGCTCCACCATCTCGCCCGTGTGCCGGTGATTGAAAATCGAATAGGCAGACAGGTTGTCGGCTACAGACACAAAATGCGTTTTTGCCGTCGGCTCTTTTCCCGCGCCGGAAACTCCCGACTTCGAATCGGAAATGATTCCGCGAGGGCGGTCGACGACAGTGGCGCTCAACAGCGGCGCCAGCGCCAGAATCACGGATGTGGCGTAGCATCCGGGATTCGCCACTAGGTTTGCCCCGGCGATGCGGTCGCGGTTCAACTCCGGCAGTCCGTACACGGCCCGTTCGGTTAACTGCGATGCCGTGAGCGCATCCGCGTCCTGAAAGTTATAGATCGCGCGATGCTGTTTTTCTTTCAGCCGCCATGCGCCGCTCAAATCGATGACTCGAATCCCCTGTGCGATAGCTTCCGGCACAAGCGAGCGCGAGACCTCGTGCGGAGTCGCAAAAAACAGCAACTCAACTCCTTGCTCTTTCAACGCACGCCACTCCAATGACTGCAGAGGATATCCTCCGTTTCCCGAAAGAACCGGGAAGATGTCCGCCAGATCTGCAGCGCTCCCGTTGTCCGCCGAGCGACGAAGCAGAACCGGCTTCTCCAGTCGCGGATGGCGCACAAGAAGCCGCGTCAGCTCCAGTCCTGAATATCCGGTCGCTCCCAGCACCGCAGTTTTGAGCTTCGCCACCATCAGCCCAGCATCTCCTCGATCCGCCCTGCCAGCGCCCGCGCCTGATCCTTATCCGGACAAACGATCAGGATCGTGTCGTCGCCGGCAATCGTGCCTACCACTTCGCTCCAGTCGGCCTCATCCAGCGCTGCAGCCACCGGTTGAGCGCTGCCCACGATCGTCTTGATCACCAGCAAATTCTGTGCGGACCGGATGTCCAGCACGAACTCGCGCACCAGTCGCGATACCGGCGGCAGCGCCACCCCGATTCCGCCTTCGCCCTGCGGCAGCGCGTATCCGTGTGCAGTCTTGCTGAGATTCAAGTCGCGAATGTCGCGGGAAAGCGTCGCTTGCCCCACCTTGAATCCGCGCCGGCGCAAATGCCGCTGCAGGTCCTCCTGGCTGGCAATACTGCCATGCTTCAGCACGTCCAGCACTGCCCGCTGTCGTAGAGTTTTATTCATAATGAA
This sequence comes from uncultured Acidobacteriota bacterium, assembly GCA_963763795.1. Taxonomy (GTDB): domain Bacteria; phylum Acidobacteriota; class Terriglobia; order Terriglobales; family Acidobacteriaceae; genus Sulfotelmatobacter. Next base: position 429,147 of record CAVXPP010000007.1, on the reverse strand, counting down.
TAAATATTCATAACGATGAATAAATATCTTCGTATCTTAAGGGACTGGCTGCAAATGTCAAGGGGAAATCGCCGCAGGTGATGGCTCCGTTTGTCCCCTGCTCCCAGGGATTTCTCAGCGATCTCTGCGAAAACCTCAGCGGGCTCTGCGGTTAAAGTCTTTTTTTGTCCTACACAAGATGGTCGGCGAAGTTCGTCGGCGCCCTAGAAAGAGAAATCGGCGCAGACGTCTCCGGCTTGGTAGACTACTTCGCGCTGATGGCATCCACGCGCGGAGACGCAATGAACTCGAAACCGGGTCTCGTGGCGGAACTCATCGCTGAGTTCCTCGGAACATTCGTCCTGATTCTGTTGGGCAACGGAGTGGTGGCCATGGTCGTTTTATTTCCCACGAAGAATCCTGGGGAAACCATCCATGGCGGCTTCACCAATATCACCCTCGGATGGGGACTCGCCGTGACCATGGGAATTTATATCGCCGGGAAAGTTTCCGGCGCTCACCTGAACCCCGCAGTGACGCTCGCGTTCGCGGTCTTCCGCAAGTTTTCCTGGAGCAAGGTCGTGCCCTACTCCATTGCCCAGACGGCCGGAGCGTTCGTGGCCGCGGCCCTGGTCTTCTGGAATTATCGCCCCGCCTTTCATCAGGTCGATCCGCAACTCGAGCGCACTGCCGGCGTCTTTACTACCTTTCCCGCTTTTCCCGGGCTGCCGCAAGCTGGCTTTCTCGATCAGTTGATTGGCACCGGATTGCTCGTTCTTCTTATATTCGCGATCGTCGATGAGTACAACGCGCCGCCGGGAGCGAATCTTGCTCCGGCCATGATCGGCCTGGTCGTGGTCGCCATTGGCATCAGCTTTGGCGGCATGCATGGATATGCCATCAATCCTGCCCGCGATTTTGGTCCGCGTCTCTTTACCGTAGTCGCCGGCTTCCGCAACAATGGGCTGACCGATGGGAGTCATGTCTGGTGGATCCCGGTCGTCGCTCCGCTGATTGGCGGACTCATCGGAGCCGCAATCTACGATTTCGGAATTCGCCGTTTCTTGCGGCCCTCGTAAAAGCGCAGCGGCGTTTCTGTTCGGTTTTCTGGAAGAATTTGAAAGGTGCCATGAAATACGTTCTAGCTCTCGATCAGGGTACAACCAGTTCACGGGCGCTTCTATTTGATCGCGATGGAACTGTGCGGTCGACGGCGCAGCGCGAGTTTGATCAGATCTTTCCTCAGCCCGGCTGGGTCGAACACGATCCCGAGCAGATCGCTTCTTCTCAAATTGCGGTGGCGCTCGACACGCTTGCGCAGGCTGGGGTTCAAACCAGCGATGTGGCTGCAATCAGCATCGCCAATCAGCGCGAGACGGCGATCCTCTGGAATCGCGAGACGGGAAAACCTGTTCATCACGCCATCGTCTGGCAAGATCGCCGCACCGCCGATTTTTGCGACCACCTGCGCAAAGATGGACACGGCCCGCTCATCCAGCAACGTACCGGCTTGCTCATCGATTCCTATTTCTCCGCCAGCAAGATCGCCTGGCTTCTGGAAAATGTTTCTGGCGCGCGCTTCCTCGCCGAATCCGGCAAGCTTGCCTTCGGTACCGTCGATACCTGGCTCATCTGGAAGCTGACCAAAGGCCGCCTTCACGCCACCGACGCCAGCAACGCCTCGCGCACCATGCTCTTCAACATCCACGGCGGCAATTGGGATCAGGAACTGCTCGACTTGTTCAGAATCCCGCTCTCCATCATGCCGGAGGTGCGCTCCTCCAGCGAAATCTACGGTGAGGTTGCCGAAGTCGCGGGACTGAACGGAATCCCCATCGCCGGAGTCGCCGGCGACCAGCAAGCCGCCCTCTTTGGCCAGCGCTGCACCAGTCCAGGCATGACCAAAAACACCTATGGCACCGGATGTTTCATGCTGCAGAACACCGGCACGCGCGCGGTGCCGTCGTCGAACCGGCTAGTCACAACCGTCGCTTGGAGGATCGGCGACGTGACCGAGTACGCGCTCGAGGGCAGCGTCTTTGTGGGCGGCGCGGTCGTGCAGTGGCTGCGCGACGGCCTTGGACTCATTCGCAAATCCGAAGAAGTCGAAGCGCTGGCGATGTCGGTTCCCGATAATGGCGGCGTATATTTCGTTCCCGCATTCGTTGGCCTGGGCGCTCCCCAATGGGATTCCTACGCCCGCGGCTCGATCTTCGGCCTCACGCGCGGTACTACGGCCGGTCATCTGGCCCGCGCCGCCGTGGAAAGCATCGCGTATCAGGTTGCCGATTTGCTCGACGCCATGTGCCTGGATTGCGGCCATCCGGTTCGCGAGCTGCGCGTGGACGGAGGCGCCGCTGCCAACGACAGCCTCATGCAATTTCAAGCTGACATTCTGCAGGTTCCCGTCGTGCGCCCTGCTGTCACCGAGACGACGGCGTTGGGGGCCGCGTATCTGGCTGGTCTGGCCGTGGGCTTCTGGCCGCGCGACCAGAATTCATCCGACGTAAGAAAGGATCGCCGATTCGAGCCGCAGATGCCGGAGTCCCAAGCGCGGGCCCTCCGCGACCGCTGGAACGAAGCCGTCTCCCGCTCCAGAAATTGGGAGCCCATAGCTCCCACCCCGTAGCGCTGCTGTCGTGGCTTGTGTGGAGCGGGCACTCTTGCCCGCTTCTTCTGGGCACCGGCAATAGCGGGCAGGAGTGCCCGCTCCACACTTGCGGCCTCTCGCCGCCACAGGCCAGCCCCAGAGCATCGCACCCGCTTATGGTTCGTACCAGAAAACCGCGCCCTTCGTGATCGTCGGCAAAGTGAATTCGACGTAATCTCTGTGGCGTACTCCCTGAACCTGCTGCATCTCCCCGAGGAACGGCAAATAGAATCCTTTCCCCTCTGACGCTGACGCGAGGCTCACGGTCACTCCTTTTTGCGGAGTCTGAATTGGGTTCGATCCCCCGCGCAGCCCGGCGAAGTTCGCCAGGAAGCACTGGATACGCCCATCGGGCCCTCGTGAAATCGAAGTCGCAATTTCTGTCGATGCCTGGATCTGCACTGTCTTTCCGCCTCTCAGGCTGCCGAGAAATTCCGCCTGCGAATCCGGCGAAGCATGCTCGAAATCTTTTTCTAAAGCCGCGCCGTACGCCTTGCCCGGACAACTCGGAAACCGCACCACGTGTGACGCATCGCCAAGGTTGGTTGAGTCAGTCCCAGTCACCACCACTGTTCTCCCATCCGCAACAATCTTCTTCAACCAATCCCGCTCGCTATCGTTCAGCACACGGACATCGGGCAACACCAGCGTTCTCCCATGAAACTCCGCCAGCGTCCGCGGCGTCACAATCTGAAACTCAAGATGCTTCCGCATCAGCAGAATCAAAATCCCGCGGTACGAATCAATAAATTCCCGGGCAAAAAAGTTCCTCGTCTCCGGAGAAAAGTAAACTCCAATCGGATCCACCGGCGTGCGCGGCAAATAGAACGTCTTCTCATGCGCGGCGATCCATTCGAAAATCTTCTTCCGCGTCGGCAGATCATTCGACCCCGCCATCGAGTGCCCGGGCGCATCCCAGAAGTTCGCCCCCACCATCACCTGCGACATGGCGAGATTCATCATCGCTTCCCGCGCGTCCACTTTCTTATCGCCGTCCCACGAGTAATTCAGAATCCACGTCGCCTTGCCTTGCGCAAAGGCACGAAACGAATGCATGCCCACCTGGTATCGGAACCAATCCAGCGGCTTTCGCGACGACGCCATATGATCGCCTTCGCCGAATTCGTATTCATGCGCAATTGCGTCCACCACCGCGTACAGGCTGTAAACGTCGGCGCCCACCCGCACCGCCTCTTCTTCAATCCCCGGATAAATCTCTGGAATGATCTTGATCTGCGGATTCGCTCCCTTCGCGTTTTGCGCAATCTCCGCCAGAAAATCGGTGAATGTTTGAATCCTGAACTCCACCCACTTGCGAAACGCCGGATCCGAAAAATCTCCCAGCTTCAAATCTTTCTTCGCATCCAGCCCGGTCTCCCGCTTGAACGCCGCCACCGTCGCATCATCGAAGCTCGCCCACGTATCCTCCCAGCCCTCGAAGTGCGTCATCCAGTAAGGAATATCAATGTAGATTCCGTCGATTCCCGTGCCCGCAATCTGCCGCACGCGCTCCATGTAAATCTTGCGCCACTCCGCGGCATACGGACTCACCCACACATCCTCATCGCCTTGCCGAATCCAGAACGCCGTCCCGCCCCCGAAAATCGCCGGCTCCCCCGTAATCTTCCGCTGCAGCCAGTCGGGATGATCTTTCGCCATCGTATGCGCGACCTTGTCGCCGTGCGCCGTGATGCATTCCGTTCCCGCAATGTAAACGAAAGCGTGATTGCCCACTTTGTGCGCCGCTTCCGCCACCGCGCGAATCGCCTTCAGCTTTTCTTCCGGATGCACAAAGCTCTCATATCGCCCCGGGATGTCGTTGTCGACTTCAATCCCGAACACATCGCTAGCCTGCGCGCGTTGTACGATTTCGGCCGCGTCGCCGCCCTTCAAGCTATAAGCGGCAATGCGCACATAGTTCGTCCAATCCTGCGGGGACGAATCTGGAATGGAAGCAGAGCTTTGTGCAAGCAAGAAAATCCCGCACCCGCAAAGGATCAGCGCAGAGAACAGCCCGAGTATGGTTTTCATGAATGACCGGCCTGCAAACGCGAGTTCGCACAGATCAGAAGGTCAGAACTCAAATCTCAATCCAAATTGGAAACTTCGCGGATTTTCGAGTACCGTCCCTTGCACGCTGTCACTGGTAATTGTCCCGAAAAGCGGATCCCCCACGGACGTGTTCGGCGGTGCGAAACGGGCGTGGTTGAATGCATTGAACATCTCCACCCGCACTTCGATTCGCGTACCTTCTTTTGGCACAAACGACTTGTAAATATTCAGGTCCATATTATGGAGGCCGTCGGTGCGCAGTCCGGAAAAATACCGTGGAGCATTCCCAGGAACCTGGTCGCCGGGGTCACCAAAGCAGTTGGAGTTGAGAAAGGCGGCGGGATTCGCATTCTGCCAGGTCAAGGCCGCGGAGTGCACGCTGGTCCCGGTCTTAAACTGCGAGCACAGCACTTGGGGGCGCTGCGTACCGTTCGCCAGACGGGCGTTGGACATGCCGAGGGTCAACGGTTGTCCCGACTGCTCGGTGATGATCGTCGCGAGTGACCAGCCTCCCACCACCGCGTCGGCCGCTCGGTTCATATTGCCGCCAATCCATTGCTTGCGTCCGATGGGCAGATCCACGACCACGGCAGCCGCCAGTCGTTGCGGCGTGTCGTTGCCCCCAATGCTGTGTTCCGCGGACAGGCGATCCAGTTGTTGCGGAATGCCGGCCCCGAGCGAACCGATCCAATTGTTCCTGCCCGCTGACGAATCGTCGGTTGCCTTCGATATCGTGTAGCTCCCCTCAAAACTGATGTGGTGCGTCGTGCGCTTCTGGAAACGAATCTGCAGAGCGTTGTACCAGGAACTGGCTTCCTCGAACATCAGCCCTTCGAAGTCGCCGTTAAATTGCGGATACTGGTTCAGCAGAGTCCCCAAGGGCAGGGCCCCGCTGGGATCGCCGTAATTCGAATTGGGCTCGTTGAAACAGGGATTGGTCGGTGAAGGAGTGCACCCGGCGCTGAACATCGAGAAAAACGGGTTGCCCACATCCGTTTGAAGAAAGTTGCTTACGCAGCCGCTGTTAATGCAATTTGTATCGGTCGGAGTTACGGCCGCGGTGATCTGGGCCAGCAACGCCGAAGGGATGAAAGAGCGGTTGTTTGTACCGGCCCACGGCAGATGCGTGCTTCGGTTCGCGGAGTAGTCCACGCCGAGCACGATCTGGCTGGGGAGCAGTCGCTGGATTCCCAGATTCCACTGGTAGATGTTGGCGTCCCGCGCCGCCGTGGTGCCCAGATCATTCGGATTCTGATAACCCCAGTTCGCAAACTGCCCGTACTGCGTACCCTGCGGACCGGTAAAGCCTGCGGGGAACGGATTCGCCAGCGTCGCGGATTGGGTGGTGAAATTGTCGTTGGTAAAAAACAGATTTGCGGTCTTGCGGAACGCCGACCCAGGATACTGGAAGTTGGTCGCCGGGCTCATTCCGAAATAGATGCCCGCTCCGCCACGCACCACGGTCTGCTGATCGAGTTGGTACGAGAAACCCAGCCTCGGCCCAAGGTCTTTCCAGTAGGTCGGAATTGTTCTCATGCTCGACGTCGGAAATTGCGTTGTGCCGAGCACCGCTTGCGACGCTGGGTAGTTGAGTCCAACGCTTTGCATCTGCGCCTGTACACTCATGTCTCCCGCCGCTTGCGCAGCGGCCGGCAGGCTCGTCAGATCAATATTCACGCCGCTGTCGGCGGCGAAATTGCTGAACTCGATCTGGTTGTGGCGCGACGTGTAAGGCGAACTCCACTGGTATCGCAAGCCCAGATTGATCGTGAGTTTTGGGGTTAGCTTCCAATCATCCTGTACATAAAACCCCGTCTCCAGCGACCGGTTCGCAACCGAAGGAGTCACCACCAGCTGACTCGATGCGTTGATGTTATCGCCGTAACCAAAGGCCAGGCTGGCGAAGGGATTGCCGGTAGTGGTGCAGGTATCCGGAGGTGAATTTGGGTCGCAATCGCTGTTCGGAGTCGGCGATGTAGTGTGGTCCGTAAACGTGATGAAGCCGCTCGGGTAATTCGGCTGCCAGAAGTTGTTGTAGAAGATTCTCTGCTCGCCGCCGATTTTAATCAGATGCGTCCCTTTGGAAATCACCAGCTGCGAGGAGTAACTGACCAGCGTGTGCGCAAAGGTCGTGTTAATGCAGCACTGATCGTAGAGACTTGTCCAAGGCAAATTTCCCTGCATGAAAAACGTCGGCATCTTATCGATCCCATTGGCCGTCTGGTACACCGAAGGCAATCCCTGCACCCCAGCCGGCAGCGAGGCGTTGAAACTGGAGATCGTCGGGATACTCGGCAGCGAAAGTTCGTGCACCCGGTCGACTCCTATATGGCTCGTCCAGACGATCCGCGAGTTGATGGTCCGGGTATATTCCAGCGAAGCGTTTTGCGCCACCGTCACACCGCTCTTGATTCCGTCATTATCGAAGTCATCGCCCAGGGTCAGCGGAGTCGTATAGTTGCTCCAGCCTCGGCTGTAGCGGCCGCTGAGCGGTTCCTGTCGTTGATCTGGTGGTCTATCTTGATGTCGAACTGGTAGTCCGGAGCGTTCGCCAACGTCGTGTAGTTGTAGTTGTTCAACTCACCCGCGTTGCTCGGCTTCGGATAGAGATTGAGGACGGCCAATCCGATGGGATCCAGTTTGCTGGGCGGGATCACGTTCGCTTGGCCGTTGTACTGCACCTGCGGCCGGGTTGTGCATGGATTGTCACACGCGGGTCGGGTCGTAAATAGGATTCGCTGTCGCCGAAAAGTCGCCTTGCCGCTCCGCCAGCGTCGGCACCGTCACCACTCCGCTGGACGCGCTGGAGCTTGCCACCTTCTCGAAATCCACAAAAAAGAACGTGCGGTTCTTGATGATCGGGCCGCCCAGCGAAAATCCACCCTGGTCCCGCTTGCTGTCTGGCTTGGGGCCGATGTTGGCGGGATTGAAGAAGTCGCGCGCGTTCAGGTCTGCGCGCTGCAGGAAATACCAGGCGCTGCCGTGGAACCGATCCGTTCCGCTCTTCATCACCATGTTTACGACCGTGCCGCCGTTGTTGCCGAACTCGGCCGAGAAGCTGTTGTTCTGCACCTTCATTTCCTGCATGCCCTCGACCAGCGGTTCGTAGTAGACGTTGGAATTTCCTCCCTCACCTTGTTCCGGAGCGCTGATCAGGGCGCCGTCCAGCCGTATCTCGGCGGTCGCGTTGCGCTGTCCGTTGGAAGTGAAGTTTGTTCCCGAAGGATAGTTGTCACTGGTGCCTGCCCCTGACACCTCGGTCACACCCGCCGACAGGAACGTCAGGCCAAAGAAGCTGCGGTTGGCCAGAGGGAGTTCGTGTACATATTCGCTGCTGATCTCCGTGCCCAGCGTCGCGCTGTCGGTATCGAGCAAAGGCGCGGTCTGCGTCACTTCAATGCTTTCGCTGACCCCCAGCGGATGCAATACGAAATCCACGCTGGTTTGCTGATCCACCTGCAACACCACATTTTTCTTCTCGGAGATGCGGAAGCCCGAAGCCTGCACTTTCACCGTGTAAACGGCTGGGCGCAGGCCAGTGAAGAAATATTGACCGTGTTCGTCGCTATGCGCACTCTGCGAAATATTGGTGGCGTCGTTGGTAATCGTGACGGTCGCGTTCACCATGATCGCACCGCTTTGGTCCGTGATCGTTCCGCGTACTTGCGCCTCGTACGATCCCTGCGCCGAACCCTGCTGTCGACGCCATCAATGTCAGTAAAAATGCCCCGATAAAGGATGCGATGGAATGCCAACTGAGACGGTGGACACGCATAGGGCCTCCATGAAAGCTTTCGTATTATTACGAGTCAACACTATTACTTTCGTTTATGCCGAAAGTCAAGACAAATCGCAGCCAAAAATGACCCCGAAAAGCCATTTCACCGTGCGATATTTCCGACAGGAGGTCATCCCGAAGCCCCCGCGTTTTTACCAGCGGGGCGAGGGATCTCTACAAGCACAGAGCCGCCGAAGTTCAAGCGAACTTGCTATCTCTTTCGACCATTCACGCAGGAAACCTTCGCAGTCTTACGACCGCTCTCTCCTTGTTTCGAGCGCTTTCGTCACGTACCCTGATCTCTCATGTTTCGGTTGCGCCTTCCCCGACCTTGCCTGCTTTTATTGCTGGCCGTCACTTTGCTCCCGGCGCTCGCCCGGTCAGCTTCCGCGGTACACGCCGAACGCCAAGGCGACGTCCTTTCGCTTTCCAACGATGTCATTTCGGCGACCTGGTCTGTGGGTGACGGAAAGCTGCGCTGGCAAAGCCTCACCAACCGCCTCACTGGAAAGACTCTGCCGATCGGTGACAGCACCTTCGAACTCAATCCCAAAGAAGGCGCGGTCCTGCGGTCGCCCGACTTTAAGTTGATCGCCGCACCTTTCATCGAGGACATTCCGAATCCTGTGAATTCTTCTCGGGCTGCCGATCATTTATCCGGCCGGCAGATTCGCATCGAGCTCGAAGATTCCTCCAAAAGAATTCGCGTGACCTGGAAGGCTATGCTCCGCGAGCACGCCAATTATGTTCGTGAAGAAGTGACGATTCACCCTCTGGATCAGCCTCTCGCTCTGAGCCAGATCGTTCTCGTCGATGCGGTGGTGCCTGGGGCAATCGTCTCCGGTCATGCCAAAGGATCGCCGGTCACGGCTGGAACCTGGTTTCTCGGTCTCGAACATCCTTTGTCGGATTGCCGCGCCCGCGCCGATCGCGCCTCCTGCTGGCTCTCCCGCGACTTGCCCATCCAGCCCGGCCAGAGCGTGACGTACTCTGCCGTGTTCGGAGCGACGCATGCCGGACAGTTGCGCCGCGATTTCCTCGCCTATCTCGAACTCGAACGCGCCCACCCCTACCGCACATTTCTGCACTACAACTCCTGGTACGACTTGGGATATGTCGATCGTTACAACGAACTAGAGGCCGTGGCAGAGATCAACCGCTTCGGCGAGCAGTTGACGAAACAACGCGGCGTAAAACTCGACAGCTTTATGTTCGATGATGGCTGGGACGATCCTGGGAGGCTATGGAAGTTTAATCCCGGGTTTCCCGATGGGCTAACTAAGGTTACGCAGGCAGCCGCGGCTTACGGCGCTGCGCCCGGCATCTGGCTGTCGCCGTGGGGCGGATACGAAGAACCCAAAGAGCAGCGTCTCGCCTCGGCGCGCGCGCAAGGCTTCGAGACTAATGAAGGCGGCCTCGCGCTTTCCGGTCCGAAATACTATCGCTACTTCCGCGACACCTGCTTCGCAATGATCGACAAGTATGGCGTGAACCAGTTCAAGTTCGATGGCACGGGCAACGCCAACGAGGTCATCGCCGGCAGCGAATTCGATAGCGACTTCGACGCGGCGATCCATCTGATCGGCGAGCTGCGCGCCAAGAAGCCAGACATTTATATCAACCTCACCACGGGAACCTACCCGTCGCCATTCTGGCTGGTCTATGCCGATTCGATCTGGCGTGGCGGCGACGACCACAGCTTCGCCGGTGTAGGTTCCAATCGACAGCGCTGGATCACCTACCGCGACTCGCAGATCTATCGTTGGGTTGTGGAAGAAGGCCCATTGTTTCCGATGAATTCGTTGATGCTGCACGGCATGATCTTCGCGCGCTATGCCGAGCGCCTGAGCGACGATCCCGGCCACGATTTTGCGGACGAAGTGCATTCGTATTTCGGCACGGGAACACAGTTGCAGGAGATGTACATCACGCCGTCGCTGCTGTCTTCGCAGGATTGGGATGTGCTGGCCGAGGCTGCGAAGTGGTCGCGCGCCAATGCCGCGACGCTGAAGGATTCGCACTGGATCGGCGGCGATCCGGCGAAGCTGGAAGTGTATGGCTGGGCGTCATGGTCGCCCACGAAAGCGATCGTGACCCTGCGCAATCCGAGCGACCGGCCGCAGAATTTCAACGCCGATATCGCGCCGCTGCTGGAGCTTCCTTCTGGCACCGCGCGCTCATTTACAGCCACCAGTCCGTGGAAGGTAGACGCCGTGGCCTTGCCGTTCAGCATTCCCGCGCGACCACACCTGTTTCACCTGCAACCATTTCAGGTGCTGACGCTGGAACTAGTTCCTGATCCTTCCGCGCGCCGATAAAATTACTGGGCGGTACCCTAATGACCGTGGCTACTACTGCGCTGTCTTTGGCATCATATCGGTGGCAAGAACTTGACGATGAAAGCCGCCATCCTGTCGTCGCCGCAACCGATCTCGGAACGTCCTCTCCAAATTGTTGACGTGGCGAACCCGCGTATTCGACCCGGGCACGTGCTGCTGCGGGTGCGCGCGTGCGGCGTGTGCCGTACGGATCTTCACATTGTGGAAGGAGATCTGGCGCCCAAGCAGTTGAGAATCATTCCCGGCCATCAGATCGTGGGCGAGATCGTCGACGGCGCGACCAGCGAGCTCCCATTAGGCACGCGCGTGGGCGTGTCCTGGCTCGGCGGGACCGACGGCAGTTGCTCCTATTGCCAGCGCGGAATGGAAAATCTGTGCGACTCGCCTACGTTCACCGGCTACAGTGTCGCCGGTGGATACGCGGAGTATGCTTTCGCGCGTGCGGATTTTGTTTTCCCGCTGCCCGCATCGCTTGACGATCTGCACGCCGCTCCGCTTCTTTGCGCGGGCATCATTGGTTTTCGCAGCCTGCGTGTCGCGGGTGTGGAGCAGGGTGAGCGCGTTGGCCTGTTTGGCTTTGGCGCATCGGCCCATCTCGCGATCGCTGTGCTGCAGGCGTGGAAGTGTGAGGTCTACGTTTCAAGCCGAGGCAAGTCGCACCGCCAGTTCGCCGCGTCGCTGGGCGCGACCTGGGTAGGGGATGAAACGGAGAAGCCGCCCGTGGAACTCGACCGCGCCGTAACGTTCGCGCCTAGTGGAGACGTGGTGGTGGCGGCGCTTTCTAGCCTGCGCAAGGGCGGCGTGGTGGCAATCAATGCAATTCATCTCGATCGCATTCCTCAGTTCGATTACGACCGGCTGCTGTGGGGCGAGCGCCAGCTGCGCAGCGTCGCCAACATGACGCGCGCTGATGCGCGGGATTTCCTGGCGTTGGCCGCGCAGATTGGCTTGCGGGCTAAGGTTACGGTGTTCTCGCTCGATCAGGCCAACGAGGCGCTGATGGCGGTGAAGAATGATGCTATCGATGGCGCTGCAGTGATTGTGCCTTAGCTTCATGCAGCCTTTGCTCATGGTTGGCGCGGCACGCTCGGCTTCGCCTTCGCGGCACGGACGAAGGCGTCCGTGCCCACACAAGGCTGGCTTCCCTGCCTACATAGGCTTGCTTTCGTGCGTACACATGCTGGCGTCCGTGCCTACATGCATAATGTTCCTGCAGGAACATTTGTCTTACTTTAATGTATGTACGATGTGACGTAAGTCTCTTGCCTGCTAGGGGATGCGGGTTTGGCTAATTTTCCATATTTCGCTAATTCGGGAGGGAAAAGGTGCCTACGAGGAGCACGCAGAAGGCTGCGGCTTGGGCCAGTTCGCCCCAGCCTAGCTTTCGTACCACCAGCGGCGCCGGTTTTTGGATGAAGTAGAACCATCCACGGAAAAGAAGCGGAGCGAAGGCCAGGGAGGCGAATTGCGGCAGCAATCCACCCACACACGCGACCGTGAGCGCTGCCGTGAGCAGGAATTGGCCGGCCGCGAAAGCCCATCCGCGGGAGAGTCGGGCTCGGAAGCCTTCGACGCGGGCGGTGTGCAGGCGCAATTGTACATAGTGGATTTGGTTTCCGGCGAAGGCCAGATTTGCGATCCAAAGAATCCACGCAGTCACGTCGAATTTTCCGGTGATGACGTAGTACGCAGCGGGAGCGGACGCAGTCAGGCCAATGGTGCCGACGATTTGCGACAGCATCCGAGTGCTCCGTCCTAATTTCTTTAAAAGGGCTTGTCCGGCGAAGGCCGCGCCAGCGGCGACGCCGATCCACAATAGATTGACATTGTGGCCCGCCCACAGCAGCGCGCCTAGCCCAAGGGCCGCGGAGCTGGCCAGAATTGCGATTGCAAACATTATTGCGCGGCGCTCGTCCTTGGTTTGAGCGCGCATCGCGGAAGTTCCCAGCAGGCTTTCGAACGGAGTTCTGAGCCAGAACAAGGCCAGGGCAGAGGTCAGCAACAGAAGGAACGGGACAATGTTTCTGCTGTCGCGGAACGCAAGGCCGGCGCCGGTGATCATGGGAACCAGGAGCAATCCCCAGGCCCCATGCTCGCGCGGCACAATCAGTGCGCGGCGGCGCTGGTGCTGAGGTTTTTTCGAGGGCTGTTCGGGTTCACGGAAGGAGACTCGAATCTCACTGAGATGTAAGCGGTTTTTTCCGCCCAGTGTATTCGAGACATAGGTCACCCAGGTTTTCTGTTGTTCCGTCAGCTTGGTTTCGTTTGCCATTATCGCCATCCAGCCATGTGAATGTGTTGCATGCCTTTGACGGCGCGCATGTACTGCGCGCGCTCGAAGGCGCCGGGATCGGGGCAGCGCAACTGGCTCATGCTGCCTTGCATCTGAGCGACCGATTCGTATTCGTGTTCTTCCATCCAGTTGCGCAGTTCGCGATCGACGTGGCGGAGATGATTGACGCCGTGGCGCATCAGGGATGAGCACATCATGGTGACGTTGGCGCCAACCATCAGCAGCTTCACAACATCTTCCGCGCTGTGCGCGCCGCCGGTAGCGGCGAGGCTGGCGCGAATGCGGCCGTAGAGAATGCCGATCCAGGTGAGAGGAAGGCGCAGCGACTGCGGCGTGCTCAGCAGAACGTTGGGACGGATTTCCAGTTCCTCGAGATCGATATCCGGCTGGTAGAAGCGGTTGAAGAGCACCAGGGCGTCGGCGCCGGCATCGTCGAGACGGCGAGCCATATTCGCGAAATTGCTGAAGAATGGGCTGAGCTTCACTGCCACTGGAATGGTGACGGTGCTCTTCACGGCGCGCACGATATCCAGATAGGTTTTTTCGATGTCGGCCGCGGTGAGCTTGGGATTGGAGGGAATGTAATAAATGTTGCACTCGATGGCATCGGCTCCGGCGCGCTCGATGTCGCCGGCGAACTTCGTCCATCCGCCAAGAGTGGAGCTGTTGAGACTGGCGATGATGGGGATGCGGACGGACGCCTTGGCTTTGCGGATGTGGTTCAGATATCCCTCAGGGCCGGTATGGAACTCGCTGGCCTGGGGAAAGTAGGTAAGGGATTCGGCGAAGCTCTCGGTGCCAGCCGCGAGGTGGTAGTCGAGATCGATCTCTTCCTGGCGCAACTGCTCTTCGAAGAGCGAGTACAGGACTATGGCGGAGGCTCCGGCTTCTTCCAGACGGCAGATTCCTTCTACATCGCGCGACAAAGGAGAGGCTGAGACTACCAGCGGGGAGGACAGCTTCAGTCCGAGATAGGTGGTGGTGAGATCGATCATCGACTTCTCTCCTTGGGTCATTTGTTGCGAGTGCATCTCAAAATCCCCGCTCTAACCGCAGAGAACGCGGTTAGAACGGGGCGCGCTGTTTATTTTTCCACGACTGCCGGCGTCTTTTCTTTTGCCGGGGCCGATTTTACTTCTTTCTCTTTCGACGGGGGCGCAAGTTCGGTTTTGCGGCTGGCCATGTACTCGTACATGTGGAAGCGGCTCTCCACGTCTTTTTGCGCCAGCTTCCACAGGCGCTCTGCGTCCTCGGGCTTGCTCTTGGTCAACATCTTGAAGCGCGTCTGCTGCAGCAGGTATTCCTGCACTTTACGGGTGGGAGCGCGCGAGTCAAGAGCCAGCGGATTCTCGCCGGCGGCGCTGCGTTCCGGATTGTAGCGATAGAGCAGCCACTGTCCGGACTCGACCGCAACTTTCTGATCGGTCATCGCCGTAGTCATGTCGATGCCGTGCGCGATGCAGTGCGAGTAGGCGATGATGATGCTGGGGCCGTCGTAAGCTTCGGCTTCGAGGAAGGCCTTGAGCGTGTGCTCGTCTTTCGCGCCCATGGCGACGCTGGCGACGTAGACGTTGCCATACGTCATGGCCATCAGGCCGAGATCTTTTTTCGGACTGGGCTTGCCGCCGGCGGCGAACTTCGCGACCGCGCCCCGCGGAGTGGCTTTCGAAGCCTGTCCGCCGGTGTTGGAGTAGACCTCGGTGTCGAGCACGAGGACGTTGACGTTGCGTCCGCTGGCCAGGACGTGATCGAGTCCGCCGTAACCGATGTCGTAGGCCCAGCCATCGCCGCCGACGATCCAGACGGATTTCTTGACCAGCATGTCAGCCACGGCGAGAAGCTGTTTCGCTTCCGGCGAGTGGAGGGTGCGCAGTTTTTCTTTGAGCAGGTCAACGCGCTGGCGCTGCTCGTAAATATCCGCTTCATCCTTCTGCTTGGCCGCAAGAATAGCGGTCACGAGATCGTCGCTAACGTTGGCGGCAACGCGGCGCAGAAGTTCCTGAGCGAATTCGGTCTGCTTGTCGATGGAGACGCGGAAGCCCAGTCCGAATTCGGCATTGTCTTCAAAGAGCGAGTTCGACCACGCCGGGCCGCGACCGTCGGAATTCTTGGTCCAGGGCGTCGTGGGCAGGTTGCCGCCGTAGATGCTGGAGCAGCCCGTCGCATTAGCCACCACGGCGCGGTCGCCGAAAAGTTGCGAAACCAGCTTGATATAGGGAGTTTCGCCGCATCCGGAGCAGGCTCCGGAGAATTCGAAGAGCGGCTCCTGCACCTGCTGCTGGCGGATGGTGCCGACTTTAATTTTGCGGCGATCGAGTTCCGGAAGCTTAAGGAAGAAATCCCAGTTCTCGCTTTCGGGAGCGCGCAGCGGAGGCTGCGGCACCATGTTGATGGCTTTAAGGCGGACTTCGCTCTTGTTCTTGACCGGGCAGACATCGACGCAGACGCCGCATCCGGTGCAATCTTCCGGCGCGACCTGAATGGTGTACTTCATGCCGGCCCATTCTTTGTCGCGCGCATCGCAGGATTTGAACGTGGACGGGGCGGAGGCGAGTTCCTTGCTGTTGTAGACCTTGATGCGGATGACGGCGTGGGGGCAGACCATGGCGCACTTGCCGCACTGGATGCAGATTTTCGAATCCCACGCAGGAATCTCGAGGGCGAGATTGCGCTTTTCCCACTTCGCGGTGCCGGTGGGGAACGTGCCATCGCAGGAGAACGCGCTTACGGGAAGCTCGTCGCCGCGTCCGGCATAGATGGTGCCGAGCACTTCGCGATCGAACTTGGGAGCGCCGGGAAATGCGGCCGGGATTTCGCTCTTGCTGGTCACGGCCGCGGGAATCTTTACTTCGTGCAGATGGGCGAGAGTTTCATCGACCGCCTTCATATTTTTCGCGACGACGTCTTCGCCCTTGCGGCCGTAGGTGTGGCGAATGGATTCGCGGATGGCTTCAATGGCTTCGTCGCGCGGCAGGACTTTCGAGATGGCGAAGAAGCAGACCTGCATGATGGTGTTCATGCGCGAGCCCATGCCGGTGTCTTTGGCGACCTGGTAGGCGTCGATCACATAGAACTTGGCTTTCTTGGCGATCAACTGCGATTGCACTTCGCGAGGCAGGTGGTCCCAAACTTCGTCGGGGCCGAAGGGGCTGGAGAGCAGGAACGTGCCGCCATCGACGAGTGAACTGAGCATGTCGTAGCGCTCGAGGAAGATCCATTGATGGCAGGCTACGAAATTCGCTTTGGAAACGAGGTAGCTGGAACGGATGGGCTGCGGGCCGAAGCGCAGGTGAGAAACCGTCATGGCGCCGGATTTCTTCGAGTCGTAGACAAAGTATCCCTGAGCGTAGTTCTCGGTGTTCTCGCCGATGATCTTGATGGAATTTTTGTTGGCGCCGACCGTGCCGTCTGCCCCGAGGCCATAGAAAAGCGCGCGGACCACGCTGTCGGGTTCGGTGGAGTAGGACGCGTCGTAAGCGAGGCTGGTGTGGGTGACGTCGTCGTTGATGCCGATGGTGAAATGATCTTTGGGTTCGGGCTGCTTCAGGTTGTCGTAGACGGCCTTCACCATGGCGGGGGTGAATTCTTTGGAGGATAGGCCGTAACGGCCCCCAAGCACGGAGGGTGCATCCTTCATCGCGCCGTAGCCGAGCTTCAATCCTTCATTTAAAGCGTTGACGACATCCAAATAAAGAGGCTCGCCGATTGCGCCCGATTCCTTGGTGCGATCGAGAACTGCAATTTCACGGACGGTTGCGGGGAGGGCTTCGAGGAATGATTTCACGGAGAAGGGACGATAGAGGCGAACTTTCAGCAGGCCGACTTTTTCGCCATGCGCATTGAGGTGGTCGACGGTTTCGTGGGCAACTTCCGCGCCGGATCCCATCATGACGATGACGCGCTCGGCGTCGGGCGCGCCAACGTAGTCGAAAAGTTTGTAGCTGCGTCCGACGACCTCGGCGAACTTGTCCATCACGGCCTGCACTTTGGCGGGGGCGGCGTCGTAGTAGGAGTTGGCGGCCTCGCGAATCTGGAAGAAGACGTCGGGATTCTGGGCGGTGCCGCGCAACACGGGATGATCGGGCGAGAGCGCGCGCTGGCGGTGTTCGATGATGCGGTCCATGTCGATCAGGGATCGCATGTCGTCCTCATTCAGCATTTCAATCTTGTTGACTTCGTGCGAGGTGCGGAACCCGTCGAAGAAATGCAGGAAGGGAATGCGCGTCTCGAGTGATGCGGCGTGGGCGATCAGGGCCAGATCCATGGCTTCTTGCACGGAGTTCGAGCAGAGCATGGCGAAACCGGTGGTGCGGCACAACATCACGTCAGAGTGGTCGCCGAAGATGGAGAGCGCGTGCGTGGCCACGGTGCGGGCCGAGACGTGGAACGCCGTCGGCGTCAGTTCGCCGGCGATCTTGTTCATGTTGGGGATCATCAGGAGCAATCCCTGGGAAGCGGTGAAGGTGGTGGAGAGGGATCCGGTCTGCAGGGCGCCGTGAACGGCTCCGGCGGCGCCGCCTTCGCTCTGCATCTCGATGACGTGCGGCACGCTACCGAAAGCGTTCGGGATGCCTTCGGACGACCACTGGTCCGCCCACTCGCCCATCGGCGACGAAGGAGTGATGGGATAGATGGCGATCACTTCGCTGACTCCATAAGCGACGTGAGCAACCGCCTCGTTGGCGTCCATGGTCTTAAATTTGCGCTTCATGAAATCCCCCATTCGGAATTCTCGACGGGAACCACGGGAGTGGTCCTGCGATAGATTCAGGATGCAGGAAGGGGGGTGGAGATGTCGGGACGTGGGTTCACAGCCTTGTGTGATTGAAATCACATAGAAGCGGAAAGTGGCTGAAAATCATGATGGTACGGACTTACCTCCCAAGACGGGAAAAGCTTTTAACCGCTGAGGACGCTGAGGATTTCCGCAGAGATCGCTGAGAGACCCGGAGTGCGGGCTTGCTGAGTTACTAGCCCTGGGCGGTCAGGAATTGCGCATTTCTCGCGCACGATGGGAGAATAGTGGCTTATGCATAAAGCGTTGACCGCAGTGGTGCTTCCAGTTCTTGCGGCCGGGATGATGCTGCCGGGCTATGCCCGGGGGCAACAGAGTCCGGCGGTTCAGAGTTCACAACCTGCCTCGAAGCCAGCGACGGGGGCGTCCAGCACGAAGACTTCTACGGCGAAGAAGGCGCCGGCTACCACTGCGAAGAGCACATTCGCATTGAAGACACAGAAGGAGAAGGCGAGCTATGCCCTGGGCATGAGCATTGGATCGGGGCTGCACCGCCAGTCGATCCCGGTGGATCCGGCGATCGTGGCGCGCGGGCTGAGAGATGCCATGGCGGGCAGGAAGACGCTGATGACCGAAGACGAAATGAAGGCCACGCTGCAGCAATTGAAAGCCGACGTCAACAAGCAGCAGGAAGCGAAAGCGCACGCGGCGGGCGAGGCGGGCCGGAAAGAAGGGGATGCGTTTCTGACGGCGAATAAAGCGAAGCCGGACGTAACGACGCTTCCTGATGGTTTGCAGTACAAGGTTTTGAAGGAAGGGACGGGGCCAAAGCCGACGGCCAGCGACACGGTGAGCGTCAACTATCGCGGAACGCTGCTGAACGGCACGGAATTCGATAGCTCTTACAAGCGTGGGCAACCGGTATCATTTCCGGTGGGCGGCGTGATCCGAGGATGGACGGAGGCGCTGCAACTGATGCCGGTGGGATCGAAGTGGCAATTGTTTATTCCAGGCGAACTGGCGTATGGCGATAACCCGCCGCCGGGTAGTGGTATCGGCCCGGGAGATGCCTTGATCTTCGAGGTAGAGTTGCTCTCCATCGGGGAGCAGAAGAAGTAACGCGTTCTTGACTGCTACGAAAGGCCGCCAGCGCGAGCGGGCGGCCTTTTCTGTGAATAGAAAACACTTTAACCGCTGAGAACGCTGAGGATTTCGCCGAGAGCGCTGAGACCGGCTAGCCACGAGGGAACACACCGAACGATTCGACAGAGGTATCCCGCAAGCCGCTGGTTAGAGAGCACGGCCCAGGTGCTCTTCTGCCGAGAGGTTGGCGCCCGCCAGCAGGAGCAGTCCGGATAGGAAAGCCCAGAACATCATGCTGACCGAGAGCGCGAAGGGGCCGTAGACTTCCTGAAAATTCAACCAGGGCAGCGCCAGGATATAGGCATATTTCAGAGCTTCGGAGAGCAGTCCCATGATGATGGCCGCGGGCAAGACGGCGCGAGCGGGCACTTTGCCGTTGGGCAGCAGCCAGTAGATCAGGAAGAAGATCGCGATGCTGGCGGCGATGGCGAATACCTTCATTACGAGGAAACCGACCAGGCGGACAAATCCCGTGCCATATCCGCGCAGCAGGAATTGCATGAAGGCGACCGGACCCGCGGTCAGCGCGATGGAAAGCAGGGCCAAAGCGCCGCAGGCAAAGGCCAGTCCGAACGAAACCACCTGGTTTCCGAGATAAGAGCGGTTGTTTTCGAAGCGCCAGATGCGATTGAGCGCGACCTCAAGCGGGAGGAAGACTCCCGACGAGGTGACCAACAGAATGACCAGCGAAACCAGTTGCACGCGCTGGCGGGAATTGACCATGGAGTTGAGATTGCGAATCACGAATTCCTGGCCGGCGGGGAGGTAGTCGCGGAGAAGTTGCAGAACGACCTCGTACATGACGCGGGAATGAAAGACGCGGCGGATCAGCGTCATCATAAGCACGACGAAAGGGAAAAAGGAGAGGATGGCGTTGGCAGCGACCGAGAATGCAAAAGTGTGCACTTCGGTGCGCATCAGGTAGCGGGCGGTGGACACGACCAGGCTGGGACGCCTGCGACGAGCAGGACGAACTGGTTGCGCGTGCGCCGCTTCGGATCGCGGCAACATCGAAATCGGGGGATCAGCCATAAGGGAAGCTCAATCGTAACAGAGAGGTGGACGGGGTCCGGAAGGGTGGCAAAACGGAAGTTTTGGGGGCGGTTACCGGGCAATTTCTTTATCTTTGTTAAAGTTATAAAGAAATTTCAAAATGACTACCGGTCACTTTCGATTTCTTTCTAATTTCCCTTGCGAAACGTTTTAATACTGCTTATTATCTTGTGCTCAATACCGGTTCGTAGTCCGGTAGTGAGACCAGAGGTAGGGTTGACGTTGGTTGTGTGGTGGAAACGCGCCAAATTGTCGGACTCCGGAATTCCCACAGCGCGAGGTTCTGCGGCTGGGGAATTGAGGAGTCTTTTCCTTTTGGAAGTAACTCCCCCAGCACTTCATAAACGCAACCGAACAAATCTGACGGTTTCTTGAGGGGGGCTTCGGTCGATTGGAGCGCAATCCGGGAACCTGAAAGAACAATTCTTCGCGATTGGTGAAAGGAGTTCTATCCGTGAGAGAGAAAGGTACAGTGAAGTGGTTCAACGGGGCGAAGGGATATGGATTTATCCAGCGCTCCACGGGGGAAGATGTGTTCGTGCACTTCTCCGCCATCCAGGAGAACGGCTACCGCACGCTGAATGAGGGTGAGACCGTGGAGTTCGACCTGCTCAAGGGCCCCAAAGGCTTCCAGGCGGCAAACGTCGTCCGCGCCTAATCGGACGATCGGAATTGAAAAGACCCCTCTCGGTTCCCAGCGGGAGGGGTTTTTTGCTGGCAGAATTCGGCCGCAACTGGGAATCTTCGAAAGAAGTTGTTGCTGCGAGTTCCGAACTCGGTGCAGCTACGAACGCTCGCGTTGCTCGCGGGGCGGACGAAGGCGTCCGCCCCTACGTTGGTTTAATTTCCTCTTCAGAAGCCGGTAGCCGCGGCGGCGGCGGTCGGGTGCAGGCCGACGATCTGATGGATGTTGGTCATTTTGAGGATGTGCTCGACGTGCTCGCTGGCGCCAGCCACGCGTAACTCTCCTCCCGCCTGCCGCATTTGCCCCGCCACGGCGACGATGATCCCGATGCCGGTACTGTCGAGATGGGTGATGCCGGAGAGATCGAAGATGATTTTCTTGCGGCTCTCCTCGACAAGTTTTTTGGTGGTCCATTCCACTTGCCGGCAATCGTTGCCCATGGTGATTTTCCCCACCATCTCGAGGACGACGATGTCAGGCGGAAGCTGCCTGGTTTGAATGGTCAAAGGCATAGGCGGAACTCCTTTTGAGGGTGCGGAAGGCGCTTAGCAAAAACCATTGAGCAGGGAACGTCATTATCGCCGCGTACCGACAATGCCGTATGCGAGATCGCCCGGCCGATTACAGGGGAGCCATCTTAGGACGGCGGGATGGGGTCGGTCAAATTCAGTGGACACCAGCAAAGACCTTATCGAGTGGACAGCGAAAGATCTTAACCGCGGAGAACGCTGAGGTCTCGCAGAGATCGCTGAGAGAACCCTACCGCAAATTTCAGCTCACCCTGCACGATCAGCGCACTTCGAGCGAGACCAGGTCGCCGTCGGGACCACCGCGCGACTTGTAATTGACCGTGACCTGGCGATCGCGCCAGTCGCAGGAAAAATCGTCGGCCCCGATCAGCAGCAGGGCGCGGTAGTCGGGGGCGCGAAGTTTCAACACGCCAGATTCCGAACGGACAGTAAGCACGGCGGATGGAGACTGGGAGCAATCCACTTTGACCAAGCGGCCTTTGGCGAATTTGGTGGGGCGCTTGTCTTCGGCCCCAGGCTGACCGGGCTTTTCCGCGGCTTCGCGTTTGGCCTCATCCTCATCGAGAACATCGAACGGAGTTTTCTGCGGAGCGTACTTGGGCTGCGCGGCGTTCGCGTCCATGGGGATGCCATATTTCCGTTGGGCTGCGGACCGCTCGATGAGTTCGCGGGCCTGCGCGGCAATTTGCGGACTGGCGCCGGCTTTCAGGCGGTCGAGCAGACGGTCGGCGGCCTCCCAATTCTTTCCGGCGACATAAATCTGCGCCAGGTGAAATGAGTAGCGCTCGTCGCGCGGGCTTAACTCGATGGCGGCGCGCTCCGCCTGTAACGCGGCCGTCGGACCTCCGCCTTCGTTGCGGGCCAGAGCCAGCAAGTCGTAGGCGTCCGCCATTTCTGGATACCAATCCAGCACGGCCTTGAGATCGAGCATCATATTGGCCAGGCCCATCATGTCCGCGTGTTTGGCTTGTGCCATGCGATATTTCAAAACCGAAAGGTAATAACGCACCCACAGGTCGCGGGGATTGAGGGAAGCGGAGTCGCGCAGTTCGGTGAACGCGTCGTCGAATTCATTGTGCTGGATGTGGTCCCAGGCCAGAATGCGATGAGCGAGCGAGTTGCCGATGGGGTTGATGGGGAGCTGGTCGGGATCTTCGCCCACTCTTTTGGTCTCTCGAATTTCGGTTTTTTGATCGGCGGCGGTGGGCGTGGTCGCTAGCTCCTGCAAAGTCTTGAGGCCAACTTCACGGCGCTCGGGAATGCGGATTTGGACTCCGGCATAGAGGGCGCGAGCGTCGGCCTCGGGAAGCGGAGTCGCGGTGATTGTGGAGTCGTCCATGCTGACGGGAACGGGAAAGTGGTCGATCTGCACAGCATTGGCGGGCGCATTCGGATCTGGGTTGGATTGCCGCGCCGCATCCACTGCCGAAACCAGTTCCGCCTGAGAGTGGAAATAATCCTTCACCGCCTTTTCCAACTCATCGGCGCTCATGCCGTACGCCTTTTGAATAGCCTCTTCCACGGGAACGTGCTGGTTCAGAACCATGCCGAAGTAAGCGCCGGTTTCGGGAAGCTTTTTCTCGTGGAGCAGGTAATGCATGACGATCCACGACTCGGCGTAGTAAAGAGTGTGATGCGTGCCTTCGTTGCGGGCGGAAGTGTCGTGCTTCATGGTGAACAGGTCGGGCAGCGAGAGCCAGACCTGGGCCTGCAGCAGTTCGGTCAGCGATTTGGCGGGATGCGTGTCGACCTGATTGCCGAGCAAATCCTGGGTCGCCGAGGGAAGCAGTTCGGGATCGGCACCAAGCTCGACTTCCCTGTTATCGAGGCGGATGGAGCTGAAGTATTCGGCCAGACCTTCGTCGAACCATCCCTGGGCAGGAGGATAGTTGTAGTTCAAAAGCATAATGGCGAAATCGTGGGCGACGGCACGCCAGGGGTCGGGTTCAAAAAGATTGAGGGCGATGAAGTCCTGATCCTCGCCGGAGAGGAGGAATCCGGGAGCATCGATTGGCTGGCCCTGGCGTAAGGGAGCGAGCTGGTAATAACTCGTGTCGGTCTTGAAGGCCAGGATGGTGAGCGGGACCGACTGGTTCAACTTTTCCTTACTCAGCACGATGGCGAAGACGGAGCGCATCTGCTCGAAGCGGAGAGCGACCTCACGACCTTTTTTCTCGCCGGCGTCGGTGACAACAATGAAATGGCCAGAGCGGATTTCAAGCCAGGGAGAAGGCGGCGTGTTGCCGGCCTGGGAGCGAGCGCAGAAAACTAACACCAGCAGGGCCAGATACAGCGGGATGGAGCGGGCGTGGAGCATAGGGCCGCCGGAAGGAGAAGAAGCTTCTAGAAAATGCTATCACGGGGAGGAGGGGCGATGCTCTGGGAGCGTCGCTGCGCTTCGCGGACGGCCGAAGGCGGCCGTCCCCACGTGTTCCGTCCCCACATATTCCGTCCCCACATATTCTTCGTCCTGGTCGCCGGTGGCGTGGTTCTGCGTGGAATCATTTGTTGTGGAAGGGCGCACCGCTATAATCCTCGGTTCATGTTTTGGGCCGGGCAAAATCGTTTTTCCCAGTGGGGATTGCTTTTCATTCTGTGGGCGGCGCACGCTGCGGCTCTGGCGGGCGGTTCCTGCTCCGGAACGCTCTATGACGCCACGGGGAAACCGCTGGCGGGCGCGGAGATCCGGGTGCGCGCAATTGCGGGAGGCCGGGATTACAGGGCCGCGACTTCCCAGGACGGCAAGTTTGCGTTTGCCGAGATGGACGCGGGGGCGTACGAGCTTTCCGTAAAGACTGCTGATCGCCAGGCGATGGTGGCATTTCCTCTCGCAATTACGAGCGGAAATTCCCTGAGGATTGCGCTCCAGCTGACTGCCGCGGGACAGATTGTGCAGATGCAAAATCCGCCGGCACCTTTTGAAGCCGCAGGGGCGAAGGGTTCAGCGCAGGCGAGCGGAGGCGAACATCTCTCCGGCTCGGAAGTGTCGAGCTTACCGCTGAATGTGCGGGACTTCAGCAAACTGCTACTGCTGGCGGCGGGGACGATGACCGACGCCAATGGTGCGGCCAACTTCACGCAGCAATTTGCAGTGAACGGACAGCGTGGTGCTACTACTGTTTTCGCGGCCGATGGTTTCGACACGACCGATCCGGAGATGGGCGGCGCGACCTTTTCCAATTTCAATGTCGATGCGATTCAGGAAGTGCAGTCGAGTTCGGGCGTGATGCCGGCCGAGATCGGGCACGGCGCGGCGAGTTTCACCAATGTGGTGACGAAGTCAGGCACGGATGCGATCCACGGAAGTCTGTTCGAATTTGTGCGCAACGCGGCGTTCGATGCGCGGAACTATTTCGACTATCGAGACCCGACGGGACGAAGGCGGATTCCTCCATTTGCGCGCAATGAGTTTGGATTCACCAACGGCGGGCCGGTGGTGCTGCCGGGCATTTACGACGGGCGCGGCCGAACATTTTATTTTGGCGAGTATCAGGGATTCCGCCAGGTGCTGGGCACGACGCAGGTAATTCCGGTGCCCACGGTGGCGGAGCGGCAGGGAATTGATACGACGACTTATCCGGGAGACACGCTGACGATTCCGGTGAACGCGGCGGTGCTGCCTGTGCTCAGCCAGTATCCGCTGCCGAATGAGCCGGCGGGCGCGTTCGGAGATCGAACGTACGCAGCATTTTCAAAGGTGGTCACGGACACGGATCAATTCTCGGTGCGAATCGATCACAAAATTTCCGAGAAGGCTTCGCTCGTTACGCGCTTCAGCCTGAACCAGGTGACCGGGCCGCTGACGAATCCGGACCAGACGGTGATCGATCCCAGCTTCGGCGTGCAGTTTTTCGATCACCAGCGAAATGCCGGAGTGCATTATGCGCGGGTGATTTCCCCGCGCCTGACTTCAGACACATCGCTCGGTTACATCCGCAGCACGCCGTTTTTCCCGACGACGAATCACACACAGCCGGCCTTGGGATTTGCGGACGGATTGTTTCAAGGCTTCAATGCGGCAGGCGGATCGATCTTCGGTTCGTACAGCAATCTTTACCAACTGAAGCAGGATCTGGCTCTGGTGCACGGGGCGCACGTGTTCAAGTGGGGAGTGGAGTTGCGAGCGAATCGCGATTCGACGATTTTCGGGACGAGTCCGAATGGGGCTTACGAATTCAGCGGAGGTCCGGCGTATTCGCCGGTGTTTATACCGTCGGCGAGCGGGACGCATGACATACAGGTGGGAGATCCGCTGCCCGATTCGCTGACCGGATTGCTGACGGCGACTCCTTATTCCTACAGCGTGACTGCGCCGGCCTCGGTCACTCCGGTCGGAGATAAGTTTGACGAAGCGGGAGTGCGCCGCGAGGCCTACGATTTTTATTTTCAGGACACTTGGAAAGCGACGAAACAGTTTACCGTCAGCTACGGATTACGTTATGAAGTGAACAGCCGGATTCACGAAGCCACCAAGCGGACTTCGGGGCCGTTTTTCTTTGGACCCGACGGCAAGCCAACCGGGTACGGAGATCGCGGCGCAACCCAAATTGTGCTGGTGAATCCGCAGCCTCCTTATGATATGGCTTGGAATGGCTGGGGACCGCGGCTGGGGCTGGATTACGGGATCGGTGCGCATACGGTGTTGCACGCGGGCGGTGCGGTCACGACCTTGTTGCCCAACTTGTGGCAGGACAATTTTCTGACGGCGGCGATTCCGTTTGTGTTTGCTCCCAACATTAATGCTTTGCCGGGGGTTCGCGGTTCCGTTCCACAATACGTTTGTGCCGATGACGCTGCCGACCGCGTACAACGTCCAGGGCCAGCCGATTTTTGCGACGGGGCGAACCCAGGATGTTCCGGCAAACACACAGATCGACCTGCGACGCTTCCAGACCGATATGGATGCGCTGACTCCGGGAGATCAGGTGCAGTTGCTGACGATCACGGGCATGGCGAAGAATTTCGGCAATGGATACGTGGGCAGCTGGACGGCGGGCATCGATCACGATTTTCGCGACTTCCAAGCGAACGTGTCGTACGTGGGCACCACGGGCATCCATCTTTCGCGCGTGTATTCTCCGAACAGCTACATTGGGGCGTCACGTGGCTTCGCGCCGTTTACGCAATTCAATGCGGCGGGGCAGGCGACCGGCGGATTCGGGCCGGAAGTGCTGATGACCAGCGGATCGCATTCTACGTATCACTCGCTGCAAAGCAGCCTGACGAAAAATTCGGCTCGATTGGGATTGGGATTGCAGGCGAGCTACACGTATTCGAAATCGATCGATGACACCAGCGCCGTGCTGGGCGGGCTTTTTGGCACTGCAGGAACGGTGCTGCAGACCTTGCCGCAGGATCCATGGAACCCGTCGGCGGAGAAAGGTCCCTCGACCTTCGATGTGACCCACGCGTTCAGTGGCAGCGTGATTCAAGTGTTGCCGCTGGAGCGAATCCGACTTCTGCGTCCGCTGGGCAAGCCGCTGATCAAGGGCTGGCAGTTTCTGAACATCACGACGCTGACGACGGGCTCGCCGTTCAGCGTGTATTCCGGCATACAGCAGACGGGGGCGGGCGCGGGAGGCACCGACCGTCCAGATCTGGTGATGACGCCGCACCTGTCGACTTCGCGCGCGGTGCGTGACGACTACTTCGGGCAGGGCGCGAATAATGCTTCCTTCTTTAATATTCCGATTCATGTGCCCGGAGGGACCGGGCCCAATCAGGGACGGTTCGGCACGCTGGGGCGCAATACGTTTCGCGGTCCGGCCTATCACGACTTCGATATCGCGCTGATCAAAGACACGCCGTTCGGGCGCAGGGGAAGCACAGAGTTGGGAACCGTGGAATTTCGCGCGGAGTTTTTCGATGTATTCAACATTGTCAATTTCGGGCTGCCGTCGAATATTGTGCGCGGGAGCGGCTTCGGGATCATCAGCAAGACGGCCGGATCGTCGCGGCAGATTCAGTTTTCGTTGAAAGTAATTTACTGAAGGCGAGTTGAGAGGGCGATCATGAAACGTATTCTTAGCTGGGTTGCTGTTTGTGGTTTCTTTCTGATTTCCACGCTACGGGTGCACGCGGGTGAGACGAAGATTCTCACGAATCATCTGGGATACGAAGTGAGCGGCCCGAAGCACGCGGTTGTGCTGGGCAAGGCCGGCGACAAGGTCTCTGACTGTGCGCTGAAGGACAATGCAACGGACCGGGATGTTCTTTCGTTGGAGGCGAAGGCGGCTGGGCCCGTCCAGAAATGGAAGGACTGGTATTTCTGGACGCTCGATTTCGATTCGTTCGCGACGGAAGGGAAGTATTACGTAAAGTGCAGTGTCGCGGAGGGAAGCGTCCGATCGTTCCCGTTTGTGGTGCAGCGCAATCTGCTGGAGCGCAACACGATGTCGGACGTGATTTATTACTTCAAAGAGGAGCGCAGCTCGGGACAGATGGATCAGGCCGATCATCATCTGAAATTTGAGGGAGCCAAGGCGGGGACGGTCGATGCGCACGGCGGCTGGTGGGATGCGACTGGGGATTACGGCAAGCATTTGTCGCATCTTTCGTTTTCCACGTATTTCAATCCGCAGCAAATTCCGCTGGTGATTTACAGCCTGCTCAAGAGTTACGAACAAACGAAGCTGCGCGGACTGGCTGACTTCGCGCGCTACCAGCCGCGTCTGCTCGACGAGGCAATGTTCGGCGCGGATTACCTGGTGCGGCTGAAGGTGCCGAACGGATCGTTTTACCGTTCGGTGTCGAACGGCGGCGTGGATCAGGTTCCCGCAAAGCGCAGGATTGCCGGCGAGATGAAACGTTTCGGGATCGAGTCGAAGCCGGGGCAGGGCGCGAAAGAGATGGTTGAGTCGGCCAATAGTGATCTGGAATATGAGGTCAGCTACCGCTCGGGCGGAGGCATTGCGATTGCGGCGCTGGCCATGGCGAGCACGTATCCCGTAGCGGGAGAATTTTCGAGCGCGGAATATTTGAAAGCTGCGAAAGACGCGTTCGATTTTCTGGAGAAAGAAAATCTCAAGCTGACCAACGACGGCAAAGAGAACATTGTTGACGACTATTGCGCCCTGGCCGCTGCGACAGAGTTATATCGCGCGACGCACGCCTCAAGGTACAAGGATGCAGCGGACCGGCGGGCGAAGAGTTTGATGGCGCGGCAGATCAGCGCGGGGGGATATCGGAATTACTGGCGGGCGGACGATGGCGAGCGGCCATTCTTTCATGCGTCCGACGGCGGATTCCCGGTGGTGAGCTTGCTCTACTACGCGGAGGTTGCCGATCCTGAAGCGAAGCGGCAAGTGCTTGCGACGGTGAAGAAGGCGCTGCAGTTCGAGTTTGCCATCACGGCCGAGGTGAACAATCCGTTCGGCTACAGCCGCGAGTACGTGCAGGATAAGACGGGTGCGCGGCGCACGAGCTTTTTCTTTCCGCACAACAGCGATGCCGCGCCGTGGTGGCAGGGAGAGAATGCCCGGCTGGCATCGGTGGCGACCGCGGCGCGACTGGCGGAGCGCGCCTTTCCTGACGAGCCCGCGTTTCAAAAGCAGCTGGAGTCGTTTGCCACCGATCAGCTGAACTGGATTCTCGGGCTGAATCCGTTTGACTCGTGCATGCTGAACGGCGTGGGA
This sequence comes from uncultured Acidobacteriota bacterium, assembly GCA_963763795.1. Taxonomy (GTDB): domain Bacteria; phylum Acidobacteriota; class Terriglobia; order Terriglobales; family Acidobacteriaceae; genus Sulfotelmatobacter. The sequence continues at coordinate 400,276 of CAVXPP010000007.1, read as the reverse complement.
CGAAACAATCCTCCGTATATGTATTTCGATTCCTGGGAATTTACGAATGCTCCGGGTGGGATTTCGAATGGAATTACGAGCGGGTTCCGCGACGAGAGCGATATCGATTACTTGCTAACGTATCGCGAAACGGGCGCGGATAACGACTGGCGTTGGGGAGAGCAGTGGCTGCCGCATGCGGCGTGGTATTTGCTGGCGGTGGCGAGCGGAGGGGATACACATTAGAGGAGCGGTCCGCGTGACTAGAGAACGTTGGGCTCAGATAGGAATCACAACTGAATTTCTTATCGTCGTCAGGACGTTAGGTGAGTTCTTCCGGCTCAGGCACGTCCACGGCGCGAACTTCTCGACCGCACTGGCTGCGATCTATGTCGGCGGCGCTTTGATCGCGGCTTGCTCCTGCTGGGCGGCCGTGACCTGCTACTTCTTCCGACGCTATACTCTGTCCGCCTGGATCGCGCTGGCGACCGTACCCATTCTGCTGGTGTACAAAATTGCCGTGATTGGCTGGTAGTGGCAGCTCGCTCTCAATGATGACTCGAAAATCGGGCAGGCCGGTCCCCGGCAATTTGAGTGCAATGGGGATTTTTTCGCCAACAATCCTTGTGAGTCGGTATCAACTCTATGGTCTTCATTGACTTGCCCGTTTCCCCAACGTAAGATTTGCCCCTGATGATCGGCCAAACGATCTCTCACTACCGCATTGTCGAGAAACTCGGCGGTGGGGGGATGGGTGTCGTCTATAAGGCTGAGGACATAAAGCTGCACCGCTTTGTTGCCCTGAAATTTCTCCCGAACGATATTGCCCAGGATCCGCAGGCTCTGGCTCGGTTCCAACGCGAAGCCCAGGCCGCTTCCGCCCTGAATCATCCCAACATCTGTACCATTCACGAAATTGACGAGCAGAACGGCCAAACGTTCATTGCGATGGAGTTCCTCGACGGAGTAACGCTGAAGCACAGTATCGCCGGCCGTCCGATGGACCTCGAGGTAGCAATACCTCTGGCGATCGACCTTGCCGACGCGCTCGACGCGGCTCATTCTGCCGGCATCGTCCATCGCGACATCAAGCCTGCCAACATCTTCGTGACCAAGCGGGGACACGCCAAGATTCTCGATTTCGGGTTGGCCAAGGTGGTTCGCGAGGCCACTTCCGCCAGCCAGATCGCCGGCACGCAGAATGCCGCCACCTTGGACGAGGACCACCTCACGAGTCCCGGCACCACGCTGGGAACGGTCGCCTACATGTCGCCGGAACAGGTGAGAGGCAAAGAATTGGACGCGCGCACGGACTTGTTTTCCTTTGGAGCGGTGCTCTACGAGATGGCGACCGGCCTATTACCGTTCCGCGGCGACACGTCGGGAGTCATATTCAACGCCATTTTGGAGCGAGCTCCAATATCGCCCGTTCGCCTGAATCCTGATCTTCCGGCTCGGCTGGAAGAGATTATTCGCAAGGCTCTGGAAAAGGACCGGAACTTGCGTTATCAGCACGCCGCGGACCTGCGCGCGGATCTGCAACGGTTCAAACGCGATTCCGAATCTGGACGCAGCGCGGTCGTCGACGAAGACGACGAAATGGAATCGGCGCCGCGCTCAGAGGACGAGGCGAACAAGGCCGCCAAACGCGGATCGAGCACAAAAACTCGTATTCCCAGTGCGTCCGCCGACGTCCTCCATCCGCCTGCAAAGGTGCGCAGCTGGAAAATCCCCGTTGCGGTGGGCGCGGTTGTCGTCGCCCTCGTCGCTGTCGGTTTCTACTACCGCTCTCACCAGCATCCCCGGCTGACGGAGAAGGACACGATCATCGTCTCTGATTTCACCAACACGACCGGCGATGCGGTGTTCGATGGCGCTCTGCGGCAAGCCTTGACGGTACAGCTCATGCAGTCACCGTTCCTGAACATTCTTTCGGACCAGCGGCAGCGGGATATTCTGCGCGAGATGGGACGCTCTCCGGATGATCCGGTAAGTAAGTCCGCGGCGCGCGAAGTTTGCCAGCGTAGCAATGGCCAGGCAGTTCTTGCCGGCTCCATCGCTCGCCTCGGGGATCAGTATGTAGTAGGACTCGAAGCCACGAATTGCAACACTGGAGAACTGCTGGCGAGCCAGCAAGTGCAGGCGGAGGGCAAAGACGCAGTCCTGAAAAGCCTGGGACAAGCTGCTTCCGGCATACGGGAGAAGCTGGGCGAGTCGCTAGCCACGATACAGAAGTTCGATGCACCAGTCGAAGAAGCGACCACTTCCTCGCTGGAGGCACTCAAAGCCTACACCATCGGGGACAACGACACTAAAAGGGGTGAGCAGACGCAGTCCATTCCCTTTTTCAAGCACGCTCTCGAGTTGGATCCGAACTTTGCTTTGGCCTATAGCGATCTGGCCGCTGTCTACGCCAACCAGGGACAGAGCGAGCAAGCCATGGAATATCAGAAGAAGGCCTACGATCTGCGAGACCGGGTCGGCGAAGAGGAAAGGTTAAATATTGTCGCTACGTATCATTGGATTGTCACCGGCAATCTCGACAAGGAAATGGAAGCGGAGGAACTGGGCAGAAAGACTTATCCTCGTTCCTCATACTGGCTCAACAATCTAACCGTCAACTATTGCCAGTCCCTGGGGCAGTTCGAAAAGGCTATTGAACTGGGTAATGAGGCGCTTCGCCTGGATCCCCACCAGACCGGGGTTCACGTCTCGGTAGCAGCGGCTTATTTGGCCCTAAATCGGGTTGACGAAGCCAAGTCCGTATTACAGGCCGGTTTGACCCAGAATCCCGACAACCCTGTCATACATGCTGGGCTTTACCTGTTGACGTTCGTAGAAGGGGATCAGGCAGGAATGCAACGCGAATTGAAGTGGGGAGACGGTCAGCACGCTGTCGACAATCTTCCGCGTGTGTTTGCCGCCGTCGCCGCGCAGCAGGGAGGGCACCGCAAGCAAGCCGTGGATGCTATCGAGCAGGATGTGGAGGCAATTCAGGCGGATGGCCTAAAAGAATCTGCAGCCCAACTACTCTCTGCGGAGGCGCTCTTCGAAGCGGAGATTGGAAATTACGTCCGGGCCAAAGAGATTGCTGCTCGCAGCCTGGCCCTTTCCCGGGGGCGCAGCAACGGTCCTACTCTCCTCATCGCTCTCAGCCTGGCGGGAGCCACCTCACAGGCGCAGACGTTGCTGGATGATCTCAAGACCCGTTATCCGGAAGACACGCTGACCCAGTCGGCGTACATTCCCATGGCGGAAGCGCTGATTCAGCCAAACTCAGGCGATCCGGCCAAGAGCCTTGAGATTCTGCGCCCGACGGCTCGTTTTGAATTGGCACCCGCTGTCAGTTTTCTTCCCGTCTACCTAAAGGGCCTGACTTACCTGCGTGCGCATCAGGGGCGCGAAGCAGCCGCAGAATTTCAGAAGATTCTCAGCCACCGCGGAGTTTGGTTCATCGCGACGGAATACGCCTTGGCCAACGTGGGGCTGGCGCGGGCGTTGGCTACAGAGGGAGACATCGCGGGAAGCCGCCATGCCTATCAGGATTTTTTTGCGCTCTGGAAAGATGCCGATCCCGACGTTCCCATTTTGAAGGAAGCCAAAGCGGAGTACGCGAAGTTGCAGTAGCTTAAGAAGTCCTTCTTTCGTCGCTTCATTGCATTGCTACGCCGAAAATGTGGGGCTATAAAACCCAAGCGCGAGACGCTCACGACAGCCGGCGAGACGCCGACGCTACCACTAGTCGCCGCTGGCGTGATTCTGCGTGGGGACTAAGACCAGGCGCGCGCGGGCCGGTTCGGGCTGGGCGGGGCTGCCCAAGGTGTGGATGATTCCGATGACAAGTGCATACGCCGCGATCACGCCGAAACTGACGGAAGCGACGACGGTGAAGCAGAGAATGATGGGCATCAAGAACGGATTCACGATCAACCAACCTTTACCAGCTGTTATCTGATGCAGGGCTCTAAAATTCGTATACTCAGGCCGTTTCTCTTCATCTCTTCCAGCGTCCCTGCGAGCGTCCCTTCCAGCAGCGCGCCCCTCTTCAATCTAACCGCCGTTGACGCTCCGCGCTGTTGCCGACTAAGATACGGAGTAGAGCTGTGCATACTTACTTTCGGACAATTCTGTTGCCCTGTCGACATTACGGAAGGGACATAGCCCTCGGCGCATAATGGCGATTACCAAGATTTCGGTCCGGGGAGCCCGGCAGCACAATCTGAAAAACATCAGTGTGGAGATCCCGCGTAACACGCTTACCGTGGTGACCGGTCTGAGCGGGTCGGGGAAGTCTTCGCTTGCGTTTGACACGATTTACGCTGAGGGCCAGCGGCGTTATGTGGAAACGTTATCGGCCTACGCGCGGCAGTTTCTAGACCAGATGGAGCGCCCGGATGTCGATGGAATTGATGGACTTAGCCCATCCATCTCGATCGAGCAGAAGACCACCAGCCGCAGCCCGCGGTCGACCGTCGGCACGATAACCGAGATCTACGATTATCTTCGCCTTTTGTTTGCTTCCATCGGGGTGCCGCACTGTCCGAAGTGTGGGCGCGCGATCAGCCGTCAGTCCGCCGATCAGATTGTCCAGCGTGTGATGGCGCTGACGCCGGAAGACCGGGTCATGGTGATGGCGCCGATTGTCCGCGGACGCAAGGGCGAATTCAAGAAAGAGATGGAGACGCTGGTCAAGCATGGCTATACCCGGGCGCGGATTGACGGCGAACTGGTGAGCCTGGATGACGACGTCGCAATCAACCTGGACAAGCGGAAGAACCACACCATCGAGGTCGTGATTGACCGCCTGCTGGTGAAGCCGGGGATCGAGCGTCGCCTGGAGATGTCGGTCGGATTGGCGATGAAGCTGGCGGGAGGGCTGGTGCAGGTTGCTGTGGTCGGCGGAGATGAACAGCTTTATTCCGAGAAGCTGGCCTGTCCGGATTGCGGCATCAGCGTGCCGCAACTGGAACCGCGATCGTTCTCGTTTAACAGCATGTATGGAGCTTGTCCGGAGTGTCACGGGCTGGGCAGCAAGTACGATTTCGATCCGGCAAAGGTGATTGCGGACTGGTCGAAGCCGCTGCTGGATGGCGGGCTCGGGCCGGGATCGGCGTCGCAGAATCTGATTCATCAATTGCAGATTGTTTCGGCGGCGTGCGCGATTGACTTAAGCACTCCGTTCGAAAAGTTTCCCGAGAAGACGCAGGATTTTCTGCTTAACGGCGAGCAGGGACGCGGGGGCAGAACGGGCTTTCACGGCATCTTCGGATATCTGAAACAGAATCTGGAGGAGTCGACATCGGAGGGCTACCGCGACTGGCTGATGGATCACATGTCGGCGACGGAGTGTCCAGCGTGCCATGGAAAGCGTCTGCGGCCGGAGAGTCTGGCGGTGAAAGTGAACGGGATGTCGATTGCCGATTTTACGGCGATGCCGGTATCGCGGGCGCTGGAAGTGGCGCAGGGCATCAAGCTCGCCGGGCGCGAGGCGGCGATTGCCGGACGCGTCATGCATGAGGTCGTCGAACGGTTGCAGTTTCTGAATGCCGTGGGGCTGGGCTACATCTCGCTGGATCGTTCGGCGGCGACTTTGTCGGGCGGCGAGGGCCAGCGCATCCGGCTGGCGACGCAGATTGGCTCGAAGCTGCGCGGCGTGCTGTATGTGCTGGATGAGCCCTCGATCGGGCTGCATCATCGCGACAACGGGCGCCTGTTGAATGCGCTCGAAAATCTGCGCGATCTGGGCAACACCGTGCTCGTGGTGGAGCACGATGAGGAGACGATCCGGCGGGCGGATTACGTGGTCGATCTTGGGCCGGGAGCCGGACGGCACGGCGGCAACCTGGTGGCGCATGGCACGCCGGCCGAGATCATGCAGGAGCCGAACTCGCTGACCGGCGCATACATTTCGGGAAGGACGTCGATTGAGATGCGTCCCGAACGGCGGCAGAAGAACGGCGCTGGGCTGACCATTCTGGGCGCGAAAGAGAACAATCTTAAGAATCTGGATGTGACGTTTCCGCTCGGCGTGATGACGGTGGTGACCGGCGTTTCCGGATCGGGCAAGTCGACGCTGGTGAATGATATTTTGTATCGGGCGCTGGCGCGGCAACTCTACCGCTCGCGCGAAAAGGCCGGCGAGCACAGGGCGATTTCGGGCGCGGAGCACATCGACAAAGTGATCCGCATCGACCAGTCGCCGATCGGGCGCACGCCGCGATCGAATCCGGCGACCTACACGGGAGTGTTTACTGCGATCCGCGATTTGTATGCGATGTTGCCCGAGTCGCGCGAACGCGGGTACAAGGCCGGCCGGTTCTCGTTCAACGTTTCGGGCGGGCGTTGCGAAGCGTGCCAGGGCGAGGGGCAGCGGCGCATCGAAATGAACTTCCTGCCCGATGTTTACGTGCTGTGCGAAGTCTGCGGCGGACGCCGGTACAATCACGAAACGTTGGCGGTGAAGTACAACGGCTACTCGATTGCGGATCTGCTGGAGATGCCGGTTTCCGACGCATTGCCGATTCTTGAAAACATTCCGCAGGTGAAGCAGAAGCTGCAGACCTTGGTTGACGTCGGGCTCGGGTACATTCATCTGGGACAGTCGGCGGTCACACTTTCCGGAGGCGAAGCCCAGCGCATCAAGCTGGCGCGCGAATTGAGCAAGCGCCAGACAGGAAAAACGCTTTACCTGCTGGATGAGCCGACCACCGGCCTGCACTTCGACGACGTCAAGAAACTGCTCGACGTGCTACACCGTTTGACGGACCTGGGGAACTCGATCATCATCATCGAGCACAATCTGGACGTGATTCGCAACGCCGACTGGATCATCGATCTGGGGCCGGAAGGCGGCGAGGATGGCGGTCGCATTGTGGCGCAGGGCACGCCGGAGCAGGTTGCGAAGGTGAAGAAGTCGTATACGGGGCAGGCGCTGGCGGAATATTTTGGTAGATCAGTTCTCAGTTCTCAGTCGCCAGTTCTCAGTTAAGGATTCTGTTGCCGATATGATTCCCGCAGGTTATATGGCGAAGCGCGTGTACAAAAAGGCCGACTGGCTCAAACTCGGCAAGAAGGCCATCTTCTTCGAGACAGTGCCCCAAGTGGTTGACGTCTATTCCGTTAGCAGTTGCCTTTCCGAGAATTTTGCCGACTACGTTCCCTACTGGAAGCACAACGGCTATTGGTTGTTTGATTTCCCGGAAGTAATAACGAGCCTCGCCAAGGAAAATGCGATTCAGCTTGAGGGAACTTCGCTGTTCTATTACGAAGCGCATGAAATGGAGTTTGATAGTGAACGCTGGAGGCCTTGGTCAGCCGAGCCATCGTTCTCCACAGGTGTTGTACCACCTCCCAGGAAGCAACTTGAGGGCTTTGACGTCGTTACGTTCTACGCCAAGGCCAACCCGGAATGTTCCCCGCTCTCGTGCAACTCTCTGGCAGCAGAGCTTCATACAAACGCCCATTGTCTGTTCGAGTCTTTTGACGACGCAGAAAAAAATCTCAATAGCGGGGCATTCAAGGGTGCCGAGCCCGGCCCGTACCGAATATTTTCGGTGTATTCCGTAAACTGGCCCTAGCAACGCAGGCAGCAAATAAAAGGATATTTTTGTCATCTTCTGATAACCCGCAATTTGATCCGCAAGGGCCGGTGAATCCCGAGCCGCCGGGAACTCCGGCGGCGCCTGATCCCTTTCATTCGAATCCTGCGGCTTCCGCTGTTGTCGCCGTCGGGCCGCCTCCGATCGAGAATCCCGTCTGGAGCGGGTGGGATGTGGTGCTCATCGTTGGGCTGACGTTCTTTACCATCCTGGTTTCGCAGTTCGCCATTCTTTTCGGAGCGAAGTATTTGTTCTACCCGCACGCCTCGCTGGCCGATCTGGCGCAGCGGCCGTTGTTGCTGCTGATTTCGCAGTTTCTCATTGACGGGGCGGTCGCGCTCTATCTGTTCGCGCTGGTGGAGGGCAAATATCACGTACGGTTCTGGGACGCGATCCGGTGGAACTGGCCGCGGGCGGAATGGAAACTGCTTGCCATCGGTGTGGCGATGCTCCTGGCTTTGAGCGCGCTCGAAAATATTCTGCCCATGCCCAAGGAGACTCCGTTTGACAAGCTGCTTGAGCGGCCCAGGGATGCGTATCTACTCGCGATTATTGCCGTCAGCCTTGGGCCGTTGGTTGAGGAATTATTCTTCCGGGGATTTTTCTATCCGGTATTGGCGAGGCGGTGGGGAGCGGCATGGGGAATATTCCTAACCGCACTGCCGTTCGCGCTGATGCACATGCCACAATATGGATACGCGTGGGGCGCGTTGCTGATTGTGCTGATCGTGGGCATCGTGTGTGGGGTGGTGCGCGCGGTCACGAAATCGGTGGGAGCCAGCTTCCTGGTGCACGTTGGCTATAACGGGATGCAGATGCTGATCGCGGTGGCGGTAACGCGGGGATTCACGCATATGCCCAAAAGTTTACTCGAGATCAGCTTTCGTTGAGCCCAGTTCGTATATCCGGACATTTCCTTGCTTGGCGCGGAATCGGGCCGTTTTTCCGGTATAGTAAGCGGATTGTGTTCGAGTCGATGAAGCATGCAGTCTGCATCTCCTGATCGCGGAAAGGGCACGCCGTCCCAGAAGATTGTGGCCGACGCCTTGTTGACAACCTCCATTCTGGAGGCGATTCCCGACGCAGTCGCGGCGGTGAACCAGCAGGGTGTGATCGTTCAGGTCAATTCGCAAGCCGAAGCGATGTTCGGCTACACCCGAGACGAGTTGATCGGACAGAAGATCGAGATTCTAGTTCCCGAGCGGCAGCGCCCGCACCACGACCTCCATCGCGAGCAGTTTCACCAGCAACCCAAGATCCGCCGCATGGGATCGGGCCTGGATTTATATGGACGGCGGCGGGACGGCTCCGAATTTCCGGTCGAGATCAGCCTGAGTCCCGTCACCACCGGCGACGGCATGGTCGTGCTGAGCGCCATTCGAGACATCAGCGACCGCAAGCGGATCGAGCAGGAACTGCGGCGGGCGCATGAAGAGCTGGACAAGCGCAAGAGCCGCGAACTGCGGGATTCCCAGAACCGCCTGGCGCTGATTGTCGATTCGTCCCAGGACGCGATTATCGGCAAGAACCTCGACGGCATTGTGACGCACTGGAATAAGGGCGCGGAGGAAATTTACGGCTATACCTCGCAGGAGATGATTGGAAAGTCGATCACGATGCTGGCTCCGCCGGAGCGGGCCGACGAGATTCCAGCGATCCTGCGGAGGATCCACAAGGGCGAGCAGGTGGAATACTTCGAATCGGTGCGGGTCACGAAGGATAAGCGGAGGCTGCACGTCTCCATTGCGGTTTCTCCCATATACGATGCCGACGGCAACGTGGTGGGAGCGTCGACCATCGCCCGCAATATTACTGCGCAAAAAAAGATTGAAGACCAACTGCGGCAATCGCAGAAAATGGAGGCGGTGGGGCGGCTGGCGGGCGGAGTCGCGCACGACTTTAATAATCTGCTGGGAATCGTGACCGCATGCTCGGAGCTGCTCCGGAGCCGAGTCGATGAGGGCAGCGTGGAGTACATCGACAATATTCGCGAAGCAGCGAAGCGGGGCGCATCGTTGACGCGGCAGTTGCTGGCCTTCAGCCGCCGGCAGCCCACGCAGAGCCAAGTGCTGGATTTGAACGATCGTCTCAAAGAGGTGAGCAAGCTGCTAAAGCCGCTGATGGGAGACGACGTTGAGGTCGTGCTGCGGCCGCATTCCAACCACGCCATCGTGGAGGCCGATCCCGGGCACCTCGATCAAGTCATCGTAAATCTTGCAGTGAATGCGCGCGATGCCATGCCGCGCGGCGGAAGGCTGATCATCGAAACATCGGTTTTCGATTTCGATGAAGCGTTCGTGCGCGAACACCCGTCCATGACCGCCGGGCGTTACGTGATGATGGCCATCAGCGATAACGGCGTCGGTATGGACGAAGCCACGCGCTCGCGCATCTTCGAACCATTCTTCACCACCAAAGAAACTGGCAAGGGATCGGGCCTGGGTCTGGCGACGGTGTATGGCATTGTCAAACAGAGTGGCGGACACATCTGGGTCTACAGTGAAGTGGGGCATGGAACCACGTTCAAGATTTATCTTCCCAGCGCGGATAAGAAACTGGGAAACGGTGGAGACAAGCAGGAAGAGGAACTGCCTCCGCGGCGAGAGGGAACGACTGTTCTGCTGGCAGAGGATGACGTGATCATGCGGCGTCTGACGCGGAAGATGCTGGAAGAGCACGGCTACAAAGTTCTGGAAGCGGAAGATGGAAAAGCCGCGCTCGATATCATCGGTTCCGGCACAGTGTCGATCGATCTGACCCTGACCGATGTGGTGATGAAAGGGATGACGGGACCGGAGTTGGTGTTGCGGCTGATCGATTCATTCCCCGCGATGAAGATCGTGTACATGTCCGGGTATACCGGTGAGTTGATCACGCATCAGGGCCTGGAGGCCGGCATTCGTCTGCTGGAAAAGCCGTTCACTCGCGCCAGCCTGCTGAAGACTTTGGACGCGGCTCTGACGTAAGACGAATTATCGCTGTTGGGCGTAGAATTCGATTGCATTCATTCGTGTAGTCTCAACAATTCGGAGGGATATGAAAGGCAATCCAAAAGTACTTGCGGAATTAAACAAAGCTTTGCGGGAAGAGCTGACCGCCATCAACCAGTATTTCCTGCATGCGGAGATGTGCGAGAACTGGGGATATCACAAGCTCTCCGAGTTCATCAAGAAACAATCTATCGGCGAGATGAAGCATGCGGAAGTGCTGATGGAGCGGATTCTGTTTCTCGACGGCACTCCGTCGATGATGCCGCTGGAATTGAAAGTCGGCGGGACGGTCAAAGCCATGCTCGAGAGCGATCTGGCGCTGGAAGTCGGGGCGGTGAAGCAGTACAACGACGCCGTCGCCATCGCCACCAAAGAAGGCGACAACGGATCGCGTGATCTGCTGGTGCAGTTGCTCAAAGATGAGGAAGAGCATGTGGACTTTCTCGAAGCCCAGATGCACCTGATCAAGGAAGTCGGCTACGAGCGGTATCTGGCCATGCAGATGGGGGAGAACGAGGAAGAGTAATGAAGAATGGTTGTGTGGCGCGGGCACTCCTGCCCGCGAACTCTCACCAAGGGCAGGAGCTAGGAAATCTAAGTCGCTCTTCGCTGCGGCGACCTGTTTTTGCTGCTGATTTTTTGCTGGTGGTTAGATTTCGCGGGCAGGAGTGCCCGCGCCACATGGATCGATCCAGAGCCACGGGTAGTCTTCCGGCTTATCCACTAATCCCTTTCTTACTGGATTCTGGCGGATGTATTCGATGGTCTCCCGCAGGCTCTCGTCGCCTCGGAGAACGTGATCGAAAGACTCGTCTTGCCAGACGGGGCCCAATCTCCCACTGAGTTTATTGATGCTGCGGGCTGAACTTCCCTTGATCGCGCGAAGAATTTCGGGCAGGGCAAAAGTCCATCCCTCGGAGTCTCGCAATGCTGTGAAAAGAAGGTGGGCATGATCGGGCATGATAACTGCTGCATGGAGCTGAATTGTTCGGCCGTGGTCGTGAAGGCAGTGCTGCAGTGCAAGAGTGCGGGCTTCCGGCGTGAGTCTTAAGCACTTCAGAGTGCGGAAGGTTACAAAGAGTGGGCGATCGTCCCGCTGATAGTGAGGCAGGCTGCGGCGATATTCGTAGCGGCGGAAGACGGTGGGAGGCATTTCAGAGCATGTTAGATCTGATCGATCTGATTCGGTGGTCGAATCGCTGTTGCTTCAGCAGCACGATTTCGAAATGGGAATTGGTGCTGTGCTTGTGGTTAGATTTCGCGGGCAGGAGTGCCCGCGCCACATTTTTACTGCCACACTTCTCCTGCCAGTTCTTACTTCACCGTTACCGTCAGCAACTGCGCTCCTGAGACTACGTAGTCGAGGGCTGGGGTTGCGGTTTCGTCGACGTTCGATTCGCCGCTGACGATCATTTCCTGGTTGCCGCGCATGCCATCCATGACGTTCATCACGCTGATGGGCAGCGTGGGCATGACTTTGTCGGCTACGCGGGCTTCCGGATCGGCTTCGAGCAGCGAAACGTAAAGCCGATTGTTGGAATGCTCTTTATTGAGCAACGCGATGGTGGAAGCCAAGTCGAGCTTGCGGCCGAAAGCGGGACTGGCGCGGTTCAGTCGATCCAGCGTTTCGCCATCGCTGACCAGAATGCGAAGCGTCCCCTTACTGGCCGAAGTTGGAATTTTCACCGGAATCTGGCGCACTACGCGTTCGCCGCGGTAGGGAGCGAGAACGGTTTCGATGATGACTTCGTCGCCGGGACGGGCTTCGGTCACGTCAGTGCGAGCGCTCTCCAGGCGCGCCCAGCGGCGTTCGCGGACGAGGTCAAAGTCAAGATTCACGCTTTTGACTGCGGGAGCGTTGTAGGGATTGTCATAGATCCGTCCGAAGCGTTCGCCCAGCGAAAGAGCCGCGGCCATGGCCGCGGGCTGTCCATTTTCTCCGGGAACGAACATGTTGCGCAGGCCGACTTCCGGGAAACCCTTGACGTTGATGCTGCCATTCAGCCGGTAGGTAATTTCCTCGCCGTATGCATTCACGCCGTGCAGCGCGTTGAACACCGTAGCCATGATGGCGACGGGGCTCAGGCGCGGGTTGTTCAGGACTTCGTAATGGAATTCCTTGGCGCTGCCGCTGCCGTGAATCGTAAGCGTGACCGGAATCATGTCGGGCTGCTTGCCGAAGACTCCCAGAATTCCGGTGTGCCGATCTTGTACAAAGGCGCCAGCGCGCTCGGTCGTGTTAACGATCTTGAAGGAATTGAGCGGCGAAGCCAGCGTGGCGAGCACCTCGGCCTTATTCATGGGCAGGTCCACGGAGCCGAATTGCAATAAAGGATGACCGCAGGCGAGCAGGCGCTGCGGATCGATGTAAGTGACCGTGCAGGTGGCGGCGATATCCATGTCGCCGCGCACCAGAATCGCGCTGACTGCCGATCCGGGTACGAGCGGCTCCGCCTGTTTTTCTTCGCTCACCGACCCCGCGCCCATCACGGGAACAATGCCGGCCGCCGCGAACTGCGGTGCAAATTGACGGACGGCGTCCTCAGAGAATCCGTTGAAGACCAAAGGCGCATCAATAGGTTTCAGATAGTCGGCAAAGTCCTGCACCGAGCCGGGAAGCGCCGCTACATCGCCCGGGGCAGCGGTCTTGCCGGCGGCGTTGGCCACGATCGGCTTGATGGCGGCCGCTTCTTCGGACGGAGATTTGTCGAGCGCGTTGATTTCAAGCATGTCGGCGATCGGGGTAACCCCGCCGATCGGTTCCTTGGAAAATTCACCGATGCGGAAGGCGAGCGCCCCCGCGAGTTTGCCATCGATATAAACGGGGCTGCCGCTCATGCCCGCCACCACGCCGGTGTATTCCACCTTCGCTCCGTGCAGGCGAACCAGGATGATGTCGCCCTTCGGTCCATTGACATTGTGAAGCACGCCAAGGACTTCGACGTCCATCGGTTCCGGTTTCACGCCTTCAAAAACGGTGTAGGCGACGCCACGCATACCCGCATGGATTTGACTCACGGGAATGGTAGGCTGCGAACTCTGTGCCAGAACGAAGAGAGAAGATAGGGAGATACCTAAGACGAGAAGCGCTGGAACAACTTTTCTCATTTAAAGCCCCGACCGGACCCGCCAACGGGCCTATTCAACTTGGATCCAAATCAACTGCGACCGCGTTGCCAAGAGGAGGAAGTTTCTGGGAACGGCAAAACATCCCAATTGTGAATCCCTGCGTCTATACTAGCATAGAGGATTTTGGGGATCACCATGTTTAATCATCAGAGGAGAAAGATGTTAGAGCGGGAGACCGCGTTCCGACGGGCTCTGTGCGCGGTGCTTTGCGTGGTGCTGTCGGGCTTGCCGATGGCCATGGCGCAGGACCAGCAAACGCCGGCGAATCAGACTTCACCATCGACCTCTCAGGCCCCTGACAATGGCAAGCCCAAGCAGGATGTTCCGGCTGAGGCCGGTGGACCGAGCGACAACGTGGGACCGTATGCCATTCCCAAAAAGAAGACGGACGATGCTCCGCCGCCACCGCCGCCGGTGACTCCCAAGAAAGTCGATGACCTGCCCGACTATTCTTTGAAGGTAAACGTTCCGCTAGTGAATGTGGACGTGATGGTCACTACCAAGAACGGACAGTTTGTGCCGGGACTAAAGCAGGAAAATTTCAAGGTGAGCGAAGATGGCGTGCCGCAGCAACTGAAGCACTTCGGGGTATCGCAGGCGCCGATCACAGCGGTGCTGCTAGTGGAGTTTGCCGCGACCAATTACGTGTTCATGATCCAAGCGTTGCAGGCTTCCTATGCATTCGTGAACTCGCTGAGGAAAGACGACTGGATTGCGGTGGAGTACTTCGACATGCAGCCGCACATTCTGGTCGATTTTACGCAGGACAAGCGCGCGGCTTACGGAGCTCTGAATCAGCTCCAGATCCCCGGATTTTCCGAAACCAATATCTTCGACGCGCTTTACGACACGCTCGACCGCCTGGACCGGGTGGAAGGAAAGAAGTACATCATCCTGGTGACGACAGGTGTGGACACTTTCAGTCGCTTGACCTACGACAAAATATTGAAGAAGGTCAAAGACACCAAAGATGTGACGATCTTCCCCATCAGCGTGGGATTCATCATCCGGGAAATGTGCGATGTCAATCCTATGTATTGCCGCGGCGCACATGGCATGGGCATTCCCGTCGGGCGCATGGACTACCTGCAGGGCGACAACGAGATGAGGACGTTTGCTTCTATGACCGGAGGCCGCGCTTACTTCCCGCGCTTCGAGGGCGAACTGCCAGAGTTGTTCGGCGACATCTCCCAAGACATTCACAACCAGTACATGCTGTCGTATTCCCCCACCAACACCAAGTTGGATGGAACCTACCGTAAATTGAAGGTGCAGGTAGTCGCGCCCGACGGCGGCCCGTTGAAGGTGAGAGACCAGAAGGGCAAAGACGTCAAAATCGAAGTGGTCTCGCGCGAAGGGTATACGGCGAAGCACACGGTGGATTAGCGAGTCCCGAGTAGCGAGTATCCGGTACCGAGTAACGAGTACCTAGTGCAGTGCGTCAAACAGATCGACACTTATAGGCCGCTACCCTCCCCTGTGATCCTCTGTGCGCTCTGTGGTCAAAGCCCGAGGAAACTTCCAAAAATCGCTGAGCGTCAGTGAACGTGGAACAGGTGGTCAAGCAGGAAGAATAGTGCCGAGCCTACGAAGACCAGAAGCGCCATTTTCATGGCCGGCTCTTTGTTGACTTCCGGAACCAGATCCGAGGCGGCGACGTAGATCGTTACTCCTGCGGAGAGTGGCAGGCCGGCACTGACGTGATGGCGAAAAATCGCCATCGTCAAAACTCCCGCCAAGGTAGATCCTCCTAAAACCATGGAAGAGGCCCAGGCGCTGCCTCGACTGCTGCCGCTGGCCAACATGACCGAACTCACGGTAAAGCCCTCCGGAATTTTGTGCAGGAAGATGGCGAAGAAGATCAGCCAGCCCAGCCACGCCGAGACCAGGAATCCGGAAGCGATCGCGATGCCGTCGAAGAATGTGTGAATGATCAGGCCGAAGAGCACGGAATACGAGCGGTGGGAATGCGTGAACTCGCTGGTATGGGTTTCTTCGCCGAAGTGGAAGTGAGGCGTGACCGTGTGTTCGAAGAAATGGATGATCAGGTAGCCCAGCAGCACCAGGAAAGCCGCGGGTTTTCCGCTCAGCTCAAGACTTTCGGGAATCATCTCGACTAGCGCAGTGGCTAGCATGAAGCCTGCGCCGAGCGCGACAAAGTAGCGCAGGTAGCGCCGCTCCCAGCGCCGTTGGACGATGATGGCTCCGCCGAAGATGTTGGCGGCGGCGGCAGTGAGGCCGAGCAGGATGCTGGTGAGGATAGGAGTCAAAGGTTGAGTACCGGGTACCGAGTACTGAGTACTGAGACAAATTGCTACGGTATTTTCTCCTTCAAAGAGCTAATAAGGCCGCTTAGGATTTCGGCTTACTTCCTCGGCTCGTTTCAGAAGCTCCGCCGCCTGATCTTCGGATAGATAATTCCTCCGTTGCGCGATGATTACCTGCGTTTCCAGTTCGGCGAGCGAGCCGCGCGAATGACGAAGAAAGTGCAGGAATTCGCGATTGCTGTAATGTGCCTGTCCTTCGGCAATATTGCTGGGGACGGAAACTGCTGCGCGGCGCATCTGGTCGGTTAGGCTGTAGATCTCACGCCGTGGGAACGCCTCCGTCGCGTCGTACACGGAATTGGCTAGATCCATTCCCTTTTGCCACGCGATCAGGTCCTTGTAATGCTGTGCCATGGGGACTTCAGCTTACAACGAAACCTCGGTACTCAGTACTCAGTACTCGAAACTCAGCCGCTATGCCGGATATGCATCACGTCGCCGTCTTGCACGATGTAGTCTTTGCCTTCGAGGCGGAGCGTGCCTTTGGCGCGGGCGTTGGCTTCGGAGCCGGCTTCGAGGAGTTGGTCCCAGCGGATGGTTTCGGCGCGGATGAAATGCTTTTCCAGATCGGAGTGGATGGCTCCGGCGGCTTCCTGGGCGCGGGTATTCGCGGGGATCTGCCAGGCGCGGCACTCGTCCTCTCCGGCCGTGAAAAATGAGATCAGGCCGAGCAGCTTGTAGGTGGTGCGGATGAGGCGAACCAGGCCGCTCTCTTTCAATCCGTAGCTCAACAAGAATTCTGCGGCGTCGGTGTCGCTCATCTCAGAGAGTTCGGCCTCGACCTTGCCGCAAATGGCGGTGGCCGCGGCATTCGGACGCGCGGCAATTTCGGTGAGTTTGTACTTGTCGACCGCCTCGTCGAGTTCCTTGCCCAACTCAGTCGACTCCCCAATATTCAGCACGTAGAAAATCGGCTTCTCGCTGAGAAACATGAATCCGCGAATGCGCTTCTTGTCCTCGGTAGTCATCTGCATTTCGCGCAGCGGTTTCTCCGATCCGAGATGCGTGTTGGCGCGCTTGAGCAGCTCAAATTCTTTTTCCAGCTCCGGCGTCTTCATCTTCTTCAAATCTTTTTCCAGCCGCTCCAGCCGTTTTTCGATCTGGCCCAGATCGCTCACCATGAGATCGAATTCAACGTTCTTGATGTCGCGCAGCGGATCGATCTCTCCGGCATGCGGGATGGCGGGATCGTCAAAGACGCGGACCACATGGGCCAGCGCGTCGACCTGCCGCAGATGGCCGATGTAGGCAGTCTCTTTCAGCGCATCCTGTCCGATGGCCCCGACGTCGACATAGTCGACCGAGGTGTGCGTGAGTTTCTTCGGATTGTAGAGAGCGGCCAGGCGGTCGAGACGGTCATCCGGAACCTTGGCCACGCCGATGTGCGCTTCACGTGGATTGGCGGACTGCGCAGACAAATGCGCCTTGGTGAGGATTTGGAATAGTGACGTCTTGCCTACCTGAGGCAGGCCAATAATGCCGGTTTTCATAAGGCAGCTTTCAACTGCGGCTCCTGGTTTCTATTCTTGAGAATTCTTGGCGCTCGGATTCGATCGCGGTAACCTGCCCGCGTTGGAGCGACTTTCCAGAATAAACCATGGAATCGAAGAATGCCCACGGCCCGGGATGATGGCTCAGTTTGAGGCGGGACGCAAAATCACAACCACTAAGGGCACGAAGTTACACGAAGGAACCCTCGAAAATGGCTGTCTGTGATCCTGATCACATTTGAGAGTGACACATCCAATAGGACGGGTAAGGGGATCGCCCTATGCTCCCTTCAGACGCAGTTCCTCCGAGCTGTCCGGCTAGGCCGCGGGGAATTAGTTCAGAAGCTACGACTGGAGGAGCGCAAATGTCGGTCAATCCCAAAGCGACCTGGTACCACAGCAATCAGTACAACGCAGCGAGTGCGTGCGAGCATTGTGGGGGAGTGGTTCGCCACGAGAGATGGTGCATCACCTGCGATCCCATCGTGCAATACGCGTACGGCGTGGTACTGGAGCCGGAGAAATTGACCCTGCGCGATCGGCTGATCCTGCATGCGCTCGGAGTCTCGTGGGTTGCGAACCGGTGCCAGGGATCGTGTCAGCCGGCTTAGCGTCCGGCGGCCTGCGCCGCGACCGCGGCTGGAGCTGAAATCTTCACCTTGTCAGGCTGTGTCCATACCGGCTTGCCCGTGGCGAGGTCCAGGCGGTTCATGGTTACCGTCACCTGCTTGCGATCCACCTCAACCATCAGATAGTGGTAATTCACTTCCTTGCTCTGAAAGGGATCGTCTGGCGCGCGCTCAATGGGATAAGCATGAGCGCCTCCTCCGCCGGAGACGAAATAGGTGACGCCGTTATGCTCGTGCCGTTCGTAATTGTGGACGTGTCCGGAGAAGACGATCATGCGAAAACTGGCATGAGCCTGGCGGGCTTCCAGCATCTTTGCTAAGGCCTGCTCTGAGGGACGGGCGGAGTGTCCGCCTCCGAACTTTTTCTCGTCGGACGAACTGGTGTAAGGCGGATGGTGAAACATCAGAAAGACAAAATCCACGTCCGCGGGAACGTGATCCAGTTTGGCCGCTAGCCATTCCTCTTGCGCGCCCGCCACTTCGTCCAAAGAACTGTCAAGCACCAGGAGCAGCGCATTGGCCACGCGCACCGAATAATAGCGGCTGTTCTTGAGGTCGGGGAAACGCTGGAAGTAATTGCCCAGCGCGACCTTCTGGTCGCCATGCAAATCATGATTTCCCAGCGCCGGATAGATCGGGATCTTCTTGTCGCGCCAGATCTGGGTTTCGCTGTCCCATACCTTCCAATCGTTCGCATCGAAGCCGTTGTAGACGATATCTCCCGTGAAGCAGATGAACGCGGGATTCGTCGCGGCGATGGCCTGCACGAGTGCGACGCGCACCGCGGGATTGGCCGCCTCCGTATCCTTCGGATCGTGAAAGCGCGTGTCGCCATAGGCCACGAAGCGGAACGGAGTCTTGACGTCGAGCTGCAGATTGACGCTGGAAAAAGTCTGCGCGCTCGATTTCTTGGTGCAGCCGACTAGCGTCAGCAGTAGCGCAGCCACCAAGAGCACGAGCGCCGTTTTCGCCGAAGATTTGGGTCGCGAAGCTGAGTGTGTTTTCAAAGCGTCCTTATTGTCCCACGACGATCACTTCGAACTGTCCATCTTCCGCGGTGGAGAGGAAGAGCCGGTGCGTTTTCGGATCGAATGCCATGGTTTTGGCGCGGGGGGCGGTTTTCACGGTTTGGACAACCTCATAGTCGTTGGGGCTGTCTTGCTCGATGACCGTGATCGTCCCTTCGCCATTGGAGTTGAAAATGAGCTTTCTCTCCGGATCGAACACGGTGGCGTCCACGTGATCGCCTATGGGCAGCGTGGTGATAACTTTTCCGGTGTCGGTATCGAGCACGGCCATGACCTTGCTGCGGCATCCGACGAAGAGACGGTGGTTGGCGCGGTCTATGGCCATGCTGCTGGGGGAAGAACAAGGAGCGGCGGGCCAGCGCTGCTCGACCTTGAGATCGCGGGAATTGATCTTCAGCACCTGGCTCTCGTCTTCGAGATTATTGAAAACGTATCCGTGGCCGTCGGCGGCCGCGAACTCAGGTCCGCCGCCGAGATCGACCGTGCCCGCGACTTTTCCGCTGGCGGCGTCGATGACAGTCGCATTGTTGCTGGCGCCGTTGAAGGCGAAGACGCGCTTGGTTGCCGGGTCGTAAATGATGCCATCGGGTTTTTTAGGGCTGGGGATTTTGGCCAGAACCTTCATCGTCTTCAAATCGAACATGATTACGGTATCGGCTTTGCCATCGCTGATGAAGCCGTGGTTAAATTCCGGGGCGAGCGCGACACCATGCATTCCGACGGTGGGGATCGATCCCAACTTTTCGCCGGAATCAAGATTCAGAATCTCCAGCTCAGTGCCATGAGAGACGTAGAGTCGGCGGGCAGCGTCGTCGACGGTCAGATAGTCCCATCCGCCATTACCCTGAATCGGAATTTTCTTGATGACCGAATAGTTGGGCGAAGCGGCGAGGGCCGAATACCGCGCAGAACAGAAGAAGAAGGGACCACAACGGTTTGCGATTTGGCATAGGTTGATCCTCAGGCGCGAGCTTAGAGCCCGCGCCTGAAATTTGTATGAAAGGAACGACAGTTCTCAGAACTTCACGCGTACCATGAACTGAATTTGACGTGGCAAGCCGGTGCCGGTGTTGGGCGAGGCGTCGTTGTCATTGTTAGTGTTGAAGTTGACCGTGGTGTTGATCAGGCCAAAATCGCCGGGCACGTCCAGAAACGATGCCGGGTGACCGGAGGCGGCGTCGTAAGTCAGAGTGAGGTCGCTGGGATCACCCAACTGAACATGGTTCAGAATATTGAAGGCCTGCACTCCGAACTCCAGCGCGACCTGCTCCGTGAGTCGGGTCTCCTTGGTAAGTGCGAGATCAATTTGCCAGCTATTCAAGGCGCGGAAAACGCCGTTCGGAGAGTTGCCATAGCGAAGGAAGTTTCCGTTGGCGTCGGTAGGCGGGGCCTGAAATGCGGCGGCGTTAATCAGGGGCATGCCGTTACGTCCGGCTCCGGGCAGGGTCAGTGGAACTCCAGGAACAAGGTCTGGCCGTTGATCAGTTGAATCGTTGCCGTCGGGCAGGAGGTACGTATATGCGAGCGAGTCGAAGGGGCCACCGGAAATGCTCCCGCCAAGGTCCATCTTGACGGTCAAAGGATGGCCGGTATGCCACATCCCGATGCTGCTCAGGCTCCAACCCCCCACAATTTTCCCCACGGCACCGCCATTGCCCAGGAAGGTCTTCCCCGGCCCAAAGGGCAGTTCATAGACTGCGTTGAGAACAAAATTGTGGCGGATGTCGAAAACGCTTGGGCCCTTGTCGCACGCGAGACAGTTGACGTTTTCCGGTCCGTTCGATTCGCCGCCTCCCACGGATCCGTCATTAATCGAGTGAGACCAGGTATAGCGCGACTGGAAGGACAGACCCTGGCTGAAACGGCGCTCTAGAGACAGCCCCAGCGCGTGATACGTGCTCGCCCCGATGTCACTCTTGTAATCAACCGAACCGAAAGGATCGGGGTAGTTGGGATCCGGATAGTACTGGTCCAGAGGCCGAACGCAGTCGCCGTCCACAGGATTGAAAGTGACCGGCTGCGTGCACAGGTTTACTGCGCCACGAGAAAAGAGGCGCACGCCCCGGCTTCCCAGGTACTGCGCCGAGGCCAGGAAATTGGCGGGCAATTCGTGCTCCACGGTCAAGCCCCAGGTTTCCACATACAGGTCGCGGCGGCCTTGCCGCTGCAAGCCGCGCGGGTGAGAGGCCGTCGCTGGTACTCCGGAAAGGTCGGGTGCGGTTTGCTCATAAGCGGGGCTGATCTGACCGGGGTTGTTGACCGTTACTCGGTAGGTATCGCTTTCCAGCCCAGCATTCAAATCGTCGTTCTGCGCCGCACCGTGGTAGATACCAAAGCCTGCCCGGAAGACGGTTTTTCCCTGCAGAGAACCTGGCGCCCACGCCAATGCGAGCCGGGGGTCGAAGTTCCTGTAATTTGCGTTGTATAGGGCCGGATTCTTGGGGCACGGCGGGGTATTGATTGGCCCCGCACTTGGTGGTACCTGCAAGACGTTAAAAGAGCCTGATCCCAGACAAACCCCGTGGAACTGGTTCAGGTCAAATACAGTCGTCTCGTTGATGGCATCGTGGGCGACGCCGTAATATTCCCAGCGTAGCCCCGCGGTCAAGGTAAACGTAGGGGTAACCTTCCATTCATCCTGGAAATACGGCAGCAGGAAGTTGCGGCGCAGGCGGTGGCAGCACCATGGAGCAATATACTTAACCTTATCCAGCGTCCCGGTCGAGATGTCGTCCGGGCTGCCGAAGCTGAGGTTGTTGTCGGCGGTCTGTCCCTGATTGAGCCGCACCCGCCGGTACTCCATGCCCATCTTGAAAGCGTGCCGCCCATGGGTCCAGGTCACATTGTCGACCAGGCCGTAGGTGCTCCCGATTTCGATGTCAGCCGTATTGTCGTTCAATCCAACGAACTCGCCGTTCGTGTCCACCGCAAAGGGGAGAGCACTCGATTGCGGATTGTGGAACGGTGCGCGGTTGATATAGAACTTTCCTTCGTTGAAGAGATTCGGCGTGAACGTGTGCTCCAAAGCGAGCAGGTAATTCGCCGGGTGGTTGATGACCTGCAGTTTGTCCTCCGGCAGGCCTCCTCCATTGGGGGCATCGACCAGACTGATATCGCGCTGGGCACGGCCGTACAGCAGGGTCTTTTCGCTGAATTTATGATCAACGCGAATGAGCCACGTGTCCTCGTGGATCGTCGTGGGTGTGGCGGCGGTGAGCAGGTCGGCGTTAGGATCCACTGATGTCGTCTGCTGGAACGCGCCATCCGGATAGGTGAAACGGGGGGAACACCCATTAATCGCGCCCACTGACGCCCGCCACGGAAACGCCTGCATAATTGAGCACATTTGCGGTGTGGTGTTCAGCACGTACTGCAGAAATCCCGTGGTGACGGGGCCGGAAGTGAGTTGGCCGCAGCATACCCCCGAGGGCACTGTGAATTGCTGGGTAGTCGATTGCAGCTGACGAAGTCCCTCATAACTCACAAAGAAGAACGTCTTGTTCTTTTGGATCGGGCCACCCAAGGTGAATCCGTACTGTCCCATGCGGAAGGGCGGGACATAAGGGTTGCCGTTTAGATCGTAATCGTTGAAATTCCGGGCGTCGAAAACAGAGTTTCTGAGATATCCGAAGGCGGAGCCGTGCCAGTCGTTGGTTCCGGACTTCGTGACGACGTCAACCTGTCCGCCAGCTTGCGTGCCGTATTCCGCATCGTAGAGAGCGCTATTGACGCGATATTCCTCGATCGCATCCTGGGAAATTTGCAAGCGGGTCTGCGATTTTTGCGCCTGCTCCTGGATGCCTCCGGCGTCCACGCCGTCGATGGAGAAATTATTATCGTCGCGGGCGCGTCCGGCGAAGCGGATGGTGCGCTGGTCGCCGCCGCCGTCATCCTGGGCGAAAGGTGCAAGCAGCGTGAAACTCGCCCAATCGCGTCCGTTGTTCGGAAGATTGGCGATCTGGGTGTCGTCAATGACCGTGGCTGCCTCGGCGGAAACCCGGTCCGCCGGGGACAGGGTTGCCTTGACTTCAATCTGTTCGTTGATGGCGCCCACCGCAAGCTGTACATCCAATGTGCGGGTCTGCCCCACGCGTAGCACCACATCCTCAACCGCCTTGTTCTTAAAACCATCGTGGCTGGCGGTGACCGTATAGGCGCCGACCGCGAGTCCGGGAAAACGGTAATAGCCCTTGGAGTTGGTCTGCTGCTCCTGGCTGAGTTGCGTATCGGCGGCGACAATTTTTACGGTGGCGCCGACGATCACGCTTCCCGAAGAGTCGGTGACCGTACCTTCCAATTCGGCCCGATCTACTTGAGCGAACCCGGTGGCAGCGCACAGCATCAGCGCCGGAATGGCTATCAGAAGGGCAAACAATTTAGGAAGACGGTTGGGGAGAGGGTGAGATCGCATGGCTTCAGCTCCTTGAGAGACGACTGGCGCGGGATAATTCGTACCTTTTAAGTCCGCAGAGTCGCATCCTCTGTCTTGCTTGGAATGAGGGTTTAAGATGACGGCAAATCGTAGAACCGCAATGTGACTGGGGAATGAATCTCACATTAAAATTTCTTCAGGTTTGGGAGTTTAAGCGCCCGATCCCCTTTAAACTGTGACCCGATGATTTGCGCGGTCTGGGGTTGATCCGATGAAGCTGCTGATTGTGGAGGACGAAGCACGAATGGCGGCTCTTCTGCGCAAGGGGTTGATGGAGGAGGGGCACACGGTTACGTGCGCATCGGACGGTGCGGAAGGTTTTGAGCTGGCACGATCTTACGAATTCGACGTCATCCTTCTCGATATCATGATGCCCAAGCTCAGCGGATATGAGATGGCCAAACGCCTGCGCGCGGAAAAAGTGCGAACTCCGATCCTGATGCTGACCGCACGCGATGCGGTGCCCGATATTGTTCGCGGACTCGATCTTGGCGCGGACGACTACATGACCAAGCCCTTCTCTTTCGATGAGCTCATTGCCCGCTTGCGCGCCGTGAAGCGGCGGGCTCTGGCGGCGCAGGATTTGAGCTTGCGGGTCGGCGATCTGGTGCTGGATCCTTCCAGCCGGGAAGTGCTGCGCGGAGAAGAGCGGGTCTCGCTGACGCGCACGGAATACAATCTGCTGGAACGGCTCATGTACCGCGCGGGAAAAGTGGTTTCGCGGCGATCGCTCATCGAGGCGGTCTGGGGATTCGATCGCGAGATCGAAGAAAACACACTCGATGCATTTATGCGCTTGCTGCGCAATAAAATTGATTTACCGGGCCGCCCAAAATTGATTCAAACCGTGCGCGGTGTCGGCTACATGATTCGTCCGGACGGGCAGGCATGAAACATCTCTCCATCGGAGTTCGGCTCACGCTCTGGTATCTGGCCATCTTCGCGCTGGGAGAACTCGTATTTGGCGCGGGCATGTGGTTTATTCTCCGCGGAAACCTCTATGACATGGTGGATGACGATCTCGAATCCCAGGTGGAGGATTTGAGGAGTTTTCTGGCAGCGCAAAAGAAAGACGCTTCCATCGCCAAGCTGCAGGAGGAAGTGAACGAAACTTATACGATCGAGCACCCCGGGGATTATCTCGCCGTCTATGCGGAAACCGGAGAAATGATTTATCGATCGGCGTTCCTGGAAGCGCATTCGCAGCTTCTTCTGCCGGCAGGGCAGGTCAGGCAGGCGCGTTCCCGTAGCCAGAAGGTTGGCCGCCAGCACTTCCGATTTATCTACGAGACGCTGGCTGTCAACGGGCACGTGTTCACGGTCGAAATGGGACTTCCCTCTGACGATGCCGTCGATACACTGCGTCTATTCCGCTTTTATCTTCTGATGTTTGCCCCCCTGCTCTTGCTCGTCGCCGCGGGAGTTGGTTACTGGATGAGCCGGCGCGCTTTGTCTCCCGTGGATGCGCTGGTGCGAACCGCGCGCGAGGTGAGCGGCGCGAACCTCAGCAGCCGGTTGCAGAAGTTGGGAACTGGGGACGAGTTACAACGCCTTTCCGATACTTTGAACGAAATGCTGGACCGGATCGAAACGGCGTTCTTGCGGGTCACGCAATTTACGGCCGATGCTTCGCATGAATTGCGAACTCCGGTTTCGCTGATCCGCACCGAGGCCGAGCTGGCGTTGCGGCGCTCGCGCGGTGAACCTGAATACAAGGAATCGCTGCGCCACATTCTGCTCGAGGCGGAGCGGACCACCGTGCTGATCGAACAGTTGCTGGCGCTGGCTCGCGCCGATTCCGGCCGCGAAACGCTTCACATGCAAACTGTGGATCTGCATGAGACGCTGCGAAGCATGGTCGAGAGCTGGCAGCAGGTGGCGATCATCCGCGATTTGCAGTTCTCCGCCAAGATAGATCAGGACGATGCCTTGGTCATGGGGGACGAAACCATGCTGCGCCGGCTGATCGACATTCTTCTCGACAACGCGTTCCAGTACACTCCTTCGCCGGGCACCGTGTTTTTGCGGCTGGAACAACGCGAAGACACCATCGCGATTGCCGTGCAAGATTCAGGAGTGGGAATCGCGGAAGAAGAACAGTGCAAGATCTTCGAACGCTTCTATCGTGTCGACCAGGCTCGCAGTCGTGGGCGCGGTGGAACCGGACTCGGCCTGGCCATCGCTCATTGGATCGTTACCCAGCATCATGGCTCGATTCGTGTCGAAAGCCAGCCCGGACAGGGCGCGACCTTCCGTGTGGAATTGCCGAAGATCGCTTCTCCCGCCAAAGCTTCTCTTCCCGTGCGAGCCACAGAACGAGCTTAGACGCGCTGCTTTTCCTGCATCCGACTGCACGAGTTCGGCCGCCTTCTGTCCCCTGACCCTGAGATGTTTTTAACCTGCTTGCAGGGCCGTTGGCACGGTTCTTGCATGATTTTCACTCGGGTCACTGCGCCCCATGGCGAAGCTCACAATCATGGACGAAGAGCGCAAAGTCATTCGCCACCTCGCGCTGTCGCTTATTTTTTTGGCGACCTTCATTCTTTTGAACCGGCCCGAAGTCGTCCTGATTTCTCATCTCGGGTCTGTAGTGTGGTATCCGGCTGCAGGGTTGGCTTTCGCCTTCCTGTTGGGAGTCAGCCCGCTCTACGCGATGGTGGCTTTTATCGCGAATGCCCTGGCTGGCATTCTGCTCTACGGACAACCGCTGGCAACCTACAGTGGGACGATTGGATCGATCACGATCTTGCTGTTCTATGCCCTTGCCGCGCACGATCTCCGCGGCCCTTTAAAAATCGACTTGGGCCTGCGGCGACGCCGCGATGTTGTCCTCTACGTTTCCATCACAACCTCGGCAGCGCTGGCATCCACGCTCGTGGGAGTAACATGCTTGGCCCTCGATCACGCCATCCGTTGGAACGAGTTCGGGTCCGCATTTCTGGTGTGGTTTCTCGGCGATGAAACGGGATTGCTGGGGGTCGCTCCCTTTCTTCTGATTCACGTGCTGCCCTGGAT
Source organism: uncultured Acidobacteriota bacterium (assembly GCA_963763795.1). Lineage (GTDB taxonomy): Bacteria > Acidobacteriota > Terriglobia > Terriglobales > Acidobacteriaceae > Sulfotelmatobacter. The sequence goes on along the minus strand of CAVXPP010000007.1, from coordinate 373,659 downwards.
CCGAAGACAACTCTCGCCGGCATCGGTCGAAAACCGATTGCCGCGCGCCTATCGCCGCAAGAAGGCGTCGGTATTCTGGACGGGACTGGAGGCATTAGCGCAGACCGCTGCGACCGTGACTTTCCTTTGGATCGTGTTCGGTGCGGCCTCCGGTCAGTTGCGCTATCTGCTCTTCATCCCAGTGATATGGGTCGCGTTGCGCCAGGGAATCCGCAGGGTGGTTTCCTGCCTGCTCGCGTTGAATTTTGGAACTGTGGTGGCTTTGCATTTCTATCCGCCTGCCTCGAACGTTCTTCCGCAAACGGGCCTGCTCATGTTTGTGGTTTCGGCGGTAGGGCTGATCATAGGTTCTTTAGTTTCCGAGCGCCACCGCATTGCCATCGAATTGCTGGAGCGCACTGCCGATTTGCTGAATGCGAATACTCAGTTGGTTACGGCCAAGTACAAGGCGGAAGAGGCCAGCCGGGCCAAGAGCGAATTTCTGGCCAACATGAGTCATGAAATTCGGACTCCGGTGAACGGGATTCTGGGCATGACGGAACTGGCGCTGAACACCGAACTCACCGCGGAACAGCGCGAGTACCTGGGCATGCTGAAGTCCTCGGGAGATTCTCTGCTGGGCGTCATCAATGACATCCTCGATTTTTCCAAGGTCGAATCCGGCAAGCTGGACCTTGATCCCATCGAGTTCCATCTGCAGGATGCGGTGGCCGAGACCATGAAGGCGCTTTCCTTTCGAGCTCATAAAAAGGGATTGGAGATCGCATACGAAATCGATCCGGACGTACCAGAGCATCTCATAGGCGATCCGGGGCGGCTGCGGCAGATCCTCACCAACCTGGTGGGAAACGCGATCAAGTTTACGGAGCACGGGGAAGTCATCGCTCGCGTGACGTTGGATGAGGCCTGCGGCAGGGAAAACCTAACGCTGCATTTCAGCATTGCTGACACCGGGATTGGCATCCCTCCAGAAAAACATGCTCTGGTCTTCGAGGCTTTCGCCCAGGCCGATGGCAGCACGACGCGCAATTACGGCGGGACCGGCCTGGGCCTCGCCATCTGTTCACGGCTGGTGGCTCTGATGAATGGGAGAATCTGGTTGGAAAGCGAAGTGGGCGAGGGCAGCGTCTTCCATTTCACGGCGGAGTTCGGCCTGGCTAATACGATGCATACTTCCGATGGAGCTGCCTGCCCGGCTGACCTGCAGGATCTTTCCGTCTTGATTGTCGATGACAACGCTGCCAATCGGCGCATTCTCGAAACCATCACCCGGAGTTGGGGAATGCGGCCGCTGGCCGTAGAAAGCGGCGCCGCGGCCCTGGAGGCGATCCAACCAGCCAATGGCAACGAGTCTCTCTTCCGTCTCGCCCTGATCGACAGCTGCATGCCGGGGATGGATGGATTCGAACTGGCGGAGCGCATCAGGCAAAGTCCGGGTCTATCGAACACCATCATCCTGATGTTGACTTCGGCAGGCCAGCGTGGAGAGGGGGAGCGGTGCCGCAAGCTGGGAATCGCCGCTTACCTGCTCAAGCCGATTCGCAACTCCGAGCTGCAAGCGGCGATGCTTCTGGTGCTGGGCCGCGGAGAAGGCATTCCTGATCGCGATCTTGTAACCCGGCACAACACGCGGGAGCAATTGAGAAAGTTGCGCATCCTGTTGGCCGAAGACAACCCCATCAACCAGATGGTCGTGGTGAAGCTGCTGGAAAAGATGGGGCACCAGCCGACTGTCGCGCGGGACGGCCGCGAAGCCTTAGCAGCGCTGGAGACTGCCGCCTACGACCTGGTCTTCATGGATGTGCAAATGCCCGAGATGGATGGGCTGACGGCGACGCGCAAAATTCGGGATCGCGAAAAGGGAACAGGCTCTCATATACCAATCATCGCCATGACCGCACATGCGATGAAAGGCGACAAAGAGCGTTGTTTGCAGGCGGGTATGGATGGATACCTGATCAAGCCGGTGAGCAGCGCGCTAATCGCAGAGGCGATTGTGCAGGTTCTTGGCGCAGAGCAACCATATGTACCGCCGCTGGAACCGCACGTACAGGAAAAGCACGCGGGCTGGGATAAGGCTGCAGCGCTGGCGCGAGTCGAGGGCGACGCAGCGCTCTTATCGGAACTGCTGCAAGTTTTCCTGGAAGAGGTCCCGGAGCAACTGCACGTTATGCAGCAGGCGCTCGCCGCTGCCGACTTCGAAGTCATCGAAAGAACGGCGCACACGCTGAAGGGCGAGTTATTGTACCTGGGACTGACGGAGATTGCCGAGCAAGCAAAAGCACTCGAGCATCAGGGGCGAGAGCGCGATTTACAGGCGGCTGCAGAATTATTCCTGGAGTTCAATGCTCAGTTACTGAAGGCGGCTGCCGCCATGCGGGAAGACCAGCCGGGTCCGGTTTCCACCGAGGCCTTTCACACGTGATCGGGGTTGTGTCGTCATGTCGCAACCGGACTGATCCCAGGCAGAAGCCTGCTTGAAGCGCGGCCGGCGCGCATCACAACCTTGACGTATGCTCCTCGCAATTTAACAAGGCGTCGCGGCTACTAGGGCTGGCCTCGGTTTCCTGGGGGAGTGCCATGCAACTCGCTGCCCGCGCAGGAAAGCTCTTGCCACCTGATCGCCTATTCCAATCGATAAGGGATCGCGGAGATGCCTGGGAATCGATGAGGAGTGGTGCAACGATATCGAGTTCCAGACGTCAACTCGGCCGACCCAAAACTTTTCTACCACGCATACGTGGCGACAACGGCGGGAACCGACGGAGAACCCGAAATCACTTCCACGTGCAGAATGATCTGAACGTTCTTCTGCTGCCATCCTACAGGCAGTCTGCGGAGCGCTTCCTGCATCAGGGTCGCATTGGTCACCAGGTCCGTAGCTGCCTCCGTGCCGTAATGGGAGATGCCGGTGATTTCCACGATGACGCTGTTCGTGCCTGGATAAAAGACACGCGACACAATCGCGTAATCCTCATTCAATTCGGGGTCGTCAGGGTGGGTTTTGATAGTCCAATTCGTAAGAGCGCCATCTTGCGAAACTCCAAAAGGTCGATGGGACAAATCAATGGAATAGCGGAAGTGCTCGCCGATTTCATGCCATTGCGTGTAGGAGAATCCCACTAGGACAGCGGGCACCGCACGCAGGTCCCGGAATGAGACGTCGTTTCCAATTCGAAGCTTGTACGGCTGTCCCATCCGGCCAAACATTTCGGCAATCTCTGTTGCGGAGTTCACATCGCTGACGGCTACAAAACGATTGGGGATCAGCACGAAGTCTTCAACGCGAGTGGGGTTTCCGCCGGCTGAATTCCGAACGTCAGAGTACACAGGGACGGGTGCCGTACACACCAGGATCGCCTGGTGACTTTGGAATGCCGGAGACCAAAACTGTTCGAGAGCATTTGCCGAGGGATGGGGACGCAACCAGAAAAATCCCGACAGCGCCAAGCCCACAAGGACAGCGGCCGAAATCGCCAGGAATGGCCACGAACGAACCCAAGGCTTAGATGGGAGCTGGTGTTCTGCGCGTTTAAAAGGATGGAACTCGGGAATATAGGTTCCAGAAGGAAGTTCGATCAAAACTTTGGCTTCGGCGGGTTGCTCTGAGTAGTAGGACCGCAGCCGCTTTCGAACCTCGCCGGCTTTGACTCGAACTCCGGCGTCTTCGCTGGGATCGTACGAGGGCGGTTTGCCGAACACGTCAATGCCGATCGTCCGTTCCTTGAGGCCATCGGAGTGTCCGCTCAGAGTGTTCTCGACTACATAGCGAAGAAAGCTTTGGCAGAGCTTGCTTGCCTGGAAATCGTGGCTGGAGAGTACTCGATCCAATTCCTCGCGCACCAGAGCCTCTGGTATCGCGGACTCGCTATGGCTTGACTCCGCGTTCGGTCTGGAGGTTGGAAATGAGGAGTGCGACACGAAGCTGTCCCCGCCGAATCTTAGCACAGGGATTGACACAAAGCAGGAGCGATGTGAGTGCAAACCTTTGTTTGCCAGACACTTGAAGTACGTTCGAAACGTCGACTTAACAGTCGCCTGATATGCTCAAGTTCGCGACCTAATGTGGAACGTCCGGATTAAGCGCCTGAGAGCTGCCGGACTCTTTCCCGGTCAAAGCATAGGCTGCAAAGAGTCGGTCTTCAGTCTTTCGCAACTCCTCAAATGCCGCGATTTCTTTTTTGGAATCGACCACTCGTCCCAGTTGACGGTACAGCTGTGAGAGCCGATAGTGGGCCGGGGCGTTGGTGGGATCCAGACGAACGGCAGCGAGAAGGTGAAGAAGGGCGTCCTCGGGGTGGCCAGTCGACATAAGGATTTTTCCCAGACCGGCTTGGGCCTCGGACTCCGTAGGGTCTAGTTCCGCGGCGCGCAAATAGTGTTTCCGAGCCGTCTCGCTGTCACCACTCAGACCGAAAAGTCCACCGAGACGACATTCTGACTTGGCGTCGCGAGGGTTTTCGGCAATTGCCGCCTCGAATTCTTTTTGCGCCTCCTGCTGGCCCTCGGCGGCGCCTGATTCCGTCAGGATCGCCTCGCCCAGCTCGAAATGCGCACCCGGAAGATGCGGATCGATGCGTAGTGCTTCCCGATACTGCGAGATTGCGCGCTTAGCGTCGCGTTCATTGATAAGGTGCTGAGCGAGAAGTTGGTGCATGCGTGCGGAATCGGGGGCAAGGATGGCCAAGGTTTGCCGCGCCTCCGTGGCCAGATCGGTGTGAATGCGGTAGACGACGTAGAGAACATCGATGTTGGTTGGACTCGTGCTCTGGAGCAGACCGAGAACGTCCAAAGCTTTCTTCAGCTCTCGGCGCTGATAATCGAGTTCGACCAGAGCGAGCCCTGCGCGAACTTGCAGTTTCGGGTCTTGGGTCAAATGAGGAACTGACTTCTCCAGAAGCGTCTTCGCCGAGTCGGATTTTCCTAGGGCTTTTTCGCAGAGGCCAAGGATCGACTGCGCTTTCCACAGGGCGGGCTCAACTCGCAACGCCGCGCGAAGATTCTGGCTCGCGTCCGCGTAATTTCCCTGCAGAAACTGGACGACACCCAGATCTCCCCGGGCTTCGACATTTTTGGGATCGAGCACCAGAATCGCACTGAATTCACGAAAGGCGCTCTCAAGTTGCTTCCGCTCCATCGCCTGCTGAGCTCGGGCAAAGTGTTCGCGTATCTCGCGCTGCGGAGCGGAAGGTGGTTTCTGGGCAAAGAGGCCGACTGGGAAAGAAAGCCAAATCAGGAAGTAGACCGCTTTTGAGACTCTGGACATTGGCCCTCCAAATTAGCCGTAGGGTAAGCATGGGACTCTCCAGAACGTGCGCGCAGACCGCGATCCAACACAGTGTACCTGTCTGTGAAAAAGTGGAGAAGCTCCCTTATCTGGACAGGATTTCTCCGCAATTCAGTAGTCGGCCGCGCAAATCGCTTACGAAATTGACAGGCGAGCTTGTTTCAAACCTGTCACTGAACTGTTTCGAACTTGACGCTTTGGCCCGCAGGCTAGACAAAGGTAGGTTGGCATTCGTGATCAGTCCTCATTTGCTATGCGCGACTTGACCTGCATATTTACCAAGGAGAAATTGGCGATGTCATCCTTCGGTTCGAGGTTGCGTTTCGCCTCCGTCCTGGCTTTACTGATTCCCGTATCCTTAGTCCCGGCTGTGGGCCAGAGCAGGCAGAGCGGCGAGATCCGGGGCACGGTCACGGACCAGTCTCAGGCAGCATTACCGGGAGTTAAGGTCGCAATCACCAATATTTCCACAGGTGTCGTGCAGACGATCACGACGGACGCCTCCGGGGTTTATGACGCTCCTTACGTCGCACCCGGCGATTATTCCCTGACATTTTCTCAGGATGCTTTCAAGACCCTGGTGCGGGACGGAATTGAAGTGCACGTTCAAACCATTACGATCAATGCTGCTCTCGATATAGGTACGAGTTCGGAGAAAGTCACGGTCACAGCGACTCAGCCTGACTTGGAAACCGAGACGACTGACACGAACACGCGGTTCGATACTCATCTGGTTGCAGACGCGCCCACTGGCAACCGCAGTTGGATGGATATTCTCGCGTCCTTGCCGGGTGTGAATCCCGGTTGGGGGGAATCGTCAACGGGCGACTCGATCGGCGTCAACGGGCAGGCGGGATATTTCTCCAATTGGCAGATCGATGGCGGCATCGCGATGTTTGGTCAGTCATCGAACGCAGATTTGCTCGCTCCGCCGATTGATTCGATTGAAGAGGTCAGCGCCAACACGTCAAACTTTGGGGCGGAGCACGGCAGCGGCTTCTCCGTTTTCAACGTGATCACCAAGAGCGGCACCAACAGCTTTCACGGCACGGTCTACGAATATATTCAAAACGACGCCTTCAACGCACTCAACAAATTTGCGCAAAGTCAGCCGCCGATACGCTGGAATGAATATGGATTCAATATTGGTGGCCCGATCAAAAAGGACAAAGCGTTCTTCTTCTTTGCTTATCAGAGAAATCCCAGCAATACATCCGGGCCCGCTCCGACCAGCTATCCGACGACGGGGGCGAATGGCTACACGAGTGGGGATTTTTCGGCACTCCTGGGTGCGCCGGCGGTCGATAACGACGGCAATCCGATCATTAACCCTTGCAATGGACAGCAAGTCATCAATGGCCAGATCTTCGATCCAGCTACAACTGATCCGAACAATGGAAACTGCCGTCTCCCTTTCGCCGGCAACATCATTCCACAGAATCGCATGGATCCCGTTGCTCTGGCCGTCCAAAAGAATTTTCCAGCTCCTAACCGTCCTGGCCTTTTCAACAACTACTACACCAACCTGGCGTCTCCGAACACGAACACCTGGTTCCAAGGGAAGGTTGACTACGACATCACAGCTAAAAACCGGCTAACCGGTTCGATGATGTTTGTAAAGTACAACACTCCGCTGAACGATCAGAACTGCGCCATCAACTGCGGGGCATGGAGCGGAACGGAGCCGCAGGGGCAACTTACGGACGTGTGGACCGTGACACCGAATCTGGTGAGCGAATTCCGTTTTTCTCTCAGCCGCGCACGCGGAGTTGCGACTGTCGATAACCAAGGACAGGGATGGCCCGCCAAACTGGGAATCTCCTATGCACCAGACGACATGTTCCCTTCGATGTCAATGGAAGGTGCTCTTAGTACGGCAATTGGCTACACTCCCTTTCCTCCTGCAATCGATGCCGAAACAACCTTCGTGCCTTCCGAGGTGCTGACTTGGGTGAAGGGCAAACACATTCTCAAGTTTGGCGGAGAGTTCGACCGCTGGTGGGTGAATACAGGGTGGGGAACGGCGACGGCTGGAGCGTTCGATTTTAGTGGCGTATTTACGCAGAACCCGGCCGACCAGGCTCTGACCAACGGGATCCCAACAGAGGGAGAAGGCTACGCCGACTTCCTTCTCGGAGTTCCGTCCTGGTGGGGCGTTTCAATCAATCCGGAGACCGGCGGGCGCATGTACAGCGCCCAAGCCTTTGTTCAGGATGAATACAAAGTCAAACCGAACCTGACTCTGACGCTGGGAGTGCGCTATACCCTGCAAAGTGGCTGGAGCGAAATTCATAACAAGTTGTCCACATTCCAGCCGAACATCGTAAATCCGGCTGACGGGTCGCTTGGGGCAATGTGGTACGCCGGGCAAAATGGACGTAACTCGCTGACAGAAACAAAGCCCGCCATTCTCTCGCCGCGGCTCGGTTTTGCTTGGGCGCCGGGAAAGACCTGGTCGCTCCGTGGAGGTTTCGGAATCTATAACATCATCGCCGGGCAGAACATTACGGCGCCTGCGCAGGCGTGGGGGCAGGGTTGGGTGCCATCGGGCTCCATGATCTATGACTCTTCGAATCCAGCGCCTCTATTCCACCTTTCGGATGGACCACCCCCAGGACGACTGATCTATCCGAGCAATTCGACTCGGACTCCCGATCTGCTCAACGGCACCGACGTCAACTATTCGTTCTACGACTCGCCGATTCCTTATACCGAGCAATTCCACTTCGACGTGCAGCATGAACTGAGGGGCGGTGTGGTACTCGATGTTGGCTATGTTGGCAATCGAGGTGTGAACCTGCAATACACGCGAGACCTGAATCAGGTGCCCGCCAATCAACTCGGAGCCGGACAAAATGCCCGTCCCTATCCGCTATTTGGGCAGATCAGCGCAGCCTACTTTGACGGCTGGTCCAACTACAATTCCCTCCAGGTTACGGCCAAGAAGCAGATCTCAAGAGATTTTTCGTTGCAGGCGAACTACACTTGGGCTAAGGCGTTGGATACTCTGACTAGCGCTGGATGGGGTGGTGCCGGGTCGGCGGATCGCGTGGGCTATCAGAACGCCAGCGATCCGGGAGGCAACTATGGCCGGGCGGCCACAGACATCAGGCATATGTTCAACGGGAACTTTGTGTATCACCTTCCTTTCGGAAAAGGAAAGCGTTTCCTCCAACAGGGAGGTGTAGTGAACGCCATTGCCGGCGGGTGGCAACTCTCCTCCATTTACCAGATCCGCAGCGGCTTGCCCTTCAGTCCGTTCGACAGCGCCAACAATAGCGGAGCGCTCTCCGGAACTTTTCGTCCCAATCAGGTCGGAAACCCGAAAAGTGGAACCTGTCCGAACGGCGAACGCGTGGGAACCGTCGACTGCTGGTTTAACACATCTGCCTTTGCGCAAGCCCCCGCCAACACGTTCGGCAATACGGGAAGAAATATTCTGAACGGCCCAAACTGGCGAACGGTCGATTTGGCGCTCTTAAAAGACTTCTCTCTCGCTCAACTACACGAAGGAATGAACGCGCAACTCAAGTTTCAAGCCACCGATGTATTCAATCATCCAAACCTTGGCTTCCCCGACAGAGATATCGAGTCGAGCGGCTTTGGCCAGATCAGCTATGCCAACACCAGTCGACAGATGCAGTTTGGAATGAAAATTAGCTTCTAGTCGAATGATGTTTTTCAGGAACGAGCGGCGGGCGTCGTTGTTACGGCGACCAAGTCGGGTGTGAGTAAGCCTTCTATTTGAAATTGATCGAAGAGCGGGCGGAGGCGAGATTGTGCGTTTATTGATAAGACCAATTCTGCTTGTCTTCTACGTTTTGATTCTGTCGGCCGCTACGCTGGCGCAACAGGCGGCGGATCCCTGTGCATCTTTGAAGGAAGACCAGAAGGAAATGGAGGCGACCCTGAGCGACTGGCCCAACCTGGCCAAGTATCGCGATGACCATGCGAAGCTCGGCTTGCCTGCCAAGGGAGAAGCGAGAGTCGTGTTCTTGGGCGATTCTATTACGGAATTCTGGCCCTTGTCCGACTCCTTCCCCGGCAAGCCTTATGTGGATCGCGGAATTAGTGGACAAACCACGCCCCAGATCCTTCTTCGCTTTCGCCAGGACGTGATCGCTCTGCAGCCGCGAGTAGTCGTGATCCTCGCCGGCACCAATGATATCGCGGAAAATACCGGCCCCATCACGCTCGCAGCGATCGAAGACAATCTGATGTCGATGGTGGGCCTCGCGAAGCGAAATGGAGTTCGCGTGGTTCTGTCGGCGCTCGTGCCGGCCGCGAAATATCCGTGGAGGCCGGATCTCGCTCCCCTGGAAAAGATCCGCGCCCTGAATGATTGGATCAAAGACTACGCCGCGAAAGAGGATTTAGTTTTCCTCGACTACTACCCGGCCATGGCGAATGAGCAGGGCGGGCTTAAATCAGAGTTGTCCGAGGATGGGGTTCATCCGAACCAGGCGGGCTATGCCGTAATGGCACCTCTCGCGGAGAAGGCAATCGCCGCAGCATTGGGTAAGCACTGAGACTCACTTTTTATGCGAAGCAGGCTTGCACTGGTTGTCTTCTCCCTTGTTACGCTTCTCGCTCCGTTCGCAACAGGGCGAGTTAAGACGACTTGGAGAGTCGTTTCCAGCGGTGAGTTGGACAATCGGATTCAGCGTCAGTTGCGGGATCTAGCGTCGCAAAGCGGCGTTTCGCTTCATCTTTCGGTCAATGCTGCGCCAACAGCCGGTTCAACGCGCGATGCCAACGGCCTGCAGATCCAGTTGGATCGCGAGGTTGATGCTGCCACCTTCCTGACCGAACTCCGACAGCAAGCGCGGGACGCGGTCATTAGACCAACGGCAGAGCTGGTGAACGAAGGCTACATTCTGCGCTGCCTTTATTCAGATGGCACCGATCCTGACAATCCGCGGCCCTATCGCATTCGCATTCGCGCGGTTTCCGCCGTCGGCTTGCACAATGCCTTGCTGCGGGTTCCAGACCTGCTGACTACCAAGGTCGCGAGACTCGCAACGGATCTCATTCCACGACCGCAATCGGTGCGCCTGCAGGAGGACGGGGCTGAAGTAATCCTCGCCGACTATCCTTCCTTTCCTATTCGGGGCATTGTGGAAGGTTTCTACGGACCACCCTGGAGCCATACCGACCGGCTGGACGTGTTGCGCTTTGAAGGGCAGCACAGGATGAACCTCTACATTTACGGGCCGAAGGACGATCCCTATCACCGCAAGCTCTGGCGCGAGCCTTATCCGTCGAAGCAACTGAAGCACATGGGCGAACTTGCTTCTATGGCAAGAGAGAACTTCGTCAATCTCAGCTTTGCTATCAGCCCCGGCCTTTCCATCATCTATTCGAGCGAAGCGGATTTTCAGACCCTCGCTCGGAAGTTAGAAAGTGTCAGCAAACTAGGGATCTCGAATTTTGCTCTTTTTCTGGACGACGTGCCGCAGGAGCTGGTTCATCCCGAAGATAAAGCACGCTACAAGACGCTCGCTGAAGCGCATATCTACTTGATTAATCGCTTGTATGATCACCTCAAAGCGCTCTCGCCGGAAAATCGCCTGACGGTTTGTCCCACCACTTACAGCAACGAATGGGGCAATCGCGACTACATCCGGGAACTGGGGGCAGGAGTCCGTTCCGAGATCCCGCTGGATTGGACGGGCACAGAGGTTATTCCACAGACGATTACGACAGCTCAAGCTGAGGAATGGGGGGGATACATTCACCGCAGACCTCTCGTCTGGGACAACTATCCCACCAATGACAACGGCGGGTGGTGGCTGAACCTGGATCCTCTCCGCGGGCGAGACGTTGAACTCTTCTCTGCGGTGCAGGGATTGTTTTCCAATCCCATGAATCAGGCGCACGCCACCTTGATTCCCCTGCAGACGGTAGGGGACTATTTGTGGAACCCGCGTGCTTACGATCCCGGAAAGTCGCAGGAGCATGCGCTGGTCAGTCAGTATGGCCCCGACGCACCGGCAATCCTCGCCCCGCTGCTGAAGATGTTTACGGCGGATCAGGGAGACGGCTTGATCTTTAGGTCGGTTTTTGAGGAAGCTTGGATCCCGGTTGATCTTCCGGCCGTCGAGGCGCAAGTTTCCAGGTTGAGTTCCTCAATCGCTACGCTCCAGGGCCAGCGCCGGTTCGAAAAGCTGATCTCCGAAATATCCCCCATCCCGAAGTTGCTCCGCGATCAAGTGGTTCGTGTTCGGAACGACGCCGCATTCAATCATCTGCCTGATGGAAAAATCCAATGGGATCGCCGGCGGGATGTTCTGACGGCGTCCAGCGTAGCGACGAAACCCATCCCTGATGGTGATTTTTCGAAGTGGGAGACCAAATCTGTTTACCTTTTGAACAAGAAGGCGCAGGTGATCGAAGGCCAAGACCTGTGGAAGGGGGTATCGCAGTTTTCCGCCCGGGTTGCCTTGGCTTGGGACGAAGAGAATCTTTACATCGGAGTGGAGGTCACGGATGCGGACCTCTACCAACCCTTCTCAGGCAGAGGAGTGCAGAATGGAGATGCGTTCCGGCTGGTCCTGGACACGATGTTGCCCGTTCCCGCCAAGCCCGGAAAATTAACCGACGTCTTTGACCTCTATCTGAGTCCGGGCGACTTCCGTGGCGTGAAGCCAAGTGTTTTTTGCAACGAGGATTTCTTCCCGATACGCTCGCGGACCCACAACTACGAAAGCGAGATACAGGCCGCCTGGAAGAAGACGGAGAATGGTTTCTCCGGTGACATCATTGTGCCAGCGGCATTCTTTGCACGCCCCAGTTTTGCGGCGGGCCAGGGAATAGGGTTGAGCTTCGAGGTACAAAAAGTCTTTCCGCCCAAAGATCCATTCGAGGATGATCCCCTTCGTATTGTTTTTTCGTCGAAGGAAAGCGCCGTATTCCCATTAGAACCACAGAGCCCGGCGACACTTCAGCAAGTCCAGTTTACGAACTAGCCCTTCTATCTCACTGCGAGGCTACGATCGCTCCCGCTTCACTGGCAACCAGTTCACCTAACGTGGCCTGTATCGTCGATACAACATCGTCGATATGGAGGTTCTCAAGACCGCGACTGCCAAGATCGAGGAGCATCGGCGGGAGATCGTTAAAGGTGAGAACAACCATGGAACAGCCATAGTGGACACCAAGAATGGTGCAGGTGACAACGAGAGAAAACTGAATTAAGCTTTAATCTCAGTCGCTTACCATCCAAGCCGGGATGGCGGAACTGGCAGACGCAGCGGACTCAAAAAACTATTCGCTCCTCGCCGCAACCCTCGTGGATTCAACAAGTCGTTGAAAACGCATGGACTTAACTTGTTGATACCTGACCGTAGTTGCTGACGGTTCTCGAAAGACTGCTAACAAGACGCTAACAAAACAGGGCAACCCGAAGGCTGCCCTGTTGCTTTGCAAGCTGGATTGTACTTACATCCGCGTCGCCTATAATCAGGCTGGAGTGTGGTGCCGGAAAAGCTCGATAGTGCGCCCCGCCTTTGCCAGTCCCGTTGCGTGCTCGGCATGGCTCATCACTTTGTGATCCGCAATCCCAAGTGCGTGCCTCAGATCACGGAAAGCATACTGGTGCGAAAGCAGGACTCTCAGGTGATTGCGTTGTGAGCGATTGAGAGAATCAGCGAAGTGAGATGCGTGAGTCTTTGCGATATGCTTGATTACAGCCATTGGGTTGCCCGCCTCTATCGGGCGACTTGGGTTAGAGCCTCACATCGGTTGCTGCCGGTGTGGGGCTCGGTTACTTGCTCGGGGAATTGAGAATGCGGTCTACCGTGCTCTTTGAGACTCCAACCTCCGTTGCGATTGCACGCAAAGATTTTCCCTTGGCGTGCAGTTCGGTTACGAGCACGCGTTGCTCATCGTCCGAAAGTCTTGGCGGCTCCAACGGCTGTGTTGGGGCGCTCATGGTGACGGCTTCCTCTGCCGTCATCCCTTTGTAATACAGATCAAGCGCGTTATAGATCATGCGCGGCGAGCCAAGGTTGTGCTTGTTCATAGCGGCAAGGAATGCCTCTCTGTCGAGTTCTGCTCCTTGAAGCTCCACGCTCGCCCGGTCATCATCGAATGCTTGGTTGATGAGAGCCTCTCGTTGCTTCATGGAGAGAAGCTCGGTGCGTATCTTGATCGGAAAGCGACCGAGCAAATCGTCACCCCACTTCGCTTTGGCAGGATCAATCAACGACAGAAAAAATGCTCGCCCAACCTTCGGCTTGCGGATGCGCTCAAGCTCGGTAAGCAAGAGGCTGCGCTGCTTCGCGTTGAAGTTGTCTGCTTCACCGAGCACGTAAATGCGAAAGCCGTACAGCGAGCCCTCGTGCCCTTGCAAGATTTCCTTGAGTTCGGCGAAGTCGATTCCAGCACAGGAGTGCTCGGTAATCTCAGTTTCTTTCAGCGATGGAGTGTGACTCCACTTCTCGTGCAGGAGTCGCTTCACGAGCTTGGCAAGAGCCGACTTGCCTGTACCAGTTGGCCCGGTGAAAAGGATGTTCGGGCACGTGCCGTCTGTTGAGTGGTCTATAACTTTTCGCAATGTGCTCACGGCGGTTGTATTCCCGATCACCGCATCGAGCGATCTTGGTTGAAGTAACTTGTACAGGCTTTCCATGGTTGGTCCCTTCTCGGCTTGTCCCATTTTTCCGGTATGGGACAACCATTGGGACAATTGTCTCATGCCTGTCCCAAACCGTCAAGATGGGACAACTGGCATCGGAAAATGATGCTGGAGAGAAGCAACAGCCGTGCGGTGTCCCAAGCGTCCCACGGGACACAGTGCCACTATGCCCGGCGAAACACCACCCCGTCAGTGTAGACGGCCCTCCTTTATATGTCAGGCGGAGGGCATGAGGAAGCCAGCTAGACCCTGTAACACGGCGCTGTCCTGATGGGCATTAGGACGTAGACAAGGCGAACTAACCACCGCCGAAAAACAAAGTTCTCGACTTCGCAACGGGTTGGTCCCTGTCGCGTCCTGATGCCGTCCACTGGGAAACTGGTGGGCGGCATCGCCCTTTAAGGACTCGATGACCGCTCCTCCACAATCCGAACCTTTATTGATGGACATCACCCACGCGGCGAGCTTCGTTGGCGTTGGGGTGGGAGTTCTCCGAGGCTGGGTTGCTGATGGGCTCCCATTCATCAGAGCCGGGCGCGGCGGTAAAAAGATGTTTGCGCGGCGCGATCTGGAGAGATGGGTTGAGCGGTTGAAAGAAGTAAACCAATGACAGATTACTCTTCAATCCCCGAGAGCTTACGTGCACGCAAGACGTGGCTCCTTCACAAGTGCGAGCCTGACTCCAAGAAGCCGGGCAAGATTCATCGGGTGCCACATGGTGCGGATGGGAAACGCACCAACACGAATCCCACAAAGTTCCTGACCTTTGAACATGCATCCGGTGTGTTGGCTCGTTTTGATGGATTGACTCTTGCACTCACCGGCGACGGATTGTGCTGCATAGACCTTGATGGGTGCCGCAATGCATCCACTGGGGAGTTGACGCCATTGGCGTCAGAGATTGTTGCCCTCTTCCCTGATACGTACATCGAAATCTCGGGCTCGGGCACAGGCTTGCACATTTTCTTCCGGGCGAACCTGCCGAAAAACTCTCATCCTGACAAGTCTTGGGTTGAAATCTATCGCGACAGCAAGCCCATTGCGATGACAGGTAACGCTCTCGACTTCTGGCGGACTGAGGTTAAGGAACACCAAGAGGCAGCGGATGCAATCTTCAAGCGCTGTGAAATGGAAAAGGAGTTCTCCCCTGTCAAGAAAGCGGAGTCTGTATCTGCAAAGCTAACCGGGGATGACAGTTCGGATGACTTCCACCTGATAGGGGCACTTCATCGGAAAATGAAGTCCGCATCTGCTGATGAGTTGGAGGCAGCCTTCCGCAAAGAGCATCGCGACAGGTACGAGCAACGAAATCGCGAGAAGAAAGGGCATCGTCCCAACTACATCCGTTACTCGATTGATCGCTTTCTTGCGAAGCAAAAGCCCGGAATAGCGGCGGCGGAGCCCGTGGAACTAGCGGCAATGCTCGACATGAGCACAGCATGCCTCGATGGTAGGTTGGGCGAGATTTGCGAAAAGTACATGGTTGCCATCGGGCTCCCACGTTCGTATTCCTATCTGGCACTCCTCACCTATGCAACCCTTTTCGCGAAATCAAACAGCCCGAGTGTGCGTTGCAATCTATATACGTGCCTTGCCGGGCCGATTGGCTTTGGAAAATCGTCAACCGAGGCGCGGGCGCGGCACTTATTGGGAATCCCCGACAAATCGAACAATGTGTTCGATGGTAAGGCAGGGAGCGGTGAGGGTTTGGCGGAAAGGATCGGAGACAGAGGCGGTGCTCCGGTGGTCTGTGCTCCTGACGAACTATCGCACCTCTTATCGAAATCGAAGATTGAAAACGCTTCTTTCTTCACGATCCTGACAACCGCGTTCTACCAATCCCGACAAGAATTAGTTGTGGCGAAGCGCAAGCAGGTGACCATGGATGCAAGTATGTCCATCATTGGCGGTGTAGTTGATGATCGCTTTTCCGAAGTGTTTGGGGCTTCAAGTAGCGACGGATTATACGACCGCAACCTTTTTGGAATGTGGCCGAGTGGTCTTGAGCCGTATGCTTGGCGTCCGCCTGAATTTGACCAAGTAGGAGCCCGCATCGAGGAAAGCATGTTCGTCCCGGTCACAGTTGACCCGACCGTATGGGAAGCGTTGAAGGACTGGCGGCGGAAACTTGGCGTGAGTCGTATACCTGAGTTGTGCCTTCGTGCGGCGGTGATAGCAGCATCCGCATCAGGGCGGACATTGCTCACAGCAAAAGACCTTGGACCGGCGCTAGAGTTTGCCCGTTATCAACTGGAGGCTCGCGCCCGGTTGAAACCAAATCAAGGGGAGACTCTCGATGCAGAGATGGAATCTCTAATCACGGGATGGGCCGATGCACATGCTTCGGTTGGGGTGCCTGTGCTAAGGCGCAAGCTGTATCGAGACATTCACGCAAACCGCCTAGGCTCCCGGCTCTTTGATACCACCTTGTTCGCGATGGAGCGCAACGAGCTTCTAGTACAGACTCCACAGGATCAACGACCTAGGACGATAACCTTTCTAACCAAGATTGGTGACAGTGCTGGTGCCACTATTGGTGACAGAGGGGTGAACCTATGAGTGTCACCATGCTCATCTATATAGCGGAGTGTGTGCTTAGAAACGTCTTTGTAAGTAAGCACTTAGCAACAGTGTCACCAACAGTGTCACCTGTAGTGTCACCAACAGTGTCACCAATGAAGGAGGGGTACACACTCCCCTATAAGAGAGTGTCACCAGACAGGATCGGAAAACGGAGGAAAAACCGATGAGCATGTCAACCACTTATCCATGGATTCCACCGATTCTCCGAGGCACTCATCTAGCGCTGCCCGGCGATCTGACTTTGGTAGATATCGACTGGGAGCCGTCACACGCTCTTGTGACACTGGAAACCAACAACTATGAGCAACTATCAACAACTCGCACGGCAGACATACGGCCCACATGCCAAGCTGCGCGGTGATGGCCCATGGGCGCTGGAGAAGCCGGGCACGGCGGAGTTATCCCACGACCGCACTACCGCAGAACAAGCACAACTGGCGCGGGGCGGTCGGATTATGCGGCTCATACCCAAGCGCCTCGAATTGAAAGAATGGCCGGACTGAGCCCGGCATCAGAAACCGATGCCCGAACGCGGCGTCAGGGAAGCCCCACAGCAGCGTTTGAGAGAGACAACCCCTAAGACACACATACAAGCACACAGCGGGCACAGGATCGCAAGCAACAGGTATTCTGAGTGATGGGCAGGCAAGCACCAAGAGTACATAGCTTCCACTGGGTAAGTCACTCCCACACCCCGAACCATTGGATGTACTCACACATTCACACACAATCACATAGCTTCGCACACGTGTGAGTCTCGCACAGTTACTCACAGCATCACACAGTTACACTCACACCTGTTGGTTGCCTACCTCGCCCACCTACCTGCCTACCAATCACCCACGTGGGCAGCACTGCTCGGGCCGGGCCGAGAGCCACAAGTACAGCCATGCACACTGGTAAGAGCATAGTAAGCAACTGGTGATGTGATGTAAGTGCAAGGCGCTAAGTAATTGATTCTAACCCACTAAGGGGGTATGCCCGGTCGAGTTTCAAAAACTGAGCACTGTTGGCAAGCGCGCGATGGGCGATTTAGTTTGCGCCGTGGGTTTGACTTTCGCCCACCTTTAGCGTTGTTGCCCACCCATTAGTTTCGCCCACCTATCACTTTCTGCCCACTTACGCCGAGTTTCCCAACCTAATTGGTTGATTCTAAGTGGGTACCCACCTTCGCCCCACGTGGGCGAGTGTTGCCCACCCAAGGTGGGCAAGGGTGGGCAAGCTGTCACACCTGATGGAAACCTTGATAGGGCGACGGTAAACAACAGATTTCCAACTTTTGCAAAGATTCTCAACCGTCGCCCGGTCTGAGATAACCGCCTCTGGAGGGCTCCCAAGCCTTCCAGCGGCGGACTATGAACCGAGGCGAGATGGCAGAGATTCAAATTACGGTGACTGGCGACGGACGCGATGCCAAAGGACGGCGCATCGCACATTGCCTCTGTCCCGCTTGTGGACAGCCATTTTCCGCCCGTTGGGATCATGTCAAGTCTGGTAAGACGAAACGATGTCCCACCTGCCGGGGCAACGCCCCGAGAGTTGACGCACAGGCAACACCGATAGCTGCACCCGCCATCCCCGCACCGCCGATTACCGAGCCCGCACTAAGCGAGCCGGAGGAGCGCAACGCCGAGTGGTACCGCGCCGCCATCGCCGAGCAAAAGGCGGGGCTCGCCCGCGCTGAGAAGGATGTCAAGGATTACGGCTTGTTGGTCTCTGTGGAAGGGATTCAACCGGCAGGTATGGACGGCAAATCCAAAGCTGCCCTTTATAGCGAAGCGGTTTCCACCGCCACTGTTTTTCGCAAAGAAATCAAACGACTGGAGGCGCGGCTGTACGAGCTTGAAGGACAGAAGCAGCAAACCATCACGCCCTTGCAATCCGTGGCAATGCGCGCCGCTGCCATCCGGGGGCAGAAGCGATGAGCTACGTGCTGAGGGCCAACGAGTATATCCGCGCCGTGCTGGCAGAGGAAATCGTTACGTGTAAGTGGACGCGGCGCGCCTGCCAACGCCAACTCGATGACCTCGCTCGGCAGGACACTCCTGAGTTTCCTTTTTACTTCGACGCCGAGGCCGCAGAAGTACCGTGCGCCTTTATGGAGTGCATGACGCATCTCGCGGGTGAAAAAGGCGGAGAAAATCTGCACCTCGAAAATTGGCAATGCTTTTTCATTAGCACTGTCTTTGGTTGGAAACGCAAAGATACCGGGCACCGGCGATTCCGAAAAAGCTTCGTCATGTGTGGCAAGGGAAATGGGAAATCATTCATCAGCAGTGGGCTGAGTTTGTATATGCTCGCGGCGGATCAAGAGCCCGGTGCACAGGTTCTCGCGGCGGCGGCGAGCGCGGACCAAGCGCGCATTGTGTACGACGCAGCGTATCAACAGGTGATCGGCAACCCTGAGTTAGCAGCCACTTTCCAAATAAAAGCACTCAAGAAAAGCATCGAGCATGTTCCGACTGGGAGCATCATGCGCCCGGTGACATCGCAAGCGAAGAGTGTGGCGGGCACGCTCCCTTATTTTGTGGTGCTCGATGAGACTTGGGGGCACAAGACACGCTCAATCACCGATGAATGCCTTCGCGGTGCGGCAAAGCGGGTCAACTCCCTCGTTTCGACAATCACGCACGCGGGCGAGAATCTTGCCAGTATCGGGCACGAGCAATACCAAGAAGCTTGCGCCGTGCTCGATAAAAAGCACATTGACGAGGAGCTATTTTGTTGCATCTGGAGTGGGGAAGGATACGACTGGCAAACAGAGTCCGCGTGGAAGGCCGCAAACCCAAATTTCGGGGTGTCGGTCTATCCCGATTCACTCGCCAATGGTGCTCGCCTCGCCAAGCTCATACCGACTCAACAAGCCGTTTTCCGCTCGCATTGCCTCTGTGAGTGGATAGGTGCTTCGTACACGTGGCTTGAGCCGTCCAAGCTTTACGACTGTCGGATGCCGGACCTCCGCATGGAGGATTTCAAATATTGGCACGTGGGCGAGCATTCCTCTATCGAAATTCCCAATGCGCCACGCCCGTTTGTATGTCTTGGGTGTGATTTGGCATCGCGTCAAGATTTGCTCGCCATCATTTTCACGTGCATGGGGCTCGTTGAAGGTCAAGAGCACTTCTACTCATTTGGAAAATACTATCTTCCCGAAAAGACTATCGAAGCATCACCCATTGCACAGTACAAGGGTTGGGCAGCACGCGGCTTTCTCACGGCGATGCCCGGATACTCCAATGATTACGAACAGGTGCAGAAGGACATCCTTGCGATGTACCGGCAGCCGCTCGGGTACGGCGAGTTTGGGAATCCTGACGGGTACAACTTCAAGCTCGCAGCGTGGGACAACTGGCAGGCAGATCAAATGTCGGGGAACTTTTCCAAGGCTGGGATTACGAATGTCTCGTTTGATAAGAACGCAAAAATCTATAGCCCGGTGATGGATTTCTTGACGAGCTTGGTGCTGTCGGGGCGCTGGCACTTACCACTGATGACGAGATTTTGCTTTGGTGTCTCTCCAACGTCGTTTGCCATCGCGACAGAAACGAAAATCTCTTTCCAAACAAAGCGGGTGATGATCCCAACCGCAAAATTGACGCGGCAATTGCTCTGCTCTACTCGCTGCGTGCAGCAATGACCGATGATTTTTGCCCTTCGTGCGTCTTGAGGCTCCACAGGAATTGCGCGTGAGCTTTGAGCGCGAGGATGGTACATGGGTTGAATCCGATGGCAAGGGCGGGCTCCGCGATGTGCCCAAGAAGGATGAGCCCCATGACTGATGTCATTCGGTTCTGCTGTCAGGGTGGCTGTACTGGTCTGGCAAAGAACAGCGCTTTGCGAAAAGCATAAGACCAACAATGACCAAGCAAATGCGGATCGTGCGCGGAATAAGCAGGAGACTAACAAATGGTATTCCAAGAGAGTTTGGCGCGACAGGCTGCGCCCGATGAAACTTCGGCTCAACCCGATTTGTGAGATAGACGGCTGCAATCGTGTGGCTACCGATGTGCACCACATTCGGGACGAGTGGAAGCGAACCAAAGACTGGGAGTTGTTCACAACGATGGAGAATCTGAAAAGTTTGTGCCACGAGCATCACAGTGCCATCACTCTTAAGGAGAATCGAAGATGACGAAAGCAGTAATCGCTTGGACGATGTACGGCAAAGCTGAGTGGGCATTGGTGCTCACCGCATGCCGAGAGCAGGACGGGAGCCGTCAAATGTATCCGATGGTTTTCGCTCTGCCACACAGCCCGCTGTTTGCTCGATTCCCCGGTGGCGGCGAAGGATTTTCCCGTGCGCGCAGCACGGATGATCACAAAGGAACGTTGCAACTTTTGATAGAGGGATACATAGCCGAGTGCAGCGCCCACATGCAAGTTCTAGAAGCGGCTCAAGTGTCTTTCGGAAAAAGCATCGAGCAAGTCATCTACACGATGCGCAACGGCATACCGGAAACGGCGGCTTTGCCTGTTGTGCCTGACCCGGCGCTCGACTGGATTATCCGCTCAAAGCAAAGCGGCCCCGCTGAAAGTGCGGGGCAGCTTGTGCGCTTCTTGGCGCGCAAACACGGACTCGATAGCGTGCCCCACGGCGAGCGCGCGGAGATTGATATGCAACAAATTCTAGGAAAGGGAAAGGTGACCGAATGTCGTTTCTAACTAAGCTGTTCAATCGTCCGCCCGCACCCGATGTCATTGACCTGACTATCGGTGAAGAAAATGGCAGGTATCCCATCGGCTTTTTCCGCACGCAAACTGAGTCCGGCGAGATGGGGCTCGGCTTTTTCTCGGGTGCGCCATGGAATCGCACGTGTGTCCCGTGCGGGCTCGTCGTTAACTTAGGCTCGGAACTTGCGCCAGTCCACAGAAGGACGGCGAATCGCTTGATGCCGCTATCAATCGTTTGCCGTTAGTGCGGCTGCACTTCAAGAAGCAGACACCGGGGAGCTTAGTGTCGGCGGGCACGAACTCCAACTTACTGACAGCGGCGACTGGGATGGTGAGACGGAATATGTCGGCGGGGCCAAAGCAACAAATGACTCCCTCGATTCGGGATTGTGGTAAATGAACATTCACGTACTCACGCTGGTGCTCGCATTCATCTTGTGGTTGGCGCTAAGTCGGTGCGCTCACTAATATTCTTGCCCTAACACCACTTGCTTACGTTGTAAGAGAGAAACAAAACAGGAGGAAAGCAAAATGGCGCAGATCACTTACCTAGAACCTAGCCCCAAAGCGGGCACCACAGAACATGTAAGCAGGGAAACCGCCAACGCACTTATCGCGGCGGGCTTCGCTGTCGAAATCATACCCCCACCGCCCCCACCGCCCAAACCACACTTCGGAGTTATCTACGGATTTCGGAATGGCGGAGCCACGTTACAAGCAACGTGCGAGATTTGCCACCGCGTTGACCACTTCGTTGGTGAGCCGAAACGCGAAGTCATCGCAGAGCAATTCATCAAATTTCTTTGCGTGCATTTTCGCGGTGTGGATGTTCCCGAGCAGACCCTTGCGGCTTATGCCGGGGCGTGGCAATACAACAATTTCATCGCTCCCGGCACGCGAGGCGCGGTTTCCCAAAACACTCCCGACGATGCACCACATTGGGAAGATGTCAACGGCGTTCGCGTTCCGATGCCTGAGCCCAAGAATTGGGACTGGCACAAGAAGCACTGAAGCACTGGTGCGCCCCGAACAGCGGCGCACCTCCCAGTCTCACACACCAGAGATAGTGGCACCACACATCGCAGTACAGGGAGCAACAAATCATGCAGGTATTTCCCAATTTCGTTAACCCTGATGTCTCGGCAAATGGCCGAGCACGATTCAAGCCTTGACCGTGGCGTACACCATCACCAACAACGATGTCAACAACGGGTACGCGAGCATCGCGGTTGCATTTGAAAAAGCATTTCCCGATGCCAACTATGTCGTTTCGATGACGGTTGAGCGGTACGGCGGCAACGTACCCGCCAACTCCATCGCTCCGGCGCAGATTTCGAGCAAAACGGCGAGCGGCTTTACGGCGGGTCTTGCGCTTATCACTGCCGATCTTGGCAGCGGCGGGCAATACGTGTTTATTCACGTTGTCGCATTCCATGTGAACTAAAAGAGCACCGCACATTGTGATAGAGGCATAACCAATGAACGCACAAGAAGCACGACAGATCGTATTCAAGAATCTTCGCGACTCGGGTTGTCCTGAGAGAGCATCGCAAAACGGGTCTTTGACGTTCCGAGTTCGATGATCGAAACCGCCGAGGCACTTCTCAAGGCGCGCAAACGTTCACAGATGCGCGGCGCGGTAGGAATGGACCTCCGAACGGAAAGCATGCTGACGGGCAAGTGCTTTGAGCAGATTTTGGAAGAAAGGTCACCGGGCGCGTGGGACGCGCTGATTAAGCGACAGCACGTGGAGGAATACCGTAATCACCTCGCGGTGGTAGGGCGGCGCTCTGTGGGTGCATACGTTGATGGAGTCCACCGCAAACTGGCGGTGGAGATTGCCAACGTCATCGCTATCGACAATGAGTACGAGGCTCGCTGGAATAAAATCCGCGAGAATTTGCGCTGCGCTGGTGCCCAAGGGACGGAGCGTTAACCAATGACAAAAACCAAATACAGGCAGAAGCGACTCACCGTGTACGCGTCTGATGGTGGCATCACCATCCATGGTGACATCCACGTTGGCGCGCATGATCTGACGCCCGAGGAGCACAAGAAACTCGTGTGCCGGGTGATACGTAGAATCCCTCGCTGCTTGAGGGACTGCCCTTTTCGGATTTCGGCATTGACAACATTTCAATTTCAAAACGGAGAGCATAACCATGAACGAGTCCTTAGCACCATTGAATCCTTTTCGCCCGGTGCCGGATTACACACGCCCGATTCCGGTTGGCAGACCGAGCGGCCCACCGACTCTCACACCGAAAGGGTGATTCCATGGCCCACAGGTGCGCCAACCCTGATTTGTTTTTGAGCGGGCTTCCCGGTGATATCTCGGCTGGAAAGGTTCGCTCCTTTCGGGCACGAGATGATTGATGTCTCATTCACCGAGGTTGTCCGACAGAATCCGGCAACGGCGAGCGCGTTTGTCCGCTTGGCTGATAGCGCCGATGTCGAGCGTGCCGTTGAAGCGCTCAACCTTTTCAAAATTGATGAGACACATGTGTTGCGGGTCCGGCGTTATGTTCCCAAGCCCAAGGTGACAGTGCGGCACGAAACCGACAACTCGAAATGTTGGGCTCGCGCTGTGGCTGGAGAAACGGCAGAGGTGCAGCAATGATGAGCATTAACGCCCAAGCCCGCGTAACAGCACTTAGTAAGCCTGAGTAAATCAAAACTCCAACGCCCACTTAAGGAGCCACATCCTTGCATACGCATCACATGCCAGTCGAGTCCGAATTCCACGGAGGCGACGATTGGACGTGTACAGGCATTGGCTGGGATGATTTCTCACGGATGGCCGTGCACACACACAAGCTCAACTCGGCGCGGCGGAAGGAAACACCTGCGTGGGCGCTGAGCGTTAAGCAGACCGCGCAAGTTGTGGCGTGGTACATGGAGCAGCGCTCGGGCATGCGACACCCGAGCGGCGGCACAATTGAGCGCCGCATCAGACGGGCGGAAAAACGTATTAGAGAAAATCAAATACCACTATTGCGTGCGACAATCGCAGAACTTTGCAAACGCTACATGACCGCCCAAGGTGAGGAGCGGGAACAGCTTGCAATCTTGATCGAAAATCGAGACACGCAAGTCGCCGTCGCCGAGCGCGGCGCGAAGCTCGTGACTGGCGTCATCAGCTATTACCTCCACCAAGGTTGGAATTCCGTGGACACCGCCCGCGTTCTCCACCTCAAGCCCCCGCATGTTCGCCAACTCGTTTACCGCCTGCGAAGATGCGCGGCGGAGGTAGAGCGCGGGATCGTTGCAAAGCCTCGGCGACGTGAGCAAGCAGAAAAAGCAATCAAGCTCCGCGAGCTTGGCTTGCAATGGCATGAAGTCGCGCGCCGTGTCGGTTTCAAAGATTTTGCAGGGCTCCGACGCATCCTGATTTTGGAAGGACTGTACAAACCGACGCGGCCCGGATGGGACGGCAAAACGTTCGTGGTTGATTACGCGTCGGCGCGTGCGTTGCGTGACCAAGGCTTGAGTTACCACAAGATTGCAAAGCAACTCGGTACAAGTGCGGGGTCGGTCTGGTGTGCACTCAACCGAGCGAATCGGCAATGCATCCCGGCGACAGAGAGACACCACGGGCGGATGATTGACCCCGAAAAAGTTGCGGCACTACGCACGGAGGGCATGACGTTTAAGCAGATCGGTGCGCAGATCGGATGCAAATCCGGTAGCGCTTTCCAAGCGTTGCAGCGCTGGAGAGAAAGGCAGCAACGTGGCTAAAGACGGCATGTGCGAGTGTGGTTGCGGCGGCCTTACTCGATTCCACAACGCGACGAGCGCAAGGCTTGGCCATATCAAGGGTGTTACTCGGCAACGATTCATAAAGGGGCATCAGGGTTATTTTCGCAAGGGGCGTGTCGGCCCACGTCCCGAGGCTGAAAAGTTCAACCTGACCGATGAGCAGGTGAGTGCGGCGCTCGCTGATTTCTTCGCGAATGGCAAAGGCGCGGGCTCACTGTGCGGAAGAATTTTCCGATCACATGGCACAGCCATCACGGCAGAGTGACCGCAACATGACTGATGAGCGTTCTCAATTCTGTTTGTCGCTGGCTGGAGGCTTTGCAGCGAGACTCCGCAAAGCGTCCGGTAGGCCAAATTCGGCCAAAGCCTTACGCCCTTCCGCAAACGACGCAGCCGCAATCCTCTGATTCTCTGGATCACGTTTTGCCTCTTCGATCATCTGATCCAGTTCAATCTCAGGAATAGCGCCTGAGTTGAGGATCAGATTGCGATAACACACACGCTCTAGCCACAGGCCCTGAATCATGTCTGAATACTTTCGGAAGACTTCGCGGGCAGCTTGAGCATCCATAGCGGCCTACTCTCCTTTCCGTTCATTTACTCGGGTGACATGGCCAAAATCCGCTCAGGGCCTCTAAAACAAGAACGGGCGTCCGTGCATCTGCCCTGTCGGGATTGGTCTTGATATATGCGAGGACGGCTGCATAAAGATGCGAAACATCCGCCTCTGGCGTTAGGCAATATGGAAGCCCAGTCCGTTTCTGATTTGACAGCGTTGTCGCTCCGTCCGAAACACCCAAGACGTAAGTCATGCAGACTTCGACAATATGAGTCGCTTCGCTGCTTGCGCCCGGTGGGTCACACTCACGGAGAAATCCAGCGCCAGTTCTGACGAAATCGTGGAAACCTGAAAACAAAATCGGCGCGGGGGTTTGCGACTCCCGCGCCGATTTTGGCGCAGCTGCCTGTTGCCCTGTAGAAGAAAGCGAAACAAGCAGTAAGCACAAGAGCAAACGCTTTGTATTCTTCATAGCGCCGTGAATTATATCCCTTAAAGAGCGGATGGGTCGTGTCTCGCGCTTAAAGTCAGGGGCGCGGCGTCACCGATCCCGCATCTTCATGCTGCCCAGCTTGCGAAGCTCCTCAATGACCGAACGTGCTGCGCGTCGGGAATGAGCGCGCCCCAACCCCATTTTGCGGTAATGCTTCGCCATATACTCGTGGAATTTCTTATCCCAAACCTCTTGAAACCCTGTATCGCCTATTTCAACTATGATTTTGGGCCGCTCAAAGTCTTTCTTGAGACGATCATCAGGAGCATTCGCCTTTGTAAGATATAGACCGTGACCAGTGAGAGCTAACTCCACCAAGATGCCTTGTTTTACAATGTCGAATTCAAGCGCCATGAATAATTCCATTGGCCGAAGAAAGTTGAGGAAGAGGGCGACTGTTCCTTCGTCGTGTCCCTCAATATGGCCCCACTGAAAGGTTACATCGCCCGGCTCAAACGACTTTTGAATCCGGATGTACTCGGCAACATCTGGCCTGTCAGATGTGTCGAGCAGGAGGACTGGAAGCATACGTCCTCCATGCACACCGACAGTGCTAATGCTAGCGTCGGCAACAATCTTAACTGGACGACTCTCGTAAGGTCGAACTGCTATTTCTTTCTTCTTTGGCTTCATCGGTGTTAGGTGCATCTGTCCATTCCGTAACGGTAATAGGCTCACTAGTCGTTGAAATGCCGTGGGTATCCTCAAGAATCAGGCTGTGACTGTCCACACTTCCCGAGCCGATCACTTCATTTTCTAGAGGAAAGAGGAGCAAACCGGATGTGGTCTGATGAGCATCAATTCGTAGCGGTAGTGAAAAAACGGTTGAGGTGCCGCTAGCCCCGGCAGACGTGTTGTCTGCCAACTCCGGTTTATGTGGAATTCGACAAACTGCGTTCACGTCGTTTTGCAGCACATACGTCACCTGCAATTCAGCGCGAGCGACAGAGTTGTTGATGTCGGTTGGATTGCTAATCGACACAAGGAAACCGAATAGTTGGCGATTTGGCATCCGCCGACGAAAAGCCTTGACAAGGTAGATTCCTAACTGAGGTTGACGCCGCTTCTCTTGGCTTTCTGCAATTGCAAGAGCGTGCGTCGAATTTTTGCTCGACCGCCAAGACATGATGGCTGAAAAGAGTGAGACCAGCAGAGCCACAGCGGCTATCCAAGTTTTCGGGTCGGCAAAGAAACTGTTGATGCTCATGTGATTTCTTTTTTGGTCGATACAACGCCCCGGCTCACAAGCTCGCCATCGGAAAACGACGGCCCGAGTAAAGCGGCAGAGAGAAGCAATACTCCAAAACAAACCCTAACGCAAGCGCACGCATAGGAGAGCAACTAAGCGCGCTGGACGCCGCATTCCGTGCTAAACTGCGCCCATGGCGCGGACCTACGGCACTGGCAGCCTCTGGCTGAGAAAATCAAAACGACATCCCGATGGTGAGTATTGGATTATGTTCCGCGATGCGTCGGGGCGCTCACGGGGTGAGAACAGTCACCACTGTCTTTGTCACGACACCAGAGCAGAGGCAAAAGCCGAGCGGCTACTCACGCAACGACTCGGCGAAGTTCACACCGGCACACTACCCAGTCAGAAAGCATCGCGCATACTGGTGTCCGATCTGGCAGAGGCATTGCTCAAGGCGCGCCGCGTTGCCCTTCTCCAAAAGATTCCTGAGAACTTGCCCGCACCAACGCGGGCTTGGCGGGAGCGGGCGTCAGCCAAGCTGATTGCGGATGCCACGCGCCGATGGAATGTGAATTTGAAAGCGACGTTCGGTGATCGAAAAGCCTCCCTCATCACGTTGACTGATATCAACGCATACGTGCTGGCACGGCACGAGGCAGGAGCCATGAACGCCACGATCAACAGGGAGTTGGCATTTCTCCGCCGAGCGTTCAAGATGGGCTATGATGCACGCCCGCGAATGGTTGCTGATATTCCTGCCTTCCCGAGTAAGCTACCAGAATCACCCCGCACGGGCTTCGTGGAGGATGTTGCTTTCAACAAGCTGATAGCTGCACTGAAAGAGCACGGACTTCGTGCGATGGTTCTGACCGCGTACCGGCTCGGCTTTCGCCTGTCAGAGTTGAAGAATCTTCTCGTAATGCAGGTGGCGGGCGGATGGATTAGTCTTTTCGCGGGAGCAACTAAGAACAGCAAGGCGCGCAAGGTTGCGATGCCACAGGGCGTGCGCGAAGCGGTAGAGGCTTGCTGTGTCGGGAAGCAACCCGACGCGCATGTGTTCACTTGGAAGAGTGGTAAACCGATTCGTGATTTTCGTGTAGCATGGTCACAAGCCTGCAAGGCGGCAGGAGTGCCCGAGTTGACCTTCCACGATCTACGGCGCTCGTTCGTGCGGAACTCGCAACGGAAGGGCATCCCAGCAACCATCGCAATGCGGATCAGCGGGCACCTGACGCGGGCGGTCTTTGACGGCTACGATGTCACAGCAGATAAAGACTTGCTGGACGCGGCGGAGAAACTTTGAACGTCAACGAATCGTTAACGAAACACGGATGCGATGCCAGTTGCATCCTGCAAGTTGTTGATTAAACAGAGAGCCGGGATGGCGGAACTGGCAGACGCAGCGGACTCAAAATCCGCCGACCTTCGGGTCTTGGGGGTTCGACTCCCCCTCCCGGCACCACACCATATCGGCTGAACACCGATCACTCGGGGTTTGCACCAGCGCAAAGACCCTGTCCAGATTAGCGGTTGGTCGTGCTTACGGTTGCGCATCCACCACGCACCGAAAGCCAATCGTAGCGGACCGGTCACGGCCCGGAGACATCAGCAGATATTTTTGGTGCTCGTCCAAACGATAAGTCTGCGGGAAATACCAGATCGACCCACGCGGCAGGTACGACGAGCCTCCGCGCAAAATCGCGGCGCGCGTATGGTCATCGCGGAATTCGTCCGTCCATTGAGAAACCGTTCCCACCAGATCAAGCACGCCGAATGGACTAGCGCCCGCTGGGAAAGAATTCACATTCGCAGGCGGGGAAATGGTTCGCCCGTGATCGGCTGGTGGCAGCGCCTGCGCGTTCCAATCATTTCCCCAAGGATAGATGCGGTAATCGGTCGACTGCGCGGCATATTGCCACTCCCATTCGTGAGGCAGTCGCTTGCCGGCCCACGCGGCGTACGCGCGGGCGTCTTCGATCGAGACCCAGGTCACCGATTTCTCCGCCCAACCCTCCGGGTAATGGCCCTCTTTCGAATCGCGCAGAAAATTGTGATCGTCTTTCGGATGGTAGCCTGTGGCATTCAGGAAACTTGCGAACTCCGCGTTCGTAACCAGAGTGCGATCGATATAAAACGCGGGCACATGCACAGGATGAACATGATTGCGGCGCGCCGAATCTTCCCACGGATATTGAACGTCCACGCCGGGATCGTTGCCGCCCTCGATCTCGATGCCGCGCACTTGAAACGTGAAATCGCCCTCAGGAACTAGAACCATGCCAGCAGGAGCGCTTGAAGCCGGTTTGGTGGGCTTGATTTCAACCAGGGATTGCGGCACGGTTTTCCAGTCGCGAGAAAAGCCCGACAACGGACGACGAGAGCGTTCCGCCATATACACCAAAATGTCTTTCAGCCTGCCGGCTGACGGATTCTCGTTCGTCGCCAGTACCGCGCCGAATCCTCGGCCGTCGATGTCGAAGCTGAGAGTGGCTTCTTTCCCTTGCAGCCTGGGCTTGAGTTCCACTCCGTGCCATAGATCGTAGAAGTGAAGATCGTAGAGGTGAGTGTCCGGCCCGAGTGGTACGCGCAGCTGCGGACCACGAACGGTGTATTCGTTGCGATTCACGATGGTCCAGAGCGTACTCGAATTCGCTGGAAAGCGGCTGGCAAAGACTCCATCCTGGACGGTCGCAGCGTGTGGTTGCCAATCTGGACTTCGAAGATTGTCGGCCATCGCTCGCTCAATCGCGGTGAAACGCAGGACGGCCTCCGCATCGTTCGGATTCATCCCATACCAGAAGCCCCAAAGATTCTCGAGCACCGCGTATCCCTGGCCGTTAAAGAATGCGTGTTGCAGGCTGTCAGTCTTGTCGCGCGTGAAGCGATCCGTCACGTTAACGCTATGTCGTGGTTCGAACCACTTCGTCTTGCTCACCATCGGAACAAACGGGTATGGGATTCCTTCCCACGTCACCCAGTCGTTCCATGACAAATTTGTCCAGGCAATCGATTCGTCGCGGGGCTGGAATTGAGGTTCAAGGGCTAACGGCGCGCCGATGGCATCGGAGGCTTGACGAAATTTCTCGGGCACGGTCTCGAGCGTATCGAAATTCACTCCATCGGCGCCGATAGCTTTCATCTCCTCGGCCAGCGCTTTCGCGGCGTCGGTTGTTTCGCGGGTTCCCGTATCCCATGCCAGAAAAGGGAAGAAGACTTTCACCCCGCGATTGTGGAATTGCGTCGACCAATTGATGCAGGCCGGGCAATCCTCCGGGAAGATCCTGAAGCAGATCGAATTGATTGCGGTCGTCGATGCCGAGATTTGGATAGACATGCCAGATCAGCACGGCATCAATCTTGCCTAATCGTTGCTCCGTCTCGTTCAGAAAACGGTCGGCGGTATAAACGCCTTTCTCAGGGTCATACAGGCTGCGGTCCCAGATCAGCACCTGCACCTGCAGAAAAATATGTTGCGTCCATTCCAGATCGGGGCGCTCATATTCGGTGCCCTTGTACCGGAGACGGGTCCGCCGTTCCGAGCGCCATGCCTTGAGTCCCTCCAGCCATTCGGCAGCTTGCGCCGGTGTATCCGGCCCGGAGAAAAATACTTCCTTAGGCGGCGGTGGTTCGGTGAGATTCATCACGCCGCTGACAGAGACGAGCCCATGCCGGGCCTGCCATTCGTCCGAAGAAGCCGTCCAAACCAGCGACAAGACGATGACGCCGACGCCAATCAACTTTTGAAATCTCCAGATCAAGTCCAAGTTCATAAGGAAGTTGCCGACTCTCACGATGCGCGGAAATGCGCGCTGGGCCATCTTACAAGGCCCCGCGAAAGAAAAACGGGAAACCGACTCGAGGTTTTAGGAGAATCCCCGTCAGTTTCCCGCAGATGATCAAGGCCAAACTAGAACACGAGCTTCAGAGCAAACTGCATAACGCGCGGATTGTTCACCGTCGAGTTAATGATGCCGAAGGTGGATCCCGTCGAGATGTCCACGCCCGGAGTTCCGAACTGAGCATGATTGAACATGTTGAAGAATTCAGCGCGGAAATCGAGTCGCATGCTCTCCCGGTAGGGCAAAACGAAATGTTTGATTACCGAGAAGTCAGTATTCACGAAGTCCGGACCGTAGGCCGGAGTTCGACTGGCGTCCCCCAATTTGCCGGGCGCTGCAAAGGCGAAGCAACTGGTGTTGAACCACTCTGTTAGCTTGGGACTGCCAGCCTTGGCGTCGCAAATCTGGTCAGGGCGATTGTAATTATTACCACCTTGATTGAAACCAACACCCGATTGGTCAAAGCTATCGAAGATGAACAATGGGAATCCCGAAGTGATCTTTTCGATCACATCAACCTCCCAGTTTCCCAATGCGGCGTTAGTGATGCCATTCCAACCGCTTCCGAATGCGTGTCCCTTGCCGAAGGGGAGATCGTAGATCACGCTGGCGCTCAAATTGTGTTTGAGATCGATCTGCGACAATGCCCAGTCTGCCTTTTGGGTTCCGGGCAACGGCCAGTAGGTGGCGCCAGTGCTGGTGCCAACGCCGTCGGGGAAGCCGGAATCGAAGGTGCGCGAGTAAGTGTACGAGAGAAGTGCATACAGACCGTGCCGGGTGCTCTTCGTTTCCGCCTTGATCTGCACCGAATCGTAACGAGCAGAGCCCGTATCGGTGATGTTGGCGATGACCGGAGATCCGTTCGGAAACGTTGGCGGACCCCAAGGCACGCTCGTGACGCCGCATCCCAACGTGTAGGTTGGATCGTACAGGGGATTACCCGGGAAACACGCTGAAGGCGATGCAACGTTCAGGTTCACGCCGTCCACCAGAATGTGCTGGCTTCGTGATCCGGCATATCCTGCCGTGACGACTAAGTTTCCGAGCAACTGGTGCTCAATATTCAAATTAAACTGTTGAACACGCCCCTGTTTGAAATTCAGGTTTTGCGACTGAATGGTGCCCTGGAAACTATACGGATCCGGCGGAGCCGTAAATACCGGAAGGAAGCTAGTGGCCAGACCACAATTGAGCGGCGTGGCTGAAGTCGCATTCCCAAAGGGGCACAGCCCGCTGAAGTTGTCACTCTCGGCGTAGAACGGCGGGTTCTGCCATGTTCCCTGCGCTCCCTGGTTCCAGGAAGAGTCGTGGAAAATCGCATACCCGGCACGAATTGCGGTGTTCTCCGTCCCAAAGGGCTTCCACGAAAGTCCGATTCGGGGCTCGAGAGCGGTCTTATCGAGCTGCACTCCGATCCGGTTGTTTGAATTTATGCCCGGTATTAAGAATTGACCGCTCTTGAAGTCGAAGTTTGCCTGACGATTTTCGGCTTCGACGATCGGTGTAACGACAGCCCAGGCGAGTCCAATGTTGGCGGTTAAATTCTTTGTGATCCGCCAATCATCCTGGGCGTAAGGGCGGAACAATTTCCAGCGCCGGCCTGTTGTGGCGCCCTTGAAAGTCTGATCGTGAATCGCGCCGCCGACTTGTCCTACGAGCAGATCACCGGAAGCGTCGCCCGTATAACCGCCGAACAGCAGGAAATAGCCGTCCTGGAAGCCATTGGTGACCACATTCATCTGATTCGCACGGATGCTGCCGCCGATACTAAGCGCGTGATTTCCACGAGTGGTGTGCCAGGAGTCGAACAGGTCGAAGACGTTGGTGCCGCCCTGAAATGGCGCAAAGCCGCGGTCTCCAAGGTTGTAATAGTTGCCGAACAACTGCGTCGAGGGGAATCCGCAACTCATGCAAACCTTGCTGGACTGATTCAGGCTGGCCGGCAAGCCGGTATAGCTGTCGCATGCGGAGCCGAGGTCCGAACCCTGAATGCCCAGTTTGGCGCCCGCACAGGAAGCGTTGCCATACGACAAGATGTAATTGAAAATCCGATTGAATCCAAATTGGATTTGATTGATGGTGCGGTCGGAAAAGACGTGGGTTTCAGAGATGGCCACGTTTCGTCCATGGTTGTCGATGTTCTGCGTGCTGGCAAACGCATTCTGTTCAGCGTATGCGGGCGCACCTCCGGGGATGAACGAAGTGGCCTGATCGTAACTGAACCGGGCGAACATCGAGTCTTTGTTGGAAAAGTTGTGATCCAACCGGACGTCGAATTCGCCCTCGTTGAGCTTGCGGACGGGAACGTCGGAATAGTTATAGCCAGCCCCGGGATCCGAGCTATTCGGCAACGGAAACAGATTGATCATTGCCTGGCCGATGGGATCAATCATGTTGGAGGGAATTTTATTGCAGGGGGCTCCGCCGGTCTGGGCTCCGGTCGGGTCCGCTGGAATCGGGTTGCCCGACCCGTCACAGGCGAACGCAGCACCGGTGTATGGGTTGGTTAGGTTGCCGTAACCATTCACGTCTGCGGAACCGCGAACATTGGTTGGCATCGTGCCATAGGGATCGTACGTGTAGTCGCCCATTCGATAAGCTGCGGTTGGCACCAATCCCACAAACGGAGTTCCGTGCCGCTGGCGCTTGGCTTGATAATCGAGGAAGAAGAAAGTCTTATCCTTCTTGATGGCGCCACCCACGGCGCCGCCGAACTGGTTCAAGTTGAACTGCTCTCGGGTCGCCGCGAAATAACTGCGGGCGTCGAGATCGGTGTTGCGGAAAAATTCGAACAAAGATCCGTGAATCTGATTGGACCCGGACTTGGTCGTGACCAGCACCGTCGGACCCGCGCGCGTGCCGTACTCGGCGGAATAATTGTAAGTAAGAACCTTGAATTCCTGAATGGCATCGATCGAGGGAAGAATGGCGATTCCGCCCGCGGTGAGTTCGTTGTTGTCGTTGCCGTCCAGGAGCCAGTCGGTGCTGCTGGCGCGCGAGCCGCCCACCGAAAGCGAAAACGATCCGCGCGCCGACACTTCGCTGCTGGGTCCGCCGTTGAAGAAGCTGTTGGGATTAGTCTCTTGCGTCGTGCCTGGGGTCAACGTCGCCAACTGCACGAAGTCGCGGCCATTCAACGGGAGTTCGGCGACCTGTTGTGAGTTGATGACCTGTCCCAAGCTCGGGGTCGTAGTTTCCACTGCCACTTCGCTGGCGCTGACATCCACGGTTTGAGTGACCGTTCCCGGAGCCAGGGTGAAATTGACTTCCAGTTGCGCGTCGGTTTGCAGTCTGACATCTTTCTGCTCGGTTTTCTGAAAGCCCTCCGATTGGACGGCGATCGTGTAGATCGAAACCGGCAACAGCGTTACCACGTAATGCCCGGAGCTGTCAGTTTTTGTTTCCCGACTCACTCCTGTGGCCTGCGAGGTAATGCTTATGCTCGCGCCCGTGATGACGGACCCGGATTTGTCGGTAACGGTGCCAGAGATGCTGCCGGTGGTCTGCGCGAAAAGCAACGGGCACAAGAAGAGACTGAATGCACACAACGCCTTAACGGCGCGGTTGGCCATGAGTGTTGTCCCCCAGATGTGGCTTGGTACCGCAAGGTCGACGATCAGACGTCCCCTAAGCGATCAGTCGGCCCGTCACTGCTTTGCTTGCGAAAAAAACAATTCGCCGAAGATATATTGGACGGCGGGCACAGTCAAGGTTTTTCGCGCGGTAAACAAAATAGTTCGAAGCGATGCACTCGCGGCAAAATCGATTTCCTCGCCGTCGGCGGCGCAACATTGTCAAACCGCTTTGACGCCGCCGTTTTTGTGTTCACGCTTGACTTCTGTTCAGGTGCGAGGCTAGGCTACACCGCCAAAACTTTTTCGCGCCACTGATGGACCTTGCTTGGCGACTCACCATTGCAGTAGCCGCGGGTTACTAGATCGCAGGTCCTCCCGTTGCCGCCGACAAAGAGGGAATCAGGGGCACTGTTTACGACTACTCATGAAGTTTCGGTGCGAGTGGGTCGAATCTGAAAATGAGAGAGAGGTATTGATGAAGCGACGAAGCTTCGGAGTCTGTATTGTGGCCCTCTTTGCCCTCATCCTTGTCCATGAAGTGCAAGCGCAGAAGATCAAAATCGTGCTGGATCAGGATGCTCGTGGGCCGGCGACCACCGACATGCAGTCTCTGCTGATCTTCTTGCAGTCTGACAAATTTGATGTTCTCGGCATCACCACCGTCAGTGGCGATCAATGGATGAAAGAAGAGACGCAGCGCACACTGCGGTTGCTCGAGATTGCGGGACGTACCGATGTTCCTGTCGCGGAAGGCGCCTTGTTCCCGCTGCTGAATTCCAAGGAGGAATCAGAGCGCTGGGAGAGCCTGTACGGAAAGCTTGGCTACAAAGGCTGCTGGAGCGATCTGTCGAAGCGCCCGCATGCGTGGGAAGCGTACAAGGCCGGATATCATGATCCGCTGGTGGTGCCTCCCCTGGTCGAAGGCGAACCTCACGTCAAGCCCATCGCCGAGAGCGCGGCCGAGTTCATCGTTCGGATGGTGCACAAGTATCCCGGCGAAGTCGTAATCTGGGCCGGCGGGCCCATGACCAACATCGCGCTGGCATTGCGCCTCGATCCTCAGGTAGCCTCGCTGGCCAAGGAACTCGTTCTGATGGGCAGCGGCATGTATTCCGATAACGGCGGCATCGACCGGATCGATGGACGGCGCGAATTCAACTGGTGGTTTGATCCCGAGGCTGTGCGCATCTCCATGCGTGCTCCCTGGAAGAAAATCACCATCACTCCCATCGATATTTCCGTGAAAACCAATCTTGGCAAAGACATCCACGATGCCATTGCCAAAGCCGATGCACCGGTGGCTCAATATCTCACCAAGTATTCCGAGCCCAGCTTCATGTGGGACGAACTCTCGGCTGCGGCTCTGGTCGACCCCACCATCATTACGAAGCAAAAAGAAATGTACGTCGATATCGATATCGACCATGGCCCCAGCTACGGGGAAACTTTATTCTGGAGCGCGGAAGCTGAGGTCCCGCCTTACGAGCACAAAGCGGTTGTCCAGTTCGATGTGGACACGAAAAAGCTTTACGATCTCTACATCAAGCTCATGACCCAGCCGCCGCGCACGCAGCCAATAATCACAAAGGGCACGAAGTTAAACGAAAGATAAGCAAGAAGGTGGTTCCCTTCGTGAACCTTCGTGGCCTTCGTGGTTGTTGGTTTATCGCCATAGATTCACGATTTGTTGTTCTGAATTTACTTTTCCTGGGAGACATGTGCGATGAATTCACGCCTGACAAAATCGGTGACCCGCCGGCAGTTTGTAACCTCGTCAACCGCGGCAGTAGTCGCTTCCGGCCTGGCGGGCATGATGTCTCTTCCGCAGGCCGCGGCGCGCGATGGCGCGGGTGGCCAGTCGCGGGTCATCATTGACACCGATCCCGGCGTCGATGATGCCTTCGCCTTGCTTCTGGCCATGCGGTCGCCGGAATTGAAAATCGAAGCCATCACGCCCGTTGCGGGGAATGTGCCTTTGGATCTGACGCTCCCTAATGCGTTGCGCATGGTCGAGATTGCCGGGCGCACTGATATCCCCGTCGCGGCAGGAGCCAGGAATCCCCTAGTCCGGCGATTGGTGACCGCCGCATATGCGCACGGTGAGAACGGCTTGGCTGGGGCCGTATTTCCCGAGCCCACCACAAAACCGGTGAACCAGCCGGCAGCGCAAGTGATTCGCGACATCGTGCGCAAATACCCCGGCGAGGTCACGCTCATTACCATAGGACCGCTCACGAACATCGGCGCTGCCCTGGCGAGCGACTCGGAGTTAGCCGGCAAGGTTCGCTCCCTGGTGATGATGGGTGGTTCACTTTCGGGCGGCAACATCACTCCCGCTGCCGAATTCAATATTTATGTCGATCCAGAAGCTGCGAGGATGGTCTTCCAATCCGGCATTCCCATCACGATGGTCGGGCTGGATGTGACCCGCAAAACGGCGCTCACCGACGATCACGTTCGCCAACTCAGCGCGGGAAAGAGCGCAGTCAGTCAGGCCGCCGCAAAAATTGCCCGCAATGCCATCGACCACACTCGTTCGCAAGGATTCTTGATTGGACCCAACATGCACGATTCTCTCGCACTGTCGGCATTTCTGGATCCGTCGATTCTGACCTTTGAGAATTACTACGTGGATGTCGAGGTGAATGGTGAGTTGACTGCGGGACAGACGCTCGGCTACAGCCCGAACCAGGGCGATCTGCGGCGAAGTCCGGAAATGCAGAAGCAGGCGGAATCGAGCATGGTGATCCGCGGCGCTGCTCCCACCTTGGCAGGAACCAAAATCTCTCCGGTGCTGCGCGACAAATGGGTTCCCAATGCCAGGGTGGCGCTGAATTTGGACGCGCCGCGCTTCTTTGATCTGCTGATCGGACGGTTGTCGAGCTAGCAAGCCGTAAGGCCTCGGATTCAGCATGAACACGGCGCGACAACCTCGGCGAAATCCATCGCATCCCACCTCGGCACAGCGCGCAGTCTGCCCGAGCTCTAGAGGTACCTTACCCTCACCGCGCCTGCCTGCAGCGTTTTTGGTGCCTTTATGCGCTCGTTGGTCATCGCGTTC
The DNA here is from genome assembly GCA_963763795.1 of uncultured Acidobacteriota bacterium. Taxonomy (GTDB): domain Bacteria; phylum Acidobacteriota; class Terriglobia; order Terriglobales; family Acidobacteriaceae; genus Sulfotelmatobacter. The sequence continues at coordinate 336,002 of CAVXPP010000007.1, read as the reverse complement.
TGCTTCTTCAGTGTGCCATTGTTGACCGCGCAGATGGCTCCCAAGGCGCCGGAAGCCGCATATGACGGGCAGAATGTGAGTGCAGTTTCCTTGATCGCAAATCCGCACCGCAACGTAGAAGCGCTATTTCCGGTGGTAACACAAAAGCCGAACACTCCTTATTCGGAGCAACAAATCGAGCAGAGCGCCGAGGCTCTCAAGAAAGCGGGTGGCTTTCCGGAAGTCCACGTCAGCGTGGATCCCGACATCACGGGGCTACGCGTCAGTTTTTTGCTGGAGCCGGCGTATTATCTCGGCGTTATCGATTTTCCGAGCGCGACAAAATACTTTTCCTACACGACCTTGCTGCAGGTCGTGAATCTGCCCGACGAGGATCCCTACGATCCATCCCGCATTCCCATCGCGGAAAAGGCGTTGTTGAATTTTCTGCGTGAGCACGGGTACTTCCAATCCAAAGTTCACGCCGAGCCCAAGATTGATGACGCTCACCAACTCGTCAATGTGAGCTTTGTCGTGGAGATGGGAAAACAAGCCCGCATCTCCTCAGTTAGGCTCGACGGTCCCGACCAGCCCGAGAGCGCCCGGCTTCTCCATGCCGTCCGCTCCTTGCGAGCGCGCCTCTCCCGCGGGCTGCTCAAGCCGGGTAAGCCTTACAGTCGCGAGCGGTCGCATGAAGCCTCCACGCTGATGAAGAAAGCCCTCGCCAGGCAACACCGGCTTGCCAGCAGGGTGAAAGAAAATCCGCCCGACTACGATCCTGCCACCAATCGCGTTGCGGTCTCCTTCAACGTTCAACTGGGCCCAGTGATCACGGTTCGCATCGCGGGGGCTCGCTTGAGTGTGATCCCCTTCCTTGCCGGACGCCGGATGCGCAAGCTTATTCCGATTTATTCCGAAGGCACGATCGACAGCGACCTGGTGCAAGAAGGGCAGCGCAACTTAATCGACTACTTCCAGAAAAAGGGCTTTTCCGACGTGAAGGTGAGCACCGAGTTCCAGAAAAAACCCGACGAAATTCTGGTCGTGTACAACATCGATCGCGGCCGAAAGCACAAGGTCGACCGCATTCTCTTCCACGGCAACTACTCCATTCCCGAGAAAGATCTCCTCGCTCAGGTGACGGTCAAGAAGTCCCACATCTGGACTCACGGCGCCGTTAGCGACAAACTGCTGAAGCAGAGCAAAGAGAACATCGAAGCGCTCTATCACGACCGGGGCTACGAAGAAGTGAAGGTGACTTCGCGCGCGGTCGATCGTGGGCCGAAGATCGATGTCAGCTTCGAGATCGCGGAAGGCCCTCAGACTCTGGTCGACGACGTCGCGGTCACCGGCAACCAGCACATAGCCTATAGTGCGCTTACCGCCCCGAAAAGATTCCAGCTCCGCGCGGGGGTTCCTTTTTCCCCGCGGAAGCTAGCCGACGACCGCAATCGCATTGCGGCGACTTACTTGGATCGCGGATATCTGAACGTGGAAGTGAAAACGACGGTCGACCAGTTGCTCGACGATCCGCATCGCGTTTACATCACCTACGCGATTGCGGAACACCAGTTAGTCCGCGTGAGCCAGGTTCTCTACCTGGGGCAGAAGCGGACGCGTACCTCGCTGATCGCCAAGACTTCGAAAATTCCGCCTGAGACGCCCATGCGCCGGGCACAGTTGCTGGAGGCCGAGAGCCGTTTGTACGACTTGAACATCTTCGACTGGGCGAGCGTGGGACCGCGCAAGCCCATTACCGATCAGACTGACGAGATGGCGTTGGTCAAAGTGCATGAAGCCAAGCGCAACGAACTTACTTACGGCTTCGGATTTGAAGTCTCCCATCGCGGCGGGAACATCCCCACCGGAACCGTTGCCCTGCCGGGCGGAAGCGGGACGATCGGCCTGAATGGCTATCAAATCGCTCCCAGTCAATCGACCTTCGCCAGTCCGCGGGGACTAGTTGAATATACACGCCGAAATATGCGCGGCCTGGGCGAGACGGCGAACGCTTCCATTCTCTTATCTCGGCTCGATCAGCGGTTCCTCTCCACCTATGGCCAGCCGCACTTCATCGGTTCTCAGTGGAAGTCGCTCACCAGTTTCTCGCTGGAGCGAAACAGCGAAAATCCGCTCTTTACCGCTGCATTAGGCGATGCTTCTTTCGAGGTGGAAAGGGTGATCAGCACGAAGACTGACACCCGGTTGCAGCTGCGCTATGACTTCAACAAAACTGGCCTGTCGCACATTCTTGTACCGGAGCTGGTGCTCGATCAGGATCGCAATGTGCACTTGTCCACAGTTTCAGCGACCCTCATCCGCGATACCAGAGACAAGCCGCTGGATGCGCATCGCGGCGTGTTTTCGACCGTGAATTTTGGGATTACCCCAACCGTGTTCGGCTCCAGCGCAAACTTCGTCAAGCTGTTCGGCCAGTACGCATTTTACAAATCGGTTCACTCCGTCGTTCTTGCCAATAGCATCCGGCTCGGCCTCGCCAGCCCGTTTTTACACAGTTTTGTTCCCACCAGCCAGCTATTTTTTTCCGGCGGTGGCACCTCGTTGCGCGGTTTTCCGATCGATGAAGCCGGTCCGCAACGCCTCGTCCCATTCTGCAATGTGCTGCAGGGCCAGTCGGGCTGCGTCAATGTCACTGTGCCCGTAGGTGGCAAGCAACTGTTCATTCTCAACTCGGAGGTGCGTTTTCCCCTGCACATCACCAAGCCGCTGGGCGGAGTAGTTTTCTACGACGGAGGCAATGTTTACAGCGCGATCAATCTGTCGAATTTCGTCAACAACTACACCAACACGGTGGGCGTAGGGCTGCGCTATGCCACGCCGATCGGCCCCATCCGCTTCGATATTGGACGCAATCTAAACCCGGTGCCCGGAATCAGTCCGTGGCAGTACTACATCACCGTGGGGCAGGCATTTTAGGTTCATCATGAAGTTCAAACGCATACTCGGCTGGACATTCGCAGGACTCGCTGCCTTATTGATCGTCGCTATCGTGGGAGGACTTCTCTATATTCGAACACGGAACTTCCAGGCCTTTGCCCTGCGCAAAATTGCCGAGGAGGCCGACCGGGCCACGGGCGGCAAGACCGAGATCGGCGGCCTTGATTTTCAGCTCTCGAAATTGACGGCTCATCTCTACAACATCACCCTGCGCGGCACGGAGAGCCCAGCCCAGCCGCCTCTGCTGCATGCCGACAAATTGACGGTAAGCCTCAAGATCGTCTCGGCCATTCACCACCAGATTTCTCTGAGTGAGCTTCTGATTGAACATCCAGTTGTTTATATACAAGTCAGCCGCGACGGAAAGAATAATCTGCCGACGGCTCCGCCCAACCCGAGTAGCAGCCACACCAGCATCTTTGACCTTGCGGTTGGGCACGCTCAACTGAGCAATGGCGAAATTAACTACAACGATCGCAAGATCCCAATGGCGGTCGATCTGCATGATCTGACCGCGAACGTCCGCTTCGAATCGCTGCTGAAACGCTATGACGGAGCGGTCTCTTATGACAACGGTCATCTTCAATATGCGCGCTACGCGCCGCTTCCACATCGCCTTAATTTACAATTCAGCGCCACGCCAGAGCGCTTCGCTCTGCATTCGATGTTGTTGGCAGTAGGCTCTTCACAGATCGCCCTCAATGCCGCGGTTTCGAACTATTCCAATCCCGTCGCTGACGGCGATTATCGAATTCGAATTCATGCCCAGGATTTCGCAGCCCTGTCCCCCTCGGTTTCACCAGCCGGCGACATTTCCTTAGGCGGCAAACTGCATTATCAAACCGTCCCAAATCAACCGACGGTCCGCAATGTTGCCATCGACGGCCAGTTGGAAAGCAATCTTCTCACCGCCGTCGCCTCGGGAAGACGCCTCGAGTTGCGACGCATGCAAGGAACCTATCGCTTGGGCGGCGGCACTCTGCAACTCACGAACTTCACCGTCGAGACGCTGGGCGGACGCATGACCGCCATGGCCGAGATGAAACATCTTGACGCTACTCCCCAGTCCCGCGTCCAGGCATCCTTGGCCAACATCTCTTTGAAAGCGCTTCAAGGCGCGCTGGGAGCACAGCAAATTAAAACTGCTTCGATTTCCGGAACCCTTCGTGGCAAGGCCGATGCGTCGTGGAAGGGCAGCGTCAGCAATTTGCGCGCCCACTCAGACCTGTTTGTGCAAGCTATGGCCAGCAGCCGCTCGAATCCGTCGGAAAAGGATGTGCCGGTGAATGGGGCGCTGCACGCCGACTATGACGGTCCCAGACAAATCGTTCAAGTGCGCGATACCGCGTTTCGAATTCCTACGGCGACGATCACAGCCCAAGGCGCCATCAGCAACCATTCCAACTTGCAGGTGCAAATCGTCGCTGACGACTTGCATCAACTCGCCGCACTGGCTTCTTCTTTCAGTCCGGCGCAATCCGCTCCCCCGGCTGTTTCGGGATCTGCGACGCTCACCGCCAACGTGCAAGGCACCATGAAGCAGCCAACGGTGGCAGCGCAACTCGCTGCACAGAATCTCAATGTTGAAGGCAGTGAATGGAGCAATGCAAAGCTGGCGATGCGCGCCAATTCTTCCGGAGTCACGATCGACTCGGCGTCCTTGGTGAACGCCCATCGCGGACAAATTAATCTCAGTGGCGCCGTCACATTGAAGAACTGGGCCTACGTACCTTCCAATCCGTTAAGGGCTCATCTTCAAGTCCAGCAGCTTCAGTTATCCGACCTTCAGCGCCTGGCGAAACAGGAATATCCGGTTTCAGGCGTGCTTTCGTCTACGGTTGACCTGCAAGGTTCGCAACTCGAGCCCGCTGGATCGGGCTCGCTTCGGATCGCGAATGCCCGTGCCTATGACGAGCCCATCCAGAATCTCGCAGTGAAGTTTCATACCGAAAACAGTTCCATCGTCTCAACCCTGAATCTCTCCACCCAGGCCGGCGCCGTCGACGCAAACCTCTCATACACTCCGAAAACAAAAGCCTACAAAGTGCGGCTCAATGCGCCCTCGGTCGTTCTGCAAAAGCTGCAGACCGTGCAGGAGAAAAATCTAGGAGTTAGCGGCACCGTCAATGCTTCGGTCAGCGGCGAAGGGACGGTCGACGATCCGCAACTGGATGCTACCGTGCAATTCCCGCAACTGGAGGTTCGCCAGAATACGATCTCCGGATTCAAGGCGGAGGTTCGAGTGGCTCAGCATCGCGCGAATCTCACTCTGGATTCGAAAGTCGCCGCGGCATCGATCCACGCTCGCGGAACCGTTGCTCTAACCGGCGACTACGAGACCGACGCCACCATCGATACCGGCACGATTCCTCTCGCGGCCCTGATGGCGGCCTACGCTCCCAGCGTGCCGCAAGGATTCGAAGGTCAGACCGAATTGCATGCGACGCTGAAGGGGCCGCTCAAAGACAAGTCGCAGGTTGAGGCGCACTTGTCGGTTCCCGTGCTTCAAGCTAAGTACAATTCTTTGGAAGTTGGAATCACTCGTCCCATTCAGGTCGACTACGTGAAGTCTGTGATCACCCTGCAACCGGCCGAAATTAAAGGTACCGGCACCTCTTTGACCGCGCAGGGCCGCATACCGATCGGCAGTGCTGGCTCGCCCACTCTCACCGCTAAAGGTTCAGTGGACATGCACATGCTGCAAATGATTTCACCGGACGTGCACAGTTCCGGTGTGGTCGCGCTCAATGTTCGTTCTTCTGGATCCGCGATCCAGGGCCAAGTTCAGCTTCAGAACCTGGCGCTGAACACCGTCGATGCTCCGGTTGGTGTCGAAAAGCTCAACGGCGACCTGAATATCGACAATGATCATGTGCAGCTCTCGAACTTGACGGCGCAACTCGGAGGTGGTCAGGTTTCTCTCGGCGGATCGGTCACTTACAAGCCCAGCCTTCAATTTAATCTGGCGCTGCAGGGCAAGTCGATGCGCCTCCGTTATCCCGAGGGCTTGCGGTCTCTGCTCGACGCTAATCTCGCCTTCAGCGGTAACACGCAGGCGTCCAGCTTGAACGGGCGAGTGCTCGTCGACAATTTGGCGTTCACTCCCGACTTCGATCTCTCGACTTTCGGCGACCAGTTCAGCACGGGAAACACGCTATCTCAGCCCGGTTTTGCGGACACGGTCAAACTCGCGATCAGCGTGCAATCGCAGAATCTAAATGCTGTCAGCTCACAGGTCAGCATTGCGGGCCAGGCGGCACTCCAGGTTGGCGGCACGGCGGCCGATCCCGTTATCACCGGACGCGCGACCCTGACATCGGGCGAATTGTTCTATCGCAACCTGCGCTACCAGTTGCAAAGAGGTGTGATCACCTTCGACGATCCCAACGAAACCCATCCGGTGCTCAACGTTTCTGTTTCAACCGTTGCCGAGCAATACAATCTGACTCTTACGTTGCGCGGGCCGCTCGACAAGTTGACCACCTCGTACGTCTCCGATCCGCCCTTGGCAACGGCCGACATCATCAACCTCATCGCGCGTGGACAAACCACCGAGGAGCAGGCCGCCAGCAGCCAGAGCACCGATTCTATGATTGCCTCGCAAGTTGCCGGACAAGTCAGCAGCAGCGTGCAGAAGCTGGCAGGCATTTCCAGCCTGCAGATCGACCCAACCCTCGGCGGGAACAATTCGGATCCTTCCGCTCGCATTGCGATTCAGCAGCGGGTCACCAAAAATCTGCTGTTCACATTTTCCACCGACGTTACCCAACCCGGCAGCGAAATTGTGCAGGGCGAGTACAAGCTCACCAAGCGATGGTCGGTGAGCGCGGAACGCGACCAACTCGGCGGGCTCTCTATCGATGGAAAATATCACACCAGATTTTAGGAAGGTCAAGCTGCCTTCTGCCCGGGAGCCTTGGCCTCTATGTGGCCGTGCTCAGCAGCCGCATGTTCGATCGTGGCATTGATCTGTCCACCCAGCAGAATGGCCAGTCCCGTGACATAAAACCACAACATGAGGATCATGACAGCGCCCAACGAGCCATAGGTCCTGCTGTAGGAGTTAAAGAAGTGCAGATACACCCGCAGCCCGGCCGACGCCGCCGCCCAAATGGCTACTCCGAACACCGAACCGGGCGTAATCCAATACCAGTGCTGCTCGTTGACGTCAGGTGCAAAGTAATAAACCACGGCAAAGGCGAAAACTACGAACCCCAAAGCGAATGCCCATTGCAACACTTTCGCCGCAACGAACGCGGCCTCGCTCATGTCCAGGACTTGTCCCAGATACGCGATGACCTGTCCGCCTGCGAGAACCAGGAAGAGCGCGGCGATGATGAGGATGGATATTGCAATCGTCAGTCCAAGCGAGATCAGGTGCACCTTTACCCATGATCGCGCCTCGCGGACTTCGTACGCCGCGTTCAAAGTGGAGATCAGTTGCGTAGTCCCCGCTGATCCAGAAAACAGTGCAAACAGTAAGCCGAATGTGAGCTTTCCGGCTTGCGCGTTTCTGGTTATTTCTCCCAGGGTGTGTTGCAGTAATTGATATGCAGCCGGCGGCAAGGCAAGCTGCACATAGGCAAGCAGGTCCGCACGCAATCTGATGCCTTCGTGGGCGAATACTCCACAGAGGCTGAACAAAAACAGAAGCAGCGGGAAGACCGCAAGCAAAAAGTTATAAGCAAGTTCGTAGGCCCGGTTCAATAAATCTGTCTGGCTCATTCCTCCCCAGATCCGTCGACCCAATTCCGGCCAAGTCAGTCCTCCCAGGCTCCAAAGGGACTCGATCTGTTCACTCGAATTGAGCCGGGAAACCGTCATCTCAGACATCCTCGAGTTGGATGGTGCGATGCCGATTCGGCTGAGGATGGTTGGGAGGAAGTTATTGGTCAAGAAATTTGTGACGATCGATCGGACCGCGGCGAGGTCGAGGGTTGCGATTCTGGCCCGCGCATCTTTCTTTTGCGAAAATGATTGCTTTGGCATCTAAGGTTTCGCCCGAATCGCAGAGCAGTTATGACGTAATCATCGGGAACGCTGAACCCGGTATCGCTGATGAAAAGAGCACGAATTTGCACAATCGTTTCCCTGGTCGCGTTCACGCTCTTGGCAGCTCAAGCTCCCGCATATTCTGTTCTTACCCACGAGGAGTTGATTGACCTTGCCTGGAATGATTCGATACGACCCTTGCTGCTAGCGAGGTTTCCCGGCGCAACGGAAGAGCAGCTGCTCGAAGCGCATGCCTATGCCTACGGCGGCTCCGCGATTCAGGACATGGGCTATTACCCTTTCGGCAAGCCCTTTTTCAGCAACCTCACCCATTACGTCCGCACGGGAGATTTCATCGCCTGGCTTTTTCACAATGCTCGCACCCTGGATGAATATGCCTTTGCCGTGGGGGTGCTGTCCCATTATCTAGGAGACTCTATCGGACATTCCCAGGTTATCAATCGCGCCACCGCTCTGGAGTTTCCCAAGCTCAGGCAAGAATTCGGGAATTCAGTGACCTATGGAGAAAGCCCGCACTCTCACATTCGCACCGAATTCGCCTTCGATGTTGAGGAGCTTACCAATCTCGACTTCGCGCCTCCAGCCTATATGCAACACATCGGTTTCAAGGTGCCGCGGAAGTTTCTGGAACACGCTTTCATCAGCACGTACGGCTTCGATATTCACCTGGTGCTGGGCCGGGCGCGCCCTTCTTTGCGCAGTTACCGCACGTCGGTGCGCACTTTCATCCCCGCATTCGCACAAGCGGAAGTGGTGCTGCACCGCCACCAATTCCCGCCGCATCCCGACGACGAAGCGTATCGTACCTTCGCGGAGCGCGTTGCCCGCACCAATTACGAGCGCCATTGGAAGCACGCCTACAAGGGCCCGGGATTCAAAGCTCATTTGCTGGCAATTCTGGTATTTCTAGTGCCAAAAGTCGGCGGCGCCTCGGACTTGGCCTTGAAAATTCCCACGCCTAAGACCGAGGAATGGTATCTGCAGAGCGTGAACCACACCGTGGATGCGTTCCGAGAAACTCTGCACAAGAATCTGTCGAACTCCGATCCCACCGTCCCGCTGCTGCCAAACCTTGATCTCGACACCGGGCGTCCGGCCAAGCTGGGAGACTATGCGCTGGCGGACCGAGCCTATGAGCAATTGCTTCTCCGCCTCGCTTCCAAACCGGACCGCAGCATTCCCGCGGACCTCAAGCAAAACATCCTTGACTATTACGCGAGCCTGGAGTCAGCCAACGGCGCGAATGACCGCCTTCGGCGGGTGTTGGAAACAATCAAGGCCATGAAGACTACTCCAGATGCTGAGATGAGCGCGCGCGCACGTGATTAAACGAACGCCGCCGATTTGTTTTCCGACTCTAGAACGGAACCAGGCCCGAGTGCTCGCTTCCGCAGAAAAAATTCATGGGTGAATCGGGAGCCTGGTAGTACAATCCTCCGCACTTGCACGCTTAGGAGGCGGCGTGAAACTCACTCACGTGACGGTTAGCTTGGCTGTCATGCTGGTAATGAGTCTGCTCGTCATGGCTCAAAACTCTCGAATGCTCCCACCCCAGATGCGCCACGCGCAGGAATTGCAGGCGCAGAATGAGAGCATGGATTCCCGGCCTGTGGATACTCAGGCGCTCGGACGCGAGGCCGACGAATTGGCCGATCTCGCTGCATCCGTGCGGCCTGATGTTCATAATTTGAGCCGGGGCGTCTTGTCGAAAGATCTGGCGCAAAAGTTGAAACAGATTGAGAAGCTGTCGAAGCATCTAAGAAGCGAACTGGCACGCTAGGGTTCGCCGCGCGCCGTACGAGTGCGCCGAAACTTAATAGGGAAATGCCGCTCCTGCTTCGCATGACTGTGAACCGCGAGCCCAGATCCTGCTCGATGACGCGCTTCGTCCCACTTGGCTTTTCGGCGCTGCCCTGCATGAAGGATGCGATTGCGGTGGTTACTAAGAGCAAGGCGAATTCCCGTCGCCACGGCGCGGATGATTTATTACAATATAGCTGGGCAGTAAATCGGTCGAGAACGGGTCCCAGGGAGTCATCATGCCTCAATGGCTTTGGGTGGTTGCTTTTGTGATCGGCTACGTCGTGCTAACCCAGTGGCTGTTGCCGAAACTGGGCGTGCCGACTTGAAGAAGCGCCGCATGCGTCGGGTCGCGGCGCGAAGACGAAACCAAAATATCCGCCAAGGATTCTGTGTCCGGATCTAAAACTGTGGTCTCGAAGTAGGGACGAGCTGGCGTGTTTGCTCAATGCTCATAGCTCATAGCCAGCTCCGACAGCTATTACTGTATTTCCGCGGATACAACCGCATCCTGTTTCACGGAACCGTGCTAGCGGTTTCAACGTAAATCATCTCAACCTACATGAACTGAGGAGATCCCGATGCAGAGCCGTATCACCGGAACCACCATGCCAGTCCTCGAATTCGCGCTCGAGCCGAACGAGTCCATCATCTCCGAAGCCGGAGAGCTTTCCTGGATGGGCAGCTCGATCCAGATGACGACCCACACCCAATTCGCGGGCGCAGGCGGACTGTTTGGCGTGCTCAAGCGCGTGGCCGGCGGCGGATCGCTCTTCATGACCGAATACCGCGCCATCGGTGCCGCCGGCGAGCTCGCCTTCGCCACCAAACTGCCCGGCCACATCGTGCCCGTGGAAGTTTCACCGGGGCACGATTACATGATCCATCGCCAGGGCTTCCTCTGCGCCACGCCGCAGATTCAGATTGGCGTCGGATTCCAGCAATCCCTGGGCGCGGGAATCTTCGGCGGCGACGGCTTCCTTTTGCAGAAGGTCACCGGGCAGGGAACTGCCTGGCTCGAACTTTCCGGAGAACTGGTGGTGCGCGATCTGCAACCTGGCGAGACCCTGCGAGTGCATCCCGGCCACGTGGGCGCGTTTCAGGCCGGCGTCTCGTTTCAGATCACGACCGTCCCCGGCATCAAGAACATGATCTTCGGCGGCGACGGAATCTTCCTCGCGGCCCTCACCGGACCGGGAAGAATTTGGCTGCAGACTCTGCCCATTTCCAAACTCGCGCACGCCATCGAGAAATACATCCCCCGCGAAGCCCCCAGGCAAGCCGTGGAAGGCGGCGTGGTCGGCGGGATTGTAGGCTCAATCCTCGACAACATGCGCTGAGGCGGCTCGGATTGACAGGCTGGTTTGGCGGACGTGCTGCCGGCAATGCCTAGACTGGCCCACCCTATTGCTTAAAGACCAGCGGAGGCCCGCTGACTCGCTTCCCCTTGAGGTTAACCGTCACCTCGACGCGGTCGGCGATCTTGACGAAGGGAATGCCTTTATTCATCCCGTAATCCTTCCGATCGAAGGCCATTTTCCCTTTAATCTCTCCTGCCCCTGTGCCCTTGCCAGTGATTGTAAACGTCAGCGTCTCAGGTTTGGAGACTCCACGAATGGTAAACGTTCCAGGCAAATCAAAGGTGGTCGGACCGGTCTGGACAACCTTGTCTGAATGAAACGTTATCAACGGATTCTGCTCGACGTCGAAAAAATCTTTACTCTTCAGCTTGCCGTCTTTCATTCCGCTTCCTGTATTCACGCTGTTGGCCTGAATCTTGATATCCAAGACGCCGGTCGTGACATCCGGAGATGTAAATGTTAGAGAGGCCTCCCACTTTTCGAAAGTACCCTCTAAAGCCACTGACGCCTTCACGTAGAACGTAATCTTGCTTTCTTCCGGAGTAACCACGAAAACAGGAGCCTTCTCTTGGCTTCGTGCCGGGAGCGCGGCGGACACTAAGAGGCAGAGGACGGCTAATCGTATGCTGCAGAACGTGGATCTTTTAGACATAAACTTCCTCCCACCAGTTGCCGGAAGAGCAACCAAGCGAATCTCAATGTGACTCTTGGATGGTCACGCTTGATAAACCCTCGCGCCACTGTCAAATGCGACAGGCAGCTAGGGCGGGCGCCCCACATTTCTGCGTGTCTTTTTCTCCGCTACACAGAAGTGGGTGCCCCGTCCTTGCGTTCTTGAGTCTGTTACGAAACTCGGTGTCGAATGGGCACGGTGGACAAACTCAGGCTCCAGCCCGCGTAGCGGCGGGATGTGAAAGCCCGGCACGGAAGTGCCGGGTGGCCGGAAGTGGACCAACCCGAGTCCGCTTTAGCGGACGGCACCAGTTGAGTCTGCCCAAACCGCATATTCACGGCCGGCAATTGAATAGACCACGTTGTATTCGGCTTTCCATGTTAGCTGCCCGCCCCATTCTGTTTGGAGCGCGTGGTCAACAACAACTCTGGTGTCCCGAAGGTCCCCTGCACTTGCAACCATTTCACGTCGGTTGGACCTCGGCGCACCAAAGCAATTAGAGCCACCACGAAAACAACCGAAACCACGAAGAGCGTCGTAGCACGAACGTCGATCATCCAAAGTAGTGCGACGGATTATGGCTTTGCCAGCCCGAGAAGTCACGCGAGACATTGTAACTGCTGGCTAACCGTCCACAGCCCTCATTGATCCGTTGCCGGGCGTGCCTACCTTCTGCATTGCTTTCCTTTCCCGCTACGAAAAAGTGGGTGCCCCGTCCTTGCGTTTTTTGCAAGGGCGGGATTACGCCCAGCCGCCTCAAACACTTGGAACAGGAGTAAAATCCGCCACATGAAAGCATTCCACAGCGGGCGGGAAGCCAAAGAGTTCCTCATTTCCCAGATTGTCGAGGAAGCGCAGAGGGACATCCCGCTCTCCGAAGTCGAGCGCAAAATGCTGTATTTCACAGAAAGTGGATGGACGCTTCCGGACATCATGAAAGTTAATGAGGATTTTGATCGTGAGTACGACCAAGACGAGTATGAACACAAAATTGCGAAACTAGTTACCAAGGCTGATAAGCGAATTCGCAAGGGTGTACGTGACGATTACGACAAATGGTGGGCCGCAATCCGTTTTCTTGAACGAGAAGACCACTACATTTTGGTAATGATTCGACTTGCAGGCGTACGGCCTCGCGGTGATCAATTAAGGCTACTCGCGACTGGGCTTGGCATTGTAACTGTGATCCTCATGGCGATTTTCTTGAGCATCAAGTATGACATCCATACGCCCTCCCGGGGCGCCCTCGAAGTTTTCGTATGGATTTTCCTCGCTTGTTTGTTCATTTCATACATGCTTCTGAGATTCATCATCGGTGCGAAGAAAGCCGACGACCTCACCTCCACGGTGGTTGAAAAACTATCCCGGATCTGGCAGCGCGTCAGTGGAAACGCATAACTTTCGAGAACAGCCATAGCGCCGGTTGATCCGTTACCAGCGGCTCATCACTACCAAGCCTCATGGCGCGGCGCCACACTCCCGCCGCTTGCCATCTCGGGTACACTATCCACAGGCGTTTCCGCGCCCTCCTTACCATGATCAACGGCAAACGTGTGGCAGTCGTCATGCCCGCCTATAACGCGGAAAAAACTCTGGAAGCCACGGTGCACGAGCTTCCCGAGTTGGTCGACGTCCGCATTCTCGTCGACGATCACAGCCGCGATCAGACCGTGCAATTGGCCCACAGCCTTGGCCTCTACGTTTTCCAGCATGACCGCAACTACGGCTATGGACGCAACCAGCAGACCTGCTATCGCGAAGCGCTCAACGCCGGCGCCGACGTGGTCATCATGCTGCACCCCGATTACCAGTACACGCCGCTGCTCATCACGGCCATGGCCAGCATGGTGGCCTACGACGTTTATGATGTCGTGCTCGGATCGCGCATCATTGGCGGGCGCGCCCTGCGCGGCGGCATGCCGGTGTACAAATACATCTCCAACCGCCTGCTGACCGCCTTCGAAAATCTTTTTCTCGGCGTGAAGCTTTCCGAATATCACACCGGCTATCGCGCCTTCAGCCGCCAGGTCTTGACCGAATTGCCTCTGCTGGAAAATTCCGACGACTTTGTCTTTGACAATCAGATGCTGGCGCAGTGCGTGCATTTCGGATTTCGCATCGGAGAAGTTTCCTGTCCCACGAAATATTTTGCGGAAGCTTCCTCGATCAATTTCCGCCGCAGCGTCGAGTACGGTCTCGGCGTGCTCGCCACCACGCTGCAGTTTGCGTTGCAGCGATTTGGACTCGCCCACTGGCCGCGCTTCAGCAAGCAAGGCCGCACACTTGAAGCGGGAAGCGAAAGCTATTACGCTGCCCGTTCAGGGACTGCGCGCTAGGTTTCGCGTTCGTCTCCTTTCACAATGCCAGAAAGCACGCCAACTCCTGCCAGCCTGCGACTGGCCAAGGACGAATTCTCGGTCCGCAACCTGGCCCGACTGGCCGGACTCACCCTATTCGCGTTCGTGGTCATGGGATACCATCCTGGACTCGAGGACGATTCTTTTTACCTGGCGGCGATCAAGCGGGATTTGCACCCGGCTCTCTTTCCGTACGATTCCGATTTCTTCCGCCTGCAATTTCAACTCACAATTTTCGACAAGCTCATCGCATTTTCCGTGCGGCTCACTCATCTGCCAGTCCTGTGGGACGTCTTGTTATGGCAGTTGCTTGCCATCTTTCTTGTTCTGTTCGGCTGCTGGCGAATCGCTCGCCGCTGCTTTGCTCTCCCGGAAGCGCAGTGGGCCGCGGTCGCCTTGATTGCCGCGCTGCTGACCCTGCCTGTGCCCGGCGTTGCCATCAATCTCGCCGATCAATATCTTCACCCGCGAACCCTCGCGACCGCTGCTATCCTGGCGGCCATCGTGGCTGTGATCGATAGAAAATTCTGGCTGGCAGGTTTGCTGCTCGCGGTCGCCTTCGCCATTCACGCGATCATGGCCGGCTTGGGAATTTCTTTCTGCGCATTCCTGGCCTGGACGTTGCGCAATTCCAGGATCGCAAGACCATCGCCGATGCCAGCTTCAGTCGCGCTCCTGATTCCTCTGGGATGGCTCTTCGAACCAACTTCCGATGCCTGGCGGCAAGCGGCAGCCACTCGCGACTTTTTATTCGTGACGCGCTGGCACTGGTATGAATGGCTGGGAGTCTTTGCTCCGCTCGCTCTCCTCTTCGCTTTTCGCCGCTTCGCTCAGCCTCAGCGCAGACAGACGGGCGAAGTTTGTGTGGAGCGGGCACTCTTGCCCGCTTCTGGCGAGTCTGTTCTTCTTCCCCTCGTCTCCGCTCTTATTTATTACGGCGTCTTTCAAACCATCGTCGGCTTGGTAATCATGCTCCCTCCCGGCCTGGAGCGCCTGCGTCCCTTTGAGCCGATGCGCTACCTGCACTTGCTGTATCTGCTCTTCTTCCTGATCATCGGCGGCCTGCTGGGCAAGTATCTTCTCGACCGTCATCGCTATCGTTGGGCATTGCTGTTTCTCCCGCTGAGCGCAGGCATGTTCTATGCGCAGCGCCAGATGTACGCCGCGTCTCCGCATTTGGAGTTGCCGTT
This sequence comes from uncultured Acidobacteriota bacterium, assembly GCA_963763795.1. GTDB lineage: Bacteria > Acidobacteriota > Terriglobia > Terriglobales > Acidobacteriaceae > Sulfotelmatobacter. The sequence goes on along the minus strand of CAVXPP010000007.1, from coordinate 320,671 downwards.
CGTCACGCCCGACAACAACTGGCTGCGCGCATTCGACTGGATTCGCCTGTACACTCCCTCTGACAGCTTGTTCGCCATCGATCCCCACTACGAAGCCTTGCCCGGCGAGGACCATCACGGCTTCCGCGCGCTGGCCGAGCGCAGCGTTCTTGCCGACTATGAAAAAGATGCCGGCATGGTCGCTCGTGTTCCCTCGCTGGCGCCGCGATGGCTGAAAGAAGTGACGGCCCTCAATGGATGGCGAACTTTTCGAGCAGCAGATTTCCAGCGGCTTAGAAATGATTTTGGCGTGACGTGGTTCGTGCTGTCAGCCGCCGATGCGGAATTCTTGAACACGCAGCCGGGTCCAGTCGTCTGTCCCTACGCTAATGAGGAAGTGAAAGTGTGCCGCCTACGCCGATGAGTGCTGAAATTCGTAGTGCTGAAATTCGTAATTCCGAAATTCGTAGCGCCGCGCACAATCCAAATCGCTGTATCTGGATGGTGCTGGTCGCTCTGGCTGTTCGGCTGGCCGTGATCCCATTCGTCTATCGCGATTGGCTGGACCCGTTCGTTCTGGAGCACTGGGCGTTTGGATTGATCGCCCGCTCCATCGCGTCAGGCCACGGCTTCGGCAGTCCCTTCGCCCCGACCGGAGCTTCCGCGCTTCTGCCGCCGGTGTACTCCTATCTGCTGGCAGGCATCTTCAAGATCTTCGGAATCGAGACGAAAGCCTCGGTGCTTGCGGCCTTGTCGCTCAACAGCGTGTTCTCGGCGCTTACGTGCATTCCGGTTTTTCTTCTGTCGCGGCGGACGTTGGGAGATCGCGTGGCAACGTGGGCTGGCTGGGGATGGGCGTTCTCACCCTACGGCATTTACTATGGCGCAGACTGGGCGTGGTCCACCTGTCTGGTCACGCTTGAACTGGCGTGCCTTTTCCTGTTCGCGTGGCGACTCGAAAATTCTTCCCGCACTCGTGGTTGGATCCTATTCGGCCTTTTCGGAGGACTGACGGCGCTGACCGAACCGGTCACATTGGCAGTCGTCCCGCTGCTCGGGCTCTGGACGGTCTACCGCCGCTTTCGAACCAACGTTCCCTGGAAGATGCCGATGATGGCCGCCGCGCTGGCGGCCCTGGCCGTGATGTCCCCGTGGCTTGTGCGCAACTACGAACTCTTTCACCGCTTCATCCCGGTGCGCAGCGGTTTCGGCCTCGAACTCTACATTGGCAACAACGGATATTCCCAGCGCTGGGTGAACAGCGCTCTTCATCCGAACCACAACGATGCTGAGCTTTCTGAGTACGAGCGCGTCGGCGAGATCGCGTACATGAATCACAAGCTGTATCAGGGCGAAGCCTACATCCGCAATCATCCCGCCTGGTTCGTCTGGATGACCGGCCGCCGCATCCTTTACATGTGGACCGGCTACTGGAGCTTCGATCGCGCTTATTTGAAAGACGAACCGCTCGATCCACCCAACATCTTTCTGGATACATCCATGAGCATCCTCGGCCTGCTCGGCTTGCGAAAGGTGTTTCACCGCAATGCCGCGCTGGGCGTGCGTTTCGCCATCGTTCTGTTGTTCTTCCCGCTGACTTACTACATCACGCACCCGGAGACATACTATTTCCGGCCAGTCGATCCGCTTATCGTGATTCTGGCCGCAGTCTTCGTCACCGGCGGCTCGCTGAAACGGGGTGGATTGCCCGCTTCCGCGAGCGAGGTTTAACATCTAATCACTCAAGATGCCTACCGCGACGGCACCGTCGATTACGCAACGCAGGTTTACGATCGGCCTCAGTGAAATTATTAATTTCGCTTACGACGCCTTTTCCAGCAACAAGCTGCAGTTCACGCTGACCTCGCTGGCCATGGCGGTCGGAACGGCGTCGGTGATCCTGGTCGTCACCATCGGCCTAACAGGAAAGCAATACATTCTGCGGCAGATTCAGTCCATCGGCGCCAACATGATTTACGCCGACTACCAGGGCGGACTGCAGCGCATCGACTCCACTCCGGACCCTATGACGGTGGACGACGTCAAGGCGGTTCGGGAGCAGGTCCCCAGCGTCGTGGCCGCGTCGCCGACCATCGCCCTGAATGACCGCATCAGCGTCGGCGGGGGCAAGCAGCGCGACATCCTTGTGCTGGGCGTCGCCCCGGAATATCAGCGCGTGCGTAATCTGATCGTGCTGGCGGGACGATTCTTCGATAACGAAGACACGTCCGGCCGCAACAAGGTTGGTGTGATCACTGAGAAACTCGCGGATAGACTGTTCGGCACGCCCTCCGCCTCAATCGGGCAGATCATCAAGCTAAGCAGCGGCTTGCCCTTCACTGTGGTGGGCGTGTTTAAAGAGAGCGTCGACACGTTTGGGCAATCGGAAATTCAGGAAGATTCGATGCTGATTCCGTACACGGTCAGCCGGTTCTTCACGCCGACGTCGGCGGTCTATGAGATCTATTTCTCCGCGGCGAGCCCGCAAGATGTGATCCCTGCAACGGCGGCCATCAAGCGCGTGCTGCAGTCGCGTCACCGGCCGGAGTCGGTTTATAACGTGCAGAATTTGACCCAGCTGCTTACAGTGGCGGGGCGCATTGCCGACGCGCTCACCGTGATTCTCATGCTCGTCGCCTTCGTCACGCTGCTGGTCAGCGGCATTGGCATCATGAACATCATGCTGGCGACGGTCACGTCGCGCATTCGCGAAATCGGCATCCGCAAGGCCATCGGCGCGACCAACCGCGAGATCCGTTTCCAGTTTCTCGCCGAAGCGATCCTGATTTCATTGACTGGAGGCATTACCGGAATCGTCACCGGCCTTGCGCTCCCTTTCTCTGTGCGCTTCTTCACTGACTACCACTTCCCAATCTCAGGCTTGTCAGCCATTATCGCCATCATCGTTTCTTCCATCGTGGGGATCATATTCGGGACAGTGCCGGCATCGCGCGCCTCGCAACTTGATCCAGTAGAAAGCCTGCGCTACGAGTGAGCTGTTATCGGCAGAAAGTTTTAGCAGAAGTGTTCCTGCAGGAACATTTTTACATATTTGTATGTACAAATGACGGCAAGTGACGGCCGGTCATCAAGTTGCGCTTCGCCCAGATTTCGGACTTGCGGGGCTTTCACATCTGCGGCAAATTTGCAGGGCGGGTCCGGTTCGTGGACCAAGGGCAGTGGCGCGCGTGCGATTGCTCGCTGCGCTCACTCCGGTGACGGGCGAGGCGCCCGTCTCCACATAAGCCGTATCTACATAAGTCTAAAAACCACAAAGCCGGGCTGGTTGGCCCGGCTTTTTCCCGTTGTGGAACTGGTTCGGTCGGTCTTGTTTCGATCGGCGAATCAGGCTAACTAAAGTCTCAAAATCTGGTCTTTCCCATTCCGGCAACCGAACTCAGGAGGCTGAGGATTGTTTGCCTCAGACCTCCCTCTACTTGCGGTTCGATTGCTACTCGGGTCACCGCCCGGGTGCTTACATCACCATGGCCAAGTTCTCCAGTTCGTGTTGCAGAACCGGCAGGGCGCAACCCGCCATCTCAACGCGGCCTGCCGCATCGAGCGCTGCTTTGGGCGAGACTCCATATCCCCGGCCCATCAGGAACACCTGGAGCAATTCCGCCGCTTCGTAGGAGTCAATCATCCCACCCTGCAGCAGATCGCTTCTCAGCGCCGCCAGTTCGGTCGGCGTGAACCTATCTTTATCGTTCCCCATCCCCAGCTTCTCGTTTGTCATGGCCGTCATCACCTCCGACTCCGACCTTCCCACATACTTGCCAATTAGACTCATCGGCAGCTGTTGAAGTTGCATGCAATTCGCATGCCGTAATCACCCTACATTCCTGTTACGGTACCCCAACCCCTCTGGATTCATTTAACCCTCAGATTTATCGGAAGTTGCGGGTGTTTTCATTAGGGCGGCAATGGCCTCGATATGCCATTCGTACCTAGGGGTAATCTGGAAACTGACACAATGTGTCGTTTTCCGATGGTGGAATCCAACCAGCGGGCGCACGAGTTCGGCCACCTCATCGGTGGTGGTATGGATTCTGGACAGATGTGGAGCGGGCACTTCTGCCCGGTGCTCTTGACCTTGGTCTTGATTTGGGTCAACGAAGAAAACCAACAGGCAAAAGCAGCGGGCAGGAGTGCCCGCTCCACACTTTGAAATCTGGACCGATGGGCTCGTGCAGATCGGAATTTATTTCCCGGCCAACGCGTCCTGCGCTGCCGAGTGGTTGTCGTAGAACTGGAAGAACTGCTCGACGCGGGTCACTTGCAGGGAACCGCGAACGCGAGCGGTGACTCCAACCAGCGCCAGGCTACGGCCCTCTTTTTGATGGTTGACATAGGCTCCCACCAGGGCTCCGATTCCGGCCGAATCCATGTAGGGAACGCCGGTAAAGTCAAGGATTAAATGGCGCGAAGTGTTGCCCCGCACCAGCGACTGGAACTGAAAGAAGTTGGAGAGCGTAACCGGACCCTGCAGGCGCAAAAGGCGCTGCCCGTCGGGCAGTCCAGTGACATCCTCAATGTGCAACGGCTCCCGTGGCATGGGGCCATCCTAGTATGGGAATGTGAATATTGTGTTAAAGCGGGGGAGCGGTGGTGGGGTCAGTCTGAACTTTTTCGGCGGTAATGCGCGTGGGAGATCCCTCGTCCCGCTGGTGAAAACGCGGGACCTCGGGATAACCCCTCTCAGAAAACTTGCGCCGCTTCGCGGCTGGACAGCCGGGGGCGGCTGTCCCCACACAACCCTGGCGAGCGAAACTTACGCGGGCTGCAGAATTTTCTCCTGCACCTGCGCTACGAGGCTGTCGAACTGCGCTATGTCCAGGCAAAGCGCGTGCTGCCCATAGCGGGCTTCCTTGCCGGTGACGTGCCAGTACGGCATCCAGCAGAACTGCTTGCCTTCCGCCGTCTGCAACACGACCAGGAAGGGATAAAGCGTCACCTCTTCTTGCTCCTCTCCCAGCCAGGATTCCAGTTTTTCGGGCAGAAGAGCCGAGACGACGTTGAAATCGCCATCCCCGGCTCCTAGTTGGAAGTCGAGACTCAGGTGCAACTCCCTCGTTCCGCCGCAGGCTGGACATTGCTCCGGAGACTCTTTCGAGAACTGGTAGAGGGCGTCAAACAGTTTGTGGTGTGTAGGATATTTCTTATGACATTGAGTGCAGTAAAAATATTGTGCCGCCACGTCTGAACCTCCTTTTTCCGAAGATCGCGGAGTTCAGCGCGCGTGGTTCACAGCTGCCCTAAGGTTCGATCGTCGCCTCATCGATCAGCATGATGGGAATGTCGTCCTTCACCGCATAGACCCGATGGCACTTCGTACACTTCAAGCTTTCGGGGCTTTGCCGGTACTCGAGCACCTGCTTGCACGCCGGACAGACCAGGATTTCCAGAAGGTCTTTGGCAATCATGACGTGTGCATTGTACGACACGGAACGTGCGCGTCGTGTGACCGGACGCACACAGGGGCGTGAGTCACCACGGAGGCACGGAGCCACGGAGAAAGCACATAGAACGCCAGCTTCGCCCAATGAAATTCTGTGGGAACCCTGGCAATTTTCCGTTTTCCTCCGTGGCTCTGCCCTCCCGTGGTCAGTGACCACCGGAGGACACGCTCCTGACGGTGTAAAATTTAAGATCCGGCACTGGGACGCCGCGCCGGAAGCCCGAATTATGCCTGCCCTTATCCTGGATGGAACGAAGATCGCGCAACAGATTCGCACCGAAGTTGCTGCCGAAGTCCGTACCATGGCCGCCGCCGGCGTGCGGCCCGGCCTCGCTGTCATGCTTATCGGCCATAATCCCGCGTCCGAAATTTATGTTCGCGGCAAGGTGAAGGCTTGCGAGGAAGTCGGCATCCACAGCGAGAAGCTGGCGCCGCCGGAAACTGCGTCGACCGCCGAGTTGCTCGCGGTGATTGCCGACCTGAACCGGCGCGACGAGATTGACGGAATCCTGGTACAGCTTCCGCTGCCGCCGCAGGTGGATTCCAAGAAAGTGCTGCTCGCCGTCGATCCGGCCAAAGATGTGGACGGCTTCCATCCCATGAACGTCGGATTCCTTTCGACGCAGCGGCCCGGCTTGGTACCGTGCACGCCGGCTGGGGTGATGGAGATCCTGAAGCGCAGCAACATTCCGATCTCAGGGCGCGAGGCGGTGGTGGTAGGACGCAGCGATATCGTGGGCAAGCCCGCGGCCATGCTGCTGATCAATGCCAACGCCACCGTGACCGTCTGCCATTCGAAGACGCACGATCTGCCGGGAGTGTGCCGGCGGGCCGACATTCTGGTGGCCGCCATCGGCCGCGCCGGCATGATTACCCGAGACTTCGTGAAGCCTGGAGCCACCGTCATCGATGTCGGCATGAATACGATCACCGATGCGGGAGAGTTTCAGAAGTTCTTCGGTGGCAATATGAAGCGCGAGGAGACTTTTCGCAAGAAAGGCTCAACTCTGATCGGCGACGTGCATCCTGAAGTCACGGAGGTTGCCGGCGCCATGACCCCAGTGCCAGGCGGTGTCGGCCCACTTACGATTGCGATGTTGATGTTTAATACGCTCAAAGCGGCGAAGATGCGGCGCGGAAGTGGTGTGCCGGAGCTGTCACGGGCGTAAGATCCACCACGGAGGCACGGAGACACGGCCAAGAATCATTTAGAAGTGGCTCTGCTTAGACTCCTGCATTCCGCATCTCCGTGGCTCCGCATTTAGGTAAAGACAATGTTGAAACTCTCATGCTGAAAGTCGGGCTCACTGGCGGTATTGCCTCGGGGAAGTCTGTGGTGGGCGAGATGTTTGTCGGGCTGGGCGCGTACCTCGTCCAGGCAGACCGGATCGCGCACTCGTTGATGAGTCCGGGCGAGGCGGTATACAACGAAGTTGTCCGGCATTTTGGACGAGACATTCTTGATCGCGACGGAAGCGTCAATCGCGCCAAACTGGCGGAGGCTGCCTTCGGACCCGCTGCTGCAGGCAAAACCGCCTCGCGCATCGAAGAGTTGAATCGCATTGTGCATCCGGGCGTCATTCGCAGCCAGAATGAATGGATGCAGGCTATTGGAGTGCAGCATCCGCACGGGGTTGCGATTGTTGAAGCTGCGCTGATTCTCGAAGCTGGCGCCGCCGATCACTTCGATCGCATGGTTGTCGTGACCTGCAATCCTGAGCAGCGTGCGATGCGGTTCGCGGCCCGGCAGAAGGTGGATCTCGAATCAGCGCGCAAAGAAGTCGCCCGCCGGATGGCCGCGCAACTTCCGGACGAAGAAAAAATCAAGGCTGCGGATTTCGTCATCGACAATTCCGCAACGCTCGAGAGCACACGCGAACAGGTAGGACGAGTGTGGCAGCAGCTGAGCCAGGAAGCAGAGGCGGGCTCGGGCGCTACGCGCCATGAGTCTCGCTAGTGTGGCGCGTCAGAAATCGTGATCGTTAACTATTGCGCCTCAACGATTGCGCCTCGATCGGCGTGATCCGCGGTGTGCTGCGCGGAGGTCCAGGGCTTTAACCATGGAGTGCACAGAGGATCACAGGGGAAACCGGCGACCTATAAGTGTCGATGTGTTTGACGCACGAACACTAGACAGCCCTCGATTCAAGCTGCGTTAGCTGCGCCCCGGATAGAATGCTGGGATGAAGCCCAAAACGCTTTACCTGGTCCTCTGCATCCTGGGGCTTGTCCTTCCCTACGCGGAATTCATTCCATGGGCGGTGCAGCACGGAGTGAACCTCGCGCTCTTCGTGCGCGAACTGTTCGCGAATCGTATTGGAGCGTTCTTCGGCATGGATGTTCTGGTCTCGGCCGTGGTGCTTATCGCGTTCACGCGCATCGAGGGCACGCGTCTCGGAATCGGGAAACGCTGGTTGGTCATTCTTGCGGTGCTCACCGTGGGAGTCTCGCTCGGACTCCCACTCTTCCTTTATTTGCGGGAGCAGCAACTGGAATCGAGCATCCCCGCGTCGGCGTGAACTGCAGAGCGTGCTCAACCTGGTGGCATTGATTAGAATTGATGCAGGGACGTTTTTGCTTCCCGACATTGTACTCGTGTAGTGCGCCTCGATCCCCGTGATTCGCGGTGTTCTGCGAGAGGTGGTCAAGGGCTTTAACCACCGGGTGCACAGAGGATCACAGGGGAAACCGGCGAACTGCAGGTGTCGATCTCTTGGACGCACTACACTAGTCTTGGCTTTCATCGAAATCGGACGGACGAAATATGAAACTTTTGCGGCCTTTGCTCCTCGCGCTGACGATTGCCGGAGCATTCTTCTACTTCACGACCTGGCGCTCCAACTCGCGGGGCGAACTGCACTCGACGAACTGGTTTGCCCAGCCCGCGCAGGTCGAGATTACCGAAGCTGCTCCCAATGAGTCCCTCGATAGCGAAGAGCAGAACAACATCTCCGTTTACAAGAAGAACATTCCGTCCGTGGTGAACGTGACCTCGCGCGCGATGACGTTTGATTTCTTCTATGGGCTGGTCCCGCAGGAAGGCCAGGGCTCCGGATTTGTCATCGACAAGGAAGGCCACATCCTCACGAACTATCACGTGATCGCCGAGGCGCGCCAGGTAGAGGTCACGCTGCACAATCGCAAAAAATACAAGGCCACGATTGTGGGGACCGATCCGCCGCACGATCTGGCGGTCATCCAGATCAAGGCTCCAGATCTCGTACCGGCCATCCTCGGCGATTCGCGGAACCTGCAGGTCGGACAGAAGGTTTATGCGATCGGCAATCCTTTTGGCTTGGCGGGCACCATGACGCGGGGCATAGTCAGCTCGATTCGCCCGGTTCGCGAACCCAATGGCGCCATGATTGACGAAGCCATTCAAACCGATGCCGCCATCAACCCCGGCAACTCGGGTGGACCGCTGATGAACTGGCACGGCGAAGTGATCGGGATCAACACGATGATTCTATCGAGCGTCGGCCAGAACGCGGGCATCGGCTTCGCCATTCCCATCAACACGGCGAAAGCGGTGCTCAACGACTTGATGACCCTCGGCCGCGTGCGGCGTCCTGCCCTTGGCGTGCGCACGATTGCGATCACTCCGGAACTGGCGGACGAAATCGGCTTGCCCGTCGACTACGGATTGCTCATTATTCAGGTCACACCGGGTGGATCGGCCGAGCAGGCTGGCTTGCGGGCCGGCACCGAGCGCGCCTACCTCGGCAATACTCCGATCATGCTGGGCGGAGATTTGATCGTCGCCATCGACGGGCAAAAGATACAAGACGAGCAGGATTTGGCGCAGATGATGGACAATCACCGCGCCGGAGATACGGTGAAGATTACGATTTTCCGCAACAAGCGCAAGATGGATATCACGGTAGCCCTTGGCGAAGCGCGGCAGCAGGTGTGAAGAAGCAGCCGGGCAGAAGAGCGACAACCACGAAGAACACGAAGTTGCACGAAGGAAACCTTGCCAGTAGGACTTCGTGATACTTCGTGGTCGAGGTTCTTCTTCCGACGTCATTGCATATTGAAACGATGCCTACGGAAATTTTCACGCTGCAGGGGAAGCACGTTCGACTGGAGCCGTTGCAGCACCATCACGTCGACGGCCTGGTCGCGGCTGCGGCTAACGATCACGAACTCTATCGCTGGAGTCCCGTGCCTCAGAGCAAAGACGCGGCGCAAGCCTATGTCGACACGGCTCTCGCCTGGCGCGATGCTGGAACCGCCGTTTCGTTCGCCATTGTGCGGACGCCCGACGGGGTGGTCATCGGTTCCACGCGCTTCTTTAACCTCGAGCGATGGGCGTGGCCCCCAGGTCATCGATCGCATGGACGCAAGACGCCGGACGCCTGCGAGATCGGATACACCTGGTTTGCTCGTTCCGCCATCCGCACCGCGGCCAACACGGAAAGTAAATTTCTGATGCTGCGCCACGCCTTCGAAGACTGGAAGGTTTTGCGCGTATGCTTTCACACCGATGTGCGAAACCAGCGTTCGCGATCCGCAATCGAGCGCATCGGCGGGCAGTTTGAAGGAATTCTGCGCGCCCACCGCATGGCGGCAGACTTTATCCCACGCGATTCCGCGCGGTTTTCCATTGTTGCCGCCGAGTGGCGGCAAGTGAAGCAACGGCTGCTTCAGTCGATCGAGCGCTGAAGCAGTCTAAACAAGTGTTGGGCTTCTTGGAAACGGTTGCGGCGAAAAATTCTGCGATCTCCAGGATTTATTTCGATTCATTCCGGCAAGGAAATCGACGAATTGTTACATTTGACTCTGTCCGCTTGGTCGGCTAGCCTCAAATTGTCCCAGCAAGTTTGAACTCTCAACCTGGCATGCCATTTCCGCGCAAATCATCTTCCCGTAATTCATGTTTACCTAAATCCTGGGGGCTGCTCTTTCTGGCCTCAGTTTTCATCTGGTTCGCTTCGCCCGCTCCGGCCTCCACGCGGCCCGTGCGCGCCCAGCACGCGATGGTGGTCACGGTGCACGCTCAGGCCTCGCAGGTGGGAGTGGACATTCTCCAGCAGGGCGGTAATGCCGTGGATGCAGCCGTCGCTGTCGGGTTCGCGCTCGCCGTGGTGCATCCGCCCGCCGGAAACATTGGCGGCGGCGGATTCATGCTGATTCGCATGGCCGACGGCAAGACGCATTTTCTCGACTACCGCGAAAAAGCTCCAGCGGCCGCCACGCGCGACATGTATCTCGACCCGCAAGGCAACGTGATCGAAGGGGCCAGCGAGATTGGCTACAAATCGATTGGCGTGCCTGGTTCCGTGGCCGGAATGGTCTATGCCGAACAGAAATATGGCAAGCTCGGGCTGAAGCAGGTCATGGCCCCCGCGATCAAGTTTGCGCGTGAAGGCTATCCGCTTACCTGGAACGAAGCCGCGGATCTGCACGATCAATATCTGGCAAAGTTTTCTGAATCGCATCGCGTCTTCCAGCGCGATGGTAATTACTACAAGCCGGGAGAAATGTTCCGCCAGCCTGACCTCGCCCGAACGCTGGAGCGAATCGCCGAAAAGCCGGACGACTTTTACCACGGGACCCTCGCGCGCGAAATCGCAGCCGCTATGCAAAAAGGCGGCGGGCTGATCACGGCCGACGATCTGGCTCATTACGAAGTGAAAGAGCGCGAGCCCGTGCGCGGCACCTACCGTGGATTCGAAGTCATCAGCGCGCCGCCGCCTTCGTCCGGCGGAATCGTGTTGATCGAATCGCTCAACATTCTCGAAGGCTACGATCTGGCGAAGATGCAAAGCCGCTCGTCCCAATCCATTCACTTCACGGTGGAAGCATTTCGTCGAGCGTTCTTCGATCGCGCCGAGTTTCTCGGCGACCCCGATTTTTCGAAAATCCCGGTCTCGCAGCTCATCGATAAAAAATATGCCGCAGCCTGGCGCGAATCGATCAGTCCCGTCCAGGCCACGCCCAGCAAGGAGTTGAAGCGGCCGCCGGTTTTTAGCGAACTGGAGCAATACGCCTCCGTCCATCCGCCGGCAGCGGCGCCTCCTGAATCCAATCACACCACACACTATTCCGTGATCGACGCTCAAGGCAATGCTGTTGCCGTTACTACCACCATCAACGACTGGTTCGGCTCCCGGGTGACCGCCGATGGACTCGGTTTCCTGCTGAACGACGAGATGGACGACTTCTCCGCCAAGCCCGGAGTTCCCAATTCCGACGGCCTGATTCAGGGCGCGGCCAACGCGATTGGGCCGGGTAAACGGCCTCTTTCCTCGATGACTCCCACGATTGTGGTTCACGATGGTAAAACGGTGATGGTGCTGGGTTCACCGGGTAGCTCGAAAATCATTACCACCGTCGCCAACGTGCTGATGGGCATGGTCGATTACGGCATGAATCTGCAGGAAGCGGTGGATGCGCCGCGATTCCATAATCAGTGGCTGCCCGATGTCGTCAACGTAGAAAAGTATTTTGCTCCCGACACGTTGAATGCGCTGCGAAAGATGGGATACAACGTTCAAATCGGTTTGGGCAGCGGGGACCAGGTTTCGCCCTATTGGAGTGACGCCGAGTGCATCGCCATCGATCCCAAGACAGGTGACCGTCTGGGTGCTACCGATGTACGGAATAGCAACGGCAAGGCTGTAGGATACTAGTGTAGTCGTCGGAAATAATGATCGTTACCTATTGCGGCTCGATTCGCGTGATTCGCGGTGTGCTGCGAGGAGGTCAGGGACTCTAACCACAGGGTGCACAGAGGATCACAGGGGAAAGACCTATCCGTGTAGATCTGTTTGGCGCACTACACTAGTAAGGCAATTGTTGATGGTAGTTTGGGTTGGGATTTCAGTTCAATAATCGACAGTCATCGCTTGATAATTTCCCGAGGGCTGGCATGCAGAGAGCGGTTTCAACCTATCTATTCGTGAAAGAACGGCTGCACCCGGGAATCCTGGACGGCCTGGTGCGCAGCGGTGTGCAGGCGATCGAAATTTTCGCGGCACGCCAGCATCTTGACTATGCCAATCGAAAAGCGCACGTCAAGGAAATTGCCGAGTGGTTCCGCGGCAGTGGAATCCCGCTGAACTCGGTCCACTCGCCGCTTTACGCCGATTATGAGTGGGGACGCGCGGGTGCGCCACCGCTCAACATCTCTTCGACTGATCGTGCCGCCCGCATCGAGGCCATGGACGAGATCAAGCGCGCGCTCGAAATCGCGGAGCAGATCCCGTTTCACTTCCTGGTGCAGCATTTGGGCGCGCCCAACGAGAGTTTCGATGAAAAGAAGTTCGAGGCGGCCATGACCTCCATTGAGCACCTGCGCGCCTTTGCCAAGCCGCTCGGCGTCCGAATCCTGCTCGAAAATATTCCCAACGACCTTTCGACGCCGGACCGCTTAGTGGAACTGATTCGGGGCGCGCACTTCGATGATGTCGGCGTGTGCTTCGATTTCGGGCACGCCCACATCATGAATTCCGTAAGCGAATCGTTTGAAATTTTGCGCCAGCACATCCGTTCGACCCACGTCCACGACAATGCGAGGGAGAAGGATTCGCACCTGTGGCCGGGGCAGGGAACCATTAACTGGAAAGAAGCGATGGAATTGCTGCGTTCGGCGCCGCAAACCCCGCCTCTGTTGCTGGAACTGGGCGAGGATGAGAAAGTGAATCCGCTGGAAAAACTCGGCGAGACATTCGACAAGCTGGAAGCAAACTAAGTTTCGAAGTTTCAAGGTTCCAGAGTTTCAAAGTAACTTGGGATGTCGGCTTCGTGTTTTCTCCTTGAAACCTTGAAACTGATTCTTATGCCACCTGTCACTACTATTTCAGAAATCGGCAAACACGATGGCCAGTCCGTCACCGTCCGGGGCTGGCTCTATAACCTGCGCGAGAGCGGAAAGCTTTTGTTCCCACAATTTCGCGACGGGTCGGGAATCATCCAGGGGGTCGTGCCCAAGAATGCAGTCACGCCGGAAGTCTTCGACGCGATCAAAACGCTGACCCAGGAATCCAGCGTGATCGTCGAGGGCAAAGTACGCGCTGATAAGCGCGCTCCCGGCGGCTACGAACTTGATGTTGCCAACGTGCAGGTCATCCAGCGCGTGCCCGAGTCCGATCCTTATCCGATCACTCCCAAAGAGCATGGCACGGATTTCCTGATGGAACACCGCCATCTGTGGGTGCGCTCGCAGCGCCAGGCGGCCATTCTGCGGGTTCGCGCCGAAATCATCAAAGCGGCGCGGGATTTTTTCGACGAGCGCGGATTCACGCTCACCGATCCTCCCATCATCACTCCCGCGGCCTGTGAAGGCACGACCACGCTGTTTCCCGTGGACTATTTCGACGAGCAGGCGTATCTCACGCAGTCCGGGCAACTCTATGTTGAGGCCACCGCCATGGCGTTGGGCAAGGTCTATTCCTTCGGCCCAACCTTTCGCGCGGAAAAATCGAAGACCCGCCGCCATCTCACCGAATTCTGGATGGTCGAACCAGAAGTTGCCTACGCGCAACTCGACGATGTGATGGAGCTCGCCGAGGGCCTGATCACCTTCATCGTCAAGCGCTGCCTGGAAAAGCGCCGCTCTGATCTGCATACCATCGGCCGCGACGTTTCCAAGCTCGAAAAAATCGAGCCGCCATTTCCGCGCATCAGCTACGACGACGCGGTGAAAAATCTGCAGGAGGGCCACGCCAAGGGAGCGCTCGAATCCAAGTTCGAATGGGGCGGCGATCTGGGTTCGCCGGATGAAACTTATCTCTCTGCGCAGTTTGACAAGCCCGTGATGGTGCATCGCTATCCCGCCAAGGTGAAGGCGTTCTACATGGAGCCCGATCCGCAGCGCCCCGATCTCGCGCTATGCGTCGACGTGCTCGCGCCCGAAGGCTATGGAGAAATCATCGGCGGCTCGCAGCGCATGGCCTCTCACGCATTGCTGCTGCAGCGCATTCATGAGCACGGTTTGCCGGAAGAGGCCTTCAAGTGGTATCTCGATTTGCGGAAATTCGGGAGCGTCCCGCACGGCGGCTTCGGCATGGGCATCGAGCGCGCCGTAGCGTGGATTTGCGGCCTGGAGCACGTGCGCGAAACCATTCCGTTTCCCAGGATGCTGTACCGGTTATACCCGTGAGAATCGTGTCATTGAGCCATTGTGTGATTAAGTCATTGCGCGATTAAAAAGATTCAGGCAGAGGGTTTTCAATGACTCAATCGCTCAATGACTCAATGACTGAATGACTATGACTACATCCGCGCCGACCACCAACATCTCTCCCCGCCAGATCCGCGTTATCGGTGTTCCCCTTGATCTCGGCCAATCTCGACGCGGCGTGGATATGGGACCTTCCGCCGTTCGCGTTGCCGGTCTCGAAGCGCGGCTGGAAGCGCTGGGCCACGAGGTGGAAGACGGCGGCAACGTTGCCGTCGCAATTCCGGAGCAGAAAAAGGAAGGCGCCGCCAACGCCAAATATTTGAAAGAGATCACGGCCACGTGCACCAAGCACGCAGAACTTGTGCTCAAGACCCTCGAAGCCGGCAAGGTTCCGCTCGCGCTTGGGGGAGATCATTCCATGGCCGTCGGCACTGTCGCGGGCGTGGCTGAGTTTTATCGTAGGCACAGCCAGCGCATCGGTCTCATCTGGATCGATGCCCACACCGACATCAACACTCCCGATTCGTCGCCCAGCGGAAACGTGCACGGCATGCCGCTCGCCGCCGTGATGGGCTTGTGGCCCGGTGATCTTGCTAACATTTACGATTTTTCTCCGAAGGTGAAGCCGGAAAACTGCGTGCTGGTCGGGGTGCGCGACATCGATGCGGTCGAAAAAGAAAATGTCCGCCGCGCTGGCATTGGCGTCTTTACCATGCGCGACATCGACGAGCGTGGCATGCGCACCGTGATGGAAGAGGCTCTGCGCCTCGCTGGTCGCGGCACTGCCGGATACCACATTTCCCTCGACATGGACTGGGTCGATCCCGAGGACGCGCCCGGCGTGGGCACTCCGGTTCGCGGGGGCGCCACCTACCGCGAGGCGCATCTTGCCATGGAAATCATCGCCGACCACGGCCGCATGCTCAGCTTCGAAATCGTCGAAGTGAATCCCGTCATCGATGAGCACAACCGTACCGCCGATCTGGCGGTGGAATTGGCGCTCTCGGCGTTTGGGAAAAAGATTCTTTAGCGGCAACTGCCGGCCAACTTCATTGCCACGGATTAACGCGGATCTACGCGGATTATTACTAGGAACTATCCGTGTGAATCTGCGTGAATCCGCGGCGCAGAAGTTCGCGCGAACCTTCCCTGCGATTGACGGAATCCTTGCTCCGCGTCCACACTAAACCGTCATGGAAAAGCTTCGCGTCGGCATCTTATTCGGCGGGCGCAGTGGAGAGCACGAAGTGTCGCTGCTCTCCGCTGCCTCCGTTCTGAACGCAATCGATAAAGACAAATATGAAGTCGTGCCCATCGGCATCACCAAAGATGGACGCTGGCTGACGGCCGAGCACGCCGAAAACCTTCTCACCGGCAAGCTGATGCTGGAGCCGCGCCACCTTCGTGCCGGCGATCCTGACATGACGCAACCGGCGGCGGTCCTCGCCCGCGGGGAGGCTGTTGTCGTTCCTCCGGAGCCGGTGCACCGGCAGACCGGGTTGATGCCTTTTCAGGTGGATGCGGCGATGATGCGCCGCGCCTCCGACCGCGCCATCAATGTCGACGTCATCTTCCCCGTGCTGCACGGCACGTTCGGCGAAGATGGCACCATCCAGGGCCTGCTCGAACTCGCCGACATTCCTTACGTGGGCTCCGGCGTCCTCGGCTCCGCGGCCGGCATGGACAAAGACATCATGAAGTCGCTGTTCATCACCGCAAAAATCCCCATCGTGAGGCACGTCACTATTCTCCGCAGCGCGTGGGAAAAGGATCCGAAGAAAGTTGAGAGGATGGTCGGCAGGCTGAAGTATCCCGTCTTCGTCAAGCCCGCCAATCTCGGCTCTTCGGTCGGCATCAGCAAGGTGCACAATCGCAAGGAGCTTGGGCCCGCCATCGAAGAAGCTGCGAAATTCGATCGCAAGATTGTGATCGAGCAAGGCGTCGGCGGCAACAAACAAAAGGCTCGCGAGATCGAATGCTCCGTGCTGGGCAACGACGAGCCAGTTGCATCCGTCCCCGGAGAAATTGTTCCCATCAAAGAGTTCTATGACTACAACGCGAAATATCTCGACGAAGGCTCCAAGCTGATCATTCCCGCAAAGCTCACCCGGGCGCAGACGAAAAAAGTTCAGGAACTGGCCGTCAAGGCATTTCAGGCCGTCGATTGCTCGGGGCTGGCGCGCGTGGATTTCTTGATGGATCCCAAGACCAGCAAGATTTTTCTCAACGAGATCAACACCATGCCCGGATTCACCGCCATCAGCATGTACCCCAAGCTGTGGGCGGCGTCGGGCGTGGAGTACTCCGATCTGATCGACCGCCTGATTCAACTCGGCATCGAGCGCCACGAGGACAAGAAGAAGAATCAGTACAGCCGGTGAGATTGTTGATTGTTGACTTTTGATTGTTGAATGAAAACGCTGAAGGGATGCACTCGGCTCGAAATCTTATACCGGATCTGAGAACTAGACCTACACTTACGATGCGGTTGGCAACCTGGCCACCAAGACGGACTTCAACCGCAAGACGACGACCTACCACTATGACACGCTGAACCGGCTGCTCTCGAAGGTGCCCGATCCGTCTTTCGGCGAACCGACCGTTTCATTCACCTACACGCCCACCGGCCAACGGCTTTCGATGGTCGACGCCAGCGGCACCACCAACTACAGCTCCTACGACAACCGCGACCGTGTGCTCACGAAAGGGGGCTGGCCCATCCTTTCGAATCAAGACTTCTGACGGGGTTGCCCCATCCTTCCCGCGTTTTTGGCGGGAGGGTGGGCTCTGGCCAGGAGCACGACGCTCATTTGTTCTCGCCTCCGCGCGGTCCATTGCGATTCGATCTCGACAATTCCTTCTATCCCCGTTGCATAGTGAACAAAGCTGCTCCATTTCCAGTCCTCTGGCCTCTCCACCAGCCCTCGCTTTACCGGATTGCGGTGGATGTAGCGCAGCTTCTCGATCCGTTTCGCCTCGCTCCATACGGGGAAATCGTAATAACGGACCTGCCAGAATCGCGGCTGATCGGGCGGCCTCAGCTTTCGCGACGTTATCTGCTTCAGCATTTGGATGAGCAGCGAAAGTTTGCCTCGCTCGGGTTCGCTGAGAAGTAGGTGGACGTGCTCCGGCATGACCACGTAGCCCGTCACGAAACAGCCATACCAGCGGCGAACGCGCTCCAGTTCGTGCTCGAACGTATCTCGAGCAGCAACGGAATCCAGCAGCTTCATACGCTGGTAGCAACTGAAGGTGATGAAGTGCAGGCAGCGCTGACTCTGGTATCGCACTGGTTTGACGTGCATTCATGCAGATTGTAGTCCGCGCCGAAGCCCACCCTCCCGCAAAAATCGCGGGAAGGGTGGGGCAACCCCATTTTGGGAATTTATGAAAGGATGTGCCCCGCCTGAAGGATTTATGCAATTTCGCACCGCGCGCTACCAAATTGCAGTTGCGCGGATATCCACAGCCTACCGCCAAATCGTGTGACATCTGACCTTGCGCTCCATAGATCTAAAGCCTCAAAATGGCCTTGCAATAGTCGTCGCAGCTGAGCCTGACCGACGAGTTAAGTTCTTTGAAATCAAGATTTTGATATCTAAGTCTCCTGTTTGCAAGAATTTGCGCGGCGCGAGTGGGATCAAAATCCAGCAACTCTCACGCAATCAAGATTTTGCGGGGATCGATCCGAAAAAAAAAGAGGAGGGGCCCCCCCCCCACAAACGCTTGCAGTTTGGAAGAGGAGTCATCCCGAACGACCGCGTTTTTTCCAGCGGGCGGAGGGATCTCGCGAGCAGTGTAACCTTGTCCGCGAGATCCCTCTCTGCGCCTGAAAAGCGGCTCCGCTCGGGATGACGCGCCTTAATAACCAAAATCCATCACCACCAAACCGACTTTCCCCCTTGACGCCCGCACTCGCTTTCGGTAACATCGTTGGAACAAGTTCGCTTTTCGACTTTGGTCGGGGAGCGAACCTGAATTTCATGCAGAGTGGCTGAGGGACGAGCCCTGAGACGCCACGGCAACCGATCCTGGATCATATATCCTGGATGTCTGGTGCCAACTCTCTCCTGGAAACGGGGAACATGGGATTCGGCAAGCGCGCTGTATTTGCTTTCCGATAGCCTCTTTTCCTTTTCCTGGAAAAAGAGGCCATTTGCTTTTATGGCCGCTTTTTCCGGCTCGTCGTCAGCTATTCGCTGAGAAGCAAAGTTTCAAAGTGGCAAAGTTTCAAGGTTTCAAAGTTGTCGTTGCAGGTGCAAGAACTTTGAAACTTTGAAACCTCTGAAACCTTGAAACCTTCAGAAAGCGAGTAGTTACACATGTCTTATTACGAATTGCGGTGCCGCGAATGTGGACGGACATGGGGAAACCAGCCCCGCTCCATCTGCGACGAGTGTTTCTCTCCTCTGGAAGTCGCTTACGATTACGACGCGCTGAAGGCGTCCGTCAGCCGTGAGCGCATCTCGCAGCGGGCACCGAACATGTGGCGCTACTCCGAACTGTTGCCCCTCCCCCAGGGCTTTACCCCGCGTTTGCCGGTTGGATTCACGCCGCTGTTTCAGGCTCCGCGTCTTGCGGAGAAGTTGACGGGAACGACGGCTGCCGCGGGTAATCTCTATGTCAAGAACGACGCCGTGTGCTTGCCGACGTTGAGCTTTAAGGATCGCGTGGTCGCGGTCGCGCTGTCGCAGGCGAAGGCATTCGGATTCGACACGGTTTCGTGCTCATCCACAGGGAATCTCGCGAACGCCGTTGCCGCGCACGCCGCGCGCGAGGGCCTGAAGGCGTGGATTTTTATTCCCTCCGATCTGGAGCCTGCGAAGATTCTGGGCACGAACGTTTTCGGCGCGAAGGTCGTACGCATCGCTGGCAATTACGACCAAGTCAACCGGCTGTGCTCGCAGATCGCCGACGAGCACCGCTGGGGATTTGTCAACGTCAACCTGCGTCCCTACTACGCGGAAGGATCGAAGACGGTGGGTTTCGAAATCGCCGAACAACTGGGATGGCGTTTGCCCGACAACATTGTTTGTCCGATGGCTGGCGGATCGCTGATCACGAAAATCAAGAAGGCATTCGATGAGCTGATCAAGCTTGGGTTGGTCGAGCCGAAGGACGTGAAATTCTTCGGCGCGCAGGCGACTGGATGTTCTCCGATTTCGACAGCGGTGAAAACGGGCAGCTCCGAGATCGAGCCGCAGAAACCGTCGACCATCGCACGTTCGCTTGCCATCGGCAATCCCGCCGACGGTCACTACGCGATCAAGACCATCAAGAACAGCGGTGGATGGAGCGAG
Organism: uncultured Acidobacteriota bacterium; assembly: GCA_963763795.1. Taxonomy (GTDB): domain Bacteria; phylum Acidobacteriota; class Terriglobia; order Terriglobales; family Acidobacteriaceae; genus Sulfotelmatobacter. The sequence continues at coordinate 300,807 of CAVXPP010000007.1, read as the reverse complement.
GACATCAGCGATCCGGAAGTGATCGATTCGATCCGCTTGCTGGCAGAAAGCGAAGGCATCTTCACCGAGACTGCGGGCGGCGTGACGGTGGGAACGGCCGGCAAGCTGTATCGCCAGGATCGCATTCTGCCCGACGAAACCACGGTTCTCTGCATCACCGGCAACGGCCTGAAGACCACCGATGTGCTGGCCGGGGTTTACCAGACCGAGCGTCCCATCGCGCCGAAGCTGACGGAATTCGAAGCCTACCTGCAGCGCACGCTGGATGTGGCTGAGATTCCCGGCGTGATTGCCGCTGCCGAGGAAGCCGCGAGCATAGGAGCGTAACGATGCCGATCACCGTACAAATTCCGACAGCACTACGACGTCACACGGAGGGCGTGGGCTCGATTAGCTGCGCGGCCGCGAATCTGGGAGAGCTGTTTTCGGTACTCGACGAAAAGTTCCCCGCGCTGAAGCCGCACCTGCGCGACGATCAAGGCCAGATTCGCCGCTTCCTCAACGTCTATGTGAACGAAGAGGACATCCGCTTTCTGGGCGGACCAACGTATGCGTTCCAGGAAGGCGACGAAGTTCTGCTCGTGCCCTCGATCGCGGGAGGCGCGGAATAAGAATGCAGAAGTCAGAATGCAGAAGTCAGAATGCAGAAGTCAGAAGTCAGAATGCAGAAGTAAAGGCAGCTTTTGATTCTTACTTCTGCATTTTGGCTTCAGCCTCCTGACTTAGTGTTGTGTTTCCGCCGACACGTCTCCGGTCGATAAGTGCAGCGTCTTCGAGCGGTCGATCACCCACTGCGGAAACACGGGCGCGCCCTGCGGAATCTTGCCCTGCGTGATCGCCCAGTGTTCGATCCAGCCCGTACCTTCTTCTCCAACATAGGTGTCCGGCAGGCTGTACGCGGGATCGCTCAAGGCATCTTGCAGCGTGATGAAGCGATAGCCCCGCTTGCGGAGAACGTCGAGCAGTTCGCCAATGTGGTCGGCTTCCAGATTGCTGGCGTGAAGGAGAAGAATCTGCTTCGGCTCGTAGCCGACTATCTTCGTCGAGAGTTGCTCCTCGTACGCGAACACCGCATCGTGATAGGCAAGATAATCCTTCACAATTTTCTGCTCCAGATCTGAGTCGTCGCGCTTCTTCGCGTCTTCGTAGAGCCCGGCAAACATCCAGTCCCAACCGTCGAGGGTTACGGGGGCGATGCGGTATCCGCGTTGGGTTAAGAATTCTTCGGCTTTGCGCCGGGTGAGCAGATCGCGACCCGTGTCGAGATAGGGATGGCGGAAATAGCGCAGCCTCATCTTGTGCTGCGTCAAGAGAATCCTGATCACGCTCTCGCCCTGCACCACTTCGCCTTCCCAATCCTTCAATTCGATTTGATTGAGCGAGGCGTGGCTGAAGGTGTGATTGCCCAACTCGAAGCCATCGTCCAGCCACATCTCGAGAAGCTTGATGCGCTCGTCGACTTCGCCCGGCTTGTAGAGCTTGCGTTCGTTGACAAAGCCGACGACGGGAATCTTCTGGTCGTGCAAGGTGCCCAGCAGCTTCGTAGTCATGGCGGTGAGCTGGCTTGCCGGAAGTTTGTCGGCCATGCCTCCTGGCAGATCGTCGATGGTTACGGCAACCTGGCGATCGGGCTTCGCGGATTGTGCGTTAAGGGAAAGGGATACGAAAAGGAATAGAAACAGGGTACGCCACGATTTCATGCAGTTCTCCTTGCAGCAAGGATGACGGCAGAAACGCTATTAGAACACGGAGGACCGATTCGGGAGTGGCGGGAATGCAACCGCAGGGTGGAGTTGCGCCACCGCAAAAAGACTGGAATCGAAGGAGTTGGTATATAATCTAACTAACTGGTTAATTAGTGCTTGAGGCGTTCCAAATGGCTCACGTGCTTCGACATCATCACGTTGTTCAGCGCCGCATGGGCACGCGCGGTCAGCCCGAGGAAAGCCGCGCCGCAATCCTGAAAGCCGCGGCGCACGAATTTGCGCAGCACGGAATCGCCGGAGCGCGCACCGACGCAATTGCCCGCGAGGCCCAGGTCAACAAGGCGCTGCTCTATTACTACTTCAAAGACAAGGAAACGCTATACGGCGCCGTGCTCGACAATGCATTCTCTGGCCTGAAAGATACGGTGCTTCGTGTGCTTGACGGGAACGAGTCTCCGCGCGACAAGATCATGGCGTACGTGGGCGCCTATTTCGATTTCATCGCGGCGAACCAGCTTTATCCGCGGCTGATGCAGCGCGAGATGATGCGGGCACGCGAGGGCCAATCGCAGCACATCGACAAGGTCATCAAGAAGTATATCCAGCCGATTTTTGCGCGGGTCAGCGAAGTCATGAAAGAGGGAATTGAGATCGGTGAATTCCGCAACGTCAATCCTGTCCACTTCGTGCCGTCGATGGTTGCGATGATCGTTTTTTATTTCAGCAGCGCCCCCATGATGCAAAAGATTGTCGGCTTCAATCCGCTGACGCCGGAGCGGATTGCGGAGCGGCGGGCGGCAGTGCTGGATTTCATTTCTGCCGCATTGTTTCGTCCCAGAAACAGCGCCGGTGGTTCTAGAAACGACACAAGTCGTTCCAGAACAGGTCAAGGAGCACGCTCATGAGCGCGCGCAACCGATTTCTGATTCTGCTCGGCATCATCTTTGTGATTGCCGCAACTTACTATTATTTTTCCACGGATCATTCGCGCGACCTGGTATTGATCGGCACGGTGGATGCGAACCAGGTGATCGTGAGCGCTCAGGTCGAGGGCCGTATACAGAAGTTGCTGGTGGACGAAGGCACACCGGTGAAGGCGGGAGATCTGATCGCGGTGCTCGATCCGTCGGAATTGCAGGCGCAGGAGGCCGCAGCCACCGCGACCATCGCCAGTTTGCAGCACAAGGTTGTGGAGATGCAGCACACGGAAAGGTCGACATCAGGGTCGACCTCGAGCGACGTGGCCAACGCGCAAGCCAAGCTGTCATCGGCGAAGGCGCAACTGCTGCAGGCGCAGGCTGCGCTGGACCGGACCGAAAGCGACAGTCGGCGGGTCATCCAACTGGCCCAGTCGGGAATTGATTCCGACCAGGAGCGAGTACAGGCCGAGACGAATCTGCAGGCTGCGCAGGCGACGGTGCAAGCGCAGAAGGATATGGTCAGCGCTGCTGCTGCGGACCTGAAGGCGGCGATCGCGCGCACCTATCAGGCCAATGCGGCCAAGAGCACCGTGGCCTCAACGGAGGCCGATCTCAAGAACGCAATCGCGCAGAAAAATCAGGCTGCCGTGCGTTTGGGGTACACAAATGTTTACGCGCCTGTGACGGGAACGGTTTCGGTGCGCGCGGCGCGGCAAGGAGAGGTGGTCGCCATCGGCGCTCCGATTGTCACGATTGTCGATCTGACCGACACCTGGGCGCGCGTCGCGATTCCCGAGACTTATGCCGACCACATCGGCTACGGCGACGTGCTGCGCGTGCGTTTGCCGGGAGGGACGGTCACCAGCGGGAAAGTTTTCTTTAAAGGCGTGGAAGGTGATTTCGCCACCCAGCGCGATGTGAGCCGCATGAAGCGGGACATCAAAACGATCGTGTTGAAGGTGAGGCTCGACAATCCCAAGGGCGCATACGTTCCCGGCATGACGGCCGAGGTGCTGGTGTCACCGCAGCAGATCAAGGGCGGAGGTACGCAGAGCGCGAAGGCGGCGGAGCAACAATGACGGACGCAAACAATTCGAAGTTGAACCCGGCGGCCAGTGCGCCAACAAACTCGCTGCTGGAGAAGGCGGTGTACGATCCGACGGCGCCTTCGGCGATCGAAGTCGAACACATCGTGAAGAAATACGGTGATTTCACAGCGGTAGATGACGTTTCGTTCAACGTGAAAGAGGGTGAGATCTTTGGGCTGCTCGGACCGAACGGGGCGGGGAAGTCGACGCTGATTCGCATGATGACCACGCTGATCCCGATCACTTCGGGGAAGGCGCGGATTTCCGGGCACGATGTGGCGAAGGAGCCGAATGCGGCGCGCAGAATGATCGGCGTGATTCCGCAGGCCCTGACCAGCGATCTCGATTTGACGGTCGAAGAAAACATGAACATCTACGCTAAGTTGTACGACGTTCCCGCGAAGGAGCGAGAGAAGTCGATCGACGAACTGCTGCAACTGGTCGACCTGGTGAAGTGGCGGGATGCGGCGACCAAGACGCTTTCCGGCGGCATGCGGCGGAGGCTCGAGATCGCACGCGGGCTGGTGCACCATCCAAAGATTTTTTTTCTGGACGAGCCGACTACCGGCCTCGATCCGGTGTCGCGCGTTTCGGTGTGGGAGATGCTGGGAAATATCAAGGAGCACCGGCAACTGACGATCCTGATCACCACGCACTACATGGATGAAGCGGACCGGTTGTGCGACCGGATCGCGATTGTGGATCACGGCAAACTGGTGGCGCTCGATAATCCCATGGCGCTGAAAGCGAGCGTGCCGGGATCGAACGTGATCGAGGCGCAATTCGAGAATCCTCCTGCCGATTGGGAGCAGAAGTTGCACGCGTTGGATGATGTGACCTCGGTACAACACGAGGGCGGCGGAATGTATCGCGTGCTCACGGGCAACGGTTCGCGCACTACCACCGAACTGGTTGAAATGGCTGTGCAGAGTAAAGTTCCGGTGAAGTCGCTCTCCGTGCAGAACACGACGCTCGATGACGTATTCGTCCATTACACAGGGAGGCAGCTGCGCGACGAACTGCAGAAAGCTTATGCGTTCGTCATGCCGCAGCGGCCGGGGTTACAGCCGTAGGCTTCGCCGTGGTGGATTCAAAATCTTAACCACAGGGGACACAGGGCGCACAGGGGAACCGGAGTTTTTCAATGAATCGAATGATGGCGATTGTCGAGCGCGAGATGCGCAAGTTCTTCCGGTCACCGGCGCTGATGCTGGCGTCGATGATTTTTCCCCTGGTGCAGTTGATCATTCTGGGGAATGCTTTTGGCGGAAAGATTCACGATGCCAAGATTGCGTTTGTCGATGAAGATGGCGGGCCGCAGGCTGTGCGCATTCGTGAAGCGTTCGACAGTGTGCGGGTCAATATCCGCACATTTGTTCCCATCGATTACGACGATGAGAAAAAGGCGGTTCGGGATGTGCGCAATGGAAAGCTGCAAGGCGCGGTGATCATCCCGCCACAGTACTCGCAGCATGTCTATGAAGAGAACCATCCGCGGATCGGGCTGGTGGTGGATAACAGCGACAACTTCATGAGCTCGGCGGTCGAATCGGAGTTGACCGATTTGACCAACGCGCTGAACCAGCCGACTGTGTCGCCTCGCATTCTGCAACAGACGGCGCTCGACATCGTCGAACTCTACCCTTACATCGAGTACATGAAGTATCTGCTACCGGGGTCGCTGGTGCTGGCGATGTTCGTGTCGGTGATGATTGGCGGCGGCATGCTTTACATCGACGACAAGGCGCGTGGCGTGCATGAAGGCTATCTGGTTACGCCGATCACGAAGTTGGAACTAGTGTTGGGGTTGAATCTGGCAGGCGCAATCAAAGCAGTCATGACCGGAGCGATCATTGTCGTCATCGGGTCGATGATGGCGGGCGTGGGAACGATTTTCAATCCGGTCACCGTGATCGGATTAGTGATCATGATTGTGCTGACTTCATTGGCCTTCAACACCATGATGTTTTTGTTGATGGTGCGGATTGAAGATCCGCTGGTGCCGCGGGCAATGTTCGGCATTCTTAACACGCTGCTGTTTTTTCCCAGCGGCTCGGTGTATCCGATCCAGGCGTTTCCACCCTGGCTGCGTGCGATTGCGAGATGTGATCCCTTTACGTATGCGGTGGATGGGTTCAAGTGCCTGTTGTTGAAAGAGACGAACCTGTCGGCGGTGTGGGGAGACATGCTGTTTCTCAGCATCTTTGCCGCGGTGACGCTGGGGATTGCGATCCCGCTCTTTAAGCGAACCCTGTAGGGGATTTGGTAATTGGGAAATTTGGAAATTTTGTAATTTTGTAATTTGAACACCGCGGGTTTGCGGTTCAAATTGCTGAATTACTGATTTTGGATTTCGCCCATCGAGGGGTCTCATTTCTCTTGACTTCGTGGGTGGGAGATCCGTCCCTCCGCCTGAAAAGCGGCTCCGGTCGGGATGACGCCAGCGCTGAACGGTTCTGGATTTCAAACTGAGCCACTACCATTGTCTGCGGGAACTTTTCACATATCTGCCGTGTCCGTTATGCTAGAGAGATGACGCTCCTGGACGCGAAGGAATACGATCCGCAAAAAGCGCGCAAACGGAATCTTCGGATTTTCTGGACGATCGGCATCGCTTTGATCGTATTCTGCCTGGGCTGGTGGTTCCGGTACTGGCCGCAGGAGCGACTGGTCGGGCATTTCTTCCAGGCGCTGCAGCGGCAGGATTATAACGCCGCGTACGGCATCTGGATGCACGATCCGGGATGGCAGAAACATCCGAACCAGTACCCGAAATATCCATTCAACGATTTTTACCGCGATTGGGGACCGGGTGGCGAGTGGGGACTGATCAAGACAGAAAAAGTGTATGGGGCGAGCACGTGCCCGGGGCCGGGCAGCGGCGTGGTGGTGGACGTCATCGTGAACGATCGCTCAGAGCACGCGCAAGTGTGGGTCGAGAAGACCGACGATACGCTCAGTTTTCCGCCTTGCGAGTTAATCTTCCACTGAACCGTTTACGGGCGCTAGCCCGATAGCTTGCAGAGTTTTGGTGAGAGACGCTTCATCGCTGACGTTGAAGCAGGTTTTTGAGCGATCGATCTGGCGCATCAGTCCGCACAAAACTTTCCCCGGCCCAACTTCAATGAACATCTGGACGCCTTGCGCGATCAGCAGGCGCATGCACTGATCCCACTGCACGGCGCCGGTGACCTGGCGGACTAATGTGTCGAGGGCGCGAATATCATCCGTCACGAGGGCCGCATCCACGTTGCAAGCCACGGGATAAACCGGCTTCTGCATCGCGATTTTCGCGAGGTCGGCCTTCAGGCGATCCTGGGCCGGCTGCATCAGCAAACAATGGAAGGGGGCGCTGACCGGGAGAATTTTGGCGCGCTTGGCGCCGCGCTCGTCGGCTAGTTTCGTGGCGCGCGCGACAGCCGCGGTAGCGCCGGAAATGACGATCTGTTCGGGCGAGTTGATGTTGGCGGGCGAGCAGACCTGGTTCTGGGCCGCGTCCGAGCAAACCGCGATGACTTTTTCGAGGTCCATGCCGAGGATTGCGGCCATCGTGCCTTCGCCCACCGGAACTGCCTCTTGCATATATTTGCCGCGGTTGCGAACCGTGCGCACGGCGTAGCCAAAGCTGAAGGTTCCGGAAGCGACGTGGGCCGAATATTCACCGAGACTATGTCCGGCCACGAAGCAAGGCTTGGGCATACGGGTTTCCAGCACGCGCAGGGCCGCGATCGAAGTAGTAAGAATCGCGGGCTGAGTGATTTCGGTAAGGCGCAACTGGTCTTCGGGGCCCTCGAAGCAGAGTTGCGACAATTTGTAGCCGAGGGTTTCGTCGGCTTCCGCAAAAGTCTGCCGGGCCACCGGATATTTTTCCGCGAGTTCCTTGCCCATGCCGATGACCTGGGATCCCTGGCCGGGGAAAAGCAGTGCGATCGTATTTTCGCTCATGGATGTAGTTCAGTTGGAATGTGTGACTTCTTCGTGCGAAGCAGGATGCAAGGCCGCCAGGCCGCGCTCGATGGAATCGTTGATTCCGCGCCGGGAAAATTCGGCGGCCACGCGTACGGCGTTCTTCATTGCGTTAGAGTTCGAGGATCCATGCGTGATGATGCAAACGCCTTTTAGGCCCAGCAGCGGCGCGCCGCCGTATTCGGTGTGATCGAGGCGCTTTTTGAAATCGGTGAAGGCGCTGCGGGAGAGCAAGGCTCCGACCTGGCGCGTGATGGTCGCTTTCAGAGATTCTTTCAGCGCGGTGCGAACCAGGTTGGCGACTCCTTCAGAAATTTTAAGGGCGACGTTGCCGACGAAACCATCGGCGACGATGACGTCGACCTGCCCGTTATAGAGGTCGCGGCCTTCCACGTTGCCCACAAAGTTCAGCGGCAGTTGCTTGAGCAATTGAAAGGCTTCACGAGTAAGATCGTTGCCTTTGCTTTCTTCTTCGCCAATGGAGAGCAGGCCCACGCGAGGGCCGAGGGAGCCGGGCTTTTTGCCATACATCGCCCGGAAGTAAACGTCGCCCATCACGGCGAATTGCTCGAGATTTTGCGCCGAGCAATCGACATTGGCGCCGACATCGAGCAGCATGGCGGGATTGCCGGGAGCGGTGGGAAAGACCGCGGCGAGCGCGGGGCGATCGACGCCGGACACCGCGCCCAGGACGACTTTTGCGGTAGCCATGGCCGCTCCGGTATTGCCGGCGGTGACGAAACCAGAAGCCTGGCCTTCGCGCACCATCCGAAGTCCCACGCGCATCGAGGAGTCGCGCTTGGCGCGAATCGCTTCCACCTTGTCTTCCATGGTGATGTATTCGCTGGCGTGGACAATTTCGATAGGGAGGCGCGCGGCCGCGGAGTGGCGGTCGAGTTCGGCCTTGACGATTGCTTCGGGGCCGACCAGCACGACACGCACGCCGTATTGACGAGCGGCCTGGATCGCTCCCTCGATTTCAGGTTTGGGAGCGCGGTCGGAACCCATCGCATCCAGCGCGATCACGCTAGGCATGGCTTATGAGTTAGCTGGCTTCTTCCACGTCGAGAACTTCGCGTCCCTTATAGTATCCGCACTTGGGGCAGGCGCGGTGCGGCATTTTTTTCTCGTGGCAGTTGGGGCACTCGGAAAGGCTATGGCTTTTCAGAGCGTCGTGGGCGCGCCGCGTGGAAGTGCGCTTCTGGGAGTGGCGACGTTTTGGATTCGGCATGGTAGTTTCCTTTTGCGGGGCCTCAGGGCCTGCCGCTGAAAAATCTTGGAGTCAAAATCCCCACCTTTCGGCTGCGCTCAGGGCAGGCCCTCTCGCATAAAACGCGAGAAGGGTGGGGCCCCCGCGTGTTTCGAAATCAGTGTTCGAGCCGGCTGCGGACGTCTTTCAAGGCCGCCCAGCGCGGATCTTCCGTTTCCGTCGAACAGGAACATTGTTCCTGGTTCAAATTCTTGCCGCAGTGCGGGCAGAGCCCCTTGCAATCGGCGCAGCATGTGACCTTCAGCGGCAGCGCCAGCAGCACCTGCTCGCGCAGCACATCTTCCAGCAGTAGGCCGTCTCCCTGATAATATCCGATCTCGGCCTCTGCATCGGTCACGGAAAGTTCGTCACGGCCGGCGTCGGTTCCGAGCGGACGATACAGCAATTCGAAATCCCGCCGGATGTCTTGCTTGACGGGTTCCAAGCAGCGGGCACATTGCAACTCCACCTCGGTCTTCAGCTCTCCCCGCAGGCGGATGTCTCGAATGACTTCGTGCTTGCCGTGATGCTCCTCGACCACCTCAGCGTGTCCGGACGTTTTCAGGACGGTACGCTGCCGGGCTTCGTCTCCCAGGTCGATGACACCGGGCTGAAACTCCTCCTCGAAATCGAGAGGATGAAGTTCCAATTCTTTGATGTCGAGGAACATGGCGAAACCTCCGCGGCTATCGCGCCGGCACCGGCCCGCGGAAGCACGCCAAGAGGCGTAAGTACCGCAAGGAGCAAGACTTAGGATAAAGGGGAAGGCGTGGAAGTGTCAAGAAGTAGGGGGTTGGAGGTGGCTTAATTTGGTTTTCCACAGAAAACAAAACTCAAAGGGCCGCGATCCCGACTTCGACCAGAAGTATGCAAAGAAGATTGAGGAGATACGACGCGGCGAACTAGGGAATGCGATGAGGATATCAGTTGCTCAATTCGATCAAGTGCTAGGGTTAATGAAGAACTGGAAAAGCTAGCGTCTTGCATCTGGGCTTTTCTTATTTAGTGGCTAGTTTACGCTTATAGTTATAACTATAAGGGCAGTTCTCATTTCCTGTTCTGTGCTCAAAGTGACGAGACGGTTTTCGTTCGTCGTCGTGCGCGTCAACGGTCTCGCCACAGCGGGGACAGCAGAACTCTCCTCCGACCACAAGACCGCGATCCCTTGCTATCAAAGCAAAGTCAATCCCGATGACGGCCTTTCTCAGGCGCGGCATGAACGCAATTCTCTCTCCACTCCCCACGTCAACGCAAGTCATAGGTTTTCCGTTGTATCATGCCTGTCAATCTTCGGAGGACACAATGAAATCTCTATGGCTATTGGTTGCAGTCCTAATCGGATTCGCGTTAGGAACTCTCTGGCACCCCACAAGCGGCAGAGCTTCAGGTGGCGTGTACGTCAAGCGTGCCAACATGAGCGGAGCCACGTTTGGACTTGGAACGAACGTGGTCGGATTCTCCTGCACAGGCTCAGGCAGCGATGTGGAATGCTACGTCGCAATGGAGTAGAAGAAAATTGACATACCAATCCCACAGTTAGGCGCGGTTCAAATTCAGCCACTACCGAGCTTGGATTGTGCCTATGGGAATGCTAGTATATCCCTAGGAGTCCCCTATGGCAACCCTTTACGTCGAAAACGTCCCCGACGATATCTACAAGGCGTTGCGCAAGCGGGCCCGTGCCAATCGCACGTCGATTGCGGCGGAAGTCATTTCGTTGTTAGAGCATTTTGTTCCCACGGCGCAAGAACTCAAGCGGCGCCAGAAGGTTTGGGACGAGCTGGCCAAGCTTCGCGCGAGGCCACCCCTTACTCCGGGCCCCTTCCCATCCGCGGAAGAAATGATTCGTGAGGACCGCGATCGGTGACGCCCATCGTCGTCGACGCCAGCGTTGCCGTGAAGTGGTGCTTGCCGGCGCAGGATGAGGAATTCGTTCCCCAGGCAGAGGAAATCCTGGCGTCTTATCGGGCCGGAAGGGAATTGTTTCTCGTCCCCGATCTGTTTTGGCTGGAAGTGGGGAACGCCCTTTGGAAAGCCGTCCTGAAACAGAAGATTGACCCAGAAATGGCAGGACGAAACTTTCGAACGATTAGCGATCTCAAGATCCCCACCATTGCTTCCTTCGATCTTGTACCTCATGCCTTGCGGCTGGCTGTAACCCATGGCCGAACGGTCTACGACTCGGTCTACGTGGCGCTGGCGCTGCGCGCGAAGGCAGAACTCATCACCGCCGACGAGCGGCTGGCCAACGCCCTAGCGGCCCACTTACCGGTCAAATGGCTGGGCGCGTTCTGATCTTTAGTGCTCTTGATCTCAGCGGAGGCCCAGGGCTTTCACTGTGCTTTCATCCAGCGTGGACTTGCCATCTTTCTTCGTGACCACGCCGAAGCTGCCGGAATAATCCCACATGGCCCAGGCGATGTTGTGGCGTTCGAGCGAGGTGCGGACGTCTTTGATCCAGGCAGCGCGATCTTGCGGATCAACTTTGCGATAAACACCGAACTCGTTGCAGACGAGCGGCACGTTATTTCTCTTGGCCCAGTCGGCCGCCTGATTGATTTCGGCTTCGATGCGCGCGGCATCCCAATGGTCTTGCCCATAGCGAATCACATCCAGACGGTGCACCGCGTCGGGTAATGATTCGGCCACTTGCGCCGCATTCTGCGGATCCGATGGATAGTGCAAGCCTTCGAGCCAGTGCCAGTAGTAGACGCTCCAGGTTGCTCCCTGATGCGTGAAGAGGTGAGGCTCGTAGAAATGGAAGACGTAGATGACGTTGGGATCGCGCAGCGGTTCGAGCGAAATGAGGTCACCGTCGTCGTCCCAGCGCGCACCGGTGGCGATGATCGTGTGCGCGGGCGAGCCCTGGCGGATGGCGGCGGCCAGCTTCGCTTCCACTCCGTACCAGCGATAGGGATCGCTCATTTCCGGCTCGTTCAGGATCTCGAAAAAAATGCGCTCGGAATCCCACAAAGCGTAGTGCTTCGCCACCATGCGCCAGAAGTCCGCGAAACGCTCCACGAAATCATCGTCTTTGAGACGCGCTTTGAAATCTGAATCGGGATGCATGTCGAGTTCGACCGCGAGTCCCGCGTCGAGGATCATCTTCATGGCTGAGTCAAGATAGCCGAAGTATTCTGCGGTGCCTCCCTGGCGCTGAGCGGTGTCCATCATCGGTTGCGGATTCACGCTGAGGCGCACGTGATCGAAGCCGGCCGACTTGATCAAGGCGATGTCCGCGGAAGTGGTCCAGGATTCGAAGTGCGCCTTCGTGTATCCCTTGGGATCGTAGACTTGCGCGAACCATTCGCTGAGGTTGACGCCGTGGCGCAGGTGGGCGAGGCGGGAGGCGGGGACGGACGATGGCGGAGGGTTCTGGGCCAGCGCGAAGGGAGTGAGTAGCAGGATGGCGGTGATCCACTGGCGGAACATGAGGTCTCCTGAAGTCGAGGTCCGTGTTTCTGGCGGCGCGGAGGGCGAGACGCCCCTTCGAGACTTTGCACTGTTGAAAATCCCCACTTCTCGCAAAAGCGGCGAGAAATGGGGCACCCATTTTCAGTTGCTTCGGTGGCCGACAGTCGGCGGAACGCCGGCGCTACGCGATCAACTTAGAATCGGCAATGCTCGGATTCGCTTCTTCGTTGCCGAATAAATGGCGTTGCATAGCGCTGGAGCTACTGGGGGCACCGAGGGCTCGCCGATTCCGGTTGGGACTTCCTGGCTCGGGACCGCGTAAACCTCGACTGCCGGAGTTTCGTCCATGCGAAGCGGGGCGTAGTCGTCGAAGTTGCCCTGGACGACTCGTCCTTTATCGATCGTGATCTTGGCGCGCAGCGCGTTCGCCAGACCGTAAACGATTCCACCTTGAATCTGTTGCTCGAGGATGCTGGGATTCACCACCTGTCCGCAATCGACCACGGCCACGACGCGATGCACGCGCGGCTGATCGTTCTCCATGCTGATCTCAACCACCTCGGCCATGTATGAAGAGAAGCAGCCGAAGCAGGCCACGCCGCGGTAGCGGCCGGCGGGCAGAGGCTTGTCCCATCCAGACTTCTCGGCGGCAAGCTGCAATGCTGCGCGGAAACGCGCCGTGTGCCAGGTTGTGGTGAAGTAGGGAAGATCCTGATCTTTCGCGAGCAAGTGCAAGCGATACTGCAGCGGATCTTTGCCCGCTGCGACGGCGAGTTCGTCGATGAAACTTTCGAGCGCGAATGCCGCCTGCAGCGCATAGACCGAACGCATCCAGCCGAGGGGCACGGGAGTTTCGGTCAATACATAGTCGATGTTGTAATTGGGCACGCCGTAAACCGGGCCGGCCTCATCGGGAAGATCGGGATCCACGCCGTTCGGAACGGGCTGGCCTTTTTGCCCGCTGATCGAAGGCGCGATGATCCGGTGGGTCAGGGAAACCGGAAAGCCCGATGCATCGAGCGTGGCGCTGAGTTGATGCAGGCTGGCGGGCCGGTACGTCGAGAAGCGCATGTCATCTTCGCGGGTCCAGATCACTTTGACTGGAGCGTTGATGGCTTTCGACACGAGCGCGGCTTCGACGGCGTAGTCATGCTCGAGTCGGCGGCCAAAGCCTCCGCCCATCAGCGTGACGTTGACCTTCACCTGATCGGGATCGAGTCCAACAGCCGTGGCGACTGAATCGCGGCAATCCTGCGGAACCTGCGTCGGTGCCCACAACTCGCACTTCGTGCCCTGGAAATGCGCCGTGCAGTTTCCCGGCTCCATGGGCGCGTGCGCCATAAAGGGCAGCATGTACTCGGCGGAGATGTGCCGGCCGGAAGCCTTTGCGGGCTCGCCGGCAGCGTACATGTTCACTCCCTTTTTCGACGCACCTTGCTTGAGCGAAGCCATAACCGCGGCGGTGTTGAGATCGTTGTTCGGGCCATCGTCCCAAGTGACGTTGAGGACGCGGCGGCCCTCCATCGCGCTCCAGACGCTGTCGGCGACGACCGCAACGGCTGAGTCGCCGACTTTGCCAACGTAGGTCACGCCGGAAATTTTCTTAGATTCTCTATCGTCGAAACTCGAAACTTTTCCGCCGATAGTGGGACAGCGCGACAGCACGGCATATTTCATTCCCGGCAAACGGTAGTCAATGCCGAAAACGGCGTCGCCTGTGACCTTGTCTGGAGTGTCGAGCCGCGCCAAACGTTGGCCGACAATCTTGTAGTCTTTGCTCTGTTTGAGTGGCACGTCGGTGGGAATCGGCAGAGCGGCGGCCTTCGCAACGAGATCTCCATAACTCAGGCTGCGATTGGAGGCCGCATGTTTGACGTGACTGTTTTCCGCGGTGCAACCGGATCGCGGAACGCTCCAGGTCAAAGCGGCAGCGGAGATCAGCATCTCGCGGGCAGCCGCGCCGGCTTTGCGCATCGGATCCCATGTCGTGCGGATGCTGGCGCTACCTCCGGTGGACTGATCGCCGAAGAGCGTGCTGGCTCCCGCCTGCTCGATTTCGATCTGCTTCCAGTCGGCTTCGAGTTCTTCGGCGAGAATCATGGGCAAAGCGGTGCGCACGCCCTGGCCCATCTCAGAGCGTGCGACCACGATCGTGACTTTGTTGTCGGGAGTGATTCGCAGATAGGCGTTGGGAGAGAAAGATTTCTTGCCAGATTCATTGCCGTGCGGCAGGTAAAAGCCGATGACGAGTCCAGCGCCGGCGGCGATTCCGGCTCCGACGAATTCGCGGCGGGAAAGTGGGCTCATCGCGCACCTCCTTCGCCAGCGGCGCGGTGAATCGCCTTGCGAATCCGTTCGTAAGTTCCGCAGCGGCAGAGGTTGCCATTCATGGCCTGCGTGATTTGCTCATCGGTCGGATGCGGCGTCTTCGCCAGCAGGGCCGCTGCCGACATGATTTGTCCAGTCTGGCAATAGCCGCATTGCGGCACCTCTTCGGCGATCCAGGCGGCCTGCAAGACGTGCAACCCGTTGGCGGAGAGGCCTTCGATGGTCGTGATATTTTTGCCCGCAACTTGCGAGACGGGAGTCGAGCAGGAGCGGATCGCGCTGTCCTCGACGTGCACGGTACACGCGCCGCACAATCCGGCGCCGCAGCCAAATTTTGTTCCGGTGAGTTCCAGCGTGTCGCGCAGAACCCAAAGTAGAGGAGTTTCAGGGGAAACGGTAACTTTCTTTTCACTGCCGTTAATGCGGAGTGTGATGTCGGCCATGTTCGTCCAGAGTGTGAGTTTGGGAACTGCACAACATGGTATCAGGGGATGGGGCCAAGCGGTGTGGGCAAAAGCGGCTAAGAAAGGGAGGTCGCGGCCTTTACTTCCTATTTCAATTCTGCCAGCTTCTGGGTTGCCAATTGTCCGGCTTCGTTGCCCGGATTTTCTTTCTTGATCTGCTCGTAAATCCGCTTGGCATCGAGCGGCTGGTTGGAGTTCTGGTAAAGGTCGGCCAGTTGCAACTGCGCTGTCACTTTATTCACAGAGATCGTGGGCTTGCTGATCAGTTCCTGATAAAGAGCGGCGGCATCCTTAACGCGGTTGGTTTGTCCGTAGAGCGCAGCCAGAGCATCTTTGGCAAGGGAAGCAACTTCACGATTGCCGGCCGATGCTACTTGCTTGAAATCCCGTTCGGCCGAGGCGTTGTCGGACAGAGTCTCGGCGGTGACCCCCAGGAAATAGTGGGCCATATCGGCGGTACGGGTATGAGGATACTTATCCACAATCGCCTGAAACTGCTTGTGGGCGGCTTGGGCGCGTTCTTTGGCGGAAGTAAATGTCGGGAAATCAGGTTGCTCCGGAGCACCTGCGGAACGCAGTTGCGTATCCATGGTGCGAACGGCGACGGCCAGGTCCAGGCTTGCCTTTTCGTCCTGTGTGTTCAAGTAGTACCAGCCGCCGACAACGGCGCCGATCACCACGATCGCGGCGACAATGGAGATGATGAGGGTGGTGCGGTGTTCGACGGTCCAATCGGCCGTCTTTTCCGCGGCTCCCATGGTGACGCGGCTGAAGGCGTCCTGTTTTAGCTGATGGCGGGTTTCTGCGCGCACAAACTTCCCTTCTGCTTGGAGGAATGGCTGGACAAACAACCAGTCTAGCAGCGGCGAAAGATGGCGTCAAAAAGGGATCACTGGAACGCTGCAGCAGTTTCTGGAGGAGTCATTCTGAGCGGAGCCGTCTTTCAGGCGCCCGCGAAGGATCTCACGAATCACGCCTTAACTCTGCTCGCGCGATCTCTCGCTCCGCTGGTAAAAGCGCGGGATATTCCTGGGTACGGGAACGAGAGTCAACATCCCCACCCTGTCTCGCGAAGAATGCGAGACAAGGATGGGGCCCCCGAATTCTTGTCAATAGAAAAAGGGCTGGCGTTTTTGGCGCCAGCCCTTTTTGACTTCTTTCTGGTTAGAAGGTGAAGTGGACGCCGAATTCACCCCAGATGGAGCGCGGGATGAAAGTGGCATTGGGAGCAAAGAATCCGGTCGGATGACCCAACGTGGAACTGGAAATGTCGGCGCCGAAGTTGCTTCCGTAGTTGGCTCGGTTGGTGAGGTTGAAGGCCTGCGCGACCAGTTGAATGTTCGCCCGGTCGCCGAGTCTGATGTTCTTGGCGAACTTAGCGTCAAGCTCGAAGAACGCCTGTCCGCGAAGCGGGGCATACTTGGCGATGGTGCATTGCGCCGCGTAGTAGCAGGTGGCTACGTTCCCCTGTGCAGCCGCAGTTGCATCGGCCTGAATTGTGGGATCAGGGCTAGGGTTGCTTGGATCCGCATCCGCTGCAACAGCAGCTGTCACGTACTGATTGATGTAGTCCGTCCCGTAGGTATAGTTCTTCTGATCATTGTTCGGCACTACAACGGCTGGAACGGTCCCGCCGCCGGCGTTGATGGTGTTGTAGGAATTGGTCAGATTATAGGGACGAGCCGTGCCGAACTGAAGGATCGGAGCAAACTCGAACCCCTTGGGTAGATTGACCAGGCCAGCGACGGTGATGTGATGACGCTCGTCATTGGCCGACGGCCCCCACTCGTAGGAGGCAAAGGGGTGATAGCCATCGCGGGCATAGTTGCGGAAGATGGTGGTGTCGCCGCCACCGGCGTCGTACCCGTAGGCCCAAGACAATGTGTAGTTAGCGGTGAGCGAGAAATGATGGCTCATGCGCTGTTGGAAGCTCAGGTTTACACCATCATAGCGGCTGCGGTTGATGGATTCGTCACTGCGGAGGCTGGCGAGCACGGGCTGGCCAGCGGCGGTAAACGCCGCGCTTAACGGACGCGTCAGGATGACGTTTCCGTAGTTCATGTTGCATCCGTACGGAAGGTCGGGACTGGTGCAGGCAAAACCCGTTGTATCCGTTCCGGTTACGACTTTCTGGTCGATATTAATGGTTTTGTCCTCATGCAGATTGAGAACGTGGGTGTACTCCGCCTGGAACACCGAGTTGTTGTTAACAGCCCAGGAATAGCCGAAGTTGAATTCCTCGGATACCGGGTTCCGGAAGTTCGGGTCCATGAGCCGGCCAACGCTTCCACTCGCAGCAGCCGAGGATGGACCTGGCAAACACGCCTCCTGGGTCGCAACGTTCGCCTGCGTGTAGGAGAACGACCCCAGGTTCCCGCCGCAAGGTAGCGTGTCGGTTGGAGCGGACAAGCTCAATACTGTCTGGAAGATGGTTGGGTTCGCCAGTTGCTCCATGAACAACGGAACGTTCTGGAAGGTATTGCCGAAGTACAGGCCGAAGCCGCCGCGCAACACGTGCTTGCCAGCTCCCGTCAGATCATAAGCGAATCCGATGCGGGGGCTGAAGTCCTTGGTGTCGTCGTGCGCTGTATGCCTGGTGTTGTAGGCCGCAATCGGGTTGGTGGATGCGATGGCAAGCAGCGACTGGTAAGAGCGGCTCTTGGTAATGTCAGATGAGCCGAACCAATTGAAGTCGCGATCCCAGCGCAGGCCCAGGTTCAAAGTCAAGCGGGTGTTCACCTTCCAATCGTCCTGTCCATAGAAGCCAAGTTGCTTGGTAGGAACCAGGAAGTATGGATCGCCATTCGAGAACGACATGCTGCCGACGAGACCCGGCGTTGCAAAGCCTTGGGGGTACGTAACTGGGTCGCCTAGAATGGTGCTCGGATTGACAACGAAGTCAGCTTCCAGGGTTGAGTTGAATTCAAAGAATCCGCCTGACACTGGGTTGTAGATGTAATCGACTCCGCCCTTGAAAGTGTGCTTGCCGATGGTCTTGGAAATATCGTCCTTGAACTGAAACTTGCGCTGGAACGACTGCTGCGGAACGTTCCCATTGGTTCCAAACGATGCATCCGGGAAGGTAACGAGCGGTGCGCTGATCTTGCTGGCGATCAGGTTGTTCCAGTATTGGAATCCAAAGGTGAACTGGTTGACCAGCGACTGCGAAAGTTGAGAATTCAGCGTGAGGTTGGCGAGTTGAAGGTGGTTGGTGGTGAAGTTGCCTTCGGTCAAGTCGCCGGTATCACCGGACTGGTCGTTCAGGCTGTCATTGGCCTGCGAACTGTAGCTGAGGTAGGCCGTATTGCTGTTGTTGATCGTGTAATCAAGGCGGCCGTTGTAGCGCCATTCGTGGAAGGGGCGCGGAATCGTCAAGGCCGGCTGGGCGGCAAGCCCGTTCTGTTGGGCCAGCACCAGTTCGTTGTATGCGGTTGTCGCCTCAGATAGTTCCTGGCTCTCGCGCTGGCGCTCGATGGCGAAGAAGCCGAAGAGCTTGTCTTTCACGAATGGGCCGCCGACCGATCCCCCGAAGAACTGGCGGCTGTAGGGAGGACTCTGGGCCGTCGACGTTCCGTCTCCATTGGCAACTTGTTGCGCTGTCTGCAAGGCTGCGTCGCGGAAGTATCCAAAGACCGAGCCGTGATAAACGTTGGTGCCCGACTTCGTGATCATGTTGATGGCCGCGCCCTGCGAGCGTCCGTTTTCGGCGGAGAAGCGCTGCGTGCTGATCTGAAATTCCTGGATCGCTTCCAGCGGCATCTGCATGACCGCGCCGCCGACCGTGTTGTCTTTGTTGTCGACGCCGTTAATGGTGGTATTGATATTGCGCCCATCGGAGCCGTTGATGGAGAGAATGGCGTAGCGGTTCTTGGTGGGATCGTAGGAATCCGCGGCTTTCACCCCCGGAGCCAGATAAGCAAGGTTCGCTGCGTCACGTCCGACCAGGGGAAGCTCTGCTACTTCCTTCGGAGTAATGTCTTGACTCACGCTGGTTTTGGTGAGATCTACGACTGGAGCTTCGCCGGAGACCTCCACGACCATAGTGGCTGCTCCGGGGCTCAGCATCGCATTGACGGTGGCCGACTGCCCTATGAGCAGTTCTGTATTTTGAACGACGGAGGCGAAACCTTCCTTGGTGACCTTAACCTGGTACTCACCAGCTTGCACGAAGTCGAACCGGTAGGATCCGGTGCCGCCGGTAGTTGCGGTGCGGGTGACGCCGGTCGCTTTGAAAGTGGCGACGACTTGCGCGCCCACTACGACCGCTCCTGATTTGTCGGTGATCGTCCCCTGAAGAGTGCCCGTGGCAGTGGCTTGGGAAAACAGGTATCCGGCACTGAAGACCGTCACAAACAACACTAGCAGCAATGCGTGGGTACACTTCTTTGTATAAATCATTCTCTTCACCCCCTCGGTGATATCAGCCTTTGCGGCTGCAATTCGTCGGCGCACCCAACTTGCGAAGCGAGACGAGTTTCTGACAATTGCTTTGGAAAACCTGGGACTAGCGCCCGGCCAACCTTGGGACTTAACAAAACACAGAAGACACGGGTTGACGCACAGTAGGCAATCCACAGACCAATTGTCAAGAAATGTTATGTTGATGAAGAATAAGGGGAAATCGACGGCTATTCGGTGTTGGGTATTCCAATTTACGGAGTATCGCCCTGCCGAAAGGTACCGAATTCCATATCAACTGATAATTTGAACGGTATCCGAGGAGCGGACAGGGCGTTCGCGGGCGGGGGCGCCCGCGCCACACAAACGCTGGCGCTACTTCAGCGTTACTAACTTCTCCACCAACTCCGAATAATCTTTCTTCTCGATGCCGTGGACTTGCTTGTTGTACTCGTCCACCTTGGACGAATAGTTCATCGAACAGAATTTGGGGCCGCACATGGAGCAGAAGGCAGCTTCCTTGTAGTAATCATCCGGCAGGGTTTCGTCGTGCATCGAGCGGGCGGTCTCGGGGTCGAGCGAGAGTGCGAACTGTTTTTCCCAGTCGAATTTGTAGCGCGCGTAGCTGAGGGCGTCGTCGCGGTCGCGGGCGCCGGGGCGCTGGCGCGCGATGTCGGCGGCGTGCGCGGAAATCTTGTAGGCGATGATTCCGTCTTTCACGTCTTTTTCGTTGGGCAGGCCGAGATGCTCTTTGGGCGTGACGTAGCAGAGCATGGCCGCGCCGTACCATCCGATCATTGCCGCGCCGATGGCGCTGGTGATGTGGTCGTAGCCGGGAGCGATGTCGGTAACAAGAGGGCCGAGCGTGTAGAACGGGGCTTCGTAGCAGAGCTCGACTTCTTTTTCGACTTGCTCCTTGATCTTGTCCATGGAAACGTGGCCGGGGCCTTCGATCATGACCTGCACGTCTTCCTGCCAGGCTTTTTTGGTGAGCTCGCCTAACGTCTTGAGTTCGGCGAACTGGGCTTCGTCACTGGCGTCGGCCACGCAGCCGGGGCGGAGTCCGTCGCCGAGAGAGAAGCTGACGTCGTATTTCTTGAAGATCTTGACGATGTCGTCGAAGCGTTCGTAGAGAAAATTCTGCTTGTGGTTGTAGGCCATCCACTGGGCGAGGATGGCGCCGCCGCGGCTGACGATGCCGGTGATGCGCTTCGAAATCAGCGGCAGATACTGGATCAGCACGCCGGCGTGGATGGTCATGTAATCGACACCTTGCGCGGCCTGCTCTTCGATGACTTCGAGCATCACTTCCGCATTGAGATCTTCGACACGCTTCACGCGGGCGATCGCTTCATAAATCGGCACGGTGCCGATGGGCACCGGCGAGTGGCGGAGAATGGCTTCACGAATCTCGTGGATGTTGCCGCCGGTGGAGAGATCCATCACCGTGTCGGCGCCGTAGTGGACGGCGGTGTGGAGCTTCTTCAATTCTTCGTTGACTTCCGAGGTCACGGCGGAGTTGCCGATGTTGGCATTGATCTTGCAGAGGCTGGCTACACCGATGGCCATGGGCTCAAGCTCGGGATGATTGATGTTGGCAGGGATGATCATGCGGCCGCGAGCCACTTCGTCGCGAACGAGTTCGGGCGCAAGCTTTTCCTTGTGCGCGATGAACGACATCTCTTCCGTAATGACGCCCTGCCGGGCGTAGTGCATCTGGGAAAAGTTGCCGTCGGCGTTCTGCTGCTTGCGGCGCGAGATCCAGTCTGCGCGCGGCTTCGGGACGACGTATCCCTCGCCATTCGAACCATTCTTGGAAGTCATAACCAGGCCAACCTCAATCGGGATTCTCTAATCCCCGATTATAACCGCCAGACGCGACCTGCGCCCGCAACAATGCGATGTTGTTTATTGTGTAGACCATTTACGCAATCGGATTCGAGGCTTAAAATCTTTGCCGTCCTTCAAGGAGAATCCTTCAATGCGTCTGCTGCGCCTGCTGCCAGTCATGTGCTTGCTCGTCACTTTCAGTTACTCGCAATCGTCTTCTTCACTGAAGCCCGCGCCGGGCTTCAGCCTCGACACTATCGATAAGAGCATCGATCCGTGCGTCGATTTTTATCAGTACGCGTGCGGAAACTGGATCAAGAATACCGAGATACCTCCGGACCAGTCGCAATGGGTGAGCTTTGTCGAGTTGCGCGACCGCAACATGGGCATCGAGCACGACATTCTGGAGAAAGCGGCCGCGGGCGGGTCGGGACGAAACGCGATCGATCAGAAAATCGGCGATCTCTACGGATCGTGCATGGACGAAAAAACCGTCAACCAGAAGGGAATCGCGGCGCTGAAGCCGGAGCTGGACCGGCTGAATTCTGTGAAAGACAAACAGGGGTTGATGGACGAGATCGCGCACGTGCATCTGATCGGGCCGAGCCCGCTATTCAATTTTTATTCGTCTTCCGATTTGCACAATGCCGATCACGT
This sequence comes from uncultured Acidobacteriota bacterium, assembly GCA_963763795.1. Classification (GTDB taxonomy): domain Bacteria; phylum Acidobacteriota; class Terriglobia; order Terriglobales; family Acidobacteriaceae; genus Sulfotelmatobacter. The sequence continues at coordinate 278,787 of CAVXPP010000007.1, read as the reverse complement.
GATTGCGTACATCGATCAAGGCGGCCTGACCCTGCCGGACCGCGACTACTACCTGAAGGATGACGGGAAGAATCCGGAGATCCGAAAACAGTTTGTCGCGTACATGAACGAAGTATTCGTGCAGGTGGCTAAGGATCTCAATGGCGGCCCGCCGCCGGGAACCGGCATTCTCTCGACGCAGGCCGCCGATACCGTACTTCGGATTGAAACCGCGCTGGCCAGGGCCGAGATGGACCGCACATCGCGGCGGGATCCCAAGAACCGCGACCATAAGATGTCGCGCGAAGAGGCGGCGGCGTTGGGCCCGAATTTTCACCTGGACCGCTATTTTCAGGATATGAATGCTCCGAAGTTCAGCGAACTGAACGTGACTAATCCGGAATTTTTCAAACAGGTCAACGCGGTGCTGGAGACGGAGTCGCTGGATTCGCTGAAAACTTATGTGCGGTGGCATCTGCTGGACGCGGCGGCGCCATGGCTCTCTGAGCCGTATGTCCAGGCAAACTTCAAGTTTCAGCAGGCGCTCAGCGGACAGAAGGAAATCCAGGCCCGGTGGAAGCGGTGCGTCATTTTAACGGACCGCGAACTGGGCGAGGCCCTTGGGCAAAGATATGTCGAGACTGCATTTCCTCCGGAGAGCAAGGCGCGCATGGTGAAGATGGTGAGTGAACTGGAAAAATCGCTGGCGGAAGACATCCAGAATCTCTCCTGGATGAGCGACGAAACCAAGAAGCTCGCCGAGATCAAATTGAAGGCGATCAACAACAAAATTGGATATCCGGATGTGTGGCGCGACTACAGTTCGGTGGCGATCGAGCCCGGCGATCTGCTGGGCAATGTGCAGCGGGCGAACGAGTTCGAATCGAAGCGCGAGATCAATAAGATCGATAAGCCGCTGGACCGCAAGGAGTGGGGCATGACTCCGCCCACGGTGAACGCGTATTACAGTTCGTCGTATAACGAGATCGTGTTTCCGGCGGGAATTCTGCAGCCCCCATTTTTCGATCCGAAGATGGATGATGCAGTGAATTTCGGCGGCATCGGGCTGGTGATTGGGCACGAACTCACGCATGGCTTCGACGATCAGGGACGGAAATTCGATCCGCAAGGAAACTATCACGATTGGTGGACCAAACAGGATAGCGAAGAATTCGAGAAGCGTGTGAGCTGCATAGCGAACGAGTATTCGAACTTCGTGGCCGTCGATGATTTGAAGCTGAACGGGCGGCTCACTCTGGGTGAGAATACCGCGGACAATGGCGGCGCGCGCATCGCGCTGGAAGCGCTGGAACATCTGATTGCCGGGATCAAACCGGAAAAGAGGGCGAGAAGATCGATGGCTACACGCCCGAGCAGCGCTTCTTCCTGGGATTCGGGCGGGTGTGGTGCGAGAAGCGGCGTCCGGAGGTGGCGCGAATGCGCGTGCTCACGGATCCGCATTCTCCGGGGAAATACCGCGTGGATGGCGTGGTGCAGAATATGCCGGAGTTCGAGAAGGCGTGGGGCTGTAAGGCCGGGCAGCCTATGGTGTCGGAGAACGCTTGCCACGTATGGTGATGATCGGTTCGTCCGCCCACTCCCCTTCTGAAATCGTGACGAAGGGGAAGCCGCGAAATCTGAAGACCGAAAGTCAAAAATCCCCGCCCCTTCGGCTTCGCTCAGGGCAGGCTCTGTCGCATAAAACGCGACAAGGACGGGGCACCCTGGTGTATCTGGGCTAGTTCGCTCGAGTGGTTGAGTTCGTCTCCACCTGGGTCATGCTCTTGGCCGGAGTGGACGCGGGAGCGGCGCCCGGCGTGCCTGGCTGCTTCGGAGCGTATTTTGAAGCGCATTTGGCCTGCAGTTGCTTGGCATGAAAGACGCCGTCGCGGCCAAAATTGCCGTCCGCCAGGGCCTGCGATTCGTCCTTGAACGTGTCGGGAGGCGCCTCGGTACCGGTGTAGTCGACAGCAAGATTCTGATCTTGTTCCACCAGAACAAACTGCACGTGAGTTCCGGTGCGCTTGATCGATCCGGGCTGCACGTTGCCGGCGACGCGCAGGCGCTTGGAATAGGCGCCGTCGCCCATCTTGTGCAGTTCTTTGATGGTGACGTAGTAGCTCTTGCTGTCCTGCACGCCGGTGTAGGCCAGATAGCCGAGCAGCAGCAGAATGACCGCTGTGGCCCCTCCGAACTTCAAATAAATGTTGGCTTGACTCGACATAAGCAAATCCCAGACGGAGAACCCGTGCTTAGAATTTACGCGCCGCGAGGCGGGGAATCAAGATGGCGGCCGAGACGGTAGCGGCTCAGCCCCCACGTCGGTTCCCGTCGGCCATCCTGGAGGTCTCGACGAAAAGCGCTTAACGGCAGAGGGCGCTGAGGATTCTCAGAGATCGCTGAAGAACTCCTACCGCGGAAGGTTTACACTGCTCGGTCCTCATTCGCAGGATGTTTGAGCCGATTGAACTGAAGGAGCGAAAAGCGATGCCTGACCGAGCTCTGAAATTCTCAGCTTTGTTCATACGCGTGGTCGCGGTGATTTTGCTGTTGCACACCGGTGTCGCGAGGTTGAGGGCGCAGTCTCATCCGGACGCGAAAGAACTGCTGCGCCAGATGACTCTCGAGGAAAAAATTGCGCAGCTTTCGCAGATTCCGGGGCTTCCCGTCCCCGAATTTACTGAGCAGGTCGGCGATGCCAAGGAGTTCGTGCGGAAGTATGGCGCCGGTTCGGTGTTGTGGGTGCGGGAGGCCAAAGAGATCAACGAGTGGCAGCATCTCGCGGTGGATGGATCGCGGCTGCACATTCCAATTTTGTTTGGGCTGGACGTGATTCACGGTTATCACACGATCTTCCCCTCGCCGATTGCGATGGCTTCGTCGTGGGATCCAAAGCTGGTGGAAGCGGCGCAGATTGTGGCGGCACGCGAGGCGCGCGCGGCGGGAATTGCATGGACCTTCGCGCCGATGCTCGACATTGCGCGCGATGCGCGGTGGGGGCGCATGGTCGAGGGAGCAGGCGAGGATCCCTATCTGGGCGCAGCGATTGCGCGGGCCCAGGTGCTCGGGTTGCAAGGTCCGAGTCTGGGGGTGCCGGATCACGTGCTGGCGTGCGCGAAACATTTTGCCGGCTATGGCGCCGCCGATGGCGGACGCGACTATGATTCGTCCTACATTCCGGAAGAAGAAATGTGGAATGTGTACCTGCCGCCGTTCAAGGCTGCGGCGGACGCAGGCGTGGGCAGCTTCATGAGCGCGTACATGGACTTGAATGACATTCCCGCCAGCGGCAATCGGTGGCTGCTGCACGATGTGCTGCGCGAGGCCTGGGGATACAAGGGATTTGTCGTGAGCGACGCGGTCGCGGTGCACAGCCTGATCACGCACGGTTATGCCAGCGACGGCCAGGACGCGGCGTTCAAGGCGTTTTCCGCCGGATTGGACATGGACATGGCGAGCGGCACATATATTGCGAACCTGGCGGCGGAAGTGAAACAAGGGCGCGTATCGATGCAGCAGATTGATGACGCGGTATTGCTGATTCTGGAGACGAAAATCCGGCTGGGATTGTTCGAGCATCCGTACGTGGATGAATCGCGTCTGCAGCAGGTGCTGAACGCCCCGGGTAGGCTGGAACTGGCGCGGAAAGCGGTGCAGCGTTCGGTGGTCCTGCTGCGAAATGAACTGAAGCTTTTGCCGCTCGATAAAAATCAGATCCGGTCGATTGCGGTGATTGGTCCTTTGGCCGACGCGCAATTGGATGCGCTCGATATGTGGGGGACGAGCGTGAAGCCGGGGCCTACGGTCGACGTGGTGCAGGGAATCAAGAACAAAGTGGGAGACGGCGTGCGCGTCGAATTTGCGCATGGGCCGAACATAAGCCGGAATATTCCTTCCTTTTTCGAAGGCACTCCATTTATCCCGGCGACAGAGCAGCCGGCGCAAACCGCTGGCGAAGCGCGTAAGGCGATTGAGGATGCGGTGGCGGTGGCGAAGCGCAGCGACGTGGCGGTGCTCGTGCTGGGCGAGATTGCGCTGATGAGCGGAGAGGCGGCGTCGCGTTCGTCGCTGAAACTTTCCGGCGGGCAGGAGGAGTTGCTCGAGGCCGTGGCCGCAACCGGAAGGCCGGTGGTGCTGGTGCTGATCAATGGACGTCCGCTGGATATTTCGTGGGCGGCAGAACATGTGCCGGCGATTTTGGAAGCGTGGTATCCGGGAAACGAAACGGGCAATGGCATCGCCGATGTGCTGTTTGGAGACGCGAATCCAGCAGGACACTTGCCCGTGAGCTGGCCGCGAAGTTCCGGAGAGCTTCCTATCTACTACAATCACAACCGCACGCACGCGCCGGAAGACGCGCCTGACTTCAAATCCCGCTACTGGGACAATCTGAGCACGCCGCTCTACCCGTTTGGATATGGATTGAGCTATACGACTTTCTCTTTCGATTATCTGAAGCTGAGCCAGACGGAGGCGAAAGTTGGCGCTACACTCGACGTCTCGGTGGAGGTGACCAACACGGGCAGCCGCGCTGGAGACGCGGTGGCGCAGCTTTACATTCACCAGCGCGCCGGCAGCGCGTCCCGGCCGGTGCGGCAGCTCAAAGGCTTTCAACGCGTCAACCTCGCCGCGGGATCCAAACAGACGCTCCACTTCAAACTAGGGCCAGAAGAGCTTCAGTTCTGGAGCCCGGCGAGCCGTCAGTGGGTAGTCGAGCCGCAACAGTTTGATGTGTGGGTGGGAGAGGATTCCACGGCCAAGTTGCACAGCGAGTTCCGCCTCACTCCGTAGATCGAAATAGTTCTTGAGTGCGGAGCGGGCACTCTTGTCCGCTGGCTCTTTGCCGCTCCACATGAGCTTCGAGCACTCCATTACAATGAGAGCACATCTTAAGAAGGCGGACCGAACGTAATCCTATGATTCATCCCTGGCATGATGTAACTCCCGGAGACAAGCTTCCGCAGGAATTCGATTGCGTGGTTGAGATTCCGTTCGGATCGAGCGTGAAGTACGAGCTCGACAAATCGAGCGGCCTCATCCGGCTGGACCGCATTCTGTATTCGGCGGTGTACTATCCGGCGAATTATGGATTCATCCCGCAGACTCTGGCGGAAGACGACGACCCACTCGATGTATTGGTGCTTTGCCAGGAACCGGTGGTGCCGCTGACGATCATTCATGCGCGCACGATCGGGTTGATGACGATGATCGATTCGGGCAAGAAGGATCATAAGATCATCGCGGTGGCGACGCAGGATCCGGAATTTAATTCTTATCGCGAAGCCGCGGAGATGCCGCCTCATCGCTCGCTGATGCTGCGGCGGTTTTTTCAGGACTACAAGCAGCTCGAAGGCAAAGCAGTCGAAGTGGATGAGATACGTCCGTCCGCCGAGGCGTTTCCCATCGTGCTGGACTCGCTCCTCCGTTACAGCGAGCAGCGGCGCAAAGGATTCGGGCCACCGAAGTAGGCACTTTTCGCGAACCATCCGGCGGCCAACGTCAGACCCTTTGCAAATCCCTGGCAAAATGCATAGATTCGCTATCGAGTATGACTCAGGCCGCCTCGTCTTCCATCATCACGGTTGAAAATGTCATCAAGCAGTTCGGGCGTTTCGCCGCCCTGCGCGGCGTTACTGCCGAATTTGATGCGGGACGGTTTCACGCCATCCTGGGCGACAACGGCGCGGGAAAGACCACTCTGCTGCGGGCGTTGGCGGGACTGGCACATCCGACGCAGGGATCGATCTCAATTTTCGGAAGAAGTCCGCAGGCAGCGTGCCGCGACCTCGGGTATATGGCGCATCCCTCGCTGCTTTACGACGAGATGAGCGGGATGGAGAACTTGCGGTACTTTGCGCGGCTTTACGGCATTGCCGGCGACGAACGCTGTGCCGAGGCGATTCGCGCAGTCGGGCTCGATCCGCAACTCACGCGCAGCGTAGGGCAATATTCGCAGGGGATGCGGCAGCGGATGTCGCTGGCGCGGGCGATTCTGCATGATCCCAAGATCTTGCTGCTGGATGAACCGTTCTCGAATGTGGATGTACATTCGGCGCGCGAAATGGTAGGCCTGCTCAAAGGAATGCGCGACGCGGGTAAGACGATTTTCGTGGTCACGCATCAGGCGCTGCTTCTCGAAGGCGTGGCGGATGAATTTGTCTGGATGCAGGCCGGTCAGATCGTGGATCGAACGGCAACCGTGATGCGCGATTTGCTAAAGCGCGAGGGCGTGCAATGAACTCGCTCTGGACGCTGACCGTGGCGACGCTGGTAAAAGACATCCGGCTGGAATGGCGCTCCAAAGATGCGCTGAATTCCATGCTGTTTTTCTCGTTGCTGGTGGTGGTGATCTTTGTGTTCTCGTTCGATCCGCTGGCGGAAGAGTCGCGGCATATCGTGGGGGGACTGGTATGGGTGGCGTTCCTGTTTGCGGCCGTGGTGGCGCTCAATCAAACCTGGGCCCGCGAACTGCGCAACCAGGTGCTGGACGCATACCGGGTTTCTCCCGCGCCGGCCAATGCGCTATTTATTGCCAAGGCTTTGGGGAACTTTCTTTTTGTCAGCGTGCTGGAAGCTCTGATGACGCCGCTGTTCGTGATTTTCTATAACCTGCATGTGCTCGGTCCGGCTTGGCAATTGATTCCGCTTGCGCTGTTGGGTACGTGGGCGCTGGTGGTGAATGGGACGTTTTTCGCGGCGATGTCGCTGCGCACCCGCAACCGCGAGATTATGCTGCCGCTGCTGCTGTTTCCCGTCTCGATTCCGGCCGTGCTGGGAATGGTGGCGGGGACGACCGCGGTTCTCACCGGAGAGAACTCCGCGCACTTCTACATCGTGTTGCTTCTCACCTACGATGTGGTGTTTACTACAGCTTGTCTGGGGTTGTTTGGAACGATCTTGCAAGCAGAATGAAACGGCTTTTTCCCATCCTCTCGATTCTGACGGCGATTTTCCTGGCATATGCCCTGTACCAGGCGCTGGTCGTGGCGCCAACCGATGCGCTGCAGGGCGACGTCTACCGCATCATTTACTATCACGTGCCTTCGGCGTGGACGGCGTTTCTGCTGTTCTTCATTAATTTCATCGCGTCGGTCGAATATCTTGTCAACGCAAAACCATCCAGCCGCACCGCGGCCAAATGGATTGTGATTGCGATCGGCGTCTTGGGAGTGATCGCGACATTTCTGCCGCAGGTGCAGGCGCTGCTGCCTACAGGCATGCGGCCGAGCGCGGTCGCGACTACGGTCCTGGCGATTCCGGCGTTCTATTTTCTGGTGGGCTGGTTGTTTCCGGGCGAGAAGTTGGATGTGCTCGCCGTGACCAGCGCGGAAGTCGGCGTTGTGTTTTGCACGATCGTGCTGGTTACGGGACCGATCTGGGCGCGGCCGGTGTGGGGTATCTGGTGGGCGCCGGGAGATATCCGGCTGACTTCGACGCTGGTGCTGTGGCTGATCTATGTGAGTTACCTGGCGCTGCGCCGGTTTTCGAGCAGCGCGCAGACGCAGATGATGGCGGCGGCGCTGGCGGTGTTTGGCGCGCTGGATGTGCCGCTAGTTTATTTTTCGATCTGGTTTTTCCGCACGCAGCATCCCCAGCCCGTGATCGGCGGCGGAGGCTCGATGGATCCTCGCATGCTGCATACGCTGCTGATCAGCTGGATGGCGTTTCTGTGCTTTGCCTTTCTGGTGGCATGGTCGCGATTCCGGCTGGAATTGTTGCAGAGGGAAATGGAGCAGGCTCACGCCATGGAGTCGCTGGCAGGAGCAGGCGCATCGGCGAAGGCCAGTCTGCCATTGAATCGGAGTCCACGATGAAGAACGCCGGATTTTTGTTTGCCGCCTACATTGCCACGTGGGTCATTCACGGATCGTATCTTGCGAGCCTGGTGCGGAGATTCGCCCGGCTGCGGCAACAACTCAAGGAAGTGGAAAAAGGGAAGTAGGACGGGTCAGCATGCGGAGCGCAATGTTCTGCGAATCCTCAGCGCCGGCTATGAAGCCTTTTACCGCAGAGCACGCCGAGAAAAGCTCGCTGGAGAGCGCTGAGAAAAATGGGTTTTGGAAAACTCCGGCAACACACTTTAGTCCCCGGATTTTTCTCCGCGATTTCTGCGAAATCTCAGCGTCCTCTGCGATGAAAAGCTTTTTAACCCAGAGGACGCAGCTCGCTGAGAGCGCAGGGAACTGAATTTTAGCGTTACATTCTGACTCACTCAGCAGCAGCGGGTTCGGGGATTTTGGGTTCTTTGATCCCGTATTTGGCCAGGCACCATAAGGCGCGAAAGCCGTCTTTCCAGCCGATTTTCTTGCCTTCCGCGTAGGTGCGGCCCCAATAGCTGATGCCTACTTCGTAGACGCGCAGGTTGCGCCTGGCGACCTTCACCGTAACTTCCGGCTCGAATCCGAAGCGGTTTTCTTCCAGCGGGATCGACTGGATGACTTCGCGGCGGAAAACCTTGTAGCAGGTTTCCATGTCGGTCATGTTGAGGTTGGTAATCATGTTGGACAGCAGGGTCAGAATCGAGTTCCCGACCGAATGCCAGAAATAGAGGACGCGGTGCGGTCCGCCGCCGAGAAAGCGCGAGCCGTAGACCACGTCGGCCTGGCCGCCTTCGAGCGGTTCGAGCATGCACGGATAGTCGTTGGGGTCATATTCCAAGTCGGCGTCCTGGATGATCACGTAATCGCCGGTAGCTTCCTGAATGCCACGTCGTAAAGCTGCGCCCTTGCCCATATTGTGGGGCTGCAGGAAGACGCGCATCTGGGGCCAGCGGGTTTGCAACTCAGCAAGAATTTCGCGCGAGCCGTCGCGCGAGCCGTCATCCACGCAGAGCAGCTCAATTTCCAAATTAACGGAAAGAACGCGTTCCACCACCAGGCGCAGAGTCGCCTTCTCGTTGTAGACCGGCATGACGACGGAGAGTTTCATTCCGCTTCAGTAATCTCTATCATTCCGGGTTGCGCGGGCCCCGAAGAAAAGCAGGGCAAGGCGCCCTCAATTCGCGGTCTTCCACTCATTCTGCAGGGCGGTCAGGAAGTCAGGAGCGCCGTTGGAACGAAGGAATTCGTATTCCTCGATTAGGGCCGCGACGCCGACGCGGGCCGATGGAAGCGGGTTTTCGACCCGGATCACGCGGGAGTGGAAGCGAACTCGTACCGCATCGGTCAGGGTGATGTGCGGAGGAAAAGTGAGCGTGACTTCCAGCTTGGCACCGGCTGCTACAGCGCGGTCGAGATAAAGGAATACGCCGCGCGCGCTGACGTTCTGCGTTTCGGTATGGACTTCGCTGGCGCCTTCCACGCGCACAATGGCCGGGAGGCGCATGTCGAAGCGCCGCATCGCCCGCCGTTCCTGTGAATTCGGTTGCATATCCGCTACCAGCGTTTTGTCCGAAGAAAAGCGCATCGCAAACGGCAACGCTGCCAAAGACTTAGCGAACCTCTACGTCCTCAATGTATAAAATTATCAGCGCTTTGCAACAGCAAAATGGCAATCGGAACTGACTCGGTTAATCTGTCCTGATTGTGGAATAAGCCTATCTGTCGCGTAGGTGGGGAGGAGATTACGCGGAAGGCTGATGTTAGCCGAGCAATCCCGCTGCCACGGCAGATGTCGACCATTAGGGGCTGTTTTCTGCGGATTCGAGGTCCTGCAAGCGGGGCCGACTGCATTGGCGTGCAAATCTTTGCAAGCCGCCGGGACAACTGGAGGGTCGTGAGGAATTCGTGGGCGTACTTGTTATTTTTGCCCTAAGCTCCGGCATCTTTCCTCATAGACGGCTGCATCTGACGAATCTTGGAGCCGGCGGGGGCGCAGGCGGCTTGACTTGCCTATCCTTCAGATGTTTAAGTATTTATTTAATTTTTTCCGCCAGTTCCAGTGACAGCTAGCTGCGGGCGAAGCTCGCCTGAGAAGGGGCGCAGGCGAGGCCCGGATTGACTCGTGTGCGCAATCCATCTCACCACTGACCTGAGCGAAAACAAATTGAGCGTACGACTGAGCGACAAACTGGTCTGACTGCATCGGAGGAACGCGTGAACGTAGATGGCCGCTGGTGGAGAACTTCTGTGGTTGGAGGTCGTGTCGCGGCGGGAGGGCTGATCTTGCTCGCCGCCGGATACGCTGTTCTCGGGATCGGATTTCGCCCACGCCCAGGGATGGCGAACGTCGCTCCATCTTCGGCGGAAGTGACCGCGTCGAGTCTTCTGGCTTCATCCCAGCCCGCACCGTCACAAGCTAGCGCGGAAGCCCAGGTTCAGGCTCATTCGCTGCTCTCCGGACTGCCCCTGATTTTCGAACCGAATCAAGGGCAAGCCCATCTCGATCCTGCCGATGCCCGCGCGAAGTTCGTGGCCCGCGGTTCGCGATACAGCATTTTTCTTGGCTCCGAAGGAGCTATTCTCAGCTTGGCTTCAACCGTTCAACCGAAGCGGAAGTCCGGCCAGCAGGATGAACCCTCGCAGGTGCGCGTCACCTCGATCGAGATGAAACTGGCGGGCGCCAATCCCAACCCCAACATGCGCTCGCTCGAACCGCTGCCCGGAAAAACCAACTATTTCATCGGCAACGATCCGGCAAAATGGCGGACTGGCGTGCCCCAGTTCGCGCGCGTGAGTTACGAAGACGTCTATCCCGGAATCAATCTCGTTTTCTACGGGAACCAGGGACATCTGGAATATGACTTCAAGGTAGCTCCCGGCTCCGATCCCGCGGCGGCCGAGTTGGAGTTTGAAGGGGCCAGAAAGCTTGCTTTGATGAACGGAAATCTGGTCATCGAGAACGAAGACGGAGATGTTCAGCTGGAGGCTCCGCGGGTTTACCAGGAGATCGGCGGGCGGCAGCAGACGGTGGAAGGTAAATTTGTTTTGCGGGGAGCCAATCGCGCCGGGTTCGCCATTGGATCTTACGATCGCTCGCGTGAACTCATCATCGACCCGATTGTGAATTTCTCTACCTACTTTGGCGGAAGCCTGGACGAGCATTCCACCACGGTTGCGGTGGATGGCAGCTTCAACATTTACATCACCGGTTCGACCATGTCGCCGGATATTCCGGTCACACCAGGCGTATTCCAGAGCACACTCGGGGGTACGCAGAACATATATGTGGCCAAGATCACGCCGCCTCTCAGCGCTGTGCCGGCGTCTTTGGATTACGCTACCTACATCGGCGGGGACGGAACCGATACTCCCATCGGCATCAAGGTCGATGGCGCGGGAGACGCGTTTGTGGTGGGGTCAACCTCCTCGACGAATTTTCCGCACACCCAAACTGCCTATCAGGCGACGCCCCTGGCGACGGGAACGCACGTGTTCGTGAGCGAATTGAACGGTGGTCCCACGCCGGCGGCGGCTTCGACATTGTTGTATTCATCCTATCTTTCGGGCAATGGCACGCAGGATCTCGCGAGCGGCATGACTATCGACGCTGCCGGAGACGCCTACATCACCGGAACCACCAACTCGAACAACACGGCCGACGTGAGCGCGGGTATTCAGTTTCCCGCCAGCAGTATCGGCGTCGTGGGCCAGCAAGGCTCGGGGCAGGCCTTCCAGGCGACTTCAAATTCGGCAATTCAGTTCTTCGTAAGCGTGGTCAACACGGCGGCTTCGGGCGTGGAGAGCATTCTGTATTCGACCTATTTCGGCGGGGCGGTCTTTAACGCGGCGCCAGGAACCACGTTGCCGACGGCGATCGGCGGAGGCATAGCCGTCGACCCCAACAACAACATCTATTTCAGCGGAACCACAAATTTTCAGTACAGAGGATGTTCGGGCTGCAGCGCCGGAGACTTCCCCATTCTGAATGCGTATCAGCCGTGCCTGGATCTGGCGCAGAAGACCGTTGTGGTGAATGCGCCGATGTGCACCTATTCCACTACCACTCCGCCTACGGCTCCTGACGCATTTGTGGCCAAGCTGAGCGTGTTCAACAAGGCTCCAGGGCAGCAGTTGCAGTGGTCGACGTACGTGGGAGGATCGGGAACGGACTCGAGTACAGGAGTTGGGCTCGATCCCGCAGCCGCGAATGTGTACATCGTGGGCACCACGAATTCCCCCGACATCACCACCGGCGTGAATACGTTGAGCACCTCGGCTCCGTATCAGGCTTGCCTGGATCAGCCGGGTGTGGCGCTGGGCGCTTGTTCTCCGCCCGCCGCTCCTGCGCCGAATGACGCGTTTGTGGCGCGACTGACCAATCCAACCAACACGAACACGGGAACTCCGGTCTTTGTGGCGCTGAATTACTTTTCCTATCTCGGCGGCAGCGCAGACGAAGCTGGCCTCGCCATTACCGTCGACTCCAACAGTGGAGCGCTGGTCACTGGATGGACGCAGTCTGCCAATTTTCCCGTTTCGCCAATTCCCAATCCGATTCAAGGCGCGCTCACCGGTTTCCAGGACGCGTTCATGGCCCGGTTGAACACGGCGGCAGTGATCGGTCAGACCATAACCGCATCCTGGGCCAACTATTTTGGCGGCACTACTCCGGATGCGGGTTCAGCCAGCGCGATGACCGCGGGCACTGGCATCACTCTTGACGTCAACCAGAACGCGTATATCGCAGGCGAGACCAACACGACGGACCTGTACGTCCAAAAGCCCTTGTCTGCGACGAATAAAGGCGGCTACGACGCTTTCGTGACGCAACTGGGAACGGCATTAAGCTTGTCGATTCAGGGGGTGCTGACGCTGGGCAACAATCAGGTTTATATCAGCGCCGGCAATCAGGCGACATTTACCTATACGATCACCAATAACGGTCCGGACCTGGCGACCAACATTGCGGTCACCGACAATTTGAACCCGGCGATCACGGGCATCCCGCTCACGTTTGTATCCGCCACAGCCAGTACCGGAACCTGCGGCGGGGCCAGCGCGAATTATCTGGTGAGCTGCAGCCTGCCCTCGCTGCAATCCGGCTCGACCGCGACAGTCGTGATTGTAGTCGTGCCCAACGCCAATGCCAGCGGGACCTCGCCACAGTCTTTCAATGGCGGGACCGTGCAGGTCACCTCACCGGGCAACATCGTTCTGGCGTCAACGTCGGTGCCAGCAGCCATGTCGGACTACAACATGTTTGTCAGTCCGCTTAACCAGAGCGTGCCGCTCGCCGGGGACACGGCCAGCTATCAGATTCAATTAACGCCGCACCCGCTGTATGTGCAGAGCATTACTCTGTCGTGCGCCAATGCGCAGAACATCCCGGGGGTGCAATGCAATTTTAGCCCGCAGGCTTCTGTGGCGTTGCAGAGCACCAGCGGCGCGACCGTCACCATGAACATCACGACGACGGTGCGTCCAATCGTGATTCCTACGACGATCGTGTTCGGCCGGTATTTCTTTGCCGGCTGGCTGGCTTTTCCGGGATTGATGGTGCTGAGCCTGGGGATCAAAGGCGACCGGCGGCGCCGCCGGATCATGGGCATCACGATGCTGTGCTGGACGCTTTTCTCGCTCGTGCTGCTGCCCGCATGCAGTCAGGCCGTGGTGCAGCCGCCAGTCAGCGGAACGCCGGCCGGAAGCTACACCATACTGGTGACGGCGGCTTCGGGCAGCGATTCGAAAACGCAGAGCGTGGGGCTGATCGTCCCGTAAAGGACTAGCTAAAACAACAAAGCCCGCGGGCACCGAGCCGCGGGCTTTACTTTTGGCAGGAGAGGCGTCAAGCGCCTGCAGAAAGCTTGTGATGGCCTTTGGACTCCGCGATCCCATACTGGCGGATCTTGTAGAGCAAGGCCTTGTAGCTGATCTGGAGAATGGCCGCCGCTTGCTTGCGGTTCCAATTAGTCTGTTCCAGGGCCTGGGCGATGGCTTGAGCTTCGGCTTCATCTTTGGCCGAGCGGGCCAGCGATTTTAAGCCGCCTGCGTCCGATGATCGGAACCCGGAATCTCCGGAGCCGCCGCCGTTGCTATCGTTCTTCGGCAGCAGTTCGGTGACGGCTAAATTCTCATCGCCAAGAATTAGATAGCGTTTGAGGAAATTGTTCAGCTCGCGAAGATTGCCGGGCCAGGAGTGATTCTGGCACGCCTGCAGCAGTTTCGGAGACAGCGGCAAAGGCGCACGCGCGTAGCGCTCGGCCATGCGACTCATGGAATGCTTGAGCAGAATCGGAATTTCTTCCTTGCGGTCGCGCAGCGGCGGAAGGGTGAGCGTGAATGCGTTGAGACGATAGTAGAGATCTTCGCGCAGACGTTTGGTGGCGAGCGCCTCGGGAATGTTGATGTTGGTGGCGGCGAGAATACGCACATCGACCTTGATCACCGAACGGCTGCCCAGACGGGAGAATTGCTGATCCTGCAAAACATGAAGCAGCTTGGCTTGCAGGAGCGGAGGCATTTCCCCGATCTCGTCGAGCAGGATGGTGCCCCGGTTGCAAAGCTCGAACTTGCCCGGCTTCGCGTGGTTCGCGCCGGTGAAGGCGCCGGGTTCGTATCCGAACAACTCGCTCTCCAGAAGATCGGCGGGAACGGCGGCGCAATTGACTTTCAGGAAAGTGCGATGAGCGCGCGGCGAAAGCTTGTGAATCAGCCGCGCCAGGACTTCTTTACCGGTTCCACTCTCCCCCAGCAGAAGGACGGGAATGTCGACATTAGCCACCAGGGCGGCTTGCGAGCGAATCTTGCGCATTGCCGGACTGGCCGCGATGAAGAATACGTCTTCGGCGAGTTCCTCGACATCGCCGCTGACGGCTTGCTTACCTTGTCCCAGGCTCAGATCGATGACCGCGTCGAGTTCCGCTTTCTGAAAAGGCTTGGTGAGGTAATCCTGCGCTCCGAGCTTCATTGCCTGCACGACTTTGCGCGTGTCGTTCACGCAGGAGAGCATGATGACTTTCACGCCCGGCTGCTTTTGACGAAGCTGCTCGAGGGTCTGCAAACCGTCGATACCCGGCATCAGGACGTCGAGCAGAATGAGATCGGGCTGCAATCCTTTGTCGACGCGTTCCAGTGCTTCCTCGCCGGTAGTGGCGGTTTCCACTTTGTAATCGTCGACTTCAAGCAGCGTCTTGATGTACCGCAGCATGCCCGGTTCATCATCGACCAACAGGATTTTGGCGGTTTGTTTCATCTACTTTTTCCCTTTACCGGCCGCCGCGGCCGCGGGCTTGTATGGGATAAGGAAAGAAAATTTGCAGCCTGCGCCAGGATCACTTTCCACCCAGATCTTGCCGCTCATGCCCTGTACGAGACGACGCGCGATGGCTAGACCGAGCCCCATGCCTTCCTGAGTTTCCGTGCCGGGAAGACGAAAGAAATCGTCGAAGACTTCGAGATGAAATTCCGCGGGAATCCCCGGACCCGTATCGGAGACACTGACCTTGACGGAGTTCGGGTGCGCTACATTCTGGCGACGCCGCTCCGAAGTGGAAGGCTGGGATGCCGCACGACGTTCCCACATATATGGCTCCGCATGCAACCACACCGTGCCACCCTGCGGGGTGAATTTGTATGAATTCTCCAGCAGGTTCGATATGATGCGTTCCAACTTGGGGGCGTCGAAGGGAAAAATCGGCAGCTTGTCATTTCCCAGGAAATAAAGCGCGATGCCTTTTTCCTGAAAGCGACTCGACCAGAGGCGGCAGACTCCGGAGAGGCAATCGTTGACGTTGCCCATATCGAAGTGCATGCGCAAGCCGCCGGTCTCCAACGCGCTGTAGGTCAGGAAATCCTGAATGAATTGTTGCAGGCGCTTTCCGCTGTCCCGCATATCCTGCAGAACTTCCCTTTGGCGCTCGCTGAGCGGACCCAGCTTTTCACTATGCAGAAGTTCCACGTACCCATTCAGAATGGAGAGCGGAGTCTTGAGATCGTGAGCGGCTGAGGCCAAGGCATTAGTGGTGCGCTGAAAGCGCTCGCGCAGTTCCTTATATTCCTGCAGCAGGTTTTCGGGGCCAGGAACGTCGCCGTCGGCACCCATCGTGACTGCGGACGGCATTTCAGGGGCGACTCGGGCGTCGGAAACACACGTATTCTTATGCGCAGAGGCCATGAGGAAATACCACAGGTTGACACAGGGAGGGAGTAATCCGCACTCGACCTGTCAACATGAGTGTCGGTAAGCAAATCGTAAGGCAGACCATGTTGGTTGTCAACGAAAAATGAAACGGAATTACCCAAGTGTAGCAAAACTCTGCACTTTGGGGCCGTTGCTTAGGATGGTTCCTAAACTTCCCAGACCGAACGAAAGGCGAACATAAAGGCCGAAAACGAGGGGTTGGATGGGCGTTTGCCGTCAAACCGCCCGGAATCTCAGTGGTCGTTTCCGGGCTCCTACGGTGTTTGCCTGAGATTTGGCCACTGATGTGCTCCTTAAGTAGGGCTGAAGGGCATCGCGGAGAGGTCTGCATGATGGGGACAAGCCGGGGGACTGAGCGGCGTAAGTGGGCGAGGTTGCCGCTGGCGATTCCCGTTTTCGTGCGCAGCCGCGACAACAAAGGTAAGGAATTTCTGGAATTTGCCACAGCTCTCAACGTCAGTGCAGGGGGAATGTTGGTAGCGATCCGCCGAGTATTGCCGCCCATCGCGCAACTGCGGCTCGAAATCCCCAGCGCGCCAGTCGCGGCCTTGGCTCCCCTCCCAAAAGCGGCGCGAACACTTCGCGCCAAGACCCTCCGCACTACTCCCGCGGAGGGTTATTATTTGCTCGGACTAAAGTTCTCCAGACCGCTCGCGCTCGCTGCCACGCCGACTACCCGCCGAAGGAAACTAACTTCAACCCTGTGAAAAAGTTTGCGCACTGATTACCGAAAAATGTTACTCTTGGCATCACAAATCGATTACCCTAGCTTGAGCTCCGCATTCTTTCGTAAGTTGATAGTCTTCAAGTACATAGTCTAGATTGGAAGGTTCAATCTAGAGGCGCAAGATGTTGGCGTTTTGGATGCACCGTTACGGTTGAGGTCTCTCCCCCAGACAGCACAAACCATCCATGACTACTACCAGTGTGAACACGCTAGTTCAGCCTTTGGGAGAGATGCCGCCCGAGTCGATCGTTTTTGGGCGCACGGACGCGATGCAGGCCGTCCGTGACCGGTTAACGAAATTAGCGGGCGCAAACGTCCCCGTACTGATCCAGGGAGAAAGCGGTACCGGAAAAGACATCATTGCCCGGATGATTCATGCGGCATCGCCATGGCGAACCGGGCCCTGGGTGAAAGTCAATTGTCCCGCCATCCCGGGAACCCTGCTCGAGAGTGAACTGTTTGGCTACGAGAAAGGTGCTTTCACCGGCGCTTATGGAGTGAAGCCGGGCCGCGTGGAAATGGCGCACCGGGGCACCCTGTTTCTGGACGAGATTTCTGAACTGGATATGTCCCTGCAGTCGAAGCTGCTGCAACTGCTGCAGGATGGGCAGTTCTGCCGAATCGGAGCGCAAGAAGACAAGAAAGTCGAAGTGCGAGTGGTGTGCGCCACCAATCGCAAGCTGGAACAGGAAATTGAAAACGGAACGTTCCGTGCCGACCTCTTCTATCGCATCAATGTCGTGAATCTGTATATGCCTCCGCTGCGGGAACGGGCCGGCGACATTCCGGAACTGGTGGAGTACTTCCTCGAGCATCACAACCGGAAATACAACTGCCGGGCCAAGCCGCTCTCCGGCGAAATGATGGGCGTGCTGCGGAAGTATCATTGGCCGGGAAACATTCGCGAACTGGAAAACCTGATCAAGCGATACGTGATCCTGGGCAACGAGGAAGTCATCTCGGCCGATCTGGCGCCGCGTAGCACGGATTTCTTTAATACCGAGATTCCCGTCGATGGGCAGATTTCTCTGAAGAAATTAACGCGCCAGGCGGTACGCGAGTTAGAACGAAAGGTGATTTTGAAGGTTCTGCAGAATCATCACTGGAATCGCAAGCAGGCGGCGCGCGCGCTGAGCATCAGTTACCGCGCATTGCTATACAAGATTCGCGATGCCGGGTTGCCTTCCAACCGTGTGGTGAAGCAACAGCAAGCCGACGCTCCCAAGCAGGAAATTGCGGCCGATTAATTCCGTCGGGCTCAAAAGTTCTAAGATTCCACACTGGGTTCTGAGCCGTTAGGAAAATTCTCTGCTCTTCCCACTAAGATTGCGCTTCTGGTAAATATGAAGCCGAACCCAATTTCGGTTCCATGCAAGGGCTGCGGTAAAACTCACGTTACTGTGACACAGAAAGTCATTTCTAGGATTGATGACAACCCACCGCCACAGGACTTCGTAGACGAGTTCTAATTGTCCTGGATTCTTCTTTGGGAACAAATCTCAATCGCTCTTGCACCAACTGTGACTCCTGTTCGCAAACCGGGGTGCCCAAGCTTGCCTCTGGCGGACGCACTCTTCAGCGGAAAATTTAAGGTCTACTCAACCACTGGCGCCCACGCGACAGCAGCAAACAATCATCGGACTTCCGACTCAGGATGATTCCTCTTCACAAGCGGCGACTAGACAGACGAGCTCTGGACTGTCGATTTTCTTTTCCCCTTTGCGGCACCATAGGGCAATTTTCAGCAGTGCTGGTGCGGATCGCAAACCGCTTCGTTGCACCCCAGAGGACAACTTTTTTCAGTATCGCAAACGGAGAAATGGGGATATGCTCTTCCGCGTCCTCGAAGCCAAAAGAGGATTCGACTAAGGGGGAGGGCTGTCGTGACGAGCATAGAGCAGCATCGGGGCTGGAATTCTTGGAAACACCTGCGAACGGCAAGTGCCGCGATGGCGTTAGCGGTCGTGCTGGTGCCAGCGGTCATTGTGGCCCAAGCGGCGCAAGCGCCGACGTATACAGTGCTCTACGCCTTTAGCGCCGGAACGGACGCAGCACAGCCATTTGCAGGCATGGTCCGGGACAAAGCGGGGAACCTCTACGGCACCACTGCATCCGGCGGCGCTTTCGGCTACGGAACGGTGTTCAAGGTGGATACCTCCGGTCATGAGACCGTGCTGCACAGCTTCTCCGGGGTGGATGGGGCAGTTCCTCTCGCAGGTCTTGCCGTGGACAAAGCGGGCAATCTTTATGGCACCACCGCATACGGCGGCGCTTCCTTCATTATCAACACCAACGCCGGTGACGGTACCGTGTTCAAGGTGGATACCTCCGGCAATGAGGCCGTGCTGCACAGCTTCACAAACACGCCCGATGGGGCACAGCCCGTCGCAAGTCTGGTCATAGACAAGAGGGGCAATCTCTACGGCACTACCGTAGGGGGTGGCGCTGACAGCTTCGGAACGGTGTTCGAGGTGGATAGGGCGGGAACGGAGATTGTACTGCATAGCTTCTCTGGGGCGGATGGAGGGTTCCCCGAGGCAGGTCTGGTCGTGGATAAGGCGGGCAACCTTTACGGCACCACGGCAAGCGGCGGCTCTGCCAATGCCGGAACCGTGTTCAAGGTTGATATCTCGGGCACTGAGACCGTACTGCATAACTTCGCGGACGTGCCCGATGGGGCATTTCCTAATGCAGACTTGGTCCAGGACGAGGCGGGCAACCTCTATGGTACGACCGCATTCGGCGGCGCGTACGGTGACGGTTCATCTGCAAGTGAGGGGATTGTGTTCGAGGTGTATACGAACGGAACGGAGATTGTACTGCACAGCTTCTCTGGGCTTGATGGCGGGTTCCCTGAGGCCGGTTTGGTCAGGGACAAGGCAGGCAACCTCTACGGCACTACCACATTCGGTGGCGCTTCGTTCAATCTCAATGGCAGCGCCGGCGACGGTACGGTCTTCGAAGTAGATGCAACCGGAACAGAGATTGTACTGCACAGCTTTTCCGGGGTGGATGGGCAAAGTCCACTCGCAGGTCTGGTCCGGGACAAAGCGGGCAACCTCTACGGCACTACCGCATTCGGCGGCTCTTCGGGCAACGGAATAGTATTCAAGCTCATCCGGGATTGCGATCGCAACATGGAGTCGCATCGGTGTGACGGGCACTCCGAACAATAACGGCACGAAATCCGGAAAGCGGCTGAAACTACCTCAAGAAAGCAACCTAAAATCGTATTAGTCGCGGCCCCGTATATGGGCTGCGTGACTCGCCGGATGCTGCAACAACCTCGCCTCGTGACGGGGATTCGATTTTCTGCAAGCCGGAACCGGCGCTTAGCTGCGCAGCTCTGAAAGGGCTTTGCGGGCGTCGGCGTTATCCGGGCGTAGCTTCAGGGCCTTTTCCAGTTGTTGGCGCGCCTGGGAAATCTGGTTCGCCTTCTGATAGGCGAGGCCGAGATGATAATGGACGACCGGATCGTCGGGCCCTCCATTCTTTTCATTCAGCCGCAAGGCTTCCTGGAACTGATTGATCGCCGATTGGTAGATTCCCTTGTGATAGTAGGCCCAGCCGAGAGTATCGGCGAAACTCGGGGAGTCGGGCATGCCCCGGCGCGCGGTTTGCGCCATGTTCATGGCAACATCCACATTTCCGCCCTGCTCCAAAATCACGTACGCAAGATTGTTGGAGGCCAGCGGATTGTCGGGCGAAATGCTGAGCGCCTGCTGGTACATGGCTTTGGCCTGATCCCAGTTCTGCTGATCGGAATAGAGCTGGCCGGCAAGAATGAAGAAACGAACCTCCCGCGGATGGTCTTTGGTCGCGTTCAAATAGAGAGAGAGGGCTTGATCGGCGTTGTGTTGCTGAACTTCCACCCGGCCTAGTTTCTCAATGGCATCCACGTTGTTTTTATCGAGAGCGATGGCTTTCTCGAGCGCGGTGCAGGCGCCGGGATAATCCTTCTTCCCATCGTAGAGCGCAGTCGCGAGCAGATCATAGAAATTGCTGACCTGAGGGGATTTGGCGATCTGAGTGTTGGCAGCGGCAATCGCTTTGTCGTAATTCTTCTGCGCGACATAAACATGCATCAGGCCGCTGAGTCCATTGGTGGAAGACGGATCTTTCTCGAGGGCTTGCTGATAGAACTTCTCCGCTTCCGCGAAATGCTTCTGGCTGAATTGGATTGCACCCTGTTCAATGTACGGGGCCGGACTTTGCGGAGCCCGTTTCATTGCCTCTTCCGAGTCATGTTGAGCTTCGCTATAGTTCTGGCTCTGCAGTTCCGCTTGGCTACGCAGGAGATAGCCATCGCCGGAATAAGGCTGTGCCGTGACGATCTGCTGCGCGGTATCGAGAGCTGCCTGATTTTCGCCGCGGCCGAGTTCCAGGGTGGCCAGCGCTTTCTGTGCCTGGATCAGGTTCGGGTCAACGTGAACGGCGTCGCGCCATTCGGACTCCGCGCGAGCCGCATCGCCCTGCTGTGAGTAGGCGATTCCCATATGATAGTGAGCGGTGGCATTGTCGGGATCGTTGCGCAGCGCCCCTTGCAACGACTCTATCGCGCCGGCCGGGTTGCCCTGAGCGATTTGGATCTGGCCCTTACAGATCAGCCCGTCCACGTCGTGGGGAGTGGATTTTAAAATTTCGTTATTCAGCTTGGTGGCTTCTTCGAGACGTTTCTTCAGAATGAGCAGCTGGACGTAGTTTTTCTTGGCCCGGATGTCTTTCGGATGTTCTTCGTGCAGGGAGGCGAACTCGGCGACGGCCTTATCCAGATCGCCCACGGCGTAGTAGTAATCGCCCAGCATTCGGTAGCCTTCGGGATTGTCGGAGAGATCCTTCTTGGTTTGTCGCAAGAAGGATTCGATCTCGTCCTTCTTGCCTTCCTGCGTGAGCACGGGAACCAGAGCGGCGCGCGGCGCCGGATTTTTCGGATCCATCGCGATGGCGCGCTTGAATTGCTGATCCGCTTCCGCCAGGCGATTATGGGAAGCGTAGAAAGCGCCCAGCAGCAGTTGCGCATTCATCGATTTGGGATCGACCTGAATGGCTTTCTTGTAACTGGCCTCAGCTTGATCCGGCAGATTGGATTGCAGTTGAATCAGCGCTAACAGAAGATAAGATTCGGACCGGTTAGGGTCGAGCGCGATGGACTGCTGTGCCTCCTGGATAGCCGGGCCCAAATTTTTTTGCGCCAGGTCGTAATAAGCCCAGGCCTCGTGGGTCTCAGGAGTGTTCGGTTGTTTCTCGCGCAGTAAATCGAGATGGGTCTTGGCCTGCTTGAGCGCGTCCTGGACTGCCGAACCATCCGGGTTGCGCACTCCCGATAGAAGATCGGCAATATCGGCATGCGCGCGATAATTATCCGGAGCCAACTCGACGGTGCGATTGAGTTCCTGGAAAGCATGATTTTTGTCGCCCAATTTCAGATAGGCCTGGCTTAACTGATAGTGAGCCTGGGCAAAACGGGGGTCGATCTGCACTGCATTCAAATACTGAATGACAGCCTCGCGGTACTTGCTTTCGGCAAAATACTTCTCTCCGCTGTCGAAATACTTCTGCTTGCGAACGTTAGGATCGCGGGAGCAGCCCGTGAATAAGGCGGTAATGAAGCAGCAGAAAAGCAAGATACGAAAGGCAATCGAACGACTCATAGATGGATTCTCCAACCGGGGAACGCAGAAAGCGCGCAACGATGCGCAGACTCTGTACAGAACATGATACTGCACCCGTAACCCTTGAAAACAGTTACTGGAGTCACGTGCGAGCAGATCGTTTTCAAAATTCCGGTTCAACGCGGAATGTAGTTTTGTAGTCTCGGCACGATATCGGCGACAAAAGGTATCATTCGCTGTTGCGCCTGGTCAACGCTCTCCCCGCGCAGAAGCGGAGTGGTGATGCGCACCAGGGAGCCATCGCTGCGGTTCAGGGCGATGGAATCCGCAACCAGGTAATACTTGGCCCAGTATTCGCTGGCGACGCCGCGATCATGAGCCCAATACCAGTACAAGACGAGTTGCCGGGATTCCCCCTTGGCGATCACATACCGGTTGACCGGGAAGGGAGAATGACCGGACACGGCTAGCTCTACGCGATCGGATTCGATCGGAGCCCAGCCCGCCCCCGGCAGACAGTTCTTCGGCGAGTGAATGGTATCGCCGGCGCGCTGGCTGGGAAAGTAAGCAATGAATAAATCCACATACGGCTTACTTCGGTCCTCAAGATTATAAATCCGCAAAAGGAAGTCGCCCGGGCCGAGCACCTGCAGGGTGTCTTTGTCCATCGGAACGTCGGTTCCCGTCCAGTCTCCCAATTGCTCTGGAAACGACTGCAGGGGCTGGCGGGGCGGAAAGACTTCGCTGCGAGAGTGAGCCCGCAGGAAAACCGCCGTGACGACGATCAGCACGGAAGCGCAGAGAAAGCGTGCCATCGGACTTCTCACGATTTTGCACTCCTTTCCGGCCAGACCCAGCCGATGAGAGCGTGCAGGCCGTAGAGCAGGATCAGCGAGATCACAAAAATGATCCAGCCCCAGGAGGCATGAAAATATCCTTCGGCCTTTTCGGGATCCCAATACTGCACCAGCAAACCGGTGCCGATGATGCGAACGCTATTGGCTGCCACCGCGATGGGTATGGATGCGGCGGCCAACAGGTAGCGCACCCACAGCCTCTTTTCCAGCAGGTATCCGTAAATAATGGCCAGCGTCACCAGCGACATGAGGGAGCGAATTCCGCTGCAGGCTTCCGCGACTTCCAGAGCCATGGAAGGCAGGTTGATGATATTTCCTTCGCGCAGAATCGGGACGCCGAAGAACGGCAGAATCGCGGCCGAAACCCGCGAGGCCAGTAGCTGCAGAGGAAAGGTAATCTGATTGAAGATGATGGCCGGCATCGGAACCATCAGGAACAGGAACGCCCACGGAAACAGCAAAGCCCGGAAGAAGATCCATCCATAGAAGAGCACGATCAGCCCTGCCAGCGCGATCAACAGCGAGGTGCGGGCCAGGAACAGCTCCGCTCCCATTTGACCCACGATGAGAGTGCACATGCCGAAGGCCACGATCGCCAGGCCAAACCATGAGGGTTTTGACGCCAGCCGCGCCAGCCGAGCTCGCTCGTGCCAGACCACGAAAATCGAGAACAGGGGCACGAAGAAGCCATGAGAGAAATTTGGGTCGTCCCACCACTGCCCGACAAGGTGTCTCAGCACCGGCCAGTACAGTCCGACAGTCAGAAGTCCTAAAACTCCGAGTTGCCAGAAAGGCAGGAACCTGCTGACCGTCGTTTCCTGGTGAGCGGGCAAGGTCTCGGTATGGGCGAGTTGGCTCACGGTCCAAGTATAAGTTGCGAAGGGGAACCTCAGAATAAGGGAAATGGCACTCTTGGCGCAATGGCCGGTCTAGTCCAGGGGTTGTCCTTAGGACACAACCCTTGGTTCCAGACTTGTCATCTTTCTCCCGAGCATTGGCCAGTCCTTTCTGAGCTTAGCAGGCGGAGGAAACTTCAGTATAATGAGGCAACGAAAATCGCTGCTCCAAACGGGGCGCGTCCCTACCAAAACTCCAGTAACTGCGGGTCTCAATTACTCCGGTACTGTTTGCAGAATGGGTCGGCACTTTATGCTACGGAATGAGGACGAATTCCTTGCTTGCGATTTTGGTCCTCATCCCCCAATCTCAAAGCTCAGCGTGAGAAAAGTTTTTCCCATAGTTGCGGGAAAGCGCAAAGGTACAGACCCGCAAACAGCCCGAAATCTCGCCCAATAAACTCGGTACATTTTGAAGTAAGATATTGAAACTAAATAATTTATATGAGAAGGTGCAATTGTACGGGAGGGCATGAGCTTCGGCCATCTTCTTGCTATACAACTTTCGGGGCAAAGCCCAGTTGGGAGTTCACTGTTTTTCAGACCTAAAGGGCAAAAATGAGTAAATCTTCGGCTGAACCCGTAAATGGAAGAGCGCTTGCCAGCTGTGAAGCGCTCGCCGATGCGGAGTTGACGACATTCATCGAAGGGGTGAGCCTGAACATGCGGCCGGTAACAGCCGTTATCCGGGAATTGGCGCAAAGCGATGTACCGGTGTTACTGCTGGCCGAGCGAGGTGCCGGTAAGCACGCGACCGCGCGCCGCATTCATGAATTGTCCCGGCGCAGCGCGCAACCCTTTCGCTGGTTTCGCTGTTCGACGTTGAAGCCCGCCGATTTGGAGGATTTTCAGAATGCCGGAGAGATGCAGAATGGCGCCGGCACGGTGTTTCTGGAAGAACTTGCTGACCTGAACTTCGAGTGCCAGAGCTATCTGCAGAGCGCGTTGTCGAAAGCTTCCAACGGCGCCGGCCGGGAATTTGTCAGGTTCATCTGCGGCAGCGCCCGCGACCTGGAAGTGGAAGTGAAGGCTCGGCGCCTGCGCGAAGATCTTTACTACCGCATCAGCGGGGTGTGTCTGCGCTTGCCTCCATTGCGCCAGCGCAGGGAAGATATTCCGCTCATGACGCGCTATTTCCTGAGCAAATACTCCCGTGAATTTCGGCAAGAGAGCCCGAATCTGAGCGCTGAGACGTGGCGGCTGTTCCAGGATTATGCCTGGCCGGGAAATTTACGGGAGTTGGAAAACGCGGCGCGGATATTAGTGGCCTTAGGGGATGAGCAACTGGCGATGGGAGGCTTGCGCGCTCTGCTGAGCACGGCGCCGGCTCCAGCGAACGGGAAGGGAGTTTCCCTGAAGGCGGCGTCACGGGCGGCATCGCACGAAGCCGAGAAAGAGCTGATCCTGAAGGTGCTCACGCGCACGCGCTGGAACCGGCGGCGGGCCGCTGCGGAGCTGCAGATCAGCTACAAGGCGCTGCTCTACAAGCTGAAGCAGATTGGATACGAAGGTTATGGAGCGCAATAGTTCCACCGGAGAAAGTATGAAGAAAGTGATGAAACTGGCCGTGCTGTTGTGCGCGATGTTGATGGCGGCGGGGATTGTGGCGCAGTCGAGCGATCAACCGAAAGCCGCCGAGAACAAGTCCGACAGACCGCCGGAGGCCGCGCAGGGAACGGGATCGGCTCCCGACTATGTGATCGGCGCCGACGACGTGCTGCATATTTCGGTGTGGAAGGAGCCGGATCTGTCAGAGCAGCTTCCGGTGCGTCCGGACGGAAAGATCTCGATGCCGCTGCTCAATGATGTGCAGGCGGCCGGACTGACTCCGCTGCAGTTGAAAGATTCGATTACGGAAAAACTGAAGAAATATATGGCCGACCCGCGCGTCACGGTGGTCGTTCTTGCCATGAATAGCCGACGGATTTTCGTGACCGGCGAAGTTGTGCACAGCGGGCCGATTAATCTGTTGCCGCACATGACCGTGCTGCAGGCCTTGGCACAGGCTGGCTTCACCCAGTTCGCCAATCCCAAGGCGATTTATCTGTTACGCACCGAGAATGGTAAGCAAGAGAAGCTGCCGTTCAATTACAAGGAAGTAGTCAAAGGCAATCACCCGGAGGAGAACATTCTTCTGAAGCCGGGCGACACGCTGGTAGTCCCGTAAGGACGTGATGAATAGACGACAAATAATCTGGATCGCAGTCATGCTGGCTTGTACTCTCGCTGGAGCGTGGGCGCAGGACAGTTCGACTCCGCCCACCGAAGCACCTTCGCAGAGCGGACAACCGGACCAGCAGGAACCCGTTCCCGCGTACGGGCAGCAGGGCAGCGCGGCGATCAACAGCGAAAATCCTCCGCTGTCGGGGTTGGACCTGCCCTCGCTCGAGCCGCATGCCGCCCCCCTCAGCTATCTGCAGCCGGGAGCAACCTTCAACGAGTCGGCGCTTACGAACGGCGCTAACAGCCTGGGCGGCGGGTCGAATTTCAGTTCCATCACCCGAGGTTTGGGGAGTCTCACTCTTCGCCGGCTTTGGAGTAATTACGATTTGGCCATGGATTACGAGGGCGGAGTGGGCTATTACTCGCTGCAGGGGCAGGGCCTGAAACTGCTGCAGCAGATGGATGTGGATCAGAGGATCAACTGGAAGCGCGGCAACTTGTCGTTGCGCGATAGTTTCAGCTACCTGCCAGAAGGCAACTTTGGGGCGTCGTATGGAGCGTTGGGGTCCGCTGGAATCAGCTCGCTGGGCGAAACAGGCTTTAGTTCCTTTTTTGGCGGAACGCAACTTGGAACTTTGGGCCTGGCTCCAAGAATCGTAAATCTGAGCTTGGCTGACATCAGCGAAACGCTTACTCCAAAATCGGCGATTACCGCTGCGGGCGGATATGCTTTCACTCACTTCTACGGCAGCGATACGACCGCGGGCACATCGTTTATCGGTGATTCCCAGGTCATTGCTCAAGCGGGCTATAGCCGCATTCTGACTCCGCATACCCAGATGGCCGTGGTGTACGGATATCAGGCATTCGACTTCTCGGTTTATGGCGCGGCGTTTCATTCTCACGTCATTCAAGGGATGTATGGACACCGAATCAGCGGGCGCATGGATTTGCTGCTGGGCGCAGGACCGCAGATTACGCTGATTGATACTCAGACTGCGGTCTGCAGCAATTCCCTGATTCCGCTTCTGTATTGCACTTTGTTCGGGGCCACGCTGGATACGGTCGTCAACAAGCAAAGCCTGCTGGGAGTCGCGGCGCAGGGTCGTCTGCGTTATCAGTTGACCAAGACGATGCTCGACTTAAATTACCAGCGTTTTGAGACGGCAGGATCGGGCATCTTCGCGGGTGCCCAGACCGACATCGTCCGACTCTCGGCCAGCCGCCCACTTTCGCGCGTGTGGAACGGATTCGTCGATATCGGGTACTCAAGGAATGATCGCCTGCAGGCGCTCACCCCCGAGCAGGTGATGCAATGCGCCCTACAGCAGTCTGGAGCACCGGCAGCCACCTGCCCGGCGAACAACGCATCCTCCTACAGCTATGGATTCGCCGGAGGAGGGGTACGGCGGCACTTTGGGCGCAACTTCAATGCCTTTATGACGTACCAGTTCAACGAACTTTCGTTTGACCAGTCCTACTGTGTGAACACTTCGGTCTGCAATCGAATTTCGAATCAGAATGTCATTACGTTTGGTTTGGATTGGACTCCCCGGCCGATCCGGTTGGATTGATTTCAAGGCCGTACTTCCCGCACGACGGCGGGAACGGGGCCAGAATGGATACGAGTGATGATTGAGAACCGCGAATTAACCATGGACGATTATCTGGCGATGCTGCGCCGCCGCGCGAAGGTCATCGTGATCCCGATGTTGCTGGCGCCGCTGGTCGGTTTTCTGGTCTCCTATGCCGTTCCTCCGAAATACACCTCGCAGTCATTGATCCTCGTGGAGGGGCAGAAAGTACCGGAAGCCATGGTGCAGCCGGTGGTATCGGATGATCTGCAGACCCGCATCCAGATGTTGCGGGCGGTGGCGACCAGCGATTCGGAGATGCGGCCGGTACTCACCAGCCTGTTTCCCAACCGGAGCAGCCAGCAGATCGATGCCATGCTCGACGACATGCGGAATCAGCCGGATCTGATTGGAGTTCCGTTCTCCGACCTTTCTCAAATCACCGGCTCCAACGTGAAAAAGAAGCCGGGGCAGGCCACGTCGCCGGGCTTCTTCGTCTCCTACACCGCACCGAATCCACGGGAAGCGCAGCAGGTTTGCGAAGCCTTAACTTCGAAAATTATCGCCAAGAACTTGAAGTTTATTCAGGACAACGCGAAGGGCACTGTCGATGTGCTGAGCCAGGGCCTGGAGAATGCCAAGAACAATCTGGACGCGATGGATGCCAAGATGGCGGGGTTCAAGAAGCAGTACGCCGGACAGCTGCCGGGCGACGAAGAGAACAATCTGAAGCTATTGGGAACATTAAGCACGCAATTGGAAGCGAATACGCAGACTCTGAATCGCGCGCAGCAGGACAAAGCCTATACCGAGTCGCTATTGGCGCAGCAACTGGCGGCGTGGAAGTCTTCACAGTCCTCCACCAATCCGGAGACGCTGGAAAAGCAGCTTTCCGATCTGCAGTCCCAGCTGTTGCAGTTGCAGGCGCGCTATACCAACGATCATCCGGACGTGATCAAAACCAAGGCCGATATCGCGGAAGTAAAAGCCAAACTGGCGGAAGTGAACAAGGCGTCCGGAGACGCCTCCGATGCCGTGATCGACAAAGGTTCGGCGACCGAACCTGTGGAGATCCGGCAGATGCGCATTCAAGTCCATCAGTACGAGGATGCGATTACGGCTGCCACGCGGGAGCAAAAAAGATTGCAGCCTGAAATTGCCGCCCTCCAGGGCCGCGTTTCGCTGAGTCCGGCGGTCGAGCAGCAATATGAGGAACTGACTCGCGATTACAGCACCGCCAAGAAGACCTATGAAGACTTGCTCGCCGATAAAGGCAAGGCGGACATGACGGCCAACATGACCAGCCAGGCGCAAGGCGAGCGTATGGACGAAATTCAGCCCGCCAGTTTTCCGGACTCGCAGAGTTTTCCCAACCGCTTGATTTTTGCCGCGGGCGGTCTTGCCGCCGGACTGGCTCTGGGCTGTGGCATCGCTCTGTGGCTCGAGTTGCGCGACAACTCTATTCGCACCGAGGCCGACGCCGAGGCGGCTATGCAATTGCCTCTGCTGGTGTCCGTGCCCTGGGTCGGAGCCGAAGTTGAGGCAAACAAAAACGGCAAATTCTGGCACAGGAAGAAGAAGCCAGACGCGGATAAGGAGACAGTGTCGGTTTAAGCACGACCGTCTCGGAAACGATCTATGTATAAAGAGTTTTACGGACTGCGGGCAAATCCGTTCAATGTCAATCCGGACCCGCGTTATCTGTTTCTAACGCGCCACACGGAGGAAGCATTGGCGTGCCTCACCTACGGGATTCAGAGCCGGAAAGGTTTCGTCCTGCTCACCGGGGAAGTGGGCACGGGCAAAACCACGCTCATCAACAAGCTGCTGGAATGGCTGCGGTTGCAGCAGGTGGCGACGGCGTTCATTTTCAATTCGCGGATGAATGTGCCGCAGTTTCTGGATTACATGATGGCGGATTTCGGCATCCCCTGCGATTCGCGCGCCAAGAGCCAGATTCTGTTGCGTCTCTATAACTGGCTGCTCGATCGTTATCGCGCCGGGGAAACCGCGGTGCTCATCGTCGATGAAGCGCAGAATCTCTCCGAAGAAGTGCTGGAAGAGATCCGCATGCTCACCAATCTGGAAACCTTTACAGAGAAGCTGTTGCAGATCGTACTGGTCGGCCAGCCAGAACTGGAGCAGAAGCTGAAGCAACCGCAGTTGCGCCAATTGCGCCAGCGCTTAACTCTGCGCGCGAAAACCCATGCGCTGACCCTGGACGAAACCAAGGCCTACGTGCAGCAGCGGCTGCGCATCGCCGGCTCCAACGGTCAACAAATTTTCGAGCCCGAAGCGGTGCTTGCCATTCACCGCTACGCGTCGGGAATTCCGCGCGTCATCAACCTTCTGTGCGAGCACTGCCTGGTGAGTGCATTCGTGGACCAGCAGAAGATCATTGTGCCGGCGGTGGTGGATGGAGTAGCGCGGGATTTCGATCTTGCCGATCACACCAGTTCGCCCGCCAACATCATCCCCCCGGCCACACCCGCTTCCGGCGCGGAAAAGTTTGATGTTGTCGATGCTTTGCGGTCGCTGGCCACGCTGGCGGACCGCTTGCGACAGGAAGAAAAGGACCTCCCCGAGGAAAGGAAACTATGAGCCGAATTCATGAAGCCTTAAAAAAAGCCGAACAGGAACGTGCGGCAACTCAGGGGGGCGGGGTACAACCCAGCTACGCGCCAGTCTCCGTGGCGGATACAACCGCAGTTGCGGATCGGCCTTCTTCGGCGGCCGTGGCGGCTCTTGCCGACCAGGGCATGCCCAGTTTCACCAGCCCGTTCAGCGTCGATACTCTGCTTTCGCGCTGCGCGCAAACCGAGTGGAAGCCCGACTTGTCAACCATGCTGTTCATGAACGGCAACGACGGCGCGGAAGGAACCGAACAGTACCGCACGCTTCGTTCCCGGCTGTACCACATGCGCGAGAAGATGACGCTCAAGACTTTGCTGGTCACCAGCGCCTTGCCGAAGGAAGGCAAGTCGTTCACTGCCGCCAATCTCGCGCAGGTGATGGTCCGGCAGCATGGGCGCAGAGTGCTGCTCATCGACGCCGACCTGCGCGCGCCACGCCTTCACCTCATGCTGGGAACGACGGCGGGTCCCGGCCTGGCCGAGTACCTGCAGGGCAAGAATGACGAATTTTCCATCATGCAGCGCGGGATCCGAGAAAATCTCTTCTTCATTCCCAGCGGAACAAGCATCGAAGACCCCGCGGAAATGGTGGGCAACGGGCGCTTGAAGATGCTGCTGCAACGGGTCGAGCCGCTGTTCGATTGGATCATTATCGACTCGCCGCCGGCAGTCCCGGTCTCCGACGCCGCGGTGCTCTCCAAGGCCTGCGACGGCGTGTTGATGGTGGTGCGCTCCAATGCGACGCCGTCCGACATCGCCCGCAAGGCTCGCATGGAGTTTCCTGATGAGGCTCTGGTCGGCGTCGTACTGAATGGCACCAGCAAAGACGCTGCGCCCTACGCCCGCTATTACTACGAGGCTTACCAGAAGAACAGAACCGAGTCCTAGGGGGGAACTTGATCCGGCTCTTCAACGTCTATTACCCGATACGGACCTTGGTACTCCTGCTGGGAGAAGCCTTAATCGTAGGAATCTCTTTCCTACTGGGAACCCTGTGGAGCGCCGACAGCTTGCTGCGGGTCAATAACGAGTTGTTTATTGAGGGCGGCTTCCTGAGGATCATGGGTCTCACCGGGGTCGTGTTATTGCTCTCCCACGGGTTCGATTTGTATGACTCATCCCAACTCGGGGCGAGAATGGATCAGGCATTCCGGATTCTGTTTGTGCTGGGGCTGGTGGCGATCGCACTGGCCGGCGTCATTTATTTCGTGCCCAGTTTCCTCCCCGGAAATAATTCCGCGATATTCGGGGTGATGATTCTTACTGTTTTGCTGTTCTGCTGGCGATCGGTCTATTCGTGGATGGTCTGCCAGCCCTTTTTGCGCGAGCGCGTGTACATCCTGGGCACCGGAGACCGGGCCCTGCGTCTGGTGAATGGACTGCGCGCACCGGGGTTAGGAATCGAAGTCGTAGGCTGGACGGGAAATGTCGAAGGCGAACTGACCCGCGAGAAAGTTGCATCCCACCTAGTTGGGTTGGCGAAAGATAAAGGGGTCCATCGAGTGATTGTGGCCATGCCCAACCGGCGTGGAACTCTTCCTGTGCAAGAGTTGCTCGCGTTGCGGCTCAACGGGTTGAAAGTAGAAGAGGCAACCTCATGGCTGGAAAAAATCTCTGGGCGCATTGAAGTGGAGCAACTCTACCCCAGTTGGTTCATCTTTGCGGAGGGATTCCGGTTTAGCGTCATCAACCGCATTTTCCGGCGGCTGCTGAATTTCACCGCAGCCCTGATCGGGCTGACGCTTTCGTTGCCCCTATTGCCGTTTATTGCCCTGGCCGTGAAACTTGGCTCGAAAGGCCCGGTGTTTTACCGGCAACAAAGAGTAGGCCGGGGAGGAGAGATTTTTTACTGCTATAAATTCCGCACTATGCGACAGGACGCGGAGGCGGATACGGGCGCGACCTGGGCCTCCGATGACGATCCTCGAATCACCCGGGTGGGAAAGGTATTGCGCATCTCGCGCCTGGATGAGATTCCGCAGATGTGGTGCGTTCTGAAGGGCGATATGCATTTTGTCGGACCGCGCCCCGAAAGGCCGGAATTCGTTGAATGGCTAAGCGGAAAGATTCCCTATTACGGCATGCGCCACGTGGTTCGGCCGGGAATTACGGGATGGGCGCAAGTGCAGTACAAGTACGGCAACACCATCGAAGATGCACGCGAAAAACTTCAATATGACTTGTTTTACATCAAGAATGCGTCGGTAGGACTGGATTTGCTGATCCTGTTTCAAACCATCAAGATTGTGCTGCTCGGTCGAGGCGCAAAATAATGATGAAGTACTCAGGAGCGTTGGCGGAAGGTAAGCGAGGAAGACTTCCGCTGGCTGAGCCTCAATTGCGGTCACGATTTGGCTACTGGACGATGGTGGTCTTTTCTTTCCTGTATTACTTGCGGCCGGGCGACATCATTCCAGGTGTGGCGTACTTGCACCTGGCGAAAATTACTGCCTTTTTTGCAGTGCTGGCTTTGCTGATGGAAGCGAACAAGATTCGTTCCAGGAAACTTCCTCTCGAAATCAAGATTATCTTGGCCATGTTTGGGTGGATGGTTCTGACGATTCCATTTGCTTCATGGAGAGGTGGAAGTTTTGCCGTAACGTTTTTCGAATTCTCCAGAATCGTAATCATCAGCTTGACCCTCACCCTTACCGTAGCCCGCTTTGTTGAGTTGCGGCGCCTTGTCCTTGTGCAAGCTTTGGGTGTGGCATTGATGACGGTTGCTGCCGTGATCGTCAATAACAGAATGCAGGGACGCCTGACGGGAATTGGCGATGCACTGTTGTCCAACCCAAACGACCTGGCCATCAACATCGCGTTGAATTGGCCGCTCTGCCTGGTCTTTCTTCTAACCGCCCGTGGGATCGCAAAGAAAGTGCTCTGGACGGTCGCCATGCTGGTCATGATTTATGCCGTGATGGCAACCTATTCGCGAGCCGGATTTATGGCCCTCGCCGTGGCGATCTTGTTTTGCCTCTGGGACATTGGAATTCGTGGCCGGCGTATCTACTTGCTTGGCGTCGCCGCCCTCTGCTTGGTCGGCATGCTGGTTGTGGCCCCAGGGAACTACATCAGGCGTTTGGAGACGTTGGTGGGGAGATTCCAAGAGGGGGATTACGACCGCGGTTCGGCTGAAGCCCGCAAGGAACTTCTGATTAAAAGCTTAGCAATTACAGCGACGCACCCCGTGTTTGGCGTTGGGCCGGGGAATTTCCCCTCTTACACCGGCTTGTGGCGAGTAACTCACAATACGTACACGCAACTGAGTTCGGAGTGCGGTATCCCCGCTCTGTTGCTGTTTTTGTTGCTGCTATGGAAGGCATTTCTCAACCTGCGCTACCTGCGGAAGATGCCACGCACCCCCGAGAAGGAAGAGATACATCTGTATGCCAGCGCGCTGGGCGCTTCCTTCCTCGCCTATCTCGTGGGCGCCTTTTTCTCCAGCACTGCATATGAGCCATACCCCTATTACATGGTCATATATACGACCCTGCTGTACCAATTAGTCTTCCTGGAACAAAAACGGAAGAACAAATCCGTGGTCGAAACTTCGGTTAGAGTTCGTCAGCGAGAATACAGTCCTGCTTGATGTGGGTGGTGCGGGTAGCGGCTTCGCCGAAGGTGGCTCACTCGGCAAGCCAGTCCGCCATCCGGGCAATGTTGTCACTCTGGTCCGATCGTTCCAGGCGCGTTCTAATGGCGGAATCATTTTCGACCAGGAAAACCAGTTTGCTATACAAATCTGCGGCATCGGTCTCGGTGTAGGTAATGGTGCCCGGCGGGCGCCGGCCATTTTCGCTGGCGACGACTGGAATTCCCATAACCAACGATTCCAGAACTGAGGCGGAAACCCCATCGCAGGCGGGCGTTCTTATGCAAGCGAAGCAGCGGCCCAGTAAAGTCAGAAATGTCTCATGGTTAAGGTTGCCCAGCAGCAGCAAGCTTTGCCGTTCTTCATCCGGCCACTCACCAACAAACTCTTGAGCGCGCGGAAGTTCCCGGTCGGGGAATCCCAACCAGATGAACCCCGCATTTGGTTGGCGCTGACGGAATCGGCACATCGCCTCCCGCAGCACCGAAAGCCGGTATTCGGGCCGGAACGAAACGTAGCAGAAAAAAACGGGCCAATGAGTTTTTATAAATGTTTCTATCTCTTCGGACAAAGCGACGGGATGAAAACTCAAATACTGCGGCGAGAAGGTTTCAATAGCCGCAACTTTCTGGGGTGGGACCCCATAGTCCGTGACTGCCTGCTTGACGAAATTGTCGTCGCAGGCAATTCCGCCCGCCAGGTGAAACAGCAACTCAAAGGCTAAACGCATTCGAGGGCTGTCCGGCCGTGGAAAATAGGCTTGCGAAAGACCACCATGAAACGTGACCCGCGCGGGATGGAATGTAAGGCGGCCAACCAACACGGCAATCAAAGCCAGCACGTATCCCTTCTTGGATTGACCGTTGACGTGAACGTTCAGGCGGTAGCCTGCAAGCCCGTACCGCAATACTTTGAACAGATAATCAAAGCCTCCTTGGACATCAACGTAGGCTGGATCCTTGATCTGCCGGTTCTCGTTAATTTTTAACACCTGGCAAATATGGCCTCTACGACGCAACTCATCCGTAACCAGTTTCGTCTGGATTGCCCAGCCGCACATCGGAGGCGGGTAATTGCCAATCTGAAGAATTCTCTTTTGGCTTTTCATGGTTGCGGTCGAGAGTGCGCTGGTCACGAAAACGATTGCGAATGAGTTCTGGGCTCCGTGCTCCGGAGAAGCGAACATGCAGGGCGGCGGCTCGTCCTTGCTTTACGGACTGGTGGCCTCGACCGCAGGCGGAGTCGCATGATGACCAATTTCCGGAGTTCTGCCGAAGTTTCTTGTCCCACCATCCTTCCATCCTGGAAGCGCCTGGAGAAAATTCCGGTGCCACAATTCCAGCACAAGCATTCGCCACAGCAGGCCGGAACGGTCCCGTCTTCCACGAAGATGCTCGTCCACCAGCGAACGCACCGCTGCTGGTTTGAAATAGCCACGCTGCAGGCTGCGTGGCTCGAGTAAGATATGCAAGAACTCATCCTTAACTTCGCTCCGCATCCATTCCACCAACGGTAACTGGAAGCCTTGCTTTGGGCGGTCCAAAAGCGCACGCGGTATCCCCAGCCGCTCTGCGAGCTTCTTGAGAATGTATTTTTGCTTGCGTTTTTGAAACTTCCACTCGACCGGCAGAGCGGTCACCCATTCCACGAATTGATGATCCAACATCGGTACGCGCACTTCGAGAGAAGTGGCCATACTCATCCGGTCAACTTTGGTCAGGATATCTCCGGCAAGATAGGTTTTGGTGTCTAGATAGAGCAGCCGGCCCAAGGGATCTCGGGCGGGGGCGTTTTCGTACATGGTCTGCCAGGCGTGTAGCGGATCGGGAAGGCGCTTCGCGAAATCCAGAAACTCAGCCGTGAACAGTCGTCGCTCCCGGTGTAGAACGGGGAAAAAGGATACGTCGTCCAAATATCTGTCGCGCGCAGTCAGCGACGCATTCCAGGCCAGGTTCTTGCCATACATTCCCGTCGGAATCAGGTCGTGGATGGCAGCTCGGTAGGCTCGTCCCATCCAACTCGGCAAGAGATTGAATTTCTGGCGATCCATGGCTATGAGATACCGGTCATAACCTGCGAACAGTTCGTCTCCGCCGTCGCCCGACAATGCCACCGTGACGTACTTTCTGGCCATGCGGCTGACGTAATAGGTGGGCAGCATGGAAGAATCGCCGAACGGCTCTTCCAGCATGGTCGAGAGATAATTCAAGGTTTCGCTGAGATCGGGATCCACCACGAGTTCGGTGTGGTCAGTGCCGAACCGTTGTGCTACGGCGCGAGCATATTCCGCTTCGTTGAAACGTTCTGCTCTAAATCCAATGGAGAACGTCTTGATGGGCTGGGAGCTTGCTCGCGCCATGAGAGCCACAACGATGGAAGAATCCACGCCTCCGCTCAACAAAGCTCCAAGTGGCACGTCGCTGATCAGCCGGATGCGAACCGCCTCCGCCAGTTGCTGTTCCAGCTCATTGAGGCACTGCTCTTCGGAAATCGCTGCGCGCGTGCCATATGCCGGCAGATCCCAATAGCGCCGGACCTTCAGTTCTCCCGCGCGCCACTCCGCCAAGTGGCCAGGAGGGAGTTTATGGATCGTCTCGAAAACGGTATGCGGATCAGTTACGTAGCCAAAGTAGAAGTACTGCAGCAATCCCTCGCCACTCAATTCAGCAAGCTCCGGATGGATGGCAAGAATCGTCTTGATCTCCGAGCCGAACAGCAGTTGTCCCTGATGAATGGCATAGTGCAGGGGCTTCTTGCCGAGGCGGTCGCGTGCTAACAGCAGAACGTTCCGATTGCTGTCGTACAGAGCGATGGCAAACATGCCGCGGAGCTTTTGAACGCAGTCTGAGCCCATTTCTTCGTAAAGGTGGACGATGACTTCCGTGTCGGAGTGGGTGTAGAAGCGATGGCCGCGAGCTTTGAGTTCCCGCCGAAGGTCCGGGAAATTATAGATTTCTCCATTAAAGACGACCCATACGGTCTTGTCCTCGTTGTGGATCGGCTGACGCCCGCCCGCGAGGTCGATGATGCTCAGCCTGCGCATGCCCAGCCCGACCGGCCCTTGGGTATAAATGCCTTCATCATCGGGGCCGCGATGCACAATCGTCTGGCACATGCGGTGGACGTCTGCCTCGTCAACTCTTTCGCCGGCCCGCTCGACCAGGCCCGCTATCCCGCACACCGCTCCACCTCCGCTGTTTCCGGAACCGGCGCCGGTCGAGGGTTCGGCGGACGTCGTCCTCTTACGGCGATGGGCTGCTCGATCACCTTCAGGTCCTCCAGGCCGCAATCCTCAAACCAACGGAAGACTTCTTCATAGGTGTGTTTGGACTGATACCAAGGGGAGTACCAATCGAAGGTATCGAGAACGCGCCAGGTGGCGTCCTTGTTGAACGACATGGGAATCAGGTAAGCCAGCACTCCCGCTGCGGGCTTCCCCACGAGAGGGATTTTTCGCAATCCCTGATGTATCCAGTAGAGCGGAATCACCCCGCGGCAGAGCTGATGGAGTAACGGGGGAGGCATGCGGCGCGTAATCTTACGATAAACGTCGCTCATACGATACCAGCGGTTGTAAGCGCTGTAGAGCCAGATGGCGATGCAGCCACTCGGCTTGAGCAACCCGGGCAAGGCCTTGAATGCTTCTTCACAATTCGGAGTGTGATGCAGAACGCCAATACTGTAGATGTAATCGAAGCTCGCCGGAGCAAAAGGCAGATGGAATACGTCCGCTTGAAGGATGGTGGCAGAGCGGTCTCTCAGATTCTGGGCCGCGACCTCGACGGCTAAACTCAGATCGATTCCGACGACGTGCGCGCCCCACCGCGTCGCCACTTCGGCGAATCGCCCCATGCCGCAACCTACATCCAGGACTAGCTTGCCCGCCAGATCCTCGGGACGAAATCCGGTGCGGCGCCGGAATGCGCTCTCTGACCTCTGGCTGTTGGCATCGTCCAATTGAGTGCGCGCGTACAGCTTCCATTGAAAGCCAAAGCTGCCTGCGTATTCTTGCACATCGACAAATCGGTAAACGCCGTTGGTTAACGGGTAGAGCCGATTGCAATTGCGGCACACCAATCCTGTCGCGTCCTGTTGCAGGGGACCGCGGCAGCCCAAACAACGCAGGATGTCCTGAACTTCTTCAGAGAGTCCTACGGCGGATGCATTTTCAGATGACTTCATTGCCCGGAAACCTCGATGCGGATGCAGTACTAGGTGCGAAATGTGCTTCTAATTTTATCTTAAAAACCTTGCTGGGTGCGGTTACTGTTGCGGCGACAGGATGTGGGAACGAATACTGGTCTGGCCCTCCCGTGGGATCGCCCGAATTTCTCATTTCTATCCCCAACCTGAAGATCGCTCTCCTCTTTCGTAGACGGGGCAATGTGTAATCCCACCGTAAGCCTGCGTTTTATAACTTATAATCTCTAATTCCGGAAGGGCGCTTTCGGTAGAGTTTGAACAGATTTAAACTTTAGCGCAAGCGACCTTCCACGGCAGCGTGCGTCGCGATCGTGGCCTCGAGTATCCGTGGATTCAAGGACTCGAGTATCTATTACTTCTACTTCCACAAATGTTAAGACATATCAGACGAGCGGTTTTACACCTACAGCGACGGTCCGGAGTGTTCCGCCTGGTGGTAAACAGCCAGTGGCGGATGAAGCGACTGCTGATTCTCTGTTACCACGGCATTTCGCGCTACGATGAGCACCTGTGGCGGCCCAGGTTGTACATGCACCCGGAGGTTTTTCGGCAACGATTGGAGATTCTCAAACAGGGGCGCTACAACGTATTGCCGCTCGCAGAAGGGCTTCAGCGCCTGCAGGCCGCAGAATTGCCGCCGAAGAGCGTGGCCATCACGTTTGATGATGGCGGCTACGATTTCTACGCGGCCGCTTTTCCGATCATAAAGAACTATGGATTTCCCGTCACCGTCTATCAAACCACCTACTACAGCGATTATCAGAAGCCTGTTTTTAATGTGGTGTGCTCTTATCTACTGTGGAAGGCGCAGGATCGCGTCCTGCACAACCCGAAAGAACTGGGGCTCACCGAGCCTTTGGACCTGAGAACGGAAAGTGGCCGCATGCAGATTGTGCGGAAATTGGTTCTAGAGGCAGAAGCGAGCCACTTAACCGGATGTCAGAAGAATGATGTGGCTGCCGCGTTGGCCAAGTCTCTTGAGATTTCCTACGACGAGATCGTATCGAGCCGGATATTCCAGCTCATGAATTCGTCGGAGCGGGCCGAGCTTGCCGCCGCAGGAGTCGATTTCCAACTGCATACGCATCGCCATCGTACCCCGCTGGAAGAGAGTTTGTTCCGCAAGGAGATTCAAGACAACCGGCGCAGTTTGCAGCAGTTAGGCGAAAAGGCGATCCATTTCTGCTATCCGAGCGGCATTTATCGGCCGGAATTTCTGAATTGGTTGCAAATGGAGAACGTGGTTTCTGCGACAACGTGCGATAGCGGCCTGGCCAGTCGGCGAAGCAATCCTTTTCTGTTGCCCCGTCTGGTCGACACTTCGGCCCGCAGCGCGGTTGAATTTGAGGCCTGGTTGACCGGATTGGCTGCTCTGCTAACCGTTCGGAAGGCAGCCCCCCAGATTATTCCGGCGGCGGCCGGAAGCGCGTCCCGGAGCAGCGATGCGGCTCAATCGGTTCTCGTCAAGGAAGCCGGGAGGAAATGATTGGCGCGAGTCCTCGTGCTGGATGGCCATAGCGCGGCAACCCTGGCAATTACGCGATCTCTAGGCCGGGCACAGTATTGGGTTGCGGTGGGCTCGAACCGGGGCATCGACGCGCCCGCGGAATTGTCTCGCTACTGCCGACTGAGCACAAGATATCCAGTTCCCCACGAAGATGCTTCGGGCTTCGTCGAAACGGTGCTGGAATT
This sequence comes from uncultured Acidobacteriota bacterium, assembly GCA_963763795.1. Taxonomy (GTDB): domain Bacteria; phylum Acidobacteriota; class Terriglobia; order Terriglobales; family Acidobacteriaceae; genus Sulfotelmatobacter. The sequence goes on along the minus strand of CAVXPP010000007.1, from coordinate 238,839 downwards.
TGCTCGCAAGAATGAAATCGAGCTGATCATTCCGGTGACCGACTTTACGATTGTGCCGCTGTCCAAGAACCGAGATCAGTTCGAGGGAGTATCCCGCCTGGCCCTGGGGCCGCATGAGGCGATCGAGGTGGCTGCCGACAAGTTCCAGACCGTTCGCCTGGCGCGTGAGTTGCAAATACCTGTCCCGGAGACGGCGCTGGTTTCCTCGGTCGAGGACCTGGCCGGCACCGCTGCGAACTGGGATTTTCCAGTGGTAGTCAAAGATCGCTTCTCCGTACGTTGGATAGGGAACCGCGCAGTCCTCGGCTCCGTCACCTACGCCTATTCGATGGAAGACTTGAAGAAAAAAGTGGGAGACAGGCTGAAGGAAGCCGGAGATGTGCTGATACAACGATTCGTACAGGGCGCAGGCATCGGGTTCTCCTGTCTCGCGGCAGACGCGAACGTCTGCCTTCCTTTTATGTGGTTGCGGGTTCGGGAAACTGACCCACGTGGATCGGGGAGCAGCGCGCAACGATCAATTCCGCTGATGGCCGAAGTCCAGGAAGCGAGCGCTGCTCTGGTCAGGCGAGCCGGGCTTGGGGGAATCTGCATGGTCGAATTCAAGCAACCGCACGATGGCGGGCCCCCCGTCCTCATGGAAATCAACGCTCGGCCTTGGGGTTCACTGCCGCTGCCGATCGCGTGCGGGATCGATTATCCGCTTTTCTGGGTGGAGTGGCTCCTGACCGGTAAATTGCCCCCGCCAGGAATCGAATACAAGAAGGGCATTATTTGTCGCCGTTTGGTGAACGAGCTTACGCATCTGGAACACACCTTCCATGGCACGCCTCCGGGTTGGCCTCTGCCCTATCCGGGTTTCTTTCAAACCTTGCTGAAAATTTCGGTACCGTGGTATCCAGGCATGTGTTACGCCGACGTTTGGTTCAGCGATCCGTCTCCCGGGCTGGCCGGGTTGGGGAACTGGTTCGGTGGGCACTTGCGGCAGCGCTTCAAATCAAAATCATCGGCGTAGTACGTCCTGCAGAACGCGCGAGAAACTCTCTGCTACTTTGCGCCAGCTGTAGTTTGCCTGGACCAGAGTCCTGGCAGCAGTCCCTAATCGGCGACGCTGGTCAGAATCGCGCAGTAAAGAAACCACCGACGCGGCAAAAGCGTTTGGGGTGTCGGCCAGAAGAATATTCTGCCCGGTCTGCACCGGCAATCCTTCGGCACCCACCGCTGTGGAGACCACTGCTTTCCCCATCGCCATGGCTTCGAAAATTTTGAGCCGCGTGCCGCCGCCAATGCGCAAAGGAACGATACAAACCGAGTCGCGCGCCAGAAAGGGCCGGATGTCGTCGACCCAGCCGGTGAGACGCACCGACTTTTCTGTTTCGAGCAGAGCCTGCAGTTTGCGGGAAGGGTTTCGGCCTACGACTTCTAGAGACACCGATGGATGTTGCTGTTTGATTAAGGGAAGGATGGCTTCTACAAAGTAAAAGATCGCCTCCTCGTTTGGAAGCCAGTCCATCGAGCCGGTGAAGACCAGGGAATCCGGCATTTCTTCTACCGGCAAGGGTTGGAAATAATCGACGTCGACGCCGGTGGGAATCACCGTGATCTTTCGCGGGTCGAGGAAAGTTGCAAACGTGTCACGATCCGTTTCAGATACCGTGAGCACCCGGTCGGCGAGACGAAGATATCGCCGTTCCGCGGCTTCCGTCTTTCGCCACTCCCACCACGAGATTGCTCGCCAGAGGGGATTGGTGGCAAATTCACAGTGACGCCGCCAGATGACGGCTTCTACATTGTGGGTGAAGAGCACTTTGGGAATTGGGGAATCCCACGGAATGAGGCCTGCCGGCGACAGGAAATCGCAAACGATAACATCGAAAGCTTCCTGTTGGAGCAGCGCGCGTAATTTGTGACGCACCTCGGAACGGCAATACTTGGTAATGAGGTAAGGCTGGGGAGAGAGCAGGCGAATGCCATAGTCGATCATCTCGGCGCGGCTTTTTGACTCGGGCAGGGAGAGCGGCACACAGACCACGCGGTCAAAGATATTTTTCAGGGCGGGGTGAGAGTCATTCTGGTGTGCAGCATAGAAGGAAAAGAAGGTGACCGAATGGTGGCGCGCCAGTTCCCGCAGGATGTTGTAGCTGCGGATTTTTCCGCCGGAATCGGGTGGTACCAAGCCGCCGGCTTTGACCCACAGGATTTTCATGGCGCCCTGGCTTACCAGCAAATTCCTTCGTAGTCACCTGTGATGACGGGCCGCGATCCACGATCGAGATTCACCAGGTCGATGACAACGTGGCTCGGCCGAAGGCAAGCGCGCAGCTCATCGCCGTTCAATCCGCGGGTGGCGATGATGACAACCTCGGCGCCGCTGACAACCTCGGAAAGGCTGTTGGAAAGCAAAGAGCCAATATGGGGGATCACTTCCTCAATGTACAGACGGTTAGATCCGATCAAGCGCCCCAGTGAAACGTTGTCATCCCAGATGCGAATCTCCCGGCCTTCGCCCAGAAGGCGCTTCACCAGTTGCACCTGAGGGCTCTCGCGCAGATCGTCGGTGGCCGCTTTGAAGCTCAATCCCAGCATGGCAATTTTCTTCTTGCCGGTCGCCAGCACCATTTCCACGGCACGATCGAGGTGCTGGTCGTTGCTGGGAAGAATGGATTGAAATAAGGGAAGATTGAGGTCCAGTTCTTTGGCGCGATAGTTCAGCGCTCGCACGTCTTTGGGCAAACACGAACCGCCAAACGCGAACCCGGGTTTCAGATACGTGGGCGAAATGTTGAGCTTGGTGTCGGCGGTGAAGATTTCGACCACGGCAGCGGCGTCCACAGATAGCTCCTTCGCTAAAGTGCCAAATTCATTGGCAAAAGAGACCTTTACGGCATGCCAGGCATTGCAAACGTACTTGACCATTTCCGCTGAGCGGAACGACGTTTCGAAGATCTTTCCGGGCGCCCAATCATAGAGTTCGCGCAATGTGTGGCTGTGCTTCGTCTCGGCGGCGCCGATGACCGTGACCGCAGGCTCGAGGAAATCGGCAACCGCTGTCCCTTCCCGCATAAACTCCGGGTTCACGCAGACGCCGAAATCCTGGCCAAATTTCTTGCCGGAGGATTTTTCCAGAGCCGGCACAACAATGGTCTCGGCGGTCCCGGGTAGAACCGTGCTGCGCAGAACGATCAGATGAAATTCATTCTTCTTCTTCAGCACCTCCCCGATTTCCCGGCAAACCGGTTCGATGTGGCCGAGGTCGAGCTTTCCATTGCGCAAACTCGGCGTTCCTACGCAGAGAAAGGAAATGTTGCTATGCAGCACGGCGTATTCCGAGTCCCGCGTCGCGTGGAGCTGGGCGGCCTTGTGACCCTCTGAGATCAGATCACCTAAACGCGGTTCGACGATCGGACTGCGACCGGCTTGCATGGCTTCAACCTTGGTTGAGCTCAGGTCGACACCAATGACGTTGTGTCCTTTGTGCGCGAGGCAGGCTGCTGTGACCGTGCCAACGTAGCCTAGCCCGAATACACTAATCGATGAACTCATGGATTTCGCTATTCCCTTTTTCGCTATTTCCTTTTATGACAACCCGACCTCAAAGTCTGGGTGAATGAGACTTTCCTTCTCAACGCCGCTAATCCGTGCCTACCTGATCGTATATGACCATACAGCTCAATGACATGCAACCCCTTGCTCGTCGGGCCGTGAACGCCGACGGGAACGAAGGCACGCGCTGGTCTGCACGTTTCAAGCCCGCCGGATCCAAACTCAAGATAGTATTTAAGCACGTCGACGAGATTTGCGGAGGGCCGGAGAAGCACGCCGGTAACTAACTCTAACCTGTGGCATGGCATTATTCTGGAATGGCTTGAGGGCCGGCAATCCAACTTCTGACGCCGCCGCGCCCCCCGGCGGGCTCGCGCATCGTCCTTTCCCGCGTGCCAGCGCAAGCCCGTTATCAGGCGGACTCATTCAACATGGGCGGAACGAAAAACCAGGCTGTGGAGCTAGGGTGGACTTTGGTTACACGAAAATCTAGAGCGAGACTTAAATGAGAAGTATCCATTCTAGTAAACGATGAAGGACCAAATAAAACGGGCAGTGTTGCGGAGCGGTCTGTTGCAACTGGCTGGACGCGTGCGTGGCGGCAGTGCGGCCATTCTCATGTATCACTCCGTCATGGAGGATCCCGCTTCTCAGGAGGGTTACCTCGGAGGGATTGTTCATACCCTGAGCGAGTTTCACGCCCAGATGGAATTACTCGCGCGACGATTCCGCCCCACCAGTCTCGACGAGGTTGGCCGCTTCCTAAGCGGAGAAACGGAACTCCCAGATCGCTCCGTCGTCGTAACGTTTGACGACGGATATACAGACAACTACGAGATTGCGGCTCCGGTGTTGAACGAGATGGGAGTGCCGGCAACCTTCTACGCAACCGTGGACTGCGTAGATAGGAGGACGCTGCCCTGGCCGGCACGTTTACGGTTTTGCTTCCGTAATACTAAAAAGGCAAAATGGGCAGACTCTTCAGGAGAGAGTTGGCCGCTGTTCAGCGCTGTGGAGCGGGAAAACGCCTTCCTGCACTCCTGCAACGAGTGTTGCAAACTAGCTGGCGCGGTGCAGGAGAAGTATCTGGCCCACCTTGCGGACGAACTGGACACCCAGGTACCGGTCGCATCTGGGTCGCTTATGATGAGCTATGAACAGATGCGTGCATTATTGCGCCGGGGGCACATTGTAGGCTCCCATACCATGACTCACCCGAACATGGCGTATGTGGATCAAGAAGTCGCGCGTCACGAAATGACTGAATCAAAGCAGCATCTGGAACGAGAACTCGGTGGCGCGGTGCGGCATTTTGCGTATCCGTGCCCAGCCTTATCACCGCACTGGACCGAGCAAACTGTAGCCGCAAGCCGCGCAGCCGGGTACGAAACAGCCGTCACCACGAATCCGGGCCTGGCACGAAGTGGCGACCATCCCCTACGGCTGAAGCGCGTTGCTGCGGGTAAAACGGTGGACGAGTTGCTATGGAGTCTTGAAACGGGTTTCGCCGGGCATCTGCGTTAGCGTGATTCCGCCTTGCTTTTCGTGCACCGCTGCCTACCGGTAGAGGCTTCGTCCTCCCGGACTATCGCTGGAACCGAGTTTGGCCCACCCCGGCGGCTGTCTTATCTGCGTTCAGGTGCAGGAGAGCGATTATGTCATCACTTGTTCGGGTCGTTGCACGCCATCGTTAGCGAACGCCAGCAATTTTCGTACCCAGGGTGTTGACGTCAGCGCCCAGAGGGGTGCCGTCCGGCGAGCCCATGTGATCGTAGGGGCTGGAGGAAAGCAGTGCGTAGTCGCCTGCGTTCCCGTTATGAAAATTCGTGAATCCGACAGCGCCGTCGCTGGAGGCGAAGAAATTTCCTTCTGGCCAAGGGCCTTGACTGCTCGGATACGCGATGATGGCATTATTGGTTGCCGTATACGAACTCCAGCATTGATTGAATGTAGTTAAGGGCTGCCCGGATTTCGCACAAGCACCCAAGTAGACTCCACCAGTAGACCAGACTGAATACTTGCCTGCTACCGCAATATTGTTAGTGAATACAATATTGAAGGGCAGCATGGGATTCCGTTTGTCCGCGCCAACCACGAGCAGCGTCTTACCGGGATCGGTGAGCATGGTTACATGATCGATGGTAAGGTTGTTCAACGGCGTATTCACGATGAAGCCGCTGGAAATCTGGAACCCAATCCCATTTCCGTTGTAGGCCGAAGCACTCATATCGTCCACGGTCACATCATGTACACTGATGCGCTCGCTGGCCAGAGAGTCTACCTCCTGCCCGTTCAGTAGCTGTTGTCGCGTTGCGCAAATCTGGAACCCGGACCCAACGTGGCTGATCGTGTTATAGCGGATGGTGATGTCACGATCGGCTGCCCACGAACCACGCGGCGTAAGCACAATGCCCCATCCCACCTGAGTGAAGCCTCCCCAGCTATACTCCATCACGTTCCCTTCGAACAGGAGGCGTTCTGCATTCTTTACCTCAAACAGGTTCTTAGCGATGAACTTGGCGCCAATGAAATTAGGACTTCCCGGCATCCAGGAGAGTGGTTTGAACATGTGATTCCTTCGGATTTCGATGTCCGCAGGTACCGTGGCCCCCTTCTCGGCACCGCCCCAAAGTATATTTTCGGCGGCAGCTTCCAGGAAGTTGTTTACGATTTTGTAGGGGCCCGTCGGTAGAAGACTGTTGCCGCCATTGATGGCCTGGGAATCAGTGCATGAACCGGTCATCGCTATGCAATGAAAATCGTTGAGATAGGAGTCGATCACCGCGACGTTGGTGCTGTCCCCCAGGTAGAGTCCGCGGGTGGTCTCATCCAACGCCGTGCCATGAATCCAGACCCGATCAAAGATCAGGTGATCCGCGGTACCCAGTATTTTGACGAGGCCGTAGACGACGCCGGTACCGGAGAGACGAGTTATCTCCAACCCGATAATTCGATAGTAGTTGGCTCCGGGAGCGACGGTAATGGCACCGGCGCCATTTGCGATCTGGATCTTAGCCAAAACATTTTGTGTCGCCGGGCAACTGTAAGCGGGCCGGCCGGGCAGAGACGAAATCCCAGCGTAGCAGGGAGTAATCCGCGTCCCCTCGGGGGGCAAGCTGGTGTCGGCTGCGCTGGTGCGTAGAGTGATCCAATGTTGCGCGTCGCAGTTCTTCGCGGAGAGAGTAATCGGCCCCTTAAAAGTCGCCCCAGCCTGCAGTAGGATCACGTCGCCGCACGAAGCATGGTCCAGCGCACTATTCACATCACCGCCCGCCGGGACCAGCGTCTGTTTGCCGGCAGATGGAGTGCTCGAAAGAGCAGTATAGATGCACCTTTGCGGCAGGTTAGCAGGACCATCGGTCGACCCAAAATTCGCCTGATCGCCAGAACCGCAGTACTGATTATCGGCGCTGCTGGGTAATGGCGAAGAGGAGGTGGGCTGAGGCTGAGGCTGAGGCTGAGGCGCGGGTGCTGCCCGAGTAATCGTGACCGTCGCGGTAGCTTGCGCGCTCGGGTCCGCCACACTGGTTGCGGTCACAACTGTGATTTGGGTCGCGGTCGAGGAGGGCGCTGTGAAGAGGCCAGCAGTCGAAATCTTTCCGGCAGTCGTCGTCCATTGGACAGCAGTATTGCTTGTCCCACGAACGCTGGCGATAAATTGCTGGGTTGCGCCAGAAGTTACAGTCTCAGTCGAGGGAGAAACATTCACGCTCACAGCGGAGGTAGAATTGCCGACGGATAACGAGAGTGTTCCATTTCCGGTCGCGCCCTCGGGATCCGTTACCGACACGGTGAATGAATATTTGCTCGGGTCTGTCGGCACTCCCGAGATCGTTCCGGTCTTTCCATTTAAAGCAAGCCCAGGGGGTAGAGTACCCCGGTTGATAGAAAACTGATAAGGGGGTGTGCCGCCAGTGACCGCGAGCACGGCGTTGTAAGAACTTCCGGCGACTGCGGAAGGCAAACTGGATGATATTGAGAGGTTCTGCGCAGAATTTCCCGAGGAGGTTGGCCGTTGCCCCGAAGTGGCACACGACGTAGTGAAGAATGAAATCAGAACAACGATCCCAAGAGCTAACGGTTGGGTGCCTAAACCACGCAGAGAAGAGAGGGCCAGTCGTTTGCCGTTCAGGGGGATGGCTGTCATTAACAACACCTCAAGATGTCATTCTTAGGTTTTCGGGCGAGTCCTTAAGCGACTCTAAGGCTCAAGCATGGAGAGGCGGTAGATAACTATGGGGATTGGACTATCGGTGGAATTAGAAGTACATGGGGATGTACGGAATCGCGTTCAAGAAAAACTTTTGTACTTTACTTCACACCGAGGCGTGATGGGCGATTAACTGCGGGTTTTGTAGGGAGGGATGAGAGTCGGTCCAGCAATTCAGTTTTCGGGCGGCGAGTCCGATCGCATGTGGCCCGAACGAATCAGCGCACGCCCTCGATGGCGGCACGGATGGCAGCAATATCCGCGCCCAAGTCTTTACCATCCGAAGCCTTGCCTGCAAATTGGCTAGCCGCTGAAAGGCGGTAGTCTGCTTCTTCACTGTTGATGGGCTCAAATCCTACGGCGCTGATACCCTTCACCAGGAAATTTCCTGAGGGCCAGGGCCCCTGTCCGCCAGGGTAGTCAATGATCACGTTATTCTTTACCTGGAAAGAGCTCCAGCAGTTCTTGAACGTAGTCGCTGGTTGTCCGGACTTAGCGCAAGTGCCTCTTCCACTGGACCAAACCGAGTATGTGCCTGCAGGAAGAATATTGTCGGTGAAGCTGATGGCAAATGGCAGACGGGGATTTTCCGGAGCTGCGCCCACCAGGATTAGAGATTTCACTCTGCCCCGGGTGGCCACCGTTACATGACTCACAGAAACATTGTTTAGCGGCACGTTTTTCGAGAACCCGCTGGTAATCTGGAAGACCATCCCATCACCGTTATAGGCGTTAGCGTCCAGATCCTCCAGCAAGTCGTCATGAATGCTCCAGCGCTGGGCCGCGAGCGAGTCGTCCTTATTGCCGTCTGCCGTAGACGCGGCTAACTGCATGCCCGACCCAGTGTGGCGAATCAGGTTTAGCCGGATCGTAACGTCTTGCACGGCTGCCCAGGCCCCACGCGGCGTCAGGAGGATGGCGTAGCCTACTTGGGTGTACCCACCCCATGAGTTTTCCAGGAGATTGCCCTCGAAGAGGACTCGTTCTGCATTCTTGAGTTCAAACAGATTCTTGACGATGAAGTTCTTACCGACGAAATCAGGCCTGCCGGGTTGCCAGCTGAGAGGCTTGAACAAGTAGTTGCGGCGAATCTCGATATCCGCAGGGATCTGCGATCCAGGTGCCCCGCCAAACAAAATATTCTCCGCGGCGGCCTCGAGGTAATTGTTTACAATCTTGTAAACGCCCACAGGAACCATACTGTTGCCGCCGTTAATGGCCTGGGCGTCGGTACATGCGCCGGTTTTTGCGATGCAGTGGAAATCGTCGAAGTATGAGTCAACCACGGCAACATAACTGCTGCCCCCCAGGTTGATGCCACGAACGCTTTCATCCAGCGGCGTTCCGTGAATCCAGGAGCGATCAATCACGACGTGGTTAGCACCATCTTCGAAGCGAATCAAGGCATACACTGTTCCGGTCCTGGCGGTTCTGGTCACTTCCAGTCCGATGATCCGATAATGATTGGCCCCCGCAGCCGCTTTGATGGCGCCCGCTCCGGCCTTCAGTTCTACCCGAGCTAGAGCATTCTTGGGTGTCGGGCAAGCATAGGCGGGCCGGTCAGGAAGGGATGTCTGTCCCGCATAGCACGGCGTGAGACGCGTACCCTCCGGCGGCAACTCGGATTCTGCGCTGGTACGGATCGTGATCCAGTGCGCTGCATCGCACGGTTTTGCGGGCAACGTAAACGGAGCAAACGTCTGGCCCGCGCGCAAAACGAGCGTGTCGCCGCAGGACGCCGATTGCAGAGCCGCCGCGACCCCCTTGGGGTCGGACACCTTAATCTCTTTGCCGGGCGACGGTGTGGAAATCAGGGCGGTATTGATACACCGGCTCGGCAACGCGGCAGGGCCGTCTTTGGTCCTACCAAAGTCGGGAGTGTCGCCGGGTCGGCAATATCGGTTGTCGGGCTGCGCCGCAGCTATAGTGCCGATCATGAACAACGTGAGGAACAATAAGGTCTTGATCACTCCGGATGGCGAATAGGACTGAGATCTCATGGCAGGGGGATGTTTTCAAAAGCCCAAAAACTTTCCTGACTCTTTCATTTAGGTTAACAAAAAATTCACCCTGTTGACAGAAATGGAAATCCCAATATGCGGGCCTTGAAATCTTGCTTTGGAGCCGGGTTGAACGGAGCAGTCCATCCTCTAGGCGGAGGGAGGTTCATTCCCCAGTTGATCAAGTTCTATGCGCGATGGAATGACACGGCCATGGCGCAGCGCCTGGTATACCCACGCGAACAGCGCGGAATTGATCATGCAGAAGTAGTAGGGGAGTCCCAGAATTTTCGGCCGAAGACTGAATATAGGCTGCAATATAGCAAGCGCGTAGAACAGCACTTGCCCGACGAGCAACCAGTTATAGGGAAATTGGTTCCGTAGAAAAATGTTGGCCCCAAACGCGATCAGCATGAATAGCGGGACCAGCAGCCGGCTCGTCTTATGAGACAGCAGGCAGAATAGTACGAAGGGCCTGGGCGGCCATAACAGGCGTTTGATCTCGCGCAGTTGCTCGATGTTCCCGGCGGTGATCCGTACGCGCCGAGAGAAGCCTTCCATTTCATGAGCTTCTTCATAAGCTGCTGCTCCGGGTTCGTAGGCAACGCGATGGCCATGCTGGAGGATGCGCATGGGAATGGTGAAGTCATCATTAATCGTGCCGGGTGGCGGAAATGGATACAGCGACCGCCGGATGGCATACAGGGCTCCATGGGCGCCTGTGAATGCACCCAGCCGGGCCTCCTGTACCTTGATGAAGGTTTCGTACTTCCAATAGAGATCCTCCTGGGGTCCGATGGGCGCCTCATCGTTCTTCAACAGCCGGTACACTCCGCAGGCCACTCCGATGCGGGGATCGCTGAAACGCTGAACCAGCTTGCGGATAGAATCCTTGGCCAGCATGCTGGAGGCATCAGAAAAGGCTACGATCTCCCCTCGCAATTGCGGCACGGCGTCGTTGAGAACCGCGGTTTTGCCGCGGTTTTTTTCGAAGTCGAAAAGCCGCAGTCGTCCCCGATTCTCGGGACCGGCAAAAGACTGGACGATCTTTGCAGTCGCGTCCTTCGAGCCATCAGAAGAAACGACAATTTCCAGTTTGTCGGTCGGATAATCCAGTTCGAGACTGTTGCGAATCTTGTCCGCGATCACAGCGGCTTCGTTGTAAGCGGCTACGAGGAGCGAAACCGAGGGCTCTGCCGACTGCGAACCCACTTGGAAGCCGGACTGTTTGTTGATTGAAGAACGGAAGATCGCCTGCAGCACCCACAGCAGGACGGGGTAGCCAATGTAGACGTAAAGCGGGAATCCGGCGGCGACCCAGAACAATAGCTTGGCCATCTCTTACATTGCCGTGGACCGCGCGCCGTCGCCGCAGTTCACGTTCCCTTGGATGTAGATATATTCTGCAACACCCATGAACACAACATTTTTGAGTTTTTCTTGCGCCATTGTTCGTGGATCGACCCTACAGCCTCTGGTCTAGTATTATCCGGCGATTACCGAGTTGAACATCGTTTTCTGGTACTAACGCAGAACTCAGGTAACCCAGTTAGTCATGTCCTTAACGTCTAATTAACGTGTTTGGAGATTTCCCCCGGCAAATCGCAGACGGACGACAGGCTGGATCGCCTCTAGCATTGCACCGTTCTGGCATCAGCGTTCTTCTCGTTCTCCCGAGTGAGCAGATTGGGAAACATCGACTTAATCAGAGTGCGAACGCAGGTTCGCAGTTGGCGGGCGCAAAATCGGGTCGTCTCGAGATCCCCGAGATAAGGATCTGGGATCTCCCGGTATTGCCTGGGCCCCTCCATGTACGCGCTAAGCATGTAAATTTTTTGCCGCGACTCCGGGTAAAGCGTCAGGAGTTCCGCTTTGTTTCGAAAATCCATCGCCAAAATACAATCTGCCTCTTCCACCATTTTTTGGGTCAAGGGTTTGGCCCGGTGATCAGCCAGCGAGATGCCCAGATCCGCGGAAGCCTCTCGTGCCCAGATATGGGCTTCGGATCCGGCGCAGGCATGCAGGCCGGCAGACATGACCTGAACCTGCTGCTCCAATCCCAGGTCTGTTAATGCCTGTCTCATCAGGAACTCCGCCATGGCACTGCGCATGATGTTGCCATGGCAGACGAAAACAAAGGAGCGGGTAGACTGTGGAACGAGTCGCTTGTTAGCAGTCCTGATTCCGAACATGTCCAGCAAGCATAAGCGAGCATAGATTCGACCCGCTTCTGGGCCGAGAAGGCGGACGATATCCTGCTTTTGCAGCAGGAAGTCCGGCACGAATTTCCGCAGCAAATCTTTCGATGCGCTGGCGATGATGGTTCGCGCGGTGTTCTGGGTCACGGGATCTCTCCATGGGAGACCACGGTGCGAGCGGCGGTCCCAGAAGCCAAGTCGTATCCTAAGCTCTGCATCAGGTCGCCCCATGCGGCTTCGATCGCAGCCACCGATTCGGAAGCGAGTTGCGACTTCCATCCGCCGCTGATCGCTGAGCGCACAAAGGGTTTATCACGGCGCGTTCGCTTGGTCAGAACCCATTGGCCGCCTTCCTGCTTCTCCAGTGCGCGCATCCGTTCTGGGGAACTCAGTTCAATGGCTCGCTGTAGCGCTTCAGGTCCGGTATCGATCTTGGGGAAGGAGCAGCGTTCGAGAAAAGCCGCGACACTGGACAGCGCCGTCGCCGCATCCCGCTTCATGTCCTCATAGCGCATCAGCAGGAACCCCGGAGTCCCTTGGCGCAGCGCCGTCCAACTCAGCACGTTGTCCCTCCAGGAACCGAACATGTGGTCAAACTCCCCCTCAATAAAGCGTGGGACAAAACTGGCCATGGGGTAATCGTCGGGAATGTTTCCCGCCTTTACGTTGTGGTGATAGTAAGAGATCGCTACATCGCGCGGATCGCGCACGATGTAAATCACACGCGGATAGTGCGGCTGAAAACACTCATGACTTTTCAGCACACGAGGACGCTCCAGGGCGCGCATAAAGCGGTCGGGGTTGAAATAGATTTCCGGAATTCTGGATTCGATATTGGAAAATGTGACTGGGTTTTTCTGGTCGAGTAGATTGCCCAGCAGAAACCGCGTCCAGGTATTGCCCGACCGCGGATACGATGTCAGAAACACGTCATCGGGAAAGACGGTTACTCCCTTTCCCGCGAGCTGTCTGCCGGTTAGAACACGCCCCACCCGCGCCACCCGGGCGAGCAGGCTTTGAGAATTCCCTTTGGTTGGTGGCATTCGCCCTAACCTCGCACCAGTTCGCGGTGAGAATTGCCGTCCCTGACCAGCTCGTAACCGAGTTCTTTTATGGTCGCTCCCCATGCGTCTTCGATCATCTTAACGGCCACCGGCGACAATTTCTTGCGCCATCCCCCGGCTTTGGCCTCGCGCACAAATGGAATGTCCTGGCGCGTCCCTTTCGTGGCCACCCATTCCTGAGACTGCTGCTTTTCGAGCGACTGCATGTGACTCGCCGAACTCAACCGCACGGCACGTTCGATCCGTTCTGGAGTTGGATCGATCCCCACCAGCGGAGCCAATTGCGCAAGCGTTTTCGCCGGATCCGCCAGAAGATCTTCGTACCGAACTACTACGAATCCTGGCTTACCTTGCCGTAGCCGCACCCAGCTCAGAACGTGGTCCTGCCAGCAGCCGACTCGATCGGCATAGTCGACGACCTTGGCCGCTATCCATCGAGTGACAAATTCGTCCATCGAGTAACCGTCCGGGATCACGCCGACTTTGATGTTGTAGAAGTAAAACGACACCGCGACGTCTCGGGGATCGCGCACGATGTAGATCACCCGTGGATAACGCGGATCAAAGCACTCATGGCTCTTCAGCACGCGAGGCAGGCGACGCAGCAAACGATCCGGCTGGTTGTAAATAATGGGGACGAGCCGCTCCATATTGGTGAAGGTGACGGCTTCGTTCTGGTGAATGAGATTCCCCAACAGAAAGCGAGACCAGGTGCTGCCCGAGCGGAAGTAACTCACGATGAAAGTGTCATCGGGAAATACGGTCAAGTTTCGTCCCGCCGGCGTGCGGGCCAGCGCAGACGACGTGACCGCTCTGATATAACTCCCGATTCGCTCCAGTCGTGTCATGCGGCTCTCCTACGCTTCCTCCTGGTACGTTTCCACCAGGGCAAGCGACACTTCGTCTTCCGCATTTGTGCCCAGATGCCCGATATCCCAAGCACGATTTGCCCAAAAGGCCCAAGCCAATCCGAGGGCGTAAACCCCGCCCGCAATGGCTGACTGCAGCAAAAGTTGGCTTAACCGGTGCGGGACGAACCAGCGCTGCATCAGCAGAAGCACAGCAATCATCGGCACACACAAAGTCAAAGGTAGTACATAGGCTCGGTAGAGAAATGATGCCAGTTTGATTCCGAGCAGACGGCACAGGTGAGCAGGCATGAAGAAAATCTGCGTACACGCGAGCGGGATGGCGGTGCCGATTGCATCCCCCAAAATCCCGTAATGGCGTACAAGGATGATGCTGAGCACCAGGTTGGCGAGACCCTCGGTCAAGGTCACCACCGCCAGCACCCGATGTTTTGCCAAGGCCCAAAGAGTGCGGCCGGAGGCAGACTGGGCCAGCATTAAGGCGGTCGGATAAAGCAGAACCAGGAGGATGGGATAGCTTACTGCAACGTATTTCGCTCCCACCCAAGCTTCGATTACGGACTTACCAAGAATCGTGAGCGCCGCCGTCATCGGAAAAATGATGAAAGCGCAGGCGCGATTTCCTAAAATAAAGATTTTTCGAACGCCATCCATATCCCCTTTGGCCTGAGATTGGCTCGCCATGGGAATAAAAATTTGGGCCAAGCTGCTTACCGTCTCTGAAACGTAATCGACAAGGCGAGAGCCGATGGTGAAATAGGTAACAGCCGTTGCGGAAACGAACGTCGCAATGACCAGAGCATCGGTCTTGAACCGCAGGCGCTGAGCCACGATGATCAGGAATGTCGTTCCGCTATAGCCGGCGACATTGCGCAAGCTGGACCGGCTCGCATATTGGAATCCAAAGCGCAGTGGCAAGAGCCGCATCGCGTTGAAGAAGTTGGCAATGCCGGCGACTAAGGGCAGACTGACCGTAATCAGAGCCACAATCAGTAGTCCGCCACCGTGTCGCAGCGCCAGCACGATCAAAAGCGCACGCAAAAGAGTAGAGGCGATGCTAATGGAATTCAGCAGGTAAAACCGCTGCAAGCCTTCGAGGATGCCGCTGAAAACGCCAATCGGGAATCCTAGCGAAACCGACGTCCCTACCATCAGAAGGAGCCAGCGGGCAGTGATCAGGAATTCGCGAGGTACCCGGAAGATCGCATCCACATAGTACGTAGCGATGAAAGTGACTACCAGCGCCGTCAGTCCGATCAGGCCGTAGCTGAAGATGGCGGTATTAATGAGGCGGTTCAATTGTTCGTTTTCGTTGTTGGCAGAATACTTCGCGACGAAGCGAACAATGGAGGAGCGGATACCGAGATCGAACAATCCGTAATATCCGGTAACCGAAAAGATCAAGATCCAGAGACCAAAGGCGTCGTCCCCCAGGCGATGAAGGATGAAGGGGGAGAGAAAGATTCCGACCACAACATTCACGCCTAGGGCGAACCAGGACGACCCGACGTTTCTCAAGATTTGGCGCTTGTCGAACTTCATGAACCCTGCCGCAACGGCTGCACCGAGACAGTGGAGGAAGCTGGCTGGGATTCGGTCGACGGCTCTGGCTTGAGAATGCGCCGGCTGACTCGCGCCATGTACTTCGCCAGTTCAACTCCGAACCGGCGGACGTGCGGCTCGCGCAGAATCTCCTGGTGATGAAAATCGATCTCGTGGATTTCGACTCCACCTTCAGATCTACGACCCCAACCCATCTGTGGATCATTGATGTAATAAAACTGCTGTTTTGGCCGCTTGAACAGAACCACCGGAGCGCGGAAGCGCGGCGGGGAAAAATCCTCGGGCCAGTAGGCCTGCTGCCAGTCGGTGCGCGGCGTTCCCTTGCCGGTCAGAAGGTTCACCTTGTTTTCCGCTACGGCTTTATAGGAGGCTAGTCGTTCGGTGAGTTTTTTCCCCTTCATCTTTCGCAGCCAGCGGCGATAATAATCCACCTTCCATAACCAGCGAATCTGACTGTGCTGCAACACCCAAGTGTCAAAAATGGCGAACAGTCCTACTTCCTCTCGTTGCGATTCGAGACTCAGCACGATTTGCTCGGCGATATGGGTTCCATCACACAGCCCTCCCAGGCAATACGGCCCGTGCGGTTGTACCGATCGCATCGCTGCGATGTACTCTTCGGTCAGGTCGCGCATTTCCTGCTCGGCATAAGGACGGCTGCCATCCAATACAGGGGCGTGTCCCTGAATCTTGTATACGGTTTGTCCTGGACCCATGTGCCGTGCCAGCATGGCATACCCCAGGGCCTCTTCGCCAGGCGGAACGATAGCAAAAAAGGGCAGACGGCTGCTTTCTCCATGCTGAATTTCCATCACCACGGGGTCTTTACCACTTTCTGATTCCCGCTGGATGAGCCCAGCCAGCGACTCGACGGTTGCGCCCCGAAAAAGAGCCGACAGAGGAAGCTCGGTCCCTACCGCCTTCTCCACCTCTGCCAACAGGCGAGCCGCCTTCAAAGAATGCCCCCCAAGGTCGAAGAAGTCGTCGCGCACGCCGATGTTTTCGACGCCGAGCACCCTCTTCCAGATCTCCAGCAGGGTCAACTCCAGGTCATTCCTGGGCGGAACCACGCTTGAACCCTCAAATGGAGTCCTTTCCGGTGGCGGAAGCAAGCGACGATTGATCTTCCCATTTGGACTTAGAGGAAGCTGTTTCAACTCGACGAAAGCGCCAGGCACCATGTACTCAGGCAACCGTTTTCTTATCAGATCTTGCAGACGGGCAGCGGGAACCGAAGCTCCCGAGGGCACGATGTAAGCCACCAGGCGCTTATCACCGGGAGTGTCTTCGCGGGCTACGACGACAGCTGCTTGCACCCCGGCCTGCTTCACCAAGACATTTTCTATCTCCTCAAGTTCGATTCGGAAGCCGCGAACTTTGACTTGATGGTCCAGCCTTCCCAGGTACTCGATGTTGCCGTCCTTCAGGAAGCGGGTCAGGTCCCCGGTGCGGTACATGCGTGCGCCGGGCTGGGAAGAGTACGGATTGGGCACAAACCGTTCAGCGGTCAGATCTTCACGGCCAAAATACCCTCTCGCCAGACCGTCACCTGCGAGATACAACTCGCCGGGAACGCCGATCGGAACCGGCTCACGATTTTCATCAAGGATGTAAGCTTGAGTGTTAGGTAAAGGCCGCCCAATCGTGACCTCGGCTCCCGGCGGCACTAACGTGTAGGTTGAGTAGGTCGTATCTTCCGTTGGGCCATAGAGGTTATAGACTTTGCCGACCTGTGTCTTGTTGTAGATCTGATGAGCCAGTGCGGTGAGCAATGCTTCCCCGGCCAGATTGACGACTCGAACGGATGGCGGGACCGCGTTCAATCGAACCAACTCCGCAATTGCCGATGGCACGGTATTGATCAGAGTGACTTCACGCGCAGCCCGCAACTTCGGAAGCGCGAGCGCATTTTGCGCGATGATGATGGCACCTCCCATGCTCAGAGGCACGAAAATCTCAAACACAGAAAGGTCGAAGCAAATCGAGGTCGAGAACAGCGTTCCGGCGACCTCCTCGGGCAGAAACACATGTCGCGCCCACTGAATGAATGTCACCGCGCTGCGATGCTCGAGGGCGACGCCTTTGGGTCGGCCCGTAGAGCCTGAGGTAAACAGCACATAATCCAGATTAGCGGAGTTGACGTTGCGAGTCGGGTTGGTGGCCGGTTCCTGAGTGATCTCAGGCCAATCTGAATCGAGCAGGATCAGGCTCGCAACCTGTTGGCCCAAACTCTTTTTCAATCTCTCCTGAGTAAGCAAGATGGGAGCCTTCGCGTCCGCAAGGATAACCTCCAGCCGGTCCTTCGGGTACGCCGGATCCAGCGGGACGTAGGCTCCGCCCGCCTTCAGGATCCCAAGAATTCCGACCAGCATTTCCAGCGAACGCTCGGCGCATATTCCTACCAGAACCTCCGGTCCAACTTTCCGTTTCCGTAGATAATGCGCGAGGCGGTTCGCACGCTCGTTCAGCTCACGATAAGTGAGAGACTTCCCGTCACACTCTACGGCCGCAGCTTGAGGTGTTCTCTCGACTTGCTCCTCGAAGAACTGGTGAAGGCATTCGACGCCGGGATCGGCAATCCGAGTTTCATTCCATTCCACCAGCACCTGCTGACGCTCCGCGTCGCGCAGCAGAGGCAGGCGCGAAATCCGCATGCCCGGATCGTCTGCGGCCGACTCTAACAGAATCCAGAAGTGCTCCAGCATGCGTGCGATGGTTGAAGCTTCGAAGAGGTCGGAGTTGTAGCTGAACCGAGTGAAGAATTCGTTTCCATCCTCCGCGAATTCGACGGTGAGATCAAATGGCTCGGTTGGGCTCTCTACTTCGACCAACTTCAGGTCCGTTGCAAAACTGGCCGAAGCTGTTTCTTTCATGGAGAACGCAATCTGGAATATGGGATGGCGGCTCATATCCCGCTCCAGATGCAGCTCTCGAACCACCGCCTCAAACGGCACACTCTGGTGACTAAATGCCTGTTCCACTCCTTCACGGACGCGGCTCAGCAATTCGGCAAAACTCGGATCACCCGAGGTGTCCATTCGAAGCGCAAGCATGTTCTCCAGCGGGCCAATGAGGCTCTCCAGTTCAGGCCGGTCGCGGCCGGAAATATGGGTTCCCAGAACCAAATCTTCTTGCCTTGCGTAGCGCGATAAGAGAACGCTGAACGCAGCCAGCAAAGTGGTAAAAAGACTTGCGTCATGGCTCTGGCCGAGGGTGCGGAGCCGTTCCAGCAACGGAGCTTCAATTGACATCCGCTGTTTCTCGCCGCGGAAGGACTGCACCGGCGGTCGTTGCCGATCACCAGGCAGGTCAATGCTGGATGGAGCACCCTCCAATCGTTGCTTCCAGTAAGAAAGCTCTACTGCCGAGGGCGGGGGATCCTGCGCCGCAACTTCGCGGTATTGCATAGGCATCTTGGCCACTGCTTGCGACTCACGGCTCATCCGGGCATGATAGAGCGAGTTTGCTTCGCTCAGCAGAAGTCGGAGGGATTCTTCGTCGCACACGATCCGATGGCAGAGCACCAGCAGAACGTATTCCGTATCAGTCAGTTGAAAGAGTACGGCTCGTAGCAGAGGACCTGAGCTAAGTTCAAATGGATTCTGCGTCTCCTGCTGTCCAAGAAGAAATAGCTGAGCTTCACGTTCGTGCGGGGCCAAGTGTCGCAGGGAGACAGCGTTCAGCGCAATGCGAGCATGCGGAAGCACAACCTGCACTGGCGTTCCGTCCACCATGCGAAATTCCGTTCGCAGGATTTCGTGCCGCTCGACGACTGCATCCAGCGCGGACTGCAGCGCTCCTTTATCGACGAGATGGGCCAGACGCAGCCCGCATGCCAGGTTCTGGGCGGGGTTGCGAGGATGCAGTTGGTCCAGCACCCAGAGACGTTCCTGCGTACTGGACAGAGGAATACCACGGGTCGAACTCAGGCTCTCTTTTTGAGTGTCTTTTTTAGTGTCTTGCTTGGCCAGACTAGGATTCGGAAAACTTTTCAAGTAGCCAATCAGTTCTTTGCTTAGATTGGGTCCACAGCCAATCAGCCCGGCAAGCAAGGGATTTTTCTGGTTGCAGCGCAGTTCGCGGTTGTCCAAAGTGGTAACCACGCCTCCAGCGCTGAGGACGAGGGCTGCGCCCGCGGCCACATCCCACTCGTGTTTCGGGGTCAGGGTGAACGTTACATCCGCGCGACCGGCTGCAACCAGTGCCAATTTGTAGGCAACCGAGCCCATGGCGCGGATCTCAAACGGACCGCCTTGAAACTGCTTCCACTCGCCGCGCTTGACCTCGCTGCGGCTGGCCAGGATCAGTGATCCTTGCAGGGCCGTTCTCCGGCTAGAACGGGCCGGCGTGCCGTTGTACCGGACTCCCGAATCGATGGCTCCAAGTATGACCTCATCGGTCGCTGGATTGTAAATGCCGCCGGCAACGGGCCGGCCATTTTCGACAAATCCGATGGAAACGCAAAATTCCGGAATCCCGGCAACGAATTCGCGGGTGCCATCGAGCGGATCGACGATCCAGACTCGACTTTTGCTTAGCCGGGACTTATCATCCACACTCTCTTCGGAGAGCCAGCCCTCACCTTCGCGCAGCAAGTTTTGACGCAGCACTTCGTCTACCGCGCGATCGGCTTCAGTCACCGGATCGTGCCCGATCTTGTATTCGGCTTCAATCGTGCCCGGCGTAAAGCGGCGGAAGACCACGCGGGCAGCGTCGAGCGCCACCGCAATGCGCTCAAGGATGTCGGCGTAAGCAGATGAAGTCATCGTTTCTCGACTCATTTCGCGCATCACGCCCCGCTACATGCGGGCTTTTAACAGCAACGTGC
This sequence comes from uncultured Acidobacteriota bacterium, assembly GCA_963763795.1. Taxonomy (GTDB): domain Bacteria; phylum Acidobacteriota; class Terriglobia; order Terriglobales; family Acidobacteriaceae; genus Sulfotelmatobacter. The sequence goes on along the minus strand of CAVXPP010000007.1, from coordinate 218,564 downwards.
AGAGGATGCGGCGCAGCCAGAACGTGGAAAAGCGCGTCGCCAGGTGCCCCCGGGAAGCCAACCGATCGGCATCACGAGCCCGGGATGGATGAAGGAACGTGACACCGGTGAGCGCTATCGAATGCAGATGTCGTGCAGCCATGATTCTTCCGGATCAATCAACGGGTTGGCTTCTATCTGCTTGGCTGTCAGATTCACCAGTTCGCCGCCGTGCAGAGGAATCAAATGACTAGTCGAAGCGGACAATTGTGTGAAGCTCCCAGGTTCGGTGATTTTGAATTTAAGTGCATGTAAATTCTGTGTCTCGCAGCAGATTCTAAGGCTGATTTCAGATGTCCTTTTCGGGGCGACCTAGCGACGAAACCGTGAACATCGTGGATCAAAAACCAGACGTGGTCTTAGTGTATACGAAAGAGTTCGCTGCCTTTTAACACGCAAGTCACATGCCGGATGAAATTTCATATTGATACGCTAACCTATTAAGGATAAAGGGCAAACTTGATCTTTTTGGATCGAGTTGCCGATCCTGAGTCGCAGCATGTGCAAGTCACTGCGCTCCAGGGGGATTCCGTCTCTCATGCAGGAACTGGAGCAGGGACGGGGGCACATCGCTGGCTCCGATCGGATGTGGAGGAGCCGGACGCGGCATGTCCGGTAAGTTTTTCGCGGCCGCCGGTGGAACAAGCCGAAACGCTACGTCTGACTCTGGGAAGAGAAGAGCACGGCTGTCTCGGTTCGATCGAGTTTCGGGGATGTGGTGAGTTCGTATCCCAGTTTCTGCATGGTTGCTCCCCATGCCTGTTCGATCTTGCGCACCGAGGTCTCGGACAGCGCGCTTTGCCAATTGCCGGACTTTGCCGCTCTCACGAAGGGCTTATCCTTCCGGGTGCCTTTGGTCGAAACCCATCCCGTCTGAGTCTTCTCCAGCGCTCGCATGCGGTCCGCAGAACTTAGTTCCACAGCGCGCGCCAGTCTCTCCGGGCTCGGACTGAGGTTGAGCAAGGGACCCATCTTTTTCAACTCCGCTACGGGATCGCGCAACATGTCTTCGTACCGCAGAAAGCAGAAGGTCTCGCTTCCCCCGCGCATCTTCGTCCAGCTCAACACATGATCTTGCCAGGTGCCGTAGAGATCCACGCTGGGCCAGATTTTAGCGGCGACAAAACGGTCAACAAATTCGTCCAGTGTCACCTTATCCGTGATTCTGCGCACTTTAAGGTTGTAATGGTAGAAGGAAACCGCTACATCCCGGGGGTCGCGGACGATGTAGATAACGCGTGGATAGCGGGGGTCGTAAACGTCGTGACTCTTAAGAACGCGCGGAAGGCGGCGCAACACTCGATTGGGAAAAGTATAGATGGAGGGTACGCGTAGCTCTAAGTTCGCAAATGTTACCGGATCATCCGGGTTCATCAGGTTACCGATCAGGAACCTTGCCCAGGTATTTCCCGATCGCGGGTAGGAAACTAGAAAAACGTCGTCGTCAAAAACTTGAACCTTGTGCTCTGCAGTAGTTCTCCGCAGCGCGACCGTTGCTACTTCTACAACATAGTCGCGTATGCGAGTTCTGAGTCTTCTAATCATGTGCGCCCATGGCTAGTACGCTTCGTTGTTTTGTAATCCCGTTTAGTAATCCTGCCACAACTCATCAGGTGTTGCAGATTATTAGGAATCCAGCGAATAGGAAGGCTCTACGCATTGCCCGGTCTGGAGGAGAGATACGAATGGTTTCGAACAAGGACAAACCAATGCCCATTATAATTCTGTGAAAACAGGTGGTCAATAGTAGCACGTTCGCCGGCTGCGTCGTAAATACTTGAAAAAAGACAGGATCCGAAGTGCCGACGTGATTCAATTGCCGGCTGCCCGGGCATGGAGAACCCGAGCAGCGCGGCGTTCAGCTATCTCACGTTCGCGACTGCCGCATTGACGCCAGGCACATTCGCTCCCAGGTCTTTGCCGTCCGTACCTGCTCCCTTGTAAGGGCTTGTCGATTGCAGCGAGTAATTCCCTATGCTGTAGTTAACAAAATCCACAACAGACTCCGATGCCGGGAAAAAATTGGACGCTGGCCAGGTCGAGGGTGGATAGCTACCCGGGGACGCCAAAAGCGCGTTATGGGAAAAGATATAGTCAGTGAAGCATGCATTGAAGGTGATTAGCGGCGAATTATGAGCCGCACAGTTGCGAGTTCCCCCTGTGCCCGTGGACCATACCGGATAGTGTCCAGCGCTAACGATACTGTTGGTAAATACAAAGTTTTTCATCTTTGGATCAGCCGATAGCACATCACCGATGAGAAATGACGTCGCGCTAGGAAAAGCGGTGACATGGTTGATGGTCACATCGTGCAGCACTGGGGAACCAGGGCGCGTTGAAACCTGCGCGAAAAGATTTGGACCGTCGAATTTCGCCCCATTGATGTCATCAAAAATTACATCGTGAATGCTGTAACGTCCACCATCCAGCGGAACTTCACCATCATCGGAAAGGCCGTTGCTGATCTGCATTCCCGCTCCCATGTGGCTGATATAGTTGTTGCGTATCGTCACATCGGTAACCTGGCAGACGGGGCATATACCATTGCCCTTCGGCGTCAAGAGAATCGCGAATCCCACCTGCGAGAAGCCGCCCCACGTATTTTCCATAATATTGCTGTCGAGCAGAACCCGTTTCGCATTTTTCAACTCAAACAGATTCTTCACGATGAACGGACGTCCATTGGCCCCTCCCACATATCCGGGCTGTCCTTTCATCCACGTAAGGGGCTTGAACATGTAATTGCGCGTGATCTCGATATCGGCGGGCGTCTGAGTTGCCGGGCCTCCCCCAAAGAGGATGTTTTCGCCGGAGGCCTCCAGGAAATTATTGTCAATCTTGTAGGGGCCCATGGGATGGGTGTTGATCCCGCCATTGATGGCCTGAGCGTCGGTACAGGACCCGGTTGAATAGATGCAATGGAAATCTGTAAAGAAGGAATCGATGACGGCAATGTAGGTACTCCCGCCCAACTGTATGCCGCGAGTGGTTTCATCGTGGGCGGTGCCGTGGAACCAAATCCGGTCATAAATGATCTTGCTGGTAACCGTCTGGGGAGTGGGCGAGGCGAGTGCATAAATTACGCCAATGCCTGCGGCTCTCGTTAGTTCCAGGCCGATTAGGCGGTAATGACTGGCACCGGGAGCGAACACTACGGGGCCGCTGCCGCCTCGATTCATCACCAGTTTGGCTAACACATTCTTGGTCTCACTGCAGTTGAAAGCCGGCCGCCCTGGTAGCGAAGAAACACCTGCGTAGCACGGCGTCAGCCGAGAGCCTTGCGGAGGCAGTAGGGAATCATCGCTACTGGTGCGAACGATGATCCAGTGAGAGTCATCGCAGTTCTTGTTTGGAAATGTGAATGCTCCGGTAAAAGTGGCTCCCGCTTCCAAATGGATAGTGTCCCCACATCTGGCATTGTTCAGAGCAGCCTGGAGATTGCCTCCGCTGTTCACCGTGATCGTAATGCCAGGAGCCGGCGTATTCGCCATTGCGGTTGGAATCAGGACTTGTGGCAATGCAGCCGGTCCATCGGAAGTCGAAGCGTACGAACTCTGCGAAGCAGCACTTAGGCTGATGAGCAGAAGCAAGAGAACGAATGTTGGACGTTTTGCCCTTTGCGTTGCCCTGCGGATCGAACTGACCGCGAACTCCAGTGGAACAATCATGATTCACAACCTCGAAACCGAAAATTGAAAGGACTCTTGTTTAAAGACTGCGAGCACTCTAGAACTGCCAAACTTTTGGGCATAGATACCGGCGGGCCAGAAACTACTGGAGTCTGGTAGTTCCACTTGCGGTGGCGAACACGATGTCCTGTGGATAATCGTGTTCATCGGATCAGGATGGACTGTGGATAAGGGAACTCTTTGCGCAGTTAACACAGCCCCAAAGGAAAATGAATCAACCCACACTCCGCCGGCGACGCGAAACTATGGTGCTCTGGTCGCGGAGGACCTTCCGTCCTCTGACCGAGGCGGAGTTTTTTCTTGATAGCGCTTTTATGGAAAATATTGATCCGTTCGTGCGATCCCGGTGCACGGAACGGCTTCCGTTGGTTTCGCGGAATCAGAGGCTTGAAGTTTGAGAACCCCGGTCGGGTGGTAAGCAGCGACTACTTAAAGCCGGCAGAAACGCAGATTACGGTCGTATAGCCTAAAATTCGGTTCGGCCCGCCTTTTTCTGCGCACTAGCACTTCAACTCCCACCCGTTCCCCATGACGCACAAGGCAGCTTCATATCCGTTGCCGGCTCCAACTTCGCGTAACCACCAAAGCGCCGCTTCGTCGCCATCGGGCCGCGTTGCCAGCAGGCCGTATTGCTCTCCCGGGGAGAGAGACACGTCAAAGGAATTCAGCGGCAGCGAAAGTCCAGCTCCATGAGCTTTGATGTATGCCTCTTTCCGCGTCCAGCAGCGGAAGAAGCCCCGGCATCGCTCGGATGGACTCAAACCCGCGAGCGCTTTTTGTTCAGCCGGCGAGAAATAACGCCGGGCCAACGCTTCGGGATCAAGATTGTTCCGAATTCGCTCGACGTCCACCCCCACTTCACGCCCGCGTGCGAAGGCAAGCAAGGCTCTCGCGCCCGAGTGGGACACATTGAATTGTACCCGCCCTGCATCGTAGCTTTCGCCCAGAGACGGCTTGTCTCTGTTGCTGTAAACAAATTTCAGTGTTTTCGGATCGCAGCGAACATAGCGCCCCAGAACCGTCCGCAGCAGCGCACGGGTGGCGGTGTAATTTTGTCGATCACGCGCAAAATGAAAACGATTCGCTCGCGCTACTTCATCCGGAGAAAGCACGCCCCGCCATCGCGACTCGGCGGGCGCCACAGCCTCCAGATCGATACGCCACAAGTGCACCTCGTTCTCGAGAAGGCTCACTCCAGCCCCAGGTTCGAAGTTTACATCCGAGATGTTCATGGCCTCGCTCACGTCGTGCAGGTTAAGCTCATCTCCAGAAACTTGCAATCGAACGGCCAGATCTCTGGCGCGTTTCCAACCGAATAACTGATTCCCGGAAGGCGATAGTCTCAGGACATATGTGGATTGGCCAGGTCGAGACTCGTCGGACTAACTTTCACTGATCGGTTCGTCGAGACCGCGTCCAAGAAACGTGTCGGTCCCATATGGCAACGCCTTAGGCCACCAGAGGGTGCAATCCGCGGAGTGCAATTGCATGTGCAGGGCAGGGCATTTGCCGCTACTATGAAGAGGCATGCCTCCATCGGATCAGCCCCATTCCCCGGTCTTAACCGCTGATTCGGATGTCCGGCAGGGCAGCCCTGCTTCGGGCCCGGCGGCGCGGCGCCGCAAAGTATTTTTCCTGCTGGATTCCCTGAATGTGGGCGGCACCGAAACTCAGGCGGTTGAGTTGGCCACCCGGCTCGATCCGGCTCGCTACGACGTTACCCTGGGATGTCTTCGTGCCCGCGGCCCGCTTCTGGAAAAACTGACAGGAGCGGCGGTCGATCTGCGAGAATTCTATCCCAAAGGCGGCTTCGATTCTCCGGGCGGAATTTACCAGATGCTTCGCCTGGCCCTGTTTCTGCGTCGCCGCGGCTTCCAGATTGTTCACACCCACGATCTCTACGCGAATCTGCTGGGCATTCCTGCCGCGGTGCTGGCTCGAGTACCGGTAATAATTTCGAGCCAGCGCGATCTGTCTCACCTCGACTTGTACCGCACGCGGCGCCGTGTCTGGCTGCGCCGCTTGCAGAATCTTTCCACCGCCGTGCTTACCAACGCGAATGCGGTCCGCGACGCCGTGGCGGCTGAAAAACACATCGCCGCGAGCAAGATTCGTGTCATCTATAACGGCGTCGATCTGGAGCGGTTCAGCGCGAAGACGAGGGAACGTTCGTGGCTGGTGTCCAACGCCGAGCAGGAGAAATGGATCGTGCTGGTGGGAAATATGCACAGTGACGTGAAAGGTCATCCCTGCCTGATCGCGGCTGCGCCAGCAGTGGCTGGCGAGTTTCCCGGCGTCCGCTTTGTGCTGGCCGGTGATGGAGAGCAGCGCCAGAAGTTTGAACAGCAAGTCGCGCAACTTGGCTTGCAGAATAATTTTCTCTTTCTGGGCCGCCGCGACGATGTTCCCCGCGTTCTCGCGAGTTGCGACATCGCCGTCCTCCCCTCGAAAGCCGAAGGATTGCCGAATGCCGTTCTGGAATATCTGGCCGCCGGTCTGCCTACGGTCGCCAGCCGCGTCGGCGGCAATGCTGAAATCGTACAGGATGGCAAGACTGGATTGCTGGTGCCGCCGGACGATCCTTCCGCTCTCGCCGAGGCGTTGCTTCGGCTGCTCCGCGATCCCGACTTGGCTGCAAACTTAGGCAACCGCGGCCGCGAATACGTCATCTCGGAATTCAGTTTTCAGCGCATGATCGAAAACACTGACCAGCTTTACACCGAACTTCTACGCCAGCGGGGGATGGAATGAGCCGGGCTGCGGACTGGAAACGCATCTCGGCTCGGCTGAAGACGATGAGCCGCGCGGAACTTGCCGATCGGCTGCGCCAGCAGACGACCGCTCGCTTGGATTTCTGGAGGTACAAGGCAGGCGCCGGAGTGAAGTCTCGCTTCCGCTCGCTGGTCACTGGCCCGGCGCGGCAATTCTTTTTTTCTCCAGAGCAGGTTCCCGAACTTTGCTCCCGGTTGCGCCAGCTTTTTCCGGACACGGCGCGGCAGATTATTCAGCGGGCGGAGCGTATCTCGGAACATCGATTCGATTTGCTCGGGTACGAAGCGCTCGATTACGGCGCGGAAATCGACTGGCACTCCGATCGCGTGCACGGCAAACGCGCTCCGCTCAAACCCTGGTTTCAGATCCATTACCTTGATTTCGCTGAAGTCGGCGACAGCAAGATCACGTGGGAACTGAATCGTCATCAGCATCTGGTCACGTTGGCGAAAGCCTACCGACTGACGGGCGATCAGACTTTTGCAGCGGAGTTATTCCGCCAGTGGGAGCACTGGCACGCGAAGAATCCATATCCCATCGGAATTAACTGGGCGAGCAGCCTCGAAGTTGCTTTTCGCAGCCTGTCGTGGATCTGGGTTTATTTTCTACTGGCTGACTCTCCGGCGCTGCCCATGGCATTTCGCCGCTCGTGGCTGCGCGGCCTGGCCATCTCCGGCCGCCACATCGAAAAGTATCTATCCACATATTTTTCTCCCAATACGCATCTGCTGGGAGAAGCGGTGGCGCTTTTTTTCATTGGAATGCTTTGCCCCGAGATTTCTTCCGCCGAGCGCTGGCAAAAGCGTGGATGGGAGATCATCCAGCAACAAGCCGCGCGGCAAGTCCGTTCCGACGGATTCCATTTCGAGCAATCGACCTATTATCACGTCTATGCCCTCGATCTTTTTCTGCACTCGGCCGTGCTTGCATCGTTGAACCACGTTCCACTCCCTCCGGAGTTCGATAGCACCATGCGCCACATGCTGGAAGCGCTCGCCACTTTGGCTCGCGGCGGCCCCGTGCCCCGGCTTGGCGACGACGATGGTGGCCGACTGTTCGATCCATCTCGGAATCGGGCCGCGCATCTGCTCGATCCCTTGGCTACGGGCGCCGTTCTTTATCAGCGCGGAGACTTCAAGAAAATTGCCGGTGGGCCACGCGAGGAGACGCTGTGGCTTCTCGGGGAAGCCGGCATCGAGGAATTCGACAATCTGCCGGAGGCATCTCCTTCCCAGGATTCAATTGCTTTCCCGGCGACGGGGCTGTACGTGATGGCGGGTTCTGATCCTCAACGTCAGTTTGTGATTGATGCGGGTCCGCAAGGCGCCGACACTGCAGGCCACGGACATGCCGACGCACTCAGCCTCACCGCCAGCGTTTCCGGGCAAGAAGTGCTCATCGATCCGGGAACGTTTCAATACGTGGGAGAAGGCCGCGATCGCTTTCGCGGCACCCGGGCACACAATACGTTGCTGATCGCCGGTCGAGATCAGGCGGATCCCAAAGGTCCGTTCGCCTGGCAACGATTGCCGAGGATTCAGGCAGAAGGCTGGATTTCGGGCAAGACTTTCGATCTGTTCGTCGGCAGCCACGATGGATATAGCCGGCTGCCGCATCCGGTTTTCCATCGCCGTTTCGTATTCGCGCTCAAATCCGGATTCTGCCTGGTGCGTGATTTAGCTCTGGGCCAGGGAGAATATGACCTTGACCTCGCCTGGCACATCGCGCCGCAACTGCATGTGTCAGATAGCAATCAGGACTACTTTGTTGGGGATCATGCCGGTCTACGCTTCGTGACCGCGAAAGGCAACGGATGGTCGCGCACCGTGGAAGAATTTCCTCATTCGCCGGTATACGGCCAACAGCAAAAACACAGCGCCTTGCACTTCGCCACCAAAGCCAAGCTGCCCGCGGAGTTCGTGACCCTGCTCGTGCCATCTGCCGCAGAGAGCCACGACGAACACAGCCTGATCAGTTTGGCTGCGGAATCTTCTCCGGTGGTCGCGTACCGCTACCGCGCAGCCGGGCAGGAGTATTCTTTCTTCTTTGGACAGGGCGAGCCCTGGAAATTGCAGGATTGGAGCAGCGACGCTGAGTTCTTGTATGTCAGGCAGGCTGGCGGCGCTCTTGGTGAAATCATTGCTTGCAACGCCAGTTTCGTGGAACGAGGCACGCGGAAGCTGCTGACTGCCCTGCGTCCGGTCTTGCGCTGTGAGATCATCCGAGGGGAGCCGCTGGAAGTCGTCTCCAGCGATCCCGAAGCGGTTACCGTGGAGCGCGAAGCCTGGGGGACGGCGGCGAAGAGCGATCCTCAACTTGTGATTAAGCTAAGTTAATCGAAAACCTATGTGCGGAATCTGCGGAATCTTTTTTCAGAATCGCGACTGGCGCGTTCCTGGCGACGTGCTGGCGCGCATGAACCGCAGCATCGTCCATCGCGGTCCCGATGATGAAGGATTCTTTGTCGAAGAGAATGTTGGCCTGGCCATGCGCCGGCTGAGCATCATCGACGTGAAAAGCGGACATCAGCCGCTGGCCAACGAGAATCGCGATGTGTGGATCGTCTTCAACGGCGAAATCTACAACCACGCCGAGCTGAGAGTCGATCTGGAAGCCAAAGGCCACCAGTACCGCACGCACAGCGACACCGAAACCATCGTCCACTTGTATGAAGAGTACGGACGCGATTGCGTGAAGCATTTACGCGGCATGTTCGCATTCGTGATCTGGGATCGCCGCCGCCGCGTGTTCTTTGCGGCGCGTGACCGCCTCGGCATCAAGCCGTTTTACTACCGCTGGGACGGTAAATCGTTTCTGTTCGGCTCCGAGATCAAAACGATTCTGAATTATCCCGGCATCGCCGCTGAATTCAATCGCAGCACGCTGGCCGAATATCTTGCCTTCGGCTATATCACCGGCCCCGAGACCATGTATACGGGCATCCGCAAGTTGATGCCGGGACACACGCTGGAACTCACCGAACAAGGCGAGCCCCGCATCGAGCGCTACTGGGATCTCACGACGGAGGTCGATCGCCCTGCCAAGCCGCGTGAATACTACGTGAAAACCTACCGCGAATTGCTGGAACAAGCCGTCGGATCGCATCTTATGAGCGATGTGCCGCTCGGGATGTTCCTGAGCGGCGGACTGGATTCGAGCGCGGTTGCGGCGCTCACAGCGAAGATTCGCGGCGATCAGATCAAAACCTTCGCGGTTGGCTACGGAGAAGAGGCTTTCAGCGAACTGCGCTACGCGCGCGAGGTGGCCCAGCATATTCGATCGGATCATCATGAAGTTCGCATGAGCCGCGAAGAGTTTTTCGAAAGTTTGCCGCGCCTGATCTGGCACGAGGACGAGCCCATCGTTTGGCCGTCGAGCGTGTCACTGTATTTCGTGGCGCGCCTGGCTCGCGAACACGTCACCGTGGTGCTGACGGGAGAGGGCAGCGACGAAACGCTTGCCGGATACACGCGATACGCATGGACGCTGCTCAATTCGCGCATGGACGGCGTCTACCGCGCCGTTACCACCGATGGCTTGCGCCGCCTGGTGCGCAAGGCCATCCGCTCCACCCCGCTGAGTGCGGGTCTGCATCGCAAGCTCGACCACACGTTCCTGCTGCGCGACGGAAATTCCTGGCCTTCGTTTTACTGCGACAACTTTTTCTCCGCATTTTCGGCTGCCGAACAAGCCCGGTTGCTGACACCCGAGGCGCTGCAAGATGCCGGCGACGCCTATGCCGGTTCCATGCAGGCCTGGGATCGATCGCAGGGCGACCTGCTGCATCGCCTGCTCTACGCCGACATCAACAGCTATCTCATCGAACTCCTCATGAAGCAGGATCAGATGAGCATGGCGGCATCGATCGAAAGCCGCGTCCCTTTCCTCGATCACGTGCTGGTGGAATTTACCGGAAGAATTCCTGCGCAATACTCGATCAATGGCATGGCCGGAAAGTTCGTTCTCAAGCAGGCCGTCGAAGATCTGCTGCCCAAGTCGATTATTTATCGTCAGAAAATGGGATTTCCCACGCCCTGGACGTACTGGCTGGTGGGCCCGCAATTAGACGAGCTGGAACGCATGCTGCTCGAGCCGCGCACTCTGGAACGGGGTCTGTTCCGGGAGGAGGGGCTGAAACAAATCTTCGCTGAGCATCGCAGCAAAGTTCACGATCACGGCAACAAAATCTGGCGGCTGATCAATCTGGAGGTTTGGCAACGCGTGGCTATCGATGGCGAACCTGCAGAGGCCGTGGGCGCGCAACTCACTTCCCAGGCTGCCGTGCGAGCTTAAATCATTAGATCTGTTTTCTGATGGTGTACACGGGAGAATCGATGTTTTCCTGAGGCATCATCAAGCCCAAAGCATCCGCGCGCCCGTGATCAACAGCAAGGCGCAAAGGATGCGTCGCAACCACAACATCGGAACCCGCGTCGCCAGATGCGAGCCCACCAGTCCGCCTGGGATGGATCCGATCAGCAGCGAGAGCACCAGCCCCGGATCCACATTGCCCAGCCGGAAATGCAGCAGTCCCGTAACTCCGGTGAGCACCACAGCGTGCACGATGTCGGTTCCAACGTTGATCTTCGGCGGGAAGCTGTAGAACAGCAGCATCAGCATCATGATGATGCTGCCCGATCCCACCGAGGTCATTCCAACCAGGAAGCCCGCGACCAGGCCGATCAGGGCCATGCCCACGAATCCCTTGGCCGTAGGCGGCCGGTTCGCGACCCGCTCCTCAATGCGCCGCTGAAACAGCAGCAGCAAGGGGATGATGATCAGCAGCACGCCGACCGCGGTCTTGATAAAGCTGTTGACTCCGTCCCCGTACAAGTGGCGGATGTGCATGAGCAGCTTCACTCCGCAGACAGACCCCGGCACGCTCCCCGTGGCCAGAGCGATCACCACTTTCCGCCGCACCGTACCTTTTTTGAGATGCATCAGGCTGGCGGGAATTTTAGTGAAGAAGTTGAACACTGCATCCGAGCCCACCGCCATAATCGCCGGCACTCGCAGCCCGAAGATCAGGATCGGAAGCAGCAACACGCCGCCTCCCACGCCGCTCATCCCGATGAGAATGCCGACGAAAAACCCGACGACGATTTTGAGCGCCAGCAGGGGCATGGTCCGATTCGCCCGGGCTTACGCCGAGGCGCCATTCACTCCGATGAAGCCTTCGCGCTCCAGATGCAGAATAATTTCCTGTGCTGCCTCCTCGGGCGACAGTTCACCGGTATTGATGGTGACCTCGGCATCCGCCGGAGCTTCGTAGGGATCGGAGATTCCCGTGAATTCCTTCAGAATGCCGGCCCGCGCTTTGGCGTAGAGGCCCTTGCGGTCGCGCTGTTCACACACATCGACCGAGGTCGCGATGTGCACCAGAATGAATCCGCCGTAGGGCTCGATCATCTGCCGCACGTGCTTGCGCGTCGCGTCATAGGGAGCGATGGGAGCGCAGATCGCGATGCCGCCGTTCTTCGTGATTTCTGAGGCGACATAACCGATGCGCCGGATGTTGATATCGCGGTGTTCCTTGGAGAATCCCAGCTCCGAGGAAAGATGCTTGCGTACCAAGTCGCCGTCGAGCAGCGTAACCGGACGTCCGCCGACCTCCAGGAATTTGGTCAGCAGCACATTGGCGATCGTCGATTTTCCCGATCCTGAAAGGCCGGTAAAGAAAATCGTGACTCCCTGCCGGCTACGCGGCGGAAAGCTGCGCCGCAATTCGTGGACGACTTCGGGATAGGTAAACCATCCCGGAATGTCGCGCCCTTCATTCAGTCGCTGCCGCAACTCCGTGCCGGAAATGTTCAGCACCCGATCCGTTTTCTTGACCTCGTCATCAGGTATGTAGCGATCTTCGGCCTCGAGGTAGACCATCATGCTGAACGGAACCATGGTCACCCCGATTTCCGATTCGTGCTTCTTGAACCGTTCCTGTGCTTCGTACGGACCGTAAAACGGCTTGCCGTCGGTATCTTTGCCGGGACCGGCGTGATCGCGGCCCACGACCAGATGAGTGCAGCCGTGATTCTTGCGGATCAGCGCATGCCAGATCGCCTCCCGCGGCCCGCCCATGCGCATCGCCAGAGGCAGCAGCGAAAGCTTCTGCGTCCCCTGCGGATACTTCGAACTCAACAGTTGATAGCAGCGCACGCGCGTGTAGTAATCCACGTCGCCTGGCTTGGTCATGCCCACCACCGGATGAATCAGCAGGTTGGCCTCAACCTGCTTGGCGGCGCGGAAGGTCAGTTCCACGTGCGCGCGGTGCATGGGATTTCGGGTCTGAAACGCTACTACGCGGCGCCATCCCAGGCGCGCAAACTCCGCCCGCAATTCCGCGGGAGTAAAACGCAGCGAGCGAAAATCGTAATGCGACGGCGCCTGCAAGCCCTCGACGTGTCCGCCGACGTACCACGGGTTGGCCTTGTTCATCGCGTAATCGGCGCCCGGATGAGCCTTGCTGGTGCTGTTGAAAACCGCCTTGGCCTCGGCCGCCCGATCCGGCTGCCAGATTTCCTCGACCTGCAATACGGCGAGCATCACACCCTCGGCGTCGCGCAGCGCGACCCTGCTGCTCCCGGGTGTCAACTTCTTAGCAAAGTCCTCGGTCACGTCCAGCGTGATCGGCATCGGCCACAGAACTCCGCTGGCCAGGTGCATGTTGTGGCACACGCCTTCGTAATCCGCTTTGTTCATAAAGCCGCGCAGCGGAGAAAATCCTCCGCTCATCAGCAGTTCCAGATCGCAAATCTGGCGGGCAGTCAGGTCCCAAGACGGCCACTCGCGGGAGTGGGCTTTCAGTTCCGCAGCCTTTTCCGGGGCTGCCATTAAGTTCACCAGTTCTCCAGCGTGCGGAGCGATCAAATGACTAGTCGAAGCAGACAAGCGCGTGGACCTCCAAGGTTCGATGATTTGGAATTAAGTGCATGTAAATTTTGTCTCGCAGAACGCTCGAATGACGAATTCCGGAACCGCTAATTCGGGGGGTTAAACACCGATGAGACCACGTACTCTTGTGGCTCAATCTCAACTCTGTTCCTAGTGTACACTCCGGAAATCGCTGCTCTAAGTACACGCAAGTCTTATGCCGCTCAAGGGTTTGGAATTGTCTTGTAAGTTGATAAGGATAAAAGCTGAAACCGGAGTTTACCCTCTGCCCAAGAGATCGGGACCCTTCGATGTGCAAACTCTTGCGCAACTAAGGGAAATGGTTCTTTCCGTGAAACTGGGAATTTACTGCAATCATCGGTATTCTTACAGAAGAGCCTCCCCTTGACCTCAGTAGCGACAGTCCTCGGGCCTGCCGAGCCGGCGATCGAAAATCGCTGGGCGGGATGCGTGTCGGTGATTATTCCCGTCTACAACGAAGTGGCGCACCTGGAAGAGTTGCTTGCCGCCGTGCAGGCTTCGCCGGTCAAGAAGGAAATTATTATCGTCGACGACGGCTCGACCGACGGCACCCGAGAAAAACTTCGAGCGATGCCGCAAATGAACGACGTCACCGTTGTTTTTCACGAAAAAAATTGCGGCAAGGGAGCATCCATCCGCACGGCTCTCGCCCATGCTCGTGGCGAGTACGTACTCATTCAGGATTCTGACCTGGAATACGATCCCCAGGATTACCCGGTGCTGCTACGCCCCCTGCAGGATCGCACCGCCAACGTCGTCTACGGAGTGCGCCCCGATCGTCCCGAGCGCGGTCTGCGTTTCTTCCTTGGGGCCAAGCTGCTGACTCATCTCACGAATTTTCTCTACCGCGCGAAAATTCATGATGAGGCGACGTGCTACAAGGTTTTTCGGCGTTCTGTGCTGGGGCAGATGAAATTGGACTGCCATCGTTTCGAGTTCTGTCCGGAAGTGACAGCAAAGCTGTGTCGAATGGGCGAGAGGATTGAAGAAGTGCCGATCTCGTACGCTCCGCGCTCGGCGGAAGAAGGCAAGAAGATTCGCCACTCCGACGGCGCTCTCGCGATCTGGACCCTGCTCCGATACCGGCTCTTGCCTCGCGGAAAATGGCTGCGGAAATCCACTGAGAAGATGCTGTCGCCATTCCCCGTAAGCTTCACTCGCCAGCCCAGCGAGCAGGAATCCTTACGCTAGCTGCCTTTTTTCAGCTGCTGCTTCCATCCGAGCACGCGAGCTTTGGCGCCCTCGGCTTCGGCCTCCGCAATCATTCCTTTTTTCTGATACAGCACCGAGAGGCTGGTGTGCGCGAGCACGTCGTCGGGATCGATTTCCGCAATCCGCTGTGCCGCGGCAAGCGCCTCATCGTACCGCTCCAGATCCTGCAGCGCCCGCGCCAGACCGTGCATGGCTTCGGTGAAAGTGGGATCGGCGGCCAGCGATTCCTGATATGCGGTGACGGCTTTTTCCAGTTGCCCCTCCGCCATTAGATCGAGCGCGGCATAGTAGGTGTCTTCAGCTTTTTGTCGGGCGTTTGCGTCAGGCATGCGGGAAATTTCCACGCGGAGCTTGGATTCTAGCATGATCGATGTGGCGGCATCCGGTCACTCTTTCCTTCGGAAAGGGATCCCTCAAACCCAGGACCCGTGTACCTTCACGCCCTTTGTGTTTATGATGCTGGCATGCGCTACAAGATCCGCTTCCTGTGGAACGCCACCAAAGGCCATCGCCTGGCCCCGTGGCGCAGTCCCTATCTGCTCTGGCGCATCGAAACCTACACCGGCGTCAAAATGACCCAGATCGGCTTCCTGGAATTCTGGGAGTTCGTGTGGCGCGAGCGCCACGAACTCTGGGGATTTCTGAAGTGGACGGGCGAGATGGAGCGCTGGGTCCATCCCAAATCGAAAAGTTCTTGAGCCGCAGAAAGAAACCAAGGTGGCAGGATAGTTCCCCCCGTGAACCGCTGTGCCCCCCGTGGTGAAGAGTCCTTAAGCGCCCTTACCGGCCGCAGCGCCCTCCCCGAGCAGGATGCTGACCTCGCTGCCCTTGCCCGCGCCCGTGATTTGCGCCGCAGCCGCGCGGTTGGCCACGACTTCCAGATATCCCATGCTGCCCAGCACGGCGAAAACTTCGCCCGGCGCTCCCTCGGCATAAGCCGTGCGAATGTCGGAGATCTCTTTGCTGCCCACAACAATCTTGAAGACCGCGTTCGGCACGAACAGAGCCGGCGCGTCTTCGGGGGTCACGTTGGTGATCAGGTTTCCGAAACGATCGACTTTCAGAACCACGCCGCGGAGCTTGTTTTCGCTCGCCGCCTTCGGCTTGGGCGCCGCAAAGCGCACGTAATCTTCAATCTCGTCACCGAACTTGTGCGAATCGACCATCTTCGCCAGGTATCCCGCTACCGGCGCAAACACGTCCCGCGCATGAAAGGTGTTGCTCACGGGCTGCCGGAAATAGTGGTCCGACGTGATGTGCCGCACATGGATGCGCTCTTCGCGCGCGTAAACCATCGACAGCACGCCATTGTCAGGAGCCACGAAATGATATCCGTCGCTCGAGGCCAGGATCGGTCGCCGCGCCGTGCCCACCCCCGGATCGACCACGACCATGTGCACCGTGCCGGTGGGGAAGTAAGAGTATGCCTGCGAAATCGCCAGCGCCCCGTCGAGCACATCAAACGCCTGCACGGCGTGCGAAATGTCGACGATCGCCGCCTCCGGCACAATGTCTAAAATGACGCCCTTCACGGCGCCGATAAAATGATCGTTGGTCCCGAAATCGGTAGTAAGCGTAACAATCGGACGGTGCGGCAAGGTTCCCTCGCTGGAAGACAGAATTTTCCCCGTGCCTGCGAAGTTAATTCTCAACCCAGCCGCGCGTCAAGGCACGCAGGTAATCCGCCGGCCAACTTGCAGCCTTGATTCCGAGCCGGTCGAGTAATCGCCGACCGTCCATCGGTTGAATCGTCGGCCGGTCCGCTTACTCGTACCTTAGCGCTTCGATCGGATTGAGCCGCGACGCTTTCAGGGCAGGGAAGAATCCTGAGACCACTCCCACCATGGAAAGAATGGCGAACGAGATGATCATCACGCCCATCGAGGCGTGCAGAAAAATCGCGCCTTCATGGTCGGCCGTCTTGTAGAACTCGTCGTAGAGCGGCATGGGCGGGATGACCCATGTGAGCAACTCGGCGACTGCCATGCCGATCAGGCCGCCGACAAAAGTGAGCACCAGGGCTTCCAGCAGGAATTGCACCAGAATATGGAATCGTCGCGCGCCGATCGCCTTACGCAAGCCGATTTCCCGAGTACGCTCGGTGACTGAAACCAGCATGATGTTCATCACGCCGATGCCGCCAACCGCCAGCGTGCACACGCCAATCAGTCCCAGCACTGCCTGCAGACCATACGAAAACGCGTTGATCATCGAACGGTCTTCAATGGTGTCCCACTCCGGCGTGGCCTTATCGTCTTTGGGATCGAAGTGATGACGGCGCCCAATCACCTCGCGCACCGCCATCAGCGCCTTCTTGTTCAGTTCCGGAGCGGTCGGCTGAATGATGATCTCGTCGGGATCGCGTAGATTTTTCAGATCGCGCATCAGCGCAAACGGGATGAACGCATTCTCGTTGTCCGGCCCCTGGTACATCGAGTCCTGAATTTTGTTGCGCATCGTGCCAACCACTTCGAAGTCGAGACCGCCGATCTCGACGTGCTGGCCGGCTCCCGGAGCGCCTTGGAAAACTTTTTTGGCCGCTTCGTATCCCAGAATCACCACGCGCCGGTGATCGCTGAAGTCGGTCTCATCGAAATAGCGGCCGTCGGCCAGATCCAGCTTGCGCATCTGCCCGTACGGAAGATCGACGCCCCGCACCATGATCGAGACCACGCGAGTGCCGATCTTGAAGCCGAAGTCGCGATCAATTTCTCCACTCACAGCCCGCACCAGCGGAACCTCGTCGCGGATCGCTTCCACATCTTCCAGTTCGTATGTAACTTTCTTGCCTGCCCGCTGGCCGCCGGCCTGCATGCTGGTTTGTCCCGGCCACAAAACGATGACGTTGTTTCCCATGTTCAAGAAGGCATGCAGGACGCATCCGCCCAGCCCCTGCCCGTAAGCCAGCAGCAGCACCACCGACACTAGTCCCCAGCCGATGCCCAGCACGGTCAGCGCCGAGCGCGTGCGGTCCCGCATCAGCGACTGCCATCCTTGCGAAATGAGCTCTTTCAGAAACATAAGAAAGTGGCCAGTGTCCAGTTTTCAGTGGCCAGTGTGCGGCCTTCTTTACTGACCACTAGCCACTGACCACCGACACTTACTCAATGTGAATGTCGCCTGATCCCGTGCGTACGCGTAGTGGCGGGCCCGCCGCCGTGCACCTTCCCGTGAATCGATTTGTGCGCCTCTTCCACGCGGCCTTGCACTGTCATTTCGATTGGCATCCCGGTGTCCACGCTGCCCGAGCTGGTCGAAAGATCCGCGTCAAATGCGGCATTTGCCGGCAGTCTCACGTGCACGTTGCCCGACCCGGTGCGGATCTCCCACGGACCACTTTGGGTTCCTTCGGCCGTGACATCCCCGCTGCCGGTCTCGCCTCGGAATCCGCCCTGAATGCCGCGGGCATTGATACCGCCCGAGCCCGTGCGCAGGTCAATGTCGCCCTGACCGGTCTCTTCGATCTCGATGTCGCCGCTTCCCGTGCCGCCGTGCACGGCGCCGGAGATCTGGTGCGCGCGCACGTCGCCCGAGCCGGTCTGCAGCCGAACCTCGCCCGTCAGGTTCGTCAGCTTTACATCGCCCGAGCCTGTCTGCACGTCGACGTTGCCATGCGTGCCCTCGATCGTCTGATCGCCCGACCCGCTGCGCGTGCGAACGGTCGTATCCGCCGGCACCGTAATCTCGTAGTCCACCGAAATATTGTGCGCATTCACGTAATCAATGTGCACGCTGTTGCCCTCCTGCCGGATCGGCGGATTCTGCTCGATGGTGTGCACATCATTTTGCCGGTCACCGGCGAGCCAATGATTGCCCACGTAAATCTTTCCGTGGATCTGCACCGACCCCGCTCCGCCAGCCCGCACGGTGACATCGCCAGAGTGGGTCAGCACTTCCAGATCGACTGGGCCGCTCACCTGCAGAGTTTTATCGAAAGTTCCCTGCGGCGTGTTGGAAGCGAAAACCAGCGTAGAGGCGAACAGCACGACCAGCGCGATCGTCAGCAGCGATCGGCTGGACACGATAGTTGAGAGCGACTTTCGATTTTCATTCATAGCGTAGTGACTCCACAGGTGTCATGTCCGCGGCGCGCTGGGCGGGATACATGCCCGCGGTCACGGTAATTAACGAAAGCGTCAGAATGGAAACGACAATCGAAATCGGCGAAATAATCGGATGCGGAACAAAATCAGGCAGCGGCAGCGCCTGCATCCCAAGGCAGATTCCCACACCCGAGCCGAATCCCAAAACTCCACTCGCGATGGTCAGCATGGCCGATTCGGCGAAAAACTGCCGCAGGATGTCGCGCTTGGTCGCGCCCATGGCTTTGCGCGTTCCAATCTCCCGCGTGCGCTCGGTGACCGAGACCAGCATGATGTTCATCACTCCGATGCCGCCCAGGCACAGCGTGACCACCGCTACGCAGCCGAAGAACAGCGTGACCACGGCAAAGATTTTTGCCAGTTGCCGGGCTCCGTCCATCGTGTCCCATATGAACAGCGCGTCTTTGTCCAGGGCGTCGAAATGCCGTACCCGCGCGATGGCCCGCCGGACTTGGAACACCGCGGCTTCGTGCTCTTCCGGGTCGCCGACTTCGAACACGATGTCATCCAGATAGCCGCGAGTAATTCCGGCGCCAGGTTTTTCCGGAGGAGGGAAGTCGCGCGACACCGCCGCGTACGGCGCAAACAGATAATCGTTGTCCGGGCCGCTGTAGTTCGAGTTCTGTTTCTTCTCCGCCAGCACTCCGACGACGTAATAGGGAATGCTCTTCACCAGCACCGTCGCGCCAATGGCGGGCTGTCCGGGAAACAGTTGCCGGTAAGCCTTCGAGCCCAGCACCAGCACGCGGCGGCCTTCGCGCTCGTCATCGTCGGTGATCAGGCGTCCTTCCGAAACCTTCAGCGACCGGAAATCCTGGTACGATGGCCACATCCCCACCACGCCTCGGCTCGCCAAGTTATATTGGCTTACTTCGGGGATCGTTCTGCGCAATTCCGGGCTGACGTTCTTGATCAGGTAGCACTCGTCGCGAATTAACTCCGCATCGCTGACGTTCAGCTGAATCTCACGTCCCGCGGCCCGTCCGCCCACCTGCGAACTCGTCCGCCCGCCCCACACGATGACCAGGTCCTTGCCCAGCGTCTCCATGTGCTTTTTCTGGTCGACGACGAATCCGCGGCCCAGTCCCACAAGAATGATCACCGACGCGATCCCCCACACCAGCCCGAACATGGTGAGGAAGGTCCGCATCTTGTGCGCCCGGAACGTGGCGACGGCTTGTCGGAGAATTTCGCTGAGAGTCATAACCGCCCTGAAAACAATTTCGGCTTCCGGCTCGTGGCTTCCGGGATACGGAATAGCTCTTCGAACCGGAAGCCGGATACGTTGTTCTGCGTACTGCCGTAGAAACTCTGAAACCTTGAACTCTGAAACCTTGAAACTGAAATTTGCTCTACTGCAGCACCACTTCCTGCCCTTCCTTCAATCCGCTCAGCACTTCGGTTTTCGCACCATTGGAAATCCCGATGTTGACGGCAATCTTGTCTTTGCCCTCTTTGCCCTTTGGATCAGGAATCTCGACGGAAGCTTTCTTGTCCTTGTCGTAGAGAATCGCGCCTTCCGGAATCTGCAGCACGTTCTTGTGCTCCTCCAGAATGATTTCCGCGTTGGCGGTCATTTCCGCTTTCAATTCGCCGCCCGGATTCTGGATCGATACCCGCACTTCAAACGTAGTCACGTTATCCTTCTCCACGCCCATCGGAGAAATCTTCGTCACCTTGCCCTCGAAGGTCTTGTCCTTGAACGACTCCACCTTGATGCGTGCCCGCTGTCCGAGATAGACCTTGCCGATGTCGCTCTCGTCCACCTTGCCCTTGACATAGACTTCGCTGGTGTCGCCGAGGGTCATCACCAGGGTTGCGGTCGAACCCAGTACCAGGATCGAACTGACCGCGTCACCCATCTGCACGTCGCGCGACAGCACGATGCCGTCGATCGGCGACACGATGTCGGTATAGCTCAGCTGCTCTTCGAGTTGCTTCAGGTTGGCCTGGTCCTGCGCAACATTGGCTTGGGCCTGTGCGATCTTTGCCCGCAACACCGTGACCTGCGCCTTTGATACGTTCTGCTTGTTCAGCGCCATCTCGTAATTCTTTTCTGCGTCTTCCAGCGCCGATTCCGAAACCACGCCATCTTTGGCCATGCTGACATCGCGGTCGTAAGCTCTCTTCAGCAGCGGCACGTCCGGACCTTCCGCATCCACTTTGGCGCGCTCGTAATCGGCCTGCGAGCTTTTCAGATTCGCTTGTGCCGCTTCCAACCCGGCCTGCGATTGCGCTACCTGCGCTTCAATCTCAACTTTGTCGAGTTGCGCCAGCAGTTGGCCCTTCTTGACCCGGTCTCCGTAGTCGACATACAGCTTCTTCACGATGCCGCTGGCCTTGGACTTCACTTCCACTTTGATGATCGGGGTTACTTTGCCAGTCGCCACCACGCTTTTGGCCAGATCGCCCTTTTCCACCTTGGCCAGTTTCGTGGGATCGATCTTGGTGCCGCCGCGCGTCGCCGCGAACACTCCGCCGGCGATCAGCAACACCAGAACGGCTGCGATGCTCACCCATATGATGATTCTGCGACGCTTCTTCTTATTATTGCCGTTACCGTTCACGACGCCTCCTCGCGGCACTGCCAAGTGGAGATTGGGAGCCATTGCGCCCTCACTCGCTATTACGTAATCCTTGGGATATTTGTTCCTGAGTTCCTGTGAAGAATCTGGATTCGCGCATGGACCGGCGGCTTATCAGACCAATCTTCTTCAGACCATCTCCGCCTGCCGGTTAGACCAGCTTGCTCATAAAAGGATAGCGCATGCCCCGGCTGAATTTTGTGATGCCGCACACAGTTATTCAGGATGCACAGGCGGGCACGAAATTGACGCCCCATTCCTAGCAACTGTCTTTTAAATGTTAGAATTACCCTTCCATGATCGCCTTTGTGCTGCTCCGGGTCTTAGTGATCCTTCTCCTGGTCGCAGCCAATGCTTTCTTTGCCGCCGCCGAATTCGCGCTGGTCAGCGTTCGCGACACGCGCATCCAGCAACTCATCGAATCCGGACGCATCGGCGCCCGCATCGTCCAGCGCCTTCACCAGCATCTCGACGAAGTCGTGAACGGCGTCCAGCTTGGCATCACCATCGTCAGCCTCACCTTGGGATGGATCGGCGAGCCCATGGTGGCCAGCCTGGTGGGCAACCTGCATTTTGTGCAGCGCTTGCCGCACGTCGCGATCTACGCTCACGGTATCGCCATCGCCATCGCCTTCAGCTTGATCACTTACATGCACGTGATCCTCGGCGAACTCGTTCCGAAAACTCTGGCCTTGCAGCGTGCCGAACAGATTGCCCTCGCCGTCGCCGCTCCCATGGAGGCTTTCCTCACCCTCACCCGCCCCGTCCTCTTTTTCATGCGCCGTTCCGGAGGCTTGGTCCTCCGTGCCTTCGGAGCCCATCCTGCACGCCGCGGCGGCGCCGTCCACTCTCCCGACGAGCTCAAACTCATCGTCACCGCCAGCCGCCAATTCGGACAGATCCCCGAATTCCAGGAAGAGATGATCCACAACGCCATTGAGCTGGACACCATTACCGTCAGGGAAGTCATGGTCGCGCGTCCGGATATTTTCTCTTTGCCTTCCGACCTGATGCTCGATGAAGCCCTGGTGCGCGTCGTGGAGGGCCAGCACTCCCGCATTCCCGTCTACGATCCCCAGCGCGGCCCAGAACATATCGTCGGCGTGCTTTATTACAAAGATCTGATGCGCTGGATGCGTCTTCGCCTGAGCAATCTCGGACAGACCACCGCAACCCGCATTTCCCGCATGCAGATCAGCCAGATCATGCACGACGTAGTGGTCGTCCCTGAGACCAAGGTCTTGGCCGAACTGCTCGCCGAGTTCAAGGAACGCCGCCGCCATCTCGCCGTCGTCGTCGACGAATTCGGATCGACCGCGGGCGTGATCACCGTCGAAGACATCCTGGAGCAACTGGTCGGCAACATCGAAGACGAATTCGACGTCTCCCCCAGCGAGCCTGCGTTAGATGAATCGGTGCTGGTGCTGGAAGGAGCGGTGAATATCCGCGACCTGGAAGCGGAGTACGGTTTGATTCTGCCGCGCGACGCCGGATTTGAAACCCTGGCGGGATTCATTCTCGCGCGCCTGCAGCACATTCCCGCACTCCGGGAGTCTTTCGAATACGAAGGCCGCCGCTACACGGTGGAAGAATTGGAAGGCCACCGCATCGCGAGGGTAAGAATTGAGAAGACAGCGAAGGTAGAAGGAGAAGCCGAAGCGGCGAAGCAGGGTGGCGATTGACCGAAAATGCGGAGGGAAATGCGGAGGGAAATGTTAACGCAAATGCTTGCCGTTAGCGCTAACCCAAGCGCCTGTCATCCTGAGCGGAGCACGGCAACGAGCGAAGCGAGTGGCCGCGCGAAGTCGAAGGATCCCTGTCCCGCAATGACTCCTTGCCGCCGCGTCAAGGCATTCTCACGAGGCAGTCGGCTGTTCGTGGCCAAATCTCCGAAACTCCCTGACAAGATCGTAGATAGGTCGAGCGGCAAGGTATCCTTCGACTGCGCGAGCTCATTCGAGCTCGCTCCGCTCAGGATGACACCGTAAGGTAACAACTGAGAACCGCAACTGAGACCCCTCCTCCAACGCGTCCTCTACACACTCCCAGTCATCTGGCTGGTAGTCAGCCTTGTCTTCCTGCTGATCCACCTGGTCCCGGGAGATCCCATCGCGCAGATGCTCGGCGA
Organism: uncultured Acidobacteriota bacterium; assembly: GCA_963763795.1. Taxonomy (GTDB): domain Bacteria; phylum Acidobacteriota; class Terriglobia; order Terriglobales; family Acidobacteriaceae; genus Sulfotelmatobacter. Next base: position 195,124 of record CAVXPP010000007.1, on the reverse strand, counting down.
AGGCGCGCCCGCCGCCGACATCGCCGCCACGCGCCACGCCTATGGCCTCGACGCTCCGCTCGGTGAACAATACATTCGCTACTGGAAGGGCGTTGTGCACGGCGATCTGGGCCGCTCCATCCGTTACAACCAGAGCGTCACCAAATTGCTCACCCAGCGCTACCCCTACACGCTGCGCCTCACGCTAGCCAGCCTGTTTGTCGCGATCATTCTTTCAATCCCTGCCGGAGTCCGTTCCGCCCGTCGCCGCAACCGCTGGGACGACCGCCTGCTCTCGGTGGTCAGCCTCTTCGGCTTATCATTCCCCAACTTCGCACTGGGCCCCATCCTGATCTTGCTGTTCGCGATCAAACTTGGATGGTTACCAGTCTCCGGTGCCGGATCGTTCGCCAACCTCGTGCTCCCCGCGCTGACCATGGGCGGTTCGCTCGCGGCCATCCTCACCCGTATGGTTCGCACGTCCATGCTCGAAGAACTCAGCCAGGACTACATCCGCACTGCTCGTGCTAAGGGACTCCCGGAGCGCACAGTCGTCTATAGACACGCTCTGCGCAACGCCATGATCCCGGTGCTGACGGTGCTGGGCCTGCAATTTGGAGCGCTGCTGGCCGGTGCCATCGTCACCGAGAAGATCTTTTCCTGGCCCGGCATCGGACGCCTCACCATCGACGCCATCTCCAACCGCGACTATTTCCTGGTTCAGGGCTGCATCCTCGCCATCGGCTTAACCTATGTGGCCGTGAACTTTTTGACGGACGTGCTTTACTCCGTGGCCAACCCGAGAATTCGGCAATGAAGCAGATGTGGTGAGCCGCGGCCCTGCCCGCGACCAGACAGTTGCTCTTGACTGTATATACAAACACGGTAATATGTATATATAGCGATGAGGTGACACTATGGCTGTGACCATGACCACAATCCGTCTGGATACGGGCTTGGCCGACGAGGCGGTAAAGCTGCTGAAGGCAAAATCACGCACCGACGCCGTTCACATCGCACTCCGCGAAATCGTTGCACTCAAGCGTTTCAAGGCCCTGATGAAGAAGAACTCCGGCAAGCTGAAGTTCTCCGGACTTGATGAGTGACATCGTTATCTTCGACACATCGGTTCTGGTCGACGAGGTCCGCACAGGGCGCCACCGCAAGAAAATCGAATCAGGAAACGGTTTGGTTCGCACGTCCTCGGTCGTCCTCGCGGAACTATGGCGCGGCGCAATCGGGCCCGCGGAACACAAATTCCTCCGCGCTCTTGCGAGAAATCACCCCATCCTGACCCCAACGCAAAAGAACTGGCTGGAGTCTGGCGAGATACTGGCCGACATTCGCGCCGATCGAGGCTTCGAGCCGCACAAACTCCGCGACCTGCATTTCGACGTTCTCATCGCACTCACCGCCCGGTCTTATGGCGCCCGTCTCGTCACAACCAATCGGACAGACTTTGAGCTGATTAATCGTTATCGCAAGATCAAACTGGAAGTGTGGTAACACGGATACGGGGCAATTCGTCTCGATCGGCAGTCGATAAACGAATTCCCTGTGGACGACGGCTTATGATGTGACTTTAGTTGTTACCAACGCAAATCGAAATGCAAAAGGCGGGACGTACTCGCCCCGCCTCCAGTCCAAACTAAACTACGCTGCTTGCAACTTCTTCGCCCGCTCTGCCAGGTCTTTGGGTGCCACATCTTCCACGTGCGTGGCAATGCCCCACAGGTGCCCAAACGGGTCTTGAATGAAACCTGAGCGGTCGCCGTAAAACTGGTCTTCCACCGGTTTCAGGATTTTCCCGCCCTCGGCGGCCGCACGTGCTACGACCTGATCGACGTCAGGCAAGTACACGTAGAGGCTCACCGGGCTCTGCCCGATCGTGGCCGCGCTGGTATGCCCCTGTCCCATAGCGGGATTCTCGTCGGCCAGCATGAGATGTGAATTACCGATCTTCAACTCGGCGTGACCCACTTTGCCGTCGGGGCCATTCATGCGAAAAAGTTCAGTGGCTCCGAAGACTTTCTTGTAGTAATCGATCGCTTGACCGGCCCCCTTGATGATCAGATAGGGCGTAATGGTGTTGTAATCTTTGGGAATGTACGAGACTTTATTCATGGTTTTCCTCCTTAGAATTTAGGCTGAATGGTGGAGGTTTCGGCGCGCCGCGGGTCGCGATGCGCCCCGCTACTGCTTTCATTCTTTTCTATTGCTCTATGGAAACACAACCCGCCGCATATCTCAAGGACATTGACAAGGATTTAATACTGCGTTCATCCAGCACGCGAAGTGTGTGTTCGGTAATGGAACGTCCGAAAGAATTCGCCTTGCATCTATTTTGGAAGCATTTATCCTAACGCCGAACCCTTCGCCTCATGTCCACGACTGCGATCTCGGTCCATCCTGGCGCGTCGCCGCTTCTGCGCAAGGTTTGCGACGGCGCGCGCCACAATCCTCTCGCGGCCACGGGCGTGTTGCTGGTCATCCTCTTCGTGATCTTCGCCGTGTTCGCGCCGTGGATCGCGCCGCAGGATCCGGCCTCGATCCATCTGCCCGCGCGCCTCGATCCGCCGTCGTCGGCGCACTGGTTCGGCACCGACGAACTCGGCCGCGACATCCTCTCACGCACGATCTATGGCGCTCGCATCTCCATGCTGGTCGGCAGTTGCGTCGTGCTGACCTCGCTTGCCGTCGGGCTCATTATCGGCTCCATCGCCGGATACTACGGAGGCGCCATCGACCGCTTCGTCAATGTCGTGCTGATGAATGCCTTCCTCTCGTTCCCCGGCATCCTGATTGCCATCGCCTTCGTCGCCTTCCGCGGCCCCGGCATTTTCAATCTTGTGGTCGCGCTCTCCCTCGGCGGATGGGTCGGCTACGCGCGCCTGGTTCGCGGACAAGTCCTCGCCGCCCGCGAGCGCGAGTTCGTCGAAGCCGCCCGCGCCCTGGGCGCCAGCGATCTGCGCATCATCGCGCGCCACATTCTTCCCAACATCATTCAGCCAGTAATCGTGCAGGCCGCCATCGGCATGGCCGGAGCGATTCTGGCGGAAGCCACCATGAGCTTTCTCGGCCTCGGCGTCCCTCCGCCCACCTCCAGCTGGGGCGCCATGTTGAATGACGGACGCGTTTACCTGTTCGAAGCTCCGCACCTGGTTCTGTTTCCCGCGCTCGCCGTCATGCTGGCGGTTTTAAGTTTCAATTTCATCGGCGACGCGCTCCGCGACTATCTCGATCCGCGATCCCGCATCGAAGCCGGACTCTAGCGGCGCGGATATACTTTTTTCATTCTTGCGGGGTTGAGTGCACCAGAGGATATCCACGTAGCCGTCCCCGCAGAGAGCACCACTCGCCGCTCATCGCTCATGGCTCACCGCTGCCTGCCCGTAAATCACTGATAACGCAGGCATATACAAATCTTGACATACATTGCAAATTGCGATATAAATATCTCGATTTGAAATATACAGGCGGCCGGTATGAAGCTGGGCGAAAAAATCCGCTACCTGCGCGAGGTCGAAGGATCCCTGCGCGGTCTCGGCCGTCCCATGACGCAGTTAGAGCTGGTTCGCGCCATCCGCGAAGAACTCGGACCGAAGAACACGCTCAGCCAGTCGTATCTCTCGCAGATCGAAAACGGGTCGCGGCCGCACATGACGCAGTCATCGCGCGCGCTGTTGGCGAAATTTTTCAAAGTGCATCCCGGATTTCTGGTTGACGATCCCGAGGGCTACCATGCCGAGCTGACGTCCGACTTGCGCACCACCGAAGGCCAGCTGGATGTTTGGCTGCTGCAGGGATCGGAGCGGTTTGCCAGCGATCCCGAAGTCAGCAATGTGCTGATCAAGGCTGCGCGCGAAAAAGATACGCGGCGTTGTTTCCTCCTGCTGGGCGCGATCCTCGACACGCCGGGGCTCGCCGAACGATTGCTCGAGGCGTTGCGTCCGGAAGCCGCGGCCAGCACTCAGCGCCGCGCTTCGGGCGCGCAAGGGAGGCGAATCCGATGATCTGGTCAGACTTCTATCTGATTTGTTTTGCGGTCGGTTTTTGCTTCAGCTTTTTTTCGTTCATTTTTGGCGGAGGGCGCTCCGGCCGTTTGCACCTACCTCATTTTCACGGACACGTCGCCCACTTGCCGTCGGCGCACGGTCCAGTCGGGCAGGCTCCGGCAGCGGGCGGACACTCGCCAACGGCGGGCGGGGCGCGTGGAGGAGGAGCGAATCCGCAACACGGTAGCAGTGTTTCGCCATTCAATCCTCCCGTGCTGGCTGCATTCCTGGCATGGTTTGGCGGAACGGGCTATTTGCTAACGCGCTTTTCGGCCGTCTGGGTCGGCATGGGATTGATGCTGTCGGTCGTAAGCGGCCTGGTGGGCGGAGGGATTATTTTTCTTTTCCTCAGTAAGGTTCTGATGTCCGACGAGGAGTGTCTCGACCCAGCCGATTTCGAAATGGTCGGCGTGCTGGGAAAGCTTTCGGTGCCGATTCGAGCAGGCGGAACGGGCGAATTGATCTATTCGCAGGCGGGAACACGCCGGGTCTGCGGCGCACGCAGTGAGGAAGGCGTCCTGATTCCGAAAGGGACGGAAGTTGTGGTCACGCGCTACGAGAAGGGAATTGCTTACGTGCGCCTGTGGAGCGAGATGGCCGAGGAGTAAGTGCGAACGACTAGATCGGCAACCGCAGCGCCAGGCGGCGGAATAGGAGCTAACTATGGCATCGGACGTACTACAAGGCGACTTGCTGGCAGAGGAGACGCACTCCGGCCGCATCTGGAGCCTGCTCATTCTTCCGGCGCTGGTCGTGCCTTCCATTTCGGTTGCGTTCTATCCGACGACGCCGGCGCGTTATGCCCTGGTGGTGGTCGCCGTGATTGGATTTGGAGCTTTGGCAATGATGGTGAGCGGATTTCAGTATCGCTTCCTGCGGCACGGAGTCGAAGTGCGCACGCTTGGATTCACTCTGCGCACGATTCCGAAGCAAGCGATCGTCAGCTACTCGATCGAATCCTGGGGGCTGCCGCGAGGATACGGCATTCGCGGCATCGGCAACTCCCGCGCCTATGTGTGGGGGAACAAGGTGGTTCACATCAAGACGACCAATGGAGACATTTATCTGGGGCACAGTGATCCGGAGAAGATCGTCCGCGATTTGAACCAGGTGACTGGTTTTGTGACGCGCGGTTAGAAATTTTGGGTTGTACGCGCAGCCGGCCCATTCCGAGTTGGTGGGCCCGAATTCCCCGGCGATACGTGACTCGCTTGAAAACAGGTTTCTGGCGCTGCACTTGTAACAGGAGGCGTTATGTTTGCTGGAGTTTCCAACGTAGTGGTGATTTGGATTTTCGTAGGCCTTGGAGTGATGGTCCTGCTGTTCCTGATCAATGGAATGGCGAGGCTCTACCGTAAAGCCGGGCCGCACGAGGCTCTCATCGTTTACGGACTGGGTGGGACGCGGGTGGTGAAGGGCCATGGCACGGTTGTGCTGCCCATGGTGCAGGTTTGCCGCGAACTTTCGCTCGAACTGATGTCGTTCGACGTAGCTCCGCAACAGGATCTTTACACCAAGCAGGGCGTCGCCGTCACCGTCGAAGCGGTTGCGCAGATCAAGGTGAAATCCGACACGGAATCGATTCTGACTGCGTCGGAGCAGTTCCTGACCAAGACCGACGACGAGCGGCAGGGATTAATTCGCCTGGTCATGGAAGGCCACCTGCGCGGCATCATCGGACAGCTCACGGTGGAAGAAATCGTGAAGCAGCCGGAGATGGTTTCCGACCGCATGCGCGGAACCTGCGCCGATGACATGAACAAGATGGGTCTGGAAGTCATCTCGTTCACCATCAAGGAAGTCCGCGACAAGAACGAATACATCACCAACATGGGACGCCCGGACGTCGCGCGCATCAAGCGCGATGCCGACGTAGCTGCCGCCGAAGCCGACCGCGATACCGCCATCCGGCGGGCGCTGGCGACGCGGGAATCGGCGGTCGCGAAGGCGCAGGCCGATCAGGAACGCGTGCTGGCGGAGACGTTGTCTCTGGCCAAACAGGCCGAAGCGCAGCGCGATCTCGAGGTGAAGAGGGCACAGTTCCTCGAGGTCACCAAGCGGCAGCAGGCCCAGGCGGACAAGGCGTACGACATCCAGACCAACATCATGCAGCAGCAGGTGATCGCCGAGCAGGTGAAGGTGCAGCAGGTCGAGAAAGAGCAGCAGGTCAAAGTGCAGGAGGCGGAAATCAACCGCCGCGAGAAGGAATTGATCGCCACTGTGCTGAAGCAGGCGGAGATCGAGCGTCAGCGGATTGAGACGCTGGCCGCGGCCGAGAAGCAACGCTTGATCGCCGAAGCCGAAGGCCACGCGTCGTCGATCCGCGCGCAGGGTGAGGCCGAAGCCGAGATCATCTTCAAGAAAGGCGAGGCCGAAGCCAAAGCGATGAACGTAAAGGCCGAGGCGTATCAGGAATACAACCAGGCAGCCGTGATCGACAAGCTGTTCACGGGCATGCCGGAGATCGTGAGGGCGCTGGCGGCTCCGCTGGCCAACGTCGACAAGATCACGATCGTTTCGACGGGCAACGGCGATGCGTCCGGGATGAACAAAATCACGGGCGACATCACCAAGATGGCAGCGCAAGTCCCGGCGTTGTTCGAAACGCTTTCGGGCATGCCGCTGGGAGAATTGTTGGGCAAAGTACGGCAGATCGGCGACAAGACCGCGAAACCGGGCGATGCGCCGAAAGCCTAGCGAGGGGTCCGGGGACCTGATGTGGCTTGTGTGGGGCGGGCACTCTTGCCCGCCTCCCGAGCGAAGCGAGGGGAGCGATAGGAGTCAGTTATGAACAGCAAACCGAAACACGCGGGATTCGGCATCGCGCTAGGAGCGGTGCTGGGCGCGGGATTCGGCATCATTGCCGGACACATGGGCGTCTGGCTGGCGGTCGGAGTCGCAATCGGAGTGGCCATCGGTGCGTCATTCCGGCGAAAGGGAACGGACTGTCCGGAATGCGCGCAGATCCACCGCGCGCATGAAATGAGGGACACAGGCAACAAGCTAGCAGCTAATAGCTAAAAAGGGGGTTCGATATGGCATTACTGGAGCGCGTTTCCACGTTGGTCCGGGCTAATCTCAACGACCTGATCGATAAGGCCGAAGATCCGGAAAAGATGATCAAGCAGGTGATTCTCGACATGCAGAACCAGCTTCTGCAAGTCAAAACGCAGGTCGCGATTGCCATCGCCGACCAGCACCTGCTGGAAAAAAAGCAAAAAGAAAACGAGGACAAAGTGGCGGAATGGATGCGCAAGGCCGAACTCGCCGTCGACAAAAAAGAAGACGACTTGGCTCGCGCCTCGCTGCTGCGCGTGGAAAGCTATCGCGAGCTCAGCGAGAACTTCAAGCAGCAGCTCTCCGATCAGAAAGCGCAGGTGGAAAATCTGAAGTCCGCTCTGCGCCAACTGGAGCAGAAGTTGACCGAAGCGCAAGCCAAGTCCGATGTGCTGATCGCGCAGCACCGCCGCGCCCGCGCCGTGGGCAAGGCGAACGACGCGCGCATGGCCTCGGGCGACGGTTCGAAAGCTGCGGCCTTCGATCGCATGAAGCGCAAGGTCGCGCACTCGGAGGCCGTGAGCCAGGCGAAGTCGGAGCTCGCGTCCGACAATCTCGATGACCGTCTCGCCGCTTTGGAGAAAGAAGATCGCATCGAACAATTGCTGGCAGAATTGAAAACGAAACGCGGCGCATAAAGCGGGGCGACCGGCCATACAGATTTGTCATCCTGAGTTTGGTCCGCGCAGAAGCGCGGGCCAAACGTAGTCGAAGGACCCTTGCCCGCCAGATAGTTGCCTCGCAAGGTGCAGGCTTTCTCTCAGAAATCTAGTTGGCCTTCGTCCAGTCTTCCAGCTTCAAATTCTTCACGCGGTGGAAGACACGGTCGTGGCTCACCAAGATCGCGTCAGCGGCGAGCGCTTGCGCGGCAATCATCATGTCGAGGTTGCCCATGGGCGTTCCGGAATCTTCCAGCGCGCTGCGCACGATCGCGTAGTGCCGCGCGGCGGCCGAGTCCCACGCCAAAATCTCGACCCTTACCAGGAATTCCTCCACGGCCGTTCCCAGTCGGGAAGACTGCGGTTTGCGGGCGACGCCGAAACGCAGTTCCGCCTCCGTTACCGCCGATATCCCAACGTCAGCCATGGGCACCCGCCGCAGATTTTCCCGCACGTGCGGAACATTCCCCTTGATGACATAGCTCGCGATGTTTGTGTCCAGCAGGTAGCGGACGGGCATTAGAACAGATTCCGCCGTTGCGGGGGCAGGTCGCGGCGATTCGACAAGAAGTCATCGGGAATATCGAGAGTAGCCGTGAGGTCGAAGAAGTCCTGCCACGAATCGGGGCGGCGCGACAGGATGACGTCGCCGGTAGCCGGATCGCGGCGCACGTAGACCTCGGTTCCAGGAAAACGAAAATCGGCCGGCAGACGAACTGCCTGGCTGCGTCCATTCCGGAAAAGTTTGGCGGTCTGAGCCATCCAGCCTCCTTGATCGATACCAGAGTCTATCACATGGTATCTATCAAAGTCTAGATCAGGTATTAGCGCCCGCCCTCTGACCCGCTATTCCCGCCTCTTCAATCACTTGCGGCCTCCCGAAACAATTTTCCCCAGGACGGGTTTGCACTCTCAAGCTCCTCCTATCGGCGCCGCAGCCACCGGCCCGGCCACTTTCGGCATCTACTTTTGGCGCTCTCGTCGGACTCTAACGACCCGGGGAATCTCTATGAAACAGTTCGCCGTTTTGGCTTTACTGATCGCAGGTCTGGTTCTGGTGGGATGCGGCTCAAGCAGCAGCAATCCGTCCAACATCAATGGAAACTGGAATGCCACCCTGATGGGCAATGGCAATACCACCAGTTTTGCGTTCGGAACGTCGCTCTCGGTGAACGCCGACGGATCGGTGAGCGTCAGCAATTTCAATTTCACCACCAACTCTCCCTGCTTCGCGTCCGGCGAGACGGAGAGCGGCTCTTTTACGCTGGGCGGAAACTTTAACGGCCAGGTGAACGGCAGCTTCGGCATGACTGTGCAATCCGCTTCGCTGACGGGCAACTCCCTGAAGCTCAACGGTACGGTGGCGAACGGCAACACCATTACCGGCACGTGGACTCTGACCGGCAGCAGCGGCTGCACCGGCTCCGGCAGCTTCACGATGACGAAGGGCTAATCCGACGCGGAGGGCGGCCCGGCCCCAGCCGGGCCAGTGCGCCTATTTCTCTATCATCCTGGTCCGCCTTACATCCATTGACGGACCTGCCCGCATCTCTCTATTCTCGTAGAGATCATTCTGATCGAGATCCCACCAAGGAAGTGACATGAAGAAGCTCGCGCTCCTGCTTGTGCTGGCTGTGGAACTGGCGGTTTGCGGATGCGGAAACCCTCCCATCAGAACCGTCGTCACCACGAATACCAGCGGAAACTGGGAGGCCCAGCTGTTCAGCGGAAACGCCCCCGCCAGCAATCTGAATTTTGTGACCTCGTTCAACATCACAAACACCACAAACACGACGGTTTCCAACGAACCGCTCCAGATCACCGGCTTTGGCTTCTTCAATTCGGGGCCGTGTTTCGATACAGGACTGACGGCGCAAACCGAAACTGGAACGGCCACCATCGATACGAACAATGCGGGCCAAGTCACCGGCAGCATGACATTCATCATTACCTCGACGACGATTCCGGGCAACGTGCTAACTTTGACGACGTCTCCTAACGGCGCGCTGACGGGGACCTCGAACGGAACCACTACGACCATCGGCACTCTGAGCAAGGGAGTTGTGGTGGGGTCCTGGACATTGAAAAGCTCGAATCCGAGCTGCAACAATTCGAATCCCAACAACACCAATACGTTCCTGATGTGCCAGGGAGCCGCCACCTGCACGCCTCCGGCGTAAGACGTTTGCGGGGCCGGTTGCGCTGAAGGCAGGTCTCGGGACTGTCCGCACCTGGCCTGCTTTTTCGCTCTGCGCACTTCCGCTCGCTCGCCCCGCTGCTATACAGTGAAGGCCATGAAGCGCTCGCTGGAGCAGATTGCGAATGCCGTCGGAACCCGCCTTGTAGGCGACGGCTACATCGAGGTGAGCGGTGTTGCCAGTATCGAGTCAGCGTCTTCGCAGGATCTGGTCTTCGTCGAGGACGAGAAATATCTTCCCGCCGCGCTGCAATCCAAAGCCGGCGCCGTGATCGCCCCTGAATTCGCGGCATCCGCTGCCGGAAAGCCGCTGCTGATCAGCGATCATCCCAAACTCGCATTCGCCCGCGCCTCGCGTATGCTGCGGGAACGTTTGCAAGTCGAACCACGGGCCGGAAACGTACATCCGACGGCCGTCATTCATCCTTCGGCCAGTTTGGGCTCCGGCGTTTTGGTGGATGCGCAAGCCGTGATCGGCGAACGCGTCCAGGTCGGTACCGGCAGCCGCATTGGTGCTGGATGTGTCATTGGCGCCGATGTTACCGTCGGCGCGGCGTGCGAGATTTATCCCAATGTCTCGATCTATCCCGGCACGACCATCGGCGACCGTGTCATCGTGCATGCCGGCGCGGTGCTGGGCAGTGACGGCTTCGGTTACGTGCGCGATGGCAAAACCGGGCACTACGAAAAATTTCCTCAGGTCGGTCGCTTAGTCATCGAAGAAGATGTGGAGATTGGAGCCAATACGACCATCGATCGCGGCGCACTCGATGAAACCAGAATCCGGCGCGGATCGAAAATCGACAACCTGGTCCACATCGGCCACAACTGTCAGATCGGCGAAGACGTGGTCATCGCCGCGCAGACCGGGCTTTCCGGCAGCATCACCATCGAGAACAGCGTGGTGCTCGGCGGACAAGTCGGGATCGGCGAGCACGCCCGCATCGGCGAAGGAGTCATGCTCGGCGGCCAGGGCGGAGTCTTACCCAACAAAGTCTTGCGCGGGAAAGGCGTTGCCTTCTGGGGCACTCCCGCGCAACCGCTGCGGCAGTATTTGAAGCAACTGGCGACCCTGGCGCGCCTGGCCAAAAAGGATTAGACCGTGGCTGTGATCGTCATCGGCGGACATTCGCGCAGCGTCGGAAAGACCAGCGTCGTTGCAGGCCTGATCTCAGCGTTGCCCGAATTTGAATGGACGGCGGCCAAAATCACCCAGTATGGGCACGGCATCTGCTCGGCCAACGGCGAGTCCTGCGACTGCGCGACCGGCGACCATTCGTGGGCGATCACCCAAGAGCGCGACCGCTCTGGCGAATCGGATACCTCACGCTTTCTGCTATCAGGAGCGGCGCAGGTTTTCTGGGTAAGGACGGAGCAGGGTCGCCTCGCGGAAGCCATGCCCATGCTGCGCCAACGCCTCGAAGGCGCGCGCAATGTGATCCTCGAATCCAATAGCGTGCTGAAGTTTCTGCGGCCGGATCTGTATCTGACGGTACTCAATCCGGAGACGGCAGATTTCAAAAATTCCGCCCGCGAATTTCTCGACCGCGCTGACGCCGTCATTCTGCACGAAACGCCGGGGAGTCCGGCGTGGCAGTCGATTTCCCTGAAGCCCGTCGCAGGCCGCCCCATTTTCCGCATCACGCCGCCGCCCCACGTCACGCCAGAAATCGTGAACTACGTACGTTCAAACCTCGGCCCCATGTCTCGGGCGGAGAAACTGGCAACTGGCAACTGACGACTAGCTACTGGTCTTTGCTATCCTTTTCCGTGCGCCAAATCCACTCTAGCGCCTGGCTCTTGGTACTCCTGTCGGCAGTTTTGCAGGTACTCATCTTCCCGCTGCCGGGCATATACGTTCTCTCGTGGTTCGCGCTTGCCCCGCTGCTATTGGCTTTGCTGCGCACGCGTCCAGCAAGCGAACTCGAGGTTTCCGGTGGGGTTCGATTACTTCCTGCCAAGCCCGTTCAAGGATTTCTTCTCGGCTACGTCTGCGGCATTCTCTGGTATGCGGGCACGTGCTACTGGATCTTCGATACCATGCGCCAGTATGGAGGCCTGAGCACGCCCATGGCGCTGCTCGCTCTTTTTCTCTTCTGTTGCTATCTCGGTCTCTATCACGGTTTCTTCGGGCTGCTGGTCAGCCTGCTCGCCGGTCCGCGCGACTACCGCCGCCCGCTAGTAGCGGCTCCATTTTTATGGGTCGCAATCGAACTCGCCCGCGCTCGCATCACCGGATTTCCCTGGGATCTTCTGGGCACGGCGCAAGTCGACAACCTCGCGCTCTCGCGCATCGCCACAGGAACGGGCGTCTACGGAATTTCGTTTGAGATCGTCCTGGTGAATGTCGCCCTTGCGGCCGCTTTTCTCATTCCCCGGCAAAAGCGCGGCTCCATGCTGGTCGCCGCGCTGGCAGCGGCAGCCGTTCTACAGGCCGGTAGGCTGGTTGAAGCGCCTCCGGCCCATGCCGACCGCGCCGCTCTTCTCGTGCAGCAGAATATTCCTGTCTCGGCCGAATGGACGCCCAGCTATCTCCAGCAGACGTTAACCGACCTGACGAACCTCACGCTGAAGTCCGCAGAGAACAACGCCGTCACAAAAATTGATCTAGTCGTCTGGCCCGAATCCCCCGCGCCATTCTTCACCAACGATCCACGATTTCGCAGCGCGCTTTCCGATCTGGCGCGCCGGCTCCATGTCCCGATCGTCACCGGTTCGATCGGAACCGACGCCGCCACGCCGAATGCGGACGCTCCCGTTTTCAACTCCGCGGCGCTGATCAGCCCCACCGGCGAGTGGATCGCCCGCTATGACAAGGTTCATCTGGTGCCGTTCGGAGAGCACCTTCCGTTCCCCAGCCTGTTTTCCTTTGCCGGAGGCCTGACCAAAGAAGTAGGGGCATTTGAGCGTGGTGCATCCCGCCTCCCCCTCTCGGCGGAAGGCAAGCAACTCGGCGTTTTCATCTGCTACGAATCCGTGTTTCCCGGAGAAGTCCGGCAGTTCGCCAATAACGGCGCGCAGGTGTTCCTGAACATTTCCAACGACGGCTGGTACGGTGACAGCGGCGCGTACGCCCAGCACCTGAACCAGACTCGCATGCGGGCTATCGAGAACAATCGCTGGCTTCTGAGCACGACCGACACGGGCGTCACCGCCGCGATCGATCCCTGGGGACGCGTTGCGGCTCGCGTTCCGCGCAAGGAGCGAACCACGCTGGTCGCACCTTATGCCCTCACTTCGGTCACCACGTTCTACACGCGCCACGGTGATTGGTTCGCCTTCGCCTGTGCGATAATTTCTATCGGAGCGCTGCTGCAGCGTTTTTTATCCTCAAATAAATACGGCAAGAAAGTTCAAACGTCCTCATGAATCAAGAGATCGAACAGGAATACGAAAAGCTGAGCAAGAAGGTCCACGAACTTCGGGAGTATCTTTGACGCGGAGAAGATCCGTCCGCAGCTAGCCGAGATCGAAAAGCAGGCCTCCGACCCGAACCTGTGGTCCAATCCGCAACGTTCCCAGCAGGTGATGCGCGAAAAAAAGCGCCTCGAACATGTGCTCGCCACCGACGCCGATCTGACTCGCCGCGGCGAAGATATTGCTGCCTATTTTGATCTCGCCAAAGAAGGCGAAAATGTCGACAGCGACCTACAGCGGGAAATCTCTTCGCTCCGCGACCTGATCGACAAGCTTGAAACCGAGACCTTGCTCTCCGGCGAGAACGACGCCCGTAACGCCATCGTCACCATCCATCCCGGAGCCGGCGGAACCGAGTCGCAGGACTGGGCCGACATGCTTCTGCGCATGTACCTGAGGTGGGCCGAGCGGCAAGGCTTTGAGACCGTCCTCTACGATTACCAGCCGGGCGAAGAAGCGGGATTGAAATCCGCAACTTTCGCCGTCAACGGCGACTACGCTTTCGGACTTCTGCAGGGCGAGATCGGCGTGCATCGCCTGGTTCGCATCTCGCCTTTTGATCAGGCCAAACGCCGCCATACCTCTTTTGCCAGCGTCTTCGTTTCGCCAGAAATTGACGACAGCATCGAAATCGTCATCAAGCCCGAAGATATCCGCATCGACACTTACCGCTCCAGCGGCAAGGGCGGACAGCATGTGAACACCACAGATTCTGCGGTGCGCATCACACACATTGCCACGGGTCTGGTCGCTAATTGCCAGAATGAACGCTCGCAGCACAAAAACAAAGAACGCGCCATGAGCATGCTGCGCTCGAAACTCTACGAATTCGAAATGGAGAAAAAGCGAGCGGCGACGAAAAAGATCGAAGACTCCAAGCTCGATATCGAATTCGGATCGCAGATCCGTTCCTACGTGCTGCAGCCCTACCGCATGATCAAGGATCATCGCACCAAGACTGAAGTCGGCGACGTTGATCGCGTGCTCGACGGCGATCTGCAGCCATTCATTCGCGCCTATCTGCTGGCGCGCCGCGGAGAGAAGCAGTGACGGCTTCCAGGAAAAAGCGTTTACCACTGAGGGCACAGAGTCCACGGAGATCAAAGAAAAATCCTGCTCTCGGCCCACGCTTCCTGCGCGCTTTTGAATTTGCGGCCAGAAAACATTCCGGGCAGACGCGCAAAGCTTCGACCATCCCTTACATCGCCCATCTGATGGGCGTGGCGTCGCTGGTGCTCGAGGCCGGAGGCGACGAAGATCTTGCCATCGCCGCGCTGCTGCACGATGTGGTCGAAGATTGCGGCGGCGCGCCTATGCAGAAAGAAGTCCGCCGTCGCTTCGGCGCTCGCGTGGCGAAGATTGTTGACGGCTGCACCGACGCCGATACCTACCCGAAGCCGCCGTGGCTCGAGCGCAAGCAGAAATATATTGCGCGCCTGAAAAAAGAAGGTGCTGACACGCATCTGGTCTCGGCCGCCGACAAGCTCAATAACGTCCGCTCCATCCTGAGCGATTACCGCGCGATCGGCGAATCAGTTTGGTCTCGTTTCAACGGTGGACGCGAGGGCACTCTTTGGTACTATCGAACCTTGCGCGACGAATTTCTGCGGCACAAGCCGAATCGCATTACCCGGGACTTCGAACTCGCCGTGCGTGAGCTCGAGTCTCTGGCCGCGGGCAGCGCGGTTTTGGGTGATCAGAATCCCGGTGCCGGGTCCGAGGTGTGAAGCTATGGCGCGCATGATCGACCAAATCCGCGCTTCGAGATTGCCTTCCAACATGATGCAGTTTGCTGCCCGTGGCGCGCTGCAGGTTCCTGCCGCGGAAAACATCGAGATCCTTGTCTATCTCGCGCGCTACAACAAGGTATTCGGCGAAACCGCCCGCATGACCTTGGCCGGCTGGGACAACAAAGCCTGCCTCGATGCTGTCAGCAATCCGCAGACTCCGGCGGAAGTGCTGAATTATTTCATCTCGCCCGACAACGTTCGTCCGAAGTTGCTGCCTGCTTTGCTGGAAAATCCGTCCGTTCGCGAACAACAACTGGTGAAGCTCGCAGGATCAGCCCTGCGCGAGACGCTGGAAATCATGCTCAAGAGCCAGCGCGTGCGTTCGACGCGCGCCGCACTAGAGGCACTGCACGCCAGCCCGTATTTGAAAAAAGAAGAATCGGCAGAGTTGGAACACTGGTTGCACGCCGAGCCGACCGCACACCCTGCCGTGCAAGAAAGCACTGACGAGCATGCGAGCGCCGCTTCCGCCAAAGAAGGGCCTGCCATACGGCACGCCGCGGCGGCCCACGACGCGGCACCTGTCGAGGCGGCCCATGCTGCAGAGCCTGCGGAGGCCCCGCCGGCCCAGCCCGTTTCTGCTGCTGAGGAAAATCCCCAGGCTACCGTCGGCGTGGACGATGAAACGGTGTTCTCTTATTTCCAGCAACACGCTGAGGATATTGCCACCGAAGGCGACAAGCCATTTCAGGCAATTGGCGGGACTTTTGATCTGCTCACTCCTGAATATTTTCACGAGGAAGAGGCGGAAGTGCCCGCGCCCGCGGCGGCGGCCGCTGCACCGGCCGAGGCTCACGCAACCGCCCACGCGGCTCATCCCCAGCAGCCCAAAGGTCCACCCAGGCGGGAAAACACGCTGCAGAAAATCAATTCTCTCGACGTCAAGGGGCGCATCCAGCTGGCGCTGAAAGGTAACAAAGAGGAGCGCTCGATCCTGATCCGCGACGGCACCAAGGTGGTCGCGCTCGCCGTGCTCGAGGCCCCGAAGCTGGCAGATGGCGAAGTGGAAAAATTCGCCAGCCAGAAAAACGTGCTGGAAGCCGTGCTGCGCCAGATTCCGCTCAAGCGCCGCTTCATGAAAAACTACATCGTCGTGCGCAATCTGGTCGCGAACCCCCGCACTCCGCTCGATCTCGGGTTGGGATTGATGAAGAACCTGCTGATACAGGACCTCAAGAATATCTCCTCTAATAAAGAGGTTTCCGAAACTATCCGGAAGCTTGCGATGAAAATGTACAAACAGAAACTGGACGCAGCCAACAAGAAATAAAGAAAATGATGTCTTCGGTCCCGCAATCCGATCTGATCGCCGATGTGCTTCGCCGCTCCCAGACCATTGCCGTCGTCGGCCTCTCGTGCAATCCCCTGCGCCCCAGCTATGGAGTTTCCGCCTACATGCAGAGTCAAGGCTATCGCATTATTCCGGTGAATCCGAAGATCGAAGAATGCCTGGGCGAAAAAGCGTACGCGACCTTGCTCGATGTTCCGGAGAAAATCGACATCGTCGATATTTTTCGCCGTCCGGAATTCGTGGACGAGATCGTCAATCAGGCCATCCAACTCAAAGTGCCCGCCATCTGGATGCAGGAAGAAGTGATTGACGAGCAGGCCGCGGGGAAAGCGCGCAAAGCGGGAATCGTTGTGGTGATGGACCGCTGCATCCTGAAAGAGCATCGCGCGCGGTTGCGCTGATTACGGGCTTACGCCTACAAACACCACGCTGGCATCGTCCCGCACGCCGGAGCCATTCGAATACGTCTGCACGTCATCTACGAGGCTGAGAGCGGAAGCCTCCGGCAGAATCGCATGTTCGACCAGGCGGCACAAGCCATATTCCTCTGCCTGCGAGTTCTCCGCCTCGGTGATGCCGTCGCTGTAGAAGATCAGCCGCGATCCCTCCGACAACGAGACCTGAGTTTCGGAATAGTCTCCATCCGCCAGCCCAAGCGGCAGGCCGCGCTCCACGTCGAGAAAGTGCTCGCCCTTATCGTCAATAAACAGAGGCAGCAAGTGTCCGGCGTTGGCAAAGGTAAACGTGTGCTTTTTGGGGTCGAGCACCCCATAGACCATGGTGACGAACTTTCCCGCCGGAAAATCATTCACCAACAATTGATTCAGCTTCGTCAGCACTTCGCCTGGACCGCAGCACGCCTCGGCCAGCGAGCGCAGCATGCCGCGCGTTGCCGACATCAGCAAGGCAGCCGCCGTTCCTTTGCCCGAAACGTCGGCCAGAACAATTCCCCAACGCCCATCGTCGAACGGAATAAAGTCGTACCAGTCGCCGCCGAGGGCGCGCGCCGGCACGCTGCGTCCCGAAATCACGAAGCCGGGAATGTAGGGCGAGCTTTTCGGCAACAGCGCCTGCTGAATGCTGCGTGCCTCATCGGCCTCACGATCCAGCGCCGCGCGCTCCACACGCTCCGACTGCAAGCGCCGCGCATTGTGAATCGCCACGGCCGCGTGATCGCACAACGCCTGCAACATCCGCAATTGCTGCCGTGAAAATCCGTCCACCTCAGGATGCGACGCGGTGAACACGCCCACAAGACGTTCGCCCACGCGCAGCGGAATGGCTACTTCCGACCGCGTCGACAACTCGCAGCTCACGTAGTACGGATCCTTGCGTACGTCAGGCGCATAGCGCATTTCCAACGTCGAAGCGACATAGCCCACCATGCCCTCGCGGCCGATCTTGAGCCGGTAGCCTTTGCCGCGTTCGGTGCAGCCGTCCACCCCAGCCAGCACCATATCGCCGCGCTCTTCATCGTGCAGATAAATGCCCGCTTCCAGACAGCCGAATGACTGCCTCACTTCACTTACGACGCCGTCGATCAGTTGATCGAGATCAAGGATGGAGTTGATCTTCTGGGCCGACTTCTGCACGCGCTGCAGATCCTCCACCAGATCGACGGGAAGAGTCCGCGGAGACGGCTCAATATGCGTAAGATTTGGAATCGCAGCCATAGGACCAGCCTAGCCTATTCACTTTGATGGATTTAAAGATGCCGCGCAGGTGCTCTACGATTCTTTCTTTCGTGGCGTCAGATCGCCCTCCGCGGTGCGGGCCCGCTGCCGTTTGATCTCTTCCATCCGCTCGCGGATTCGTTTCTCGATCCCCTCATTCGTAGGGCGGTAATAAACGCGGTTGCGCAGATTATCCGGCAGGCACTGCATGTCTGCGACTTTGGATTCGAGGTCGTGGGCGTATTGATATCCGTGGCCATAGCCAAGGCCTTTCATCAGGCTGGTCGGGGCATTACGCAGATGCAGCGGAACCGCTTCCGCCGCCGTCTGCTCCACATCCGCCTGCACGCTGCCATACGCGGTGTACAGCGCATTCGATTTCGGCGCCACTGACAGATAGACTACGGCCTGCGCCAGCGCTAAATTTCCTTCCGGCATTCCGATGAAGTCCACCGCGTCGCGCGCGGCCATGCACAAAGACAAAGCATTGGGATCGGCGAGGCCAATGTCTTCCACCGCCATGCGCACCACTCGCCGCGCAACGTAGAGCAGATCTTCGCCGGCTTCGAGCATGCGCCCCAGCCAGTACAAAGCCGCGTCCGGATCGCTGTTGCGCACCGACTTATGCAGCGCCGAAATCAGGTTGTAATGTTCTTCACCCGTCTTGTCATACAGCAGGATGCGCTTCTGCAGCGCGTCGCGGACGATCGCGTCGGTAATCTCAACCGAAGTGGGTGCCCCACTTCTCGGCTCCGTCGCGAGAGGCGGGGATTTCGCCAGCCCCGCCGCAACCTCCAGCACGTTGTAGGCGCTGCGCGCATCGCCGCTGGTGTAGCTCGCAATCGTCTTCAGCACTTCGTCAGACGTCTTCACATTCATTTCGCCGAGCCCGCGCTCTCGATCGTCGAGCGCGCGCTTCAGCAATTGCACAATCTGCTCTTCCGTGAGCGGCTGTAGCACGTACACGCGGCAGCGCGAGAGTAAAGCCGAATTGATTTCGAACGACGGATTCTCAGTGGTAGCCCCGATCAGCCGGATGTTTCCCTTTTCCACGTGCGGCAAAAACGCATCCTGCTGCGCTTTGTTGAAGCGGTGAATCTCGTCGATGAAAACAATCGTGCGCGTGCCATATTGCCGCGCCCTTTCGGCGTCGGCCATGACCTGCTTGATCTCTTTGATCCCGGCCAGCACGGCGGAGAACTCGATGAAATCCGCCTTGGTCATGTTGGCGATAATCTTGGCGAGCGTAGTTTTGCCCGTCCCCGGCGGTCCCCAGAAGATCAGCGAGCCGGAATCATCGCGCTCGATCTGCACTCGCAGCGGCTTGCCCGGCCCGATCAGGTGTTTCTGCCCGGCGTATTCATCGAGCGTCCGCGGACGCATGCGGTCCGCCAGCGGCCGTGTCGTGTCCGCAGCGTTGCCGGCATTCGGGATGGGTTGAAAGAGACTCACAATGTTCTCTTGCGCACGAAGCGCATATCCAAGCTTAACGCATGCGGAGGGCCCATCTCTGGGTACTGTCTTAAACACTGTGGCATGGCTCTGAATTGTAGCTCCCGGCTGTTTACGCCACTACCCATCTCTGGCGGCGCTGACAGAAGTAGGGGTCTTCGGGAAACGGTCTCGCTATAATAGCTGGCACAGAAATGGCCCTCAGCCCCGGCACTAAACTCGGTCCCTACGAAATCATCGCCCCGCTGGGTGCAGGCGGCATGGGCGAGGTCTACCGCGCGCGCGATCCGCAGTTAAACCGCGATGTCGCTATCAAGATTCTCCCAGCATCGCTCTCTCGCGATCCCGACCGGCTGCGCCGCTTCGAACAGGAAGCCCGCGCCGCCGCGGCCCTGAATCATCCCAACATTCTCGCGGTCTATCAACTGGGAACTCACGACGGCGCTCCCTACCTCGTTTCCGAGCTGCTCGAGGGCAGCACGCTGCGCGATCAACTTTTGCGCGGGCCCATGCCGGTTCGCAAGGCAGTCGATTACGCCATCCAGGCCGCCCATGGCCTGGCCGCCGCTCACGAGAAGGGAATCCTCCATCGCGACCTCAAGCCCGATAACCTCTTCCTCACGCGAGATGGACGCATCAAGATTCTGGATTTCGGTCTCGCCAAACTCATCCAGCAGCCCCATGCCTCCGACCCCGGCACTCCTACTCTCACCGAAGGCACCGAACCGGGTGTGGTCCTGGGAACTGCCGGATACATGTCTCCCGAACAGGTCCGCGGGCAGGCCGCCGACGACCGCACCGACATCTTCGCCTTGGGCGCAATTCTCTATGAGATGCTGACTGGCAAGCGCGCCTTCCACAAGCCCACGTCAGCCGAGACGATGAGCGCAATCCTCAACGAAGAGCCGCCCAGCGTTACCCAGGCTGGGTCTGTCATTCCTCCGGCGCTGCAAAAAGTCGTGCAACGCTGCCTGGAAAAGAGCCCTCAGCAACGGTTCCACTCTGCCTCTGACCTGGCCTTTGCCTTGGAAGCCTTGTCGGATGCCGGCACTGCCCCGACCGCCGCGTTCGCAACTCCCACCTCGCGCAAAAGTTTGCTGTGGATGCTTGCTGCTGCATTCGCGGTCGTAATTATTGCCATCACTGCATTTTCATTGCTCCGATCACCCGCTGTTCCCGTGGTGGAATCCGTGGTGCAACTCACCAATGATGGGCAGGTGAAAGCCGGCGGCCTGGAGACAGATGCTTCGCGGATCTACTTTAACGAAGGCTCCGCCGGCAGTTTTCGCATCGCGCAGGTCTCGATCAACGGAGGCCAGACTGCCGAAATTCCTACGCCTGTGCTCAATCCTGAGATATCCGGACTCAGCGGGGATGGGTCGTCCATTTTGGTTCTTAGTGGCGCTTTCATGGCCCGCCTGGAAACTATGTGGCTCGTACCCCTGCCTGCCGGACAAACGCGCCGCATTGGAGACTCCGATGTCCTCAGTGCGCGCGTGTTCCCTGACGGCCGACTCCTTTATCTGCTCGACTCGGGAACCTTCGTTTCGGATGCCGACGGCTCGAATGCTCGCAAGCTTGATGAACTTTCGAAATACCGCTCCACCCCACTGATCTCGCCAGGTGGTACGCGTCTCGCTTTTCACATGGATGATTTCGAGGCCCACCCCTGGGTGATATATGAATCTGCCGCTGATGGCAGCAACATTCATCCGATTCTCAAATGGGCGCCGGGCCTCCCTACCCAAATGTGTTGCCTGAGGTGGACAGCTAACGGAAAGTATTTCGTTTTTCGCGGTAGCAGCGAGGCCAACAGATGGGATCTCTGGGCATTCCCGGACCACAAACGATTCTTCGGTCGAGCTTCCACTCCCGTTCGTCTCACGAATGGTCCGCTTTCATACACCTCGATGGCTACTGAGCGTAATGGAAGGCGGATCTATGCTGTCGGTGCTTTGCGGCGCGGAGAATTGCTTCAGTACGACACCAACACCGGCCAGTTCCATCCATTCCTCGGCGGCATCTCGGCTGTGGATGCGACTTTTTCGCGCGATGGACGCTGGGTAGCTTATCAGTCTTATCCGGAGCATAGCTTGTGGCGAAGCCGGCCGGATGGCAGCGAGCCCTTGCAGCTTACCTATCCGCCCTTGCAGATTGGCTTCGCACGTATATCGCCAGATGGAAGGCAGGTCGCCTTCAGTGATGATGAGGGGAATGTCTACCTCATCAGCATCGATGGAGGAACTCCACGCAAGCTGGCAGACCACGGCGCAGCCCCGGATTGGTCGCCGGATAGCAATTCATTGGTAGTGACCACATTTTCGGACAATGGGTTTAGCGCGCGGCTGATCGAAATCCGCGACGGAAAAATATCGCCTATTCCCAACTCCAACGGCACACTCGGAGCATGGTTCGTCTCGCAAGACGCCTTAATTGCCACTGCCAACGATCAATCGAAGCTCGTTCGGTACGATTTCAAAACCCAAAAATGGACCGACGTGCTGACCAGTCCAGACAAGTTCGTGAACTGGCAGACTTCTCCCGACTGGAAATATTTCATCTATTCCACGGGGGGCAACAACCCCACTGTATTCCGTATGAGATTGTCGGATGCGAGGGTAGAAACTCTTCTCAGCCTGAAAAATGTGCACCATCTGGACGAGATCAATAGCGGCCCCAGTATTATGTCCGCCTCTGATGGCTCCGTGCTGGTAACGCGCGACATTGGCACGCAGGAAGTTTATGCCATCTCGGTCAACTGGCCCTGAGCGCCTGAGGCTCGCGCTCTGGGTGAACGAGCGGCGGTTCAGCGTCGTTTAGTGCCCTGCGACGAGAGGTTCATCCCCGGTGTGCCGTCTCGCGCGCCGACTCCGCGAACTGCAACTCCGGCGCTGCCGGCAGCGCTCCGATCTCCGCCGCGTATTGATAGAACAACCGCAGCCCCTCGAGACAGCCCGCGTCCAGTTGATAATGAATGCTCTCCGTCAAATACTCGCGAACCCCATTTTGGCTGAGCCCCAACCGCGGCGCCCATTCCCGCACGATCTGCTCTAGATTCTGCGCTTCCAGTCCGCGGTCGCGCGAATCGCGAAACACGGCCGTCAAATCCAGCGCCGGATCCGCTTCCCGCAGCGCCTCGCCGCGCACCGCCCAGAACGCAAACACAAAGGGCTTGCCCGTGTAGCGAATCCATTCCTCCGCCAGATCGAGCGTGTGATAACGTGCTCGATCCACCTGCAACGCTGGATCACCAATCAACAGCCCGCCATCACACTGCGCCAGCATCCGCTCGAGGTCGGGCTCCATAGGTGTGAACGTCCGCCCGCCGCCTAGCCATTTTTCGAACAGAACTTTCGCCAACGCGACCGAAGTCATCGAAGAGGTATCCAAAGCAACCGTGCGAACTTTCTCGGCCGGCATGTTGCTCACCAACAGGATCGAACGCACCGCCCGCCGCGAAGCGATCGCAACATCGGGCAAAATCTGCAGCCCAGGAATTTGCGTGTAGGCCGCCGCCGGAATGATGCCGATATCGGCCACCCCTTCGGCTAGCCCCTGCGCGCAACCCGACGGCAATGTGTAGGAAATATCGAAGTCGCGGGCGGCTTGCCCGTGCTCGAAATCCCACATTAAAGGAGCGGTATTCAGGTAGGAAATGGCGGAAATTCGCAAACGTCTCATGAATTTTTTCAATCTAGGAATCTTTCCACAATATTAACAAACCAATGTGACGGATGACCTTGACACGCCTCTCTGACGGTCAGTACAGTCCGCTCGGAGTCCTCTGTGTCGAATGCCGCTGTTCTGTCCGCGAATACCCATCTTGTCGAATGGCTCGCGCTCACGCTGACCCCAGGTCTGGGGCCGACCAAGTCTCGAAAACTGGTCGAGCACTTTGGATCGGCAGAAGCCGTCTTTCGCGCCAGCCTTACCGAACTGGAAGGCAGCGGCATTCGGGCGGTTTCCGCGCAGGCGCTGGCGACCGGCAAGTCCGCCGAACTGGCACGCGAAGAAATAGCTCGGGCCGCAGCCGCGGGCTTAACCATCCTCTCGATGGACGACCCTTTTTATCCCCAACGGCTGAAAGAAATCTACGATCCTCCGCTCATTTTATACGTACGCGGCGACGCGGAAGTCCTGATCAAGCCCGGCATCGCCATGGTTGGAACGCGCCATCCTACTCCCTACGGTTCCGGCATGGCCGAGCGCCTGGCCTCCGATCTGGCCGCCCAAGGGCTGGTCATTATTAGTGGGATGGCCCGCGGCGTCGATACGGCTAGCCATCGTGGCGCCATCGCGGCTAAAGGCAAGACGGTCGCTGTTTTCGGCACCGGCGTCGATGTGATCTACCCGAAAGAAAACTCCCGTTTATCGGAACAGATTCTCGCGCTCGGCGGAGCATTGATCTCCGAATTCCCTCTCGGAACGTTTGCCGCCCCGCAGAACTTTCCCATCCGCAATCGCATTCTCAGCGGAATGTCGCTGGGCGTGCTCGTCGTGGAAGCCGCCGAATACTCCGGGACACGTATCACGGCGCGCCTCGCGCTCGAGCAGAATCGCGACGTCTTCGCCGTGCCCGGCAACGTCACCAACAAGAATTCCTGGGGACCGAACACTCTCATCAAACAGGGCGCCAAGTTGGTGGCGACCTGGGAAGACGTTTGGGAAGATCTCCCGACAGAAGTACGACTTGCATTGACTCCGCCCGCCTCCCTTGAATCCCAAGGCTCCTCGTCCGCATCTCTATTTCCGGACGAAGGGCTTCCTCCTCACGAAAAGCGGATCCTCAGCCTGCTCAAGGCTGACGAAGCCACGCACATCGACGAACTGGTCGAGAAGCTGGAAACAGAATTGTCCTCCTCGGAAATCTTCGCCGCATTGTTCGAACTGGAACTGAACGGCAAAGTAAGGCAGATGCCAGGGAAGAATTTTGTAAAGAGCTTCTAGCTGCTAGCTCCTAGCTTCTAGCTGGGCGAGGAGGGAGTGAATGGAAGATTTCAAAAATCTGAAAGTCTGGTCCAAGGCGCACACTTTGACGTTGAGGGTGTATCAGCAAACACGCGCTTTTCCAAAGGATGAGCTCTATGGGCTCACGAGTCAGATACGTCGATCAGCTGCTTCTATAGGAGCGAACATTGCTGAGGGCTGCGGCAGAAGATCTGATCCGGAAATGAGACGTTTCGTTCAGATCGCCCGTGGATCTGCAAGCGAGCTCGAATATCACCTACTTCTTGCGCGAGACCTGTGCTTGCTGAGACCGGACGAGTTCAAGATTTTGGAGTCGGGGATTTTGGAAGTTCAACGAATGTTGGCAGCGTTAGTTCAGCGCCTGGAACGTTCGGTTTTAGCTAGGAGCTAGGAGCTAGCAGCTAGAAGCATTCTTACCCGTAACTTGTTGCTTTCCGCCTATTCGTGCTAGCTTCAAAAAACGCACACAACAAAACAGAGGTTCCATTGTCAAAAGGTTTAGTCATTGTCGAATCGCCGGCCAAGGCGAAGACCATCCAGAAATATCTGGGGAAGGGCTTCTCCGTCGAAGCCTCGCTCGGGCACGTCAAGGATCTGCCCAAGAGCACTCTTGGTGTGGACATCACCAACGATTTCGAGACGGATTACGTAGTCATCCCCGGCAAAGAAAAAGTTGTGGCCAAGCTGAAGAAGCTGGCCGCCTCGGCCGACGCCATCTATCTCGCGCCTGACCCGGACCGCGAAGGCGAGGCCATTGCTGCGCATCTGGCCTTTGAGCTCGACGAAAACGGCGGAAAAAAGAAAAAAGCCAAAAAGGCGAAGAAAGGCGAACCGGAAGCTCCGCCGCGCATTCAGCGCGTGACCTTCAACGAAATTACGAAACGCGCGGTGCAGGCTGCCTTCGAGCATCCCCGCGCGATCGATCAGAACTTGGTTGATGCGCAGCAGGCGCGTCGCGTCCTCGACCGCCTCGTGGGATATCAGGTCTCACCGCTGCTCTGGGACAAAGTGCGCCGCGGACTTTCTGCGGGTCGCGTACAGACCGTCGCTCTCCGCCTGATTGTCGAGCGCGAACGCGAAATCAAGGCGTTCGAGAAAAAAGAATACTGGACGATCGACGCTCATCTCGCGGCCAACAAGCCGCCAGCATTCGACGCACGCTTCGTAGGCAAAGGCGAGGAGAAGGTCGAAGTCACCAACGGCGAGGATGCGGAAAAGATCCGCGCCGCGCTGGAAAAGGCCGACTGGATTGTCCGCTTGGTCGACAAAAAAGAACGCCGCCGGAACGCCGCGCCTCCGTTTACGACCAGCAAGCTGCAGCAGGATTCTTCCCGCAAGCTTCGCTTCAGCGTGAAGCGCACCATGATGATCGCGCAGCGCCTCTATGAAGGCGTCGAACTGGGCGAAGAGGGCTCCGTCGGCCTGATCACATACATGCGTACCGATTCCACCCGCGTCGCGCCGGAAGCGATCACGGAGGTTCGCGAGTACGTTGGCAAGGAATACGGTCCAACCTACCTGCCGGAGAATCCGAATACATTTAAAGAGAAGAAGGAAGCGCAGGGAGCGCACGAAGCCATCCGTCCGACTTCGGCCATGCGCCATCCTGACCAGATCAAGCAATATCTGAAAGAAGATGAGTTCAAGGTCTACAAGCTGATCTGGCAGCGCTTTGTCGCGTCTCAGATCAATCCTGCTGTGTTCGATCAGACCACGGTCGACATCGACGCAAAAAGCGGCAGCGACGTGTTCTGGTTCCGCGTGACTGGATCGGTCCTCAAGTTTGACGGCTTCCTCAAAGTTTACGAGGAATCCAAGGAAGGCAAAGACGAAGAAGACGAGGAACTGAAGCACAAGCTGCCCGCGCTCGAAGCCGGACAGAAACTCACTCTCAAAGAACTGAAGCCGGAGCAACATTTCACCGAACCGCCTCCGCGCTTCAACGAAGCGTCGCTGGTGAAAGAGCTCGAAGAGCGCGGCATCGGCCGTCCGTCAACCTACGCCGCCATTCTCACCACGATTCAGGAGCGGCAGTACGTGCAGAAGCTCGGCGGCAAATTTGTTCCCACCGAGATCGGCCTGGTGGTCACCGATTTGCTGGTGGAGAACTTCCAGGATATTTTCGATCTGCAATACACGGCGCGTTTGGAAGAAGAGCTCGACGAAATCGAAGAGGGCAAAGAGAAGTGGCAAGACGCTATGGCCGAGTTCTACAAGAAATTCCAGAAAGATTTGAAGTACGCGGCCAAGCACATGGAAAACATCAAGCGGATGGAGAAGCCCACCGATGAGAAATGCGAAAAGTGTGGCGCGCCGCTGGTGATCAAGTGGGGCAAGCACGGCTCGTTCTACGCCTGCAGCACCTACGATAAAGACGATCCGAATACCTGCACGTTCACCAAAGAAAATCCCATCAACCTGCCCGACCTCGATACCGCCGATGTGCAGGGAACGACGCAGGAGGAATATTGCGAGAATTGCGGCCGGGTGATGGTGCTCAAGCGCGGACGCTTCGGCCAGTTCATGGCCTGCACCGGATATCCGGATTGCAAGACCACGCGGCGTCTCGATCAGGGCAAGAAAGTTCCCGACATCCCGCTCGACGAGCTCTGCCCGAAGTGCGGGCGCAACATGATGATTCGCCACGGACGCTACGGCGAGTTCACAACTTGCAGCGGATATCCCGAATGCAAGTACGTGAAGCAGAATTACATTGGCGTGAAATGTCCCGAGTGCAAAGACGGAGACCTGGTCGAAAAACGCGCCCGCAAAGGCAACACGTTCTACGGCTGCGGAAATTATCCGAAGTGCAAATTTACTTCGGCCAACAGACCGATCGCCGAGAAGTGTCCGAGCTGCGGCAGCGAATATTTGGTGGAGAAGAACCTGAAAGCCGGCCCGGTCATCGCCTGCCCCAACAAGGAGTGCGACTACGAACGCCCCGCGCCTCCGCCAGCAGAGGCGCCAGCCACCAACGCGCATACCGCCAGCAACTGATACTTGGTGCCCGCCCCTTGTCGCTCTTTAAGCGACAGGGTGGGGATTTTGATCGCCAATCCATTAAAATCTTCCTGCGTCCTGCAAAAATCCTAGGAGGAAACTCATGGCCAAGAAACCTACCACAGCCGACGCTCACCTAATCCTCGAACTCTACGATCTGCGCCGCGAAGCGGAAATGCGCAAAGCCCGATCCTGGGTGGCCGGAGAATTTTTCCCCGAAAATGCCGACGACTTCCTCAAAGTCGCATGGGCGATGGGCACACAGCAGAACGCCTGGCTGCGGCAGGTGGGCGGCTACTGGGGTATCGTGACCTCGTTTGTACTGGCGGGCGTGTTGAACGAACAATTATTTCTGCAGCCCGCCTTCAGCGGCGAGCTGTTCCTGATCTACGCCAAAATCCATCCCTTCGTGAAAGAACTGCGCCAGAAACTCAACGATCCTGAGGCCTTCCTCAATATCGAAAAGGCGGTTACGCACACCAAGTGGGGCAAAAAGCGTCTGGAATTCATGATGAAACGCGTCGAAGCCCTGCGCGAGAAACGCAAGAGCGCTTAGCTCCCGAATGTTGCAAGCTGCAACCGGCCGTTAGCAGCTAGCCGCTGGAAGCTGTTATCCTAATCGGCTGTGCGGATGATCTGGTGGTTCCTGATCCTGGGCGTCAGTACGCTGGTAGTAGTGTGCGTGGCTATTGCCCTGTTCATGCACCTGCGAAGACATCTGCAGAAGTCGCACGCTTCGCACGAAGAAATCGTGGACCGTAAGGCCAGCGGCGAGTAAGAGCTTCGGCTCGGAAATGTCGTCGCGATCCGGAGATTTCGCTTATGGCAAAGGTTGCAACTTCGACTCTGAACACTCCGCAGGAGCGGATGCTCGAAGTCTCGCGGCAGGTCGCGCTGGTCGTTGGCGCCAGCCTGTTTGTGGCGCTGTGCGCGCACATTACGATCCCGCTTTTGCCGCTCACCCCGGTTCCGCTCACGGTGCAGAATCTCGGTGTGCTGCTGGTCGGACTTTTTCTGGGAAGCCGGCGCGGCTTCGCGGCGCTCGCTCTTTATCTGGTCGAGGGCGCATTCGGGCTTCCCGTGTTCAATCCAACCGGTCTGGGAGGAATGGCGCAACTGCTCGGCCCCACCGGCGGCTTTCTTGATGGTGTACCCGTTCGTCGCTTTCCTGGCCGGCTACATCTTCGAGCACAGTGCAAAGACGTTCATCCGCGCAGCGGTCGCGGGCCTGCTGGCAGAGATTCTGCTCTTCGCCGGCGGCCTGACCTGGCTCTATCTTTTCACGCATTCGCTGACCAAGGCGGCCTACCTGGGCCTTTACTGGTTTCTCGCCGCCGAAGTGATGAAAGTGATGTTCGCTGCCGCCATCGCAACCCGCTGGCGTCGCAGTTGATGTTCAACCGTAATTTTTCTTAGCTGTTGGAGTTCATTTCATGATGCCCGTCACCGAGCAGGAAACAAAAAATCCCGGAAGCACACAAGTCCGCGAAATCAGCGTTGCCCATAGCCCTGATTCCGACGATGCCTTCATGTTCTACGGACTGGCCACGCACAAGGTCCGCACGCCCGGCCTGCGCTTCACCCATACGCTGTGCGATATCGAGACGCTCAATCAGAAAGCCCGCGAAGGTGTCTATGACGTCACCGCGATTTCCTTTCACGCTTATCCCTACGTGCAGGATAAATACGCGCTGATGGCCTGCGGCGGCAGCGTTGGCGAAGCGTACGGCCCCATGATCGTTTCGCCGCGCCCATTCTCCGCGACCGAGGTTAAATCGAAGCGGATCGCGGTTCCCGGTACTCTGACGACGGCCTATCTGGCTTTGCAACTTTTCGCTCCGGGGATCGAGACCGAAGTTGTTCCCTTTGATCAGATCATCCCGCAGGTGCTCGAAGGCAAATACGAAGCCGGACTCATTATCCACGAGGGCCAGTTGACCTACGAGAAGTCGGGCCTGCATCGCGTCGTCGATCTCGGCAAATGGTGGCACAAAGTCACCGGCCTGCCGCTGCCGCTGGGAGGCAACGCGATTCGCCGCGCTCTCGGGCCGGAGCTCATGCCGGTCGTGACCGCGGCCTTGAAGGAAAGCATCCAGTACGCTCTCGATCATCGCGAGGAGGCGCTGGCCTATGCCATGCAATTCGCCCGAGATCTCGATACGGCCTCGGCTGACAAGTTTGTCGGCATGTACGTGAATGACCGCACCCTGGACTACGGCCCCGATGGCCGCGAAGCCGTCCGCCGCCTCCTCGACATGGGACACAAGGCGGGCATCATCGGTCCCGAAGCGCAAGTGGATTGGATCTAGAGAAGCCTCTAGCTGCTAGCTCCTAGCCCGACAGACACAGGTGCCGACGATGACTCTGTTGGAAAAGGCGGTGTATTTTATCGCCGGGTTGGTTCTGTTCTTGGTCGCCGGACTTATCTTCGCATATTGGTGGACGAGCAGAATACCTGGCCGGCCGACCGGAGTCCACGCTGACGCGGTTTTCCTATGGGCGCCGGCTGTCGGCCTGCCGGCGCCTCGCCGAGGCGATTGGATCGCATGTTGGGAAGAAAGCCAGCACATTCTTTGCCAGCTCAATAACATTGATGGCACCTTGGAATACAAAGGCGAATTCTTACCCTATCGAGAGAAGCGCTCGATTCCGCCGAGCGGGTTGAGGATAGATGCGGAAAAGACGCGCCAAGATGCGGTATGGGTCGGTGATGCCCTCGTCCCTTTGGTGTGCCTTAAGACAGGCGACATTCTGGTACCGGTAGTGAAGTACGATGAGAGCGTTCGGCTCTTGCAGCAGCGAGGCCGCGCTCGTTAGAACCACCTGATGCGAGTTGCGATTTCCCGAGAGGCTCTCCGTCTCACCAACCAAGGAAGATTCTGTTTAGCTAGCAGCTAGGAGATAGAAGCTTGTCCCAAACTCTCCTCATCGACGCCGACGACACGCTCTGGGAGAACAACATCTACTTCGAGCGCGCCATCGCCCGCTTCATCTCTTTCCTGAACCATCACGAGTTCTCCGCGGAACAGGTTCGCGAAGTGCTCAACGATGTCGAGCGCGAATGCATCGTGAAGCACGGCTACGGCTTGCACAGCTTCTCGCACGCTTTGGTCGATACCTTCGAGCGCCTGAGCACGCTGCCGGTTACACCGGAAATGCACGAGCAAGTCCGCAGCTTTGCGCTGGCGATTGAAAATCATCCCATTGAATTTCTCCCCGAAGTGCCGCAAACGCTCGTATACCTGTCTAATCGCCATCGCCTGATTCTGGTGACAAAGGGAGCCATTCCTGAGCAGGCGGGAAAGATCGAGCGCTCGATGATCAAGCACCATTTTGTCGCGACTGAGATCGTCGCCGAAAAAAATGCCGCCACCTACGCGCACATCGTCGAGAAATTTTCGCTGGATCCGCGTTCCACCTGGATGGTCGGCAACAGTCCGAAATCCGACATCAATCCCGCGCTGGTTGCCGGGCTGCACGCGGTTTTCATACCGCACGGCGACACTTGGATTCTCGAGCATGAAGAAGTCAATCCCGCTCCGCCCCATCAGAAGCTGCTCATCGTCGGCCGCTTTGCTGAACTGCGGGAACACTTCTAGCCGCGTCTCAAGGAAAAGTAGTGCCTCAAGTGGTTCTTCCACTTTCGTTGTAGAACAATCTGTGTCACCTTGGTTTCAGCGTCGTTAATACCGCATCAAACTAACCAACAAGCCGCTCTCGCGCCGGGCATTTATTGCGTGTTACGCTCAATGTGCTCTGCGATCTGGCTCCCACTTCGTTCGTGGCGATTCAGACAAACAATTTACGGCGGCTGTTACATACAGTCGAAGCGCTTTCCGAGCTCGGGCCCGCGCTGACGGCCGAGCGCGAGTTCTCGGAAACTTCACGCCTGATGCTGTCTGCCGTGATGGAAGCGGCAGGCGCGCGCGAAGGTGCGCTCTTCCTGTTCTCAGACAAGCCCGCCATGCTGACCTCCGCGACCTCGCTGGGCTTCGCACTGATGCCGGAGCCCGCCTTCATTCCTCTGCTGCCCAAGCACGTGCACGCGCTGGCTGCGGCGCGTGGCCCCATTGTCCTGAACTCGTCCACCTACTCCGTCTTCCTGAGTTCCAACGGCAACGTTGCGCCGGAACTGTTCAAGTGCCTCGCGCCCCTGAAGGCTGGAGGTCGTCTCGCGGGCGTGGTCGGTCTGGGGCGCCGTCCGGGCGATTCACTTTACGAGGATAATGAACTCGATGCGCTCGAATTGCTGTGCAGCTACATTGCGCTCGCGGTACAGAATCACGCCTTGACTCAGACCATCGCGCAGCGCGTCTCTGAAAACTTGAAGCTGATGGCTTCGCTGCACGGCTTTTACGACAACGCTCTCGAAGCTTTTGCCACTGCCATCGACGTGAAGCATGTGAACATTCACGGCCACTCCCTGCGCGTAGGCCGCTACGCCTCTGCCATTGGCGAAGCCATGGGAATGGAGGCTAACGAAGTCGCGGCTCTGCGCAGCGCGGGATATCTCCACGACATTGGAAAAGTCGCCGTCGATCGCCGTCTGTTCGGCAAGCCGGGCGCGCTCGATCCGGAAGAATTTCGCGAGATGGCCGATCACACTACGGTCGGGCACCAGATCGTCAGCACCGTGCAGTTCCCCTGGCCGAAGATTCCCGAGGCGGTGCGCTGGCATCACGAGCGCAGCGACGGCTCCGGATATCCTGACAAGCTGACGGTCGAAGATCTGCCCATGTCGGTTCGCATCATTGGCCTTGCCGATTCCTTCGATGCCATGACCAGCATTCGTCCCTACCGCGCTCCGCTTTCGGTGGGCAGCGCGCTCAGCGACCTGGTACGGATGGCTCCGGAAAAATACGATCCCAATGTGGTGCAGGCGCTCCTAATTCAGGTGCGTCGGGACGCGGTGGGAAGCAATCGCACTCCGCTTCTGGATTCCGCGGCAGTGAATATCGCCGCCACCGACATCGATCATCTGGCTGCGACTTTGCAATATAAAGTTTCGCGCGGGAAAACTTATCTGACGACGTAGTACGTCCCTCCCCACCCGCTCGGCCGGCACTCAGTAAGATCCACGGCAGCAACTTTTCCTTCCCTTTGGGTTCATAATCAGCAGACCTGGTCTGTCTGGAGAGTCTTGATGCGATCCAGCTTCGCCAAGCTGTCGGCCTGCCTCCTGTGTCTGAGCCTGGCCTGCGCCGTCCCGCAACTGCTCGCCGACCGAAAAGACAAGCGCGAAGAAATGACGAATGACCAGAAGCGCGCCGTGCACGCCTTGAACCGCCTGACCTTTGGCCCGCGGCCCGGCGACGTCCAGCAGGTCATGGCTATGGGCGTAGACCGCTGGATCGACCAGCAATTGCATCCCGAAAGAATCGCCGACAGCGCCACGGAAGCACGCGTGGCGCGGTTTCTCACGCTGCACATGAGTTCAAAGGAAATCGCCGAGGAATTTCCCGACGGCCACATGATCAAACAGGTGATCGATGGCAAGCGGCCCATGCCATCGGATCCCGAGCGGCGCGCCATTTATCAGGTGCAGATCGCGCGCTTCGAGCATCGTCGGGAAAAGAAGCAGGAGAAAGCAACTGTCGCCTCTGCGGCAGCTCCGGCGATGGCTCCCGCGGCCTCTGGACCATCAGCGGAGGAAGGTGCGAAGACTGCCGAAGAGCTTGCCGCCGCAGCTGCCGCCAGTCCCGATGCGATGCCGTCCTCCATGGACAACAACACCGTGCCGGCGATGGCCGACAGCAACTCCATGTCGACCGCGAGTGCTGCGAAGGATGAGCCGGGCGGGAGCGGCGATATGGCTGCGGCTCCAGCCAGAGCGAATCCAGCTGTCGAAGCCGACGCGCGCCACCGCGACGAGGAGCGCGCGAGCAAATTCGAGATCAGAGCGCTCATCGATCTCCCTGCCGACGAGCGCTACAGAAAAGTCCTCGCAATGTCGACCGACGATCAAGTCGCATTCGCCGATGCGCTGCGCCACGGCAAAGCCCAGGACCTTCTCGCCGATATGAATCCCCGCCAGCGCGAAACTTTGCTGGCGATGAATAATCCGCAAGGCGTGTTAGTGGATGAGCTGGCGCAAGCCAAGCTGCTGCGCGCCATCTATAGCGACCGCCAACTCGAACAGGTGATGACCGATTTCTGGTTCAATCACTTCAACGTCTTCGTGGGCAAAGGCCCCGAGCGCTTGCTGCTGACCAATTACGAGCAACAGGTGATTCGTCCGCATGCGATGGGGAAATTTGAGGACCTGCTGGTCGCCACCGCGAAGAGCCCGGCGATGCTGTTTTATCTCGACAACTGGCTGAGCGTGGGGCCGAACTCCATGCAGGCGCTGGGCGTCCCCGCGCATCCCGCGCGCCGCGGTCCGTATGGCTATCCCAGGCGAAATCCCAATGCGAAGCGGAAGGCGAATAACGGGCTGAACGAAAACTACGGCCGCGAATTGCTGGAACTGCACACGCTCAGCGTGAATGGCGGATACACGCAGCGCGACGTCACCGAAGTGGCCAAGGTTTTTACTGGATGGACGATTGAGAAGCCCAACGACGGCGGAGAATTCCGCTTCGATCCGCGCAAGCACGAGCCCGGTCCGAAATTGGTTCTGGGGCATCGCATCAAACCCAAGGGTGAAGATGAAGGCCGGGAAGTGCTGCACCTGCTGGCCACCAGCCCGAAGACTGCGCACTTCATCTCGCTGAAATTGGCGCAGCGGTTTGTGTCCGATGATCCGTCGCCCGCTCTGGTCGATCGCATGGCGAAGACTTTTCAGAAGAAAAAAGGCGAAATTCGCGAAGTGTTGGCGACCATGTTTCATTCGCCCGAGTTCTGGGCCGACAGCGCGTATCGCGACAAAGTCAAAACGCCGCTGGAGTTTGTCGCGTCCGCCATGCGCGCTACCGGGGCCGACGTTGAGGATGCGATGTCGCTGGTACGTCAATTGAACAACATGGGTATGCCGCTCTATGGAGCTGTGCCTCCCACCGGATATTCGATGAAGGCCGAAACGTGGGTGAGTTCGTCGGCGCTGCTCACCCGCATGAACTTCGCGCTGGCGCTGACGTCGGGCAGAGTGCGCGGAGTGAAGGTGGATGCGGCGCAACTGGCGGGCATCTCGCCGCAGCTCGACGCGGCCTCAGCGCTATCATCACTCGAAGTCAAGCTGCTGTCGGCCGACGTTTCGAAGCAGACGCATGACTCGATCGCGGCGCAGATCCAGAATCCGTCAGAGGATCCGGCAAAGAATGGCATGACGGATCCGAATAAGAAAGTGCCGCAACCCAAGCCGCCAGATCCGGCTATGATCGCGGGTTTGCTGCTGGGTTCGCCAGAGTTTCAGAGAAGATAGCTGCCAGCTCCTAGCTTCTAGCAAACCAGCAGAGGCCGGAACAGCTAGAAGCTAGTAGCTAGAAGCCAGGAGCTAGAGGTCAGGAGCTGTTCTCAATGTCTATCACGCGTCGCATCTTTCTTCGCAACAGCGCGCTCGCCGTCGTCGGGACGGCCGCTGTGCCCGGCTTTCTTACCCGTGCAGCGTTCGGAGCGGTCGAAGCCGCGAGCGGCAAGCGTCTCGTCGTCATCTTCCAGCGAGGCGCGGCCGACGGGCTCAACATCGTGGTCCCGCACGGCGAGCCGCAATATTACGCGATGCGGCCCAGCATCAACATTCCGCGCAAAGTCTGTGATCGATCTCGACGGATTCTTCGGATTGCATCCCTCGCTCGCGGCCGTTTCAGCCGCTGTGGCAGCAACGCCATCTCGCCATTGTGCACGCTGCTGGATCGCCCGATACGACGCGCTCCCATTTCGACGCGCAGGATTTTATGGAGACCGGCACGCCCGGCGTGAAAGTTACCGAAGACGGATGGCTCAATCGTTCGCTGCACAACCTGCCGCCTTCGCCGCAGAATTCTCCGTTCCGCGCGATCGCGCTCGGACCATCGCTGCCGCGCATTCTGAGCGGCCCGGAACCGGCCGTTGCCATGAACAACATCAACGACTTTTCAGTGGGTGGCAGAAATCCCAGGCCTTCGCCGGCGGCCCGCGCGTTTGAGGCGATGTACGATCACTCGTCCGACAGCGTGTTGCACGGCACGGGCGAAGAGACATTCGACGCGGTCAGGATGCTGAAGGCCGCCGATCCGGGCAAGTACACGCCCGCGCCGGGCGCCGAGTATCCCAAGGGACGCTTCGGCGACAGCCTACGGCAACTCGCGCAACTGATCAAAGCGAATCTCGGCGTGCAAGTTGCTTTCGCTGACATCGCGGGATGGGACCATCACGTGAACGAAGGTGCCGTTGAGGGCCAGTTGGCCAACGTGCTGACCGATTTCTCGCAGGCGCTGGCCGCGTTCTGGACCGATCTTGGCGATCTCGGCGAAGAGACGGTCGTCGTCACCATGTCTGAATTCGGGCGCACCGCGCGTGAAAACGGAAACCGCGGCACCGACCACGGCCACGCCAACGCCATGTTCGTCCTCGGCGGGCCGGTGAAGGGCGGACGAGTGTACGGCCGCTGGCCCGGTCTCGATCAGTCGCAACTCTACGAAGGCCGCGATCTCGCGCTAACCACCGATTTCCGCCAGGTGATTGGAGAAGCCGTAGCGCGGCACATGGGGAACAAGAATCTGGCCAACGTTTTTCCAGGCTATGACAATCAGCCGGGGAAATTCCTGAAATTGCTGGGATAGTCGAGATTAAATTTCGATCAGGACGTCGCCGTTTTCAATCTTGAGGGGATAGACGGCAAGCTTCGCATTCTTGTTATGCGAGGCTTCGCCCGTCTTGGGATCGTATGCCCAGCCGTGCCAGGGGCAGACGACTTTGCCATTCTCGATCATGCCCTGGCCGAGCGGGCCGCCCTGATGAAGGCAGACATTATCCATGGCAGAGAATTCGCCGTTCACATTTGCGACGCAAATTTCCTTGCTGCCGCAGGGAAATTCCTTGGCGGTGTCGGCGCTGGGGAGTTCGGATTGCGTGGTAAGTTTCGTCAAGTCTGGCATGAGTTCGTGCTCGTGGCTAGAAGCCGAGCTTTGCTCGGCTGGACAGCCGAAGGCGGCTGTCCCCACATGATTTTTGCTGACGGCTACTTCGGCTGCAGGGTTTGCGCGATCATTACCTGGCGCTTGAAATTTTCGACCATGTTGGGATCGAGGCGAACTTCAGTGGGCTTTTTGGCCAGCGTCATGGTGTCGATTTTGTCCTGCAACTTCAACAGCGCGTAGAAAAGATTTTCGGGACGCGGCGGGCATCCAGTGACGTAGACATCGACGGGGACAATTTTGTCCACGCCCTGCAGCACGGCGTAGGTATTGAACGGGCCGCCGACCGACGAGCACGCGCCCATCGAGATCACCCACTTCGGATCGGGCATCTGGTCGTAGATGCGCTTGACCACCGGCGCCATCTTCAGCGTAACCGTGCCGGCGACAATCATCAGGTCGCTCTGGCGCGGGCTGGGACGGAAGACCTCGGAACCGAAGCGCGCGATATCGAAGCGCGAGGTGGAGGAGGCGATCATCTCGATCGCGCAGCACGCCAGGCCGAACGTCATGGGCCACACCGCCGACTTGCGCGCCCAGTTGAAAACATAGTCGACGGTTGAAATCAGGAAATTCTTTTCAAACTTGTTCTGCAACCACGACATGAATGATCCTCATTGCGATCGACCTGCCCCTACACAGGCAGTCTAGGTAAGGCATTCGGCGCTGTCAAACCCCGGTGCGTGACGAGGCTCGATGCAGGCACAACCGGCCGAAAAGCAATCCGGTTAGTCCTGCAAAAAGTTCCTCTGGGGGGGCGAGCTCCCAGGCGGGGAGTAGTCGCAGATGTGCCCGTGTCATTTTTTTGGATCTTTTCTCCTAAAATCTTGGATCTAAAGTATTTACTTCGCGCACGGCCCACATTGCGCCCGCAAAATCTTGATTCGCAAGGGGTTATGCGTAAAATCTTGCGAAATAAGGAGTTCCACGCGTTTAGCATTTTTTGGGGAGTGGAGTTTGGACTCGGAAATCCAAGGACTGACTCACCACAGGGGACACAGGGGCGCACGGGGGATTCTTGTTCTGGGGGGCCGGATGCGGGGCTTTTCGGAGGTTGGTCGGGCATAGTCCCAGTTTGGCTTGTGAAGATTTCTCAGTAAAGGTTGTTCGTCACATCGGAGAGAGAGGATCTGTGGAAAATTCTGATGCCCACCCTCCCGTCATTCTCGTCGTTCGTTCGAGAAGGGTGGGCATCGGAAAATCGGAGCGCGCCAGGTTACGGCGCTGGAACCCAGAATTCCATCACGAACGTGTTGGAAGAGGCGAGGATGTCGGCATAGAGAAAAGGTCCGACAGCAGTGCCGGTGGTGGTGAAGCCGAAATAGTCGGTGCTGCTCTCGAATCCGAGTCCAGTGAACGTGCCGGTCAGGGCGCAAGTGGTTCCGGCAAAGGTGATGGAGACGTCAAAAACATTGGCCGTGGTGACCTGGGTGAAGGTTCCGCTGACCGTGCAAGTGGGGCTGAGAGCAAGGCTGGTCGTGAAGCTCATGTTGCTGTTGGTGCCCACAGCAGTCGGGGTGAAGGTAAATGGATAAAGGACAGGCATTCCGTTGGGAGCGCCTTCCCCTTCTCCGGTTACAGTGCCGCTGAGAGCGGAGACGGAACCGGTGAGGGGCTTGAAGGAAGCCGCCGTGAAAGTGCCGGTAGCGGATCCGCTATAGGAACCGGTGATGGAAGTGGCGGACGTGACGTTGCCCGAGGCGGTGAGGGACAGAGGAGTCTGGGCGACGGGGGTCGGTTCCGCGTAGGCGTTCACAGTTCCAGAGAAAGAGCAGGCCCCGGTGATCGTGGGCAGCTGAATGGTGTCGCCGGTCGACTGTTGAACGCTGTTGTTGTCGAAGGCCAACGCCAGGCCGGCGGAATCGATCGCGCCATAAAGAGTATCGGAACCACCGCTGCTGGTGAGACTGACCTGCCAATTTCCGACGACGTTGTAGGGGCCTCCGGTGCAGGCGGTATTGGTTGAACTGGAAGAGTTGCCACAACTGAGGGTGATCGCAGCAATCAGAGCGAGAGACAAGAGCGACGACAGCAGAATTATTTTGCGCAACATCCGACTTCTCCTTAGAGCGGTAAGGGAGCCCGCAACTCCTGCCGGCAGCAGCAGTCCTGGAGATTCAATTGTTGACCGTGCCAGAAGATTTGCTGGGACAGGGAAGTATGGAACGGGGGAAGAGGGCGGACAAGTATGTTTCGCGGTGCTCGGTTCCTGCCGCCGACCTTCGGCGCGCCGGAGTTGGAGGATTGGGGCGGTTCCCGCTAAAATTAAAGGTTCTGTGGATCTCTTATGTCCTTAACCAAACAGCAGGCGCTGGAGATGTTTGAGTCCGATGACCTGATCGGCATCGGGATGGAAGCGGATGCGGTGCGACGCAAGCTGCATCCCGAGGGCGTGGTCACTTACATCATCGACCGCAACATTAACTACACCAACTTCTGCACCGAGTACTGCACTTTCTGCGCGTTCTACCGGCCGTTGAAAGGGCCGGCTGCGAAGGAAGGCTACATTCTCGACTTCGACACCATCTACGAGAAGATCCGCGAGACGGTCGAACTCGGCGGGACGGGCGTGCTGATGCAGGGCGGCCTGCATCCGGACTTGAAGATCGACTGGCACGAGAAGATGCTGCGCGGGATCAAAGAGCGTTTCCCGCAAATCCATCTTCATTGTTATTCGGCGTCGGAGATTATTGCGATTGCGGAGTACAGCGGGCTGTCGATTCGCGACACGATTCTGCGGCTGCGCGATGCGGGGCTGGACTCGATTCCGGGCGGAGGGGCAGAGATTCTCGACGATGAAGTACGCTACAAGATTGCGCGGCTGAAGTGCCTGACCGAAGACTGGATCAATGTGCATCGCACGGCGCACCAGATCGGGATGCGGACCACGGCGACCATGATGTTTGGCGTGGGCGAGAACTATGAGAACCGCATCAACCATTTTCAGAAGCTGTATGAATTACAGGAAGAGACGGGCGGGTTCACGGCGTTCATCCCGTGGAGCTTTCAGCCGCAGCACACTGCGCTGGGCGGACGGCATTGGGACGAGGCCACCGCGGTTGAATATCTGAAAGTGCTGGCGATCTCGCGGCTGTATCTTTCGAACTTCCTGAATGTGCAATCGAGCTGGGTGACGCAAGGATTGAAAGTCTGCCAGATGGGGCTACGCTTCGGCGGAAACGACGTAGGGTCGGTGATGCTCGAAGAGAATGTGGTGCGGGCGGCGGGTGTGACTAACTGCACGACCGAAGAAGAGTTGCGGCGGATTATTCGCGACGCGGGGTTCAGGCCGGCGCAGAGGGATACGTTGTACCGGCAGTATTTTCTGAATTAATTGGAGGTCTACGCCGTGTTCCCCGGTGACCTCTGTGGTGCTGATTCTAGCAACTTCACCACAGAGGTCACTGGGGAACACAGAGGCAATCGAACCATGGCGTTTCCGATCAAAGTCTGTGCGTTGTGTGGTGAGGAGTTTGAGTTGAAGCCGGGGAAGCCTGGGTTTGCCAACCGGTGTCCGTCGTGTAGTGAAGAGGAATCGGATGCGGGGGCGGCGAAGTCTGCGGATCCACTAAAGTCCGACAAGGGCGCCAGCGCGGCTCGGCGCGAGGCGATGCGCAATCTGCTGTACCGCAAGGACAGCTGAGAGCGGCCGTCCCCCTTCCGCGTATAGTTGGTATGGCTTCGGCAGTTGGCGGACGGGGCGTCCGCCCCACACAAACATTCCCCCACACCCTCGGTGCTCAAATCTTTCTCAACGCGGATGAAACCACTTCTTACATTCCTGACAATTTTTTTGCTGGTCACGGGCGCGGGGGCGCAGACATCCGGCGTTGCGGCGGATGCTCCGAAGCGCGCGGCGATTGAGGGCGTGGTCACTAAAGAGCCGGGAAGCGAGCCGGTGAAGAAGGCTCTGATCGAACTGATCGCCGAGAACCAGGCTCAGGGCGGAGATTACACGGCGGTGTCGGGGATGGACGGGGCATTCCGTATCGAAAACATTTTGCCAGGACGCTACCGGCTATTTGTGGAGCGTACCGGACTTCTGGATACGGATAAAAGTCACCAGCGTTCCGAGGGCCGCGTGCTGGCGCTGGCTGCGGGGCAGGAACTGAAGAATGTCAATGTGCGTCTGCAGGCGGCGGCGGTGCTGCGCGGGCGGGTGACGGATGAAGACGGCGATCCGCTGGCCAACGCCGAAGTGACGGTGCTGCGGCAGACCTTTGTTTCGGGGCATCGACACTGGGAGCAGGCGGGGGCGGAGCGGACCAACGATCTGGGGGAATATCGCGTGGCGAATCTGCCGGCGGGAAATGTATATGTGTCGGTGAATCCTCCGCCGGATTTCAAGAGCTTGATCGAGGCAGGAGGCGTAGGGGCCGATCAGCGCAGCTCGGCCGGCACATCCACTTCCGGCGCGTCCACTTCGTATCAGACGACGTATTATCCGGGCACGACGGATCGCAGTCAGGCCGCGCCGTTGCAGTTGCACGCGGGAGATGAGTTTCCCATCAATTTCTTGCTGGCGCCGGGGCCGAGCTTGAGCATCCAGGGATCGGTGGTGAATTTGCCGCCGCGAACCTCGGCGACGATCATGCTGCAATCGCGGGATTTCCGGCTGGTGCTGAATGGGGCGGAGATGCACAAGGACGGCAGCTTTGTGATCCGCGACGTGTCCCCGGGAAACTATGAGATTGTGGCGACGGTGGATGGGTCGGCGGTGCCGATGATGGCGCGGCAGCCGTTGCAAGTGGGATCGAGCAACGTCGAGGGGCTGCGGCTTTCGCCGCAACCGGGAGGATCAGTGCGCGGGCATCTGCGGGTGGAAGGAAAAAATGGCGCGGCGCTGCGGCCCGATTCTGAACGAACCTTTCTGCTGCTGGAATCGACTGAAGACGACGATGACGAGGGCGTGCTGGGCGGCGGAAAGTTTACCAACCTGGCGCACATGACTCCGGATGGAAGTTTTGCGTGGAGCG
Organism: uncultured Acidobacteriota bacterium; assembly: GCA_963763795.1. GTDB lineage: Bacteria > Acidobacteriota > Terriglobia > Terriglobales > Acidobacteriaceae > Sulfotelmatobacter. The sequence continues at coordinate 153,557 of CAVXPP010000007.1, read as the reverse complement.
ATGTGCCTCCGGGAAATTATTACGTGCAGATCGTACGCGATGCCGGGGCGAATGAAGACTGGTTTGTGAAGGCGTTGCTGGCCGGCGGGCGCGACCTCAACGATTCGGGCATCAATGTAAATGGCGGAACGGTCGCGCTCGATCTGCTGGCGAGCACGAATGGTGGCATGGTGGAAGGCGTGGTCACGGATCATCAAGGTCAGCCGGTAGCGAATGCGGTGGTGGTGGCCGTTCCCGAGGTACGGATGCGCGGGCGTATGGATCGCTATCGCAAGACACAAAGCGATCAGAATGGACGCTTTCAACTGCAGGGCATCCGTCCCGGCGATTACACGGTGCTGGCGTGGGAGAGCTTGGACGGTGAGGAGTATTACAATCCCGACTTTCTGAAGGCCTACGCCGGACAGGGAAGCGTGTTGCGGGTGAGCGAAGGCGAGCGCAAGACGCTGTCGCTGGAGGCGATTCCTGCGGCCGCTTCCGAACAGATGGAATAGGTCAGCGGGCAGTGACCAGCGATTCAGTGACCAGTGGTCAGTGTCCAGTGTGTGGGTTTACCGGCTCACCGACCACTAGCCACTGACAACTATTCTTAACCTCCTCTCCGTACATCTCTTCAATTCTTCAATCCTCAGAATCTAGCCTAAATATACTAGTATCAACAGGTTAGCCTTGCATCTTGCCTTCTATGGTGAACATCTAATTGAGCAAGAGGGGTTCACGAAAGGAATGGTGGGGTATGAAGTTGGCGAGATGGAAAGCGGTGGCAGTGATCGGTGCTCTGGCCGCGATTCTGTCGGTGCCCGCGTGGGGGATTAACACGGACAATGGACATAACGCGATGCCGGGAACGCTGAATTATGTGGAAGGCCAGGCGTCGATGGGCGACCAGGCGCTGAAGTCGAAATCGGTGGGTACGGCTGATCTCGAGAACGGGCAGGTGCTGGAAACGGGAAATGGTAAGGCTGAGATGCTGTTGACCCCGGGCGTGTATTTGCGGCTCGGTAGTAACAGTTCGGTGAAGATGGTTTCCAACTCATTGACCAACACACAGGTTTCCCTGCGTGAAGGGGAAGCGATGCTGGAGGTAGACGATCTTTATAAAGAGAATTTCATTCATATCAGCCAACCGGGAGCGGATACGCGCGTAGTGAAGACCGGCTTATACGACTTTGATGCGAACGATCAACTGGTACGCGTGTTCGACGGAAAGGCGATTGTTTCGGCCGATGATCGCGATACGACGGTGAAAAAGGGTCGCGAAGTCGCGCTGAACAGCGCCCGGCTCAAGGCAACGAAGTTCGATAAAAAGGAAATCACGCAGAAAAATGATTTGTATCGCTGGAGCAGTTTGCGGTCCGAGTATCTCTCGGAGGCCAACATCGACGAGGCGCAGGCTTATTACGCCAATGGCTGGTACGGTCCGGGATGGTGGGGAGCGGGATGGTATTGGGATCCGTGGTTTGATGGCTTCACGTTTCTGCCGGGCGACGGATTTTTCTATAACCCGTTTGGCTGGGGCTTTTATTCGCCGCTGATGGCGTGGAACGCGCCTTACTACGGAGGCTTCCGCGGCTATCACCACTTCGACGGAACGCATTCGGCGGCGATTGGACGCGGCTTCCACAATCACGCCGTGACTAGTTTTCGCGGCGGATACGGGGCCGGGGGATTCCATGGAGGAGGTTTTCACGGTGGTGGTTTCCATGGCGGTGGTTTCCACGGTGGTGGCGGCTTCGGTGGTGGAGGCTTCCACGGGGGCGGAGGCGGTGGGGGACGTCGGTGAGTTTCTTCTAAAAGCCTAGGAAGTCAAAGTCCCCACCCTCTCGCATAAAACGCGAGAAGGGTGGGGGTGGGGCACCCCGTTTTATGGGGTGCCCATTTTTATCAATTCAAAATTTATTTCACCACTGGGGAGTCCGCGTCGGCGGGCTTGGATTCGTCGGCGTGAATTTTGCCGTCGTCCTCCGCATAGAAAGACCGGTGCTGGGCGTCGAGATTCTTCGGCGTCATGGTCAGGACGTAGCTGTCTTTCTTCCCCTTGAAGCTGGCGGTGTAGTCGCCGCGATCGGGATTGACCATGCGCTTGGTGAACGATCCGGAGTGAACCAGTTCGGTGAGGGTGGTGGCGTAGTGTCCGTATTGCTTGTTGAACTGATGCTGGGCGCGGATGACGACGCGCATGTAGGCGAGGGCCTCGGCTTCGGAGTCGGAGCGCGCCGGGTCGCCTTTGAACTTGGGAGTGTACCCGGGGGCTTGCGGCGAGGCCGGCGCGGCCTCTTGCGCGCAGAGCGTGCATGCGGCCAGTGAAAGCGCGATGAGGACGACGAATAGTTTGAGCAATGTTTGTGGCGTCGATCGGATCATGCGAGAAGATTCTCCCTGGCTGAGTGCAGTTGCGCGAAAGGCACTCGAGGCCGGCTGTCCACACGGTTTTTCTGCCGAAGCTTCATGCGAGATGCTTTCGATGGCCTTTCCAGCCTGCAAACAGCTGGATTTCATGTTACTCCCGTAATTTCCCTTCGGTCACCTTCTCTTTGCATTGCGTCGAATTATTACTATGCTGAATAGAAGACTTTGACCCTACAAGGGAAAACTATGAAAGCAGCAGTGGCCAGAAAACCTGTCATCCGAATTGCGGTCGTGGAGAGCGATCCTTTGCGCTTTGTTGGATTCCGCGCATTGTTCGACGCCGAGCCCGAGTTCGAACTTATCTCCGCGACGCTGCCCGAGATCGGCGTGCTGCAAGGCATCGATCTCATCCTGCTCGGCAACCGTTCCGGGCAAAACCTGTTCGATGTGATGGCCAGCCTGAAGGCCACGCGCCCGGACCTGCGAATTATCGTGACCGGGTCGGGCATCGACGAAGAAACCATTTTGAAGGCCATCGCCTCCGGCGCCAAGGGATACGTGGATGAAGCCGCCTCGCCGTCCGAGTTTGCGCAGGCGATTCGCATTGTGAATCAGGGATCGGTGTGGGCGCCGCGGCGCGTGCTGTCGATGTTCATCGAGCGGGTCTCGTCGGCGCCGGGCAGGATTTTTCCCGCGGGCCGCGTGACCTTTACCGACCGCGAGAAGGAAGTCCTGGAGATGCTGGTGGCCGGCCGTTCGAATAAAGAGATCGGTGGCCAGTTAGGGATTGAAGAACGCACCGTGAAGGCCCATGTAGCCAAGTTGATGCGTAAAGTGGGCGTGCAGAACCGCATCGCGCTGTCGGTTCATGCGATTACCCATTCGCTGGTGACGGCGAAGTAGGGAGCTGTGAGCAATGAGCAATGAGCTAACACCTTTGTTTGCTCATAGCTCACAGCTCATGGCTCGCCCCGTAACTTCCGGGCACTTACTTTCGTAATCTTGTTGGGAATTCCGGGGCGACGCATACTCGCCTCACCTACCACAGAACCTGGGAGACGGGGTTGAGAGTGGCGATTAGGGTCACTGCTTTCAGCCCCGCATTTTTTTGTCCAGCTTTTCTCTGACAACTCTCATCAGGCTGAAATCCCACGAAATTGCTGATTGAAAACATGCCCCCGTTGCTGCCATGATCCCTGCACCGTGCGGCTGTCCGATTTCATTTACAATCCAAATACGAAATCCCAGTGAATTCTTATGCGGTGAGGAACCATGAAAAAGAAAGTGGTGCTGACGTTGGTTGTGTTTCTGTGTTCGCTCGCATTTGCGGCGGACGATGAATCGAAAGATTCCAAGGCGGTCGATCGCGTACAGGCGGCGGCCGATGTGCTGAATGAAATCCAGTCGGCGCCGGATTCCGGTATCCCCGGGGATATCTTGAGCCGCGCGGATTGCGTGGCCGTGGTGCCCTCGATGCTGAAGGGTGGATTTATTGTCGGCGGCAAGTATGGCCGCGGGCTGGCCAGTTGCCGCACCGCGAAGGGATGGAGTTCGCCGGCATTTTTTACGGTGAAGGGCGGCAGCTTCGGATTCCAGATCGGCGGCCAGGCCGTCGACCTGGTTATGCTGATCATGAATCAGAACGGCATGCAGCATTTGTTGTCGAGCCAGTTCGCGCTCGGAGCGGATGCGTCGGTGGCGGCCGGTCCGGTGGGGCGGCACGCCGAGGGCAACACCGATTGGAAGATGCGGGCCGAAGTGCTGACATATTCGCGGGCGCGCGGCGTGTTTGCCGGAGTGAGTTTGAATGGCGCCGTGGTCAAGCAGGACAAAGACAGCACGCGGGAATTTTACGGGCACATGGTCACGTCGAAGGCGGCGCTGACGGGGGAAGTGGAGCCTCCGGCAGCGGCGAATCCGTTTCTGAGTACGCTGGCCAAGTGGGCGCAGGAAGCGGCGAAGTAGAGACTGCGCTGTCTCGGCTCAGCATGGGATTGGTTGCGTGGTCGGAGCCTTCGCTCGACCGGACAGCCGCAGAGCGGCTGCTCCGCTCAGCATGACGCCCAATGCTGAATGCCGAGCGCTCAATTTCGACAACAGACTTTTCCGGTGGTAGCGTCACGCTTTCCTGATGCGGCGGAAACTCGAATACGCGGCTGCGTGGCCGTTCATCAAAATTCTGGGCATTCTGCCGCGACCTCTCTCGCGCGCGTTTGCCATCGCGATCGCGCAGCTGGTTTATCTTTTTCATTTCCGGTTGCGCCAGGTGGGCATGCGCAATCTGGAGATGGTGTTTCCCGAAAAAAGTGTGGTGGAGCGCAAGCGCATCCTGCGCGGGGAGTTCACTTCGCTGGGACGGCAACTGGCCGAGTTGTGCCAGTTTCCGCGCTACACGCCTGAGAATGTCGACCAGGTCGTGGTCTACGACGGGCTGGAGAATTACGAGCGAGCCTACGCGCGCGGCAAGGGCGTGCTGTTTCTGACGGCGCATTTTGGCGGCTGGGAGCTTTCGGCGTTTGCCCATTCGCTGCACGGGCATCGGGTGAACATCGTGATGCGTCCCATGGACAACGAATATCTCGACCGCATGCTGCAGAACTATCGCACCATGCACGGGAATAAGGTTGTGCCGAAAGATGATTTCGTGCGCGGGTTGCTGGCGGCGATGAAGGCGGGCGAGACGGTGGGAATATTGATGGACACGAATATGACTCCGCCGCAGGGAGTGTTCGTGGATTTTTTCGGGATTCCGGCGTGCACCGCGAGCGGGCTGGCGCGCATCGCCATGCGCACGGACTCGGCGGTGGTTCCGGGATTCACCATTTGGGATGAGTCGCTGGGCAAGTACCGGCTGCGCTTCGATCCGGCGCTGGAGTTGATCCGCACCGGGAATCTCGAAGCCGACATCGTGGCCAATACGCAGATGTTCACGAAGGTGATTGAAGATTACGTGAGGAAATATCCGGAGCAGTGGTTGTGGGTGCACCGGAGGTGGAAGACGAGGCCGGAGGGGGAGCAGGGGCTGTATTGATGGGATTTGAGCGAAATTGCGTCTTACAACAAAGATGGACTCCGCCCTCTGTTGGTGTGTCAAAATTCAAGGATGCAAGCACAGCAATCATATCGAAGTGCTAAAGAGGACAAATGGAGCGCGGCAACAGACGAACTCTCACTTTTCAATATCGGCTTTATTGGCGGCAGTTGCTCTATCGATTTCATGTGTGCAGCCGACGCCCATTGCTGCCGCGGACCGAAGTTGTGGCTCGGTATTGGTTAGCAACTGCTCTGCGTTTTGCCGAAGTCGTCTTCCCTGAGTTGAAGGACAAGGAACTCGACATCTCTTTGTCGCATGGAAATCGGAGGTTTTATGGATAGTGCGAGCGAGATGGACAGCCTACAGCTGCGCTTCGACAAATCAACATGGAATCCCCGGTGAAACGAACGAAAAACTGGACGCCACTTTAACCGAAACGATGAGAAAAGGCGGAGTCGCATTACCTTTCTATCGGGATTCCAGATGGTTTCTCGATGACTCACCAGTTATGCCCTGGCTGGGCTCGTGCCGCCTGTAAACTTCACGATCGCGCCGGCAAAAGCAGATTCGGGATGTTGCGAACAAATCGAGCCACATTCTGTATCGCCGGATGCCCGAAGAGCTTCAAGCGGCTTCGAAACTTGGGCCTGCGCGTACGGACCGAAGGACAAAGATGCTGTTCTGAGACTGATCCCCTTAAAGGAGTTGAACCATTTCTACGGTCCCTCTGAAGTTCAAGAGTGCTGAATTTTCCATGAATGGAGGGCAGAAGTGCGACGGGTACAGGCTCGTGTCGGAACCTAGGTGGGAGGCAAGGTCTCCGCGATTCGGCATCATCAGTCGCTGGCTCTCAGTCTATTGAGCAAGCCTCCTTCGACCGCACAATTGAACGCTAACCTTTCCACCGTTTCGCGGCGAATAATCACGTACTCGCCGAAGTCTTGGCATAGCGGCTTGCGATCTGTCGTAAAATCCCGTACGCTCATCTATTCCCGCTAGTGCCAGCACCCCCTACTGCGGTTTAATGCCCCATGGCTTATACGTGGTTCATCCTGCTGCTGGCGGTGGCGGGGACGGCTCTCTTCCTGCTGATTCTTCATGGCACGTCGCTGGGGCAGGCGGTGCATGATGGCATCCCCGACCGGCCGCGGCGACGGCTGTTTATTGCGTCGGTAAGTTTCTTCCTGACATTCGCCGGAGTGCGCGCCGTGGTGTACGGCGTGCTGCATCAGATTCCTCCATTCCACTTCGTACAGATGGGCGGACGGCACGTGCATCATCTGGTCTTCGGGATCATCATTCTTCTGCTCGTGGGATACCGATGGCTGTGCGAGGTCGGCAACGGGTCGGACCGGTCGTCGATTTTTGTGGGCCGGTTGATGTCGATTCTTTACGGCGTGGGCGCGGCGCTGACGCTGGATGAATTCGCGCTGTGGCTGAACCTGAAGGATGTTTACTGGTCGCGCGAGGGGCGAAGCAGTTTCGACGCGATCATTTTATTTGGGGCGCTGCTGGCGGCTGGCGCTTGGGGAGCGCCGCTTTGGAATTGGGCGAGAAAGCGACGAAAATCGGTATAGCTGACGAGCGCGAGACACGCTCGCGACTGCCGGCGGGACCCTTCGACTTCGCTCTGTCGAAAGTCCCCACTTCTCGCAAAAGCGGCGAGAAATGGGGCACCCCATTTCAGTTGCTTCGGTGGGCCGAAGGCCCATGGCCGCTCAGGGCAGGCTGCGCTACGAAAATCCGGCGCTACGAAAGTCTGGCTATGTCGCGTTTTAGCTGTTGCGACTGGCTGACCATTAGGAGGGCGGTTTGCGCCAGGCGTTCGAGGATGGCTAAATCGCCTTCGTCGAAGGCAAACGTGTTGGGGGAGAAAACTTCGAGCAGGCCGACCACGTCGCGTTCGTAGCGGATGGGTGCGGCGGCGATGGAGCGGATGCCCAGGCGGCGGCAAATTTCGGCGGCGACGCGGGAATCAGTTTCGGCGTCATCGCAGCGCAGAGCTTTTCCGGCGCGAAGACATGCTCCGGAAAAGCCCGAGTTGATATCCACGCGCGTGCCCAGCGGAGGGCCTCCATGACCGACGCTGGCGCGGCACATCATGGGTCCGCCGTCGATCAAAGCGATGGCGGCGCCTTGGCCGCGCAGAAGAGTTCGAGCGCGCTCGCTGATCACGCGCAGCGCTGCATTCAGATCAGGGCCCAGAGACTGAAATTCATACTGTATCGTGGTCGAGACGGGTGGCGCGCCGGCAGGCGGTTCGGCCGTGGCTTCGGCTTCGAGGCTGATGGAACGCGTCTTTCTTTATTCGTAGCCTGTTGATTCGTTGCTTCCCGATCCGTGACCCTGCCGATCCGTTGCCCGCTGATGAGACGGCGGCTCCGAGCGCGCGATCGACAGTGAGCTTGGGGGCTTTGCGGCTGGGCGCGGAATCGTTGAGCGCAAGCCAGTGATCGATTCTCTGGCGCGCGTCTTCGGGAAGGTCCGAGAAGCGGACGCCGGCGCGGCCCAGGGCGTCGGCCCATGCGATGTATCCAGTGGTTTCCAGGTGAGCATCGGCGTCGAGCAGATCGAGCCGAAGGTGAACGCGGCGATCGGCGAGATCCGTTTTCATGGGCGCGATGGTCTGCATGGAGAGGCCTTGCTCGCTGAGATCGAGGATCATGCCTCCGGTTACGCCGTCAAAGCTGGCGAAGACCGGGCCATTCACTTTGTGCCGCACGCAACTGCGCCGTTCGGTGAACATGCTGCAGCCTGGACTCGTGCGTTTGCTCGATCGCTGGGGCACGAGATCATCCGATCAAAAAGACGGTGCACACACCTGAGGCTTGCTATCGCGGTGGAGAACGTCTGTGGAAACTGATCTGGCTGGATCATCGGATGAAATGGCGGCGGTGGGAAGTGATAGACGGGGTTCGCGATTGCAGCGCGAGCATAACGCGCGCGAGTTTTCGCACGTGTGGCAAACCGCGGACCGTCCCCTTCCGGTAAAATCGATAGTTCCCCTATGGAGGTGTTATGAGCACTACTACTATTTCTCCGGTCACGGCTTCAAATTCATCCGGCGCCTTTCAACAAATCGCGGAACGGGAGCGGCAGTTTTTGCTGCAGACCTATAACCGTTATCCCGTCGTGCTGACGCGAGGCAAAGGCGTGTTTCTTTGGGACATCGAAGGCAATCGGTACCTCGATTTTGTTTCCGGGCTGGGCGTGAATGCGCTGGGGCACGCGCATCCGCGGATCGTGAAGGCGATCCGCGAACAGGCGGCGAAGCTGGTGCATGTTTCGAATCTCTACTATCACGAATATCAGGGGCTGCTGGCGGAAAAGTTGTGCGGGCTTTCGGGATTGAACCGCGCGTTTTTCTCGAACTCTGGGACCGAGGCGATCGAAGGTTCGATCAAGCTGGCGCGGCTGGCCGGACACCGGGCGGGTGGCGAAGCGAAGTGCCGACTGGTGGCGCTCGAGGGCTCGTATCACGGGCGCACGTTTGGCGCGCTTTCGCTGACCGGGCAGGACAAACATCGCAAAGGCTTCGAGCCGATGCTGGAAGGCGTGACGTTTGTGAAGCAGAATGACTTGGAAGGGCTGCGCGCGGCGGTCAATGACAATACGTGCGCGATCGTGCTGGAACCGATTTTCGGCGAAGGCGGAATTTACGAGTGCTCGGTGGAATTTCTGAGCGAGTGCCGGGCGCTGGCCGATCGACATAAAGCTGCGCTGATCTTCGATGAGATTCAGTGCGGGCTGGGGCGCACGGGAACAATTTTCGCGTTTCAGAGTTTTGGCGTGACGCCCGATATTGTGGCCATCGCCAAGCCGATCGCGGCCGGGCTTCCGCTGGGAGCATTCATCGTGAAGGAAGAATTCGCGAATGCGATTTCGCCGGGGCAACATGGAACTACGTTTGGCGGAGGTCCGCTGGCGTGCCGCGTCGCGCTGGAATTTCTGGCGATCGTGGAAGACGAAAAGCTGCTGGAGAACGTGAACAAAGTTGGGGCGTACTTGCAGGACAAGCTGAAGGATCTGGTCTCGAAGCGAAACGCGGCGGTTGCGGTGCGCGGGCGCGGATTCATCCAGGGGATTCAGCTTGAGATTCCGGCGCGTCCGATTGTCGATGAGGGGCTGAGCGAGGGCGTGTTGTTCAACAGCACGCAGGATACGGTAGTGCGCTTCCTGCCTCCGTTTCTGATGGAGGAGAAGCACGTGGATAAAGGGATACGGGTGCTGAAGAAATTGCTCGGGAAGAAACGGAAGGCGGCTGCATAGTGAGCATCTCCAAACCTGTCTTCGTGAGCGGAGTCGGCCCACGCGTAGCGTGAGTCGCGCGTAGTCGACGGATCTCTACGGATGAAATGCTCCACTGCCGCAGAGCGTTCCGCAGAATGAAGGAAGTAGGAGCGGTACCCTCGCGAGGCCCGATCCGCTGCAAATGAGCGCGGGGTCCTTCGACTGCGCCACCATTCCGCTTCGCGAAATGGTGGCTCCGCTCAGGATGACAGAAAGTAAAAAACCGGGGAGCCGAAGCTCCCCGAAGTGAAGCGACAGAGGCGTTGTTTCCCTTAAATAGAGTCCGGCGGGTGGGAAAGAGTTGTCCCGGGTTCTGCGATTTATCCGCGATAGTAATTCGATGATCGTAAGTTCAATGAATGACGTTCGGGAGATAGCGGCTCACGAAGCTCCGAAGCTGGATCACGGCATTGCGGAGTGCTGGATGGATTTTGACGGGGCGCGGATGCGGTATCTGCGCGCGGGATCAGGACCGCCGTTGATTTTGCTGCACGGGCTGATGGGATATTCGTTCTCCTGGCGCTACACCATGCCCGCGCTGGCGCCTTATGCCACGGTGTATGCTCCGGACCTGCTGGGAGCGGGGTTCTCCGACCGGCCGTCCATCGATCATTCCATGAAAGCGACCGCGCTGCGCGTTCTGAAGTTTGCCGAGACTCTACGGCTTGCAGCTTTTGATCTGCTGGGAACGTCGCGCGGAGGTGCGGTGGCGATGTGCGCGGCGGCCGAGTGTCCCCATCATGGTTTGCGGGTGCGGAAGCTGGTCCTGGTGGCGCCGGTGAATCCTTACTCCGAGCATGGCCAGCGATTAGCGCCTTTTTTCGGTACTAGCATGGGCGCGATTTTATTCCGATTGGTGATTGGGCGGATGCCGTCGCTTTATCCCTACTGGCATGGCCGGATGTTTGGAGACCCCGAAAAAATCCCGGCAGGAAGTTTGGAGGGCTACAAAGCGCCGCTGGCGATGCCGGGCCTGTTCGAACACGCATTGAGCATCGTGCGCACATGGACGGCGGACTTGCAGGAACTGGAAGCTCTGCTACCGAAATTGCGGGCGCTGCCTACGCTTCTGATGTGGGGGGAAAAAGATCCGGCGGTGTATGTCTCATCAATGAAGGAACTGGCGCGGTACTTTGATGACGTGCACACAGTCGTTTTTCCGGGAGTTGGACATTTGCCGTATGAGGAGTGCGTGGAGGAGTTTAATCGGGAGTTGATTCAATTCTTGAAGTCGTAAAGCTGCGTACCAGGGTGGCGGCGAGACGCCCCCGCGACAGCCGGCGGGACGCCGGCGCTACCCAGACCAAATGAACCTTTCCATTCTCGAGGTGTTGCGGAATGCGGTGGTGCAGTATGGCTATTGGGCGGTAGGGGCGGCATTGCTGCTGGAGAATGCCGGCGTGCCCGCGCCGGGCGAGACGATACTGCTGCTGGCGAGTTTTCTGGCGTACTCCCAACATGAGTTGCAACTGGGATGGATCATCGTAGTGGCGACGATTGCCGCGACGCTGGGTGACAATCTGGGCTTCGCGCTGGGATATTACGGCGGGCGTCCCTTGCTGGAGCGTTATCAATCCATCTTTCGGGTGCGGACTTCGAGCCTGGAGCAGGGAGAGCGCCTGTTTGCGCGATACGGCGGGGTGACCGTCTTCTTTGCGCGCTTCATCTTCGGCATGCGTATTGTGGCTGGCCCCATGGCCGGAGTGCTGCGGATGCCGTGGCGTAAATTTCTGCTATTCAATTTTCTCGGCGCGACGGTTTGGGTGACCGTGATATCGGGTGCTGGGTACTTGTTTGGGCGGCATTGGCACCGGCTGGAGCGCGCCATTAAGAAACTGGATATCGCGGCGGTCATCTTCGTGTTGCTGGTGGCCGGCTGGTTGTGGTGGCGAAACCGGCGGGCAGCAGCGGCATCCGCGAAGTAACTTTTACACAGCCGGGAGATTGGACTCGGCGGCTATACTGTGCGGGTGTCGCGGGCGCCCTGTTCAAAAATCTGGGGTTGGGCCTGTCCGGGGCAATGCATGAATCAGACGGGCTGCGTCCGGGCCGGAATGCGGACGAGGAGGACTACATGAAAAAGATCGGGTTTCTGACTCTGCTCATCATGGCAACACTTCTGTTTACGCTGGCATTTCCGGCGGCTGCAGCCGGGCCGAAGGCGCCCGCGCCTCCAGTTCCGGCGGCACCGGCGGTTGCGCCCGCTCCGGCAGCGGCGGCAGCGGTTCCTGAACCGCATCCGCACATTCACGAAGCGCTGGAAGCTATGCGGAATGCGAAACATCATCTGGAAAGCGCGGCTCACGATTTTGACGGCCATCGCGTGAAGGCGATCGAGCACCTGGATCAGGCGATCCACGAAGCCGAAATCTGCGAATCGATGAAGTAAACGAGATCAGGCGAGTTCCGGCAGCGTCTTCGGACGCTGCCCTTTTTATTGCGGCGCAACGGGTCTTGGCGCAGGCTTGGGGGGATGAGTGCCGAACACGTATCCGATGGTGGCGCCTACGCGAACGACGTTGTCGGAGTGAAATTCGTAGTTGTTCGGAATGACGTACCAGTTCACTTCGGGGCGAACGAAGTATTTCTGCCAAAAGCTGTAGCGCACGCCCACTCCGAAGTGAACCAGAAAATGAGTGGCGTCCAGATAGGTGCGGCAGCCGCCGCCGGGGATGGTGCAGTAATTGTTGGCGGGGTAGAACAGCAGAGTCTGGCCGCCAATGCCGGCCATGAAGTCGCCCGTAATCTTGTGCGCTAAGTGGGCTGAGTAGACGCCGTTTACATCGTAGATAACCGGCCGGTAGGGTTGAAAACCGTCGTAGAAGCCTTGCTTGTAACGGAAGGAGGTCTCGGCGTTAATCCCAAAATGATTGGGCAGGCGGTACTGGACGAAGATGCTCGGATAAAGTCCGCCTGATTCCGGTGGAGGGACGAAACCCTGGGACGCACTGATGTTTCTCGGAGAATAGAGCTCGCTGGCGCCGACGCCGAAATCAATTTCCTGGGCCCGGGCGAAAGTGGCAAACGCGACAAGCATGCATACGAACGTCGTCGAGACGAACCTTCTCAATCCTGCCCCCCTGTGGGTGTTGATCTCTCAGACATACTGCGGACAAAGGATCGCACAGGAGCGCCCAGCTGATCTGCGCGCCCGCACGCAACCGAGTGAAATCGAAATTTCAGCCGCAGTTTAGTCCGGACCGATAGTGTATCCGATCGAGGCACCGATGTGGACAATGTTGCCCGAGGTGAACACGTCAGTGTTGTTCATGATGTGGTAGTAACGAGCTTCGGGGCGTACGAACACGTGACCCCAAACGTAGTAGCGGACGCCGGCGCCCAGGTCCACGAGGAAGTGATTGGAACTGGTGTAACAGGAGCCGAAGTAGACGCAGCTGCTTGTAGCCGTGTAGCCATAGAAGCGGGTGCTCTGCCATCCGATGCCGCCGAACAGGTCCAGGCCGGCTTTCTTGGTCAACTTAGGCTGATAATCCGCGTTGATATCGAACAGGAGCGGGCGATAGGGCTGACCCGTGCCGGCGAAGTCTCCCTGGCCACCTCGCCAGGTGGCGTCGAAAGCAGCGCCGAGGCGTCCGTGGAAGATGACGTCACCGCCGACATTGATATATAGGCCGCCCTTTTCGGGGCAGGTGAGATTCACGGTCAGAGCCTGGCCGCATTGAGCGGCGCCGGGGGAGACGACGGTTCCAAAGCCGATCATGGCATCTCCCTGTTGGGCGGAAGCCAGGCTGGCTAAGGCGAAAAACGCAAAAACAGTCGCGAGGAAGGCGTGCTTTCTCAAGAGAAACCTCCTGTGATGGTCCGCTGCTGCTGTTGGCGTTAGATGCGACCGCCAAACTACTTGGATGCAACATCCTGCATTGCTACCGATCATAATTCCTGTGGACAGCAAGATTCAAATCGCCGGAACCTCGGAACCAACGAGGCGGCTAGCTGCGAACTGGATTCCCGGGCGGCTGTTGCGCGTCGGGCGTAAACCCGCGGCGCGCGGAAAAGTTGCTGTGAATCCGCTCAGGAGCGCTTGGCTATGCCGCCTCCTCCGCCGCGGAGGATGTGATCGATCGCGATCGGCCCGCCTCCAAAAAAAATCAAGGCGAACGAGAGAGCAGCGAGGGAAAGGGTGAGTTCGTAGCCGGGGTGGCCGGGCGCTCCCAGGATTCCGTTGTGCCAATGCACCTTCCCGATCGCGACCACGAGATCGATGCAAAGGGCAAAAGCTGCGGGACGCGTGAAGAATCCGGCGAGAATCAGAATTGCGCCAACAAATTCGGTGAACGACGAAACGTAGCCCAGCCACGCGGGCATGCCCAAGCTGGTCACCAGATGAACGTGGTCCAAAAGATGGCGGACACAATTCTGATATCCGTGCGCCAGCATAACGGCTCCCAAGGCGAGGCGCATGACAACAAGGGCCAGCGGCTGCAGACGGTCGAGGTAGCGCAAGTCGTTCTCCTGACGAGAGGATAGCTTACCGCAAGCCTTGGCCCGGGGGAAAGGAAGGCCGGCCGTCCAGAAAACGATTGCGCCTCCGAGAGAGTTTTGATAACGTTCTTCCGCCACGAAACCCACGCCGGATGGGAGCACTCCGGCGGAGTGAGAGCGGGTTTCTCTTCTCGAAGTTCTTGGGCCCCTAAAAATAAAGCATGGTTCGACTCGCCGACTGGTCGCGCCCCCGACGAGCGCTTGGCGGTCGGAAACCCTAGTTTTCAGGAGTAGGTGATGAATTCCAAAAAGAGTTTCAGCGCCCAAGGATTAGTCCTGGGTGTGATGTTGATGCTGGTTCCGGCATTTGCCTGGGCCCAGAGAAAGAGCGCCCCAGCCCCCAAGGCAGCACCAGCGCCCCATGCCAGTGCTCCGGCCCATAACAACGCGCCGGCACAACATTCCAACACGGCCGGCCATCCTGCCAATTCGAACATGCAGAACCGCGGCGGCAGCAGCACGATGGGCCACGGCAATACCAACAACACGGGCCGCGGCAATGCGGGCAACGCGGGCCATGGCAACACCAACAACATGGGCCGCGGTAATACCAACAACATGGGCCATGGCAACGCGAGCAACACGGGCCATGGCAACACGGGCCGGAATAACACGATGTCGAATGGCCGCGGTAACTCGAATGGCATGGGCGGCAAATCGAACAACGGCGCCATGGGACGCACGAATGCGGCGAATGGGCGCGGCGGGAACGCCGGGCGCGGGAACGCCGGGGGGCGTATGGGGGGCGGTCATGCGGCTCCGGGACGCCAAGTTTCCCTGCGGGGCGGGGGCACTGCGCATATCCGGCCGAACGGGCAGATCCGCTCAGTGAATCGTAACGGGATGCACATCTCCCGCGGGATGCACGGCGGCCGCACCGTGGTGAGCACGCACAACGGAGCACGCGTAGTGAGCATGGGAAGGCGGGGCGGATACGTGCAGCGTGCATACGTAACGCGCGGCGGACATTCCTATTATTCGCGCACCTACTACTATCACGGTGCATACCGAGCCGGGGTTTATCGCGGGTACTATTATGGCGGGCGTCCGTATTACGGCTACTATCCTGCCTACTACTATCACCCGGCTTATTACGGATGGGCTTACAACCCGTGGCCGGCGCCGGTCGCCTACGGTTGGGGATGGGGCGGAGAGCCTTGGTACGGCTATTACGGCCCGTATTACCAGCCGTATCCGGTCTACCCATCAGCAGCATTCTGGATTACCGATTTCATGATCGCGGCGACTCTGCAGGCGGCGTATGAAGCGCAAGCTACGGCTTGGCTGGGTCCGAACGCGCATGACGGCGATACGCTGGTGGCGAGCCTGATGCCCATTCCGGCAGCGGAGACAGCGAAGCTGAGTCCGGAAGTGAAGCAGGCGATTTCCGACGAAGTGAAAGACACGCTGGCAGCGGAGCAGGCTGACGCCGGGAAGAGCGGCGGCAGCAATGCCTCCGGCGGCGGACAGCCGGCGAATTCCAACGAAGCTCCACCGGCGCTCGATCCGAAGTTCCGCACCTTTATGGTCTCTTCCGACATGAGCCTGGTGCCGGACGACGGCGATGAATGCCCGCTCTCGCAGGGCGACGTCATTCAGCGTACAACCGAAACTCCCGACGACGACGGGAACGTGAACGTAAAAGTCGTCGCCAGCACGAAGTCAGATTGCGCAATCGGCAAAGAGGGGCCGGTTTCAACCGACGACCTGCAGGAGATGTACAACAGCTTCCGCGAAAGCTTGAAAGACGGCATGGGAGAACTCGCCAAGAAGAACGGCACGGGCGGGCTGCCCAAGGCGCCGGATACGACCACGGTGAACGGCGATGTTCCTGCGCCTCCGCCCGACAAGAGTGCGGAGAAAAGCTTGCAGGATCAGCAGTCGGCCGCCGATCAGGCTGAGACAGAGGTCAAGCAGGAGGCTGGTTCCGGCTCCGGTGGAGGATCCCAGTAAATCAGCCAGCGATGCAACGGGAGCATCTGCTGGAGCAGATGCTCCCGAATTTTCGCCGCGAGGATGGGATTGAGTGATCGCCGATTCGGTGATCGCTCAACTCCGCGATTCAGAAGCAGGACACTCTCACCAAGATTCAGGAGGCATTCACGATGTGGCAGAGATTACGGGTTCTCATTCCAGGGGCAATGCTGCTGTTGGCAGGACTGATTTCTGCCGCACCGGCAGTCGCGCAGGCTCCCTCGCTGCAAGAGCAGTTGGCGGCACAGTACAAGTTGGTGAAAATGGGGTCGGATACGGGGGGATATTCCGTGGTGGACGCGGGAACGCTGCTGGCCATCCAGAAGGGTGGGATTATGGGCGTGCCCTACACCGACAAGACCGTACTGACCACCAAGTATGAAGGCGGAACTGTGCACGGTCCGAATGCGATGATGACCGAGGCGCGGAAGCGTATGTTCGGGCATTTCTCGCAGACACAGTCCGAAGGACAGACCACGCACTTGTTCCAAAAAGGCGACAAAGTGTATCCCACCAAAGTTGACGTCAACCTGGAGAAGGACACGGTTGTGATGGGCATCGTTGCCTGCGACACTTGCAACAATACGGATCCGCCGACTTACAACAAAGCGAACGTGGTGTTCGAGTTTCCCAAAGGCACTCTCGCGAAGGCCAGCGCCGGAGATGTCGAGGACACGATCGGGCAGCTGATGTCGATCAGCGACGATTCGCAAGACGCGCAAGGCGGCGGCGATCAGCAGCAGCAGGGTGGCCAGCAAGATCAGGGCGGGCAGCAGCAAGGCGGCCAGCAGCAAGGCCAAGGTGGTGGCGGCCAGCAACAGGCCCAGCCGGAAACCATTCAGATGGGGATGACGCCCGATCAGGTGCAGGGTGCCCTGGGGCAGCCGGAAAAAATAGTCAACCTCGGCGCGAAGCAAATCTTCGTTTACAAAGACCTCAAAGTGACGTTCTTTGGAGGTAAGGTGGTCGACGTCCAGTAACGCGAATGCGGAATTCGGCGGCCGGAGGGAAAGGCCGCCGAACCAGCAACTTGGGCGAGCGATATAGTACCTCCGTACCGTGCCTAGTACTTCAGTTACCGCACTTGCGATAACCGGGCATGCCTCCTGCCGCGTGTCCCTCTAATAGTGTCGTCCCACAAGTTAGCTACCACATATAGATCCCACTCCTTCCTGCCCTCGTGCCGGATTCCAAGAAAACGGCAGAAAACCCGGCAAAACACGGAAATTCGCTACGACCCAAGGTTTTTCAGGGCTGATATATGCTCTGGACACGAAAGCCCTCGGAGCCGATAGAGAGGGCAAGGCAGTCTCCCAGCAAAGCCCGCAACGGTGGAAACCGGGCGGGACGTTCGAGTGGAAAAAGGCAAAAGGAACTATGGCCGACTCGCGAGAGGTGATGAACATTCGGCAAGCGTCGCAGTACCTGGGCGTGAGTCCGGACACTTTGTACAAGTACGTCGGCGAACAGAAGATTCCCGCGTTCAAGCTGGGCAACCGCTGGCGCTTCAAGAAATCGAAGCTCGACCAGTGGATGGAAGAGAAGTCGATGGAGATGGAGCCGGTGGCGAAGCGGAAGGCGAAGGCAGTGGGGAAAGCTGCCGGGTCGCAGTAGAGAGAAAGTCGAGGGCGAAACACCCTCGGGACAGCCGGCGGGACGCCGGCGCTACAAAACGTCGCGGGCGAGGGCGCCCGCGCCACACAAAAAGGTGGGCACATGTTTGGACTTGGATCGAAGTCGATTGTTGGCCTGGATGTGGGCTCCTCGAGCATCAAGGCGGTGGAGCTGAAGAAGAAGGGTGGGCAGATTGAAGTCGCGCACCTCGGTCTGGAACCGCTGTCGTCCGACATCGTCGTGGACTCGATGATCGTAGATTCGGGCACGGTGTCGAGCGCGATCTCGAAGCTGTTCCTCGACAACCAGATCAAGACCAAGGCGGTGGCCACCGCGGTCAGCGGACACTCGGTGATCGTGAAAAAGATCTCGCTGCCTTCCATGAGCGATCAGGAACTGGCCGAGACCATCGAGAAGGAAGCCGCGCAGCACATTCCCTTCGATCTGGCCGACGTGAGCCTGGATTACCAGATTCTCTCCGACGAAGTGGGGGCTCCGAATATGGACGTCCTGCTGGTGGCGGTGAAGAAGGACAAGATTCTGAACTACACCAACGTACTCTCGATGGCGGGCCGGACCCCGGCTATCGTCGATATCGATGCGTTGGCTCTGCAGAACTGCTACGAGTACAACTACCAGCCCGCACCCGGGCAGGTGGTGGCGTTGCTGAACCTGGGCGCCAGCGTGATGAACATCAACATCGTGAAGGGCACGACGCCGTTGTTCCCACGCGACGTCAGCGTGGGCGGGCATCAGTACACCGACTCGCTGCAGAAGGAGCTGGACCTGAGTTTTGAAGACGCGGAATCGCTGAAGCTGGGCAACAAGGTGGGCACGGTAAGCGAAGACGCCAAGCATCCGATCCTGCAGCAGGTGACGGAAATTATCGTGCTGGAAATTCAGAAGACGTTTGACTTCTTCCGTGCCAGCGCGGCCGGCGAGCACATCGAGAAGATCTACCTGGCGGGCGGTTCGTCGAAAGTGCCGGGCCTGGTGGAAGCGTTGCGGCAGGAGTTCTCGATGCCGGTGGAGTTGTTAAATCCGTTCCAGCGGGTCACGCCGCCGGTGGAAGGACACGGAGCGGAACTGGTGGAGCAGAACCCCGGCCAGATGGCAGTGGCGGTGGGCTTGGCCCTGAGGAGCTTTGAATCCCTATGATCAAAATTAACCTTCTCGAGAACTCCAAAGGCAAGGGCAAGCGCGCCAGCGCCGGCCCGTCGCTGCCCACGATGGAAATGGGCGATATGGGGTCGCCCAAGCTGAAGGTGCTGGTGGTCGTGGTACTGGCCGGGCTGATCAATCTCGGCTACTGGTACCGCCTGGATCACCAGCAACAAGCCATCGCGGCGCAGATGAAAGTGGCCGAGCAGAAGAATCGCGAACTCGCCGACGTGAAGGCGCGGTACCTGGAGCGGCAGACCCAGGCCAATGCCTACAAGCGGCGCGTGGATGTGATCGACGGCTTGCGTGCGAACCAGACCGGCCCGGTCAACCTGATGGCGATGCTCGGCGAAACCATCAACAACACCGAAGCGGTGTGGCTGAGCAAGATGGACGACAGCGGTCCGGAGGTGAATCTGGAAGGAACGGCTTTGAGCACCGACGCCGTGGCCAACCTGATCGCCAACCTGCAGAAGACGGGCTTCTTCAAGAGCGTCGAGATCAAGGAAACCTATCAGGACGAGACCATCAAGGACATGCAGGCGTTTCAGTTCACCCTGACCTGCGAGAAGGGGAAGTCGTAGAGGCGGACCTATGGCGAACTTTAGCGAACTATCGGGGATCAAGCAGTGGGCGACGGTGCTGCTGGGCGGAACCATCGTAACCGGGGCATTGTATTTCACCATGTTCAAAAGCCTGAGCCAGAAGAACGCGGCGGCGCAGCATGCGCTGGAAGACAAGATTCGGGAGAACAACGAACTCGAGTCTTACCGGCCCAAGCTGAAACAGATCGACCAGCAACTGGCCGAGCTCAAACAGCAGCTGGAAATCGAGCAGCGCATCGTTCCGGACGAGAAGCAGGTCGACGGTTTCATGACCGTGATGGACGGCGAAGCTCAGAAAGCGGGTGTGGAACTGCGGCGTTATTCGGCGAAAGATACAAAAACGCAGCAGTACTACACGGAGGTGCCCTTCGATATGGAGCTGGATGGCCGGTATTACGCCACGCTGAATTTCTTCGACCGGGTGAGCAAGCTGGAACGCATCGTCAACATCAGCAACCTGATGCTGTCGACGACCAGGAATCCGGCGGGCGCGAAAGCCAAGCGCACGTATCGGTACGCGCCCAACGAGAGCGTAGTGGCGACGTTCACGGCGACGACGTATTTCAGTCACGATTCGATACCTTCCGCGGCAGGCCCCGGGGCAAAACCCGGAACGCCGGCGGCGAAGAAGTAGGGACGGATATGAAGCTGACGACTGGCATTGTGGCAGTGGCAATGATGGCGGGCGTGGCCTTTGGACAGCGCCCGGACGCTATCGACAACGCGCGCAGCACCGTAAAGGCGCTGCAGCAACAACAGGCTTCGGGCACGAACGCCGCCAAGCCCGCACCCGGAGCTCCGGCTCCGGCGGTAAAGGCGGCGGTGATCCCGGGAGCCAAGACCGCGGTTCCGGCAGAGAAGCCCGCAGTGAAGCCGGCGGCGCAGCCCGTCTCCACCTCGGCGAACAATAAGCTGGAGCGGGTGAACGTGGTGCCGGGCAGCAACGAGATCCAGATTGAAATCAGCTCCACCGAGACGGTGACGCCGCACGTGAGCAAGATGAGCTCGCCGGCGCGCGTGGTGGTGGCACTGCCGGAGACGGTGGTGGCGAGCGCGCAGAACAAGATTCCGGTGGGCAGCGGCGGAGTGAAGGGCGTCCGGATCGGTATGGACGGCAAGATTCCTCCGACCACCAGCGTGGTTGTGGACCTGGAAAAGCCGATGGCGTTTGAAGTGACGCCGGGTCCGGCAGGCAAGCTGGTACTGATCCTGCATACGCAGGATGCAGGTTCGACGGTAGCCAAGAACGTTCCGGCTCCGGCAGCCAAGGCTCCGGTTGCGGCCGCGAAGCCGGCCGCGGCACCGAAAGTGGCCGCCGTCAAAGCTCCTGCGGCGAAGTCTGTGGCTGGGCCGAAAATAGCGGACGCGAAGGCTCCCGTGGCCAAGCCGGTTACGGTCGCCGCCAAGCAAGATCCCAAGCAGCAGGCCAGGACCACAGTGGTCGCGGCCAAGCCTGGCCCCGTGGCGAGTTCTCCGGTAAAGACCGCAGAAGCTCCCAAGCCCAAGCCGGAAGAGAAGAAGTGGGCGATGAACGGCAACCGCGATCCTTTCTTCAGTCCGGTGGTTCAGCAGAACGGATCGGGCTGCTCGACGGGCAAGAAGTGCCTGGAGATTGGCGCCATCAACGTGCGCGGCGTAGTGAAGTCTGATGCCGGCTTCATCGCCGTGGTCACCAACAACCTGAACAAAGCGTATTTCCTGCGGGAAAACGATCCCGTGTTCAACGGCTACGTGGTGAAGATCACGGGCGATTCAGTGACGTTCCAGGAGACAGTCCAGGACAAGCTGGGCAAGTCGTTCACGCGAGAAGTGGTGAAGAGAATCATTACTCCGGCGGTTTAAGCAGGGCGGCGCTTCCCTGAGTGGGACGCTGAAATCAAGTTCGTAGAAGGACACGCGGGCCAGGCCCGCGGGTGGGGAGAGGCGAAATGCGAAAGCAACAACTGACACTGTTCGTATCGTTGCTGGCGATGGGGGTGGTTGCGGCCGCCCAGACGCCGAGCCAGCTCGATCGAGTCAACGTAGTCCGGGACACGGACACCATCCGAGTCGAGATGAGCTCGAAGGGTGCAATCACCCCCAAGCTCAGCACTCTGAACTCGCCCGCCCGCGTCGTGGTGGATTTGCCGGAGACCGTCATGGCGACCGGACAAAGCCGCATCGCGGTGGATGCAGACGGCGTCAAGGACGTGCGCATCGGGATGGGTGCGAAATCGCATCCCAGCACGCGCATCGTCGTTGACCTGGAGAAAGCCTGCGCTTACGAGCTGACTCCGGGGCCGGCCGGCAAGCTGATCTTGACGCTGCATGCCAACGCCGTCGCCCAAGCCGCTGCCGGGACTGCTGCCGAGACCAAGACTGTGGCAGCCAGCGAGCCGGCTCCGGTGAAGGCGGATGCGACTCCGGCGCCCACGGCGCAGCCAGCCGCCTCGGCCAACAACTACGTATTCGTCGAACCTTCGTATCAGGCCAAGGCCGCGAAGGCCGATGTGAAGACGGATGCGCCTGCGGACGAGCCCACGGCGCGCGCCGAGGAAGCGGCGGCCCGGTTCTCTGACAAGACCGCGGCAGAGCTGATTCCGGTCAGTGCGCATGCGGCCCAGATCCTCCAATACTTCGACCCCTGACGATTGTCCCGGCGGTGAATCTGGCGGCAGAGCAGAAAGCGCAAGCCGGACAGCAACCCGTCGCGGCTGGCCCCAAGTACACGGGCGAGCCGATCTCGGTAAATCTGAAAGACGTTGACCTGAAAGATTTCTTTCGCCTGATTCACGAGATCAGCGGCCTTAATGTTGTGCTTGATCCGCAGGTGCATGGCACACTGACCATCGTGCTCGATGACGTGCCGTGGGACCAGGCACTCGACATCGTTCTGAAGAACAACGACCTGGCTCGTGAGCTGGAGGGCAACGTCCTGCGCATCGCCACGGTGGAGACCTTGAAGAAGGAAGCCGACGCGCGCCGGGCTCAGATTGAATCGGAAGCGCTGGCCGTGGATAAGGTCTCGGTGACTCGCTTCCTGAGCTATGCCAAGGCGAAAGATGCGATTGTGACTGTGAAGAAGTTCCTCTCGCAGCGCGGCGATGTAGTGGCCGATGACCGCACCAACGCTGTGATCATCAACGATATCCCGAAGGTGATCCCGACTATCGATCGCCTGCTGACGCAGCTCGACCGCAAGACGCAGGAAGTTGAAATCGAAGCGCGCGTGGTGGCTGCCACCCGGCAATTCGCCCGTGATATCGGTACCCAGCTGGGCTTTGGATGGGGCAACAGCACGACCAACCTCGGTGGCGCGAGCAGCGTAGGAACCTCGCCCGAAGGCGTATTTGGCGGACAGCCTCCGTTCTATTCGATCGTGGGCACGAGCGCCCCGACCGGAACCACTTTGAGCCAGATCCCTCTGTTTTCGAACCTGGGCGTCACGTCGCCAAGCAGCGGCCTCGGCTTCCAGACTTCTTCAGCGAATATCCGTCTGGATGCCATTCTGACCATGGCCGAGTCGCGCGGACTGTTAAAAGTTCTGTCGCGTCCGCGGGTCGTGACCCAGAACAACATACAGGCATTGGTCCGGCAGGGCGTGCGCGTGCCGATCGTGACGCAGGCGCAGTTGGGCGGTCCTCCGACCGTAACTTATGTGGACGCTTTCCTGCGCTTGACGGTGACTCCGCAGATCACATCGGAGAACACCATCTTCCTGAACGTGGACGTGGAAAACACCACTCCGAACTTCGCACAGGAAGTCCAGGGCAACCCGGAACTGATCACGCAGCAGGCCACCACGCAGGTGCTGGTGACCGATGGCGGCACGGTGGTGATCGGCGGCGTCATCCAGACGCAGAACTCGATCAACATCAATCAGGTGCCGTTGCTGGGCAACATCCCGGTGCTGGGCAACTTGTTCAAGCACACGACGGTGACGACCCAGAACCAGGAACTGATCTTCTTCATCACGCCGCGAATCATTCAGACGTAGTTTTAGTGCCGAGTCGCGGGTAACGAGTCCCGAGCAAAAAGCCGCCGGCCTGAAGAAACTTTCAGGCCGGCGGTTGTATTTTAGCGATGAGCGATGAGCATTGGGCGATGAGCCGAGGGGCCAGCAACGCTTACGGCGCATCGCTCATGGCGCATAGCTCATTGCTCTTCCTGATAAACTTTCCACATGAACTTCCAGGCCCGCCAGCGAAAACTGCGGCAGCATCTTGCCACTACCCGCTTCGATGGGCTGCTGCTCAGCCATCTTCCCAACGTTCGATATCTATGCGGATTTACCGGCAGTGCCGGTCTCCTCCTGGTCGAAGAATCCGGCAGCGTTTTCTTTACCGACGTTCGCTATGACACGCAGGCGCATGAGGAAGTGAAGAACGCGAAGGTGGTGATTGCGCGCAAGTCGGGGCTGCAGGCGGTGGCCGATTTCCTGGGGCAGCGGCGTCGTCGCGCCAGGGGATGGAACCTCGGCATTGAATCGGAGCATTTTACGGTCGCCGAAAAGGGCCGTCTGAACAAGCTGCGACCCTCGGGCGTTACACTTAAGGACGCTCCCGCGATCGTGGAGCGGGCCCGCATGGTCAAGGACGAGGACGAGATCCAGCGCATCCGGGCGGCGGTTGAATTAGGCGCGAGGCTGTTTGACCGGGCGGTGGAAGTGATGCGTCCGGGGATCAAGGAAGTCGAAGTTGCGGCGGAGATGGAATTGGCGGCTCGCCGCGGCGGCGCGGAAGAGATGTCGTTTCCTACCATCATTGCTTCGGGGGCACGGTCAGCCTTGCCGCATGGGCGCGCGTCGGAGAAGGCGATCGCTCCCGGCGCGTTCGTCGTCTGCGACTTCGGTGTTATACTCTCAGGTTATTGTTCCGATCAGACTCGTACTGTGTGGGTGGGGAGCGTCGCGGATGACGCTTGCCCGGCCTATGACGCGGTACGGGAAGCGCAGCAGGCGGCAATTGATGCTGTGCGGCCCGGAATCACCGTGGGCGAGGTCGATTCTGCGGCTCGCAAGGTATTGCAGAAGGCCGAGTTGGGCCGATATTTCACGCACTCGACCGGACACGGAGTCGGACTCGAGATTCACGAGAGCCCGCGAGTAGCGGATGGGCAGCGTGAAGTTTTGCAGTCTGGCATGGTCATCACCATTGAGCCGGGAGTATACTTCCCCGGGAAATGGGGCATCAGAATCGAGGACATGGTGGTGGTCACGGACGGTGGTTGTGAGGTATTGACGCCGACCAGCAAAGAATTTCTGGCAGTTTAGTCTTCTTAAGAACAGCTGGGCAAGGGATCTTGGCCCAGCTTTTTCGCGCCAGCCAGGCGCGCGGATCGGCAGACGGTCCCGCCGCAAACGAATGAATCTAAAAGAGCTGAAGGAACTCATCGAGTTTTTAATCGAAAAGGATATCGCTGAGTTTGAACTGGAACGCGGCGATGTCAAGGTACGCATCAAGCGTGCCGGCGAGCACACGTTCGTGCACTCCCAGGCCGAACCACGCTTTTACGCTGTGCCAGCCGCGCCGGGGCCCACGGTCGAGCTTGGAGCCGTTCCTGTGGTCGGCGCCGCGGCAGCCGTTCCTCCCGCGCCCGCGCCCGCTCCGGCTGCGGAAGAAGGGCTGCACACCGTGAAATCCCCGATTGTGGGGACGTTCTACGAGGCGCCTTCGCCGGGAGCACCTCCGTTCGTGAAGCCTGGGGACAGCGTCGAAGTGGGGCAGGTTCTTTGCATCGTCGAGGCCATGAAGCTGTTGAACGAGATTGAATCGGACGTTGCCGGAGAGATCGTAAAGAAATTGGCAACCAATGGCCAGCCGATCGAGTACGGCCAGGAGCTGTTTGTGATCCGGCCGAAAAAGTGAAGATGGAACTGTCTGCAGTGCATTGTTGATTGTTGATTCTTGATTGCTGAATGAAAGTCCACATCTCTGGCTCTCATTCAACAATCAAGCATCATCAATCAACAATTTTTTTGACGGCTGATAGCTGATTTCATGTTTAAGAAGATTCTGATTGCCAATCGCGGAGAGATTGCACTGCGCGTGATCTGCGCCTGCAAAGAGCTAGGGGTACGCACGGTCGCGATCTATAGCGAGGCGGACCGCAATTCTCTGCACGTCCGTTTCGCCGACGAAGCGATCTGCATTGGCCCGCCGCAGCTGGCGCAGAGCTATCTGAACATTCCCGGAGTCATTAGCGCGGCGGAGATCGCCAACGTTGAAGCCATCCATCCCGGATACGGCTTGCTCGCCGAGAACGCAAACTTCGCAGAAGTATGCGAGATGAGCGGCATCAAGTTCATTGGACCGCGGCCGGAAGTCACCCGGCTGATGGGCGAAAAAGAAAAAGCGCGGACGGCGATGAAGCAGGCCGGCGTGCCGATTCTTCCCGGATCCGACGGAATCATTGCCTCGGATGGCGAGGCGATCGAGTGGGCGCGGCAGGTCGGTTTTCCGGTGATCGTCAAAGCTTCCGCCGGGGGCGGCGGGCGCGGCATGCGCATCGTCCGCAATGAAGAGGAGTTGCCGGGTCTGTTCAGGGCGGCGCAGGCTGAGGCCGCGGGCGCGTTCGGCAACGGCGATCTCTACATGGAAAAATATGTGGAGCATCCCCGGCACATCGAGTTTCAGGTGCTGGCCGACGAGCATGGCAGCGTAGTGAGCCTGGGCGAGCGCGAGTGCTCCATCCAGCGGCGGCATCAGAAACTGCTGGAGGAATCGCCTTCGACCCAGGTGACGCCGGAACTGCGCGATCAGATTGGCGCGATCTTGTGCAAGTCGCTGGCCGACATCGGATATTCGAACGCGGGCACCATCGAGTTCCTGATGGACCAGGACCGGCGGCTGCACTTCATCGAGATGAACACGCGCATCCAGGTGGAGCACCCGGTCACGGAGATGGTCACCGACGTCGACTTGGTCAAAAGCCAGATCATGATTGCGGCCGGCGCGAAGATGAGTGATGTGTTGCTCGGTCCGATCGTGCACCGCGGGCATTCGATCGAGTGCCGCATCAACGCCGAGCATCCGGAGAAGTTCACGCCGTCGGCGGGAAAGATTACGGCATTCCATCCTCCGGGGGGAACGGGCGTGCGCGTGGATACGGCTGCCTATGCCGAGGGAGTGATTCCGCCGTATTACGACTCTCTGATCGCCAAGCTGATCGTGCGTGCCAAAGACAGGAATGAAGCGGTATCGCGCATGGCGCGGGCGCTGGAAATGTTCATTGTCGAGGGCGTGTACACGACTATTCCGCTGCACCGCAAGATTCTGGCCGATCCGGATTTCCGGGCCGGGAAGATCGATACGGGATTCATCGAGCGCTTCCTGGCGAGAAACGGCGGTACTTAGTAGCGAGTTGCGAGTACCGGGTAGCCAATGAAAAAGTTCTGGCAGTTCACGGTGGTCGGCTTAGTGGCGGGCGTCGTCGTAGGCTGGCTGCTATCTCTCGGCTCGGGGAACTACTACGTCGTCGTGGGCGTTGGCCTCCTCGGGACAATGATCGGAATCGTTCTTGGAATCGTCCACAGGAATGACCCGTGATTCCCACTGCCTCTCATTCAAAGCCGATTGAACTCCCTTGCCTTTATGCCATTCTGGATACTGTGGCGTCCCGTACCACTGCGGAACTGATCGCATTCGCACAGGAGCTTGTATCCGCCGGCTGCACCCTTCTGCAATACCGCAACAAATCCGGCAGTGCTCGGGTCATGCTGGAGCAGGCGCGGGAATTGCGGAGACTATTCCCCCGAGATCCAGATTCCCACGTCTCGCAAAGACTGCGAGACGTGGGGCACCCCACTGTGGAGAACCCTGCAAGTCACTCCGTGCGGCTGATCATGAATGACCGCGCCGACCTCTGCCTGGCTGCCGAGTTCGACGGCGTGCACGTCGGGCAAGATGACTTGTCGCCCGAATCCGTACGGAAGATCATTGGGCCGGACTGCTGGCTGGGGGTTTCCACGCATAATCCCGAACAGCTTAGCGAGGCCGATCTGACTTCAGCGGACTATCTGGCCATTGGGCCTGTGTTCGCGACCTCCAGCAAAGAGAAGGCGGATCCGGTCGTGGGGCTCGAAGGCGTCCGCCGGGCGCGGGCTTTGACCCGCAAACCTTTAGTCGCCATCGGGGGTATTACGCGGGCCAATGCGGCTTCGGTGATCGAGGCGGGGGCGGATTCGGTCGCGGTGATATCCGATCTGTTACGGGAGCCGGGCAAATCGGCAGAGGAATTTTTGCGCATATTAAGGTAAAGTCGGGTGACGCGAATGCAGAATGAAGAAGTCAGAATGCAGAATTAGGGCGCGTCACTTCTGGATTTTCACCTCTGCCTTCTGACTTGTTTGGGAGGTACGCCTGAGCACATCGACTACGCAGCCGACCACGGGCAGCGACTGGGACGTTCACAGCCATCAGGATCAGGAACTGGTCAAGGGATTGGGCCTGACCAGCGCGACCATGCTGGTCATGGGATCGATGATTGGGTCCGGCATCTTTATCGTCTCGGCTGAGATCGGGCGCGAAGTGGAATCGCCAGCGCTGTTGATTGGGGCGTGGGCCGTGGCGGGGTTCATGACGATCGTCGCGGCGCTGAGCTACGGTGAACTGGCCGCGATGATGCCGCGAGCCGGCGGCCAGTATGTCTACCTGCGCGAGGCCTTGGGGCCGCTCTGGGGATTTCTTTACGGTTGGACGCTCTTCCTGGTAATCCAGACTGGCACGATCGCGGCGGTGGGCGTGGCCTTTGGGAAGTTTCTCGGTGTCTTCGTCCCATCGATTTCCTCCACGCATTGGCTCGTGCATCTCTGGAAGGTTCCGCCTATCCATGTTGGACCGATGGTGCTGGGCAACATGGAAGTCGGGATAAACACGCAAAACCTGATGGCGATTCTGCTGGTGATTTTCCTGTCGGTCGTGAACATCTTTGGCGTGAAGACGGGCGCGGCGATTCAGAACGTCTTCACCGCGGCGAAGATTTCCGCCCTGCTCGGGCTGGCGGCGTTCGGATTTGCGTTCGGCCGCAACCCGCAAGCCCTGGTTGCGAACTTCGGCGGCAATTTCTGGCATAACGCCGGACTGGGCGCGCAGCACGCCGTTCAGGTGGGCGTTGGCGGACCGATCGTGATGGTTGGCACGTTGACGATTCTTGCCGTGGCTCAGGTCGGCTCGCTGTTCTCCGCCGATGCCTGGAATAACGTGACTTTTACTGCCGGGGAAGTAAAGAATCCCAGCCGCAACTTGCCGCTGTCACTGGCGATGGGCACGGGCATCGTCATCGCGCTCTACATCGCCTGCAACTTCATTTATCTGAGCGCGCTGCCTCTGATCGGAGTGGAGGGCGGAGCAACCATCGTTGCCCGGGGCATTACGCACGCCGCGGAGGATCGCGTAGGCACTGCGGTGATGACTCAAATGCTGGGATCGGTGGGCGGCCTGCTGATGGCTGCGGCCATCATGATATCCGGCTTCGGTTGCGCCAACGGCCTGATTCTCTCTGGAGCGCGCGTCTACTACGCCATGGCGAAAGATGGGCTCTTCTTCCGCAAGGTCGCGAAGCTGCATCCTACTCATAAGACGCCCGCCGTCTCGTTGATGGTGCAGATGGTGTGGACCTGCGTGCTGTGCATTTCCGGGAGCTACGGGCAGCTTCTCGATTACATTATCTTTGCGGTGCTGGTGTTCTACATTCTGACTATTGTCGGCCTGTTTGTGCTGCGCAAGACGCATGCCGAGGCGAACCGGCCTTATCGAGCTTTTGGATATCCAGTTCTGCCGGCGATTTATATTGTGATGGCTTTATTCATCGATGTCGTACTATTGCGCTACAAGCCGCAATACACGTGGCCGGGGCTGATTGTGGTGCTGCTGGGAATTCCAGTTTATTATGCGTGGTCGAGAAGCGCGACGAAAACCTCTACGTAAGTTGAAGGAGAGTCAACACGGATGGCAAACCTGCTGGCCAAGAAACCTCTTCACACAATTTTGTCCGAAGCCCAGGAGACGGGCGAACATAGCTTACGGCGCGCACTCGGACCCACCAACCTGATTTCCCTCGGCGTCGGCGCCATCATCGGAACTGGCATTTTCGTTCTAACTGGGACGGCCGCCGCGAACCACGCCGGACCGGCCATCATTCTCTCCTTCTCGCTGGCAGCCGTGGCGTGCGTCTTTGCAGGCCTCTGCTACGCCGAGTTCGCTTCAATGATTCCAGTGGCCGGATCGGCTTATACCTACGGCTATGCCACACTCGGCGAGTTCATCGCGTGGATCATCGGCTGGGACCTGATTCTGGAATACGCTCTCGGCGCGGCGACCGTGGCCAGCGGCTGGAGCGGCTATGTGTTGAGCTTCCTCGCCGACTTCGGCGTCCATCTTTCGCCGAAATGGGCCGGTTGTCCGGGCACGGTGTTCCTCTTCTATAACGGGCACTGGGAGCGGCTTACGGCACAGCTCCAGAAAGCGCTGGCATCGAACCACATCGATATGGCCAGCTTGCCGCATCAGTATTCTTCGTTCAATCTGTTCGGATTCCTGGGCATCATCATGGTGACGGCGATCTTGGTCATTGGCATCAAGGAGTCGGCGGACTTCAACTCATTCATCGTGATCGTGAAGGTCGCCGTCCTGCTGGTCTTCATCGGGCTCGGCATTAATTACATCCTGGGACATCGCGCCGAGGCCACGGCAAATTGGACTCCGTTCTTGCCTCCCAATACAGGTCACTACGGGGATTTCGGATGGTCGGGGATCGCAACCGCTGCAGGCGTGATCTTCTTCGCGTACATCGGATTCGACGCCGTATCGACGGCGGCGCAGGAGGCGAAGAATCCCAAGCGCGACATGCCAATCGGAATTTTAGGGTCACTCGTGATTTGCACGATTCTCTATATTCTGGTCGCCGCGGTTCTGACCGGCCTGGTGAAGTACACCAGCCTCGACGTCCCCGACCCGATCGCCATCGGAATCGATGCGACCGGCGTCGCCTGGGGTAGCCGGCTCGTGAAGCTAGGCGCGATCTGCGGATTGAGTTCCACCATGGTCGTGATGTTGCTCGGTCAATCGCGCGTGTTCTTCTCGATGTCGAAAGATGGCCTGCTGCCGAAGTGGGCGAGCCTGATTCACTCCCGCTTCCGCACTCCTTATGTTTCGACGATATTGGTTGGTGTCTGCGTGGCGACAGTGGCGGCTCTTACTCCGATCAACGTTCTCGGGAATCTCGTCTCGATCGGAACACTGCTGGCCTTCATCATCGTCTGTGGCGGCGTCTGGGTGCTGCGTGTTCGCGGAACCGACGTGCCGCGCGCGTTCGTGACGCCGTGGATCCCCTTCACTCCGATTATGGGCATCGCCGTTTCGCTGCTCATGATGCTCAGCCTCGGTAAGGAGACCTGGGCGCGTCTGATCATCTGGCTGGCGATTGGACTGTTCATCTACTTCTTCTACAGCCGCAAGCACAGCAAAGTGCAGATTGATATCGCGAAGGGCGTGAATTCTGCGCCGGCGCGCACCATGGCCGATTGATTTCTGCTGCCAGTCTCTGCGGCTCTCCGCACTGCGCGGAGGGCCGTTTTGTTTTATAGTCGCTGGAAGCCGTCGTTGGCCGGCAGTCGCTGGTCGTTGGCGAAAGCTCATTCATAGCAGTGACGAACGCGATTGCCGGATGACGAACGACTAATAACTAACGACCAACGACTAACGTCTCCCATGAAAGCCTTCCGAAACCTTCGAAACATCGCGGTGCTGCTCGTTCTGGTCATGGTGATCGGCACGGCAGGCTATCACTACATTGAAGGCTGGCCGTGGTTTGATGGCTTCTACATGGTGGTCACGACGCTGACCACGATCGGCTATCAGGAAGTGCATCCGCTGTCGCATGCGGGACGCGTCTTCAATGTGTTCGTGATTCTCGCTGGCGTTTCGCTGTTGTTGCTGGGAGTCGGAGCGCTCAGCCAGGCTTTGCTAGAATTCGAGCTGCAGACTTTCTTCGGAAGGCGGCGCATGGAGCGCGAAATCGGACGTCTCGACGGCCACTTCATCATCTGCGGCATGGGACGCGTCGGGCGCAGCGTGGCTCGCGAACTGGCCCGCAAGCCGGTGCCGTTTGTGCTCATCGACAACGCCGAGAGCAAGCGCCAGCGCTACGCTTCCGAGAATTGGCTGGTGGTGGCGGGAGACGCGACGCTGGAGCAAACCTTGCGTGACGCGCAGATCGACCGGGCACAGGGCTTGATCGCTGCCACGACCACCGACGCGACCAACCTGTATATCGTGCTGACGGCGCGCGGGCTGAATCCGCATTTGAAAATTATTGCGCGAGCCAGCGAAGACGCGGCCGAGAAACATCTGCTCACCGCCGGCGCCGATTCCGTGGTTTCGCCCTATTCGTTTGCCGGGCAGCGTATCGCGCAATCGCTATTGCGGCCGCACGTAGTCAGTTTTCTCGATACCGCGACCACGCATCTGGGCATGGATCTGGAAATTGGCGAGATCCACATCACTCCGGCTTCGAGCTTTGCGGGGAAGACCCTGGAGGGTTCGCGTATCCGCCAGGAGCGCGGAGTGATCGTGCTGGCGATCAAGCGCCGCGAGAACATGCGTTTCAACCCCGCACCCGATGAGCGCATCGAGCCCAACGATTGCCTGATCGCCATGGGCGAACCCTCACAACTGCGGCAACTCGAGCGCACCGCCGCGTCATCATGAAGATCGCAAGCCTATGAAAATCGTCACTGCGGCGGAAATGCGCGCCATCGATCGCGCCACCAGCGAGCGCTTCGGCGTGCCGTCATCGACGCTGATGGAGAATGCCGGGGCGGCAGTGGCAGAGCGCGTCCGGCTTTCCTGGCAGCCAGAGGAGAAGATCGTCGTTGTCTGCGGGAAGGGCAACAATGGCGGCGATGGCTTCGTCGCGGCGCGATTGCTGCACGAACAAGGGAAGCCGATTCAGGTGATCTTGCTGGCTGATCCTGCGGAGCTGAAGGGCGATGCAGCGGTGATGTACGGCCGTTTGCCTTTTGCCGCCACCGTGGTTCGTACCAGCGAAGAGCTGAACAGCGATCGAGTGCGGCAGTTGTTTTCGGCTGACATTTTTGTCGATGCGATCCTCGGCACTGGATTCAAGCCTCCGGTCAGCGGGCTCTATGCGGAAGCCATTGCGATTCTGAATGCCAGCAAGGGAACGGTCATCGCGGTCGACATTCCTTCGGGAGCGGATGCCGACGCGATAGCTCCGCAGCAGGGATTGATTGCGTGCGCCGACGTGATCGTGACGTTTACCGCGCTGCGGCCCGCGCACGTCTTCAGCCAGCTGACAAAGGGACCGACTTACGTTTCAGGCATCGGTTCGCCAGATGAGGCTGTCGTTTCGTTCCTTCATCTCAACCTGATTCATCCGCGGGATTATGCCGCATTCGTTGCTCCTCGTCCGGCGGAAAGCAACAAAGGCAACTACGGGCACGTACTAGTGGTCGGCGGTTCGGTGGGCAAGGCGGGATCGGTAGCGATGGCGGGAATGGCGGCTCTGCGCGCCGGTGCCGGGCTCTCTACCGTTGCGACTGCGAAATCCGCTCTTCCGACGGTTGCCGGATTTCACGCCGAGATCATGACCGAACCCTTACCGGAAACTGATGGCGGAACGATTGCGACGAGTGCAGGAGTAAGGATCGAGGAGTTGCTGAAAAGCATGACCGTAGCAGCCATCGGTCCGGGGATTTCGCGCGATCCTCATACTGCGACGCTGGTGCGGTCGCTGGTTGCACACGAGAAGATTCCCATGGTCGTCGACGCGGACGGGCTGAACGCGTTCGAGGGACGCACGAACGAATTGAATGGCAAGGGCAGAACACTGGTCATCACGCCCCATCCTGGTGAGATGGCGCGGCTGGCGGGCATTTCGATTGCTGACGTACAGAAAGACCGGCTGGGTGTCGCTCGCCAATTCGCCCGCGAGCACGAGTTGATCGTCGTGTTAAAGGGGCATCGAACTTTGGTGGTGCAGCCCGATGGCGAAGCGTGGGTGAACACGACGGGCAATCCCGGAATGTCGACTGGTGGAACGGGCGACATTCTGACTGGGATGGTGGCCGCGATGCTTGCACAGGAAAAGAGAGCGCAGAATCCGCAGACAGCTTTGCTCGCGGTTTGCGCTGCGGTTCATCTGCACGGGCTCGCGGGAGACGTAATGCGCGAGAGGGTGGGCGAGCATTCGCTGGTGGCTACCGATCTGCTGCGCGGATTGCCGGATGCCTTCGGGCGCGCCCGCGCGATGGCAGAGAGCAGATTCGTGAGTTGGGACGGATAAAATTGTCATCCTGAGCGGAGTGCCGCTGGTGCGAAGCGGCAGCCGCACGCAGGCGAAGGATCCCTACCTTCTAGCTGCTCCCGGGTCGCGAAGGCTGGCCCAACCGAGCGACTGGATCAGACTTCCTTGCAAGGCCACCGGCGATTCCCGCGAACACAAGGTCCTTCGACTCCG
Source organism: uncultured Acidobacteriota bacterium (assembly GCA_963763795.1). Lineage (GTDB taxonomy): Bacteria > Acidobacteriota > Terriglobia > Terriglobales > Acidobacteriaceae > Sulfotelmatobacter. Next base: position 119,570 of record CAVXPP010000007.1, on the reverse strand, counting down.
TCCATCCTGCGCTTCGCGCAGCATGGGCTCCGCTCAGGATGACAAAGTTTATCGAGCGGGTAACCGAATCGTCTTTCCCTCCGCGGCCGAGCGTCGCGCCGCATCCAGAATCTCGGTTACAGTCACATTGGTTTCCAACGAGGACAGCGCGTCTTCTTTCGCCCCATCGAGGATCACCGCACTCACATACGAAAGTTCGTTGTCATAGGGCGCGGGTACCGGCTTGGCGGCGAGTTGCTGCGCTTGCTGATCATCCTTGCGGCGCAGCAGGATGTCATCATGCTTCACCGTGAACACGTAGCCAGTTCGGCCGTAGACTTCCATATCTTTGCGGTCGAATGGCCAGTTCCAGGATGCCTGAATGATGGCCTGCGCTCTGGGATAAGTCAGGATGACGGTCGCCTCATCATCGACTCGCGGATAGATTTGTGGCTTGATCTGCTGCGTCACCGCCGTCACTGTCTGCGGACGCTCGCCATTCATCAGCCAGGTCATGAGGTCGGCCCCATAGCAGCCGAAGTCGAACAGGGCGCCGGCGCCGTTGAGTTTCGGATCCGTCAGCCAGGCGAAAAATTCCGGCTCTACCCCAATTTCTTTCGGGCCCTGATGACCATCGTGCACGACGACTTTGCGGATCTCTCCGAGCGAGCCGTCATGCACTAGGTCGTACGCGGCGTGATTGCTCCGATACCACGACGTTTCATAGTTGACTAGGACATGAATCTTGGCGGTGTGCGCGGCTTTCTCGATGGCCAGAGCGTCTTCGTAAGTGGTCGCGAGCGGCTTCTCCATCACGACGTGAACGCCATGGCGGGCACAGATTTCGACTACGCGGAGATGATCGAAAGTGTCGGTATAGACGAGCACGGCCTGGGGATGCGCCTTCGCAATCATCTCTTCAAGATCGCTAAACAGCAGCGCCTGATCGAATCCGTATTTCGCGGCGGCCGCGGTCAGCAGTTGCCGGTTGGCTCCGCGATGCCGACAATCTCGATCTCGGGGCTATGGCGGAACCGCTCCAGAAATCCATGCACGTGCCCGTGCACCAGGCCGACGATCCCCACGCGAAGTGGAGGATGGGTTTGCGCGTCCGAAAGAGTACTGAAGCTAAGAGTGGAGAGCAGTGCGAAAGCAAGGGCAACCATCGTAAGTCGCGGCATGGATTCCTCCGTACAATTCTTTCGCCAACATGGTAATCGGGCGAAGGGTGCGGAGTGAAAGCGGGCCTGTCCGATAGGACATTAATCAGTTAGTAAACATGGTGTAAGTCCTTTGATCATCGCAGCTTCGATCCGGCGTCTGCCTTGCGCAGTGCGGAATTCGGACGAGGGGCTCCCGTAATCTTTTATATAATAACGAGCGGCGCCATACTGAATTTGCGTATGACCCACTTCCCCCAACCGCACCCCACGCGGCGCGCTTCCCGGGTCCAGCTTGGAGATTCCGTCCTGGCTGCGATTCGCCTCGAAGACGGACGCCGCACTAAAGCGAAACTCCAGACCATCTCCGTAACCGGCGGACTGCTGCGCCTGGCACAGTCGCTGGCGCAGGGCGATTTCATTGAAGTTGCCTTTCAAACCCAGTCTGGCCCTATCCACGGGATGGCTGAGGCGCTGAGCCCAATGCGCAACATGCCGGACGGCGTGCTGCAACCGTTCCGCTTCGTGGCCCTTGAGGATGACGATCACCGCCGACTGCGCATCTCGCTCGATCACGTGGCCGAGCGCAGTTCGCTGGGTATGAAGTCGAGCGCTTTCTCCACCTATTGAGCGCCGCGGTTGTTTCCGGAGTCTCGTTATACTGTTCGTGTGTGCGGCCAAACCTCAACGGGGAAGTTGCTGCGCGAAATTACCACGCATTCGGCTGAGGAAACGATCGCCTTCGGCCGCACGCTCGCAGAACTTCTAACTCCACCGAAGCTCGTGCTGCTGCGCGGAGATCTGGGCGCGGGAAAGACCACGCTGGTCAAGGGGATTGCCGCGGCGTTCGAAGCGGCCAGGGAAGAAGACGTCACCAGCCCGACTTTCACCCTGGTGCACGAATACCGCGGGCCGCGTGCCAAGCTCTACCACATCGATCTGTATCGGATCGATACTCCGCGTGAACTGGATACGCTTGGCTTGGACGATTTCCGCTCTGACGACAGCCTGCTGCTGATTGAATGGGGAGAAAAGTTTCCGCGGTTAGTGCGGGACCGGGATATCGAGATCTCGTTGCGCCACGAAGGGGAGAGCGGACGGAAGATTAAGGTCGAGAGCTAGCTATGGTCGGGCCGTTGCGGGGCAGCAGAAGGACTCGCGCACACTGTGCTGGAGCGCTCCATTCCCGCACCATCGAGCACAGGATTACGGCGGCGAAGAAGGCGAAGGCAAGACGGTTCGTTCGCATACTCTGCAATAAATTATAGCCCTTGCTGAAATCTGGACAGCCGATGGCGGCTGTCCCCACATGTAACCGCAAACTACTCAAAATCCCATGATGTTATAGCCGCAGTCCACGTAGATCACTTCGCCGGTGATGCCGCTGCTGGCGTCGGAGGCGAGGAAGACTCCGGTTGATCCTACCTCGGCCACATCCACATTGCGTCCCAATGGCGCGCGCTCGGCGTGGCTCTTGTGCATGTCTCCGAAGCCGGCGATGCCGCGCGCGGCCAGCGTCTTAATCGGCCCAGCCGAGATGGCGTTCACGCGAATTTTCTTCTTTCCCAGTTCGTAGGCCAGGTAGCGCACCGAGCATTCGAGTCCGGCCTTGGCCACCGCCATGACGTTGTAGCGCGGCACCACCTTTTCCGACGCATAGTAGGTCATGGTCATGATCGAGCCGCCGTCTTCCATGAGCGGTGCCGCGGCGCGAGCTACGGCGACCAGCGAATAAACGCTGACATCGAGGGCGACGCGGAATCCTTCGCGCGTCGTGTTGATGAAGTCACCTTTCAGTTCGTCGGCCGGCGCAAAGGCAACCGAGTGCACCAGCGTGTGCAGCTTGCCGTAGCGTTCCTTCAGCGTGGCGAAGAGGCGCGCGATTTCTTCGTCCTTCGACACGTCGCACATAAAACCTTCGGCGCCGGGAAGCGACAGGATGAGATCTTTGGCTTCCTGCTCCAGGCGCTCGTTCTGATAGGTGATGGCAAGCTTCATGCCGGCGGCGTGCAGTCCTTGCGCGATCGACCACGCGATCGAGCGCTTGTTGGCGACTCCGAACACGACGGCATTGCGGCCCTGCAGGTCAGAGGACATGTTTCGCTCCTTAGGAATTTGAAAGAATATCAGCCTCCGGTAGGTCTTTACCACGGAGACCCGGAGGCACGGAGATTTCGAAATCCAAAAGATGCAGGACGAGAGAGCAAACTGATCGCCGGCTGAGCAGTTTTGGCAAGCGGTTCTCCGTGTCTCCGTGCCTCCGTGGTGGAAATCCGTCAGTCCGCGGCGACTTCTTCGCGGACGGTGGCTTCCACTGGCCAACTCGACGCCAGGAACGACAGCCCATAGACGCAGGCCAGAATCGCGAAGGCCAGGACGAGGCTCAGTCTGTGCGCGACCATCCCCACGACGAACGCGAGCACAATCTGCAGAAAAGTTCCGGCGAAATAGAACGTGTTCTGCACGCGTCCCATCAGGTGCTGCGGCACCATTTCCATGAGGTTGGTGTTCATAGCGACGCCGCCCACGCCGCGGGCTGACCCCATGATGAAGTAGGCGGCCATAGCGAGAACGAGGAATCCGCAAATCGGCGCGCAGGCAATCGCGGCCGCGATCAGCGCCATCGAGAATGCCACGGCGCGGCGGCCGCCCAGGCGCGCAATCACATAGGCGGTGTACAGTGCGCTCAGGAATGCTCCCGTGCCCCAGCTTGCACTCAGCCATCCATAGCCGACCGCTCCCGCGTGAAAGATGCGGTCGCTCAGCGACGGGGTGACGACGGCTCCAGTCTGCATCGCGCCAAGAAATAGCGCCCAACTGATTCCGAGCAGCACAACGGCGCGATGGTCCCGCAGAAAATGCAGGCCTTCGCGCATCTCGAACCAGAAACGCTTCAGATGGCTCTCGGCGGCAACGATGTCGGCGCGCAACTCGGCGGGACGGAGTACAACGTGGCGTCCTTTTCGAACCGCGAAGTAACAAAGAAACGAGACCACGTAGGTGGAGACGTCGATGATCAGCACGCCGCCCAAGCCGATGTGGTTGTACATGAATCCGACGATCGAACCAGCGATCAGCCATCCGCCCTGCACTCCCGCCATCAGGAACGTATTGGAATGAACGAATCCGCCTTCGGGCGTGAGTTCCTGAATCAGAGCAGTGATGGTCGGCCAGAACATCCAGAAGCCGGCCGCGACCAGCGTATTCATGAGATAGAGTTCCCAGATCTGAACGCGATGCAGGAAGGCGAGGATCGCGACCGTCACGATAATCAGGGCCCGCAGCGCATCGAGCCACATCACCAGTCGCCTCCGGTCTTCCCGATCGATAATGACGCCGGTGAAGGGAAGCATCAGCATGGCGGGAATGGTCTGGATGATGACCAGCGTTCCCAGCGCTACTTCGGAGTGCGTGGCCTGCAGAATGTACCAGCCGACGGCAGCCGAATTCATCCCGCTGCCGATCATGGAGATCAGATTGGCAGCAAAGACGAAGCGCAAGGGAAGCTGTCCGAAACTGGCACGCATCGTTCTACTTTAGCAAGAAAGATTTCTCCGCGGCGGCAGGGTGACGTCAGTTTGAGACTTCGTCGGCTGTATGCCAGCGGGAGATCCTTCGTCCCGCTGGTGAAAACGCGAGACTTCAGGATGACGCCTCTCAATCTCGTGATCACAGGCCTTGCGCACCGCCGCATTCAGCGCTACGATTCGCGTGCTGCTCAAAAGTAATGCCATTCTTTTCATATTCCGGAGGCGGGCTATGAGACGCTGGATCGGATCGCTGCTGCTAGTCCTTATCTCCTTCTTATTTCTGGTTATCCAGGTAAGCGCGCAAGTGGATCACATCGTGATCGCCGCCGGTTCCGACGCAGATCGCGCGCTGCAGGAAATTTCCAACGAGCAGGACGCGGCCAAAAAAATGGCCATGTATCAGGACTTCGTGCAGAAGTTCTCCGCCAATCCGCAGGCCGTCGCCTACGGAGACTGGCAACTTGCCCAGGCTTACCAGACCAATGGAGACCTGCAGAAATCGCTCGATTACGGCGACAAGGCTCTGGCCGCCTCTCCGCACAATCTAGACATCATGGTTTCGCAGTCCAGCACGGCGCAACAGGCCAAAAGCAATTTGAAGATGATGGAATACTCTGCCAAGGGCGGAGAGGTTTGCCAGTCCATCGCCAAACAGCCGAAGCCGGCAGGCATGAGTGATGACGAGTTCAAGACCAAGGTCGAATCGGATAGACTCTCAGCGCAAAACAACTGCGAGTACCTGGAGACCAGTGGCTACAACGCCATCACATCCGAAACTGATCCTAAGAATCGCATGACCGAGATCGAATTGTTTAGCGCCGCCTATCCGGATTCGAAGTTCAGTGACGCGGTCTCAAATTATGCGATGTATACGCTCGGCCCGGGACAGTTGAACGATCCGGCGCGGCTGGTTTCGTTCGGTGAAAAGATCCTCGCCAAGAATCCGAATTCTTTGCCGGCCCTGCTGTTGCTCGCGAACCATTACGTTGACGCGAACAGCTCTGCCAAGGCGATTACGTATGCGCAGAAGGCGGTGGAAGTGGCCAACGCCGACGCTCCGGACGCCGATAAATCGCGCAAGCTGTCCGCCGGCGCGGCGCATTCCACGATTGGCTGGGCCGATCTGAAGCTGGACAAGATGGCGGCAGCGATTCCCGAACTAAAAACTGCCTGCACCTTGTTGAAGGGACAGGACGATCAACAATATGCGCGCTCGCTTTATGGCTTGGGATTGGCCTATGGCAAGTTGAACAAACTGACCGAGGCCAGGGAAGTACTGACCGAAGCGGTGAAAATTCCCGGTCCGCTGCAGTCGATGTCGCAAGATTTGCTGACCAAGGTGAATAATGCGAGGGCGAAAGGAAAATAGCTTTGCCGCTTGCTGCTATGCGCGTTACTTTTGCGGGTTCACCAGGTCTTCGGAGAGCAGTTCCGCCTTCCACGCCAGCGTGCGGGCGCGTTCCGAATCTCCATTCGCCGCAGCCGTTTTCGACTGTTGCATGAATTGGTGGATTTGAGTCACCGTCCCCTGCTGGTCCGGACTGAGTTGCCGGCCCGAGAGCTTTTTAAGATTTTCCTCCGTTGATCCCAGCAATTGAATCGCGGCATTTTTCTGCTGCGAAGACTGGTCTGTGGCCGGTCCGCCCGCCAGTTGGATGCTGGGGTCCGGAGCGCCTCCTCGGCGGACAATGATTTTGTGTGGAGGGCAGTTCTTTGCAGGAGCCGCAGCTTTCGCTGCCTGGTCCGACTTGCCGGCTGCCGCTGAGTTGCCGGACTTCTCGCCGGCCGGACTCGATCCCGCGGCGGAAGCCGCTGGCGCAGTCAGGCAATCCGGGTTACCCGCCCGCTTCTTGTGAGTCTTCTTCGCGGCCTGAGATGTTTTTGGACTGGAGGTCGCCTGGGAATGAGGCGAAGCTGGTGTACCTTCTGAAGGGCTTGCCGTTCCAGTTTTCTGATCTTGGTGCTGACTGCCGGATGGCACGGCTTCTGGCGCAGACTGTGCCGCCGACTGAGGCGGATTGACCGCGTGCAAAGGAGCGATGAGATTTGCTCCAAACAGCCCGAATAGAAAGATTACGGCCAGAGTCATGCGGAGATCCCAGGATGGCAAAATAACTGTTTTTTAATTCTACGCCTTCGTGCGGCATGGTACCTACGAAAACTCCTCGGCGGAGACCATTCAACCACCGCGCTGGCTGGCAATGTCCGCGGCATATTCAGAACCATTTTCCGCAGCGGCTCCCGCCAGGGGAATTTGAAAGCGGAAAGTCGTTCCTGCGCCTTCCGCCGACTCAAAATCCACCGAGCCATAATGCCACTGCAGGATCTGATACGTCTGGGCTAGGCCGATTCCGCTGCCTTCTTTTTTCGTGGTGAAGTACAGCTCGAAGATTTTGTCTCGCATGTCTTTGGGAATTCCGCCGCCCTGGTCCTGCACTTCGGCGACGGCTACATTGTTTTCGCGGCGCGCGGAGATTGTGAGCCGGCCTCCCTGCGGCATCGCCTGCACTCCGTTGATCACGACGTTGAGGATCGCCTGCTTCATCAGGTCGACGTCGACCTTGACCGGCAGATTCACATCGGGCAATTGGCGCTCGATGTTGACGCCATGCTGTTCGGCGTCGGGCGCGGCCAGTTGCGCCACATCTTCGAGCAAATGGCGCAAGTCAATTTCCTCGATATGGAGATCGCGCGGGCGGGTGAAATCCACCAGGGTCTGCACCACGCGGTCGAGACGGCGGATTTCGCTGTCGATGATGTCCACGTGACGGCGTGTGTCCGGTTCCTCCTGCGCCAGTTTGTTCTGCAAGAGCTGCAGGTGAAGCACGATCGCGTTGATGGGGTTCTTTACTTCGTGAGCCACGCCGCGGGTGAGGCGGCCGCTCGCCGAGAGCCGGCGCGACATTTCGATTTCGTCGCCGATGCGCCGTACCGACTCGGTGTCTCGCATGATCACCAGCGCGCCGATCTGCGAAGCTTCTTCCTGCACAAAATCGAGCGAGACCTGCACCCTCTGCCCGCCGGCGGCCTCAAACTCTCGCTGCGAGATTGGGCGCCTGCGCTCGAAGGCGTCCAGCAGCGCCGCCCCCAACATCGATTGGCGGTCGAAGACCTCGTGCACCGTACGCCCCAGCAATTCTCCGCGGGGACGGCCCAGGAACGCTTCGACGGGCGCGCTTACCAGCACCACCCGGGAATCGCGGGCGAACAGCATCAAGCCATCCTGCAGCTTCGACATCAGTTGGTCGACGTTGTCCTTCAGCGCCGAAAAAATTTCCCGGCTGTCGCGAATCTGGCGGCCGAGGTTGGCAATCTTCAGGCTCACCAGGCCGTACTCGTCGTGTTCGGATTCAGCCGCATACAGCGCTTCCGGTTCACCGGCGCTCACGCTGTCGAGATTGCGGCTGATCTCTTTCAGAGGTCCTAGCGCCAGGTTCGAGATGCCAGCAGCCAGCAGTAATGAGGCAAAGATCAGCGCCACCGAAATGTAGAGCGCCTTCATCAGGCGCGCCGCCACTTCACTTTTCAGGAAGATGGTTTGCACCCCGATGCGGATTGTGCCGAAGGGCGCGCCATTCAATTCCAGGGGATAGGTGACGTCATAAACGGCAGCCGGACTGAATACCAGTCGAATCTGTTCGCGGAAGCGGGCCCGCACGACTTGCTCGAAATTGGGGCGCGGTGGAACGACCTTGCCCACCAGGCTAGCATTGGTATGTATCAACGCCTTGCCATTGACGTCCACGATAGAGACGTCGTAGATGTAGCGCCAGTCGCCGGGATCGGACTGCACAAGATTGTTCAGGTCGACATCGTTTTGCACATAATCCGCCAGAGCCCGGCTCAGGGCCGCTGGATTGCTGGTATCGATCGCGGTGCTGCTGAAGTCGGGCGGGGCATTGCCGGCCGCATAGGCCAGTTGATGAGTCAGACTGGTTGCGGTTTCGTAGGCATTCGCGATCCTCAGCCGCAGGATCTGCGAAATGTACAAGTACGAGAATGCGGAAACCATCGCCGTCACCATGAGAGTGATGACCAGCACGATGATGGTTTTTCGTCTGAGCATGAGGAACGTTCGGCTTATGCAAAGCGGCGAACCCTAGCCGCTAGGTACTTCCTCTTTGCCGGGTACAGCGTCGGAAGTCGCGCTTCCGTATTCCTTCAGCTTATTGTGCAGGGTTTTGAGGCTGATGCCAAGAATCTCGGCGGCGCGAGTCTTGTTGTTGCTGGTCGCTTCCAGCGTTTTCAGGATCAGCATCTTCTCCGCTTCTTCGACGGTCGTGCCCACGCCGAGGCGGACGGCATCGGGATCGTTGGCTGCAGTGCGTAGGGGAGCCTGTCCAAAGCCCGGCGGAAGGTGCTTGGTCTCGATCACAGCTGTGTCGCACACGATCACCGCACGCTCGATGGTATTGCGCAACTCGCGAACATTGCCCGGCCACGAATAACTGTTGAACTGGTTCAGGACTGCCTCGCTGACCGCAGTTACTTTGCGGCCGTGCTTGCTGCCCATTTCGGCCAACAGCAATTGCACGAGGGCGGCGATGTCTTCCCTGTGCTCGCGCAGCGGAGGCATGTGGATGTTGAACACGTTGAGCCGGTAATAAAGATCGCTGCGCAACTCGCCTCGCGAAACGGCCTCGTCGGGGATTTTGTTGGTGGCGGCCAGCACCCGCACATCCACGGACGTTTCCACCTTGCTACCCAGGCGGCGCAGTTTACGATCCTCCAAAACCCGCAGCAGCTTGGCCTGGGTCCCGATCGGCATTTCGCCGATTTCGTCCAGCAGCAGCGTTCCCCCCTCCGCCAGTTCAAAGCAGCCGGTCCGGCGTTCGAGAGCTCCGGTGAACGCGCCCTTTTCGTGACCGAAGATCTCGCTTTCCATCAGCGTTTCGGGAATGGCGGCGCAGTTGATGGCCACGAAAGGCCGCTCTTTCCGCGGACTGAGTTCGTGAATGGTGCGCGCCACCAGTTCTTTGCCCGTGCCGCTTGCGCCGGTGATGAGCACTGACGCCGTGCTAGGGGCGACCATCTCGATCAGCCGGAAAATCTCCTGCATCTTGCGCGACGCGCCGCTCAGCCGGCCCAGCGAGCCCGTATCGCGCAGCCGTCGCCGTGTGGCCTCCAGTTCCACGCGGGTGTCAAGCAGAGCCGCGGCGTTGGCAAGAATCGTGCGCAGTCGGTTGGTGTCGATGGGCTTGGTAATGTAATCGTAAGCGCCCATGCGCATGGCCTGCACCGCGCTGTCGATGGTGCCCTGCGCCGTAACCAGGATGACCGCAATCGTCTGAGCCTGTTCGGCAAGCTGACCCAGCAGTTCGATTCCGCCCATGCGCGGCATCTTGAGGTCGGTAATTACGATGGAAGGCGACCATTGCGTCGCCTTTTCCAGCCCTTCGGCACCATCGCAGGCCGTTTCCACGCGAAAGCCCCACGAGGTGACCAGTTCGGCGAGCCCCGAGCGCTCGTTCTCTTCGTCTTCAACAATCAGTACTTTTTCGTGATTCATTTGGCTTGCGCTGACCCTGTTCGATCCCGCCTGGAAAAGCCCGCTGGCGTCGACCGAATCCCCACGATACGCGGGCTATGGCTGCCAGACAAGATCCGTTCAGGACCTGCAGCGGCGGTTGAGCCGGCAAAATTTCATTTTAAGACCGCTCCTCGCATCCTGGTTGCCAAGATCGGCAATTTCATCAGTCTACGCTTTCGCTATAAACTGCTGTGCGATAGAATTTTGCGTTCCAGAAGACAAACCTTTTTTCCACTAATTTGCAGTTGCTTCCTATCACCGCCGGTCCCACGTCGCACCGCGTGGTGGGCTCACATTTTGGAGGTTCTATGACAATAAGCAGGACAACACGTGCGCACCGCACGGCGGCCGCTCTCGTGTTTGCAGTGATGAGTATGGTTATCATTTCCGGAACGGCGCTGGCACAGAGCGATTCCACGCCGAAATGGGATCTATTTGCTGGATATCAGTGGCTGCATCCCGGAGCCACAGTTCCCGCGGCGTTCGGAGATCCGAGCAATCCCACCCCCTACGGCGTGCCGGACATGGCCAAAGGATTCGGTGCGGCTTTCACCTATAACTTCGATCCGCATTGGGGAGCCGAAGCCGATTTCGGGTATAACTGGGGTAATAGCAACGATGAAACCACGCTCTCGGGCGGTCCACGATTCATGTGGCGCACCGACGATGGCAACTACTTCCTGCATGCCCTGGTCAGCTACAACCGGCTGAACGTGAGCGGGTTGAATGGGTCGAACGGCATCGGATTGATTCTCGGCGGCGGCTGGGATCTGCCCATCACCAAGAAAATTGCATGGCGCGTCTTCGAGGCCGACTATGTCTATGGACGGCACAACTACGCCGACGCCGCTGCTCCGCAGTTTCCCGACCTGCGGCGTCCTAGCCTTGATGGCGTCCGTTTGCGCACTGGTGTTGTGATCAGGTGGGGCGGCGCACCCGCTGTGACTCCGGCTGCCGCCTGCTCCGTGCAGCCCACCGAAGTGATGGTCGGCGAACCCATAAGCGCGACCGTCACGGCCAGCAACTTTAATCCCAAGCACTCTTTGAGCTATAGCTGGAGCGGCAACGGTGGAACGGTGTCCGGCAAAGACACCTCCGCCAAAATCGATACCACGAACGTAGCTCCAGGCGGCTATGCGGTAACGGCGCATGTAACCGATGCCAAGGCCAAGAACGCCGAGGCCAGTTGCACGGCGAATTACACCGTCAAGCCGCTACCACCCAAGAATCCTCCAACTATGTCGATGTCGGCCAACCCGAGCGAACTAGCTCCGGGTGGACCGGTCAGCCTGACGGCGAACTGCACCAGTCCTGATGGCGTGCCCGTCTCCGTGGCAGACTGGACTTCCAGCGCGGGCACGGTTTCCGGCACGGGAACTTCCGCCACGCTAAATACTGCCGGCTTGCCTCCCGGGCCGGTGACGGTGACCGCGACTTGTACCGACTCGCGCGGCCTGACGGGACAAGCTTCCACCCAGGTAACAATCCAGAATCCTCCACCGCCCCCGGTGGATAAGGCTCTGGAGGCCCGCTTGGCGCTGCACAGCGTCTACTTCCAGACGGCTATGCCGCCGGTGAAGAATCCCAACGCTGGATTGCTTCCCAGCCAACAGAAGATCTTGATGACGATGGCCACCGACTTCAAGAAATATCTTGAAGCCAAGCCCGATGCGCACCTCGTTCTCGAGGGTCACGCCGACATTCGCGGTTCCGCTGCCTTTAACCAGGCTCTTTCGGAACGGCGCGTGGCTCGCGTGAAGAGCTACCTCGTCGAGCAGGGAGTTCCTGAGGGCGATATTGAGACCAAGGCCTTCGGCGCTCAACACAATCTGACCACCGAGGAAGTGAAAAACTCAATCAACCAAAACACCGAACTGACCACCGAAGAGCGCAAGCGGGAATTGGCGCGGATTGCGGTGATTAAGCTGGCCAGCAATCGCCGGGTGGATATCACTCTCAACGCCGCGGGCCAGACAGAAACGTCAGTCCGCCAGTTCCCGTTCAATTCGACCGACGCTTTGAGTCTGATTGGCGGGCGCGAGAGTGAGAAGAAGGCGGTAAAACGCACGCCCAAGAAAGCGGTGAAGAAACCCTAGACTGCTAGAGCAAATCCTGCATCAGTTGAAAGCGGAGGGCCGAAACGCCCTCCGCGATTTTTTTTGGGCGGCGACCGGATCCAGCCGGAGAATTCGCCGCGTTAACGGAAGAATCTACACGAATGCCCCGAAAGTGCTATCGCCAAGTCGCTGATTTAGTGAGATTGTGGGTGGTATCCGGGTTGCGACAGAATCAAAGCAAAGAGTTAAGCGTGTGGCGGGGCACATGACTTTTGGCAGCCAGTTCCGTGGTCAAATGACTTGCTTCATGCTTCTGGCGCTGCTTGGCGTCAGCGGCTGCAACGGACCTGCGAGCATACCCAGCGACGAAAGCTCCGCACCCACGGACCAGCATCAAGCGCCGTTCCATGACGAGGCTTCTCAATCCGTCGTATCCAGTTCCGCGAAACTGCTCCACGCAAGCGATCAGGCGGCCAAACCGGACAATCTTCCTTTCCAGGACGAGAATCTTCCGGCTGGAACCCTGGTCACGGTGAGTCTGGAAGGCGCTATCTCGGGGGGAAGTTCCGGCATGCACGACACATTTGACGCAGTTGTCGACGTGCCGGTCGTGATCGAGGGCAATACGCTGATAGCGCGAGGCACGATTGTTTCCGGACGCGTCCAGTCGGTTCGCACATCCAAGGTGAAGCCCGACCGGGGATATATCTGCTTGGCGCTGGCCTCGATTCACGTCCGTGGCATCGATGTTCCGGTTCAAACTGCCGACCTGTACGCCCGCCAATCCCCGACGACCAGTAGATCCTCCTCCGCCATTCGTCTGGAAAAAGGCCGCCGGTTGACCTTTCGGCTCACCGAACCCGCTTACGTCTCCTCCCAACGCGCCCAATCTGCTCACTAATCCCAGTCTCAGAAAGTTTTCCACAGAAAGATTTCCCGTTTTAGTGACATCTGCCCTTAGCACGCACAGGCCTGGCTCTCTATAGTGAGTTCGAAATGGGCGCAGAGGAGCCGAGTTGAGAGGTCCAAGTCCCATTACGGGAAAACGAAGGTAGGAAGCAGCGGGATTCCGGGTTCCTTTTGAAACGCTTCCCGCGCAAAGTAGGAATTTATGAGCGCTGCCGCGAAAGTTAGTTGGACGCAGGAAAATTCCCAATCCGAGCCCCATCACCATATGCTGCAAGCCGAGCGTTTGGAAGCCGTGGGACGCCTCGCCGGGGGGGTGGCGCACGATTTCAACAATCTGCTTACCGGCGTCCTGTTGTACTGCGATCTCTTGATGGCCAGCATTGAGCCGGGTCATCGTGCCCGCAAGTACGCCGACGAGATCCGCAAAGCCGGCATGCAAGCTAGCGGCCTGGTCCGGCAGCTGCTTGCCATCGCTCGGCCTCCGAATTTTCAGCCTCGGCTGCTTTCCCTGAATGAAATTGCCGAGGGCATGCGCAACCTGCTGGCCCGATTGATGGGGGAAAAGATTGAGCTGAAATTTGATTTGGATCCGAATTTGGGCCTGATCAAGATGGATCCCACCGAAGCGCAGCAGATTCTGCTGAATCTGGTGCTGAACGCGCGCGACGCCATGCCCCGCGGCGGCGTGATTTCGGTGGAAACCCGCAATTGCAAAATCCAGGCGCTGACTGAATCGGTGCTCGGAACCAGCACCCAGGCGTGCCTCCCCTGCGCCCTGTTTGTGGTTCAGGACAACGGAAGCGGCATGGACGACTCCACTCGTGCCCATATGTTTGAGCCGTTTTTCACGACCAAGGCAGGCAGGGGAACCGGCCTTGGACTGGCCACGGTTCACGACATTGTGACCTCGAACGGCGGGCTCATCCACGTGCAGAGCGCACTGGACCATGGAACCCGCGCCAGCGTGCTCTTGCCCCTGGCTCCAAGATTGGCTCCGGAGTCGTACCAAGGCAAGGGCTTTTATCCCGTCCCAGACGGGCAAGTTTTATCCCAGGAAGAGGAATGAACGTCATGACGTCAGCAGCCTTAAGCCCGGTTATAGCCGCACCTCAAATTGAACCCGCCAACTTCCTTAATCTCTTAATCGTCGACGACGAGCGCTCGATCCGCGAGGCCTGCCGCGACGTAGCGCAATCGCTGGGATTCTCTGCGTTTGTCGCCGATTCCGCTGAGCAGGCTTATCGTGCACTGGACGCACAGACGTTCGATGCCGTGTTGCTCGATCTGCGCCTGCCGGGAGCGGGCGGATTGGATGCTCTCCGTCGCATCAAAGAGCGCCGGCCGGAAGCGGTCGTCATCGTTGTAACCGGGTATGGAACTGTGCAATCCGCCGTGCAAGCCATGAAGAACGGCGCCTATGACTATGTCACCAAGCCGTTCAGCGTCGACGAACTCAAGCTTTTGCTCGAACGTGTGGCTAGCCATTTGAAGCTGAAATCCGAGAACCGCCTGCTGCGCGAGAAAGTCAAATCCAAACAGGGATTTGGCGGAATCATTGGCCGCGCGCCCGAGATGGAAAAGTTGTACCGCATCATCGCCAAAGCCGCCAATAGCGTGCACCCGGTGTTGATTCTCGGGGAAAGCGGAACCGGCAAGGAGATGGTCGACCGCTCCATTCACTATTCGGGTCCTTTCCGCGACAAGCCCTTCATACCTGTCGACTGCGGATCGCTGGTCCCGACTCTGATCGAAAGCGAGTTGTTCGGTTATGTGAAAGGAGCATTCACCGGCGCCAACGTCTCCAAAGATGGCCTCATGGCCATGGCTGAGGGGGGAACCATTTTCCTCGACGAAGTCGGAGAGCTTCCCGTTGACCTGCAGGCGAAAATGTTGCGCGCGATCCAGGAGAAAGAAATTCGTCCGGTCGGCAGCACCCGCCGCATTCCCATCAACGTCCGCATTCTGGCCGCCACCAACCGCGATCTGGAACAGGGAGTGATGCAGGGCAGTTTCCGCCGCGATCTTTACTTTCGCCTGAATGTGTTGAGCCTGCGCATCCCCGCCTTGCGCGAGCGCCGCCAGGATGTTCCGCTGCTCGTCGGGCATTTTCTGGAACGCATGACTAGAACCTCTGGGCAAGAAAAGGTGCTCAGCGACGACGCCCTGAAAGCCATGCTGGCCTATGATTGGCCCGGCAACGTGCGTGAACTCGAGAATTGTCTGGAGCGCACTTACGCGTTTACCAGCGGGCCGCTCATCCATGTCACCGACCTGCCGCAGGAAATCGCAAATCTACCTATCCCCGAATCTTCTAACGGAAACGGCAACGGCCACGGCAATGGAAGCCAGAAGATCATTCCCATCGCTGAACTGGAGAAGCGCACCATTCTCAGCGCCATCTCCGACCTGAACGGCGACAAGCTCCAGGCAGCGCGGCTTCTGGGCATTGGAAAAACAACTCTCTATCGCAAACTGAAGGACTACGCCACGCAGGGATACTAGCCGTGCAAGCCCGATTCCGAACCGGATGAGAACCGGCAAGTGCCGGGAAGGGAAGCCGCCGCGCCGCCCGCGGAGCTAAACGCAGTGTTCTCAGAGTGATTGCGTTGGCGGCATAAATGCTATCGAAAAGACATGATTCTACTGATCACGCCGTCCGCCACCGGTCCACAATGTGCTGAATCCCTGTATGCCGCTACTGGCCAGGAAACGCACTGGGCCCAGTCCCTGCAGGAAGCCGCCACTCGCCTGCGCGAGCAAACTTTTTCCGCCGCCGTCATTGATCAGTTCTTGCTCGAGACGGAGCCCGAAGAGAGCGACCAGATGATCGAACATCTCGGGACCGCCTTCCCCGTCTACCTCAACTTTGCCGTTACCGGGATGGAGCGTCTGGTGCGCGAGGTGCGTTCCGCGCTGCACCGGCGCAAGCGCGAGGAATCTGCCGCCCGCCGTTCCGTGGCTGAGCAGATGCATAGCGAGATGTGCGAGACCCTCACGGCTATGCTGCTCTCCTGCGAACTAGCCATGTCGGTGCCTGATGTTCCGAGCCCCGCTGCGGAAAAGATTCGCACAATCGACAATCTCGCCCGCGAACTCCGCCTTCGCCTGGAGGTGAACTGATTGGTGTGGGGGCCGCTTCAGCGATGCCGTAAACACACTAAATACACCCGAGCGCGAATTGTGTGGAGCGGGCACTCTTGCCCGCTTGCTTGCAGCGACTCAAAGCCAGCGGGCGCTCCACACTGGCCGCTGCAACAGCTGGTAACCGCAACTCGCAGCCTCCGCGAACCGCAATCTTTTGCGACCCCGCCGACACCGCGCCCACTTTTTTCTGCCTCCCAAGAATTTCCTCTCACCTTCCCGGAATTCCCACTAGAATGGATGCACCCTCGGCGGCATGCCGCGCCCATTAGGCATTCCGCTGAACTCCCGGAGGTTCGGTGCACGTCCTGGTCACCGCCGATTCGCTCTCTGGTTCGTGGACGTATGTTCGCGAGCTGGTTACAGGCTTGGTGACCCGCGGCGTGCGAGTCACTCTCGTCAGCTTCGGCGAGATCCCGCTGCCCGACCAGGTTTCGTGGATGGATCATCTCCACGGCCTTGATTACCGGCCCACGGCTTTCCGTCTCGAATGGATGCAAGAGGCGGAACAGGACTTACCGGAATCCTCGGCATACCTGATGGCATTGGTTCGCGAGTTGCGGCCCAACGTTCTTCATCTCAACCAGTTTTGCTACGGCAATCTGCCAGTGGATGTGCCGCGAGTAGTGATGGCGCAGGGCGATCTGATCACGTGGACGCAGGCGGTACACGATCGGGCTCCGCAACCGGCGCGCTCTTTGAGTTGGTATCGCAGGACAGTACTCAATGGCCTGGCCTGCGCCGATGCGGTAGTCGCTCCATCGGCTTGGATGCTCGACCGCATCAAGGCTTGCTACTGTCGTCCGCGGCGCGGAGAAGTGATTTATCCCAGCCGCAACCCGATCTTTTTCAATCCCTACGTCAGTAAAGACGACTGCGTTCTCGCGGTGGGCCGCCTGGTCGACGCCAGCAAACAGGTGTTCCTGCTGACGCAGCAGCAGCATCCTTTGCCAGTCTGCATTGTGGGCTCCGAGCAAACCGTGCCGATGCCTCGCATTCCCATCCGCGCGGATGTAAAAGTGGCTACGGAGCAGACCACGGTGGCCATACGCGGCCCGCAAACTGACGCGCAGTTACGTGCGCTTTACAGCCGGGCTGCCATTTATGCTGCGACTTCGCGCTACGAGCCGTTGGGCATGCCCGCGCTCGAAGCGGCGTTCTCCCGGTGCGCGATCGTCGCCAACGACATCCCAAGCTATCGCGAAATTTGGGGAGATACCGCGGTTTACTTCCGCACCAATGATGCGGCCAGTCTTGCCGAAAACATTCGGCTGCTCAACGAGGACCGTCCCATGCGCCGCGCGTACGCCGAATTGGCCTACACTCGCGCCCGCGAACGTTTTACCACCAAGCGCATGATTGATCAGTATCTGGAACTTTACCGCAGCCTCCGCGCCGCTCGCGTTGAAGCGGCGTAAAGTCGGACATCCTGCGCCTCCGTTCATCATGCCCACGGCCGCTTTTGTGCAGATTCCGGTAGCGACTCAATTTGAGCTCCTAGCTAGAAGGAAAAACCTTAACCACGAAGGGCACTAGGGATCACGAAGGAATTCATTGTCGATGGTTCCTTCGTGTAACTTCGTGACCTTCGTGGTTTTGGGTTTGCTCTCGCCTCAAACTGAGCCATCACCCAGATCCCTTCGGCCAAGACATTCGAGCTGGATTGGTGGTATCTTTTTTAGGCTTACTAGAAACCCGTAAGGTTGGAGGAATGGATTCATGGCACAAGTAAAAATCACCGTTCGGCCCAACGGCCCCTATCGCGTCGAGGCTCCGGAAGGCTCCGTCGAACTTGTCGACGTCAATGGCAACAAGTTCGACCTCACCGGCAAGCCCGCGTTCTCGCTCTGCCGTTGCGGCGGTTCGGTCAACAAACCTTTCTGCGACGGAACCCACAGCAAAATCGGATTCCAGGCCGCGGAACTGGCGGTGAAAAAGGTCGAAGGTCAGTCCTAAATTAAGTCCTAAATACTGGAAGTTATCTCGCGGCGCAGATTGGAAGGGATTGCGGAGGAATCGTGCACGACAAACGGGACCGGGAACTGGGGATGCATCGCAAGATTACGCGCCGTGACTTCATCAATGGCGTAGCCGTGACGGCCGGCGCGGCCATGATGCCTTGGCAATTGCTGGGCGCTGAGACGGCGGATCTCACGAAGTCTCCCGGATACTATCCTCCCGCACTTGCCGGAATGCGTGGCAGCCATCCCGGCTCTTTCGAGGCGGCCCACAGCGTGCGCGACGGCACGTTCTGGGATTCCGCCGGCCAGCCCGAAAATACCGGAGAGACTTACGATCTGGTCGTGGTGGGCGGTGGCATCAGCGGGCTGTCGGCTGCGCATTTTTATCGCAAGGCCACTGGCGGCAAAGCGCGCGTTCTCATCCTCGACAACCACGACGATTTCGGCGGACACGCCAAGCGCAACGAATTCCGTGTCAATAACGCGTTCCGCCTGGGTTTCGGAGGCACATTCTCCATTGAGAGTCCTGCTCCTTACAGTGCGGTGGCCAAGGGAGTGATCGAAGAATTGGGCATCGACGTAAGTTCCTACCCAAAATACTTCGACAAGAATCTTTATCTCTCGCAAGGGCTGCATCCCAAAATTTTCTTTGACAAGGAAACCTTTGGCGCCGACAAACTGACCGTCAATTTCAATCCGCGCGGCTGGAATGAGAGTGAAGATATCATCAGCCAGACCTCGAGGCTATTGAAGCAGTTCATGGCAGAGGCCCCAATCGCAGAGCAAGCCAAGAGCGACCTGCAGCGCCTTCTTCAAGAACCGAAGGATTATTTCCCCGGTCTTACTTCCGATGAGAAGAAGGCGAAGCTGGCACGTATCAGTTATGCCAAATACCTCACGGACGTTGCCGGTGTCCACGAAGACATCGTCAAGATTTATCAAGCAATGCCCCACGGACTATTTGGCGTGGGCATCGACGCCGTGGCCGCGCAGGATGCCTGGGGCCTCGGCCTTCCCGGATTCGATGGCCTGAAGTTGGATTCAACGCCGGGAAAGGGTATGAATCGCGACGCCATCCCCAACGAGGAAGCCGAGAAATACTTCTTCCATTTTCCTGATGGCAATGCGACGATCGCGCGCTTGCTGGTGCGGAGGCTTACCCCAAGTGTAATTCCCGGCAATTCCTCATCCGACGTTGTACTCGCCAAAGCGAATTATGCCAAGCTCGATGATGCCGGTTCGCCAGTCCGCATCCGCCTGAACAGCACTGCGGTGCGTGTCAAACATGTGGGCGACATCGCGAGTGCAAAGGAAGTAGAAGTTACCTACGCTCGCGGAGGCAAGGTCTACACGGTGAAAGCCAAGAATTCGATTCTGGCCTGCTGGCACGTGATGATTCCCTACATCTGCGAGGAGCTTCCCGACAAGCAGAAAGAAGCGCTATCTTCTGCGCAAAAAGTTCCGCTGCTTTACACCAACGTCGCCTTGCGGAACTGGACCTCATTCCAGAAGATCGGCACCAATGCTGTCTACGCCCCCGGCATGTACCACAGCGGAGTAAATCTTGACTTGCCGGTCAGCATTGGCGGATATGAATGCGCGCGCAAGCCCGAGGAACCGATCGTCGCTCACATGATGAAAGCGGCATGTCATCCGGGATTGCCCGCCCGCCAGCAGCACAGCTATGGCCGCATGGAGATCTACACCACCACATTTGAAACCATGGAGCGCAAGATCCGCGATCAGTTGGCTCGCACTCTGGGTCCCGGCGGATTTGATCCCGCCCGCGACATCGCCGCTATCACCGTCAACCGCTGGCCGCACGGCTATGCCTACGAATACAACTCGCTCTTCGATTCGTTCTGGCTGGAAGGCGGTGAAACTCCGTGTGAGGTGGCGCGCAAGCCGCACGGGCGCATCGCCATCGCCAACTGCGACGCGGGCGCGTATGCCTATACCGACGAAGCCATCAACCAGGCATGGCGGGCTGTAGGAGAGATCACGAAGGGCTAAGAAGAGCAAAGAGCAATTGGGGACGCCCTCGGCCCGCTCCACACAATAACCCGGGCGCAGCTCCGGCGCTATTGCTGAACCTCAATCGGTATTCTGGTCTTTGAGCTGCGCAGCTTTGTTGCGCGCTTCCTGCGCCTGCTGCTGCATCCCTTTTGCTTGATACGCATCCGCCAGCGCAGTCTCCAGATCAGGATCGTCTCCGCCCTGTTCTCGCTCTTTCAGGAACGAGGAAATAGCGTCATCGTACTGTTTCAATTTGGCCTGCGACATACCCATCCGGTAGTAGACGTCCCGGGCCTGTGGTTCGAGACGCAGCGCGGTTTTATATTCGCTGATCGCAGCTTCGTGGTTGTTCTGATCCGCGAGCGCCATTCCCAACCCGACATGCGCATTTGCGTATTTGGGTTCCTGTGCCACGAGCTTGGCAAATTCTTCCTGCGCCTCTTTCGGTTGATTCTGACTGAGATAAGCAGCTCCCAGGTCCATGCGGGCATTTAGATTCTGAGGTTGCAGATCGAGCACCCTCTTCAGTTCGGCCTCGCCTTCAGGGAATTGCCTCTTGTTGAAATAAGCATGCGCCAGTGCGTAGTGCGCCGAGCCATCCTGCGGGTTCTGCCGCACCTTTTTTTGAAACAAGTCGATCATCCGGTCGATGCTCTGTTGCGCAGTCATCGCGGTACCGAAGTTCGCGAAGCCGCGCCAGCGACGGATCCCAACGGCGCTGCCGGCCAGGATCAGGACCATGAACAGCAAGATGCCAGCCCGACGGAGCGGCCGATTGGGTTCCGGCGCGAGCAGCGCGATGAGCGCGCCGAGAATAAGCCCGCTGACCAAACCACCAACGTGGCAGGCATTGTCGATGCCCGGAAATATCCCGCTGAGAAAAAGGTTAAAGCCGGCAAAAACAAGCAGGCTGCTCAGCACTCCTTTGATGGAGATGCCCGACAGCGAAAACTCGCCTAATGCGAACGATGCGATCATTGCCCCCGTCAGGCCGAATATCGCACCCGACGCGCCCACACTCAGCACGCCAGGGTTCCAACCTACACTCGCCAGACCTCCCGCGACCCCGGTGAGGAGGTAGACGGCGAGGTACGTCCAGCGGCCGTAGAGAGACTCGCAAAGCCCGCCCAACTCCCACAAGCACCACATGTTCATGGCGATGTGGAACAGGCCGCCATGCAGAAACATGTAGGTCACGAGCCTCCACCATTGCCCCGACAGCGTCAAAGGGCCGAAGTTGGCGCCGAAGTGGACTGAGATGGCTCCGGTGAAGTCCAGCGAGGGCCCGCTCGCCATCACCATCGCGAGAAACACCATCACGTTCGCGCCGAGGAGCACCTGCGTGACCGAGACGCTGGATTCGCGCTGCGCCCAGGGCGCAGCCATCACCGGCTGAATGGCGTCTTCGTCTTCCTCGCCGCGTTGCGCCGCCTCGTGCCGCACGCACCACTGGCAGATCTTTCTGAAACTGAAGGCAGGAAGCTCCCGCCCGCATCGAATACAGTTGGCCATGTTATATAGAAAAGATTATCAGCAGGGGACGAAGTTGTGGGGAACGCAACAAAACACGTAGCCCCGGACGCCTTCGTCCGGGGCCGGCTCGCTTGGCGAACCAATCCCTACGTGATCGGTGTCAGTGAATGGTCTTGGTTTTCCGCGACATGTAATCCATCAGCAGATACTGCCCGAGCGTGTACGGAGTCGTGAAGTAGGCCTTCCCGCGGCACATCTCCGTCACCTTCTGCACGAATTGCACCAACCCGTAATCGGATGCCAGCATAAACGTGTTGATCAGCACGCCGGCCCGCTTGCACTTCGAGACTTCCTCCAGCGTCTGGCTCACTACCAGCGGGTCAAGCCCGAAAGCGTTTTTGTAAATGCGCCCGTCTTCCAGCGTGAGCGCGGAAGGCTTGCCGTCGGTGATCATCACGATCTGCTTCATGTCTTTGCGCTGGCGCTGCAGGATTCTCTGCGCCATCCGTAACCCTTCGCGCGTGTTGGTGTAATACGGGCCAACCTTCACGCGGGCCAGTTGCGAGAGCGGGATTTCTTCCGCTGAATCGTGGAACAGCACCAGAGAGAGCGAGTCGCCCGGATACTGCGTGCGGATCAGATGTGACAGCGCCATCGCAACCTTCTTTGCGGGCGTGAACCGGTCTTCCCCGTACAAAATCATCGAATGCGAGCAGTCGAGCATCAACACCGTCGCGCAGGACGACTGGTATTCGCACTGGTGGACCTGCAGATCGGGGTATTCGATGTTCAGCGGCAGCGTCAACCCTTCGCGCTGAATCGCGTTGGAGAGCGTTGCTGTGATGTCGAGGTTCAGTGTGTCGCCAAACTCGTAAGTCTTCGACGATCCGCTGGCCTCGATGCCAGTAGCGAGATCGCGCGTATCATGCCGCCCAAAGCTCGATTTGCCCAGCGATCCGAGCAGGTTTCGCAGCGACTTGAACCCGAGGAAGTCCAGGCTCTTGTCGGTGATTTCGAACTTCGCCTGCTGCGCCTCGCCGGTTTGCCCGCCGACGCTCGATTGCCGCGCCGGATCGTGCGGTTCGTCGATGGAAATGTAATCTTCCTGCTGCATGCGCTCGATCAGCTTTTCGATCAACTCATCAAGCTGTCCTTCCGCCATCATCTGCTCAATCTGCTCGCGCAGGTTCTCATCGAACGTCTCGCCATTGAGCAGAGCTTCTTCGATGGCGCGCTTTAGTTCGTCGAGCGTGTGCTCTCCCTCTGGCATTTCGTACCACATGGAATCCTGAAAGCCGCTCTGCAGCAGGTAGTCCGAGAGCGCGCTGAGCAAATCTTCCATGCTCATCTCGCCCGCAGCATCGGGCACGTATTTGGAGTAACGAATGCGCTTCATAAGTCAGCCATGAGCATTGAGCTGTGAGCGATGAGCATCCAGTGCCTGGTCTTGCTCACTGCTCATTGCTCATTGCTCATTCAGTTAAACTGCCTTCTCTGCCGGTACGGCCGCTCCTCTTCGAACGACTTCTCCCGCACTGGTTCCGGTTTTTTCTCGCCGGCTTTGAACACGCGTTCTTCGCTGCGGCCGATGCGCTTGTGCGCGTGCAGGCCTTCGAGGACGAATTCCGCCGCCGAGACCTGCTGCTCGGCACTATCCTTGGGAGTAACGCTGAGCGGACCAAGCTTGTCGACCAGTCCCTGAATGCCTTTCAGGTTCTCGAGAGCTTCCGCCGCGGGGACCGAATCGGAAAGCTGAATCTCTCCGCCCAGATCGAACCACTGCACGATCTGCTGCACGTTTGCCCCGGTGAAATACTCGTCGTAACTTTTGGCGATCGCCGCGCGAATCAGTTCGCGCCCCACGTGATCCGCGCCCTTCATCTCGCCTTCATACTCCAATTCCAACTTACCGGTAATTGCCGGGAGCGCTGCGTAAATGTCGCTGACGCGCGGCACCACGAGTTTCTCCCGGTTGCGAATTGCTCGCCGCTCCGCATTCGAGATCACATTTTCCATCGCCGAAATCGGCAACCGCTGGCTTACTCCCGATCGTTTGTCGATCTTCTTGTCTTCACGCGCAGCGAAGGCGATGCGCTCGATGACCTCCTGCACGTAATTCGGCAGATGCAACGCGTGTCCGTTGCGGCGCGTCCAGGCTTCCTGCGCCGTGATCGCAATCCCTTCCTCGACGGTCGCGGGATAGTGCGTGCGAATCTCCGATCCGATGCGGTCTTTGAGCGGCGTAATAATCTTGCCGCGGGCCGTGTAGTCTTCTGGATTCGCGCTGAACACCAGCGCCACGTCGAGCGGCAGACGGATGGGATATCCCTTAATCTGCACGTCGCCTTCCTGCATGATGTTGAACAAGCCCACCTGAATTTTTCCGGCGAGGTCAGGCAGTTCGTTGATGGCGAAAATTCCGCGATTGGCGCGGGGCAGCAGTCCATAGTGCACCGTCAACTCGCTCGACAACTCGTGTCCGCCGCGCGCTGCCTTGATGGGATCGATGTCACCAATCAGGTCGGCGATGGTCACATCAGGCGTCGCCAGTTTCTCCACGTAGCGCTCGTTGGGTGTGAGATACGCGATCGGCGCGGCATCGCCCAGCCGGGCCACTTCCTCGCGGCATCGTTTGCAGATGGGAGCGTAGGGATCGTCGTGAATCTCGCAGCCCGCCAGATACGGCATCTGCGGATCGAGTAGCGTGGTGAGCGCCCGCAGGATGCGGCTTTTGGCCTGTCCGCGCAGTCCTAGCAATATGAAATTATGGCGCGACAGAATCGCATTGATGATCTGCGGCACGACGGTATCGTCGTAGCCCACAATTCCCGGAAAGACCGCCGCATCGCCATTCTCGCGCAGGCGCGTTACCAGATTCTCGCGTAATTCGTCTTTGACTCGGCGCGTACGCAAACGCTCTTCGGAGAAATTACTGCGGCGCAGATCACCCAGCGTGCGCGGAACACTCATGAAAGGCCCCCCACAGAAAAAGCTTTTCCCGATTATACGCCGCGTCGTCGGAAGCGTTTTTCCGCGCTGAAAAGCTCAGTGCACATGGCCGTTGCCGCCGGCCTTCTCACGCGTCCGTGCTACCCGGCGCAATTTTGGAAGGGTGCGCTCCAGATATTCGGACACGGCTTGAATACGCTCGCCTTCCGAACGCATGGCCAGCAATTTCTGCTTGAAGTCAAGATCGAGGGGCAGCGATCCCGCCAGATAAAAGGAAAGCTGGTTTTGATCGGCGGCCGAAAGATCCTGCACCGCGCCGGCCAGCGACAAAATCTCGAGATGCAGTTGAATGGCCCGGACTCGTTCAGCTTCGGCCGCAGCGCCCGGTTCATCCGGAACCAGCTGCACCTCGGCCTGCAGGAATGACCGGTCCTGATTGAGTTCCAGCACCTCGAAGCGCTTGCGGCCCTCCGCGATCAGGTCCATGCGGCCGTCAGGATATTCCTTGGTGACCGTAATAATTTCCGCCGTGCATCCCACCTCGGCGATGCCCTCTTCGGAAGCGCGAATCACGCCGAAGGGCGCGTCCTTGACCAGGCACTCGCGGATCATTTCCTTGTATCGTGGTTCGAAAATATGCAGGGGCAAAGGAGTTCCCGGAAGCAGAACGACTTCGAGCGGGAACAGGGGGAGTAGGGCCACATCTTCTCCGACAGGCGAGCGATTACAATTCTTTTTCGATTGTACGATACCTCAACGGTTATCTTGACTTGACGCGTCGCGGAGCATACAAACGCGATCATGGAACTCGACGGCAAGGTAGTCGTAGTCACAGGCGCGTCCATGGGCATTGGCGAGGCGATCGCGAAAGCGTTCGCGGCCCAGGGCGCGAGTGTAGTTCTGCTCTCACGCGATACGGCACGCGCTGAAGCGGCGCGCAGCCGAATCGGCTTCACCGAACGCACAGCTGCCCTTTCCTGTGACGTTCGCCACTCGGAAGAAATCGACCGCGTTCTCGGCCTCACTCTGCATCACTTCAAGCGCGTGGATGTCTGGGTCAATAACGCCGGACACGGCCTGCTCGATTCGGTTGCGGAAGTCGACATGGCGGCTTGCCGTGAACTTTTCGAAACCAACTTGTTCGGCGCGTTATCGGCAATGCAGGCCGTCATCCCCGTGATGCGCCAACAGGGAGGCGGGGCGATCATCAATGTTTCGAGCGTTGCCGGGCACGTCCCTTTACCCTTTCATGCCACCTACAGCGCAACCAAATTCGCGCTCAACGCAATCGGGAAGGCCGCCGGAGTCGAATTAAAGAATGATGGCATTCACGTGCTCACAGTTTGTCCGGGATACGTGCGCACCGCGTTCAGCGAGAATTCTGTGCGGGGAAATGAATTGAAGAAAGTGCGTCCGGGCTCGGTGCGCGGCATTACGGCGGAACGCGTCGCCCGCGCCACGCTGCAGGGATATTTGAAGAAGAAACGGGAAGTCATCGTTCCCTGGACGATGCACATTCCGGTGAAGCTGTATCAATTGTCCCCGGGGCTGGTGGAGTGGGGAATGGGGAGAATGGCGAAGTAAAGCAAGGTTTCAAGGTGGCAGAGTTTCAAGGCTTCAAACTAAAAGCAAAAACCAGCGAGTCCCTAAATTCCGGATCCTCGAACCTTGAAACCCTGAAACCTTGAAACCCTGAAACCCTGAAACCCTGAAACCCTGAAACCCTGAAACCCTGAAACCCTGAAACCCTGAAACCCTGAAACCCTGAAACCCTGAAACCCTGAAACCCTGAAACCCTGAAACCTTCCTACCCCAGCTCTCCCAGCATGGCTTCCATTTCCGATTGCGCATGCAGGTTGCCGGTGCGCCGCGCCGAAGCGATGCCATCTTGCAGCATCTTTTTCGCCTCTTCAGTCTTCTCTGCCCGGGCCAGCGTTTGCGCCGCCATGAAATACCCGGCCGTGTAATCGGGATGGTCTTCCAGGAGTATCGAGAACTCGGCGAGGGCCCGGTCGAAATCGCCTTGCTTGGAGTACTCCATGGCAAGGCCGTAGCGGGCGAATGCATCCTTCGGATTTTCCGTCAGCACCTCATTCAGTGCCGCAATGCGATCCATAGCAGGTTCCTGCCAACGAGATTACTACAGTCGCGCAGCCGTCGCTTCCCGGCAAAGCTAGGCAGATCGAGTGACAACTGATTACAATGGCGAAGCTCCTGTAAATTCAATTCCAAGGAAAACTGCATTGGCCTGTCCGTATTTCATGCCTGTCGTGAAATTTGAGAATGGGGCCTGGCCGCATCCGGCGCGGCTTCCGCTGGGTTGCGGATGGAGCGGGCATTGCACCGCGCCCGGCCATGAAGGCAAGATTCCGCCGCAGGACATTTTAGAAGCCTTCTGCAATCTTGGGTACGCCAGCAGTTGTGCGTGGTCTCCCCTGGAGCGCGCCTGGGACGCGGTCCGGTTCTCGGTTCCGGCCCCGGCTGATTCAAGCAAAGACAAAGATAAGCGCCCCGCTGCCCGCATCCTGCGCCTCGTCTACGTCTGCGAACGGGATCATCGCCCGGTCACACACGGGGAACTGACATTCGATCTGGCAACCGCCGCGTGGATCCGTCCGCATGAAGACCCCCGCATCCAGAAGATGGCGGAATGTTTCCTGGAGTCGTATTTGAAAAAGAAGTCCTGAGAAAATGCCCGGCAACGATATCCACTTCACAAAGGAAAAAACATGTCAGACGAGATCCTGACTCCGCGCCCGGTCCGCGATTCGCAGTCGGAAATGGCGGAGATCGTATTGCCCAACGATGCCAACCCTCTCGGCGCCCTGCTGGGCGGACGCCTGATGCACTGGATCGATCTGGCCGGGGCCATGGCTGCCCATCGCCACTCGCGCAACTACGTCGTCACCGCTTCCGTCGACCACATCGACTTCCTCGTTCCCGTGCGCGTCGGAGATCTCGTCATTCTCCGTTCGTCCGTCAACCGCGTCTTCCATACTTCGATGGAAGTTGGAGTGAAGGTCTATGTAGAAAATTACATTGCCGACACCGCTCAGCACGTCGGGTCGGCTTATCTGACGTTTGTCGCCGTGGATGGGGCGGGCACGCGTCTGAAAGTGGCGCCGGTGATCCCTGAATCGGAGGAGCAGCAACGCCGATATGACGATGCGGGACGGCGGCGCGAAATCCGCCGGGCAGAATTGGAACGGCGACGCAAAAACCGCCGCTAGCCATCGCGAAATGTGATTAGAATCATATCCAGACAACGGCCTCCACTTATAAGTTAGGTGGTATCCCCGATCCGAGGACGTTTATGGATAGTGCCCTCTTAGTACATCGCCTTCATTTCGCCTTCACCGTTACCTTTCATTACCTTTTTCCCCAACTCACCATGGGCCTCGCGCCGCTGATCGTGGTGCTCAAGACGCTGGGAATGCGCCGCAACGACGAGACCTACAACCGTGCTGCGCGCTTCTGGGCGCGGATCTTCGGCATCAATTTCGTGCTCGGCGTGGTCACCGGAATTCCCATGGAATTTCAGTTCGGCACCAACTGGTCGCACTTCTCGCGCTTTGCCGGAGGCGTGATCGGCCAGACCCTCGCGATGGAAGGCATGTTTGCCTTCTTCCTCGAGTCGGCATTCCTCGGCCTTTTCCTTTATGGAGAGAAGAGGATGAGTGCACGCGCCCACTGGTGGTCGGCGGTCGCCGTATTCCTCGGATCGTGGCTGAGCGGATTCTTTATTATCGCCACCGACGCTTGGATGCAGCATCCTGTGGGATACGTCAAAGCTGCGGATGGTTCGGTGCAACTCAGCAGTTTTTGGGCTTTGGTGCTGAATCCGTGGGCCTGGTGGCAATACGCTCACAATATGAGCGGCGCGGTCATCACCGGCGCGTTCGTGATGACGGCGATTGGCGCTTTCTACCTGCTGTGGGGCAAGTTCGTCGAGTCTGGACGCATCTTCGTGCGAGTCGGCGTCGTGGCCGGACTCGTCTTCAGCATCCTGCAACTGTTTCCTACCGGAGATGGTCAAGGCCGCATGATCGCGGAAAACCAGCCGGTCACGCTCGCGGCCATGGAAGCGTTATTCGCCACACAGCCTGGCGCGCCCCTTGTGCTGGTGGGTCAGCCCGACATCGCGCAGAAGAAAATCGACAATCCGTTGATCGTTCCCGACGCGCTGAGTTTCCTCACCTATCGCGCGTGGAAGGCTGAAGTGAAAGGCCTCAACGCATTTCCTGAAGATCAATGGCCTTCCAACCTCGGGTTGCTCTATTACAGCTACCACATCATGGTCGGGCTGGGCACGATCTTCATCGCGGTGATGGTCGTGGCGGCCTTTCTGCTGTGGCGTGGAAAGCTATTTCAAAGTCATTGGATGCTCTGGATCCTGGTGCTCGCTCTGCCATTCCCGTACATCGCGAACACGGCGGGCTGGATCACGGCGGAAATCGGTCGGCAGCCCTGGCTGGTGTATTCCCTGATGCGCACCGCCGACGGCTACTCGAAAACGGTCTCGGCCGGGAATGGCATGTTTACGCTCTTGGGATTTATGGGGATGTATACCGTCCTCGGCATCTTCTTCCTGTTTCTGGTGCGCCGGGAGATCGAGCGAGGTCCGGAAGTGGAAGTCGTTGCGGGGCATTCGTAGCGCCGTGGTGAGCCGCGCAGAAAGTTGGATAGGTATTCGTGGGGCCGCCGTCCCGGCGGCTGTCGTGGCGACGTCACGCCGCCACCGGCAGCGGTACAACGCGGGCGGAGTTGTAAGCGCGAATGAGGTCTGAGGAATTTATAGAGGACTAATATGGAAACGCTTTGGTTCATGATTGTCGCAGTCATGGTGGCCGCTTACGTTGTGCTCGACGGATTCGATCTCGGCGCGGGAGTCATCTATCTCCGCGCTGCCCGCACTTCCAGCGAGCGCCAAACTATCATGCGCGCCATCGGCCCCGTGTGGGACGGAAACGAAGTCTGGCTGCTCGCCGCCGGCGGGACGCTCTACTTCGCCTTCCCTCTGCTCTATGCCTCCAGCTTCAGCGGATTCTATCTGCCGCTCATGATGGTTCTCTGGCTGTTGATGCTGCGGGGCATCGGCATCGAACTGCGCCACCAGATGCATAATCCCGTCTGGGTCGGATTCTTTGACGTCATCTTCAGCGTAGCCAGCATCCTGCTCTGCATCTTCTTTGGAGCGGCGCTAGGCAATGTCGTGCGCGGCGTCCCGCTGCGCCCCGACGAATATTTCTTCGAACCCCTTTGGACCAACTTCAGGGTTAACTTTGGAAATTCCGGTACCAACAACGGCATCCTCGACTGGTACACCGTTCTCACTGGCGTGATCGCGCTGGTTACGCTGACCGCGCACGGATCGCTCTATATTGCGACCAAGACGGAAGACGATCTGAACCGCCGCGCCCGCACCACGGCGATGTGGGCATGGCCCGTGCAACTGCTGCTAACCGTCGTCGGACTAGTCGCGACCGTCTCGATCCGCCCGGGCGTCCTCGAGAACTACAAGCAACACGCCATCGGATTCGTCATCCCCGTCCTCGTGTTCGGATCGCTCGCGGTCATGATGCACGCCATGATCAAGGGCGCCGAAAAGATCGCCTTCGTCGCCTCCGCGCTCTACATCGTGGGCATGCTGGTGGGGGCGGCGTTTGGGCTCTATCCCGTAGTGTTGCCGGCGAGCACCGACCCGGCCCTCAACCTGACCATCTATAACACCGCCGCTGGACACCACGGCCTAGCCGTCGGATTCACTTGGTGGATCCTCGGCATGATCCTCGCCCTCGGCTACTTCTTCTTCGTGTTCCGCATGTTCAAGGGCAAAGTACGGGTGGAAGGGGAAGGGTACTGAGCTCGCGAACATCGAACTGTCATCCTGAGCGGAGTTGTCGTCCGCCAAAGCGGACGACAGCGAAGTCGAAGGATCCCTACAAGAGTTCGTGACCGCTGGCTGGTTAATTCCAGGAATACCGCTTATGACAAACGCGCGTGAATGCCGAGAGCTTCGGCGACCTTGCGCAGTCGCCGGTCCCTTGTCCACAGAAGCGTGGGCGAATCGATAAATACAGAAGCGATCAAATGTGCATCCGTAAGACCGATGCCGAGACTGTACAAACGTCGAGCCTCAATCATGACTCGCAGTTCGCTCAATTGTGCGACGCGTACCTGTGGTAAAAGATCCAGCAGGGCAAGCGTCTTGCCGCGCTGCTGAAGCGATCCAAGGGCAAGTTCCGCAGTGATGAATGGATGGATGACAACCTGTCCTAAGTCCAGGAGCCTGCGCATTTCCTTGTTGCCCGAGCGCAGATGATCAATCCAAATCGAGGTATCGGCGAGGATCAACTTTTTCCTGGCCTGCGGCGCGGAACATTTTTCAATCCCGGCATGGTGCCGCCCAGAGACGCCAGCCTACGAGCGCTTTCGCGTTCGATGAGGGCCTTGAGCGCCTCCCGAATCAATGCCGTTTTTTCCGCCATTCCGGTGAACTCCTGGGCGGTGCGCACGAGATCATCATCCAGAGCCACTGTAGTTCGCATAAGAACTCCGATGCATCAATTATAGCATCAAATGATGTCAAACTTGGTGCCATCTTATTTCACCGGTCACCCTGAGCGGAGTCTTCGTCCGCCAAAGCGGACGAAAACGCAGTCGAAGGATCCCTATTGGGCTGGAAACATCCCGCGGGTAGGGATCCTTCGACTGCGAAACTGCTCCACTTCGCGGACCAGTTTCTTCGCTCAGGATGACAGTTGCCAGGACTCCGGAGCACCGTCCCGGCCTGTATAATCAAGCATTGGGGTTCCGCCTCATCTTCCGAATTCATTCTTCACCAATTCGTGTCAGGAGCGTAATTCTTTGAGCGCACATACACCGCATCAGCATGGACAAGGTCCCGCGCAGCCCGCCCCGCAGCCGCTTCCCGGCGTGGACGCCATCATCGCCGTCGGTTCCGGCAAGGGAGGCGTCGGCAAGACCACGCTGGCGGTGAACCTGGCCGTCGCTCTCGCCAAGATGGGACACAAGATCGGCCTGCTTGACGCCGACGTCTACGGCCCCAATGTCCCGCTGATGCTAGGCGTCAATACCCAGCCGCGCATGATCGGCGAGAACCGCATCGAGCCCATCGAAGCCTTCGGCCTGAAAGTCATCTCCGTAGGATTTCTCAATCCCGGCGATAAGCCCGTCATCTGGCGTGGGCCGATGTTGCACCAGATCATTCGCCAGTTCCTCGGCTTGGTCGAGTGGGGACATCTGGACTACATGGTTGTCGATCTTCCTCCTGGCACGGGCGACGTTGCGTTGTCGCTGGTGCAAACCGTGCCGCTGACGGGCGCCGTCGTGGTCTCGACTCCGTCGGATGTGTCGCTGCAGGACGCGCGCAAGGCCATCGAAATGTTTCGTCAGATGAAGGTCGATATCGCCGGCGTCGTCGAAAACATGAGCTACTTTGTTTGCCCGCACTGCCAGCACGAGATTGACATCTTCTCGCGCGGCGGCGCGGAGTTGATGGCGAAGCGATTCGAAGTGCCGTTCCTGGGTAGCATCGCTCTGGATCCGGAGGTTCGTAAGGCCGGAGACGGCGGTAAGCCGGTGGTGCTGGAAGGCGAAAATTCTCCGCACGCGAAGTCGATCTACGAATTCGCGCGCAAAGTGCTCGACCGCGTGGCGGAAATCAAAGCCAACGCCCCCGCAAACGTAATCCAGATTCAATAAACGGGGTGCCCCATCCTTGTCGCGTTTTGTGCGGCAGGGTGGGGAGTCTGACTCTTTTCATCACAACACGCCGGTGTCATCCTGACCGGCGGTTTTTGGCTGCGAAGGACCTATGTATTCGCTGACAGCATCCTCGCAACAAGTGAGTCCATAGATCCTTCGCCGCAAAAACAGCGGCTCAGGATGACAGGACTCTTTTATGCGCGAATCGGTTAAGCCGCCAAATCGCCTGCGATTCGCGATCCTTCAGAATCAACTCTGCCATCATTTCGCCGATAGCTGGCCCATGCTTGAAGCCGTGCCCGGATCCTCCTCCTAGGATCCACACATTCTTGTTCTTCGGATGGCGATCCATAATGAATTGACTATCCGGCGTCTGCTCATACTGACAAACGCGGGTCTCGACGAGCGGCGCATCTTTCAGGGCAGGGAAGCGAAAGACAAGATACTCGCGGATATCTTTGAGCGTTTCAGGAGTAACTACCCGCTCGCCGGAAGTCGGATCGAAATCCGGCCCGGGCGTATCGTCGGCAATCTTGAAACCGCGGCAATCGCTACCGGGAATGCCGTAGCGGAAGCGCCCGCGATGATCGGCCCAGACCGGCATCCGGCCATCGCTGAACCGCGAATCTCCAGCAGGTGTGCCGAAGAAAAATACATCTTGCTTGGTTGCGCGCACGATATCGCCGACCGTTCGTGGAAACAGCTCGCCCAGCCACGGACCGCAAGCAAATACGAAGCCATCAGCTCTGATCTGAGATCCGTCGGCGAGCGCCAGACTGCGCAGCGGCGCATCTTCCAATCCCTTGGCCATTACAGCGACCCGCCGATACTGTCCTCCAGCGGCCACGAACGCCTCGACCACAGCCGCGCAACTCGCCCGCGCATCCAGATATCCACACTCCGGTTCGAAAATCCCCCACTCGATTCCCTTGAAATTGATCTGCGACCAGCGCTTCATCATCCGCGCCGCCGGCAGTTCCTGATACCGGATCTTCGCCGCCCGCAGCATCTCGACCGACCCGCGCTCAAACGCGTCATCGCGTCCCGCCGCCATCCACAGAACTCCCGTGCGATGCAGAAGCTGCCGCTTCCAGCGCCGCTCATATCTCGCCCAGAGTTTGAGCGCCCGCGCCGCCATCTCCGTATAAGGCTGATTGGGACCATACGTGCCCCGCATGACACGCGTCTCCCCACCCGAAGATGCCCGCGAATTGCCCGGCCCCCAGGCATCCAGCAACGTGACGCGAGCCCCACGTTCCAGCAGATGCAGCGCCGTCCATCCTCCAAAAGCACCGCCTCCGATAACGGCGATATGAGGTTTGGATTTCATAAGCGAGGTAGAAGAATACCAGCCCCGTTTTTCCCTCGTGAACCTTAGTGTCCTTGGTGGTTAACGCCTTTTGGCAGCCGCAGTCCCTCTCAACTTTGCTCCCAAACCCAACCTTCTGCATCTAAAATAGTTAGGTAAAATGAATCGGACGCAGTTTCTCCCTTGGCTCCGTCCGCTCGAATTGACACAACTGACATAATGCATCATGCCTGCTGATCCTAATATCGGGAATCGCGAACGCGAAATTCTGACCGCCATTGTCGAGACGTTCATCTCGACCGGCGAGCCTGTCGGATCGCGCACGCTCGCGCGCTCCAACCGCGAGGGCCTGAGTCCGGCCTCCATTCGCAACGTGATGGCCGATCTCTCCGACGCCGGATTCCTGGAACAGCCGCACACCTCGGCCGGCCGCGTCCCTACGACGGAGGCGTACCGCTATTACGTCGAACAGATTTCCGGCACTGCCCGCCTGGCGCCGCAGGAAGAGACGATGATCTCCGACTCGCTGGCCGGCATCACCGATGTGCAGGAATTTATGGAGCGCACCTCGCACGTGCTCTCGCTGATCTCGCGCAACGTGGGCGTGACCGTTGCGACCAGCGGTCCGAAGAATGCGCTGGAGCACGTGTATTTCTCACGCCTGGGTGATCAGAAAGTATTGGCCGTGCTCGTGACCCGGTCCGGCCTGGTGCGCGACCGTGTGCTGCGCCTCGATCTGCCGCAAGGCGATCTTGACCTGGCCGCCCGCTACATCAATGAAAATTTCCGCGGGTGGACGATGGAATCCATGCGCGTCGAGCTCTCGCGCCGCATCGAAAAAGAGCGCAGCGAATACGACCGCCTGATGAACTCGATCGAGCAGCTTTACAAGCAGGGTGCACTTGCCGCCGAGCAGGGATCTCAGGTGGTATTCGTGGAAGGCGCAGCGAACCTGGTTGCCGGCGAGCAGGACCGCGAACGCCTTCAGGAGATGCTCAAGACGCTCGAGGAAAAAGAAAAAGTGGTGCAGCTTCTCGGCGCCTATCTTGACGTGAAGCAGGAGGCGGTCCGCGTGGTTATCGGCCTCGATCAGGCCCTGCCCTCGATGCAGAATTTCGTGCTGATTGGCGCGCCGGCGCATGCCGGAAACGAAGTCATGGGTTCGCTGGCTGTAATCGGGCCCACGCGCATGGACTATCAGCACACCATCACGGCCGTTTCTTACATTGCGCGCCTGTTCGACAAAATCCTGAATGAATCGGAGTAACACCGCAGTTATGGGGAAATCAAACGGAAAATCAGAAACGAAAGCGCTTGATCTGGAGCGCGAACTTCCTCCCGCCGACGCCGACGAGAATCCTCCGACGCCGGCGGGCCAAGCCTCGGCCGAAAGCGCCGATTCGTCCAATGCCGAATTACAGAAGTTGAAAGCTGAGCGCGACACTTTGCTCGACCGCCTGGCGCGCGCGCAGGCCGAATTCGAAAACGCGCGCCGCCGCGCCGCCAAAGAGCAGCAGGACTTCCGCGACTTTGCCATGGTCGACGCCATCAAGTCCTTGCTGCCGGTGATCGACAGCTTCGAGCGCGCCCTGCAGGCCAAGTCCGAGCCTGCCGATTTCCGCACCGGCGTCGAACTCATCTACAAGCAATTGCAGGATGTGCTGGCGAAGTTGGGAGTTCGTCCTATCACCGCCAAGGGCGAACCATTCGATCCGCATGTTCATGAGGCGATCGAAATGGTGGAAACGTCCGACGCGGCCGACCACGAGGTCCTTGAAGAATGGCAGCGCGGATATAAGTTTAAGGACCGCCTGTTGCGTCCCGCGATGGTGAAAGTCGCAAAGAATCCTGGGAAATGAGTTGGGCGCGAGTTCCCGCACAGGCGTGGAATTGTGGCCTTTTCAGGGCTGCATAAATGAGATGAAAAGCTGCGGGCCTGTGTCTCCGGGTTGAAATTGTTTTGCTTGACGAAAGGTTGATTTGGCTACCAACGCGAAACGCGATTACTACGAAGTGCTGGGCGTGACCCGCACGGTGACTGAGGTTGAGCTAAAGAGCGCTTACCGCAAGCTCGCGCTCCAGTATCATCCGGACCGCAATCCCAACAATCCGGATGCGGAAGAAAAATTCAAGGAAGTCAGCGAGGCCTATGCGGTGCTCGCCGATTCCGACAAGCGCGCGGCTTACGATCGTTTCGGCCACGCCGGACTGGGAAGCGCGGCACAAGGCGCGGGCTTCGACCCAACCGTCTTCCAAGATTTCAGCGACATCTTCGGCGAGTTCTTCGGTTTCGGCGATATGTTTGGAGGCGGCGGACGGCGTCGCAGCCGCGTGCAGCGGGGCGCCGATCTGCGTGAAGATTTGACGCTCGAGTTCGAGGAGGCATTCTTCGGCACCCAGTCTCAGGTCACGGTTCGCCGCCACGAGGCCTGCGAAGAGTGTCATGGCTCCGGCGCCGCCCAGGGCAAAGGGCCGACTACGTGCCGCTCGTGTAACGGTCGCGGCCAGGTTCGTTACCAGCAGGGATTCTTCAGCATCGCGCGCACTTGTCCCACGTGCCAGGGTTCCGGCAGCGTCATTACTGATCCTTGCCCGAAGTGCAAAGGCGAGGGCCGCATTCTGCGCCAGAGAACCGTAGACGCCAAAGTTCCGGCGGGCGTGGAAGATGGAACCCGCATTCGCTTCGCGGGTGGAGGAGAAGTCGGTGCCTTCGGCGGTCCGGCTGGAGATCTGTACGTTGTTCTTCACGTCAAAGAGCATGCCTTCTTCGCGCGCGAAGGCAACGATCTGCGTTGCGTAGTTCCCATCTCGGTGACGCAAGCCGCCATGGGCGCGGAAATTCGCGTACCTACCATGGAGGGCGAACACACGCTCAAGATTCCCGACGGCACGCAGCCCGGCACCGTATTTCGCATTCGCAACAAAGGCGTTCCTGCTCTCAACAGCCATGGCAAGGGAGATCTCTACGTCGAAGTTCGCGTGCAGGTGCCGACCAGGCTGAACAAACGCCAAAAAGAATTGCTGCAGGAACTCGACGCGCTCTCGAAAGTCGACAACCAACCGCTCATGCGCTCCCTGCTCGGCAAAATGAAAGACATGTTCCAGTAGTCATGCGTTTTCGCCTCGGTACTCACGACTCAGCACTCGGTACTCGTATGACGCGCTGAAGATGACTCGCAGAAGATGGATCGCCGATGAAGTTTCTGAGAATCGCGCCGCCCTCATCGGCCATCATGCGGATCATCTCGTGCGCGTTCTCCGTGCCCGCGTAGGGCAAGAATTCGACATTGTTGCCGACGCCACAGTTCGCCGCGGCCGGGTCGTCCGCATCGCGGAAAATCGCGTCGAGTTCGAACTCGGAGAAGAAACGCCGGCAGCTGCTGTGGCCGATCTCACTCTGCTGTTGTCGATTTTCAAATTCGATCGCTTCGAGTGGGCCATCGAGAAATGTACCGAACTTGGTGTAAAGAAGATTATTCCGGTCATCGCACGCCGCACTGATGCCCACCTCGCCTCCGCATCCACC
This sequence comes from uncultured Acidobacteriota bacterium, assembly GCA_963763795.1. Taxonomy (GTDB): domain Bacteria; phylum Acidobacteriota; class Terriglobia; order Terriglobales; family Acidobacteriaceae; genus Sulfotelmatobacter. The sequence continues at coordinate 82,302 of CAVXPP010000007.1, read as the reverse complement.
AAGCGCGTTGAGCGCTGGCGGCGAATGGCCGTGCAATCCGCGGAACAGTCCCGCCGGGCGGCTCCTCCCGAAATTCCCGATCCAATAAAACTCCAGGAAGCCCTGCGCGTTCCGGGCAAGCTGCGCATCGTTCTATCCGAAGCGGAACAGCAAACTCGACTGCGAGATCTCTTCGCAGGCAGCGAGAACGTCGATGTGGCTCTCGCTATTGGACCCGAAGGCGGCTGGACCGAAGATGAACTGGAGCTTTTTGCCAGAGAAGGCTGGACCTCAGCCTCGCTAGGCTCAACAATCCTCCGCGCAGAAACCGCCGCCATAGCCGCAACCGCACTGACCCTCTCCCTGCTGAATGACTAGATGAGACATAGCGCCGCCGTCCCGGCGGCTGTCGTGGCAGCGTCTCGCTGGCATAGCGTGCAGTGCCTCATTGCCGGATATTTTCTGCACAATCTTCCTCATCCCCGTAGGTGGTATGCTGACCCTCAATGCCGCCGTCGAAGTCGACTTCTCGCCCCGTCCCATTCATCCCCGACGATCGTCAACGCGAGGCTATCGAACACGTTAGCGGTCCCATGCTGGTGATCGCCGGCGCCGGTACCGGCAAAACTTCGGTCCTTACTCACCGGATCGAGCGGTTGGTTCGCGGGGGCCATGCGCAGCCCGAAGAGATTCTTGCTCTCACCTACACGCGGAATGCGGCCTTCGAGATGCGCGATCGCGTCCGCAAGCTGCTTCATGGAAAAGCGGTCCAGGCCACGACCTTCCATGACTACTGCTTCAACCTGCTGAAAGACGCGCATAAAGATTTTGGAGTTCTCGACGAACAGGATCTTTGGATCTACTTGCGCCGCCGAATTCGTGAGCTTCGTCTGGAGCACTTCATTCGAGCCGCCAATATCGGCCAGTTCCTCAGCGATCTTCTGAAGTTTGTGACGCGCTGTCACGACGAACTGGTGAGTCCGGAAAGATACGCTCACTACGTCGAACAGTTGGAGCGCGGCGAGGTGTCGATCCCGCGGGTCGCAAAATCAAAAAATGTTCTTGAGGATTCAGAGGTCTTAGGCCGGTGCCGGGAGATCGCTCGCGTCTTTTCCACCATGGAGCGCTGGCTGCAGGAAGAGAATCTCGGCAGCTTCAGCCACATGATCACCCGAGCTCATGCGTTGCTCGAGAGCGATGAGAGCGTTTTGGCGGCGGCTCGAGCCCGGGCCCGCTTCATCCTCGCCGACGAGTTTCAGGACGCCAATTTCGCCCAGATCAAAATCCTCGCCCGGCTGGCTGGTCCCTCCGGAAATATTCTGGCCGTCGGCGATCCGGACCAGGGAATTTACCGCTTTCGTGGAGCCTCCAGCGCGGCTTTTGAACTGTTCCGCCATCATTTCAGCGATACCAAGGTGGTCGTGCTCGAGAAGAATCGACGGTCCACGACCCCGATCCTGCGCACAGCGTTCGCCTTGATCGACAAAAATCCGCCGGCCCTCATGCAACAGGCAGATGCACTCCATGCCTATCGCCGTACGCCCTTGCAATCGGCGCGCGAAGAGGAAGCCGCGAAAGCAGGCCGGCAGCTTCCCAGTCCTCCCGTGACCGCCTTCATTCTCAACAGCAAAGATTCCGATGGCGCTGATCTCGTCAGCTGGATCCGCGACTCGCAGAAGAAGTCGAAATGCAAATGGTCGGACTTCGGCATACTGTACCGTTCTCATATGCATCGCGACGATGTCGTCCAGGCGCTTGCCGAAGCCGGCATCCCCTTCGTCATCGAGAGCATGGATATTTCCGATACGCCCGAAGCCCGTGACTTGTTTGCCTGCCTGCAGGCTGTGGCATCGACCGGGGACGATGTGAGCCTGTTCCGCGTTGCGGCTCTGCCGTGTTTCAACGTGGATGCCGAGCAGTTGCGCCAGGTGATGCGCGCGATCGCGCACGATAATCGGGAAGAGCAGGTGCTCCCACTCTTTCATGCCCTCGATCGTGTCGCAGGCGGCGAGGCGGTTCTAGCCGCGGTGCGGCGGTCGCGGGAGGAGATTCGGCGCCGGGAGGCCAAAGCCCGCGCTGCCCTCGACATCATCGTCAAGGAGTTCGCACTCGACCGCAGTTCGCCCATTCTGCAAGCGGCTCTGAAGTTCGTGGAGTTGTGGGAGAGCAAGAAGATCAATCAGACCATTGAACTGGAAGAACTGGTCGACTATCTCGGATACTTCCGCGAGGCTGGAGGCGTGATTCCTCTGCAGTCCGACGAGAACGAAAACGCCGTCCGTCTGATGACCGTGCACGGCGCCAAGGGCCTGGAATTCCCTCAGGTCTTCATTCTCCGTGCCAACTCGAACTCTTTCCCCAGTTCCTACAAGGAAACGCTGGTCGCGTTTCCCCGCGAACTGCGCCAAGCCGATTCTCTGACCGAGGCCGACGATAAAGCGCTTCACGGCCAGGAAGAGCGCCGCCTTTTCTACGTCGCCATGACGCGGGCCTGCGATTCATTGCATATTTACGCGCGCGAGGGCATTGGCAAAATCGATAAATCTCCTCCCGGGTACGTTCGCGAACTGATGACTGATCGCACTCTGGCGGGCTGGTTCCGCGCGATTCCGGCAAGGGGAGCGCAGGCCACACTCGATATTCATGCAGCGGCGTCTCCGCTTTATCCCGCCGAGTCGCAAACTACCCTCTGGCTTGAATTCCCCGTGCTCGAGGGTTTGCATCGACGGCTGAGCGCATCCGCGGTCGACAATTACGAGCGTTGCGGATTGCGGTTCAAGCTAGAGCGCGACTGGCGCCTTCCCGCCAAGCCTGCGGCCGCCATGCAGTACGGCGCCGCGATTCATCGCGTGCTGAAGACCTATTTCGATTCGATTCGGCTCGGTCGCCCCAAGACGAGCGATGAACTCATCGATCTGTTTCGCCAGGACTTGGCCGCCGCCAAAATTCAGGAAGCCTACCAGCACGAACTCTATGAACGGCAAGGAATCGCCCAGTTGCGCGACTTCCTCGCCTATGCGTCCTCGATTTCCGCTTCAGACGTGCTGCACACTGAGGAATCCTTCGAAATTCGCGTGGGCGATACTTCTGTCGTGGGACGCATCGACCGCATCGACCGCCGTTCCGATGGCACCGTTGCCATCATCGATTACAAAACCGGCAAGGCTCGCGACCAGGAAGATGCGGACGAGAGTCTGCAACTTTCGTTGTACGCCATCGCCGCTCAGCAGAAATGGGGATACAAGGTAGGCGCGCTGGTCTTTCACAACCTGGAAGAGAATGTGCCGGTCGTTACCTCTCGCACGGAATCGGAGTTGCAAGTGGCGGAGGAGCGTGTGAAGGAAGCCGCGGCGGGAATTGCCAATAATATTTTCGAGGCGCATACCGGCATCCACTGCAGTTTTTGCGCCTACCGAAGCTTGTGTCCCGAGCAGGAGAAGCGCATGCCGCGGCGAATCGAGATTAGCGCGGCGAAGCCGAACTGAAACCTCACCACAAAAAACTTAGGGGACGCATTGTGCGTCCCCTTTTGCCTTCGTACGGAAAAACTACTTAGTGTTTCTTTTTCTTCTTTGCCTTTTTCTTGGTTGCCATTGTTTCTATTCTCCCTTCCATTCTTCATGGAAAATGTGCAGCGGTGTTTTACTGCAACTAGTTGATGTATAGAGTTAATGAAAAATGAAGTCAAGAAAAAAATGCGTATCGATTGGCGTAAGTTCTGACACCAAAGTCACGACGAAAGAAGTTCCATGGCAAAAGTCAACTAGATTTTTTCGCGGGCGCATCTTTGCCGTCGGAATTTTGGTTGTTCGAGCTTCCATTCTCGTTTCCGCCGATCGTCGAATCGATTTCTTCACCACCCATCGGCTGCCGATCTTCGGACCGCACGTCGCCGCGCGATAAGAAACCATTCTCTTCTTCCAACATCTATAATGAAGCGAGCGAAACCTTCGCGGGAGCTTGATTCATGGCCTCTTTCGACGATGTTGTCATCATTTCGGGATGCCGCACTCCAGTGGGAAAATTTCAGGGCAGCCTTTCCGATTTCACCGCGCCGCAACTCGGCGCACTGGTCGTGCGCGAGGCGGTGAAGCGTGCCGGCATCGATCCGGCGCAGATCGACGAGTGCATCATGGGCAATGTCGTCTCCGCGGGACTCGGTCAAAATCCCGCGCGCCAGGCTGCAATCTTCGGCGGACTCTCTCCCGCGACAGGTGCCATGACAATAAACAAAGTGTGCGGCTCCGGATTGAAATCGGTTGCCCTCGCCGCGCAAGCCGTGCAGACGGGAAACAGTTCTATCGTCGTCGCCGGCGGAATGGAATCGATGACCAACGCTCCCTATCTGCTCCCCCAAGCGCGCAAAGGATACCGCCTGGGCAACGCGCAGATCGTCGATTCGATGGTGCACGACGGTCTCTGGGATATCTACAACGACTACCACATGGGCATCACCGGTGAGAACGTCGCCGAAAAATATGGCATCACGCGTGAAGAGCAGGATGAGTTCGCGGTGAATTCTCACCGCAAAGCTGTCTCTGCATTGAAAGAGTGCCGCTTCAAATCGCAGATTCTCCCCGTCGAGATTCCGGCGAAGAAGAAAGGCGCGCCCCCAACGATCTTTGATAAAGATGAAAGTCCGCGCGAAGAGACGACTATCGAAATCTTGCGCGCACTGAAGCCTGCCTTCAAAAAAGATGGCACCGTCACCGCCGGCAATGCTCCCGGAGTCAACGACGGCGCCGCGGCCTTGGTGGTGACCAGCGCCCGGCTTGCCAAAGAATTGGGCTCCAAGCCCCTGGTCCACATCGTCGCCCAAGCCACCAGCGGCGTCGAACCCAAATGGGTCATGATGGCGCCCGTTGGGGCGGTGCAGCAGATCTGGAAAAAGACCGGGTGGAAGAATGAAGACGTCGACCTCTACGAACTGAACGAAGCGTTCTCGGTACAGGCGCTGGCAGTGATGCGCGAGCTAAAGTTGAATCCCGAAAAGGTGAATGTGAACGGCGGCGCAGTCGCCATCGGCCATCCCATCGGCGCTAGCGGCGCGCGCGTGCTGGTCACACTGATCTACGAAATGATCCGGCGCGACGTAAAGCGGGGAATCGCCGCGCTCTGTCTCGGTGGGGGCAACGCAGTAGCAATGGCCGTCGAGCGCTAAGAAATCACTCCCAGGCAGTTCTTCCGGGAACTTCAAGGAGTCTCCTCACGGGGCGCGGTGCTTCGCACCTGTTTGGACGGCCGAGGCGGCCGTCACCACATGAGTGTGCCTCAGTTCACCTTCGCCACCGGCAGCGTCACCGTAAACACCGCGCCGCCATCCGGCGCGTTCGCCGCCTCCACGCTGCCGTTGTGTTCCTTCAGCACCGACTTGCAGATGCTGAGCCCCAGACCGGTTCCACGTCCCGGGCGTTTGGTGGTGTAGAAGGGATCGAAGATGCTGGCCAGATTTTCTTTGGGGATGCCAGGCCCGTCGTCGTGAAAGCTGACCCAGACCGAATTCTCGCCCTTGCCTAGCCGAATTCTCAGGGTGCCTTTGTCGCGCGCCTCGCGGATAGCCTGCTCCGCGTTCAAGATCAGATTCAGGAACACCTGCATCAACTGATGAGGATCTCCCATTGCGTACGGCACGCCGCTCTCTTTCAGGAAATCAAGGGTGATGTTGTTCTTGCGCAGTGAGTAGGCGTGCAGGTTCAAGGTGCGCTCCACAACCTCCGCCAGATTGATCCGGCTCTTGCCCGGCGCCGGAGGCCGCGCGAAATAGGTCAGGTTCTGAACAATCTCTGCCGCACGGCGGGCCTGTTGCTGCAGCATGCTCAGTTGCTTGCGCGCGGTTTCGTTGGCCTCGATATCCTGCAGCAATTCGCTGACGCCGAGAATGGCGGTCAGAGGGTTATTCAATTCGTGGGCGACGCCGCCGATCATCGCTCCCATCGCCGCCAATCGCTCGCTCTGTACTACCTGTTGCTCCAGCTTGCGTTCGATGGTGATATCGCGGACGGAGATAATCACGCCCGTAACTTTTCCTTCCGCGTCCGCCAACTGACTGGCGGACGCGCGCATCGTTCTCCAGTTGCCGTCGCGGTGGCGCGCTCCGTATTCGGTTGAGCCAAACATCTGTTGCTCGGAAACCACGCCGTGATACAACGCAGCCAGTTCCGGCGAGTGGTCCTCTACGTCGCTGATCTTTTTCCGCAGCATGTCCTGCGGAGCGTAGCCCAGCATGTCGCGCGACCGCGAACTGACGAAGGTGTAGCGCTCTTCCAGATCGACCACCAGGATCAAATCGGGGAAACTCTCCAGCAGCCGGCGCCGGAATTCTTCCTGCTGCGCCAGTTGCCACTCCATATCCCTTTTTTCCGTGATGTCGACCAGCGTACCCTGATAGCGAATCACGTTGCCTGAGGTATCCCACACGGCACGCGATGAATCGAGAAAAACGGCGGCCTTGCCGTCTTTTCGGCGCAGTCGAATCTCGCGCGTGCGCACGCCCCCGCGATCATCCACCGCGCGCCCCAGCACGGGCTGCCCGGGATCGAAATTCAACGCCGAGGGGTCCACCGCCAGCAACTCTCGCTTTTCCAGATATCCCAGCACGCTGACCAGCGCCGGATTCGCATCCAGTAATTGCCCCTCCGGCGTGCTGAAGTACACGCCCTCCTGCAAGGTCTCAAACAGCTCGGTGAAGCGCAGTTCCTTCTCGCGCTGCTCGGTCACGTCGCGCCCCAGGATGCTGGCCCCCACCACCTCGTCGCCCTTGATGATGCCGTTGACGACGCAGTCGAAATAAAGCAGCCGCGTTGTGTTTTTCAGGCGCAGGCGCAGGGTTCCGGCCCAGTGCTTCTTTTCCAGAAAACGGGCCAGGTTATGCTCCGCATCTTCGCGGGTCGGTTCGTCGATGAGATCGAAAAGCTTTTGTCCCACAAGATCGGTATATTTCAAGTCGGTCAGTTCGGTGACGCGGCGATTGACGGTTCGCAGTGTGCCATCCAGGGAAACCGCGCATGCTGGATCGTCGAAGGAGTCGATCAGTTCCTTGAAGTTGCGCTGGGAGCGCATGATGACCTGGCTGAGCTGATCCAGTTGCTCTTCGGAAGGAGCAGCGCCCACATGCTCCTGCAGCCCGCGCAGAACGCCCTTGAGTTCAGTCACCTCACGCCGCCGGCCCGCCGCATAAACGGCAAACAGAACCGACAGCACCAGCACCCCGATTGGAATCGCGCGTAGTTGGTAGGGAATCGTCTCCAGCCGCTCCCACATCAGGGCGGTCAGGGCGACTGCGAGAAGCAGCATGAATCCCAACACCCATCGCCACAGCTGGGACTCCTCTTGTTCAAGAGTTCCCTGGGGACGAGGGTTCCGCGCCGCATCGTTACGATTTGGGCTCATGGACGAGGGCTAAGTTTACCAAAATGTCATCCTATCTTCTTCGCCATCGGGCAACAACCGGATTGTTAGACACTTTGGTTCGTATTGACCTGTTGCACGCTCGGGTAGGCAGGGGCAGGCCCCCTTTCGAGCCTCGCTTAGAGGTGATTTCCACAGCTCGTGGTGACATCCGTCACAGCCTTGTTCCTCTTCCGAGCCGTAAGGTGGATGTCTGGCACAAAAAGACGTGCGGGACGAATCTCTGGTCTCCGTGTGCCCGTTCACCGTTCTGCCTGCGTCATCGCAAGAAGGGCGGATCTTCCGTCAGTCGCCCATGCTTTATAAGACTCTTAGCGCCGCGGTTTACGGTATCGATGCCAACATCATCCAGGTGGAAGTCGACTGCTCGGGCATCAAGTGCGATCAGGACCATTTCCATACCGTGGGTCTGCCCGATGCTGCTGTGCGCGAGAGCCGTGACCGGGTTCGCGCCGCCCTGAAGAATTGCGGCTACGATATTCCCCCCACCCAAATCACCATCAATCTGGCTCCAGCGGACATTAAGAAGGAAGGGTCGGGATTCGACTTGCCGATGGCGCTGGGCATCGTCGGAGCCTACGGCGGTCTCACGAAAAAAGAAATTTCGGACTGCCTGTTCGTGGGCGAGCTGTCTCTGGACGGCGGCGTCCGCAGTGTTCGCGGAGCGTTGCCCATCGCCATCGAAGCCCGCGGACGAAAAATATCCCGCCTGGTCGTCCCTGAAGCCAACGCCAAAGAAGCCGCCATGGTGGGCGGAGTCGATGTTTATCCGGTCCGCTCCCTTCTCGACGTGATCCACTTTGTGAACTCGGGCAACGGCATCGTTCCCATGAAAGCCGACGCCGACTCCCTTCTGCGTGAGTCCCAGCAATTTTTCGTTGACTTCAAAGATGTCCGCGGACAGCAGACGGCCAAGCGTGCCATTGAGATCGCCTGTGCAGGGGGCCACAACATTCTCATGATCGGACCTCCCGGCTCGGGCAAGACCATGCTGGCCAAACGCATGCCCACCATTCTTCCTCCATTCACCTTCGAAGAGGCGCTGGAGACAACGAAGATTCACAGCGTCGCCGGAGTTCTTGATCAAGGCTCGGGTCTGGTGGGAACTCGCCCCTACCGCGCTCCGCACCACACGATCTCCGATGCCGGACTGATCGGCGGCGGCGTCATTCCACGCCCGGGCGAAGTCTCTCTCGCGCACAACGGGCTGCTCTTTCTCGATGAGCTTCCCGAATTTCCGCGCAATGTCCTCGAAGTTCTGCGCCAGCCGCTGGAAGATGGAACGGTGAGTATTGCGCGCGCATCCATGTCGCTGACGTTTCCTGCGCGCTTCATGCTTGCAGCCGCGATGAATCCTTGCCCTTGCGGATTTCTTCGTTACTGAACAACGATTGATTTATCTCCCAATAGAGGGTGCTTTTTAAAAGCGTTCCAAGGGTCCCGACACAAGATCAGCCGGCGCCGGCATGGTCAGACTGGCTGTTGACAATCTCTCATGCATTGGAACCACTTGCCCAAAATGTATTCCTTTGCAGGCAGGTCGGCGAAAGGCCCTCTGAGGCGATATAGCTTTGCGACTAGATTCAGAAGTTGCGAGGGGACTTACACCGCAAGTCATTCGTCGATGACCTGAATGCAGCTGCGAAGGCTTCCCCGTTGAGACTGTCGGAACGATGGGGGCGGCCGAAAGAGGTTGATTTATCACACCTCGCTCAATTGGGACCGCTCACGTGAGCACCCTGCAACACCCTAAAATCGAAACCAACTACAGCTTGGCCTGAGTTGGGCACGCGCCTACAAAACAATCCACGCTGGACGGCGCTGAACGGTCTGTCCCGAATGGGGGTGGGTAAACCCCTAGCAGACCCGCCGAACCCGCCAAATCGACGCGAAACGACGCCGTTGGGGTATTTAGGAAGGGCTGTCGGTGTCCCCAATCAGAGATCGGACACGAATACAGAGCAACGGGGAATGAATCTGTATTCTGTGATGCGAAGCCGCTGAGCATGATAGAATGATTGCGTGATCTCGAACAGTCTTCGAAAGTATTTCTCTGCGCTGGGCCGCAAATCCGTTAAGGCCAGAATGAAGAAGTTATCGGCAGAGGAACGGCAAAAGATCGCACGGAAAGCGGCGAAGGCACGATGGGCAAAGCCGAGGCCTCGTAAAAAGGGAAAGCGCAAGGTTGGGACGAAAACATGAGTCACAAGGAACGTGCTGCCCATCATGTACGGGTTCCAAACAGAATGCGCTGATGGGAGAAAATATGCGGGTCGCCCTGTACGCAAGAGTAAGCACCTTAAACGGTCAGCATCCAGAGATGCAGTTGGCTGAGCTTAGGGAATACGCATCCCGCAGAGGCTGGAACGTTGCCGGCGAATACGTGGATGAGGGAATCTCCGGTTCCAAAGAGTCGCGACCACAACTCAATCGCCTGATGGGCGACGTGCATCAGCGCAAATTTGAAATTGTCCTTGTCTGGAAAATCGATCGTTTCGGAAGGTCCCTGAAACACTTGGTGAACGCCCTTGCCGATCTCGAAGCATACGGTGTGTCATTCGTAAGCCTCAAAGACAATCTCGATCTGAGCACACCATCCGGTCGGCTGATGTTTCAAATTATCGGTGCCATGGCCGAGTTTGAGCGGGCCTTGATTCAGGAGCGGGTCAAATCAGGAATGGCACAAGCACGGCGTGCAGGAAAAAGAATTGGCCGACCTGCCCTGCGGCACTTCAGCCTTGATGAACTGGAACGGATACGAGCGCTGCGGACGCAGGGTGCCAGCGTTCGTCAACTGGCGACGGACTGGAAAACGTCACAATGGATGATCGGGAGGATCACGGCTCAGGCCGCTGCGTCGTGATGGAAGGGAGGGACTGAACGGCATGAAGAAACCCAAAAAGAACGCGACAAACTCATTGGAAGCTTTGCAGGAACTGGGAAAGAAATACGGGGTGCAGGTCACCGACATGGCGAAGCGGGGCGTACGGGCGATCGGCATTCTTGGTGGAATCCGAACCCAAGATCAGGAGCCGAGCAAGCGACCTTCCGGCTGATCCAAAGGGAGGTCTCGCCGTCAGGCGATAGCGGTCATGACCGATGATGAGTGTAATCCGGATTTTTCGCCACTCAGAATTTGGCAAGAAAAACTGTTCGCCACTATGCTCTTATCGTGGAGACGCGAACTCCATCAGCTCAGTGCTGCCGCTCACAATACCACCGACTGGAGGCGTAGCCCGCATGGAATTTCGGATGGTCACTGAGCAGGACTTGTTTTTCCTGTCTTCGGCGCTTGATCTTGCACGGCTCGCTTCCACTCTTCCTCCACCTTCGGATCACGATACAGACAGAAGGCAGGCTTGCGTCCTTGGGAGCGTTGTTTGCTCTGTATCTTTCCTAGAGTGCTCAATAAATGGCTTGTACGATTACGCGCAACATCCTGCACGTGCCACCAAACTACTTCGCGCTCTTGCGAGCGTCTGGAGTGAGGCCTTCGACCGCCAGCCCATCTTGGCCAAATATCAGATTGCACTCGCCCTCGCAAAACGAGAACCGTTTGATGTTGGGGCGAAGCCATACCAACCTGCGCTGGCCCTAATTGAACTCAGGAACGCCATCGCCCATCCGAAGGAACTGACCGAGAGTGAACACCGGCAGAAGAGGCTAGACGCTAGGTTACACGGGATGTACACGTTCAATCCTCCGCAACAGTATTGCAAGGAGTTCTTCCCTGATCGGTGTTTAAGCGTTGATTGCGCGTTCTGGGCTGCGCAGAGTGCAGCTAGCTTGGTCTTGGAGTTCAAGCGAAAGATGCCACCTACCACATACTGGCTTTCGCCCGCCTCCTACTCATGCGTTCAGCATTGGCTGCAAGAAGTTCAGAAGTTTCGCGTTGCGAACGCGAACGTTGCCAGCAACGCTGCGCACTGAAGTCTTTGGCCATCCTGTACCAAAGTGTCAAGATGAGTGTAATGGCGATTTTGCAACAGTTTGGTGCTAGTCTCGTTCCTGCGACCTTTTCTCATCATCGTGACTGCCGCCACTCGATCATTCTGGAAGGCGTTTTTACATGGACTTGCGTGGGTATTGTTCGCCATCGCGGGTCTGTCATTCTTGGTGGGAGGGCGGGCCATCAGCGAGTTCGGGAAGATCGACCGGATATTGGCGGAGATGTTGGGTCTCTTGATTGCGGCCGCGACCGGAGCGCTGGGGTATGCATTGAAAAACTTCTCTGACGATCTAGGCTCGGGCCAAGACTCGCCCGGTCAATAAGCGTAATGATTCCATAACAATGTCGGCTCCCAGGCCCGAGTAAACTTTGGAGGCGCAAACCAACCAAAGGGCTCGGAGGAAAGGAGCCGAACATGCTGATTATCGGTTGTGACTATCATCCGGGCTTCCAGCAAATTGCATTTGTGGACACAGAAACAGGGGAGTGCGACGAACGGCGTCTGGCTCACCGCGAAGAAGCCGAGCAGTTCTACCGCGACGCTCAAAGAACGAAACTTGCCAGTACGTGTGGGTATGGAAGCCAGCGGACACGCACGCTGGTTTGAGCGTTTGCTGCGCGACCTGCAGTTTGAGTTGTGGATCGGGGACGCGGCCGAGATTCGCACGAAGCGAGTGCGCAAGCAGAAGACGGATCGGCAGGATGCACAGCTGTTGTTGCGGCTGATGATCGAAGAACGCTTTCCGCGGATATGGGTTCCCGACGCAGCCAATCGGGACCTGCGGCAACTGCTGTGGCATCGACATCGATTGGTGCAGATGCGCACGCGGGTGATGAATCAGTTACATGTGGTAGCACTCAACGAAGGCCTGCGGCGCAAGAAGGCGTTGTGGCGGGCGGCGGGTCGCAAGGAACTGGAGACGTTGAAACTGGCTCCCTGGGCGAGCCGGCGACGTCAGGACCTACTCGACTTACTCGACCAGTTGACGCCGAAGATCCAGGAACTGACTCGCGCGTTAGAAGAGGAAGTAGAGAAGCGTCCGGTGACGCGGCGGCTGATGTCGCATCCCGGAGTCGGGCCACTCACGGCCCTGGCTTTCGAGTTGGTGATCGGAACGCCGGAACGTTTTCACTGCGGCAAACAAATTGCCAGTTATGTAGGACTGGTTCCGACGGAAGAGTCCAGCGGCGATCGTCGCCGGCTCGGTCACATCAGCAAGCAAGGCAACGTGCTGCTGCGGTTTCTGCTGGTGGAAGCCGCGCAGGTCACCGTGCGCAGCCAACCGGAGTGGCGCAGTACGTTCTTTCACCTCGCCATGCGGCGCGGACGGAAGATCGCCAAGGTAGCCATGGCCCGGAAACTCGCTGTGCATCTGTACTGGATGTGGCGCCAGGGCTGCGATTACGGCCAGTGGCAAAAGCTCGGTTCGCACGCGGGAAAGCCCGGAAATCGCCATGGTGTGCAGTAAATCACCGACGTAATGATTGGGCATCCCGCTCCCCTTCGGCAGGGGAGTTCGAAGAAGTAATCATGATCGCGGTTGGTGATCGAAGAGATGGCTGGGTCGGACTGAGTTCCTGACCCTAACGATTAAAAACGAGCCCAGGTTGGAAACGCGCAAACCATCTACGAGAGCGAAATGGCGCTCTTCTTCGAGTGCATGCTGTAGTGCGCTCGAAAACTGCTTGACACTGCCGACATTGTTAGAGATGGGGATTTTGCAACAACTGTCCGAGGTTCCCATGCAAAACTGACCATTTTCCCCCTCTACGGATTGCCGTATAATCGTCGCCCATGAAGGCCCAGAAGCCTACTCTCAAACAACTGTTCCCTTTTGTGGCAGGGTCAATGGCCCCGAGTAGGCTCGATTCGGTCAGGGGCTTGGCTGACGTCTTCGCGCTTGCACTCGTGCGTTTCAAAGGCTTCCTCTAACCGCCTGCCTTCCGGCGTCTCCTCGAACTGGAAAATGCGCCCGCATCCGGCACAGACACCAGAAATCAGCTTGCCGCTTATGTCCTTGTTAACGATGTACATCTTGTGCCTGTTGCCCATATCCACAGTTTCCCAAGGCGCTGGTGACTGCGCAAACCGCCCGGTTTCAGCTACCGCTTTGAAAGCTCGCCCTCGAAATGAGTTTCAACTTCTTCACGACTAAGCGGGTTTTTCACATCAGTCAATATGATGGAATAGACGACTTTGTTGCCTTCGACCTGAGCGGTGAGAAACGTGCTCTCGTCTAGGCCCAGGTTGGTGAATTTCACTCTTCTGTGATCTGCAAGCGTTTTAATCCACTCGTCGCTCATTCAGCACCCCCAAGTGGCGATTCAGTCGAGATGATACGCGTTAAGACTCAAGATGTTTGTAGCTTCTTCAGTATGGCCCTTGGGCACATTGTTTACGAAACCAGGCGATTTCGCTCAAAACCCCTGGGCCAGGCATTTTGAGTGATATGGGGATGTTACGACAACCGACCGCAATTCTCCGTCCGCGAGAGAATCACTGACCCCGGTGTCTGTTTAGGTGTACTGTTCAGATCCATGAAGAAATCGGTCTTGATCACGCTGCTCTGGTGCTCGCTCTTCATTTCTCTATCGTGCTCCCGATCTCGCGAGACCCGCGAATATCACTCAACAAGGTTTCCCGAAACCCGTTCCATTAACGAGGCGAAAATATGGCTGCACTGGAGCAGAGAGGAGCGACTCGCATTCGTGAAGGGATTCGTCATTGCATACAAAGACGGTGCGATTAAAGGCTGCAGGATCGCATTCGATGCCTTTGACCGCGTCGCCCCTTCGGCGGACATCAAAGGCCACCTTCCCGATCCTTCAATGTGCTTTGCAGAAAACGCTCGCTTTGATCGGACCGTACAGTACTACGAGGATTCCGTTACGTCGTTCTACACGACCTATCCCGTCGATGACGATGTTCCAATCCGGGTGCTGATTGAAGAGTTCTCTGCCCACAAGACTCCTGCAGAGTTTCACAATTCACTCAGCCCTCGCCAGTCGTAGGGTTCGGGACTCAAGTGACGAAAACAGGCCATTACACGCTTTGAGCTGCAAAGTGGGATTTTTGAGCGTAACAGGATTTTACGCCATCCATACCGCTGCCCTGTTAAGGACCGGGACTGTTCAATTTTGAGCAGTTCAAATTCGAGTCTGAACGTATGATCTCCAGATTGGATGTCACTCCCGGCTTTCATCTCGCCATTCAATCTGTCTTGCGTAATCTGTGGAAAGCCCTGCGATCCTAAAACCTGTGCACGTACGTTCGAGGGTGACCCCGTACATGAGGAATGCGTCATTCCGAAAACCATGGCACATAAGCCGTCTGATTCTTACCTGTCGACGGATCTAGACTCCGCAGAAACCATTCTCGCTCTGCTCAAACAACTGGAAGCCACACTTCTGGGGTTGAGGCAACTGCGCGGATACGTGGGCAAAGGCCCTGGCCTTATGATGGTGGACCTTCTGGTGGAGGAAGGCGAGAAGAAGATCGCGGAGGTAAAGAGCAAGCTGATGCAGTAAACGGTAGTGGGGCTACTTTCATCGTTCTTCGCACGTCACCAGCTACGGCCCGCTGGCATTACAGATCGACTCTGGAGCGTAGAGTTTTGGTTGCCCTGTGGGAACCCTACGAGCAGCGGAGGTTGGAAAGAGCGGCGTAGAGGGAAGAAGTATGACGGTGAAAAGAAATTGTAAGTGCGAGTTGCCATGGTGTCCCCACCCAAGGTTCTCCGCCGAAGATCCGACTTGTACGAACTGACCTGAATCTGACGGCCTGTGTAACGAGTGCCGCAAGAATAGACCGGTGAACGAGCGTAATCGGGTATTTCAACAGCTAGCAAGGCCGTTAATCTTTCCTCATAGGGGGGAGACGCTGGTCTTCAAATGCCTGATTCAGTTCTTTCAGAAGCGTACCCATTCGTTCCATATTCGGTTCTCGAATGAGTTCTTCGGCTATCTCTCGCCAAGGCCGGCTAGGTTTCTGGCGGACGTCGTGCAGGGAATCGTGCATGGCCGTTCAAGGACAGAATGCTATGACGCTCTTTTGACGTGCAAGCGCCAAGGTGTGCCAATACAAAAGCCCGTGATTCCGCCCGTCACCTTGACGACGGTCACCTGACGAAATCAGGCCATAGCGCTCATTGAAGGGTTTTGAGCGTAATGGGGATGTTTCACTAGTTATGGACTCCCTCGTTTCGCCTTTTCGGCTTGAACACTACACATCAATTCGCGGCTGCGAGGGTCCTTCCGTATGTGGATACCGCTTTTGTGCTGTTTGAAGCAAAAACAACAAATCTCCCATTCGCGCAGCTTCTCAGGGGCCTGCCAGGGCCAAATTTTCCGGCGTGGCCAGCGTTTGCGAAAGCACGCGACGCACATACTGTGTCTCCACTTCCCGTAACTCATACATGCGCCTCAATCCCAGCAAAAGAATACCCCACGGAAGACGGTGATTTTGAGTGTAACCCGGATGTTACGTCAATCAACGGTCTAGAATGGCAGGGTCGGAGATTAAGTCGGTATGGCCAAGACCTTCATTCTGTTGCTGACCCTCGTCGTTGCCGCCTTCGGACAGACTTCCGTTAACCTGAGCGCCAAGTATCCTCAAGTCATCTCTTACAAAGTCCGCCCGGACGTTCTACTGACAGCCACATTCGCCGCCGACGGCCAAGCATGTGAAATGACTCTCGAAAAGCGAGAAAAGACCGATTCTGGCATAGTCTTCGGCGTTTCATTCTCAGAGAAAGAGGTGCGGAGGCTTGTAGACGATTTGATACCGAAAGAGCAGCGGGGGAAGGATTTGACGCGGGTTCTCAATGAAAATATTGACGGCGACTTCATCACGACCGAGTACACCTACGAGAATGTGCTTGTCCGCATTTATGGAATCATTCGACCAGCCGGAGCCGCTGGCGATAGGGTGATAATCATCACTTGGCCGAAAAGGCCATGCGGTAACGTACAGTCGGAAACGCGTCCTGTCGAACGATGTTTTCCCGAATGTCCTCCAGTGCTTTTTTCCGTTGAGCTTCGCTGGCCATAGTTCTTGATGAGTGTATTACTTCCGACGCAACTGTTGAAACCAGGCCATAGCGCTCAGAACCCTCTAACCCTGTACCTGGAGCGGAGGCTTGCATCGCCCACACGGTCTGTGACGTAGTTCCAATCCTGCGGCATGGGAGGCCGTCGTCATGGGCAAACGCAGAATCAAGCCGAATTATCGTCGCCGAGTACTCCGCCTGCCAGACCTGGATCATTGTAAAGCGGCAGTGCTCAATAGCCTCGGATCACCGGCCTCACGCCGTGTGTACGAGTACGCCATCGACCAATTCATTGCGTGGTACTGCTCGGAGCCTCGGCTGGCTTTCAACCGCATCGTCGTCGTGCGCTATCGCATGTACCTGGAATCGCGGCATCTGGCCGCCAACACCATCAACCAGCAGCTTGCAGCCGTTCGTCGTCTGGCTCACGAAGCGGCCGACTCTGGCCTGCTGAGTCCCGAGTTGGCCGCGGGGATCAGCCGAGTGAAGGGCGTCAAGCAGCTTGGGTTTCGTTCCGGCAACTGGTTGAGCACCGAGCAGAGTTCGGAAGTGCTCAAACATGCTTATGGCGATAGCATGCGAGCGAAACGCGACTACGCGATGTTGGCCATGCTGTTCGGTTGCGGCTTTCGTAGATCGGAACTAGTCGGTCTGGATTTTGACGACATCCAGATGCGCCAAGGACACTGGGCCGTGGTTGATCTGATTGGCAAAGGTGGCCACATTCGCACGGTGCCGATTCCGAACTGGGTGAAAGCCGCTCTCGATCAATGGACCCGAGCCGCTGGGGTTTGTGAGGGCAAAATCTTCCGACCGGTCGCCAGACGGGGAAAGGTGTGGGGCCGCAGCCTCTCGCAGAACGTCGTCTGGTACGTGGTCAGAAGCTGCTGCCAGAGAGCAGGCTTGGAGCACATTGGACCGCACGACCTGAGGCGTACCTGCGCGAAGCTGTGCCACGATCGCGGCGGTGAACTGGAGCAGATTCAGTTCTTGCTCGGGCATGCCTCCGTGCAGACCACGGAACGGTATCTCGGCTGCAAACAGAATCTCGGGCATCCAGTGAACGACCTTTTCGACCTCAGAACGGATGGGCAGCAGCCGGCGAAATATTTGAAACCTGTCCTGGACGGGGGCGGCGAACATGTAGAAAAGGCATTCGGGCAAGGCATAGAATGCGGCCACGGAGGATCGGAACATGACCAGCCCGTCTGCGACGCCCGACCGCTATCCTTACCAGAACGAACCGATTTGGTCGAGGTCAGAAAAGGCTATCGCCCGCAAAGCCTTCGACGCTGCTCTGAAGCGGGAGCTTCACGAGGTGATGCAGGAAACCAAAAAGATGGCCAGCCAGATCAACGAACCGGATGATCTATGGGACTTGGAACAGTACCTGACCGAACGCCGTAAAGACATCAACCGCAAATACGACCCTCGTGGTTCGCGACTTAAAGATGTGTTAGGGAGACTCTTGTACGAAAATCGAGTGGGTGAAGCGGACCTGCACGGATTGCGGGAAGAGAAGATGAAATCAATCCGGTCTTTCGCCCAGTTCCTCAGAGACGGCGCAGCCTGATCTGCATTCTGAGCGCTATGATTTACATCACTCCACTACCCGATGCGATAATCGGTCTGTGTACGCGGAGGCTGCTGAGTGTTCTGGCGAGTTGTGGAAGTTTTGGTGGGCCTCTTCTGTATCGGAATGGGTCTTTTTAGCGAAGAGTTCACCCCCAGCGGCTGGACAACTATGTTGATCTGGGGCCGCGACGAAACTGCACGCATCCCCAGATGGATTGCAGGTTCCTTCTATTTCGTGCTCGGGCTCCTACTGCTCTACAACGGGATCGAAAGAAAGTAGCATCAGAGTCGATGAGTGTTAACGCCTGTGGCTGTTGAAAAACTCACTCACCAGAACATGGCTGAAAAAGCTTTGCGCTAGGATGCCGTACAAACGACTTTCTCAATTTTCTAGACATTTACTATCCCCCAAATTTCGGCCGTTTTGAGAAAAAGGGACTTTTTCAACAGCCACGCCTGGTTTCGCCAACCATCAGAATCATTATCGCTTTCGCGCCTTGTGGTGTCAGAATCTGATGAGAGGAATTGCCTTGAAGAAGCGGATGGCTTTCTGGATTGTTATTGCGGCTGTCACGTTCTCGCTGGGTCAAAAAGTCATCGAAAAACAACAGCGACAGCCCTCTCCGAGTGCGGACCTGACAATGGCTCTCACTATTCGCGCCAATCAGCAAACCTATCGGATGGGCGACACGGTACCGCTTGAGGTTCAATTAACGAACACGGGGACTAGTGCGCTCTATTTGTTCGATGACGTTTGCTGGAACCCTGGGAACTTTCTCACGATTCACGTATTCACGACAGAGGGCAAAGAGGTTTCAGGCAAGCTTGATTACCTGCGAGATTGCCTTCCTCCCCCGCCCCGTCGCGACGATATCTCTAGTTTCATTCGGTTGGAGCCAAGGACGTTTTACGGAGTGCAGGAGGATTTTACTGCGCGTGAACTGGTGCCCGGACCCGGCGAGTACGACGTTGTCGTCTACTACGAGGCAGCACTAACAGCCGATTGGATAGCTAAGTATGGCGGTGCAAAGGTGTCGCGGCTTCCGATATGGACAAGGGACCGTCCGCTATTGACCAGCAATCACCTGCGGGTCTCTTTCACGCCGTAATGCATCGGGATGTGGCATCGGGATGTGGCATCGGGATGTGGCTCAACTGGCGAAACATCCCCATAACGCTCATTGATCCTGTTCGATCAGCCTGCTGGTGCAGTAAAAGTACTGGCAGCTTTTGTCTGCATTGACCTGACTCAAACGTGACACTTCGGCCTCCGCGTCCGACTGCGAGGTCAGGACCTTCACCCCCGTGATCTTTTGCGTCGGATCGGACTGGTCAATCGGTGTGTCGATTCGCACTATCGGATAGACATGAGGGTACTTGGAGTGGGGCGTGTCGGGCGCTCGTTCCATTCGGTGAGTCTAGGCCACTGCTGGCGGGAAAGCCAACTGGCGTAACATCCCGATAGCACTCGTCGACCCCGTCGAGAGGAGCTATAATCGGCACATCGAGGTACGTACGATGACATCCTCTTGGCAATCTGAAACTGGACATCTGGCATTGCGGTGGACCGAAATCGGTCAGAATGATCAGTACCGTCCGCCGTGGATGCTTGGGATTTCAGAAGCTCAGGGCGGTCACATCCCGCCCCTTCCCGATTTTTCAAACCACAGCCCGTTTGGGGGAGTGTCTTGGTTCCAACCTGATCCCGCCGGACGCGATCAAGCGATCTTCCTCTAAAGAAGCTGTCTCTAAAGAAGCTGTCCCGTGTTCTCGGGCCAGGCGCAGTTTGTCGGCCACGTGGCGAAAAATCCCCATTACACTCAAAATGCCTGATTCCCGGCCGGGCTCAAGAAAAGATTTCTTTTCAGGAGCGGCGAAACCGCGGAAGCCAGGCTTTGCTGGTCAATGCTTTACCGGAGATCGAAAACGCACCCTTTCTTGCAGCGTGGCTGGACCGAAGACAAATCCAGTTTATTGACGGAAGAGGTTCATCGAAGCCGAACAAAGCGGCTGACTGACGGCCCATCAGACTGTCGGCATCACAGAAAGCCCTAGGTTAGGTGGATTGTTCGCAACTTTGGGAGTGTGCTCTGGTACTTCTCGGCATCGCCAAAAACGAACATGTGGTAACGGTCTATGTTGTCGAACAGGCGACGAATGGAATCGTTCAACATGACGAGCGGCTTGATGATGGGAGTGAGATAGCTAGCGTACGGCGAGTTCGTCAGGTTGCTTAAGGTCGGTGTGCTGAACTTGAAGATCGCACGACTTGGGTTAAACCAGTCGGTGTGTTCCTTGGTGAGTTGAGCGCGGTTCTTCTGCAAATAGCCTTGATTGCCTTCATCTCCACCCGCCCATTGACTCACCAAATCCAGCTCGGCCTCTAGGCCCTCTATCAGGCTCAGTATTCCCTCGTAGGTCCGTTGCCTCGAAGACAGCTCGGCGGCGATGTAGGTGAACCACGCGCCGGACGCGGCACCTAGGGTTCCGATCGACGCCCAGAAGGTGGTGGAAGTCAGGATGTCGGGGAGCTGTTTCATGGCCCGCGATTCTACCAAGAGCTAACGGCGCTAGGAAGATCTTCTAATCAGGGCAGCAGGCCAGTGCGGAAAAACTGGATGTGATGGCAAGTGCCGCATTCCCAAACCTCAATCCCCAGGTCGGCAGCGTGGAGCGCAGCTCCTGAATTCCAAAGTCGCATGTTGTAGCTAGGAGTGTCCTTTAAGACCTGCCGCGAATACTCGCCCGCCCCGCAAACGTGGCAAATCCTCCTGATTCCATCGTGCAATAGCTGACCGCCCTGCTTGATCTGCTCAAGGTTGGTATCCACTTGGAGCAGCAGGTCGTTGGCACTTCCACAGCAGTTCGCTTCCCTGGTAACGACGGAGCGCCCCAAAATCAAGTTAATCATGTGCATGTGCGGATCACTTGGGAAGAGTTTCGTTAGGTCGTTCTCAGGCTCATCCCAAAATTCCCGGTCGAGCTTGGGTTTACCAGCGACCATGCACCAAAGAACTTTGCCGAGCATGTACACGTCAAAGTCAGTCTTAACGGTCTCAAGTCTGGCACCCATGCCCCTCCACGTAGCCGGAGGGATGAAGTCGCTAGCCCCCACGGTCTCCCCGTGTAGACGGGTGATACGCGGCTCACGGTGGGGAACGTAGACCAGTCCGAAGTCGCCAAGAACGAAGACGTGCTCCTTGCCGATGAAGATGTTCGCTGGCTTGATGTCGCGGTGAACTATGTTTTCGTTGTGAAGAAGGGCAATCGTGGCGACGACCGATCGGAAGGCTTTCAGCGCGAGGGCTGCGTTGCCTGTGTATTCCTCAAGATGATCTTCCAGCGTCCCGTTGGGGAAGAATTCGGTGACCATCCACCGTTCTTCTATGTCAAAGCCTAAGAGCTTCGGCAGGCCCGGTCGATTCTGCTGTAGAACTTCGATTTCCTGCTTCAAGCGGTCGAGGCTTTTTTTCTCATCGTCTCGAATCTTGAACTCTTTCATCGCGCCAAGTTCCTCGGGAACGTCCGGGCGCGTATAGTCTCGAAGCGCTTCGGCGAAGCGTACGTTCACGTCCGATTTTTCGTCGATCGTGGTGTAGCTAATCGCCGTCGGGATGTGGGAGTTAAGAATTTCAAGGCTGCGCCTGCGTTGTTTCGTCCTCTCAGGAGTGCGGACGAGATACACCTTGCTTTGTCCGCCCTCACCCAGTGGCTCCTTCTTTACTCGCTCCCACTCGGATTTCTTGCCCTGCATAAGTTGTTGCCCATTCTGCGGCGTCGCAAGCTGTTCTGCCCCAAGCTCCGTCAGAAAGATGTCGGCGAGAAACTCGTTGGGCATAGCCATGTTCTTCGTTTTTCTGAGATGCCCGCTCTTTATCGCGGCCTTGAGCAAGTTGGCTTGCAGCGTGGCCTCAATGCTCGTGGCTCCCAGATTGTCGTCGATAGTGTGACCGCCACGGAAGAAATTCAGGAAATCGAAGTAGTTGGTCGGGGCCTGCGTGATCTGCGGGTAGCTGTGGCCCTGCGGCAGCTTTTCTGTGATGAGCATGGATTTCGCCGACTCATTATAAGTCCGCAAGCGGGATAACGATTTTCCCAACCGCCGCCTTTCCGCTGCCCGGCCGAGGCTTAGCACGCGCCTCCATCTGGCCGTCTAGCCACGTCGGTAACCCGCCAGCTTTGCCACCTCGTGCCACGATGAGGGCGTAGTAAGAGGTCCACCCGGCGAGTCGTTGCACAAAGCCGTGCACGGCCTACGAATAGATCCCAGGCGCTTCATGTCCAAGCTTCTGCACGTACTCAACGTATGACCTAGGATAGACAGTGGGATGGCGGTCCGTGCCGCTCTCACCGCCCAGTTCCAGCACACGTGAGCCGAGACCGCGAAGGACCATGCGGTCATGCGATACGAAGATCATGGTGCCTTCAAAATCTTTCAGGGCGTCTACCAGCCGCGCACCAATATGCGTCCGAGCTGTTGGGGTCAGTTACATTGTTACCTTCATCAAACTGTAAACGCCACCGATGCACTGGGCTAAATACCATCCGAGTGAAAAAACGCTGGCTGCAAGAATGTGGGAGTGGAGGAACTGATCCCGGTATGGTTGGTAGAATCAAAGCCGGTTTAAGCTGGGATGCCGCAGCCTGGTGGAGCGGATGTGAAAGAGCCCGGGCAAAAAGTACATCCGCGATGCGGGGCGTCACGGAGTTGCAGGACGCGTTTTTTCACTCGGATGGTTGGTACGGTTTCGTATTGAATGGTTGGTTTTGTAGTTTTCGTGGTTTTGATGCGGGGTATCCTCTTGATCAGTTTCGACGACTTCCAGAAGTCTTTCCTGGGCAAGCTTGGATCCCCAGACTTCGGAAATCCCCTTTATAGCGAACCCGGCAAACCCAGCGCCGCAACGAAAGAGCTGCGGAAGAAGAAGAAGAAGTTCGGCTACGATATTTTTACCCCGGATTTCCTGCACTCCCTTTACCAGATCCTATGCGAGCATGACGGCCTCAAAAAAGAGCTGATAGTTGTGCGGGCGACGGCGACGGAGCTCAATCCTAAACTGGCGGCACTGCGAAACGAAATGGTAGCTGTGCAGGCAATGAAAAAAAGGCTAGAAGAATCGGAATCCAACATCAATGGGTTACATTTGGCGGAAGCCCGCCATCGGCTAAATGCGGCGCTGCTCGATTACGAATCTGAGATTCAAAAACGGCAGGCTTACTTTAACTCGATGGTGAATCCGGCGGTCAGGAATCCAAACTTGGGCGGGGTCCGGTTCGAACCCGTGCTAAAGCCGGACAAATATTCCCTGCCGACACTGAAGAAGAAAGCCCCGGACCAGTGGCTGTATAGACAGTTGGACCAAATCTTAGAAGCCGAGATGCAGCCTTTGCGGATCTCGGCTGCCACTCGTTACCGAGTCATGTCGGCGCTGCTGGAGACCGTTGGCGTGGACATCCAGCCGATCACCCTCAAACAAATGTTCCCACCGCAGCAAACGACAAAGGTAAAAGGGTCACAAAAATCCTGAGGGGGTCCTGACCACCCCCCCGATTTCTCCATTCTTTCATTTCAGTTCCTGAAAGCGCGAGACTGTCCCTGAAGTTGGCGGCTTGATGCCAACGCATACCCGGGAGCACGTATGGAACTGGAATCGAAGCAATGTTGCACGGCCAGACTCGATCGCCTGCGCATAGTCGGTGGTTTTTCTTGGCCGGCTCAGCTGCCGACGGTCAGACATTTCACGACTATTAGCGACTCGTTCGTCCGGGCGCAAACGTCCGTGCGCACCTATCTACGATGCCGCAGAATCGTTCACCGCAGGAACGGAACCCAAATTTTTTGGCAGTACGCGCCCCAGCCTGCCTGGCTAAAGCTGCGGCCGTGGCGGATTACGTTTATCGCGGATGACTCCCGAGGACTCTGGCCGAGCGACCTGGAGCCGGTCCTTTCGTATTGCGGTCCTTATTCAATCCTGCTGGTCGAGTTGGCGGTCGACTTTCATACTGCTACCGGCGTCGACAAAACTTTCGTGCATCGGCACGGGCTGTTCGGGAAGAGCCGGCCACGCTTAGATCGCGGCGGTGTCGATCAACTGCGTTATGGAACACGGGCCTCGGACAAGTTGGTTCGCGCCTACCCGAAGCCGACTCTGGATGCCTTTCGGGTAGAGCTAGAAGCCCATCGCGGAATTCTTCGGCGTGCGCAGATCGACGACCTGATAAATGTCCCGAAGATAGCACGCGTCCTGATTCCCAGCCACTTCAGGTTTGTAGGCATTGAATGGGCGGCTATCCGCTGGCACCTGCTCGACAAATTCGGCAGACGTGGCCCTGAGTTGCTCGCGAGAACTAAGGCTCAGTCTTACTCGATCCACCGAGCATTGAGGTACCTGCGTGAGTGCGGTGTGAACAACGTCCACAGGTTCCTTGCGACTCGGCAAGAAACTGGGTGGGCGAAGGATTCGGTTGCCCGTTGGGCGGTTGCGTTCGGGGAAAGTCCGTTATGAAGCCGATCAGGCACTGCGGGACTCGATGACTCTATTGCACGTTTACGGCACCAACAGGTTCGGTTTCGACGGTTTCGACGGTTTTCTGGGAATGGAGCATATGATGCAAAGCAAGGCAAAGAGACAATCTACGGTGGAGGCGCAGGCGCTTCGACTTTTGAATGACCCGCAATTTCTCTATAAGGCCGGCCAGAAGATCGGGGATTTAGGCGTCGTCGGCGAGGAGAGAAACCGGCTGGTCATTTTCTTGGCCGGGGTTTCGCGAACGACCCCAAACCCCGCGTCGGTTCTGGTAAAAGGGGCAACATCTAGCGGGAAAACAAC
Source organism: uncultured Acidobacteriota bacterium (assembly GCA_963763795.1). GTDB lineage: Bacteria > Acidobacteriota > Terriglobia > Terriglobales > Acidobacteriaceae > Sulfotelmatobacter. The sequence goes on along the minus strand of CAVXPP010000007.1, from coordinate 57,514 downwards.
ATTGGTGAAATCGCCCATCAGACTGTTTCCCGCCGATTGTGTGATGGAAAGGTCCGGCCTCAGTGGAAAAGCATTGGCCCACGGCGAAGGCTCACTTGCCGGGAAGATTCTCTTTATCCACGAGTACCGGTGCGGCAAAGATTCCCAGTTGCTTTTGCGGCTGATCCAATCCGACGGCCGCATCAAACACGAGTTCGCCATTGTGAGTGGGGCGGACCGCAGCACGCGAGTCGTGGAAAGGGTGGGAATGCCAGTCGTGCTTTCCACAACCACCCAAACCAAAGTCTTTGAAGACGACGAAACCAGATTCCTGTCCCTGTGGGCTGATGAAAGCCCGGAGCAGAACCTGGCGATCCTAATCGCGAGGGCAGAGAGGGCGAAGCTGGCCAACGATTCTGATCTTCCAGTGTGGCAAATGGCTACCTCCCTACTAACGTATAAGAGCGGGGACTTCGAGGAACCACCGTCGTGGCTGCGATATGTGGCGGAGCGGTTGCCGTTGATGAAAGTCAGGGTTCGACGGGACTGGGATCGATTCTTGAGTTTTTGCAGCGCTATCGCCTTGTGTCGAACTGGTGGGCTGCGCGATCGTCCGGTTGATCTCACGTTTGCCGACTACTGCGTTGCCTACCAAATCTTTGAGCCGGTCTTCGCGGCGACCCTCCGAGGTGTACGTACGCAGGAAGTTGACCTGGGCCGGGCGGTCGCCAAGCTTAACAAGCGACTTCAGCGGGCAGCCACGGTCAGGGAAATCGCGGACAAACTGAAGTGGAAGGAGTCCTTGGTTTACAAATATTTGCCTAGAACAGTGAGCAAACGGCTCGTCGAATATGAACCAGGACCAACCAAGGAGTCGAATACAAAACGGGTCCTGGCAATTGAAGACGGAACCGAGGGGTTCCTCCCGCCACCTGTTTCCGTCTTGCGAAAGAATCCGGAAATTGGCAAGAAAGTCGAGTACTTCAATCCCTTTACGGGCGAAGAGATGGTCATCACCACAGGCAATTAAACGGGCACTGGTGTAGCGCTGGGTGCCGATTGTAGATGGAACAATCCATGACTAAGTTCCGGACTCGGAAATGGAGAAACACGATGAATAAGAATCTCTCGGAGCTCCGAATCGATGGCATTGATGACGACACCAGCCCACGAGAGGTCCGGGAGTTACTGGAGCCATTAGGAGATGTTGCCGAAGTCAGCATCAACTCTGGACAAGTTTGTCTGTACGCGCTGGCCGACATGAACCAAAACGAGGCCGAAAAAGCCGTCAAACACTTGGACGGAACCCATTGGCGGGGACAGCCGATCAGTGTGAACTTCGCGCATCGAGTTTACGGAAAGGGTTGGATTTTGGGGCACGACTGGAAGCCTCCCAAGTTGGGGTGACGAGTCCCGTGATTCCTTTTCTCCAGCAGGCGACACACAGGTTGTCGCGCGAAGCAACGGTTCGCTGCCAGTTCGCTTTGACGAGAAGAGGTTGCAGTTCTTTGATCGGACCGAACGGTCGGGAAGTGAGGATGTTCCAATAACCCGGAGGGATTAGGACTCGTAGGTTGTTGAGTCTTCACGCCCCAGAGAAAGCGGAATGTTGTTCGGAAAACACATGATTTCGGAACACAATGCGGCTGGAATCGTCGATGCCATCCTCGAAATGGGAAAGCAACGGGCGGCATTGTTGGAAAAGTTGCGTGCGGCATTAGAATCTGGGGACGATCCCAAAGCTTTAGGTCTGGCTAGGCAATTGTGTGGACTAGAAAATGAAGAAAGTAATCGAGCTAATTCGCGTTTCAACTGAAGGACAGGCGGCGGACGATCGGGCCTCGATCCCAGCGCAGCGGACAGTGAATCGCCGGACCTGCGCACAGCATGGGCTTGAAATAGTGGGCTCTATCGAAATCTCAGATGTCTCAGGTGCCCGGGTACTCTTCACGCCGGAGATAAAGCGTCTTGTTGAAAGCATGCAATCCCCTGATATTCACGGAGTCGTCACTCGAGAATTCAGTCGGCTGATGCGTCCGGAAAACTTTTCCGACTACGCGCTCCTCCAGGCTTTTGCTGATACCAAGACGGTTTTGTACCTCCCCGATGGTCCGATCGATCTTGGCAATAAGACTGGCCGGTTGATGGGTACGATTCGCGCTGCGATTGCAGGGATGGAGCGATCTGAAATTCTTGAAAGAGTGTGGACTGCGAAAGAGGAAAAGCGCCGCCGCGGTGAGCTCGCTCAAAGTAAGATCGTTTTGCCCTGGGGGGTTGGATATGAACCTGGGCGTGGATTTTTCTACAAACCCGAAGCCGAGCGCATGCGCGATGTGTTCTCACAATTTCTGGCTGGCAATCAAAGCTACAGCGGACTCTCCCGGGTCCTCGGCGTCACACCTCGTGGAATGCATCTGATCATGCGGAATCCCATCTGGATGGGATGGCGGATCATCGACAAGAAGCGTGATGCCTCCAGCGCTGGTCGCTATGCCGGAACGGATGGGCGCCAAGCGGATCGACGTAAGATCGCGAGGTCGCCGGAAGAGGTGATTCACATAAAAGTGATCTCAGAGCCTCTGCTTTCCGAAACTGAATTTCAGAATGTGCAGCGCATGATGGATTTGAAACAGGAAAAGCATTGGCGCAGTCAACCTCACATCGAACATCGATTTATCTACAACGGCTTTCTCACGTGCGCAAAATGCGGTGAACTGATCCTCACCGCCTTCGCTCGTCGGGACTATTACGTGTGTAAAGGGCGCCGATCAAACGGCGTCTGCACAGCCAGGTACATGGCGCGGGAGAAGCTTGAGTCAAAACTGGATTCGTTGTTCACAGAACAGCTTGCTAACCGGGACTTTCTTGAGCAGTGCGTGCGAGAACTGAAAACGAGGCATTCGCGCGAGGACACAACCGCCCAGACCCAGCGGTTAGCCGTCCAAGTTGGTCGGCTTCACGAGAAGCGCGGTCGCGTGCTTGAGACGTTCCTCGATGGGGTAATTCCGCGCGAGGAGCGAGATCAACGGCTATTGAACATCAATGGGGAAATTCAGCGTTTGCAAGGCTTGCTCATGCAGAGCACCATGGATCCTAAGATTGACGCTGATCGTCTGGGTGAGGCTTTCAGTGTTCTCTTCGAATGGAAATTCTGGGACCGCGAGCAAAAACGCTCGGTACTCGCTGCGCTTACGCCCGAGATTCGTGTGGTGGACTACGACGTCATGGCTCTGGGAATCAGCCCAACCGTTTTCAGCAACGAAGATACCCGTAGCCTTGCGGATTCCATAATGACCGCAGCCGCGAATGCCAGTGCACGCCGCCCATGATCCAGCGCTATATCTCGAAAATCTCCGGCCCGCTCATGGACCGCATCGACATCCACATCGACGTCCCGGCGGTGAATTACAAAGAAATGCGCTCGACAAACGAACCGGAAAGCTCCGCCAAAATTCGCGAACGCGTCATGCGTGCCCGTCAGAAGCAATTAGCCCGCTTCGCCACTTCCCGCGAGAAACTCTACTGCAACGCCCAAATGCACTCCCGCCACATTCGCGCTTTCTGTGAACTCTCCCCCGATTGCGAGCGCCTGCTGGAACGCGCTATGACGCAGCAAGGACTCAGCGCCCGCGCTCACGATCGCATTCTAAAGGTTGCTCGCACCATCGCCGATCTGGAGGACGCTCCCAACCTCGAGCCCAAGCACATCGCCGAAGCCATCCAATACCGCAGTCTGGATCGGACCTACTGGGCGTAAAGAAATGGGCGACTGGGCAGCGCGACCATGCATACGGCGCTTACCTGTGAAGAAGCCAAACAACAGCCGCGAATCGGCGCAAGAATAAAGCCCACGACTTAATCCCTGGGAAGGAAGCTCCATTTGCACCACTAGCCCCGGGAGGGGCGTAAGAGCATGGCGCATACAGCGACGAAGGTCTTAATCCATTTTCCACGTCAGCACTCGGCACAGGGCGCCGCTGATTACATCGGAGATGGAAAGGGTGCCGCACCCTTCTCGCGTAGTGTGCGAGAGGGTGGGGATTTTGACTTGGACGTGGATTCTGATTCTAGAATCCCTTGGTCTTCAGTAAAGTATCCAAGTCGTCGGGATGGATCGCCCGCGTCATCGCATCTTCGCGCGTGAGATCCTGCTGGAACACCAACTGCGCCAGCGATTCCTCCATGGTGAACGATCCCTGCTTGCGTGTAATCGTGATCTCCTGGTGCAGGTGCTGCAGCGCATTTTTGCGGATATGTTGCCGCGCTCCATAGCTCACCATCAGCAACTCAACCGCCGGCACGCGGCCTCCATTCCGCCGCGGAATAAGCGTCTGCGTCAGCATCGCGGCCAGCGCCATTGCCATCTCCGCGCGCACCGAGTGCTGCCGCTCCTGCGGAAACGAATCGGCAATGCGCGAAACCGTCGATGCTGCATCGGTGGTATGCAGGGTCGTAAACACAAGGTGTCCTGTCTCCGCGGCCGACAAAGCGATCCGCGCCGTCTCCGGATCGCGCATCTCGCCGACCACAATCACATCCGGCGCCTGCCGCATCGCTGCCCGCAACGCGGTAGGGAAGTCGGGCGCATCAATTCCGATCTCGACTTGCTCCACGACGCTGCGGTTATGCGTGTGCTCGTACTCGATCGGATCTTCAATGGTCACAATATGCCGTGCGTCCCGCTGATTGATGTCATTTACCAACGCAGCCAAGGTAGTGGTCTTCCCCGATCCCGTCGCTCCGCCGATGATCACCAGGCCGCGCTGCAGGCGCGCCAACGCTGCCACTCCGGCCGGCAGTCGCAATTCCTCGAGCGGCGGAATCTTCGAGGGCAGCGCCCGCACCGTTGCCGCGGCGCGTCCGCGCTCCCGGTGCAGATTGATGCGGAACCGTCCCAGCCCCTCCACTCGATACGAAGAATCCGCGATGCCCTGCTGCTGATAGGCGTGCCGGGCGTGCGTTGCCAGGGCAGGCAGCACCATCGCCTCGATCTCGTCGCCGCTCAGCGTCCCATCCTGAATCGCCCACAACGAACCCTCCACGCGAATAGCCGCCGGAGCCTCGGCTACCAGCAGCAGATCGCTGCCCTTGCGCGAGACCAGTTCTCCCAGCCAATGCTTCAGTGGAGTGTCGGCGTGGTCCTCGGAGTGAATTACTTGCATGCGTGCTGGATTTCCTTCAGCTGTCATGATCCTCTTTAGACGCAACCGGAGTTGAGTGTAGCTTCTGAGTCGCTCTATTTCCGCCCTTCTAAGAACGCAAGCCTCTTGACCGATTGCACCGCGAAGAATACCCTCCCGGAGTCAACTGAAACCAGCTTTTTCGCAGGAGGCGTCCATGGTCCCACTCTCCGCTCTCTGGCTGCCGATCGTACTCTCGGCGGTCATTGTCTTCATCGCCAGTTCGATCATGCACATGCTGCTGCCCTATCACAAGGGAGACTACCTGAAACTGCCCGATGAAGAGAAAGTGCTTCCCGCCCTTCGCAGCGCGGGCTTGAAGCGCGGACTCTATGTCTTTCCTTATTGCACTCACCAGGAGATGAAGTCCCCGGCCTCGATCGAAAAGTACAATCAAGGGCCCGTCGGAATGATGACGGTTTTTCCCGTCGGACCGCCGGCCATCCCCAAGTTCCTGGGCTTATGGTTCGCTTACTGCCTGCTGATTACGTTCTTCGTGGCGTACCTGACCGCGCACACGGTTGCGCCCGGCACGTATTATCTGGCAGTTTTTCGTGTGGTTGGAACCGCAGCCTTCCTGGGATACGGCCTGGGAACGATCAGCAACGGCATCTGGAAAGGACAGACCTGGGGATTCACCATCAAGGAAGTCATCGACGGGCTGGTCTACGCGTTGCTGACCGCCGGAACCTTCGGCTGGCTCTGGCCGCGCTAAGGTTTTATGTAGGGGCGGACGCCTTCGTCCGCCCCTGCGAGCGAAGCGAGCAGTGTTCACGGCGTCATTAGTCTCTGCTCTTTCCTTGCCAGAAGCTCACGGATGCGGTAGGTCCTGAACTTCTTTTCGCCGGCGACCGCCGCCATTGCGCGCGTTGCGCGCAACCCCGGACGCATTCGTCCGGGGGTACACTAATTCTGACGCAGCGCTGGCATCGGAACCGGAATATTGAATGCCGTGGCTGCGCCTCCCATGCCGTTCTGGCAGGTATTGGGCGGGAACGTGCACCCTGTACCGTTGCCCTGGCATCCGGCAGCCCAGAACATGTATCCGAGCATGCCCGTGGTCGTTCCTGCGCCATCGGGGGCGAGGTCTTCCACGAAACTGCCCGCTGTGTCCTGATCCGAGTTGCTGAAGTTATCGCAGTTGGGCTTTCCACCCACCAGCCACAGGCTTCCCGTCAGCTTCGCCGGCGCTTGCGGCGGCACCGATCCCGACACTCCATCCACATGCTGCTGCCAGCCCGTCTCCAACGCCGAGACGCTCGTCTTTTGCGACGCGACCATCGCGTTGGCGTAATCGAGTACGGGCGCGCTGGTTTGCAGCCAGTTCGTCACGGCGTAGTTCGCCAGCTTGGTCAGATACAGGTCGTCATTGCCTAGGTCGATCGTCAACCGCGCGGGATAGCTCCCGCCCGTGGGATCGTACGGAATCTGCGAACGGTAGGCGGTCACGAACTTCTGCAGCCCAGTCAGATTCGGACTGCTGCTGTTTTCGTAATCAATTTCCATTCCAACATTGAACGCCTTGGCGGCCGCCGCGGCGTTGAGGCCCAGTTGTGTGGGGTTGCTGGATAACGCCTTGTCCCAATTCTTCCGATAGCTGGCTCCTCCAATCGACATCATCACGTGCACACCCCGGCTCTGAAAATAACTGATAACCGCCGCATTCATCCCAACGGGAATCCCGCTGGTGTCTCCCGAATCGGTGGTCAGGTTCATCAGCTTGACTGGATTTACAAAGCTCAGAATCACCAGGTTCACCGAGGGCTCGTAAGTGTCGTTCATATCGCGATCGATCATCCAGTGATTATCGGTATCGAAGGTCGTCATGTTGGGCACGGAAGCCCAGCTGCAGCCGTCCGTATAGCAGTGCCACGCGCCATAAATCTGCATCTGCGTTTGCGCATTCGCGCTCGCAATCAGCAACAGCCCAGCCATGCCGCCACAGAACAGCACCAGGATTTTTCGCGTCATACATGTCTCCTTAATTCGTAGTCCGGGTAAAGGTATCGTGGGGATTTCGACTTTCTGCTCAGCTACGGATTCCCCGCCGGCGCTCCCGCCATCTGCCATGCGAACGCCAGAAATGACGAAGCAGTCAGATCAATGGCAGGTTCCACGGTCGAATACGACTGAACATTATCTTTGTAGACAGCGCTATTCCCGTTGAAGGCCGCGAACTGATCGACCCCGTTTGGCGGGCAGGCCACCATGTTGGTCACCGTCCCTTTGGCCGCAGACGAATTTGGACCTTCCACCACCGCTCCATAAAGGTACGGAGGACCATTCGGAGGCACCGGCACAAGGTTCGTCACCTGGTGCTGCATGCACAGAGGAAACGTCGTGCCGTCGCCCACAATCAGCGAGGTTCCCCAGGCGTTCGCTCCTAGCACATTCGCCTGCCAGCGGTTTCCGTACGCCGCATACGCGCTGGAGTTCGTTAGATAGTCGTACTCGTTTGCCATGACCACCAGGCCGCCGCCATGCGACGTTGTATCCCACACGTTCCAGGGGAAACCGAATCCAAACGGATCTTTGCCGGCCTGGGTCACCGCTTTTTGCAACTGTTTATTTAAATCGGCCAGCAGCGCCGCTTCCGTGGTCGCCAGCCCCGAGGGATTTCCCGCCAGTTCGAACGCCCGATATAGCTCGTAATGCGCCAGCCCGCTCACGTCGTAAAGATTCAGCGTATCTGCAGCATCATTCGGACCGGTGATGTACGCGTTCGCCCAGGTCGCCGCCAGCTGCAGATAGTAAGTCGGATTGGTCTGCGGCAATCCCGAGGGCAAACTGCTCGCGCCCTTCAGTGCGAAATATAACTCGGTTGCCCCCAGTTCCATGTCGTCGCGCCATTCGATTTCCGGATAGAAATCGAACGGCCCCGCGGTCAGCAGATTTCCCGAAGGCGCCGTGTTCGCCAGCGCAAAAACATGCTCTGCCGCAAGTAGGCACTGGTTGGCGTACGCGGAATTACTGGATGCAAACACCATGTAGCAAAGCGCGAAATCCGCCGCCAGCCGCCCTGCGATGTTCGGACTGATCGACGCTCCCGACCCTCCCGCCGGATTCTGAAAGACCGGCCGGTGGCATATGTATTCGTAGGGAGACGCGCATCCCTCATAGTTATCGTCCGCCTGCGGCAGGCGCCAGATATCATGATCCCCAAGGTACTTGCTCCCGCCCGATGCGACCGCGACCTGGTAGTAAAGCGTCTGGCTGCTGTCGGCCCACATTTTCTGCAACCAATCGAGCCCGAACTTTGCTTCATTGGTGAAATTCGCCGTGCTCGAACTCGCTCCCATCGCGCTCGGAAAATCGCGCACGCCGACCAGCATCATCGCGACGGTATAGGTATGCGTTTCCACAAACTTCATGTAGTCGCCGGCGTCCCACCAGCCGCCCGAAGCGTCAATCACCGCTCCGGTCGCGGTCAGCGCGCCGGCAGCGTCTTTCTTATTGAAGGTAGGCGAGAAATATGCGCTGGCGGTTTCGTCGTTCAAGTGTCCTGGCGCGCTGCGCAACGGATTCGCAATGTAATTCGGCCCATCGCGCTCCGTCTCGTAATAGTTCAGTGAATTCGCGAGTGGCGCGGAGAACACGTTGGCTGGTGTGGCAATCGTGAATGATGGCGATGTCGCCGCTATCGGCGAGGCAACGGAGATAGTGTAGGTTCCCGCCGTCGCCACCGAATCGAATTCGATGGGATACACCGTGAACGTTCCCCACTTGCCTAAACTTGATCCTACCGATCCCGAATCCAATACGGTTCCGCTGGAATTTTTTACCGAGAATGTGGCGCCGGATTCCGAACCACTCGCCATGAGATAGGCGCGCTTGGTTTGGGTGGTGGTGTAGCCGACCTGGTTGACGCGGATGTAGGCGCTGGCAGCGTGCGCGGCGCCGATTCCGGCGAATACGGTTAGCGCCACGCACAAAATCCGCAGCAGGACACGCGAGGAAAAAGCCCGTGCACGATTCCTCATAACGCCTCCGAGTGAACCGTTTCAATAAAACGCATGAATACTGATACGAACCGGTCGCTCTGTCAATACGGAGATTTCCGTAGTTTCCCGATTTTGCCCAGAGTCTTTGGCTGCAAAAGTTTTCACCTGCAAGTGAGCACCGTCCGACCTCGTTCCAAAACAAAAACGCGGAACCTTTTGGCCCCGCGTTTCAGTGCTGAGAAGCTCTTAAGATGACTTCTTAGTCTTCCTGCCGCTGCCGCATGTTCCCGGTGCGCAGATACCGGTTGTGCCAGCCCAGCGATTCGTTGAGCAGGTGCGGCGTGTGCTTGCCGTATGACAGTTGCTCAGACCGCGACAGGTAATCCTGCAGCAACGACTTGTACTCGGGTGCTGCGCACTTCTCGATGACCAGCTTTGCCCGCTGCCGCGGTGAAAGCCCGCGCAGATCGGCCAATCCCTGCTCCGTCACCAAGACCTGCACATCATGCTCGGTATGATCCACGTGCGAGACCATAGGTACGATTGTAGAGATCGTTCCTTTCTTCGCGGACGAGGGTGCCATAAAGATCGACAGATATCCGTTGCGCGCGAAGTCTCCCGATCCACCAATGCCGTTCTGAATGCGCGATCCCATCACGTGTGTGGAATTGACGTTGCCGTAAATGTCGGCCTCGATCATTCCGTTCATCGCAATCACACCCAGCCGCCGGATAATTCCCGGATTATTCGAAATGTCCTGCGGCCGCAACACGATGCGCTCGCGATACGAAGCCATGTCAGCATTCACTTCGTCGAGCATCGTGGGGCTGAGGGAGAAGGCAGTCGCCGATGCCGTGGTCAGCTTCCCCGACTTCAGCAGGCGGATCATTCCATCCTGAATCACTTCGGTATAAGAAGTCAGCCCTTCAAATGGACCTTCTTCCAGTCCAAACAGAACCGCATTCGCGATGTTGCCCACGCCGGATTGCAGGGGCAGCAGATTCGCCGGCATTCGTCCCTTCTTCACTTCCCAGCTAAGAAATTCGAGGATGTGCCCGGCGATGCGCTTGGAAGCCTCGTCCGGAGCCTTGAAGGCACTGTTCCGGTCCGGCGAGTCCGTCAACACGATTCCGACAATCTTGTCTGCCGGGATGTTGAGATAAGGCGACCCGATCCTCTGCCCCGGCTTGGTCAGCGGAATCGGCTGCCGGTTCGGTGGCGGCTCCAGCCCGTAATAAATATCGTGCATCCCCTCCAGAGCGGCCGGTTGCCACGAGTTCACTTCGAGAATCACATGCTCCGCGCAATCGATCCACGTCTTGTTATTGCCGAGCGATGAACTGGGCACGACCCGCCCGTCCTCTAGAATTGCGGTCACTTCGATCAGCGCAACGTCCATCTTGCCCAGAAATCCATACTCCACAAACTGCGCCACGTGGCTGAGATGGATGTCCATATACTCCATCTCGCCGGCATTGATACGCTTGCGCGTCTCCGGATCTGACTGGTACGGCAGTCGCAGATGGATGCCTCCCGCCATGGCCAGCGCCCCGTCCAGTTCCGGCCCGGTCGAGGCTCCGGTGAACACGCTCACCTGAAACTTCTCACCGCGGAAGTGCGCCTCCGCGATACGGTGCGCCAGTTGAATCGGCACCGCCTTCGGGTATCCCGATCCGGTAAATCCGCTCATGCCAATCTGATCGCCAGACTGGATCAGTGCGGCGGCGGTTTCGGCGCTCATAATCTTCCGTTCAAGCTTGGGATTCAAAATGCGTGAAGTCGATGCAGATAACGTGGTGCCCATATGTACAAAGTCCTCACAATCTATGAAAGAGGATTCTTCACCACACTATCGGCAGGAACCGCATCGGGCTGTGATCTAAATCACCAGCCGGTGTGCGAAAGGACAACGACAAAACAACCGCGGAAACAACGGAGCGGCGACCTTTCCTCTCGCTGAAGAGATTCCAGCAAAAAGGTAAGTATTGCCGCTCCGGAATTCTGATCCAGTTGTAGTCTTTAGTCTGCCAGTTTTCCCGACCGGACCAGATTGCCGGTTACTCGGTTCTTGTACCTCCACGATGTCGCCGGCGCCATTGGCGAGGGTGCCTCGTGCGCTGCGGGCCGCGCGTGGGCGTCAGCATCCGCCATCGAGTAGTCGCATCCCTCCAGGTTGGGATGGTTCTCGTCACACGGAATCAGGATGTAAGCGTGTCCCTCGGTTTCGTAGTTCTCTGGCGGAACCCCCGGAGCGACTCCGAAGCCCGCTATCTCGCCGTGATCGTTGATCGCTACCGCATAGGTCAACTGCAGACTCGATCCGGCAGGTATCAGCGTATTTAGATCAACCATAGGCCCGTTACCTTCCCACAAGAACGCGTGCTCGCCCACACCGATCACCATGTGCGCACGGTCCTCGGATGTGCCGACGACCTGACCTCGCGAGTTCACGTAGTAAGCATTGCTTGACGTGTCCTCGGGAAAAGTGCCGAGATCGATCATGCGACCGTGTCGCCAGAGCACGGCATGATGATCCTGGGGCGAGAGGGAACCGGGCAGATCCGTCTTGCCCGCGACATCGCCCGAGTCATTGATCCAGTTTGGAAGACCGGTATCGCCGCCAAGCGTGCCGAGGTCCTGCATGCCGTGTTTCCCGGTCCAGAGGAACGGGTGGTAGATGGTGTCGCCTTCCAGATTGGAAGTGCCCACCACTTCACCGCGATTGTTGAAGCCGAGAGGGCTGCCAATCGTGCCACCAAGCGTGCCGAGATCAATCATTTTCCCGTGCTCCCAGAGAAACGGATCAATGGTAGGCACGCCTGTAGTCGCGTTCGGTGTCGTGTTGGTGTAGGAATTGCCCGCTACTTGGCCGCTCTCATTGATGAAGTTGGCAATGGCATCATCTCCACCAAGCGTGCCCAAGTCCCGCATAACACCGTTCTGCCATTGGAAAGCACGTGTCTGTGTCGGGAAAAGGCCGGGGGCAGCCTGACTGAAGGGATCGGGCACAGTATTCATCGATAGCCCGACCGCCTCGCCTTTGCTGTTGACGCTGCCCAGAAGGCTCTCGTAGCCTCCGTCCAGAGTCCCAAGGTTGACGATCCTGCCATTCTTCCAAAGGACGGCACGGAATTGTCCCCAGCCGGGAAGCAATGGATCTTCCTCGCCATTCTGCGAGTTTCCGCCGATGATTCCATTTGGGGTGATCCAGAAAGCCGCGCTGCTGGCCACATCCGACAACCCCCCGAGCTCAGTGCGCGCGCCGTTCCGCACGAAGAACGCGCGAGAGACGAAGCAGTCGATGTTGTAGCAGAATATCGGGAAGGCATCCGGGGCAGATGTATCCGCCCAACCAACGGCAGTGCCCTGGTTATTCAGGATGCCGTCGAATCCGTTTGAGAAGTAACTTGCCGGTCCGCCGAACGTGCCCAGGTCGATGAACTTATAGTGCCTGTGCTGCGCCGAAACCGGGGCGGACCATGCCAGGGTGAGAACGCTCGCGATAATCGTAGCGGCGATTAGATTCCTATTCATACACAACTCCTTCCTAAAAATTCCTACCCGCGATAGGGAGCGCGCGAGCCCATCCAACGACACGAACCCTCTCGGGAACGTGCTCCCGTTTCTCCCTACAGCGGTGTAGACTTGAATCCCTGCGCCTGGACCGGAGGGAAGAAAGGCGTCAAAGCGCGGAACTGGGCACACTCTGCTCGACGCACGGCCGCTTGGTCAACCGAACTTTTGCCGAACCTTGTCCTGAACTCAGATCTCTTCTTTATTCTTTGGTTTAGCGTCCGTCCTGAATACTTGGCTACCCCAGGATTGAACGGAAAGTGCTAAACTTACCCCCATCTTGCTCGGGGGGCGGATTCTGTGGAGACTTCTTCCGCCAGTCAATCCCATCTGTCTTTCGGCCAATTCTCGGCGGATCTCGCATCCGGCGAGCTTTACCGCAACGGCCGCCGTGTGGCTCTGCAGGAAAAACCATTTCGTATTCTCGCCATGTTGCTCGAGCGCCCGGGAGAGGTCGTTACCCGGGAGGACTTTCGCAAACAGCTGTGGCCCGATGGCACCTTCGTTGACTTCAACGAAGGCATCGATACTGCTCTCAAGAAACTTCGTTATGCGCTCGGGGACTCCGCTCAGAACCCCATCTTTATCGAAACCATCCCGCGCCGGGGATATCGCTTCATCGCTCCAGTTTTGAATGGCGCCAGTGCTACCCTTCCGTTGCCTGTGGCCGCCCTGCAGTTGGCGTCTACCACTACCACGGCAGAGTCTCAGTCCGCGTCGCGAAAGTACCTTCCCATGCTGATTGCGATTGTCTTGATCTCGGCGGCCGGTTACGGACTTTTCCGTTGGGCGTCACGAAATCGCGCCCTTGACTTGCGTCGCGTGCAACTGACGAAGCTGACCGACAGCGGCCAGGTGCAAGGCGTGGCCATCTCTCCCGACGGTCGCTACTTGGCCTACGCGCGCGGTGACGAGACTCGACAGAGCCTATGGGTGCAGGAGATTGCTACCCACAGGGACATTCAGATCCTGCCAGACGGTCCTGGCTTCCACGGCCTGACGTTTTCTCCTGACGGCAAGTCCATCTACGCCGTGCGCTCCGACACAAAAGATCCCGCATTTAAGTACTTATATTTAATTCCTACACGTGGCGGTGCGGCCAGCAAGTTGATCACGGATGTGGATTCTCCTGTCTCCTTCTCGCCCGATGGTCGGCAGTTCGTCTACGAACGCGGCGTGCCGCTCCGCAATTACATCGAAGTAAAAATCGCCAACGCCGATGGCAGCAACGACCACGTTCTCACGACAATTCCGGATGGCAGCTCCATGCTTTATCAGCCTGGGCCAAACTGGTCCCCTGACGGCCGTAAGATCGCCGTTCCCGTGCTTCTGGCCAGCCATCAACTACGGTGGGTTCTTGACATGGTCTCGGCTAAAGACGGAAGTATCCAGGAGTTGTATTCCAGCACACAATTCCTCGGGCGCCCGGTATGGCTTCCGGACGGAAAGGCGTTGCTGTTCACGCATATCGACAACCCGGGACAGCGCTATCAGCTCTGGACCGTGTCCTTTCCTGAAGGCCGGGCGCAGCCGCTGACCCACGATCTTGCTGATTACGGTTCTGACCTCGACATGACGCGGGACGGTCGCACATTTGCCACTACCACCATCGACGTCGTTTCTCACGCATGGATGGCTTATGCTTCCGATCTTTCCCAAGTCCACCAGGTCACGGCGGACGCTCTTCCGATAAGAGATATCGCCGAGGCATCTGATGGAAAGATTCTAGTTACCAGTGCCGACGCTGTGGCCTGGGAGATGTACACCGACGGCAGTCAGCGCACTCGCTTTACTGATGTTCAACCAGTACGTGAACCGGCCGCCTGCGGCCGATTCGTGATGCTGCGAGTGGACCATGAAGATTCGTCGCTCGTGCGAGTCGATCAGAACGGGTCGCATCCCACGGTGCTGGCCCGCGGAGAAGTCGATTCTCCAGTCTGTTCTGCCGACGGCACCGCCATCTTCTACTACACGTGGGATCCACCACAAAAGATTTGGAAGGTCCAACTCGAAGGCGGATCTCCACAACACTTAGCAGACGGTCTCGGAGACTTGCTTGCCCAGACCATCGACGTCTCTCCCGATGGCAAGTACCTGGTCTATCCCTACACCCAGTTCGGCAGGGTTCCGTCAGAGGGTTGGAAACTCGCTGTAATTCCGCTCGATGGTGGACCGCCAGTGCACCAGTTTGCCGTTCCTTCTGGAGCGGGTGGGGTGAGGGTTCGGTGGTCCCCCAGTGGCAAGGGCCTGCAGTACGTCGTCACAAACGACGGAGTTTCCAATCTGTGGGAGCAGGTCCTGTCGGGAGGAAAGCCAAAGCAGTTCACCCACTTTACCTCGGGCCAGATCTTTGACTTCAATTGGACCCTCGACCACACGCGCCTCCTTCTCACGCGGGGCAGCGAAAACGGTGACGCCGTTTTGCTGCGTGATCTGACTATTCGGTAGTAGCGATTTCTACCGAAACCCTATGGATCACCTTCACCGTCAAGGCCGAGGAATCAGCCTTACCCGACCAAAAAGGTTCCGACGACGCCCTGAACCTGATGAACGGAATGCCGATACAATCTGCTGACTGCGCCACCGAAGCCGACGTCATCCACGCCCGCGAAAATGAATGATCCTGCGGCGGTCGCGTTTCGACGGGCGGCCCTGGGGCAAAATCTCAAACTCGCGCATTGCCTTCCGTTCGGCGGCAGCCTTCTGACGCGCTCCCCGGCTCCGTTCCGTCTCGCGATACAGCGTTTGCGCTACCGAGGCCGGACCGCGCACGTCGCTGAGCGCCAGCACGTCTGCCTCGAACTCGCCGCCTTCGTTCGTGATGCGCAGCATATCCCCGACCCGGACCTCCCGCGCTGCTTTGGCGACTTGTCCATTCGATAGAATCCTTCCCAGGTCGCATGCCTTCTTCGCCAGCGTCCGCGTCTTGAAAAATCGCGCTGCCCACAACCACGCATCCATCCTCACCCCGGTCATGCCTTCAATTTTCTCACTTGACGATCTCCGGTTGCAGGAGATTCCATCGACCCTGAGCAAGCCGGACCGAACTGCGAAACGGGGTCCCAACCGGCAATCGCCGCACGCACTTTGACCGGGCCTCCAGGACACGGCTAAGAATGCTAACTCTTTTAAATCGTGTATCTTGAACCAAAATGGTCAAATCCAAGTATCGCCTTTACCTCGATTTACAAATAAATGCTTGACCTCTTCAATTGTTGCGGCTAAATTAACGTGTTCCAGGGACATCCGAAGTTTCCGGGCCATTGTTATGTATCCTGCGCCTGTGAAGCCAAGCCCAGAAAATCGAGCATCTTCGGGTCCCCATCGCGCATCTATCAACAAGAGTGAGTTTTTACGCTAACTCCTTTACAACCTATTCGGAATAAGTGACTTAGGTCGGAACTTGGGGTTTCCGGTCACCCTCCCTGGCAAAAGGAAGAAGGCGGAAGGTCACAATCATAAAGTAAGGAGAACTACCACGCATGCGCTCTGATCGTGTGTTTGACGCTTTACAGACTTTACGAAATCGGTATATGCTTTGCCAGCTTGCCTCCAAGGCCACGCGGAAGTTCCACCGGCCCAGTACCCGTATTCAGGAAACCATGAACGGCGTTTTGGACCGGATCGCTGACTCGAATCGGCAAGAAGTTTTGTCGGAACCAGAGAACGTTGCCGAAGCACAACGGCGGGCTGCTTAACCCAGTCCCGCCCTTCCTGCCCGGCGTGGTATTACGTCTTTCCTGAGTCCCCTCCTTTTGAAAATCTCCCGCTGACACTAACGCGTACGTTCTAGTGCACGGGTTCAGGTGAATCATGACCATTGCTGAATTGAAAGAAAAGAACATCACCGAGCTGACCAAGATCGCAAGGACCTTGGATCTGCCCGGTGCCAGCGGTATGCGCAAGCAGGATCTCATCTTCAAAATCCTGCAGGCGCAGAGCGAAAAGGAAGGCCACATCTTTGCCGAGGGCGTGCTTGAGATTTTGCCCGACGGCTACGGCTTCCTACGCTCTCCCGATTACAACTACCTTCCGGGCCCAGACGACATCTACGTCTCCCCGTCCCAGATCCGCAAGTTTGACCTCAAGACCGGCGACACCATCAGCGGGCAGGTTCGCCCTCCGCACGAAGGCGAGAAATATTTCGCGCTCGTCAAGATTGAAGCCGTCAACTTCGAGTCTCCGGACGAAGCCCGCAACAAGATCCTGTTCGACAACCTGACGCCGCTTTATCCGCAGGAGCGCATCAAGCTCGAGACGGCCCGCGAAAACGCCAGCGCCCGCGTCATGGACCTGCTTACCCCGCTCGGCAAAGGCCAGCGCGGTCTCATCGTTTCTCCTCCGCGCGCCGGCAAAACCATGCTCTTGCAGAACGTCGCCAACTCCATCACAACGAACCATCCCGAAGTCGTTCTGATGGTTCTGCTGATTGATGAGCGCCCGGAAGAAGTCACGGACATGCAGCGCTCGGTGAAGGGCGAAGTGATCTCTTCAACCTTCGACGAGCCTGCCGCCCGCCACGTCCAGGTCGCCGAAATGGTGATCGAAAAGGCGAAGCGTCTGGTCGAACACAAGCGTGACGTCGTCATCCTGCTGGATTCGATCACACGTCTGGCCCGCGCCTACAACACCATCGTTCCGCCCTCGGGCAAAGTACTCTCCGGCGGCGTGGACTCCAATGCCTTGCAGCGCCCAAAGCGTTTCTTCGGATCGGCCCGCAATATCGAAGAAGGCGGCTCGCTGACCATCATCGCCACGGCCCTGATCGACACCGGGTCCCGCATGGATGACGTGATCTTTGAAGAATTCAAAGGCACCGGCAACTCGGAAATCATTCTTGAGCGCAAGTTGGTCGATAAGCGCGTCTTCCCGGCCATCGACATTCAGCGCTCCGGCACGCGAAAAGAAGAGCTCCTGATCCCGAAAGAAGATCTTTCGCGTATCTGGGTTCTTCGCAAAGTGCTCAACCCGCTCTCCCCGGTAGAAGCGATGGAATTGCTGATCGATAAATTGAGCAAGACCAAGTCGAACGGCGAATTCCTGGCGAACATGAGCGCACTGTAAAGCATTCGAGTAGTCGTCAAGGCCGAAAGCCAGAGCCCCGGCTCTGGCTTTCTTGTTCTTCCTCTGTGCCCCCCGTGTCCTCTGTGGTGAAAGTTTTCCGTTTCGTGTCCCCGAAAGTATAATTTTGAAAGAGCAGAGTGCCTCTGCATCTCCGAGGTTCCCGTGCATAACCGACTTTGCCTGATTCTTCTCCTCGTCCTTTTTTTCGCGCCCGGTTTCGCGCGAACCGCCCATGCCCAGATTCCCGCACAGCCTCCCGCTATCAGCGCTCCCATGACCGACGAAGACGAAGCCCGCGCCCGGCTAACTCACGATATGGAAAAGAAGGCCGCGAAAGAGCGCGTCGCCGCCCTCAAAAGCGATACCGACAAACTGCTGAAACTTTCCATCGAACTGAAATCGTATGTCGACAAATCCAACGAGAACGTGTTGTCCGTGGATGTGATCAAGAAAGCTGAGGAAATCGAGAAGCTTGCCAAAAGCGTCAAGGACAAGATGAAAGGTCCGAACTAAACAAGGCCATGCGGGGGAGCCGCCATCGGCTGTCCGGCCATGGCGCAGCCCGCAAATCGGTGTTCCTCTGTGCTCCTCCGTGCCCTCTGTGGTGAAGGCTTGGAACTCAGACTATCGTCTACGTTTCCGAATCTTGATCCCCACAGTTGAAAATCACTATAGCCCCATTCCAGTTTCTCATTCTCCCGGGCGAATCTTGTTGTGTCTTGAACCCATTCGCGACATAATGCCCAAAATTTTTTCGCTCGGACGGAGCGAACTGGGGATGTCAGGGGGTTCTTCAATGACAAGAGTGACTCCACTCATCATTGTGATCTGCACAATTGTGGGAGCGGCCGGATTTGCATCTGCGCAGTAGGGCCGCCTGCCGGCGTTAACTTTACACAGCCAGCCGATGGGCGCCGTCGTCGTGAACACCGACGACGCGGTTCAGCGGCAGCAGGTCATCGCTGCCAACGCTCAGCGCCAGGTCGAGATTCGCCGCGACACCGAAAAAATGCTGCTACTTACACAGCAGCTTCGGGAGTCCTTTTTGAAATCCAGCCAGAATACCGTTTCCGTCGAGGCCATCAAGCAGGCCCAGGAGATTGAAAAGCTGGCCAAAAGCGTGAAGTCAAAAATGAAACAATCTTTCTGAGTGGTCCGAATGGCCGCACCACTGCCCGTGTAGGGAGAGTGGCCGTCGCCTGTCCGGAGTATGGAACCACGAGAAAAATAAAAACGCCATCCGATCGAATCGGATGGCGTTTCAGTCTTAAAGGTCGGGCTTTCTACGCAGCGCTCTGCTTGATCCGCATCCCGTAGAATGACCGGTACACGAAGAAAAACGACACCACAAAGAATGCCGCTGCTAGCACCCGCGTCAGCGTCGTACTCTGATCAGTCGCCAGCCGTACCGCCAGTTCCACCGCCAGCAATCCGAACAGTGTTGTGAACTTGATCACCGGATTCAGCGCCACCGAAGATGTGTCCTTGAACGGATCGCCCACGGTATCGCCGATGACTGTCGCGTCGTGCAGCGGCGTGCCTTTCTGCTTCAGTTCCACTTCTACAATTTTCTTCGCATTGTCCCAGGCTGCACCGGCGTTAGCCATGAAGATTGCCTGATACAAGCCGAAGATTGCGATCGAGATCAGGTAGCCCACGAAGAAGAATGGATCCACGAAGGCGAATGCCAGTGTCCCGAAGAACACCGCAATGAAGATGTTCAGCATGCCTTTCTGGGCATACTGAGTGCAGATCGCCACCACCTTCTTGCTGTCAGTGACCGATGCCTTCTCCACGCCTTCGAGTTTGATGTTGGCCTTGATGAACTCGACGGCGCGATAGGCTCCTGTAGTCACAGCCTGCGTCGAAGCGCCCGTGAACCAGTAAATCATCGCACCGCCCGTGATCAAGCCCAGAAAGAAGGGAGCGTACAGCAGCGATAGCTTGCTCACGCCCTCAGTGTCCGTGAGCCCGTTGGTCAGCGCCATAATGATGGAGAAAATCATCGTCGTGGCGCCCACTACGGCCGTGCCGATCAGCACCGGCTTGGCCGTCGCCTTGAACGTGTTGCCGGCACCGTCATTGGCTTCGAGCAAGTGCTTGGCGCGGTCAAAGTTGACATCCATGTTGAAATCTTTCTTGATCTCTCCCACCACGTTCGGCACCGCCTCGATCAGCGACAGTTCATAAACCGATTGTGCATTGTCCGTGACCGGCCCGTAGGAATCGACCGCGATCGTCACCGGCCCCATGCCCAGGAATCCGAATGCCACCAGGCCGAAGGCGAACACCGCCGGCGCCAGCATTCCCGCCGCCACCGCGAGCCCCATCGTGCTCATGGAATAGGCGATTGCCATCAGGATCATCATCGACAGGCCCAGGTAGTAGCCCGAGAAGTTGCCCGCCACAAAGCCTGACAGGATTCCCAGCGATGCTCCACCTTCCTGAGCCGAGATCACGACTTCCTTCACGTGCCGTGACTCAGTTGAAGTGAAGACCTTCACGAGTTCCGGAATCAACGCGCCCGCCAGCGTGCCACACGAAATGATGGTGGAAAGCTTCCACCACTGCGAAGCATCATCGCCCAGCGAGGGGATGATGAAATACGAGATGAGATATGTCAGCCCGATCGATACGATCGAAGTTATCCATACCAGCGAGGTCAGCGGAGCCTCGAAATTCATCTCGTTCGCCGACCCGTACTTAGCCTTCGCGATCACGCTGTTCAGGAAGTACGAGAATGAGCTCGAGACCAGCATCATCACGCGCATCACGAAGATCCACACCAGCAACTGCACCTGCACCGCCGGGCTCTTCACGCCGAGCAGTATGAAGGCGATCAGCGCCACGCCGGTCACGCCATAGGTTTCGAAGCCGTCCGCGGAAGGCCCGACCGAGTCGCCGGCGTTGTCGCCTGTGCAATCCGCAATCACGCCCGGGTTCCGGGCATCGTCTTCTTTGATCTTGAATACGATCTTCATCAAGTCCGAGCCGATGTCAGCGATCTTGGTGAAGATGCCGCCCGCGATACGCAGCGCGGCCGCTCCCAGCGACTCGCCAATCGCGAATCCGATAAAGCACGGCCCCGCGTAGTCGCCCGGAATGAACAGCAGAATAACCAGCATCATCAGCAGTTCCACGCTGATCAGCATCATTCCGATGCTCATGCCGGCTTCCAACGGAATCTGGTACACCGGATAAGGTTTGCCGGGGAGGGAAGCGAACGCCGTTCGCGAATTGGCAAATGTGTTCACCCGGATGCCAAACCACGCCACCCCATAGCTGCCCCCGATCCCCAGGAGACTAAACGCAAGGATGATGGGAAGCGTCAGTCCTACTGACTTGTCCGGTACCGGGGAGAGCCATCCGAAGTAAGCCGCGATAATCACCGCGATGAATGCCCAAAGCAGCAGAATAAACTTGCCTTGCGTGATCAGATACGTCTTGCAAGTCTCGTAAATCAGCTCCGAAATTTCGCGCATCGCGCGATGCACGGGCAGGTTCTTCAGCCGCATGTAAATCGCCATGCCGAAGCCGAGCCCGGCCAGGCAGAATAAAATCCCGATCAGCAGCAGCTTGTGGCCGTCGATGTGCCATGGAAGGAAGCTGACCTGCGAAAGATCAGGCAACTTGAGCGAAGCTTCACCGCCCGCGGCCTCGGGTTGCGCAAGAGCCGCAGCAGCGCCGAGGGTAAGCAGCGCGACTACAGCCGAAATTTTCATCGCCATGCGGCGGCTAACAAGCGCAGCAGTGGCAAGCCAGGTACGCATATAAAGTCCTCCGAATTAGTACGGTTTTAAGGAATTACCTAAGTGTTTCAGGCACTTCTTTCCGGAACGGAATCCACGCTCTCGAACCGAGTACCACGCCCAAGGGAGCCTGGCTTCTCGATTCCGGAATTCCGAACACGCTTCCACCGCAAGACCTGTAGGAGGGTTGGAGCTTGGCCGCGTCGGATTTTGCGCCGGGATCTCAACCTTGCAGCACGCCTTGAAAGAACGGAAGAAATAGGGCTCTAGTTTCGACATCCCAGTGCAAAACGGGCATTTATAACACGTCGGATGGGGCGGGTCAAACCTTTCCCGAAGTCAGGTGTAGATGCTCCAAGATAATGTCACCCCATAACTGCAACGAGATTCTGTCACCCTCCAAGGATGGTGACGATGAGTCAGAAAGAGTTCCAACGAGTGAAGGTGATTGAAAATGCAGCAGGCGGGAGGCTGAGCGTACGCGAAGCCTCCCGCCTGCTGCATTTGAGCGAGCGCCAGGTGCAGCGGCTCAAACGCCGCTACCGGCCTGATTCGGTGGGCTGGGTGCAGCACGGCAATCGCGGACGCTCCGTGCCCTGGGCAGTTACGCCTCCCCAGAAGCATTTGATCTTAACTTTGGCGCGCGGCAAGTATCAGGGCTTCAACGATTCCCATCTGACGGAAAAACTTTGCGCCGAGGAGGGCCTCGGACTCAGCCGGGAAACCGTGCGCCGCATCCTGCGAGCCGCCAAGCTGGGCTCTCCGCAGAAGCGCCGGCCTCGAAAATATCGCTCCCGCCGGCCTCCCCGGCCGCGTTTCGGTATGATGGCGCTCACTGACGCCAGCCGCCATGACTGGCTCGAAGGCCGCGGCCCCGAGCTCACCCTCATCGGCTTTCAAGACGACGCTACCGGTCAGATTCTGGCCGCTCACTTCCAACTCGAAGCCGAAAACACGGTGGGCTATCTTCGCGCCCTGCACGTCCTGATCACCACTCACGGCGTTCCCCTCAGCCTCTATCGCGACCGCCACTCCATCTTCCAGCGCAACGATTCGCACTGGACCCTCGCCGAACAACTCGCCGGAAAACAGGCTCCTACTCAACTGGGACGCGCTCTGGAACAACTCGGCATCCAGCAGATCCCCGCCTACTCACCCCAAGCCAAGGGCCGCATCGAGCGCGCCTGGCGCACTTGCCAGGACCGCCTGGTCAGCGAACTTCGCCTGACTCAGGCGGCCACCGTCGAGCAAGCCAACGCCGTTCTGGCCCGCTTCTGTGCCGATTACAATCAGCGCTTCGCACATCCCGCCGCCGACGCCTCCTGCGACTTCCGCCGCCTGCCCCGCCGCTTCGATCTCGCCCGTTGCCTTAGCTTGCACTATCAGCGGGTCGTGTCCGCCGATCACACCGTCACTCTGGGAGCGCAGTCGATCGCCCTGCCCCCCTTGCCCGGCCCTCGCGGCTATGCCGGAGAAACCGTCGAACTCTCGCATCAGCTCGATGGCGTGCTGCGCATCTTTCGCGGAGATGTTCTCCTGCTCGCCCGAACCTCGCCCCTGGAAGAACAGGCCGCCCGCCGCCCTGTGCATATCACTTCCGCACAGAAACGAAAACCCGCCACGCCACGCATCTACAACCTATCCGGCCGCCCCGCTTTGGCGGCCGTAACTTAAAGATAAGGGGTGACAAAGTCTCGTCGCAGTTAATACGACATTTTCTGGTTGCAACAACACCTTTCCCGAAGTCAGGTCCAAGGTTAGTTCGAGATCGGGAAAATAATCGGTTTTCTAAAACTTAAACCGCTGAGGCCATTGAGTTTCACAAAGGATTCTCCCTGTGTTTCTCTGTGCCCTCTGTGGTCGCTATTGATTAAAAGCCGCCGCCTACTGCAACTCCACTTTCATATCGAGGTTGTGCGCCACAAACGCCCACTCATCCGCCGTCTCATCGATGATCTTCGAGATCGGCTTGCCGCCCCCATGTCCCGCCTTAGTCTCAATCCGGATCAGCACCGGAGCGGGACCCGCCTGGTCCGCCTGCATGGTCGCCGCAAATTTGAAGCTATGGCCCGGCACCACCCGATCGTCGTGGTCCGCCGTCGAAATCATGGTCGGCGGATACTTCGTCCCCGGCTTCAAATTCTGCAGCGGAGAATACGCATACAAGTACTTGAAATCCTCCGCATTGTCCGACGATCCATAATCCGAGGTCCACGCCCAGCCAATCGTGAACTTCTGGAAGCGCAGCATGTCCATTACGCCCACTTCCGGCAGTGCCGCCCCAAACAGTTCCGGCCGCTGCGTCAACGACGCGCCTATCAGCAGGCCTCCGTTGCTTGCCCCGCGAATCGCCAGCTTCGGAGTCGAAGTGTACTTGTTCGCGATCAGCCATTCTGCCGCCGCAAAATAGTCGTCAAACACGTTCTGCTTCTTGCCATGCGTGCCCGCCAGGTGCCATTCTTCTCCATATTCGCCGCCGCCGCGCAAATTCGGCTGCGCGTAGATCCCGCCCATCTCGAGCCACACCACATTGGGCACCGAGAAAAACGGCGTCAGCGAGATATCGAAACCGCCGTAGGCGTAGAGCAGCGTCGGATTCTCCCCATCCAGCTTCAGCCCTTTCTTGTAGGTCAGAAACATCGGAACCCGTGTTCCATCCTTGCTGTGGTAGAACACCTGCTTGGTCTCGTACTTCGTCGGATCGAAATCGACCTTCGGCTGCCGAAACACCGTGCTCTTCCCCGCGCCCGGCTCGTACCGGTAAATGGTTGTCGGCGTCACAAAGCTGGTGAAGGCGTAGAATGTTTCCTTATCCGTTCTCTTTCCACCAAATCCACCCGCCGTCCCAATCCCCGGCAGATCGACATTGCGCACGAATTTTCCCTTCAAGTCGTAGACCCGCACTTCGGTGCGCGCGTCTTTCAGATAGCTCAACAGAAATAAGTTGTCGACCGTTCCTGCGCCTTCCAGTTTGTCCGGGCCCTCCGCCACTACCGTTTTCCAGTTCGTCCGCTCCGGATGCCGCGTATCGATCGCAATCAGCTTCCCCCGTGGGGCGTTCAGATCGGTCCGGATCCAGAATACCGACCCATCGTTGTCCACGAAACGGTATTGCGCGTCGAAATCGTCCAGCAACTTCACCACCGGCGCATCTGGTTTCGTCAGATCTTTGTAGTACAGCCGGTTCTTCGGAGACGTACCCTGTTCCACGGTGATGATCAGATAATGTCCGTCATCCGTGACGTTTCCGCCAAACAGCATCTCTTTATTATCGGGACGGTCATAGATCAGCTTGTCGTCGCTCTGCGCCGTGCCCAGCCGGTGATAGTAGAGTTTCTGAAAATACACCGTATCGCGCAGCGCCATGCCTTCCTTCGGCTCGTCGTACCGGCTGTAGAAAAATCCCTTGTCGTCTTTGGTCCACGAAGCGTCTGAAAACTTCACCCACTTGATCAGGTCCGGCAGATCGTTGCCGGTCGCGACGTCCCGCACATGCCACTCCGTCCAATCCGATCCCGAGGCTGCAGTCCCATACGCCATCAACTTCCCGTCATCGGTAATCGCCCGTCCCGCGAGCGCGACGGTTCCATCCGCCGACAGCGTGTTCGGATCCAGCAGCACGCGCGGTTCGGCATTCAGCGACTCCGCTACCAGCAGCACGTTCTGATTTTGCAGTCCATTATTATGCTGATAAAAATATCGTCCGCCCTCCTGCTCCGGCGCGCTGAAGCGTTCGTAGTTCCACAGCTTTAGAAGCCGGTCGCGGATCGCCCCACGATACGGAATCTGATCTAGATAGCTGAACGTCAACTTATTCTCCGCTTCCACCCACGCCTTTGTGTCCGCCGAGTCCGTGTCCTCCAGCCAGCGGTAGGGATCGGCCACTTTCGTTCCGTGATAATCGTCCACTTGATCCACCGTCTTCGCCTTCGGATAAACGAGCGGCATTCCATCCGTTTGCGCAGCAGCGGAAAAAGCCAGGACGCCTGCGAAAGCGAGAGCCGCAACCCAAACCCTCTTGCGGGATGATTTCATTTAATATGACCTCCGAATCCGTAAGAACGTTTACTGCCTCGCCGTGATCACTGTCAAGCAACGGTACGCGTGGGTGGAACAAGCATGATAAGAAGTGTGAAGTGAAAAAGGAAGCGGGTGCCCCACCCTTCTCGCGTTGTGTGCGAGAGGGTGGGGACTTTGACTTTCGAAAAATCGTCAAGAGTTGAAGCAGAGAATTCTGCTTCGAAACTATTACTGCTGTCGCAACGCCGTCATCGGGATTGGAATGTCGTATGTTTTCGCTCCCACGCCCACTCCTCCCTGGCACGTGTTCGGAGGCGTGGTGCATTCGGTCCTCGTCCCCTGACACTCCGCCGCCCAGAACATATATCCCAGCATCCCCGACGTTGTTCCCGCTCCATTCGGCGCCGCAGTCTGAACGTAGGTTCCGGTGCTGTTTTCCAGCGAAGAACTGAAGTTGGTACATTCCGGTGCAGGATTGCGGCCGGTCACCAGGTACACGCTTCCGGCAAACTTCGCCGGAGCCAGCGGCCCGATGGGTGGATTGTATTGCGGCTTGCCATCAATATGTTCCTGCCAGTTTGACTCTGCCGCCGACGTCCCCGGCTGCTTGTTTGGCACCATGGCGTTCGCATAATCCAGAACCGGCGCCGACGTGGTCAGCCAACTCGCCGTCGCCTTCTGGCATAGCCCAATTAAATATCGGTCGCCTGCCGCCAGATCGATGGTCAGACGCGCCGCCGGATTGTTTCCCGTTGCATCGTACGGAATCACCGATCGGTATGCACTGATAAAAGCCTGCAGTCCCGTTAAGTTCGGGCTCGAGCTGTTCTCGTAATCGATCTCAATGCCCACGCCCAGGCTCTGCGCCAAAGCCGCCGCATTCAATCCCAATTGCGTCGCGTTCTGCGTGAGCGCCTGATCCCAATACGACGTGTACGTGATGCCGCCGATTGAAAGCATGACGCGTATACCATGTTGTGTGAAGTAACTCACCACTGCCGAATTCATCCCCACCGGCACGCCGTTCGTGTCGCCTGCGTCCGTAGTCTTATTCAAAAGCTTCAACGGCTGGACAAAGCTCAGCACGACCAGATTCACCGACGGCAGCCCCGACCCGTCTCCACGATCAATCATCCAATGGTTTGCCGTATCGAAATCGGTCATGTTGCGCACCGTGGACCACGTGCAATAGTCATTGCCGCAGTGCCATGCCCCGTAGATTTGAATTTGTGCTTGTGCCTTGACTGAGAACGCAGCAGAAAAAGCCGCCGCTAGGACAAGAATGACAACCATCCTTCGTGACATCGTTTTCCTCCTGAAGCTGAGAGCTGACAATTGACAACCGAGAATGCCCGCATACTAGTCCGGTTCTGATCCCGTTCGGAGAAGTTTGTTAATTTGTTCGCAAAACCTGTTTCGCGTTCGACGGCGCACAATCGGAGTAAAAATGTGACAAGAATTGCTGCCTGCAACCGGTGAATCTGAAAAGGCTGCGACCCGCGGCCGCACGTGTCGAGTCGCAGAAAACGCTCAGAAAATAAACCGTACGTGGTGCTTGCATGAATCGCTCAGATCCGGATCGCAGTGCGCATGAAACACGTGAGCCCCAATCCCGATCCCGAGCGCGGCTCCCGCAAACATGTCCGAAGCCCAGTGGTCCCGCGCCATGGTCCGGCTCACCGTCACTGCTGAAGCCACCGTGTATGCCAGGACCTGCACCCATTTTTGCGAATATTCGTGCGAGACAATCGTCGCCATGGCGTAGGTGAACATCGCGTGTCCGCCCGGAAACGACGTGTTGATCGAACTGTGCCGCAGAAAATCTCCGTGCCCGTTGCCTTCTCCCGGACGCTGCCGCGCCGCAATCAATTGCATCGGCGTGTAGATCAGAAACGTGTTCGCCAGAGTTTCCAGCGTCAATACTCCCGTTTCTTTGGCGTGAGCATTGTCCGTCTTGATCCCATACAGCCAGACCACGCCCAACGACGCACCCAGCGCTGCGATCCCAACGTCGGACGTGGCTTGATAAAACGTGTAATGTCCTCCGGGCAGGTTGTTTTCAATGTGCCGATCTTCAATCAGAAGCACCGTGGTGCCGGCCAGCACTAACGCGTCCCATTTAAAATTTGAGCGCTTGAACGGCCCCCGGTAGATCCCTTCCTGATCCTTCAACACCCGCTTCACCGATCGCTTCACCAACCCCGGACGCTCTGTATCCTGGTCCGGCGCTGCTGCGGGCCCGTTTGCATCGTGGTCAAAAGTCCCCGCGGGCAGGGTGGACACATCGAACTCGGAACTCATCGCCAGCGCAGAGATGCTATTTCTGGGCGCAGGCAATGACGGCAGGGAAGCAAAGGTGTCGATTTGACAGAATCCAGGGAGGGAAAAGACTGTCCCCACCGCAACCCACAGGGAACAGATTTTCGAAACCTTCATTGGACGTTTTCGCAAACTATCCCCCGTACACGCCCAGGCGCTACTTGGATGCAATTTCATCCCAAGGGTTTTCGTCCTTCCTCTCCAGCTAGACAAATTGTCATCCGGCAGATTGTGATTGGGCGGATGGTCATCCCACAGATTGTCATCCGAGCGAAGCAGGATCCTTCGCGAAGCAAAGGATCCTGCACGGTCGAGGGACCTTGTGTTCGCGCTCCCTCCGCTTACACCCGCCAACCGCAGCATCCGCTGTCGCATCTTACTTTTCGCGATCGGTGCTCCGCCGCCTGGCTTCCGCTCCCAGCGTTCCAATCGCGAGTGCATGCTCTCTATCCGTATGTGTTTTTGGCGGCAGCTTTTCGTTCACCCTCGCTGGAAACGTGACGTCTATGGTCTTGGTCCCGCTCGTTCCATTTACTTCCGCACAAACTGGTACCAACTCCGTCGCAACCTCCGCCGCCAACTTTTTCGCGGCAAGGTCATTTCGTCCCAGCACTCCTAGTGGAGCTCTCATACAGCCCTTTCTCGCGCTCAATACCAGAGTCGACGGATAGTTCGTCCTGTTTCCTCTGTTATAGATGGTCTTATAGCGCTAACGTCCTGGTGCGCAGAAGGAAATTATTTATGAATTCATACAGAAGCCGCCCGAACAGGCAACATTGGTTCCGGTTCGCGATGAAACTGGGCCTTCTCGCAACCGACGCTGCCCTGTGGTCATCTCTGGCCCGCATGCTGAGCGAACGCCACGATGCCCGCGATCCGCTCCGTCCCCGGCAACATCTGGCGGTCGATCTGCAAACCCGTCGCGGCTGGTCGCATGCTTCCACTCTGCTTACTGGTGTGGGCATCGGCCTGGGTCTCGGATTGGTCTTCGCCCCCATGTCGGGCGAGCAGGCTCGCCTGGCCATTCGCGATTCCGCCGTCACGCTCAAAAACAGGATGGACGATGTTGTGGATTGGGCCGGCCGGCGGCCATACCGAGTCAGCCGCTCTACAGGAACGTACGCTGACTGAACGCGGCGGGCTGGGCCGCCGTTTCAGCCATTTCATTGGAAGCCTCGTGCGCCCCGCGCGCGCAAAATGAAATTTGAGGAGATGTGATGAAAACCCCTTTTCTGATTGGCCGAATTCTTTTCGGAGGATTCTTTCTTTATAACGGCGTCAACCATCTTCGCCAGCGCAAGAACATGGCAGCCTATACCGCTACAAAGGGCGTGCCCTCGCCGGAACTTGCTGTTACCGCGTCGGCCGTTCCTCTGATCGCCGGAGGTGCAAGTCTTCTGCTCGGTCTTAAACCCAAGTGGGGAGCGCTCGCGGTCATCGGATTCCTTGCCGGAGTTTCGCCCATCATGCACGACTTTTGGCGCAACGAAGATCCCAACGAGCGCATGAACAACATGGCCTCGTTCATGAAAAATCTTGCCTTGGCTGGCGGAGCGCTCGCCTTGATGGGAGTCGAGGAACCTTGGGAAGCCAGCGTGACACGCCCAACCCTGAACCAGAAAGTTCGCAAAATCGGCCGCCAGCTAGCCACTTAACAACACTCAATCAGGGACTGCCCGCCGGGCTGTCCCTGGAAATTCTTATCATCATTCCGAACTTGCTGTCATCACCCCGAACGTGTTGTCATCCCGAGCGAAGTCGAGGGACCTTGTGTTTTCTATCCCGGATATTTCCGCGCTTGCTCAATCCACGCTTCAACGTTTTTCTTCGACGCCCCCGCCTTTTCCAGATAACTCCGCATCTCTTTCTCATGCATCGATTCCGACGTGCTGGTGATCGCGCCTTCGCCAAAATCGATGCCCACTACGATGAACGTCTCCGGCTTCGCTCCCTTCACGTGCACCACGCGGTATTTTGTCGCCATGATTTTTCCTCCGGCGCCAGTCTACATCCCACGTCCTCACCGCAGGGTCAGTTGTGATTTTGCATTTGTCATCTTGAGCGAAGCAGGCCGGCGATAAGCCGGCCCGCGCAGTCGAAAGATCCCTACGATTTCCCGACGGTCCGGCGCCGCAGCAATTTTCGAAGATGGTAATTCGTCGGCGTCACCCGACCGGAGCCGCATTTCACGCGTAGGCAGCGATCTCGCACGAGGGAACCAGGTCGATGGACGACAGAAAACTGGCGCGTGGCTGAGAACGGAATGCTGGTAGGGATCCTTCGACTGCGGTTGTTCTTTGCGCTTCGGCGCAAAGAACAATCCTCGCTCAGGATGACAATTCCAACCCGTAACTGCGGACTACTGACTACTGAGAACTGAGAACTGCGCACTGACCACTGACCACTGACCACTGACCACTGACCACTGACCACTGACCACTGACCACTGACCACTGACCACTATTCCTTCACGCCCACCTGCCAGAACAAAAACGAATACACGTCCGTGAACTCTTCGATCTGCTTGGTCATCGGCTTGCCCGCGCCGTGCCCCGCTTTGCTCTCGATCCGCAATAAGATCGGACGCGTCTTGCTGTCCCCATTTTTCGCTTCGGCCTGCATCTCGGCCGTCATCTTTTTCGCGTGCATAGGATCGACGCGCGTGTCGGTATCCGCGGTCATAAACAAAACGGCCGGATATTCAACGCCCGACTTCACGTGGTGATACGGAGAGTAGGCATACAGCCACTTGAACTGCTCGGCATTTTCCGCGCTGCCATATTCCGGAATCCACAATTTGGCAATCTGAAAATCCTGATAGTGCAGCATGTCGAGCAGCGGCACCTGGCAGATCACGGCTCGAAACAGGTCGGGACGCTGTGTGGTCATCGCGCCCATCAGCAGGCCGCCGTTCGACCCGCCCTGAATCGCCAGATGATGCTTGTCCGTATATTTTTCGGAGATCAGATGCTCGGCCGCGGCGATCATGTCGTCGAACACGTTCTGCTTTTTGTCGAGCATGCCCGCGCGGTGCCAGTCTTCTCCAAATTCGGCGCCGCCTCGCAGGTTGGCTACAGCAAAAATGCCGCCGTGCTCCATCCATAAATAAGCCGTGCGGCTGAACGTTGGCGTCAGGCTGACATTGAATCCTCCATAAGCGGTGAGCAGCGTGGGATTCTTGCCGTTTTTCTGCAATCCTTTTTTGTGCACGATGAACATCGGCACGCGCGTTCCGTCTTTGGACGCGAACCATTCCTGTGCCACTTCATAGGCGGAGGGATCGATCGAGGGCGCGTCGACTTTGGTCCAGAGCGTTGTCGAATCGTCTTTCAGGTCATAGCGGTAGATCGATGGTGCAAACGTGAACGACTGGAATCCGTAGAAAACTTCATCGTGATTCCATTTACCGCCCGTGCCAAAGACCGTGCCAATCGCGGGCAGCGCTAGATCGTTCAACTTTTTGCCATCGAGATCAAAAACTTTCAATTGCGACGACGCGTTCTGCTCGTATTGCGCAAACAGCTTTCCGCCAAACACTGCCGCTCCCTGCAACACGGCATCTGTTTGCGGAATGATCTCCTTCCATGCTGCCCGATCGAAATTCCCTGCATCGGTCACGAACACGCGATAACGCGGCGCATCTTCATTCGTCGTGATGTAAATCTTCCCGTGGTAAACATCGCCGCGATAAATAAATTCCTTGCCCGTGGTGAGGCGACTGGGCGGCTTATCGGATTTCAGGTCCATCAGGAAAAGCTCGGACTTCGTCCAGCCCTGCTCGACGGTGATCAGCAACCAGCGCCCGTCGTCGGAGAGTTGCACGTTGGGCCAGTCCTCGGGATCGCGCCCTTCCCCAAAGATCGGATCGTCGGTCACGACGGGGCTGCCCAGCAGATGAAAAAAAACGTGCCGGTTATACATTTCCTGTCCGGGCGGAACCTCGCCTGGTTTGGGATACCGCGTGTAATAGAAACCGGAGTTGTCGTTGAGCCACGCAATCGAAGCCGCGCGCGTGCGTTCGATTGTGTCGGGGAGAACCGTGCCGGTCCTGGTCTCGATCACGTGCAGCGTCGACATCTCCGACCCTGCGGCTGAGGTCCCGTAGGCCACATACTTCCCGTTCTCCGACGGCTGAAACCAGTCGAGCGCAACCGTTCCGTCCGTGGCGAGCGAGTTGGCGTCAAACAGCACGCGGTCGGGACCGTTCACCGCGTCGCGCACATAAAGCACCGGCTGGTTCTGCGTGCCTTCGCGGCGGGTATAAAAATAATGATGCCCGGCGATCACCGGAGCCGTGACATTCCCGATCGAGAGCAGCTCCGTGAGTCGTTGATGAATGGCGGCGCGTCGCGGAAGCGGATCGAGAATCGCACGCGTGTAAGCGTTCTCCTCCGCAACCCATTTCATGGTCGCCGGCGAATCCGCTTTCTCCAGCCAGCGGTAATTGTCGATGACCCGCGTTCCATGAAAAAAATCGGCCACCGGTTTGATCTCGGCCACCGGAGGCCCGTCCGGAACTATCGGCGCTGGCGAAGCGTGAGACGTTGTGGACTTCTCCCCAGCCTGTATCGCAGCCGCCAACACACATAAAGAAGATAGCGATAAAAGTACGAGCACCAGACGCATCCCTCTGACCTGTCCTCAGCTTCCGTTCAGGTAAGAATACGACAAAATCGATCGCGTAAAGTCTGGAGTCAGGATTTCATGGCCATCTCAGCGCGATCACGGTCTTGCGGAATCATGCGCCATGCGACCGCAGTGCTTGCCAGAGCCAGTCCCGCGCAAATCAAAAGGACCATGCGGAATCCATATACAAACGATTCCCTCACGGATTCCCTGATGGCGGCGTCTGCAACCGGATCAAGTCCAGCGGGCACCGACAAGCCAGCGAGCTTGATCTCGTTCGCCCGCAGCTCCTGCAGAACTTTTGGCGGCAAGGAGAGCCCAGCCAGGCTTCGATCGAATCGAAAACTAAAAGCCTGCACCATCACAATTCCAAGCACTGCAACGGCGACCACCCCTGCGACCCGCGCCACGGCGTTGTTGATTCCGGAAGCCGCGCCGACACGGTCTTCCCCTACGGAATTCATAACGACGGTGGTGAGTGGCGCAACCGTGATCGTCATGCCCAATCCGAGGATAACCAGCGCCGGGAAAAACGACGTCCAATAGCTATGTCCGATAGAGGGCACAGCGAACAGAGCGAAACCCGCTGCGGCAACGAGGGGACCAACTATCAGCGGGCCTCTCGCGCCGACGCGGCCAACCAACCCGCCAGCCCAGCGCGAAAGAAGGAACATCAGGAGAATGAAGGGAAGGAGCGCAACCCCGGCTGCGGTTGGGGAGTAATCCTGGACTTGGATCAGATTCAACGGGAACAGGAAAAAGAAGATTCCAACTGCTGCATACAAGAGGAGTGTAAGCAGGTTCGCCCCACTAAACCTCTGCGACCGAAACAACGTGAGCGGCACCATCGGGAAGGGAACGCGGGTCTCGACGAAAACGAATGTGAGAAGACACCCGAAGCCAACCAGCAAACTTCCGAAGACCAGACGATTGCTCCATCCCAAACTCACCGACTCGAGGAAGCCATACACCAAGCCGCCGAGCCCTACAGTGGCAAGAACAGCACCAATCCAATCCACGCGCCCGGCGGTCGCGCTGCGGCTCTCCGGAATTCGCCAAAATGAAATCAGCATCACGGCCGCGGCGAGCGGAAGATTAATGAAGAATGCCCAGCGCCATGAGGCATGCTGCACCAGCCATCCGCCGAGAACAGGACCAACCGCGGTGGTGATCGCGGTAAAACCCGACCATGTGCCGATTGCCTGTCCGCGATTTTTCTCGTCGAAAGACGTGCTGATAATCGCGAGACTTCCGGGTACCAGGAGCGCAGCTCCAACGCCCTGAATGCTTCTAGCGAAGATCAACTGATGGATGTCCGAAGCCGCGCCACAAGCCGCGGATGCGACGGAAAAGATCCCCACGCCGAACACGAAGATCATGCGGCGGCCAAACAGGTCGCCCAGCGAGCCTCCGACTAGAATCAACGCGCCCAGGAACAGACCATAAGACTCGATCACCCATTGCACGTCCACCACGGTTGCGTTAAAGCTGGTCTGGATCGCAGGTAGTGCGACATTGACGACAGTGCTGTCGATGAACGCCATGCTGGAAGCCAGAATGGTTGCCGTGAGTATCCACGGTTGGGCCCTCTCACCACACGGGATTTCGCTGCTCCCCGATCGTAGGATGGCTTCATCGCAAGGCATCCTCATAGAGACATATGGATGCCATTCAGGGGGCGTTGGGTCCGAAGATCGGCCGACAGGACGCTGGTGGAATTAAATGTTGATCCGCGACTATTCCGCACCAGGCCGGATTTCACTGATTCTTCGTTTCGCCAGACTTGGCATCCAGGCATGATTGGCGGAAAACGCGTGCCCCCAAGAAAAAAGCTTGGATAGTTGCGCGATATGAGGTATTTTGCCCACATCAAGTCTGGAGCGGGCCCTGTCTCACCAAGCCTAGATCCGGGGATAGATTGATTTCGCGAATGGAAGACACCCCTGCCTTCCGCGAATGATTCCAGGTGATTGAGGTCCAGCTCCGGGAGGAATCCAGCCGTGAAATCTCCTCTTGGTGTGTCCGTCCTGATTGCGTTTTCTCTATTGAACTGCGACCTGTTCGCGATTAGTGGAAAACTGCCCCTGCCCGCTCGCCCCGATGCTTCTGTCAGTTCTTCTGCAGAAGAAGAAACGCCTGCGGCTCCGGCGCAGTTCGAGATCCCAGGTCCCCTACGATCTTTTCTGCGCATGGCCGGGATCAGTCAAAAGATTACGGTGGAAGAAGTCCTCCCCTTGCTGAGCCGGAACGTGTTCACCCAGGGGTATGAAGGCACACACCGGCCGACCGAGTTCCTGATTCTGTTAAGACGATACGTGGTGCAGGCCAGGGAGTTGTCGGAATTGGCTGCGGGCAGTGGCATGGTGATTCGGGTTTCCAATTGTGACAATGCCAGGCCCCTGCTGCGCATTCTGGGGTATCGAGCCCGAGCAAACTGCGGGGAGCCGGGAACATCTTTGCAGACAGACGATGCCGAACGGGCCTTTCTCGCCATTGATTCCGGCTTTCCCCTGCCTGATCTTGAGCAGGCTCTGCAAGGCGGGAAACCCTTTGAGTATGCGTACTCCTCGTCCACCGTGCCGGTGCTTTTCGCCGAAGGCGAATGGACCAGGGCGAGCCGGAAGAATCTCAAAGAAAACAGCCTCGACCTCCTGGACACAATCCTGAATGACTCAGCGGTCGCGCGTCTGTACTGGGCGCTCTCTCAGATGGACCTCGAAACCAGCCAGACTTTGCAGCGGTCGATCGGGCTGCTGGGCCTGCTTCCTTATGCCGCCGTGCTTGATTTTTACGGGAGAGGTCTCTGCATACGGGGCGGCCATGTCAACGTACCGGGAGGAGTGGAATCAGAAGCCGCGTGGAGGGAAATCGTCGGAGCCAGCCCGGCGTCTCCTGCTGCCTTTGTCCCGAGATTGCTGGCCAAGGACAAGGGCTGGCTAGTCGCCTACTTTGACGTGCTTTCGCGGGTGAGTGGAACGCGGCAGGCATATTTCACCGACCCGCGTCGACTGCGGTTCTTCTATACAGGATTGCACTCGCTGGATACTTCGGTCCCCGCCACGAGGGGTATTTACCGGCCAGCGCCGGGGCTCTTGCTCATGGTCAGTCGACTTCAGTTTGAGAATAGCGGTCAGCCGCTCGTTCCGGGAAATCTGGAAGTCTGGAAACAGATTCTTCTCGAGGGGCATCCCTCGACTCGGGTGCGCAGGTGGGAGGCCCGGACGGCGCACCTGACCGATCCGGATCATCTCCTGCAGATGCTGTTCGCCCTGTCTCGCACGGCAAGTGAAAACGGCCCCCTTGAGATCTTCATGGGGATGAGTGAACTGGATAGCCGACGATCTCCGGAACATCGTCTGGCGCCGGCGACGGTCCAATTGCTAGCACGCCGCTGGGAAGATTTCAGCGATCAATACCGCATTTTTGCGGAGTTTCCCGAACTGTCCGACGAATCCCTCACGCTGTTTCTGGAAGTCGCTCAAGAGCTGAACAGCTTGCCTCTGGGTATTCGCGGGAACGCCTTCGGTACCTTTCAGGCAAACGTCGGAATCTGGCAGATTCTGGCGCGTCAAAGAGAAATTTCGAACTCGTCCCTCGATAAATCATTTCAAGAGGTGATCAAGCCTTTCGCCAAGATTCGATCGGCCGCCCAGGTGTATGACGCGGGGCGAAGTTCCCTCGCGGAGATATTCCGGTTTTCGACGGGCAATGCCCGACGTTCGCAAGACGAGATCATCGACTTGCTGGCAGGTCCCCGGCAAACTACTCCAGAAGGAGAACGGATGCATCAGGAAGTCGCCGCCAGGATCCGCGCGGTCCTGGACGATCAGCGACTGGTCTCGCTCGACACGCTCCTGGCCGTGGGGGATGGGCTCACCGAAAAGGAACGAGGAAAGCAACCCGCCGAGTACGTGATCCTGCTGGCGGGCGAGACGCGTGAGTTTGAGATGCCGCGGCCGATCTTCACCAACGGCGAGAGAACGGAGTGGGCCGCCGGCATCTATAACAACCACCACACCGACGTGCAGATGCGAACCAACTTGCCCAAAGTGCTCAAGTCGGCCAACGTTTCGCGTTCACAAATTGAGGAGGCACGTGGGCAACTCTCGTCGTTCCTGAGAGACACTCTGGTCGGTTTGAACTATGCCTATTATGAACCGCCAGGTGCGCAAGCCCTGCACAATAATCCGCTGTTCGTTCGCTCGCACGATTTTGCCGGGGAATCCGTCGAAGGCATAAAGACACTGTGGCAGGCTCCGCAACTCCTGGGACAAGGTTCTCCGGCGGGCGGCGGCGCACATTTTGTGGGCTCCTTGGCCGACTTGCCCTACGCCTTGGCCGATCTCGAACAGGATTTCATTTCGCCGGACAATGTTCAGGCATTGATCTGGAAGCAATTGACCCCGGAGCTGTTGACCTCGGCAACCTTGCCTCGCTGGTGGAATGTGAGCCCCTTGGAGCTTCATGCGATTGCCCTGTACCAGCGCGCCGGAGAAGAACTCGTGACCGCTTCGGCCAAAGACGAGGCCCTCCGAAGCAAGGTATTGGTCATTCTGTCCAATCGGTTGCTTCCGAAACGATTGGCGCAGATCGAGCAAGATCTGCGCGCAGATCGAGCAGCGGCAATCCTTCAGCACATGATGCCGGCAGACACTTTCTATCTGGCGGCAGAGTTCCGGGACAAGTACCCGGACGAACCTGTGGTATGGGGGAGCGCCGGCCAGGAATTGCAAGATCTTTGCCGGCAGCATCCGGAGCAAGTCAACTGGAAGCGGTTGTCCCACGATTTCGGCACGCCCCATCCAGAAATGGCGCAGAACTACGGCCTCGAACTGCTGAACGTGGCGCCTATGCCGCCATTCTCCGGATATTCCAGCCGTTTTCTTGCGGAAACCTGGGATTCCCCAAACCTGTATTGGGCTCGTCTCGCCGATGAGGCAGGATATTCACCTGTCATGCTGAACCATCTGGTGCCGGCGTTGACCCACAGAATGATCGAGAGGATCTTCGCCACCGACTTCGAAGATTGGCCGGCGCTGCTGCGGGCGATGCACGAAACGGCAACAGAATTTCGCGAAGGCAAGTTGGCTTCGCCGTCAAGAATCAGTTCCATTCGACCTTGACGGTCTTTCAACCGAAGTGCCGATCAGAACCCAGCGGCCTCACGCACATGGGGTCGCAAAGCTAAAGGAAATGTGAGCCCATGCGAAGGATATCTCTGCTGCTTCTGATTCCTCTGCTTCTCGTACTGAACCATGAAACTGGCAGCCAAGCTCAGGAGAGCCCCAACTTCCACGTTGTGGTCAATATGGTCCAACTCAATGTAGCGGTGACGGACAAGAAGGGAAACTATATTACCGGACTCCATCCTTCGGATTTTGCCATCCTTGAGGACGGGATTGTGGAGAAGGCGGCCACCTTTGCCGAAGGGGACGAACCGGCCCGCAGTCTGAGCGAATTTGCGGACGCCTCCTCTACCGGTGCGAGCGGGTCGGCTAAGCGCGCTACGGATGGGGCGCCTCAGACGTTTGCCGAGCTGATTCGCGGAGCCAATGTCTTCGTCCTGTTTGATACCAGCGACTATATGTATCGGGGCTTTGTCTTCGCGCAAGACGCGATTACCGAGTTCATTCGCTCCCTGGGTACCGCCGACAAGATCGCGTTCTATTCGTATAGCCGGGATATTTCCCGCGCCGCTCCGCTTACTTCCGACCGGTCGCAAGTTTTGCGAGCTGTGCGTTCGACTGTAGCCGGAGATCAGGCGGCGCTCTACAACGCGCTCTTGTTGACCCTGAAAGACGCGGCTCAGAATACGGGCAGGAAAGTCGTCGTCGTATTCTCCAACGGCCCGGACAATTCCAGCGTAGTGCCTCCCGAGGATGTCGCGGAGTTTGCCCAGTCTGCCGGAGTTTCCATCTACATGATCAGCACACAAACCGCAAGGTTAGAGCCGGTGTCGACTGCGGTTTTTGATCGCATGACCGCCGCCACCGGCGGCAAGGCCTACTTTGCCAAGGACTGGAAAGACGAACACCGGGCGTTTAATTCCATCCGCGACGATTTGGCTCATCTCTACTCGTTGAGTTACTACCCCAAGCCCAACCCCAACACGGGCTGGCGGGCCATTACCGTGAGGCTCACGGGCGATCAGTTGAAAAAATATAAAGTGCGCACCCGCAATGGATACCGCCCTCAACCGGCGCGATTTTCGGGCGCCGACCGAACCGCAGCGTCTGGGTTCGCTCCCGACGCGCAGTGAATGGAGCGACCTCGAAATC
The DNA here is from genome assembly GCA_963763795.1 of uncultured Acidobacteriota bacterium. Taxonomy (GTDB): domain Bacteria; phylum Acidobacteriota; class Terriglobia; order Terriglobales; family Acidobacteriaceae; genus Sulfotelmatobacter. Next base: position 18,785 of record CAVXPP010000007.1, on the reverse strand, counting down.
GTGAACTCGGATCTGCCTGGCGGATCCTTTTCGTTGCCGGATTCTGATGGATTATTCCTGCGTCCTCGGCAGGTGCAGCGCTTCCATCCCTCATTACCCTCGTATGCTCAATCCTCGCCCCGGCGAACGTAACTGTGAACTGTGGATCTGCATTGGGGTTACGACCGAGGATGGATTGGGGCTCACAGGGAAGTTCCGTGAGCATAATCTGATGCACAGGTTTTGAGAATTGCTCAACAACAGCCTGATAATAAAGGCGTTGAGGTTGGTTGCGGGGGGTGGATTTGTTCCCCAGCCGCTTACTGATTCCTCGGAACTTACTGATTCTACGATGGTCCGGAATGCCAAGAAAGGCCACAAAGACAAATTGTTCATTCAGTTTTCATTCAGTTTCCCTCGTTGCTTCGTTCCACACGACTGCGCGCGAATTAGAGAACTTAGCCTGCCATTCGCGCGATAGGGTCGGTATATTTTTGGAAGCGCATCTCATCCCAATGCGCTTTCCAATCCGCACCCTCCATTTGCGAAAGATCCGCAAGGATGCCAATCGGCCGCGCTTTCCGTTCTCTAATGAGAAATTCAATTTGCGGCTCAAATGCCTCGACTTCATCGCCGCTAATCCTTCCGATAACCTTGAACCCGAACCCCGCTCTTGCTAGTCCTGTACTGTATAGATCCAAACCTCGGCGCCATGGTCGGCGCGAGCTGGGACAGCAAGGTAGAAACGATCGAATCCCTTCCTTCCCTTTCCGAAGTATCCGGCAGTGCGTGCGCCCAGAGCGGAGTGGATCTTGGCGAGAAGCCTGTAGTGATCGGCATCGTCCTGCTGGAACACGCTGATGTATCCTTCTCCGCCGGGGACGTACACACGCTTGCGGGCGGAATCGTAATACAAGTCGTCCGCATCTTGAACCGCCGGACGAGCAGCAACCAAGTGGCCCGAGTTGGTGTCAAAAACAGCTAGTTGAGGCGGCGTCCGTGTGGCGACGAACAACCGATGATCGGACTCATCCAACGCCATGGGGAAATTGCTGTCGAAGCCTATAGGCCAACGGATGATCGAATGTGTGGTGCGATTGACGACAGCGATCTGCCTCAAGTCAGGCAGGTTCACATATATGTTCGGGCCTTCGCCTGCCAACTGGAAAGATTCTGGATGCGCTCCCAGTTTGAACTCGCTGTCGAGCCGCTTATTGGTCGCGGCGTCGACCATCCCAATTGCGCCGGTCTTTTCATCTCCATAGCCGACGTAAACTCGCTTCTCTGTCGCTTCGTAGCGAAGGTTATCGACGTCATCCCCGAACTCTATGGACGTAATCAGATCGAATGTGGTCCCATCGTAGACGTACAGCTTGCCTTCATCGCTTCCCACAAATAGCTTGTTCGTCTCCGGCGAGTACGCCACGCCTTGCGGGGTCGGCACTCTAGAAATGGTGTGGACGACAGTCTGTCTGCTGAGGCCAATGATCTCTTCGGTATTGTTTCCCAGCGCAGAAACAAAAAGCCGGTTGTGCGTTGGATCGAATCCAAAATGATCAATGCGCCCTTTCACTTGCGGCAAGGGGACAGCTCCAGTCAAAACGAGCGGAGCAGCGATCGGAGGAGCCGAGTTCTGCTGACCACCGACTTGGAGGGCTAATGCTGCAACCAGTATCGGAACAAGACGAAGGCCAGACACCTTTTTCAATTCTGTTCTCATTCGCAGACAAGCTCCCCTATTTTCCCGTATGCCTCGGATCCACAAAAATGTTCGATAGTATGATATCCAGCACAGCAACCAGTTCTCTTGCGATGAGCAGAATCATTTGTTTTCTCTTCGGACGCACAGTGGATCGAGCAATGTGATGTACTGCACCACCTGCGGCATGTTGGCAATCGGCGTGGCAAAGCCGGAAAGAACAATGGCCGGCACCATGAAGAGAAACACGCCCAGCAGCCCTTGCTGCTGCGTAACGGCCAAAGACGAGATCATCAGCCCGATCCCAACCGTTGCGAGCAGGAAGCAGAACAAGCCGAAGTAAAGCCCCAGGAAGCTGCCGGTGAATGGAACGTGGAACCAGAAAATGGCAACCAGAACGATAATCAGTGATCCTTCCACCGTGCCAACCAGAAAACCGGGCAGAGCTTTCCCGAGAAGAATCTCAGTCGGACGCATCGGAGTAACAAGAAGCTGGTCGAACGTTCCCATCTCGCGCTCGCGCGCGACCGAGAGCCCTGTCGTCAACATGCTCACCAGAAGGGTCAGATATGCCGCAAATGCCGGGGACGATGAACCAGCGGGAGTCGAGATTTGGATTGAACCATGCGCGATCCAGCAGCACGGTCGAGGGCGGTCTTCCTCCATGCGTCAGCGATCTGCGCTTGATTGAACGTGGTTACGATGGATTGGGCGTAGCCCATCGCCAAGGCCGCCGTATTGGAGTCTCTCCCGTCCAGAATGAGCTGGACGTGGGTCGTTCTTCCGCGCTCCAGATCGGAGGTGAAGTTCGGGCCGATGTCCATCGCCATGAGCGCGGACTTATCATCGATGGCCTGCTCCAGTGCGTTCTGATTGTGGACGGTGCGCAGCAGATCAAAGCTGGGAGAGCCGGCAAAGCGGGCGATGAAGTCCCGCGATAATTGTCCCTGGTCCTGGTTGTAGACAACGAAGGGCACATGCTTCAGATCGAAGGTGGCGGCATAGCCAAATACCAGGAGTTGAATAATGGGCGGACCAATCAGGACGGCCCGGCTGGCGGCATCGCGCAACAGGGCCAGAAGTTCCTTGACGGCAGAGCGCAAATACGCGTTGGAGTATCAACCGCATCAGTCCAACCTCTTGCGAAAACGCAGGAGTGCGATGCCTAGAAAGAACACGCAGAGGATGGCCATGCCAAGACCATTGCGCAGGATCACCGGCCATACGTCGCCAGCCAGAAAGGTGCTTTGCAGCATGGTCACAAAGTAGCGCGCCGCGACGATGTGGGTCAGGACTGAATCACTTGCGGCATGGAACGAATATCGAACAGAAAGCCGGACAAGATGAATGCGGGCAGGAAAGTGGTGACGATCGCCACCATCGCGGCGACAAACTGGCTGCGTGCCAGCACGGAGATCACCAGTCCCATGCCCAGGGCTGTGAGCAGGAAGAGCGCCGCTGTGCCGAAGAGCACCAGTAACGATCCACGCAGCGGAACATCAAACAAAAAGACGGCCATGGCGGTGGACAGCATCATTCCACCCATACCCATCACAAAGTAGGGGACCAGCTTCCCCAGCAGAATTTCTGTCGTGGCTGACCGGCGTTACCATGATGCCTTCCATGGTTCCGCGCTCCCATTCCCGCGCTACAACCAGCGCGGTCAACAACGCTCCGATGAGCGTCATGATGATGGCGATCAGTCCGGGAATCAGATAGTCGCGGCTGCGCAGCGCAGGATTGAACCAGACCCGCGTGTCGGCCACCACGGGCGCCGCCAGATGCGTGCCTTGCCGGGTCGCTTCCTGTTGCAGCCACAGCAGCCATGTGCCATTCACATAATTCTCAATGATGCGTGCCTGATTGGCATCGACGCCGTTCACGGTGAGATGAATCGGAGCGCTCCCAGCGCTGTACGACAGGCGCGTGAAATCGCTCCGCAGCCAAAGGATGGCATCGGCGCGTCCATGCATCAGCGCCTGCTCGGCGGATGCTTGATCTGGATAGATCGTCGGACGAAACCACGGAGAGCGTTGCAGTTCCGCCAGGAAAGAAGCGGTGAGCTGGGTGGGATGATCGACGACTTCTGCGATGGAGATGCTGGCGGGCATCGAGCGAGACACCGTAGCCGAAGATCAGCAGAAGCACCAGCGGCAGCACGAATGCGATGGCGATGCTGGAAGGATCGCGGAGGATCTCATACACTTCTTTCCGCATCAGGCCGCTCAGGCGCATCCATTTCATGATGCCCTCCGGCTGGTCTGCTCATGTTCTTCAATCAGCGAGATAAAGGCATCTTCCATGCTTGGCTTCGGTCGGTCCGGACGACGGACTTTGCTCTTGATCTCTGCGGGTGTTCCCTGCGCAAGGACCTCTCCCAGCGACATCAAGACCAGATGATCGCAGTATTCCGCCTCCTCCATAAAGTGGGTGGTCACAAGGCAGGTTGTTCCCCCCTCCGCCAGTGCGTTCACGCGCGCCCAGAATTCCCGCCGCGCCAAAGGATCGACGCCGGAAGTTGGTTCATCGAGAAAGAGAATGCTCGGTTCGTGCATCAGCGCACAGGCCAGGGCAAGGCGCTGCTTGTAGCCCAAAGGCAGGTCCCCTGCATTCATCGTGGTGTAGTCCTTCAGTTCCAGTTCTTCCAGTGCCCATGCCATCCGGCTCTTTCTTGCGCTGATTTCCCAGACCGTAGGCCGCGGCGAAGAAGGACAAATTTTGCTGCACGCTCAAGGAGCCATACAACGAGAACTTCTGAGACACATAGCCAATGCGCGCGCGGGCCGCAGCGGTCGCTGTGCGCAGATCGACCCCCGCGACCCGCAGCGTTCCAGAGGAGGAAGGCAGCAGTCCGCAGAGCATGCGGAAGGTTGTCGACTTGCCGGCGCCATTGGCTCCCAGCAGTCCGAAGATCTCTCCCTTGCGCACGGAGAAGCTGACATTCTTCACCGCGGCGAAAGCGCCAAAGTAGCGATAGAGATCCTTGACCTCGACGACCGCCGCATCGTCCTGGGTTGTAGCGTGCCGCGGTGGCAGTGGAATGGGATGACGTGGAGTGCGGCTGAACAGAAGGCTGACGAAAGCATCTTCCAGTCGCGCTGGAACGGGCTTGGGCGTTCCATAGGCAGCGAGATTCATCCGGCAATACCGGCGGCCCGGGCTGCTGCATCACGATGCGCAGTCCATCGCCCTGAATCACCGTATCCACCACGCCGGGCAGTTGAGCAATCTGGGACTGCAGGTTGCGCGGTGCCGTGGGGATGTTTTCCAGAACAAATGCATGGCCCTCGTAAGGGTGCGGCGAGTTGCGCCGGATTTCCCTGCGCGAGAATCTCTCCTTCGTGCAACAGAATGACATGATCGCAGCGCTCGGCCTCATCCATATAGGCGGTGCTGAGCAGGACGGTCACCTTCTGGCTGGCAACCTGTTGATGGATGATGCTCCACAGTTCCCGCCGCGAAATGGGATCGACGCCCACGCTGGCTTCATCCAAGAGCAGCAGTTGGGGAGGATGGATCAGGGTGCAGGCCAGCCCGAGCTTCTGCTTCATGCCGCCGGACAGTTGCCCTGCCAGCCGTTTGCGAAACGGACCGAGTGCCGTCATGGTCAGCAACTCCGCGAAGCGAGCCTCTCGCATCTCGTGGGGTATGCTGTGCAGGTCGGCAAACAGATCGAGATTTTCTTCGACCGTCAGATCTTCATAGAGACCGAAACGTTGCGGCATATAGCCAATCTGGCTCTGCAATGCCAGGGCCTCCTTCGGCAAAGGATGCCCAAGAACGCGAATCTCCCCGGCGTCTGGCGTCAGGATGCCGGCCAGCAGACGCAGCAGCGTGGTTTTGCCCGCGCCATCCGGACCGATGAGGGCCGTCATGCTTCCCGCGGGAATTTGCAGGGAAACATTCTTGAGCGCGTCTCTGCGAGCTGCTCCTTTTCCGAAGGACTTGCTAAGGTTCTTGACCACAACTGCATCCATGTCAGTTCGTCCCGCAGGGATGGGCATCGATTGCATGCGGAGGATTGTTGCTGAGTGGAATGACTACCGTGGCCGGCATTCCCAGGCGCAGGCGATGATCCGGGTTACAGGCATAAACGCGCACTCGATAGACAAGCTGCGAGCGCAGCTGGGTGGTTTCCACGTTCTTCGGCGTAAACTCCGATACCGGAGAAATGATAGCCGATCCATCCTGGAAAGCGTTGCCCTGGGAAAGCTGTCCGACTCAATCCACGCGCGCATGCCGAGAGCGACTTTGCCCATCTCCGGCTCTGGCAGATAGGCGCGCACCCAGAGCGGATTGTCCAGGGCGAGAGTAAACACCGGTGTCTGCGGAGTGGCCATATCGCCGGGCTCCAGAATCCGGTTCTGGATGACGCCATCTGCGGGAGCATAGAGCTGTGTATCGGCCAGTTCCTTTTGTGCCAGAGCCAAAGCAGCTTTGTCCGCCTTGAGCGTTGCCTGGGCTGCGGCAATGTCTTCCTTGCGCGGGCCGATGACGGCGAGTCGCAGGACCTGCTGCTTTGGCCGCTAACACCTGCCGTTTGGCGGCCAGGTCGGCCTGCTCGGCCAGATAGGAGCGTTGCGCATCGTCGCGGATCTGCAAGGAAACATATTGCTGCTTTGCCAGGGTTTGCTGGCGGCGATAGAGCAGTTCAGCATTTGTCACATTGGCTTGTGCTGCGAGCAACATCCGCTTGCGCAGCAGCAACATCTGCTCGCGCTTCTGCAATCTCCTCCGGACGGCTCCCAGCCAGCAGTCGCGCAACGACCTGCTGTTGCGCTGCCACGGTCGCCTGGTCCTGCGCCACTGCATCCAGAAAGCGCTGCTGCACCAACTGGGCAACAAGCTGGCCTGCATGGACGGCGCTGCCTTCATCCACCAGCAGCTTGTCAATACGTTCACTGTCGTTGAAGGCCAGCTGCACCTGGCGAATGTCTACGTTGCCATAGAGCGTGATGGTGTCGCTGGGAGCATGCTTTCTGGAACAACCAGCGCCGCCCGAAGAAACCCGCAACAACAAGAGAAACCAGAACTGCCAGAATGAAAATGCGTTTCTTGACCGAAACCATATATGTTCTCCCAGCGAAACATCGACAGTGCTTACTTGGATGGACTGCTATTCAGCAGGGCATTGATGGCCTCTATGTCCAGCGGCGTCAGTACCCCTGCTGCCGCCTTCAGTTGTGTCCGGGCCACCAGTTGCGTGTAGAGAGCCAGATAGTAATTGCGCTGCGCGGCTGCGTAGTTTGTCGTCGCCGTCAGCAAGTCAATGATGGAGCGGCTCCCGATTTCATACCCCTTCCGCGTCCCATCCAGAGATACCTTGGCGGAAGTCACCGATTGCTGCGTGGCCTGAAACTGGGCGACGCTGTCCTGCAGATCATGGAATGCAGTTTGTGTGTCCAGTGTGATCTGGTCCTGAATATTTGCGACGTTCGCGCGGCTGGCTTTGGAAAGTGCCTCGGCCTGATGAATCCCCGCTCGCGTGCTCCCGCCTTCATAAATCGGGATCGACAGGTTCAGCGAGGCGCCAACCTGATTGATGGCCAAAGGCGGAATGAAGGTGCCCGCAGCGTGCTGGCCGATACCGCTCAGGGTCAAAGTCGGCCAACGCGCCCGCTTTGCAAACTGCACCTGCTGCTCGGACACTTTCAATGTTGCCTTCGCTTGCTGGAGAAGCGGCTGGTTCTTGAGCGCAGCCGCAAGCCAGGGCTCCAATGTGTCCGGCTGCGGACCTATCGCCTGCAAGGTCGTTACATCCTGTAACGCTCCCACGGGATGATGCGTCAGGCGCTCCAACTGGTTCTTCGCCACGGCCACTGCATTCTTCGCGCGTAATCAGATCGGCCTTCGCAGCGTCCAACTGCGCTTGCACTTCCTGCACCGAGATAATGTCTCCGGTTCCAACTTGCAAGCTTGCTCTTGTCTGCTCGTCGATGCTTTGCAGCAGTTCCATCTGCTGCTGCGCCACGCGCTCGTTGGCTTGCGCCTGTAAAACGCCAAAGTATGCCTGCGTGACCTCCAATGCGACGACCTGCTGCGCATACGCCAGAGCCGCTTCGCTGGCCCGAATGCGGCTGTCCGACTGCTTCATCGCCGTGAATGCCTGACCGTTGAAGATGGATTCCGTCAGGCTGGCGCTGAAGACATCGGAATGATATCCGGTGGAGATTGGCTGAGCGCCAAAGCCTGTATACGTAGGCCGTATTCATGCCTCCACTGGCCCCCGCATTGATGTGGGGAAGCAGTGCCGACTGCGCCAGCGGTTTGCCGGCCAATTCTGCATCCAGCTGCGCGCGCGCCTGGGCAATGACAGGCGATGTAGCCGCTGCTTGTTGATAGGCCGTCTGCAGATCATCCGCCAGAGTTGGCATGGCATGGAGGGCCAGATATCCCAACACCGCGAGCCAGAATAGGAAGCGTGCCGGAGGGCGAGGCTTCTGCGGAATGGAAACTTGCTGTTTCATCAAACAATCAGGGTCTCTCTTCCTTAGACTCATTGTCGTTTCACTCCACATGTACACGTTTTCTCCTGCGGCGTGCATCGGATGACCTTCACGGCACGGGTGTCATCATGACGCTGCATCGTTTGGCACGGTCTGTAGGATCGAGTGAACCGCAGAAACGCAAAAGTGTTTCCATGATTCGTCGTTTGCTTGCTACGCCCGCGTTTCGTTCCTCGCTCCTGCTAATGCCGAGTAAGGTCGCCATTCGGTCCGGGTACATGACCCCGCCTGGATCGATCCTTTCAACTTGTTCGTGTCTTGCTGCAGAAGTTCCTCCCCCTTGAATACCTGCCGGAGACAGTCAAACAGGCACTTGGTTGCGCCGGACCTGGCTTCTGCAAGCCGGTAAAAGATGCGAGGGCCGTCACGCCGGTCCAACACCAGCCCACAATTCTTGAGATAGATTAGGTGTCGCGATACATTCGGCTGGGACATCTCCAGAACGTAACGGATATCGCATCCGCATAGCTCGCCATGCAACAGCAGGTTGAGCACCCGCAAACGAGTTACGTCGGCTAGGCCTTTGAAGTACTGTTCGAGCTTCATATTTCTTTTCACCTCACGGGACTTCAGCCGCAATGTTGCTTCCCCTCCTGCGGCACGCTTAGCGGTCTGCCGTAGCTGAGGACACCGCGAGCCATCCTTTGACCTCGTCTTCTTTCGGTATACGCCCTGAGACTTTGACAACTCCATTGACCGTCACCGCCGGAGTGAGCAACACACCAGCCTTTGCCATGCCCTGCGGGTCGTTTACCTTTTGCACATCTGCCGCGATACCCATCTGCTCCACGACCTTGCGCACCACTCTTTCGGTTTCCACGCACCGCGAACAACCAGGACCATAAACAACGATGTTCAACATCGTTTCCTCATTTCAGCGATCCAAAGGCGAAACCTGCTCATCCGTGCCCTTCTCGCTAATGACAATTTCGGGCTCGACAATGATTTCCGACTTCACCGAATTTGCGACCAGGCTGTACTTTTGCGCGGCTTGCAATGCCCGGCAAACCCTGTTTTCCACCACCTCCCGCGACGCTTCTCCGCAGGCGACACGGATTACTGGACGAAAGTGCAACCGCGTGAACAGTTCGGTCCGGTCCAGCTCGATCACCTTGGTACCTTCGGTGCGGCACTCATACGACAACAGGTTGAGGTGGAACCGCTCAGCAGCCCAAATGAACATCAGCATCACACAGGTGTTCGCCGCCGCGACAAAAGCGTCTTCAGGAGTCAATACGCCCGCATGTCCCTGCGCATCCGGAGGCGCCGAGAACTTCATCTCGGGACCGTTCCCCAATGTCAGGTGGCCCCAGTGCTCCCCTGTCCACCGAACCGTAGTGTGATATGTGGCAGTGCGGCTCATCGTGATTCCTCGCGGGCACAAAACGCCGCGTACTCGCGGAGGATGGCTTCGCGGTAACTCGCCTCCGCTTCCGGCGGAACGTAGTTGTAGATCTTCACGTTTTGGAGCAGATCTTCCCCGGCAGCCTCGGGCGCACGTCCCTTTTCTCGGCAGTGCTGAAAGATCAGTGGCAGCGCCAGCAGTTCGACGGTTTCTCCTGCAATCAACACCTTGTTGACCGCAACACCAGACCCGCATGAGCACGTAGCGACTTTGGCCTCATTCGTTTGCGGCACAGACTCCGTAACCCGCCCTCTCGCGTCCCCGGTTCCGACGAATTGATCGACTAGCTCCGCCAATCTCTGGGCAGTCACGTCCACAGCTTGCTTGCCGGCCTCATGCAGGCGACGCCGTCCCTCGATTTTGCCTACCCCGCGCTCTGCTGCGAGTTCGTTGACCACGATGCTTGCGGCGGGCTTGCCGGAATACATCTCGGTACCCCGCGCAGCGCAGCGAAGCTCACATCCATCGACGTGATCGTCGGATGAAAGCGGGCGAATGCCCGATCTCCTTCCCCGCCTGCGAGAAACAGCGGCAAGCAGATGGTCACCGTGTTCCCCGGTCGCAATTCGTGCAGCACCTTAAGCGCGGCAAGCCGGGCCACTGTGCCCTCGGCCAATTCCTCGCCGCTAGCAGGCGACGATCCCAGCTTTTCTTTGCGGCAGATCAGGCATGGATGTCTCCTTCGGCTATCCGTGCCATCGAATATCAGCGGCAATCTTCCTCGGCCAGCGCGCGGGCGAGCTGCTTGCCCTCCGCATTCAGCTCGGCGATGCCTTCCGGCTTCAGTCCCTTATAGCGGCGAAACACCTCCAACACGGCGACTTCACGCGCGATTGTGCCGCCACTGTGCTTCACCATCTTGGCGGCGCACATCTGCTTGCAGCCGTCGATGGTCACCGCAAAGCCACTGCGCACTCGTTCCCGCGCTTGTTCTTCGCCGAGCACCAGCTTCGATAGCGCGACCAACTGTGTGCGATCTGGACGTAAGGTGTCGCAAAGCTCGTAGGCGGCTTCGCGGGTCACGGATCCAAGTGACTTGCCGATGCCGCTGCAGGGGATGACTGGCACTTTTCTGGAACTCATGATTTCAGCTCCTCCTCGGCTTGTGATTGCATTACGGCCAGATAGGCTTTCGCGTCGAGGAGCCTGGCGCGATCTGCCTCCCAACTCGTGGTCTCAATTTCGGCCAGCCACCCTTTGCCATATGGGTCTTCGTTGATGGTTTCAGGCTTGAGAGTGAATGCCTCATTGATCTGAACGATTGTGCCCGCCACGGGTGAGGCAACGCCGATCGTGACCTTCATCGTCTCGATGTCCGCGAATTCGTCGCCGACCTTGATTGCAGTTCCCGGAGGCTTAAGAGAGACAAAGGCCACATCGCCGTTGTGCTGTTGCATGAAATCGCTGACGCCAAGCCGGACCCGGTTCACCCCCTGTAGCTGGATCCAAAGAGCCCATACTCCCTCAGCCGTGTACAGGCGGTCGGTCGCTACTAGAAATGTGAACTTGTCGATGCTGGTGCGAAGAAACTCAGGCATGATTTGCATCTTTCCGACCACCTTCAGGGACCATAAGATATGCGTATACATGTATACGCATAAGCTAGGACAGGCGCTGTGATCCGGGTCATGGTCATATGTGATCCGGCACGGAGAAAGCGGGACTGCAGTAAGGTTGGGTGCTCCAGTTGTACACCGGAAACTCAGCCCCAAGGCTATGACGCTCGACCTCAGCATTATGGAAGGATCGCGGCGGTTCCGGCTGCATTGCCGACGGCCAATACAAGCGCTGGATGCACTCTCCACCGAATCAGAACCAGGAGAGCAAGACCCGCAAACACAAAGGCTCGCCACGAGTGCAGCGTTCCGGAGGCCAGGAGTATGGCGGTGCTCAACACGAGGCCAATCACTGCCGGGATGACACCCGCCAGAAAGGCGTGCGTCTCTCTACGATCCTTTAGCCGCCCGTATTGATGGCACAGCACTAGCATCAGAACTACGGTTGGCAAGAAAAGGGCGCCGGTTGCGACCAGCGCTCCAACGATGCCTCTAAGTCGATAACCAGCAAAGGTCGCCAGCACGGAAATAGGTCCCGGTGTGAGATTGCTGATAGCAACGCCATCGATGAATTCCTGAGGGCTCAGCCAGCCTAGCTTGCCGACGAGCGCATGGTGCAGAACGGGCACGAGGACGAACCCGCCGCCGAAAAACACAAGACCAATCTTGAAGAACGTGACGCAGAGTTCACCAGGGAAGCACCTGCGGCTGTCGCTGGAAGCGAGACAGGCCACAAGAAAGCGCCCGCACCCCATTCCTTCGTCACTCGATCTGCCTTGGCTTTAGCAGGAGCTTGCGGGCTGCGATCCATTCCGCCGACGCGTATTCCGAGCGTCAAGCCGAGAATGCCCGCGGCAACGAGGACGTAGACAGGATTAACTTTGTACAAGCCCGCAACCGTCGCTGCCGCGCATAGCAGCGCTGCAATCCATGACTGAAAGGCTTTCCTGCCCATCGACCAAGCTGCGCTCAATATGAGCGCGATTACGACCGGGCCGAGGCCCGCGACCGCGCCTTGCAAGGCAGGAATCGCGTGATAGGAGAAGTAGAGCCACGAAAGGACGATAACCCATGACGAGCGATGGTGCCATGAAGGCAGACGCTGCAATCAGTCCTCCGAGAGTTCCATACAGCCGGTAACCGATGAACAGCGCGGTATTGACGGCAAATGGCCCCAAAATCTGGCCGAGTCCCACCCCATGAAGAAACTCTTCTGCCTCAATAACCCGCCGCTTTCTTACGAGTTCATGCTCCACGAGGGCAATGATGGCCATCCCGCCGCCAAATCCGATTGTCCCGATCTTCAGAAATGCGAGTGCGAGGGCCGGAAGAGAAAGAAGAGAAAGCTGTTGCTTTTCGGGTTCTGGTTGACTCACGCCTGTCACCGTCACTCACCCATGGTCAGAAAGCAGGAGTTGGTACTTTGCCCCAAGCCGTCTCGACGGGGAGAGTTTTCAGATCGAGGATATTGAGGCTGTGGACATCCAAATCGACCATGAAATCGGGCGTACGCACGGCGCTCACGGCAAATACGTCGGCAGGCTCGGCGACGACGACGTTGGACACCTTCAAGAATATCAACCGCCTCACCGAACCAGCAGCCATGCTGTGTCCTGAATGATTGGCTTGGTCGAAGACAGAATGATGTGCTCCCCCCAGATGACTAAAAGGATGAAACACCCAGTCCGTGAACCTGCCGATGGAATGATGCCGCTTATAGAGCTGCCAATCGCCTCCCGTGTTGGCGATCAAGCCTTGCATAACGTAGTTGGTGGGCAGGAAATAGACGACGTATGACTCGTTCTCATTCAGCCTTGATCTGACCTGTTCCACGTGAGGATTTCCGGCATCCGGTGCTGCATCATCTGTTCATCTTCAGGCAGGACCGCCAGGGCAGTCACGTTCGAGCTTGTCCACAGCGGAAGGTGTCGAATGGTGTAGGCCCGCAGAGCAAAAGCGCCTCCGATCGCACCGACGGAAATCAGGACGAACAATGCGATTTTGCCTGCGACAGTTGAAAAGGCAATGGAACCCTCAAGTCCTTTCGGCAAGAACATTCCCGTTCGTTCATTTATTCGCTATAGGTTTCCGGATGCTGCCCCAGCATCCGCCGTTCTTCGTCTTTGGACAACATGTAGTAGACCAAAATCATCACGAGCCACAAAACAACAACGATGAACCTCGGCCAAAGGATGGCGAGGCCAAGGCCGGCAATGCTGAGGCCGAGGTACTGAGGATGTCTTATCCACCGGTACAGCCCTTTCAGGACGGCCCCTCTCTTAAGAAACTTGTGCGAATAAACCTGAACCGCACAGATGAAGAATATGGTGATCCCGAGAAGGAACAGGATCGACCCATCACGCGTACGACTTTGAGAGGCCCGTTCGGCGGCACAACCATATGCGTGAAGAAAAAAGAACTGAGCCATTTTGTGGCGGGGTATTTCGCCATGCCGAGGAGAACCGGATTGAACGCGGAGTAGAAGAACCCGGCAAAGGGACTGATCATTATCAGGATTTCAAAGCAAGATCACGAAATAGAGGACGATGGCGCTGCTCAAAACTGCTTTGGTCTTACTCACGTCGGGACCTCCCGAGGAGTCGATTTGGCCGGCGCTCCCCCAACCTTCTTCAAAGCTACTTGGCTTGGCAAATGCTCGACACGCTGGTTCAACCCTTTCGAACCATCGTGCTAATCGGCCTGTGTTTCGGTTTGCGAATCAGCGAAATCCTGGGAGCGCGCTGGACGGATCTCGAATTCAAACGATCGGTGGTTCTGATCCAACGATCACCGGTCGGGAAGCGACTAAACAAATTGAAGACGGAGTACTCGCAGGACGAGGTCCCGATCGAACGGGGCTTCATTCTCGAACTGAGGAAATGGCAAGCGCTCTGTCTCGATTCCGAGGAGCGATGGCTCTTTCCGAGTCCGGTGACCGGCCGGCCGTATCATGCCGATTCGATTCGTGCCGATTACCTGGTTCCGACAGGTCTCCGACTGGGACTTGGCAGGATCGGGTTTCACACGTTCCGCCACACTTATCGTGCGTGGCTGGACAAAACCGGAGCACCCGTGGGCGTACAGCAGAAACTCATGCGACACGCGCATGTTTCGACCACCATGGATCAGTACGGCAATGCCTCAGTCCTGGCCAAGCGCAAGGCCAATCGGCCTATCGTGCAACGCCTCTTGCAAAGGTCTGCCAATCAAGAGGTCTCCATTCAATAAATAAGGGGAACTGTGTGTCAGTTCCCCTTATTGGACAGTTTTGGACAGTCGCTACAAGTGCCCAATTGCCCGTAACCTTATGATTGCGTTGGTTGCGGGGGGTGGATTTGAACCACCGACCTTTGGGTTATGAGCCCAACGAGCTACCAGACTGCTCCACCCCGCGAAGTCATCATAACAACCCCACTTCACAGCGTCAAACTCAGCAGAATTTCGGCGCTCCTATTTCAGCTTAGGGTTAATGATTCAGTTTGGGACGCTGACACGCGTCCACGATTTTTGTCGGATCAATCGCTTCCCGGTCGATTTGTTCTTCCAGAATGGTTCCGTCTTTACCAATCAGGAAGTTTACCCGGCGGGCTGCTTTGTATTTGTCCACGTAAACGCCGTATTTGTGCGTGACCTCTCCGCCCCAATCGCTGAGGAGCGGGAAAGTGACACCAATCTGATCGGCGAAAGCCTTGTTGGCGAAGGGGCTATCCATGCTCACACCCAGGACCTGGGTGTCGGCGGCTTCCAGCTTTTGCAGATTCTGCTGGAAGTTTTTCATTTGCTGGGTTCAACCCCCGGTGAAGGCAAAAATATAGAAGGCAACGATGACATTCTTCTTGCCGTGGTAGTCGTTCAGGCTGACGTTTTTCAAGTCCGTGCCGTCGAAGTATTGCAGCTTGAAATCGGGCGCTTTGTCGCCCACCTTCAACGCCGGAGGCGCAGCCGCCGCTTTCGCCTCTTGTCCCTGGAACGGCTGGACAAAAAGCGCGAGCAGCAGGCATGCGGAGAACATGCCGATTGCCATCTTTCGCATGGAACTCCCCTCTTCAAGACCTGGTAAGAGCCTAATCTGCCAACAGTCTAGGGTCAACCGTACCCCTTCCGGGCCGTTGCGGAACAGGGCTGGAAAACAGTACATTTCCCCTGGAGCGCAATATCCCGCCTCAAATGAATTTACGGACCCTCAACGACATTTTCTTCACTGTCGTCGGGCGCAGTGACGACCGTGTCGTCATCAGCCGCCAGCCCATCGACTGGGTTCCCATTTCCTCGCGCGAGTATTACCGGGATGTCGTCGGGGTCGCCAGGACTCTGAAAGCATGGGGCATTGTACGCGGAGACCGGGTTGCGATTCTGAGCGAGAACCGTCCGGAGTGGACGATTGCGGACTTTGCCGTGCTCCTCATCGGAGGAGTCACGGTTCCTATCTACGCGACGCTCACCGACGAGCAGACCGCCTACATTCTTCGCGATGCCAGCGCCCGCGTGGTCTTCGTCTCCTCGGAGAAGCAGTTACAGAAAGTTCTCGCCGTTCTCGATCAGACCCCGGTGGAACGAATCGTCGTGATGGACGCGGTGGAAACCACCCACGCCTTCCCCATGGAACGGTTGATGCACGAAGGACCGCAACAACCTGATCCGCAGTTCGACGCAGCCGCCCAGTCTCTTGAGCCGAACGACCTGGCCACGATCATCTACACCTCCGGAACCACCGGCACCCCCAAGGGCGCCATGCTCACACACGGCAACATGGCGTCGAACATCGCCTGCTCGCTTACGGATTTCGGCGTCACTCCCGGAGCAGTCAGCATTTCTTTTCTTCCGTTGTCTCACGTCACGGCGCGGCACGTGGATTTCGCCATGCTCTATCACGGCGTGACTCTGGCTTATGTGCCGCTGGTCGAGCAACTTTCGCAGGCGCTCGTCGAAGTGAAGCCATCGATTTTTGTGGGCGTGCCGCGGGTGTACGAAAAAATACATACCCAGGTGGATCAGAAGGCCAAAGGCTTCCCGAAAGATTGGATCTACGGCTGGGCATTGTCGGTGGGCCGGGCGCATCGGGCGGAGATTCTTGCCGGCAAAGAACCTTCATCGCCTTTCTGGAAACTTGCGAACAAGCTTGTCTACTTGCAAGTCCGCGCCGGCATGGGGGGACACGCTCGGCTTTTTATCTCCGGTGGCGCCCCTCTGGGACGCGAACTTGCCGAATGGTACGCCGACATCGGCATCCGCATTCATGAAGGCTACGGGTTGACGGAAACTTCTCCCGTGATCGCGGTCAATAATCCTCAGGCGCACAAGCTAGGGACAGTCGGCAAGCCGCTTTCGAACGTCGAAGTGCGCATCGCCGACGATGGCGAGATTCTGGTGCGCGGACCGTCGGTGTTTCACGGATACTGGAACCGTCCTGAAGAAACCCGAAACGCCTTTGTCGACGGATGGTTCAAGACCGGAGATATTGGCAACCTCGACAGCGATGGATTTCTATCGGTCACCGATCGCAAGAAAGACCTGATCAAGACTTCGGGCGGCAAGTTCATTGCGCCGCAACCGCTGGAGAATTCTCTGAAGCACAATGCTCTGGTCGCCGAAGCGGTGATTCTCGGAGATAAGCGCAAGTTCCCTTCCGTGCTGATTTCACCGTACTTCCCGCTGCTTGAAGACTGGGCACGCAACAACGAAGTGAAATTCTCGTCGCGGCAGGAATTGATTCGCGATCCCAAAGTGCTGGCGATGTATGAAGGCATTGTGGCCGATCTGAACCAGAACCTGGCACGCTTTGAGAAGCTGAAACGAGTGCTGCTGATCGCGGACGAATTTTCTGCCGAGAACGGAACCCTTACCGCCAGCATGAAGCTGAAACGGCGGGTGGTGGAAGACCGCTATCGCGGGGAAATCGAAGACATGTACGCGCAAGCGGAAGCGGCGGGCTCCCGGCCTTAGGCTTTGGGCTTTGAGTTTGGCTCGTGGCGCAACAATGGATCGGCAACTGGCAAATTACGTGGTTCGCTTCTATCAAGACTTGATGAACGCAACGGAGCGCCGGGTTTATTCACACCTTCTCAGCGCCATGAAGGTGACGCATGGACGAAGTGATCGCACAGCCCAAGATGAAGCTCGGGCCAGCCGTTTGCGACTTCGGATATCGGACGACCCGGAGGTTCTGCGATTGGCCGGCGACGGCCTCGATGAGTTTGAAAAACGAGTAGCTGCTCGAATTCTTGCCGAGCATGCGAACGAAGTCTTCCTGAACCACTGTCCCCAATGCGGACTGTTGGCGAGAACCCCGAAAGCAAAACAATGTCAGCATTGCCGATTCGACTGGCACTCCGTCTCCTAGGAACCGCGAGAATACAGCCCAACCTGTCTTCGCGGCATGGGCTCCGCGAGGGCACGGCGTGCAGTCGTGCAACTGAGATCGTCAATGATTTGCGCTTTAGCGCCTGAGGGCATGGCTGGCTAGAGAGAGTTCGCAGTTTTGCCATAATCAAAATCACAGGCTTATCCGCACGACTTGAAGTCGTGCCCTCGCCGACCCGCTATCCTCGTCCGCGGAATTGGATGATTCTTCGGCGGTCGCGTTTGTCGGGGCGGCCCGCGGGTAACTGTTCGAACTGCTTCATGGCTTTGCGCTCGGCTGCGGCTTTCTGGCGCAGTTCCCGGCTGGCTTCGGTCTCGCGGTACAGAGTTTGCGCCACCGAAGCCGGGCCGCGCACTTCGCTCAAGAGCAAAACTTCGATCTCGAAGTCCCCGGCGTCGTTGGTTACGCGCAGCATGTCTCCGATATGCACTTCGCGCGCAGGCTTGGCGGGCTGCCCATGGGATTGAATTCTGCCGAGTTCACAGGCGCGCGCTGCCAGCGACCGCGTCTTGAAGAAGCGGGCGGCCCAGAGCCACTTGTCGATCCGAACGCTGGCCATCGGTCTATTTTGCTACAGCAAGGGAATTTTCGCTCGAAGGCGCTCGCGCTGAAGCGCTGCGCCACCAAAAATCCAGTGGGGCTAGGCGGCTGCGCGGGAGCCTGGTCTTTCACTTCCGGCTAAGTTATTGATTCTTCGTTATGGGCTGTTTTGGCATAACAACCGACACCCGGTGATCGCCTACAATGCCCATTAAACCCAGTTTCCAGGCCCGCAGGGCGACAGTTGAGAGCCCGGCCTACGCGAAGGCCATCTTGCGACCGTGAGCGCCTCCTGGAGCCCTCTACGCATTGAATAGCTTCTAGATATACGAAACGAGCCCATTTTGGGAATTTTTACTGATGGCTGTACGGCGGTTTCCTCCTGAGGAATGTGCGCCCCGGTTTTTGATTACAATGGAAGCCATGACGGACGCATTGGTGATTGCCGGCAGGTCATTTCGTTCCCGCCTGATCGTAGGCACGGGCAAGTACAAGTCATTTCAAGAAACCGCGCGAGCGCTCGAAGCCAGCGGTGCCGACATGGTCACCGTCGCTGTGCGGCGGGTGAATCTCGACCGCAGCAAAGAGTCACTGCTCGACTATATCGACCCCAAGAAATACTTTCTGCTGCCGAACACCGCCGGCTGCTACACGGCGGACGAAGCCATCCGCGCGGCGCGGTTGGGGCGCGAGGTCGGACTCTCCGACTGGGTGAAGCTCGAGGTGATTGGCGACCAGG
>CAVXPP010000006.1:0-843547 GCA_963763795.1 uncultured Acidobacteriota bacterium | reverse complement strand
CGCTATGGCGGCGCTGGTGTATGCATGATGCTTGGCAGTGAAATCCTGTAGCGGTTCAGAAAACAGATCGAAGTAAATTTTATCTTCGACTTTTCCTGGTAGCCGTTTGCGGTAGATATTTGTAAGGACCTCCTGACCGTGAGCAGGAAACAGTGTCGAAGCTCGCTTGGTTTTGGCCTTCGAGCGAGCCACCTTGCCAGGTCGAAATCCTCGATCGATCCCATCGGACGCGTTGCCGCGGCTTTGGCCCTGCGGTCAACGTCCTTGAGGATTGCTGACATTTTCCCTTTCGACCACTGGATGTCCAGAGACACACGCGCCTTCGCGCGCAACGAGAGGAACTCGTTCCCTAAGGTCCGGATTCTCGATGGATCTTCCATCCAGGCTAAGCCATTTTTGCTTTTTCCAATTAATTGCGCGGTGATGATTGTCGTGGAGATACAAGGAGTCGGTGATGATAATCACGCGCGAAAGCCGCAAACTGGGAGCACTCTCACGGATGTATTCCAGCGCATGTATGCACGCGCGCAGTTCCATTCGGTTATTTGTAGTCGCCTTATATCCTTCTTCAAAGAGCACTTCATTGGCGCGGTTCATGTGATCCGGAAATTCGGCGATTCCAGCGAGTCCGCCCGGCCCTCCTGGGTTCTTGAGAGCAGAACCGTCGATGTAAATTTTCAATGCGTGCGGGTCTGGCTGCATAGGGAAGCAAATTCAGCGTAGGTGCGACGACTACTTCCAACGGTTTTGAACTGCAAGAGCAGCTTCTACGAGCTCTTTATATTCTTTTACGGGCTCCAAAACCGGCAAACCGGCCAACATGCTGCCGAGGATGCTATTGATGATTTTCTGAAGCCGGCGTGCGCGCGACCACTCCTTGTTTGATTGCCGCAGTTAACATGTTCCTCTTGAACTGCAGGGAATCGCGCACGAGGCCTGCCCCTTCTATGTACTTCCAATCGAAGTTGTTCTGCTCCAGATCGGTGACTGCTCGGAAGAGTTGCTTCGACCTCGCGCCAAGGACCAGGAAAGTAGGCACGGAATTCGGTTCTGAACAACTGCGGACGCTGAAAAACTATAAGCTTCAACTGCTCGCCAATGTCGATGACGATGGTGATCAGAATTCTCTTATCGTGTTCTCGCTGTTTGGCCAGTGTTTCATCTGCCATCTAACTGCTCCTCAGTTCGATCAATTCCTACTCCAGTGTAGCGTCGCGATTGCCTTGAACTTCGTTACGGCGAGCGCACCGCGCTCGTTGCGGGCTTTGGATCCCGGCGCGGAGAGCGCCTTGAGGACCGGCTGCCGCTGGGCTTTCCGGAAATTGCCAGAGTCTCAAAATTCCCGTCCAAGAGCACCAACAACACTGCGTCCCAGTCCTTCTTAACATCTATTGAACCTAGGCGCTGACCGGGCTTGCAACCTGGCAGCAGACAGCTCCCTTTATCTGCAACCGGCGAGTCTTACCACCCTTGCGCTCGACCGCATCGTATCCCGCCTGCCGCGCCGGAGTGAGCTGGACCCCGAGAAGCCGAGCGGCCTCGTACTCCGCCACTTCGCCGGTAATTCCGAGCGGTTTGCCGGTTAAGGTTCGGTATTCCTGCGCGAGCTTCTTGGCTTTGCGCAGAGTCTCCATGATGCGGTTCTGGTTTCGTGGGCATAATCGAACCCCGTCATCGCGCACGACACAGGGTTCCGGCAGCGAGAATGGAGTAGGCCTCTGAAGCGAGGCGCGGGGAAGACGCAAACCATCACCACCTTTGCGTAGTTTTTATACTACGCATTCAGGACTGGTTTTGTCACGATCCCTATTCGGCTGGAAGGGGGCGGCGCCATAACATTCCGAGACCCCGAGTACGGAACCAAAGCGCACAGAATATTTCGATTTGGCGTGCTAAAGTGGTGGCAATCATGACGGAGTTGAGGAGTAAGCATTGAATCTGCCCGCGACCGGCTCTAGTGGGCCCTTCAGGTTTGAGCGCGACATGTTCGTCAGTCTCGGTGAACTCCTGCCCGAAAGGATCACTTCGACACCTGATCGCTTAGTCTATCTTCGGGAACCGACAGTCGGTAATGTCATACCCGACCTTCTTTTCGGCGAGTGGACTGAGGAGCTTCGCCCGCTAAAGCGGAATTTTACTTTCATTGAGGCACGCATTCTTGCGCTACTTGAGGAGCGCGACGAGTTGCTGGAATCCGAGATATCGCAAATCTTGCACCTGAGCGCACCCGCTGCCGCTAGGGCGTTCAAGCGTATCCAGGATTCCGGTCTGGTCCTCCCACTCGTGACGGCAAGATTTCTCTTGATGCCGGTTGCTTTACTAGGGCGCTCTTTCTTACGGCGGTCGAGCTAAAATTGCGCCGCTGGCGCGAAGCCCTGGATCAGCCGTAAACTATCTGAAGTTTGCGGACCGCGCGTATGTCGTGCTCGATGGGGATCAGATCGCTCGGGATGAAGAGATGATTAAAGCGTTTCGTGGGTCTGGTGTGGGATTGCTTATGTCTTCGAGCAGAGTGGTCTGAGTGAAGTGGTCAGCGCGCGAGCCCAGTCATGTATCAGCCCACAGCGCATTCAAGCCGTACAGAAAATTTGCCAACCGGCTGACGGAGTCGGGCCGCCTACAGCCCAGCGTGGGAGCGCCATGTCTGGAAGGCGTTTAGCCAGACAGCTTGGTGAGTCAGCTCCGTCTGGCTCGACCCGGTAATACCAATCCTTTGTAGATTATTCTGACCAGAGAACCGCGCCTTCGAGCCACCGTTTTACGGTTTCGATCCGTCTATCCGTGCTCTGGCTAGCAATCTGGCCTAGCCTGTACGCTATCTCGTTATAGTGTCCCCCAGCTGCCGCGATGTTGCTCTGCGTGTACTCCCACTCAGGAGGCGGGTAGGTTCCCGACGCCAGTGCTTGCATTAATGAGAGTCCGTCTTTGGTGGCAATCAGAAGTCGGTTACCGAACTGCCTATAGGAGCTTTCGATGTCGCTCTGTAGCCCGATGTCTCCTGCTAGCCTCACGCTGTGATAGCGTGGCAATGCACGGCCTTCCTGGTCTTCGAAGTCCGCGAGCTTCAGCCTGCGCTGGCCCCGGTAGTAGCCAGACGACCAAATGGAGGCTCCGGCTGCGGATGCGACCGCCCCAAAAGTGCCGACGTAATTGACGAGCGCGGTCTTTCCCGCACCCCGAACAAGGTCGTCAATAAGCAGAAGTAAGCACAACAGTGTGTCCCGACTGGTGCACACATAGCCGCTCTCAGAAGCCAGTTCGGGAAGGATGTACGCGCCAGCAAGTTCCCCCCGGGCGCTGAGTTGATTCGTGATCGTCTGGAGTAGCGGGTTCTGAGTCGGGTCCACGCCCCGCAGGACGCTGTCGGAGATGGCGACAGTTGCCAAAATCGGTATCCCTACCTTGAGCGCCTTGCAGGCTTCGAGTCCTGCGTCAATCCATGTCGTCTCCGTTGCGTACTGTTGCGTGGCAATTGTCGTCAAAGGACCCGGCAAGATGATCATTTCGCAACCTAGCTGCAACTGGGTTTTGACCGCAGCTTTAGCGGCGGCTCCGATTCTCTGCGGATCATTCGGGACACAATTGGGCCAGCTTCGCAGAAGTGCGTCCGCGTGTAGGTCCTTCCAATTCTTAACGGAGGTGTGTCTGTCGGAATCGTATTCTGGGACAGCGCCAGGACAAAACCAGGGCCAAGAGGCCAAATTCACCACTGACTTTGTCGCAACGTTAGGGTCAAGGCTCGATAGGTATAGCTGGGGATCGAATAATCGGTGTTGGAGGTAAGGGTACTTCCTGAAATCGCGCCTCACCAGCTGACCCGCTGGCATGGCGGAGGCTGCGATGATCCCTCCTGCTATGGCAGCCGGGGCCTGACCGGGGAGTGCAAACGCATACTTGGCATTGTAGTAAAACATAGTCAGTTCACAGACTAGCCGCCAGGTCGGCAAAACGAATAACCAAGGCGGCTGGAAGCGGTCTAAAGGGTGCCCGAAGACTCAACATTAGGTCAATTATCTCTGCAAGGCCTGCTGGCGAAGACGGTGCTAGGTCCGAGGTCTTCGGCGGTGAGATCACTAGAATATTTTGGTCGCCTCTCGTCGGGTGCCGACCGACCAGAGCTTCCTGTAGTGAAACGCCAAGCGAAAAGACATCGGAGTGACAAGTGAGGTTGGGTTCAGCGCGGCATTGCTCAGGCGACAGGTATCCGTACGTTCCCCAAGTAAGTCCTGGTGCGGTTAAAGGGCTTTCAGAAAGATGCCTTGCTATCCCGAGGTCGATAAGAATAGCTTCCAGATCACCTCTTCTGAGCATCATGTTCTTAGGGGCAACATCACGATGCACGATGCGCTTTGACCATATATGGTCGATGGCACGCGCTACGTCCCGCCCAATACAGGCCACCGTGTTGGCGGTTACTGGTCCTACTCTTAGCTTAGCGTCCAGCGGATCGCCGTCAATGTATTCCCATGCGACGTACCTGACAGACTCGCCACTCAAGTTGATGTGTCCGTGCTCTACTATGCTTGCTAAATTCGGGTGCCGGAAACCTTCAAGCGCCCTGATTTCCCGCTCGACGCGCTCGTCCTGCGAAGAGTCGAAATAGTATTTGATGGCGCAGTCATCGCCGACTTGTCGCCCGTCAGGCGCGCTCGTCCTAGAACCTCGATACACAACTCCTTGCCCCCCTCCCCGTATAAGAGCACCAACCTGGAATCGCGGTCCCAATGCGGTGTTTGCCTCAGACAAAGGAAATGTCGCTTGCGTAAACACACGATTCTCCAGAATCGAATCCCGAAAAAAAAGGCCACGACGTTGCCGTGGCCCTCCCACATTCGGCTACCTTTTTACTCTTATGTGGGATAAAACGCCAAGCACTTTTGTGCTCGGACGATGGCACGAAGAGGCTATAAGAGGTCAAGAAAATAGGACTACAGACGACGCCGCATGGGTCCGATCTGTATCTCTTCAGTTCAGTTTTTGCTTCTCGTATTCCAGCACATCCGCTGAAACCGCAAGAAGGCAGAGTTGGCCATCGAATTGGATGGTACACCATCGCCAGCATTGCGGCCAGAGCGGGCAAAAGCGAGGCGTATGTCTACGGGAGAACCAAGCTCGCCGACTGCTTCGCCCAGCGCGTTTTTTGTGCGAGACTAATCGCCCTAGGAAACGCTCATCCCCGACTATCAAGAAAGCCATGCGTATCCGATCTTCTTTTTTGGGAACTCTGGTCCCTTCTCGACTCTTTTTCACAACATAGGTGAGATTGGGAAGGAAGAGGTGTTCCGACGTCTCGTTTTGCGTGTGGTCCAGCTCGTCGCCGGTAAGCTTGCAGAAATGTATGGGGCTCGCGGGCAAAAGCTCGACATAGTATCGCTGAAGGATATGCCAAAGGACTTCGAAGGACTGCACGAATGGGCCCTGCAGCATAGGCCAACTGAACCGATGGCCACTTCTACGGTTCCTCGATACTCCGGAATAGCGGCAGGAATTTGGGGTCATTCAACGTCATGTAGCGTTCTTCGAGATCGACGTTCTCAGGCGGTGGGGCGAATTCGTTGTCGATGATCAAGAACGGTAGAGGTCTCTTATTCGACTATGCTGTTGCGGTTGGTGCGGAAGTGAGCTTTCGTGGTGTAGCGAAGAACCGAATCCATACCGTCCATACCGTAATCAGGGCAATTGGGGTTAATCAAAGTTTCTTCTGTGACTACTGTTCCAGATGTGATAGAACGTAACTGCCGGTGAGGACTTCGGTTTCTGGCATCTCATTGAACGCACAGAGTCTGTACTAAGAAGGGTTTGAGAATCCCACTCTCTCCGCCAGTTTTAAAGCACTTAACTGACCTTGCGCTCTGTTTGCGCACCGTTAAGCGCCAAACCCACTACCTTTGTGTGCGCTTGGGCCATCTCATCGGTGATCACATCCCCGTAAACGTTGAGTGTGGTCCTGATGTCGCTGTGTCGCATCAACTTTTGCTGAACAGCGATTCCGGTGCCTACTGCGTCCAACCAGCTGCGATAGGTGTGCCTCATCGTGTGCGTGGCAAGCTTGCCGATCTGGGCGGCCGCTGCCGCCTTCTGAAAGACACGCCAGAGCCACGGATAAGACCAAGGCAGCGCCCCAAGCTGGACGGGTGAAGCAAAAATCCAATCCTCATCGGCAAGTCGCAAGAGGTACACGCATATGAAGACGAAAACCTTGGAACTGCTTCGCAACTTTCAACACAGATTGAGCCGCAGCAAGCGTTGGCTGTTCGTAGCTGTGATCACCCTGTGCTTGATTCCCTCCAACACGCGAGCTGACGGAATCGGAGACATTCTGTCCCTCTTTCACACTATCACCAGCACCGTCCAAGGGCCGATTGGCGACGCATTGAGCGAAATGCGGAAGCTGAGCGCCGCAGTGAACAATTTTCGCCAGCAGATCATCTGGCCGCTGGCCTTGATCAACCAGACGAGAGCCTTTGTCGGTGCAACTCGGGCGCGTTACACAGGATTGATGTCCCAGATTGAAGGCATCAAGAATAACAGTGCGACCCTTGCTCTTCCCATGCAGTTGGAGTCGATGTTCCGTGGCGCTCAATCGGGGTCCATCGGCCAGATTCCCTCGATATATGCGCAGGTCTACCAACCGGTGGCGCTGGCCGGAAATGCCCAGCCGGTGCAGCGCAACCGATATGCCGTATGACATTCCGAATCTTCGTATCGAGAACGGTCCGGCGAAAGCACATGTTCGCATCGGCTGGCTGCGTTCGGTGGCGAATATCTACCACGCCTTCGCGGTACAAACCTTTAGCGATGAACTCGCCCATCGCGCCAAACGCGATCCTGCCGAATACCTGCTTAACCTGATTGGCCAACCCCGCACGCTGAATTTCAATGGAGTGGACTATCCGAATTATGGAGCCGCCTACGACCAGTACCCCTGGGAGACGGGCCGCTTGCGGCGCGTGACGGAGATGGTAGTGGAGAAGTCGGGGTGGGGAAAACGCAAGCTGGGCAAGGGAGCGGGGCTGGGCATTGCGGCGCATAAAAGTTTCCTCACTTATGTTGCGACTGTGGTCGAAGTGGAGGTGAACGACGATGGAGATATTCGAATTCCGCGTGTTGACACCGTGGTGGACGCAGGTTTGGTGGTGAACCCCGAGGTCACGAAAGCACAGTTCGAAGGCGCGGCGGTATTCGGGACCAGTGTCGCTCGAACCGGAGAAATCACGGCCAAGAACGGCGTGATTGAGCAATCGAATTTCGACAGCTACCCCGTTGCGCGCATAGACGAAGCCCCATATCAGACCAACGTGTACCTGGTTGAGAGTGATGCTCCGCCGGCGGGCGTGGGTGAGCCGGGCGTCCCTCCGTTTATTCCTGCTCTCTGCAATGCCATCTACGCCGCGACGGGCAAGCGGGTTCGTGAACTGCCGCTCGCGCGAACCAACTTGGAGAAGCAAGCCTGACGTAGCATCGTCTTGGTTCACTTTGCCGAACATTATGCACGCGTGAACACAATTCATTTGGAAAATGCGAAAGGAATAATTGGAGGTTAGCGTGAATAATAACGAAGTCTCTGCAAGGTTAGCCGGGGAGTTTTCACTGGGCAATCTGCTTTCGGTTCATCGTCTCGGCTTCGGGGCGATGCGCCTGACCGGCGAAGGCATATGGGGCTTTCCGAAGGATCGGAAGGCGGCGCTGGCTGTTCTACGCCGCGCGGTAGAGCTGGACGTCAACTTCATCGATACGGCGGACTCTTATGGTCCGCACTTCAGTGAGGAACTAATCGCCGAAGCCCTGTGTCCCTATCCCAAGGGACTGGTCATTGCAACCAAGGGTGGCTGGAATCGTCCCGGGCCAAATCAATGGACCCACGACGCCACGCCCGCTCATTTGCGTGAAGCCGTGGAAGGAAGCCTGAAGAGACTAAGACTCGATCGCATTGACGTATATCAGCTACACATACCGGATCCGCAGGTGTCCTTTGCGGCCTCGGTTGAAACTCTGGCCGAGCTGCGAAACCAAGGGAAGATTCGGTTGGTCGGACTGTCGAATGTTACCCGAGAGCACATCGAGCGAGCACGCAAGATTGTCCCCATCGTCTCGGTTCAGAACCGCTACAGCTTTGCCGATCGTGAATGGGATTATGTGGTTGGGTACTGTGAGAGCCACGGAATTGCGTTCATACCGTGGTTTCCTCTGGCAGCAGGCAAGGTCGCAGGCGAGGTGCTTAACGAGATCGCGAAGAAACACCATGCAACTCCGAAGCAGCTCGCGTTAGCGTGGCTGTTGCGGCGATCTCCCATTATGCTGCCGATCCCGGGAACCAGTTCGATCGAGCATCTTGAGGAGAACGTCTCGGCGGCCGCAGTGCGTCTGACTGACGAAGAATACGAGAGACTCGCTGAGGTGCCGGAGCTAGTGGCGTCGAGATAAAGATATGGGAGTGATGCAGTTTGAGTTGGGCAGATACTTAGAGGTGTCATCCTGTCGTAGCCGGCGGTTTTCAGGCGGAGCGAAGGATCTCGCGCGAACCACACCGGAAGCAGGGCTATGCTCCTCGCGAGATCCCTCACCCCGCAGGTGAAAGCGCGGGGTGAGGCGTGTGCCATGGCTTCCCGTGGGTTACAACAGGGCTTTCGGCACACCACAGATGAACCGAGTTCGGAGGTTTCTATCCGAGCCATTGCGGATTCTGGTAGGTGCCGTCGAAATGATGGCTGGTCTTGTACATTTCAAACTCGCCGGACTGGGCAGCCCTTGCAGTTTTTGCTAATAGTGCGGCTACCTCTTGCTTATCCATGGGCTGAAAACTGCGCGCCGCATCCAGAGCTTGCTGCAGGATTTTAAGGGAATCACAGCCGGTGATGACCACGCTGGTCGGAAGATTCATGGCGTAGTGCAGGCACTCAACGGCAGTCACAGTCTTACTTTGCAGAATGAAGGGATCACCCATCGGCTTCATGCCCAGCACCCCGATGTTCTGCTTCTGCAAAACCGGGAGCACCTTGGTCTCGAAGCTTTTGAAGTGGTGATCCATCACGTTGAGAGGCATCTGCACCGAGTCAAATGTGAATTGATGAGCCAACGCTGTCGCCAGCATCTTCAAATGGATATCCGGACTCTTGTGGCCGGTGAATCCGATGTACCGGACTTTCCCGGCTTTCTTTGCTCCCAGAACCGCTTCGAGGGCGCCTCCGGCGGCGAAAATGCGGTCGGGGTCGCTATCGCGAATGACTTCGTGGAACTGCAGGAGATCAATGTGGTCGGTCTGCAGCCGTTGCAACGAATCGTTGATCTGCTTTGCCGCGGTGGCTTTGTTTCGGCCATCGATCTTTGTCATCAAGAATGCTTTTTGCCGATAGCCATCGCGTAGCGCCTTGCCCATTCGGAGTTCGCTCTCTCCGCCGTTGTAATCCCAGCAGTTGTCGAGGAAGTTGATGCCCTGATCGAGGGCGGTCCGGACGATGCGAATACTTTCCTCTTCGCTTACACCCGGCCTTGCCAGGTGATAGCCGCCAATGCCAACCATCGAGACCTTCTCGCCCGTGTGACCAAGGGTGCGCATGGGAACGCTCTTTGTGTCGGCCGCCCAAGCTTGCCTATCGATTCGAGCGCTTATCATGGTTGCCGCTGCCACACCGATAAATTTTCGTCTCGTAGCCATAGCCCACCTCGTTGGTAACTGTTCCTCGGATGATAAACCTGACTTAAATTCAGGAGAACCGTCCGACTCCGTTGGGTGTCATTTACGCTGCGCAGAAAATGTACGGATGTACCCAACAAGGGAATTGATCTGAGCTTCTGACAACCTGCCGTTGAACGGGGGCATGTTGTCTTCTCCATTGGTTACGATCTTTTGCAGTTCCGTATTCGTGCGGTTCTGCACCGGCTTCGAGCCGAGGTCAGGGGCATTCAGACTCTTCCCCACCGCTGTAGGAGTCCCATTTTGTCCGTGGCACGACGCGCAAGTGCTGTTGAACAAACTTCGTCCGCCTTGGTCCTGTGGCGCTGCTGACGCGGTCACTGCTGGAAGCACAAGTGATAACGCCATGAATGCAAATACAGCTGTGCAATAAATCGCGATCCTTCTTGAATTCTCTCGAACCCTAGTCATAGTGCCAACCTCCGAGCCTCTTCAAAGCACTTAATGTTCCACTCCTGCGATCCCCAGGGACGCAGAAAAGACAGGCAGTGCCTGCTCGCCCAAACAGAGTCCAGTCCGAATTTCGACAAGCGTGTCCTGCGATCGACACCAACTTGCACGACTGGATTTGTGCTGATGACCTATGTCGTTGGAAAGGAATGTCCGGAATTGGTCGTAGTGCCGACTGCCGTCTGCAAAACTTTGGAGAGAATCTTGCAAGAGCTAATGCAGTGGAAAGGGTGAGTGGCATCATGAATCAAATTAACGCAAATACCGCACTTGGCTTCATAGGGGTTGGTGCGATGGGCAGTCGCATTGTTCGACGACTGCTGGCTAATGGATACAAAGTGGCTGTGTATGACCGGGCTCGCACAAATGCCCAGACCTTGATCGCCGACGGCGCAACGGTGTCGGACAGTCTGGCAGGGCTCGCAAGCACAGATGTCATCTTGTCGTGCCTGACTGACGACGCCGCTGTGCGCGAAGTGTATCTCGCGAGTGACGGAATACTTGGCCACGCTGCGCCCGGCACGGTTGTTGTCGACATGAGCACGATTCGCCCCGAAACCAGCCGCGAAGTGGCTCGCGCGGGCGCAACGCGGGGTATTCACGTGCTGGATGTCGCGATTTCCGGCAGCACTCCTGCGGTGGAACAGAGTTCCGTGACGCTGCTTGGTGGCGGCGAGCCGGAAGTGTTCGCAGCTGTCGAGCCCATCTTCAAGACAATTGCCAAGCAGTATTTTCTTCTTGGCCCAAGCGGGTCTGGCACATCCGCAAAGCTCGTTGTGAACACACTTCTCGGCGTGGGAATGCAGG
This sequence comes from uncultured Acidobacteriota bacterium, assembly GCA_963763795.1. GTDB lineage: Bacteria > Acidobacteriota > Terriglobia > Terriglobales > Acidobacteriaceae > Sulfotelmatobacter. The sequence continues at coordinate 832,596 of CAVXPP010000006.1, read as the reverse complement.
CGATCGCCGAAGCCTGCGCACTGGGGGAAAAAGAGGGACTCGATCGTGAGCAACTGTTTGCCGTGCTGGCCAAAACTGCGGTCATCGCACCGGCGCATGTGGGAAAGTTGCCCCGCGGGGCACGGAATGACTACAGTCCTCAGTTTCCGTTGGGCCTGATGAACAAAGACTTCCGCCTGGTTCTTGAAACAGCTTCGAATTTGAGTCTGGAGTTGCCCGCAACGGAAGCGGCCTTTCAGGTTAATTCCGACGCATTGGCTTTCGGGCCTGATCAGGATTTTTCAATTGTGATCCGCGAGATGGAATCGCGAGCACAGAATGCAAAGCAAGAAGGCGAGCAGCGGGATTTGGCTGCAAAGGGGAATGACTTATGATCGAGGCGCTCACACGTACTCACCCTAATTGGGCTGTGGGGATCGCACGCATCGTCCTGGGAATCATATTCTTTGGCCATGGCGCTCAGAAAATGCTGGGTTGGTATGGCGGACAGGGTCTTGCCAGCAGCATGCGCACATTCACCGAACACCTGCACCTTCCATCAATTCTGGCGTTTCTTGTGATCGCCGGGGAATTCTTCAGTGGCATCGGATTGATTCTCGGGCTATTCAGCAGAATCGCCGCACTCATCATCGTGGTCACGATGGTGGGGGCTATCGCAATGGTTCATTTCCGATTCGGCCTATTCTTGGACTGGTTCGGGAACCAGAAGGGACATGGGATTGAGTACCATCTGCTGGCGATCGCGTTGAGCCTGGTGGTGGTAGTGAAGGGCGCCGGAGCATTCTCATTGGATGGTTTTGTCCACGAACATGCTTCGAGATTGGAACAGCGCGTGGCAGGCAACGGAGAATGACGGTGGATGAGTGGGCAACAATGGGGCTACTGCAATCGCGGCAGTGGATCCTGTTTGTGCTGTGCCGGCTCCATCGAGTCTGGGGAGCGTTGCTGAGACGATCGGGAAATCCCCAGCTTCTGCATCTTATGGATCAGTGTAGTGCGTTTCAAACCGAGTTTGACCGCAGCTCCCTTGGGACCGCCGATTACCCAGCCAACCGATTCCAGCGTGCGCAGAATCAGAACGCGTTCGGAGTCCTTCAGAGTAGTTGGAGCTTGACGCGTTGCAGCCGTAAGCGTGGTGATAGTCGAAGTTCCTCCCGCAGGCAAAGGATTGGGAAGCACGCCGTCATCGGAGAGAATCACAGCGCGTTCGATCAGATTCTGCAGTTCACGGATGTTACCGGGCCAGTCATACGACGTGAGCGCAGATAGGGTCGGCGCAGGAATGTGGTCGATCTGACGACTCATCCGGCGGCCATAAATCTCAGTGAAGTGGTTGACGAGAGCCGGAATGTCTTCCCGCCGATCGCGCAGAGGCGGCAACATGACCGGGAATACGTTCAGACGGTAGTAAAGATCGCTGCGAAACTCGCCCCGGTTCGCCATCTCCATCAGATTACGGTTGGTTGCAGCCACCAGCCGAACGTCCACCTGATGAGTGCGAGTGCTGCCCAACCGCTCGAACTCCTGCTCCTGCAGAACGCGCAGTAACTTGGGCTGCAAAGCCGGCGGAATATCCCCAACTTCATCCAGGAAAAGCGTGCCTTTGTCGGCGAGTTCAAAACGGCCAACCTTTTGCGCGATGGCTCCGGTGAATGCACCTTTCTCGTGACCAAACAGTTCACTCTCCAGCAGATCTAGCGGGATCGCAGCACAATTCAGCCGTACAAAGGGCCGCCCGCACCGCGAACTCAAATTATGAATGGCGTGCGCAATCAGTTCCTTGCCGGTGCCGGTTTCTCCCTGGATAAGAACGGTGGAGTCCGTCGGCGCAACGCGCTCGACTTGTTCGAGCACTGTTTCCAGAGCAGCACTATTACCTATGATCTGCTCGAATCTGCGCTCACAATCCCCACATTCGACTCTTTGGAAAGCTCCCACAGAGAACCTCCTGGCGCCCACACGCCTTCTATCGGCTTAATTCCCCAAAGCCGCTCGAACGCTCTCGAGCAGCACCTCGTCGTCAAACGGTTTGGCCAGAAATTCGACGGCGCCTGCTCGAATCGCCTGCATACGCATTTTTGTGTCTCCGTGCGCAGTAATAAAGATGGTTGGAATTCTGTAGTGTTGAGCGTTCAGTTTAGCCTGCAGTTCCAAGCCTGACATTCCCGGCATGCGAATATCCGCGATCAGGCATGCGGTTAGCTCCTGCTGGCCGGAATCCAGAAATTCTTCCGCCGACGCAAACGCTTGGGACGGCAATCCTACCGATTTCAGCATTCCCTGCAATGCACTGCGAATCAACTCATCGTCATCAACAATCGCGACCATTTTTTTCTTCCCCTGACTTGCCATAGTTGCAAGGTATCGTTTCGTTGGCGAAGGCGCAATCATCCATTGGAACGGGCGCAATCATACCTTGGTATGAGAGCCGGCATCATGGTGTCGCAGAGTGTGAGGTCAGTCGTGAGCTTCGAGCTTGGTCGGAAGAGTAAGGTGAAAACTTGCACCGCGGGGGGAATTGCCGGCAGCCCACAAGCGGCCGCCATGCGACTCGACGATGGAACGGCTGATCCGGAGTCCCATGCCAGTCCCTTGGGGCTTGGTAGTAAAAAACGCGTCAAAGATCTGCTCCGCGTGCTGCGGCGGGAGCCCCACTCCGGTATCGCTGACCGAGATCATGAGTTGGCTGTCTTCGGCTTGCTGAGAACGGATGACTAGCTCGCGTGTTCCATCACCATCTCTCATGGCCTCGATGCCGTTGACCATCAGGTTCATCAGCACCTGCTGCAATTGCACTCGATCGCCCATAACATCGGGAACATCTGCCGCTAGCTCGGTGCGGACCGACACGGAATAGCGCGTCGCTTCACTGTGCAGAAGCGCAACCATCTGCTGAATGACGTCGTTCATACAAACCAACTCTCGTTGCGACGTGCCCTTCCTGAAGAGTTGGCGGACCCGACTGATGATCTCTGCTGCACGAGAGACGTCTTTAATGGCTCGGGAGGCAGCCTCACGCGCCTCCGGCAGATCGGGTGGATCCCGCATAAGCCAGCGTAAGCAAGTATTGGCGTCTGTAGTTGCTGCGGCAATTGGTTGGTTTACTTCATGCGCCAGAGAAGCGGTTAGCTCTCCCATCGTGGTCACCCGGCTGGCGCGTGCGAGATCCGAGTTCGCCTGGCGCAGAGCGGCTTCCGCGCGGTTGCGAGATTCCTCAGCGCGTCGTTTCAGTTCCAGTAGCCCTGTGACCAGCACAGTCGCCACTATCAAGACGGTAAATCGAAACAAGGCAGCCGGCTCGTGGACTGGAGCAGACGTCCTCCAGAGAAAGAAATGTTCGTAGGTTATTGCGGAAAGCGTGACGCAAAGGAGACCCGGCCCCAACCCTCCGAAGAGACTACTCACCATAACCGCGAGGAGGAAACACGACGCGGGCGCATCGATTGGCCATGCCACAGGCAGCGCAAGGCCGCAGGAAAGTACCGCCAGTCCATAACGTTGAAGGTTGGAGAGTACTTTCATTCGTGAGCAGTTCCGGACGGCCCTAAGGCGCTCCCGACCGGCGGAAGATCGAGCTTCGCCGCCATTCTCACCAACTCCGCCAGCGATTCAGCCTGCATCTTCCGCATCACCTGTCCGCGTTGGATCTTCACGGTGACCTCGCTGGTTCCGAGCTCAAAAGCCACCTGCTTGTTGAGCATCCCTGAAACCACCAGGCTCATGACCTCGCGCTCGCGTGTGGTCAACGACTCGTACCGCTTTCGCAACTCGATAAGCTCTCCCTGCTGTTGGCGCGTTATTCGGTCGCGGTCCAAAGCCTGATAGATCGCATCCAGCAAGTCCTGATCGCGGAACGGCTTGGTAAGGAATTCCACCGCACCGGATTTCATAGCCTTCACCGACATCGGAATATCTCCATGACCGGTGATGAATATGATCGGGATCCGCATGCCGACGTCCGCTAACTCGTCGCTGAAAGTCCAGACCATTGACGCCAGGAAGCCTGACGTCCAGAACTAGGCAACTTGGGCCCGTCACGCGTTCGCGCGTAGGAACTCTTGCGGCGTCGGAAAGTCTCGGAATGCAAACCGACCGACTTCAACATGCCTTGGATGGAAGCACGCACCAAGTCATCGTCATCGACGACGAATACCGTGGAAGCGCCCGAAAACTTCATTCACGCGCCTCGGGGGTTGTGGGCAGGGTAAGGTGAAAGCTCGCCCCGGACGGTGAGTTGGCACCGGCCCACAGGCGGCCGCCGTGGGATTCCACGATAGAACGGCTGATGCGCAGTCCCATGCCAGTGCCGTGGGGTTTGGTCGTAAAGAATGCATTAAAGATCTGATCCGCGTGCTGCGGCGGGAGTCCTACCCCGGTATCGCTGACCGAGATCAAGACTTGATCGTCTTTAGATTTCTGCGAGCGAAGGATTAACTCGCGTGGCCCAACCACATCTTTCATCGCGTCGATGCTATTCAGGATGAGGTTCATCAGCACCTGTTGCAATTGCACGCGATCTCCCATGACCTGCGGTAGATCTGCCAATTCCGTCCGGACGGATATCGAGTACCGCGTTGTCTCGCTGCGCAAGAGGACAATCATCTCTTGAATGACTTCGTTCACGTCAACTGGTATCCACTCGGGAGTACCTTTCTTGAACACCATTCGAATCCGGCTGACGATTTCTCCAGCACGGGTTGCGTCTTTGACGATTCTGGAGGCGGCCTGGCGCGCCTCTTCCAGATCTGGATAGTCGCGCGTAAGCCATCGAAGGCAGGTATTGGCGTCCGTGACTGCTGCGGCAATCGGTTGATTCACCTCGTGCGCGAGGGATGCGGTCAATTCGCCCATCGTGGTCACTCGGCTAATGCGCGCCAGGTCTGATTGGGCTTGACGCAAAGCTTCTTCGGCCCGCCTGCGTTCAGTAATGTCGGTGGAGCTGCCAACGAATTGCAGCAGGTTCGCGGAAGCGCCCAAAACAGGATGTCCGACACTGCGGACGTGTCTTATCGTGCCATCCGGAAGCATAATTCGGTATTCAACTTCGTATTCCGTCTTCTCACGGATGGCTTGATCGATGGTTTGTTGCCGTCTCGCTCGATCATCCGGATGAATGCGCAGCAATCGTTCGTTCCAGGCCGACATGCCCTCATTCGGATCGAAACCATATACGCGATACCATTCGTCGGATAGATGCAACGCCCGTGTTTCCGCCACATCCCACACCCAACTCCCCGTATGAGTAAACTTCTGCGCCTCTGCCAGATAAGCCTCACTTCGCCGCAGCTGTTCGTGCGTCAATTTTTGTTCAATCGCGATGCCGGCAAGATGGGTGGCGAGTTGGAGGGCGCGGGTCTCAGCCGGGCTCGGACTACGCGGTTCGCGATAATACATGGCAAACGAGCCCAGCACCTTACCCGAATGGGCGAGTATCGGAGTCGACCAGCAGGCGCGTAATCCGTGGCTTGCGGCCACATCGCGATAGGGCTCCCAGAGACGATCCCGGAGGATGTCGGTGACGACAACAGCTTCTCCGCGGTACATGGCGGTGCCACACGAGCCTGCCTTCGGTCCGATCGTAAGGCCGTTGATCGCCTCGATGTAGGTCTTGGGGAGGCTCGGGGCAGCCCCGTGCCGCACGTGTTGCCCGTCGTCGTCGAGCAGCAGGACCGAGCAAAGCAAGCCGGTAAATTGGGATTCCACAACCCGCACTAGTTGGTTGAGTATTTCCTCCAGTCGAGCATCGCGGGCTATCATCTCCAAAATGCGACTCTGTCCGTCACGCAGCGCCTCTGCCCGCTTGCGTTCGGTCACATCCATCAAGGTGCCGACGACCTCAGTCACCTCGCCTGAATCGGCCAACACTGGGTGAGCGATTGAGTGAAGGTGCTTGATTCTTCCATCCGGAAGAACAATTCTCCAATCAAACTCAGAAACTTCCTTCTGGCTGGCCTCTAATTTCGCTTGCTGCTCTAGTGCTGCTCGATCCTCAGGATGAGTTCGTTCAAGAATGTCCGACCATGTGGGGTTACCCTTTTCGGGGTCATATTCGAAGATGCGGAAGGTCTCTTGCGACCAAAAGCGAGCGCCGGTATGCACATTCCAGGCCCAACTTCCACTCTGCGTCAATCTTTGCGCCTGAGCCAAATACCCTTCGCTCCGCCGCAAGGCCTCTTCCGCCTGCTTGCGCTCGGTGATATCCATCATGGTACACACGAATTGCTCCACATCCCCGGATGCGTTCAAAACAGCATGCCCGACCGTGTGAGTGTATTTGACCGTGCCGTCTGGAAGGAGAATTCGATGTTCCACTTCGTAATCCGATTTTTCACGGATCGCCCGATCCTTCGCCGCCTGCACCTTGGCTCGATCCTCTGGATGCATGCGCTGCAGTCGGTCGTTCCAAGCGGACAGGCCCTGTTTGGGATCAAAGCCGTAGATTCGATACCATTCCTCGGAGAGATATAAGGCGTCTCCGCCTGGTACCCGCCAGGCCCCACTGCCGGTTTGGGTGAGTCTCTGCGCCTCCGCTAAGTATGCTTCTCGTTCCCGAAGAGTCTGTTCCGTCTGCTTGGCTGCAGTCACGTCCATCACCGCTCCTATGAACTCTAGGCTGCGCGATCCATCCTTAAGAGCACGAGCCACAACGTGAAGATGTTTGACGGAACCATCCGGCATCAGCAAGCGATGTTCAAGATTAAAATTGTTGCCATCCTGCGATGCACGCTCGATAGTCTGTCGCACGACGGCAATGTCTTCGGGATGAACCCGTTTGAGAATGAGCGCCAAACTCGGCATTGTGGTTCGGTCGTATTGGAAGATGCGAAAGGTTTCCTCAGACCAGATGATCTCGTCTGTGGAGGGTCTCCAGCCGAAGCTTCCGGTATGGCTGAGCCTTTGGGCCTCTGCCAAATACGCCTCGCTGTGGCGCAGTTGCTCGTTGAGGGCTGTGAGCCGTGCAGTCCTTTCGGCGACTCGTTCTTCGAGCATTTCTGCAATTCGCTTCTGGTCGCCGGAGCGTTGCGCCTCCTGCAATCCGATTCCGGCTTGGTTAGCCGCGACGCGGAGAAGAAGCCGTTCGACTTCGGTGGGGAAATCGGCCCGCCGTGAGCCGGCTACCAATACGGCGCCTTGGTGCTGAAGCCCCAATGGAAATGAAACGAGCGACACTTCGCCATCTCCCCCCGGATCGGGAACAACCAAACGCGAGCCATTCTGGTCACCTGATACCCACCGGTCGAGAGCTTGCCCAAATCGCTGCGACTGAACAGAAGAGTGCCGGTGATCAGCCTGTCTGAATGCCTCGACTCGCGGACCATCACTGGGGCTCAAGCGCGCATAGGCGAAGTCGAGGCGCAACAAGGTAACGAGCGTATCGAGGAGAGTGTCGAGAATGTGGGATGATTCGCCGCCACTCCAAATCGCGGGAAGCGCCAGAACGCTGACCAGATCATTGATGCAGCTCTGCAGGCGCTTGATCTCGGATGTGCTCATGTTGCACCGTCAAGCCGCTGACCGAGGTGCCGCGTTCTGTGCAGCCCGCCGTTCGCGCAGCTCCCGCAAAAATTCGTCCGGCGGAACGAAGAAAGGGTTCTCCTGCAGAACGCCGCCGATGATGATCATCGGGTGCGTCCGCATAATATCAACGACAATCTGCCCGCCAAACTTGGCGAGATCGTAGATTCATATGACTGGATCCTTATAACGAGGCAAAACATAATTCAGCCGCGTTTCGTACTCGACCAAATCGTCAACGCCTGGCCGATCTTCAAGCGCCCAGTCCATATGCGCGACCAGACGGGTGCGCACGAATCCTTGGTGCCTGCCTCCATTGAGGACCTCCTCGATCAGAGCTAGCATGCGATGCTGATCGAAGTGACCATCGCGAAGATATGCGTCCGCCCAATTCCGCAGCTCGAACTGGCCGCTCGTTTCCACTGCGCCTACATCGATGCCGGCTGCCGCGAGCCGTTCGCGGTGCTCCGACCGCAGCTTGGGATCGACGATGTGAAACGCCTTCTCGCCTCGCTCGAAACCGTCTTTGATGAATGGAAGCAGCACCCGGTATTCTTCATCGGCATTATGAAAGAAGGCGCAGACGTGGCGTCGCGCGTCAAGCGTTGAGCCGGCGAAGCGAATGGTTTCGCTGGCGTCACTCAGCGCCCCATGAGTTGACGGCGCATGTCCCTGAATGGAGTCCATAGGTCCTCCTTGACAGCCTGGCGGCTGGAACCGATTTAATGAGATTTTACCCCCGTGCACGGTTCGGCGAGGAGAATTTCGGAGGGAGGGAAACGAGATTTTTTACTCGTTTGCCTGAGCAGGCTAACTCAATTAGGTTGGCACTTCGCCTGACATTCCCTCGCATTGTCTTATTCGCAAATCGCGCTGCGCGAGGGAATGCCAGGCTACGTGCTCAGTCGCCAGCCTCCGCAGTATCAGGGTTTGACGCTGTCGGTTGAGCGGCCACGATGGTGTGCTGGTTGTCTCGTGCTATGTTCTTCTCGGTCTGCTTCGAATAGAAGAACTCGTTCCCCGTATCGAGTCCCGGATAAAACCATTTCACCAGAACAGGCGTTCCTCCGGCTTCCGGTTCTGCCAACGTGACGGCAGTATTGTCGGTGGACTTCTGGCGGTCCGTTGCAATCGTCAGAAACGTTCCGTACAGAACGGTATGGTCCGAATTGAACACCTGAACGACATTTGTTTCAGCACCATGATCGGCCAGTTCGAACAAGTAGGTTCCCGCGGGTAATACCTTCCCCGGGATCTGGACCGGCTGGCTGAACGTGATTGTAGTGGCTTGGTCGGACTCGTCAGCATGAGCAGCGAGCTCGAAGATCATGGTAAAAGCAATGATTAAACCGATGGCAATGTAACCTTTGTTGATTTTCATTTCAGTTTCTCCTTAAATCCAGTTTGGTATTTCTCCTTTCCCGTTAGAAAAGGAACTTGACAACCGCTTTACTAGCCTTGGCAGTGTCCTTCGCAGAGACCTTCGCGGCTTTGTAAGTCTCCTTGCCGGTAACTTTCGCCGAATGGCCGACAACATCGGTCGCGAATGACGGGATTGCCATACACAGAGCAAGAGCAACTACACCCACAATGTTCTTCATACTTCCTCCTTTGTTTATTGCTGCGTGGCGTAAGCCACGCAGCAGCTTCTCTCTGGGTAAAGGCAAGAGAGGTGCCAAACGTCAACGGGATGTGGAGTTCGATGCAAGGGTCTTATTCTGCTGAAATTAGGTTCCATGATTAGTGCTGCTGATCAGACAAAATGGTAGCTCGCGACCGTCCAAATACCGACGCGCTATCAGCCTGCCGACACTCGAGTCACGTCCTTTCTTTGTAGGGCGAACTAAACAACCTCGGAAAACTGTGACTTAGCAGAAAGGCGAGTTTGGAGATCTGCATGCATTTGCCCGAGGTGACGTAGTCGCAGCGAACTGAGCGGCCAGAGGATCCCACCAAAAACCTGTTGGGCGGTGCCGTTCAACGGCCCTATGTCAGGGATCGCAGTGAATAAGGAAAACAGACTCGAAAGGATGAAATTCAAAATGGCAAATCAAGAGACCAAAAAGTGTGCCCACATACCGTGCATGTGTGATGTGACGGACGGAGAACAATACTGCGGTGAAGCCTGTCGTGACGCGGGAAGCGAGGACGTGGAAATCGCTTGCCAATGCGACCACCCGCCATGTCCATTGACGTTTTGACAGTTCGCGGCTGGAAATGTAGCTGACTTGGCAACCTGAGGATGATTTGAGGCGAACCCGCTATATCGCTGGGGTAGAGTCTGCGGATTCGCCGCAGCGGCGCCTCGAAGGAGAATCAATTATGAAGATCATAAAACGGAGTTTGTCTCTTTTTCTTTCTTGTTGTCTAGCGCTGGCCACCGTTCCGGGAGGGTTCGCCGCACAGACGGACGAATCCGCCGCGCAAACACCGGTTCAGGCGGCGCAGCAGACGCCACAGCAGCTGCAGCAACTTGTCGCGCCGATCGCGTTGTACCCGGACGCGCTCGTGGCACAGATCCTCGCAGCAGCTACCTATCCCGATCAGGTTGTAGAGGCAGACCGGTGGCTGCAACAACATCCTGATCTCAAGGGCGAGCAACTCGGTAAAGAAGTCGATAAGCAGCCTTGGGATCCGAGTGTGAAGGCGCTCACCGAATTCCCTTCAGTGCTCGCCAACATGGACAAGAATCTCTCGTGGACCTCGTCGTTAGGCGATGCCTACGTCAACCAACAGCAGGACGTGATGGATGCGGTTCAAGTAATGCGCGACCGAGCGGAAAAGGCTGGGAATCTTAAAAGCACGTCACAGGAGAAGGTTAGCAAAAAAGGGCAGACCATCGTGATCGAGCCCGCGGACCCTGAGGTTGTTTACGTGCCGGAGTATGATCCCTGGCTCATCTATGGAGAGCCCATCGGAATCTGGCCCGGCTGGTACTGGTACCCGGGGCTGTATCTTACCGGACCGGGATTTGGATGGGGGCTGGGCTTTGGGATTGGTTTCTTTGGCGGGTTTGGCTGGGGATGGGGACACTGGGGATACGATTGGCATCACCACGGCATTCGTTTCGACCACCACGCCTACGTATCCCACAGCCGCATTTTCGTTAATCGCGAGCACTTCAACGCTGCGAGAGGCGGATTCAATCATGGCGGATTTCGTGGCGTCAGCGGGTTCCATGGTGGAGAACGAGGATTCTCATCGCATGCACAGGCTGGCATGCATTCTGGCGCCTTCAGCGGCTTTAATCGTGGGGGAATGGCGAGAAGCTTCTCTTTCCGAGGGCAGTCGAGCTTTGGCGGCGGCTTTCATGGGGGTGGAGGCTTCCACGGCGGAGGCGGTTTTCACGGCGGTGGCGGCCGCAGGTAATCGGGTTCAACTACAACTGATGATTATGGAGAGATAAGTTATGCGGACAAACGATATGAAGCTTGAGGCACTTGAGATCTCTGTTGCGAGACTTACCGGCGGGGTCGCATCCGGCCTGCTGCTGTTGATTTTGAATTTGGTGCTTGTGATGGGCTTCGCCAACCCAAGCATGGCTCAGGAACCACGAGCAAGAACATTTTCGTCTCCCACAGAAGCTGTAAGCGCTCTCGTTCAGGCTGCACGAGCCGGAGATGAGCCGGCGCTGGAAGCGATCCTGGGAGCCGGGAAGGAAGTCACTTCTTCGAGCGACGAAGAACAAGACAGACTCGAACGCGACCAATTCTGCAAGAAATACCAGGAGATGCATCGTCTTGTCCAGCAACGAGACGGCAGTACGGTTCTATACATCGGAGCGGAAAACTGGCCATTCCCCGTCCCCTTAGTTTCAAAGAACGGTCAATGGTACTTCGATTCTGATCGCGGCAAGCAGGAGATCCTGTTCCGCCGAATCGGAGAAAACGAGGCGACTGCAATTGCAGTGTGTCAGCAATTCGCATTGACAAAAAATGAAGGGGCAGCAGAGCCGGCTAGCTACGATCCGATCACCCAATTCGTCCAAAGCCTGGTCTCGGCTAGCAGGAACGCCGACAACACAGAATCCACCGTCTTCCACGGGTACTACTTTCGTGTCGTCACAACGGATTCCTCATCCGAGGTGAGTGGCAAGGGCAAGAGAGGCTTGACTCTGGTCGCGTATCCCGCGGAGTACCAGTCATCGGGAGTCAAGACCTTCGTAATCACCTGGCGGGGAACCGTCTTCGAAAAGGACCTTGGGCCCGAAACAAAGACTCTTGCTCAACAGATGAAAACCCGCACGGGTTCAAATTGGCGCCCGGCGGCGTGAAGACCAAGATGCGAAAGAGAAGAAAAGGACAATCGTAGTGATGACAAAGCTGCCATTCTTTCTTGGTGTAGTGTTCCTTGCAGTTCTCGGCTGCGCACAGAGTTCTTCGTTGCCCGAACCTCCGCAGGTGCAAGCCAGGAACCACGTCGTATCCCTCACGCTGCATGCAGTAAATAAGAATGGCCGGGACGCTTTTGCTTTCCATGGCGAGACGGTCGCTCCAGTCATCCGCGCGTCACCGGGTGACGTTCTCAAAATCACCTATGTCAACGACCTCCCGTCCAAGTCTACGGAGAAATGTGCCATCAATCCCTGCATGGACATGACGAACCTGCATTTTCATGGGCTCAGCGTTTCGCCCAACGCGCCGCAAGATGACGTGCTGACCATGATGGCCAAGCCTGGCCAGGTGCTGCACTATACGGTCGACATTCCGCGCGATCATCCGCCGGGCCTGTTCTGGTACCACACGCATCCTCATGGAGAGAGTTACCGGCAAGTGTTGGACGGAATGTCAGGCGCCATCGTCATCGAAGGAATGGAGCGCTATGTCCCTGAAGTAAGACAGCTTCGCGAGCGCGTGCTGGTTGTGCGCGGGCGCTCGATCGAGAATGATCCGAACGCTGATGCACACACGCGCGATGTTGAAGTTCCGGCTAAGGGATGCGGAGGAGAAGCCGAGAAAGTGGAGGAGATCTTCACGGTCAACGGAGTTCTTCGGCCGCGAATCGAGATCGCGCCTAACGAGCGGCAGTTCTGGCGAATCGTGAACGCCTCAGCGGATCGCTACCTGGACTTGGAACTGGATGGGGAGAGTTTTGAAATTGTGGCGTTGGACGGGATGCCGCTTGCCTACCGCGATCCCAAACATCCAGCCAGGACTGCCGATCACTTGCTAGTTGCGCCCGCAGGCCGGCTGGAGGCAATCGTCACGGGCCCGGCTTCCGGCACACATAGTGCGCTGCGGACGCTTTGCGTTGATACAGGACCTGTTGGGGATCCTAACCCTGGGATGGTGCTGGCCGATATTGTGACACCCCGATCCGATCGGTCCGATGCGAACTCTGTGCCTGAGCGAGCCCATGCCATCGATCCCCGTCCACCGGTCTACCACCCCGTCGACGTTGAGCCCTTGAAGAAGACTGCTCCGGATTTCGTCGTCACTTTTACTGAGGACAAGAACGGTTTCTACATCAACGGCCGCAAATTTGCGGCGGATGCACCTCCGATGACGAGCGCTCGCGTTGGTACCTATCAGCATTGGCGTATCGTCAATGCGACTGCCGAACTACATCCTTTCCACATTCACCAGGTTCACTTCCTAGCGTACGCACAAAATGGCGTTCCACTCCCCCATCCTGCGTGGCTCGACACCGTGAATGTCCCCTACGCCGGCACTGTCGATGTCATCCTGGACTTTACTGACCCCATCATAAGAGGCATGTCGGTATTTCATTGTCATCTGCTCAATCACGAGGACAAGGGGATGATGGCAAAAATCCTCTTCAAGTAAATCATCGCGCCATCAAGCCACTCCCAGGCATGTACTTTCTCCACGCCCCCACAGCTTGGGATTCGAGGAAGCCTCGCGATCTAGTGCGTTGTTGGTGTCCGGGTCCGAAGAACTCAGACGGGACTGCCGAGGGCCATCCTGATGAGCGCCGAGATGGCATTTGTAGAAAAGAAGATAACGGCGGCCGTGGAAGCGATGTCTCGGTAAGAAGCTACGAGAAACTCTGCCGCTCTGCCCAGGGCCGAAGCTATTTCTGCCCGCCGTTCTGACCAGTGGAATCCCTGCTGACATCTTTCGGTGTTCTCTGCGACGGGTGCCGGCATCCTCTCCTCAGAGGCGGCGGCAGTCGGGAGTGAAGCTTTGCTATCGGCGACCGCCTCCTCGCGGGAGGAGAAGCCGACCGCGATAATGGAAGCTGCGGCTATGAACTCGCGCAGTGATCTCTCGTTCGGGTACGCAATTACAAGGCGTTCAGGACCAGTTTCGATGCGAAGCCCTGCGATTAATGCGTACTGCATGCCCGAGGAATTAACCACGCTGTTCACGAACCGCATCCTCCGTCTCTCGTCTCTGTATCTCATCCCTATTGAGAAGTAGCAAGCGGCATGCCAAACTGATTTCTCGGGGAGGAATTGCTAACGATTGCAGGTGCACAGCTTGGCGAGAACTTGTTCAGCGGGCAGAACTTTTTGAGGTTACGCGCGACCTGGAAATGACGCATGTTTGACAGCGTGTCCGCCGAAAGACATCGTTGGAAGTTCAAATAGCTGGGAAAAGCATTGGCGCCGAAGCCGACGCCAGAAAAAGCGAGAGGAAAATTGAGGTTAATAGTTCGGACGGGATCACGCTGGATTCGGTTCATCGCACAGGCGCTGGTAATATTCCCGTCCTCGCTCGAATCCACGCGCGAAAGGCTCTTCGACGGCGGCTCCGGGATATTGCTGTTGCAGCTCTTCCAGGTCGCTCGCCATCTCGGAGGCGATCTGATCAAACTCCTTGCAGCGGTTTCTCGCATGGAGAGCTGCTTCGAAGCCCAAGAGGTAGAATTTCTCGCCGTCTCCGAACTGCCGGCCAGACTTAAGATAGTTTTCCAGAGCTGTATTCGCGTTCATCTTGTCTTCGTTCACGGTGCCCTCCTGGTTATCTCAATCGCGCCTCGAGTTGCCCGGCGGAATGTGTTCTCTTCTTTCAGGCCGCGGTTTCGGCGACGAAAGCTTCGATTTCATTTACTTCTTCATCGGTGAGCCGGAGCTCGCCGGCCCGCATCACTCCTTCAGCCTGACGCGCATTTCTGGCGCCCACGATCGCTCCTGTGACAGCGGGATTGTGCAGCGTCCATGCGATGGCGACTTCTCCGGTGAAGCGATCATGCCGTCTGGCAATTTCCTGCAAACGTTCAACCAGCGCGAGATTGCGAGAGAGATTGGGCTCAGTAAAGTCCGGATGAGTCCTCCGCCAATCGTCCTTAGGCAGCTTGGCTGCGCGCTCGCGGGTCATCGCGCCGGTGAGGAGACCAGAAGCCATTGGAGAGTAGACGATCACTCCAATATTTTGCCGCCGACAGTAAGGCAGAACCTGCTCTTCCGCTTCTCGATGCACGAGTGAGTACCGAGGTTGCAGAGAAGTAACGGGAGCCAGCGCGTGCGCACGGCGCAATTGTTGAGCATTGAAGTTGGAGACTCCAATCCAGCGCACCTTGCCTTGCCGCTGCAAGGAGGCTAGGGTTGACCATCCCTCTTCCAGTTCGGCTGAATCGGGGTCGGGAGGCCAGTGGATCTGGTAAAGATCGATTACATCAACGGAGAGACGACGCAGGCTGTCCTCGACTTCGCGCCGGATCGAATCAGCGTTCAGCACGATGCCAACATTGCCCTCCTTGTCCCAGCTGCGACCGCACTTGGTGAAGACGTAGGGTCGCGGACCGGACCAGCTCTTGAGCGCGGCGCCGACGACTTCCTCAGAGTGCCCCAAGCCGTAGACGGCGGCCGTGTCGATCCAATTGACCCCGAGTTCGAGCGCACGGTGAATGGCGGCGATGGAGTCATTGTCGTCCTGAGATCCCCATCCGAATTGCCATCCCGAGCCGCCGATTGCCCAGGCGCCATAGCCTACGGGAGTGATATCCAAGTCAGAATTACCGAGTTTGCGCGTTTGCATTCCTAATCTCCTTCGAGAATTCCAGTTGAGCATTCTTCCAGATTTGAGGAGTGCATTTGCATCTCCAAAGACCGCTTTCGCCCATCTGACGTTATGGTGCAGAGGTTTCTGAGCGCATTCTGCTGAGGATTCAGCACGGAAGCAAGGGTGACGACGTGTGTGTCAACCTGTCAACCTGGCGCTCCACCACCAGCTGGAAGCGCGTACCTGTCCAAATGCTGACGTGGTGTCGACGGCGGGACGCGTTGGTGCAACTTCAGGAGGCCATCCAAAGTACCCAAACGACGTATGCGACTGAAAATAAGCGAGTAATTTACCTGCCGATGGATTGGTGGGCAGCGTGCTTTTCCTGTTATGAGAGGAGGCAACCACACCATGTCGGCAACAGGCGCATACATCGGGAGCGAAGCGGGCTTCAAACTTCCAGGCCGCGAAGGAGCAACCCAGGAAATGGAAGATGCTCTGTCGCGCTATCAAACCGCCCTTTATAGAAAAGCCTATGACCACCTGCGCAATGAATTCGACGCAGAGGACGCCGTTCAGGATGCGCTCCTGTCGGCATATAAAAATCTGGATCAATTCAAGGGACAGGCGCAAATCTCCACGTGGCTAACCGCCATTGTCATCAATTGTGCGCGTATGCATTTGCGCAGACGGCCACGCCAGACTGTCCTATCGATGGATGAGCGTTTCGGCGAAGAAGAACAGTTCTGCTTGTCAGATATATTGGCCGACGCCACACCGAGCCCCGAAGCCAAGTGCCGCGAGTCGGAGCTGCATCGGCAGCTCATGCAATGTGTGGAGCAGCTCTCGCCTTCGCTGCGCAAGGCATTCGAGTTGCGCGACCTGGAGGAACTGACCACGAGCGAGGCAGCGCAGATTCTGGGAGTAGCCGAGGGAACCGTGAAGGCGCAGGTCTCCCGCGCACGAACCAAGCTCAGACGGCTAATGCGCCGGGCGCTTGGCAAGCAGATTGGTCCGAGGTGAACTCGTTCGCCTGTGACAGCCCGCGGAAAACACCAACAACACCGTTGGGCCTCCGACGACTGTCCTGCGCTGCGAACCTGAGGACGTCGAGATTACGAACGGCAAACCATTAGCTCTCGCTGGCGCAGACTAGGAAGAAGACTTCTATGTGGATTGTTCGATTAGCGTTGCGTCGGCCCTATACCTTCGTGGTGATGGCCATTCTGATTCTGGTGATGGGTGGGATTGCGATCTTTCGCACGCCAACCGATATCTTTCCCAACATCAACATCCCGGTGGTCAGCGTGATCTGGAACTACAACGGCCTGGTGCCGAAAGATATGGCGGACCGCATTGTCAGCATCACCGAGCGAAACATGACCACCATCGTCGACAACATCGAGCATGTCGAATCGCAATCGCTGTATGGCATCTCTGTCGTCAAAGTGTTTCTGCAGCCGAATGCCAGCCTCGATCGCGCGGTGGCACAGATTACGGCCAGTTCGCAAACCCAACTTCGGCAATTGCCTCCGGGCACCACCCCCCCACTGATCATCGCTTATAGCGCGTCGAGTGTGCCGGTGATGCAGTTGGCGCTCTCCGGGCAAGGGCTTTCCGAGCAACGGCTCAACGATTACGGTCTGAATTTCATTCGCACTCAGCTGATTACAATTCCCGGAACAGCCGTCCCTTACCCCTACGGCGGTAAACAACGGCAGGTACAGGTCGATCTGAATCCCGCCGCGCTTCAATCGAAAGGCCTGTCTGCGTTAGATGTAGTGAATGCGATCGCTCTGCAGAACCTGATCCTGCCTACGGGTACTTCCAAAATCGGAAGCAAGGAGTATGACGTCGATATTCCCAATGCGGCGCCGCAATCGATCGCGGACCTGAACCGCATTCCGATCAAGACCATCGGTAATACCACCATCTACATGAAAGACGTTGCCTGGGTGCGTGACGGATTTCCTCCGCAGACCAATATCGTGCGCGTGAATGGGCAGCGGTCGGTGTTGCTCACCATCCAGAAAGCCGGTGATGCCTCTACCCTGAAAGTGATCTCAGGCATCAAGTCACTTCTTCCCCAGATTGCGACCACTGTCCCGCCTCAGCTGAAGATGGTTCCTCTGGCAGATCAATCCATTTTTGTGCTGGGAGCCATCAAGGGCGTGGTTAGCGAGGCATTGATTGCCGCCTGCCTGACGGCAGTGATGATTCTCATTTTCCTGGGGAACTGGCGCAGCACCCTGATCATTGCGACCTCTATTCCGCTGGCGATTCTAACGTCGATCATCGTGCTGAGCCTGATCGGTCAAACGATCAACATCATGACGCTCGGAGGGCTCGCTCTGGCGGTCGGCATCCTCGTCGACGATGCGACGGTAGAAGTCGAGAACATCAACCGCAACCGGGAAGCAGAACCCGACAAGAGCCTCGACGAAGTGGTCCTGGATAGCGCCATGCAGATTGCGACACCCGCGTTTGTGTCTACGCTGTCGATCTGTATTGTTTTCGCACCCATGTTTCTCCTATCGGGCGTGGCGAGGTATTTGTTCCTGCCTCTCGCCGAAGCGGTTGTGTTTGCCATGCTGGCCTCTTATTTCCTATCCCGGACGATTGTTCCGACCATGGCAAAGTATCTGTTGCGGGGACAAAAAATAGGAGAGCACGCGGCCGCGTCGCGCAACATATTCGTGCGGCTCCAACAGCACTTTGAATCCGGCTTTGAAGCCTTTCGCCAGAGCTATCACAGCTTGTTAGAGAGCTGTCTCCACCACCAGCGGGCTTTCTTGATCATTTTCTTTGCAGCTTGCCTTGGATCATTGGGACTAGTGGTGCCGTGGTTGGGACAGGATTTCTTCCCAGCCGTAGATGCGGGAAGCTTCAAGCTTCATCTGCGGGGGCCAACTGGCATGCGCATTGAAGATACGGCGTTCTTGTGCGATGAGGTGGAGCATTCAATCAGGAAAGAAATCCCGTCCAATGAAGTGGCGAGCGTGATCGACAATATAGGGCTACCCTACAGCGGCATTAATCTGTCATATAGCAACTCTGCTCCGATCGGCACTTCCGACGCGGACATCCTTGTTACGCTTTCCCCGAAACATCATCCCACCGCCGCCTACCTCAACCAGCTCCGCTTGAGCCTGGCCCGGCAATTTCCAGGGGTGATGTTTGCCTTCCTGCCCTCGGATATGGTCACGCAGATCTTAAACTTCGGCCTGCCTGCTCCAATTGATATTCAAGTGATCGGTAATAACCTGGAAGGCAACCGGGAGTGGGCGAGCCAGTTGATGCAAAAAATCAAGTACGTGCCGGGCACAGCTGATCTTCGAATCCAGCAGCCGTTCGATGAGCCGTACATGCATCTCAGAATCGAGCGCACGAAAGCTCAGGAGCTCGGCTTCTCGGCGCATGACATCGCTCAAAATCTCCTGGTTTCGCTGAGCGGTAGTTTTCAGACTTCGCCGACGTTCTGGCTCGACCCGAAAAACGGAGTCAGTTATTCCATTGCGACGGAAACGCCGCAGTATCGCGCAGACACCTTGCAAGATCTGGTGAACACGCCGGTGACGGGCAGCAATCCCGCGGCGCCGTCGTCGATCATGGCAAGCCTGGTTTCTACCCAACGGGGAGCCGGTATGGCGGTCGTTTCGCACTATAACGTAGCACCGGTGATTGACATCTTCGGCTCGGTACAAGGGCGTGATTTAGGCGGCGTTGCGCGCGACATCAACAAAGCGATCGGCTCGACCCGCAGCCAGTTGCCGCGCGGATCGCGGGTTGTGATTCGCGGCCAGGTGCAGACCATGAGATCGTCCTATACCGGACTGCTCCTGGGTCTCGTGTTTGCGATCATGCTGGACTACCTCCTGATCGTGGTGAATTTCCAGTCGTGGCTTGACCCGTTCATTATGATCTCGGCATTGCCTGCGGCCTTGGCAGGAATTGCCTGGTTTTTATTCATCACTCACACAACCTTGAGCGTGCCCGCCCTGATGGGAACGATCATGTGCATGGGCGTCGCGACGGCCAACAGCATCCTGGTCGTGAGTTTCGCTACAGAACAGATGGCGGAAGGAAAAGACGCGGTCGCGGCTGCGCTGCAAGCGGGCTTCACACGTTTCCGTCCGGTACTGATGACCGCTTTGGCAATGATTATCGGGATGGTGCCAATGGCGTTGGGGCTCGGTGACGGTGGTGAGCAGAACGCTCCCCTGGGCCGCGCCGTGATTGGGGGACTCCTTTTTGCAACTGTTTCCACGCTGTTCTTCGTCCCCACATTCTTCAGCGTGCTGCATGGCTACAAACAAAAACGCGCATTGCTCAAGGAACGACGATTGGATGGGAAGCTTGGTGAATCCATATGACGCAAACCGAACTTCATGAACAGGTCGGGACGGTGAAGGGCGATCCTCGAAACCCAACTGCGCGAAGATCGTTCCGACGCTGGCTAGTGCCTGCGCTCGCAGCGCTGGCTGCGCTTTTGGTTTTGATTTTTGGAATCCGGTCTCGACTGAAAGCTGAAACCGCGCTTCAGGTCGTGACGGATCAGATGGCTGTACCTTCAGTTTCCGTTGTCACGCCAAAGCAGACTGCGCCGGCCACGGAGATTATTCTGCCCGGCAACATGCAGCCATTCATATCGTCTCCGATCTACGCCCGAACAGACGGCTATCTGAAGAAGTGGTACTTCGATATCGGGGCGCATGTGAAGGCAGGAGAGTTGCTCGCCGTGATTCAGACGCCAGAGGTCGATGAGCAGTTAGCACAAGCCCGCAGCACTCTGAATACGGCACAGGCCAATCTCGAACTCGCGCAGATCACCAGGGATCGGTACCAGTCGCTCTTGAAGAAGCATGCGGTGGCCCAGCAGGACGTCGACAACGCCGTCGGCACCTACGCGGCGAATAAAGCAATCTTGGACGCGGACATGGCTAATGTTCGTCACTACCAAGCCCTTGTCTCCTTCGAGAAAGTATATGCACCATTCGACGGTGTGATCACGGCACGTAACACCGATATTGGCGACCTGATCAATTCCGGCAGCAATACCGCTCCCAGGACCGATCTTTTTGATATTGCCCAGACTCGTACTTTGCGCGTGTACATAAATGTTCCTGAGGAATATTCGCAAGGTGTCAAACCCGGTCAGACGCAAGCGGATGTCGCTTTGGCCGAGTTTCCCGATAAGAGGTTCCCCGGGAAACTGGTACGTACCTCGGAGTCTATCAACGCAACCACGCGCACGCTGCTGGTAGAAGTCGATCTTGATAACCCCGGCGGCAATCTATTTTCCGGATCGTATGCCGAAGTGCATTTGAAGATTCCCGCGCAGAACTCGACCTACTTGCTCCCGGTCAGCGCCCTGATCTTTCGATCCGAAAAGTTGCAGGTTGGTGTGGTGAGAAACGGAAAGGTGCTGGTCACTGATGTTACTCCTGGCCATGATTTCGGAGACCAGATCGAGATCGTTGCCGGTCTCAAAGCGGATGACCAGGTGGTTCTGAATCCGCCCGATTCTCTGGTCTCCGGACAGAAGGTAACGATCGTGCAAGCGGCACTTCCTGGGGATTCCCAATGAATCGATTCATCCAATTGACCACGCGTATGGGGCATGGGACTTGTACAGTTCTGATTCTTGCCGGCGCGCTGTCTTTTACCGGTTGTGCCGTCGGTCCTAAGTACACTAGACCCGCAGTTCCGGTTCCGCCCGCGTACAAGGAGATGGGAGATTGGAAAACCGCGCAGCCGAATGACCAGAACCTGGGCGGAAACTGGTGGAAGATCTTTCAGGATCCGCAGCTGAATGCTCTGGAGCAGCAGATCAACGTTTCGAACCAGAATCTGAAAGCCGCGTTGGCGCAGTACCAGCAATCGCGGGCCGCTCTGCGTTATGTTCGGGCGGATTATTATCCGACCGTGACAGCAGGGCCGTCAGCCAGTCGCGAGATGTATTCCAATAACCGCCCGCCCCAGAGTTCTAATCTTGACGGCATCACCTTCGACGATTTTGTGTTGCCGGTTAACTTTTCTTACCAGGCCAATGCATGGGGACGAGTGAGTCGCAATGTGGAGTCTTATCGAGAGCAAGCGCAAGCGAGCGCCGCTGATCTGGCTGTGGTGAACCTCAGTATGCACGCATCCCTGGCGATCGACTACTTTGCGGCGCGAAGTTTGGACGCTGAGGAAAAATTGCTGCAAGACACCGTTACCCAATATCAGCAGGCATTCCAATTGAATGAGGACCGATACCAGGGCGGACTCGCGTCCGAAGTGGAAGTCGAGCAAGCCCGGACTATCTTGGAGACTACGCGAGCCCAGATGGTGGATGTCGGAGTAGCGCGCGCGCAGTACGAGCATGCTGCCGCGGTGTTGGTCGGCAAGACGCCGGCGGATTTCACCCTGCCCCAGTTGCCACTGACTACTCCGCCACCACCAATTCCGGTCGGCGTCCCCTCGACCTTGCTGGAAAGGCGCCCCGATATTGCTGGCGCCGAGCGCCGCGTGGCCTCGTCGAACGCGCAGGTTGGTCTTGCTAAAACCGCGTACTACCCGTTGGTGAATATCCTCGGCTCTGGCGGATTCGAAAGTGGAAGCATCACGACGCTGCTTCAGGGACCAAGCGCTCTCTGGGCGGTTGGGTCTTCTGCTGTAGTCACCCTCTTTGATGTAGGCCGGCGGCACGCTCTCAACGACCAGGCCAAGGCCAGCTATGACTCTTCGGTTGCGTCCTATCGCGAAACGGTGCTGACGGCCTTTCAGCAAGTGGAAGACAACCTGGCCGCTCTTCGTATCCTGGAGCAGGAAGCAGGAGTGCAGGCAACCGCGGTTGAAGCCGCGCAACGATCTCTCAGTCTTTCGAATACACGCTACGAAGGCGGAGTCACAAGCTATCTCGAAGTCATAACCGCTCAAAATGCCGCGCTGGCCGACGAGGTTACAGCCGTCAATATTCTCGGCAGGCGCATGGCGAACGCGGTATTGTTGATTGAGGCTCTAGGGGGCGGGTGGGATAGCGCGGGCCTGCCGCAGCGCCCCGAGTGCTGCGGACAACTGGCGCGCAGTTCGAACTGATCTTCTCGGTCTCAGAGGGAAAGCTAGAATCCCTCGCGGCACCACGGCTACGACAAACCAACGCAATTTGAAGCTATTCTTCGGGAAAAGGCCCGTGGCAAACACCCGCACATCTTTCTGAGAGGCACGCGGTCTACCCCGCCGAGCTAACCATCCGGTTTGATTATCCGCACCGATCCCCTGTTGCGTCGATGCCACCGGTTCATTCGATGAGGGTCTCTCGGGGCTTTGTCGGTCGACAGGTGGAAGGAAAGGGCAATTGACCCTTGAACCGATTATTGAAAGAGTCGCCAGGTACGACGCCACGGGCTCTCTCGCTATTTGAGACCATGGCTATTTGCCCTGGTGCGATAGATCGGAAACATCGCTGGCGGGGGATGAAAGCGTCACATGTAAGGACAGTGCTGAGCTTGACAACATCGTCCCAGGAGACTTGACGCCGGTCCTAGCGAAACACTCGAAGTCGTTCTCGCTCATCGACTGCATCTCAGTCGGGGTTGACCGGATGCAGCGAAACTTCGAGCCGATGCGAAAGCAGGTGGAAGCGTGGCAGAAAAGCGAACTCACCGACGTCACGGCGAAAGTTGTCATCTACGAGGCATTCGTCGAGGGCAGACTGGAAGCCCCCAAGCACCTCGCCCGAACCGTGCATGACCTGTACTTCGAGCCGAAGTACGAGGAATTCCTGGCGCGAACGATCTGGAGTCTCTCCAATGCGTTTACGTCCGCGTTCAAGGAACTGGATCCTATTCCTCAGTTCAAGGCTACGGCCAAGTTGGGTGAATTCCTGGAAGCCCGGCTTTCACAGTCGTTCTAACCGGCGGGGCGGTAAAGAGCCGGCCGCCCCCACTTGTTCGCACGTGTTACTTACGTCTCTAGGGTCTTCGTGAATTCGCGTACTAATTCAAATCCTTCTGGAAGTTCCATCGCCAGATTGCACTCCTTCGCCAGCGCATCGAACACCGGTTCCCATTCTACTGGCGGTGGATCAAGTTCCGGGGGCGCGTAGTGGGTCGCGCGTTTCATGAACGTGACACGGATCGCCGCAGCGGTTTTGCTTTTGTCGAGCGTTCCTCCCCTGATCAAAAGCATCATGTCGATAAGGTCCTTGGTTCTGGTGTTTACGCGCTCACCTCGCGGCAGCGTATACGCATGGAGCTTTTCCGCAAATTGCTGCTCCGCCGAGATGATAGGGAAAGATGGCGGCGCTACGCCCCCGAAGCCAAGCCAGTCTTCGCCGGTGACAACCTCCAGAGGCTCGAGCACTTCGTCTCCAACACCGACGTCGACGTGAAAGCGCGCAAAGTCTCGTCCATCCATTCGTGCCTGGACGGGATACCGGCTGCCGCCTTCCGGAGCGCCGTCCAGATCCTCTCTCGCTTCTCCGACGAAGAATTCGAAATAGTCGTCAAATCGCGTCGCGGCCGCTTCCTGGAGCATGGCGCGCACCTGTTCCCCCCGCTCCTTCGGATCTCTTGAGAGACGCGTGCCATCGTGCAGCGTCAAGTCGATGTCCTTGGTCGTGCGCGCGGAATGCATCCGCAACTCCATAGCGTAGCCGCCCTTCAGCACCCATGGATACGCAGCCTTCGGTCCCTTCGAAAACATTCGTGCCAGGAAGCGGTCGAACGCCACTTGCCGGCGTAAGCGCTGCAGGTCAGTGCCTTGCTCGCGCGCGCGCGTCTGCAACCGAGTTTCGAGCGCAGCACGAAAGGCGCCGGCTGTCTTGTAGGATTTCGCCTTCTCTATCACGCGGGCTGCCCGGCCAATTCGCGAAGCGAACGTTGCAGTTTATCGTCCGGCATGCGATCGATTTCTTTCCTTCCGATGAGGCCACGGCGTAGGGCTTCGTCGACGGCTAGTTTCAGTTGGCTCGGGTCGACATGTCCACTGCGCAGTAGATCCACGATGGTTCGGAGCGGACGCGTCACCCGGATCCCGTGCATTTCCTGAACTTCGCCGATGTCGAGGTGTGCCCGGTGAAGCACCAGGATCTCCGGAATCGTGCTGTTCCGGCGAAATTTTCTCGGCACGGTCATGTGCAGCTTCGAAGGCATGACGTCGGATAGTTCATGAAGACTGAGAGCCGTGTCATGGCTGTAGGCGCCTTCCGGCACTTCTTGCCGATTTTGGGACCAGAGATACCACAGCATCAGGTCCGGGCGCTCCGGAGCCGGAAAATCGGGAAGACGGTAGATCCCGCGGTGCTCCCGAATCCAGTTTCCGGCGTTCACGTGGTAGGAGTGCGTCTTCTCGGCGAACCCCGATCGCGTGGCTTGCTTGGTGGTGAAGAAGCCCTGCTGGGATTGGGCGATTTCGCGGAGCCGTCGGGCGGCTTCTTTGTAAGGTCCGGGCATTGCACATTCCCCCAACTTTCTTGGGGGATTATGCGCTATCGCTATCGGCGAAGGCAAGAGGCCTCGCGTATCCCACTGTTCCTGCAGGGTTTTACGGGGACTCCAGCAATTCAACCGGAAGCATAATCCCCTAAATTTCTCAGGGAACTGTTGCTGCTCACCCTGCAGGCAGATTGGGAGGCGGACTACCGCGTCGTACATCCGGGTGGCCCCATCAGCGACATTCGCGTCGTAGGTCATCCTGTTCTGAGCACGTTCGGCCATCTGGTTGAATTTGTGGGCACTGTGGTCGACGTTACTGAGCGTAGACGAGCCGAGCAAGAGCGTGAAAGGCTGCGGCAACTGGAAGCCGATCTGGCGCACATGAATCGGGTGAGCACGCTGGGAGAAATGGCCGCCTCCCCGGCACATGAAATCAAGCAGCCGATTACTGCGGCTGTAAGCAACGCTGAAGCCTGCCTCCGTTGGCTTGCCCGTGATCAGCCCGACATGTTAGAGATGCGCGAGACTGCTACAGAAACAGTCAAGGAAGCCAGGCGTGCAGCGGAAATAATCAACCGGACTCGTTCACTGTTCCAAAAGGAAGTTACAAAACGCGAAGCCGTGGACGTCAACGAAGTTATCAATGAGGTGGCTTCCCTAGTTCGCGAAGAAGCAGCACGATACTCCATTTCTTTACGCACTGAGTTCGGTACGGGACTGCCCAAGGTCTCAGCTAATCATGTTCAACTGCAGCAGGTACTCATAAACCTGATGCTCAATGGCATTGAGGCGATGAAAGACGCGCCAGATGAACTAATCATCAAGTCACAACGGGACGAACAAGGTCGAGTGCTGATCTCGGTGAGGGATAAGGGCCCAGGGCTTCCTGCAGAAAACGCGGACAAGATATTTAACGCGTTCTTCACCACCAAGCCCCAAGGCACCGGTATGGGGTTGCCAATCAGTCGTTCGATCATTGAAGCCCATGGTGGACGGTTGTGGGCCACGGCTAATGGACAGCGCGGTGCGACATTTCTTTTCACACTTCCGCACGAAATGGTAATGTCCGCATGACCGCCGTGCCTGGCTTGGTCTTCATCATTGATGATGATGCGGGTGTGCGCAATGCGGTGCAGCGCGTGTTGAAGAGCGTGGGTTTGAACGCGGAGGTGTTCGCGGCGCCGCAAGACTTCCTGCGGCGGAAGCGTCCCGATGTCGCAAGTTGTCTTATTCTGGACGTTCGCCTTCCCGAGATCAGTGGCTTGGAAGTTCAACGCAAATTGATCGAAGCTGGTGTTCACATTCCAATCATCTTCATTACCGCTCACGCTGATGTTCCAATGACCGTACAGGCCATGAAATCGGGTGCCGTAGAATTTCTGACGAAGCCCTTCCGTGATTAGGACCTGCTGGATGCGATTCAGCAGGCGCTCGAACGCGACCGCAGAATGCGCCAGGAGCAGAATGAATTGGCAGAATTACGGAGCCGTTACGAAAGCTTAACTCCACGCGAGCGTCAGGTAATGATACTAGTGGCTTCAGGCATGCCTACAAAAGTGATCGCGTCCGTCCTTGGAACCAGCGAAGTCACCGCCAAGGTACACCGCGGCCAGATAATGCACAAGATGCGAGCTGACTCGCTGGTCCAATTGGGCAGGATGGCCGAAAAGCTCAAAGTTCCTGCGAAAGCGTAGCGTTCGCCCGAGGCCGCACTTGTAAATGCGGCTCGTACACAGTTCAGCCCTCCCTATCCCCAGGTATAGGCCCTCCTACCCTGCAGCACAATTGCGCGAGCCCGGTTTTGGCGTCACACTCTTACCCATGGAGACGGTACAGCAACAGAATCTGGTTGTTGTTGTTGATGATGAAGAATCGGTGCGGGAGGCGATTTCTCGTTTGTTGAGGGCTGCCGGACTCACGGTTCGAGCATTCGCATCGGCGGAGGACTTGTTGACATCTGGTCCGTTGAACGCTACAGGTTGCGTCATCGCCGATATTCGAATGCCAGGTATGTCTGGGCTGGAACTGCTGGCGGAGTTGAATGCCAGACATTGTCCTGTTCCGACGATTTTGATTACTGCGCACGGAGATGAGACCTTGCGAATGCAGGCGATGCGAGCCGGCGTAGTGAAATTCCTGGCAAAGCCCATTGATGGCGAAACTCTACTCGCAAGCGTACAGGCGGCTTTGCAAGCCTGAGCGAAACCAGCACTTTATCTAGACGTTCGCAGGAGGAGAGCCTTGGGAGGTTTGGACAAAATCGCGTGCCCCGCCCAGGATGACCGTGATCGCGAATTTGCGCGGATCGTGGGTAATAGTCCTGCACTCGAATCCCTGCTTGCGCTGGTTCGACTGGTTGCGACTACTGAATCCACGGTGTTGGTCCTCGGAGAAACAGGCACGGGCAAGGAACTGATTGCCCATGCCGTTCACAACGTAAGCTCGCGGTATGAACGGCCCTTCATAAAGCTGAATTGCGCCGCGATCCCTAGCGCGCAACGAATTTCGCAGCGACCTCTATTACCGGCTCAACGTTTTCCCACGTTCCCGCGGAAACTATGGCAGCCTTTTCGTCCTATTCCTGGCCCGGCAACATACGTGAACTACAAAACCTCGTCGAGCGTGCGGTAATTCTGGCCCGAGACGGCGTGCTTCCAAACCCGCTGCCCGCCGTGCTGGCACCCATCACCCTCTCTCCCGCAACAGGAAAACTGCTTCGTGACCGAGATTCTCTGCTCTTGACACTCCAGGACTCTGAACGAGCGCTCATACTCCAGGCGCTGCAAGCGACGGATTGGAGAATCGGAGGGCCAAACGGGGCAGCCCTAAAGCTGGGCTTGAACCGGACAACACTGATCTACAGGATGAAGAAGCTTGGCATCTACCGGCCTTGCGGCGCGCAGCCTCGCCGGAATCACTCTTGGTCACCTGAGGAACGTTGCCCACGCTGAGGATGCAGTGCAGGACGCTGTGCTCTCGGCCTTGACACATGTTCACCAGTTCAGGGGGCAAGCGAAGATGTCCACATGGCTCATTCGAAGGCGGTGCCGTCGCTTCTGCGGCTGCTGGTGCGCTTGAGGAACCGGCACACTACAACGTTGCTTGCGTGTGACGCAGACTTCTGTTCTCGCACGGAAAACGAATGATTTTCCATCATGGCCGATCCAGTTATGTCTCGCGGTGCCCGCCAAGACTGGATGGCCCGGAATCATGAGTGTTGAATTGACGTTGCAAAGCTGCTAAATCACGCATGAGGTCAAACGGCTTCCGCAGTCGTCGACTTTTCTGCAATTACTTCACTTGGCAGCAAAGTGAGCCAGTCCGTCTGCACGCTTTCCCAACCTTGCACGAGGAATCCATAAGACTCGAACAATTGCCGGATTTTCGGACGCGACCATCACTCGGGAGGCCGTAGCGGAATCAACTCTTCCGGCGCAGTTCCTGCCAGAAAATCTTTCGAAAGATTGGGGCGATCGCACGGTGGAGCGCTGTCTGCTCTAATCATTGTCAGTGGACCGCTGTATCCGTCGCGACGAAGCATGTCCGCGGCCGGAAACACGCTCTGGGAACTTCGTTCCTCGCATAAGCCCGCTTACGCTCATCGCCCTGCTATTCACAATTGTGGTGATGTTTTCGCTCAAGGGCGAATACATCCTCCGCCTGCCGTTGGACATTCTGCGAATCGCTGTTCCCTTGCTGATCTACTTTGTGGCGATGTTTCTGGTGTCCTTCTATATGGGCAGGAAACTGGGAGCCGATTATTCGAAGACGACCACGCTGTCGTTCACAGCGGCCTCGAACAACTTTGAACTAGCCATTGCAGTCGCGGTCTCAGTTTTCGGGATCAATTCTGGGGCAGCGTTTGCGGCGGTGATCGGGCCTTTGGTCGAGGTGCCCGTCATGATCGGACTGGTGAACGTGGCGTTGTATTTCCAGCGGCAGTATTTTCCAGCGCCGCGAGCGGCCGAAAGCGAATCCGTCTACGCATCTCCAACACACTAGTTTTCGCCCTTGAGGTGCATCCTTCGCCAGTGTGCCGGATGCTTAGACAAATGCTCGCATTAAACCCGAAGGCTTTCGGCTTTGCGGATAGCTTCTTCCAGCATGTCCCAGGCGCGCATGGCCTTTAGGCATCCCTCTCTTGCCAGGCGGGTGCTGAGTTGCTTTTCCGCTTCGTCGAAGGCTTCTTCCGCGATCGCTCGAGCGCGATAGGCCTCGTCATTCGCATCCTTCATTTTCTTCGCTAGCAGCGACGTCCCCGATTCGATGGCTGGCGGCGATTGTTGGCGCTGATGACGATTTCCCTGGGTGGGCGTGGACGATTGTGGGTCCAGCGCGTCATACGCCGATTTCACACTGTCGGGCCAGCGCTGTTTTACTTCGCAGTTCAACTTATCGAGCGCAGCATTGGCCTGGTCAGCGGTCTTCCGCACATTCTTTTTTTCGCGGAGCCATTTCATCACCGACCACTTCATCGCCTCGGTCATCAAGGCTCTCGCCATCTCGACTTGTATCGGTCTGTTCATGCCGGGCTTTCGGGGAGGTCGAGCCTCCAAGGGGATGATCGCTTCCGCATTCCGACTCGATAAGTGACCAGGATCACTGCTCTTATTGTCACGACGCACAACCTGCAGGTTGAACGTTGACTCAGGCGTTTTTTATTCCTATAGTAAAGGTAATGCTGCAGTGCAGCAAAGGAGGACTGATTTCATGCGAACTCATACGAACTCCCATGAAGAGCGATCGCCACTGGCGCTGTTGACCGAGCTGGCGGTGGAAGGAACGTCCAGCCTCGTCGAGGCCCAGCGGACGCTTCTGAGCCTGGCGCAACAGGAGAATGATATTTTCCTGAACGGCTTGAAAACGCGGATCGGCGGCTTCCTGCCCGGGGTGGCGATGACGGATATGGTGCGGCGCAGTGTCGAGATCCTCATCTCGATGCAGCAGGAGTTGCTGACTGCTACAAGTAAGCAAACTTTGCAATGGGTAGATTCAGAAAAACGCAGCAACCGGGATTACTCTGCGCGCCTGGCCGAGTCGGCGCGGGAAGCGGTTGAGACGTTTATGCGCGCGCAAAAGAAACTCCTCGGAGTGGTCGCCGAGGAGTCGGCGAAGGCAACGGGGGCCAAGCACGCGCACGCGGAAAAGCCAGCAACAAAAGCCGAGTTTGTGGCTGTGGCGCGCGAGGCGGCCACTGCTTTTATCGAGGCGCAAAAGAGTCTGCTCGACGTGATGGGCCAGCAAATGAATGTGAACCTGGACCTGAGCGCCGAGTCCATGAAAATGATGTCGCCTGCGCAGCTGCTGCCCCTGGCAAGTCGCAGCCGAGAGGGCGTGAAGAATTTCTTCGAGACAGAAACATCGTTGATCGGCTCTCTGGTCAAACCGCACAAACCGAAGAGTGCCGGCCGGGCAAAACCAGGCCGTGGCCGCACGCGGCAGAGCAAAGCAGTCGCGGTATAACTTGCGCTGATTTCGCTTTGTGAGCTGAGTTTAGCGGGGGATCGCAGCCGCATCCAACGCGGTGGCAGACGATGCCGGATCGGGCACAAGCCAACGATCCAGCATCGTTTGCTGCCATCGTATTCCCATCCGGCTCAGGAACAATAATGCGCTGCATTGCAGCGTGATCCAGTCCCGCGTCCTGAGCGGAGAGCGAAACTCTGCACGATGCCGGAGCCAGTGCAGCGTAATGTGTCGCGCGACACTGAGTCCCATGTCTGTGTCCGCACCAACAATATCCGTAAGTATTCCTTCCAGAGTAAACATTACCTTGGACAAGATGATCAGCGATCCGGGGAACTTAATCCCCTGCATCGCAACGGCCTCCAGAAGCCGCATGGCGTCGGCTGCACTGGGAAAGTGAGATGCCGGGAGGGCGTCAAGAAACTTAGTCACTGACTTGTGCACCACTTTTTCTGCGCGCGAGGCTTTTCTGGGATGATTTTGCGCCAGCGCCGCAATTTCATGGCGGACCCCCAGGGGATCTCGCAGACTCACCATCAGGAAAAGGAGCGCGAGATGGCGGCGCTGTTCGCGTCCCAGGTGTTCTTGCAAGGCCCAATCCAGAATGACAAGTTTTTTTCGGGCGCTGTCGTAAAGCAGGTTGCCGGCGTGCGGATCGCCGTGAAACACCGCATCCTGCGCCGCCGCTAGAAGGGGCACGGCAATCAGAGCTTCGATCAGTTGCTCGGCCACCATCCGTCGATCGCGCATGGGCAGGCGGGCGACGGCATTCGTCACCTTAATGCCGCGCTCTTCCGTCAGGGCGGTAATCGTCGACGTGCACAGTGGCTGAATCACCCGGGGAATGCGAATGCCACTGTACGAGCGATACAGGTTAGCTGCTTCCAGCAGCGTTTTTTGCTCGCCGCGGAAATTTACTTCGTGCCGCAGCAGTCGTCGGACTTTGTGAAATGTGTCGGGAATGAGATGGGCGGGAAAACCGTACCGGTGATGCCGGTCGCCGAAATGATGCGCCAGACCCTGGAGGTAATCCATGTCTTCGGAGAAGTACTCAGGAATATGCGGCTTTAATACCTTGAAGACGCCACGCTGGCGGCGCGCCGCATTCGGCTCGCGCCAGGTGAAGCGCACCACGGCGCTCACGCTGGCTTCTTTTGATATCGTGGTAGAGACCTTTACATCGTAGGTTTGAACCTTTGCACCTAATTCTTTCTGCACGATCGCACGGATCTCATCGGGGTTTACGTCGCGGATGCCGTTCTCCAGTTTGGCCAGCGCCTTGCGCAACGCGGGGTGCAGATGCCGGTTGCGCGCAATGACCTGTCCGAGTTTCTGCAAACCGGGCACCTTGGCAATGAGGCGTAGCAGTCGGACTTCCGGCGCTGTATTCGGGGGCAGTTCAATCTGCTCCAACAGTTTCGGAGCTAGCCGGGGTGCCGAGAGATGGGTCACGACGAACATCATGGCGTCGCGGACCGGCGGACGCCACTTGATATAGGCTGCGGGAACTAGTCTCTCGACCGGAACGATCTCGTCCACAATCCATTGCGCCATAGTTTCGCGGACCGATTGTCCGAAGGGGCTTTGTAGTCCGGCCTCGATAGCGCGGATCTTTTCGGCAGTCGTGGCGTTGTGCGGTAATAAATTCCCCAGGACAGCGCGCCACTGCTGCGGCGCGAACTGACCCAATCCGGCCGCGATGGTGGATGCGTCTGACATGGGTGCGCCAACTGCTCACACTATCGTCTGTGGCGCGTGAATGCGCAGTGACGGACATCACCGGAAGATTTTAATTTCTGTGAGATAGTGTTCGGTTGTCGGAAGTATCGAGGCAACGTGGCGACCCTGAATGAAGTTTTCTCGACCTTATCGGCAGCGCGCCGGTATGAAGTATGGTTTGTGCGCCTGGGATTGGCGGACGGCAGCGGCGCCTGGTGGTTCCGCTACTTGCTGATGAATCCGGGCCGCAGTGGGTGCGCGGGACATCCGGAGGGCATGCCGGTGCAGGTGTGGGCGACCTGGTTTCCCGCGAACGATGCGGCGCAGAGCTTTATCCAGGGATTTCCCTTGCCGGGATGCAGCCTCAGCCGTCGCGGCCAAGCACCGTTCCACCTTCAGATCGGAGACAACGAAATTGGAGAAGACTTTTGCCGGGGAGCCTTGAATCTGAACGGGCACAACCTCTCGTGGAATCTGCGATACGATTCCACGTTTCGCGTCACATTGAGCAGCAAGGGCTGGATCGGCTTCTCGCGCACTCCGCATTCCGACGCGATCTTTTCCGGAGAGATCACGCTTGATGGCCGCACATTTTCAGGTCAACCATCAGGCTCGGGCCAACCGTTAGGCTTCGGTGTGCAAGGTCACAACTGCGGATACCGTCATCGCAACTTCTGGCGATGGGCCCACGCTTATTTTTCTCGCCCCGCTCATGCGGCCAGCACGCTGGAGACGCTGGTGTATGAGATGCCCTTCGGTCTGGTCTTCCGCAAAACTGTGCTCTGGCACGAGGCGAAGGAATATATTTTTAGGAACGTACGCGAGACCGTTTGCTCGCGCGAAGAGATGAAATGGGATTTCGAGTGCAGCTCACGCGGCGGATTGAAGATCAAGGCCTCGATCGACGGCCGCGGACCCAGTGTCCACCGTCTTTCTTATTTGAAGACGAATTGCGCCGACGCCTTCGATGTCATGAACAACAGCCTCGCTGAAGCTTCGCTGCTTATCGAGGGAAGAGACGGGGCCGCTGAAAAACTGGAAACGGCTAGGGGAGCAGTGCTGGAAATGGTTGGCTGAACTACTCGAGAGATTGTGCGCGGGCCAGGCGCTCTGCCACGACCGTATAGGCCGCCGGATTGAATGCCATCCCGATATGAGTTCCGGGCACCTCCACATCTTTTTCCGGGCTCATAGTCATGCAGTATCGCCAATCCACAATCCCGTCCTGACGAGTGTAGATAGCGGTTTCCACCAGTGATCGAGGAACTTTGCGGCGAAGCGAGTCGAGGAAATTGCAGGTGCATCGGCCAGTGTAGCAGTCGGGCAGCACGCCCCGCCCGTGTTCTTCGAGAATGCGGAGACGAACCGCTTCCGATGCTTGTAAAACGGTGCGGTTCATCACGGTGCCGCGAATGGGCGAGGCCAGGGTGATGACAGAGGCCACGTCCTTGGGCCGCTGGCCCGCCACTGAGCGCGCGATCACTCCACCCAGGCTGTGTCCGATCAGATGAATCTTGCGCCCTGTGTCCGCCAACGCCTGGTCGATAGTCTGGTTCAGACGGCGCTGGATGAGAAGGTTCGGACATTCGGCATTGACGCCAATGCCGGAGAAATACGGGCGATATCCGATACGGCCGAGCCAGGCATGGAGTTCGGTCAAATAGACATCGGTTCCCAGAAATCCGGGAATGATGACGACCGCGGAGCCGTCGCCGCGGGGCACGCCCAAGCCGTAATAGACGGGGGTCGCATGCAGAATAAGAATTTCCGCACCGAATAGAGCTTCGGTCCAAAAGGGAGAAAATTGGGTTGTCGGACCGGGCGCGGTGGTCTTGCGCACCTTCGCCTTTGCAGTATTCCTTGTTGCCCTTTTCGGTTTAGGCCGCAATTTCGTCCTGGAAATGCTTGTTCGCCGCGTCATGGCATCGAACCAAGCGGATGCTGCACCGCACAATTGTAACCTGTAGCTCCGCTCCTTTAAAGTGTCATTTCGAAGCATCCCCTCTGATAAGGATCGGTTAGCGAAGGTTGCAAGCTCAATGCTTCTTGCGGGAAGGGCGCTTGCGTGGTGCAGACTTTTGCAGCCGGGCCTCCAGTTCCGCGATGCGCTGGCGCAGAGATTCCACTTCAGTTTCAGCATCCGCCCGCGCGCTTACCGGACCTCCGGTGCCCAGGAAGCGCTTCATCATTTCCACGGGCGAGAGCACCGCGGACTGCACCTGGCTCAACCGGTTCTGCACCGTATCCTGCAGTGTCTGGTAGGTGTCGAAGGCGGATTTCAAATACCACATCAAAAACTCCTGCCGTACCTCGTCGGAAGCGATAATGAGCTGGCGGAGCAACTCCAGAGGCAGACCGGTCGGCTTATCCTTGGCATCCTCGGTAATGATTTGGGTCAGGACGACGCGAGTCAAATCATGGCCGGTCTTCGCGTCGACCACCCGTACTTCACGCCCGGCACGGATGTGCGCCGCCAGATCGTCGAGGTTCACGTAGCGGCTGCCGGCCGTGTCGTAGAGGCGGCGGTTTCCGTATTTCTTGATGATGATGGCGGGCGGCTTCATGTTTTGATTCTATGCTGCTTTGCACAGCCTGCACGATTATCTTGACACAAGTCCCTTACAGTCGTATTGTTTAGTTGATTGCTGCAATGCAGCATAAGGAGGTCGGCATTATGGCAGTAGCCAAGCATGAATCGGTTCATCCTAAGCAGTCTTCTCTGCTTTCTCTGCTTTCGGGCTGGGGCCAACAGGGAGCGCAGACTCTTTTCGCAACGCAGCGCATTCTTCTGGATCTCGCCATGAAGCAGAACGCCAGCGTCATGCACGCGGTCCGGCAGCAACTGTCCGACCCTCATCGTTCTCCCACGGCCATTCTCAGCGAAGTCGCCGAGGACGGCATGACCAATTTCCTCGAAGGACAGAAAGTCCTTCTCGAACTGGGCAAGCAGCAGAATGAAATCCTGATGGGCGGCGTGAAAGAACGGGTGGGGGATTGCCCGCGGCGGCGCGCCATGATTGACCTGCTCCGGCGCAGCGTCGACACCTTCATCCAGATGCAGGAAGAGTACCTCAAGATCGCCAGCACGCAGACGCATACCTGGCTGGAGTCCGCCAAGGCCGGCAAGCCGTATCAGCCCGAGCACGTTCTCGACCTGGCGCGCGAGGGAATGGAGACCTTCGCCAAAACACAGAAGCGGTTCCTCGACGTGATCTCGGAAGAGGCGACGAAGGCCACCAGCGGCAAGTCAGAAGCCACAGGAAGGAAGGCGAAGCCGACCGAACTGCCAGAACTCGCGCGACAGGCCACGGATTCGCTGCTGGAGGCGCAGAAGCGCCTGGTGGACATCGCCGGGAAACAGCTGAATGCCGGCGTGAAAACCGCAGGCAAGACCATGGAGATAGCGAAGCCGTTCCCATTCATTCCCTTGAATGAACTTACTCGGGAGGTAGTAAAGAGCTACGTCGATGCTCAGAAGGCTTTAATGGATGTGATGGTGAAGGCGCCGAATGGCACGAAGCCCGTCGAGCATCGCGCCAGGAAGGCACCCCGGAGAGGGAAGGCCGCAGCGGCCGTCGCCTGATTCGCCCGAGATCATCGAGGTCTCGGCCAAGAATATAAATTGAAACGCCTCGCGGCGCTCGTGGAAGGGGCGCCGCCGGGGCGGCTACAGCTTTGCCAGGTCACGGAGGCGATCGTACCTGAATTCGAGATTGCGGCTTCGCGTAGCTGGCAGATGATTCCGTTGACCTTTCCTCAACCGAAACCCACGAATTGAACTTTGGGAGACGAATTATGGCTACAGTTACCACATTGCCGGCTGCGAGGATCCGTGGCGGTAGCTTTCTGATCGAGGAGCGCGTCCCCGGCGACATTTTCACTCCAGAAGATTTCAGCGAACAGCATCAACTCATTGCGCAAACTGCCGAGGAGTTTGCCCTCAAGGAAATCGTACCCAACATAGAAAAGATGGAAGAGAAGGATTTCGCCGTGACTCGCGAACTGGTGAAAAAGGCCGGCGAGCTTGGCCTGAGCGGCGTGGATGTTCCCGAGCAGTATGGCGGAATGCAAATGGATAAGGTGACTTCTTCGATCATTGCCGACCGGTTGGCAAAGCACGGGGGCTTCAGCACAACCTGGGGAGCGCACACCTGCATTGGGACGCTGCCCATCGTTTACTTCGGCAACGAGGCGCAAAAGAAAAAATATCTGCCCGGTCTGGCCAGCGGAGAGGCGATCGGCGCCTATGCGCTTTCGGAATCGTCGTCTGGTTCCGACGCGCTGAATTGCCGTACCCAGGCCAAGCTTTCCGCCGACGGCAAGTATTATCTGCTGAACGGCGAGAAGATGTGGATCACCAATGCTGGCTTCGCCGATCTGTTCATCGTGTTTGCCAAGGTCGACGGTGAAAAGTTCACCGCCTTCATTGTGGAACGCGGCTTTTCCGGATTCGCCGTCGGCGCCGAAGAGCACAAGATGGGCATCCGCGGTTCCTCGACCTGCCCGCTGATTCTCAGCGATTGCCAGGTTCCGGTGGAGAATGTGCTTGGCGAGATCGGCAAAGGGCATCACATCGCCTTCAATGTCCTGAATGTCGGCCGCTTCAAGCTGGGCGCGGGATGCGTCGGCTCAGCCCGCACCAGCCTTGAGAGTGCAATCGCATATGCCAAGCAGCGCAAAGCGTTCGGCAAAGTCATCGCCGACTTCGGGTTGATCCGCGAAAAGCTGGCCAACATGGCGGCGGGCATCTTCACGGGCGAAGCGATGGCCTATCGCACGGTGGGCATGATGGATGCGGCCATTGCTGCTCTGGGCCCTGCGCACGAAGATATGAAGGAAGTCCGCAAGGTCATTGACGAGTACGCCGTCGAATGCTCGATCCTGAAAATCTGGGGCTCGGAGTTCATCGACTACGTGGTCGACGAAACCGTGCAGATCTACGGAGGCTACGGTTTCGTGGAAGAGTATCCGGCCGAGCGCAATTACCGCGATGTGCGCGTCAACCGCATCTTTGAAGGCACCAACGAAATCAACCGCTTGCTCATCACCGGCTTTCTGCTGAAGCGGGCCATGAGCGGCCAGTTGCCCCTGATGGCTGCCATCAAGAAGTTGATGGACGAAGTCATATCCGGAAGTTCTGAGGATGCGGAGGACGGTCCTCTTGCGCCGGAGCGGAGGATGGTCGCCAATGCCAAGAAGATGGGCCTGTTCGCGGCCGGCGTGGCTACGCAGAGATACATGCAGGCGATCCAGGATCAGCAGGAGATCATGGGCGCGATTGCGAACATGACCATTGAAACGTACGCGATCGAATCGGCGGTCTTGCGTGCGCACAAGTTGGCGTTAAAGAACGGAGAAGAGAATTCAGCGCATGCTATCGCAATGATGCGCGTATCTATGGCGGGCGCAATGGAGAGGATCGAAAGCGCGGCCCGCATGGTGATTGCCGCTTGCGCCGAAGGTGACATGCTGCGTTCGCAACTGGCGATTCTGCGGAGACTCGCCAAGTACGAACCATTCAACATCATCGGTTTGCGGCAGGCGATTGCACAGAAAGTGATCGAGACAGGCAAATACATTTCCTAAATAGCTTCGTTCGGCGCCCGCGGTGCGCGAGGCGCCGGTGAGAAATAACAGCTAATCGGTTCTGTCGCGCTAACACGACAACAACGCCTGTTCAGGCTTAGGGACCTGCCTGTCTAAACCGTGTGACATGCGTCACAAGGCTCGGTGACACCAGTTGTAGACCAATCGGGAACTGGGTTCTATTTTGGGAACCGAGGGTGTGCTAGCGTGCCCGCCGGAACCCACACAAGCGATATTCCGAAGACTTCCCTGGTTCTCATACGCGGATCCCGACACTTCTAGGGAACCCCGCTGAACTCTTCGGATTGCCTGCATCCTTCCAGCTCACACGCTTTTGCCACTCCCGGGCCCGCAGTAATTTGAGGGAGACCGCCATGATTGCCGGTGAAGATGTGAAGGAGCGGGTCCGCGTTCCCCTTTCTCCAGAAACTCTCAGTCCCGAACGCATCGCTTACCTGGAAGGATTGGTGAGTCAGGCTCGAATTGCGGCCGCCGTCTTCACTCAATTCACGCAGCAGGACGTGGATCGTATCGTCAAGCCGATGGTGCTGGCAGGCCTGGAGCAGGCGCAATATCTGGCTCGTCTGGCGGTCGAGGAAACCAGGCTCGGAGTGATGGAAGACAAGGTCATCAAGAACATGGTGGCCAGCGAATTCGTCTACAACCACATCAAGGACAAGCGCACGGTTGGGGTGATTCGCGAATATCCCGAGCGGAACCTGATCGAAATGGCAGAACCGGTCGGGGTGCTTTTCTCCCTGACCCCGATTACGAATCCCACCTCGACGGTGTTGTTCAAGTGCATCGTCGCGATCAAGACCAGAAACGCGGTGGTGTTCAGTCCGCACCCCAAGGCCTGGCGATGCTGTTCCGAAGCCATCCGGATCATGTACGAAGCTGCCGTGAAGCATGGCGCGCCGGAAGGAGTTTTCACTTGCGTAGAGTCGCCCACCCTGGCCGACAACGCTTTCCTGATGCGCCACAAAGCTGTGGGCCTGATCGACGCCACGGGGGGCCCGGGTGTCGTAAAGGCCGCGTACAGTTCGGGCAAACCAGCCCTGGGAGTGGGTGCGGGCAACACGCCCGTCTACCTGGAAAAATCCGCCGACCTCAATACTGCGGTGGTCGACATCATTATTTCCAAGACATTCGACAACGGAACCGTCTGCGCCTCGGAGCAGACCGTTGTTATTGATGACGAAATTTACGATCCAGCATTGAAGAAATTTGCGGAACTCGGCGCGCACATTTGCGACGAGAAAGAAACCCGTCTGCTGGAACGCGGCGTGATCGATCCGCAGACTGGGTTCATGCAGCCGATGGCGGTCGGTCAGAAGGCTACTGATATCGCCCGCTTTGTCGGGCTTGCGGTGAAGCCGAACACCAAGCTGCTGGTGGCGCCGATTCAGGGTGTAGGGCCGGAGCATCCGCTATCGGTCGAGAAACTCTTTCCGGTTCTCTCGGTGT
The DNA here is from genome assembly GCA_963763795.1 of uncultured Acidobacteriota bacterium. Taxonomy (GTDB): domain Bacteria; phylum Acidobacteriota; class Terriglobia; order Terriglobales; family Acidobacteriaceae; genus Sulfotelmatobacter. The sequence goes on along the minus strand of CAVXPP010000006.1, from coordinate 793,517 downwards.
ATCGAGCGAAATCCACAGAAGAAGCGCTGAAGGTCTGCATCGACGTCAATCATGCCGGAGGTCTGGGTCACACCGCGGTTATTTTCTCGCGCAATGACGCGATCGTCCGGCAATTCGGAAACGTCATCAACGCCGGACGTATCATCGTAAATTCCCCGGGAGCGATTGGGGCTCTGGGAGCGGTTTATAACGACCTCGTGCCGACGTTCTCGTTCGGATGCGGAACCGGCGGCGGCAATAGCACCACCGACAACGTCAACATTCAGCACTACCTCAACATCAAGCGCGTCGCCCGCAGGACACAAAATCACATGTGGTTCCGAGTTCCGAATCAGATTTTCTTCAACCTGAATGCGGTGGAGAACCTGAGTCACTTCCCGTCGCAGACCACGATCATCGTTACCAATCCGGCTCTGGAACATATGGGGCATGTCGACATCGTTCGCCGCCACATGTGTCCCAAAACGCACGTTCACTTGTGCGTCGTTCCCGACGCCGAGCCCGAAGTCCAGGTCATTCTGCAGGGAGTGGAAGCGCTCACTTTTTATCAGGCGGACCAGATCATCGCATTGGGCGGTGGATCGGTGATCGACGCCGCGAAGATCATGAAGCTCAAGTATGAATCTCCGGAGGCCGACCTGGAAGAACTGGCCGCGCCATTTCTGGATCTCCGCAAGCGCGTGGTCGAATATCCCACTGAGAAGATCAACCGCACTCGACTCATCGCCGTCCCCACCACGAGCGGAACCGGCAGTGAGGTGACTCCGTTTGCAGTGCTGACCGATAAGGTGCGCGGACGGAAGGTGACTCTAGCCGACTACTCGCTGACTCCTGATGTGGCCATCGTCGATCCGCAATTTGTCATGTCGATGCCCAAGGGCCTGACCGCCGATACGGGGATCGATTGCCTGACTCATGCGCTCGAAGCTGGAGTCTCGAATTATGCTTCGCCGTACACCGATTCGAACGCGATGCAAGCGATACGGCTGGCGTTCAAGTATCTGCCGATTGCTTATGAGAATCCGCGCGATGAAGAGGCGCGTTGCATGATGCACAATGCCGCGTGCATTGCTGCGATGGCTTTCTCGAACGCGTCGGTGGGCGTGAATCACGCACTGGCTCACGCGCTGGGGGCTCGTTTCAAGGTGGCGCATGGCCGGGCAAATGCTCTCCTGTTGCCACATGTGATGGCCTATAACGCCGCGGTTCCTACCAAGTTCATGCCTTCGCCCTACACCCAGGGATACGTTGCGCATAAGAAATACGCCACGGTTGCCGACCTGTTGGGCCTGGGTGGCCATACCGTGCAGGAAAAAGTGGACAAGCTGATCGCGGCGGTCGAGCAGTTGTTGGACCAACTCGGCTTCCCGCGCTCGATCGCGGAACTAGGCATCTCGAAAGAAGAGTTCGAGCGCGCCATCCCCGAGATGGTGAAGGCGGCTTTTGACGATCCGTCGTGGCGCTCGAATCCTCGCATGCCGCTCATGACCGAACTGGTCGAGCTGTTCTGGAAAGCTTATGAAGGCCGAGGCGTCGCTGCCAATTCGGGCGCCGTCTCTCAACCGCAACCTGTTTGAGTTTTGGTGGTGTGTATGGCAACGATTGTCGAATTTCAAAAGATCGATGAGCAAAATGTAATCGCCAGTCTGGAACAGGCGGCGCAGGAACTGGATGGCACGTTACAGGAACTTGCGCTTGACTTTTCCGCCGTTCGCCGCATCGATTCCCGTGGTTTGCGCGCACTGGAAGAGCTTGCCCGCAAGGCCGAAGAGAAGAAAGTCAAAGTAGTCTTGCGCGGCGTCAACGTCGATCTTTATAAAACGTTCAAGCTGATCAAGCTGGCGAGTCGATTTTCATTCGTTAACTGAGGACGAACTGTTATGCAGAATCATTCGCAGAGTGACCGCCTCTCGTGGGGAGATACGGTATTCCTGCACCTGGAGCGGGAAGGCATGCCGCTCAATGTGGCTTGTGTCTGCACCTTCGAAGGCGAAATTTCGTTGCAGGACTGCATTCAGTTTGTCGAATCGAAACTGCCTTTGCTTCCTCGGTATGTGAAGCATGTTGTGCCGGCTCCATTTGACGTCGGCCTTCCCAGCTGGGAATTTGATTCGGATTTCGACATCCATCGGCATATGCGGGAAGTGACTCTTCGGCATGGCACCACAACTGAACTAAAAGTCGTGGCGGGAAGGCTGTTCAGCACGATGCTGGACCGTCGCCATCCCTTGTGGGACATCACGGTTGTGCGGGGATTGAAGGGGAATCGGACAGGAATCATTTTGCGCATGCATCACTGTCTGGTGGATGGCATTGCGGGAGTAGGCCTGATGAACGTGCTGCTGGATGCGAATCCGGAAGCGCCTCCGTTGCCCAAACGGAAGATCAAATTCCGCGTTCCGCCGCGCCGCGATGCGTTAAGTTCGCTCACTGCCGGATTCGTCGATTCCTATTCCGACTTCGCGAAACGGATTCTCTCGGCGATGGCCGACATGCTGACCATGGCCGAGCGCGTCGCCGCCAACGGAGGCAATGTTGACCCGAAAGAGTTCGCCGCTCTTTTCCCGGAAATCACGGCCTTCACCGAAAGGTTGCGCTTCAACGTGCTGTACCGGGGCCCGCAGAAATTTGCCTGCACCGAAATTCCGTTGGAGGAGGTGAAGGCGATTCGCCAAAAATGCGGCACCAGCGTGAACGATGTCATCCTCGCGGTCGTGACCGCGACCATCCGCCGCTATTGTGAACTCCACGGCGATCCCGTTAAAGGAAAGCTGTTCCGCATGATGGTTCCCGTGAATCTGCGGACGAACGCAGACCCGGCAGAACTGGGCAACCGCATCTCGCTGGTCCCAGTGACCGTGCCGCTGAATATTCGCGATTCCAGGAAACTGCTGGTTGCGGTTCACAAGCGCACGGAATTTCTCAAGCGCGTGCACGCGGCCGAGTTGGTGAGCCTGGCCGGCGGTCTGATCGGAATGTTCCCCACGTCGGTGCAAGGGCTGGCCGGGCCGCTTGCCAGCCAGTTGCCCGTGACGCCGTTCAATCTGGTTTGCACCAATGTTCCCGGACCGCAATATCCTTTGTACTTGCTTGGGCACAAGATGCTCAATTGGTATCCCTATGTCCCCGTGGGCGGCGAAATGGCCGTGAACTGCGCCATTCTCAGCTATAACGGCAAAATCTATTTCGGCTTCAGCGGCGATGTGCACGCAGCCCCCGATCTGAAGCGCATGGAGAGTTTGCTCGAAACCAGTTTTGTAGAACTGCAAGAAGCGGTGGGTCTCAGGCCACCGCAGAAAAAAAGTGTAAGCAGGAAACGGCGTGCGATGCCAGCCGCTGCCGCGCGGCAAAAGACGGCGCTCCGTGAGGCTCCGATGACGAGCCCGTCTTCGCCTGTGGAAGTAAAACGAAAGCCAGATTCCGCGCCTCCCTCTGTCGTGGAGCGGCCTGTGGCCCATTTAGTCGTCGCGTAAATCGCAGTCTTTGGGTGTCGACCGTGGTAGGTTACCGACTCACCCTCGTCAATCACTCACCGGTTTGTCTCCGGTCGCGGAGGTTTCACGACGGGGCGAATCTCTTGCCATTTTGCTCTACCGTTTCTCGCTTCTCAAATCATCCTCCCGAGGTGAAGTATGAGATACATAGAACGTCTGCTTCTTTGGGGCCTTTTCGTTATTCTTTCTCTCCCGGCTCTTGCGCAAACTGACATCAACCGTTACACCCTGTTCACCGGCTTTGACTATATGGTCAGTCCGGCCCGCAACCTGACCGAGCGCGGATTCGAGAGCGATTTTGGCGTCACCGTGAAACCCTGGCTGGGCATGGGTGTTGATGTTGGCATCATCAGCGGCGCGGGAACGATCACCGGAAGCGAAACCGTTTACGCCGCCCCGGTAAATGCACTCGCAGGCCTGGCGCAGCGAGTCAACTTCACGTGCCGTTTCGACTCGAGTACGTACACCTTTGCCGCCGGTCCCCAGTTTTATATCCGTAAGTGGGACAAAGTTACGTTCTTGATCCGGCCGGGCTTTGGCGGCATGCACGAGAAGGCCGACATTACCTTCCCGGCGTATCTGATACCGATATTTCAGGGCCTCCAGATCGCGCCTCCCAGCGCGCACCAGACCGACACCCAGCTGTTCTTCGGCATGGGGGGCGGTTTTGACGTGAACGTGTCGCGGAAGATTGGACGTTCGTTTTGCAGCGGATTGGGTGAATACGCACTTGTTTTCGAACCTGCTGGTGCCGCGGCAGAACTATGTTCGCTTTTCCGTCGGGCCGACGTTCCGCTGGGGAACGTTGAATCAGAGCAAGTGATTGGGAGTTCGAAACAGGCATAAAGTTGTTCCTCTCCCGGAGTCAGGAGGGCCCTGTGCCATGTCGCCGCATACGTTGAACGAAATTTTCTTCGCCATTGTGGATCGCAAGCAGGATCAAGTGATGCTGGCGCGGGAAGCCGGCGGTTGGCTATCGATCAGTTCGCAGGAGTTTTACAGGAATGTCGTGGGCGTCGCTCGGGCGCTCATCCACTGGGGCCTGAGGAAGGGAGATCGGGTCGCAATTCTGAGCGAAAACCGCGTCGAGTGGCCGGTGGCGGATTTCGCATCGCTGTTAATAGGCGCGGTGGTCGTGCCGATTTATTCGACGCTGACCGCCGCGCAAACGGCTTACATCCTCGGCGATTCCGGCGCCAGAGTTGCGGTCGTTTCCACCCAGGAGCAGCTCAACAAAGTTCTTTCCATCAAGCAGCAAACCGCAATCGAGAAAGTGCTGGTGATGGATCCCGTCGAAGCCGCCGAAGCGCTGCAGATGAAGCAACTGATGCAAAAGGGCCCCGCCGGGCGTGATACGGAACTGGAATGCCGTGCCCTCAGCATCACCCCCGGCGACCTCGCCTCCATTATCTACACCTCGGGGACCACGGGCGGCGCAAAAGGCGTGCAACTCAACCATGGAAACTTGACTTCGAACATATTGAATTCGCTTCACGGCTTTGACGTTCGACCGGGGCATGTCAGCGTTTCCTTTTTGCCGCTCTCACACGTAACCGCCCGTCATGCTGATCTGGCTTTGCTCCATCGCGGAGTCACGCTCGCCTATTGTCCGTTCTTCGACCAGTTGCCGCAGATTCTTCAAGAGGTGCGGCCCACGATCTTCGTTGCCGTGCCCCGCGTCTACGAGAAAATTTATCTGCAGGTGCAACAGAAAGCTTCCAGCCGGGCGAAGGGCGCAATGTATCGCTGGGCGCTTTCGGTAGGCCGCGCTCATCGATCCACGATTCTGGCCGGCGGGATTCCGACTTCACCGAACTGGAAGCTAGCCAACAAACTGCTATTTGCGAAAGTGCGCGCGCAAATGGGCGGCCGGGTTGAAATATTTGTCTCGGGCGGAGCGCCTCTGGGTTTGGAACTAGCGACCTGGTACGCGGATATGGGGATCCGCATTCACGAAGGATATGGCCTTACCGAAACTTCGCCGGTCATCGCGATCAACAATCCCCGAGCCCACAGAATCGGCAGTGTGGGCCGTCCGCTTCCGAATGTCGAGGTTCGTATTGCCGAAGACTCCGAGATTCTGGTTCGCGGGCCTTCGGTTTTTCGCGCCTACTGGAATCGTCCCGAAGAAACCAGGGACGCTTTTGTAGACGGCTGGTTCAAAACTGGAGACATCGGCAGTTTGGATGGCGACGGATTCCTCAGTGTCACGGACCGCAAAAAAGATCTGCTCAAGACTGCCGGCGGAAAGTTTATCGCCCCTCAGCCCGTGGAAAACTCCCTCAAGTTAAATGTCTTGGTGGGAACCGCAGTCGTGGTGGGCGACCGGAGAAAATTCGCCTCGGTGCTTATCTCGCCTCACTTTCCTCAGCTCGAGGAATGGGCGCGCACCAATCATGTAGCTTTTTCTTCGCGGGAATCTCTGGTCACGCATCCCAAGGTAAAGACGCTTTATGAGGGTATTGTTGGCGAGGTAAACCGCGGATTGGCTCGCTACGAAACTTTGAAGAAAGTCCTTCTCGTGCCCGATGAATTCAATGCCATCGATGGCACTCTCACGCCCACGCTAAAGCTCCGCCGGAAAGTTATCGAAGAGCGTTACCGCGCGCAGATCGATCACCTCTACTATGAGGCTGAGCAGACGACGCTTCGAACCGGTACCTAGGTCGCTGAGTCGCAGGGATTAACGTCCCTTATCGCAATGCGAAGGGTACATGACTAAGGCCTTGCCCTTCCGGGCCTCGCAGTCACAGCCAACCACACGACAAGCAGCGTCATCCAAGGGAGGTCGTTTTCTGTCTGTTTTTTGGGGGAATAGGCCGAAATGAAGGTTCAACGGATATGGTTGGTTTGCTTATGTGCGACGCTCGCCCTTGCGCTTGCGGGTTGCGCAGGCCTGGGAACCAGCCCCACTTCGACAACAACTCCGACTTCTTACCAGCTGACGGTGACCGCCCCGGCCGCGGGCGCGGGAACTGTTACCAGCAGTCCAGCCGGAATCAGTTGCCCGACTACCTGCACCGCCAGTTTTCCATCCGGCACCAACGTCATGCTGAGCGAAACCCCCGGCACTAACTATATCTTTTCCGGCTGGAGTGGCGCCTGCACCGGCCCTACGACATGCAGCGTAACGCTAACTGCCGCTGAAAGTGTTACCGCCTCGTTTGTGCTGGGCGGCACGCTGCAGAGCTTGAACCACATCATTATCTTCGCTCAGGAAAATCGCTCGTTCGATCATTATTTCGGATACATGCGCGCCTACTGGGCCGCGAACGGCATCGCCGACCAATCATTCGATGGTTTGCCCCAGTTCAATCCGGCGAGCGGGGCTGCTCCTCTGAAAGGACCGGCACCAACCAATCCGGGCTGCGATCCTTCCGATCCGAATGGCGCCGATGTATGTACACCGGATGCGAACAATCCAATCACTTCCTTTCATATGGCTTCGGTCTGTACGGAAGAATTGAGCCCGTTTTGGAATGAGAGCCACAACGATTGGAATGCAAATTTCTCGTACCCGAACACAATCGCTTCGCTGCTTAACGGATACGTAGAGTCGGCGGGGAACGATGCCCGGCAGTACACCTATTCAACGGTCAACGACATCAACGGATACCGCGCCATGGGTTATTTCCAGGACAGCGATTTGAATTACTACTACTTCATGGCCAGCAATTTCGCCACTTCGGATCGCTGGTTTTCGCCGGTGATGAGCCGCACCCAGCTAAATCGCATGTATCTGCTGGCGGCCACCTCGCAGGGATACGCGTATCCGATCGGCAGCAATAGCAACGATCAATCACAGCTCACAGCCACCACGATTTTTGAGGCGCTGCAGAACGCCGGCATTACGTGGAAGATCTACATCAATGCCAACAACACCAACTGCGGGAGTATGTCGGGCGATGCGCAGTCGCAATGCCTGCTGGAAAACGACTCTTACCTGAACCAGTTCAATTACGAGGAGACGATTCTAAATAGCGCAGGCAAGACGCCGGATCTGTTACAGAACATTGTGCCCGTAACCCAGTTCACGACTGATGCGCAGAATGGCACGCTGCCCCAGGTAGCGCTGATTGAGCCCGCATCCGTCGAAGGGCGGGATGAGCATCCCTCCGATTCGGACGCCTATCCGGTAAACATTCAGACGGGAGCGACTTATGCCTCAGGACTGATCAATACTCTGATGACCAGTCCGAGCTGGAAAGACTCGGCGATGATCTTTACTTATGACGAAGGTGGAGGCTTCTACGACCATGTGGCACCGCAGCCCGCGGCCGTTCCCGATCAGTTCGCTTATCCGATTGATCTGGAGCCCACGGACAAATGCGACGGCGCCAATGCAACGTCGGGAATTTGCAGCTTCGGCATGACCGGCTTCCGCGTGCCCATGATCGTCATTTCTCCCTTTGCTAAAATGAATTATGTCTCCCACACGGTCTACGATTACACCGCGATTCTGACACTGATTGAGAAGCGCTTCGGGTTGCAGCCGCTCACCAGTCGCGATAAATCGCAGGCGGATATGAGCACCGATTTCTTCGATTTCACAACGATTCCCTGGGCGACTCCTCCCAAGCCGCCTGCTCAAAATACAGGAGGAACCTGCAGCGTGGCCGCGCCGACTCCAACTGCCGGCCCATGATTGCGGATTCGCTGCTGCCGCGGAACGGGCACTCTTGCCCCGCTGGTTTTTGTGGTGCTGCAGGCAAGCGGGCAGGAGTGCCCGTTCCACGGCATGAGTCGAATGGGATAATGGCTAGGTGAGAACTCACCGACTGGCGCTTCTGTGCTGTGTCTTCTTCGCGACTTCATGTCTGGCCGCGACGCGGCATTACTATATCGCCGCGGAAGACGTTCCCTGGAACTACGCTCCCAGCGGAATCGATTTGCTGAGCGCCACGCCCATTCGGCAGCCGTGGTCGCTGAAGCTGCAATGGCCGAAAACGCGCTTTATCGAATACACCGATGACACATTTACGGTTCGCAAGCCGCAGCCCGACTGGCTGGGGATTCTCGGCCCCGTGATTCGCGCCGAGGTCGGCGACGAGATCGTCGTCGACTTTCTCAATCGCGGACACGTCGCTCACGACATGCATCCGCATGGCCTGCGCTACGACAAAGACAACGAGGGCGCCTTCTATATTCCGTTTGGCAAAGGTGATCGCGTGGCTCCGGGAAGGAAATTTACTTATCACTGGTTTGCCAATGCGGCGAGCGGCCCCGGTCCGGCGCAGCCCAGCTCGATCGTCTGGTGGTATCACTCGCACGTCGATCCCGGAATCGAAATCAATGCCGGCCTGTTGGGTCCGATCATTGTGACCGCGAAGGGCAAAGCGAAGCCCGATGGATCTCCGAAGGACGTCGATCGCGAATTCGTCGCCTCGTTCATGATCTTCGATGAAATGGCCGGCAAGCAGGCGGGGTTGTTTTACTCGATCAACGGCTTCATCTTCGGTAATCTTCCCGGCCTCTACATGAAGCAGGGAGATAAGGTGCGCTGGTATCTGCTGGGCATGGGCAACGAGATCGACCTGCACAGCGCGCACTGGCATGGCGAAACCGTCATCGAGAGTGGACATCACACCGATGTGATTGAACTTCTTCCCGGCAGCATGAAGAGCGCCGATATGATTGCCGACAATCCCGGCACGTGGATGTTTCATTGCCACGTGGAAGATCACATGGAGGGCGGAATGATGGCGGTCTACACCATCTACAGCGCTCCGACTCGACCGTGCCCGATCGAATTTGTCGCCGGAGAGTTCTGGAAGAATCCTGAAACTTTTTCGTTGACGGTAAGGAATACCAGCGGCAAATCCATCAGCCAACTGCGGCTTACATCGGAGATGTTTCTGGCTCCCCAGGACTTGCGGCGGCCGTCTAATTTTGAGTGGTCGTCCAACACCGCCCTCGCTGCCGGCAAGCAGCAAACTCTGGAGAAGCCGGGCGTGCCTCCGGCCAGTGCAAATAAAGTTCTGGGCTGGGTCTTTTTTCCCTATTCTGTGAAATATGAAGATGGCAGCGAGTGGCATTCGCAATCGGAAGGTGAGTGCTTCAAGGTGATGTGGCGCGATTCTCAGCATCCCAACGTGCCGGCTCTGCCGCCGCTGCAAAGAGAGATCAATGCGGATTGAGCTGCGATCAGAGGAACTTGTATGAAGTCACAAGCTGAAAAGGGGCAATTCTTCTACGCGCTTCACCAGCGCGATGCGGCTTTCGTAATTCCAAACCCGTGGGATGTCGGTACGGCGCGCCTGCTGGCGCAAATCGGATTTGAAGCCCTGGCCACCACCAGCGGTGGATACGCCTTCTCTCTCGGACTGTCTGATGGTGCGGTGAGCCGGGAACAAATGATGCAACACGTTTCTGCAATCGCCGCCGCGACAGGCTTGCCGGTGAGCGCCGACCTCGAGAACGGATTTGGAGATTCTCCGGAAACGGTCGCCGAGACCATAGGACTCGCTGCACGTGCCGGAGCCAGTGGCGGCTCGATCGAGGATGTTCCCCGGCAGGGAAGCCGCGCGTACGAACTTGAACGCGCCGCCGATAGAATTCGTTCGGCCGTTGAGGTCGTGCGCAAACTTCCGTTCCGCTTTACGCTGACCGCGCGCGCGGAAAATTTCCTGGTCGGAAATCCGGATCTCGCCGATACGATCAAACGGCTACAAGGCTATCAGGAAGCCGGCGCCGACGTTCTTTTTGCCCCAGGTTTGACCACCGCCGAGGACATTTCCGCGGTCGTGCGATCGGTGGATCGACCAGTGAATGTGGTGATGGGTCTGCGCAATTCGCAGCTAAGCGTCGCGCAGCTGTCTGAAATTGGAGTCAGGCGGATCAGCGTCGGCAGCGCTCTCTCGCGCGCGGCGCTGGGTGCATTTCTCCGCGCTGCCCGCGAATTGAAAGATCACGGCACCTTCGAATTTGCTCAACAAGGCGTCGATTACCGCGAAATGAACGCGAAGTTCGGCCGCTGAGGGCGGATGGCTATGCCCTAGTCGCTTTCAAGACCGGTTCTACCGCGCTGGCGTCAGAGCCGCCTGCACCGTTGGAACTGGGAGTTCGTCGCCGCGGAAGTACTTGTCTTTCTCCTTGGCGTTCGCAGACTTCATCTGGGGCATCGCTTGGTAAGGTTTGGAGTAGTCGTTCGCGGCATTCCAGAACAAGAATCCGACGCCGCCCTTTGCCTTCGCTGTCTCCACCTGGATCTTTATATATTCCGGCGAGTAGGTCTTAGTCCGCCAGTGAAACGCCTGCAGCCAGGGACGGATGACCACCCCGCTGCCCTTCGTGATCAGCATGAATCTGTCCATGGACTCGCCGATGAAGTGGGCCGGTTCGTCGCCGGGGTGCGGAATGTTGTCCATTCCGAAGAAGTGCGAAGGATAGATCATGGGGCTCAGCACGTCGCAGTAGTGCGCCATTTGAACGATGTCCTGCCCGGTGTGCGAAAGATCTACCTGGCGCTGCCAGGCCATCACGCCAAAGACGTCGAGGGAGAGCAACACGCCCGTGGGATGAAGCTCGGCATAGGCCTTCTTCAGGAAGCCGGCAATGACATCGGAGCGTTGCGGACCGCGAGGGACGGCGGGCTTCACGGCGCACGGTTTTTGCGGGTCGGCGGAGTTGGTGCCGTCCGTACGGGACTTGCCCGCATTCTTGGGGGCTACCCGGGACTTCCGTCCCGGGCTTTCACATCCCGCCCCTTCGGGGCTGGCGTTTGCCGCTTCGAGCTTAACGCTTGGCGCTTCAGGCTTGCCGTTTGTCGCTTCAGCTTGCGCGGGCTCCTGGCCGTTTTGGAAGACGAAGACTGCATCCTTTTGGTCGCCTTCGGCGGGGAAGCGGACGTAGTCGAACTGGATCTCGTCCACCCCGAGTTGAGCTACGTGCTTGGCCAGCGCGATGTCATAGTCCTGGACCTTGGGGTTCGAGGGGTCGGTCCAGACCAGCTTGCCGTTTTCCCGCCATGCAGTATGGTTCTTGCGCGACTGGACGGCCAGCTCGGGATGCGCCACAACCAAGCGCTCGTCGCGGAACATGGCGATCCGGGCGATGGCGTGCATGTTCTGCTGGTGCAGAAAGTGTACGAATTTTGGCACATCGTGGATGTAAACCTTGTGCTCGCCGAGCAGTGGGTGCTCGAATGGGATATTGACGCTGCCGTCGGAATCCTTAATGTCGAAGACGACGGCGTTGCCGCCGACTTCCCGCCAATGCTTGATGATGCGGATGCCGTGGTCGCTGGCGGCCATGACGCCGGTGAGATAGATAGCGCGAACTTCGAAGTCCTTCGAGACCGGGACCGTCCTGGCGGTGATGGGCGCTGAGACGATTCCAGGGATGATGATGTCTTCGTTGGCTTTGAGGATATTCGAACTATCCGGTTTATGGTTCACCGCACGGATCGCCTCCGCCAGTTCTGAGGACGTCAGATACGAGGTTTTGCCGAGGTAGTGCCGGGCGATGGTCGGAATCGCCTCTCCGCGCTTGGCGGTATATACTTCCGTGCCGGGAGCGGGAATCAGTTTCGGTTCCGGAGCCGCTTTTGCCGTCGAGATGCTGGCTGGCTGCACCTGCGCGGCGCCTGGCGTGGCTACCGCCGGCTTGGCGGTTTGGGCCTGGGCGCTGAAGGTCTCGGGCGAATGCGGCGCGACGACCCACCCGGCGACTGCAAAAAGAAGACAGAAGATTCCTGTAATGATGCGTGGCGACGAGTGACGCAAAGGGTTCCTCCGCGAAAGTGTCCCTAAGTTGCGATACTAGCCGCGGTGCTGAAGGCTCGCTAGTTACGTGCGGACTAATACGGTTGACTGTTCCAATACCTCAGAGTGGTTGTCAGTCTTCAGTTTTCGGGTCGTGCACTCCAGTGCCAGAGGAAACGTCCGTCCTCGCCTTTCTGCGGTGGTTCCGCGGCTACTGAGATCGTGTCCAAATGACGGTGGTTACTAGTAGGTTCCTTCCGTGGTAGTGCAAAGGTTTTCCCTCAGGCAAGGGAGGGCTGTGGGATTCAGACTGGAAAACCGGTCCCGGATGGCCATAAACCCTGAGGAGCGTGCTACTTGCAAACTGTGCGAGAAGCCGTGAGTGGGTGGCCAGAGGGTTGCTTATTCTGAGACTGCGGACGCGCAGCGGCTGGAAGAGGAGTTTAGAGGGAAGCTTCCAGAAAATAGGCAAGCAAACATGAATCTTGCCTACGGCGTCAGGCAACAAATATAGGAGAGCCGAAGAAAACGGCCGAAAGGGAATGTCCGGAGCCCCGGGCAACATCTTATGAGACCGAACCTCGCTACAGTGCTTGATCCGAATCGCCGCAGCAACGATGCTGGAGAGTTCGAAAGCGCCCTCCGCCGCCGCATTGTAGGGCAAGACCAGGCGGTTGAGAAGGTCGTCGAGATCTATCAGATGTTCCTGGCCGGCCTGAACGCGCCGGGCCGTCCTGTCGGCAACCTGCTGTTCCTCGGACCGACCGGATCGGGCAAGACACGCGTAGTGGAAGCGATGGCCGAGGCGCTGTTCGGCGATACCCGCGCTTGCATCAAGATCGATTGCGCCGAGTTCCAGCACTCGCACGAGATTGCCAAGCTGATCGGCTCGCCTCCGGGATATTTGGGACACCGCGAGACCCATCCGCTCCTGACCCAGGAAGCCCTGAACCAGTGGTTCAGTGAGAAGCTGAAGCTCTCGATCCTGCTGTTTGACGAGATTGAGAAGGCGAGCGACTCGCTGTGGCAGCTTCTGCTCGGCATTCTGGATAAAGCGACTTTGACCCTGGGCGACAACCGCCGGGTCGACCTCTCGCAATGCATCATCATCATGACCTCGAACTTGGGCGCCGGCGAGATGATGAATCTGGTGGACGGCGGTTTCGGATTCGCGCCCAAAGTGGTGGAAGTCGATGAGTCGTTCGACGACAAGATTCAGCGTACGGCGATCGAAGCGGCCCGGCGCAAGTTCACCCCAGAGTTCATGAACCGCATCGACAAGACGGTCGTGTTCAAGACCCTGCGCGATGAGCACCTGGCGCAGATTCTAGACATCGAACTCGGCATGGTGCAGCAGCGAGTGTTGATGGCAGCCGGGACCAACCAGTTTGTATTCAACTGCACCTCCGCAGTGAAAGAGTACCTGCTGAAAGAGGGCACCGATCCGCGCTACGGAGCTCGGCACCTGAAGCGGGCGATCGAGCGGAATCTGGTGTTTCCGCTGGCTAACCTGGTCGCTACCGGTCAGGTAAAGCTGGGAGACTTTGTCCGCGTCGACATGGCTTCTGAGAGCCAGATGATCTTCGTGAAGGAAGCCGAGAACGCCATGGCTCCGATGCTGCTCGAGCGTTACGGGGCGGCCGTGGCCAATCAGCCGGCCGCGCGGGTCGCTCGCACCGCTGCCAACAATCGCCGTGACTTGGGGGCAAGCCCCTCGGTGGCGGAGAGCAAATAGACTTTTGTCTTCTCGCTAGACCGCATCTCGCGAGTCGTTTCTCATAGGCGCCGGGTCTTCCGGCGCCTCTTTTTTCTGCAGAAATAGCCGAGTTTGCCAAGCTACAGTAACGAGATCTATTTCACAAATGCGAAGTTCTGCACCGGTCGTGTATCCGAAGTCTCTTCCACTTCTGGAGCGCGGCGCAGGACTGGGCCGTTGCTGTCGTCGTCGCTTCCGCCCGCATGATGATGAAGCACTGGAGCCTGCGAAGCCAGCAGGCGTGCTTTGATCTCCTGGAACTCGTTCGTATCGATGACGTAGTCCTTGCGGTCGGGCAGGAATGTGGCGATCTCAACCTGCAGGCGCCCAATGCGTTCCTCGGTCAATGGATAGTTCGCGAAGCCCCTCGCGATGCTGGAGTGGAATGGTACCTTGCTGGCGAGATGATAGCCGGGGATCTTGGCCAGTTCCTCGTTGCGGTGGACTTCGATCGCATGGAGTTTTTCGAGCGCATCCAGCAGGGCTTGCGGATCGTATCCGGCGGCGTAGGCGTACTCGATGCCGAGCAGGTCGGCTTCGTACTCGGCGTCGCGGCTGAACTTCTTCACCGAAAGAGGGCCGGCCAACCCTCCGGCGTCCGCGACTCCCATGCCGGCAGGGCCCGCCACCATCGCGAGTGAGCCGACAACGTCACAGACCCGTTTGCGGCTAAGGGCGCGCGTAGCATGGCGGGCGGCCACGTGGGCGATTTCGTGCGCCATGACGGCGGCGAGTTCCGCTTCGCCGTCGGCGGAGAGAATCAGAGCGCTGTCGACGTAGAGAAACCCGCCGGGCAGGCCGTAGGCGCGCGGGACATCGCCGGAGTCGATGACTTTGACCGTGAAAGGTATGTCGGCGTCGGAGTAGCGGACAATCTTCTGGGCAAGGCTGTTGATGTAATCATTCACCACAGGGTCGTGAATGACGCGCATCGTCCGATCAAAAGAGGCGGCGAGGCTTTGCCCGAGCTCGTGTTCGCGTTTAAGCGAATAGAGATTGAAGCCGCGTCCGATGCCGCGTTGGCCGATGTGGTCGATGTCGTACTTCTCCGGTTTTTTCGCCGTTTTTGCGGCAGGAGCGGTGTTCGTTACGGTCTCGATCGGAGGAGGAGTCGAGGGCGTAGTTCCGCCATAGGACGCCAAAGGCGCGGACAGCACGGCCAGCAGGCATGCGAGCGTGCGCCCAGAAACGATGTTTTTCAATTGTCGGATCCCCAGGGGGCGGGAAGTGAAATACATGGCTCACCTGCCGAGGGCGAGCATTTTACAACGGAATCGCGGGAAGGGAAGCAGAAAAATTTGAAGGCGAAAATGACCTACAAATCGCCAGATGGGGCGCCCCGGGCTTCAACATTCCGAAGACAAGGCAGAAAATAAAAAAGCGGCCCGGGGAGGACCGGGCCGCAGCTGTGTGCTCGGGCGTTGCTAGAACGTGAGCTCTGCTCGAATCTGCAGCGCGCGCGGGGAGGCATCGGCGCCCAGGAACGAGCCGAAGATGCTGGTGGGTGTAGCGACGGTTCGCACGCTCGAGCCGAACTGCGTGTTGGAAACATCACTCACCGGCTGGTCGAAATTGGGATGATTCAGAATGTTAAACGCCTGGGCTCCGACTTGAAACTCGGCTCCTTCCCAGTGGGGGATGCGGAAGTTTTTCATCAAAGTCAGGTCTGTGTCGAAGAAGTCGGGACCGTAGATCTGGTTGCGGCGTTGGTTGCCGAAACTGGCAATCCCCCCCAGCCCTACCGGCGACGTGAATTCAGCGCTGGTCATGCATGGGTGGTTTGTTCCTGAGATGGTGTAGGCAGCTGAGGAACTGCAGTTTATGGGTCCGACGGACGAATCCGCGAACAGACTGAGGCCTGTTGCGGGACCGTAGTTATAGGAGCCGAGGACGCCGGAGGAACCGCCGTCGATGGCAGTGAAGGGGAGGCCGGAACGAGCGAACAGGGCGCCCGAGATGGTCCAGTCGAACAATGCGTCCCACACGGCGGAATGCAGTTTGGGAGTTTGGTAGACGTAGCTGAGATTGAATTGCTTGCGGGAGTCATAGTCGGCGTTGCCGTAGTTGTATTGCCGGAGGTTGTAGGGATTCTGAGCGGCGAGGATGCTGGTGTTGGTATCAAAATTGAAAGGCAAGAATCCGCCATTGGAGATGTCGTCGAGAGCGTGGCTCCAAGTGAAGGCGGCCTGGATCTGAAGCGAGGTATTGACGCTGCGAGTGAAGGAGGCGGTCATACCGTTATAGTTCGAAACGCCATAGTTGCCGACTTCGGTGATGGTGGAGAAGCGCTGATCGATGGGAGTGGTTGGGAGCCCCACGAATGAGCTGACTCCGAGCGTGTTCTGGCAATCGGCAGGGGCCGTCAAGCCGGGCTGATAAGGAAGCGAAGTGGTGGGACCGTTGCAGAAAGCGTTGAGTCCTGGATTCGTGGCGGCCAGATTGCTTCCATGATTACCGACATAATTGATCGTGAAAGTCATCTTGGGCCCGAGCGCCTGCTGCACTTCGAGATTCCATTCCTGATAGGTCGGGTAACGGATGTTGCGCGCTGCACTCGTGAAGAACGGAGGACTGAAGAGAGGCACTGCGGCTTCGATCTGGCCGATGCTCAGTCCGGAGTTGAAGCCGGAAACGAAAGCGGCGTTGGAGGCCACGGCTGCAGACTGGGCATTTCCAGGGACTCCCGGGGCCAGCAGGCCGGAGGATACGAATGTGTTCTTCAACGGTGGATTGGTGTCGAAGGAGGTGGCGATCGATCCCGGGAAGATGTCAGAAAAGAGTCCGCCACCGCCGCGGATAACAGTTTTGCCTATACCGAAGGGTTGCCAGGCAAAGCCCACACGCGGCTCCCAACTGACGGCCTGGTAATCGGGGAGGGCCTGGTGAAGGCCGGTACGGATGACCTGGTTATAGGGCTGCGTGGGATCGTGAGAGATGTTAAGGAACGAGTTCGTCAGACCGGCGAAACAATTGGTGACACAAATGGGATTGGAATTGTGTTCGGCGCGAAGGGATAGGGTGACCTTGAGTCTAGGAAGGACGGCCCACTCATCTTGCGCGTAGAAGCCCAGGCTATAAAGTGCGAGTGGCTGCGTGGGGCGAGTGGCGAAAGCTTGCTCGAAAACGTCGGCTGTCCCACCGAAAAAGCTGGCTTCGGAATTAAAGATCGCCTCCGGTATGGTAGCTGCGAAACCTCCCGGAGTGTAGTCGGTGATGTCGTTGCGGCGGAAGTTCACGCCGAACTTCAAATCGTGATTGCCCTTCTGCCACGAATAGTCATCGGTGATCTGGTACTGCGTCACATTTCGTCCCTGAGGCCAGGTGGTGTAGAACGCGCTGCCGGGAATGGCGAATTGTCCGGAGGTGAAATTCAGCTCGTAAGGCATAAGAGCAAGCGCCTTCGACATGCTGGGTGGACCGAAGATCGCGGTATACCAGGCACCAGAGACGATGAGCTGGTTGATGGCGTTGGCGCCGACCTGGTGAGTTTCCTGTATTTGACCCTCATATTGCGCTTGCGGGCTCTGGGCGTTGAGCACTGGGGTCAGGGGATCGGTGATGGTTGCCTGAAGTCCGTGATCGGTGCGGAAATGAATGAAGGCACGATCTTTGCTGCCGAAGTTCTGATCAACACGGGTGGTCAGCAGCCATTCATCGGTCAAGTTGTGGATGTTGGATTGAAATTCCACGGCACAAGGGGCGCCGCCGGCGAGAGTGACCGAGCCATCGCAGCCACCGGAGGGCAGGTTGTTGGCTGCACGGCTTGCGCCGGGAGCACTGTTGTAGATGCTGAAAATCTGATTGTAGAAGGGAATCTCGGCTGAGTTTCCCGTGGCCGCAAGATTGGCGAGAGTGGCGGATTGAAACTGTGGACTGGGGATGTTTACTGGCAGGGCCGTGGGGATGAGTAGACGCAAGCCTTCTGTATCCACGAAGAAGAAAGTCTTATCCTTGACAATCGGACCTCCAAAGGAAGCTGCCCACTGGTTGGCGTTATCGAAGGGGCGGGCAGTACTGGTGTTGTTGTTAAACCAGTCGTTGGCGTTGAGCATGCTGCCGTTCCAAAAGTATTCAGCATTGCCGTGGAACTTGTTGCCGCCGGACTTGGTGACAAAGTTAACATTCGCGCCCGCCAACTGGCCGTACTCTCCGGTATATCCGTTATTCACGACGGAGGCGGTCTGAACGTCATTCGATCCCAGCAATAGGTTGGTTGCGCCGGAGTTGTTGAGGTTCAGAAAGGGATCGTTCTCGTTCATCCCGTCGACCGTGAACAGATTGGACGTCGCCGAGATGCCGTAAGTGGCGCTGTTTCCGTAACCGGCCTGAGTGTTCATGGTCGCTCCAGGCGCAGTCTGCACGTAATAGCTGAGGTCGTTGCCGGGGTTTGGCATGTTGGCCACGATGTCGGGGGTGATCGTCGCGGTGACATTGCCGTTATCGGTTTGAACGGAACCGCCCTGGGCCGTGACTTCCACTGTCTGGCTGGCACTGGCCACCTGCAGTTTAAGGTTGACTGTGCTGTCTTGGCCTAAGGCAACCACAAATGCCTGCTGCCTTCCCTGGAATCCTTGCGCAGTGGCGGACACATTGTAGTTGCCGGGATTGAGGAGAGAGAAGCGATACGCGCCGGTGCCATTACTCGTCGCGGTCTGCGTTGCCCCAGTATCGTCGTTTTTGAGAGTGACGGTTGCGTTGGGGACGGCGGCTCCGCTCGGATCGGTCACCGTGCCCACCACACCGCCGGTTGTGAGAGATTGCCCAAGAGCTACGTCGGGGAAGCTCAACAGAAAGGCAGCGGATACGATCAAGACAAGCCAGAGGGTGAAGACGTACGACTTCATAAAAGAAATCTCCTGGAAGCGAAAAATCGGAAGAGGCAGAAGGGGCAGACGTGCCGGGCAACTGTGGGATTGCGACGCGGATATACGTTGGACCCACCTTGAGACTGCATCGCCAACTTCTACGAGCGGAAGCGGTCACCTGTCAGCAGGTACCGGGTCGGAACCGAGCGGAGCGTGCGGGGAAAGCGAGCGGAGGGAAACCAACCCCACGAGTCGAGTACTGAAGTTAAATGCCTAGTTAAAAAGGTTGATCATCTTTGGTAGGAAGATAATCCACAATTGTATCGTTGAACGCTATCGGGTAATCCCTGTATTAGCCATTGTCGTATCGCGTGCGCGGGATAATCCGGAAGATACGCAAACCGGGCCGGCGCTGTTGGGAAACGATTAGAGTTATAAAATCAGCAGCGATGCTTTTCCCGATCTTACGTGTGGCCTCGCGCGGGGCCGCGGTCGCCTTCATGTTGGTTGCGGCTGCTGCCGTTTCGCAAAGCATCAATCCTGCAGTTGCGAAGAATCAGCCGGGCAACGATGCCTGCGCTCGTTGTCATGCCGAGATCAGCAGTTCCTACCAGAAGACGGTCATGGCTGGCGCCAGCGGCTCGGCCAGTGACGGGCTGATAACGGGGCAATTCGACGACAAGGATTCTGGGGTACGCTACCGCGTCTACCAGCAGGACGGGCGAGTGTGGATGAGCTATGAGCGCGGAGGGCGAGACGCGATTCGCGGCCAGCGCGAACTTTTGTATTTCATCGGATCCGGGAAAAAGGGCCGCACTTATCTTTTCTCAGACGACCAATTCCTCTTTGAAGCTCCCATCAACTGGTATTCCCAGGAACGACGATGGAATATGGCTCCCGCGTACACGGAGGCGCTGGAGATTCCGATGAATCTTCCGGCATATCCCAGTTGCCTGAATTGCCACACCAGCGGTATGCAGCCCCCGGAGCCCGGGAGCGACTGTAAATTCACCGGCAAACCATTTCTCCATGCGGGAATTACTTGCGAGCGTTGCCATGGTGCGGGCGAGGAACATGAAAACGGCAAGGGGGCGATCGCGAATCCCGCAAAGCTGCCGGCGGAGCGGCGCGATGCGATTTGCATGGAGTGCCACTTCGAAGGCACGGTCGCGGTAGAGGAGCCGGGGAAGCGTCTCTATGACTTTCAGCCGGGAGAGCGGCTTTCCGACTACATCCATTACTTCGTGGTGACGGAGACGCAAGAGCAGAAGCCGCAAGCCCTGAGCCAGTTTCAAGCCTTGTCGCAGAGCCAGTGCAAGCGGCAATCCGGGGAGAAGTTGTGGTGCGGCAGCTGTCATGATGCGCATTCCGAGCCTGCGCCAGCGGAGAAGGCGGCGTACTATCGCGGCAAATGTCTGGCATGCCACGGCGAGGCGTTTGCTGCCCGGCATCATGCGGACAAGCCGGACTGCCTGCCGTGCCACATGCCGGCGCTGCCATCCAAGGATGTGGCGCATACGGAGGCGACGGATCATCGCATCCTGCGTTTTCCCAATGCGGCGCCCCTGCCCCAGTTGCAAGTCAGAGGCAAGCCCCTGGTGTCGTTTCCCGCCGGCGATGATTCGCTGGCGACTACCCGAGACTTTGCTCTTGCCTGGGAGACGCTGGCCGAGCGCGGTGTGCTAGGCGCAGAGCAGCAAGCCGAAAATTATCTGCGCCTGGCGGTCAAGCGGTACCCCGATGATGCTGTCGTGTTGGCCGCGCTGGGCTTCGTGGAACAGCAGCATGGGCACATCAGCGAGGCGCGTGATTTGTACGAAAGAGCACTGAAGATCGATCCGCGGTCGAATGAGGCGGCGACGAATTTGGGAATTCTAGAAGCGCGCGCAGGAAATCTGCGAAGCGCGGTGGAGTTGTGGAATCCGGCGTTTGCGAGAGTGCCGAATCGAAGCGCGATCGGAATGGATCTCGCGATTACGTTTTGCGTGGCGGGACAAAAGGACATCGCGCGAAAATATGTGGAGCGGGTGCTGGAATTTAACCCGGATTACCGGAAAGGAAAGTCGCTGCTGGAGAACTTAGGAAAAGATCCGGCGCAATGCCGGCCGTGAACGGCACCGATTGGTGGTGAGGTCCTGCCCATCCTAAACCATTTATGAGATGGCCAGATGGCTTCTAGAAAGGCCGGAAGACCAGCAGGCAGGTCAGCACCAAGACGCAAAGACTCAGTACGAGCAGCGACAGCTTCTCGGTTCTTAAGGTGTCCTTGCGCGGCTTGGATTCGGCTGTCATGTTGTGAATCCATTTTGCCGGAAGCAAACGGCTTCGATAATGGCTAGATCGTGGCGGCATGGGGCACGGCAGTAACGTACCTAAAGTTTGCTGGCACCGAGACTAGCTCTCCTTGGTGCCGAGGAAAGTGATCAGTGGTCAGATTCCTTGGCTTGCCGACGGCGCAATACCAGATAGGCGACGGTCAACAGGCCGATAAGGGCTAAGCCACTCCAGAGATTCACCAGCGGATATCTCCAGGTTTGCAGGAGCGCGAGACTTACACAAAGGAAGCCTGCAACGGATCCCCAGATTCCCAGCGGAGAGCGCAAGGGAAGCGCTGCGAGTTCTTCCGGCTTCCGGCGGCGGCGGAAGCTAATGTGAGCGGCTAGCGAGACCAGCCAGGACAGAATCATGCCGGTGAAGGCCGCGCCCACGAGGTAGCGAAACGCGTTCTTCGGAGCCCAGAGAGCGAGCGCTAGCGCAAAGAGAATTCCGAACGAGGAGTGCAGGATGGCGTTCTGCGGGGAGCCTTCCTGATTGAGGCGACCCAAGCTGGCGGGAGCCCATCCGGTGCGGGCTAGCGAAAAAATCATGCGCGAAGCCGCGTAGAGCGTGGCGTTGGCTCCAGAGAGCGCGGCGGTGAGTACGACAAAATTCATCACGCCCGATGCGTGCGGAATCTTTACGGTGCGGAACGTTGTGACAAACGGACTCTCGGTGACTCCCGCGTGGTTCCAGGGCATGACGCCGACCAGGATGACCATCGCTCCCACATAAACCAGGGTGAGCGTTAGAAAAGTTATCCAGACGGCGCGGGGAGTTTCTTTGGTGGATCGCGATTCACCCGTGGTGATGGCGACCATTTCGACTCCGCCAAAACTGTAGACCGCATAAGTCATCGCGATGAGCGGAGACCACAAACCTTTCGGGAAGAATCCTCCCTGAGTGTTGTATTGGGGGACGACGCGTCCGGTCGTGAGCAGCGCGGCGCCGATCAGGATGAATGCCGCGATCGTGGCCAGCTTGATCATGGACAGCCAGAATTCGAAGCGTCCGTAGGAGCCAACGCTGCGGAGATTGATCACCAGCAGAAGCGCTCCGAAGATGACGATCCAAAGATAAGGGCGCACGCTCGGAAACCATGCGGACATGTAAGTGGCGGCGGCGATCATTTCGGCGCCGATGGCGAGCGCGAGACCCACCCAGTATCCGGCGCGGGCGATGAATCCGGCGAAGGAATTTAGATAGAGATCGCCGTAGACGCCGAAGGATCCGGCGGCAGGATGGGCGCAGGCAAGTTCACCGAGCGCCATGGCCACCGTCCAGCTAATGAAGGCGGCGGCGACGAAGCTGAGGATGGCGGCGGGACCTGCGACCTCCATGGCAGCGCCAGAACCGAGCAGGAGGCCGGTGCCGATGGAACCTCCCACGGCCACCATGGCCATCTGTCCGGCGGAGAGCTGGTGGCGGAGACCTTCCTCGTGGGTTTCAAGCCGATGAACTTGTGGCGGAGTAGACGCCGAGGGCATGGAGCACGATAACAAATCACGGACGATCGCCCAACCCGGGTGTATGGGGAGTGAGCACCGGGATGCCAAGCCTACGCCTTGTGAGACCGTGCGCAGGGCCCGCATGCGCGGTAGACTGTGGGCGTATGTTTCCGGTCAGGGCATGTTTTCGGACGGGGGCGCTGCTGCTAGCGGCTTTGCCGACTGCCGTCGCCGCGGGACAGAATGCGAACCCCGCGGCTCCCAATCAGAGTGCGCCTCAGAATGCGGTAGACGCGCCCGCGCGGAAATCGGTGGATCTGGATCAGTACCTGGATTCCGCAATCCGGCAGGAGCGGAGCCTGATCGAATTGATGCGCAACTTCAGGCCGGTGATCGAGACCTACATTCAGAAGGAAAAGCCGGACCCGGATGCTGTAAGTTCGCCGAATGCGGATGAGTATTTTCTGGGCCGCCTCGATCTGGCCGGAAATTCGCCTTCGGTCAGGGCCTTCGGAGCCAACGAACCCTTGAAAAAGAAGGCCAGGAAGAAGGTCTCGAAGAAGCTGCGAGTTCTTGAGGCGAATGAGTTTGCGCAAGCAGTGTTTCCTGACATGGGATACTTCGATCGCCAGAACTACACCTTTGAGTTTGCGCGCTTCGAGACGCTGGGAGACGTGCGCTGCGCGGCCTTCGATGTGAAGCCGCGCGAAGATCGCGGCCGCGGTTTCATAGGCCGGATCTGGATCGAGGATAGAGATCACAACATCGTGCGTTTTACGGGCACCTACATTTCGCGGCGTGCGTTTCATTTTGACAGCTGGCGGTTGAACACATTGGGCGTGCGCTGGATGCCCGCCTACATCTACACGCAAGAATCGAATTCGAGCGATCCGGCCGATCACACTCTATGGTTCAAGGCGCAAACCCGCATTTGGGGATACGATGTGCGCAATGCCGGAGATCAGCGCGAGTTTGCCAAGCGCTTGACAGACGCAGCCACGTTTGTGGATCCAAAGCGGCGGGAAGCTTCGCAGGATTTGAATCCGGCGTATTCGGTGGGGGGTACGGAGTATCGTCCCGAGGACGCAGTGGTCGAGCGGCTGCAGGTTGCCGGACTGATGGCTTCGGACGGAGAGGTCGATCAGATTCTGCAGGCCGTAGTAAACAATCTGCAGGTGACGAACGAACTTGATATTGCGGCGGTGCACTGCCGGGTACTGCTGACCACGCCGCTGGAATCCTTCGTAGTCGGCAGAACGATCGTAGTCAGCCGCGGCCTGCTCGATATTTTACCGGATGAAGCCACGCTGGCGGCGGTGCTGGCCCACGAACTGGCGCACATCGTTTTGAAGCATTCGCTGGAAAATGCCGCCGCCACGGGCGAGCGCTTTTCCGACCTGGAGATCTTTTCGCACTTCAAATTCCGCTTCACTCCGGCGCAGGAAGCGGAGGCGGATAAAAAGGGCTTCGAGCTGTTCGCAAAATCTCCCTACCAGGGTCAGCAGGGAAAGGTGGCGTTATTCGCGAAAGAGCTGCAGGCGCGGTCTCAGCAGCTACCGAACCTGATGCGAGCGCGGTTTGGCAACGATTTCCTCAGCAGTCATTTCATCGCGATGCAGGCGGCGAATGCTTCCGAACCGTTGCAGGCGAACCGTCTGGATCAGATTGCTGCACTACCTCTCGGTTCGCGTATTACCGTGGATCCCTGGTCGGACCGGATCGCAATGCTCAAGGCCAAGCCCGTCAGGCTGGACTCGCCGGCGGAGAAGATTCCCCTGGAAGTGACACCGTTCTTTCCGTATCTGAAGCGGTTGGACCAGCTGGAGAAGGGCCCGGCTGCAAGCCAGTAGCGGCTCGCGCTCGAATCTTGTTTTTCCTCAATAAATTCCCCGGAATTATTTTTCCGGGTTATAGCGGGCCAGCCAGGCGGCAATCTCGCGAAACACATCCTGCCGCTGTTCCCAGAGAGTGGGGAAATGCGGCGAGCCGGGATAGGTGACCATGCGCGTGGTCTTGCCGCGAACCGCCAACACCTGGAATAACTCGCGTCCCTGGTACGTGGGCACGCGCTCATCGGCCGCGCCGTGCAAGATTAGCAGAGGCGTGGAGACGTGCTCGGAGTGCATGGCGGCGGAAAAATCCAGAAAGGGTTTGGGATCCTGGTCGGGCCAGCGTGCGTCGTAATCAAATTGCTGAACGTCGCTGGTCCACATGAATGAGAGCCAGTCGGTGATGCCTGCTCCTTCAATCGCGGCTTTGTAGCGCTGAGTTTGCGTCACGGTCCACGAGGTCATGAAACCTCCGGCGCTCCAGCCAAAGATGGTCAGGCGATTCGGATCGACCCAGCCTTGAGCGATGGCGAAGTCTGTGGCGCTGTCCACATCGCGATAGGCACGATCGCCGAAATGCTGGTAGATGGCCTCGAGAAATTCACTGCCGTATCCGGTAGAACCGCGATATTCAGGCTGGAGCACGACGTATCCCATGCCGGCAAATATGCGAGTGAAGCTGTCGAATCCGAGAGAGTCGTTGCTTTCCGGGCCGCCGTGCGGAAGGACCATGAAGGGATACTTCTGCCCGGATTTGTAGTCGGCTGGAAAAGTTACGATGCCCTCGAGAGCGATTCCTTCTTTGCTTGTCCAATGCACGGCGCGGACCTCTCCCAAGGAAATCTTGGCGAGTTGATCGTCGCCTTCGGTGGTCACTCGCTGCAGGGCATTACCGTGCGCGACGGCTACATTGGAAGGATATTGCGGATCGGAAACCGCGAAGACCTGGACATCGGGCGCGCCCGCAATCTGTGGAGAAACCGGATGTCCGCCGATGATTCCGTCGGGCCATGTGTAAGCGGTGGTTAAGGCGTTGTTTTGAAAAGAATCGACCTCCCCACGTACGCCGTGCGCGACATTCACCCAGGCGTTGCCACGCACATCGACGAACACACCAAGGGCGCTGGCTTCGAGCTTGGGCGTGCGATCCTCCGGAGCGCTGCCGCTCGCAGAAACTGTCCACACGTGGTCGGGCGTGAGCACGGACGTGGTTGTGCTGAGGAAGACGAGATCTTTGTCGCCGTTGATCCAGCCAATTCCGGCGGCGGCGTTATCGATGGTAGCGATATGCTTCGCCCCGGCCGTGCTGCAAATATCAATGAAGGAACGAACGTAGTGATATCCGATCGAAGGAGTGACGGACAGGATGGCGATCGACGAACCATCGTGCGACCATGCAATCGCATTGACGTCGTGCAACGCGGGACACCACCAGTTGCCATTGGTGCCGTCGGCGCCGATGACGTACAGGCTGGTGGGTTCGGCTTCAATCACGGTGTGTACCTCGGCCAGCGGATCAGGCAGCCGCGGGTCGGCCAGCAGAGCGTAACGAGAACCATCCGGAGAAATCAAAGCGGAATGAATTCCTCTGGGCAAGCCGGTCAGAGGAACGGGAGTGGCAGCTGCTGCGGCGGCTGTGTTGGGCGGAGCCAGCGGCAGCGTGGCCAGCTGCTGCATCTTATTGACCTCTGCCAAGCCGTATAGAGCGGTGCCCTCGCGAGTGAATCCCGCCGGCTTGAACTTCTCGGGAAGATTCAGGTGGCGGGATTCTCCGCCCGTGGGCGCGATCAGATTCCATTCGGTATTGGTAGGGCCTTTGTGGCCGCCAAAGCGTACCTGGTAGAGAACGCTCTTACCGTCGGGCGAGACTGCGACCGGCGACGCGCTGCGAAGGCTGGCCGCATCGTCAAAGCTGAAAGCGTGACGCGAGGTTTGACCGCCGGCGGAAACTGCGAGCAGAAGAACAAAGCTCAAGGTCAGCTTGTGCATTTGGGTGCTCCTGATCCATGCTGCAGGATATCAAAGGAAAAACGTCGAACGGCGATCTGGCGAATCTCTGAAATGCCCGAAGTTTTAGACGCTCAAAGGGCGCAGACGTTTGCCGGTCGAAACTTTAGCTGGGTCACCACAACCGAGCGGTGACCTTCGTAATCGCATCGGAGCGTTACCGCATTGCTGGGGTTCGGGGGCGCTCCTAGAATCGGACCAGGGTTTACTCCGCCCTCATTTCGCATGCCTGAGATTACAAGACGACTGGACCGAGCCGAGCTGGGGAAGCGCGTGGAGCGCGCAGAGAAGCTCCTGCAAAAAGGGAAGACTGCCGAGGCGTTGGAAGAGTATCTGCAGGTTCTGCGCGACGATCACGAAAATGATGTAGTGCGCCAACTCTCGGCGGATCTGTGTTTATCGGTGAACCGCAACGCCGATGCGGTGAAGCTGCTAGGGGATCTGTTCGAGCGGCAAGTGGCTGCCGGCGACGCCACGCGCGCCAGCCTGACCTATAAAAAGCTGGCGCGGCATGGCAGTCCGACGTGGCAGCAGAAATTCCGCTTTGGGCAACTGCTCGAGGGCTCAAACAAGAAACTGGCTGTCGGAACCTACGAATCGGCGCTGACCGATCTGGCCAAGCTCGGCAAGAAGCAGGAAACGGCGGAGATTCTGGATCGCATTGTCGGCATCGAACCGACGCAGCCGAACCTGATGCGGGTGGCGGAACTGGCATCGGAACTGGGAAACCGGAAAGTTGCCGCCGGAGCGTTTGCGCGGGTCGCGCAGTTGGTTGCCTCCGAGGGCGGCGTCGCCGCGCAGTGGTACGAGAAAGCTTATCAGGAAGATTCTTCGGACCCCGCGATTGCGCTGGCTTATGGCAAAGGTCTGCTGGCGCAGGGGCAGGTGGGCGCCGCGATCTTCATTCTTGAGCCTCAGCTGAATTCCGGACAGGCTACGCCGGAGTTTCGCGAGACCTACGCCGATGCGCTGGTTGCCGCCGGCCGTTTCGCCGAGGCAGAGCCGCTGGTATGGCAGTTGTTTGAGGCGAATCCGGGACGCGTGCAGCAGGTAATCGCGCTGGTGGGCAATTTATTGGATGGTCAGCAGGATGATGCCGCCGTGGCACTGGCGCGCAAGCTGGAACAGTTCCAGCGGCGCCGCGGAGAGCGCCGGCAGTTCATCGCGATCATGGAAGACATCACGGCGGCGCATCGGGCTTCGCCGCAGATTCTGGAATTTCTCAGCGAACTTTATAACGCCTCCAACCGCGAGAACGATTACTGCACCACGCTGCTGAAACTGTTTGATCTCTATTGCAGCACGGGTGAATTTGCCAAAGCCGCCGAGTGCCTGGACCGGGCGGCGGAGGTCGATCCCTACGAGCCGGGACATGCCAAGCGGCTCGAAATGCTGAAGGGCCACGTCGAAGACGCGCGCTATCGAGCGATCGCTTCGCGGTTCACTCCGGCCAGCAAGGCGGCGGAAGAGCCGGCGCAAGTGGAAGGGCCGACTCTGGGCGCAGCCACGCTGCAGGATCTGATGCTGCAGGCGGAAATTCTGGTGCAGTACGGCATGCGCAACAAGGCCGTCGAGCGGCTGCAGAGAATTCAGGAATTATTTCCGCGCGAGGAAGAGCGTAACGAGGATCTGCAACGCCTGTATCTTTCCGCGGGCGTGACCCCGCGCTACGCGGGATCGGCTCCGTTACCTCCGGCTGCAGCTTCGTCTGCTCCGGCCGCGCCCTCCCCGTCTGTGGCGCCGGCTCCCGATCCGGCGGCGGACGTGCGCAGCTTCACCCGCGTGGCTGAGATTACTCGCAAGCTGTACCACCAGGGAACGGCTCCGGCTGTATTGAGCACCGCAGTGAAAGAGATTGGCATGCATTGGGAAGCGACGCGCTGTGTGGCAGCGATGGGCAAGGCTGGACTGTCTCCTTCTGCAATCGATGAGTTCTGCGCGGAGGGATACAAGAAGGCCAGTGCTGCGGCGATCAGCGAATTGATCGCGTGCCTGCAGCAGGCAGTAGATGGGCACGAGCCCCTGGCGATTCAGGATGCTCCGAAGGCGGTGGCCTTGCAATCGGCCAGGAAAGCGGTAGCGGAACTGGGCGCGTCTTCGGTTCTGGCGGTTCCTCTCAGCGACGGCGAAGAGACGGTTGGAATTCTGGTATTGATCCACAACCGGGCGCGGGTCTGGCAGCAGTCCGACATGGTTGTGCTCAAAACTTTGACCGAGCAGATGGTGATCGCGCTTAATAATGCCGGACTGCGCCGGCTGGTCAAGAATCTGTCGGTGACCGACGAGAAATCTGGACTGCTGAAGCGGGCTTCTTACGTTGACCTCTTGCTGGCGGAGAGCAAGCGTGCGATTCAGAATGCCACGGCTTTCTCTGTTGCATTGGTGCAGTTCGGCAAGAGTTCGGCGCTGCTCAAGGAATACGGTGAGGCCGGAGTCCAGGCGGTGATGGAGCGTGCCGGGCAATTGTTTGCCGCCAACATCCGATCCAACGACCTGGCGTTTCGCTATGACGCGACCACGGTCGCCATTCTGCTGGGCGAGACGGCGGAAAAAGAAGCGATGCTGGCGATTGAGAAACTCAGAAAGATCATGGCGGAAGTGCGCTTCCCGGCCAGGGATGGAGCGGCGCAGGGACAGTCGGCACAGTTTTCGGCGGGAGTGGTCGAGGCGGTCATTCGTAGCGAGTACGATCCCATCGACGTAGTCACGGAAATCATCAACCGCGCGGAACACGCTCTCGGCCAGGCGATGGCGCAAGGCCCCGGGAAAGTGGTCGCTCTGGGACCGGCTGCTCTGGCCGCGGGCGCCGTGGCATAGTGCGTCTACGGAGACACCGTGTCACGGAGGCGTCCCACGTCATGAGCCCCCAAAGTGCGAGCCTCATACTTCTGCATTCTTACTTCTGCGTTCTGACTTGAAGCAGCTTACTGACTTTCTTTCTGCTCAGTGCCTCCGTGCCTCGGTGGTGAATTCGCTTGAGCGCTGCTAAACTAAAAAGTTTGGCGAAATGACTCTGGCCGATTCCGGACGGAGTTCTGCGAGAAAATCATGCTAAAAGCCGGGGACATTGCGATTGTCAGTGGGGCGCGTACGCCCTTTGGACGTTATTGCGGGAAACTGAAAGACTTTACCGCGCAGGAATTGGGTGCCGTGGCGGGGAAGGGCGCAATCGAGCGCTCGGGGATCGATCCCAAGGAGTTCGATCATGTAGTGTTCGGCAACGCGCAGCAGACTTCCGGCGACGCGCTGTATGGCGCGCGACACGTGGGTTTGCGGGCGGGGATTCCCATTGAAACTCCGGCGTTGACGGTGAACCGGCTGTGCGGGTCGGGCATGCAGTCGATTGTCAGCGCCGCGCAGTTGATCCAGACCGATGAAGCCAAGATTGTGCTGGCCGGCGGGATGGAGGCGATGTCGCAAGCGCCGTTTGTGATTCGCGGACGCGACGGCTTCACCCTGGCGCCGGGCGGCAAGCTGGAAGATTCGCTGATGGTGGCCCTGCTCGATTCGTATTGCGGGTCGTACATGGCGAACACCGCGGAGTTGTACGGATCGCAGCAGGGCATCACCCGCGAGATGCAGGACGAGTTTGCGCTGCGCTCGCAGCAGCGGACTGACGTGGCTTACAAAGAAGGACGATTGCAGGAAGAGCTTGTGCCGGTGACGCTGCGCAATCATAAGGGCGAGCCGGCCGGGGAATCGCTGACCGAGGATGATCACCGGCGTCCGCAGACCACGATGGAAGGGTTGGCGAAATTGCGGCCCGCCTTTGGGAAGAATGGAACTGTCACGGCCGGAAATGCCAGCGGCATTGTGGATGGCGCGGCCGCGGTTGTGATCATGTCGCTCGATGAAGTCCGCAAGCGCAACATGGAGCCGCTGGGGCGCATTGTGAGCTGGGGTGTGGCGGGAGTCGATCCCAAGGTGATGGGGCGCGGACCGGTGCCGGCGACCAAGATTGCGCTGCAGAAGGCCGGATTGAATCTGGATTACATCGATCTGATCGAAGTGAATGAAGCGTTTGCTGCGCAGTATCTGGCCGTTGAGAAAGAGTTGGGGCTGGATCGCGAGAAGGTGAATGTGAACGGCGGCGCGATTGCACTGGGACATCCGCTGGGAGCGACCGGGACGCGCCTGGTGATCACGCTGCTGTATGAGTTGCGCCGGCGGAAGAAGAAGTATGGACTGGCAACGGCGTGCATCGGCGGCGGCCAGGGGATTGCGATGGTGGTGGAGAGCATGAGTTGAATTTTAACCACAGAGAACACAAAGGATCACAGAGCTCCGTAATCTCCTCTGTGATCTCTGTGGTGATGAGTCTTAAATTATGGAAATTAAGAAAGTTGGAGTTCTCGGTTGTGGGCTGATGGGGTCGGGCATTGCGCAGGTTTGCGCAATGGCTGGATTCGACGTCACGGTGCTTGAGGTTGAACAGAAGTTTCTCGACAAAGGGTTTGCCGGGATTGAGAAATCTTTGGTGAAGTTTGCTGAGCGGCCGGTTGAGAAGGGCGGGATCACCGCCGAGCAGAAACACGCCATCCGGGCGCGACTCAAAGGGACGACTTCCAAATCCGACCTGGCCGATTGCGACATTGTGATTGAAGCCATCATCGAGAATGTGGAAGAGAAGAAGAAAATGTACGCCTCGCTCGATGGCATCGTGAAGAAAGAGGCGATCTTTGCTTCGAATACTTCTTCGATTTCCGTGACGGAGCTGTTGACCTCGGTGAAGCGGCCGGAGCGATTTATTGGTCTGCACTTTTTTAATCCGGTGCCGCTGATGAAGCTGGTTGAAGTCGTGCGGACCATTGCGACTGCCGACGACGTTTACGAGACGGCGTACGCGTTCGCGAAGAAGCTGGGCAAGGTTCCGGTGCGGACTTCGGACAAGACGGGATTCATCGTGAACCGGCTGCTGGTGCCTTATTTGCTCGACGCCATCCGAGCGTATGAAGAGGGCGTGGGGTCGATTGAGGACATCGATAATGCGATGAAGCTGGGCTGCGGGTATCCGATGGGCCCGTTTACGCTGCTCGATTTTGTCGGCCTGGATACGACGTATTACATTACGCACGTCATGTATGACGAGTTCAAGGAGCGGCGGTTTGCATCGCCTCCTCTGCTGAAGCGGATGGTGATGGCAGGGTGGTACGGGCGGAAGTCGGGGCGCGGGTTTTATGATTACTCGGACCCGGAGAAGCCAAAGGCGCAGAAGCTCTAGCTTTATCAAGGAACTTCTTCGCCGCGGATTCACACGGATGCCCGCGGATTTTTCTGATGGAAACAATGTGGCTGGTTTTAGCCGAGGTTATTGCTGATACCGAGGGTTCCTCAGGATCCAAGATCGGCTTCATGAACATCACTACCTGGGCGGGCTCGAAGGAAGCTGCAAGCTCGAAGATCGAGAAATACCTCAATTCTTTTGGATGGAGCTTGGTATTAGTTGATAAGGCCGAAGTTATCGACGACGAGTCTGAAGTCGGCGATGAGGTCGCGGACATGGTTGAACGAACACGTAGTAACCCAAATGCAATTATTCTTGGAACATTTCATGCCTATAAGACAAATTGACACATCAAGGGTTGTTCGATCCGCGAGATCCGCGTGAATCAGCGGAGAGGAAGTTGAATTTATGACCTTTGAAAACATACTTCTCGAAAAGAAAAACACGATTGCTTACGTCACCGTCAACCGGCCGAAGGTGCTCAACGCGCTCAACATGGAGACTATGGAAGAGCTGCGGGCGGCGTTTCATGACATCAAGAACGATGCGGCGATCCGCGTCGTCATCTTTACCGGATCCGGAGAGAAGGCATTTATTGCCGGGGCCGAAATCAGCGAACTGGCAAAGCATGACGCCGTTTCGGGTAAGGAATATACGCATCGCGGACAGAACGTGCTCAATCTGATTGAGAATCTGGGCAAGCCCGTCATTGCTTGCATCAACGGATTCGCACTCGGCGGAGGGTGCGAGATTGCAATGGCCTGCACCATGCGACTGGCCAGTGAAAGCGCGAAACTAGGACAACCGGAAGTGAAACTGGGGATTATCCCGGGATACGGCGGGACGCAGCGCCTGCCTCGTCTGGTGGGCAAAGGCATCGCGATGCAAATGGTGCTCGCCGGCGAGACGATCACGGCGCAGGAGGCGCATCGCATCGGGCTGGTGAATGAAGTTTTGCCGGCGGCGGAGTTGATCCCGCGCGCGGAAGCGATCGCGGCGAAGATTATCGCGAACGCACCGCTGGCCGTGCAGTACGCGATGGAGGCTGTCAACAAAGGGATGGAGATGACGTTGGCCGAGGGGCTTTATCTTGAGGCTGTGCTGTTCGGCGTGGCTTGCGCGACAGAAGATAAGACTGAGGGGACGAAGGCTTTCTTGGAGAAGCGGGCGGCGCAGTTCAAAGGCAAGTAACTTCTTTGCCACGGATTCGCACGGATTATCGCGATTAAACTCGTTTGCTCGCGCAGGCAAGCTGCATGGGCCCTTCGCCGGTAAAGGCTGCGGCTCAGGATGACAAGCTTCGGAGATGGATACAATATTCACGCCGAGGAACGCTGAGATCAAGCGAAAGAGAGACAACCTGAAGATTGAGTCTGTGCCCGACGCGGCTGTTGTGGCTCTCGAAGGCAAGCTAAGTGCTTCCGGAAAACGCTTCGCGATTGTGGTTGCGCGCTTCAATGCGTTCATCACGGAGCGGCTTCTGGTGAGCGCTTGCGACGGCTTGCTGCGCACCGGCGCAAATAAGAAAGACATTGCCGTTGTTCGCGTGCCGGGCGCATTTGAGATTCCCTCGGCGGCGCGGATTGTGGCTTTGACCGGGAAGTACGACGCGATCATTTGCATCGGCTGTCTGCTTCGCGGCGATACGGCGCATTATGATGTGATCGTCAACGAAGTCACGCGCGGGATTGGGCAATCGGCCCAGGAGACGGGCGTGCCCCATGCCTTCGCCGTGCTGACTTGCGACTCGCTCGAACAGGCGATCGACCGGGCTGGACTTAAGATGGGGAACAAAGGATTCGAGGCGGCGCTGGCGGCGGTGGAGATGGCATCGCTGAAGTCAGCTATCAGCCGTCAGCCGTCGGCTTTCAGCAAAGCCGGAAGCAAAAGCAAAACTCGCGTGCGAACTGCGTCTTCAAAAAAGCGCAAATCCTGATTTCGCGCACTTATCCTTCCGTTGGGTCTCGCGAGTATTCCTGTAAACTGATGAAGCGGGCGCCGTTGTGTTTCGCTGACGGCTGAGAGCTGTCCGCCAAGAGCTGAGAGCGGAACGCGGGCTTTCGCCCGCGGGACGGACGAATGCGTCCGTCCCTACACAAACAATGGGTACTCGACGCAAATCTCGGGAACTGGCTTTGCAAATGCTTTTCCAGTCGGATATGGGGAAGCAGGATGCCGAACAGGTGCGCCGCACCTTTTGGGCGGAGCATGGAACCGCGAGCGCCGAAGTGCGCGGGTTTGCCGACGACCTGTTTCGCGTGGCGACGGACCGCGTCGCCGAGATTGATGCGCTGATTGAGAAGCATGCGGAGCACTGGCGCATGGAGCGCATGGCGGCCGTCGATCGCAATCTGCTGCGCGCGGCCGTGGCGGAATTGCTGGCTTATCGGGAGACCCCGCGCGCCGTGGTCATCAATGAAGCGCTGGAGATTGCGCGGAGGTTCTCTTCTCCCGAGTCAGTGCATTTCGTGAATGGCGTGCTCGACAGCGTGGGGAAAGAGCTGGAAGGCAGCAGTCAGAGCAGGGGTTAAGTGGACGCCAGTACATTGCGTTTCTTTTTCCAGGCGAACCCAGACACTCGCGGCGTTCGCATGCTCAGATAATTTTCGGTCTCCGTGCAAGATGAGATTCGCATTCCTACGGAATGCTGCCGCATTCGTGAGCATCGTGTAGGGATGCTTCGGCTCAGCATGACACCCATTTTTTTCGCGAGATATGCTCCTCACGTCACTATGGTTTGACGAGAGATGTGGTCAACGTACAGGGACCAGCCGTTGGAGTCAGGCTGCAGAAAGCGTTCAGGTAATTGGGCAGGTTGGGGAACGAAACCTGATACAGGTCGGCGCCGCCCAGGGACGTGCTGATTTCGTGGAGGACACCGTCGCTGCCGGCGACTACGATCGTGCCGCCATCGATACTTATATCGGCGCTAAGTGGCGTGGCGTTGTTCAGCAACTGGATGCCCCCGGTCGTAGCTCCCGCGACGAAGTTGTACACGAGGATCGTCGAAGCGGTGGAATTGGCCACATAGATCTGGGTTCCATCGACCGAAACGAAGAAGTTCACCGGATGCAGCGTGCCTTGGCCGAGTTCGATGCGTTGCGCCGCGTGCAAAGGATCGTTGCTGACGAAAGTCAATCCCTGAGGGCAGAGAGTTCCGGCAGCCGGTTGAGACAGCACGGCAGTGACCACGTCGAATCCTGTCGCGTCGAGCACGAGTACGTGAATACCGTCGGGAATGGGGTAGCCGTAAGAGTCTCTACCGTCCAAGTGAGAATTGGGCAGAACTTTCATCATGAGCGGCTTGCCGGGCAAAGGCAGGTTCGCGACCGCCTGATTGTTGCAGTTGGCATACGCACTCAGGTTGGCTGAACCCGAAGTGCCGGAGGCTTGCGCCACCAGTGCGAAGGCACCGCTGGGCGTGAACGCAATGGAATTGGCCGGGCCA
The DNA here is from genome assembly GCA_963763795.1 of uncultured Acidobacteriota bacterium. Classification (GTDB taxonomy): domain Bacteria; phylum Acidobacteriota; class Terriglobia; order Terriglobales; family Acidobacteriaceae; genus Sulfotelmatobacter. The sequence goes on along the minus strand of CAVXPP010000006.1, from coordinate 758,488 downwards.
AGCAGCGGAAACGGGCCTTGAAAGGCCTGCTGCGGGGAATAGACGTAAAGCGAACTGGCATTGGTTCCCCCGGCGATAAAGGTTTTCAGTCCATCGGGAGAGAATGCGGCGGCCGTGGCGGCATTGATGCTTAATGCGACCGGGCCAGCCGACGGGTTCGTCGTGTTGGTGATGAACACCTGGTTCGGTGTGTGGATGGAATCGGCAAACACCGCGCTGGAGCCATTGTTGGAAACGGCTAGGATCCTGCCGGTGATGGCGCCGAGCGAGGTGAAGGCGGAGGTGTTGGATCCGAAATTTGTCGGATTGATCACCGCCGCGCCGTAGTCACTGCCCATGTAGAGCTTGTCGCCGGCGACATCGAACAGGAAAGAATTCGGCGGTACGGGCGAGGGATTCTCATTACCCGCCGACGCTTTCGACGTCGACAGGTAATACATCGACGTAAGGCAGTCGGCGGGCAATTGCTTGGCGCATCCCGTGCTGGCGGCCAGAACGGACGCGGTGGAAAGATCGCCGCTGACTTCGCCGGAAATGGCGCCTGTGGCCGGAGTCAAGGGCGTCACTGTCGAAGGGGGTACAAGGAAGACGGGGGATGCGTATACCGGAACCGGAATGAGCTGTTGGCAGCCGGCAAACTGGGGATATTGTGCATGGAAAAACTGCGTGCATGCATTGATCTGGGCGGCGGTAGCGAGACTCGCAGGAATAATGGGAAAGCCGACGTTGCATGTCGGCGGAGTGCAAGAAGCCGTGACGGTGGCCGCTCCGGGCGATGCGGGATTGATGTCGCAGGATTGCGTACATGTCGTGCCCACGGGTAAGACCCCGGGCGACGAAGAAGTCCAGGTCAGAGGAACCTTGCTCAGAACCACTCCCGCGTCTGTGTTGGGCAGTGAACTGTTTCCCATCACATCGGTGAGAGTTGCAGTGATCGTCTGCGCGGTCCCCTTGGAGGTGACTAAGCTAGTTTGTCCAGACCCAGCGGCGCCTACCTCGAGGCTGATGTTTTGAATCGGACAAGTCGAGAAAAAGTCGAGCGCTGGAGAATTCGTGCCCGTCGAATCTGCGTACAGCGGCTGCTGGAACGATGTGCTGGAAACGCCGCCGGCCGAGGCATAGATGTATGTGATGCCGGGTTGGACGGCCGTGGCAGTCGCCTCGTTGGTCGCAAAACTGAACGTGCCGCCGATACTGGGATTGTATGTGGTATTGGGCAAAGGAACGATGTTCACGACGGCGGGGTTGTTCGCCGTCCAGGTGAAGGGGCCAATGGAGGCGGTGATGTCGGTGCCCTGACTGAAGGCATGAGCTTGCAGGGTCATCGACTGGGTCTGGGAAAGGCACGGCTCCTGGACTGGAATCCCAGTCAATAAAATGCCGGTCACGGTGATGTTATCAATTGCCGGATGGACAAAAACGTAGGTGGAAACGCTGTTGGCGCCTAGAGCGCTGGCGGTGACCGTCGCAACGCCGACGTTGCCTGCGCTGCAGATGCTGAAGGTTATATCCCAGTGCCCGGCGCAAGCGACGCCGTTCGGCGAAACATTCACAATGGATGTGTCGCTGGAAGTGTAGCTGATTGGAACGCGAAGGGTTGTGCCGCTAGCAGTCTGTGCCGATGCGGTAAAAGCGATGGCGCCGCCCAGCACCAGCGATGTGTTCACCGCCGGAGTGAGATTGATCCTGCCGGGATAAAGAGGCGCTCCCGCTTTTGAGCTGCCGCCGCATCCAGCGAAGCTCCATAGAGAAAGGATCGCGACTGCCAAGCGAAGACCGCCAGAACGGAACCTACCCATGCACCCTCTTAGCCTCGCGCACAGTCCTGTCCGAATGAATGCGGGCGAACTGTCAAATGAATTGGAAAACTTGTAGTGTAGAGGCTGGAGCCGGAATCAGCAAGGGCCGAGGCATGTCACCCTGATCGAGCGACCAGCCGAAGGGAGCGCTTGACAGGTTCCGTTCCAGCCGACATTGCGTGGGATGCAAAATCAGCGGTTGACGATGTTTCGAGCGACTTGCTATAGTAGTTTGGTTCCGCGAGTTCATCCAGGCTTGCTGTGTGCTGCTTGTTGTTGTGCGGTTGTGTGCACGACTGGCAGCTGAGCTTTAGAGAAGCGCGTTTCCGGATGCAAATGGTTCGGAAACATTCCTCGCTGAAACGTACCTGCGGCGCCTTTCGCCCTTATGCGGAAGGATATGCAGGGCAAGGCTGACGAAACGGAGTGCCCCCGTAGTTTAGCCGGGCGCCACCGTCGGCAGCGTTAGTCTGAATGGGAATCCAGAATCTCTCCGGCGTTAGCTCGCAGTAGCGAAGTGGCGCGGTGAGAAGTAATGGTTGGCCTTGTTTTGCTAAACATGAGCCGGCCATGCCACGGATGCGCGTCGAGTCCAGCAGAATTGTGCCGCCGCCTGCGCGATCAGCGCGAGTGTGCGGCTAAGGAGTGGCCAGAGTGCCTACGTTTAACCAGTTAGTGGCCCAGGGCCGGAAGCGGCCCCGTTACAAGACGGCGAGCCCCGCTCTTCAGGGATGTCCGCAGAAGCGCGGCGTTTGCACGCGCGTGTACACGCAGACTCCGAAAAAGCCGAACTCGGCTTTGCGCAAGGTGGCGCGTGTGCGACTGACGAACGGCATTGAAGTGACGACGTATATCCCCGGAGTCGGACACAACCTGCAGGAACACTCGATTGTCCTGATCCGCGGGGGGCGCGTGAAAGATCTGCCGGGCGTTCGCTATCACGTGATCCGAGGGACGCTGGATGCGGTGGGCGTTGCAGGACGCATGCAGGGACGCTCGAAGTACGGAGCGAAGAGACCGAAGAAAGGCTAGTGGCCAGGGGTCAGTGGCCAGCAAAGCTCAAGCTAGAAGCTATGAGCTAGGAGCTAGAAGCTGAATGCCTCGTAAAGGACATATCGCAAAGCGGACCGTTCCAGCCGATGCCGTGTATCAGTCGGATCTGGTAACCAAGTTCATCAACTCGATGATGTGGCAGGGCAAGCGGTCGACAGCCGAGGGCATCTTCTATGAAGCCTTGACGCGCCTGGAGTCGAAGGGCGGCGACGAAGCTCTGAAGCTGTTCAAGAAGGCCGTGGAGAATGCCAAGCCGCTGCTCGAAGTGAAGACGCGGCGCGTAGGCGGCGCTAACTATCAGGTGCCGGTGGAAGTGAATGCCGACCGGAGAACTTCGCTGGCGATCCGCTGGATCATTACTTATGCGCGGTCCCGCGGCGAAAAAGGAATGATCGATAAGTTAAGCAATGAGTTGCTGGATGCCGCCACAGGAAAAGGCGCAGCCATCAAGAAGAAGGAAGATGTGCACCGCATGGCGGAAGCCAATAAGGCGTTTGCGCACTACCGCTGGTAAGAAATTGAGTCATTGAGTGATCGAGTCATTGAGTGATTGAAAGTGTTCGTTTGAGGCTTTCAATCGCCCAATGACCAAATTGCCCAATCGCTAAATCAAGATCGAAGTCGGAGCCCGGAAAGAGATATAGGTCGTGCCTAGAACAGTCCCATTAGAGCGTTGCAGGAATATCGGCATCATGGCGCACATCGATGCCGGTAAGACCACTACGACGGAGCGCATCCTGTTTTATACGGGCCGGACGCACCGCATTGGAGAGGTGCATGAAGGCACTGCGACCATGGATTGGATGGAGCAGGAGCAGGAGCGCGGCATCACGATTACGTCGGCGGCGACCACCTGCACCTGGCGCGACATTCGCATCAATATTATCGATACGCCCGGTCACGTCGATTTCACGGCGGAAGTCGAGCGCTCGCTGCGCGTGCTGGACGGCGCGGTCGCGGTGTTTGACGCGGTTCATGGCGTACAGCCGCAGTCGGAAAAAGTCTGGCGGCAGGCCGATAAGTACGGCGTCCCTCGCATTTGCTTCATCAACAAGATTGACAAGATGGGTGCTGATTTCGAGCATGCCGTCGATACCATCCGCAAGCGCCTCAGTGCCAAGCCCGTCGCGATTCAAATTCCCATCGGCCAGGAAGATAAGTTCAAGGGTGTCATCGATCTGATCGGGATGAAGGCCATCGTGTGGCAGGACGACACGATGGGCGCGGAGTATGTCACCGAAGAAATTCCCGCCGAACTGAAGAAGAAAGCCGAAGCCTTCCACGCGCAGTTGGTGGAAACCGTTGCCGAAAACGACGACGAAATGCTGCACAAATTTCTGGAAGGCGAAGAGATTACGGCGGATGAACTGCGGGCATCGCTGCGCAAGTCGACGATCGGGTTGAAGGTGTTCCCGGTCGTGGTGGGCACGGCATTCAAGAACAAGGGCGTGCAGCCGCTGCTGGATGCGGTGGTGGATTATCTGCCGTCGCCGCTCGATGTAGGCGAGACGCACGGAAAGAATCCCGATAACGGCCAGCCCGTCACGCGCAAAGCGGACGATAAAGAACCTTTCTCGGCGCTGGCATTCAAGATCATGGCCGATCCGTTCGTCGGTCAGTTGACCTTCATCCGCGTGTATTCCGGACAGCTTAAGACCGGCGACTCCGTGCTCAACGTGCGTACGGGAAAGACGGAGCGCATCGGGCGATTGCTGAAGATGCATGCCAACAAGCGCGAAGAGATCAGCGAAATTCTGGCTGGTGACATCTGTGCGGCAGTCGGCTTGAAGAATGTTTCGACCGGCGACACCATCTGCAACGAAGATCACCCGATCGCTCTGGAGTCGATTGAATTTGCTGTCCCGGTGATTTCGGTTGCGGTTGAACCCAAGACTAAGGCCGACCAGGAAAAGATGGGCATGGCGCTGCAGCGCTTGGCCCAGGAAGATCCTACCTTCAAGGTTCACACCGATCCCGATAGCGGACAGACCATCATCAGCGGCATGGGTGAGTTGCACCTGGAAATCATCGTCGACCGCATGATGCGCGAGTACAAGGTCGAGGCCAACGTCGGCAAGCCGCAGGTCGCGTATCGCGAGACCATTCGCAGGCATGCCGAAGCCGAGGGTAAGTACATCCGGCAGACGGGCGGCCGCGGACAGTATGGTCACGCGAAGATTTATCTCGATCCCCAGCCACCGGGGACCGGTTATGAATTCGTCAATGATATTGTCGGCGGCTCGGTGCCAAAGGAGTTTATTAAGCCGATCGATCAGGGAATTCAGGAAGCGCTGGAGGGCGGTGTGCTCGCCGGCTATCCGATGGTCGATGTGAAGGCGACTCTGTTTGACGGCAGTTATCACGATGTCGATTCGAACGAAATGGCGTTCAAAATTGCCGGTTCGATGGCTTTCAAAGAAGCGGCGCGCAAGGCTTCTCCAGTGCTGCTGGAGCCGGTGATGGCGGTCGAAGTGGTGACGCCGGAGGATTATGCCGGTGTGATCATGGGCGACTTGAGCTCTCGCCGTGGACGCATCGAAGGCATGGAGCATCGCGCGGGATCGCAGGTGATCAAAGCGATCGTTCCACTGGCGGAGATGTTTGGTTACGCGACCCACATGCGCTCGTCGACCCAGGGCCGCGCGGAATATTCCATGCACTTTGCGCGCTATGAGGAGGCTCCGCGTTCGGTCGCGGAGGAAATCATCGCCAAGGTGCAGGGCACGGCGAAATAGGGTTTGTATCAGGACGCGGCTTGAGCCGCGCCGACAAGGCAATCATTAAGATGGGGCTTTAGCCCCAGAGGAACGGAAATGGCGAAAGAAAAATTTGATCGCAATAAGCCGCACTGCAACGTAGGGACGATTGGTCACATCGACCATGGCAAGACGACGTTGACGGCGGCGATCACCAAGGTGCTGCAGAAGCACAATCCGAAGATCGTGTTCCGGTCGTTTGATTCGATCGACAACGCGCCGGAAGAGAAGGCGCGCGGCATCACGATCGCGACCGCGCACGTGGAGTACGAGACGGCGAACCGGCACTACGCGCACGTCGATTGCCCGGGCCACGCCGACTACATCAAGAACATGATCACGGGCGCGGCGCAGATGGATGGCGCGATTCTGGTGGTGGCGGCGACGGATGGTCCGATGCCGCAGACGCGTGAGCACGTGCTGCTGGCCCGCCAGGTCGGTGTGCCTTACATCGTGGTTGCGCTGAACAAATGCGATGCGGTGGATGATCCTGAGCTGCTGGATCTGGTTGAGCTGGAAGTGCGCGAGCTGCTGAAGAGCTACAAGTTTCCCGGCGACGACGTGCCGGTGATTCGGCTGTCGGCACTGGGCGCTTTGAACGGCGAAGAGAAGTGGGAGAAGCAGATTGACGCGTTGATGGAGGCGGTGGACAAGAGTGTGCCGCAACCGGCGCGCGAACTGGATAAGCCGTTCCTGATGCCGATCGAGGATATTTTCTCGATCTCGGGCCGGGGCACGGTGGTGACGGGACGCATCGAGCGCGGCAAGGTGAAGGTTGGCGAAGAAGTGGAAATCGTTGGCTTCCGCGAGACGCGCAAGACGGTGGTGACCGGCGTCGAAATGTTCAAGAAGCAGTTGGACGAAGGCATGGCGGGCGACAACGCTGGCTTGCTGCTGCGCGGCATTGGCAAGGATGACGTGGAGCGCGGGATGGTGCTGGCCAAGCCGGGATCGATCACGCCGCACACCAAATTCAAGGCCGAGGTGTACATCCTGACGAAGGAAGAAGGTGGGCGGCATACGCCGTTCTTCAAGGGATATCGTCCGCAGTTTTACTTGCGAACGACGGACGTGACTGGAGTTGCCGAACTTCCTGCTGGCACTGAGATGGTGATGCCGGGAGACAACGTCAGCCTGGTGATCGAACTGATTACGCCGGTGGCCATGGAAAAGGGCTTGCGCTTCGCCATTCGCGAAGGCGGGCATACTGTAGGCGCCGGCACGATCGCCGAGATTGTGCAGTAGGCTTGTGTGGAATTGTGTGGAGAAGGATTGTGTGGAGCGGGCACTCTTGCCCGCTGGTTTTGAGGTGCTGCAGGCAAGCGGGCAGGAGTGCCCGCTCCACACGAACAAAAACGAAAGCGGCTTGCGGCTTGCCGCCAGTTCTTTCTTCCCGGAGATGCCGGGAGGGGTTAGAGAGATGAAACAGTGATTGGAAAAGAAAGAATTCGCATCCGGTTGAAGGCTTACGACTATCGCATTCTGGATCAGTCGACAGGCGAGATCGTGGAGACGGCGCGGCGTACTGGCGCGCAGATTGCGGGACCGATTCCGCTGCCCACGATGAAGAACAAGTACTGCGTGCTGCGTTCGCCGCACGTGGACAAGAAGTCGCGGGAGCAGTTTGAGATCCGCACGCACAAGCGGTTGCTCGATATTCTCGAACCGACGCAGCAGACGGTTGATGCGCTGATGAAGCTCGATCTGCCCGCGGGTGTGGATGTGGAGATCAAGGCATTCGGCAAGGAACATAAATAAGCTTTCAGATCCTGGCCGCTAGCTAGGACGAAAAGCTCCCCAGCCAATAGCCACGAGCCATGCTGGGCGGAGATTGAGGATTATGGCAACGAAGGTTACAGGAATTCTGGGCAAGAAGGTCGGGATGACGCAACTGTTTGACTCGAAGGGCGACGTTCGTCCGGTCACAGTTTTGCAAGCTGGCCCTTGCGTGGTGACACAGCATAAGTCGGCTGCGAAAGATGGATACGAGGCGGCCCAGATCGGCCTGGTCGAGTTTGTGAAAGAGTCGCGGCTGACCAAGCCCGCGAAAGGACATCTGGCGAAGAACAATCTGCCTCCAGTGAAGTTCATGCGTGAAGTGCCGCTCGAGGTTGAGCCTTCGGCGGAAGGCGCAGATGGAAGTGCGGTGAAAGTTGGCGATCGCGTGCTGGTCGAAATTTTCGACGGCGAAAAGTTTGTCGATATCGTCGGAGTGAGCAAGGGACATGGGTTTCAGGGCGTCGTGAAACGGCATCACTTCGGCGGTGGTCCAAAGTCGCACGGTTCGATGTTCCAGATCACCGGTTCGATTGGGTCCTCGGCGTTTCCGTCGCGCGTCTTCAAAGGCATGCGGATGTCGGGACACATGGGGAACCGGCAAGTGACCGCGCGGAACCTGCGCGTGCTGGGCGTCGACAAGGACGAGAATTTGCTGGTGGTCGAAGGCAGCGTGCCTGGACCGCAGGGCGGATACATTGTGATTACGAAAGCGAAGAAGCCGCCGCGAGAGCGACGTGGATTCGCGGGTTCGGCGACGGTTGATCCGTTGAAGGCAGCGAAGAGGGCGGCGAAGAAAGCGTAGTCAGTACCGAGTATCTAGGACTGAGTACCGAGAAAAGATATGGCAACGATTGATATTCACAATTTGAGCGGCGAGAAAGTTGGGACATTCGATCTCGCTGATGAGATCTTCGGCGCCGTCAATGAAGATTTGCTCTGGGAAGCGGTGAAGCACTACCGCGCCGGGCAGCGCGCTGGAACGCACAAAACGAAAGCGCGCTGGGAAGTTTCCGGCTCCGGCAAGAAACTGTGGAAGCAGAAGGGCACGGGCCGGGCGCGAATTGGGTCGATCCGGTCGCCCCTGTGGCGACACGGCGCGACGGTGCATGGTCCGGTGCCGCGTTCGTACGACTACACGTTCCCGCGCAAGAAGTTGCTGGGCGCGCTGCGTTCAGCGCTGGCCTCGAAATTCGCCGACGGGAAGTTAATCGTAGTGAACGCTTTCGACGTGAAGGAACCGAAGACCAAAGAGTTCCGCAAGGCGCTGGACTCGTTGAAAGTGGGTTCGACGGTGCTGATCGTTGAGGCGCCGAAGCATGAGAACCGCAACCTGGAATTGAGCGCGCGCAACATTGCCGGGCTCGAGCTGGTGCGGGGGAATGAAGTGCATCCTTACCATCTGCTGCGGCACGACTGCGTGATCTTCTCGCATCCGGCGATCGAGAAACTGCAGCTTTCGTTGCAAAGCTCAGTCTCGAAGAAGCGGCGCAAAGCGGGCGAGGACGAAGGCGCGAAAAAACCGGTCAAGGAACGTCGCCGCCGGCAGCGCAATGAAAAAGCGGCGGAGGTGGCCTGATGAAAAGCGCATACCAGATCATTCGCCGTCCGGTGATTACCGAGAAGGGCCTGGCCATCAAGGAAAACCAGAACACGCTGGTGTTCCAGGTAGCTCCGAAGGCCACCAAGACGGAAATCAAGGAAGCGGTGCAGTCGATTTTCAAAGTGAAAGTGCATTCGGTGCGTACGGCCACGTATCCGGGAAAAGAGCGGCGGCGCGGAAAGTTTGCTGGCTACCGTCCGGATTGGAAGAAGGCGTATGTGCGGTTGCGCAGCGGCGAAAAGATGCCGGAGTACGCGCAGAATCTGTAACACCGTCATGGGTCGTCGGTCGCTATTCGTTGGCCGGCGAGTGAAGTTGCGAACGACCAATGACTAGCGACTAACGACCAAGAGCTGAGAGCAAAGTATGCCGATCAAAACTTACCGACCGACGACGCAGACGCTGCGCTATCGCACGACGCTCGTCAATGACGACATCACGACGAAACATCCGCACAAGCCGCTGGTTGAACCGAAGCAGCGCACGGGCGGACGGCGCAACTCGGGCGACATCACCATGCGGTTCATTGGTGGCGGCCACAAGCGCAAGCTGCGTATCATTGACTTCAAGCGCGACAAGACCGGCATTCCGGCCGTGGTGCAGACCATCGAGTACGATCCGAACCGCTCGTCGCGCATTGCGCTGCTCGCGTATGCCGATGGCGAGAAGCGTTACATTCTGCAGCCCGAAGGATTGAAAGTTGGGCAGAAAATTCTGAGCGGCCCCGAAGCCGACATCCTGGTGGGCAACGCGCTGCCGCTGCGGAACATTCCACCCGGCACCGTGATCCACAACCTGGAACTGAAGCCGGGCAAGGGCGGACAGATGGTGCGTTCGGCGGGTGGATCGGCGCAGTTGGTCGCGAAGGAAGAAGAGTACGCGCTGGTGAAGCTGCCTTCCGGCGAGACGCGCAAGATTTCGCAAGACTGCATGGCGACGATCGGGCAGGTCGGCAACATCGATCACGAAAACGTAACCATCGGCAAGGCAGGACGGTCGCGGTGGCTGGGCAAGCGTCCGCACAATCGCGGCGTGTCGATGAACCCGGTAGACCATCCGCATGGTGGCGGTGAAGGAAAGACTTCCGGCGGACGGCATCCCGTGACTCCGTGGGGCCAGCCGACGCGCGGTTACAAGACGCGGAACAACAAGCGCACGGATAAGTTCATTGTGAGCCGGCGGAGTAAGTAGGTTTTGAGGAGGAGTAGGGATTCCTCGGCTTCGCTCGGCATGACAGGATTCAAGAAGAGCAGTTGCTGAGAGCTGGCAACTGAGAACTGAGAACTGAATTTTATGGCGCGTTCAACGAAAAAAGGCGCATTCGTCGATGGCTACCTGCTGACGCGGGTGGAGCAGATGAATTCGCGTAACGAAAAGAAGGTGCTGCGCACGTGGTCACGGCGTTCGACCGTGGTTCCCGAGATGGTGGGACACACGATCGCGGTGCACAACGGGAAGAAATTTATTCCGGTGTACGTCACCGAAAACATGGTGGGACACAAGCTGGGCGAGTTCAGCTTCACGCGCGCCTTCAAAGGCCACTCGATGAGGGCGGCGACGGAAGTGGCGGCGAGGCCGGCAGGGATCCCGGGCGGTCCAGGAGCGATTGCTCCGTCAGCGCCGTCGGGCGGATCGGCGCCGGCACCGAAGGCATAGGGAAGCTTCTAGCTGCTAGCTTCTGGCTACCAGCTAGGACTCTTGGAGATTAGAGAACGAGCGGCACAATTCTAGCGTCCGGTTTGGCTAGGAGCTAGTGGCTAGGAGCTAGTAGCTATTATGGAATTTCGAGCGGAAATGCGTTACCTGCGCGTCTCGCCGCAAAAGGCGAGACTGGTGCTGGATCTGATCAAGGGACGTCGCGTGGAAGAAGCGCGCAACACCCTGATGTTCACCAAGAAGCGCGTGGCGTCGCACGTGGGCAAGCTGTTGCAGTCGGCGCTCGACAACGTGAACTTTCTCGCTACCGAGAAAGGGTTGGATGTCGAGATCGACAACCTGTACGTAAAGCGCGCGGTGGCGAACGATGGGCCGCGTATGAAGCGGATTCGTCCGGCGCCCCAGGGACGGGCCTACCGCTACCAGCGCCGCATTGCGCATATCGAATTGGTGCTGGCGGAGCGCGGGAAGAATGGGGAAGTGGCCACGGTTGTCGGTGAAGAGGCTGCGGCTCCGGCAAAAGCGCGGCGGCGGGCTCCAGCGGTGAAGGCTACAGGAAAAAAGAAGAAGGCAGCCGCGAAATAGATTTCGAGGGCGAGGGCGAGAGCGCCCGCGCCACATGGTTTGATTGCCACAGAGTTTGATTTAGGAGAAGCAATGGGACAAAAAGTTCACCCGTACGGGTTTCGGCTTGGCTTTACGAAGCCGTGGAAATCGCGCTGGTTTGCGGAGCGGGACTATGACAAACAGTTGCACGAGGACGTGAAGCTGAAGAACGAACTGAAGGACAAGCTCAAGTCGGCGGGCGTCAGCGCGATTGAGATCGAGCGTCCGGGCAACAAGCTGCGCATCATCATCAAGACGGCGCGGCCGGGAATCATCATCGGGCGCAAAGGCGCGGAAATCGACAAACTGAAGGGCGAGTTGCAGAAGCGCACCGGAGGCAAGGATATTTTTGTCGATATCCAGGAAGTGCATAAGCCTGAGCTCGACGCACAGCTGGTCTCGGAGTCAATCGCGCTGCAACTCGAAAAGCGCGTGGGCTTCCGCCGGGCGATGCGCAAGGCCGTGGATTCGGCGCTGCGCTTCGGATGCAAGGGAATCAAGGTGCGCGTAAGCGGGCGTCTGAACGGAAACGAAATCGCGCGTTCGGAATGGTATCTGCAGGGAAGGCTGCCGCTGCACACCCTGCGCGCCGATATCGACTACGGATTCACCGAGGCACGCACGACGTATGGCGTAATTGGCGTGAAGTGCTGGGTGTACAAGGGCGAGATCCTGCAGCAGAAGAAGCGCGAGGCGCAGCCGGCTGCGGGCGGATTCTAGGGAAGTCAGAAGTAAGAAGTCAGAAGGTAGAAGTGAAGATCTAAGAAGCGAGACGCTTTAGCTGAGAGCCAAGGGCTGATCTTATGTTGATGCCAAAGAAAGTGAAGTATCGGAAGCAGCAGCGCGGGCGCATGACGGGCAAGGCGTGGCGCGGATCGACGCTGTCGTTCGGCGACTACGGGCTGAAAGTGCTTGAGCCCGGGTGGATCACCGACCGTCAGATTGAAGCGAGCCGCGTAGCCATGACGCGCTTTGTAAAGCGCGGCGGCAAAATCTGGATTCGCGTGTTCCCCGACAAGCCGGTGACGAAGAAACCTGCCGAAACCCGTATGGGCAAAGGCAAGGGCGCGCCGGATCACTGGGTCGCGGTCGTGAAACCGGGAAAGATTCTGTTCGAGATGGAAGGCGTATCGCACCAGGACGCGAGCGAGGCGATGCGGTTGGCGTCGCATAAGCTGGCGCTGCGCACCACGCTGGTAAAGCGCGAAGGCGCGAGACACTAAAAAAGCTGTCAGCCGTCAGCCGTTAGTGGCGGCGGAGTCGATTTAGCTGAAATCTGAGAGCCGAAAGCTGAGAGCTATTTTATGAAGGTAGACAAAATCAGAAACTTGACGGAAGAGGAACTGGGCAATCAGGAGCGCGAGTTGGCCGACCAGTTGTTCAAGCTGAAGTTCCAGCTGAACATGGGGCAAACCGAGAGCCTGAAAAAGCTTCGCGGGATGCGCAAGGATATCGCGCGCGTGAAGACGATCATGGCAGAGCGCAAGCGGTCAAGCGCAACGGAGAAACGATAATGGCGGAAACAACAGCAAAGGCGCAGGGCCGCCGTAAGGAAGTGGTGGGAGAAGTCCTCGCGAACCGCATGCAGAAAACGATTGTGGTGCAGGTGACGCGGAAGAAGTCGCATCCTTTCTACGGGCGCGTGGTGGCGCGGAACAAGAAGTTCTACGCGCACGACGAGAAGAACGAGGCGCACGTGGGCGACGTGGTGCGCATCGAGGAGACGCGTCCGCTGTCGAAGCTGAAACGGTGGAAGCTGAAAGATATTGTGCGCAAGGCGCCGCTGGTGCCGGATGCGGCGACTGAGGTCGCAAGCTAAGAGAAGATTTCGCGCGGCCCTACCGCTCGGAATGACGAAAGATTATCAGGGAGATTCGCCATGGCTGTGATGATGAGAACGATGCTGGAGGTCGCCGACAATTCCGGCGCGCGCAAGCTGCAGATGATTCTGCCGCTGGGCGGTTCGACCGGACTGAATGCCGGACTGGGCGACATAATCACGGCGGCTGTGAAAGAGTCAGCGCCCGAGGGCCAGGTGCAGAAGGGCAAAGTGGTGAAGGCGGTCATCGTTCGCACGCGAAAGGAACATCGCCGGCGCGATGGAACGTATATTCGCTTCGATCAGAATGCGGCGGTGCTGATCAACGAAGCCGGCGAACCGGTTGGTACGCGCGTGTTTGGTCCGGTGGCGCGCGAACTGCGCGAGAAGAAATTTTTGAAGATTGTTTCGTTGGCGCCAGAAGTGATCTAGCACGTTTCAAGGTTTCAGAGTTTCAAGGTTTCAAGGTGCCTTGAGAGTCGGAACCCGTCGGATCGTGAAACGTTGAAACTTCGACACCTTGAAACGGGATTTATGAGAACTATAAGCACTGAAAACAAGCGAGTGGATCTGCGGCGGAACGACACCGTGAAGGTGATCACTGGGCGCGACAAGGGCAAGGAAGGGCGCGTCCTGCGCGTGTTTCCGAATGACGCAAAGATTCTGGTGGAGCACGTGATGATGGTGAAAAAGCACGTCCGCCCCAATCCGCAGCGCAACATCAAGGGCGGCATCGCCGAGCAGGAGAGCCGGATCGCGATCTCGAACGTGCAACTGGTTTGTTCGACGTGCGGGCCGGTTCGAATCGGGCATGAAGTGCGCGGCGACCGCAAGGTGCGCGTTTGCAAGAAGTGTGGAACGACATTAGATAAGTAATTGAGTCATTGAGCGATTGAGTCACTGAGTGATTGAAGAGCGATTAGGTCTTTCAATCGCTCAATCGCCCGATGCCACAATCACTCAATTCTCACGAACCGGTAACCAGTCCGAAACCGTGAGAGGAAGTTGAACAGACATGGCAAAAGAAAAAAAAGGACAGAAGGAATCGGCGCAGGAGCAGAAGGCGCCGGAGCAGGCGCGGCACAGCGCGAAAGAGCGTCCGCGGCTGCGCTCGAAGTTTGAGAAGGAAGTTGCCCCCACGCTGCTGAAAGAACTGGAACTGTCAAACGTGATGGCCGTGCCGCGGCTGCACAAGATCGTTGTCAACATGGGCGTGGGCGAAGCGACGCAGAATGCGAAAGTGCTCGATCCGGCGGTGAATGAACTTGGCCAGATCACCGGCCAGAAGCCGGTAGTCACGCGGGCGAAGAAGTCGATTGCCGCGTTCAAGGTTCGCCAGGGGCAGTCGATTGGCGCGATGGTCACTCTGCGCGGCGACCGCATGTACGAATTCTTTGACCGCCTGGTGAATATCGTTCTGCCGCGCGTGCGCGACTTTAAGGGCGTGTCGAGCAAGTCGTTCGACGGTCGCGGCAATTACACGATTGGGTTGCACGACCAGTTGATCTTTCCGGAGATTTCTTACGAGAAGGTCGACAAGCTGAAGGGAATGAACGTCACGATAGTGACGACAGCGGCCAACGACAATCAGGCGCGGTCGCTGTTGAAGCACATGGGAATGCCATTCCGAGCATAGAAGATGGCAGGGCGGTGGGCGAAGACGCTCACCGGACAGCTGGCGGGACGCCGGCGCTACAGTCAGGAGCAAACAGTTTGGCAACGACAGCAAAACGAGTGAAAGACGGCGTCGGGTTACACCAGGACAAGCCGAGAAAACCGAAATTTTCCACGCGCAAACACAACCGCTGCAAGTTTTGCGGACGTCCGCGCGCGTTCCTGCGCAAGTTCGGCATTTGCCGCTTGTGCTTCCGGCAGCTAGCGCTGCGCGGGGAGATTCCCGGGGTTTCGAAGTCGTCTTGGTAGCGGTCCGGTAGGGAAGCGTGCCAAACGCGCGACTTCTTCGCCCGCAAAGGGCGCGGACGATTCGCGCGGCGCGGGTCCTTCGCGAGGCTAGAGACGCTTCGCTTAGGATGACAACGATCGAGGCGATGTAAACAAGCCGCTGCAGGTTCTCCGCTGGACGCGGAGCGAACGGGTGGCTGGAGGAGAAGCAAACGATGAGGTTGACTGATCCGGTCGCAGATATGCTGACGCGAGTGCGGAACGCACTCCAGGCCCGGCACCAGAAGGTGGACGTCCCCGCTTCGCGGTTGAAGCTGGAGATTGCCCGCATTTTGAAAGAGGAGGGTTACATCTCCAATTTCAAGCCGACAGAAGAAGAGGGCCACAAAGTTATCCGGATTTACCTGAAATATGGCGCTAATAATGAGGCGGCGATTTCGAAGGTAGAGCGGGTGTCGCGCCCGGGATGCCGCGTGTACGTGCGGCGCAGCGAGATTCCACGCGTGTTGGGCGGGATGGGGATTAACATCCTCACCACGCCGCGGGGCGTGATGACCGGCCGCCAGGCGCGCAAAGAAGGCGTGGGCGGCGAGTTGCTGTGCGAGATTTACTAACGGCAGCTTCTAGCTGGTAGCTTCTGGCTACTAGCTAAAGCGGCGAGTGTTTGAAGTGAAATAGTCCGCACAAAAGCCGGACTGCAAATCCAAGCGGCCTAGCTAAAAGCTAGGAGCTAGAAGCTAGAAGCTCTTATGTCACGAATTGGAAAAAAGCCGATCGAGATTCCCAAGGGAGTCACGGTCAAGATTGAAGGAAACACGGTCCTGGTGCAGGGACCGAAAGGCAAGCTCGATACTCCGCTGCCGACCGGGATTACGGTTGAGCAGAAGGACGGGCACATCGTCGCGATCCGCGAGAACGATTCGCAGTCGGCGGTGCACGGGCTGGCGCGTGCGCTGGTGAACAATGCCGTTGAGGGCGTGACCAAAGGCTGGACGCGGGAGTTGGAGATCGTTGGCATTGGCTACCGCGCCGAGATGAAGGGTAAGGTCATGGTAGTGTTCAACTTGGGATATTCGCACCCGATTGAGTACCCGCTGCCCACTGGAGTCGATGCGGCCGTCGATCCCAAGCAAACGCGGATCACGCTGACTGGCATTGATCGGCAGAAGGTTGGACAAGTCGCGGCCGAGATGCGCGCGTTGCGTCCGCCGGATCCCTACAAGAACAAGGGCGTGCGCTATGCCGGCGAGCGTCTGAAGAAGAAAGTTGGAAAGACCGGAGCGAAATAAGCTGTCAGCCGTCAGCTCTTAGCTCTCTGCCTCTAAAGGCGAGAGTTTAGCTGATCGCTGAGAGCCGATAGCTGAGAGCGTTCATTATGCTGACGAAGATTACGAAAAATGAAAAGCGTGGACACGTCCACGAGCGCATCCGCAAGAAGATGCAGGGGACGGCGGAACGTCCGCGGCTGAATGTGTACCGTTCGCTGAATCACATCTACGTGCAGGTGATTGACGATCTGCACGGCAAGACGCTGGTTTCGGCCAGCACCGCCGAAGGCAAGAAAGAGGACCGCCGTACCGGCGGCAACGTGGCTTCGGCGAAGGCCGTCGGCAAGGCCATTGCCGAGCGCGCCAAGGCCAAAGGTGTGACGAAGGTGGTATTCGATCGCGGCGGATACATTTATCACGGGCGCGTGAAGGCTTTGGCCGACGCGGCTCGCGAAGCGGGATTGCAATTCTGACGGCAACGAGCAACGAGTGATGCGCAATGAGCAAAGTGAACGTGCTCAACGCTCACAGTTCATCGCTAGAATCTGAGAAATTATGCCAACAGTGATTAAGAAACTCGATGCAGGGGCGTACCAACTGAAAGACCAGGTGGTGGCCATCAACCGCGTGACCAAGGTGGTCAAGGGCGGAAAGAATCTTTCGTTCGCTGCGCTTGTCGTTGTCGGCGACCCGTCGGCTGGAGTGGTCGGCTACGGATCGGGCAAGGCGAAGGAAGTGCCGCAAGCCATCCGTAAAGGGATTGAGTCGGCCAAGAAGAATCTGGTGAAGGTCAATTTGACTCAGACCAGCATTGCGCATCTTGTGCTGGGACGCTACGGTTCCGGAAAAGTCTTGCTGAAGCCGGCTCCAGAAGGTACGGGTGTGATTGCCGGCGGCGCGGTGCGCGCGGTCATGACTTCGGCGGGCGTGCAAAACGTGCTGACGAAATCGATTGGGACGACCAATCCGCACAACGTGATCAAGGCGACCTTCGACGCGCTGAAGCAGTTGAAGAACCGGGATAGCGTAGCCGCTCTTCGAGGCAAGACCGCGCAAGAACTTTAAGGGTAAGTGGCCAGTGGTCAGTTCTCTGTGGCCAGCAAATTCTGAGCGACAATTTTTGGACAACGGCTACTGATCACTGGCCGCCGAACACTGAGGTTTCGAAATGACGGCGAAGAAAACGAATTCGGGCAGCGCAAAGATTCACCTGAAGTGGGTGCGTTCCGCGATTTGTGCCCCGGCAAAACAGAAGTTGGTGGTCAAGGGTCTGGGATTTACCCGGCTGAACCAGGTGATTGAACGTCCCGACACGCCGGCCATCCGCGGGATGGTGGCAAAGGTGCCGCATCTGGTGGAGTTTGTGGACTGAGAGCCGTTGAGCTATGAGCGATCCGCGTTTTGCTCACAGCTCACCGCTCATAGCTGAGAGCTTACTTATGAATTTATCCAATATTCACGCACCGAAGAAGGCGACCACCAAGCGCAAGCGCGTGGGCCGCGGGATGGGCTCCGGCATGGGCAAGACTTCCACCCGTGGACACAAGGGGCAGCGTTCGCGCACCGGGTCGCGCATGATCCGCGGGTTTGAAGGCGGCCAGATGCCGCTGCACCGCCGCATGCCGAAGCGCGGCTTCACCAACATCTTCCGCAAGGAATACAACATCGTGAGCCTGGAACGGCTGGTGGAGCTTGGCGAAACCACAATTAATCCCGACGTGCTGCGCAAGGCCGGCGTGATCAAGACCAAGCATCCGGTCAAGATTCTGGGCGACGGCGAGTTGAAGAGTGCCATTACCGTCAGTGCCCACAAGTTCTCCAAGTCGGCGCAGGAGAAGATCACCAAGGCGGGCGGCAAGGTCGAGGTCTTGTCAGTGAAGGCGGGGCAGTAATGTTTGACAAGCTGGCGAACATCTTTCGGATTCCTGATCTGCGCAAGCGGATCATCTTCACGCTTGCGATGTTGTTTGTGTACCGGCTGGGTGGACATTTGCCGACGCCCGGCATCGACACGGCCAAGCTGGAGTCGTTCTTCACGCAGGGAAGCACGAGCGGTTCGCTGCTGGGATTTGTGGATCTGTTCTCGGGCGGGATGTTGCGCCGCATGACCATCTTTGCCCTGGGCATCATGCCGTACATCACGGCATCGATCATCCTGCAATTGCTGACGGTGGTCTACGAGCCGCTGGCCAAACTGCAGAAAGAGGGCGAACTCGGGCGCAAGAAGATCACGCAGTGGACGCGCTATATCACGGTCATTCTTAGCGCGGTGCAGTCGTTCGGCATCGCCATCGGCCTGGAAAAAGGCGGTTTCGCGCTGACCCCCGGGTGGAGCTTCCGATTGATGACCATGCTGACGTTGACGACGGGCAGCGCGTTCATCATGTGGCTGGGCGAGCAGATTACTGAGCGGGGCGTGGGCAACGGAATGTCGCTGCTCATCTTTGCCGGCATTGTGGTGGGTCTGCCGCGCGGCGTCGTCGATCTCATTGAGAAGGCGAAGAACGCGGCTTGGGGAGCGATTACCTTCCCGCTGATGGTCGGGCTGATCATCTTCATGATCGCCGTGGTGGCGTTCATCGTTTACGTGGAACGGAGCGAACGGCGAATTCCGGTGCAGTACGCCAAGCGCGTGGTCGGCCGCAAGGTGATGGGCGGACAATCGACGCATCTGCCTCTGCGCGTGAATGCCGGCGGGGTTATGCCGGTGATCTTCGCGTCGTCGATTCTGACCTTGCCACAGACTATTGGATACGGGCTGCGCAACAGCCGCTATTTTGGAGATCTCATTCGCTGGCTGGGATGGGGCGAGCCGCTCTACACCCTGCTGTATGCAGTCGGCATCGTTTTCTTTGCTTATTTCTACGTTTCCATCGTCTTCAATCCCAGCGAAGTTGCCGATAACATGCGCAAATACGGCGGATTCATTCCGGGCATTCGGCCGGGCCGGCGCACGGCAGATTTCATCAACGAAGTGCTGACCCGCATCACCCTGGTGGGTGCCTTGTACCTGATCGTTATTTCTTTTATTCCGGAATGGATGATTACCGGCATCCACCTCAACCACCTGTACGGTCCTCTCGGAAGATTCTTTGAAACGATGCCGAACTGGGTGTTGAACGGCTTGGGTGTGAGCTTCTACTTCGGGGGCACCTCGCTGCTGATCGTCGTGGGCGTAGCGATGGATACGGTGACGCAGATCGAGGCACAATTGATCATGCGCCATTATGATGGATTTACTCCGCGCAGCGGACGCATGCGCGGCCGCCGCTGGTAATTCGCGGCAGGATCTTGGATGTGGGGGTTGCTGCACCTCGGCATGGCTTTGGGGCGCCGGGGAAATGAGCTCGGGAGGCTTTGGCCAAGCCGATGGCGCAGGAAACCTCGCGTGCAGTAGGTCCCGTGGTGCTGCTCGGACCACCCGGTGCCGGAAAAGGCACTCAGTCCAAGCGCATCATGGAGCGTTACGGGATCCCTCAGGTTTCGACTGGAGACCTGCTGCGGGAGAACGTGGCCCGCGGAACGGAACTCGGGTGCGCTGCCAAAGCTGTAATGGCGCGGGGAGAGCTGGTGTCCGACGACCTGGTTTGCAACATGGTGCGGGAGCGGCTGATGCTGCCCGACTGCCAGCGCGGCTACATTTTAGACGGTTTTCCCCGGACTGCGGCCCAGGCCGGGTGGCTCGATGCGTTGCTCGAGGACGAGCTCTTTGATAATTCGCGACCGACGCGGGCCTGGCCAATTGTGATCCGGCTCAACGTCGACTATAATCAATTATTGCTCCGGATTACTGGACGACGTTCTTGTCCCACCTGTGGACGGATCTATAACGTCCACTTTCAGCCGCCCCGATTCGATGAAGTTTGCGATGAAGCGCACGGGACCAAGCTGGTAGCCCGCAATGACGACCGGTTGGAAGTAATTCAGCCACGGCTCACGGCCTTTCAGGAGCAGACTCGTCCGGTGGCGGACTATTACCAGCGTACCGGGCGGTTGATCTCGGTAAACGGTGACCTGCCCGTGGATGAAGTGACGGCGCAGATTTTCCGGATACTGGAAGATCATCACGCGTAAGTAAGAAGACATGGCGATTGTCTGCAAGTCGGCGAGCGAGATCGAAAAGATGCGGCACAGCGGCCACATCGTCCGCCAGGTGTTGGATCACGTGAAGGCGCTGGTGGCCCCAGGATCCACGACGATGGATCTGGAGCGCGCCGCCGAAAAGAAGATCAAGGAACTCGGCGCCAAGCCCGCGTTCAAGGGATACTACGATTATCCCTGTGTGCTGTGCACGTCGGTCAACGAAGAGATCGTGCACGGCATTCCTTCCGAGAAGCGCGTGCTGAAAGAAGGGGACATCGTTTCGATCGATTGCGGTGTTGTGCTTGACGGATATTACGGAGACGCCGCGATTACGGTGCCGGTGGGAAATGGCCTGAAGCCGGAACTGAGGAAACTGCTCGATGTGACCGAAGCCTCCCTGTATCGAGGAATCGAGCAGGCGCGGATCGGCAATTCGATCGGCGATGTTGGGGCCGCGGTTCAGGAGCACGTGGAAGCGGCTGGGTTCAGCGTGGTGCGCGAGTTTGTCGGACATGGCATCGGGACGCGGTTGCACGAAGAGCCGCAGGTTCCGAACTATGGCAATCGTGGGCACGGTGCGCGGTTGCGCGAAGGCATGGTCATAGCCATCGAGCCGATGGTGAATTCGGGCAAGCCCGAGACGCGAGTGCTGGGCGACAAGTGGACGGCAGTCACCGCCGACGGCAGTTTCAGCGCGCATTTCGAGCATTGCGTTGCGGTAACGAAAGATGGTCCGGTGATTTTGACGCAGTGAGCGCTGAGTTATGAGCAATGAGCAAGCCGGTTTTGCTCACAGCTCATTGCTCACAGCTCAAAACTAAGGAGTCGATGAGCAAAGAAGACGCGATTGAAGTGATGGCGGTGGTGCTGGAACCGCTGCCCAACGCCATGTTCCGGGTCGAACTGGAAAACAAGCATCAGGTGCTGGCGCATGTTTCCGGAAAGATGCGTAAGAACTTTATCCGTATTCTGCCCGGAGACAAGGTCGCGGTGGAGCTTTCGCCCTACGATCTGAATCGCGGAAGAATTGTTTATCGGTACAAATAGATTTTTGCTGAAGGCTGAGAGCTGACGGCTGAAGGCTGGGTTATGAAGGTACGAGCATCGGTAAAGAAAATTTGCGACAAGTGCAAGATCATCCACCGCAAAGGCGTGGTGCGCGTGATTTGCGTGAACTCGAAACACAAGCAGCGCCAGGGCTGAGGTCTTGGTAAGGGCACGACTTCAGTCGTGCCGTAATCGAGCTTTCTAGATTGCGGCTTTAGCCGCTGAGGTTAGGAACAATGGCACGTATCGCAGGCGTGGATCTTCCCCGCCAGAAGCACATCAACATCGCGCTGACCTACATCTACGGGATCGGGCATCCGCGCGCCGGACGCATTCTCGACGAAGCCAAGGTCGAGCCGATGAAGAAGGTTCAGGACCTCAGCGAAGAAGAAGTCAACCGCATCCGTACGGTCATTGAGGCCGAAGGCCTGGTAGAAGGCGATCTGCGCAAGGAAGTTTCGATGAACATCAAGCGTCTCATCGAAATCGGCTCCTATCGCGGATTCCGTCATCGCCGCAACCTGCCAGTCCGCGGCCAGCGCACACATACCAATGCCCGGACCCGCAAAGGTCCGCGCAAGGGAACGGTCGCCCAGAAGAAGAAGGCGACGGCTAAAACCTAGTTGCCAGTTGCCAGTGGTCAGTTGCCAGTCTCACTGATCATTTGCGGCGGCACAATGAGACTGACAACTGGCCACTGGCCACTGGAAACTGACTTTATGGCGAAAGCAGCAGCAGCGGGCGGCGCAGCAGCCGCGCCGGATAAAAAAGGCAAGAAGAAAACCTTCAAGAAGAAGGAGCGCAAGCATGTGCCGCATGGGCTGGCGTACGTGCAGGCTTCCTTCAACAACACGATCGTGACCATTTCCGACATGAACGGCAACGTTCTGTCGTGGAAGAGTTCGGGATCGCTCGGCTTCCGCGGATCGCGCAAGGGGACTCCTTTTGCCGCGCAGCAGGCCGCGTCGAACGCCGCCAACATGGCGCGCGATCATGGCGTTCGCAGCGTCGATGTGCGGGTGAGCGGTCCGGGATCGGGCCGCGAGTCGGCCGTGCGCGCCCTGGCCGCCTCCGGAATCGAAGTGCGCTCCATCCGCGACGTCACACCGATTCCGCATAACGGCTGCCGTCCGCCGAAAAGACGTAGAGTGTAAGAACCGTCGTTAGTCGTCAGTCGTTAGCAAAATCGAAACAACGACCATCCACCAACGACAGATTTTCGTCCGGGACGAAGGGTGAAGCCAAACCTGTAAACCGGTCATCTAAAAGGAGAAGAAACTTGGCACGTTATACCGATGCAGTCTGCCGTCTATGCCGCCGCGAGGGCATGAAGCTGTTCCTCAAAGGCGCCAAGTGCTTCAGCGATAAATGTCCGATCGAGAAGCGCAACTTCGCCCCTGGACAACACGGGAAAGATCGCAAGGCCAAGATCGTAGGCTACGGCCTGCAATTGCGCGAGAAGCAGAAGGCCAAGCGCATCTACTTCACCCAGGAAGGCCAATTCCGCAACTACTTCGAGAAGGCCGCGCGCTCCCAGGGCGTGACCGGAGAGAAGTTGCTGCAGCAACTGGAACGGCGTCTGGATAACGTCGTGTTCCGGCTTGGATTCGCTCAGTCGCGGCGCCAGGCGCGGCAGTTGGTACGGCACGGGCACGTCGCCGTCGATAATCGCAAGGTGAACATTCCTTCCTACGAAGTCGACGCAGGCGAAGAAATTTCGATTCGTGAGAAAAGCAAAAAGCTTACGGTGCTTGAACTGGCGAAAGAATTCGCCAGCCATGGCACCATGCCGAGCTGGCTGGAAGTCGATCGCGATAACTACAAAGGCAAGATTTTGAATCTGCCCCGGCGCGAAGACATTCAGTTGCCCGTGAATGAGCAGTTGATCGTTGAGTTGTACAGCAAGTAAGTCGCTAGTCGCTAGTCTTTAGTCGTTGGCCAACGACCACCGACAAATGACTAACGACGGTTTTGGTCCGTTACGTTCGAACCAGATCAGCCTTTTCTGACATTGACCTGAGTTGGACCACTCAGCGAGTCAGGATTGAGCCAAATGGTCGAAGGAGAAACACATGCTTTGGAAGGGTTTTCAAAAACCGAAACGTCTCGCAGTCGATCAGTCCACTCTCACCGACAAGTACGGCATCTTCTGGGCACAGCCGTTTGAGCGCGGATTCGGCACGACCGTGGGCAACGCCCTGCGTCGCGTGCTGCTGAGCTCGATTGAAGGCGCCGCCGTCACCGCGGTGAAGATGGAAGGCGTGCTGCACGAATTCCAGTCCATCCCCGGAGTAGTCGAAGACGCGACCGACATCATTCTCAACCTGAAGCAGATTCCGTTCAAGCTTGCGGGAGATGCTCCGAAGGCGATCTACCTGCGCGCCGATCAGCCCGGCGTTGTCACCAGTGGCATGATCGAAGCCGATGGCGACGTCGAGGTTCTCGACAAAGATGTCTACATCGCGACCGTCAGCGAAGGCGGCAAGCTCGACATGGAAATGCGCCTCAAGCGCGGCCGCGGCTACGTTTCCGCCGATAAGAATTTCGACGAGGATCTTGGCATCGGATTCATTCCGATCGACTCCGTCCACTCACCCGTGCGCAAGTGCAACTACACGGTGGAAGCGGCTCGTCTCGGTCAGATTACCGACTACGACAAGCTGACTCTCGAAGTGTGGACCAACGGCTCCATCACGCCCGCCGATTCGATCGGCTTGGCGGCGAAGCTGCTGAAGGATCACATGAACATCTTCATCAACTTCGAGGAAGAGATCGAAACCGGCACGTCGTCGTCGGACGATCGCAAGCCCGAGATCCACAACGAGAACCTGAACCGGTCCGTCGAGGAGCTTGAGCTCTCCGTGCGCAGCTACAACTGCCTGAAGAACGCGAATATCCAGACCATCGGCGAACTCGTACAGAAGACGGAAGCCGAAATGCTGAAGACCAAGAATTTCGGTCGCAAGTCGCTCAACGAGATCAAAGAGATTCTGTCTTCGATGGGACTGAGTCTCGGCATGAAGATCGACGAGCACGGCAACGCCGTGCCCGGGCCGACCTCGAACGTACCGTTGCCCGCGTCGGCATACGGACCGGACGACCAGCTGTAATCGGAGCGCCGCTGTCTCGCCGGTACAGGATTGAAGTGGTCAGTGGCTAGTGGGCAGAATTCCTGGTCTGCTGGCCGCGAATCCATATATCAAGTTTCAAGGTTTCAAAGTTTCAATGTTGCTGAGACCTTCGTGGCGTGCGACTGAGAACTGAGAACCGGGAACTGAGAACTGGGGTATACCCATGCGTCACAAAGTTGCAGGATTCAAACTCGGACGGAACACAGCGCACCGGCGCTCGCTGCTGCGCAACCTGGTCACCTCGGTGATCGTGGAAGAGCGCATCGAGACGACGGTTCCCAAGGCGAAGGCCGCGCGTCCGCTGGTCGAGAAGATGATCACACTGGGCAAGCGCGGCGATCTGGCTGCTCGCCGCTTGGCCGCGGCTTACCTGATGACCGATGAGGCCGTCGTGAAGTTGTTCGACACCGTCGGCCCGCGCTTCGGCGATCGCAACGGCGGCTACACACGCATCATCCGCACCGCATGGAACAAGGGCGACGGCGCCGACAAGGCTTTTCTCGAACTGCTGGGCAGCGAGAAGGTCCTCGACGAAAAGCGCGAGAAGCGTGCGGAGGCCCGCGCCAAGAAAGCCGCCGAAGCCAAGAAGGCGATGGAAGAGGCTGAAGCGCAGGCTCAGGCCCAGGGCGAAGCCGCTCCGGCGGAAGGCGAAGAGAAGAAAGAGTAGTTATTTTTGATTTTCAAGAGGCACGGCATCCAGCCGTGCCTTTTTATTGGCTCCCAATCTTTGTGGCGCGGGCACTCTTGCCCGCGAAATCTAACCAGGACCACAGAGGCCGAGTCCCTCGAATCAGACTTCCGGCGCTTGCCCGTCTCAGGTTTCTTTCTCGTGGCTAGATCTCGCGGGCAAGGATGCCCGCGCACATTCCCGCGCACAATCCCCACTCGTACATGTACGCTCGCGTTTCCCGCTGGTAATCTTGTCCCCTCTTGCTCATCTTCCTAGACTTTGAAGATGGCCGCTACCCGCACACAGATCGGCATCGCTGTTGGCGCTGGGAGTCTGCTCGTGTTGGTGTTTGTGGGATACCTGTGGTGGCTGAGCAATCAGGGGCCCGTGCTGGCGCGTTCCGAAGATCGCGATCCTTTGACCGGACTGCCGGTCAGCATCAAGATGAATCCGCTGCGTGACCGCTCGACCGAGAAAGCTGCCAATTCGTTCCTGCGCGAGTTGCGCGACGGCCACTGCGACGACCTGCTGAACAAGTGGGAGCACGATTACCACAAGAAATACGCGAGATATATCTGCAGCTCTGAGGCGCAGCATCCGCTGCTGTCGTGGGAACTGGTGGACTGGGAAGAGGCGCCGCCGCTGATCATCCTGCACTATCGCGGCAAGCGGCCCAGCAACGCCGGCCCGGCCCGACCGGGAATCGATCAGGATCTGTTCACGCTCACGCTCGAGCACAGAGGCAGCGAGTGGGTCGTCACCAAGTACGACGCCATGTACTAAACGCGCTGCTGTCCGCTCTTCTAGCTCTTCCTCCTGTGCAGCCTTTCTATGTGCTTCTCTCCGTGTTTCCGCGCCTCCGTGGTAAAACCTTTCTATGCCCGACCCGTCCCCCCAAGTTCAGCCCTCTGCCGCGCGCAACATCTATTCCTTCGGGATCACCTCGTTCTTCAACGACACAGCGACCGAGATGGCCTATTGGGTTCTGCCCGCGTTCCTGGTTTCCCTGGGCGCAGGGCCGGCCCAGCTGGGCGTAATTGAAGGCATCGCCGAGAGCGTGGCCTCCTTCGCCAAGCTTTTCTCCGGATATCTCACCGACCGACTTGATCGCCGCAAGCCCCTGGTCGTCGCTGGATACTTTGTCGCCAATGCGGTGAAGCCTCTACTGGCCGTAGTGACGGCGTGGTGGCACATTCTGCTGATTCGATTTACCGACCGCCTGGCCAAGGGAGTGCGCGGCGCGCCGCGCGACGTAATGGTCGCCGAGTCAGTAGGGAAGGATAAGCTAGGCTCGGCGTACGGATTGATCCAATCGCTCGATTCGGCGGGCGCGATTGCGGGACCGCTGCTGGCTCTCGTGCTGCTCGCGCGATTCGGGATTCGCAGTGTGTTCTGGGCAGCGGCGGCTCCGGGTGCGCTCTGTGTAATGGTTGCTCTGTTCGGCATTCGCGAGACCAAGCGCCCTCTCGATGACGGTCATCCCAAGCCGCAGAAGAGCGTCGCCGCGGTTCCGGCCCCATCGAGCAATGGACTCCCGGCCGCGTTTTACGTGGTCCTGACCGCAGTGACTCTTTTCTCGCTGGGCAATTCCAGCGACATGTTTCTGGTGATGCGGGCGCAGAACGTGGGCATACGCGTTTCCCTGGCGCCGCTTCTGGGGCTGGTCTTCAATGTCACTTACACTCTAGGTTCATGGCCGGCCGGATGGTTCAGCGATCATTTTTCCCGGCGCTGGATCGCCGCCACCGGCTATCTCATTTTTGCCGCTGTGTATTTCGTCTTCGGACGGGCGCCCTCGACGCTGGCGATCTGGATCTCCATGGCCGTGTATGGCTTGTACTATGCGTTGACCCAGCCGGTGCTGAAAGCGCTAGTCGTGGAAACGGTGTCGCAGGAAATTCGCGGGCGCGCGCTGGGAATTTATTTCTCCCTGACGAGTGGGGCGGCGCTTGCGGCCAGCCTGATTACAGGAATTCTTTGGAAGCATTATGGAGCAGGCGTTGCGTTCTATCTTTCTGCCGCGCTGGCCGCGGCATCAGCCCTAATGCTGGCGTTCAGTTCCACGCAACGGAGATGATTCGATCCACCGGATTTCCGGCATCCTTCAGGTCAACTGGCCTTCGATGGATCGCGAGCGCCCACACGCAAGGCCACCTCAACGTCGCCACCGCCAACGATGACGACTATCTCTACGGGTGGAATGAGCAGATCGGCTAGGCGGACGCCGTCGACCGCGGCGTAGACCAGCGCCAATAGAGCAACAGCAGAAGTTGCGCGCCAGCTCCCGCGCAGGTGTCGAGAACCACGTCTTGCCAGCGCCCGGTTCGCGAAGGCAGAAAACTCTGATGCCACTCGTCGAGGCTGGCCACCAGCGCGGTGCCCAGCACGGCGATGTTCGCCCAGCGGAAGGTCCACTTTCGATCGCCGATGGTCGGCAGCGTCTCTCTCCACGCACGAAAGAGCAAAATACTCAGCAGGCCGTACCCGAACACGTGTCCGCCCTTGCGGATGTAGAAGTGCCAGTGCTCAAACCTTGCCGGGCCCATGCCGAAGAGAAAATGCAGCAGGGGGTAAAGAATGCGCCCGGTGTTGTGGGCCGAAGCCAACGGACGTGGACTCGATAGCAATGACGATCAGCCACAGAATGGCGGCGATCCAGGTCTTCAAAACTTCGTGGCGATCAGAGCTCAAGCGGGTGTCAGATTATTCGATGGCATAGTTGGGCGCTTCGCGCGTGATCATGACGTCGTGCACATGGCTCTCGCGCAAACCGGCGCCGCTGATGCGGACGAAGCGCGTTTTCTGCAACAACTCGGCAATGGTCGCGCAGCCGCAGTAGCCCATGCCCGATTTCAACCCGCCCACCATCTGATAGATGATCATCGACACCGACCCGCGGTAGGGAACGCGTCCTTCAATGCCTTCGGGAACGAGTTTGGCGAGGCGGTTTGATTCGCCATCGGAGGCCGAGATAGAGGCGGAAGAATCACCTTCGGTGCTCTGGAAATAGCGTTCGCTCGATCCCTGCGCCATGGCGCCCAGCGATCCCATGCCGCGATACGACTTAAACGAGCGGCCTTGATACAGGATCAGCTCGCCGGGGCTCTCGTCGGTGCCGGCAAAGAGCGAGCCGATCATCACCGCGCTCGCGCCCGCGGCCAGCGCCTTGGTCACGTCGCCGGAATACTTGATGCCGCCGTCGGCGATGATGGGCACGCCAGAATCCTTGGTGGCGCGATACGCTTCGGCAATCGCCGTAATCTGCGGCACGCCAGCGCCGGTGACGACGCGGGTGGTGCAGATCGAGCCCGGGCCGATGCCGACCTTGATGCCGTCGGCTCCGGCGCGCGCCAGTTCGCAAGCGCCATCAAAGGTCGCGACGTTGCCGGCGAGCAACTGCACTTCGGGCAATTTCGATTTGACCAGCTTCACGGCCTCAAGCACTTTCGACGAATGTCCGTGCGCGCTGTCGATGGCGATCACGTCGACCTTCGCTTCCGCCAGTTCCTGCGCGCGCTCCAGAAAATCTCCCGTGGCACCGATCGCCGCTCCCACGCGCAAACGCCCCTGCGAGTCCTTCGCGGCGTTGGGATATTTCAGTTTTTTCTGGATGTCTTTAACCGTGATTAAGCCCTTGAGGTTGTACTTGTCGTCGACCACCAGCAATTTTTCGACGCGATGCTCGTGAAGGATTTTTTCCGCCTCTTCCAGTGTCGTTCCTACGGGAACGGTGATGAGATTTTTCTTGGTCATCACCTGGTCGATGGGAATGTCGAAGCGGGTTTCGAAGCGCAGATCGCGGTTGGTGAGGATGCCGACCAGCTTGTCGTGCTCGGTGATGGGTACGCCGGAAATCTTGTATTTGCGCATGACTTCGAGCGCATCGCTTACCTTGTCGGTGGCATGCATCGTGACCGGGTCGACGATCATTCCGCTCTCTGAGCGCTTCACCTTGTCGACTTCATTCGCCTGCTGCTCGATGGTCAGGTTGCGATGAATGATGCCAAGCCCGCCCTGCTGAGCCAGCGCGATGGCCATGTGCGATTCGGTGACGGTGTCCATGGCGGCGCTGACGATCGGAATGTTCAAACTGATAGTGCGCGTGAGCTGCGTCTGCGTGCTGGCGGTCGCAGGAACCACGTCGGAGCGCGCGGGCAAGAGGAGAACGTCGTCAAAAGTGAGAGCCTCAGGAACAGGAAAATGAATCATAAATTTGTCGGAATTCCCCGGGAACGGGTGAAACTTTTATTGTAGAGAGGGGCGGGGATTGAGGCAAATGGAGGAGGTAATAGTCTTTGCACTCATTGATAGAGTAGCGAGATATTGGCTCATTACGTGGCCATCCCAACCTCGTGTGCCCGCATCCAAAAGCAAATTTTCATCTTCACCAAGGAGGAGCAATGATCGAAAGGAACATCACTTTGCCTGAACTGATTGTATGGACCGGGACGCGTGTCGCACTCGGCGCGGGCATCGGCATGCTGATTTCGAGGCGACTTAGCAAGGACGCGATGAAGGCGGCAGGATTAGCTCTGACGGTGGTAGCGGGGTTTACGACAATTCCGCTGGCGATCTCCATCATGGGTAAGAAAAAGTTGGCCGGGCCTGAGATCCGGTCAGTCGCTTAGCCTCGCACGCTCGTCTCAAGGTTCACTGGAGAGACTTCGCAGCGAAGCTCCTGAACCGGCATGACTCCGACGGGCCCTCTTATGCGAGGGCCTTTGCAGTCTCCGAGGTAGTGCCATGTCTCCGACCATTCGGCGCCAGAAAACCCCTTTGCCGCCGTTGTTGTTGCAACCAGAAAATGTCGTATTAACTGCGACGAGACTTTGTCACCCCTTATCTTTAAGTTACGGCCGCCAAAGCGGGGCGGCCGGATAGGTTGTAGATGCGTGGCGTGGCGGGTTTTCGTTTCTGTGCGGAAGTGATATGCACAGGGCGGCGGGCGGCCTGTTCTTCCAGGGGCGAGGTTCGGGCGAGCAGGAGAACATCTCCGCGAAAGATGCGCAGCACGCCATCGAGCTGATGCGAGAGTTCGACGGTTTCTCCGGCATAGCCGCGAGGGCCGGGCAAGGGGGGCAGGGCGATCGACTGCGCTCCCAGAGTGACGGTGTGATCGGCGGACACGACCCGCTGATAGTGCAAGCTAAGGCAACGGGCGAGATCGAAGCGGCGGGGCAGGCGGCGGAAGTCGCAGGAGGCGTCGGCGGCGGGATGTGCGAAGCGCTGATTGTAATCGGCACAGAAGCGGGCCAGAACGGCGTTGGCTTGCTCGACGGTGGCCGCCTGAGTCAGGCGAAGTTCGCTGACCAGGCGGTCCTGGCAAGTGCGCCAGGCGCGCTCGATGCGGCCCTTGGCTTGGGGTGAGTAGGCGGGGATCTGCTGGATGCCGAGTTGTTCCAGAGCGCGTCCCAGTTGAGTAGGAGCCTGTTTTCCGGCGAGTTGTTCGGCGAGGGTCCAGTGCGAATCGTTGCGCTGGAAGATGGAGTGGCGGTCGCGATAGAGGCTGAGGGGAACGCCGTGAGTGGTGATCAGGACGTGCAGGGCGCGAAGATAGCCCACCGTGTTTTCGGCTTCGAGTTGGAAGTGAGCGGCCAGAATCTGACCGGTAGCGTCGTCTTGAAAGCCGATGAGGGTGAGCTCGGGGCCGCGGCCTTCGAGCCAGTCATGGCGGCTGGCGTCAGTGAGCGCCATCATACCGAAACGCGGCCGGGGAGGCCGGCGGGAGCGATATTTTCGAGGCCGGCGCTTCTGCGGAGAGCCCAGCTTGGCGGCTCGCAGGATGCGGCGCACGGTTTCCCGGCTGAGTCCGAGGCCCTCCTCGGCGCAAAGTTTTTCCGTCAGATGGGAATCGTTGAAGCCCTGATACTTGCCGCGCGCCAAAGTTAAGATCAAATGCTTCTGGGGAGGCGTAACTGCCCAGGGCACGGAGCGTCCGCGATTGCCGTGCTGCACCCAGCCCACCGAATCAGGCCGGTAGCGGCGTTTGAGCCGCTGCACCTGGCGCTCGCTCAAATGCAGCAGGCGGGAGGCTTCGCGTACGCTCAGCCTCCCGCCTGCTGCATTTTCAATCACCTTCACTCGTTGGAACTCTTTCTGACTCATCGTCACCATCCTTGGAGGGTGACAGAATCTCGTTGCAGTTATGGGGTGACATTATCTTGGAGCATCTACAAACCCCTTTGCCGCCGTTTGTCTTTTCCCCCTGGACCGGCGTATATTAAGAGACTGAGAACTGCTGTGTACCGGCTTTTGGCGAAGCACACCAGTGGGCGCAAGCCCACATTTTAGTTTGGAGCCCTTCGGGTGCCGCTGCCATCCGCCAGTAAGTCATTGGATTCATGGCGCTTGACGTTGAACGTGTGCGGGAAATTGCAGACCGGGTCGCCGCTTCGAGCGGGCTCGAAGTAGTCGAAGTCGAGCTCCTCGGCGGAGGCAAGGCGCGCATGTTGCGGGTATTTTTGGACAAGCCCGCGGCGGGCATTGACCCGTTGGCAGGGGTTACGCATGAGGACTGTGCGAACTTCAGCCGCGAATTTGGCACGATCCTTGACGTGGAAGATGTGATGCCGGGATCGTACACGCTGGAAGTTTCGTCGCCCGGGTTGGACCGGAAGTTGGTGAAGGCTGCCGATTTCACGCGCTTCACCGGCAGTCGCATGAAGCTGACGACGCGGCAACCGGTGAACAACAATCGCCACTTCGAAGGCCGGCTGGAAAGCTTTCAAGATGGCCGCTTGACGCTCGATCTCAGCGTGGCCAGCCACAAGTCGCGCAAGAAGATGGGCGACGCGGCCGGGCAGAAGATTGAGATTGAATTCGCCAATGTGGAAAAGGCGAATCTGGTGCCAGAGATATAAGTGGCCAGTGGCTAGTGTTTGGTGGTCAGCAAGGATGCTGAGTTTGAATTTCTGGCAACTGACCACTGGCAGCTGAGAACTGCTTTTTTATGCCTAGCGAGCTCTACAACACGATCGACGCACTGAGTCGGGAAAAAGGGATTGACCCGCAAATTGTGGTCAGCGCGGTGGAAGACGCCATCGTCATGGCAACGCGCAAGTACTACAAGTCGCAGGAAAATCTCCGCGCCAAGCTCGACAAAGACACGGGCAAGATCAATGCTTTCGCGGTCAAGGCTGTCGTCGAGACGCCGGAGCAGGTGGAAGATCCAAACCTGCAGATCACGCTGGAAGATGCGCGCAAGGTCGATCCCAGCCTGGAAATCGGCGGTGAGCTGCTGATCCCCAAGGTGACCGAAGGAATCCTGGGCCGCATCGCGGCGCAACTGGCGAAGCAGGTGATCTTCCAGAAGGTGCGCGAGGCTGAGCGCGACACGGTCTACAACGAATACATCGGACGTGTGGGCGAGATCGTCAATGCGACGGTGAAGCGGGTCGAAGGTCCGGATGTCATTTTCGACATCGGCAAGGCGGAAGCTCGCATGCCCCGAAAGGAGCAGTCGCGCCTCGAATCGTTTGCCATCGGCGAACGCGTGCGCGTGGTCATCGCCCGCGTGGAAAGAGCTTCGAAGGGGCCGGGCGTGGTTGCGTCGCGAGCTGCGCCGGATCTGGTGCAGCATTTGTTCCAGACGGAAGTTCCCGAGATTTACGACGGCACCGTGGTGATTCGGGCGATCGCGCGCGAGGCCGGCGAACGCACCAAGATCGCCGTCCTGTCGAAGGACAAGGACGTGGATGCCGTGGGCGCCTGCGTCGGCATGAAGGGCATGCGTGTGCAGTCGATCATCCGCGAACTGCGCGGGGAGAAGATCGACATCATCGAGTTCCACGAAGACGCCGTTACCTTTGCCGAGAAGGCTCTGCAGCCGGCCAAAGTCAGCCGCGTCACGGTGATTGACAACGCGGAAAAACATCTGGAAGTGGTGGTGGACGACAGCCAACTTTCGCTCGCCATCGGCAAGAAGGGGCAGAACGTCCGTCTCGCTGCGAAATTGCTGGGCTGGAAGATCGACATCAAGAGCGAGGAAGAGAAGCGGCAGGAAGTCGAGCTGCAGATGGCGGCTATGGCTCCGCAGGCCACGACTCCGCTTGAGAACGTGCCTGGTCTCGGCGAGGGCCTCGTCGAGAAGCTCAGCGCTGCGGGCGTGACCACGGTAGAAGCGCTGGCTGATATGACGCCGGAACAGCTCGAGGCCATCGAAGGCATCGGGCCCAAGACGGTGGAAAAAATCAGTCTGGCCGTGAATAATTATTTCGCCAGTTTAGAAGGGGGATCTGCGGAAGAGGCAGCCCCCGCCGCCGAAGAGGCAGTAACAGAAGGTGGAGCAATCGCCTCAGAGGCTGCACCGGAAGCTGCCGTGGAAGCTGCAGCGCAGGAAGACGCAACCGTTGCCGAGGCGCCGGCGGAAACTGAAGCTGTCGCGAAAGAAAAACACGAGCCCGAATCCGAAGAAGATTCGGCTCCGGAAACTACCGAATAATCATGGCACGCGCACACATGTTCGGGGGTATGCGGGTGCAAATAGCTGACTCCGTGAGGTTGCGATGAAGACCTAGCAAACGCGGAGAAAAGAAAGGCCGGATGAGTAAGGTTCGAATCAACGATCTCGCCAGGGAGCTGGAAGTTAAAAGCAAAGCCATTCTCGACGCGCTACCGCTCGTCGGAGTGACGGAGAAGAAGACCCATTCCAGTTCGCTGGAGGAGCATGAAGCGGAGAAGGTGCGGATCCACATCCGCGGCTCGGCTGAAGCACAGACGTCGTCTGCCCGCTCGGCTCGCCCATTGCGCGGCGAAGAAGAAATCAAGACCAAGATCGATTTATCGCACATCTCCCGTCCAGGAGATGTGCTGAAGGCAATTACCCAGAAGAAGGAAGCGGCTGCGGCACCGGTCCGTCCTGCGCCTGTGCCCCCACCCCCGGCCGTCGCCAGGCCGACTACTGCGCCTTCGGCCGCAAAGCCGCCTGTTGCCGCACAACCTCCGGCGGCACCGCCGGTTCCGACGCCCGCACCACGGCCCCCGACTATATCCGCGCCGGTAGAAAAGCCCGCTGTTTCGGTTTCTGCGCCGGCATCGCCAGTGGCCGCGCCTCAGCCGCCGCGTCCAGCTACGCCGCCTGCAGCTCCGACAGTTGCGCCGTCCGTTCCCGCAGCGCCTTCGGCTGCTGCTTCTTCCACGCCTCTGGCTCCGCCTGCCGCGCCGCGTCCTGCTACGCCTCCGGTGGCCGCGGGTCCGCCGCAGCCACCTGCGCCGCGCATGATTGTTCCACAGACCGGGCCGCGCCCCGTGTACAAGGCACCGCCACCGCGCCCCGTTGCACCGACAGCACAAGCCGGTGCGCCTGCAGGCACCATGCGTCCTGCTCCAGGACGTCCGGTTCCCGGCCAGCCAATTTTCCAGCGTCCCCGGCCGCAAGGTGCGGGAGTGGGCGCGCCGCGTCCGCCGCTCCGCCCCGGCGAGCGCCGGCCCATGCATCCCACGCGGACCGGTGCTGCAGGACCGCGACCCATCGGAGTCGGTCCGGGCCTTCCGCCTCCGGGACCGTCTCGTCCCGGGAGCCGCCCGGGTGCGCCTGCGCGCCGGCCTGGCCAGCGCTATGTTCCGCGCGGCGTGAAAGAAGGTCCGATGAAGGGCTACGTTCCGCCGCCTCGCATGGTGGTGTCGAACGAGCCCATGCCGATCACCCGCAACATCACGATCACGGAAGGCATCAGCGTCAAAGATCTGGCAGAGAAGCTTGACATTCGCGCCAAAGATCTTATCTCGCGCCTGCTCGCTCGCGGCGTCTTTGCCACCATCAACCAGACGCTCGATGCCGAACTGGCCAGCGAAATGGCGCGATTTTTCGGCGCCGACACGAACGTGATCACGTTTGAAGAGCAGGCTGCGAAGGACATCGACGCCGCGGCTGCCGGCGGGGAAGAGGCCGCCGCCGAAATCACGCCGCGCCCACCCGTGGTCACGATCATGGGCCACGTCGATCATGGCAAAACCACGCTACTCGACTCGATTCGCCTTACCAACGTTGCCGAAGGGGAAGCGGGCGGGATCACGCAACACATCGGCGCGTACAAAGTCCGCATCACCGACAACGATTCTCCGGCATTCGGCCGCGAGATCGTGTTCCTCGATACGCCGGGCCACGAAGCTTTCACCCGTATGCGTTCGCGCGGAGCAAAAGCCACCGACATCGTCGTGCTCGTGGTTGCCGCCGATGACGGCGTGATGCCTCAGACGCTCGAGGCGATCGATCACGCGCATGCCGCAGAAGTTCCCATCATCGTAGCCGTCAACAAGATCGATAAGCCCGAATCCATGCCCGACCGCGTGAAGAAGCAGTTGGCCGATCGCGGACTCGTGCCGGAAGAATGGGGCGGCAAGACGGTTTTCGTCGATGTGTCGGCGAAGAAGAAAACGAATCTGAACCTGCTGATGGAAATGATTTGCCTGGTCGCCGACCTGGCCGAGTTGAAAGCGACTCCCGAGCGCGCTGCCACTGGCGTTGTTCTGGAGGCCAAACTCGATCGTGGACGCGGTCCGGTGGCCACCGTGCTGGTGCAGAACGGCACACTCAACGCCAGCGACAACTTCGTTGTGGGCAACGTTTTTGGTAAGGTTCGCGCCATGTTCGATGATCGCGGCGCAGCTCTCGAGTCCGCCCCACCCTCCACTCCAGTTGAAATTCTGGGATTGGAAGGCTTGCCGCAAGCTGGAGATCAATTCGTGGTCGTCGCCGATCGCGACAAGGCGCGCGGCATCTCTGAGTATCGCGAGCAGAAGGCTCGCGAAGCCACGCTGGCAAAGAGTTCTCGCGTCTCGCTCGAAGGCCTGGCGGAGCAAATCAAGACTGCTGGCACCAAGGAACTGAACATCATCCTGAAGGGCGATGTGCAGGGCTCGGTCGAAGTGCTCAGCGATCTGCTCTCGAAACTGTCGAACGACAAGGTTCGCTTGAAGCTGCTGCGGTCCGGCGTGGGTGCCATCACCGAAACCGACGTCCTGCTGGCCTCGGCGTCGAACGCCATCATCATCGGCTTCAACGTGCGTCCGGAGCGCAAGGCGCAGGAACTCGCCGAGCAGGAAGAGGTCGATATTCGCCTGCACTCGATCATTTACGAATTGCAGGATGAGATCAAGCGCGCCATGAGCGGCTTGCTCGAGCCCACGATCAAAGAAACCTACCAGGGTCGCGCCGAAGTGCTCGAAACCTTCCGCATCCCCAAGGTGGGAACGGTTGCCGGTTGCCGCGTAATCGATGGATTGATCAAGCGCGATTCCGAGGTTCGCCTGCTCCGCGACAATGTCGTCGTAATCAAAGGCAAGATTGGGTCGCTGCGGCGCTTTAAAGACGACGCCAAAGAAGTCACCAATGGCATGGAGTGCGGCATCTCGATCGCGAATTACGGCGACATTAAGGTCGGCGACGTCATCGAGGCCTTCGTCACGACGCGGGTTGCGGCCGAAGTAATCGCGTAAAAATAGTGGTCAGGGATCAGTGGCTAGTGGTCAGTAAAACCTGGGCGGTACGCGTTGTGGTTTCACTGATCACTGGCCATTGACCACTGCATGATCGCTTTCCTAACCCTCGAGCTTCACATCGAAGCCGCGCAATCGATTAAGGACAGGCGGCAGGTCGTGCGCAGCCTGAAAGACCGGCTGCGCACCAGTTTTAACGTGTCCGTCGCAGAACTTGACGCCGCCGAACTTTGGAATCGCGCCACCATTGGCGTCGTCAGTATTTCTCATTCCCGCGATTATCTTGATGGATTGATGAAAAAAGTGGAAAGCGCAGCCACTCGCATCGCTAACAATCATGGCGCGGAAATCGCCGACTCGTTCGTCGAATATCTCTAA
This sequence comes from uncultured Acidobacteriota bacterium, assembly GCA_963763795.1. Lineage (GTDB taxonomy): Bacteria > Acidobacteriota > Terriglobia > Terriglobales > Acidobacteriaceae > Sulfotelmatobacter. The sequence goes on along the minus strand of CAVXPP010000006.1, from coordinate 721,505 downwards.
ATTCGCCGGCGCGCTAGCGGTCCTCTCTTGAAACCTTGAAACCTTGAACCTTACCTTGAAACCTTGAAACCTTGAAACCTTTTCTCTCCCCTGCGCAGAAACGCAACAATTCCTAACATATTGTTACCTCCGTACTTACCCGCTCTCCGGCGAACCAGAGGACAATAGCGCAGGTTGGCGCAACACGAGTGCGCGATTTTCTGATATTCTCTTGCGTTTTACTTAAGGTGAAAGTTCGTGGAGAAGCGCGCTCTCAAACATCATCGCGGACGAGTCGGGGAAGCTCTGCGCGAGGAGATTGAAACGCTCGTGGAAGGTGAACTGGCTGATCCCCGTATCGGACTGGTCAGCGTCACGGCGGTTCACGTAGCCGACGATGGCCGTTCCGCGGAAGTGTGGATCAATGTTGAAGGCGACGACTCGGATGCGGATCAAAGCCTGGAAGGGTTGGAAGCCGCGCGTGAATACATCCGCCACGAACTGGTGGAGCGTTTGCGCATCCGGCGTGCCCCGGAATTGTATTTCCGCCTCGATCGTGCCGAGCAAGACAAGGCTCGGGTGGAAGAGCTGTTAGGGCGATCGAAAAAGCGGAACAAATCTCATAGGGAGACCAGTGGAAAGAAGGCCTAACAACGTGCTGGAAGATGTGCTCCAGCAGATCGGACAACACGAGCGCTTCGTGTTGACCTCGCACGCCCGTCCCGATGGCGACGCCGTTGGGTCTGCGCTCGCCTGCTGCCAGCTTCTGCGCGCCATGGGCAAGCAAGCCGATGTCGTATTGCACGACGGAGTGCCGCGCATCTATCGCTCGCTGCCCTTTGCCGATCAAGTCGTGCAGTCGAATCGCGTTCTGGGTCCCTATGAAGCCGCAATCATTCTGGAATGCGACAGCATTCACCGCACCCGGCTCGAAGGATTGGAAGATCGCTTTCTGATCAGCATCGACCACCACGTCAGCGGACGGCCATTTGCCCACGTCAACTGGATCGATCCGCACGCCGTGGCTACGGCGGAAATGGTGTTTCGCCTGGCTAGGGAAGCGCACGTGAAGTTTTCCCCCGAGATCGCAACTTGTCTTTACACCGCGCTGATGACCGACACCGGATCGTTTATGTTTCAGGGAACGAATGAAAATACGTTTGCTCTGGCTCGCGAACTGGTGCTGGCTGGAGCCGATCCCGCACATTGTGCGCGCGGGATTTACTTCGCCCACTCCGAGCCGAAAATGCGGCTTCTGGGCGAGGCCCTCCGCAATCTTCATCTCGAAGGCCATATCGGATACTTCTGGGTAACCCAGAAACAGATGGAGCGCTGCGGCGCCATTGAAGAGGATTGCGAAGGCCTGGTGAACTACGCCCTGTCGATCGGGGGAGTCGAGGTGGCCGCATTCTTCCGCGAGCTTCCGGATGGACGATATCGCGTCAGTTTGCGCAGCAAAGGCAAGATTGACGTAGCGCGTGTGGCCGAAACTTTTGGCGGCGGCGGACACGAATGCGCCAGCGGATGTTCGGTCGACGGCCCACTTGCCGAAGCCGCCCGCGCGGTGATTCTCCAGCTTCGCCGCGGGCCTTCCGTACAATAGCAAAGCAATTGTTGATTGAACTTGTGATTGTTGAATAGTAGCTGCACGGACGATCAAGTTGTTTTCATTCAACAATCAACAATCAAAATTCAACAATTGTCCCTATGACCGCTCGCACCCGCACCGATTTCCTGCTGCTCACCGGCTTCTGCGCATTTCTGTTTTTCTACGGCCTGGGAGCGTTCGGTCTGATCGGCGCCGACGAACCCCGCTACGCGCAGGTTGCGCGTGAAATGCTCGATCGCCACGACTGGATCACTCCCACGCTCAGCGGCCATCCGTGGCTCGAAAAACCGCCGCTATATTACTGGCAAGCCGTGGTCGCCTACAGCATTTTTGGGGTCAGCGACGTTGCCGCCCGCATCCCCGCGGCCCTGGATGCCACGCTGCTCGTGCTCGCAGTCTATTTTTTTTTCCGAAAATTCCGCCGTGGCGTCGAAGTCGACGCCGCGCTCATCACTGCATCTTGCGCTGGAATCATCGGATATGCTCACGCGGCCTCGATGGACATGCCGCTGGCGGCTTCGTTCACCATAGCGATGCTCGCCTGGTGGGCATGGCGCGAAAGCGATAAGCGAATCTATCTGGCCGCGTTTTACGTTTGCCTCGCTCTAGGCATGCTGGCGAAAGGGCCAGTGGCGCCGTTCCTCGCAGCAATCATTCTGCTGATCTTTGCGGCAGCCACTGGCGCATGGCGCTCCTTCCTTCGAACGCTCTGGGCGCCCGGCATCTTTTCATTCTGTGTGATTGCGCTGCCTTGGTACATCGCGGTTCAGGTGCGCAATCCGCAATTCTTTCGCGAATTTATTCTCGAGCATAATCTGGCTCGTTTCTCCACCGGGCTCTACCATCATCCCGAGCCGTTCTGGTATTACGTTCCGGTCACCGCTCTCGCGCTTGTGCCCTGGATCGTTTTCATCATGGCGGCTGGCATGGAGTCGCTCCGCGCATGGTGGGCCGAGCGCAAGACGCTACGGAATGAGCCTGACTTGGAATTGCAATTCCGAGTATTCGCGGTTTGCTGGCTGATCGTTCCGCTTCTGTTCTTCTCGATTTCGCAATCGAAGTTGCCCGGCTATGTGCTGCCCGCAATTCCTGCGGGTGCCGTGCTGCTGGCGGATTATCTCTGGCGGCGGCGTTTCGAGTATGCGCATCCGGCATCGAGATGGCTGGCCGTGTTGCACGCCCCGGTTGCGTCGGCGCCAATCGTTCCAGCCCTGCTCGTCGGATATATCGCGATGAAGCACAAGCTGCCGGGCGGACGTCCTTTGTTGTTCGCGCTGGCAGTTGCATTCGTAGTCTGCATCGGCATTGCGCTGACGCTAATCAGCCGCTTGCGCCTGCACATGCTGCGCTTTGTTACGCTGATTCCCGTGGTGCTGACGGTCGCAGCCGTGCTCAAGATGGGGACTGCGGCGATCGATGAGAAGTTTTCGGCGCGTCCGCTGGCGATTGAATTGGCGGGCGTCGAGACGCATAAGCTGCCGCTTGCCGTCTGTGGAGCGTCTCGGGAAGTCGAATACGGGTTGGCCTTCTATCGTAACCAAACCATCGTGCGCTATGAGTCAGGAGATGTTCCTTCGACTGAGCATCTGCTCGTCGCTCCTGCGGCCTGGATGGACAACGTCGCAAAGCTAACTGCAGGCCGGCGAGTAACGTTCCTCGGCCACTACGCGCCCCAGCACTTGGATTATTATTGGGTCTCGGCGATGAGCACCCAGCACTGAACTTATGTTTTGGTCAGGGATGACAAAGACAAAGGCGCAGCTTTGGCGCTGCGCCCTTCATAAAACGTTGTGACTGCGTTCTACTCTTGCGAATACGCCAGCGCTTCCAACTCCGGTTTCGCAGGAGTACCTGCCAGCGTCGTGTTCCCGTACTCGAATCCCCTCTCGAACGCCTTCAGGTTCAGTTCGCGGAATGCTGGCGGGACTGAATCCGCCACCGACTTGCGCACGGCATCGGCGGTGAGGAGTTTCGTCACTGCGGTAAAGAATCCCACCATCACCGAGTTCAGCACCATGCGCTTGCCCAGGTCTTCGGCGATGCGCGTAGCGGGAATGCTGTAGACCTTGGGATCGCCCTTCAGATCCGACACTCGCACCAGATCCTCTTCCACAATGAGCAGGCCTTGCGGCTTCAGTTCGGGAGCGAAGCGGTTGTACGCCTCCTGCGACATGATCACCATGATGTCGGGCCGGGTCACATACGGATACAGCACCGGCGAATCGGACAGCACGAGTTGCGCGCTACACGCGCCGCCGCGGGCCTCCGGGCCGAAGTTCTGGGTCATGGTGGCGAAGCCATTTTCGTAAATCGACGCCGCTTTGCCCAGCAGTATCGCCGACAGGATCACTCCCTGGCCTCCGAAGCCTGCGATTCGAATTTCGGTTACCCGCATACGCACTCCGTTTCTACCTCGTCTCCGAGATAACGATCGCCCAGCGATTCCAGATATTGCGCGCGCATCATCGACTGATAGTCGGGGCGATCGCGGTCCACAAATTTGCCCACCACAATCTCGCCGTTGAGCGTGAGTCCGACTTCGCTGGTGGGCGCGCCGTTCTTCACCTTGCTCTTTTCTTTGTAGTACTTCATCGTGTCGAGGCCATCGCCCATCTTGTTGCGCCGCTGGTAGAGCGTCGGGCAGGGCGAGATGACTTCGATGAACGAGAATCCTTTTTTCTGAAACGCCTCGCTGATCGAGCGCGCCAGTTGGCGCACGTGGAAGGTTGTCCAGCGCGCCACGTAAACGGCGCCCGCGGCTTCCACCAGATGCGGCAGGTTGAATGCCGGCTCGAACGTGCCGTAAGGGTTGGTCGAGGTGGTCGCGTGTCCGGGCGTGGTCGGCGCCGTCTGGCCGCCGGTCATCGCGTAGATCAGGTTGTTCACGCAGATCACTTTCAGGTCGATGTTGCGCCGCGCGGCATGAATCAGGTGGTTCCCGCCAATCGCCGACAAGTCGCCATCGCCCGAGTAGACCACGACATTCAACTTGGGATTCGCCAGCTTCAATCCGGTGGCAAAGGGAATCGCGCGGCCGTGCGTGGTATGGAACGAATCCAGCTTCACATAGCCCGCCACGCGTCCGGTGCAGCCGATTCCCGAGACCAGGGCCAAAGACTCCAGATCGATTTTCGAATCGATCAGAGCCCGGGCAAAAGAGTTCACCGTGGTGCCAATGCCGCATCCCGGGCACCAGATGTGGGGCATGCGGTCGCTGCGCAGAAACGGCTCGACCGGGTTCACAGTTTCGTCGTTGAGAACGTTCAGCATCGGCTTGCCTCCACGATGGCATTCAGAATTTCATCAGGATTGTGGACTCCGCCGCCTGCGTGCGATACGGCGTAGGTCCTGGCCTTCCCGTCGGCGGCGCGTTTTACCTCGTGCACCATTTGTCCCAGATTGAGTTCGGGGACGACGAACGCTTTTACGTGCGCAGCCAGCTCCGCAATCTTTTTCTCCGGAAAGGGCCATGCGGTGATCAGCCGCAGCTTGCCGACTTTCAGGCCGCGGTCGCGCGCCGCATCAATGGCGCGCTGCGCCACGCGTGAGGTGATGCCATACGAAACCACCACCACATCTGCGTCATCTAACCGTTCTTCCTCAAACAGGCAGATGCGGTCGGAGGCGTTGCGAATCTTATTCTGGAGGCGTCGCACCAGCTTGTCCTGTGTTTGCGGCGTCATATTCGGATAGCCGCGCTCATCGTGCGTCAGCCCGGTCACATGGAACTTGTAGCCTTCGCCGGCATGCGCCATCTCGGGCACCATATCTCCATTGGTTGCGTAGGGCAGGTAATCCTCAATTGATTTGTGGGTGTGCTTGCGCGGCACCACTTCGATTTCATCGGCGGGCGGGATCACGACTTTCTCCGTCATGTGTCCCACGACCTCGTCCATCATGAACATCACGGGCACGCGGAATTCTTCGGCCAGGTTGAAAGCTTTGATGGTGAGATCGAAACATTCCTGCGGCGAGTTCGGACAGAGCGCGATGATCTCGTAGTCCCCGTGCGATCCCCAGCGCGCCTGCATCATGTCGGCCTGCGCCGGAAGCGTCGGCAAGCCGGTAGAGGGCCCGCCGCGCTGCACGTCGACGAATACGCAGGGCGTCTCCGTCATGGCCGCGTAGCCAATGTGCTCCATCATCAGCGAGAAGCCCGGGCCGGATGTGACAGTGAAGGCCTTTGCTCCGCCCCATACTCCGCCTTGCAGCGCGATCGACGCGGCCAGTTCGTCTTCCATCTGGATGAAGCTTCCGCCGACGGTTGGAACCCGCGCGGCAAATCGCTCGACGACTTCGGTTGAGGGCGTGATCGGATATCCCGCGGCGAATCTCGCTCCGGCAGCCAGCGCGCCTTCGCAGCAGGCGTGGTCGCCGTCAATAAAATGCGTTCCGGTCAGAACGCCATGAGGGTCGGCTTTCATTTTTCACCTCCAGTGGCCTTTCCGGCCTTGGCCGCTTCCGGAGATTTCGCCTCGGCCACCTTGTTGCCGTAGATCGCGAAGTCCGGGCAGTACATGCCGCACAGGTCGCAGCCGCTGCATTTTTCCGGGTGCACCACGTGCGGCGGATGGTAGCCCTTGGAATTGAAGGCGGAAGAGAGCGCCAGCACGTGCGTGGGACAAAACTCCACGCAAAAGCCGCAAGCCTTGCAGCGCTCCACGACGATCGATACACGTCCTTTTGCCACGAGATCCCCCAGCTGGGAGTAAAAGATCACTCCGAATGTTCAACAGTGAGGATGTGATTATGCGGGGAACGAAAGCAGGATGGTGTGACCAGAGTCACAGAATGCGGTGAGGCGAAGCACCAGGGACTTAAACAGGCCGCCGCCTGTAATCCTATGCAATCACAAGACTTAATCCGAAAGACTGTCTGCCGGGTGTCGCGAGGTAGATCCGCAGGAAGCACTCTCTGTGAGACCCATCACGCTTTGCTGTGATGCTGCCCACGTAGAGCTCACAGGGCCCTGTTGTTGTTGCTGCCCTGTATTCGCCCGGTTTGCGCTCTGTTCATCGAACCATCTACACTCGGATTTTTGCCGCGACATGGCCGCTTCATCTGCCGCTGCAGGAGCCCGTTTGGAGATTCTCGACCTCAGACATTTTTCCTCCGTCGACCTGCGTTCTTTGCTCGAGGACGAGACCCACGTGTGGGCTCGCCAGCTTTCCTGGGATTACTCCGGCTCGGCGGAGATGATTCTGCGCTACATCGACGCCAAGATTCTGCCCGGCTACGCCGCCGTCGACCGCGGCCGCGTCTTCGGCTACTCTTTTTTCGTCTACGAAGGCAGCAAGGGAGTGATTGGCGATCTCTATGTCACCAACGGCGCCCGCTTGCCTGAGGCGCGCCAGGTGGAGATTCGCCTGCTCACGCACGTGATCGAAACTCTGCAGCAATCACCAGGGATTCATCGCGTCGAAGCGCAGTTGCTGGCACACGACGCCAATGCCGTGTCCCGCCCATTTCTGGAGACCGGATTTCAGCGGCACCCGCGCCTGTTCATGGTATTGCCGCTGGTAAAATCTGCGCCGGTGCCGCAAGAGCTCCCCCCCCATCCCGAAGTTGAGATTCGTGCTTGGGCTGATGCCGATTATCAGCCGTCCGCCGCGGTCATCACCGCTGCCTATCGCGGTCACGTCGATGCACAGATCAACGACCAGTACCACACTCTGAGTGGCTCGCTGCGCTTCCTCAACAACATTGTCCGCTTTCCGGGATGCGGCGTCTTCGATCCGGAATCTTCTTTCGTGGCCTTCGATCGCAAGGCGCGCACCATGATCGGACTGATCCTTTGCTCGCGTGTGCGCAACGATGTTGGCCATGTCACGCAGGTGTGTGTGCTGCCCGAGTATCGCGGACGGAAGATTGGTGAGTCCCTGCTTGCTGCGACGGGAGGCAACCTTCGCAAGCGCAACTTCTCCGCGCTGTCTCTCACCGTGACCGAGGCCAACAGCAAGGCTGTCGACCTCTATCGCCGCTTAAACTTCGATACCAAGAGAGTGTTCGACGCGTTTGTGTGGGAAGGTTAGCCATGAGCTACGAGCTTCGAGCAATGAGCCAAATCCCTCGTAGCTCATGGCTCATCGCTCACTGCTATCTGCGCAACAACCACATCGCCCAGCCTGCCACGAAGACGCCACCCAGAAACATGGCGAAGCAATACAGGCCGTAGCGGACCATTTCGCGGGTGGTATCGCGGTGAGTAATGCCGAATACGATGGAGGCGCAGAGCGCGAACACCAATGCCGCACTGAAATGATTAAGGGTAATGGTCACTGCGCCGATCTCCAAGGGAACGGGTTATCTGATGGCTGATGGCTGACAGCTGAGAGCGGCTTCATCGTTTCTTTCCGATCGCGATGTGATAGGCGTCTGCCATCGCAATAAAGTTCAACAGTCCGGCAACGATCATGAACTTCGTTCCGTAATCGGCCGTGGCAAAAGCGATTGCGCCCTGTCCCCAGTCATTGGCCATGGTGAGGATGTAGAGACCACCCGCACCGATATCGCCGACGAAGCCGAGAATATCGAGAATGTCGCCGCCATTCGCCTTGTAGATGTGGCCCTGCATGGCGAGTCCCAGCAGAAACAGAGACACAATCGAAAGAAACAGTAGCCCGCCGCGGATCCAGCGTTTCTGGATCATATGGCCTGCGCCCGGAATCAACCAGCCGATCGCCGGCGCCAGAACCGCCATGATGCCGATGGATTCAGCCTGCGCCACTTTTTTTACTGTGGTGGAATTTGCCATTCAGATGGTCACAATCTCTCGTTGAATTTTCCCGGTCACTTCCGCCGCCTTAGGCCGCACCAGCACATTCACTTCGCTGCGCACGCCAAACTCCGGCAGGTAGACGCCGGGCTCGATCGAGAAGCAGGAGTTGGGAAGAATCTGCCGCTCATCGTGAATCTCCAGATCATCCATGTTGGCCCCATTGGAATGGACATCGGTGCCGATGGAATGTCCGGTGCGATGAATAAAATAATCGCCGTAGCCGGCTTTCTGGATATGCCCGCGGGTGGCGCGGTCCACTTCCCAGCCCGCAATGCGGCGGCCCGATTGGATGGCGTCCAGCACGGTCGTGACCCCGGCATCGCGCGCGTCGCGGACAATCTCAAACACTTCGCGCATACGCCCCGAAAGGGCCTTGCCCACAAAGCCCATCCAGGTGATGTCGTAATACACCGCATTCGGAGTATTCTTCTTTCCCCAAACATCGAGCAAAATCAGATCGCCTTCGCGCACGGGCACGGGATGGCTGGCATGCGGCTCGTAGTGCGGATTCCCGGCGTTCGCGTTCACCGCAACGATCGGAGGATCATCGGTCACAATGTTCTCGCGGGCGAAGGCTTCCATGAACCACTGCTGGATCTCATGCTCTTTCGTGCCGCCATTGCGGACGCGCCGGCCGATTTCCTTGAAGGCCTCAGCGACAATCGCGTCGATGCTGTCGCGCGCCGCAAAATGCGATTGAATCTGCTCCTCGGTCCAGGTCGCTTCGAACTGCGCGACCAGATCGGCGGAACTGACCACATTCTTTCCCAGTCCGCGGATCAGGTCGATCGTGCCGCCATCGACCAGTGAGACGTAGAAAATAATATTGTTCGGCGAATACTGCATGGCGATGTCACGATGATTCGCCAGCATGCCCTTTAGCTTGTCGAACAATTCCTGCCAGCCCGAATATTGCGTTTTCTTGCCGGGCAGGGAATCGAGATGGCCCGCTTCGATCTTATGCACCAGCTTCAACGGTTCGCCTTCGGCCGGCACCAGGTAGAACCAGCGCCGAGTCACCATCAGATTCGCAGGCAGCCCGAGCACTCGGTAGGCGATCGGATCGCGATGATGATGGTCGCAGAAGAGCCACGCGTCAATGTTTCGTTCGCGCAGCGCAGACTGAATAGCAGCAAGGTTCATGGGCAAACTTCTATTGTAAACAAGAGCAGAGATTTCAGCGAATGAGCCTGCCGGGGAGATTCACGGAATCTGTTTCGCGTCCACAGTTTCTGCCCGGACGAGCCGATCATAAATCCAAAGAAGAATTGTAGTCGCGATTCCTACGCCAATGACCCACCACCACACCATCTGCGGACGGTGCAGTTCCTCGCCGAAGTGATGCATCAGCCATCCGCTGAACTTGCCTGCAATGAACGATCCGATGCCCAGCGGAAGAAACGCGAATCCCATGTAGGTTCCCTGCTGGTCGGCGGGCGCCAGCCGCGAGATGTAGTCGTAATAACGCGGCTGTTGCACGATCTCGCCAATCGCAACCACCACTAGCGTTGCCACCGCCATCCATACCGACGGATGTACGATCAGCAAGATCCACGCCACGCTTGAGATCAATGTCCCCAGCACGATCGCATGAAATGCATGCATGCGTTTCGTGAGAAAGCCGATCACCATGGTGAATGCGATGACCACGATTGGATCGGTAGCCAGAATTCGTGCAGTGTTGGCCTTCGGATCGATGTAGGTTGAGATGTAAAGCGGGAGCGCGATGAATTCTTGCCAGAAGACGACCCAGTATCCGGTGAAGATCAGCAGAAACAGCATGAAGCGCGGATTCGAAAGCACTGTGAGGAAGTTTCTTCCGACTTGCTCGAGGCTGGCGGCTTCTCCTTGTTCCGAACGTCGCGGCTCCTTGAAAAACAAGAGTACGAGGAAGAACATGAGGAAGACGCTCAAAGCTGCGACACGAAATAGGCTTGGAGCGCTGCCATGATCCTGCTCCCAACCCGCCAGCAGCGGTCCCAACGTGCTCCCTACATTGACCAACGTGTAGTAAATCGAATATCCCACTGATCGGACGTTTTCTTGGGAAGCCCGCGCCGTCGTTCCCACCACTGATGGCTTCACCAGCGCAACGCCCAATGCCGGCAAGATCAGGATGAATGCCACCAGCGTCACCAGCGGTACGCGGTCGCGCACCGGGGCGAGCCACGTGGAAGCGATCGAGCCCAACAGGAAATAAGCCATGCTGAGAATCAGGTAGGCCACCGAAAGCGCGCGCCGGAATCCAAGGCGGTCAGCAATCGCACCTCCGACCACTGCTAGAAACCATACCCAGCCGCCAAACATTCCAGTCAAACTGCTGGCGCGCTCCAGATCAAAATGCAATCCTTCATGCAAGTAACGTGCGAGCACGGCGAACACGGCGTAGTAAGAGAGCCGCTCAAAAAGTTCGCTGATATTGGCAATCCAGAAAGGCCGTTCGAATCCGGTCCGGATCTCATGAAAACGTGCGGAAAAGGTCAAAGTGGCTCCTGCCTGTGTGGGGCGGTTGTGTGGCTCAGGCACTCCCTTCTGCACGCCCAGAGCAGGCTTTGCCCGTGCCTGCCGTCACTGCCAGTCATCTGCCGACTACCGGTGCAGCCGATCCCGGACGTACTGCCCGGTTACTCCCGCGACACGGATCACCTTATACCGGTTGATATGGCCGGAAGCAATGGTAACGGAGGCTCGCGGCACCTTCAAAAGTTTCGCGAGGAATTCAATGCATGCCTGGTTGGCCCTACCCTCTAGGGCAGGAGCGGTCAGCGAGAGTTTCAGACTCTCGCCTAGTTCGCCGCTGATGCCGTCCTTTTTTGCGCGGGGATGGATCTTCACCGCGAACGTCACGCTTCCGTTGTCCTCGTGAATGGCAAACATGTCGGTTCGGAAAATCCAGCAAACGACAGAGGCTTCTCATCTTAAATTTCTATGAAAATATGTCTATGAAAAATGGCGTAACTTCTGGCCGGACCTCCGTTTCGAACCCTGCTCCATTCCTCGACATTTGAACAAGAACTCTGCCGTCCCAACCGGCAACCTCTACGGGTTGCAAGCATCCAATGGAGTGGCAGAACTGCAGCACCCTCCCTCCAGCCTCACTGAGCGGAGAGGGGTTGGAGGGTAGGGTAGCCGCGGTGTCTGCCCGAGAATTTAGCGGGCCTGACGGGGCTTGCGGGTTGTCTTGTTTTGGGGCGCCGAAAAGTTTACGTCCCTACTCACGCTCTACCCGGATTCGATAGACTAGACGAATGAAGCTACTCGGTCGTCTTCTGTTTTGCCTGACGCTGCTGGCCTGCGGATTGGCGGCTCGGCCTGCGTTCGCCCAGGAAGGCCCACTCGAAACCGATCCTCCCAAAAACACCACGCCCGAGGCGATCATCACCCGCTTCGCCGACAAGGAAACAGAATTCGCCAAAGCGCGCGATCAGTACACCTACCGCCAGGACGTGACGGTGGAGACTCTCGACGGCGACACCGTCGACGGACAATATCACGAAGTGTTCGACGTCATGTTCGATGATAAGGGTCACCGCATCGAGAACGTGGTATTTGCTCCGCAGTCGAGCCTGACCAAAATCTACATGTCCCAGGAAGACATGCAGGACATTCGCCACCGATTGCCTTTCGTGCTCACGAACGACGACTTACCCGAATACAACATTCTCTACGTCGGCCAGCAGCAGGAAGATGAGTTGCACTGCTACGTCTTCGACATCGCGCCCAAAAAAATTGAAGGCAAGAAGCGCTACTTCCAGGGGCGCGTGTGGGTCGACGATCACGACTTCCAGATCGTGAAGACCTACGGCAAAACCGTCCCTGACATCCGCAGCAAGCACGGCGATCAAGAGAATTTGTTTCCCAAGTTCACCACCTGGCGTCAGCAGATCGACGGCCAGTACTGGTTCCCCGTTTACACCAAGGCGGACGATGAACTGCACTTCAAGCTGGAAGACGTACACATTAAGGAAATCGTGAAATACGAGGATTACAAGCGCTTCGGATCGAATGTGAAGATCTTGTACCAGGGCAAGGAGATTCCGAAAGACGAGCAGAAGCCGCAACCGCCAGATCAGAACAAGCCGCAGTAAGGCGTTTCTAAGTTTCAGAGGTTCAACGTTTCAAGGTTTCAACGTGGAACCGGATGCTTCCGGCGGAGTGACTCGATCAGCCGATTCAAGAGACTTAGAACTTGGTAGATCTCTTCTGCCAACGCGCGTTGTTGGTCTGAATCGAGATAGGCTAGATCGAGCGCGATATCGAGCTGCGTTTCCAACTCCAGCAGAGAGCCGCGTGCTTGCCCGAGAAAGTGGCAAAACTCCCCAGACGTGAGCCTTCCTTGTCCTTCGGCGATATTCGACGAAACGGAAACGGCGGCCCGCCTGAGTTGGGAGGTCAGTCCGTAGGTCTCGTTCCGAGGGAACTTTTCAGTCGACTGGTAGATGTGAACGGCCAAAGCCTTGGCCTTCTGCCAGACAACCAATTCACGGTAGGAGCGAGCCACACAAAAGTCTAGGTTTCAAGATCGAAGGTTTCAAGGTTCAAGCGCAGAAAAATGCGAACTGAGTCCCACTTTGAAACCTTGAAACTTTGCCACCTTGAAACCTTAGTAAAACAGATACTTCCGCCACTTATCATCCGATCGTCCCATCAGGCGCATGATGTGGCGGCTAGTGTGAAGGTTGAAGGCGCGGGGCTCGCGCATGAGCTTCATGCCCGCCTCGGTAGGGAACTGATTGCCCTTGCGTCGATTGCAGGGATGACAGCAGGCAACCAGGTTTTCCCAGGTCGACGAACCTCCACGCGAGCGCGGGATGACATGATCCAGCGTCAACTCGCCCGAGGGCAGCACCGTGGCGCAATACTGGCAAGTATTGCGATCGCGCAGCAGGATATTCTTCCGCGACAGCGCGCGGCTCTGATGGGGAATACGGCGGTACTCCAGCAGCCGGATCACCGACGGCAAGCGCATGGCCACCCGGGCCGAATGCAGAAAGTGTCCGTTCTCCTCTTCCGTCATTGCGACGCCCTTGAGCACCAGAACCAGCGCTCGCCGCGCGGCGCAAACATTAATCGGCTCGTACGACGCATTCAGCACGAGAACGGGGGCAAGCAGAGCGTGGCCGTCTCCGGCGCGGTGAGGAGCCGCCGGCGTAAACAGGCCGGCGGCATGCCGGGATCCTGCGTCGTGTTCCATGCGTAGGGACATAAAATTCAAATTCAATGTTTCAAAGTAGTTTCAGGGTTTCAGGGTTTCAAAGTTTCGAGTCTCCCGAGTCCGCGCCCCGCCTCGATCTCCTCGCGTTCGGTTTCAACCTTGAAACCTTGAAACTCTGAGACCTTCAAACTTGGCTCGGCCATGTCCGCATCGTCAACCTCAGCATTTTTAGATGCCAATTTCAGGGTCCGCGCCACGGTCGCCACCCATACCCTGGAGGCGCCGGCTTTCCGCAGCACTCGTGCGCATTCGGTCGCCGTTGTGCCCGTGGTATAGACATCATCCACGAGAAGCACTTCCCGGCCAGTGACTTCCTGGGCACGCGCCACCGCAAATGCCCCGCGCAGATTTTCCCGCCGCTGGTGGCTGGTCAGACCGATTTGCGAATGGGTATCCCGCATGCGTTGCAAAATATCTGTTGCCAGCCGGAAACGCGTGCCCAAAAGCTGCCATGCCGCCCGCGCGATCAGTTCCGCCTGATTGAACTCTCGCTGCCGCCGCTTCGCTTTGAACAGTGGTACGGGGATAACCAGCACCGACTCCTGCTCCAACGCCGGTTCAAGAGCAACTATGGCCTCTGCCAGCATTCGCCCAAGCACCCTGGCGGCCGGGCGCACGCCGTCGTACTTCAGCAGATGGATCAGTTCTCGGAGCGCGCCCTCGTAGCTGCCGTAGGCAACCGCGCGTTCAAAGGGGCGGTCAATTCGCCGGCAGATCGGGCATCTCCGCAGGCCGTCGTCGTCGGTTGTGGCGTAAGACGAAAGTACACGCTCGCCGCAAATCGAGCATACCTTGCCGCCGATGGAATGAATGCCAGCCAGACATTCTGGGCATACCGGAACCCGCGAGACATTCAGTAACGGAACGCTGCAAATGCGGCAGTCGGAAGGAAACAGAACTGAGAACAGACTTTGAATACCGTGACGTATCCAGGATCGCTCAAAGCCCGACGATCCCCCACCGAAAACAATAGGGGGCCCAGCTACTTCAATTGTGGCTTGCCTAGCCCGGATTCGGTCCTCACTACTGCTGAAGACGGCCTCCTCGTGCTTCGCGGACGCGACGGTCCAACTTCTCTACTCGTTAAAGTATAGCGGCCAGAAGCGTGCTAGGCAACGTGCCGATTGGGGGGTGCCACCGACTTTGCAGGCATGGGCCGGACAGTTTCCGACAGCCGTGGAAGTACCGGTGTAAAAATCAACCGATAATCGCGCCGGAAACACTCTCCACAGCGCACGGGTTGCAACAGAAACAGCGGCAAGATGAAACGTTCGCTGAAGGTGCGCCGTCGGGAGCGGAAGCCGAGTTCACTGCCACAATCGCGGCAACGATAGACTTGAGAGAAAGGAGAATCCGAGGAGTCGCTCATACCTTTTCACCTCGCGGAAGATCACAGCTCAACGAAGGGCGGATTACCGATTGCCATCATTCTATCACTGGGGCGGGGTGAAGCTGAACTACGCATCGAATAACCTGCGTATGCTGCGGGCACTGTCAACTCCACCCGCCAACCCCATTTTGCTTGACCTCAGGATACACCGACTCACTGCCCTTGTTAACATTTCCGTTATCACTTTTATGATATATTCACAATCCTTGGAGGAAAGGAGCGGGCGGGTTACGTCAGACCATCCTCCATCCCAACCAGTTCGGCCTTGGCGCGTGATTGCCGAGGAGGCTTCGCACGAATTCGACTCCAGAAAGATTGCCGACTTGATGCGGGAAAACAATCAGGCTCTGGAAGAACAAGAGATCCTCAGATCAGGCGGCCCGAGCCAGGGGAAAGAAGTCGGCGTAGCGGTTCTTCACCGGGTTCTACTTTGCCCGTTCAGTGTGCCCTTCTAAAGTTGGCCTGTCTGCCCGCTCTCCCCTGCGCTAGACTGAAGCTCGCGCACTTGTCATGCGGGCTTGCCCCGTGCTAACGTGCGCCGTTCTCATGTTTTCAACTCTACGCAGCCAGTCATCGCCGTCGAGTCGCGTTCTATCTCACGCCATCAGAAGGATCCTTTTATGAGCAGTCCCGTCACCGATCTGCCCGCCAAAAAGCACACTCCCTACGTTCCCGAAGCCATGGAGATGAAGGAGTTCACCTTCCGCGCCCTGCTGATTGGGCTGGTCATGACCGCGGTTCTTGGATCGGCGAATGCCTATTTGGGACTCAAGGCCGGGATGACCATTGCTGCGACCTATCCCGCAGCCGTGATCGGCATGGCCCTGCTTCGGCTCATGAAGGGCTCTTTGCTCGAAGAAAACATAGCCCGAACCGTCGGCTCGATCGGCGAGTCGGTTGCTGCAGGCGCCGTGTTTACCATTCCCGCCTTCGTCATGGCCGGACTCTGGCCCGGATTGACTCACGATCAATATTGGAAAGCCGTCGCCCTGATGATGATTGGAGGCACCCTCGGCATCCTCTTCGTGACCCTGCTGCGCCGCGTGATGGTCGAGGACCCGGAACTCCCCTTCCCGGAATCGGTTGCCGCCTCGGAGATTCATAAAGCCGGACAGCAAGGCGCGAAAGCCGCCAAAATTCTCTTCGCCAACATGGGATTCGGCGCTTTCCTGTTTCTTCTGGGCGCCGTGAATGTGTTTTCGCCCAGCAACACCTTTCCCGTCCGTATCAGCGCGCTGGGCAAAAAACTTCTCCTACGCACCAGCACCAATCCCAACGTGGCGACGACCATCACCGGCGGCAGCACGTTATTCACCGCTCCCGATATCAGCCCCGCATATCTTGGAGTGGGTTACATCATCGGTCCGCGCTTGGCCGCCCTGAATTTTGCCGGAGGCCTGCTCGCCTGGGGCTTGCTGGTTCCGCTCCTGACTTTCACCATCGGCCCATACATTCAGGCAGCCCAGCCCGCCGGACAATCCCTGGCGTGGCCTCTGCTCGCCGGAGCCATCTACTATTCGGTGGTGCGGCCGATTGCCGTGGGCGGCATGTTGGTGGGCGCAACCTACACGCTGTTCAAAATGCGCCAACAACTTGCGGTGGGCATGGGACGCGCGGTTTCCGATCTGAAAAAGTCGGCTGCCGCTCATGCCGCGACAAACCGCACCGAGCGCGATCTTCCGGCCAAGGCCATTTTTGCCGGAATCGCCGTCGTCTTCGTCGCCATGCTCGTCCTGTATTACTACTTCATCAGCGGCGCCGGAAATCTTTCCACCTCCAAAATCATTGCGGGCTCTCTTGTGGCTGCGGGCGTGATGGTCGTTGTCGGATTCTTTTTCGCCGCCGTCTCCGGCAATCTGGTCGGCATGATCGGGTCGTCAAATAACCCGGTCTCGGGACTGACGCTGTGCACGCTGGTGATCGCAGCGCTCCTCATGGTGGCTCTCGGCGTTTCCGGTACAGGCGGGGTAGCGGCCGTGCTCGGCGTGGCTGCGGTGATCTGCGTATCGTCGGCCGTCGCGGGAGAGATGCTGCAGGATTTAAAAGTAGGACACATCCTCGGTGGCACGCCGTCAAAAATGCAGATCGGCGACTTGTTCGGAATCGTGGTCGCTTCTTTGGTTCTGTTTTTCCCGCTAGCCATACTCGACAAGGCATACCACTTCGGCAGTCCGGCGCTGTCCGCTCCGCAGGCAGGACTGATGGCCATGCTCTCCAAGGGCATTGTCGGCGGTGACATGGCGTGGCCGCTCGTCGTGGTCGGCATTCTGCTCGGCCTCGCCATGATCATGATCGAAGTGAAGAGTGTCATGCTGTTTTCGGTGGGAATGTATCTTCCCCTGGGAACAACATTCGCGATTTTTGTGGGCGGCATCATTCGCTGGATGACCGATAGCCTGCGCGATCGCCGCGGCTTCAACGATGCGCAAAAAGCGCGCGTCGATAATGCCGGCGTGCTGACCGCTTCCGGTTTGATCGCCGGCGAGGCGCTGTGCGGCCTGGTGGTCGCCGGACTGGTCGGCTACGGCAAAGACGTGACCCTCGTGCACTGGACGCCTCCCATCTGGGCCGCAGTCGTCGCCCTGGTTGTGCTGATAGCGGTGATGATCCGCGTCCCGCTGGCCAACGCCGGCAGCCCCGACGAACCCGCTCCGCCAACAGCAATCATGTAGGCTGAAAAGCGAGGATGTGAAGTCAACAAGGAACAAGGAATTCCTTAGTGAACCCTAGTGTCCTTTGTGGTTATAGCCTTTTATGTGGGTCCGCGAAAACATTGCCACTCTGCAAGAGCAGATAAGCACCGCCGCCAAGCGCTCCGGACGAGGCCCGTCGGAAGTCGAGCTGATGGCGGTGACGAAAACGCATCCGCCGGAACGGATTCGCGAAGCCTACGCGGCGGGTCTGCGCTTGTTTGGCGAAAACCGCGTGCAGGAATTCGATGGGAAAGCATCGGCCCTTGCAGATCTCGCAGCCGCGGAATGGCACATGATCGGACATCTGCAAACCAACAAAGCGGCCAAAGCAGTCGACCTGTTCGCGGCCGTGGACTCGGTCGATTCGGTGAAACTGGCGGAGAAACTGGATGCCGCTGCCCGAAAACTGAACCGAAAACTGCCCGTGCTGATTGAGGTCAACATCGGCGGCGAGGCTGCGAAGAGTGGCGTCGCGCCGCAGTCGCCGGAGTGGGAAGCCCTGCTGCTGTCCGCACCGCGGCTCGAAGCTCTGGAATTTCGCGGCCTGATGACCGTGCCTCCGTTCACTGACGATCCCGAAGACGCGCGTCCCTACTTCCGCCGGTTGCGCGAGTTGCGCAACGCGACCGCCGCGCGCAAGCCTCCAGCCGTCTCCGTGGAAGTTCTCTCGATGGGCATGTCGCACGATTTCGAAGTGGCTATCGAAGAAGGCTCGACCAATGTGCGCGTAGGCACCGCCATCTTCGGAGCAAGACCAAAAGCGTAATTCAAGGCTCGCCGCTAGCCACCCAAAACCCGCTCCTGCTACACTCATCCGTTTGCCGCAGGAGGTCTTCATGCGCCGTCTTCTTCTCTCCCTTCTTGTACTTGCATTCGCAATTCCAGGCCTTGCCCAGTCTAAGCATCCCTTCACCTTCGAGGACATGATGAAGCTGAAGCGCGTCGGCGATCCGCAAGTCTCGCCCGACGGCAAGTGGGTGATCTTCAGCGTGGTTGACGTCGACCTCGCGGCCAACACCAAGACGCCGCACATCTGGGTCGTGCCGCTCGATTCCCATGTCTCCCAAAACCAGGGAGACCCTTCGACAGGCTCAGGGCAGGCTATGGGGCACCCCAGTTCCAACCAAGCCCCCAGTGGAGTGCCTCAAGAAAAAAGTGGGGTGCCCCACGTCTCGCCGAATCTGCGAGAGGTGGGAACCTCGGAACGTATCCTGATCGCCGATCAGGATGCCGACCGCCCACGCTGGGCGCCGGATGGAAAGCACTTTGCGTTCCTGTCGACGAAGGAAGCCGGCTCGCAAGTCTGGATCGCGGAGTTCAACTATCTTGATGGCACGGTAACGGGGGTACATAGGCTGACCTCCATCACCACGGAAGCGAGCGGTGAGCTGTGGTCTCCCGATGGCAAGAATATTCTGTTCACCTCCGACGTGTATCCCGAATGCGACGGTCCAGCCGCGCAGGAGCAGGAGTGCAATGCGAGAAAGGTGAAGGTCGCGGAGCAGTCGAAAGTGAAGGCGCAGGTCTTCACTCACCTGCTCTATCGCCACTGGAACGCGTACAAGGAAGGGAAGCGCAGCCACATATTCGTGATTTCCAGATTCATGGAACCCATTGTGCACGATCCCAATGCGCCACCCGTGGACACGCTTCCGCGCGATCTCACGCCCGGCGACTACGATGCTCCCGTGTTCTCGCTCGGAGGGCAGGATGACTATGCCTTTTCGCCCGACGGGCAGGAGATTTGCTACGCCTCGAATCACGACAAGAATCCGGCGGCTTCGACCAACAACGATCTGTGGATCGTCCCGGTCCACGTAGCGGCGGACGCCTCGTCCGCCCAGGTTTTGGCACAAACCAAGAACATCACCGCCGACAATCCCGCCAGCGACTCGACGCCGCTCTATTCCCCCGACGGCCGCTACATCGCCTACCGCGCCCAGCAGCGTCCGGGATACGAGAGCGACCGCTTCCGCCTGATGCTTTACGACCGCAAGACGGGCGAGAAGAAAAATCTGACGGAGGATTGGGACCGCTGGGTGGGAACGTTTGCATGGACAACTGATTCGCTGCGGATACTTTTCGCTTCCGAGGACATGGGCCGACAAGCGATATATGTATTCGATTTCAAACCAAGGAAGTTCCCCGTCGGGGTTTACGCCGAGTGCGAACTGTGTACAAGTAGGGTTCGGAAGCTGGCGTGGACCGGTGGCTACAGCGATGACATGACGATTTCGAAGGGCGGCGAATTGTGGTTTACTCAGATGACGGCAATGGCTCCAACGGCCATTAAGCAAATCGGTCCGGGACAGGTCTGTCTGGCTTCCGACCCTACGAAATGCGGGGATGTGCCCTTCGAATACAAAGCACCAGTTGAGTCCATCAACGACGCCATTCTTTCGCAGGTCGCCATGTCCCCGCTCGAGTCCTTCTGGTTCACCGGCGCTCACAACGACAAAGTCGAAGGCTTCCTGGTCAAGCCGCCGAACTTCGATGCTTCGAAGAAATATCCCGTGAAGTTCCTCATCCATGGCGGGCCGCAGGGGGCTTGGGGGGATGACTGGTCGTATCGCTGGAATCCCGAGCTTTTCGCGGCGAACGGCTACGTGGTCATCATGATCAACTTCCACGGCTCGACTGGATACGGGCAGAAGTTCATCGACGCCATCAACGGCGACTGGGGCGGCGCTCCCTATGAAGATCTGATGAAGGGCCTCGACTACGCCGAGCAGACGTACCCGTTCATCGACAAAAACCGCGAGTGCGCGCTCGGCGCCAGCTACGGCGGATACATGACCAACTGGATTCTCGGCCACACTGACCGGTTCAAGTGCATCGTGACGCACGACGGCATGTTCAACGCCGAGTCGGCCTGGGGCACGACCGACGAACTCTGGTTCAACGACTGGGAGTTCAAAGGCACGCCCTACGACAATCGCGCGATGTACGAGAAGTGGTCGCCGCACCAGTACGCCAAGAATTTCAAGACGCCGACGCTGGTCGTCCACGGCCAGCGCGACTACCGCCTCGACGTGAGCGAAGGCTTCCAGCTGTTCACCACGCTGCAGATGGAGGGCGTGCCCTCGGAGATGCTCTACTTCCCCGACGAAGGCCACTGGGTGCTGAAGCCGCAGAATTCCGAGCTCTGGTACAAGACGGTCAACGATTGGGTGGACCGCTGGACGAAGTAGCGGGTTGCGGCATACCGATACTTCGCATTTTTTTTCATGTCGATCTCGCAACATACTTGTTTTCTTAATGTTACGGCCCGCAGGACGGGCTTTGGGCGCGCAAAATATTGATTCTAAGTATTTTATAGGTAAAATGTTCAAAGATAAGCGGTTAATGGGGCGATGATCGCGCCTGGGTTTTTTGGAGCGATCTGACAAAATCCTTGTTTTCTGCAAGTTGCGATTCGTTCGATGTATGGGGGGCGCGCAAAATATTGATTCCACGGATTTTACTCGTAAAATATTGTGGGGTAAGGAGTTGTTCCGACTTTCAACGCCGAGGGCCTCCGCCGATCTGTTCGGGTTTGCACGTGAGGTCATGGCGCGCCTAGACCCAGTCTGCGTTTGGCTTGGAATCTCAGTAAAGGTTGTTCGTCACAGGAATGCGATTTCTTTTGCGTGGCGGCTGTGGAAAAAGCCCCAATTCTGTCGCCCCTACGGGGTTGGCCTTTTCCCGATCTTCCCACTCACAGCTTGCGCTGTGGGCTGCATTCTTTCGCCGCTTCGCGGCTGGACAGCCGAGGGCGGCGGCTGTCCCCACATAAATCTCTCTTTGTCACTCTCGATTACCTCTCTTCGTTCAGCGGAGCCCGGAGTGGGGCGCGGATCGGGAGTGGCTCGGTGGTCGCGTCGGACGCGTCGCCGCTGGCTGCGGCGGGCAGGACGAACAGCGGGTAGTCCAGCAGCGCGCTTGCTCCTGCCGAAACCATGACATCTACTTCTACTGGCGGGCTGAATCCCGCACCCGAGTCCGTGATGCTCGCTAGGCCGTGAATATCGCTGGTGGCGCTGCTCTGGCTTACTTGCAGAATCACGGGCATAGCGGGATTTCCGGGATTCGTTTCTCCATCACTATTCGCCGGAGCGGTCCCACCCGGACGCAAGATGGTCGTCAGAAATGCGACCGGCGCGCCCACCACCGAATTCGGGGGCGATGCGGAATCGGTGACGCGCACCACAATCGGTTGAAATACCGACCCGGTGGAAACCTGTCCGCCGCCGAAGATCGGCTGCAGTTTCTGTTGCGCCAGCGGAACCGGGTTGGCGTAAACCACGGCGCACGGAGCATTTCCGGGAGCCACACAGACGCTTACTTGTACCAGCGCGGTGAACTGCGCGACTGTAAGTGTGACGGTGGCATATCCGGTGGAGTTGGTCGCCGCGCTGGCGCCGCTCAACGTTCCCGTGCCACTCACGATGGTGAAGTTTACCTGCGCGCCGCTTCGCGGGACGCCGTTGCTGAGCACGCGCGCGGTCAGTGGAATGCCGAGGCTCGCTCCCTGCGAGATCCAAAGATAGGGCGTGGAAACTCCAATGTCAGAGGACGACTCGGTGGCGTTGAGTGACGTCGTCACCGATTTCGCTGGACTATAAGTGCCAGGGGCGAGAGTTGCGGTGAGGGTGGCCAAGCCAGACGCGCCGGGCGTGAGCCAGGTTACCGCGTCTCCATTCTGATCGCTGGTGACGGAGCACGACGAAGCGCCGCCACATGCTGAAAGTTGCAACCCGTTGTTGGCGCTCCATCCAACCGTTGCACCGCTGACAGGAGTGACGCCATCGGCGGCCAGCACGCGCACGCTTACCGGATTCGTCGCCTGCGTGCCTACCGGTGTATTCGGATTGAGCCCGTACAACAGAACGATGTTGTCCGTGGCAGCGGCGCCATAGGTCAGAGCGCCGGTCATCGTGGTGGAGGCGCCGCTTACGGGATCGGTGATGGTGATATTTTGCGGTCCGTCCGTGGAAGCAGGTGCGGCCAGAATCATTTGCCCCGCGCTCACGGCGAGCTGCGATGCCACCACGTTGCCGATCGTGCTCGCGAATCCGGGCGCGAAGCCGGTTCCTTGTACCGTGATTACGCCCCCGCTGACTCCGATGCGCGCGGGCGAAACGGTATCGGCATAGAGTACTTGGGCGTGATAGCGATAGTCGGGACGACCGTCGCCGCGAATATCGGAGATACCGACGATCAGGTTGCCCGAGGATAAGACTTGCGCATCCAGCCGCGTCATTCCGGCGGTAAGTTGATTGAAAGGGGAAGGGGTAAACGCGCCTGGCACCGTGCCTTGCGGATCGGACGCCCCCCATACTCCGATGACGGGCTGGGTCTTGAGCAGGCTGGCCCGACCGGACTCATCGAGCGCCGTCACCGCAACGGAGAATGTTCGGTTGGCTTGTGCAGGCAGCAGGAAGTAGGCCACATCATCGAAGCTCCCGAGCGCCGAAATCCAATCGCCGCCGGAAGGCAGTGCTGCCGGGGAACTCCACGAGGATGCGGCTTGCGGCAATGGTCGCGCACTGCCCGCCATGAGAATGTTCTGCTGTACATCGCTGCCCGCGGTCACCGTGACCGTGATCGTCTGCGCCGAGCCTGACGGCGAAACCGGACCGGGTGAGTATGGTCCGACGTCCGGCGACCAATGGGGATCGACCGCCTCGACGGTCACCTGATACTGGGCGCTGCCGCCGCTGGGAAGCTGAAGGCCGGCTAGATCGAAAAAGCCCTCCACACTTTGGCTCTGCGATCCCCAATCCTGGAAAGGATCTCCGGCAGCATCGTCGAGCCCGGTGATGGGATTGCCTTCGTTGCCGGTAAACAGGAAACCGGAAACCGAGCTGGCAGCATACCGGCGCGAAGGCAGACCGGTCTGCGGATTGATCCAGCGCGCGACCACGTTCACGCCCTGCATGGGCTGCGTCGCGACGCCGTGAGCATCGGTGAAGTAGACCGAGCCGTGGATGCGCGCGGTCGAAGAGGAGAAAACCTGCTTGGCGGGAAAGCTTGCCTGATTTTGAGCGGTGACCGGATAAAGCCGCGAGATCGCGGCCTGATCGTCCATCGACAACTGATATGGGTTCGGATAGCAAAGCGTAATGGGCACGCATCCCCAGGAGTCGGAAAAATGCATGACCGGGAATCCGGCAAAATCGTCGGACGTGGGAGCAGGGCTTCCGGTCTGCAGGTTGAGATTGAGCTGCGACCATCCCACGCCGAGAACGCTGCCGATCACGCGCACGAGGCGGTACTCGACATCGGTGAGTTGCGAGGACTGCAGAACGCACTGGCCATTGATCACGATGAGAGCGTGCCGATAGGTGGCGAGGGTTCCGAAATTGTCAGTGCCTCCGAAGACGGCATTGGAAAAACATTGTCCGGAGCCGCCTGCGCCGGTGCCGATCAGGGCATCGGTGACCGAGCCGTCGTAATCGTAGACGACACCGATGGGCGTGCCGGTGGCGGAGGGCTGGATGTCGGCCGGCATCGAGATGGTTCCATCGGAGTTAAGCGCGACATTGCTGCCATTCACGTCCTCGGCGAGTTGTCCGCCGCTGGATGCAGCCAGGGCTGCGGTCGGAACCGCAGTCCACTGGCTGAAAGCCGTGGCGACGAAGCTGTTAGCCGAAGCATTCGGCAGGATCGGGCTAAGATCTCCCTGGTCGGTGAAGTAGGTGATCGCGCCTTCTGGCCAGATGAGTGGCTGACCGGTAACGCTGGGATCGAAGTAACTGCTTCCGGCTATATTTTTCGGACCACCAGCGCGGCACAGCAGCGCCGAGACGAGAACCACCGCAGCGCCGCAGGCCAGCCTGAGGAGGAAGGAGCGGATCGTGGATGCCATCCTAGTATTCATGGTCACCTCGGGGTTCGGCTCATTCCTCCTCACTGGCCTTCCGCACCGCCAAGGCGAAGTCGCTGATGCGAGCACGCGGCTTCCCACCAAGGACGGGATCGGTCCGAAACGCAGACAGATGGTGGACGGAAAGCAAGACACGGCCCCACGGATCTACCTCGAATCGTCCCATCGGTCCGGCGACCGAACTGGTCAGGCCAAGCTTGCTGGGCGGATACAGAAACAGAAGAACGCGTTCGCCGACTCGATAGCGCTGGCCACTCGTCCACAGGCCAATCCACTGCGAGATGGTGATATCTTCTCCAGAAGTCGCGCCGCGAATCGCAGTATCGACATGAAACTTAACTTCCACGGTCTCCACTGCCGAGCCGCGGGTCGCAGGCCTGCGCTCCACGCTCTTCACCGTGCCAGAGAAGATCAATCCGGCAGCGCGGGCAATTCCAGGAAAACTCACTGGCAGCCTGGCCGGAGGACCTGGAGTGATGGGAGAAGGTACCGGTATGTACTCCGGCGTGAACTGCTCACGGTCGAAATCAAAAGGCGTGTGCGCGGGCAGGGGAGTGGGATGAACCGTGGCCGTCTGGCCAATCAAAGCTGGATGGGCCAGGATGAGCAGCGAAAGCGCGAGCAGACAGAGAACAGTTCTCCAGTACAAGGGAACGACCTCAGCCAACCATCTGCTCGGAGGGCAACCGGGAAACGGATCAGCGTATTCCCGGGGCAGGGTGGAAGTCAGTGACAGATGTCACAATGCCCTGTTGATAACCGGCCATATCGAAGGAGCGAATCGTATCAGGTGTTGCTAGCGATCCCTGATACGAATCTTTATCTCAAGCTGCGATTCTGTTCTCCGCGGCCGCTGCGAATCCCCGCGTAAAAAAGAGGTGAAACGCAGAGGCCGCTGAGGGTTCGCAGAGATCGCCGAGAAACCCCGTGCAAAAGAGATAAAGCTACACCTCGGGCCGCGGTAGTGGCTGAATTCAGCCACAGCTCGGTCCATCTTTCGTTGACTTTAGCTCGCTTCGCCCCTAAGATGGCTCACCTGCAATCTGGGGTTCGCAGTTCGAGGCAGCGCCACTGCACACATGATCGGCCAGAACATCTCTCACTACAGAATCATCGAGAAATTAGGCGGGGGCGGGATGGGTGTGGTCTACAAGGCCGAAGACACCCGCTTACACCGTTTCGTTGCCCTTAAGTTCCTGCCGGATGAAGTGGCCCGCGATCCCCAGGCTCTCAGCCGCTTCCAGCGCGAAGCCCAGGCGGCATCGGCGTTAAACCATCCCAACATCTGCACCATTTACGACATTGGCGAGGAGAACGGCCAGGCGTTCATCGCCATGGAATTTCTGGACGGAACCACGCTGAAGCACCTGCTGATGGGCCGGCCAATGGAGTTGGAGAAGTTTTTGTCGCTGGCCATTGAGATGGCCGACGCGCTCGACGCGGCCCACTCCGAAGGGATCGTTCATCGCGACATCAAGCCGGCCAATATTTTCGTGACCAAGCGGGGGCATGCGAAGATTCTCGATTTCGGTCTCGCGAAGATCACCGCCAGTGCAGCCGCGCCCGGGGAAGTGACGGTTACACATACAGCCGATCCGAATTTGACGAGTCCGGGATCGGCGGTAGGCACGGTTTCCTACATGTCGCCCGAACAGGCGCGAGCCAAAGATCTGGATTCCCGCACAGATATTTTCTCGTTTGGGGTTGTTCTCTACGAGATGGCGACGGGGCAAATGCCGTTTCGGGGAGATAGTACGGCAGAGATTTTCGATGCCATCCTGAACCGCGTTCCGCCGACTCCAGTGCGCCTGAATTCTCAACTGCCGGCCAAGCTGGAAGACATCATCAGCAAAGCGCTGGAGAAAGATCGCAACCTGCGCTACCAGCACGCGGCCGACATGCGCACCGACTTGCAGCGGCTGAAGCGGGACACCGATACCGGCCGCACCGGAGCAGTCACTTCCGGAGCGATGCCGATCGTGCACGAGAGCGGGTCGCAGCAGTCGGTGAGCGCAGCGCCCGGATCGGGCTCGACTCCCGCCGTAGTCGCAGCGGCTTCTTCGGGAAACGTCTCCGCAGTAACGGCTCCGGCGAGGGGCAATGGGAAGATCTGGAAGATGCTTCTGGCCGCGGCGGTTGTCATCATCGCCGGACTGGTGGCCTACAGCTTCTATCTGCATTCGCGGGAGGGCAGCACCGCAACCAACGGCGCGCCGCTCACGGAAAAGGATACCGTCGTGCTCGCCGACTTCGACAACAAGACCGGAGATCCGGTCTTCGATGATGCCTTGAAGCAGGCGCTGGCGGTACAACTCGGGCAGTCTCCGTTTCTGAATATTCTTTCGGAGAGAAAGGTAGAAGAGACGCTGCGGCTGATGGGCCGTCCGACGACCGAGAAGATTGACCGCGACGTGGCCCGCGAACTCTGTATTCGCACCGGCAGCAAGGCCATTGTGCTGGGATCGATTTCGAACCTTGGTGGGCAGTACGTGCTGGGATTGAATGCCGTCGGGTGCAGCAATGGAGATACGCTGGCGGAGGAACAGGAGCAGGCGGCGACCAAGGGAGATGTGCTGAAGGCGTTGGGAACGGCGGCGTCCACATTGCGAGGGAAGCTTGGGGAATCGCTGGCGACGATCCAGAAGTTCGATGTGCCGGTGGAAGCGACTACGCCCTCGCTGGAAGCTTTGAAAGCTTACAGCATGGGCATCACCACGGGGCGTACCAAGGGCGACGCCGAGGCGATTCCGTTCATGAAGCGCGCCATCGAGCTAGATCCGAACTTCGCTATGGCTTATGTGGGGCTCGGAGTCGAGTACGCGAATCTTGGGCAAGCAAGCCTGGCTGCAGAATATGCCAAGAAGGCGTACGACCTACGGGATCGGGTGAGCGATCGCGAAAAATATCGCATCTCGGCGTTTTATTTTACGTACGTGACCGGTGAAGTCGAGAAGGCGACGGAAGCCTACGAGCTGTGGTCGAAAACGTATCCGCGAGACATGGTGCCGCACACAAACCTGGGGTTCATTTACAGCGCTCTGGGGCAGTACGACAAAGCGGCTGCCGAGACCGAGGAATCGCAAAAGATTGAGCCCACGCTCACCGGCTTCGGCAATCTCGCCGGAATTTATCTGAACCTGAACCGCTTCGACGACGCACAGAAAATGCTGCAGGATGCGCAAACCAAGAAGCTGGATGGATTGGTTCTGCGGGTGGACGACTACGATCTGGCATTTCTCCAGGGCAACACCGCCGAGATGGAGAAAGACATTACCTGGGGTGCGGGACGTCCAGGAGAAGAAGACCCGGTGCTGTCGACGCAGTCGGACACGGAGGCGTATTTCGGCCGCCTGAGCCGGGCGCGCGACTTCACGCGCCGCGCCGTGGACGCCGCGGTGCGCACGGATTCCAAGGAATCGGGCGCGATCTGGCAAGGCAACGGTGCGTTGCGCGAAGCCGAGTTCGGAAATTCCGCTGTGGCAAAGCAGAAGATTGATGCGGCGCTTGCCCTGGCTCCGGGACGGGATGTAAAAGTTCTGGCAGCCTTGACGCTGGCGCGGGTAGGAGAGGCGGCGCGGGCGAAAGCCATTGTCGAACAGCTGGAAAAAAGCGATGGCACAAATACCATGTTGAAGCTTTACTGGTTTCCGACCATCGAAGCTTCTATCGACCTCAATGCCGGAAACGCGTCGCAGGCGCTGATTGCACTGGAAGCGGCAGCGCCCTATGAACTCGGAGGTCCCGCGCCGATTAGCAATTTATATCCAGTCTATGTTCGCGGGCAGGCTTATCTGGCTTCGCATAACGGATCCGGGGCGGCGGGTGAGTTTCAGAAAATTATCGATCACCGCGGCATCGTGCTGAACTTTCCTCTGGGCGCGCTGGCCCATCTGCAACTGGGACGCGCTTACGTTCTGACCGGCGATACTGCGAAAGCGAAGGCCGCCTATCAGGACTTTTTTAATGTGTGGAAGGACGCCGACCCGGACATCCCCATCCTCAAAGAAGCGAAAGCCGAGTACGCGAAGCTGC
Source organism: uncultured Acidobacteriota bacterium (assembly GCA_963763795.1). Classification (GTDB taxonomy): domain Bacteria; phylum Acidobacteriota; class Terriglobia; order Terriglobales; family Acidobacteriaceae; genus Sulfotelmatobacter. The sequence continues at coordinate 692,941 of CAVXPP010000006.1, read as the reverse complement.
AGTGAATCAGTGATCAGCGGTCAGTGGTCAGTGAAAAAAACTGACCACTGGCCACTTGCCGCTGACCACTTTTGATCGGGCGCAGCATTCCTTTCAATGCGTCGAAGCTTTACGGCCCGACGCCGCCGGTATGGCAGTCGGCGCAGTTTACCTGCGTAAGGTCGCCTATATCCACGGGATGCTGGAACGTGGGCGGCGCCGATTTGGTCGCGCTGGCAGTTCCTTCGGTCTCCGCCATCAGCGTATGGCACTGATTGCAATCCCGACTTATTACCTTGCCGTCGGCGCTGACGTGCTGTCCGTCATGGCAGCGGAAGCATCCGCTGTAGTAGTAGTGGCCCAGATTATTGGGATGGGTCTGCCAGTTCAGCTTCATCTCGGGGAAAGTTGTGCGCTGGAAAATCTGCTGGACTTCGGTGACGGCACTGCGAAGTTCCAATTGCTTCGTCTTCACCACGTCGGGATACTTGGCTTCGTAGAAATCCTCCATGCCTTTGGCAATGCCTCGCACCGCCGCGTCGGTCGTGGAATAGCTTGCGGTCAGGACCGTGACCGCCTCTTGCTTGACGAAGGGCAGGGAAGCATCGATGCGGCGAGCCAGCATCGATTGATCCACGGCCTGATCGGGCGGAACGTAAATATGCGTGGGGCGATTGTGGCAGTCCACGCAATCCATGTGGTGGCGCGGAGCCTTGGCGATCTGGTCTTTGCTGAGCGTCGAATCTTTGGCGTAGTACTCGGTGACCCTGCCCTGCTGGTCTTCGACGTGGATGTAAGGAATGATCTGCCGCTGTTCGTCGGCGGACACGTAGTCGATCCGGTTGGCAATATTCATGTGCCAGTGGATGCCTTCAGGAGAGCCGGTCGCGGGATCGCCTCCGCCGGTTTTGATCAGCATGCGGATCTGGCGGAAGGTGTTCTTTTCATCGTTGGCGTAGTGGGTGAATACTTTCAGCTGGCCGCCGTAAAACTTTTTGGGCCAGTGGCACTGCTCGCACGTATCCTGCGCGGGGCGCAAGTTGTGCACCGGCGTGGGAATTGGCCGCGGGAAGGTGTTGAAGGTCGCCGCAAAGACTTGGCGCGCACCCGACAGTTTCGACTTCACATACCAGGTCGCGCCCGAGCCTACGTGACAATCCACGCAGGCTACGCGCGCGTGGGGGGAGAGCTGATAGGCGGTGAACTCGGGATTCATTACCGTATGGCAGAGCTGTCCGCAGAACTGCACCGAGTCGGTAAATTCGTACGCTTTATAGCTGCCGGCCGCGCTCACCGTCACAAAGACCACGAGGAACGAGAGGAACGAAACGACGGCGCTACGCTGCGAGGGATCGTTGAGATCAATGCGGGGATAGAACTCAGTGCGTTCGACCTTCTTGCGGCGTTCCAGCAAGAGCCCGGCGAACATCAAGATCAGGCCAAGCGCGAAGAACGCCGGCGAAACCATGTAGGCGAGGATGCCGATATAAGGGCTGGGCTTGGTTCCAATCAGATCGATGAGTACGAAAAGGAAAATGTTGGCCAGACCGACAATGGCCAGGGCGACGCCCGCCAGGCTAACCGGATTGCGCAGCAGCATGCGCAGCCGGTGCCTGGCTTCTGGCTCGGCCGGCGGAGTCTTCTCAGTTTCCATGCTTGACCTCAGTGAGTTCGGAGTCGTGGCCTTCGGAATCCGCCGTCTCGTCCAGCGTGACCTCGGTCAGCGCTTGGCTGTCGAGCCCATGCTCTTCGCGGTAGTGATGCAGCGTCATCTTTCCGTCCCACCACGCCCAGTTCATCGGATAAACATCCGGATCGAAGAACACCTGGTAGAAGTGCCACACTAAAATCGCCAGGGTCGCCAGTATCGCTTCATAGAAGTGAATGGCAGTGGCGACATCGAGCCACCAGCGAGGCAGATGATTTCCCACCACAACTCGGGACCACAGCATGAGCCCGGTGCCGGCCATCACGAACATTCCCCAGACCAGCGCCCAATACTCGGCCTTCTCGGCATAGTTGAAGCGAGCAAATTCCGGCTTGCGGGAGGATAAGCCGAGATAATAGCAGAGATTCTGGAAGGCGCCTCGTGCGTCATCGAGTGTGGGGAAGAGGTCGCGAACCAGACGGCGGCCGTCCCGGCTTAGAGCGCTATCGAACAGGTGATAGATGCTGACGGCAATGAGGACGACGGCAGCGATACGATGCAGAATGCCGCGCATGTGCTCGCCCATCGCGAGCATGCTCGCGAACCAGGAGTCGGGGAACTTCAACGCGAATCCGGTCACCACCAGCACGAAGAAGCTGGTGAGCAAGGTGGCGTGCTGCAGGCGGAAGCGCAACGGCATGCGCGTGACGAATTGCTGTTGGGTTTTGCGCCGCGCAACTACCTTCGATCGCCAGATGATGAAGTTATGCAGCAGCATGCCGCCGATGACGGCGTAGATCATGCTGAGATAGAACCGGCGGATCCAGCGTACGGCTTTGCTGCCGACATCGGCGGAGAGCGGGGCGTCGACGTGAACTTTCGCTTCCGTAAACTTCTCGGTTACGCCGGGATGGCACTGTCCGCAGGTACGGGCCAGGTTCACCTTGTTGATGGTCGAGCGTGGATCGCTCGAGGGAAAGATGCTGTGCGTTCCGTGGCAGCTGGCGCAGTTGGCGACCACCTGCGATCCGAGCCGTGAAGCGAGGCCGTGATAGCTGGCCAGGTAGGTCGAAACTCGATGCCCTTCGACGCCGAACTCCTGCGTTAAGCGCACTCCTTCATGGCAGCGTGCACAGGTAGCCTGCGCGACGTTCTGCGCCGAAACCGGAGAATTTGGATCGTTGTGCGCCGTGATCGAATGGATGCCGTGACAATCCGTGCAGACCGGCGCCGACCAGTTTCCCTGGGCGACCGCCTGCCCGTGAATGCTCTGCTGATATTCCGCCGCAATCGAGTTGTGACACTTGCCGCAAGTCTGCGGGACATTGAACTTGAAGATCGGCGACTTGGAATCCTTGGCGTCGAGGATCTCGTGGGTGCCGTGGCAGTCGGTGCACACGGCGGCTTTTTCCGAGCCGGCAGCGACGGCGTGTCCGTGCACGCTCTGCTCGTACGAAGCGACCATCTCCGCGCTTTGGCCGCCATCCTCCATTACGAATTTCTGGCTGTGACATGCGCCGCAGGTCGCCGGGATATTCGTATGATGCACGCGCGAGTTGGGGTCGCTGGCCGGCAACAGCTCGTGAGGGCTGCCGTGGCAATCGACGCAAGTCGCAGCGTGAGTGTTTCCGTTCGCAACCGCCTTGGCGTGGAAGCTGCGATCGTAGGCGGCTTGCTCATCGGCGTGGCACGTAGCACATGTGATCTTATTCGGAGTGTTCTCGTGTGGCGCCGACTTTACGTCGGTGTGGCAATCCACGCAGGTAAACATGCTGCCGTGGATAGAGTCTTTGAATTTCTGCGGATCGACTTGCAGGCTGACCGTCTTGCCATTGACGTCGTGACTGAGGGAGGCATCGCTGTGGCACGCGAGGCACTCTTCCGCAGTCGGTTTGGGAGGTTCTTTCCTGGACGCAGCCGGAAGCGCGGCCGCTGTTAAAAGAAGGGTGAGGGCGACTCCAGGCGCAAAAAGATTCCGTAATGTTCGCATGGACATGCTCTCACCCGCCGATTCTTAAGAGTTAACATCTGCACGCGGCCGGTTAAGACCGCAGTGTGTGACTGCTTACTTGGCCAAACTGCGAATATAGCCAACCAGGTCCTTGATTTCCGTGTCTTTCAGCTTGCCTCCGTAGGACGGCATCTTGGGCGGTTTGCCCTTAGTCACGATTTCGATCAGCTGGGCATCACTCTGCGACTTGATTTCCGGCGAGGCGAAATCCTTGGTGCCCATCTTGCCGCCTTTACCGTCGGCCCCGTGGCACATCGCGCACTTCGCTTTATAAGTAGCCGCAGCGTCTTGTGCGACCGCCGGGGAGCTGAACAGCGCCATTAATCCACACGCAAAGAGAACGACCAACCCCATTCGAAAAGAGAGATGTTGCATGTTGAATTCCTCCTTCAGGAATTTTGTCCTGCACGATATCACAGGGCAGGGATCGACCGTTCACAAACTCGCCGCAATCCCATGATCCGGACTGCGCCGGACCGCGCGTTTGTCCTGCACCCTGAGAACTCACTCGCAGGAGTAGATTCGCATGGCGGGGGAAGGAGACCTATGGCAGAAGTCACGGGGGCATGTGACAACAATCACAGGCCAAAGTTGGGGTGATTGTGATATCCGTCACGGGTTTATGTGCGATCTCGCACTGCCTACTTGAGGATTCGGAATCTACGATAGACGGATGCATGTAATTGCAGATTCGCCAGCAGAGGCGGCTGGAACTTCGCGAAGTGGGTGGAGGACGGAAGCCGATCCGCTGGCCAGGGTCGGCAGCTTTCAGCCGCGCCCGCTGCAAGTGACCTGGGAGATGACGCGGGCGTGTGAATGGAAAGCGGCTCCGAAGCGAGCGCCGGCACACGGGCCGCGTGAGCGGCCACGGTTCTCCAGTGCGGAAGCATTTCATCTGATCGAAGAAGTGGCGTCAATGCATGTGCCTTTGCTGGCGCTGACAGGCGGCGATCCACTGCTGCGGCCGGACCTGTTTCCGGTGATCGAGTTTGCCGCCGGGCGGTCGCTGCGAACCTCGCTTACGCTGCTCCCGACTTCTCAGTTGGATAGCGCGGTGATCCATGACCTGAAAGCATGCGGGCTGATGCGGGTGGCCTTCTGGCTGAACGGGTCGACGCCGGCGTTGAACGACTCCTATTGGGGCATTCCGGGGCTGCATCGAAAGACACTGGACATCATCGGGGCCTGCCACGAGGCTCAGCTTCCGGTGCAGATCAATACCATGCTGGCGCGGCGTAATTTTCATGACGTGCATCCCATGATTGAGCTTCTGACGCGCCTGGATGTCGATGTTTGGAATGTTTTCTTTTTCGTCCCCCCCAGCCGCGAAGAGGCCGCGAAAATGCTCAGCGCGGATGAGCATGAGCAGGTTTTCGCCAAGTTATTTGCGGCTTCGCGGCAGGTACGTTTTCAGATCAAGACGACCGAGGGGCAGCACTACCAGCGCTATCTCGTGCAACAACGCGCCCGCGAGAAACGGGGTCGGATCACCGAGGCCGATGTCATCACCTGTGCTCCGAAGGGCGTGAACGACGGCAAGGGATTTGTTTTCATCGATCACCTGGGCGAAGTCTTTCCCAGCCGCTTCTTGCCGCTGTCGGCGGGCAATGTGACCAGACAGAAACTGTCCGACGTGTATTGCGAGTCTCCCCTGTTTGTGTCGCTGCGCGATAGCTCCAAGCTGAAAGGCAAATGCCGGCGCTGTCCGGCGCGCAATGTTTGCGGGGGCTCGCGGGCTAGAGCCTACGCGATGACCGGCGACCTGTTCGCCGCTGAACCTTGCTGCGCCTACGAGCCGTAACCCGCGACGTGGGGTTTGTCGAAGCAACTCTGGCTCGCGAATCGTTTTGGGAGGCGAGTGTGATTCTAGTCACAACAGCATGTGATTCAGCAACGCCTGGGAGGCTCGCATTGCGGGACGAGTTGTTCCGTTTCGGAAACTGTACCTCAGGGTCGTTAAAAGCCTGGACGGACGAATGCGTCCGTCCCCACACGAGTTGCGGTAGTCACGGGCGGTTCAGAGCGTGTGACCGAAATCACATACTTCAGTGACTCGCGTCACGCGATCTATTTCGGGAATCTCCCAGAATGGCTGCAATTCTCCATGTAGCCACGCGACCCACGTCATCTGAGTGTGACTGAAATCACCATTCCGGGTGACCCGATACACGGTATCTTGCAGCGTCGTCTGGCATCCTGACTCTCAAATCGAGGTGACCTATGGCACAAGACGGGCGTGACATTCTTGATGTTCTCCGGTTCGAGTTGAGCTTCCTGCAGGACGGAGGCTATGGACGTTCCCCACGGATGCCGTGGCGAGCGCCCGCGATCTTTGAAGATTCTCCCATCTGTCCGAACTTTTGCGACGCGGCTCGGCCGCATCCTTGCGACAGTTGCCTGCTGGCCCAGTTTGTGCCGGAAGGACAACGCAGCGAAAACGTTCCCTGCCGCTTCATCCCGCTGACCGAGCAAGGTCTCACGGTAGAGGATTTGTACCGTACCGGGAGCCAAGTCGAAATGGAGCAGGCTCTGGCCAAATGGCTACGCGCTCAGATCGAGAGGATTGAGCGGGAGCGGGGTCTGTCCGCGAAAGAGGGAGCGGCTTAAATTCCGGCTCTTTCGGCCGCGCAACGAGCGACGGGAATTCACCGTCATCAATCTACACAAGTTTCGAAACACCCAAGGAGATGTGAGGGTCATGAGCGAAGAGCATGCATATCGAGTAGCAGCGTGGTGGACGTCGGGACGCACCGGCCTGGCAAAGTCGGATTCCGCGCCCAATGCCATTCATTTCACGGCTCCCGCCGAATTTGGCGGTTTAGAAGGGCGGTGGACGCCCGAGGAGCTCTTACTGGCGGCCGTGGCGGGCTGCTATACCACCACCGTGCGCGCGATTGCGGGCGGCGCGCACTTCGACTTCACCGATCTGCAGGTGGAAGCCAGCGGCACGGTGCGCAAAGGCGAAGGCGGGTACAGCTTCACGCAGATCGTGGTTCGTCCGAACCTCAAGATTGCGTCGGCCGACGAGCGAGATCGCGCGCTGGAGCTGCTGAAGCGGGCGGAGAAGTTGTGCCTGGTGTCGAAAGCGATCGGCACGACCTTGAAATTCGAACCGCAACTCGAGATCAACAAGCCCGTGCCCATCGCGTGAGATCGAGCCAACGCTAAAGTTTCAGGAGAGCCGAAACAGACGAGGGATCGTCGGTCAAGCTCAGCTTGAATCCGACCTTTTTGAAGATCGCCTGCGTGGCCAGATTGTCGCGCAAAATCTCTCCCGAAAGTCGCCGCATCTTTTCTTCGCGCGCCACGCGGGCCACGCTCGCGAGCAACTCGGTCCCCAATCCGCGTCCCTGCCACCGGTCGGAAACCAGCACGGCGGCTTCGGCCTCGAAACGATTGATGGCGCTGAAACGGCCCACGCCCAACACCTCATGCTCGCCGGTTTCGGGATTCTTGCGGTCCGCGACCAAAGCAAATCCGCGGTCGTAGCTGGCAAAACAGATGCGCACCAGTCGCTCGTGCTCGACTCGCGTGCTCAGGCTGAGCGAACAGAAATACCGCAGGTAAACGCTGCGCTCCGAGAGCGTGGTGTGGAACTGCACCATGAGCGGCTCATCCTCGGGACGAATGGGGCGGATCGTCACCGGGGTTCCGTCTTTGAGTTTCCATTCCGCTACATACTGCGCGGGATAAGGCCGGATGGCGGTACGCGGCAAATTCTGCGGAGTCATAGCCGAATCGTGAACGACCACCCGCGCATCCAGCGCTAGCAATTGATCGGGAGTCGCCAGCAAAGGATTGACGTCGATCTCCTTGATCCACGGCTGCTCCATGACCAACTGGCCGAAACGAACCAGGAGTTGCTCGAGAGCGGAAAGATCGACGGGCTTACGCCCGCGCACTCCTTTGAGCGCGGTGAAGATGCGAGTTTGTTCCATCATCCTCTGCGCCAGCGTCGTATTCAGAGGAGGCAATGCGAGGGCGTGGTCGCGGTAAACCTCGACCATCACTCCGCCCGAGCCGAACAGGATCACGGGCCCGAACTGCGGATCGATGCTGCTGCCAAGGATGAGTTCGTATCCATCGCACTTCACCATCGGCTGCACGGTGACGCCGCCAAAATGCTGCGACCCGGCTTTTTCCGACACCGAAGCCTGTATTGCGCGAAACACGGAGCGCACCTGGTCAGCAGTCCGCAGGCGGAGGTGCACGCCATCCACGTCGCTCTTGTGCGCGATGGTGTTGGAGAGAAGCTTCAGGACGACCGGATATCCGATCTCTGCTGCCATCGCGACTGCCGCTTCCTCGTTTTCGGCGATTCGGGTTTCCACGACAGGAATGCCGTAGCAGGCGAGCAGACGCTTCGATTCGAACTCGTTGAGCAGAGTCCGCCCGGAGTTGCGAATCTGCTGCACCAGTTCGGCAGCGTTCTTGCGGCCTGCTCCAGCGGAATCCGAGGCTTCCACCAGAGCGGGAGTTTCATGCAATCCGCGCAGGTTGTAGGTATAGCCCCACATGTACGTGAAGGCGCGCGCCGCGGTATCGGGATAAGAAAAGGTAGGGATGCCCGCCGCATTCAGGATGGCGGTTCCTTCCGCGACGCCGTCGCCGCCCATCCAGCTGGCGAGCAGAGGCTTGCTCGAACTGTGAGCACAATGCTTCATCTGGGTTGCAACCAGCGTGGGATCAGCGAGGCCCTGCGGCGCGATAATGGCCAACAATCCATCGCTCCCCGGGTCTTTGGAAACGATGTCAACTGCTTTTACGAAATGCTCGGGGCCCGCATCGGCCAGCACGTCGACAGGATTGCTGTGACTCCAATACTCGGAAAGGAATTCATCCAGGCGGTGAATGGTCTCGGGAGAAAGAATCGTCAGTTCGCCTCCAGTAGCCATCACTGCGTCCGTGGCCAGAACTCCCGGACCTCCGGCGTTAGTGACGATGCTGAGACGTGGCCCGCGCGGGCGAGGCTGCTTGCTCAGGACCTCAGCCATATAAAAAAGATCGGCGATGTTCTGCACGCGCAACACGCCGCAACGGCGGAAAGCGGCTTCGAGGACGTCGTCGCTGCCGGTCAAGGCGCCGGTATGCGATGCGGCGGCACGTGAGGCTGCTTCGGAACGTCCGGCCTTAATGACGATAATCGGCTTGCTCAACGCGATCTCGCGCGCAGCCGAAAGAAATGAGCGCGCGTCGCCCACCGACTCCATGTAGACCAGAATACTTTTTGTGTTGGGCTCGTCACCAAAGTGATAGATGAGATCTCCCCAGCCGACGTCGAGCATGGAGCCGGTGGAAACGATGGCGCTGAATCCTACATGTTCTTTCTGGCTCCAGTCGAGGATGGCCGTCTGCAGCGCGCCGCTCTGGCTGAGAAATGCGACGCTGCCTTTCTTCGGCATCGCATTGGCGAAAGTGGCATTGAGCCCGATGGTGGGATTCATGAGCCCCATGCAGTTGGGGCCGACCAGGCGGAGCGATCCGCGCTGCAGATGTTTTTTAATTTCTTCTTCCAGCAGCGCGCCCTCGTGGCCTTGCTCGCGAAAGCCGGCGGAAATCACCACTGCCGATCGCACATCCGCGTCGACACATTCTCCAATGATCTGGGGCACGGTGTGTGCCGGAGTCACGACCAGCGCGAGATCCACGCCCCCGGGAATGTCCGCAATTGTTTTGTGCGCCTTCACCCCGAGAACTTCACTGTGGCTGGGAGTGACCGCATAAAGCTTGATGGGGAATCTTGTGGCCAGCAGGTTCGAGAGCAGGCTGCGGCCCACGGTTCCCACTCGATCCGTGGCGCCAATCACGGCCACAGATTGCGGCAGGAAGAGCGGGCGGAGTCCGGCGCGGGCTGGAGGCGCAGGATAAACCTTCCCTACAGGTGAAGCAAGAGGCGTGGTGGAAATTGCCCTTGACAAAAATTTCTCCGTGTCGCCGCTCCCATCATTTTTTCACACTTGTTAAAGGTCCAATGGGCGTTGCGTTTTCCTACACTTCACCCATGTTCGCACAGTTTCTTCCATGTGTCTGTGATCACACTATGAGCATGATCACGAGTGCTCGTGACGCTGATCACAAGTACAAAACGAATGCTAGAATGAGTTGAAACGGAGGTGTGCTCCCATGCGCGCCCCTTATGGCCTAAATATTCTTGATAGCTGCCTCACGTGTTCGGTGAGGGAAGAACATCTTTTCTGCAATCTTTCCGTACACGCCGGACAACGACTCAACGAAATCAAATCCACTGCCGTTTATCCCAAGGGGGCGATGCTCTTCATTGAAGGGCAGCAACCGCGCGGAGTCTTCGTGCTCTGCGCCGGGAAAGCGAAACTCTCAACTTCATCCCGCGAAGGCAAGACCATTATCACGAAGCTTTCCGACGCGGGCGATGTGCTCGGGCTCAACGCCGTGGTTTCGAACCGTCCGTATGAAGTGACGGCCGAGATGATGGAACCGGGCCAGGCGAATTTTATTCCGCGAGAATCATTGTTGGCGTTTTTGAAAGACCATGGGGAAGTGGCCTTGCGGGTGGCGGAGCAGTTGAGCCGCAATTATTACACCGCGTATGAAGAGATCCGCACTCTGGGTCTGGCAACTTCGCCCTCGGAAAAATTCGCCAAGCTCCTGCTGTCGTGGTCGACCAAGTCTCCGCAAAACGATGGCTCCATGCAGGTGAAGCTTACGCTCACCCATGAGGAAATTGCGGAAATCATCGGCACGACGCGGGAGACGGTCAGCCGGCTGTTTTCCGAATTCAAGAAAAAACAGCTTCTGCAACTCAAGGGGTCGACGCTGGTCATCCGCAACCGTCCGGCCCTGGAAAAAATCGTACAGTCCTGATCAATTCTTTTCCGTCCCGCGCGCCGCGAGATTATTTCCCGCGGCGCTTCTTTTTTACAGCGATGTTTATCCTGCGCAGGTCATCACCGGACACGCGGCATGGCGGATTACTTCGTGCACCGCCGACCACGGAATGTGGGCGGCCAGACGTGGCGAAGCCGCATGATTCGCTCCCATCACCATCAGATCGCAGTGGCGCTGTGCGGCGGCGGTTGCCATTCCTTCCGGTAAAAAGTCAGTTCCCACGATGTACTCCGGTTCGCGCTCCAGCTTTGCATCGAGCAGCCACCATTGCTTGAGTTGTTCGAGCGAGCGTGCACGGGACGATCCCTCCCATTCCTGAAATTCGTCTGCAGCCGCACTCGCGGGCGCATAGGCCGACAAATTGCCAGTGGCAGGCATGGGCGCGATCATGTGAAGCAACGTCAGACGGGTTGATGGCGTCGCGGCCATTGCCCGCACATAAGGTAGAGCCTTGGCGGAGCCCGCGCCGAAGTCGGTCGCGAACAGAATCGAACGAAACGCTGATTCCCGCGAAGCTGTTTCTACATTTACCTTAGGGCCGAATGTGATTACCGGGCGCTGAGCGATACGCAGCAATTCCTCGGCGACAGAACCCAGGGCCAGTTTCGTCAATCCAGCGCGTCCGCGAGTGCCAATGACGAGCAGGTCGGCTCGCACCTCGTCCGCCAGTGCCAGAACTTTTTGCGGAACGGGCCCGTGCCGGATGATGATGGAATCGAGCGCCCGTCCGAATCCCATGTCGCGAGTCGCAGCTTCAAGCCGCCGCTGCGCGTCAACCCGCTCCAGATCAATTTCGGGAGGATTGTCGAGTATTTCGTAACGCCAATCCGTGTGCAGCACGTGGACCACGGACAGATGGGCATGATTCTGTGCTGCCAGAGCGATCGCGCCGGAAAGCGCGCGCTCGGAAGCTTCCGAAAAATCTGTGGCCATCAAAATATGATGGAAAACTCCTGCCGCCTGCGGGATAGCTGGGATGGGAAATTGTGCAACGCTCATAACGACCTCCTGGCCAGACGTATGGATTGAAGCCCGAGCAGAGTCGGCGATCCTGTGCTCGTGCGGCCGCGCAACCGGACCGTGCACAAAGACGCTGAAGATTCTGCGCGTGGGGCAGGTACTCTGTGGACGAGAGGAAAGCAAAAACTTCTCTTTTGGGTGGGATCTCGTTACGGATCGAACCTTCGGGATTGGCGCACTCGAAAAGCATTCGCGCCCCCCTGCGAACTCTATGTAAGAGCATATTCCTGCACCGATGGGTGCGAGGTGAGTCCAGATACTACGCCCGGTGACCATCATCACGCAGGTGAGGAGCCCTTTTGGGTAAGGCGTCGCCGGAGCCTCGATCAGACTGATTTACAATCTCGTAAACTAATTTCGTAAACGTGACCGGCAAGAGAGTTTTCGGAGACTCGCGAGTCAAGATGACTGAAATCCGCTGTGCAGCGCTACTGTTTGATTTGGATGGAGTCCTGATCGACTCTACGCCCGCGGTGGCGCGAGTCTGGCGCCGCTGGGCCGTCGAGCACGGATTCGATCCTGCAGAAGTAATTGCCCGCGCTCACGGACGCCCTAGCCTGACTACCGTACGCGAGTATCTGCCCAACGCCGACCATGAAGCCGAGAACCGTGAAGTGGAGCGTCGCGAAATTGAAGATCTCGAAGGAGTCATTCCACTACCGGGCGCTCTGGAATTGTTGGCCCGCCTTCCCGCCGATCGGTGGACCATTGTTACTTCGTGTACGAGGCCTTTGGCAGAGGTTCGCATCAAGGCCGCGGGACTCCCACAGCCTGAAAAGCTGATCACCGCCAGCGACATCACGCATGGCAAACCGCACCCCGAGCCGTTTCTGAAGGGCGCCGCTGTTCTCGGATTTCCCGCCGAGCAATGCGTTGTATTTGAAGATGTGCCCGCCGGAGTCCGGGCAGGCAAAGCTGCAGGAGGGAGAGTGATTGCCTTCACCACGACATTCCAGGAATCTGCTTTGCGGGATGCAGGCGCGGATTCTATCCTGCGCAATTGCACCGATATTCGTGTCGTCGATCGTAAACAAGACTTGGTACTGAATCTTTCTTAAGTCGCGCCAGAAATCGCCCGTCAAAACGCGGTTCGAATTTGTGATAGCATGCCCCACCAGATCCAGTCCCGGGAAAATCTCATCACATCGGGAGCTTGAATATGAGAACGACGACGATCATTCTCCTCACGAGTTTTCTTGTTCTAGCCAGCCTCAGCGCAGCCGCCCAAGATGCTCAACGCGTCCAGCCCTCCGCCAAATCCCAAGAGCGCATCACTCGAGAAGTTCGCCACCAACTGCTGATGCTTCCTTATTTCGATGTGTTCGATTACATCACGTACAAAGTCGACGGTGCGACGGTCACCCTTCTCGGACAGGTTGTCCGGCCGTCCCTTAAATCTGACGCCCAGAATGCGGTGAAGCGCATCGAAGGCGTCGAAAAAGTCGATAACCAGATTGAGGTTCTCCCTCCGTCCTCCATGGATGATCGCCTTCGCATCCGGCTATTCCGCGCGATCTACCAGTATCCTCCCCTGCAGAAGTACGAACTCGTAGTCCAGAAGCCCATTCGCATCCTCGTCAAGAATGGCCGGGCAACTCTGGAGGGCGTTGTGGATAGCGAATCCGACAAGAATCTGATAGGCGTCCGAGCCCACGGTGTTTCCGGCCTTTTCTCGGTGACCAACAATCTGCAGGTTGCAGAACCGCGCTGAGTTCGGCTCCGGTACCTCCTCTGCCGCGTATAATGCTTGCGAAAAACGATTTAGCCCGTGCGGGCCATTCGGAGGAATGCCATCATGAGTTTTCGCGCGATGAACCGCCGTACCTTTCTCGAAACCGCAACCACTATCAGCGCAGCGACCCTGCTGAGCACCCGCCTCGGCTGGGCTGCCGGCGATCACAAGATCAACAAAGTGGGAGTGCAGCTTTACTCGGTGCGCGACCTCATGAAGACGGACTTCGATGGCACCATCGCGAAGGTCGCACAGATTGGCTACAAGGAAGTCGAGTTCGCCGGATACTTTGGCCGTACTGGACAGCAGGTCCGCGCAGTGCTCGACAAGAACGGGCTGGCGGGGGTTTCCACGCACGTGCAGTACGACGAACTCGATGAAAAGTTTCCATCAGTCATTGAAACTTCGAAGACGATCGGCTTGGAATACATTGTCTGCCCGTGGATTCCGGAAGAGCTGCGCAAGTCTCCCGACATCTGGAAGCAGGCCTCTGAGAAATTCAACAAATGCGGGGAGCAAACGAAGAAAGCTGGGATTCAGTTTGGCTATCACAATCACTGGTTCGAATTTCTTCCGGTCAATGGCAAGCTTCCTTACGATGAACTGCTCGCCGATTGCGACGCCAACCTGGTGAAGATGGAAATGGATCTTTGCTGGATTACGGTGGCCGGGGCTGACCCCATCAAATATTTCGAACGCTATCCCGGGCGATTCCCGCTGGTGCACGTGAAGGACATCAAGAAACTGCCTCCGGTCTCGGCTGCGGGCGGCCAGAACTTTGGAGACTCGTTGAAGGATATAACCTCGGTGGGCGATGGCATCATCGATTGGAAAAAGATTTTCTCGTATTCCGACAAGGCCGGCATCAAGCACTACATTGTCGAGCACGACAAGCCAGCCGACCCGTTCGCGAGCATCACGGCCAGTTATAAGTATCTGCACAATCTCCGCTGGTGAAGGCGCACGTCTGAGACCGCGATGTTCGTACAACGACGAAGGTAACGGGCGTTAGGGCGGGTTTTCGTGGCATCGTACAGTTGTGCCCACTGTAGAAAAAAAGGACTTCATTGACTGGGATGCAGGCCGCGAAGGTTATCAGCAGACACCCGTCGGCTATGCCGCGGGTGTGTCTACGCAGAAATGCCAGTCCAGCGTTGCGACCGAGAATACTCTGGCAAAAATTCGACGTGAGGAGCGCCTCGGGAGCTTAGTGGCTGCGGCCGGCACAATCTGGACCGTTTACGTTGCCACCCACAATTACACGAATCTCTGGCGTCTGCAATTTTCGCCACCGGGTCCATTGGAGACTGCGGCTTTGGGAATCCTCATCTGGCTGCATGCTAAATGGCGCCGGTCCCTGAAAAGGGTTTGAGCGGGTTGCTTTCGTTCCCGGCGCTATCGGAAATTTCTATGTGAAGGGGCGTTCCAGCGACGGACTCTGCTGAGTGAATAGTTCCGCGCCGTTTTCCGTGATGTGCATATCGTCTTCCAGGCGGATGCCGAATTCTCCTTGGATATAAATTCCCGGCTCGTTGCTGGTCGTCATGCCCGCCTGTAACTTCGTGGGGTTCCCGAGGACCAGGTAAGGCCACTCGTGGCCGTCCATTCCGAGACCGTGGCCGAGGCGGTGGGTGAAATATTTGTAGGCCGGACCGTAGCCTGCCTCGGTAATCACCTTGCGCGCGGCATCGTCGATCGAACCGCATTCCGCTCCAGGATGCGCCGCGGCCAGGGCCGCCGATTGTGCCCGGTGCACAATCTCGAACACGCTCTTCATTTTGTCGGATGCTTTTCCTAACACTAAGGTGCGCGTGATGTCCGACTGATATCCCTCCACCGTGCAGCCATCATCGATCATGATGATGGAGCCTTCGCGGATCACTTGCGGCGAGTTCGATCCGTGAGGCGAGGCCGAGTACTCTCCCACCATGACGCTGGCATCGCCGGGAAAACCCATACGATCGTAAGCTGCCGTGATCAGGTTCCGCACATCGTGCTGGGTCATGCCTTCCCGCAAGGATTGATACACGGCCTGATAGACCGCAAGCGTTACCTGCGAGGCCAAGCGCATCAACTCGATCTCGTGCGGACTTTTGATCATGCGGCATCCGGCGGTGATCGGAATCGCACTGGAGAGAACGGCGTGGGGAGCGGCTTTTGCGATGCCGTCGGAAAAGACGAAGCGCACCGTTTCTTCTATGCCGATTTTTCCGGCACCCATGCCTCGGTCCTTCAGGCACTGCGCGACGAGTTGATAAGGACTTTCATTTTCCTGCCAGACGCGAATATCGGCATGGGCGCCATCGGGCGCATTCAGAAGCTGCTCGCGGGCTCGTCCTTCTTCAAATGCCGGGCAAACATAAAATGCAGCTCCTTTGGCCGGAAGGATCAAAGCGAACATCCGCTCGCCGCCCCACCACCGGATACCTGCGAAGTAGCGCAGCGACGTGCCTTCCATCACTACGATCGCATCCAGAGCATTCTCCACCATCAGCTTGCGGGCGCGCTCCTGGCGCTCGCCGCGTTCTTCCATCGTGATCGGCGCGGCCTCGCTCTTGCGCGACTTCAGTTGCGCAATCGAAGGGGGAAGGCTCGAAGGGGGAAGGGAAGAGTCGTTCGCTGCCTGCGCGGCGGCCGGGCTCAACAATGCCGACGAAGCCGCGGCCGCTCCTGCAGTGGCGCTGCCTATCTCTAGAAATCGTCGTCGCGAGATCATCGATTCTCCTGCCTGCGGACGAAGCTATTTCCTGAGGCGCGTCCTGCGGGGAATGGAATCTTATACTGACGGTTTCCAGCGAAGGATCGGCTTCCTGGCTGCGGCGGTTTCGTCGAGGCGCGAGACGCGCGTGGAGTGCGGTGCATCGAGCACGGTTTGCGGATCTTCCTGTACTTCTTCCGCAATCGACTTCATGGCCTCGACGAACAAGTCCATCTCTTCTTTCGATTCGCTCTCGGTGGGTTCGATCATCAACGCTCCAGGCACGATCAGCGGGAACGCAGTCGTATAAGGATGGAATCCGTAATCGATCAGACGCTTGGCGATGTCCATGGTGCGCACGCCGTTTTTCGCTTGCAGCTTATCGCTGAAAACAACTTCGTGCATCGTAGGAGTGGAGTAAGGCAGGTCGTACGTTCCTTCCAGGCCTTTGCGGATGTAGTTGGCGTTAAGCACCGCGTCCTCGGTGGTCTGCCGGAGGCCGTCGGGCCCATTGGCCTGTATGTAGGCGAGGGCCCGCACGAACATGCCGAAGTTTCCGTAGAAAGCGCGAACTCGCCCCACCGAGTGCGGGCGATTGTAGTCAAAAGCTAAAGTTCCGTCGGCGTTCGTAGTCACAACGGGAGTCGGCAAGAAAGCTTCCAGAGCGCTCTTGATAGCTACCGGCCCCGATCCCGGCCCGCCGCCGCCATGCGGCGTGGAAAAAGTTTTGTGCAGATTAAGGTGCATGACGTCGACGCCGAAGTCGCCGGGGCGCGCTTTGCCCACCAGCGCGTTCATGTTGGCTCCGTCCATGTAGAGCAGGCCACCTTTGGCGTGCAGGATGTCGGCGATCTTGTGAATCTCCTGCTCGAAGACGCCCAGTGTGTTGGGATTAGTCAGCATCAACGCGGCGACATCCTCGTTCATCTGCGCCGCCAGCGCTGCGGTGTCGACCATACCGCGCGAATCCGACTTCAGATTTTCCACCGCGTAATTCACCATGGCAGCGGTCGCCGGATTCGTTCCGTGCGCCGAGTCGGGAATCAGAATCTTTTTCCGCGCATTGCCTTTCGAGTGATGGTAGGCGCGAACCATCAGCAACCCGGTCATCTCGCCATGCGCTCCCGCCGCGGGTTGCAGCGTGATCGCATCCATGCCGGTGATTTCGATCAGGCACTCGCTGAGCGTCTTGATGATCTGCAGAGCGCCTTGAGAAATTGTTTCCGGCTGGTAGGGATGTCCGTTGGCGATTCCTTCGACGCGTGCGACCGCTTCGTTGACCCGCGGGTTGTACTTCATCGTGCACGAACCCAGCGGATACATGCCGAGATCGATGGCATAATTCCAAGTGGACATGCGCGTGAAGTGGCGGATGATTTCTATCTCGCTCACCTCCGGCATGTTGCCGAGATCCTTGCGTTCCGCCGCGCCCAGAGCCTTGGCGGTATCGACCTCGGGCACGTCGAGCGGCGGCAGTTTCCACGCCGCTTTTCCGGCCGATGATTTCTCGAAAATCAGGCCTTCGTTTTGATTGACGTGCCGAGTTGCCTTACGCGTTACATGCTTCATAACTTATCGAGTCCTAGGTTTTGCATCGTTGACCCACGGACGTAACAAGACACATTTCGTGACGTGATGCTCATCGCGCCATCTCTTCCACTTCCTCTTTCGCCGAATGCACGGAACGCTCGCTTTCGGCGATCAGTCCCACGGCGGTGTCGATCGCACTGCGCGTAGTCAGTTCGGTGCAGCACCACAAAGCCGCATTCCCCAGTTCGGGATAAAATTTCCGCAGCGCCAGCCCGCCGACGATCTTGTGTCCCAGCAGGCGGCCGTTGATGGCATAAGGATCTTCGCTGGTCTGGACCACGAATTCGTTGAATCGGGGCGAGGTCTCGAAGAGCACTTTGCCGTGCTTGGCAAACTGTCCGGCAGCATATGTGGTCTTGGCCAGATTCTGCTTGGCCAATTCCTTCAGCCCGACTTTGCCGTACACGGTCATGAAGATGTTGACCATGAGCGCGACCAGTGCCTGGTTCGTGCAGATGTTAGAGGTCGCCTTTTCGCGGCGGATGTGCTGCTCGCGAGTGGCCAGGGTGAGCACAAATCCGCGCTTGCCGTGTTTGTCGGTGGTTTGACCGACCAGGCGTCCGGGCATCTGACGAACATTTTTCTCGCGCGTCGCGATTACTCCGCAGTAAGGCCCGCCGAATCCCATCGGAACGCCAAACGATTGCGCCTCCATGGCGATGATGTCCGCTTCCCGCGGTGGCTCGACGATGCCCAGCGAAACCGCCTCGGCAATCGAGACTACTAGCATCGCACCGCGGTTATGCGCGATTGCTGCTATCGCTGCAATGTCTTCGATCGTGCCAAAGAAATTTGGAGATTGCACCAGCACGCACGCGGTCTCCGCTGTAATCGCGCTTTCCAGTTCCTTCAGGTTCACCCGGCCATCGTCTCCATAGCCGGTTACCGACAGCGGCATCCCCTGATGCGTCGCGTACGTCGCCAGCACCTCGCGATACTCGGGATGCAGGCTGCGCGCCACCACGACCGACCGGCGGCCGGTCAGCCGAACCGCCATCATCACGGCCTCGGCCGCAGCCGTGGAACCGTCATACATTGACGCGTTGGCCACTTCCATCGCGGTCAGTTCGCAGATCATGGTCTGGAATTCGAAAATCGACTGCAGCGTGCCCTGCGAAATTTCCGCTTGATAAGGGGTGTAGGCGGTCAGAAATTCGCCGCGTGAGATCAGCGAATCAATGATCACAGGCCGGTAGTGAAAGTAGGCGCCCGCGCCCAGAAAGCTGGTGTAGCCGTCGCCGTTCTCGCGCGAGCGCTGGCGGAAGAAGTCGACAATCTCCGATTCCGCCATCTGGCGCGGGATCTTGAGATCTCGATTCAGCCGATATTCGGCCGGGATAGGAGCGAACAGGTCATCAACCGAGCTGAGGCCCATGGCTTTGAGCATGGCCTCACGATCGGCGGGAGATTTGGGTAAATAGCGCATAGGAAATTGATTAGATGTGCCTCAAGGTCATTCGGATTGATGCGGCTCGGACTTGGCTTGAATCCAGTATGCAAAGCCTGAACCACGAAGGACACGAAGTTGCAGAAAGGGATGTCAGTGTCCGGCCTCTTCTGCCACAAACTTCTCGTAGTCCGCGGCCGAGAGCAGCCCGTCGAGCTCGCCTGGATTCTTCAAAGTCATCTTTAACATCCAAGAGCCGTGCGCGTCGGAATTCACCTTCTCCGGCGCGGTCGCCAGATCGGCATTGACTTCGGTCACGGTGCCGGACGCGGGGGCAAACAGGTCGGAAACCGCTTTGACCGACTCAACCGTGCCAAACGTCTTCCCGGCGGTGAGTTCCGCCCCCACCTTGGGAGTCTCGACGAACACAATGTCACCCAGCGACTGCTGGGCGTAGTCGGTGATCCCCACCGTGGCGGAGTTCCCGTTCACCTGAATCCATTCATGCTCTTTGGTGTATTTGCGATCTGTCGGATAGGCCATAAAAAGCTTCTAGCTCCTAGCTTCTAGCAAAAAAACCTCTGTGTATCCTGTGCCCTCTGTGGTTAGGTCTTCGTTTTTGGGCGCTTGTAAAACGGCGTTGGCACAACCACGGCCCCCACGCCCTGCCCTCGAATTTCTACTTTCACCGCGGTTCCTACAGCCGCCAACTCCACCGGCACGTACGCCAGCGCGATGTTCTTCTTCAGAAATGGCGCGGGAGAGCCGCTGGTGACATATCCAATCTCGTGGCCAGCTGTGTCCAGCACTTTGTATCCATCGCGAGCGATGCCGCGCTCGGTCATCTCCAGGCCAACTAGCGTGCGCTTCACTCCTGCTTTGGCTTTCTCCAGAGCCTCGCGGCCTACGAACTCCGGCTTCTCCATCTTGCAGAAGCGGTCGAGGCCCGCCTCCCAGACGTTAATCGTATCGGAAATCTCGTGGCCGTAGAGCGGGAGTTTGCCTTCGAGGCGTAACGTGTTGCGCGCGCCTAGGCCGCAAGGAATAGCGCCGAATTCTTTGCCCGC
Source organism: uncultured Acidobacteriota bacterium (assembly GCA_963763795.1). Lineage (GTDB taxonomy): Bacteria > Acidobacteriota > Terriglobia > Terriglobales > Acidobacteriaceae > Sulfotelmatobacter. The sequence continues at coordinate 672,945 of CAVXPP010000006.1, read as the reverse complement.
GGCGAGAATCTCGTTCCAGACATGTGCGCTTATCTGTTCATCGGCCGGGATGTAGATCTCGAAGCCATCTTCGGCGGTGTAGCCGGTGCGTCCCATGAGGATGTTGGAAAGGCCGCAGAGTTCGCCGCGAGTCACCCAGTAAAACTTCACCTTACTCAGATCCGCGTCGGTCAGCTTCTGCAACAGATCGACGGCTTTCGGCCCCTGGATCGCGATCTGGGTGAAGTCATCCGAAACATTTTCGACCGCGCAATCGAACTGGCGTGTATTGTCGCGCACCCAATTGAAGTCTTTTTCGCGCGTTCCGGCGTTGATGACTAGCAGATATTCGTCTTCGCCGAGGCGGTGGACAATCACGTCGTCGACGAACGTTCCCTCGGGATAGAGCAGGGCAGAATATTGCGCCTGTCCAATCGCCAGCCGGGACGCGTCATTCATGGAAATGTCCTGAACCGCGGCCAGCGCCTCGCGGCCAGCCAGGCGAATGTCGCCCATGTGGCTGACGTCAAAAATGCCAACGCCCGTGCGGACGGCCATGTGCTCGTTGATGATGCCGCAGCCGATCGCAGCGGGATACTCGACGGGCATGTCCCAGCCGTTGAACTCCACCATCTTCGCGCCCATCTGGCGATGGACGGCGTTCAGGGCAGTTTTGCGGATGGTAGGCGCCTCAACCGAAGACAAAATCGACCTCAAACAATGGGCAGTGGCTGGCTGCCGGACGATGGTATGACTGACTACCCTAACACGCGGTTTTTCAGCGGGTCAAACCAGGAAGAGCTTTAACCACAGAGGACACAGAGGATCACGGAGGGAAACTCAGAATCCAGAATTGAATCCCTCTGTGTTCTCTGTGTCCCCCGTGGTGAAGATTTTGATTTTACCGTCCGAACTGCACTGTCACCCGCGAACCGGCGGCAACGCGTGTTCCAGCGGCTGGGATCTGCTGGCGGGCGACGCCACTGCCCACGGCGTCGAGCTGCAGGCCAAGATCCTGGGCGGACTCAACTGCTCCCCGGACGGTTTTGCCCACAAACGACGGCACTTCGATTCCTCCCTGTTCCACGTCTAACACCACGGTCCCGCTGGCGGGCGTCGCCGGGTTGGTTTCGGAATCCGCCTTTGACGGTTGCGGTTGACTCGTGGGCGCTGCGGGCTCGCTGGCTACGTGCTCTCGCATTGCTGCTTGGACTACAGTCGTTCCGCTGCCAGCAGTCGCGGGCGAAAGCGCCCGCACCACATCTGTCGGCTTCGACGTATCGGAAGCGTCGTTATTTACTTCGGCTGTCTCCAGCGGCTCTCCGGGATGATCTGGAGTTCCTTCGTCCAGATCTTTATCTTTGATCTTGGCCCGCGCCAGCAGCAACTGGTGCTGCGGCGCTAGCGGCAAATCGTGTGGCACATGCAAATATTCGAGCACCTGCTGCGAGACGCGGCGGAACACAGGCGCCGAAACTTGGCCGCCCTGATGCAGTCCAACCGCAGAATCCAGAATCACCGCAACCACGATCTGCGGATTGTTGACCGGAGCGAATCCCGCGAACGAGCCCACATATTTCGTCTTCGAATACGCCCCGGTGGCGGGATCCACCTTCTGCGCTGTCCCCGTTTTTCCGGCGGATGAGTAACCCTCCAAGATCGCCTTGCGTCCCGTTCCTTCGAGCACGACCTTCTGCATCATCGAGCGCATCTCGGCCGCGGTGAAAGAAGAGATCACGCGATGCGAAGCGCCGGGATGAAAGGCCACGGTCTGTGGAGCGGCTTGCGGCTGCACGGTTCCAGCCACAATCCGAGGCGCGACCCAGACGCCGTCATTAGCGAAAGTCGAGACCAGTCCAGCCAACTGGAGCGGTGAAATGCCGATCTCCTGTCCCATGGAAATCGCAGCGATAGAAACTTTCGACCACCGGCTTGGAGGCTTCGTCAGCCCTCGCGTTTCGCCAGGAAGCTCGATCCCGGTCTGCTGCCCGAATCCGTAGGCGCGAATGTATTTGTAGAAGCGGTCTTCGCCCAGCCGCAGCGCGATCTTGATCGATCCAACGTCGCTCGATTCCGCCAGCACGCCCCACACCGGCAGAATCCCGTGCGGCCTGGAGTCGCGGATGCGCATACCGTTGTAGACGATCGATCCCATCTGGCAGTCGAACAGCTCATTCGGATTCGTGACTTTTTCTTCCAGCGCCGCCGAGATAGTCACCAGCTTGAAGGTTGAGCCCGGCTCGTAGACATCGCTCACGGCGCGATTGGTCAGCGCGGCCGGCGTGATCTGCTTGCGCAGGTTAGGATTAAATGTCGGACGGTTGGCCAGCGCCAGAATTTCTCCGGTGTGCGGGTTCTCCACGATCACCGTGCCGGCAATAGCTTGCGTGTCATGGATCGCCTGGTCGAGCTCTTTTTCGGCGATGTATTGAATATTTTTGTCGATGGTCAGGACCAGGTTCTCGCCGGGATCAGGCTGAGTTTCGACATCAGAGAACCACTGCTTGCGGGCATCCACCGAGATGAACATCTTGCCCGGGCGACCCCGGAGTTCGTCGTCGAATTCGTGCTCGATGCCGCTCTGGCCGGAATCTTCCATGCCCACGGATCCCAGGACCTGCGCCGCCAGGTCACGGGCAGGATAGAACCGCTTGGGCTCCTTCTGGAAGTGAATGCCTTGCAGCTTCAGCGAATTGATGCGTTCGATAGTTTCGTCGTCCGCCTTGCGCGCCACCCAGCAGAAGGTCTTGTGCGTCCGGCAATCGGCGAGCACGACATTGTAGTCTTCGCCAGTAATGCGCGTGACCAGCGAAATCGCAGTGGGAAGATCTTTTACCTCGGACGGAACGGCGAATGCGGACTCGACCAGGACCGACATGGCCAACTCGTGTCCGGAACGGTCGTAGATGACTCCACGCTTAGCCGCGAGCGGAATTGCCCTCTGCTGCTGGTGTCCCGCCTGTTTGACGAACCTGCCATAGCTGAAAATCTGCAGGTAGACCAGGCGTCCGCAGATCGCGAAGCACCACAACACGAATATAGCGCCGAGGAGGTAGAGGCGGGAGCTCTTGCCGGGAGTGGAATCAAAGGCCATAACTGCTCACTCAAGACCTTGTCATCCTGAACGAAGCGAAAGACCTCCGCACTCTGCCTGCAGCAATGAAAAGGCCGAGGAGCAAATAGATCCTTCGCTTCGCTCAGGATGACAAAAAAGATACTCAAACAACAATGGCGGCCCACTTACAGACAGGCCGCCGCCGAGATCAGCCGAGCCATGCCCGGCGGACGGGCGCACGCGCCCGTCTCTACAATCCTGATTACTGCCCCGCGACCACCATGACCGGCGCGTTGCTGGCCATCACTGGAGCTTGAGCATCGGCCGGTGCGACGTCCATGCGAATGACCTGTCCCGGTTCCGGCGGCACTAGGCCCATGCGGCGCGCCAGCACATCGATCCGCTCCGGATCGCGCAGGGAAGCGTCTTCCAGGCGCAGCGCGTGATTCATCTCCGTGAGACCGGTCAGTTCGCGCTTCGCCGATTCGATCTGGTAACCGTATTCGATGGCCTTGAAATGCTGCCAGGCATAGGTGAAGACAAACAGGAACAGAAACGCCAGCGCGGTGCCGAACTGCTTCATCTCGCGGCTGCGCCGGGGATCCTCCACTTTGACCAGACGTGAATTGTCGATCGCCTTGGAGAAGTAGATCTCGGGTGTACCTGTCCAAAGCGAACGAGCCCGGACTGGAGCTTCGACTGCCGGTACCATGCCGCGAATTGACGCCGCCGCTGCCGCCATTATGCCGCCCCCATATATGCTCGATCGCCCTCTACTGCCGGAATCTGCATGGTGAAGATTTCGTGCAGTTCCTGTTCCATGTGCTGCTGCGCCAGCATCTCGCCGACCCGATCCACCGTCTTCATCAAATCGCTGATCAAAGTTCCCGTATACATTCCCGCGACCTCAATTTTGGATTCCTACCACGGAACCCGTAAACGCCTGCTGTCAGCTATCAGCCTTCAGCTCTTCGTCCTTGCGGATCTTTGTCCGCTTGCTTCGCACCTGAACTCTAAGGCCCGGCACCGCCATGACAGCTATGCCGGGAACTCCGGCAGGTTTTCCGGAGCTAAACTTTTTCCGCTGCCCGTAATTTCGCGCTGCGGGCCCGCGGGTTGCGATCACTTTCTTCTTCAGTTGCCGTAACTGGCTTTTTGGTTAGCACACTGAAGTAACCCTGTTGACTCCCTTCGCGGAACGCATCTTTTACGATGCGGTCTTCCAGCGAATGAAAACTGATCACCACCACGCGTCCTCCTGGCTTCAGGATCCCGGGCGCCGCTTCCAGCAGCGCCTTCAGATCGTCCAGTTCGCGGTTTACGAAGATTCGAAGAGCCTGAAAGGTTCGCGTCGCGGGATGAATTCTGCGTTCAGCCTGATTCATTGGCCGGGCCGCGGCTGATACGATCTCTGCAAGTTGTGCAGTAGTGCGTATCGGCCGCGACCGGCAAATGGCTCTGGCGATTCTCCGCGACCTCCTTTCCTCTCCGAATTCGTAAATCACATCGGCAAGCTGTCGCTCGTCGAGGTGGTTTACCACTTGTTCGGCGGTACGCTCCGACTGCGGGTCCATCCGCATGTCGAGCGGTCCATCCGCCTGAAAACTGAATCCGCGCGCCGCATCGTCCAACTGCAGGCTGCTCACTCCGATGTCGGCCAACAGGCCGTCGATGGTCGCTGGTCGCTGGCCCTTGGCCACTTCGGCGAATGAACGATGCAGCAATGTCACCGTCGGCCAATCAGGCTGTTCACCACCGACCAACGACGAACGACCAACGACAAGCTTCTCGCGCGCAAACTCCAGCGCTGCCGGATCTTTATCGAGCCCAATCAAATGTCCCGGTGCGCCGAGGCGTTTTGCGATTTCGTAACTGTGCCCGCCAAGGCCCACCGTTGCGTCGATATAGATCCCGCCACGCCGCACGGCTAAAAAGTCGATCGCTTCTTTTAAAAGAACCGGAACATGGCTCGCTCTTCCACCACCATGCCCAACCCCCTGAGGGGTGTCTGTTGATCCCCCGTCCGATAGATGGTTCACTAGATGCCCAGCGTGTCGAGCGTCTTCTCATCCTCAGGCGTGAACTTTTCTTCTAAAATCTCTCGCTTGAACAGTTCCAGGTTCCTGACCACCAGGTACGTCAAATTCCCCAGAACCGCTACCTCGCCCTTGATCTGCCCCGCTTCCCGCAGCAACTGCGGCAGCAACAACCGGCCTTGCCCATCCATCTCGACTTGCTGCCCGTAGTAGTTCGTCCGGTCCAGAAACTTTTTCTTCGTAGGATTGAAATTGGAGAGCCCGGCCAGCTTCTGCTCGATCCGCTCCCATTCCTCGAATGGATACACTTGAGCAACCTTCCCATCCAGACTTGTGATGTAGAATTGCTGCCCGTATTTCTCGTCGATCACCCGCTTGAACTCGGCCGGGACCTTGAGCCGTCCTTTTTCGTCGACCCGGGTTGGATGATTGCCGCGAAACATGATCGTTACTTGTCATCCTGAGGACGTTGCTTTTGCGTCCGAAGGACCTGGGCACGCCGCGCGAACAATCTCGCGTTTTTAGCGAGATCGCGAAAACGCGCGTTTGGCGTGCTTCCCTGTTCACTACGACTGCAACCACGGAGGTAAAAGCGGCGCAAAGTTCGGTCAAACTCGGGCGATTCGGGCTGTTTGTCGTCCTGCTGGGTCGGATTTCCACCGGCTCCTCGATTTCAGCTCCTGATTCCCACGAACTTAACTGTTCTCACCACTTTGTACCACTTTGTACCACATCTTAGCTGTAAGTCGTTTATTGTCAAGAAGAAACTTGAGGGTGCGGCACACCCTAGTGTGCTGATTTGGGAAAGCACGAAGTCTTGTGGTTTACCGAATCGACGACCACAAGGAATTGCGTTTATGCTCCTGGTTCCTTCGCTATTCTTTCGCTACGATTTTTCTTGATCTCCGCACTGGATCTGCATTTTCTTGTGGAAAATCTGGTTTTGCCGAAGGCGCGAGGAGCTTTATTCCCTTCCAATTGGGGTGTACACTGCCGCGCATATCGTGCCGCGCCTATTCTGAGACACATCTTTGAGGAGGTGTTCCATGGCATTCAACCGAGGCAGGGTCTGGTTGGGCGGTTTAGCGGGGGGCGTAGTCTGGAACGCCTGGAGTTTTTTCATCTACCACTACATTGCCGCTCCGCGCTACGCCATAGCGACGAACGCCGGCTTGTTCCTGAAAACGCCGCGCTATCCGTACTTCATCGCGGAGTGGACCGTTCTGCTGTTTATCCTGGCGATTGCGGTCGCGCATCTTTATGCCTGGGCGCGTCCGGGACTCGGCCCCGGGCCGGGAACGGCGCTCAAGATCGGTTTTCTGGCCGGCTTCTTCGCCGGCTTTCCGGGAAACTTCGCGCAGGCGATGTGGTCCCCCGTGGGCCGAGGACTACCGTTTGGCTGGATGGTCGAGATGTGGCTGGGTGCTATCCTGGCCGCGCTGGTCGCGGGCTTTCTCTATAAGGAATAGTCAGTCAGAAAACCACAGGGGACACAGAGGACACGGAGGAAATCTAAATCTGGACCATCTGATTCGATCAAGAAATCGCTGTTCCTGACTGGATCTATCTCCTCTGTGGCCTCTGTGGTTTTCATTTCTTCACTTCGACGGCTCCACGAACACCGCCGTTCCGTACGCCAGTACTTCGGTGACGCCCTGCATGACCTCGGTGGCGTCATAGCGCGCTCCCACCACTGCGTTGGCGCCTAATTCAGCCGCGTGCATTAGCATCAGGTCGAAAGCTTCCAGCCGGGTCTTTTCGCACAGATTCGTCAGGAGGGTAATGTTGCCGCCGATGAGCGTCTGCAGCCCTGCTCCTATCGTCCCAAAGATCGACCGCGACCGGACCACGATGCCGCGCACCACTCCCAGCGTGCGCGTCACCCGAAATCCATCGATTTCAAACTGCGTGGTCACCATGTTGTGAGCGACCATTCTGCCAGTGCTATAGCCGGTTGCCATGCGGTCAGTCCTTTCAGGGATGTCAGCGAAACGCTAACTATAGCGCGGCCAGACAGTCACGACGAGTACTTCAAATTATTCGCCGACAAAAATCCCAAACCACCAAGGCACGAAGGATCACGAAGGCCCAATTATATTTTGCATGCTTCGGTGCTTCCTTCGTATACCGTGATGTCCTTCGTGGTTTAGGATTTTGCTAGATGCCCACCAACAGGCGCTGAAAGTCTCTCCAGATCTTATCGGGGTGCAACAGGTCGCCGCCGCGGGTCAGTTACACAGCCGGAATGATGCAGTCTGACCCAATCCTTCGATTCGGGCTCTAACTTTTTCTGGAAGTCACCGCGAAAAATGCGGCTGCTTCCTGTTCAACATTCCTGCTTCCACAATGCGGGCACTTGGGAGCTTCCTTGTCGTGCTCGTTCAGGCTGAGAATGGTTTCGAAGGGCTTATGACAATCGAGGCAAACATAATCGTAGACGGGCATGAGAACCTCCCGCGGGAAATCCGTTGAAAGAATTGTACGCCTGCCGCGAATGTTGATTGTTGATTTTTGCTTGTGGATGAAGAAGCAGTCTCCGCGACAAAAAATAACAATCAACCTTTCGCGTCAACTTATTTCGCGCTGATGTCGACCGCGGCCCGGGTCGTCTCCCACTCGATCTGCAGAGTGCAGCCGTGGCCGGATTTTTCGTAGTTGATGGTGAAGTTCTCTACGGGCGAGGGCAGCTTCGATACTTTCATATCGACGCGCGCCAGTTCGTCGCTCTCATATTTGTAAGGAATGCCCCATTCTCCGGTCTTCTTGTTGATGATGAGCGTCCATTTGTCTTCGCCCGGCACGGTGAACAGCGTGTAGCTGCCGGCGGGCACGGTCTTGCCGCCCACCACGACTTCGCTGCTGGTGACGAACGTCGTCGCCTCATTGGCGCCGGTCCGCCAGACCTTATCGTAAGGGACAAGATCGCCAAAAATTTTGCGTCCCTTCATGCGCGGGCTGGAGTAGTCGGTCTTGATGGTCTTGCCTCCCCCGAGATCGCAGGTCGCGGACCCCGCCGGACTGGGCCGGCTTTTGCCGCCCATCTGGGCGAAGCCCATCGTCGTAGCGAATACGAGCAGAGAGAGCAGGGCGATTTTCTTTTGCATGAATTCTCCTTTTGTGGAAGCTGAAGCTGGCTCCAAGAATACTTGGACGGATAAGACTGCATTCTGTCAGCCGCCTATTATGCTCCTGCCAATCGCACAGTTACAATCGAGGTATGCCCGTATTCGATGAGAAGCAGGAAGAACTGGAGCATTATGAAACCATGATGGGTGTGCCCCGCGGTCGCCTTGCGGTCACCATGGACACCATCACCGACGCCATGGCCCTCGTCGGCCAGCACGGCGTCTACTGCCAGAGCCAGCGCTGGCCCGGCAAGCCGGTCATGGACATTCAAATCATCATGAAGAACCTGACCGACGCCAAAGAATTGATCCAAAGCGTAATGGAAGAACTGAAGAAGCCAGCCTGATCCCCTGTGTTCCCCCGTGTCCCCCGTGGTTAAGGCCTTACTGTCACCATCACGACAGCGTGGGAAGCGACGTGTGCCGAGAATTTACCGCTAAATTTTCCCAGATCTTTGTGCTGCCACAGATCGCGAACGCTCGCCGGGATGTTGCGGGTATAACCAAGTTCCTCCCACTGAACGGTAACTTGCTGCTCGCCCGCACCGCGGTTGAGCAGGATGACAGCGCGGCTTCCGTCCTGCAGTTGCTTGGCCCAGACTTCGGTATCGCCGTGCTGCGCCACGCGCCTGCCCTGCCGGCCGAGCGGATCCTGGTCGATGGCAATCACCTCTTTGTTGGTAAGAATGTCGTGAATCTCGGGCCGCATGTTGCGCAGATCGTTGCCCGCAATCAAAGGTGCGGCCAGAATCGCCCACAAGCTGAAGTGCGAGCGGTACTCCGTGTCGGTCATCCCTCCGTTTCCGACTTCCAGCATGTCCGGATCATTCCAATGCCCCGGGCCCGCGTAGGATTGCAGCCCTGCTTCCTGATCGATGATGGCAAGCACGCCGTTTGAGCAACAGCTGCCGTCCGGCCATTTCTGCTGGCCTCCCCAGCGATCGTTGATGTCTCCGGTAGTGCGCCAGAGATTGCCGCCAACGTCCTTGCTCCAGAGCCATGGCTTGGCCGTGCCCCATTCGCAAATGCTGAGGACGATGGGCCGGCCTGAAGCGTCGAGCGCCGCACGCATGTTCGCGTAAGAAGCCCGCGCGTCCTGGGTCGTGGTGTTGCACCAGTCATACTTCAAATAATCCACGCCCCACGCGGCGTACTGCAGCGCATCCTGATATTCATGTCCGAGGCCGCCCGGACGGCCCGCGCAGGTTTTCGTTCCCGCATCGGAGTAGACCCCAAACTTCAGTCCCAGCGAGTGAATGTAGTCGCCGACCGCCTTCATCCCGTGCGGAAAGCGCTGTGGATCGGCGACGATGTTGCCATTCGCGTCTCGGCTAACCTGCCAGCAGTCGTCGATGTTGACATATTCGTATCCGGCATCTTTCATTCCCGACTTCACGACAGCATCGGCCATCCCTTTGATCATGTCTTCGCTGACATTGCAGCCAAACTTGTTCCATGAGTTCCATCCCATGGGCGGAGTGAGCGCGAGATTGGCAGATGGAGATGTATGCTCTTGCGCAAAAATGGGGACGGATAGTACGACGCTAAGAAACACAACCGCGACCACTCGGTTCGTTTTCATGCAGATGTTGTACCAGAAGTGTCTAAGAGTTGGTACACGGTCGTGCGCTGAACCAACACGGAATTACGCCAGCGTATACTTCCCGTGCTCAATCATTCTCTGCGCGATTTGCTGCCGCAATTCGACGGTGTTGAACGGCTCGTATTTCGCCAGTCGCCGCAAAATCGCCAGTTGCGTGCGCAGCATGTCGCCATCGGCAACGGCCGCAATCACCTTCCGCGCCGCTGACTCGACTTTTTCCATCGCCTGCGACAGGTACACACGCGTCATGGCGAGCGGCAACGCCGCGCCCGCTTCGCCCTTGCTGGCCACAATCTTCTGCGCGCGCAATACCGCCGATTCCATCGCGTAGGTTTCAATCGTCATGTCGGCGATCGCGCCCATGATCTCCTGCTGATCCTGAATCGCCTGCATGTATTTCTGCGTGGCTGCTCCTGCGGCAAAGAGCCCCAGCTTCTTCGCCTGGCCGACGAGCTTGCGCTCTTCCGTCAACGAGCCGTCCAGATCTTCCGACGCCGATGGACCGGCGAGCACCTCGTCCATCAGTTTCTTGATCGCCGGCATGAGCGGAAGCTGTCCCGTCATCGCGCGCTTTAACAGGAATCCGGTGATGATCAGCCGGTTGATTTCATTCGTGCCCTCGAAAATGCGATTGATGCGCGCATCCCGATAAGCCCGTTCCGCCGGATACTCCTCGACGAATCCGTAGCCGGCATAAATCTGCAAAGACTCGTCGACGATGTAGTCGATCATCTCCGATCCCCACACCTTGATGATCGAGCACTCAACGGCATATTCCTCGATGGCCTTGAGCGTCTGCTTGGCCGCATCCGGCGCGGATTTATCCACCTCGCCCAGAGCCGAATCCATCATGGCCACGGTGCGATACACCAGCGACTCGCCTACGTAAAGCAGGGTCGCCATGTTGGCGATCTTCTCCCGCACCAGCCCAAAGTCGGCAATCACTTTGTTGAACGCTTTGCGCTGCTTGGCGTATCCAATCGCGTTCTCGATCGAAACGCGCCCTCCGCCGACGCACATGGCGCCCAGTTTGAAGCGCCCGACATTCAGAATGTTGAAGGCAATCAGATGTCCCTTGCCGATCTCGCCCAGCAGATTCTCAGCGGGAACTTTGCAATCGTTCAGAATGATGGGACAGGTCGAGGACCCCCGAATGCCCATCTTGTGTTCTTCGGCGCCGACGGAAAATCCCGGGAAATCTTTCTCCACCAGAAATGCCGAAATTTTTTCTCCGTCGATCTTGGCGAAAACCGTAAACAAATCGGCGAAGCCGGCATTGGTGATCCACATCTTTTCGCCATTCAAGACGTAATGCGAGCCATCGGCCGAAAGCACCGCTCGCGTGCGGCAGTTCATCGCATCGGATCCGGAAGTCGATTCCGATAGGGCATACGCCCCGACAATCTCCCCTGAGGCCAGCCGCGGCAGATACTTTTTCTTCTGCTCTTCGGTTCCGAAGTAAACGATCGGCAAGGTGCCAATGCCCGTGTGTCCGCCCCAGGTGGTGGCGAAGCCGGCATACTTGGCGATGTGATCGGCAATCACCGCGGCCGTGACCTTGTCCATTTCCAGTCCGCCGTACGCCTCGGGGATCTCCACCGAGCTCAACCCCAACTCTCCCGCCTTCTTGAGCAGATTGCGCGTGACCGAAAAATCTTTGTGCTCGATTTTTTCGATGTTGGGCACAATCTCATTCATGGCAAACTCTTCCGCCGTCTGCCCGATCAGTTGATGCTGCTCGCTGAAGTCTTCCGGAGTGAAGATCTCCTCCGGTTGCCGGCTTTCCAGAAGAAAACTGCCGCCCGCAATTTTGCCCTTCGGAACTGTAGTGATCGTCGCCATGCTTATCCCCCCAGAAAGAGAAACCGCCAACCGCGAGGCTAGCGGTAAGAACACATCGCAATTCTAATGCTTGGCACGAAAAGAAGGATAGTTGGAGCCTGGGCCCGGGTTCCTTAGTGAAACTTAGTGTCCTTAGTGGTTAAGAGTTTTGCGTTTCCCGCCAGCCATTCCCATTCACAAACCGCCGGATGCCATCCTTGAGATGAACGACGTTGAAGTTGATGAGCAACCCGATCGCCCCCCCCTTAGCTTGAGGTAGGAGATAACCTGGGCGTGGTGAATGGGACAAATCGTCTCCACCGACTTGATTTCGACGATGACAAGGTCTTCGACCAGCAAATCCATCCGGTAGCCAAGTTCTAGCTTTACCCCACGATATACAACGGGCAGTCCAACCTGAGCCGCAGATCGAATCCCTGCCTGGAGCAGTTCGTGCTGCAAGCATGCCTGGTACGTACTCTCGAGCAAACCAGGTCCCAACTCCGAATGAACCCTCATCGCTGCGGTGATGATTGCGTGACTGAGTTCCTGCGCGCTGAACCGATGGAGGATCGCTGTCGCCATGTTGCTTCTGTACAGTCCTTGCAGGTTGAAAGTCCAGTACATCCCTCACAGTTCTGCAAATTAAATGTTCAGAAACCCAAAACGGGAAACCACCAAGGACACGAAGTTACACGAAGGACCCCAGCCTAAGGGGTTTCCTTCGTGAACCTTCGTCTCCTTTGTGGTGAATGATTTTGAGGTTTAGAGATTCTCGAAAATTCCCGCCGCGCCCATGCCTCCACCAACGCACATGGTTACCATGCCGTAGCGGGCGTTACGCCGTTTCATCTCGCGAATTACCGTCGCCGTCAGCTTGGCTCCCGTGCATCCCAGCGGATGCCCCAGCGCGATCGCGCCTCCATTCGGATTAACCTTCTCCGGATCAAGCTCCGCCAGTTTGATGACCGCCAGCGACTGCGCCGCGAACGCCTCGTTCAACTCGATTATGTCGATGTCCGACAACTTCAATCCAGCCATCTTCAATGCCTTCGGCATCGCAAACACTGGCCCCACTCCCATCTCTTCCGGCTTGTATCCCGCAGTCGCAAACGCAACATAGCGAGCCAGCGGCCGGATGCCAAGCGCGTGAGCCCGCTCCGCCGACATCACAACGGCGGCCGCCGCGCCGTCCGACATCTGTGATGAATTCCCCGCCGTGACTGTACCCTTCAAGTGGAAGGCCGGTTTCAAATTATGCAGTGCTTCGAGCGAAGTGTCGGCGCGTGGCCCTTCGTCCACTTTAAACACAATCTCCTGCCGCTTCGGTTTCGAACCATTGGGCACGCTGAAACTCACCGGCACAGGCACAATTTCGTCGTCAAACTTTCCCGCGTGGATCGCCGCCAGCGCCTTCTGATGGCTGCGCAGCGAGAACTCGTCCGCGGCCTCGCGCGTGATCCCGGCATGCTGCGCGACCCGCTCGGCCGTCAATCCCATCGAAAGATAAGCGTCGGGATAATGATCGACGAGCCACGGGTTCGGCGAAATCTTGTGTCCGCCCATCGGAATCATCGTCATCGATTCCGTGCCTCCGGCGACGATTACTTCAGCGCCACCGCTCATAATCCGCTCGGCTGCCATCGCGATCGCCTGCAACCCCGAAGAGCAGAACCGGTTGATCGTCAGCGCCGAGACTTCCACTGGCAGGCCCGCGCGTAGCGACGCGATCCGCGCCACGTTCATGCCTTGTTCCGCCTCGGGCATGGCACAGCCCAGAATCACGTCTTCAATTTCTTTGGCGGCGATTTGCGGCACGCGATCCAACGCGCCCTTGATGACGATCGCGGCCAACTCATCAGGACGCGTAGCGCGCAACGTACCTTTGTAGGCGCGTCCAACCGGCGTACGAACAGAAGAAGCAATGATAACTTCGCGCATATGATCTCTCCCAACCCTCTACTGTTAGATGTTCGAACGTCCGCGTCCGCTTCTGACCGGCAACGGTCACTTCGCAGGCGCGAAGAAGTAATAATCCGCGGTGTAACTGCTCTTGGTTTCCGCGTCTTTGTGCGACTCGTCACAAGCATCGTTGCCGGGCTGGCCTCCATGCGTGTGGACGCGTTGAATGGTGGTCACCTTCGCCAGTTCACCCTTCCCGGAGTTGGTTACCACGTTCAACAGCAGCCAGGGAACCGAGTCCGGATCGAGCGAATCGACGTGCGCGACTACTTTGCCTGTGACTTCGCTGCCGTCTTTCAATTTCCATGTCGGTCCGGCGGAATGCTGGCCGATCACTTTATCCTTGCGATCTTTCAACTCCGCGTCCGGACCCTTCAACGTCCAAGCGAACTTGCCGTCTGCCCCAGCCTGGCAGGTATAAACCTGCGATCCCTTAGCATGCACGAACAACACCGGCTCCAATCCAGCTGGCACGGCAATCGCGTCGGGCACGTCAGGCGCCGATTCCTGCGCGGCAGGTTCGTTCTGTTGTTTGGATTGCGCGTTGGAAAAGAGTCCCAGTGGAACGAGCACCAGACCGATGGCAACAACAACAGCCCGCGAAGGTCTTCGCATGATGCGATTGTAGCGCAGAAGCGGATGCGTGGCGCCCCGCGCAACGGTTGGATTGGCAGCAAAGACGGTTGATTCTACTGCGGATGGAATCGAAATGCCGACGGCCTCACCTTCGGATTGCCAATTGCAGCAGAACCGCACCTTCGACACAGGCAATATCCGAGACCGACAAAGCTCCGAGTTTGCTTTTCAGCCGTTGTTTCGAAGCGGTCATAATCTGGTCGGCCATCGCTTTGCGCTGCTGACCATTGAGTGTGATGAGCGCTTCTCCTGGATAGACCTTTGCGACCTGACTGGAAATCGGAACGACAATCACGCGGTTGAGTGCGGCATTCGCAGAATCGTTGCTTATGACCATTGCCGGGCGCGTTTTTTGGATTTCGCCCCCGACGGAGGGATCAAACGAAACCCACCAAACTTCACCTCTGCGCGGATGCGTCACCGATCAGTCCTTCGCTCCATTCTTCGGCCTCACGTTCGCGCTCCGAATCATTGGCCATCTCGCGATATTTTGCGATCAGGCTGTTGGGTGATCTCTCGGCCGCCTCTCGTGCTGCCTGCTCGACACTGGCTGCGGCATACCCCCCTACGACAAACCATGTCGGCTGTCGCCGCGACATCGGATTGCCCAAGGGCCGTTCCGAGTTGCCGTTCCAGCGAATCGCCACGACCGGTTCCTCGTCCCAAATAATCCGTGCCACGCTCATGCCATCCTCGCCGGGGTCATGAATCACTTCGAGGACCCCGCCAACCCGCTTTCTGGGAGACAGTACCTCCTCAGGTGCAATGTAGGACATATACCAAATTCTCCATCCCAAATGATAACTAGTTTTAAAGCTGATGTCAATAGCTACAGTATGCAGCTATTTAAATCAGCTGTACCATGACATTAAACTGTTCAACATCAGTTTCTTAGCGTCTTCCCCGTCTTCAGCGTGTATTGAATTCTTTCCTGCGTCTTCTTCTCACCGCAGAGCGATTTGAATCCCTCGCGCTCCAGATCGAGGATGTACTGCTCGCTCACCGGCGTGCCCGGAGTGACGTTCCCACCGCACAGCACCTCGGCGATCTTTCCCCCGAGTTTAACTTCGTAATCGGTGATGAAGTCGCCTTGCCGCATCATATGAACTCCCATCTTGAGTGCGGCCAGCAGGTTTTCGCCGGGTGCGGGAATGTCGGTACGAGCCAGCGGCGGCTCGTATGCCGCCCGCGCCAACTCTAATGCCCGTGCCTTGGCATCGGAAAGCACGCGCTCGCGGTTCATGGTGATGCGGTCTGAATCGCATAAGAATCCGAGCCCACGCGCCTCATGCGCCGAGGTGGCGACCTTGGCCGTGGCGATCGCTTCGAAGGCTTTCTTCATCGCCTCCATCATTTCGACCGAGCCCGCCAGTCCGTCGCCCGACGATTTGCCGTGGGATGCGGCCGCGCCGTCGACGGCGCGCAGCAACATCTCTTTGCAGCCTCCTCCGCCCGGCAACAGTCCTACTCCCACCTCCACCAGCCCGGTATAGAGTTCGGCATGCGGCTGGCGCGACGCGGCGTGCAAAGAAATTTCCGTGCCTCCGCCCAGGCACAGCCCGAACGGCGCCGAAACCACAGGCTTGGGAGAGAACTTGATCGCCTGCGTCATTCCCTGGAACTGGCGAATCGCGAGATCCACGTCATCCCACTCTTCTTCTTGAACGCTCATCAGCAGCAGCATGAGGTTGGCGCCCACGGAAAAATTCGCCGCATCGTTGGTGATCACAAACGCGTCGAAATTGTCGCCCGGGCCGCCCGGCTTCAGCGATTGCGTAATCAGGCTGATGATGTCGGCTCCCAGCGAATTCATTTTGCTGTGGAACTCGATGCATGCGACTCCATCGCCCAGATCCACCAGCGAAGCTCCGGAATTTTTTTTCACCACCCCATTGGATTTCTTCGCAACCGTGACCGACCACACTCCGTCCGGAACATGCACCGGCTCGGGACTTGTTTTTCCGAGGTCAAAATACTTGCGCCCCGAGGCCGTCTTGGCATCGTCGACGTACCAGGATTTCTGCCCCGAAGCCAGCAGTTTCTCCACATTCGCCGCCACCGGCTTGCCTTCTTTTTTCATGCGCGCGACGGTCGCGTCCACTCCGGCAGCGTCCCACAGTTCGAACGGTCCGAGCTCCCAGTTGAAGCCGAGGCGCATGGCGCGGTCAATTTCGACGATGGAGTCGGAAATTTCCGGCACGCGGTTGGCGGAATAATTCCAAAGCTCGGAGAGCGCCGACCATAGAAACGCTCCCGCCTTGTCGCCTTTCTGGGGACCGCTTCCATCCATGCCCAACAGCATGCGCAAGCGCGCCCCCGTGTCGTCGATATTCTTGGCCATGTCGAGCGCGGCAAACTTCGGCTTGTGCCGCGGATGGTATTCCAGTGTCTTCCAGTCGAGCGCCAGACGCTCATCTTCTTTGCCGTCGCTCGATTTCCTCTTCTTGTAAAAGCCGCCCTTGGTTTTGTCGCCCAGCCACTTCTTCTGCAACATCTGTCCGAAGAATTCCGGCAGGTGAAGATCGCTGCGCTCGTCATGAACATTGGCCGTCATGTTGCCGACCACGTGTCCGAGAATATCGAGCCCCACCAGGTCAATGGTGCGGAAAGTCGCCGACTTCGGCCAGCCCACCGCATGTCCTGTCAGCGCGTCGACTTCCTCAATAGTCAGGCCCATGTCCTGCATCAGGCGCATGACGTTCAATACGGAGAACGTGCCAATCCGATTTCCGATGAAGTTGGGAGTATCTTTTGCGATGACTACGCCCTTGCCCAGGCGCACGTCGCAAAAGCGCGAGACCGCATCGATGGCAGCGCGGTCCGCCTCAGGAGTCGGAATAATTTCCAGCAGCCGCATATAGCGCGGCGGATTGAAGAAGTGAGTGCCAAACCACGCTTTGCGGAAATCGTCGGAGAATCCTTCCGCAATCTTGCCGACCGGCAAGCCGCTGGTGTTGGTGGTGATCAGCGTTCCGGGTTTGCGGATGGCCTCGACTTTCCGCAGCAGCGCCCGCTTGATCTCGAGATTTTCAACCACCGCCTCGATGATCCAGTCGACGTCAGCCAGTTTTTTCAGGTCGTCTTCGAAATTCCCGATGGTGACGAGTCGCGCCAGGGATGGATCCATGAACGCGGCAGGTTTCGATTTCTTAGCGGCGTCCAGCCCCGCGGCCGCGATTTTGTTTCGCGCCGGAGCGTCGGCGTCGGGAGGGACAATATCGAACAAATAGCTGGGAACTCCGGCATTGGCAAAATGCGCCGCAATGCGCGCGCCCATCGTTCCCGCACCCAGTACTGCCACTTTATTAATGCGCTTCATGTTTGCGTCCTCAAGAGAATCCGCTGAACGTTATTTAGGAAGAAGAAAGTCAGATTTGAGATTTGCGGTTTCCCGAACTGCCAATGGTAATCGCTTTGAAGGGAATTTTTCTACGGCTCTGCCTGCAACTCCTGCCGGGTAGAGATGTACTCCATCGCCTGCCGCGCCATCTGCTTCTCGCCCCGGTATGCCAGCAGCTTGGGCGCATCTTCCAGCCGCACCCATTTTGCGCACGCTACCTCGATCCTCATCGCCTCTGAGATATCGTCGATGCGCCCGGACTCATACCGCAGCAGATAGAAACTCACAATCTTGAAAACGCGCTCGCCATCTCCCCATGAACGTACGTACACGTACTTGATGTCGGCCAGCTTGGTGATCGGTACGGCGGTGATGCCGGTTTCTTCACGCACCTCGCGCAACGCCGCGTCCAGAGGCTTTTCCCCCGCATCGACCAGCCCCTTCGGCAGGCACAAAACCGGCTTTTCTTTTGGCCGACCAGCTCGCTTACGGGCGTCCGGCGCGGCTTCCGGGCCCGTCGGCGGCTCAATGGCGGCCATCCACCAGATCCCGTCTTTATGGCGGACGACCACCCCTCCAGCTGAGATTTCCCGCACCATACTGTCCGCAACTTAGCAGGAATACAGGAATTTCGTCACCTGCCTCCGGTCGCGGCAGTAACTATTACCGTCGCGTGGCTCGTAGCACGAACGTGCTCTGCAGCCTCCTTCTCAGATATGGCATCTTACTATTCAAGTAGTGCTTGAGCGTTGCGGCCGCTGGGGGCCGCGAAGTGGGGTTCGCCGTGAAGCATCTGGGGAAGATCATTCGGACTGTGCAAGCCATCGGCCGGGAGCTTTCCCGCAAGCCTGCCCTCTGAGTTTCCCGCTCGTCTTCCCGCCATTGGAGTTGCTTTGGGTGGCGGCTTTGCCCGCGGCATTGCTCACATCGGAGTCCTGAAAGTTCTTGAGCAGGAAAATATTCCCGTGCGCGTGGTTACCGGCACCAGCGTTGGCGCGCTCATCGGAGCCTGTTATTGCAGCGGCCTTTCCATCGCCGAAATGGAAGAGGTCGCTCACAACACCCGCTTTACCACCTTCGCCCGCTGGACGCTTTCCCGATGTGGTTTCGCTTCGAGCGACCGCATGATCTCGTTTCTGACCCGCACCCTGAAGTGCAGCACGTTTGAAGATCTCCGCATCCCGCTCGGCGTGGCCGCCACGGATTTCAATACCGGGGAAGGCGTTGTGTTTCATTCTGGCCCGATCATCGATCCGGTTCGCGCCAGTTGCTCTTATCCCGGTATGTTCCTTCCGGTGGAAATTCGTGGGCGCTATCTCGTCGACGGCATGTTGTCGCACCCCGTGCCCACTCGCCCTCTGCGCGAAATGGGAGCCGACCGCGTGCTGGCGGTGCACCTGAAAGGCACATGGAGTACCGGGGGCGCGCCGCGGCATCTCTTCGACGTCATCGGACAATCGTTCGCAATAGCCCAGGATGCGATGTCAAGTCTGTGGCGGGGAGCCGCGGACCTGGTCATCGAGCCCGACGTCGCCGGGTTCGCTTACGACGACTTCAAGCATGCTGACGTCTTGGTTCACGCCGGCGAGGTCGCTATGCGCGCTGCTCTGCCGGAAGTGCGTAAATGGATCGAAGCCCCGACGCAAGCTGCGCCAGCCCCGAAACCCACTTCCACGGCGCCCCAACCCGCGCCCATGCCCGCGGATTAGTTTTCGTCTCCCGCGCAGCACGGAAACTTCGACAGACGTCATCCCGAAGACCCGCGTTTTCACCAGCGGGACGAGGGATCTCCCGTGGGTATACACCCGGCGAAGTTCAAATTGACTCGCTAAGCTTTTACGCGGTTCGGCTTGACAAACTACAACAAAAAGTGCATTCTAGAAACTAGTCAGACTAGTCATATTTAAGGAGGAATGATGGCAGGCGCAAGGCAGAAACCCAGTGCCCGCGCTCCCCACGTCCCGGATGCCCGCCACAAAACCGCCCCCGAACCCTGGCAGGTTCAGAGCGCGAAAGCCCGTTTCAGCGAGGTGTTCCGGAAAGCGCGGACCGAGGGGCCCCAGCGGATCACGCGGCAAGGCAAGGAGGTGGTCGTGATGGTTGCGGAAGAACATTATGAACGCCTGGTGGGCAAGTCCCATCAGCCCAAAAGTCTTGTCCAGTTCTTCCGCCAATCTCCGCTCGTCGGCGTTGATCTTGACCTCAAGCGCAACCGTGATCCGGGACGCGACATCGACTTATGAGCGGTTTCCTGCTCGATACGAATTGCATTTCTGAGCTGGTCCGCAGCAAGCCGGAACCGCGTGTGATCGAGTGGATGGAGGCCGCGAATGAAAGCCTGCTCTACTTGAGCGTCCTGACGCTCGGCGAGATTCGGAAAGGCGTCGCCGGAGTCCCTCAAAGCAGACGCCGCACGCAACTTGAGACCTGGCTGGAACTCGATCTGCAAGCCCGTTTCTCGGGCAGGATCCTGCCCATTGATGCTCCAATCGCCGACCGCTGGGGCTTGCTGTCGGCGGAAGCCAAGCGCAAGGGAAGAACTTTATCCGCAATCGATGGTTTGCTCGCCGCGACCGCGCTTCATCACAACCTCACCATCGTCTCGCGCAACGTGACCGATTTCGCAGGGACCCAGGTGCCAATCTTTAATCCCTGGGAAGCGCGATGAATTGCTCTGCGATCAACGCGGGCCCTTAACCGCGATTCACGCTGCCGCCGCTTTTCCTGCTTCTTCCCGTATCCTCTTCCACGCGTTTTCCACGTGCCGCGCCTTGGTATTCGTCTGCCCCACGCAAAGCCGCAGCGTGAGCTTCCCGTTCAGCTTCGTATGGGTCAGGAACAAATCTCCGCTCTGGTTGAGCCGGTCCATGATGCTCTGGTTGGCCGCATCCCCAGCCTTATGCCGGAAGCACACCAGATTGAGCGGTGCGGGTGCTGCCAGTTCGAAATTTTCATCGCCGCGCACCAAGTCCGCAAATTCCTGCGCCAGACGCACGTGCTCGCGAATGTGAAACTGCAATCCTTCGACTCCGTAGTGGCGAATCACAAACCACAACTTCAGCGACCGGAACCTGCGTCCCAGCTGAATGTGCCAGTCGCGGTAATCGATCACCGCTCCCGATTCCGTGGCCTGGTTTCGCAGATACTCCGGCAGAATGCTCAGGGTTCGAATCAGCGCCTTGCGGTCGGCCACCCAGAAGCAGTTGCAATCGAAGTTCGTAAACATCCATTTATGCGGATTGAAATTGTAGCTGTCGGCAACCTCGACTCCGTTTTGCAAGTGACGAAACTCAGGACAAAGCATGGCCGTGCCCGACATGGCCGCGTCCAAGTGCAGCCATAAATTATTCTTCTGGCAGACCTCGCCAATCGCGCCCACCGGATCCATGGCGTTCGACGAAGTCGTTCCCACCGTCGCGCACACAAAACATGGAGTCAGTCCTGCTCGCCGGTCCGCCTCGACCTGCTGCGCCAGAGCGGAAGGCCTCATCGCGAAATTCTCATCGACCTCAATCAGCCGAAGATTGTCGACGCCGATGCCGGCAATCATGGCGGCTTTTTGCAGAGAAGAATGCGTCTGGGTTGAAGCGTACGCGACCAGCTTTCCGTCGCATCCTTTCTGGTTGCTGGTATAGCCGGTGGCACGCTCGCGCGCGGCCAGCAGTGCGCACAAAGCCGCGCTCGAAGCCGTGTCTTGAATGACTCCGCCTCCGCTGCTCGACGAGCGGAACTTCTCCGGCAGCCCGAGCATCCCGACCAGCCAATCCATGACATGAGTTTCGAGTTCGGTGCATGCCGGACTGGTCGACCACAGCATCCCTTGCACACCCAATCCGGAAGAAAGCAGATCGCCCAGAATCCCCGGCCCCGAGGCATTGCACGGAAAGTAGCCAAAGAAATTCGGCGATTGCCAGTGCGTCACACCCGGCAGAATCAGCGGCTCAATATCTTTCAGAATTGCGTCGAAAGCCTCTCCCTGGGTGGGGGGATTTTTCGGCAACGCGGCGCGAATCTGCCCCGGTTTCACCTGCGAGAGCACTGGATAGGATTCAACTCGCGATTGGTAGTCGGCGATCCAGTCCACTACGGCATGGCCGAAGCGCCGGAATTCGTCAGGCGTCATGTGAAAAGATTTTTCGTCGGACATGTGTTCTCCGGATACCTCATTCAGAGCGACTCGCGGGTTACGTTGCGAACGTCGCCTTGTTGAGGGTCATGTGTGAGTTATGTGCAATTTTCCAAAATACACGCGCGTCTTGTAATCGACATTCACGTGTCCATCCTCGGCATGCAGATCAAAGATTCTTCGTAACTCAGCGAGCATCGGCTCATGCTTCGGATGTCCCGGCCCCGGAGCGTACGACGACGACAGCAAACGCCCTTCGAGCCCCGCGTAATCGAACTCCTGCCGCATGGGGAAGTCGCGCTCTTCATAGGGCAGCGGATCGAAAAACTCGTTCACCGCGTCCGTGGTCCGCTCGTGCCGAACGTCCGCGTAATCGGTGCCGTAGGTCAGCAGCAACTTTTCGTAATCGCGCAAGAACGGCGTGCCCTCGACGACTCTCTCGTTCCACAGCAAGATCAGCCAGCCACCCGGCTTCAGGATTCGCATGAACTCGCGCCGCGTCGCCGGGCGATCAAACCAATGCGCAGCCTGCGCCGCTGTTACGGAATCCACGCTGGCGTCGGCGAGTGTCGTCGCCTCCGCTTTCCCCGCAACGCTGGTGAACTTCGGAAACACAGCCAGCAGTCGCTCCCCCGCCTGCCGCATCTCGGCATTGGGCTCGACTCCAAAAACGCGATTGCCATTCTCCAGCAGCGTCCGCGTCCAGATTCCCGTGCCCGAAGCGATATCGGCGACCACGTGCTCGGGAATCAGTCCGCACGCACTCTGCAAAAGATGTAGTACCTCGGGCGGATATCCCGGACGATACCGAATGTAATTTTCCACTCGATCCGAAAAGCGGCTGGTCGCATTCGATGCAGGCATCACCATGTCTCGACAGATTCTTCCATCTTGCCAGAAAGCCCATTCTAACGGCAGGATAGAAGGGTTGTCCTTCCCGCCGGGTCTTCTCACGTTCCAGAGGGCAGGCTCCAAAGGGAACGGAGCGAAGAAGCGGTGGACCTTCTCGTATCCTGAACATTCATGCGCGTCGTCATCAAAGTCGGCACCAGCCTCATTGCCCCCGGCGGGCAGATTGACATCAATCTGCTGCGCAGCGTCGTCGATCAGTTCGACCTTTCGAAGAACGAGTACTTGATTGTCACTTCCGGCGCCATCGCCGCCGGCATGTCCGGACTGAAGCTCGAAAAGCGTCCCGGGAACATTCGCCGCATG
This sequence comes from uncultured Acidobacteriota bacterium, assembly GCA_963763795.1. Lineage (GTDB taxonomy): Bacteria > Acidobacteriota > Terriglobia > Terriglobales > Acidobacteriaceae > Sulfotelmatobacter. Next base: position 650,047 of record CAVXPP010000006.1, on the reverse strand, counting down.
CAGGCCTGCGCCGCGGTCGGACAGAGCAAGCTCATGCACACCTACGAGCGCCTTTTTTTCGGAAAGAAGGTGGTCGCGCAGCTGTTGCTTTCCAGTGACGACTTCACCTCGCCCGTTCGCTACCGCAATCTGCAGAATGCCCTGGCGGAACTTCTGGCGCTGGGCGTGGTGCCGATCGTCAATGAGAATGACAGCGTGTCGGTCCGCGAACTGGAAGGCGCCTTCGGCGACAACGACGAGCTCAGCTCGCTGCTGGCCACGGCCGTTAAAGCCGACTGGCTTCTGCTGCTCACCAATGTCGATGGCTTCCTGATTCCCCGCGGACGCAAAAAGCCGCGCTTGCAGCGAGTCATCCGAAGACTGACTTCCGCGCTCGAAGCGCAGTGCAGCGGCAAGAGTTCACTTGGCCGCGGCGGCATGATCTCAAAGCTTCGCGCTGCAAAACTGGCCAGCGAAGGCGGCGTTCACGTCGCGATCGTCAATGGGCGCCATCCGCAGGTCATTCCACTTGCCATGGCCCGCAAGGTCGGCACATATTTTCCGCCCCAGAGGGCCCGGTGATGTACAAAAAGACGCCCAGAAAGCCGGCCAGAGCCGCATCGACCGCGGAAAAGCTTCGGCGTGCTCGTGCCGCGTCGTCCGTGCTGGCGCTGCTTTCGACCGATGAGAAAAATGCCTTGCTACTGGAGGTCGCCTCCGCCATCGAATCGAACGAGAAACAGATTCTGGAAGCCAACCGCGAGGACATGGAAAGCTCAGGACTCGAAGGTTCCATGCGCGACCGCCTTCTGCTGACTCCATCGCGAATCGCGGAGATGGCCCGCGGCGTTCGCGACGTTGCCGCACTGCCCGATCCCGTCGGCGAAACCTTGGCGGAGTGGACTAAGTCGAACGGTCTGCGCATTCGCAAGGTGCGCGTGCCTCTCGGGGTCATCGGCATCATTTACGAATCGCGCCCCAATGTGACTGTCGACACCGCCGTGCTCGCGCTCAAAGCCGGGAACGCCATCGTCCTGCGCGGCGGCAAAGAGGCGACGCACAGCAACCGTTGCCTGGCAGAAATCATGTCCGCGGTGAAAGGCATGCCCGGGGGCGCCATCGAGCTGCTCGACTCCGGCTCGCGGCAATCCGTGCACGATCTCATCGAAGCCCGCGGCCTGGTCGATGTGATCATTCCGCGCGGAGGCGCAGGCCTGATCCAATTCGTCACGGAAAATTCCGCCGTGCCCGTAATCGAAACCGGGGCGGGGAACTGTCACATATTCGTCGACGCCTCCGCGGATTTCGATATGGCGGATCAGATCGTCCTCAACGCCAAGACGCAGCGCCCATCCGTCTGCAATGCTGCCGAGAAGTTGCTGGTGCATGAACGTGTCGCCGCGGAATATATCCCTCGCGTCGCTAAGAAGTTGATCGACGCAGGTGTAGAAATTCGCGGCGACGGCAAAGCCCGCGCCCTAGCCGCTGGCTTGCCCGTTACCCCCGTACATGAGCAGGACTGGTACGAAGAATATCTGCGCCTCTGCCTGGCGATTGCCGTGGTCGCAGATGTGGATGAGGCGATCGCGCACATCAACAAGTATTCGACCCGCCACTCCGATTCCATCGTGACAGCAGACGAATCGAATGCCCGCAAATTCCTGCGCGGCGTCGATTCCGCAGCCGTCTACTGGAACGCTTCCACCCGCTTCACCGATGGCGCCGAATTCGGCTTTGGCGCCGAGATGGGCATCAGCACGCAAAAGCTCCATTGCCGTGGCCCCTTCGCGCTGGCTGAGCTGACCTCATCGAAGTATGAAGTCATCGGAATGGGGCAGGTGCGATAGAACCGTCATTTATCCGCCTTGCGCTGCGGCCTCGTTCCTTATTCGCCTTACCGCCAAACCGGAAACCGCATCACATCAAAATGATGATCATAGGTCCATACTGCCAGACCCAGACGTGTCGCTGTGACTGCTGAGACGGCATCGAACAACGTGATGGATTGGTCCGCCAGCGCTCGGATTCTTTCGCCAGCCTGACGGTAATCTTCTGGAGTCGGATTGACCAGAGCCGCGTTGGTCATCTCCATGAGCCAACCCGACGCCACATCCCTGCCCAAGCGAAACAGAATCAGAGAATAGGCCTCAAGCAAAGTCGAGTAGAGAACTACAGCCTCCCGCCGATCGCGGGCCAGTTTCCGCAACTCCCGGAGGGCTCGCGCATGGTGCTCATCTTCTGGGTCGACGATTGCGTACAGGGGGCCGGTATCGGCCAGTACGGCGCGCGTCATCTCTTCATGCCCGTAAGGTAGAGATCGTGATTGATGCTGACATCGCTGCGCCCACTCCCTTTCTTCGCGGGCGTAATCTTCAGCGGTCGGTACTCCCGCAGAAACCCGCGTTCCCGCAGGTACTCTCGCAGGGCCGCTTGCACCACCGTCGTCAGCGCAGGAGGAGCCTCCTGGGCCTTTTGGTAGTCGTCCACGGCCTTTGCCAGATCATCGGGCAGAGTCATCGTTGCTCGCTTCATGCGAATGGTATATCCGATAAAATCACCAGTTGGTGAAGTTGGTGAACTTGGTGAAGTGAGGCGAATAATAAGCGAATACAAAGCGGCCTGGCTAGCCTGCCGCCACAGACGCGAGCGCCTATGCTAACTTACTAACTTTCACCTCGGAGCCCATGAAACTCTTCCTGCCAAGCCTCCTTCTCTCTTCTGCCATCGTGTTCTCCGTTTCTTCCGCACCGTCCAGAGGGAAGGCAGCGGCGTCTTCCAATTTATCTCCGGCGATCTTCGGCTTCCGCAATGCCGCCACCGAGTCTTCGGTCGAGGAGCACTTCCTCTCCGTTCCTGATCCCAAGCGTGCGGAAGAGCATCTCCAGATTCTGACCAAAGCTCCGCACATGGCGGGCACGGTCGAAGACAAAGCCACTGCCGACTACGTTGCCCAACAATTTCGCGATGCCGGGCTCGACACCGAAATCGTCGAGTACAGAGCTTGGATCAACTATCCCGTGGAGATCAGCCTCGATCTCACCGCGCCCGCCGGAGTCGAAATGCACGGGCCCACGCGCGAGCATGTCGACGGAGACCCCTATCAGGATGATCCTCGCGTCGTCATGCCGTTCAGCGGTATGTCCCCCTCCGGCGATGTGGAAGCCGACGTGGTCTATGCCAACTACGGCACGCCCGAAGATTTTGAGAAGCTCGACAAGCTGAACATCAGCGTGCGCGGCAAAGTCGTGCTGGTGCGATACGGCCAGAATTTCCGTGGCGTAAAAGTCTTCATCGCGCAGGAACGCGGTGCGGCCGCAGTCATCCTCTATTCCGATCCCTCAGATGACGGTTGGCGGCGTGGCGACAAATATCCCGATGGCCCCTGGCGGCCCGATACCGGCGTGCAGCGCGGGTCCGTCGGATACATGTTCGAATTCCCCGGTGATCCGACGACCCCCGGAATTGCGTCCGTTCCGTCACTGCCCAACTCACGACGAATCTCGCCGGAAAAATCTGCGCAGGTTCCCAAAATTCCGGTCACGCCGATTTCCTATCACGATGCCTGGCCGATCTTGCAGCATCTGGCCGGACCCGACACACCGCGCGAGTGGCAAGGTTCGCTGCCATTCACGTATCACGTCGGTCCCGGACCGGCGCGAATCAAAATGCATCTCAAGCAGGATTATCAGTTCCGCACGCTCTGGGATGTGATCGGCCGCGTAAGAGGCAGCGAGGCCCCAGAAGAGTGGGTGATCGCGGGAAACCATCGCGATGCCTGGGTGTACGGCGCAGTCGATCCCAACAGCGGAACCGCATCCATGCTCGAAGCGGTTCGCGGCGTGGGCGAGTTGCTGAAATCGGGCTGGAAGCCGAAGCGCACCCTCGTCTTTGCCAGTTGGGACGGAGAAGAAGAAGGCCTGATGGGTTCCACCGAATGGGTGGAGCAGCATGAGAACGATCTGCGCGATTCTCCCGCATACTTCAACATGGACGTCGCCGTTTCCGGTCCTAAGTTCGGCGCGTCCGCGGTTCCCAGTCTCAAGCAGTTTCTGCGCGATTTGACCAAAGTTGTCCCCAGCCCGAAGGGCGGCACGGTCTACGAGGCGTGGCAAAAATCTGCGCAGCCCAACGCGCCCGCCACGCAGTCTCCGACGGAAGCGATTGGAGACAGTCGCCGCGTTCCCGCCGCGCAGGTGAAGAGCGACGTGCCGGTGGGAGACCTGGGCAGCGGCTCCGATTACACCGCGTTCCTGCAGCACGCCGGCGTTCCCTCCACCGACGTAAGTTCGAGCGGGCCTTATGGCGTGTACCACTCGGCGTTTGACGATTTTGCCTGGTTCAAAAAATTCGGCGACCCGGATTTCGTTTACGAGCAACAGATGGCGCGAGTCTTCGGGCTAGAAGCGGTGCGCATGGCCGATGCCGACGTTTTGCCGTACGACTACGAGGAATACGGCAAGGAAGTCGCGGCCTATCTGGATGCGGCGCGCAGGCGTGCGGTAGATAAATTCGGAGAACACGCTCTCGACTTCGGTGCTGTCGATGCCGCCGCGCGCCGGTTTGAATCCGCAGGCGCGCGAATCTTGGCCAGACAGAAGAATCCGCAGGCCGACGTGGCGCGTCTGAACGCGGCTCTGCTGGCAACCGAACGGGCCCTGATCGTGCCGCAGGGATTGCCGCGCCGTCCGTGGTTTCGCCACGCGATCTATGCCCCCGGCGAATATACCGGCTACGCTGCTGTCGTGATTCCGGGAGTAAATGAGGCGCTCGATCAAGGCGACAGCGAACGCACGCGCCAGCAGTTAGCCGTGCTTGCCGCCGCGCTCGACCGGGCCGCGAAGACACTCGAAGGATACCGATGACTATGAATACCGCGCATGCCTTGGGACACTTTCTACGCACCTTGCCCGCGTCGGCCGCCGCCACATTCCTCGCGCTCTTCCCGATTGTCGATCCCTTCGGCGGCGTTCCCGTCTTCTTCACCATGACTTCGTCGTGGACCCCGCGCGAGCGCTTTCACACCGCAGTCAAGACCGGCATGTGGGTGTTCCTGATTCTGGTCACATTCCTGTTTTTCGGCCGTTTCGTGCTGCACTTCTTCGGCATCTCGCTACCGGTATTGAAAATTGCCGGGGGATTGATCGTGGCCAACACGGCGTGGGGCATGGTGACCTCGCACGCGCGCATCACGCCGGAAGAAACCCACGAGGCCGAAGACAAAGAGGACATCTCTCTGGCTCCGCTGGCCATGCCGCTGATGTCGGGGCCGGGCGCGATCGGCGTGGTGATGGCGCTCGCCGCCCACGTCGACAATGCGGCCGCCTACATCGGGATGGTCATCGGCATCGCCGCCGTAGCTGTGAGCGTCTCACTCTTCTTTTCCCTGGGAGGACCGCTGGTCCGCCGCCTGGGACCGAGCGCCGTCGGCGCCATCAACAAGATCTTCGGCTTCCTCATTCTCGCCATCGCCGTGCAACTGATCTGGGACGGCGTCGCCGATTTCGGAAGCTGAATTCGCCGGAGGGAAAGTAGGACGCCGGCCGCAGACCAGATCACACAATTTGGAGTGGAGCTCTCAGTTTCGAGCGCGCCGTTTTTTATTTTCTCAGCGATCTCTGCGGGATTTCTCTGCGTGCTCAGCGGTAAAAAAAGAACTTAAACGCAGAGGCCGCCGAGGATTCGCAGAGATCGCTGAGGAAATCCGGGGCAGTGCAAACGAAGCCACGACGCACGATTTCTCCACTTTTGCCCCGCTCGCGGCGCATAACAATCACAACTGTTGCCTGTTATTCATTCCCCGCATATCAATTCTCGCCCTTCCAAACCATCGAATACTTCTGCTACTCTGCGCTTTCCGTTCTGGGGAGGAACCAGGAAAAATGCAACTACATAAGCGGTTGTTCTCCACCCTTGCCGTCCTGTTGAGTCTCACTCTTTTCTTGTCCGCCGCGGACAAGAAGTCGAAAGAAAGCAAAGCGGACGACGCGAGCAAGCCGTCCTACGATCTACCGCAGCCGGCCACCGAAACGCTCGATCTCACCATGTACCAGCGTATTCGCCAGGAAGGCCTTTCTCACTCGCACGTCATGGAATACGCCTCGGGGCTGATGGATGGAATCGGGCCGCGGCTGACCGGCTCTCCGAACCTGAAGCGCGCCAACGAGTGGACCCGCGATCAACTCACCGCCATGGGATGCAGCAACGCGCACCTCGAAGACTGGGGTGAGTTTGGCATGGGTTGGCGCCAGATGAATACGTGGGTGCGCATGTCCGCGCCCGACACCGCCGTGTTCATTGCGCAGGCGCTGCCCTGGTCCGCGTCGAGTCATGGACCAGTGAATGGGTCCGCGATCTGGGTTGACGCCAAAGACGAAAAAGATCTGGAGAAGTACAAAGGCAAGCTGGCTGGCAAGATTGTTTTCTTTGGCCCCATGCGCGACGTGAAGCCCGTGGATAAGCCGCTGTTTGAGCGCCGCGACGATGCCGACCTCAAGAAGCTCACCGATTATCCGGTGCACGTCGGAGAGCGGGAAGAATTCTTTCAGGAGTTCATCAAGCGCCTGGCCTTCCGCGAAAAGGCGGGAGCGTTTTTCGCCGCCGAGCATGCGGCCGGCGTGGTAGTTCCCAGCCGCGATGGGCGCAATAACGGCGGATCCGGTGGAACCATTTTCGATGATGGCGGTTCCGGCATGGGATGGTTTACCTACCAGCGCGAGCACGCCGAAGCTCTCCCGATCGTGGTGATGGCGATTGAAAATTATGGCCGTGTCTACCGGCTGCTGAAGGCAAACGTGCCGGTCACCATTGAGATGGACGTGGAGACGGAATTCACGGGCGACCACCAGCACGGCTTCGACACCATCGCGGAAATTCCCGGTACCGATCCCAAGCTGAAAGATGAAGTCGTGATGGTGGGTGGTCACCTTGACTCGTGGGCTTCGGGCACCGGAGCGACCGACAACGGCGCCGGCACCGTGGTCGCACTAGAGGTGATGCGCATTTTCAATGCTCTGCACGTGCAGCCACGCCGCACCATCCGGATTGGTTTGTGGACAGGCGAAGAGGAAGGCGAGTTCGGATCGTACGGATATGTCAAGCAGCACTTCGGATACGTGCCGCTGTCGACTGCGCCCGATCAAGTCGTGTTGCCGGATTTTCTGCGCAAGCCCGCCGGTCCGGTTCAGATCAAGCCCGAGCAGCAGAAAATTTCCGGATACTTCAATCTCGACAACGGCACGGGAAAAATCCGCGGCATTTACTTGCAGGAAAATGCCGCCATTGCTCCCATCTTCGAGCAGTGGATGCGGCCTCTGGCGGATCTGGGGGTTGCAACTATCACGATGCGCAACACCGGAGGCACGGATCACGAGGCCTTTGACTCGGTAGGGATTCCGGGCTTCCAGTTCATTCAGGACATGCTCGATTACGGATCGCGCACGCATCACTCGAATATGGACACCTACGAGCGCCTGCAGCCCGACGATCTGGCGCAAGCGGCCACGGTGGAAGCGATTTTCGTCTATAACACGGCGATGCGCGACCAGATGCTGCCGCGCAAGCCGCTGCCGCATCCGGAACTCGAAGAGCAGCAGAAAGCTCCGCTGAAAAATGTGATGCCCGGCGCGGAAGCCGCAGCGGAGGAGACCAAGAAGCCGGGGAATTGAGAGCGCTTTTAACGAATGTAATTGTCATCCTGAGATTGTGTGGGGACAGCCGCCCTCGGCTGTCCGCCGCGCTTCAGCCCGGTTTCTCAAGCCGATCTCAACCGAAACGGTAAGACTTCGAGGACAAAACAAAAACGCCGCCGATTCTCTCGGCGGCGCGATGCACTTCCACCTCAGTTCTATCGCGGAGCCTCTTCCAGCATCCCCTGCTCCAGCTTTTCCTGGCACTCGATGCAGTGACGCGTCCACGGGACCGCTTCCAGGCGCTTGGCGTTGATCTCCTTGCCGCAGTGAATGCACTCGCCAAAGCTGCCTTCGCGGATGCGGGCGAGCGCCCTATCGACCATCTGCAAGAGCTGCCGGTCGTTGTTGCTTTGGCTGAACAGGAATTCCTTGGTGTACGAACTCGCGGCCCGGTCCGCGATGTCCTGAGCAGTGTCTTCGTCCGCAGAACGGCCGTCGGCCTGATTGCGGTTTACCGTGCGGCGCAATTCCTGCTGCCGTGTTTCCAAACGTTTCTTAAAGGCGTCCAACTTCTTCTTATCCATAGGCTCACTTCTACCGGTTCACTTCAGATCTGAAAACTACCTCATCAAACTCTTCGGACGCCCCTTACGGAGGCGTCCGTAGCCATAAGGCCAAACGAAGATGATAAGCGCGGAAAATATGATGCGTCAACCACCTGAAAAGGCTACAGCGGCTTTGGTGATGGGAAAGCCGGCGAAATACCCGAGAAGCGCTGCGACGTTATCCCCGTTGTTTTAGTTTCTCGAGGATCATTGGACCCAACTGCGACACGCTGCCCGCGCCGAGGGTAAGGATCATGTCGCCCGCTTGCGCCGCTGAGGATGCCACGTCGATGGCTGCAGAAAAAGAATTTGCGTACTGCACGGTCTTTCCGCTGGCCTCGCGAACTCGATCGGCCAACGCCTCTCCGCTGATGCCTTCGATCGGCGCTTCGCTGGCCGCATAGATATCCAGCACCACCAGCGAATCGGCGTCGGAGAATGCGGTAGTAAATTCTTCTATCAAGTCGCGGGTGCGCGTGTAGCGATGGGGCTGGAAGATTACGTGAATGTTGCGAAAGCCGCACTGGCGGGCCGCGGCCAGCGTGGCTTTGATCTCCGTTGGATGATGCCCGTAATCGTCGATGACATTGATGCCAGCAGCATGACCGCGCAATTGGAAGCGGCGGTCGACCCCGCGGAATTGGTCTAATGCCGAACGGATCGCATCCGCCGGAACGTCGAGGCCGATTCCCACCGCAATCGCCGCCGTCGCGTTCAACACGTTATGCAGGCCCGGCACGTGCAGCGTGAACTCGCCCAGATCCTTCTCACGGTAACGAACGGAAAAACGACTGAGCGGCGGGGAATGATCAGAATTCGGGTGCCCCATCCTGACTGCGTTTCTTGCGGTTAGGGTGGGGATTTTGATCAGAAAGTCCGACCCGCGCTTCGTGCCGTAAGTGACCGTCCGGCGCTGAACCTCGGGCAACAGCTTAAGCAGCAGCGGATCGTCGTTGCACGCGACGATCATCCCATAGAACGGCACGCGATCCATGAATTCCAGAAACGTTTTCTTCACGTCGCGCATGTTGCGGTAACAGTCCATGTGCTCGCGGTCGATGTTGGTGACGACCGAGAGAATGGGCGACAACTTGAGAAAAGACCTGTCGCTTTCGTCCGCCTCGGCCACCAGGTATTGCGACTTGCCCAGCCGCGCGTTCGAGCCCATGGCGTCGACGCGGCCACCCACCACAACGGTGGGATCCAGACCGCCCGCCGCCAGAACCGCGGCCACCATCGACGTCGTCGTGGTCTTGCCATGCATGCCAGCGATCGCAATGCCATACTTCAAGCGCATCAGTTCAGCAAGCATTTCGGCGCGCTGAATCACAGGAATGTGCAGGGCATGCGCTTCAGCGACTTCGGGATTTTCCACTGAGATGGCCGAACTGGTCACTACAACTTCCGCGCCCGCGATATTTTCTGCGCGATGTCCTTCGAAGACCGCAGCGCCCAGACCGGCCAGCCGTTGCGTGACCGCGGAGTTCCTCAGATCCGATCCCGAGACCTTGTAGCCGAGGTTCAGCAACACTTCGGCGATCCCGCTCATGCCGATACCGCCGATGCCTACGAAATGTATGCGCTGAATCTTGGCAAACATAAGGTCAACTTCTTGGCCGCGGATTTACGCGGATCAACACGGATAAACCAGAACAAGAGGAGAAGAACTATCTGTGAAAATCCGTGTTGATCCGTGGCTGGCTTTCTTCGATTCCCGCTACTCTTGCTGCCATCATCGCAATATCTCGGGCCGCGTCGGGATGCGACAGTTCGCGCGCGGCCCGGCTCATCTGCCGCAGTCGCTGCGGATCCTGCAACAGCGTCGCAATCGTTTCCGCCAGCCAGACTCCTTCCAGCTTCGATTCTTCGACTACGACCGCAGCGCCGTGTCGCGCCAGCGCTTCGGCATTCACGCGCTGATGATCGTCGGCGGCCCGCGGAAATGGAACAAAGACCGCCGGCTTGCCTGCCGCCGCAATCTCCGCCACCGTGCTCGCTCCCGAGCGGCAGACTACCAGATCGGCGCGGGCGAACGCGGACGGCATGTCGTCGATAAATTTAAAAACTTCCGCCGCCTCGCCGAATGACTGATACGCCGCCAGCGCGTCATTATAGTCACGCTCGCCGGTCTGGTGAATGATGTGGATACCGGGCGCCTCCCGCTGCAACACCGGTAGGCAGCGGATCATCGCCTGGTTGATGGCGTGCGCTCCCTGGCTGCCGCCGAAAACGAGGACCGTCGGCGTTCCGCCGTGCTTCGGCGGAATCTCGAAAAAAGCCTGGCGCACCGGGACTCCGGTCACTTTCGCACGGCGAAAATATTTTGCGGTCTCTTCGAAATGCACGGCAGCACCCGAAACAAACTTCGCAACCAGACGGTTGGCGAATCCCGGAACAACATTCGGCTCGAAGGCCAAGGTCGGAATGTGCTTCACGATCGCCGACAGCATGGCCGGCCCGGAAGCGTATCCGCCGACGCCAATCACCACGTCGGGCGCGAACAAATTCAACATGTCGGCCGCATCCCAGACCGCGCGAGGCAAATCGAGTGCGGTCTTCACTCTGGTCATCAGGCTCACATTTTTCAGCGCTCCAACTCTCACCAGACGGAGAGGATATCCGGCGGCGGGGACGAGTCGGTTTTCGATCCCGCGGGCCGTCCCGATAAACAGGCACTTCGCGCCGTAAGTGTGTTTGAGTTGGTTGGCAATGGCGAGCGCCGGGATCACATGGCCGCCCGTGCCTCCGCCCGCCAGAATGGCTCGCATGGAGTGACTATAAACGGAATTCAGCGATTGGGCGATTGAGTCATTGGGTGATTGGGAACCCAATTCGGAGTTGCGCAATTGCTCAATGGCTTAATCACTCAATCACTCAATGACTCAATCCTTTTCATTCCGCCTGCTTGGTGATATTCAGCAGCACGCCGACGCAAGCTAAAGTTACAAACAGCGACGAACCGCCGTAAGAAACCAGCGGCAGTGGGATTCCCTTGGTCGGCATCATGCCCAGCACCACGCTGATGTTGATGAAGGCCTGCAGCACGACCATGCTGGTGATGCCGACGGCGAGATAGCGTCCGAAAAGGTCAGCCGTGCGCCACGAGGCGCGCATCCCCCGCCACAGAAAAATCGCAAACAGCGTCACCACGAACATCGAGCCGACCAGTCCCAGTTCTTCGGCGGTCACGGCGAAGATGAAATCCGTATGCGGCTCGGGCAAGTAGAACAGCTTTTGCTTCCCCTCCATCAGGCCCGTCCCGGTGATGCCTCCCGTTCCGACGGCGATCAGCGACTGAATGATATGGAATCCCGCCCTCTCGCGGTCGGCGTAAGGATTCAGGAACGCGAAAATTCGGTCCCGGCGAAACTTGACGTGGAAGATCAGAAAATACAGCGGTGCCAGGGACGCAGCGAAGGCGTATCCGAAATAGCGCATGCGCATGCCGGCCACATAGAGAATGCAGGCGGCAATTCCGGCGCAGGCAATGGCAGTCCCGAGATCGGGCTGCAGCACGATGAGCCCCAGAAACACCAGGATCGGCGCGGCCGCTGGCACCAGCGTGTTGCGCACGTCGTCCATCATTTTCGCGCGGTTCTCCAGAAAGTACGCGAGAAAAAGAATTAAGACCGGCTTGGCCAACTCAGAAGGCTGGAAGGAAAATCCACCAGCGTGAATCCAGCGGTGGGTATTGTGCGAGCGATCGAGGAAGAAGACGGAAATCAGCAGCAGCGTCGTCAGGCCTATGAACGAGAAAACGAGGGCGGGATGCTTGTAGCGCTTGTAGTCGACGCGCATGGTGACGACCATGGCGCCCAGTCCGGCCACGGCCCAGATCAGTTGTTTCGAGAGAAAGGCGTAAGGCGACCCGAAGCGCTCGCGAGCCATCACCGCCGACGCCGAAAACACCATCACTAGCCCCACAAACACCAGCAGCATGGTGACAGTAAACAGCCAGCGGTCGACACTCACGCGTTTCGCCATGGGACATTTATTTCACCACGGAGACGCTGTGCCGCGGCTGAGGAAATTGTTGATTGTTGAATTTTGACTGTTGCTTGATTTGGTTCGGGCAGATCGTTCACCACGGAGGCACGGAGAAACGACTTTCTTTTTCCTCCGTGTCTCTGTGGCTCCGTGGTGAAGCGTTCTTCAGCTCAAGCTGTGCACGATCTCTTTGAACACTTTGCCGCGGTGCTCGTAACTTTTGAACTGGTCGAAACTGGCGCAGGCCGGGGCCAGCAGCACGACGTCCCCGGGCTTGGCCGAGGCATGCGCCTTGCGGATCGCGTTTTCCAGCGTTTCGGCGTGGACAATTTCCGGGCCTCCGTTTTTCGCGGAAACGATTTGCCCTTCGATCTTGGCCGCCGCGGCACCGATGGTGTAGATGCGCTTCACGCGCTGGCGCAGCAAGTCGTTGAGGACGGTGTAGTCGCTGCCTTTGTCCTTGCCGCCGAGAATCAGAAGAATGTTGGCGGGAAACGATTCCAACGCCTTGATCGTGGCATCGACGTTGGTGGCTTTGGAATCGTTGTAGTAATCGACGTCGCCAATCGTGGCTACGAATTCCAGGCGATGTTCGACAGCCTTGAACTCATGCACGGCCTGGCGAATTTTTTCCGGTGCGCAGCCCATCAGAATGCCCGCGCACGCGGCCGCCAGCACGTTTTCCAGATTGTGCGCGCCCTTCAAAGGAATGTCGGAAATCTGCAGGATCTCGCGCTGGCCAGTCTTGTCGCGAAAGACGATTGCGCCGTCTTTGACCCACGCGCCTTGCGGCACTTCTTTCTGCCGGCTGAACCAGAAGACCTGTGCCTGTGTGCGTCCGGCCATGGCAACGCAAGTGGGATCATCCGCATTGAGCACGGCAAAATCGTCGGGCTGTTGGTTCTCGAAGATGCGCGCTTTCGCATCCGTATAGATCTCAAAGGTGCGATGGCGGTCGAGATGATCGGGAGTGACGTTGAGCACGACCGCCACTTTCGGACGGAATGTCTGCACCGTCTCCAACTGGAAGCTGGAAATTTCGAGCACGATGACCGTCTCCGGTTTGGCGCGATCGGCTAGCGAAATCGCGGGAGTGCCGATGTTTCCGCCGACCAGCGCCGGGAATCCACCGGCCGTCATAATTTCTCCGGTCAGCGTGGTGGTCGTGGTTTTGCCGTTCGATCCGGTAATGGCGACGATGGGGCCGGAAAGGAATTGTGCCGCGAGTTCAATTTCTCCGATGACCGATTCGCCCAGAGACCGCGCCTGCACCAGCGGCGGCGCGTCCACCGGAACTCCCGGACTGACCACGATCAGATCCTGCCCGCGAAAGGTGCGGTCGCCGTGTCCGCCAGTTTCAACCGTGATCCCGTGATCGAGCAGGACTGGAATCTCATTGCGCAGTTCGTCGCCGCTCTTGGTATCGGAGACCGTGACCCGCGCCCCGCGCGCTTTCATGAACAGCGCCGAGGCCACCCCCGACTTGCCGAGGCCGACCACCAGCACGCGTTTTCCGTTCAGTTCCATCGGAATCTATTTCACCACAGAGGCACAGAGGCACGGAGAAAATCTATATCTCGTTTTTCTCCGTGCCTCCGTGTCTCGGTGATGATCCTATCTTAGTTTGAGAGTCGTCAGCGCGAACAGCGCGAACACCAGCGACGCGATCCAGAAGCGCACGATGATCTTCGATTCCGACCACCCCATCAGTTCGAAGTGATGATGAATGGGCGCCATTTTGAAGATCCGTTTTTTTCGCAGCTTGTACGATCCGACCTGCAGAATCACCGAGACGGCTTCGATCACGAACACGCCGCCGATGAACGGCAGCAGCAATTCCTGCTTGACGATCACGGCGACGGTCCCGATCGCGCCTCCCAGGGCCAGCGATCCCACGTCGCCCATAAAAACTTCCGCAGGATGCGCGTTGTACCAGAGAAATCCAATGGAGGATCCGACCATGGCTCCGCAGAACACGGTCAACTCGGCCACTTGCGGCATGCGTTGCAATTCAAGATAAGTGGCGAAGGTGGCGTGGCCGCTGACGTAAGTGAGCACGGTCAGCGCCCCGGCGGCAATCACGGTGCATCCGATGGCGAGTCCGTCAAGCCCGTCGGTGAGATTCACGGCGTTGCTCGATCCCACAATCACGAGCGCGACGAACGCCATAAACGGCAGAAATGCCAGCGGCCATAAATGCGGATTCCGTTCGAGAGCGCCGACGACGAGGTCGGGATGAAATTGCTTGAAGAACGGCACAATCAGCTTGGTGGAATACAGGCCGTAGGTCTGCATCGCGATGAGCATCGACGCGATCACAATGCTGGTCGTGACCTGCAGTCCCAGCTTGGCGCGGGCGGTTAATCCCAAATTCCGGCGGCGCGTCACCTTGGTGTAATCGTCGCTGAAGCCGATGGCCGCGTAGGCGCACGTGGAGAATACGGCGATCCAGACGAATCGATTGCTGAGGTCAGCCCAGAGCAGCGTGGGTACGATGATCGCAATTACGATCAGCAGCCCGCCCATCGTCGGCGTGCCGGCCTTTTTCTGATGAGCCTTCGGGCCTTCCTCGCGGATATATTGTCCGATCTGAAATTCGCGCAGCCGCCCGATGACGAGCGGACCAACGATCAATGCGGTGAACAGAGCGGTCAGGCTGGCAAATGCCGTGCGGAACGTGACATAGCGAAAAATGCGGAACGGCGCGACGTAATGTTGCAGCTTGACGAACAACAGCCAATAGAGCAATCAGCCTCCGTCCTGCCCACGTATCTGTTCGACTTTCGACCTTTTTCACCACGGAGTCACTGAGTCATGAAGAAAACAGAAGCTCTGAAGTTCTCCGTGTCTCCGTGGTGACGAATGGTTTGAATTCTTAACTGGAGTCGCGAATCAACTTCCACTTCTCCAGAGCCTTTTCCAATTTGACGCCGCGCGAAGCTTTCAGCAGCACCACATCGCCGTCGCGTGTCTCGCGGGCCAGCCATTGGCCGGCTTCCTCGGGCGTCGCTACGAACTCGGCTCGCGTTCCCGCCCACTTCGCCGCTTCAACCATCGCCTGCGCCAAGCCGCGCACGCCCACAAGTACGTCGATTTTTTTCTCCGCGAGATGCTTGCCCGCCTCGCGATGCATGGCTTCACCGGCCGCGCCCAGTTCGAGCATCTCTCCGGCGACCACAATGCGGCGCGTGGCCTTCATGTTCGCCAGCGCATCCACCATCGCGTTGAGCGCCTTCGGATTGGAATTGTAGCAATCGTTGATGACCGTAATGTTACCCACTTGGAGAACCTGCCCGCGCTTATCGGCAGGCGTCAGGGTGGCAAGGGCCGCTACGACTTCCTGGAGTTTCAGCCCGCGCGCGAGCGCCACGGAAACCGCCGCCAGCGCGTTCAGAACGTTGTGCGCACCCACCAGAGGAAGTCGTGCCTGCTCGCGGACTCCAGCGGCAACGATGTCGAAGCGGGTGCCTTCCGTCCCGGACGACTGAATATTTTCGGCGCGGACATCGGCCGTGGGCGCGGTCCCAAAGGTGATCACCCGGCCTTTGAAGTCGCGGCCAAACTGCGAAACGTACTCGTCGTCGGCATTCAGAACGGCGGTTCCATTCGCCGGGAGCGATTCGATCAACTCATACTTCGCGCGCGCGATGCCAGCGAGCGAGTCAAAAAATTCCAGGTGCACGGGGGCAACGTTGGTGACCACGCCGATTTCGGGCTGGGCGATCTTCGCCAGGGCGCTGATTTCCCCAGCGTGTGACATCCCCATTTCGATGACCGCGACGTCGTGCTCGGGCTCCAGCTTCAGCAGCATCAGAGGCAAGCCGAAATGATTGTTGAAATTGCCTTCGGACTTGAGCACGCGGAAGCGCGACGCCAGCACGTGCGCGATTGCTTCTTTGGTCGTGGTTTTTCCCGCTGAACCCGTGACGCCAACCAGGGGCTTGCCCCAAACCTTACGCACGGCGGTGGCTAACATTTGCAGTGCGACCAGCGTGTCTTCGACTGCCAGCAGACGGCTCGCATCTTTGTAACGCTGCACTTGATCGCTACGAACGACTGCGGCTATCGCGCCCTTCTCCAGAGCCGACTGGACAAAATCGTGGCCGTCGAAGCGCTCCCCCTGGACCGCGAAAAATACTTCGCCCGCTTCCACGGTCCGCGAGTCGATGGAATATCCCTGAGCTATTTCTTCGGCGAACAATGTTGTGTGGAGCGGGCACTCTTGCCCGCTTGCCGGCAGCACCTCAAAAGCAGCAGGCAAGAGAGGCCGCTCCACACGAGCAGAGGGTTCCGGCAGATTTTGAGCGGAAATAAATTCGGCGACTTTCGCGAGCTTCAGCTTCATGCGGAGCGCCCCGCGGCAGAAGCGTCCGCGCAATCAAAGCCGGTCGCTTTCAAAGTCTCTCGTGCGACCTCGACGTCGTCGAACGGATGCGATCCTTCGCGCGTGACCTGCACCTTCTCATGGCCCTTGCCCGCCAGCAGCACGATATCTCCCGGGCGCGCTTCGCCGATGGCGAGGGCGATAGATTTGCGGCGATCGGCTTCAACACTGTATTTCACGCCGGTCTTCTGCAGGCCGACTAATGCATCGTTGATGATGGCCCGCGGATCTTCACTGCGCGGATTGTCAGAGGTGAGCACGACAAAATCGCTGCCTCTTCCGGCCGCCTCGCCCATCAGCGGACGCTTGGCGCGGTCCCGATCTCCGCCGCAACCGAACACTGTAATCACGCGTGCGGTGCCTCCGCCGCGCGAAACGAATTCGCGAGCCAAGGCCGTGAGATTGCGCAGTGCGTCATCAGTATGAGCATAGTCGACCACAACTGTGAAGGGCTGGCCGCAATCGACGCGCTGGAATCGTCCCGGAACATGCGTCAAGGCTGCGATTCCGCGAGCGATGCTCTCGGGCTTGCAACCACGCGCCGCGCATGCCGCAGCCGCCGCCAGCGAGTTGTACACATTGACGCGACCGATCAGCGGAGAAAAAACTGCCAGCTTCTCCTCCGGCGTGGTCAGATCCAAGCGCGTGCCGCGTGGGGTGATATCGACCTTCTCGGTATGAAAATCGCCGCGATCCCAGCCATAGGTCAGAACGACTGAGCTCCGCTTTCGGCTGAAGTTAGCCAGCTTCGCGCCGTGTTCATCGTCGAGATTCGTGACGGCGACGCGGGGAGCGTCTGTGCCGCAGCCTTCGAACAGCACTCGCTTCGCGGCAAAATATTCGTCCATGGTCTTGTGATAATCGAGGTGATCGCGGGTGAGGTTGGTAAATACGGCCACGTCAAAAGGCACGCTAAATATGCGCTGTTGCGCCAGAGCATGCGACGAAACTTCCATGACCGCGTCGCTCGCTCCCTGGCCAATAGCCTCCTGGAAAAGGCGAGCCAGTTCGAGAGCCTCGGGAGTAGTGTGCGGCGCCGGATAGGTTCGCCCGGCCACGTGATATTCGATGGTTCCGATCAACGCGCTTTTTCGTCCAGCAGCGCTGAGAATCGCTTCGATCAAAAACGCGGTTGTACTCTTCCCGTTGGTTCCCGTGATCCCCGTAATGGCGATGTGCTCTGCCGGGCGCTTGTAGAAATTTTCGCTGACTCGAGCCAGCGCCCGGCGTCCGTGAGTCACTAACGCCCAAGCTACCCCGGCGCGAGGCTTTTCCGCGTGCGAATCGCTGATAATCGCCACCGCACCCGCCCGGATCGCCTGATCGATGAAGTGATTTCCGTCTGAACTTTCGCCGCGCATCGCCACGAACGCGCACCCGGGCTTCACCCGGCGAGAGTCGTATTCCACACTACTGACGTCGGGGTTCCCGCTTTGGCTGAGAACCTCTGCGCCATCCAGGAGATGTTGAAAAGTCATTGCTGGAAATTATAGGGCACAGCCAAACCACGGCTGGCAAGAACGGCTTCAGAAGCCCGATTTTCCGGAATTCGGATGATTACGAACGTCATTACCCCGCACAGCCAGGCGAGCGTTAGATTAGAAAATATGAGCACCGGAACCAGTTCCGAGAAATGCCGTTGTGCGCAGTGTGAGCAGCCCGAGGGCTCTTGCCAGTGCGAAAAGTACTGCTGCCTCTGTCAGTCCGTGATTGATGTGCGCATATGCCAGGACGGCCTGATGTATTGCGAACCCTGCCGCACGGCCTGCGACTACAAAACATCCGACTAATCTGGAACCGGCTCCGTCAGGATCCGATCGTGACCAGAACTCGCCCGCGGCTCGGTTCCAGTCTTCCGAACGAACGCCCGCCCGTTCGGTCACTCTCGATGCGTGGCCCGATATCTTCCAGAATATCGTTCCTCTAAAATAAAGCATCCAACTTGTGAGTGGCTTCCTTGGCAAGTTACGCCTTTTAAGGCAGAATAGAACGTTTTTGCTCGGAATCTTTATTTTTGCGCTCTTCTCAGGAGATCCCCATGGCTACCACCATGCACATCAGCGACGTAGCCGAGTTGCTGAGCGAAGGCCGAACCCATTTCAATCTTTCTCCGGGACAATTGGTGGAGCACTCCATCCGGCGCAATGAATCGAAGCTGGCGGCCAACGGATCGATCGTCGGCTACACCAACCGGACCGGCCGTTCGCCAAAAGATAAGTTCATTGTCCGCGACGAGATGACTGAGCACACGGTGTCCTGGGGAGCGGTGAATGCCCCCTTCGAGCAGGAAAAATTCGATGCGCTCTACGCCCGCGTGATGGAGCACCTGCGCGGCCGCGAGCTTTATGTGCAGGATCTTTTCTGCGGAGCCGATCCCGCTTACCGCCTGCCGGTTCGCATCGTCAACGAATATGCGTGGCACAACCTGTTTGTGCGGCAATTATTCCTGCGTCCGACCGAACAGGAATTGAGAAATCATCATCCCGAATTCACCGTGATCTCCGCGCCCGAGTTCCAGGCGGATCCGCGACGGGACGGCGTGAATTCCGAAGTTTTCATTCTGCTGAACTTCATGCGTCGCACCGTGCTGATCGGGGGAACGTCGTACGCGGGCGAGATGAAGAAATCGATCTTCAGCGTCATGAATTTTCTGCTGCCTTCGCGCAACGTGTTCCCCATGCACTGCTCGGCAAATGTCGGCCACAACGGCGTAAGCGCGCTGTTTTTCGGATTATCGGGAACAGGGAAGACGACGTTGTCCGCCGACCCGTCGCGCGACCTGATCGGTGACGATGAGCACGGATGGAGCGCCGACGGCGTCTTCAACTTCGAAGGCGGGTGCTATGCCAAGTGCATCAAGCTGTCGAAGCAGAACGAGCCGCAGATCTGGAACGCGCTGCGCTTCGGCTGCGTGCTTGAGAACGTGACCCTCGATTCGCACACCCGCATTCCCGATTACAACGACGACAGCAAGACGGAAAACACGCGCGCCGCCTATCCCGTGGATTTCATCGACAATGCGGTCATTCCCGGCGTGGGCGGGCATCCGAAAAATGTGGTCTTCCTCACGGCCGACGCGTTCGGAGTTCTGCCTCCCATCGCGAAGCTCTCGCCCGAGCAGGCCATGTATCACTTTCTTTCCGGCTATACCGCGAAAGTTGCCGGAACCGAAGCCGGTGTGAAGGAACCCTCGGCCACATTCTCCACCTGTTTCGGATCTCCGTTCCTCCCGCTGCCTCCCAAGGTTTATGCCGAGATGCTCGGACGCCGCCTGCGCGAACACGACGCGCAATGCTGGCTCGTGAATACCGGCTGGCAGGGCGGGCCGTACGGCGTCGGCAAGCGCATGAGCATTCCCCACACTCGCGCCATGGTCGATGCTGCGGTCGAAGGAGAATTGATCCGCGAAGAATTCGAAATCGAGCCCACGTTCGGATTTACCATTCCGAAGCACTGTCACGGCGTTCCGCCGCAAGTGCTCAATCCGCGGAATGCCTGGCCCGACAAGGCCGCCTACGACAAAGCCGCCGAAGAACTGCGCAACCGATTCGCCAAGAACTTCGAAAACTTCGATGTTCCCCCGGAGATCAAGGCCGCGGGCCCCCAACCGCAGAAATAACTAGCGGGGTTTTTCGGGTCGATGTTACGTATTATTCCTTAATATAAAAATATCGCAATACGATCCATCCTCACAACGGACAACCTGTGCTCGATTGCCGCCTTCCCATTAAATGAAGGTGCTTTTAAGGAGTGACCATTATGCGGGCTCAAAAGATCGGTTCTGTCTTCTTCGGTTTGATTCTTACATTTGCCGTGTTTCTGCCCTCCGCTCATGCAGGCACATGGAATCAGATGACAAAACTGAAGTTCAATCATCCCATTGAAATTCCTCATGCAACGCTGCCGGCGGGAACCTACTGGTTTGTACTCGCCGATGATCCAGCCAACCGGGACATGGTCGACATCTACAGTGGCAACCGGAACAAGCTGTATGCGACATTGGAGACCGTACCCACCGAGCGCATGCGGTCGACCAACCATACAGAGCTTATGTTTGCCGAGCGGCCGGCGAACAAGCCTGAGGCGTTGCTGAAGTGGTATTACCCGGGACAACTCATGGGACATGAATTCATCTACAGTCCCCGCGACGAGAAGCAGTTCGCGCGCGACGCTAAACTCGAAACCCGGGCGAAGCCCTTGAACGTGGGGTTCTGACACGGGACACACCGAAGCTCAGAACATAATGCGCTCCGCCACCATGTCCCGAGCTTCATCCTGTGATTTAATCGGGACATGTTCGCCCGCAAGATTCGCGTGGATTACGAGGAAAACGGCCGCCGGCTGCCTTGTCCTTTGAAGTGGCTCGATTCGTTCTCCATGCGCAACTTTACCAATGCCAGCGTCTTCGATGACACGCTTCCCGTGGCCGACGGCCGTATGGAGATCGGCTCGGCCGTGCCGCTGGAGCAGCTTCGGGATGCGATGGAGGATTGGTTCCGGCGGAAGAGTTATCTGCCCAAGGATGCCCGGCTGTCGCTCGCGGAAGACTGAAGCTCCCGACTGCCTACGCCACAGGCTATTTGTCGTAGCGCAGCAGTGAAACCACGTCGTACCCTTTCAACTTGTCGCGGCCTTTGAGAAATTCCAACTCCACCACAAATCCCAGGCCGACGATTTTGGCGCCCAGAGACTCCGCCAATTTCGCCGTCGCCTGAGCGGTGCCGCCGGTGGCGAGAAGGTCGTCGACGATGAGCACGCGCTGGCCCTTCTGGATCGCATCTTTGTGAATCTCCAGCGTGTTGGTGCCGTACTCCAGAGCGTAATCATATTTCACGCACTCCGCCGGCAGCTTGCCGGGCTTACGCACGGGAACGAATCCCGCGTTCAAACGGTAGGCCAATGCCGGCGCAAAGATAAACCCGCGCGCTTCCATACCGAGCACAAGGTCGATCTTCTCAGAAATGTAATGTTCGGAGAGTCGGTCGATCAGCGCGGCAAACCCGGTCTTGTCCTTCAGCAGCGTGGTGATGTCGTAAAAGAGGATCCCCTTCTTCGGAAAGTCGGGAATCTCGCGGATAAGTTTCTTCAGCTGATCGGGAGTCATAAGGGACGGTTTCAATGTTTCAAGGTTGCAAAGTTTCAGAAAAACCCGTCGTCAGCTGATCCGAAGTTTGCGACCTTGAAACCTTGAAACTTTGAAACCTGTTCTACCACGCTCCTTCAATGCGAAATGAACTCAGCCCGTTGACGGGCGGCGCGTCCGAGACTTCCACAGCGTCCACGCGCGCGGCGCGCGGACCCTCGCGAAGCCGGCCGTGCAATCCCGAAAGCTGGTCGCGTGTGCCCTGAGCCAATACTTCCACGCTGCCGTCGTGATTATTCCGCACCCACCCGGCAATCCCAAGCATGTGCGCCTCACGCTCCACAAACCAGCGGAAGCCGACCCCCTGCACGCGTCCGCGCACCAGGAAACGGCGAGCCATCATGGATTTTTCAGTGGAAGTCATCGTCTGCGGCTTCTGTGGCGGTATTGCTCCGCTCAGGATGACAGAATCTATGCCCTCGACAAGTACGCGCCTTCTGACGTGTCGACCTTGATCTTCTCGCCTTCGTTGATGAAGGGCGGCACCTGCACCACCAGTCCAGTCTCCGTTTTCGCGGCCTTGGTCACGCTGGAGGCGGTGGCGCTCTTGAGCCCGGGTTCGGTCTCAACCACGGTCAGGACCACCGTCTGAGGCAGTTCGATGCCGACCGCCTTGCCATCAAAAAACTCCACTTTGATTTCGAGATTGGCGATCAGGTAATCCACGGCGTCGCCCAGGATTTCCTTGCTCAGGTGGGTCTGCTCGTAGTTTGACGTGTCCATGAAGTAATAGCTGTCGCCATCGGCATAGAGAAACTGCATCTCGACTTCATCGACATTGATCTTCTCGATCGGGTCGGGCGAGCGGAAGCGGTGCTCGAACATGGCGCCGGTGCGCAGGTTGCGCAGCTTGGCCTGGATGAACGCTCGCAAGTTGCCGGGAGTGCGGTGCTCCACGCTGAAAACGGAATGCAGATCATTGTTGTGCTTGATGATCATGCCGGGACGAAGCTGGGTGGCAGGGATCGACATCGCTTGAAGAACTCTCCTTAGTGCGATTGCGGTTTGACGCCGGCGGAAGGCGGGCAACCCACAATTTCCGCCGCCACGAGGGCTAAACTTTCATTTTACACTCAGCTGCGGCCCAAAAGAAACCTTCGCCCCAGCGATCTCATCGAAGACAGGCGAGTTGCGGCCCTATTTTTTGATCGGACCCTGCACCTTGCGGGTCCGGATTAGAATGGACGTCGTGCCAATTCTTGTTGAATTGCCCGGATTGCTTGCCGGGCGGAAATTTGAGGTTTTCTTATGCGCAGCGGACGTTATGAATCATCCGAAAACAGCAATGTGGGTACCGCCCTCACATTCCTCTTGATTGGGTTAGGCGCCGGAGCGTTGGCGGGACTCCTGCTCGCCCCCAAAACTGGCAAACAGATGCGCCGCGATCTGCAGCGCGGTTATGAAGATGCCAAAGACAATCTCGGCGACTGGGCGGAGGAAGCCAGGGACCGCGTTCGTGAAGTAGGCGAGCGCGTGCGGGATGCGGCTAATCGCGGCGCCGAAATCGCGGAAGATCTGCGCGATAAGGTAGAACCACTTCGCCGCAGTATAAACCGCAGCTAACCTGAACAGTGGTCAGTGAGCAGTGGTCAGTCAAAACAAAAGCTCCTCACTGACCACTAGTGTAGTGCCTTAAGCAGATCGACATTTCTAAGTCGCCGGTTTCCCCTGTGATCCTCCGTGCCCCCTGTGGTGAATGCCCTTGATCTTCTCGCTGGACACCACGGATCACGGCATCGAGGCGCAATAGTTAACGATCATTATTTCCGACGCACTACACTGGCCACTGCCCACTGGCTACTTAATACAGCCGGAAATTGACCTCCACGGCGATCTGCGTGGCCACGGCTTGCCCGTTCAGAGTGGCCGGGCGGAAGCGCCACCGGCTCACCGCTTCGAGTGCTTTCTCGTCGAGCCCCATTCCCAGGCTTTGCCCGACGCGAATATTGTAAGGCCGTCCATCTCTGCCCACTACCAGCACCAGCGTGACGATCCCCTGCGCCTTTGCCTTACGCGCTTCATCGGAGAAGCTTGGCTCCGGGCTATAAATCGCTTGCGGAATCGTGACGCCCATCTTGCCCGCCGGAAAAATTCCAGCGGGACCGTTCCCAACGCCCGGCCCTATCGAATCCCCGATGCCATTGCAGCATCCATTTCCAACGCCGCCCGGGCCGCCGGGTCCGTCGGATTTCCAGCGCGAGAATTGCGACAGGGGATCGTCGATCGCACCCGCCGGGAACTTCACCTCGGGTGCAGCAACTACCGTTTCTCCCGCCGGAAGTTTCGGCCTCTCCTTGGGAACGATCACCTTGGGAGCCACGATTTGATTGTCGAGCGAAGCTCGCGGCGGCATGCCTTGCGACGCCGGCAGCGGATCGCGATTACCGCCGCCCCCGCCGTTGTGTCCCAGAAACACGATGGGCAGTTCGGCAAATTTGGGCAATTGGCGGCTGATCTCGGGCGCGTTTCGAATGACGCAACTTGTGAAGTAAACGATCACGCCCAGGATCGCAGCCTGTGCCACCAGCGAGAGCAAAAACGCTTCCCGCCGGGTGCGATAGTCAACGTCGCGTTCGCCCGAAAAAATAGTAAATATGCCGGGGCCCGGAGGTGCAGCAGTCATGGCGCGCGCTCCTGCCGACGAAGTGAACAGCGATGTTGCATGCCTAACTTGCCGTAAGACGCGCCGGCCCCGGAAAAGGATTTCCGTACAGAAAAAACTCCCGCGCGCGATTGTCAGATCAGAGCCGCTAGTGTGGTGCGTCAAGCAGATCGACAGTTATAGATCGCCGGTTTCCCCTGTGATCCTCTGTGTACTCTGTGGTTAACGCCCTTGAACTCTCGCAGGACACCGCGGATCACGCGGATCGAGGCGCAATACTTCACGATCACTATTTCCGAAGCACTACGCTAGCTGCAGTGGTCGGTCAAGAAAGCTGGTCAGTGAGCAGTGGCACTGACCTGACCACCAAAGTTCAGCTGAAGAGCGCGGAAAAAATCCCCTTGACGTGGTGGAAGAATCCCGTATGTGCGGGCTTCGCGCTTTGCTTGACCGGTGCAGGCGGCGGTTGAACCACGGGGTCGAGATGAGCCTGCCGCTCCGGCGATTCCTCAATGGGCAACTCCCGTGCGGATTCGAACGGAGGCAAGGGCGCCGCCGTATGCTTCTTCGCGGTAAAAACGAACGGAGCATCCACCTGCACGTGCACATCATTGCGCTGCGATGGCGGTAGCGGCGCGGTCTCCGGGCCGGTGGACAATCGCGCTTGCGCCGCCGCTGCTTCCTCGGTTGCATTCCCCAGGCCTGAACCCTCGCCCACTCGCACTTTCGCGGGTAAGTCCGAAGCGACAACCGGTTGCGCGGCCGGGGTAGCGGCTTCCAGCACGGCCGGCGGCGGTGGCGGACACCCGCATTCCAGCGGCACATCGGTATCGACCTTATCGATTCTCCCCGATCGGAAGACTGCCTCCTCGTTGGGCCTGACCTGATAGATGCGGTTGCCCATCAACTCCGAAACGATCACCGACGATGTATTGCCCCGCAGGCCCCGTACGCAGGTATTGCCGTGCGAATCGGCGCTGATGGCGTAGTCAAATTCGCCCGGCCCCGCGAGCATGATGCGGAAGTCGGGCGTCAGCACCGCGTCTGCCGAAGTAGACAACGAGTAATGCGTCTCCATCGCTCCCGTACTCATGCCAAACATCAAATCGCGTTTGCTCTGCGAGGGCGTAACAGAAATCGTGGTTCCGGGGCAGACGTGGATCTCGCCTCCGTGGGGAAGGTGGAGAATGGTCGTATCGGATCCGGCGGTGACGGTCGAGCCGTTTTCCAGCCGGCTGCCGGCCATCGCGGTTCCGCTCGATGCGCCGCTCACCGGAACCACAACCGCATTGCTGGTCAAAGAAAAACCGGACGCGGTCGGGGGCTCGGCGGCAGGCGCTTTCGCCACCGTGACGGCCTCTGGAGGCTTCAATCGCACCAGCAGGCGATTGCCCGCCCCATCCCAGGAATGGCCATACGGAGCCAGCAGGTCCAGAACGATGCGGGTCACCGGCGGATTGCTCTGGTACTGGCGCACCCGGATCGCGAGAATATTGTCCCGCTTCACCGGGATTCGATTCGGCGTGAGTCCCAGACGTGCGTTGGGCAGGTCGATCACCAGCCGCGGCGGCGAATCAAGGCTCTGAATCTCGGGAATGACGCTGCCGCTGGAAAGAATCTCAATGGCAGGAATTCCTTTTTCGTGGATGATCCGTACGCTCTGGATGGTTCGCGGAGGCCCGAAATTCTGGGCGGCCATTTCGACGGTCAGCAACACCACTACTGACCAGACAAGTTTGACGACAGTCCGCGGCACCACGTCCCTCATGGAAGGCTTGAATGAAACATATCACTTGTGGACAACGGAGAGAAGAGATAGATGGGTACGCCAGTGGCAAACTTGTCCTCGCCCAAAAATTCCTCGGCGATCTCTGCGAAACCTCAGCGAACTCCGCGGTTGAAGCTTTTGTCTGAGAGGCTGATCGTGTACCCACGCTGCCCACTAGCCACTGATCCTCAAAAAATTCTCGACCAGTTTCTTCCCCGCGTCGGTCAACACGCTTTCCGGATGAAACTGCACTCCCTCGACACTGTAACGCCGGTGACGCAACCCCATAATCGTGCGGGTACCATCTTTCTCGGTGGTCCAGGCGCTGACCTCCAATTCCGCGGGCAGATCTTTTTCTTCCACGATCAGCGAGTGATACCGGGTCGCCGTCATGGGCATGGGCAACCCCTGAAAGACGGTCCGGTTGTCGTGCATGACCGCGCTGGTCTTGCCGTGCATCAGATGAAGCGCTCGAACCACGCGGCCTCCGAAAGCCTCGCCGATCGCCTGATGCCCCAGGCAAACTCCGAGCACCGGCACCTTCCCCGCCATCTGCCGGATCAAAGCTATGCTGATGCCCGCCTCGTGCGGCGTGCACGGGCCGGGAGAAATGACAATCCGCTCCGGCCGCATCTCTTCCACTTCCTCGACGCTCACTTGATCGTTGCGGCGCACCTCGACCTTCGCCCCGAGTTCTCCGATGTACTGAACCAGGTTGTAGGTGAACGAATCGTAATTGTCGAGCACGAAAACCAAGGCTGAAAACTCCCTTACCAGCTTACAAGAAGTGAATGCCCGGCGCGCCACCGCCACGAGAAGGCCCAATGGCAGGCCCATCTAACCTGAAAGGGCCATCTGGCGCCCAACGGTGGTATTGACCTTGAGCGGCCCTCAGCGCATTCTTCCTATGTTCCACTTAAGTTCCAAAAGCCACTTCATGCGCCACTTGGAGGAGGCATGGCCGAGCCCCAGCAAGAAAAAAGGGCTGCACGACGATTTGCGCTCCGAGTACCTGTTACCGTCAACCGTGACCTTGCGGCGAGTCCCGAAGCCGCCAACATGCGCGATGTCAGCGCGCGCGGCATCTGCTTTTATCTGGACTCCGCCATCGCGCAGGGCGCGCCCATTGGATTTACCCTGACTCTTCCGCCAGAAATCACCCTGACCGAAAGCATCCGCGTGCAATGCAAAGGCCACGTCGTCCGGGTCGAGGACGCTAGCGCCGACGGAAGAGTCACCGTGGCCGCGGTGATCGAAGAATACGAATTCCTGCCAGAGGCGTGATCACAAAGTGGGCAGTGAAAAGTGATTCGTCTAGTGCTCGGTCTAGAGCTTGTCGCCTGTCTCATGAATAGTTTTGGCAAGGGCGCGGCTTCAGCCGTGCCGCTACCTTCCCCTGAGGGTTAACAGCTTGCTTTGAGAACCATTCTTGAAAACCATTTGTGAGACCAGCGCTGACCACTGACCACTGACCACTAACTCCCGCCTCTCGCCATCTCCACCGCCCGCAGCAGCGCCCCTGCCTTGTTCATCGACTCATCAAACTCCGTTGCCGGATCCGAATCTGCCACAATCCCAGCTCCCGCCTGCAGGTATGCCTTTTTCCCCTGCATCAGCATCGTGCGAATTCCGATGCACGAATCCAGATTCCCCGCAAAATCCGCATAGAGCACCGAGCCGCCGTAGATTCCCCGCCGCGTCGGTTCCAGTTCTTCGATAATCTGCATGGCCCGTACCTTGGGCGCGCCGCTGAGCGTTCCTGCCGGGAAGCACGCCGCGAAAGCATCGATGGCGTCGAGATCCTTGCGCAGCGTTCCTTCCAGCGCCGACACCAGGTGCATCACGTGCGAGTAGCGTTCCACAAACATCAGGTCTTTGACTTTGACCGAGCCGTACTCGCTCACGCGCCCCAGATCGTTGCGCCCGAGATCAACCAGCATCACGTGCTCCGCGCGTTCTTTTTCATCACCGCGCATCTTTTGTTCCAGGCGCGCATCCTCGGCCTCGTCTCGGCCCCGCGGATGCGTGCCCGCAATCGGCCGGTATTCCAGCTTCCGCCCAGTCACCCGCACCAGCATTTCCGGAGACGAGCCCAGCACATGCGTATTGCCCGTGCGCAGAAAATATAAATAGGGCGACGGATTGATCTGGCGCAGCGCGCGGTACAAATCGAAGGGATCAACTTCCGGTACAAAATCCAGCCGCTGCGACAGCACGACCTGAAAGATGTCTCCCGCCGCGATGTATTCCTTGCAGCGCTCCACGCTGCGCAGGAAGTTCTTCGGCGTTGTGCCCGCATGAATTTTCAGCTTGCCGTTTTTCGCCTGCGCCGATTTGCGCCACAGCGCCGAACTCAGGCCGGACGCCAGTTTGCGCTCCAGGGCCGCAATATCACGCAGCGCCCGGTCATAGGCGCGTCGCGGCGTTTCCTCGGAAACGTCGGCGGTTGCCACAATGTGAATCTGGTGCCGCAGGTGATCGAACGCCAGTAGCCGATCGAAAAACATCAGTTCGGCGTCGGACAGAGATAAATCGTCTTTCGCATGATCCCCAATCTTTTCCAGTTGGCGGACCACGTCGTAGCAGAAATATCCCACCGCTCCCGCAGTGAATGGAGGCAGTCCCGGCACATTCGCGGGCCGGTGCTCGCGCAAGAGGCGCTTGACGACCTCAAAAATATTTTCCTGGACAACCTGTCGTCGGCGACCGCGCTCGATCTCGACTTTGCCCTTGACGGCCCTGACGCGCATATACGGCCGCGCACCCAGAAACGTGTAGCGCCCAATCTGCTCGCCCCGTTCGACCGACTCCAGGAGAAACGCGTGCGACTCCTTCGCCGCAATGGCCAGAAAAGCGGACACGGGCGTGAGCAGGTCGGCGCTCACCGACTTCACCACCGGAATCAGCGTGGCCTCGCGCGCCAGTCGAGAGAACTGTTTGAAATCAGGCTGCAGCATGGTTTGTGTCCAGCGCGCGCAAGGAGTTTCGTGCCAGAATCTGCTTCGGCGCGAGGGATTGTTCATTATAGGGGAGGGCCGCAGCGGGCACGTGTAGGGGCGCCTTGGTCCACCCCTGCAAATGTAGGGGCGGACGCCTTCGTCCGCCCTTGTCGCCACCGTACCGGCTCTTGGAGGACAATCACCAACCTCCCCAAACTTTGGTCACTAGTTCCGTAACCCCACGACCGTTAAAATCGCAACATCCTCGTATTCTGAACAAGTCTGTGCCGACGCAGCCTGCTGCGGCGGCGCGGCGACAACTTATGCGAATTAAGTTTTGGGGAGTGCGCGGCTCCACGCCCACTCCACAGGCCGAGAATCTGCGCTACGGAGGCAATACCTCCTGCGTCGAAGTGCGCGTCGGGGACCAGATCTTTGTCTTCGACTGCGGCACCGGATTTCGCGTGCTCGGCCGCGAGCTGGAACGCGAGTTCGGAGACCGTCCTTTCTCTGCTCACGTCTTCGTCTCGCATTTTCATTGGGACCATATTCAGGGCATGCCCTTCTTCCGCCCGCTCTACGAGAGTCCCAACAGCGAGTTCTTCTTTCATTCCTCGAGCCGCACGCGTAGCCTTGAGCAAGTCATGGCCGAACAGATGGCCTCGCCATATTTCCCGGTGAACCTCGACCAGATGCGGGCCCGCCGCGATTTCTGCAACATCGAAAATGGATGCCTCGATATGGGACCCGACATCCGCATCAAGACTGCGTGGCTGAATCATCCCCAGGGCTGTCTGGGATTCCGCCTCGAAACTAAAGACGCGGTGCTCGTCTACGCCACCGACAACGAGCCCGGCGACGAGCAATTCGACAAGGCTGTGCGCAAACTGGCCGAAGGCGCCGACATTCTCATTTACGATGCGCAGTATCTTCCCGAGCAGTACGCCGCGCGCCGCCGCGGCTGGGGACACAGCCACTGGCGCGAGGCCGTCAACGTGGTCATGGAAAGCGGCGCAAAAGAATTGATCCTCTACCACCACGATCCCGACCACACTGACGCCATCATCGATCAAGTTGTCGCCGACGCGCGCAATTACTATCCCAAAGTGCAAGCCGCCGCCGAAGGCCTGGAAATCAAACTGTAGCGCTACTCCCAGACCTTCAATTCAGTTTCGGCAGAGGGCGCGCATTCCTCTGCGTTCTCTGCGGCATTCCTCGGCGAACTCAGCGGTCAAAAGCTTTGACTCGCAGAAGACGGCCCTCTTCTACGTGTTAAACTTTCGCCTCGACTGTCCCCGAGGGCTCCATGCTTCGATCCGCGATTCTGTCGTTCATTCTTCTTGCATCTTCCTCTGCTGCGATTGCCCAGGCTCCCGATGTTCCCGAGCCCGGCTCTGTAGAAGCGATTGCCGCCGCGACCACCGATCCGCATTACGTCTCGCCGTGGGTTTCGTATGTTCCGCAATCGAAGACCGTGCCCTCGCCCGAGAAGTTTTTCGGGCGCATCATGGGCGCGCCCGGAGAGCTCGCCGGAACCGAAAAAGCTTACGCCTACGCTCGCGCGCTCGCCGCAGCTCAGCCCGCGTGTGCGCGTCTTCACCATCGGCCGCAGCGAAGAAGGACGCGACATCATCATGCTCGCCATCGCCGATGAAGCCGGCATCCGAGATCTCGATCGACTGAAAGCCGCGACCGCGGCGCTGGCCGATCCGCGGCGCACCGACAAAGCCGCCGCCGAAAACCTGATTGCCGACTTCGCGTCCCATCTACTACTTCAACGCCGCCCTGCACTCCGACGAAACCGGATCCACCGAAGCCGTGCTCGAACTCGCCTACCGCCTGGCGGTTTCCGAGCAGCCGATGATCCAGCGCATCCGCCAAAACTGGTCGTGCTCATCAATCCGGTCTCCAATCCCGATGGCCGCGACAAAATGGTGGACTGGTTCTATCGCTATCTGAAAGGGAAGACCGACCGCGCCACGCTGCCGCGCCAGTCGCCGCCCTACTGGTCGAAGTACACCTTCGTCGACATCAACCGCGACACTCACCAGCAGACGCACGAGACCACCAAGGCCGTGCACCGCATGTTTCACGAGTGGCATCCCACGGTCGTGCACGATCTGCACGAAGGCGTGCCCTTCCTGATGACCTGGAACGGCACCGGCCCCTACAACCCGAACATCGATCCCATCACCTACACCGAATTTCTCGAACTCAGTTTTCACGAAGTCGAGGCTATGACGGCGATGGGCATGCCCGGAGTCTCGACCTGGAATTTCGGCGAGGCCTTCGCGCACCTCTATCTCGATTCGGTCGCCATGAATCACAACAGCATTGGCCGCGGCTACGAAACCTTTGGCAATGGCAGCGCCGAAACCTGCGAAGCGTTCGATTTCTCCGGGACGCCACCACGATGCAGTGGTACCGCCCCATGCCCGCCGCCGCCAGCGAAGTGACGTGGTCGGCTCGCGACAATCTGAATTATCAGGAGACCGGCGCGCTCATGGCGCTCGACTACACGGCCGGCCACTCCAAAGCAATGCTGCGCAACTTCTACAAGAAAGCGTGGGACTCCTGGCAGAAAGGCTTGACCCAGCCGCCTTATGCGTTTCTGATTCCGCAGGATCAGGGCGATCCGGCGCGCGTGGCGCAGATGGTCGGACGGCTGATCGGCCAGCACATTGAAGTGGCCGAGGCGCAGAGCGCGATTCAAGCTCAAAGACGGCAGCTATCCGGCGGGCACCTACGTGGTTCGCCTCGACCAGCCTTATCGCAACTACGCGGTCGATCTGCTCACGCCGCAGCATTATCCGAAAGATGGCGAGCGAGCCCTACGATGACGTTTCCTGGGAACTGCCGGCGCAACTATCATCTGCAGGCGATTCCCACAGCCGATGCCTCGATCCGCGCAGTGCCTCTCTGACGCCGCTGAATGAACCGCCGCACGTTGCCGGACACGTCAGCGGCGCGGGCCCGGTCTTACCTGCTCAAAGACACCGGGCAGGAATCTTTTCTGGCGGCGCGATATCGTCTGGCGAATTTCAACATTCAAATTGCCGAGCACGAGTTCGAGCAGGATGGAACGAAATATCCCGCGGGATCGTGGATCATTGCCCGCCCAGCCGGGACTGCACGATGCGATCGCAGTCCGCGGCCTCGGAGCTGGGCCTCGACTTTGGCGAAGTTTCGAGCGCGCCTAACGTTGCGCGGCATGAAGCCAAAGGCGCCGCGCATCGGCTTCTGGGTGCCGTGGGCCGATACCGATTCCATCGGATGGATCCGCTACTCGCTCGACCAGCGCAAAGTCCCATACACCTATCTGCGCGATGAAGACATTCGCGCCGGAGAATTTGCGTTCGAAGATTGACGTCGTTGCTCTACGGCCATGTCGATCTCGAACTCGCCGAGCAGATTGAAGGCCTGCCCAAAGCGCTGGTCGCCCATGCCGTTCAAGAAGACTCCCGCAGACGCCGAGCTTCGGCACGCCCGCCGAGTCGGACGACATCACCGGCGGAATCGGCTAGGAAGGTCTGGCGCAGATTCAGCACTTCATCGACGATGGCGGACTGATGGTGACGCTGGGCAGCGGCAGCATGCTGCCGCTCGAAGGCGGGCTGGTGCGCTTCGTGCGGCGCTCGTCGGGAGGCGTGCCGCGCAGTGCCGCCGGCGGTGGCGGAGCCTCGTCGGCGGCCGCGCAGCAAGCGGCCACGCGCACTCCGGGCGCGCATGTGCGCGTCACCTTCGATCGCCCCGACCATCCGCATTGCCTACGGATATCCCGCGCACACTTGGGTCTTCCGGCAGAATTTTCCGCTGTACAACATCCCCGCGACGCTGGCTGCGCATGGCGTATTGCACCACCTGCCTCGACGGTCCCGAAGACCGCAGCGGCGTTGTGATGGAATGGGGCGACCGCGAGCACAAGCGCCTTTTGTGGTGAGCGGGCAAGCCTGGGGAGAAGAGAATCTGATCGGGCGTCCGGCAATTCTCGACATGCCGGTGGGCAAAGGACACGTGGTCACTTTCAATTTCAATCCCATGCATCGCGACCTGAATCGCGGCGATCAGCGCCTGCTGTGGAACGCGATCCTGAACTGGCAGGCAATTGTGGCGGGGCAACCGAAGCCGGCAGAAGAGAAGGCAATCGCCCCGGAACCGGATGACGACTGAAGCGTTCGCGGCGGGCGGGCAGCTTTCGCTATTTCATTTTTTTCATGTCGAATCGCTAAAATCTTCGATTCATTGGAGTTAGGTGCAATCGACTGCCGGTGTTCCTCGCAAAATCTTACAGAATAAGGACTTGCAGGCAAAATCTTCTGGAATAAGGAGTTAGCTGGGATTTTCGGTTGCAGGGACGAGGTTGGCTCCGCGCTGGGGATCGATTTGCCGGGAGAGTTTGCTTGCACGGTTCCAGTCTGGGCGCAAGTCGATTTTGAGTAAAGGTTGTTCGTCACATGGGCGGGGATTTTTGGGCGGAGGCTGTGGAAAAAAGACATGAGGCTTGCGGGACGGGCGATTCCCGGCCCGGCGGAGAGAAGCGGATGATCGGGAAACGTCCGGTCGGTTCCCCAGTTTTTCCTCTTGGATTTCACAGAAACCCCCGGAATTGCCCGCCCAACCCACCCTTCATGTTTATGTGCAGCCTCTAGGGTTTTTGTGCAGGGGCGTATCCTTCATTAGGACCGAGGATGTTCCTTTGGCCTCGCGGAGTGTGCAATGGAACTTAGGCCGTCTCTCTCCTTTGACGTTATTGGGATCGTCGGCATTATTCTCACAATCGTTTTTATTGTTCTCGACAAGGCGGGCAAATTGAAGGGCGGCCTGCTATAATCGGATTATTGTGCCTTGCCGGAGTAATGACATTGTTCTTGGCAATAGGCAACAGTTTTGTGCTAGATGCTCCTATCCAATGGAAACTTTGGCGCGGACTGTTGATGTTTAGCCTAGTGGCCTTTATTTATAGCGGGTTGGCGATATGGATTTCGAGCGAGGAACCGCCGCAAGAGGGATACAAGGAACCAGTTAATCCCCCCAAGCCTAGTCTGATGTTTGTCTTTGGTGTCCCTCTAGGATGACCTGCTCCCCATTTTCCGCACAAATCTGAGTATGATTTCAGCGAAAGAAAGGGGAAGCGGGTATGTCGAGGAGCAAGCACACCGAGGCGCAGATGATTGGGGCGTTGAAGCAACTGGAGGCGGGGCGGAAGGCGGAGGACGTGGCGCGGGAAGTAGGGGTGTCGAAGCACACGATCTACGCCTGGAAAGCGAAGTACGGCGGGATGGACGTGAGCGAGGCGCAAGAAGTGAAGCAGTTGCGGGATGAGAATACGCGGCTGAAAAAGCTGGTGGCGGATCTGAGCCTGGACAAAGAGATGCTGAAGGCGGTGATCCGCAAAAAACGGATGGAGCTCGTAGACCAGAAGGCGGACTGTCGAGACTGGCTGCGCGAGGAGTATGCCTTCAGCGAGCGCCGGGTGTGCGGGCTGATGGGGATGGCGGTAGCGAGTTATCGCTATCGGACGACAGCGCAGCGATGAGCCGTTGCGCACGCAGTTGGTGGAGTTGGCGCGGTAGAAGCCGCGCTTCGGGTATCGGCGGCTGCATGTGCTGTTGGGCCGCTCGGGAGAGGAGGTGAATCACAAGCGCGTGCATCGGGTGTATCGGGAGGCAGGGTTGATGATTCGGCGGAAGAAACGGAAGCATTGCGTGCGCGAGGGAAAGCCGCTGCTGGTGCGGACTTCAGCGAACCAGGAGTGGGCGCTGGATTTTGTGCACGATGCGGTGGAGTGCGGACGGGCGATCCGGGTACTGAGTGTGGTGGATGCGTACACGCGGGAGTGTTTGGCCTTGGAAGTGGATACGAGCTTTGCCAGCCGGAGAGTGACGCGGGTGCTGGAAGCAGATCGTGGCGAAGCGCGGAGTGCCGGAGGCGATTCGCTGCGACAACGGGCCGGAGCTGACGAGCCGGCATTTTCTGGCGTGGTGCGTGGAGCGGCAGATCGAGTTGCTGCACATTCAGCCGGGCAAGCCGACGCAGAACGCGCGGGTGGAAAGTTTTCACGGACGGTTGCGGGATGAGTGCTTGAAGGTGAGCTGGTTTCAGAACCTGTTCGATGCGCGGCGGAAGATCGCAGCGTGGCGGAGGGAGTACAACGAAGAGCGTCCGCATAGCAGCCTGGGATACAAAACCCCGAAAGAGTTTGCCGAGGCGCAGGCAGCAGGCTTCTACACAGCTGTGCGAGGGGCAAGGGACTTAAACGCCGTCCCTTGCCCCTCGCGCTCCCCCATCCCGGCTCAAACCCGAGAGGAGCAGCAGAAAGTTGTCGTATTCTTACGTGAACGAAAATTGGGGGCAGGTCACTCCCTGGCCGACCCTCCTCGCAGATCGCCTCGCGGCACCACTCCCCGAGCGTCGCCCGCTCGCCTGCGCCGCTGTTTCATGCGCTCTCTTCTTCGCTGACCTTGAAACCGATGGTTTCGTGCGCAGCGATAGCTTCACCATGTCCCGGCTTCCTCTCGCCATCTCAGCCGAGATTATCAGCCGCGCTTAAGAATCAACAATTCGCCTGCGCTAACTTCAGTTTGCTGCACAGCACCCTGACGGCTGGATTTTTTTCTTAGCCGCCCTTGTTTCAACAGGTTCGCCCACGGTAACCGAAGGTTACCGCACAGCACTCCTTTCAGGGGTGGAGTGTCTCCCCTCCACCCCGTGCGAAGCACGGCAAAAAAACCCTCAACCCCACCACCGCACTCCGGGAGCGCGAAAAGCCACCCCACCGTGCCGGAATCGCCACACTGACGACCTGGGAATCGGCCCCGGAATCGGGATCGGATAGCGGACCGGGTCGGATCGGGATTAGAACGCGGATCGGCAGGGTAAAACGGCAAGGGCCGCGGCCCATGTTACTGGTAGCCTAGTTTCTTCATGAGCACCATAAAGTCATCGTCTCGATCATACTTCTGGAAGGACGAAATCAGTGCGGGGATCGGGCATCTTTTCCCCTTTGAGAACGTTGTCCTTGTGCTGAAAGGCGAGAGAGAGGTTCGCGAGCGCCTTGTTCTTGTCGCCCTCCTCTGCAAAAGCACAAGCCCGATTGTAGTAATTCAAGGGATACTCGGGGTCCTGTTGGATGGCACCGTCTAGGAGTGCGCGCGCCTTCTTCAGGTCGCCGCTGACTCCGTAAGCCATTACTGCTGGTCAACGAGGATGCGGTGCTATCCGAAGAGAGCTTGCTGCCGTTTGTCTCTAGCGACGAGCTTTTTCGTACGGAACCACAGCCTCAGCATATTTCTCTTGTCTGAAGAGTGCTTGCGCGAGATATACCTGAGCGTAGATGTTCGACGGATCCGTTTCGTGATCTCTCGCAAATCACGTTCTGCTTCTGCGAACTTCCCGGCAGTGTACTCGTGCTGAGCTTGCTCAATCAGCTTTTCATCTGATCCATGTCCCTGCGCCAAGCACGGAGTGCCGCTGCACAAGGCAAGCAAACAAGCTGAGCAAACTAAAAACGACAACAGATTCATAAGTCCCCCGAAACTCCCTTTTCTAGTCAGATCTCTTCTCAAGCCGACTTGGCTCTTCTCTCCCCCAGACTGCTACAGAATGTAGATCAGGGCAGAGTAGTGAAGAAAGTTCATCGAGTCAGCGACAAAAAAACTTATGTCATCGATCCTGCTGCCAGCCGCGAGAAACCCGAAATAGGTACCAGGCAGCAAAAGATTTGCGCTCGCCCACTTCAAGGAACTGGCGACGCCAGAATCAGATGGAAGCCGCAATATCGCCAGCAACAGAACTATAAGGCCACAGGCTATCACCGATGCATAAAGCAGCCTTTTCAATCCGCCTCCAAAACCCTAAGCATTTCAGTCGCAGCTCTTGCTGTGGTTACCTTGACCTTCGTCCACCTCAACGGCGGGTGGCCCGCCCTTCCAACTCTGTTTTTCCGATTCCCATTATGAAATTGTGGGTGCCCCGTCCTCGCGCTTTTTGCGAGGGCGGGCACGATGCTGCCGATAGTATGGGCTGTCATGCCCAGCGGCTTGCATCGCAGCTACGGCGCGGATCACCTGCACTTTATCACCAACTCGTGCTATCAACGCCGACGCTTGCTGGACTCGCCATTGGCGCGCGATCGCTTCCTCTCCGTGCTCGAACAGACCCGCCAGCGATACCGCTTTGTCGTGGTCGGCTACGTCGTAATGCCCGAGCATATACACCTTCTGATCACGGAACCGGAGGTCGGCACTCCTTCAACGGTCATGCAAGTGATTAAACAGCGCACCGCGAATGCGCTCCTGCCCAAGCGAAAACGACGCGATCCGCGCCAGCGCGAACTGTTCCGCGAGCAACGTCGGCGGGCGTTCTGGCAGGAGCGATTCTATGACTTCAATGTATGGAGCACGAAGAAGCGGGTCGAGAAGTTGCGGTACATTCACCGGAATCCCGTGAAACGCGGACTGGTGGAGTCGCCGGAACAATGGCACTGGAGCAGTTATCGCCATTATCTTCTCGATGAGACTGGTCCCGTGAAGGTGAATGTGGGATGGGGAGAGATTTCGTTCCAGGATCACGTCGCATAAGGATTCTGCCAAAATCTCTCGCCGTCGGCAGCATCGTACCCGCCCTTGCAGAAAGCGCAAGAGCGGGGCACCCACTTTGTTCCTGCTGTCTGCGACATCAAAAGGCCGGGCCACCCGCCGTTTTTTCTGTCGTCCCTACGGGACTTGGGTGCATTTTAGCGGACTTACCCAGGACTTACGTCCTGGGCTATCTTATGCCGCCGCTCCGCGGCTCGAATGGGCTGGGATCTGGTGCGGCGCCGCTCCGCCTGAGTGTTTCGACCGACGCCACTAAAGAGTGGGGGCGCGGCCTCATCTCCATCAGCCAATGCCATTCTCGAGCGGTTATGGAACCCCTGTGTCGGTCCAGGCGACGACTGCAAGGATCGCAAATTCGATGCCGAACAGAATCCAGACCATGCGCAGATCGCCTCCCCGATCCGATTGGAAAGTACTGGTTTCGAGCACGCGCATCATGCCGAGAACGCCTCGGAAGGGAACAAAAAGGAGGCCCATACCGGTCAGGCTGATGCCCAGCAGAAGTTTGCGGAACGGGAAAACAAGGACTGCGGCTGCAGCGACAACGAGCGTGGCGTAAAAAACATAGACCCACTCGAACGGAATCACCATCATTGCGGCGAGTGTTGCCCCAAAGTCAAACACACCTCCCGCCGAGTTGTTCTTTCCCGTTGCAGTCTGCGTTCGCTGGGACACATCCAAGACTGACCAATACTTTTGCCCTTGCGTCGGCGGGTCAAATTCAATCATGGGAAGCGCAAAACTAAGCAGGCCGAGGGCGATGAAGATGAGTGCGTTTCGCGTGGCCCTGCGGCTAAGTTTGCCGGTGTCAACTTGTACCTGTGACAGTACGGAGCCGCTCCTTGATCCGTACCTCGTGCTTGCCACAGGAACGTTTTCGACGGGAGCGGTACTGTTCTGCGTAGGAGTTATGTCGTTCTCTGATGGCATGCACGTCACCCTTCTTGCCCTTCGTCGAGAGAATCCATCTTATACGGCGAGGTCAAGTCTTTCTGGGTGGTTTTTCTTCGACGGCGAAGGCGCCCGTTCCCACATGTTCTCTGCCGGCTCTGGCAATCGTCTTTCTCAGCGAACTCTGCGAATCCTCAGCCCTCTCTGCGGTTCAAGCTTTTTACCGCCGAGATCGCAGAGAAGTGCCGCTGAGAACGCAGAGAAAGGCGTACATCATGGCGATCGCGTTCGGACGAACCTCACTCGCGGTAAACTGGATTGAGCAACGATTACGGCCCCTCTCGGCTTGCTTCGCTGGCATCTGGACTCATATACTCTGAACGTTTGCCCGCCTATGACGGGAAATTGTCCGGCAACGGCCGGAACTAGCCCTGAGATCGCGACCCGCAATCATTTCCGGAGAAGAAAGTTATGACGACGATTACTACTCCCGCGCATGTGGACAAAGAAGCCAACCCGTGGGAGTCGCAGCGCGCCCGCTTCGACCTGGCCGCGCAAAAACTCAATCTTGATGAAGGACTGTGGCGGGTTTTGCGTTATCCCAACCGCGAAGTTACGGTCTATATCCCGGTGCAGATGGATGACGGGCACCTCGAGGTGTTCACCGGCTTTCGGGTGCAGCACTCGATTGCGCGGGGGCCAGCCAAGGGCGGCATCCGTTATGCCCCCGACGTCACGCTTGACGAAGTGCGCGCGCTGGCCAGTTGGATGACATGGAAGTGCGCCGTGGTCAACATCCCGTTCGGCGGCGCCAAGGGCGGCGTGATTTGCGATCCGCACAAAATGTCGATGGGAGAAGTCGAGCGCATGACGCGCCGCTACACTTCGGAACTCATCGAATTCATCGGCCCCGAAAAAGACGTTCCCGCTCCCGACGTCAACACTAACGAACAAATCATGGCGTGGATGATGGATACCTATTCCATGCACATGCGGCAGACAGTGACCGCCGTGGTCACCGGTAAGCCGATCAACATCGGCGGCTCGCGCGGACGCCGCGAGGCCACCGGCCGCGGAGTGATGGTGGTCTGCGATGAAGCCTGCAACAAGCTGGGCCTCCCTCGCGAGAGCACCCGCGTCATCGTGCAGGGCTTCGGCAACGTGGGCTCCAATGCCGCGCTGCTCATGGACCAGGCCGGATACAAAATCATCGGCGTCGGCGAAGTGGGCGGCGGCTTACACAACAAGAATGGCATCGACCTGAAAGCTCTGGTCGACTTCCGCCAGAAAAACGGCACCGTCCACGGATTCCCCGGCGCGGAAAAGGCCGACACGGCCGACCTGCTCGTGGAAGACTGCGAGATTCTGATTCCCGCGGCCACCGAAAACGTCATCACCAGCCGCAACGCCGACCGCGTGAAATGCCGCATCCTGGCAGAAGGCGCGAACGGACCGACGACTTCGGCTGCCGACGACATCCTCACCGATAAGGGCGTGTTCGTGATCCCCGACATTCTTGGCCAACGCCGGCGGTGTGACCACTTCGTATTTCGAATGGGTGCAGGATCGCCAGGGCTACTTCTGGAAAGAGTCAGTGGTCAATGAGCAGCTTGACGCGATCATGAAGTCTTCGTTCGAGGACGTTGTTCGCTACGCAGAGACCCATCACGTGAACAACCGCATTGCCGCGTACATGCTGGCGATTGACCGCGTGGCCTACACGATCCGCCAACGTGGAATTTACGCGTAAGTGGAGAAGGAGAGAAGCGATGAAATCCGTGGAAAGAAAGCTGACGGCACAGATTGCGGTTTTAGTCTTCGCGCTTTCGCTGGTCAGCGGCTTGGCGGCA
The DNA here is from genome assembly GCA_963763795.1 of uncultured Acidobacteriota bacterium. GTDB lineage: Bacteria > Acidobacteriota > Terriglobia > Terriglobales > Acidobacteriaceae > Sulfotelmatobacter. The sequence goes on along the minus strand of CAVXPP010000006.1, from coordinate 609,674 downwards.
GCGCAGAAATCCGCACTCGCCTCAAAACCTGAGGCCGTGGCGACGCAAGGGCAGATGGCGAACGCCGCCGCTGCCGACAAACTCGACATCAATACGGCCACGAAAGATCAACTGAAGGCGCTGCCCGGAATCGGCGATGCTTATTCGCAAAAGATCATCGACGGCCGTCCGTATCGCGCCAAGAATCAACTGGTGCAGAAGAAAATCATCCCGCAGGCCACTTACGACAAGATCAAAGACATGATCATCGCCAAGCAGCCTAAGACTACGAAATAAGGGATGCAAACCCCTTTCACCACAGGGGACACAGAGAGACACAGGGGAAAATCTTTGGGACCCTCTGTGACCTCTGTGGTTCAGTTTTTTCCTGCTCGCTACTAATTTCCCACTGAGGCAGATCGCGCATTGCGTTCCACATCCCCGTGGAGCATAATCGGAACTGGCAGCCGGCCGGCCTCCGGGTGCCTCCCGTAGTTGTGAACCTGCCCAACTCCATTACGCTCATTCGGATCTTCAGCATTCCTCTGCTGATGTGGATTCTGTTGAGCCCGCGCTTCAACGGCGTGAGCGGCGAGCGGGAACTGCTGGCCTCGTTCATCTTTGTGGCCGCGGCCATGACTGACGGCATCGACGGCTATCTGGCCCGCCGGCGCGGACAGATCACGACCATCGGAATCCTGCTCGATCCCATCGCCGACAAGCTTTTGATCGCCGCCGCCTTCATCACGCTGGTGCAGTTGAATCCCAGCCTGGTGCCCGCCTGGATTGCCGTGGTGGTCATCGGGCGCGAGTTCCTGGTCAGCGGACTGCGGTCGATCGCCGCCACCGAGGGATTCACCATCGAGGCCAGCAATCTAGGCAAATTCAAGATGGTGGTGCAGATCGTCGCCGTGGTCGCCGTCATTCTTGATCACCGCTGGAAAGAATTGCCGGTCTACGGCAATTACATTTTCCCTATCCACTGGATTGCGACTCTTGCGATCTGGTTCATGGTGTGCGTGTCATTGGCCTCGGCAGTCGATTACTTTGTTGCGTTCTGGTCGAAGATTGATCGGCGGGGAGTGAAGCGGCGCCGCCGCGCTTTCATTCTGAGCCGGCGCCGCAAGCCCATACCTGCTCCGCCGCAGGCGGATCGCGATGTCGCTGCCTCCACCTAGTTCGCCCGCTGTCGAGTCGCGCGAGGTCTCTCTCGGCGAGTTCTCGCCGGAAGAGAAATCTCTGCTCCTGAAGTTGGCTCACAAATCGATACTGTCCGCCTTGGAGCAGCGCGAAATTTCCCTCAAGCCTCCCACCTTGCATCTCGCCGCAGCGCGCGGGGTGTTCACGTCGCTTTATCTGAAAGGAAATTTACGCGGGTGCGTGGGGTTTGTCCTGCCGATCAATTCCGTCTATCGCGCCGTTGCTGACACGGCTCGCGCCGCCGCTTTCGAAGACACTCGCTTCTTTCCGGTAACGCTTGAGGAAGCGCGCCACCTGGAAATCGAACTGAGCATATTGTCACCTCCGCAGCCAGCCAAAGCCAAGGACATCGAAGTCGGACGCCATGGCCTGCTGATCAGCATGGCCGGCCGCCGCGGCCTGCTCTTGCCGCAAGTGGCGGCGGAACACAATTGGGATCGCACGACTTTTCTGCGGCAGACTTGCTGCAAAGCCGGGCTTCCCTCCGACGCCTGGCGGAGTGGCGCGACGATCGAAGTATTCACCGCGGAAGTTTTCGGTGACAAAGACGAGCAGGGCTGAATCGGATAGATCCGCAGCGGGAGTGCTAGCCCGATGGGACCAGTCGGATCTTGAGCGCGGACTGGTAATGTCTGAAGTCGCGATCGGTGGTAAAGATCTCCCAATCGTGATCCATGGCCAAGGCACAGAGCAGCATGTCCACTGGCGAAGTCGCGATCCCCGCTCTGCGGCATTGATTGCTGGCCCGAGCAGCTTCCTCATAGTCCTGGGTTACGACGGGCGCGTCGGGAAAGGCTCGCAAATAATCTCGCAACCTTCGAAACTGGGATTCCTCGCGCAGCCCGGAAAGCAATTCCTGCCGCACCGGGCCGAGCAACTCTGCTCGGCCCTCGTCCACGATCTGTTGTAGCATCCGTATCGTTCGGCGCTCGGCAGGGCTTAAATTTTCAGCTTTACGACGCAGCGCCAAGGACCAGACTGGAGTATCAACCAGAATCATCCGGTGCGCTTTCTGCGGCGCTCGGCCTTGTAATCGTAGTTGGGATCGAAGTCAAAGGTCCCAAAAGCATCCAGAATCCGCCGTTGCCGGTGCCGCCGGATGTATTCCTCAAGCGCAGTGGTCACGGCTTCCTTCTTGGTCCGGTGACCGCCGGTGCGGCGCGCTTCTTCAATCAAGCGATCGTCGATTGCGAGGTTGGTTGCCATGTGTAGATATTTACACATTTCCATGTGTAAAGCAAATTACGCAAAATAAAACCGGGGATGGTTTCCCATCCCCGGTCTGGGACTGCTCAGCTTCATCGCTTTGAACGGAGGCTGCGAGCCGCAACTTAATTATTCAACGGATCCAACTCCACGCTATCGCCCGCGTGTACATCTTCCAGCGCGAAGACGATCATGCCGGTCGCGGTGGTGTCGGTGACGCCGATGATGATGAGCTCGCCCACGGCGCGCCGTGGCAAGTCGCGCACATGGATCGTTGGTCCATTGGTTTTGGTCAGGAAGTTAGGATCGATGGAAGGCAGTTTCTTCTGCGTGTCTTCCGAGACCGCAGCCTTGAACGACAGAGAGTCCACCGGGTCGTGGAGATCGGCTTCATAGGAGCGCACCGCACGGAAGTAATCGCCAATCTTCACGCCCTGGTTCGAACCGAGATTGATATAGACCTTGTGGCCGGTGCCCAGTTCGGAGTCGAAGTCCTTGGCCATCACGATGCGGCCGGAGGCCCGGTTGGTCGCGGGCAGAAAGCGGTCGAAACGGATGGGGCTGTGAAAATTGACCAGCTGTTTCTCGGCAAACGGAATCGCCGTGTCGCCGGGGTTGATGCCGTCGCACGAATAATCGATCTGGGCTATGGCATCGCGGCTGCGCATGTCGACCACCTTCACGTGTCCCACTTCTTCATAAGCCTGGCCGGTCTGCTTCAGCACTTTGGCTTGTCCGGGAAACATCTCGTATTCGTTCAAATCTCTTAATGCGCGGACGATCTCGTATTCCGCGCCCAAGACGTAGCCCGTGCCCTGCAGGTACACCATGTCGCCGCGCACAAACTTCGTCGTGGTGGGCGTCTGTAGCCCGCCGGCAACAAAGTTGGCGTCGGGCAGGATGTGCTTGCTGATGAAGCCGGCGCAATAAAGATCTGAATACGTGGGCGTCTGAATTCGCTCGCCGGGAAAGCTGTTCGTGGTGGGAGCCGTCCCTTGCGGAACCTCAAGAGGGGCATTCTCTACCCCGTTTTGTGCCCAGGCCGCCGTCGCGAGCAGCAATACTAACAATCCTGTTTTCTTCATGTTACCTCCGGGAAGACCGCCCCTCGCGTTCCCCCACTAAGTTAAATGCCAGAAAAGAAAGGCTTCAGCCGGAAGGTAACAAGCGGGTAAGAGTGGGTCAAGGTTACGAGGGTGTTGGGCACAACTGGAGCATATTTTTGCATAAGCCACCAATCGCTTGTTGCATAAGTAATTAAGTGCCTGTAATAATTCGCCGTTCATTCCCCGTGCCTTCGGAGGCGGGGCCTGAAGCGAGGACGATGAACTCCGCTCCGCCTTTCGCACCCCGACTTCTGCCGTTGCGGCTGCCCCGCGTCTGCGTGGCCGTCGTGGGCGCTGACGCCAACGAGATGACCGAAAAGGCGGAGGCGCTGGTGCGGGATAACTCCTTTCTGGAGTTCAGGTTGGACTATCTTTCGAAGCCCGGCCTGGCGCTTCCAAGAATCAAGCGCTTCGTCGAAAGCCATCCCGGAACCATCGTAATTGCCACCTGCCGCCGCGCCGCCAGCGGAGGCAAGTTCCGCGGCTCCATCCCGTCTCAACTCGACGTTTTGGGCAAAGCTGCCGCTGCAGGATGCCAACTGGTCGACGTCGAGCTGCAAACCGCCAGCAAGTGCAAGGCCGGGCAATTGCAGAAGCTGCGCAGCCGGGCTGGACTGATCCTTTCGTTCCATGACTTCCGCGCCACTAAGAAACTGGAAGAGAATCTGGCCAAGATGCTGGACTATCCAGCCGATTTCTATAAAGTCGTCAGCACCGCGACTACGCTCTCCGACAATGTGACCATGATCAAGTTTCTGGCCCGCGAAGGCGACCGGCATTCCATGGTCGGCATGTGCATGGGCGAGCAGGGAATTATCAGCCGCGTTCTCGGCGTGCGCGCGGGCAGCGTATTCACGTTCGCGTCGGCCAGCGCAGGGGAAGAAACCGCCCCCGGACAAGTCACGGCGCAAGAGTTGCGCAACGTTTACCGCATCGAGCAGGTGGATGTAGCCACCCGCGTCTACGGAGTGGTGGGCGATCCCATCGCGCATTCCTTGTCGCCTGCCATCATGAACGCAGCCTTCCGCCGCGAGAACGTGAACGCTGTCTATCTCGCGCTGCATGCCAAGACACTGAAAGATCTGCTCACCTGCGTCCGGGATATTCCGATCCACGGCATCAGCGTGACCATGCCGTACAAAGAAGCCATCGTGGCGCACCTCGATAACACTGACTCTCACACCACCAAGATCGGAGCCTGTAACACGGTGGTGCGAGCGCAGGACGGTAAACTCTACGGCTTCAATACGGACGCGGCCGGCATAGTGCGTCCGCTGGAACGTCGTCTGAACACGCTCGAAGGAGCTCGCATCCTCGTGATCGGAGCCGGAGGCGCCGCCCGTGCCGCCGTCTTCGGATTGAAGGAGCGCGGTTGTGAGGTCTACATCCTCAACCGCAGCGCGGCGCCGGCGAAGAAATTAGCGCATCAGGCGCGGGCCCGGATGGTGAAGCGTCCTGACTTGAAAAAGCTGGCCTTTGACGTGATCATCAACGCCACTCCGGTCGGCATGGGAAACAGCCGGGAAACGCCGTTGCAGGACAAAGAGATCAATGCCCGCTATGTCTTTGATATGGTGTACGATCCGCCAGAAACGAAGCTGATGAAGCTGGCCCAGGAGCGGGGCGCGCAGGTGATTCCTGGCATCGAGATGTTCGTCCATCAGGCGGCCCGGCAATTCGAGATCTGGACCGGCAAGCCCGCCCCCTGGGACGAGATGCTGCGCGTCGTGCTGCTAGCTCAGCAGGAACGCGCCAATCGCGCAGCGCAGCCGAAGTAAGCCCGCCTTCGATGCTGCTCGCTAAGAAAAAGTTGCATTTTTGATACTGCCCAAAGTAAGATGCACTTAGGGAGTGTGACTGTAAAGCGCTTCCAGGTTCGTAGCCCAGTACCGCCCGGTTCCTTACTTCCAAACTAGCTGTTCAAAGCTTTGGCGACACAACTCGACGTGAGAGGCGGGCTTGCTCCGTCTCCATCCCGGTTCGGAGAGTCAAACATGGCGTGGTACGCGTACTGCCTTACCGAGCATCAAACCCTTCCCAATGGAACCCGCACTCGCCGCCCTTTCCTGCTAGAGGGCGTTCAAGGAGTGAACGGCGCTGCGGTTCTCAGCTATCCCAGTGGCGAATTCGCGGTCATCGTCAGCGAATATGACCACACAACCGGTGAGCTAGACCAGAAAGCCGCAATTGAACACGCTCGCGTAGTCAGCAACTGCTTCCGCAATTCCACGGTTCTTCCCTTTAAATTCGGCACTATTTTCGACAGCGATGACGCCCTCCGCCAGGCCGTCCGGGTCAACCGGCGCGCCTTTGGCCTGAGCGTCGCCAAGCTCCGCGGCAAGTCCGAAATGCACATTAAACTGGTCGTGCGTGACGGATCCCTGCGTGAAGCCATGATCGACATCGAATTGCCTGACACCGTCGGCGGCGACTACCTCTCGAAGCTGAAGGTGAAGGCCTCGCGGGAGCGCGAACGGCAGACGAAAGCCCGTGCCTTATCCGTACAGGTCCACAAACTTTTCAACCCACTTGAGGAAGAAGTCAGCTGCAAGAAAGTCGCTCCCGAGGGCATGCTGATCGACATTGCCCACCTGATCGACACCAAGAGCGTGGAAAAATATCAGAACCGCTATAACACTGCCGCTAAGCAGTTGAAGAACTGCGAAGTCGCAATCAGCGGACCGTGGCCTCCGTACCACTTCCTGCCGGGCAAGCTGCGCACCGTCGCCGGCAACAGCTAGAGGATTCCGAAGCCCGTGGTTGGATTTCCAGCCACGGGTTTTTCTCTGTCTCGCACCTTCGATGCAGCGAATATGCATTGTTCTGCACTTCTGATTCTTTCCTTTTTCGACAGAGTGCCCCTCGCTTCCTCCAGCCATTAGTGCAAATATCTCAAAACACGTTGCTTACTCGCAGCGTGATCCGGATCACAGCCCGCCGCCATTTTGGTGCGGCAAGTGCTCCCCTCCCCTGTACTAAGAGGCCGCAAACTCTAGCCACATGACCTTCACTATTGACATGCTGTGTCACTTCCCGAAAAGTCGTTCCGGCTGGCGGAGCGACTCCTTGCATCGCCTTTCCTGAAATCGCCCACCAATTCGTAGCCTCTGAACGTGGCCCCAGAAATGGGGCCATTTTTTAGTATCCGAATTTAGGCTGAACGACTCGGATACATTTCAGGTATCAGGTGCTCAGGTATTTTGAGTGAAATCGGGGATGTTTCGCCAACGGTTCGGCTGAAGATCCTGCGAGTCCCCTGGAGCGAATGGTTCGTCAATACGTCAGTACAGTGTGGGGGCGCAAAAGGAGGAATTCTGTGCGGCTGTGTCAGTCACTGGTTTTGAACTTCGCGACGATTGCCGTGATGTCGTCGTGCTGTTCCTGAGATCCCAAGCGTCGAACCCCATCCACGATTGCAGCTAGCAAAGCCTGGCACGACAGTTCACGATGTTGCCGCAGGGCCTCAATCAGAAACCGCTCGCCAAGTTCTTCTCCTTGATCGTTTCTGGCTTCGGTTACACCATCCGTGTAGAGTGCAAGCACGTCGCCGGGAAAAAGCTCTTGCTCCCGCATGGAGCAATCCCATTCCTTGAAGAGCCCCAGCAGTGTGTTGGTCGACTCAAGCTGCTCGACGTTGCCGTCTCTTCTCAACAAAAGGCCCGACAAATGTCCGCAATTGGCGTAGCGCATTCGCCGCGTCGCGTCGTCGTACTCGGCAAAAAAAAGCGATGCGTAGGCACTTTCGCTGGTGTTGTCATAGAACAGGCGGTTCACTGATCTGAGCAATGCCTGAGGCTGATCGAAGGCCAATGACGACTGGCTCCGCAGACTGGCCTGCAAATTCGCCATCAGCAGAGCGGCGGCGATGCCCTTGCCCGAAACATCGCCAATGATCAGCGCCAGCCGCTGCGGCCCGAGATTCAGAAAGTCGAAGTAGTCCCCTCCTACTTGTCGCGCCTGCAGGCAGATACCTGCGTACTCCACGGTTTTCAACTCCGGTTGAATCTGTGGAAACAACCGTGCCTGCACTTGCTTGGCTATTTCCAGTTCCTGCGCGACGCGGCGTTCGGATTCGAGTTTTTCTGCGTGCTCCTGCCGGCGTAATTCCAGGCTTCGCCTCACCTCGTCGAACCCTTCCAGTCCAAAAGCATTCCCGTCCGGATCTTCGAAGCGTGTATAGGTCCCACCCCACCCCGGCGTCTCCGGTGCAAATGAGAACCGAACCCCGCGTTCACTCCATTCTTTGTACGTGGCCTGAACATCTTCCGTCATAAAAAGAACCCAGCGGTAGCCGCCAATCAGTTTGTATTCGGGCCGGTCGGGCTTGGGCTCAACCAGCGCAAGATTGGCGCTGCCGTCGGAAGGCGCCACTTCAATCCAACGGACGCCGGTGGGAAGGCACTGTTCTGTGATCAGTTCGAAGCCCAGTTGGTCGACGTAGAACCGCTTACTCACTTCCAGATCGCGGACGAACACGACGATGTCCTGTATGCACAGGTAGGGCTCGTCGCGGTCTGGGCGAAGCACGGTCCGGTTCGCCCACGAGAGAAAGGGGTCATTGGCCATCGGCGTGATTATAGTGCGCCGCCAAACTTTTTGGGCCGCAGAACGAATCGCAGAGAAGTCACATAAAGGTCGTAATCCAGCGATTTCACTCGTGGATCCTGCCTCGGCCCCATTGACCTCGCCCTCGGGTCGGATGATGAGTGAAATGGGGATGTTTCGCCAATCATCGATGGCGACAGCCCACTCAGGGTCGCAGCTTTAACTTTTTCTCACCATCCTGCGGCAGTCGGCAGAAACCGCTTTGGCAAACGAGGCGAGGCGGACACTCAATTCCGTCACTGCACGGAATCGGACAAGGCCCTACGAAACATACGGGTGCCGAAGCGAATCGGGTAGTTGAGCCCTTGCCGCAAAACAGGTCGACAGGCTGCCCGTCGCACCCGCAACGCCCGGCTGGGTCGATTAAACATGAGCCCGATGTCTCCACGACGCATCTGCCGCTCTCTTCCGCTCCCGTGAATCCGCAACGCTGACCGGAAGGACACTCCGAGTTGCTTTTGCAGCTGGTCCCGTCGTGCGAGCGTCTAAGATTTCCTTCAGTCGCACTAGTGGGAGAACCGGCCGTCGAGCCCCCGCTGCACGCCACGAGCAGGCACAGCCCACACAGCAATGCCGTGCGCGTTAACATCAGTGTACGCATTGGTGCTTGAGAGAACGCTGCTGGGAGCTAGTCTTGTCGACTTTCGTGATCGGCCAATACGATTGTCTTTCTGGAGACTTAGTCGGTGACATAAGCAGGCCTTGACACGCATTGAGATTTGTTGGCCTCAGCTTGCAGCCTTCTGCTTCGCTCAGGACGATAATCCCGGGGGGAGGTGGACGGTTGGGCTACCGTTCTTTTTCGTGATGGCTGGGCGGCAATCTGCATCGAAAGCTGGATCGCTACAATCCAATGAAGACGACCCTAAGATAGCGAGTAATCGGCATGGGGGTGTCATGGCCACTCTAGAGATTGCTTTCCTGAACAGTCAACTGCAGGAGCGCAAGCATCGCCTGGAAGAGGCGATTGCTCTTGCGCCGCAGAGGGCGGGGCTGGCCGGTCTTTTGCGGGACGTGGATTCTGCGCTGGAGCGCATGGACAAGGGCAGCTATGGGCTCTGCGAAACGTGCCATGACCCAGTGGAAGAGGATCGCCTGCTTGCCGATCCGCTGGTGCGCTACTGCCTTGACCACCTGACTCCGAATCAGCGCGATGCGCTGCAGCGAGACCTTGATCTGGCCTCGCAACTGCAACGCAACCTGCTGCCGCAAGTCGGGCTGCGGGCTGGCGGCTGGGAGACCAGCTTTCATTACGAACCGGTCGGGCCGGTGAGCGGCGACTACTGCGACTTGATTCCGTCCGATGGGCCGCTCTTCTTCGTGCTGGGCGACGTCTCGGGCAAGGGTGTGGCCGCCTCCATGCTGATGACGCAACTCCATGCCTTGTTCCGCAGTCTGACCAAAATGGCGCTACCCCTCGGGCAGATGGTCTCGCAAGCAAACCGCGTCTTCTGTGAGAGCGCGTTGGCTGGACAATACGCCACCGTGGTGTGCGGGCTGGCTAAGCCTACCGGGGAGGTGGAAATCCATAATGCCGGGCACTGGCCCGCGATTGTGGTTGGAAAAGGCGGCGTGCTGCGCGTTGAATCCACGGGCTTGCCGCTGGGGATGTTTTGTGAAGTCGAGTTCTCCGCCACGCGCCTGCAAATGGAAGGCGGCGACACACTGTTTCTCTACACCGACGGCCTTTCGGAAGCCCGCAACGCGAACGACGAATACGGCGTCGACCGCGTCACGCACCTCGTGCGCCAACAATCCGCGCGGCCTCCAGCTGAACTGATTACTGCTTGCCTCGAAGACCTACGCTCCTTCGAAAAGGGTGGGGTGCGCTTCGACGACTTGACGCTGTTGGCGATTCGGCGAGTCGGCTTGACCCCATCCCGGGACGAGCCGGGGGCGTAGTTGGTGTAAACAGGATTTCGCCAACAACCCCCATCGTGTCCGACTTTGCGGGTGATGCGGGAATTTGAAGAGAAGCAAGTACCTTCCCACTCTTGCCGCAATGAATGCGGCAAGGGCGGAGCGCCCGCCCCCCACGCGGGCCGATTCTGCAAAGGGCATAACGGACTTGTTGCGATCAGAAGCCGCAGAAACGTTTTTTCCCGACGCTGCCGGTAGCGAGGATGCCCTGGTTTCCGCCGGCGCTGATCACTACGGTATCGATCTCGCAGCCATTGTTTACAACGACGAAATTTGCGACCACGGGAGGACGGCCATCAGTGAAATCGATGGTGAAGGTGCCCGTGCAATCGGGGTTCACGCTGTACGTACGATTGGCAGGAGTATGGGTGAAGTCGGCAACGACCTCGCCATTGATCGTTACCGTATCGATTTGCGTAAATTTTCCGGGGGCTGGCCCAAGTTTGCCCGGAGCCGTCACGACATGGGCTGCCCCAGCCTTCGCGGGTTTCGAAGGCTGGGCCCTCGTGCTGTCGGTAGCGCGGGGTTTCAAACTCCGCGAGTCTAGCATGGCATTCTGAAGACTCAAATCTATCGATCCAAGCAGCATCGCGCCCACGCTTCGAAAATCGCGAAGCGTGGGGCAGCCGGCCGGGTTTCCGACTGACTCACCAGCGAAGGCTGCCCCTGTTGTTGCAACCAGAAAATGTCGTATTAACTGCGACGAGACTTTGTCACCCCTTATCTTTAAGTTACGGCCGCCAAAGCGGGGCGGCCGGATAGGTTGTAGATGCGTGGCGTGGCGGGTTTTCGTTTCTGTGCGGAAGTGATATGCACAGGGCGGCGGGCGGCCTGTTCTTCCAGGGGCGAGGTTCGGGCGAGCAGGAGAACATCTCCGCGAAAGATGCGCAGCACGCCATCGAGCTGATGCGAGAGTTCGACGGTTTCTCCGGCATAGCCGCGAGGGCCGGGCAAGGGGGGCAGGGCGATCGACTGCGCTCCCAGAGTGACGGTGTGATCGGCGGACACGACCCGCTGATAGTGCAAGCTAAGGCAACGGGCGAGATCGAAGCGGCGGGGCAGGCGGCGGAAGTCGCAGGAGGCGTCGGCGGCGGGATGTGCGAAGCGCTGATTGTAATCGGCACAGAAGCGGGCCAGAACGGCGTTGGCTTGCTCGACGGTGGCCGCCTGAGTCAGGCGAAGTTCGCTGACCAGGCGGTCCTGGCAAGTGCGCCAGGCGCGCTCGATGCGGCCCTTGGCTTGGGGTGAGTAGGCGGGGATCTGCTGGATGCCGAGTTGTTCCAGAGCGCGTCCCAGTTGAGTAGGAGCCTGTTTTCCGGCGAGTTGTTCGGCGAGGGTCCAGTGCGAATCGTTGCGCTGGAAGATGGAGTGGCGGTCGCGATAGAGGCTGAGGGGAACGCCGTGAGTGGTGATCAGGACGTGCAGGGCGCGAAGATAGCCCACCGTGTTTTCGGCTTCGAGTTGGAAGTGAGCGGCCAGAATCTGACCGGTAGCGTCGTCTTGAAAGCCGATGAGGGTGACTCGGGCCGCGGCCTTCGAGCCAGTCATGGCGGCTGGCGTCAGTGAGCGCCATCATACCGAAACGCGGCCGGGGAGGCCGGCGGGAGCGATATTTTCGAGGCCGGCGCTTCTGCGGAGAGCCCAGCTTGGCGGCTCGCAGGATGCGGCGCACGGTTTCCCGGCTGAGTCCGAGGCCCTCCTCGGCGCAAAGTTTTTCCGTCAGATGGGAATCGTTGAAGCCCTGATACTTGCCGCGCGCCAAAGTTAAGATCAAATGCTTCTGGGGAGGCGTAACTGCCCAGGGCACGGAGCGTCCGCGATTGCCGTGCTGCACCCAGCCCACCGAATCAGGCCGGTAGCGGCGTTTGAGCCGCTGCACCTGGCGCTCGCTCAAATGCAGCAGGCGGGAGGCTTCGCGTACGCTCAGCCTCCCGCCTGCTGCATTTTCAATCACCTTCACTCGTTGGAACTCTTTCTGACTCATCGTCACCATCCTTGGAGGGTGACAGAATCTCGTTGCAGTTATGGGGTGACATTATCTTGGAGCATCTACACCAGCGAAGGCTGCCCCTTTCTCATTCTGGCTGCCGTCGGATACACTGGCGACCGACCATATGTCCAACCTCCGCGTTTGTTTTGTCTTGGCCCTCATATCGTTCTCGGCCTCATCGATTGCAACTCAAGCCCAAACCCAGAAGCCGACCCCGACGCCGTCTCCGTTCTCGGGCCCGCCCCAGATGTCGCCGGCCCAGCAGGAGAACTTTCCTGCGCCACTGCTTGATGAATTGGCGGCAATCAAAACGGCCGCGCTCGCGGACGACTACGCCTACCGCCAGGTCGCACATTTAACCGAAAACATCGGGCCCCGGCTCAGCGGATCGCCGCAGGCGAAAGCTGCCGTGGATTACGTGGCCGACCAGCTGCGGCAGCTCGGGCTCGACGTTCATTTGGAGCCGGTGAAGGTCCCGCACTGGGTCCGGGGAGCCGAGTCCGCCGAACTCGTAGAATATCCCGGCCAGGCCGCAGGCAGTTCGCAGAAAGTCGTTCTCACCGCGCTGGGCGGAAGCACCTCCACGGCGACCGAAGGGATCACGGCCGATGTGGTGGTGGTCAGCAATTTCGACGAACTGAAAGCGCTGGGCCGGGACAAGGTCGCCGGCAAGATTGTTTTGTTCAACGAAATCTTCGACAAGCAGAAGGCCGCCGCCGGATTGGCATTCATCGCCTACGGGGAAGCCGTTCGCTATCGTGCTGCTGGGCCGAAGAGTGCGGCGGAACTCGGCGCCGTGGCCGCCCTGGTCCGTTCCGTGGGCAACGCCGACTACCGGCTGCCGCACACCGGATTTAGCATTCCTGCCGGAATCCCCGCTGGGGCCGTGACTGCGGAAGACGCCGATCTGATCGCGCATCTGGCCGCGCAGGGCAAAGTCCGCATGCATCTCACGCTCACACCACAGAAACTGCCCGATGCCAATAGCTTCAATGTGATCGCCGATCTCAAAGGCAGCGAGCATCCCGAGCAGATCGTCGTGGTCTCCGGCCACCTGGACTCCTGGGATCTCGGCACCGGAGCCATCGACGACGCGGCCGGCATCGCTGTGGCCATGGAAGCCGCCGAAATCATTCAGAAGCTGCAGCTGCATCCCAAGCGTACCCTGCGCGTGATTGCGTGGATGGACGAGGAAAGCGGCGGCGCGGGCAGCCAGGCCTACAGCAAGGACTACACCAACGAATTTCCGAAGCATGCGGCGGTGATCGAAAGCGATTCGGGCGCGGCCCACCCCCTTGGCTTCGATATCAAGATGACCATGGCCGCCGCCGAACTGCTGCGCCCGGTTCTCAATGTTCTGCAAAGCTTTGGAGCCAATGCTGTGCAGCCCAGCAGCTACCCGCCGGGCGCGGATATTGCCGCCATGTCCGAAACTGGAGTGCCCGCCCTGGGACTAATGCAGGATGGCCGCAGATACTTCAACTACCATCACACCGCAGCCGACACGCTGGACAAAATCGATCCGCGCGAGTTACGGGAGAACGGCGCAGCGATGGCCGTGATGGGGTACGCGCTGGCGACGATGAAAGATCCCCTGCCGCGGTAAGGAAAAAGTGGTCAGTGGCCAGTGGCCAGTGGTCAGCAAACGCAGCAATTCCGACTCCCGCCTTGGACCACGCACCTCTCTCCGCCCACCGACCGCTTGTCACTGACCACTGATCACTGACCACTGCTTTATGAAACTTTCCCCCTCCCCGCACCGTATCTCTTGCTAACGGAATGAAACGCCCTCCGTCTATGAAGGCATAAGAGGTCAAGGCCATGAAAACACAAGCATGGGGATGGCTGGTGGCGGCAGTGCTGGCAGCCGGATTGAATGCGAGTTACCACGATGGCGGCTTGGAGTGGGCACACCGGATCGCCGGCGGCGTCGCGCACAGCAGCAATGCCGTCTTGGCGCTGGCCACCGGACACGCCGACCGCTTCCTGGCCGAGGCCCAGATTCTTGGGGCGCGCCAGGAAAGGGCTTCGTGTCCCCTGTCCGCCGCTCTCGCCAGGATTCAGACCAGAATCGCTCGCTCGCGTATGAGCGCCGATAATTTCAATGACAGTTTTGAAGTGATGTCGGATCGCGAGGAGGCCGCGATGGCAACGGTCGAAGCCGACCAGGCGCGCATCGAAGCGCAAGTGGCCCGCATGCGCATTCCGGCTACAGATTTCGCTCCAGCCATGGTTTCGCTGCACAAGATAGCATGTCCGCGAGTACGCTTCACCATGCCGGAGATACCGCAGATCAAGATGCCGGTCGTGCCGGTAATCCATGTGGATGTGCCGAGCGCCGGTCCGGTTTAGAACCTTAGTATTTGCCTCCCTAAAATTGCCCTCCTGGGATATCGGGCGCGGACAACCCTCGCGCCCGTTTTTGCTGTAACCATTGCGCGCTTCGCGCGCAACTCCGGACGAAGGCGTCCGGAGCTACATTTTCGGTTCATGTAGGGGCGGACGCCTTCGTCCGCCCCGCGAGCGGAGCGAGCGTCTTCGGAGCAAACACTTCGTAGATCAAGACCTCGCTACGGCGCACGCGACAATCCGCTGACGAATCCAATGGCACTCTCGTGCTCGTACCCAATCCGGTTCCCATCTGTGCAAATCCTCTAATTTTTTGCCTATCTCCATTCGAAAAATGCAGCTATAGTGAAAAAGCTCAGCGATTCCTCACGACAACTGTCCTGAATTGATGGCGCGAAAAAGCGGATCCACCATCATGCAGGAGGAGTTGTACCCACCCAGCGCTCCACCCGCGCGCGAGTCGCTCGACGATGCGCGCTTGGTTGATCTGGATGTGGACGAGGAATCCCCATTTCTGCGCGCGCAAAAGCGCGTCTCAGCCCGCCGCAGCCCGCTTCCCAAGAAAACCGCAAGCCGCCTGTTGTGGGCGGTGATTGCCGCAGCCTTTTTATTCGTCGGGGCGATCTGCGTTGGTAGCCTGTATCAGTATGGCGAGCGCTCGTGGCGCTTCCGCATTGAATCCAGCGACAACATCGACGTTGCCGGCATGCAGAACGTGACCAAGGCGCAAATCATGGAAGTGATGGGCGCGGACATTGGCCGCAACATTTTCTTCATCCCACTCAGCCAGCAGAAAGCGCAGCTTGAACAGATTCCATGGGTGGAATCGGCGAGCGTGATGCGCTTCGTCCCCAATCGGCTGCGCGTGGAAATTCACGAGCGCACTCCCGTGGCTTTCGCCCGCGTCGGCCCCCGCATCTTTCTGGTCGATGCCGGCGGCACGCTGATGGAATTGCCCCAGAAGCATAAATATTCCTTTCCCGTAATTTTGGGAATGAATCCCGGTGAGCCGCTCTCGACGCGCGTTCCGCGCATGAAGGCTTACAACCAACTGGTGCAGGATCTCGATTCCGGCGGCGCCCGCTATTCGCAAGATCTCAGTGAAGTCGATCTCTCGGATCTCGAAAATTTAAAGGTGCGGGTGAACGATCCGCACGGTGATGTGCTGGTCGAACTGGGCTCGTCGGATTATCTGAAGCGCTACAAAACTTACGTGAGCCACGTGCAGGAGTGGCGGCAGCAATTCCAGAAGCTCGACTCGGTCAACCTGCGCTACGACAACCAGGTGATCGTCAATCCCGACATGGAAGGGAAGCCGAAGCAAGCGGCGCTGACGGCGGCAGCGGCGAAAGCGGCCGCGGCAGCCGGAGTCAGGCCGGCAGCGCTGGTCACGCGCATCGATCCGCACGATCGCACTGTGCCTAAGCCGGCATTCGAGCTGACCGAGAAGAAGCTGAATCCGAAAGCGGCCGCGGCCAAGAAACCGGTGCAGCGGACGCGGGTGAGAAAGCCAGTCGCAAAGACGGCTGTGAAGAAGAAGGTGGCAGCCAAGCATCCTGCCTCGGCGCCAAAGACGAAAGCCGCGGTTCATTGGACTGCGCCGAAACATGATGCGAAGAAGCCGCCATCAGTTTCGGCGGTGGCCGCGAATCGTTCGAATCCAAAGCCAAGTCCAGGAATTGTCAAGCAGCCGGCAAGTGCGGGGTCCAATTAAGTGACGTCGGGGAATTCATAAGCATGGGGAACCAGCAGGGAAATTTCTTAACCGCGATTGATGTAGGCAGCGCCAAGACCTGCGCGCTGATGGCGGAGCTGACCGACTGCGGCCTGCGCTATCGCGGACACGGCGTCGCCGATTCGCGCGGCTCGCGCAAGGGCGTCATCGTCGAACTCGATAAAGCCGTGGCCTCAATTCAAAAAGCGGTGGAAGCCGCGGAAGACATTGCCGGAGCGCCCGTCGAGCACGCCATTGTCGGGATCGGCGGTGCGAATATTCGCGGCGTCAACACTCACGGCGGCATCAGCCTGGGCACGCGTCCCCGCGAGATTGGACGCGATGAGATCAAGCAGGCGGTCGAGCGAGCCCGCGCCATCCCGCTGCCGGCGGATCGCGAAATTCTCCATCTGCTGCCGCAGGAATTTATTCTTGACGATCAACAGGGCGTGCACGATCCGCTGGGCATGATGGCTGGCCGCCTCGAAGTCCGCGTCCACATGGTCACCGCGGCAACCAGCGCCACCCAAAACGTCATCACCGCCGTGAATAAAGCTGGAGTCCACGTCGACGACACAGTCTTTGAGCCGCTGGCAGCAGCCGATTCCGTCTTGCGCTCCGATGAACGCGAGCTCGGTGTATGCCTCGCCGACATCGGCGCGGGCTCGACCGAACTGATCGTCTTTCAGCAGGGAGCAGTCGCTTATACCGGAGTCATTCCCGTCGGCGGAGATCACTTCACCAGCGATCTCTCGGTGGGCTTGTGCACCCCGCTGGCGGAAGCGGAAAAGATCAAGAAAGTGTATGGCAGCGCGGTGGTCACGCTGATTCCCGAAGGCAACGAGGTCGAGGTGCCGTCGGTGGGAGATCGCGCTTCACGCCTGATGCCGCAGCGCCTGGTCGCCGAAATTCTGGAACCGCGCGCCCGCGAGCTTTTCGAGATGATGCGCGATGCGCTGCGGCAGAGCGGCATGTTCGACCTCTGCATCGCCGGCATCGTGCTGACGGGAGGCGCCTCGCGCCTGCCGGGAATTTTCGATGTGGCGGAATCGGTGCTGCGCCGCTCCGTCCGGCTCTCATGGCCGGCCCCGCTGGCCAAGATGCCGTCGACGTTGTCCGAACCCGAGTTCGCGACGGTGCTGGGCATGGTGAACTACGGCCAGCGCGCCCGCATCGCCCGCGGCTTCCAGGAAGACCGCTGGGGAACGAGATTGAAAGCGTTGTTGGTAGGCAAGGGAGCGTAAGGCATGAACCACAAAGGACACGAAGTTACACAAAGGAAATCTCAAGAAGTCTTCCTTCGTGAAACTTAGTGTCCTTAGTGGTGGAAGGTTGCGCATTTCAATTTAGCAGGTGAAAAAATGAAAAACGATTCCAAGATTCGCATCAGCTTCAACGAAGAGGCCCGCAACGACGCCAAGATCAAAGTCATCGGCGTAGGTGGAGGCGGCGGCAACGCGGTCAACCGCATGATCGATGCCGGAATGGAGGGCATTGAATTCGTGGTCGCCAACACCGACCTGCAGGCGCTGCGCATGTCGCACGCGCCCGTGAAGCTGCAACTCGGCGTAAAGCTGACCAACGGTCTCGGCGCCGGTGCGAATCCGGAAGTCGGCCGCAAAGCCGCGCTCGAAGACTCCGACAAAATCATCGAGGCCCTCGAAGGCGCCGACATGGTGTTTGTCACGACCGGCCTCGGCGGCGGCACGGGCACGGGAGCTGCTCCCATCATCGCTTCGCTCGCGAGCGAAATGGGCGCGCTCACCGTTGCCGTCGTGACTAAGCCGTTTTCTTTCGAAGGCAAGCGCCGGATGCAGCAAGCCGAGCGCGGCATCTCGGAACTGATGGAATCGGTCGACACGACCATCGTGATTCCCAACGAGAAGCTGCTCGCCGTTGCCGAAGATGCCGGCTTCTTCGAATCGTTCCGCGTCGCCGACGACATTCTGCGCCAGGGTGTGCAGGGGATTTCCGATATCATCACCATCCCCGGCATCATCAACCGCGACTTCGCCGACGTGAAGACGATCATGGCGCGCATGGGATACGCGGTGATGGGCACGGCTTCTGCCTGCGGCGCCAAGCGCACCATCGAGGCCGCGCAGAAAGCGATTGCTTCGCCGCTGCTCGAAGCCGGAGCCATCGACGGCGCGCGCGGCATTCTGATCAACATCACCGGATCGTCGTCGCTCAAGCTGGCCGAAGTGCAGCAGGCCTGCTCGATCATCCAAAGCGCCGCCCATGAAGACGCCAACATCATCTTCGGCGCCGTGCTCGACGAGAAGATGAAAGACGCGGTCAAGATTACCGTGATCGCTACGGGCTTCCGCGAGATGCCGACGGCGCGCCACCGCCAGCAGGAGACGCGCAGTTCGTTCGCCGCCGCGCACGATGAGGCCATGGAATTTCCGGACGCTCTCGACCCCATGCCCGATCCAATGCCGCCACAGATCATGCAGGAATCGACGGCGGGCGATTGTGCTTACGTGGACGATCCGACTCCGGTTCCGGTCGCGCAAGAGCGCATGCCGGACGTGATCTCGCTCGACACTATGCGCGGCGCCATGGCCAACAACTTCGAGCAGAACGATCTCGACGTGCCGGCCTTCCTGCGCAAGAGGAATGACGTCATGTGAAGAAGACCGGGTTTCAAGGTGACAAGGTTTCAAAGTTTCAAGGTATCGGGGTCAACAGCGCGATATTTCTGAGCGGCGCCATCCCGACTGGAGCGGCTTTTCCGGCACAGGGAGGGATCTCCCACGCACGAAAAGTTTGCCCGCTCTCCGGCGGCCTGAAATCTTAAAACGCTGAGCGCGCTGAGAAAATCCGCAGAGGACGCGGGGAGCGCAAGAAATGCTCCGGTTTTTTGTACACCTCTCGACGAGCAATATCCAAAATTCAGAGTCAGCCACGATCGAAGTCCGGAATTCCTTGACTTCGGCGATTTCTGGAGGGAAAATCCCGCCTACGGGGTGGGGCTCCTAAATTTTTGTCCGTCCGCATCAAACTTCTGCGTGCGCCGGAGTCCGTCCTAAATTCTCTCTGAAGGAGTGAACTCCCATGAGTACAGCGCAGGTTCCCAAGCTGGATATGGACAAGCTGAATGCTTTTATCGGCAAGTTTGTGACCGATCTCGGAGCCGCGGTTCACACCGGCATGGTCGTCATTGGAGAAAAGCTCGGGCTGTATAAAGCTCTCGCCAGTGGCCCCATGAGTTCGGCGGAGCTGGCGGCCAAGACTCAGACCGATGAGCGCTATTTGCGCGAGTGGTTGTCGTCGCAGGCCGCCGGCGGCTACATCACTTATGATGAAAAGGCGAACAAGTTCAGCCTGAGCGAAGAACAAGCCTTCGCCCTGGCAAATGAAGACAGTCCCGCGTATCTTCCGGGTGCATTCGAGCTGGCGTTGGGCTCGCTGGAAGCCGTGCCGCGCATTGCCGAATCCTTTCGCACCGGCGCCGGAATGGGCTGGCACGAACATGCCGACGGCGTCTTTCACGGCTGCGAGAAGTTCTTTCGTCCCGGCTATGCCGCAAATCTTATGAGCTCCTGGATTCCGGCGCTGCACGATGTCCAACAAAAACTCGAAGCTGGCGCGCGAGTGGCCGATGTCGGCTGCGGCAAGGGAGCTTCCACGTTACTCATGGCAAAAGCATTTCCCAAGTCGCAATTCTTCGGCTTCGACTATCACGATAAGTCGATTGAGGCGGCGCGCGCGTCGGCCGTCCGCCAGGGCCTCGGCGACCGCGTGACCTTCGAAGTATCCAAAGCAAAAGAGTATCCCGGCAAAGACTATGACTTCGTTGCCGTCTTCGATTGCCTGCATGACATGGGCGACCCCAGCGGCGCGGCTGCTCACGTTCGGCGCTCGCTGACCAACGACGGCACCTGGATGATTGTCGAGCCCTTTGCCAACGACCAACTGAAGGACAACCTCAATCCCGTAGGCCGCGTGTATTACTCGTTTTCCACACTGCTGTGTACGCCGTGCTCGCGCTCGCAGGAAGTGGGGCTGTGCCTGGGCGCCCAGGCGGGCGAAGCGCGTATCCGCCAGGTCGTAAATTCGGCGGGCTTCAGCCGTTTCCGGCGCGCCACAGAAACTCCGTTTAACATCGTCTACGAAGCTCGGCCCTAGCAAGCCCGAATTTCAAAGTGACAAGGTTTCAGAGCTTCAAGGTTCGGAGCTTCAACGTGCAAAGTCGATGGATTTTGTTTCTTTCTTGAAACCTTCGAAACCTTGAAACTTTGAAACCTGATGGATACGCGTGCGCAAAACTTTGCACCCATGGCAGTATCTTTCTAGTAATCCAGTAACGGGTTACCGAAAGGGTCTGAACCGCGGTAATCTCCGCCTATGTCGCTGTTTAGGAGTAGGTTAGATCTTGAAAGACTATTTTTACCGATTTGAATATTAACGTTGCCAGGAAATGCTAAGTTTCGTACTATCAGCGCAGTCATGCAAAAGGGCGGGTGACCACCCCGCTGGCACTTCGCGTGCACCAAAACTCATAGATTTCGGGAGTGAAAATTAGAAGATGTACAAGGGAAGCCTTCTTCGTCTCGTTTTTGCCCTTTGCGCATGCCTGCCTCTGGCCGGCGTGAGCTGGGCCGCACACATTGCCACTCATACTCCCACGAAATCGAAATCCCAAAAGATCAGCGAGACCCAGCACACGCGCCGGCATTATCGTCATCTGGCCCGCAGTCGCAGCGCGACCCCGATCCGCCGCGTTTCAGCACGTACTCGCCGCCACCGCTACTATGAGCGCTTCACGATGAGTTCTTTTACGGATGACATCGGCAACGGTGATATCACCGGAGGCGAAGATCCGGTTGTGCGCCAGGCCGCGATTGATGCTCTGGGCAACATGAACGGCACTGTCGTCGCGATCGAGCCTACCAGCGGACGCGTTCTCGCCATGGTCAATCAGAAGCTGGCTCTTTCGAGCGGCGCCCAGCCCTGTTCCACCATCAAACTTTCTGTCGCCCTGGCCGCGTTGAGCGAAGGCCTGGTCTCGAAGGAGACCCCGGTTTCTCTCGGCGGCCATTACCGGATGAATCTCACCACCGCGTTGGCTCATTCCAACAACGCTTATTTCGAAGCTCTGGGACGCAAGCTTGGTTTTGAAAAAGTCGCCTATTATGCCCATCAATACGGCCTCGGAGAGCTTGCCGGATACGACATCCCGGGCGAGCAACTGGGCTCGTATCCCGATGAAGTCATTCCCGCAAAGCTGGGCGGCGTGGGCAAAATGTGCTCTTTCGGCGAGGGCGTTTCGATGACCCCGCTGCAACTCGGCGCCATGGTTTCCGCCATCGCCAATGGCGGAACGCTCTATTACCTGCAGCATCCCACCACGCCCGAGGAAGTCGCCAACTTCCAGCCGCGCGTAAAGCGGCAACTTGACATCGCTCCCGTCATTCCCGAACTCTCCGACGGCATGGCCGGCGCGGTGCAATACGGCACGGCCCGCAGCCTGCGCCTCAATTTCAACGAAGAAGAGATCCTCGGCAAGACCGGAACCTGTTCCCACGATGGAACTCGTTTCGGCTGGTTCGCCTCCTACGCCAACACCAGTGTGGGACGCGTCGTGATCGTCATCTTCCTCGAGGGTGGGCGTCCGACGTTCGGCCCCAAAGCCGCCGAAATTGCCGGCCGCATGTACCGCAACATGTATGACCACAACTTCTTCATTCCGGGACACAGCTTGCCGTCGGACACCGCGACGGTCAAACCGGTAAGCACCACTCCGTAAGAAATTTTCTTTGCCGACACTTGAGACGCAGCCTGGCTGCGTCTTTTTGTTTGCCGTGTACTTTGCTCATTCTTCACAGGGCCGAATCCACGCGACCGAACTCGCGAAGCCCGGCCTAACGCCTTTCTTCAGACGTTTCTAATAAGAAAAGCGCCGTCTCTGCCGATCTTTACCTCAGCACTTCTGACGAAGGATATGTGCGTCTCTCTCCGCGTCGAAAGTGCGATGGAGGCCAACACGCCTTGAACCTATTTTCAGGAAATCATCATTCCCTGCTGGGAGTTTTCGTGGCGCTGCTTCCACTCGCACTGTTTGGGGCACTCCTTCTCATCCTCATCAAGCGCTGTCGTGCCGCGCGACAGGAGACGATTATCCGCGAGAGTGAAGCTCGTTTTCGGACGCTGGCCGAAGCGATCCCCGAAATTGTCTGGACCGCGGTCCCGGGACTTGGCCTTGATTACTGCAACCAGCGCCTTTGCGATCTCACCGGAAGAACATTGGATCAGATGTTGGGATGGAACTGGAAGAATACTCTGCACCCCGACGATCTACCGGTGGCATTAAAGAGCTGGGAGACGGGGCACGAGACGGGCGCGTCCATCGAAGGGGAATACCGCTACCAGACTGCTCAAGGAGATTTTCGCTGGCATCTGGTTCGAGCCACTCCCATGCGCAATACTTCCGGAACCATCGTCAAATGGTTCGGATGTTCGGTCGACATTGACGATCAGATGCGCCACCAGCAGCTTCTGGAAGAGGAGGTCAAACAACACACGGCCGCGCTGTTCGAAGCCAATCTTCGCCTCGAAACTGAAATGCGCGAGCGCGCCCTGGCCCAACAGGAATTGAATCTGCAGAACGAGCGCATGGTGCGCGAACTTACGCAACGCTCGACCCGCGCCACCAGTCTGGCAAAGATGGCCGAACTGCTGCAAAGCTGCGCGGATCTGAAGGACATTTTCGCGGTAATGGTGGGCATGGCGCCCAAGATCTTTCCCGAACTTCGCGGCGCCGTGCTGCTATTGAATTCTTCCCGCGATCTGCTGGAGATTGCCGCGTCCTGGTCCGATTGCCGGCTTCCCGCAAGCACCTTTGCGGCGGAAGATTGCTGGGCCCTCCGCACCGGACACATGCACATGGTGGCTCCAGGTGACTCCACGGCCGAGTGCAGGCACGTGGTTTCGGGTCAGGGAGCCTACGCCTGCTTGCCGCTGATGTCACAAGGAGGAGCGATCGGAGTTGTCCACTTCCAGGTCATTGACTCCGGCGCTCTCTCGGAAGTGGCCATGTTGATGGCCAATATGTTTGCCGAGCAGGTGGGTCTCTCTGTGGCCAACCTCCGGTTGCGCGAGGCCTTGCGCGATCAGTCCATTCGCGACGCGCTCACCGGACTGTTCAACCGCCGCTATCTGGAAGAAACGCTGGAACGCGAAATCCGCCGCGCGGTCCGCTCCGAACAAGTACTCGGCGTCCTGATGCTCGACCTCGATCACTTCAAGAAATTTAACGACACCTTCGGCCACGAGGCCGGCGACACCGTGCTGCGCGAGGCGGCCGCTTTCCTGACCAGAAGCGTGCGCTCCGAAGATATTGTCTGCCGCTTCGGAGGCGAGGAGTTTGTCATCATTCTCCCTTTAGCCGACCTCAAAGCAACCCAGGCGCGAGCCGAGCGCATTCGCTCTAAGCTTCGCGAATTGACTATCCTTCATCAGGGAAAGGCGGTTGGGATGGTCACCGTCTCGGTCGGAGTTGCGGAACTTCCCGAGCACGGTACGACTCCCAAAACTCTGCTCGAGTCCGCCGACGCGGCACTGTATCGCGCCAAAAGGGAAGGCAGAGACCGGGCGGTGGTAGCGGATCCACCGCTCAGTGCAGTCGAGCCGCTGGCGGTAGCCGCTCAAAAATCCTGAAGTTCGCGCACGCCTCGCTGCGCTTCGGCGGGGCGGACGAAGGCGTCCGCCCCTACACAAGACATGTAGGCCCGGACGCCTTCGTCCGGGCTTGCGCGCGAAGCGCGCAATGGTTACCTGTGAATGCTGATGCAATACCTAGCGGGTTTTACTCTCGTCGCTGGCAATCACTCCATCTTTGATGTGAATGACGCGATGCGCGTACTCGGCGATGTCGCCTTCGTGCGTCACCAGGATGATGGTGTTGCCCTCGGCCTGCAGCCGGTCAAACAGCGCCATAATTTCAAGGCCCGTTTGCGAGTCCAGATTGCCGGTAGGTTCGTCGGCGAGGATGATGGAAGGGTTGTTGACCAGCGCCCGCGCGATCGCCACGCGCTGCCGCTGACCTCCGGAGAGTTCGTTCGGCTTGTGATGCATGCGCCCATCCATACCCACGGCGCTCAACGCGCCCTTCGCCCGCTCGATGCGCTCTTCCGTCGGGATGCCGGCATAGATCAACGGCAGTTCCACGTTGTGCAGAGCAGTCGCCCGGGCCAGCAGATTGAAGGTCTGAAAAACGAATCCGATTTCTTTGTTGCGGATGCGCGCCAGTTCATCATCATCCAGTTCACTCACCAGTTGCGCATTCAGCCAATACTTTCCTTGCGAGGGCGTGTCGAGGCAGCCGATCAGGTTCATCAAGGTCGATTTCCCGGAACCCGACGGCCCCATGATGGCCACATATTCGTTCCGCTGAATCCGCAGATTGACGCCGCGCAGCGCGTGTACCTGCTGCTCCGAACCCATGTCGTAGGTCTTCCAAAGATCTTCGGCCGCGATCATGCAACTCTCCGGCGGAGCTAAACCCGCGTTGTTCGGCATACTGATGACTTCTGCGGTTGCCATATTCTTCTCCTCGTCCACTGGCTGCGTGACCTCTCTTAAACAGTGATCAGTAGCTAGTAAAACCACAATCTCTAATTAGCATTTGACGGCTGACCACTTTCCCACTTCGCACTGCTCACTGCCTTTTGACGTTCTAACTCGGCCAAGGTTATGACGACTCGTCCTCTTTCTTGGGAGCCTTATTGTCGACCTTGACGCTGCTTCCCGGACGCAGCGTACGCAGAACTTTGTAGCTCCCCGTAATCACCTCATCGCCCTCTTTCAATCCGCCGAGCACTTCAATGTCGGAGGTTCCGGTAATGCCGGTGGTGACGGGCACGAACATCGCTTTCTTATTGCGGATCACGAACACGCCCTGCACTTCATCTTTTGTCCTATTCTTGGATGCAACTTCCGTGGAGGGGGCCGCCGCATGCACCGATCCCGGAGGATTATTCTGCTGCTCCATCTGTTCCTTGGTACGCAGGGTCAGGGCCTGGATCGGAACCGACAGGGCATTGGTGCGCGTCGCCGTTGTAATCTTCGCGGTTGTCGAAAGGCCGGGGCGCAGATCGGCGGGCGCATCCTGCAAGGTCACGACTACTTTAAAATCCTTCGCTTCCTCGCTGGCCGTCGTCTGCTGCGACGTGGAGACGCCGCTGGAACGGACAATGGCGTTATCGCCAATCTCCGAAACCGCGCCATGAAAAATCTTGTTGGGAATGGCGTCGATGGTGACTTCGGCCGGCTGTCCCAGCTTCACGTTCACGATGTCGGTTTCATCCACCTTGACTTCCGCGGTAATGACCGACATGTCGGCGATCGTCATCAGCGTGCTGCCCTGCGCGTTCTGGATGCCGATGACTACCGTCTCCCCTTCGCGTACTGGAAGGTTCGTGACCACCCCGTCAAATGGAGCAGGATAGGTTGTTTTCTGCAGCAGGTCGGTATAGTGCGTCAGCGTCGCTTGAGCTTGCGTGACGTGCCGCTCCGCCGAATCTTTTTGCGCCTTGGCCTGCGCGACTCGGGCTTGTGCCTGGGTCAGGCCTGCGTCGGCGGTGGCCCACGCATTCTTCCGGCTGTCGAAATCGGACTTCGAAATCAAACCATCCTGGAACAGGCTCTGGGCGCGCGACCAATCCAGCTTGTTGCGG
The DNA here is from genome assembly GCA_963763795.1 of uncultured Acidobacteriota bacterium. Taxonomy (GTDB): domain Bacteria; phylum Acidobacteriota; class Terriglobia; order Terriglobales; family Acidobacteriaceae; genus Sulfotelmatobacter. Next base: position 583,922 of record CAVXPP010000006.1, on the reverse strand, counting down.
TCGTAATCGGCTTGGGCGCGCAGCAGGTCCGCTTGCGAAGTCTTCAGCGCGGCATCGGCCGCGATCGCGTCCGTCCGCGCCGCCTGCAGGGACGCCTCATTGGCGTTCACGTCGGCCGACGACTGCACGTTTTCCAGTTGCGCCAGCAATTGACCCTTCTTTACGTGATCGCCCTCCTTCACGTACAGGTGGGTGATCTTCCCAAAAGCGTTAGCCCCTACATTTACATACGTCTTGGGCTTGATTTCTCCCGAAGCGCTGACTACGGTCGCCAGATCTTCGCGCTGGATCTTTCCGGTCTGCACTGTCACCACATTCCGGCCGCTCTGAAAAACCGCAATCCCGACGACAAGGGCCAGGAGCAACAAAATGCCCGTGCCAATTGCGATTTTTTTCCAACGCTTCATGAGTCCCGTCACAGCGGGGATATACTGCCTTCCGGAGAGGGCTGAATCCCGCCAAATCGTTTATTTAACGACAAAAACAGCCTGCATCCTGACTGCCCGTGACGGGCACACATCCTCTGTTACGATCTTGCCGCCGAGAAAGTTCCCGATCCAACGTCGAGGAAGTGGCCCGAGACCCGCTGCGCAGGGATGGGCAATGTTGCCCGAACCTCACATTATAACCTTCCCTTCCCAAGGACAGGGACTGACGATTTCGCCTCTCCCCCAGGCAACTCGGCAACCCCTGGCCGGCTTCTCAAGGTGTGCGGTTGGCAGGTTTTAATTCGTTCTCCGGGCACGACTTAACCTTGCTTTCACACAACTGACGGCCTAAAATGAACAGACGACGGTTGTCTTGGCAGGAGTCCCTCTCATGTTCCGGGTTGCGTATCGCACTTTTTTTCGAGTTTGTCTAATTTCTTGTCTCGCTGTGCTGGCGTCGACTGCTCTTGCCCAAGACCAGCCCGCATCCGATGCCAAGACTGGCAATCAAGCCGGTAAGGCGGCGACCCCCTCCACCCAAGCCCAACCCGCTGACAGCACCGACCCGCTGAAGCGTCCCGTGGACGCCAAACGAAAAAAGCAGCAGATGAAAGAGTTCAAGCGGGAAGTCAATCCTGCCTACAAGAAGTGGCTGGATGAAGACGTCGTCTACATCATTACCGACGAAGAGCGGGCCGCGTTCAAGCAACTCTCCAACGACGAAGAGCGCGATAATTTCATCGAAGCTTTCTGGCAGCGCCGCGACCCCACTCCCGACACGGAAGAGAATGAGTACAAGGAAGAGCACTACCAGCGCATCGCCTATGCCAACGAACATTTCGCGGCAGGCGTACCCGGCTGGAGGACCGATCGCGGCCGCATCTACATCGTCTACGGCAAGCCGGATGAAATCGAGTCGCATCCCTCCGGCGGCACCTACGAGCGCCCCATGGAAGAAGGCGGCGGCGAAACTTCCACCTTCCCCTTTGAAGACTGGCGCTACCGCTACATTGAAGGTATTGGCCAGGAAGTCATCATCGAATTCGTCGACAGCTGCATGTGCGGCGAATATCACATGACGATGGACCGCTCCGAAAAAGACGCTCTGCTGATGACCCCCAACGCCGGCTTGACCCTGTGGGAACAAATGGGCCAATCGAGCAAGGCGCAGCGCTTTCAGGGCGGAGGTCTGGAGCGATTGGGTGCCGGGCCCGAGAGCTCGATGCTTCAGGCTAAAGAATTCGACCGCCTCGAGCAGTTCGCCAAGTTACAGGCAGCTCCCAAAGTGAAGTTCACCGATCTGGAAGAGGCGGTGAATTCAAAAGTCATCCTCAACCCGATGCCGTTCGACGTGCGCGCGGACTTCGTGAAGGTCACCTCCGACACCGTACTGGTCCCGGTGACCATTCAGATGAAGAACCGCGACATCACTTTCGTCAATAAAGACGGGGTTGAACGCGGTACAGTCAACATATTCGGCCGTCTTTCGACCTTGACTGGAAAAATCGTGCAGACCTTCGAAGACACGGTGCAGGTCGATGTGCCCGCCGAACTTCTTCCGCGCACCGCGGAGAACGCTTCCGTCTACTGGAAGGCGCTGCCGCTGCGTCCCGGCCGCTACAAGCTGAATATCGCCATCAAAGATGTCAACGGCGATCGCAAAGGCATTTGGAGCCGCAGCGTGGTCGTTCCTGAATTCTCCGACGACAAGCTTGCAACCTCGACCCTGATTCTTGCCGACCAGATGGAACCGGTTCCTACCAAGGCGATCGGCACGGGCAGCTTTGTCATCGGCACCATGAAGATTCGTCCGCGCGTTCCGCCCGCGGATGGCAAACCGGCCACCTTCAAGCGCGACAAAGATGGCAAGGTGAATTTCTGGATGCAGGTCTATAATCTCGGCGTAGACGAGAAGACCCACAGGCCTTCCGCTACCTTTGAATATGACATCACCAACGTCGCCACCAATAAGCCGGTGGTGCAGAAAACGGAAAGCACCGACACGATGGGCAATGTCGGCGACCAGGTGACGCTGCAAAAATCGATCGTACCCGCCAATCTTCAGCCGGGCGTCTACAAGATCGAAATCAAGGTGAATGACAATATTTCGAAACAGACTGTTGATCCATCGGCAGTGTTTGCAGTAGAGTAACTCCCGCATTCCCCAAGGGGGTGGGGCGAAGTTGAACTTACGCAAGCTCGGAACTTGGGCAATCGTACTTGGGTTCGCGCTTCCCGTGTGGGCTGTACCGCAGCCGGGAGCGATCTCGGGATACGTCCGCAATGTCTCCGGCACTCCCCAGATGGGCGCCGTGGTGCAGATTCTTGGCTCGACCCATCAGGCTTTCACGGTCTTCACCGATACAGCCGGTTACTACACCGCAACTGGCCTATTGCCCGGCTTCTACTCGCTCAAGGTGACCGCACCCTCGTTTCTGCCAGCGTTGCGCGAAAAAGTTGGTCTGCGTCCCGGCGACAAGCTGAGTATCAACATTACGCTGAGTACGCTGCTCGGCATCATGGAACTTGGCCCGGTCCGCTCGCTGCCCGACACTGACGACTGGAAATGGACGCTCCGTTCAGTAGCCAACCGTCCTATCCTGCGCATCTTTGACGATCCGGCGAAAGCCGAGACGCAGAAGCACGAGATGACCGGAACGCTCTCGTTCCTCGCCGGCTCTGACGCGTCCGGCTACGGTGGCGGCTCCGACATGACCACCGGCTTCAATCTCGAGCGCTCAATTTTCTCCGACGGCCATCTCGCCTTCAGCGGCAATGTCGGCTACGGAAACAGCGTCCCCGCCGCCGTTCTGCGCACCACGTACTCCCGCCGCCTGCAGGATGGATCGCAGCCCATGGTCGGCCTGACCGTGCGCCGCTTCGCCACCTCCGACCCAAGCCTGCACAATGCTGCGTTGCAAGCTCTGGCGCTGTCCGCAGGAGACGAATTCGCTCTCGGCGACGTGCTCGAACTCAAGTTCGGCAGCGAGCTGCAAACCATCCAGTTCCTCGGACATCTGGATGCGGTTCGCCCCTACGCTTCCGCCGACTTGCATCTTTCGCCCAACACGGTCGTCGAGTACTCCTACACCACTTCGCGCCCTGATCTGCGCTCCGAAAAGGGTTTCGATTCCGCTCCCGCCGACTTCAGCGAGACCGATCCCCGGGTGAGCCTCTCGAACTTCGCGCCGCAACTGGAAAGCGCGCATCATCAGGAAGTCAATGTTTCGCGCCGCATCGGAAAGACCAACCTGCAGCTTGCCGCATTTTCCGACCGCATCGCCAACCCGGCGCTGACCGGGGTAGGCCAAGTCACGGCCGCCAACGGATTCCTCTTGCCCGACATGACCTCCGGTACTTTCACTTACGCGGGCAACAATCTCTCGACCAACGGTCTGCGCGTCGTGCTGCAGCATAAGTTTTCTTCCGACCTCACTGCGACGATCGACTACGCATTCGGCAGCGTTCTCGATCTGACCCAGCCGGATGTGCAACTGCAAGATGCCCAGCAGTGGATTTCTTCCGTGCGCCGTCACGCCGTTGCCGCCAAGTTAAGCGGAACCTTGCAGCGCACCCATACGCGCTGGATCGCCTCCTACCGCTGGATCGACGGCTCCTCGCTCACCCCCGTCGACATGTTCAACGCCTCGGCCGGCCAGAGCGATCCCTTCCTCAACGTCTTCATCCGCCAGCCGATTCCGGTTCTCGGCGGACACGTGGAAGCTCTTATCGATCTGCGCAATCTTCTGGCTCAGGGATACGTTCCCGTGCTCGGCCAGGACGGCCAGACTGTCTATCTGGTCGACTCCGCCCGCTCCATCCGCGGCGGCGTAGCCTTCAACTTCTAGTGTAGGCGTCAAACAGATCGACACTTATAGGTCGCCGGTTTCCCCTGTGCTCCCCTGTGTCACTCTGTGGTCAAAGCTCTTGGACCTCGCAGGACTCGCGGCATCGGGGCGCAATAGTGAACGATCCTATTCTCGACGCACTACACGAACGGCGCTGCACCCTGCTCACAATCGATCCTGAATTTCCGCGTCCGCTCGCAATCCACATTCGCAAAATCTATCTCGCCGATTCACAACTCCTTGGTTGACTGTGAGTGCACCCTTTGGATAATGTTTTCCCGCCGGTCTTTGCAAAGTTTGGGGCGGACATCTCGTTAGCACGCAAGCGCTTGCACCATTTCCCAGGGGCTTGCGTGCGTTGACGGTTTTGCAAAGATCCAGCACTCCTCCCAAGGAGTCGGTTTTCAAGGAGACCCAATGAAAGTGCGTAAGTTCCTGGTGTTCATGCTGGCGTTGATGCTTTTAGCCGCGGTGAGCGTGTCGGCCCAGACCTTTCGCGGAACTATCCTCGGCACCGTCACCGATCCTTCGGGTGCGGTCATCGCCGGCGCACAGGTCACCGTGAAAAACACCGGCACTGGACTTCAGCGCTCCACCACCACCAGCGGCGACGGCAGCTACTCCTTGCCCGAACTCCCCATCGGCGCCTATGACGTGACCGTCACCCAGGCAGGATTTCAGACCTTCGTTGCGAAAGGAGTCAAGGTCGACGTGGCCACCGAACGCCGCGTAGACGCTGCCCTCAAAGCAGGACAGGTATCGACCCAGGTAGAAGTTTCCGGCGATCTCTTGCCGCAGGTCGAAACCACCTCCAACGATCTGGGAGGTACGCTAACTGCCGACACCATCGAAAGCCTTCCCGTCAACGGACGCGACTACCAGAAGCTCATATACTTGAATCCCGGCGTTGCCGGCTCTCCCGACCAAATCTCCGATTCTCCCGGTTCTTACGGCACGTTCTCGATGAACGGTTCCCGCGGCCGCTCCAATAACTTCCTGCTCGACGGCACCGACATGAACGATGGCTACCGCAACGATCCGGCCATCAACGAAGCGGGTGTGTTCGGAGATCCCGCGACCATCCTTCCGCTGGATGCTGTCGCCGAGCTAAAAGTTCTTTCCAACTACGAGGCCGAATATGGCCGCAACAGCGGCGCCGTCATCAACATCGTGACCAAAAGCGGCACCAACCGATGGCACGGCGGTCTGCTGGAATACTTCCGTTCCGGCAAGTTGGGAGCTCGCAACTACTTTAATTTCGCTCCCGATCGCAAGAGCCCCTTCAACAACAATCAATTCGGCGGATCGCTCGGCGGTCCCATCGTGAAGGACAAAACATTTTTCTACGCCGACTATGAAGGCCAGCGCGAAAATGGTGCGCAGGCAGGAACAACTTGTGTTCCTGATCCCGCGCAGATCGCAGCCGACGAAACCGCCCTCGGAACTACCAATGCAGTAGCCGCGGCCTTGTTAGCGCGGAATCCGTGGCCTACGCCGAATATTCCTGGCACGTATGGCGGCTCTCTGGTCGGGCTGGAAGACTCCGGCTGTCCCAATGGCAACAATCTCTCGACCTCGACCAGTTTCTTCAATCGTGTGGACAGCCTGATCACAAAAATTGATCACAATTTCGACACCAATAATCTGCTCACTGGCCGCTATTACTTTGGCGACAGCAGCCAGAGCTTCCCGTTTGCGCAACTTGCAGGAGGGCTTCTCCCCGGCTTTAACACCACCACGCCGACCCGCGTTCAGTTGATTGCGCTCTCCTACGTGAAAGTCGTCAACGCCAGCCAGGTGAATGAAGTCCGCTTGGGATGGAATCGTTTCGCCGAGGGATTCTTTCCGCAGGATCAGAGCTTCAATCCCAATTCCATTGGACTCGACACCGGAGTCGGCGCTTACGACGCAGGCCTGCCTGCGATCAGCCTTGGAAGCTTCTCGCAGATCGGCGCCACTAGTTCCATCCCTCGCAACCGCGTGGACTCCAACTGGCACGTCGTCGACAACTATTCCTGGAAATCGGGCAAGCACGATGTGAAGTTCGGTTACGAATTCCGCCGCACTACGATCATGCAAGTGATCGATCACAATTTCCGCGGAACGCTCAGCTTCGATACGCTCACCAATTTCCTGCAGGGAATTTCGAACGGCGGCGATCAGATCCAGGGCAATTCCCGGCGTCATACCTTCCAGAATAGCCACGGTTTGTTTGTCCAGGACAGCTTCCGCGCGACCCCTCGACTCACTCTGAATTACGGGTTGCGCTGGGATTATTTTGGTGTGACTGGAGAAAAAAGCGGTCTCTTTTACACCTTCGATCCGGCGGGCAATGGCGGCACTGGCGACAACGTTCAGACCAGCCAACTTTATGGCAAGGATCTAAACAACTTTGCGCCACGCGTCGCTTTTGCTTATGACTTTACCGGCAAAGGCCAGACCGTAGTCCGTGGCGGATGGGGTCTGTTCTACGATGCATTTTCACAGGATATGTTTCTGGGCCATTTGCCTTGGAACTGCATTTTCTGTCCGGGTCCTGCGTACCCCGGATTGGGATCGCAAGCCCTGGCCGCGGGAAGCGTCGCTACGGATCCCGCAGGGTATGCGCTGACTCCCCTGACCTCGGGCACGCCCGTTTACTCAAACTACGGTCCCGAGGGGGATTTCTTCGCTGTTGACCCGCACATGCGCACCCCTTACATTCAGAACTTCAACTTGAACTTCCAGCAGCAGCTAGGCGGTAAAACAGTTCTGCAAGTTGGATACGTCGGAGCCAAGGGAACAAAGTTGTTCCAGTTCTTGGACATCAATCAGCCCAGCCAGGCGCAGATCACGGCCGCAGATCTGGCTTGCGTTCCTGACCCCACGGCGAATCCGCCAGTGTATTGTCCCTCCGGATATGGCGTTCCGCGCACCGTCGCTCCATCATTCTTTTACTTGAATCAGGAAAAATCCTCGGCAAACTCCATCTACAACGCGCTGCAAGCCAGCCTTCGCACCAGCGGATGGCACGGCTTGACCTCGCAGGCGAATTTTGTCTGGTCACACTCGATCGATACCGCCAGCGATCTGGAAGACTTCGAACCCAACCAGGCCCAGCCGCAGAACAGCACCAATCCCGCTGGGGATCGCGGAAATTCCAGCTTCGATATCCGCCGTCGCTTCACTTGGAACTTTACCTACCAGTTTCCCAAGTTCGGCGGGGCTGCCTCAAAGCTTAGAAATGGCTGGGGCTTTGACGGTGTCTTGAATCTTCAGGACGGGCAGCCTTGGCACTTGAACTATGAATTTGAGGGGGATTATTCGGGAGCGGGAGAAGGCTTCGACCGTCCCGACGTCATTGCAACTCCGCAGTATTCGCCGGGAAATCCCTCGCAGTATTTGAATCTGTCTGCCTTCGCCGCGCCTTGCGCTTGGGGAAATCCTCTGGGGAACGACGGCACGGCAGACGAAACCAACTGCGTACCCGGCACGCGCCACTTCGGCAATCTTGGCCGGAATTCACTCAAGGGCCCCAGCTTCAAGGAGTTCAACTTCTCCGTCTTCAAAGACACGGCGCTTGCTGAGCACGTAACCCTGACATTGCGCGCGGAGTTCTTCAACCTGATCAACCATCCCAATTTTTCCAATCCACTGTTGCCCAATTTCATCGGCGATATCGGCGCGCCCAACCAGGCGACTGGAGGCTATGTCTTCAGCGGTGCACCCGCTTACTACGCGCTCACAGCCACCGGCGACGTGGGCATCGGCAATCCGTTCCTCGGCGGAGGCGGCCCCCGCGGCGTGCAATTTGCCGCGATCCTGAAGTTTTGATAGTTGCTCAGGCCCCCAGAGGTGCCCCATCCTTGTCGCGCTTTTGCGACAGGGTGGGGGATTTTGACTTGGCGTGAAAACCTCTAAACGCGACCAACGTCCAGACTCTCCACCGCTTTTATCCAAGTCGTTCGCGGAAATCCACAGGCAGTTGTGACATCTGACCTTGCCTTCCATGATCGCTCTCGCCGATCATGGCGGTACGCGCGAGCGTGGCAATTTCGGTCGAGACCTCGAACCATAGCTAAGCTGTTTGTTTGCAAGATTTTGAGATCTAAGTCGTTGGCGCTCAAGATTTTGCAAGCTAAGTTTTTGCTAACTCGATGATTCTAAGAGATTAAGAATCGCCACCGGGGGGAGGGGGAGGGTTAACCGATTAGTAATAATTCCCAAAACGAACCTCCGTCAACGGCGAGAACCACTAAGGACACGAAGTACCACGAAGGAAGCCGCGGAAGCTTTTCCTTCGTGTGACTTAGCGTCCTTCGTGGTTATCCGTTTTCCTTCGTATCCTTCGGGGTGATATGTCGTGGCCCCCGAATCACACCCGTTCCACTCCCTTTCGTCACCTCGTAGCCCGGTTACGCCAATGTTACCCTCTTCTCGTAATCCCTCCCCAAACTAAGCTCTGTTCCGGAGATCTTTGATGCCCCGCACCATTTCGATCAAAGCTTGCGTAATCGCCATGTTCGGGCTGTTCCTCGCTGCGCCGCTATTTGCGCACCATCTGAAGCAGGGTGAATCCAGAACGCTTCCGATCACGACTTCATCGCCCAAGGCCCGCGAGCTTTACTACAAAGGCATGCAAGATTACGAGAATCTCTATCTTGAGCGGTGCAATGACGACTGGCGCGCTGCGGTGAAAGAAGATCCGAACCTCGCTGTCGCCTGGGCCTGGATCGCCTTCAACAGCAGCAATCCCCAGGAAATCTCCGCCGCTCGCGAGAAAGCCAAGGCGCTCGCTCCGAAGCTCACGCCCGGCGAACAGTTGATGATTGCGTGGATCGTCAAAGTGCAGGAAGGCGATTTCATCGGCGGCATTACCGCCATGAACGACATGCTCGAAATGTATCCCCATGACAAGCACCTGCTGTATCTCGCGGGGAACTGGCTCATGGGAGAAAACGGCGACGATCAGGCGCGGCGTTTCTTCGAGAAGGCGCTGGTCCTCGACAAGAACTTTCCCGCCGCCCTGAATGATCTGGCATATGAGGACGCCCGTCACCGCGAGTTCGATAAGGCGTTCTCCGCCATGGATCGTTACGTCGCGCTTTTGCCGAACGAGCCCAATCCGCAAGATTCTTACGGCGAGCTCAAGCGTATGGCCGGAGAATTCGACAGCGCCCTCGTGCACTATCGCGCCGCCCTCAAGATCGATCCGGACTTCAGCAGTTCGCAGCTTGGGCTCGGTGATACTTACGCCCTGATGGGCAATCAGGAGCAGGCCCGCGCGGAGTATGACAAGGCCATCCGCTTCGCCCACAACGAGGGCGACCGCCTGCTTTACAGCATGCAGAAGGCTATGACCTACGTGCGCGAAGGCAACTACGCGGAAGCGGACAAGCAACTGCAGGAGATCGCCGAAACCGCGCACGCCAAAGAACACGATCTACAGGAAGCGCAGGCTCTCCGCCAGATGGCGGAATATCAGCGCGACGACAACGTTGCGCTCCAGCATCTGAAGCTAGCGGAGGAAGCGTTGAGTCATCGCGCCACGATTTCGGCTTCCGATCGCGACGAAGAGTTATCCCGCATCCTGCGCAACCGCGTCGTGCGCGAAGCCAATTCCGGCAATCAGCCGGCTGCGGAGAAGACTCTGCAGGAACTGGAAGCTCTTGCCAACGCCAGCCGCAATCGCGTTGTTCAGAGCTCCTATCAGGGAGCGGCGGGCACGCTGCTGATGGATCAGAAGAAGTACGAAGATGCGATTGCGCATCTGGAAGAAGATCAGGACAATCCGTTCACCATGGAATTGCTGGTGCAGGCTTACTATCAGACGGCGCAGACCGAGAAGCTGCATGAAATCGAAGTCAAGCTCCGCGGCACCAATGCTCCGACCATGGAACAAGCCCTGGTCGTTCCAGCAGCCCGCGCCCGCCGTCCAACTAGCTAGTCATGTGGGGACGGACGCATTCGTCCGTCCAGGTTTTATCGGATGCACTTCGCAGCCCCTCTTTCCCGCGCCCCACACCGGAATTCCTACTCCCGTTCGCCCACTTGTTGTACAGTAGGTGGGCACTTTTGGCCTGCATGAAGACGAACACCGAGCGCCGCTCCGGAACCCGCATAGCAACCCGCGTTTCGACGCGGGTACGGACGTCGAAGGGCGCCGATCAGACAGCTCAAACCCGCGACATCAGCGCCAATGGCGTGTTCCTCTACACCAACTCCAAAATGGAGAAGGGAACCGACGTCGAGTTGGTACTGATTCTTCCTCCCGAGCTGACCTCGGGCGAGAAGTGCTGGGTCTGCTGCCAGGCCACCATCGTGCGGGTTGAGGAGCAGGGATCCGACTTTGGGGTGGCGGCCCAGATCCGCCGCATGGACATCCTTCCCGAAGTCACCGCATAGGGTGCCGGGACGCCCGGCGAATCCGCGCCCATTTCAGCATCCCCCGGCAAAGGAAAAGTCCCAAAAAAGTCTGCGGAGGCGGGCACGCGGTGCGGTTTTCGATTAAGATATCCGTAAATCCTTGAAAAAAGGGCTTCCCATGCACCGCGTCTAGTGCAATAATGGCGGCCCTAGAATTGCTCTGGCTAATTTCAGGTTCCAGGTGGGCCCAAGGTATGTGGATCGAAAAGCTGGCGGACGGTGTGGTGCGAGTGCAAACACCGATTGGTCCGCGATTTGTAATGCCATCATTTGTGCAGCGCGTTTATCTGTTGTGGATGTTTCGCAACTTTCCCATTCTCCCTCACGCAGTGTTGAACCAACGGCAACAGCGCATGATCGACCGCATGTGCGCCGAACAGAGTTTTGCATCGGCGGCATACGCGAGCGGCATGGATGAAGCTCCGGTGATCGGCACGATCGAACACCGGCCGCCGATTGCGAGTCATCCGTTGCCTCCGCGCCGGCCGGCCGCAAGCGAAGCTGGCAGCCTGGCTGCGGAAGTTCGCCAACGTTCCTAACAATCGGAACCGCCATAAGCGACCCTCGCGTGAATGTTTAGCGAGCCGCGATCTCGCGTGCGTAATTCGCGGTGGAACGCGACAATGCAGCAGCGCTCATACTGGCATCGAAAGTTGTGGAGATTCCCGGGGGTTTCCCCGTCTGCGGAGAACAACCCGCCGATGCTATAATTTTGATTCGTCCTACCAGCCAAAACCCCCACCGTGGGCGCGTAGCTCAATTGGCAGAGCAACTGACTCTTAATCAGTAGGTTGTAGGTTCGATTCCTACCGCGCTCACCACAACTTCCCCCTTTGCATTCTGTGCATTAGCCCGTCTTTGTTCAGTTTTCGTGACTATTGGAATACACTTCGAATACCCTTCAATTCAGTCGCCGTGGATCACACTGGATACACGAGCCAGGGGCAGGGGTTTTGGAGGGAGCAGCCAGAATGAAGATTCACATAACTCAGAGATCAGTGGAGGCGGTCACGGTCGATTAAATAGCGTGCCGAAACCGCTCATGAACCGTCTTGCGGACATTGCTCAGGCGGTCGAGTTCCCGCTCGAGCCTGGCCATCTCCCCTTGGGCGCCCATGTTGCTTTCGTTAAATTGATTCAACTCCGATTCCCGAGCGATCGGGAAGGACCAGTTTGCCCTTTTGGACAGTGACGCCTCGGTAGGGATCGTTCGCGACGAGCAGGTTCCCGTCGAGATCGGCATAGTCCACCAGCGGCGAGAGATGTGCTGCCGCCGTAACACTTACGGAACTGGAAACCATGCAGCCCAGCATGGTTTTCATCGCCAAAGACTTGGCCACATAGATCATGCGAAGGGCTTGCTGGATCCCGCCGCGCTTGTCCAGTTTGACATTCACGCCATCGTAGGCGTCCACCAGTTTCGGTATGGCGCGAGCGTTGACGGCGGCCTCGTCGGCGATGATCGGCAGGTGCACATGGCCGCGCACCCAGCGCGTCTCTTCGATCATCTCGGCGGGCATCGGTTGTTCGACGAACTCCACGCCTTGCGTTTCCAGCCAGTTGATCTTGCGGACGGCTTCTTCTTTATTCGTCCAACCCTCGTTGGCATCCACGCGCAGCGGTTTCTTGGTTACGCTGCGCACTGCGGCGATGGACGCTTCATCCGTAGTCAGGCCAACTTTGATCTTGAGAACGGGGAAAGGCTCCGCCTCCTGCACCTTCTGCCGCGTGTTTTCCGGAGTATCGATGCCGATGGAGAATGTCGTGATCGGAGTGTCGGCGGGATCTAGTCCCAGCAACTTGTACAGCGGGACATTCAATTTTTTCCCAACCCAATCCATCAGTGCGATATCGAGCGCCGCTTGCGCCGCAAACTGGTTCGGCATCTGTCGCGAGACTTCGGACATCAGCTTCTCGGAGTGCCACGGATCGGCTGTCTGCAGAAAAGGGGTGATGGCTGCAATCGCCTTTTTCCCATCTGCGGCATTTTCGTGATAGCGAACGATGGGTGCGCCTTCTCCCACCCCACTCACTCCATCGCTGGTGAGATGAACTTGGATGGTGTCGCGATACTCGCTGGATGACATGGTGGTCGTCCAGGTGTGGCGCAGCTTGAGCCGCGTGATACTTGTTTCCCAGGTGCAGCCGGCGGGTTCGGCAGCCAGAGCCCGCACTGACGCCAAGCTCGGGAACAGGCAGCTCGCGCTCAAACCTCCGGTAGCCTTTAGCCAGTCTCTGCGGTTCATTTGACCCTCCTGCAGGCAACGAGAATGCGCGTCCACGGTTGGTCATCCAGGCGACTGATCTGGATCATGGGATGGTCATGCGTGGTGTCGTGGATGAACTCCCCGTTGCCGATGTACATGCCTGTATGCGTGATCTTGTTGGCCGACGCGCCAAAAAACAACAGATCGCCCGCCCGCAGGTCTTTCCGGTCCACGTTCTCCACTCCGTTCCACGCTGCCTGAAGGTCGGCGTCGCGGGGCATGTTGATGCCGCGACTGCGGACCAGCATCTGGGTGAATCCGGAGCAGTCGTATCCGTAACTCGATCGTCCACCCCACAGATAAGGAAGTCCCAGGAAGCGCTTGGCTAGCTCAATCGATTGCTCGATGGTCAGCGGCTTGGGGTCGCGAACTACGTCGCCGCGCTGAATCCAGGCCATTCGCCCGTCGGGCAAACGCACCTGGAGCCAGCGCGCGTTATTGCCGGGCGCGTCGTCAATCGTTTCGAGGTGCGTTTCGAAAGGAACCGTAATCGCGGGCCGATACTGAGTAACGTCGCTTTCTCGATAGAGATTGGCAAACAGGCTCTCGACCTGGACCGCGTGTCCCGGCGCGGCGTAGGGCGCGCTCGACTTGCGCAGATCTCGCAGTGGCATCCAGCCGGTGTATTGATCGTCCGTGCGAATCTTGGCCCACTTATGGCGCTTTTCAAGCACTGCAGCATGGCTGCCCAGGATCGCCTGGGAAACCACATCGGTGTTCTCCTTGGCTGAAGAGTACATGTTGGCAACGGGAACGATTACGACCCAATCAGCGGTTGGAGCAGCCGGACTGGCGGCAAGGGTGACTACAGAAGCAATCAGGAAAAGGAAGATGTGGATGAAGCGACTGCAAGCGTAGCGTCTGAGCGACAACTTTCGGGCTCCCTTCCGATATTACGAAGAGGATAAAGGTCGTGTGGTGACGAGGAGTGCGCCGTCACCACTTTGCAAGTTCTGCAGATCATCAGCAATCAGTTGTAATCCACCTTCCTGCTGCCTGGTCCACCCTCCGCATCAGAAGCGATAGATTCCGGCGAACTCCATTCTGCGCGGATTGGCGAGCATTTTTGTGTAATTGCCGAAGGCAGAGGGCACATCCCACTCGTCCTGCATCGAGAAAGCGTCAAAGCGGGTGTTGTTGAACACGTTAAATACGCTCCAACGCAGTTCGAATGAGTGACTTTCTGGAACATATTCCGGAACGCCCTTGGTGAGGTCGTGCCAGTGTGAATGGGCGCGCGCCAGTCAAATCCGAGATCGACACGATTATGCTCCGAGTCCCATTGATACGCAAGAGATTGCCTCTTGCCGAGATCGCCTCTTGCCGTCAACGAGCGTCATAGAGATATTTCGACAGCTAACCCATCTGCGCCGCTGAGTGGCACGCGGGAGCTATTCACGAAGTTTTGTTAGGGGAACTGGGCTGAAAAGTGAGCAGCACTTGGGGGAGGGCTGTTCACGAAGCGCCCCGCGACTCGAAAGAGTTTGGGGCGCTTTCTTTTTATGCAGGCACGCCCTCAATAATGCATCGCCTCCGGTCACTGAGTGAAATCTCTTTCGACAGCTAAATGCTGGAAGATCAGAGCGAACGGCACGGGTGTGATGCGCGTCACTGACAAAACCGGTCATTCTCATTTCAACTAAAAGTTGCTTTCTTCATGATGCGCCTCCTGCAGGAAAGCCGATTCGGATCCGCTCTCCGACTCGGCTTTCTGTTAGCCGAGTCCAACCTATGATTTCAGGACGGCGGTTACGCTGGCAATTGGCGTAATCAAGCCTCTCTGACAGTGTCGGCGGTGTCAATGCCCAGAAAATTCCACGGGCGCAGGCGGGGTACGGAATGGTCCGATGAAGACATTCGAAGGCTGAGAGACCTGGCCGCAGGCGGCACCCCGACGGGGGTCATTGCATTAAGACTGGACAGAAGCAAAGCCGCCGTATACTGCAAAGCCGCGAAGAAGCACATCAGTCTCTCTCCCCGCGGTTCGTCGAACCAAACTAAGTAAGCCAGCGTCGCTTACCATAGCGTCTGACCCGCGCGCAGGACGAGCGCGTCGCCGCAGGAGGCCGATTGCAGAACCGCTTGCGACTCGGGCAGGTCGCCGTCCTGCTCGGCGTCCACATGCCGGCTCTGCGTCGGTACGAAGGGCGCTGTTCTACAGAACGGCCGCAGCAGAAGGCGGAGCAAATCGAGAAGCGGCTGCAGGCACTTCGAGAGGAACTTCCTCGTGCCCCAAAGGAGTTCATACGCTCGAAGCCGCGAATGACAGGGGAAAGGAATGTGCGCGGCTGACACGCGTCCGCGCGAAGGGAAATACAAGCACTCCGAAGCTGACGCAAGGCGCTGGCGATCAAGAAAGTCAAGGATGCGGTTCTGTTCAGGAATTCCCGGCTCGAAACTGTTGCAAAAACCGGATCACAAGGAATGGTACGAAGATAGCGGAAACGATGCCAAGATAAGTGTGCGCGAGGATCTCTTCGTTGACGCGCGATTGCAGGTTCGACATGTCCAATGCGAGGGTGTGACTTACCGCGCTCTGTAAAAGAAGACTCAGCCCACCCACGACCAGAAGCGGCAGTGAGCCGAGACAGGCTGCGGCCAACAATCCGGGCTTGGCTGCTTGCATCCAGGTCACCCGGACATAGAGGCCGCTATCGACCAAGAGCGTGAGCACCATCATGATCGCCATGAGTTGGCCATGCTGCCAGGCATTTACGATCATGCGCGGAAACGATACCGGAAAGATGACTAGCAGCAGCCCAAAAATCAGGGAGAGGACCGCAATGGTCTCCGCAGCATCCGCGAGCCGCACCGCCACGATACGCTGCTGCGTTTTGGCCAACGAGGGGGCCGGCGCGCTCACTGACTCACCGCCGTGGCCAGACGATCCAAAAGGACTTCCGTGACAGCGGCTATGCTGAACACCATGAGAGCCAGATTGCGAGAATCCCGCCATGCACGCGTCGGATGCCAATCCGTCCCACACTGCTGGCGGCAGTAAGTTTCAACCCATACCGTCGCCGACATGATTCCACACAGGGCCAGGACGATCGAAGCCAGCGCGATCGTGTGCGGCATGAACTGTGACTGCAGAAGGTCCCAGATCACGGAGCACGCGAGGATGAGACTGAGCAGCCCTAATTCTCCCCGCCGGAAAAGTTGCCGGGGACTGAACTGAACTCTCTTGCCGTGCTGATGCACCCAGGCGTGGGAGATCGCCCACGGCAACAGAACTGCGGGGATCAAGTACAGCGCGATCCACGTCAGCCACTTGAATGAATTCCAACCCGCCATGTTTTGTCCGGTCCGGGCTTCAAAAGCACGCCCAAAATAGTAATCTAGCGTTGCAGCAAAGGGGGATCAAGTTACCTACGACTTAGCACCTTAAAATCAATGAATCAGTGGGACTACGTGGGCTCTCGATCCGTGGCGGGGTAGGAGTGGGTAGATCAGGATCAGTAGTCTTATAGATACAGATTCAAGAGCTTATCCATTGGAACGCTTGGGCGTTGTGGAAGTGCTCGGCTTGCGCTTGAATCGCAATGTGGCGCCGCTGAAATACGAGAATCCCGCGAGGGAGCCCCCAGCAAAGACAGACGCGACGATTGTGCCGGTCAAGGAACTGTATCTTTCTAAATGCAAATTCGCCAAATCCCAGAACGTGAGGGGCCAAACGATGATGGCGTAGAAACCAACAAGAGTCATGAGTGCAACGAAGCCCCCCAAGAGCGCTATAAGCCCTGCGGAAAAACTGGCGTAGAAGAGCATATTTCCGCGCGAACTACCGGAAGCCACCCGACGCGATGCGGTGGCGGCTCGCTTTTGCTGGACTAGCGGAGACAATTGTCCTCCCAGCCAAGTTTTGCCCATAGGGCGGCTTCGATTAGAGGATAAAGAGAGAAAAGAGACGGTCCAAGTTACGAAAGGGTCAGCCAAATCGGATGACGAGAGCCGTCCCCGCCAGAGAAGGCTTCGCCCAGGCGAGAATACCCGCAAGCCGGGCTCTATGCGACAGAACTTATCCGCGTTTGATTACTGCGGCGTGAAGTTCTGGTGGTAGCTGAGATTGACGACGTCCTGGAACATGGGCGTGCCCGGAGGCAAGTTCGCCGGATTCAGGAACAATGTGTCGAACGAGTAATTTCGAGTCGGAGGGCTGTAGACGACGGTGCAACATTTGAAAACGCCCGTGTTGTATTCCGAGTAGTACATACTCACCAGCGATCCGTTATAGAACAACTGCTGGCCGCCCCAGTTCTCGAGGTAGCGCAAGAAGTTGTGCAGGCCACCGTCGGTGCCAAAGTCTTGGCTCGCGCCCCAGTTCGGCTGCGGGAAGGGGACATTTTTGCCGGCGGCTACCGCCATGCGGTAGTAACTCGTTGTGGCTGGACGATTGCCGAGAGCGGTAGGATTCGCCAGGCTGTTTCCGTCGTTCCAGTTGTTGGAAAGCACGGTGACGGTATCGGCGATGATGGCTGCGGCGGCATGGGGCGTGGTGTTGCTTCCCCGCCCCACATGGGATCCGACGGGCCACTGTTGTAGTTGCCCTGCACGTAAACCGGATTTTCCGAGGCTACAGTGAATCCGCCTTGTCCATTGTCAAACCGAACCGGCAAATAGCTTACGCCGCCATTCATTCCTCCGCCCACGAGTTTCAGGACGTGTCGCGCACCCGAGACGGCGTTGCTCAACCCCGTGGTGGCGCAGTTCGTTGTCAAGTACGGATTTGGAGGGGCGGTGTTGGTGTTGACTGCGAAACCGTAGCCGATATTTTGGCCGCCCCAGTTGTCGAGCCTGCCGTTCTGATCCGCATCTTCGGGGGAATAGGTGTAATAGGTCGCCGGCTCCAGTGCGCCGTCGGGTGTTGTCGAACCTAAAGACTGGCCGGAGTTCACCACATCCTCCAGACCCGATTCCCCGCTGATTACGTTGGCCGGAGTTTGTCCGCCGTTCGAAGGATTGGGATCGGAAAGCATGCCGCGATGGTCGGAGAAATAGAGGATGTAACCGTTCTGGTTGGTAAAGTTCACCAGGTTCCCGACATCGTTCCCGGTGGTGTAAGGAGCCTGATGGGCCAGCCACCGGGCGAGATTGCCAACATTGATCTCAACCGCGTTCATGATGCCGTTGACCGCACAGCCGTTGGCGGCGTCGCGCATTTCGCCTTCGCGCGTGTCGTAGAAGTTGATGGGATAAAATGCGTTCGCATTGCCAATCGGAGAATTCGCCCCCGGGTTCATCTGCTGCAGAATGATGATGGCATTCGGGTTATAGGGATCGGTGCCGGGACCGGTGGGTGGCAGATTGTATTGCTGGCTGAAACTCCAACTCAGCCAATCGCGAGTGATCCCATGCCAGACCCCCGCATTGTCGGAATACTCAATGCGCATCCACGCGCCCTGGCCATTGTTTGGAATGCCGCCGGTAGTGAGCTCTCCCAAGAGAGGATAAGAAGTCCAAGCGCCATAGCCGACCGGGGCAACCCAATTGTTGGTACCTACGGATGCCATGCCAAAGAATTCGGCGCCATTGACGGGAGCCCCGGCCGTGGTTTTGGTTCCCGCGGCTGCCGGGATCGGATAGCTTCCGTTAGGAACGAATTGCACATCGTCCGCGTCGAGGGCGCCGACGCCACGCTCGGGATGCAAATCAGCCACGGTGTCAGCGAGCAGGACGCGAATCTGCGCCTTGTTGTACAAGCGCGAACTGCCCAGCGAGCCAGTAGGAGATTCACCGGGCTGCGGTTTGCGCACGATGGCGATCGGGTCGGTGCAGGGCGGCGGATTGCTGGTGCAACTGTTTTGTACAAACGGCAGCTGCATATTGGTGGCGCCAGTCAACGAATTCACCAGGAATCCATTGAAGGTCCCCGAAGAAAGGCTGGGAAAATTGTTATTGGCGGTGCCCGCAATGTTAGGATAACCGCCGCTCCAACTGGCGTCGCCGGGGACTGTGCCAGATCCCGGAAGAGCCACGCAGTTCGCTCCGGATGGTGGAAAGACCAGGGCGCATCCGCCGCTTGCCTTGGGAACAAAGGTCGTTCCGCCGTATGCCGCGGCGGTGGAGAAACCGTTTTCCAGGCGATCGGTGACGATTTGTTGGAAGGCTGCGATCTTATCGTTGAAAACCAGGTCGGCACCACTTGCCAGAAACAGATTGCCGTTAGTGTGCACGCGACCCCCGAAACCGAAATTCGGCCCGGGGAAGTAGCTGCAGTCATAGCCGCAGAACACTCCGAATTGAAACACGGGGATGAGCGCGACTTCGACCTTACGAGTCATATTCACTGATGCGCCCATGGGACGGGTGGCGATCACCTCCATCGACATCGGGATGATTTCGGCATCGAGTCCCTGGTTTGCGCCTGCGCTCACCGTGTTCCAGTTGCTGGCCGGATTTCCGTTGGCGTCGAGAGGATAGTTAATCGTCTCGACGTAGTTCATTCCTTGGACCATGGACTGAGTGGGAGGAAAGTTGATCAAGTTCTGAATCTGGGCGTTCGTCGGGCTCATGGACTGGGTGTAAAGCAGGGACAGGTCGGCCGTAAGTTTCTCCATGCCCGACTCCGCGCCGTAGTAGGCGAGGTTGGATTCCAGGTCGTTTCCGCCCATGCGGGATTCGTTGGTCACCATAAACAGAATTCCCGCGGCTACGCCCGACAGCAGCACCAGGATGATGAGTGCCGCGATCAGCGTAAAACCCTGACGATTCTTTTTCCCGTGTCCCATGAGTGGTCTCCTACTCAAAAAAGCCATTACTGATAGCGATTGCGAAACGCCATATTGCGAGCGCTTACCGAGGTGGCCAGGTACATGCTCTGCGACGATTTATTTCCGTAATTGAGCATGCTTTGTCCCATAACCACAATGTTGATCTTTTGAATCAAGTTCGGGGACTCGCCTACGCCGAGCGGGTTGGACTGATTCGCATCAAGGGCCGCATTCTGGGAGTCGTAGTTGTCGTACGCGAATTGCAGGTTGATGATGTCATCGGCAACCGGTACGGGGTCGAGCCCATTGACTTGGCGCATCAGGCGGGGCGTCTGGCCATTCGCCGGAACCGTGATGTAGTAAGTGACTGCAAACAGGCGATAGGCAACCGTATTGGCCCCGGTCGAGATGGCTTTGATGTTGTTCTGCGCGGCGCTGTTCTGATTGATGTTCAGCGGATCCTGGTCCGCAAACGTGATGCCGCCGGGGTTGATGTCCGTAACCTCGCCGACCGCCGTGCCCAGGCTGTTGCTCAACATGATCAAATCACCAACTTGAATTCCACCGGCGGCGGTTACCAGCGGCGGGGCCGGCACATACGCAACGTCCGGGGTAAGAGCGACAGCTCCGCCGTTGCCCGGCGTCGGGAAGGTAACGTCGTACTCCCAGAGCGGAAAGTTGTAGTCGGCATAGATCACGGTAATGCTGTCGTCGATAATCGGCGGCGGCGCCGCAGCTACGACGGCATCAGCTTCCACTCCATTGCTGAAGCCGGGAATGATGCCGTACATGTAATTATTGGTGGGATAGGTATAGGCGGGGACGTGGCACGTCCCAGTCTGATCACAACCATATTTGGAAGCAGTCGCGCCGCCCCCGCTGGGCAACTGGATTCCGCCGGAAGGCAGACCGGCGCCCGCCATGCCGATGTCTTTGACCATCAAGTCAACGGCGGCGCGCATGTTCTGTTGCGTTTCAGCCCGCTGCGTAACCAGCATGGTGGAGTTCAAGCCGGTCTTGAACAGGCTGGCCATGGCCCCCATGACGAGCAGGCCCAGACCGAGGGAAACGATCAGTTCGATGATTGTGAAACCCCGTCCCGGATGTTGTTGGCGTTTCTTCATATTTCTGTCTCGTTTAACGGAAGGAGGAGATCAACGCGTTCACGCTATAACTACGAGGAACTGGGAAAGCGTTGGTGTAACTCACCGTCACGGTGATCTGTTTCAAGTTCGGATTGATGGAACCGTCGGCTTCAAGGACCGGCGTGATTTCAATATCGCGGGTGAAATTGGCCAGACTCATGGGCACATCGTCCGCGGTTCCAAGAATGCCGTCGGGGCCAGGCATAGTGATGCATTCCGCCCCGGCTGGACACACTCCAGAGGCGGGGAACGGCACATCATCCGCCGTGTTCACCAGGCCATCGGGGCCAGCCGACCACAGTGGAGTAGGGCCGCTGGTAAAGATCCCACCGCTGGCGATGTTGCCGATCTGCGCGAAGGTGACCTGCTGGGTGTTGCGCGCGGTGAAAATGCTTTCCATCGCCTCCAGCGCCTTCTGCCGCGCGATCAGATTCTCTTGCGCATTGTGCGTGGTCCCGACCGCGGTGGCCAAGGACGCGACTACCGTAAGAATGCCGATCATCAGGATGACGATGGCGATCATCACCTCGATCAGGGTGAAGCCGCCCTGGCCGGTGCGGTGAGGCTTGCGGCGCATCATTGTTGCACCCACGTGTTTCCGCCTTGGCTATACAGCCGCCAACCCCGGATTCTCCCGGTTGTGCCGAACACGCTGATGGCCCGCGAGCTGTACAAATCGCCAGGAAGCGTCATATATACGACACCGCTGTTGTAATTTCCCTGCAAGTCTTGCGAGGAACCGTCAGGCATGAACATGATGTAGTTCTGGCCGCCCGCACCCATGCCCTGATCGAAATCAATGGCCGTACCCCCACTGCCCAAGCTGTCAGGAGCGGTCGCGGGAAATCCAGCTTGCGTCGCAAATTGGATATCGTTGGGCAGCGTGTAAGTGGCGACCGTTACTGGGGCCGGCGAAACCGGCACTCCAACTCCCCAGTACTGCACCGTGATCGTTCCGGGAGCGGTGAACTGGATGATGTAGCGCTTGCTCTGGGTAATGGACTGGCTTCGATACGTTCGGATTACCGATAATGTCGTGTCATACGCGGCGTCCACATGATTCTGTTTAAACAGCGGCATCAGCGCCAGAACGGTGACGCCGGCCATGATCAACCCGATGGCCAGAGCGATCATCATCTCCAGCAAAGAGAACCCTCGGTTTTTCCTCAAAGTCATAGATCGCGCTCTCGCCGTAAGTGCGACAAATTCGGGACGTTTAACCTCTCGGGGGGATTTATGACGCCACGAGGACGTTTAGGTCCACGCTGTTGAATCGTAACCACTGGCGCGGATAGCGTCAAAGCACTTCGGTCCACGCGCTACATCGTACTAATACCACTTGTCAGGGCGCGGTTGAGATTACCAGGGTCACCTGTCGTCACCACCCAAGAGGCACGTTGTATTCGCGGGCGCCCGCGTTTTCAGATATCTGATCGCTGAAGCGTCCCGCGCATTCACAGATGGTAGGGGGAGAACATGGTAGGGGTAGAACAAGGTTCTCTCGCTCTTCGCAGCGGCTTTTCTTGGGCCGGTCGACTCCGGAGGCCGGCAAAGGTCTGCCGGGGCAGCGACTTGCTACTCATTACGGAGTAGGTCCACCGACGGCATGGGCGCTTGTGCTAATCACCGGGGGAAGCTGAGAGCTGCGAGTGTTATGTCTTTTGCGATTTTGCGGCACTCCGCGTCGCTGTGAGCGTGTATGCCTTCGCTTAGTGGGCGGTGTGCAGCGGCGTTAGCCGACAGCGCATAGCGCATCACCGTCGCGTGCACACCACGAGCGACCAAATGGGCCGCAGCCGTTTTCTCGACAAACTTTCCGACAGATGTCGACCGCTTCGACATTTTCAGAACCTTTGAGCAGTGACCTTGCATCAGATTGGGCATATCGAAGTCTGGGGTCAGAAACCGAAGAAAAAGGCAGCGCCACTACGAACAATTTCGCACGAACGAGGACGAGCGAGGCCATGGTTACCAGTGCGACAGCCTACCCAATGGTGGAAGAGCAACGCTATCTCGCGTTGCTGCGCGCGGCCAATGCGATCGCCACATCAGCGGATTGCGACTGTGCTTCCAATGCATTGCTCGAAAGACTGAAGGAAGTCACCGCTTTTGATTTCATCCACGTAGCGACCTTTGATAAGGAGACCAACCGCACGTGCTGGTCGGTGCTGGAAGCGAACGGCAAGCAAGTGGACTCGGCGCCGCTTGACGATCTTTCTTCCGAACATTCTCCGATTCCCTGGGTTTACGAAACGGGCCTGCCCCTCGTCACTCACGATTGGGGCCAGGAGACGCGGTTTCGGACCTACGGACATTTCCTTGCCAACCACGGCGTCGCATCAACTTGTACTCTCCCCTTAGTCCGCGGATCGCGGCGTTTAGGCGTCCTGAGTTTAGGGCGATCCTATCCAAATGCTTACGACGAGGAAGAAGTCCGTTTTCTCAGTCTAGCGTCGGAACAAATTGCTCTCGCCATTGATGCGGCGGTCAACTTATACATTTCCCAGCGGGTACAAGAGCGCCTGAAGTTGATCCTCGACCTGTCGAACCAGGTTGTGTCCAATCTGGAGTTGCACGATCTGCTAGTCGCTGCCTCCACGAGTGTCCGGCGTGTCATGCGTTGCGACGCTGCGGCGGTTATGTTGGTGGACTCTGAGGGTACGCACCTCCGTGTACACGCGCTCGACTTCCCCGAGAGCCGCGGAATTTTCACCGAGGGCGTGAACGTCCCGATCGATGGCACGATGCCTGGAGACTCATTCAAGAGCGGCAAGCCCATCGTCTTAAACCGTCTGAATCCTGAGGAGATTCCTCCCGAGATGTACGCCAAGGCCAACGGGGAAGGCTTGCACTCCTTTTGTGACATACCGTTGATCAGCAAGAGCCGGATGTTAGGAGTGCTGGCAGTTGCCAAACGCGAGGAGAACGCCTTCGACGACGACGAAGTTTCGTTCCTGATTCAAGCGGCGAATCAGGTGGCGATCGCGGTAGAGAATGCGCTGGCCTACGGCAAGATCGCAGAACTCACCGACCGACTGGCCCAGGAGAAACTGTATCTGGAAGAGGAAATCCGTGGAGAAATGGACTTCGAAGGAATCGTTGGACAAAGCTCCGCTCTGCGCCATGTTCTGAGCCTGGTCGAGACGGTAGCTCCCAGCGACTCGACGGTGCTGCTATTGGGGGAAACCGGCACGGGAAAAGAATTGATTGCTCGAGCGATACACGATCGCAGCAAACGCAAAGACCGCACCTTTGTGAAGCTGAACTGTGCGGCCATTCCCACCGGCTTGCTGGAGAGCGAACTCTTTGGGCACGAGCGGGGTGCATTCACCGGAGCGATCTCGCAGAAGGTCGGCCGCCTGGAGCTGGCTGATCAAGGTTCATTGTTTCTGGATGAGGTGGGCGACATCCCGACCGAGATCCAGCCAAAACTGCTGCGGGCCTTGCAAGAGCAGGAATTCGAACGACTGGGCAGCACCCGCACGAAGAAAGTAGATGTGCGCCTCGTGGCCGCCACGAACCGTGACTTGGACAAAATGATTGAAAGGCGTGAGTTTCGCGAAGACTTATATTACCGGCTCAATGTTTTTCCCATTCGCATTCCTCCTCTGCGGGAGCGGCCCGAGGACATTCCACTGCTTGTTCGTTACTTCACTCAGAAGTACAGCCGCCGCATGGAAAAACAGATCGATTCCATTCCAACTGCTGCTATGAAGAAACTTGCCGCCTGGCACTGGCCCGGAAATATTCGCGAATTGGAGAACTTCATCGAGCGCTCGGTGATCTTGACGCATAGTTCTGCCCTGCAGTTGCCCCTGGGAGAAATCGGCACTAACGGAAAAGCCCCGCCTGCACTCGGATCGCAGGACTCCCACGATCGCGACGAAATCATGCGCATTCTCAAGGACACCAAGGGTCGAGTTGCCGGTCCGCAGGGAGCGGCTGCGCGCATGGGCATCAAGCGAACGACCCTCATCTCGCGCATGAAGAAGCTCGGGATCGAGCCACGCGCAGTCGCGTTCTCGTAAGTGTGATGCGTCAAACAGTTCGACACTCATAGGTCGCCGGCTTCTCCTGTGATCCTCTGTGCCCTCTGTGGTTAAAGCCCTTGACCTCCTCGCCGGACACCGCGGATCACACGGATCGAGGCGCAAGAGTTAACGATCACTATTTCCGACGCACTACGCTAGCGCTGCAAGTGGTTCTTCCCTTCGGGCGGTCTCAGCTTAACTGGTTCTCTCGCGCCCCCCTCGTCAACTGTCGAAGTAAATTGTCGAAGTAGCCATCGACATTTCTCGACAGTGGCTGCCCGCAACTCTTGCCATGACCTATCAATTTCAGCGACTTGCGCGAATCGTTCGCCTGACCTGACTTTGGCCCGCCTGTTGCTCTAATTGAAAGCGCTGGTTGAATAAGCAAATGTTCAAGATCTCCATCGTAGAAGAGCGCAGCCAGCGCAGGCTGATGTTGGAAGGCAGGTTGGTTCGTCCCTGGACCGCAGAGGTTGAGATCGCGTGGAAAACAGCCGGGGAGAACCTGCAAGGAAGGAACTTAGTCGTTGATCTGACGAACGTGACCCACATCGGCACGGATGCTGAGAGCACGCTATTCAAGCTGATGCGGGACGGCGCGAAATTTTCTTGCAGAGGCGTGTTCACCAAACATGTCCTGAAACAGTTGGCTAGAAGGTGCCGGTGTACTCCCTGATGGAGTTTGTGTGTCGAATTTGCGCGGAGTTAAACGACTATCTCCAGGAAGAGGAAAAATGTTCGGTACAAGAAAAGTCACGAACCACAGGCCCTCCCCGTATGCGATGAGGAGCGATTTCTGCCGGATATTCGAGAGGGATATGAACAGTTTATATGTGTTGTCGTTCTTATTGACCCGGGATCGCACCTTGGCCGAGCAATGCTTCGTCGGCGGCCTTCATATCGCTCAGGAAGGGAATTACGTATTCAAAGAGTGGGCAGAATCCTGGGCGCGCCGGGCAATTATTCAGAATGCGATTCGAATGATCCGCCCACACAAAGTAGCCGACGGTGCACGCTTGGGGGCAGAACCTCGCACTGGCAGAGAACCAATAGAGCATGCCGAGATTGCCGGGATTATTGATCTGCCCGCGTTCGAGCGCTTCGTATTCGTGATGTCAGTGCTGGAACGCTACTCCGACCAGGAATGCTCACTTTTTCTCGGTTGCACCCGCGGCGACGTAGCCGCAGCACGAACTTGGGCGCTCGGGCGATTGGGAAAATCCGCCGATCTTCACCGCAAGCTGGTGAGCATCGAATCGAACCAAAAAGCCTGGCGAGACAATTCTGATTCTGTGCCGCAGTTGATGGCTCCCAGCCTCGCTGCTTCTGCATAACCACAACACCATTTTCGGGAATGAAGGATGGCAATGACGATGCTAAGGACTGACGTTTTTCTTCGCAAAGTAGAACTGATTCTCGCCGCCGCGGCACTGGCGACGACCGCAGCGTGCAGCAGAAGCAACGTTCACGCCGCGGGTCCCGCGATGCCGCCGCCCCTGGTGACCGCAGTGCGGGCGACAACGCAGGATGTTCCCCGCTACCTCGACGAAATCGGCAGAAATGCAGCTTTCGAAGCAGTCACGGTGACGCCACAAGTCAGCGGCCGCATCGTTGAGCGGCACTTTCAAGACGGCGAAAACCTTAAGCGTGGGCAGCTTCTGTTTGTCGTCGATCCTCGCCCCTACAAGGCGCAGGTCGACGCCGCGCAAGCCGCCCTGGCCCAGGCAAAAGCGGCGCTTGATCTTGCCAAAATCCAGTTCGCTCGGGATGAGGAAGTCATTGGAGTCCACGCCATCTCGAAGCAGGATTACGACACGAAAAAGAACACGGTGGATGTGGATGAAGCGCAGGTCGAATCTGCTCAAGCGGCATTGGAAACCGCCCAGATCAACCTCGATTACTGCTACATCCATTCGCCCATCGATGGCCGAGCGGGTGCGCGTTTAGTCGATGTGGGAAACGTGGTGCAGCCGAACACGACGTCTTTGCTCTCGATCCAGCGGCTCGATCCGATCTACGCGATTTTCACCATCACCGAGGGCGATCTTCCGGCAGTTCAAAAACAGATGTCGCACGGTACATTGAGAGCCGCAGTTCGACTTCCTTCGGATCCCGAAAACACTGCCCGAAGCGGTCGCGTCGAATTCCTCGATAACGCCGTGCAAAACGGCACGGGCACTGTGAACCTGCGCGCCACCCTGAGCAACTCTGACCACCATTTCTGGCCTGGCCAGTTTGTGGATGTGAAACTTGTTCTGTCCACGGAAAAGGGAGCCGTGTTGATTCCGAATCAGGCCACCCAGATCAGCCAGCGCGGACCGTTCGTTTACGTCGTGAAGTCGGATGACACGGCGGAACTTCGCCCGGTGAAACTCGGGCAGCGCCAAGGCGATCAGGTTGTTGTAACCGAAGGTCTCGCGGCAAATGAGCGGATCGTGCTCGCGGGCCAAATGCTGGTTCGA
The DNA here is from genome assembly GCA_963763795.1 of uncultured Acidobacteriota bacterium. Classification (GTDB taxonomy): domain Bacteria; phylum Acidobacteriota; class Terriglobia; order Terriglobales; family Acidobacteriaceae; genus Sulfotelmatobacter. The sequence continues at coordinate 556,626 of CAVXPP010000006.1, read as the reverse complement.
CCCGGCGGCAAGGTTCGCGTCGACGGCAACTCTGCTTCAGCGTCCACTTCGAATGCCAGTGGCAAGGCCAATCAGAATCCAGGAGGGCAGTCGTGAATCTTTCCGAACCCTTTATTCGTCGCCCCGTTATGACGGTGGCGTTGACGGTGTCCGTAATCCTGTTCGGAGTGGCGGCCTATCTTCGCCTTCCGGTCAGCGATCTACCGGCGATCGACTATCCCGTGATCCAGGTGCAGGTTAATTATCCGGGAGCGACGCCAGAGACGATGGCGAATAACGTCGCCACGCCACTCGAGCGCCAGTTCATGCAGATTCCGGGCCTCGAACTGGTGACGTCTAATAATGGCCAGGGACATTCCAGCTTCGTGCTGCAGTTCGATCTCTCCAAGAGCCTCGACGGTGCCGCCACCGACGTTCAAGCAGCCATCACGCGGGCGCAGGGACAGCTTCCTGTCGATCTGCCCAGCCCTCCCACATTCACAAAAACGAATCCCAACGATCAGCCGATCATGTACATCGCGATGGTGAGCGACACGGCCACCGAAGGCCAGCTCTACGATTATGCGAACACGCAGGTTGGCGAGCGCATCAGCATTCTGCCTGGAGTCAGCCAGGTTGCGATCTACGGCACTCAGTCGGCGGTGAGGATCAAAGCCGATCCGTCGAAGATGGCGATCCGCAACATTACTCTAGAAGATCTGACCAACGCGATCAAGAACGGCACCGCTTACACGGGCGCCGGCCAAGTCGACGGGCCGCATCGCACATTCCTGTTGCAGCCTCAGGGACAGCTCGTGACCGCCGACCAATACGACAGCCTCATCGTCGGCCAAAGCAACGGTGCGCCGGTCTATCTGAAGGATGTCGCCTCAGCCAAGGACAGCGTGCAGGACGAACGCATTGACATGCGTTTCTGGGTGCGTGGTTACCCGCAACCCGGAGCCACCGTCGTGGTAGGCGTCTTTCGCCGTGCTGGTGTAAATGCGGTCGCAGTCGCGAAGTCCGTGCGCGACCTGCTACCCACCATTCAGTCTCAGCTTCCCGGTTCGGTTGTGATCGTTCCGGCCTACGACCGTTCGCTCACCATCGTCGGCGGAATCAAAGACGTCCAGACGACCCTCTACATCGCCTTCATTCTCGTCGTGATGGTGATCTTCATCTTCTTGGGACGCGCGACCGACACGCTGATTCCTGCCGTGGCATTGCCGTTGTCGTTGCTGCTCACCTTCGTTGCCATGAAGATACTCGGGTACAGCCTCGACAATCTGTCGCTGATGGCGTTGACACTGGCCATCGGTTTCCTTGTCGATGATGCCATCGTTTTTCTCGAGAACACCGTTCGGTTGATGGAAACTGGCATGAGCGCCTTGGATGCGTCTCTGGAATCGGCCAAAGAAATCAGCTTCACAATTTTGGCCATGACGCTCTCGCTGGCGGCGGTCTTCATTCCTCTCGTCTTCATGAGCGGTTTGATGGGGCGCATTTTCCGCGAATTCTCCATCACCATCGTCATCTCAATTCTGGCCAGCGGAATTGTTTCGCTCACTCTTACTCCATTGATGACCTCCAGATTGCTGAGCAATCGCGGAGAAGGAGCGAAGAAAACCTGGATGGAACGGGTCTTCGGCGCCTTCGAACGCCGCGTACTCGATGTTTATGGACGCTACCTCTGGTTCTTTCTGCGCAATCGCTGGATTTCGGCAGTCGCCTGGGTCGTCTGCCTCGCGGGGACGGCGTACCTTTTTTATGTCGTCCCCAAGGCATTTCTTCCCGTAGGCGACAGTTCGTTCATCCGTGGCGTACTGGTGGCGCCGGAGGGAACGTCGCCCGACCAGATGCACGCGTATCAGAAACGGGCGGAAAAAATCATGAAGGCGAATCCCGCCGTGCGCAGCACGTTCACCATGAGCGAGAACGCTGGTTTTCTGGGCGCGAATCAGGCCTTCCTGATCGCGTTTCTCAAAGATCCCAAAGAGCGTGCTCCGATCGCTCAAGTAGCTGGACAGTTGATGGGGGGAATCGCCGGAACCATTCCCGGTGTGGTGGCCTTCCTGCAACCCAATCCGGCGCTGGAAATCAGTACCGGCGCCACGGCCAACGCGCAAGGCCAGTTTGCCTTCGCGCTTTCCGGTATTGATCCCAATCAAGTCTACGCAACCGCCGGAAAGATGATGGCGAAGATGCACGAGTATCCCGGATTCCTCTTCGTCAATTCCGATCTCTACAACCACACTCCAAACTTACAGGTCGATATTCTCCGCGATCAGGCCAAGCTTTATGGCGTGTCTGAGACCCGCATTCTGACCCTTCTGCACGACGCGTATTCAGAAAACTACAGCTACCTGATCAAGAAGGCGACGGATCAATATCAGGTGATCCTGGAAGTCGCCGACAATGAACGGTCGGACCCGGAAGACTTGAGCAAGCTCTACATCAAGAGCGACGACGGTCAACGCATGATTCCACTCAGTGCGGTGACCAGTTCGCATCCCGTCATTGGGCCGCAAGCGGTCAACCACATCAATCAATTCACCAGCGTCACCATGTTCTTCAACCTGAAACCCGGATACGCCATAGGTCCGGCGACTCAGTTCGTGCAACAGACCGCGAAGCAGATTCTTCCCCCGGGACATTCAAGGATCACTGCAAGGTGAGGCCCTGACTTTTGAGAACACGGTTTCCGATTTGGCGATGCTCATGGTCGTCGCGGTATTCGTCATGTACGTGATTCTCGCGATTCTTTATGAAAGCTATCTGCACCCCATCACTGTGCTTTCATCGTTGCCGGTAGCGCTGCTGGGCGGATTGCTCACGCTCTGGCTATTTGGTGAGGAAGCTTCGCTCTACGCCTACATTGGCATGTTCATGCTGATGGGCATCGTGAAGAAAAACGGAATCATGATCGTTGATTTCGCCGAACAACGGGTTCGGCAAGGCATCGCCGACGATCAGGCGATTCATGATGCGAGCATGGAACGCTTCCGGCCGATCATGATGACGACCGCAGCAGCGTTGCTGGGCGCGCTTCCCATCGCGCTTGGTTATGGTGCTGACGGATCATCGCGCCGGCCACTGGGTATTGTGGTCGTCGGCGGCCTGATTGTTTCCCAGTTCATCACTTTATTTGTGACTCCGGCCATCTATCTGTACCTGGAGGAATTCCAGGAAAAGGTGCTGGATCGTGTGCCTTTCCTGCGTTCGACGCGGAAGCCCGCGAAGCTCGCGGAGCCCGCGATTCCAGAATTCGCACTGCAGGAAGGAAGTGGAGATTAATCCCATGAATCTTCTTAAGAACACATATTTTTCTCTGGGCATACTGCTCGGTATGACCGGGATGGTCGGTTGCGCTGTCGGTCCAAACTACAGGCGTCCGAAGGTCGATGTTCCGGTCACGTATCGTTACGCGACGACTGACTCGTCCGCTCGCCCGAACGCCGAGCCTGGCCAAGTAAAGCCACAACAGCCGCCCGCGGGATCGCCCGCGCAATCTTCGTCCGTTCACTCCTCATCTGCCCAATCTTTGGGTGACGAAAAATGGTGGGAGGTGTTTCAGGATCCCGAACTTCAGGCACTGATTCGCACCGCTCTCAAGAACAACTACGATGTACGCATCGCGGCGACCCGCGTTCTCGAGGCGCAGGCGCAACTCGGAATCACCCGAGCCGACCAGCTTCCGTCTGTGACTGCAGGCGGCAACACCACAAGCATTCAGAATCCCAAACTCGGACCCATTCCCTCTTACGAACTCACGCAGGGACAAGTTGCGGCGTCCGCAGCCTGGGATCTGGACTTCTGGGGAAAATACCGCCGCGCAACCGAAGCGGCGCGAGCGAGTCTGCTAGCCAGCCAGTGGGCGCAAAAGGAAGTCATGGCAACTCTGGTCGCCAACTTGGCAACCTCCTACTTTCAGCTTCGCCAGCTGGATCTCGAGCTTGAAATTTCCAGGCACACATTGAGTTCGCGCAACGACTCTTTGCAGTTGACACAAACTTTGGAGCAGCATGGCATCAACTCGATGTTGGATGTGCGCCAATCCGAGCAACTCGTATACACCGCTGCCACCGAAATCCCGGACTTCGAACGCCAGATCGCTCAACAGGAGAATGCCATTAGCATCCTTCTCGGCAACAACCCCGGCGATGTTCCTCGCGGGCTGAAGCTGGCCGAACAGCCCCATGCTCCCGAAGTGCCGGTCGGTCTCCCCTCTTCGCTACTGGAGCGGCGGCCGGATATTCGCGAAGCAGAAGCAAACTTAATTGCCGCCAACGCCGAGATCGGCGTCGCCCGGGCCGCGTACTTTCCGCAAATCACGCTTACCGGAAGCGCTGGCTTCGAAAGTCCAGCTCTCACAAACCTCTTCACGGGTCCGGCTGGCATCTGGAATCTGGCGGCCTCTTTAACCCAGCCCATCTTTGAGGGAGGAAGACTCAAATCCAATGTTCGCCTTACCGAAGCAGAGCGCGACCAGACGGTCCTGACCTACCAACAGACGATCCAAGGCGCTTTCCGCGATGTTTCGAATGCGCTGGTTGCGTATCGCAAGGATCAAGAGTTCACCGCTCAGCAACAACACTTGTTCGAATCGGCGCAGGATGCGGCGCGACTTTCTCAGGTACGTTTCAAAGCCGGAACCACTGATTACCTGGAAGTGTTGACTAACGAGACGAACTCGCTTACGGCAGAGCTGGGACTGGCGCAGGCGCGAGGCAACGAACTCATCGCTCTGGTCCAGCTCTATCAGGCGCTGGGTGGCGGTTGGCAATAATGCGAAAGGATGCGCAGCGCAACTGCGAGCGCATTCTGGGGGCCGCAAAGGAGTGGGCAAGACCTTTCATCTTGTTCTGGGATGACTTGCTCACTGCGGAGGTTGCCGACGACGCTTATCGAGCACCAGGCATCAAATCCCAGCGTGGTGAGTTGCTTGCTCGAACGCGCGCCAGCACGCACCGTGCACCCGCGGGCGAAGCGGGTGCCCGCGAAAAGAAAGCGCTTTTGCCAAGGAGGCTTATGCCAAGACGATCGGGGAAGAGATGGGTATCCAGCGTTAAGACCGATTCCACACATCCACCGTCGGGATTATTTACGAAAAGTTCTGCGACCATTGCTCGCACTCTTGCTTCCAAAAAAGTTTCTCCAAAAGGGCCTGGGTCAGGCCTGCGGATGCTCACCTACTTCATCAACCGAGCTGGACGCGGATTACCCGCAAAGCGGCGTGCAGAACTGCAAAAAGCCAAACACCTCCTTTCCGCGCGCATTAAGCGGGAAAAGGAATCAGCCGCGAGAAAAGCGGCTTGAAACTAAACTCGACGACGGGTTCCCTTCGTGTACCTTCGTGTCCTCGTGGTAAAAGCTTTTCTGCCGGTCGAAGAGAAGCTCGAACTGCCGCCGCTCTAAGCAAGCACTACACCCTCAGTCCTTGCAATGCTCACGCAGTTGCGCGATTCTAATCACTAGGATTGCCCGCAGCAGACCAACCCAATCAGAGAGGAGAATCCTATGCAATTTCAAACTGACTACTTCACTGCTTATCACAACCTAAAGCTGACCCGAGATGATAAAGGCGTGCTTGTTGCTGAGTTCCACATCAACGGTGGGCCGTTCATTATGTCCGCGCCAGCTCACACGGAATTAGTCGAGGCCTTCTATCGCATTTCGCAGGATCGCGCCAACCAGATCGTAATCCTCACCGGCGCAGGTGGGGAGTTCATTACCGATGTCGATTGGTCCTCTTTCGGCGATGTTGCCGATCCCGGCGTTTGGAGCCAGGTTCACGACGAAGGCGTTCAGGCTTTGGAAAACATAGCCAACATACGTGTTCCGGTGATCGCGGCTATTGAGGGACGCGCCCATGTGCACTCAGACTACGCGCTGCTTGCCAGTGTGATTGTGGCGGCGGAGGGTGCGACCTTCCAGGATGTGGCCCACTTCGGCGCGGGGGTTGCCCCCGGTGACGGAATCTTTACCACCTGGAGTTATCGCGCGGGAGCGGGACGAGCGGAAGCGTTCCTGTTGAACCCGCAGCCGCTGCCGGCGCGTACTGCACGCGAATGGGGAGTGGTTGCCGAGGTTGTGCCGAATGGTAAGGCGCTCGGTCGGGCCCGGGAATTAGCCGAGTTGTACTTGAAAGCTCCGGAGGTGACCCGCCGCAACACACGCATCCACTTCATTCAACCGTTGAAGGAGCGCATCGTGCGAGAAGTTGGCTACGGATTGTCGCTCGAAGGAGCGTCGTCGGCCGACCTGGTCAAATCCATGCGATCCAAGAGTGAATCAGTCGCTCGGAAAGCAAAAGTCGCATGAAGAGCATGCAGAGCATGCCGGGCGCCCCATTCTAAAGTTCGCGTTCTTTGCGAAATTTAGAACTTTTTCTTCTTCCGCGGCGGCCGGCCCACATCTGCCATTCGCGACAAATCCCTCAAATAGGCAGGGTGCCCCATTTCTCGCGTTCTTTGCGAGAAGTGGGGCTTTTGGCTTATAGCTCACGATAAGTCCAGGCTTGTGACTATGTTCTTCCGTCACAGACATCCACTCGCATTAGCGCGTACAGTTTCCTTCATGCCCTGGGGCTTAAAGCGTTATTACGGCACGGGTAGCCTCCATTTCATCACCTGGAGCTGCTATCGACGCAAGCCGCTACTTGGCAATCCTACGCGCCGCGACCTGCTACTTACTGTCCTCGAGTCGATGCGCGTTCGCTATCGTTTTGCCGTGATCGGATACGCGGTCATGCCCGAACACGTACATCTTTTGATTCCCGAACCTTTGATTGGCAATCCCTCAAAGATCATTCAGGCGGTGAAGCTGAGCGTCTCCCGGCGGCTGGCCATTGCGGGCGAATTCTCCGGCCGGTTCTGGCAGAGTCGTTTCTATGATTTCAATCTGTGGAGCCAACAGAAAAAGGTCGAGAAGCTGAAGTACATGCATCGCAATCCGGTGGTGAGCGGATTGGTGGCGTGTCCGGAGGATTGGCGGTGGAGTAGCTACCGCTCTTATGCCTACCGAGAGGCGGGATTGGTTCGGATCAACGACTGGACTTAGTGGGAGGAGAAAATTCGACAGAGCGCTGGTTGAGGATTGAGAAACGCATCAAAATTAGATTTGGGTGCGTTAGATTTGGGTGCCCCATTTCTCGCGTGGTTTGCGAGAAGTGGGGCTTTTTAGCCTCCAGCAGCAGTCTCCGTTCGGGCAAGGAATGCAGTCGCGGATAGCCTATAGTGCGGACGATGCGTCGTTGTTGCAAAGCTAGCCGCCTGGCATGACAAACAAAATAGGCCCGCAGATCGCCTGCCGCCGTCGCACGAAGCGCAAGGCCGGCTCACTGCAATCTCAGCACACAGCCAGCGAAAAGCCCCACTTCTCGCAAAGAACGCGAGAAATGGGGCACCCGCTTCACGATTGAGATGTCGGGCGTCCGAGACCGCAAGCGCACCATGGTCGTCGGCCTCAACGAGATGTATATGGGGAATTGCCGGGACGCAGATCCCCGCCGCATGAGGTGAAGGGACAGCAACGAAAAAAAATTGAGAGAAATAGGAAATGCAGCGCGACTATGGTTTCAGAAGCGCCTTTCCGTAACCAACCGGAATGGCGAAGTTCGAGCCGCCGAACGCGCGCACCATGGCAAAATTAATTCCGATCACTTTGCCCTCATCGTTGAAAAGCGGCCCGCCCGATCCGCCCGAGGTGGTTTGGGCGTCATAGACAATCTTGTCAGGCAGGACGTCTCCGATGTGCCCCTGAGTGGTGGTCGGTCGGATCAGGTGACGACGCGCCAGTTCTTCCATCACCTGTTTTGAGTCGCCTTTGGATGCATCGGCAATGGACTGGAGGGTCTCGGCTCCCGCTCGAGCCAGAATTGCATCCAGAGCGGTGGGATATCCAAGCAGCACGACGGGACCGCCGCTGACTGCCGAACGGCGGCCATCGGCAAGGGCGATCTGTTTGATTCCGAGTTGTGAAACATCTGCTTTTAGAACCGCAACGTCAGCGCTAGAGGAAATCTTTTCAATACTGATGGCAATGCCGTGCGGAACGCCGGGGAAATACGCGCTCATCTCTACGGCCACCGGTTCAAGCCCCTGATCGAGCATTTCCTTTAAATCATCGTTCTGCCACCAGGGTTCGGCCACGTGATGATTGGTGAGGATTTGTCCGGTGCTGGAGGCGAGAAATCCCGTACCAAAAACATCCACGTGTACTTCCGGTCCGCTCCCGGTGAGGCTCAGGAGCGGGTTGTCATGTTCGTCGGTCTTCGGGACGCCATTGCTGGTCATTTCCGCGTAGTGCAACCTCAATCCGGTGGTGTGCTCCCGGAAGGCGAGCACAATGTGGATAAGGCAGACGCTCGGCTCGTAAGATTGGATAATCGTCTGCGCCACCTTGCCCTCGGTCTCGAGTTTTTGAAGGCGGGTTTCTACTGCCGTTAACTGACTTTGCAAAGCAGACGTATTGTCGTCTTTGCCGGCTGCAATCTGCGACCGCAGATCTCGGCTCTTTTTTTGAAGTTCCACTTTTTGCGGGTCATTCGTCAGGGACGGGCTGTGTTCGCTTGCCTCAAGATCGCGGCGCGAGCTATCCATCAACTGCTTTTCACTCAGCATGCCGGCTTGCAATCGAGTGATCGCGGCGTAGACCCGCGTATTCTGTTGTTGGTTGCGGCGATACGAGAAAAAGAAGACTGTCGCAGCGACCACAAGCACGGCCATGGCCGTCAACCCGCCCACGCGGAGCGTCCGGCGCTCCTCGTTGACCGCGGTCACTACCTGCTGGGTAGCATTTCGACTCTCGTCGGCAGAACGCAACCGTTCGCGAAATCCGTCCGCAACGGATTTATCTCGCAGTTGGGAACGCACCCGCGATAACAATTCGTGGGAGTCGAAGGGCAGCGACAGTACATCGTCGGCGCCGAGGTCGAGACCTCGAGTACGCTCGGCGGATCCACCCGGCGAGAGCATCACCACGCGAATATGGCGAGTCTGCTCGGAACCCTTGATTTCGGAAAGAAGGTCACAGCAATCGAGCTGCGGCGGATCCGCACCCAGAATTACGGCGTCGGGATCGAAGGCAACGACCGCTTTCATTCCTTGCTGGTAATCGCTTGAGACCTCATACCCCGCATCGCGCAGCACGGCGACGAGTTGCTCTCTGAGAGCGGCATCGGATTCCACCACCAGCAATTTTCCAGCTTTGGCGTTCATCATTCCGCGTTCATCGTTACTAGGATGTTGCAAGATCGTCGAGAGATTCAGTTCGCACAAATTTAAGTGAACGCCGCATTGTCCAGACTCAAGGTTCTCCAGTAGCCGCCGATATTAGCCCATGTCAACTGTTGACAAATGTCGAAAAATGCGTCCGACAGCATTGCCACTGCATCCAACCACCAACGCTTATCTTTCATTGAAGTGAGGGACTGGGCTGGAAGCACCGTGATAGCTGCTTTTGGCCTCTCAAATGCTTTGACCGTTTTGTCGTGGGGAGAGTTATGCTTCAAAACGTTTCCATCATCGGAAGGAGGGCATGGCTGTTCTTCATATTGCTATGCCTTTGTGGTTCAAGGAAATCCAACGCTCAGGAGCAACTGCCGCTTTTACCTGAGGCGCCGAAGCCGCAGCCTGGAGTCATTGTCGGCACCGTAGTCGACGTAAATGACGATGCCATTCCGGGCGCCAGCGTCATACTTCAGGGTCCCAGTTCGACGACTTCTCGCACGGTTGTGGCGAACGACAATGGATTTTTTGAGTTCCACGACGTCGAGCCTCAGGCCTATCACATCAAGATCAGCGCCCAGGGATTTGCGGACTGGACATCACCGGACATTGCGCTCAAACCGGGTCAGTATGTCATCCTGCCGGTCCCCAGGCTCCGGATCGCAACGGCAGTCACCTCGGTGACGGTAGGTTATTCCGCCGTGGAGGTGGCGACTGAGGAAGTCAAGCTCCAGGAGAAGCAGCGCATTCTCGGCATTGTCCCCAATTTCTACATCGCCTACGATCAAGATGCGGCGCCGCTGACGGCCAAATTAAAATTCCAGCTCGCGGCCAAAGTCAGCTTCGATCCAGTTACTTTCGTCGGAGTAGGTATCGCCGCTGCGGCCGAACAGGCCGGCGACCACCCCAACTATCCTCAGGGCTGGAAAGGTTTTGGTGAGCGCTACGGCGCCGCCTATACCAACGGCTTCACCGACATCATGATCGGTGGCGCAATCCTGCCATCGCTCTTGCACCAGGACCCCCGCTATTTCTACAAGGGTACGGGGACAACGAAGTCTCGTATTCTCTACGCCCTTCGGAGCCCCTTTGTGTGCAGGGGAGATAACGGGCGGTGGCAGCCGAACTACTCGACGATGGGCGGCGATCTGGGCTCGGCTGCCATCTCGAATGCCTACTATCCCGCATCCAATCGCGGCGTCGGACTGTTCCTGGGGAATTTCCTGATCGGCACAGGACAGCGGGCCGCCGCGAATCTGGCACAGGAATTTATCCTGCGCCGCCTGACGCACAGGGCCCCGCAGTAGATCGCTTGTTCGTGAATGGCGTGATGCGCAAGCAACGGTTGGCGGAGCAACGCGATCGTATTCACACCAGACGGACGAACATTTCCTGCAACGCCACAACCGCGCCCTAACTCCAAAGAGCGTATTCGCAAGCTTCAAGGAGAAATGAAATGCCTGCCCCACAGGCGGTAATCCAACGTCCTCCCTTGCCGCCCTTTTCACACGAAACGGCCAGTCAAAAAGTTCGACTGGCGGAAGACGCCTGGAACTCTCGTGATCCGGAAAAGGTGTGCATGGCTTACACCGTTGACTCGCGCTGGAGAAACCGATCTGAGTTTGTGAACGGAAGGCAGGAAATCGTCGCGTTTCTCAGACGCAAATGGACCAAAGAACTGGACTATCGGCTGATCAAAGAGCTTTGGGCATTCGAGGTAAACCGCATCGCTGTGCGCTTTGCCTATGAATGGCGCGATGACTCCGGAAATTGGTTTCGCTCGTACGGCAATGAGAATTGGGAGTTCGATGAGAACGGGCTGATGCGCTTGCGGCTTGCTTCCATCAACGATCTGCCGATCAGGGAGACGGAGCGCAAGTATCACTGGGCGCTCGGGCGCCGTCCCGATGATCATCCGGGACTGAGCGATCTTGGGCTTTAAAGCGGTTCAACCGGTAAGGCTAGTTCGTCCTGTACGCTAACCATCTCCCTATTCTCGAGTCAACATGACCTGTCCCAGATGGTAAGACAGGTGGTTCGTTCGATTCAGCAATACAGCCAATCGATTCCGGGTTGGGTCTTCGGCATAGTCTTCCTCGGACATGGCCTGGTGCCGCAGGAACCACTCATCCGCGGAGACACCTTGAAACTGCACAAGTAATTTCTCGTTCACTTCATCCCAATATTGTTTCAACTGTCCTGCCGAAGGCATCTCTGCTACTGCCTTGTCGGGATTGTCGATGAATACGGCATCCAAGTCCGGGTGCAACCGCGATCCCAGGCCCAGAATCGAGAACATTCGGTCGTGAACGGCAATGAGATGTCCCCACACATAAATGACTCGGTTTTTTCCCGGGGCCACTTCACCGAGGAGTTGGTCTTCCGTCAGTCGTGAAAATATTTTGTCGGCTCTCTCCACGACCAGCCGCCAGGAATTGATCGCCACTTTTACCGGTAATTCGTGAGATGTCATTTGAACTCAGCTCTTTTCTTCCGTGCTCGATCTCGTCGCCGAACGCGAAAACCGTCTACCGCACAGCTCAATGCTGAACAAGCTTGGGTGTATAAAGATGAAAAACCTCGCGGTAGGGCTCGACCGGATAGCCTTTCGCTTTCCAGGCTTCGAGGCCGCCTTTGAGAAATTTGATCTTGGAAAAATGCAAGTCTAAGGCTCGACGTAAGATCTCCCGGCTCGTCTTGTCCCCCCGGCAAGTACAGTAAACGATCGCCTCTCTATCCTGAGGGATCAGGCTCGGCGAGACCATCACGTCCGCTGGGGGGATTCTTCGAGCACCTGGGATAATTTCGGAGTGAGCTAACAGATCGAGCGGCTGGCGGACGTCAAAGAGGGCAACATCCTGATGTGAGCCTAACAGGGAATAGAGTTCTTCGGGAGCGATGGCGTGTTGCTCCATCAACGACCGTTGATCCCTATTGCGTTTCCTCCAAAGGATTGCCGTTAGCGACATTACGATTACGACAACACCAATCAGGGTTGGAACCGCGGCCATTCTGATGCGCCTCCCGCTCTTCCTGCACCAGATTCAATTCTTGGCCAGAAAGATTCATTTCCTTGCGGTAGCAGGCCAAGATGAAGTCGCAGCTTTGCTGAAGCAGAGCTGTACTATGAACCACAAAGGCCGCGAAGTTACACGAAGGGATTCTCAAGGAGTTTTCCTTCGTGTGACGTAGTGTCCTTCGTGGTGAAACCTGTCTGTAATAGACCACCCAAATAAAAAAGCCGCATTCCTGAAATTGTGAGAGTCGTCACATCGGCACTTTCCGTCCAGCGTTACTATCAAGCGTCATCATCATTGAGAATTTGGAGATGCTATGGAACCGTTTCGTTTTCATTTATTCGTCTGCACGCAACAAAAGCCAGAAGGAGTCGCATCCTGTCCGGCCAGCGGATCGTTCGCTGTGCTCGATGCACTGGATCGCGAGACCCAGGCGCGCGGCCTGAGCCACGAAGTGCAACTCACCACCTGCGGCTGCATGGGGCTGTGCGACGAAGGTCCGGTGATGGTCGCCTATCCGGCGGGAGTTTGGTACCGGCGGGTGAAGCCATCGGATGTGGGCGAGATCCTCGACACGCATGTTGGCGGCGGCAAGCCGGTCGAGAGGCTGGTATGGAATGATGCTGCGGCGATGAAAGCCATGTCGATCGAGCACGGAGAAAAGTTTCGCGCCGCGATGGCTGCCCGTGACAAAGCCGGGATGCTGCCCGATCGGCTCGAGCAGATGATCCGTGGCTTCATGCCGAGCCGGTGCATTCTTACCGCACTCGAACTGGATATCTTTACCGCCGTTGGGGAAGGAGCCACGGCCGAACAGATCGGGACGAGAGTCCACGCCAATGCGCGCGCGGTGAGCATGCTGCTGAATGCGCTCGTCGCTCTGGGATTGCTCTCGAAGAGTGGCGACGATTATCGGAACACGCCTGAGTCGGCGCGCTTCTTTGCGCAGGGCTCAAAGGACAATCATCGCAACGGCCTGCTGCATACCGCGAACATCTGGCATCGCTGGAGCACGCTGACGGATGCGGTGCGGATGGGCACCCGCGTCCCGATCGATCGCGCCAGTTCGTCTGACTGGACGAGCAACTTTATCGCCGGCATGCAACGCAACGCGAAAGATCGCGCGCCACTTCTAGTGAAGGCGTTAGGCACGGCTGGAGTACGGCGCGTTCTCGACCTGGGCGGCGGCTCTGGGGCATATTCCATCGCGTTCGCCAAGGCTGCTCCGGATGTGCGGTGCGAGATCCTTGACGTTGCAGAGGTCGTGTCGCTTACAACGGAATATGTCAATCAGGCTGGCGCGGCGTCGAAAGTCAGCGTGCGCGCGGGAGACATGCTGCAAGGCGAATTTGGCCGCGGCTATGACCTCATCCTGCTGAACGCGATCTGCCACATGTTTTCCGAGGATCAGAATCGAGACATCTTCCGGCGTGCCCGCCAGGCGCTGGCCCCGAATGGGCGCCTTGTCGTGCAGGACTTCATCCTCAATCCTGACAAGACCGGGTCGCAGCACGCGGCGCTGTTCTCATTGAACATGCTCGTCGGCACAGAATCGGGCGCGGCTTACAGCGAACCGGAATACACGCAATGGATCAAGGCTGCGGGATTCTCCGAGGTAAGCCGAATCAACCTGCCCGGACCCAGCAGCTTGATTGTGGGACACGTGAACTAAGCGCTAGCTCGCTAATACGTTTGTGGGACGAAGAAGGCCGTGAATTTTATTCGATGCCGAGCTGCTTCTGGATTTGTTCCAGCGGAACTCCCTTGGTCTCGGGAACCATGGTCTTCACCCAGATGAGCTGCAGCACCATCATGCCGGTAAAGAACGAAAAAACGTATCCGGTTGGGAAGGCGGCGAATACCTTCGGAGCAACGGTTGTGAGCACAGCTGCCAAAATCCAATGGGTGGAACTGCCGAGCGTTTGACCTTCGGCGCGATGGCGGTTGGGAAAAATTTCGGAGATAAACACCCAGATCACTGCGCCCTGGCCGACTGCATGGGCGGCGATGAAAGCAAAAATGCAGGCCGGTACGATCGAATAATGTTGGGTGAAGAATGCCCAGGCGGCCAACCCGAGCGAGGCGATATAGCCGAACGAGCCGATATAGAGCAGGGTACGCCGCCCCAGGCGGTCGATCATCCAGAGACCAACGAACGTGAAGATGAAGTTGGTAATCCCGATTCCGATCGATTGCAGCCGGGCGGCGTTGGCAGCCAGTCCGGCGAGTTCAAAGATGCGCGGCGCGAAATACAGAATCACATTAATGCCCGATAACTGATTGAAGAATGCAATCAAAATAGCCAGCAGGATCGGCTTATGCAGTCGTCTCGTCCAGAAATGGCCTGACGAAACCTGTTCCGTGGAAGCGGCGGCAATTTCATTCGCTTGTGCTGCGATCTCCAATTTCGAGAGTTCGGGTTCGGTTCGTTGCAGCACCCCAATCGCGGCCTCGCGATCACCTTTGCGGGTGATCAGCCAGCGGGGACTTTCCGGCAGTCCCAGGCAGAACAAGGCGTAGAGCAAGGAAGGGAATGCGGCTACTCCGAGCATCCATCGCCAGGCATTCACTCCAATCCCAGCGAGCAATGCGTTCGAGACGTAAGCGATCAGAATGCCTAATACAATATTGAACTGGAACATCCCGGCCAGGCGTCCGCGGTGCTTGGGGGGCGCGATTTCCGAAATGTACATTGGCGCCACCACCGTGGAGATGCCGATGCCCAATCCCCCAACCACGCGAGCGAGAATGAATGTGCTGACGCCGGAAGCCAGTCCCGACCCGACGGCGCCCGCAAAATACAGAACGCCAATCCAGAGCAGGGTAGCCTTGCGCCCAAAGCGATCGGCCAGCCAGCCTCCCGCGAGGGCTCCGGCAATCGTCCCGTAGAGCGCTGAAGCCATCGCGATGCCATGGACGGTAGGGCTCAGCCCCCACAGCGTCTGTATGGTTTTTTCCGCGCCGGAAATGACGACGGTGTCAAAGCCGAAAAGAAAGCCGGCCAGCGCCGAGGTGAGCGACCAGAAGAAGATGCGGCCGTTGAGAGTGCCGGGCGCAGACGTTACCACAGAAGGATTCGCTTGCGGTTCAAGATTCACGGGATTGTTTAAGCCGTTACGGTGCTCGATTACTCTTTGGTGAGCGGCAAACCTTTTTCGCGCCAGCCCCGAATTCCGCCATCCATCGAGATCACCTTGGTATATCCCATTTTCTGCAGATTGTCAGCCGCTAAAGCGGAGCGGAAGCCGCCACCGCAGTAAAGAACCATCTCGGTGTCGAGTTGTGGGACGCGCGCTTCGATGTCGCGCTCAATGACGCCTTTTCCCAGATGAACGGCGCCGGGCAAATGATCTTTCGCGAATTCGCTTTCTTCGCGGACGTCGACGAGCAGGAACTTGTCGCCCCGGTCCAGTCTTTTCTTCACCTCGTCGACATTGGTCTCGCGGATGTGGCTGCGGGCGTCGTCGACAATCTTGAGGAAGCGGGGAGGATGTTGGTGAGCCATCGACTTGTCCTTTCTAATACGTGTGGTGTCGGCGATGCAAGCGGGCTGGATGATTGCTCCCATGGTACCAAGCAATGCATCGCTTGTGCGCGTGCAGCGCAGCGACCGCATCGATTAGCATGAACCCTTGCCGCTGAAGGGAAAAGTCCGGCGAATCGGCCTGGCCCGCGCACTTTCGAAGCTGGGCTATTGCTCGCGCTCGCAAGCCGCAGAACTGATTCGGGCGGGACGAGTGCGGCTCAATGGCGGCGTGCAGCGCGATCCCGAAAGACCGGTGCGGCTCGATTCCGACCGTATTGTTGTCGACGGGCACGAGGCTACGCTAAAGAAAAACATCTATCTCATGATGAACAAGCCGCGCGGCGTGGTCACGACTGCATCGGATGAAAAGGGCCGCGAGACGGTCTATTCGGTGCTGGCTAAAAGTGGCGAATCTCTGCCGTGGGTTGCGCCAGTCGGCCGCCTGGATAAGGCGAGTGAAGGGCTGCTGCTCCTGACGAACGATTCCGAGTGGGGCGCGCGCGTGGCCGCGCCGGAAACGCATCTGGAGAAGACGTATCACGTGCAGATCGCAACCATCGCGAGCGACAGCGTGACTGCGGCGATGGTGAATGGGGTCAGCGTCGATGGCCAGATTCTCAAGGTGAAGGCTTGCCAGCTGCTGCGTTCGGGAGAAAAGAACTGCTGGCTGGAGATCGTTCTCGACGAAGGCAAGAATCGCCAGATTCGGCGCATGCTTGCTAGCCTTGGAGTGGAAGTGCTGCGATTGCTGCGAGTGTCGATCGGGCCGCTGCAACTCGGAACGCTGGCGAAAGGAACGTACCGTGGGCTGAGCATGGAAGAGAAATTGGTGCTGGATCGAGCCATGAAGAGGCGGTCAAGCCCCGTGCACGGGCGATGAGCGTGCTAGACTCCGCATTTATACTGGAGAACTGAGTGCGCGATCTTACATTCCTTCCTGCCGTAACCCTGGCGCAGTACATCCGCGAGAAAAAAGTTTCTGCACTCGAAGTTGCGGAAGCCCATCTGGAGAAAATCGAGAGGCTGAACCCAAGACTGAACGCATTCGTCGAGGTAGAGGCAGACCGTGTGCGGCGCGAAGCGCAAGACGCCGATGCTGCTGTCATAAGCGGGAGGGCCCTCGGCCCTCTGCACGGCGTGCCCATCAGCATCAAGAGTTCGATCGAAGTTGCCGGCATGAAGTGCGAGGCCGGAACCCGGCTGCGCGCGGGATTCGTTGCTGCGCAGGATGCGCCGCTGGTTACGCGGCTTCGGAACGCGGGTGCAATTGTGCTCGGCGTGACCAACACGCCGGAAATCCTGATGGCATGGGAGACGGATAACTTGCTTTACGGGCGGACGAACAGTCCGTGGGATGTGGAGCGCACGCCCGGCGGTTCCAGCGGAGGCGAGGCGGCGGCTATCGCCGCGGGAATGTCCGCCGGTGGCGTAGGTAGCGACGGCGGGGGATCGATTCGAGTTCCCGCGCATTTCAGCGGCATTTGCGGGCTAAAGCCCACGCCGGGGCGCATTCCTTCCACCGGCCACTTTCCGCCATCCGGCGGGCCATTTGCATTGATCGGGGTTGTTGGTCCGATGGCGCGGACAGTCGACGATTTGAAATTGCTGTTCGAGGTGATGCAAGGGCCCGACGATGGCGATGCGTGCGCGGCGCCTGTGTCCGTTCGCTGGCCGAACGATGCGGACGTGAAGCGGTTGAGAGTTGGCTACTTCGAAGATGATGGCCGTACGCCCGTTACTGCAGAAATTCGTGACGCGGTTCGAAGCGCTGCCGAAGCTCTGCGCCGAGCCGGATTCGAAGTTGAGCCCTTTCGCCCGGCGGGTCTTGAGGAAGCGCGAATACTCTGGAAGAAATTCTTCGTCAAAGTTGGCGGGATGCTGATTGGCCCGATGTTTAAGGCGCGCGCGAGCGACCGCAGTCCGATATTGCAGCAATTCTTGGAATGGTCCGAGGCGGAGCCAGAGCTGTCAGGCAACGCGCTTCTCGATGCATGGATTCGGCACGATACGCTCCGCACTGATTTTCTTGCGCAGATGCGGAAGCACCCGATTTTGTTGTGTCCGGCAGCGGCGATTCCGGCATTTCGCCATGGCGAGCGCAGTTGGATGATCGAAGGAAAGACCGTGAACTATCTGGATGCCTGGAGCTACACGGAGTGGTTCAATCTGCTGGGAAATCCTGCGGCGGTCGTGCCCGTTAGCCGGTCCGCAGAAGGCCTGCCTATTGGCGTGCAGATCGTGGGGCGGCCGTGGGAGGAAGAGCAGGTCTTGGCGATCGCCGGCGCGCTGGAAAGGGGCTGCCACGGATGGAAGGCGCCGCCCACAGGATGAGCGGTTGGATCCGGCAGCTAATCATGCCCGGGCCGCATTCGCAGCCGAATAGTACTTTTGCATTATTTCCACCGCAATCCGCGCTGTATACCTTTGTATCCTCGTGATTTCGGCTCTCTGTGGGGCCGTTCACGCAACGCATCTTTCGGCTCAGTACAACATGCAAGCAATGCCAGCTTCCAGGGGGATCACCGTTCGATTTTTGGCTTGGCTGGTCGCCTTTCTCACGGTCTCGGCCGGCTATCTCTACGCTTTTCCTCAGCCCAATATTTTGTACGCTGGCGTGGTCCTGCTGCATGCCTTCGGAGGCGTGCTAGCCGCGCTCCTGCTGGTTCCGGCACTGGTCCGCTTGCTGCGCTCTGCCAGTTTCTTTGCGCGGGCCGGATGGTTGCTGTTTGCGGCGGGAGCGGTTCTGGGACTCATCCTGATCAAGACTGGAACGCCGCGTTCGGAGTGGACCAAGCTCTATTTCCACATTGTGATCTCATTGGCGGGCGTTGGCCTGCTCGCGGCGGATTGGCTGGGCAGACACGGGACGAGCGACTCCAGCGTGCTTTCAACCGGAGCGGCTAGTGCACTGCGGGCGGTCCTCTGTCTGGCTGTGCTGGCTGGCATAGGCTACGCGGCGCGCTACGTGCGCAACTCCTGGGAGACGCGCAATCGCATCGAGAATCCCGCCATGCCGCCCGAGACCATGAATGGCGAGGGCGATGGCCCGGAGGGTCCGTTTTTCCCGAGTTCAGCGCAGGTCTACGGCAATCAGAAAATCCCCAGTAAGTTTTTCATGGAATCTGATTCCTGCAAGCGATGCCACGAAGACATCTACAACCAGTGGTTCAGCTCGGCGCACCATTTTTCTTCGTTCAACAATCAGTGGTATCGCAAGGCGGTCGAGTATATGCAAGACACGGTGGGGACGAAGCCTTCGAAATGGTGCGGCGGTTGCCACGATCCGGCGGTGCTCTATGCCGGATTAATGGATACGCCCATCAAGCAGATCGTGCATCGTCCGGAGGCGCAAGCCGGGCTGGGCTGCATGATGTGCCACTCCATCGCCCGAGTGAAAAGCACCATGGGGCAGGGGGATTTTTACCTGGAGTATCCCAAGCTGCATGAACTGGCGGCTACGAAGAATCCGGTGGCGCGGGCCCTGCATGATTTTGTGATCCGGCTGAATCCGGAGCCGCATCGGCGCGTATTCCTGAAACCTTTCATGCGCGATCAGACGGCGGAGTTCTGCTCGACGTGCCATAAAGTGCATCTGGATGTTCCGGTGAACAATTATCGCTGGTTCCGAGGATTCAACGAGTACGACAACTGGCAGGCCAGCGGAGTGTCGGGGCAGGGAGCGCGCTCGTTCTACTATCCACCGAAACCGCAGCAGTGCGCCGATTGTCACATGCCGCCCACGGCATCGAAGGACGCGGGGAATATCAATGGACTTGTGCACTCGCATCGCTTCCTGGCTGCGAATACGGCAGTACCGACCGCTAACGAAGATGCGACGCAGCTCAAGCTGACCGAAGACTTCCTGAAAAATGGCGATGTCACGGTGGATATCTTCGCGCTATCGCCGGCGCAGGCTCCGCTGAAGCCCGGTGCAACCACACAATCCGATTTGTCGACCACGTTTGCGGTTGGAGAAGAAGCTGAGAGCAAGATCACGGGCGAAAATGCGGGGGAAGCCGCTCCGGTTACCGCTCCCTTGAATCGGGTGCAGCCGCCGTTGCGGCGAGGCGACACCGTCCGCGTGGATGTGGTGGTGCGGACCAAGAAGGTAGGTCACTTTTTCCCCGGGGGCACGGTCGATGCTTACGACACCTGGCTCGAACTGAAAGGCACTGACGATAAGGGCCGGATCATCTTCTGGAGCGGGATGGTCGAGGATAACGGCCACGGACCGGTAGAAAAAGGCGCGCACTTCTACCGATCGTTGCAGATCGATGCCCACGGCAATCCCATCAACAAGCGGAACGCGTGGGCTACACGAGCGGTCGTCTATGTGAGGCTGATTCCGCCGGGCGCCGCCGATACGGTTCATTACCGCATGTTGATTCCGGAGAACGCAGGCAACAAGATCACGCTGCATGCGCGGCTGTGCTACCGGAAATTTTCGTGGTACGAAACGCACGAGGCGTTTGCCGGCGAGCCCGACCCGACGAAGGCGAATGCAGTCTCTCCCGACTACGATGATCGTCCAACGGTGTTCACCGCATCCTTGAAGGGAGTTTCGGCGAAGGAAGAAAAAATTCCAGACTTGCCGATCGTCACAATGGCCGAGGATGAAGTGACGCTTCCCGTGATTGCCCGGAGCGCGCCGGAGCCGCGGCCGAAGACCATGGTTCGCAAGGACGAATGGCAGCGCTGGAACGACTACGGAATCGGATTATTTCTACAAGGTGACCTGAAGGGCGCGGCGGCTGCCTTCGAAAAGGTGACCGAAGCGGATCCCAGTAATCCGGATGGGTGGGTCAATCTCGGCCGCTGTGCCGTGGCGGAGGGCGATATGGAGCGTGCCCGCGCCGTACTGCAAAAGGCTCTCGCTCTATCTCCTACGCTGGCCCGGGCGAATTTCCTTTATGCCAAAGTTCTGCGTTCAGACGGCAACTACGATGGCGCGGCGTCTCGTTTGCGAATGGTGTTGGCAGAGTATCCGCGAGATCGGGTGGCGTTGAACGATCTGGGGCGCGTGCTGTTCTTGCAGCGCAAGTACGATGAAGCCGTGAAAACACTGCAGGGAGTTCTGGCGATCGATCCGGAAGACTTGCAGGCGCACTACAACCTGATGCTGTGTTACAGCGGCTTGGGAAATGAGAAGCTGGCTAAGGAACATCAGGAGCGGTACATGCGCTTCAAGGCCGACGAATCGTCGCAGGCCATCACTGGGCCCGTACCGGCAACTGCATCCTGAAGACAATAACGAACGGCAGGCGGTGCATGAACACGTCTCGGTCCCGCTGTCAATCCTGAATCACGTGGAGACAGCCGCCTCGGCTGTCCAGCGGGGCAGAGCCCGGCCTGCGTCGACAGTCGCTGCCGGGGCTTCCAGATAAATGAACGTTCTCGGCAAAGCTTTTACCACGGAGTCACGGAGTCACGGAGGAACATCTTTATTTTGTTTTTTTCTCTGTGCCTCCGTGTCTCTGTGGTTGTTCTTTTTGTCGGGGGAGAGCGCGGCTCAGCAGATTCATTTCAGTGACGTCACGTCCCAGGCGGGCATTCATTTCGTCCACAACAACGGCGCGTTTGGGAAAAAGTGGTTGCCCGAAACCATGGGGCCGGGTTGCGCTTTCATCGACTACGACAACGATGGATATCCTGACATCCTTCTGATCAATGGGGACGATTTTCCCGGGCATCCGCATGGCGGCGCGACCACGCTGAAGCTTTATCACAATAATCAGAACGGAACCTTCACGGACGTGACTCGCCGCGCCGGGCTTGCCATTCCGATGTTCGGCTTGGGCGTGGCCGTCGGCGACTATGATAACGACGGCTTTGACGACATCTTCGTCTCAGCGTTGGGGCAGAGCCACCTTTTTCACAACAACGGCAACGGCACGTTTACCGATGTCACCAAAGCCGCGGGCATGTGGGGGCCGAACGAATTTTCCACCGGCGCGGCCTGGGTGGATTACGATCGTGACGGCAAACTCGATCTTGTAGTCGCAAACTATGTGCGGTGGAGCGAGCAAGGCGATCTTTATTGCACGCTCGATGGAGCGCGGAAGTCGTATTGCACTCCGGAATCGTACAAAGGCACATCGGTCCGACTGTGGCATAACCTAGGCGACGGCAAGTTCGAAGACGCCACGCAGAAAGCGGGACTGGGCGATCCTACGTCGAAGAGCCTGGGCATCACGATTCTCGATTACAACCAGGACGGCTGGCCTGACATTCTCATCGCCAACGATACTCAGCCCAACAAGTTGTACCTGAACAAAGGAAATGGAACGTTTGAAGAGCGTGGCGTCGCCGCTGGCATTGGCTTCAGCGAAGACGGCGTGGCGCGCGCGGGCATGGGGACCGACGCCGCCGACTACGACCGCAGCGGGCATCCGAGCGTGCTGATTAGCAACTTCGCCAACCAGATGGTTTCGCTTTATCACAACGAGGGCAACGGTCTGTTCGTGGATGAAGCGCCACAGTCGGAAATTGGACGCGACACGCTGGTCACGCTGGGCTTTGGATGCTTCTTCTTCGATTATGACAACGACGGCTGGCCCGATATTTTCGTCGCCGATGGCCACATCGAAGATGAAATCGAGCGAGTGCAGAAGCGCGTGAGCTACGCCGAGCCTCCGCACCTGTTCCGCAACCTGGGCGGCGGAAAATTCACCGAGGTGACGGAGCAGATGGGAAAGTCGTTTGCCGCGCCCAAAGTGGCGCGCTCCACGGCTTATGGCGACATCGACAACGACGGCTTTCTGGATATTCTGCTCACCACGAACGCCGGGCCCGCGTATTTATTTCACAATGAGGGCGGAACCAATCACAGCCTGCGCATCAAACTGATTGGCACGAAGTCCAATCGGGACGGCATTGACGCGGTGGTGCGGGTCAGTGCCTCCGGCGATAAACAATGGAAGATGCTACGCTCCGGATCGAGTTACCTGGCGCAGAGCGAACTGGTCCTGACGTTCGGCCTGGGCGCGCACAGCAAAGCCGACACGATTGAGGTCCAGTGGCCAAGTGGGCAAGTGGACAAGCTTGCCAATGTTGATGCCGGACAGATGGTAACGGTGGAGGAAGGGAAGGGAATCGTCGCGGAGCGCGCCTACGGGTCCAGGAAAGCAGAAACCACAAAGGGCACGAAGGTTCACGAAGGAAAGACTGACCTTACGCGAAATCGGTTTCCTTTGTGATCCTTCGTGTCCTTTGTGGTTAAATTTGGGTGATGACTTCTCGAATTGCCGCTGCCCTCGTCGCCACGGTGCTGGCTGCCCTCGGTCTGTTCTCTTCTGATTCACAACCCAATTCCATCGACGCCGCGCGCCTGAATAATCTGGGCTGCGCCTACATGAATCAGCAGCTCTTCGAAAAGGGACTGAAAGAGTTTCAGCAGGCGGTTGCTGCCGATCCTAAGTTCACGATCGCGCGGCTGAATGAAGTCGTGGCCTATCTGAATTTGCAGAAAGTCGATGACGCCCGGGCCGCGCTGGAGGACTCGCTGAAACAGGATCCTAAGAGTCCGAACGCCTGGTACAGCCTGGGATTGCTGGCGAAAAACATGGGCGACGCGGCGGCCTCGATTGATGCGTTCCAGAAGGTGATTGCCATTGATCCGAATGACGCCGACACGTGGTATTTTCTCGGCACGGCCTACGCGCAAGCCAAGCAGTTTCCGCAGGCAATCGATTCATTCGATCACGCGCTGAAAATCAATCCGCTGCACGCGTCGGCGGAGTTTGGACTGTCGCGCGCCTACCAGCAGTCGTCGGATGTGAACGACGCACGAGAACACCTGAAAAAATTCCAGCACATCACGCAGAACAAACTGGGCGCTCCGATGAGCCTGACCTATGGCGAGCAGGGCCAGTATTCGCGCGCGGTCGAATCGCCGCAGGCTGCGCTGAAGCCGCCAGCACAGATCAGGGTGCAGTTTGTGGATGTAACGAAGGAAGCGGGGCTTGTAGCGAAGCCGGACGCTGGTTATTCGAGCGTGCCTGGCGGGCCGCCGGGTCCAGGAGCTTGCTTCCTCGATTACGACGGGGACGGCCGACCCGACATTTTTGTCGCGAATAATGGGCCGGAAGGAGGACTTGGTCTTTACCACAACCTTGGAAACGGCAGGTTTGAAGATGCGAACAGGAAAGCTGGACTCGACTCAACGTTGCGGGGAACTGGTTGCACTGCGGGAGACTACGATAACGATGGAGCGACGGACCTAGCGGTTACCTCCGATCGCTGGGTCATGCTGCTCCACAACGAAAAGGATGGGACATTTAAAGACGTCACTCGGGCTGCGAAAATTGAAAGCAACGGTCCCAACTCCGGTCTCACTTTTATCGATTACGATCACGACGGCGATTTGGACCTGTATGTGGGTCGACTCCCGAAGGATCTCATCACTCAGCGTCCATACGGTTCTTCGGGCATGGTGATCGAGACTAGATCGCCTCCGCCGCATCCCTCCTCAAATTCGATGTGGCGTAACAATGGCGACGGCAGCTTTACGGACGTTACGGATTCCCGAGGCTTGGCGGGCCCGCAACCCGCCTTCGCAGCTGTCGGAAGTGATTACAACAATGATCGTGCCATTGATCTCATCACGTCGGGAGAAACGGGAAGCGTCATCTTCGAAAATCCTCGGGAAGGGTCATTTCGGCTCCGGGATCCATGGACAAATGGAATACATGGCTCGACCATGGGAATCGCTGTGCTCGATTTCGATCACGACGGCTGGATGGACTTCGCTTTCACTCAAATGGACGCACCTGGTCTCACCCTCTGGCGCAACAATCACGGCAAGAGTTTTGAGCAAGTGAAACTCCCCGAAACCGGCTGGGTTCGCGCCTATGGCGTAGCCGCCTTCGATTATGACAACGACGGCTGGGTCGATCTCGTTGCGGTAGGCGAGACGAAAGACGGGAAGGGCGAAATCAAACTCTTCCGCAATCTTGGGCCCGATGGATTCAAAGACGTCACTGACGACGTCGGCCTCGACAAAATTCAACTCAAAGATCCGCGCGCCATCATCACCGGCGACTACGACAATGACGGCGCGACCGACCTGCTGATCACTCAGAATCATGGGCCCGCAGTGCTCCTGCGCAATGAAGGCGGCAATCAGAATCACTGGCTGCGGCTCGCGCTCAAGGGATTGAACGACAATAAATCCGCCATCGGCACGAAAGTCGAAGTCTTCTCCGGCGGCAACCGGCAGAAGTTTGAGATCTACGGATCGAACGGATATCTCGGCCAGAACTCGCCTTACCTCACCGTCGGCCTGGGCGACGCGAAAGAAGCCGACATCGTGCGCATGCTGTGGCCTACCGGCGTGTTGCAGGACGAAATCCATGTCGCCGGCGACAAGCAGCAGAATCTTCTGGAGATCGATCGCCGCGGCAGTTCCTGCCCTACGCTCTTCGTGTGGAACGGCGAACACTACGAATTTGTTGCCGACATGCTGGGCGCCGGCGTCGTCGGACACTGGATTGGCCCCGGACAGCGCGACATCCCGCGCCCGGTCGAATACATCAAGCTCAACCGCGATTCGGTTCATGAAAACAACGGCAAGTTCAGCTTCCGCTTCATGGAGCCTCTGGAGGAAGCCGTCTACCTCGACCAGGTGCGGCTTCTGGCGGTCGATCATCCGGCGGATCTTGACGTGTATCCCAACGAATATTTCGCATCGAACCCGCCGTATCCTCCATTCAAAGTGGTGGTGAGCCACAACCCGCAACCGCCGGCGGGCGCGTGGGACGATCATGGCCACGACGTGCTGCCCGATTTGCTTGCGCATCGCTATATCGGCGACTTTGCGCTCACCAAGTTTCTGGGCTTCGCCCAGCCGCACACGCTCACGCTCGATCTGGGCGAGGCTTATCACGGAGAACCGCTCTGGCTATTAATGCATGGCGAGATCGAATACTTCTCTGCGAACAGCATGTATGCCGCGTCGCAGGCGAAAATCGAGGCGATCGCTCCCTATGTCGAGGCGCTGGGCGCGGATAAAAAATGGAAGCGCGCGGTCGACGATATGGGCTTTCCTGCTGGCGGTCCGCGGACGATCACGGTCGATCTGACGGGGAAGCTTCCGACTGGAACGAAAAAGATCCGCATCACGACCAATCTTCAGATTTATTGGGACAGCATTCTGGTGGACCACACGCGGCAGTTCACCGAAGGCCAGTCCCACGCGCCACGCGTGACTCCCGATGTCGCTGGCGAGCGCCGATCTCGAATTCCACGGGTTTCCGTTCAAGATCGAGGGCACGCCGCCGGGGAACGTGAAATACATTTACGAGAAGACCAGTCCGACCGGGCCGTACACCCGGCCGAAGGGGACCTACACGCGTTACGGCGATGTGCTGCCCTTGCTCACGGCCACCGACGACAAGCTGGTCGTCTTCGGATCGGGAGACGTGGTGCGGCTGGAATTCAATCCTGCAGATCTTCCGGCGCCGCCCAAGGGATGGATGCGCGATTATTTCTTTGCCGCCAATGGCTATGAAAAAGATATGGACTTCTACGCCGCTGAAGGCAACTACGTTGCGCCGCTGCCGTTCCTGAGCATGGGCGAGTATCCGTATACGCCGAAGAAATCGTTCCCGCTCGACGATGAGCACGTGAACTATCTGCTCGAATACAACACGCGGCACATGTCAGGCAACGAGCCGCGGGGATACTGGTTCGACTACGGGGAGAAAAAGTAGTCATCGGTGATTCCTTCGGCTCTACAGAAACGTTTTAACGTTGACATCTTCCCGCGTTCCATAATCCAATAGCCGTTCCCATGGAAACCTCGACTACCGCACCATCCGCGGCACGCCTCCGCCGAACGCTCACCCTCTCGGACCTGATCCTGTACGGAATTATCGTGATCCAACCGGTCGCCCCGATGTCGGTATTTGGGGTGCTCAGCGACCGCGGCCACGGACATGTGGTGACTGCGATTCTTATCGCCATGGTGGCGATGCTGTTCACCGGCATCAGCTATGGCCGGATGGCGCGCGCCTATCCCAGCGCCGGCTCGGCTTTCACGTATGTGGCTCAGGAAGTTAATCCCGCCGTTGGATTCGTAACCGGCTGGAGCATGGTCATGGACTACATGCTCAACCCGCTCATTTGTACGGTGTGGTGCGCGGGCCAGGCGCATCAATTTGCTCCGGGCGTTCCCTCCTGGATCTGGAAAATCTTTTTCGCGCTGGTTTTCACCCTGCTCAACATCCGCGGCATCAAGACCTCGGCAAGGATTAACGCGGTCATGGCCATGTTGATGGGAATGGTAGTGGTTGCGATCTTTATAGCCGGTGCGCGCTACATCTTTGGAGCGCCGCAGGGAACCATCTCGTACCTGACGCCTTTTTACGATCCGCACACATTTTCATGGGGCAACCTCTTCGGGTGTACTTCGATTGCAGTCCTGACCTATATCGGTTTCGATGGAATCTCTACGCTATCTGAAGAAGCCGAGAATCCCAGGCGGAACATTCTTTTGGCGACCGTGCTCACGTGCCTGGTCATTGGAATTCTTTCCGCGGTAGAGGTATACGTTGCGCAACTGATCTGGCCGGCCCGCGAAGCTTTTCCCGACGTCAACACTGCCTATTCTTATGTTGCCGGCCGCGCCTGGGGACCGCTATTCCCGGTGGTCGGCTTCACTTTGCTGTTGGCAAACTTCGGCTCCGGATTCGGATCGCAGACGGGAGCGGCGCGGTTGCTCTATGGCATGGGACGCAGCAACGCGCTGCCGAAGTCGTTCTTCGGAGCGATAGACGAGAAGAGCCGCGTGCCGCTGAACAGCGTCATTTTCGTGGGAGTGGTCGCCATTCTTGGAGCTTTCGTCCTGGAAGGGGTTGCCAGCTTTCAAGCGAACCCCTCCGTCGCGATTCTGAGCCGGGCTAATCTCATGCAAATCCTCAACGGTGGTGGAGCGTACGGACTCGGCGCCGAAATGTTGAATTTCGGTGCGCTCATCGCCTTCATGGGGGTCAATGTCGCGGCGTTGCTCCGCTACTACGTGCGCTCGGAAGAAAAGAAAACAGGCTATCTCATACCGCCCGTGTTCGGTTTCCTGATCTGCCTGGGTTTGTGGCTCAATCTCAGCCGGCCCGCCATGATCGTGGGTTCCATCTGGATGGCGGCGGGAATTCTGTTCGGCGCGATTCGTACCAAGGGCTTTCGCGCAAATCTGATCAGCTTCGAACTGCCACCGGAAGAAAATTAAACTCAAAGGGAATTGAGTAATTTGGAAATTTGGTAATTGGGTAATTTAAAACCTGCCCGCGCATACCGATGCCTGCAGGTTCAATTACCCAATTTCTCAATTCCGCAATTACCCGATTCTTCTCACTCCACGTTCCAGCCACTTACCTCGACCGAAGGCTTGGCTGCTCTCACTTCGATGGCGTGATAGGTTGCGGTGATCTCGCGCTTCTCGCCGGGCAGTAAGGACACATAGTTGTCTTCCCAGACGACCGGAAGAATTTCTTCTCCCTTAGCGCCCTTGTCGACTTTCAGGCGGACGAAGAAGGCGAGGCTCTTGCTCGGGTTCTCCAGCGTTACGTGAGTGATTTCTTCTTCGCCTTTGCGTTCCGTGCGCTCCGCAACTTTCAGCTTGACCTTCGGAAGTTGTGAGATCGCGGTGAAGTCAGCGTAGGACGCAGTCGGCGTCATCCACCAGGTTGTCTTCGCCCAGTCGAGCGTCTCCGGCTTAGTCGACAGCCAGTAGAAGTTCGAACCTACCAGTTTGCCGGCCGAATCTTCCAGACGCAGGACCAGGAAATACGTCGGACTCAGGCCCGAAATGTCGGGCAGGGCGAAGATTTTCGCGGTGCTGTCGGCCCCCGCATCCAGGGTATTTTGCTGGGTGAACTTCTCCGTCGCGTCGAGATTGTAGATTTTCGTGGTGAGCTTCAGTCCCTTCGCGTCTGTGTACTGGCTGCTGACCACCCAGATGGAATGGTCGTCGTAGCCGTAGATCGGGTGCAGCGCCTCCATCGCGCGCTTGGCGCCGAAATATCCTCCGCCGGGACGCAGGTAGTAGTCGTAGAGATGCCAGATCATGGAAGGCCAGGCGTTGTTGAGCATCCACTGGATCACACCGGTGGCCTCATATTTATTGCGGCTGTAGGCCTCGTACATGGCGCGCACGCCTTCGTAGGTCTGCATCTGCGACTTGATAGCGAAGTCGTCCACATTGTCCGATTTGCCGTAGCGGTTGGCGAGCGCCTCGCTGAACACGTTGATGGTTTTAAATTCGCCGCCGCCCGCGTGATAATTCCACACGTCATCCACCGGCCACAGATGATCTTTCCCGACCATGGCGCGAATGCTCTCCACGGGCGGAACCGCCGGTCCCATGCTGGTTTCGCTATCGAATCCGTAACCGCCGCCGCAGCCGCCGGGATTACAGAGCTTACGGCCGGGCTGACCTTCCGGCGTGTCGACCTCCCAGTAACTGGGCGCGACATATTCATAGGGGCCACTCATTTTCATGCCACTGTCGCCGGTGACGCTGGTCTTCTTTCCCGTCGCCGACGAGACGACCGGGTTGGGCCAGAACAGATCTTTTTCGATATCGAGATACATTTGTTCGACATCCGGTGGAGGCGGATTGTCGCTGCCGTTCAGCCACATCACCAGACTGGGATGGCTGCGCAGCCGGTAGATCTGATCGCGCAATGACTGTTTGGCGATTTCAAAATCCTGCGGCTTCCAGCGCGGCCAGCGCTCCCAGAAATCGCAGCAGCACCATCCCGCCATCACGAGAATTCCCTTGCGGTCGGCCAGATCGAAAAATTCCGGCGTCTCCAGCTTGCCTTCGAGGCGGATGGTATTGAGGCCCAAGTCCTGGACATAGTGGAACTCGTCGTGGAGACGCTGCGAGTTCTCGCGCAGCATCATGTCGGGAGTCCAGCCGGCGCCGCGGATCAGAATATTTTTGCCATTGATCTGGAAAACTCGTCCGCCCACCGAGTTTACGTCGGACGTGATCTCGCGGATGCCGAACTCGGTTGTGTAGAACTCCTTGCCCGGGGTGCCGGTATCAACCTCCAAGATGAGCTTGTAGAGATTCGGTTTGCCCATCTGCGCCGGCCACCACAGGCGTGGGTTCGCGAAGACGAGTTGGGGAAATTTGTCGGGCGTGAAGGTCACATCCTTCACTTCGTTCGCTGCAAGATCGATATCCTGCTCGAACCTCACGCCTTCGATTTCGCCGCGAAGCGCGGCTTTCACCGGGTGCGCGGTTCCGTTCTTGACCTGCGCAGTCACGGTGAGCAGCGCGCTGTCATTGGCCGGCGAATTCACCTTCGATACCACTGTGGGATAGCGCAGGGCCACCGGGCCGCTGTCGGTGAGATAGACATCGCGCCACAGTCCCATGTTTTTGTCGGGCGGCGCGGGATTCCAATCGACAAACGTGATGGCGAGATCGTGCTCGGTGGGAGCATAGGCCTGCACGGCCAGAACGTTTTCCGCGCCCGGCTTTGCCGTCTCGCTGACATTGAACTCGTAGGTACGCCACGCGCCGGCTACGTCGTCTGAATTCGCGATCTGCTTGCCATTCAGCCAAATGTTCGCCCGATAATTAATGCCGTCAAACTTCAGCCAAACCGTCTTGCCCTTGTAACTGGCTGGCAGAACGAATTGCTTGCGGTACCACCACGAGAGCGCATAGGGGCTGTCGGGCGGCATGGCGATGTTTGAAAAATTTGCCCCGATCGGATAATTGACGCCGGGAAACTGGCGCAGGTTCATCGCAAAAAACGGGTCAGGAAGGGTCTTATCCTTGACCAGCGCGGCAACTACCGTCGTCGGCACCGTTACTTCATGCCAGCCCTTGGGAGAGAACTGCGGTGTCGAAATGGCCTCTCCCTTGGCTTCGACTTTGGCCGAGGTCTGCAAGGTCCAGCCCTCGTGCAGAACAAACCTGCTTTCGGTCGAGTGCTTGCCCTGGGCGGTGGAAGCAGTTTTCTCCTGGGCGAGGAGAGATGAAGTTACGAGCAATAAAGTCAACAGAAGAAAACCAGGGGCCGTACGATTCCGTAAGCTCATGTTGCTCCTATGCGAGGCGCGGGTCTTGGATCCACAGCGACATCTTTTGGAAAAACGCTCCGTCAGAATGGATAACACTTCTATTAATTCGTTTCAATAGCGGAATTTTTTCAGGGGCGTAGTCTGCGTTGTTCCGGCTCAGGCGAGCCGGGCCAGCGCAAAGATTTGCAAGTCAATTCGCAGCCGGCAAGCGAAGAGCGATACACCCGGTAGTTTATAATTAAAAATTCGCCCGACTATCCTGGAGTGACAAGAACATGATCCGATTTCTGCAAACCGAGGGGCCGTTCAAGAAGTTTGTTCTGGGAGGTCTGCTCCTGCTCATTTGTGCCGCTATGGTCATCGCGTTTGTTCCTGGCGGATTAGGTTCTGAGTTGACCGGTACTCCGGGCAAGGGAGTAGTGGCCAAAGTCTCGGGCGCCGATATCACGGCCGACGAAGTGCGCGAGACCGCCCGGCAGATGCTGCAACAGCAGATGCCGAAGGGCGGTGCCAATACGAGCATGCTGCTGCCCTTCTTCGCCCAGCGCGCGGCCGAGCAGTTGATCACGCGCCAGGCCCTGATCGCCGAGGCCGGACGCATGGGTCTGCGCGTCACTCCCGCCGAAGTCCGCGACGAACTGCAACACGGCCGTTATGCCGCCACCTTTTTCCCTGGCGGCAGCTTCATTGGCCAGCAGGAATACGAGGACTTGCTGCAGCGCTACAACCTGACCACTACCAAGTTTGAAGAATCCGTGGGCAATGACATTCTTCTGACCAAGTTGCAGGCTCTTATTTCCAGCAGCGCGGGAGTGAGCGAGGCGCAAATTCACGAAGAGTTCGTCAAACAGAATACAAAAGTGAAGTTTGACTATGCCTATTTGAAGCAGGACGACCTGAAGAAGGGACTTCATCCTACCGACGCGGAATTAAAGGCTTATTACGAGAGCCACAAGGCGAGCTACGCCAATTCCATTCCAGAGAAGCGCAAAATCAAGTACGCAGTGATCGACCTGGCGAAGGCTGAGGCCGATGTGCAGGTGACCCAAGAGGATCTGCGCACCTATTACGATAATCACCGCGATCAGTATCGCGTCCCGGAGCAAGTAAAGGTCAGCCACATTTTGATCAAGACGCCGCTTCCCGGTCCGGACGGCAAAGTGGACGAAAAGGGAGTCGCCGAAGCTCAGCAACGCGCCGCCGATTTACTGAAGCAAATCAAGAACGGCGCCAAGCTGGAAGATTTAGCCAAGAAATATTCGGAAGATCCTGGTAGCGCGAAGCAGGGTGGATCGCTGGGCTGGATCGGCAGAGGCCAGACCGTCCCTGAGTTTGAAAAGGTCGCGTTCTCGCTGCCGAAAGGGCAGATCAGCGATCTGGTAAAGAGCAGTTATGGGTTCCACATTATTCGCGTGGACGACAAGCAGGATGCTCACACCAAGCCGCTGGATGAGGTCAAGAGCGAGATTGAGCCGATCCTGAAGCATCAGAAGGCACAGCAGATGGCGCAGAAGAAAGCGGAAACTCTGCTGCAACAAGCGCGTACGCAAGGCCTCGATGCCGCCGCCGCGGTGCAGGGAGTTCCTGTGATTACGTCAGACTTCTTTTCGCGCCACGACACGCTGCCCGGCCTGGGGCAGTCTCCGCAATTCATGGATGCTGTCTTCACCGCGGAAGAGAAATCTCCGCCGGATGTAGCTTCCACATCCGAAGGCATCGCCGTGTTTCAGTTGCTTGCAGTCAAGCCCCCGGCGACTCCGACCTTTGAAGAAATTCGCAGCCGGGTGGAAGACGAATTCAAGAACGAGCGATCGAACATCTTGTTAGCGCAAAAAGCTCAGGAGCTTTCCGACCGCGCGAAGGCTGAGCACGATCTGAAACGCGCCGCCAAGGAACTAGGCGCCACCATGAAAACCAGCGACCTTGTGCTGCCCGATGGCCAGGTGCCCGATGTGGGCTCGATGTCAGGGCAGGCTTCGGTGGCGTTCACCATGAAGCCGGGAGAGATCAGCGGCCCCATTAATAATGGCGGCAACGCGGCCGTGCTGCAGTTGGTGGAAAGCCAGCCACCCCCGGAAGCGGACTTTGCCGCGAAACGCGACCAGATCCGCGATGCGTTGATGCAAGCCAAGCAACAGGAACGTTTCTCGTTGTTCGTCTCGAACCTTCTCGACGAAATGACGAGATCGGGCAAGATCAAGCGCAACGAAGAGGAGCTGAAGGCCTTGAGTCGTAGCGGCAGCGAGTCGGGAATGTAGCGGCGCTGACATGTCCTTTTCCCGCGCGGCTGGCATCTTGTTACACCCAACCTCTCTGCCTTCGCACGGCGGTGTTGGGGATTTTGGACCTGCCGCTTACCAGTTTGTCGATTTTCTTGCCTCTGCCCGCCAGGGCGTCTGGCAGGTGTTGCCGCTGGGCCCGCTCGGCTACGGGAATTCTCCTTACTCCTCCACCTCGGCATTTGCCGGGAATCCCTTGCTGATCAGCCTGGAACGCCTCGCCGATCACGGCTGGATTGACCGCGCCAAGTTCGATGGACTTCCTTCTCCTGATGGTCCGGTGGAATACGAAAAAGTCTTCGCTCAGAAGATGCCGCTGTTATTCGAAGCCGCACGGACTTTCTTGCGAACGGCTTCGCCCGAAGCCTCCGGCAGATTCGAATCGTTTCGCGCCGAGAATGCCTGGTGGCTCGACGATTTCGTTTTATTTGACGCGCTGCGCGCGCACTACAAGCTCGATCCCTGGAATCACTGGCCGCAAGAGTTGGCGCACCGTGTGCCAGATGCGCTAGCCAGCGCTCGGGCTGAACTCTCCGACGATATTCGCGTTCGCAGTGCGGTGCAGTTCGCGTTTTTCGAACAATGGCGAGCGCTGCGGCGCTATTGCGCCGAGCGTGCCATCCGCATTGTGGGCGATGTCGCCATCTTTGTGAACCACGACAGCGCCGACGTGTGGACGCATCCCGAATTGTTTCGCTTGGACAATAATCTCCAGCCCGAAGTTGTTGCCGGGGTTCCTCCCGATTTCTTCAGCAAGACCGGGCAGCGTTGGGGAAATCCCTTATACCGTTGGGATGTGATGAAGGAGCGCGGATACCAGTGGTGGATTCAGCGACTGCGCTGGGCCACGCAAAACTGCGATTACATCCGGCTCGATCACTTTCGCGGCTTCGATCAGTTCTGGGAGATTCCGGCCAGCGAGCCTACGGCGGTAAATGGCCGCTGGGTCGACGGTCCGCGCGATGATCTGTTTCTCAAACTTCGCGAGGCACTGGGCGGCTTGCCCTTCTTTGCCGAGGACCTGGGTTATATCACTCCTGAGGTGCACGCGTTGAGAGACCGGTTGCAGATTCCGGGCACGTCCGTGTTGCAGTTCGGCTTCGGCGATGAAGGCGCGCACATGTACCTTCCGCACCGGGCTCAAGGCAAGGTCATCTACACGGGAACTCACGACAACGATACCGTGGCCGGCTGGTGGAATTCGGGCGCCGCAGAACACGAGAAGCGGAATGCCGAGGCCTATGTGGGGCGTTGCGAAGAGGGCATTCATTGGGCCTTTGTCCGGGCCGCGCAGTGCTCCCCCGCGACTCTCAGCATCATTCCGCTGCAGGATGTCCTCGGCCTGGGCAGCGAGGCCCGCATGAATACTCCCAGCCTGCATGGCGGCAACTGGCGCTGGCGATTCCGTGAGGGTCAAGTGAACAGTGATCTCGCCGCAAAGCTGGCCCATTTGGCCGAGCTAAGCGATCGCCTTCCGGCGCCGGTTACATCCCAGACTAATCAAACCTTCTTTGCTTAAGCCTGTCGCTTGAGGCGACCGCGTTCCCCGTCATTATGAACAGGATGTTAAAGCGGCGCACTTTTATCGGCAGATCGTGTATCGAAGACCCCCGCCGGTTACTATCGAGTATCCGCGGCGCTGATTTCATCAGCTTTTAACTTGCGCTTCATTCTCCCGCAACGCGATTGCGGTATCCCTAGAGAATGCGATCCGACCAGTGGCACACGCCTGCGACTGATGCTCAGGGACCGCTGCGAGTCCCTGATTTTCCGGCTCTGGCAGCAAAGTTAACTCCGGGAGCCAGAGCGCGAAATCTTTATCGGCGCGTGCAGCAGTCGCCGGAAGGATTTCATTTGGAGAGCCTGCTCGCGGAAATGCGCATCCGCACTCGTATCGAGGCGGCCGACCGCGCGCGCATTCCGCTGCGTGGTCCGGTTGTGGTAGTGGCCAACAATCCCCATGGAGTACTCGATGGAGCGATTCTTTCCACGCTCCTGACGCAAGTTCGTCCCGACGTGAAGGTGCTCACTCACTTTCTGTTCAGCGACATTCCTGAACTTCAGCGCTCGTGCATCTTCGTAGATCCGTTTCAAACCGACCGTTCCCTGGATGCAAATCGCAAAGCCCTTCGCGAAGCGGTGGCGTGGATACAACGAGGGGGCATGCTTGCGATGTTCCCCGCGGGTGAGGCCCCGCACTGGCAAATGCCGGTGGCGCAAATTGCCGATCCCGGATGGAACAACACGGCGGCGCGTTTGATTCGTCGCACCGGCGCCCTGGCGCTGCCCGTGTATTTCTGCGGGCATAACAACTTTGGATTTCAAGTCCTGGGGATGATTCATCCCAAGCTTCGAAGCGCGTTCTTGTTACAGGAATTTCTGCAGCAAGCGGGCAAGGCTGTCGAAGTCCGCGTGGGCAGCACGCTTTCGGCCGATGCATTCCTCAGCATGAACGACGATCGCGAGGCCACTGAGTATCTGCGCTGGCGCACCCATCTGCTGGCCCGCCGCAACCGCGATGGAGAGATCGCAGGCCCTTCACATCGCGCTCCATCTTTCCCGCGAAGATTCAGGAACCGATCGCTGACGCCGTACCCTCGCAAACGCTCGCGGACGAAATTGAAACGCTGCCTGCCCGCAACCGGTTGGCTGAGAGCGGTGATCTTTCCGTCTACGTTGCAACGGCGGTTGAAATCCCGCACGCATTGCTGGAAGTGGGACGTCTGCGGGAATTGACTTTCCGCCAGGCGGGCGAGGGAACAGGCAAGAGCCGCGATCTCGACTCCTTCGACCAGTACTACTGGCACGTACTGCTCTGGAATTCGGCCAAGCGCGAACTCGTCGGAGCCTATCGCGCAGGAAGCACCGCTGAAATCTTGAAGGAACGCGGTGTCCGTGGACTTTATACCAACACTCTGTTCCGCTACGACGAGCGGCTCTTCGAAAAGCTCGGTCCGGCACTCGAACTCGGACGATCGTTCGTTCGTCCGGAGTATCAGCGGCAATATGCTCCTTTGCTGCTGTTATGGAAGGGAATTGCCCGCCTCGCGGCGTTACATCCGGAAGCGGCGGTGCTTTTCGGTGCGGTCAGCATCAGCAACGACTACAACAAAGCGTCACGCGAGATGATTTATAAGTTCTTTGAGGCCCGCATGCATCGCGAAGATCTCTCGGCCATGGTCGAGCCGCGGCGTCCCTTTCGCACCAGTCTCCTGCGGCGCTGGGATTGCCGCAGCATGTGCCGTGCCCTGCGCGATATTGACGAGCTATCGCAGCCGATCGCCGACATTGAAACGGACGGCAAAGGTCTGCCGATTCTCTTGCGGCAATACGCCAAGATTGGGGGCAAGCTGGTCGGCTTCAATGTGGACCGCAAATTTTCCGATGTCCTCGATGGCCTGGTTGTCGTGGACCTGCGCCAAACCGATCCCGCCGTGCTGGACCGCTACATGGGAAGGGAATCTGCTGCGACGTTCCGAACAATTCACGGTCTCACGGCCGCGGGCTGAGCTACTGCACGGATTTCAGGCGAGTCGCCTGCGAAGGCAAAACACAAGCCTGCTGTGAATCTTTGAGAGCTTCATCGAGCTTGCGCCCGGTGCTCGTCATCTCCTCAACGCTCATCCGTTCCTGCAGACTCTGAAAAAGCTGGCGCTCTTCTTTGCGGATGTGCGCTGACAACCGCTCTGCCAGCGCTCGGACGTGCTCGGGCGTGATCGTTTCTATTGCCACCCGCGTGAATTGCCCGCGTAACCATTCGTGATCCGACAGCAACTCTTCCACCAGTGGAACGAGTTCCGCGAATTCGCCCGCGGCGGGAAACAACACGTCTTCTTCCGCCGCAAAATGAAATTGGATTTCACTCTGAAAAAGTTGCGAGATTTCCGCTTGCCAGGCCGGCTAAATCCGCTTTCGGCAATCGGAGACGCCCTCTCAATCCGCACGCACAACGCCAGCGCATGCTGGTGCTGATGAGACAGCGGAATCAGATTTTTATCGCGCAGCATAATCGTCGCTCAGGAGTTCGCAGTCTCCAATTTCGAACCCGCCGTCACGCTTTCCGTAGGCGTTGGCTCCGCGGCGGGACGCACCTTCAGCCAATCCGTCCTTACCCGCTCCCATTCCTGGATCAGCATGCCATTGGCTTCGAAGAAGCTGCGGATCCGGTATCGCTCCCATCCCGCCACTTCTTCGAGAATCGGCGCCAACACAGCCAGCGCGCTTGTGCTCAACACCGTGCGCTTTGCGACCTGCGAAACATCGCGAGACTCCGACACTGCGATGGTCAGCCCATCGCGCGAGTTGATGTGCAGCATGACGTGAATATCGGAGCTGCCGTCGCCCGTGTAAACCACGTGATCGGGACCGGCAACCTGCTGCAGAAGGAGATGGTCGAGAACGGCAACCTTTCCGTATCCCGCCGTCGCGCGCACGATCGTATCAATCTCGCCCGTCGGCTTGTAGCGAAATTCGGTTCCATAGATGTGATCGGACGGAACAATATCCTCCAGCGCCGACCGAACAATCTCTACTGGCGCGGCGGAAAGCACATAGAAATCGAATTGATGCCCGTCGATTCCCGACTCGAGCAAATGATAGAGAACCTTGATATCGCTTTTCAGCCGGATCCGCTTGCCCACCTCGTGCAGGTGCTCTTTCCGCACCTTTGAATGAAACTCCGGATCGTGCAGCAGAAGATACGCGAGTTCGGCTCCTTGCTGCACCAGATTGATCTTGGCCATCCCCTTCGATTTCCGTTCGAACTCTTCCGTCGGAATGCCAACCAGTTCCGCCAGCACGTAGCCGGAATCGTTAAAGGTGAGCGTCTGGTCGAAATCACTCGCAAAAATGTAGCGTTTCAGAACGTTGTCTGCCATATGTATTCGATTCAGGCGCCAGGCCAATGCCCCATAAAAAGAATTGATTGCGATTATATGCCCGCATAGTTAACTCGTTGTGAATAAACAGATCACCGCCTTTCCTTCGTGCAACTTCGTGTCCTTTATGGTTCAAGATGTTCGAGGTGTCGCTCCCTTTACTAAAGTCGGCAGCACGTCCAAAATAGATGTTCCGGTTCGCGCAAGCCGAGCTGATCTGCGGCCGCATGCGAAATAAGGATTGGAGAAAGAAAAGAGGAGCCTCATGGTAGTAGCAACTGGTGAACTTATTCGCGCGATGAATTACGTGGACGACATTACGGCGACCCTGCGCCGCATTTGCATTTATATCCCTGCCATGAGCCCTGAAGAGCGCAAGCGCCTGGCCGAATCGCTGCGTGGCGCGGCCACCCAAGTCAATGCCGCCATCGCCGATCTGGAAAAGGTGGAGAAATAGGTGGCGCAAGTCCAGACGATTGCGGTCATCGGCGCCGGCATCATGGGACGCGGCATCGCCCACGCGGCCGCGCTCGGCGGTTACCGCACCATCCTCGAAGACTTGCTGCCCGGCGCCTTGCGCAAAGCAGAGAACGAAATCCGCGCCAATCTCTATAAGGCGGTGGAACTGGGCAAGGTGACCGCCCCCGATGCCGACTCCGCATTTCGGCGGTTGGAGTACGCCGGATCGGTCGAAGAGGCCGCACGCGAAGCGGATCTGGTGATCGAAGCCGTTCCCGAGGAGATGGAATCGAAGATCGAGATCTTCACCCTGCTCGACAAAATCTGCCGTCCTGCAACCATCCTCGCGTCGAATACCTCGTCGCTGAGCGTCACCGAAATTGCCAGTGTCACCTACCGCGCCAAGAAATGTGTAGGCATGCACTTCTTCAATCCCGTACACAAGATGAAATTGCTTGAGATCGTGCGCGCGCTTGAGACCGACGACGACACGCTGTCCACCGCGGTGGAAGTCGGCAAGCGCATGGGGAAAGAAGTTGTCGTGATCAGGGAATCGCCCGGCTTCATCACCAGCCGCATCAATGCCATGATCGGCAACGAAGCTTTCTACATGTTGCAGGAGGGAATTGCCTCAGCCGCGGATATCGACAAGGCCCTCAAGCTTGGCCTGAATCATCCCATGGGCCCGTTCGAACTGGTCGATCTAGTCGGACTCGACACGCGGCTCAGCATCCTGGAATATCTGCACAAATCGCTGGGAGAAAAATATCGTCCGGCGCCGCTGCTGGTGCAGTACGTGAAATCGGGACGACTCGGCCGCAAATCCGGGCGCGGAGTCTACGAGTATCCGGAAGTAACGGACAAGAGTCCCGCCTGAACCCGTTCCCTGCAAAATCCTCAGTGTTCCTCTGTGCCCCCTGTAGTGAGGCTCTGCAAATCACGTCGGCCAAAATTCAGCCCAGCAAGGTTCGCGGTTTTTTCCGCGTCCACGCCCTTGCTCGCCACCAGCACCTGAAAGCTCTCGCCCATCCCTGCTGGTGTGACCAGATGCTTTAATTGCAGAGCCACTTTCGCCCGCTCCTGCGGCAGATGGCATTCTTCGAAGGCATCCGCAAACTGATTGGCCTCGCCAATCCCCATCAGGAATTGTGATTGTGTAACCAGCTTCTGCACCTGCATGCCTTGCCTCTCAGCCACAACCGCCAGCGCCGTAAAGTTCACGTCAGCCGTGATGTCCTGCTCTCCCGGAGCTTCGTAAGGATTCGCACTCACCGAGTGTTGGCGGATCGCCTTCAGCGTCCCGCGATGCCGCCCTGCAAGTTGCTCCGCGCGCGTGTAGCCGTAATCGACGACGATCACGAATCCGCGATCCAGGTGAGCCGCACTCGACATGATCTCTTGCGCCTGCAGCGGGAGTTCAACCCGCTCTCCTTCTTCCGGATGAACCGAATAGCGATCGAGGAATTCCAGTTCCTCCGGAGATGATGGAACCCAAGTTTCTACGAATCGCCCCTCCCGAGTGTCGATCCACAGTGATCCTTTCGTGCTGACAACTTCAACCGGAATCGCGTCGAAGAATTCATTAGCAAAAATAATGGTTGGGAAGGCCGCGACTTCAGTCGCGCCATGGGGAGCCGCAAAGGTCGCGGCTTCGGCGGCCGAAGCCAGTATTGCTTTCCCCTTTTCGAGATGTTGGGCCAAAGTAGCCTCTATCCGCTCACGCAGTGCCGGCGACTGTTCGACGAGTTCGTAGCGCAGTGCGCCAAAAAACTCCTGGAACTTCTTTTCCGACCAGTCCAGGACGTCCTGCGCGAACAGCCCGCGCCCCGGACCGAGTTCTCGCAACACAATGGTTGCAGGCGCGCCCAGCACGCGCCACATCTCGTCGAACTGCCGCGCCAGCAAGCGTCCAAAGACAGCATGCACATCGCTGGAGGTGTAGAAGTCTCCCGCTTTGCCGAACTGCCCCGCATGGCGCGAGTAGTAGCCGAGTTCGGGATGATAAAGACACAGCTCCATGTAGCGTGAAAAAGGAATCGGGCCGTGCTCGCGGATTTCCTGCTCGATGATTTGCCGGAGTTGGTTCAGAGCCCCTTCTTCTGCCGGTCGGCGCGATCTTGCGGGGTACGGATAAACATTTCGACGAAATAATCATGAAGCGCGTCGTAGAGCTGCCGCTGGAAGCTCCATTCGAATTGCGGATCGTCGAGATCGCGAGGATGCAGGTCGAAATAGTAAGTGTGGACCGGAATGCTCGCGTCTTTGAATTGGATGATCACTTCGACGCCGTCGCCCTTAGTACGCGCGGAAAAGGTCAGCAGAGGGTGCTCGTACAGCCGGAGTTGCGCCAGCACACGTTCGAGACGAGCGGTTTCAGACACATCGGGATTGTAACGAAAGCGGAGAGACGTTCACACCAGGCAAAGGAGGGAAAGACGCGTTTGAAAATCATGCCCCCACACCTCCGGGAGGAGCGTGGGGGCCCCGGGTAACGTTCAGGCGAGGGGTCTCAATCCCGCCCAACCATCTGATCGGAGATACGCCGCCGGGCTCACGAAAGTTCCTGGCATCTGGTTCATTAGGCCCCAGTCGGGCCCAAAAGTTAGTTGGTCATTCGTCGGTCAGAGGAAAAAGACGGCTGCAGATCGATAAACAGGAATGAGCTCAAGTTTCGTGGTTCCACGCCGATGTTACCCGTGGAAGTACTCAGCGCGACGGAGGTCTGGCATTGGCGCACAATCAAACTTCGCCCGGGGACGAACCTCGCTCGTTTACGACGTTTAATGTCGATTCGCAGCAAAAGCTGGTGGTGGTCCGTTTCGGAAAAACGGTGACCGCTGGAGACATTGAACGATACGCGGTGCGATTACGGGAAAATCCGGCGTTCCAGCCTCTCTTTTCCGAAATCACCGACCTTAGGGATGTTGAGAAACTTGACCTCAACGCGGCTGAATTCCTCCGCTTGGCTGACGAGGTTGATCCCTTCTCACACCAATCCAAGCGAGCGTTCGTGGTGGGAAACTCTGTCCAGGCCCATGCCGCCCGCATGCATAAGATTCTGCGGACACAGAGAAGTTTCGAGATATTTAAGTCGCTCGAGGAGGCCGAGCACTGGGTTTCTTCGGGCGCGCCCACGCCCTCACGTTCAAAGCCTGTTGGGCAGCCCTCCCGACGACACCGTTAGTTATTATTGCGACTTCTGCTTCGGTCGCTCGTAAGGCTTTTGCATGTATTTGCGCGCTTCCTCGAGGGCACCGAAGGTGTTGTCGTTGGTCTGCAGAGCCTGGCGATATTCGTTCACGGCGCGTTCGCGCTGGCCGGTAATGTCGAAGATCTTGCCCAACTGGATGCGGCTCCAAACCTCGGTCCAGCGGGGATCGCCATCGCCGTTAATCGACGAGCGGTAGGCATTCGCCGAAGATTGATAGTTTCGCTGCAGAAAGAACACTTCGGCGATGCGGTAGTGGGCGAGCGAACTGTTCTTGTCCAAATCGAGCGCTTTGTTATATTCGGCCAGCGCGCCTGACAAGTCTCCCTGCTGCTGGATGGCTTGTCCGCGAAGGATGGCGGAGCGCAACTTTATATCGCTGGAGTTGGTCAGGACGTGGTGGTCCGGATCGATCGAGATGCGGCGAGGCCGCCCGAAGGTTTCGACCGAAAAAGGCGAGTTCGTGCCCACTACTTCGATCCGTTCGTTCTCGGTTTTTCCGTCGGTATCGATTCTAAGGTCCACCGGCATGCGGAACAGATCGAGATCCTGCGAAATCTCGCCGGTTACACGGAAGCCGGGAATTTTTTCGTCTTTCGGCGATTGCACGGCGGCTGCGCCTCCCAGCCGATACGTGGTGTACTTCAGTTTGAATTCCGGCGCGCCCGTCGAGTCGAGCCACTGAGAAAAGAACCAGGTGAGCTGACTGCCGTAAATTTTTTCGGCGACTTCGCGAAAATCGTCCGTGGTAGCGGATTTTCCGGCATACTCCGCCGCAAATTCGCGCATGGTTTTGTTGTACTTGTCTTCTCCCAGGACCCAGCGCAACATGTGCAGGATCATGGCGCCCTTGTCGGTCGTGAGCGACTGGAACTCGGTGGAGAAAGTATCCAGCGTGTTGGCACTGGAAAGCGGCACGGTGTCGTAGGCCAGGGCGCCGACCGACATATCCTTGACCACTTCTTCCAAGCCGGCGGCGCCGGCGGCGTTTTCTACGTACATGGCTTCTGAATAGCGCGAGAAGCCATCGCTGATCCACCAGTCGTCTTTGGTTGCGGGGCTCACTGAAACGCCCCACCACTGGTGCGCGATGGCGTTGGCCAGCA
This sequence comes from uncultured Acidobacteriota bacterium, assembly GCA_963763795.1. GTDB lineage: Bacteria > Acidobacteriota > Terriglobia > Terriglobales > Acidobacteriaceae > Sulfotelmatobacter. The sequence continues at coordinate 513,912 of CAVXPP010000006.1, read as the reverse complement.
GGCGATAGTTGGTTTTGTCGGTGATCGAAGGACTCGCCAGTCCCGCGATTTCCGGAGCCCACACATAGGGAAGTGTGTCGCCCGGCAATTCCACCAGGTTCAGTTTCTGCGAAGGCGGCAATCCGTAAAAAGTGATGAAGTAGGTGAACTCCTGCACCGCAGTCGTGGTATAAGCCGGGGCCACGCTCTGATGATTGGGCTTGAAGAAGACGTGCAGGTCCATGCCGGCCTCGTCGCTCTTGTACTCCTGAAAGACTCCGGCAACGATCGTGCCCGGAAAACTGGGCTTGTCGGAGGCGAACGTAAACGTCTTGGTGGGCAGAACGCTCTCAGCTGCTTTCTTGGGAGGAGCGACGTCAGACACGCTAACTTTGCCGCTGCCGATGACCAGCATGTGCGCCGGCACATTCACGCTGATCGTGGAGGTGAAGCGGTTCAAGCCATAGCCGACCATCGGAAACCAGCGGCCGGCATAAAACAGATAGCTGGTGTCGTCCCCGATGTAGGCCAGGCTTAGGCCGGGCACCGGGCTGTTATCGGCGTTTTCCAGCGTTCCTTCATACTCAAAGGTCAGGGTCGTTGAAGCGTCTTTTGCGAGTCCAGACGGCAATGGGACCCGCACGGTGGAGTCCTGGGTAACGCGCTCGGCCGAGAGCGGCTGATTCTTTTCGTCGGTGACCTTGGTGACTCGCAGATCGTTATTCAATTCAAAGATGGCGACACTCAAATCCTGGAGGGCGGTGAATTTCACTTTAGCCTTGGCCGTGATCTGGTGGAGATGCGGTTGGAGTGTGGCCTGAATCTGATAGTCGTCCACGCGCAGACGGGCTTTTTCCGCGCTCCACAAAGGCAGCGCCGATAAAAACAAAAGGAATAAAGTCAGAATGCTCTTAAGGACGCCCAAACCGCGCCGCCGGTCAATCCACATTCGGGAGGGTCTCCAGGAAATGATAACTCATTTCCTATGATGAAGATTCTGACGTAAAAGATGTCGGGGCACAAGGACCGGGGACCGGGGTTCCTTGACCCCGTGTTTACTCGCTCGTTCTAGAACAGATTTGGCCCCACGAGTTCTCGGCCTAATTCTGCGTCGCGGGTGGGTCGGGAGCATGCGGCGTGAGCTTGCGGGAGAAAAATTCCTGAAACACTGCGCCGAACGCCGACCCTCCGATGCCGATCAGCGCATTCTCAAAGGTGAGCCCAATGCCGCGGCTGGAAGCAGGGTAGTAAAGATTGGAAAGGCCGCCCGCTGCCAAGGTGCCCAGCATATTGGAGTAATTTGGCTGCCAGCGTCCGTCGTCGCCTTTGCAAATGACCGCATTCACCATAGCGTAAAGGAAACGCGATTTGCGGCTGCCCGTCCCTTTATAAAAATATCGCGGATCCTGTTTCAGAAGACTCGGCAGGATCGCGTTGCCAATGAACGTTCCAGAAACGAAGTCGGCGTAGGTTGCGCCAAAGCGCTTGGCATAACCTTGCGCGCCCTGTCCATAGCCGCTGAAGGCGTTGTCGGCCTGCTCAATTCCGGCGCTGACGCCGGCCAGTCCGAACGTGACCGGGTCGATTACCGATTTCCATCCCAGTTTAAATTTCTGCTTGGCGTCAAGCGGAACCGCGTTGGGAACGTAGCTCACATAGAAGTTGGGAATGACGCCGAACAGGCGCTGTTTCTCCTCCACATGGATCTGCTCTTCGGCAACTTCTTGCTGCGTCTCGTGGACCTCAACCTCGACTGTGGTGGCCACCACGAGTTGGATCTGAGGAGTCACATAGTCCTGGCCGTCTTGTAACACGCCAGACGTCACCTGTGTCGCGAATCCCGGCGAAGTGAAGGAAAGCTTGAAGGGCCCGGGCGGGACGCCGGAAAAGTTGAAATTTCCATCGTTGTCCGATACCGATTCCATGGGAGGAGATCCTGCCTCCTCCAAAACGACCTTGCTATTCGCGATGACCGCTCCGTCCTGGTCGACGACTGTACCGCGTATGGTCCCCGATTTCGGCGTCGTCGCCGAATCTTGAGGAGTCGCCGTTTGGGGCGTGATTGCGCTGGTTCCAGTCGGCGCGGAAGGAAGAGTTTGTTGGGATTGTCCGGGAGCCGCAACGATTGCGAGCACGAGGACTGACAGCGCCAAGCGCCACGCCGCTGAACCAGCCGTCAACGGACGATCGCCAAACAGAGCTGACCGGGCGGGTTGCCGTCGACAGTTCCGTGTGTACGCGCTTCCCAGGGGTACTCCTCTTACGAGTTTCGTGACGGCCGTTTCATTTCGCGCCAGGTCGTGAGGCAATGCAGAATTGGTCCTAGGCCTTCGCTAAAATTACCGCACTCTGTGCGAATTCGCAGAACACTTTAGTACTACTACTGACTTTTAGATGCGCTTCGGTTGCCCATCGCGAGAATGATTTCCGCAGCACGGTCGGCCGGATGCTGGGCTGCGTTTCCTGCTTGCGGGCCACGCAAGACGGTCTTTACGCGGGCCAGGCCTTCCTGCATGCGGTTGCGAGCAGGGCCGTCCGGCAGGATTTCTTTCAATCGGGCAACTACGTTTCCCGCGGTGAACTCTTGCTGCACGAGTTCGGGAACGATCTCTTCTTCCGCAATCAAATTGACCATCGCAAAGCGCGGAACCTTGACTCGCGGCTTGCCCAGCAGATAGGTCAGCGCCGAGACGCGATAAACCATGACGAACGGTGTGTTCATCATCGCCGCTTCCACCGTCGCCGTGCCGCTGGCCACGATTCCCGCGCGGGAGTGATAGAGAGCGGGCAGCGCGTCGGGGACAAAGTGAATGATCGGAAGCTCGATTTCGCCGGCGGCAATAGCCCTCCGGTATAGGCCGGACTCCAGGAACTCGCGGTCGAGGGTTGGTGCGACGGGCAGAAGATACTCGTAATCCTTCCCGAGCAACGAGGCCGCATCTACGATTGTTCGGAGATTCATCCGGACTTCCTTCATGCGGCTGCCGGGCATCAACGTGATCCAGGGCTTGTCAGGATCGAGGCGAAAATCCCCTCCATTTTCTTTTGCATAGTCTTCGCGACTTATTGTCGGGTAAGACAATTCCCCGAGGGGGTGGCCGACGAATGTAGCATCCACTCCGCGGTCGCGGTAGAACTTTTCTTCGAAGGGAAAAATGACCAGCGCCTTATCGATGTAGTCGCGGATCAGGCGGACGCGTCCCTGCCGCCACGCCCAGAACTGCGGCGCAACGTAATACACCGTGGGGATGCCGCGCCTCTTCATCTGGCGGGCGACTCTCCAGTTGAACGCCGGGGAATCGATGACGATGGCGAGATCAGGCTTGCGGCGGTCGGCTTCTTCAATCAAGTGCCGATAAAGCCTGAGGATTTTCGGCAGATGGCTGACGATCTCAGTGATGCCGACAACGGCGAGGTCTTTGGCGTCGACCACGGTGTCAAACCCGGCAGCCCGCATGCGATCACCACCGACCCCGAAAAAAGATAGCTGATTGTCTTTTGTGGGGACAGCCGCCCTCGGCTGTCCGGCGGAGCGAAGCTCCGCGGGGTCTGTGCCGACAGCAGAAGCAGCCGAGCTATGCTCGGCCGGACAGCCGGGGGCGGCTGTCCCCACATGAGCATAGGCGCAACGCAGAGCCTCAATCAGCTGCGCGCCATACATTTCACCGGAAGCCTCGCCGGCCGAGATCAGAATGAGCACGCAGACATTGTAAGGGACTCTGTGTGGCGCGGGCGCCCACGCCCGCGTTCTATAGCACCATGCAGCTCGTTTTTTCTGTGCCCTCGGCTCACCGCAACCAAAGTGGAAACCGAAGGAGATCAGTTTCAGTCATCCGCGCTGACCGTGGACTCCCCAGTGCTCGCGGGCGAGAGCGCCCGCGCCACATCCCTGATCTCCTGATCTTTGTATTGCAGTTGGTAGAGTTTGTAGTAGATGCCGCGCTGGGCCAGCAGTTCCTGGTGGGTGCCCATTTCCCGCAGCTGGCCTTTGTGCATGACGATGATCTTGTCAGCGCGCTGGATGGTCGAGAGCCGGTGCGCGATGATCAACGAGGTGCGTCCTTCGACCATGTGAGCGAGAGCGTCGCGCACTTTGAATTCAGTCTCGGTATCCACGCTGGAAGTGGCTTCATCGAGAATCAGGATTTTTGGTTCGTGGGCCAGCGCGCGGGCGAACGAGATAAGCTGCTTCTGTCCGGTAGAGAGCGTCGATCCGCGCTCGCGGACTTCCTCGTCGAAGCCCTTGGGCAGCGCGCGAATGAACTCGGCGAGATTCACATCTTCCGCGGCTTGCTGCACATGCGCATCCTGGATGCGCTCGGTGCCCAGGCGGATGTTGCCGCCGATCGTGCCGGTAAAGAGAAACGGATCCTGCAGGACGACGCCGAAGCGGCTGCGCAGATCGCCCAAGTCCATCTCTTTGACGTCGACGCCGTCGATGCGGATCGCGCCTTTCTGCACGTCGTAGAAGCGCAGCAACAGAGAGATCATGGTCGTTTTGCCGGCGCCCGTATGCCCGACGACGGCAGCCGTTTCTCCGGGTTCGATGGCGAAGCTGACATCGCGGAGAACCCAGTCAGGTTGGCCGGATCCGGCGTGGCCATTGCCGGAGGAAGCAGTCGCGGAGCTTTGCTCCGCCGGACGGCCGACGGCGGCCGTCCCCACATGATTCTTGCCGAGTTCGGCTGTGTTCGATTCTTCCGGTACATCTCGATACGCGAACCAGACGTGATCAAACTCGATGCGGCCCGGACCTTGCGGCTTCTTCGTTACGGCGGGCGTAACTATGTCGACGGGAGTGTCCAGCAGTTTGAAAATGCGCTCGCTGGCCGCCATCGCCGATTGCAGGATGTTGTACTTTTCGCTGAAATCCATGATCGGGCGGAAGAAGCGCATGGCATATTGCGTGAACGCAATCAGCACGCCCAGCGAGGCCGTAATCGAAACCAGGTGTAGAGCGAGGTGCGGTTGGCGCGTCAATTCCACGGTCGTAACCGAGATCTTCCGAATAACGTCCTGCCCGCCCCACCAGATCACGCAGGCGATGGCAACCGCCGAGAAGAAATCCACTACGGGATAGTAGAGCGCATAGGCCAGAATCGCGTCCTTATACGCGTCCATGTGGCTGCGGTTGATCTCGGAAAATCGCCTGTACGCCCGCCGTTCGCGGTTGAAAAGCTGCAGCACGACCATCCCGCTGACGTGCTCCTGCAGGTAAGAATTGATGCGGGCGATGGCCGTGCGAATGCGCCGGTAAGAATCGCGGACCTTGTCGCGGAAAATTTTCGTTGCGACCACGATGAACGGCAGCACAGCAAAGGTGATCAGGGCCAGCTTCCAGTTCATGCACAGCATGATGCCGATAATCCCGGTCAGCACGAACAGATCTTCGAAGATCGAGACCACGCCCGAGGTGAACATTTCGTTCAGGGCATCCACGTCGGTGGTAACACGCGTGACCAGCCGGCCAACCGGATTCTTATCGTAGAAAGCGACGTGCATGCGTTGCAGATGCCGAAAAATCTGGCTGCGCAGGTCGAACATGATTTTCTGTCCGGTCCACTGCATGAAGTAGGTCTGCAGGAATTCCAGAACAAACGCGAAGAGCAGCAGGCCAAAATAAATTCCGGAAATCTGGGCGATGCCGTGCAGCGGCGAGGGGCTGAGCCAACTCCACAGGCCTGAGGCCGCTCCGGGAACTGGCGCGAGGTAACGGTCAACAGCGACTTTCACCAGGTATGGGCCCAGCACGTCCGCAAAAGATTTCAAAACAATCGAGACAATGGCGATCGTCACCTGCCAGCCATAGGGACGCAGGTAGGTGAGCAGCCGCCGCATCAGTCGGCTGTCATACGCTTTGCCTAATACTTCTTCTTCCTGGGCCATCGGTTCTCGGGTACTGGCTAGGACGAACGGACGAACAGACGCCGGGCGCCGCCAGCGCCCGCCAACAGGGTACCTCAAATAGATGGCCCGAACACGCCGAAGGATGGAAAACGTTTGCGATGGGATAATAGAAGAGTGAGTCTGGGGATCTACATCTCGGTGCCGTTCTGCAAAACCAAGTGCAGCTACTGCAACTTCGCTTCCGACGTGTTTTCGCGCGCCGTATTCGCGCGTTATGTGGATCGGGTTTGCAGCGATATTGAGAATTCGCAAAACACCGCCGCGGAGATGGGTGGCCGCATCGAGCCAGAAGTGGATTCGATTTACCTGGGCGGCGGAACGCCTACAGTGCTGGAGGCGGCGCAACTGCGCAGAATGTTCGACGCGGTACGTGCACGTTTCTCAGTTCGCGCCGATGCGGAGATTACCGTGGAGTGTGCTCCGGGCACGCTGGCACGCGATGTGCGGGAAGCTTTGCTCGCTTGCGGAGTGAATCGCGTAAGCCTCGGAGTGCAGTCGTTTGTGGACATCGAGGCGGCAGCAGTGGGACGGCTGCACAAACGCGACACGGTCTTGAATGACATATCCCGCCTGCGGGCGGCTGGGATTGCAAACATCAACATCGACTTGATTGCGGGATTGCCGCATCAGACGGCCCAGAGTTGGAACGAATCGCTGGCCGCAACGATTGCGACCGGCGCGCCGCACGTGAGCGTTTACATGCTGGAAGTGGACGAAGATTCGCGGCTGGGACGCGAGTTGATCGCGGGAGGAACGCGCTATCACGCCCATTTTGTTCCCGACGAAGACATGGTCGCAGATTTTTATACCGTCGCATGCGAGACGCTCGAAGCGGCAGGGATCGCACAGTATGAAATTTCCAATTTTGCGCGCTCGGGTTTCGAATCGCGGCACAATCTGAAATATTGGACGCGCCAACCATATCTCGGATTCGGGATCGACGCGCATTCGATGCTGGTCTCCGCTGATCCTACGTTCGATGCTGTGCGTTTGGCCACGACCGACGCCTTGGAAAAATATGTGGCGGGCGCACCCTTGATCGGAACCCGCGTCTCGCGGGCGAGTGCGTTGGAAGAAAGTTTCTTTCTCGGGCTGCGCTTGAACCGGGGAGTCGATCTGCGCGACATCGCTGGAACCTTCGGTCAGGCCGCACTCGACAGCCTGCGTCCCGCTACGGCTGAGTTCGTTCGCGATGGGCTGTTACAGCAATCCCGCGATCACATTCGCCTGACGCACCGAGGCAGGCTGTTTTCCAACGAAGTCTTCCAGGCGTTTCTGGCGCCCGCCGGCGTTGCGTCCCAAGCCTGAACGCGAGCGTATAATTTGCACTGGATGTCGATCGCTGGTTGCGGAACAGCGTTGCGGGTCCACCGGGCAAACCATCCGGTCGGTTGGGTGGCAGCAGGAAAAACGCAGAATCGCCAGTGTTCATGCGGTTGCTTCCATCCTTCTCCTTTCTTTGCCGGCAGTAACTTCGCCCTCTTCCAGCGCTATGTTCTAATCGAAATTCGGGGCCGTTGAAGCCCGTTGAGTTTGACCGGAGCCTGACGGCAGTGGCCGCGCATGTTGGAGGAATTGTGGATTTCCTACTGAATGAAGAGCAGTTGCAACTGAAGAAGAGCGTCCGCGAGTTTGCCGAACGCGAGATCAGGCCGCATGTCATGAAGTGGGACGAAGCCGGTGAATTTCCGCTCGCGACCATCAAAGAATTGGGCAAGATGGGATTGCTGGGAGTGGTTTTCCCGCCGGAGTATGGCGGCGCGGGCATGGGCTACGTGGAGTACGTCACAGCAATTGAAGAACTCTCTCGCGTCGATGGATCGGTCGGCATCATCGTCGCGGCACATACCTCGCTCTGCTCGAATCACATTTTCCTGGCCGGGAACGAAGCGCAAAAGAAGAAATACGTGAGCAAGCTGGCGACCGGTGAATTCATCGGCGCATGGGGGCTCACTGAGCCCTCCTCCGGCTCGGACGCAGGCAGCGCCCGCATGACCGCCACGCGCAAGGGCAACAACTGGGTGCTGAACGGCACCAAGACTTTTTGTACCAACGGACATTACGCCGATGTGGTCGTGGTTCTCGCGGTGACCGATCGCACAGCCCACACGCATGGCATTTCCGCGTTTGTGGTGGAAAAAGATACCAAGGGATTCCGGCCTGGGAAAAAAGAAAACAAGCTCGGACTACGGGCCAGCGATACGGCCGAGCTTATCTTCGAAGATTGCGTGATTCCTGCCGAGAACTTGCTTGGCGCAGAGGGCCAGGGATTTCCCGACGCTATGCGCGTTCTCGATGGCGGCCGCATATCGATTGCCGCGCTATCGCTGGGCATGGCCGAGGGCGCCTATGAATCGGCTCTGAAATATTCCAAACAGCGTCGCCAGTTTGGCAAAGCCATCAGCGATTTCCAGGCCATCCAGTGGAAGCTGGCCGACATGGCCACCGAGATCGACGCGGCCATGCTGCTCACCATGCGCGCCGCGTCCATGAAAGACGCCGGCATGAAGACGACGCAGGAATCGTCGATGGCGAAACTTTATGCCAGCGAAGTTGCGGTGCGCTGCGCCAACGAGGGCGTGCAGATCCACGGCGGATACGGGTTCATCAAGGATTATCCAGCCGAAAAGTTTTATCGCGACGTGAAGCTGTGCACCATCGGCGAGGGGACCAGCGAGATCCAGCGCTTAGTCATCGCGCGGCAGTTGTTGAAAGATTAGTCTGGTTTGTCATCCCGAGCGAAGCGAAGGACCTATGTATTTTGCCCGACGCCAGCAAATTGCATAGGTCCTTCGCCGCGAAGTACGCGGCTCAGGATGACAAGAGTGCGCAGCTCAGGATGACACTGAAACAACCGTGGATTCCAGTTTCCCATCGCCTGCTTTACACTGGTCGTTTGAACACTGCCTCGAATCCCGATATCCAAGTGCAGATTGATTCCCTCCGCTCCGGCGATCCGCGTGCCCTTGCACGCGCCATCTCGACGGTCGAAAATCGTGCGCCGGGGTGGTCGGACCTGCTCAAAGCTCTCTTCCCGCATACCGGCAAGGCCCGCATTCTTGGGCTCACGGGTGCGCCGGGAGCGGGGAAGAGCACGCTCGTCGATCAACTCGCCAAGCTTTATCGAAAGACAAGAAATCCCCATTCAAGCCGCAAAGAGCGCGGCTTGAATGGGGCACCCGACGAAAATTACACGGTCGGAATCGTCGCCGTCGATCCCACTAGCCCTTACACCGGAGGCGCGATCCTGGGCGACCGCATTCGCATGCAGGACCACTTCGCCGATCCCGGAATCTACATTCGCAGCATGGCAACGCGCGGATCCCTGGGCGGCCTGGCCCGCACCACGGCCGACGTCACCAGCGTCCTCGATGCTTCCGGGCGCGATATCATCCTGATCGAAACCGTTGGTGTGGGTCAGGATGAAATCGATATTGTGCGGCTGGCCGACATCACGGTTGTGATCCTCGTCCCCGGCATGGGCGATGATGTGCAGACCATCAAGGCCGGTATCATGGAGATCGCCGATATTTTTGTGATCAACAAAAGCGACCGCGACGGCGCCGAGCGCGTGGAGCGCGAGATTCGCGCGCTGCAATCGCTGGCCACGCGGAACGATGGCTGGACGCCTCCGATTGTGAAGACCATTGCCAGCGAAGGAACGGGAGTGCAGGAGTTGGCCACGGCAGTCGCGGAATATGAAAGCTATCTGCAGAAAGAAAATCGTGCTCTGAAGAAGATCGTGGAAAACTGGCAGGAGCGGCTGATCGAGATGCTGCGCGATACCATGCTCGAGAAGGCTCGCGCGCAACTCGGAGACGGGAATCTGACGCGGCTGGCGGCGGAAGTGGCCGAGCACAAGCGCGATCCCTACACGCTGGTGGAAGAACTTGCAGCGAAGGTAAAGAACACGTAGTAGCGAAGGAACACGTAGCCCCGGACGCCTTCGTCCGGGAAGGTTTTGAACTCGGACGGGCGGGCAAGCGAAGGCTGCTACATAAGTAGAAATAGACCCAATATGTTCCAGATCGATCATCTCGGCATCGCGGTGAAGTCGCTCGCTACCGCGAAGTCCATTTACGAGAAGCTAGGGTTGAGCGTGTCCGCAGAAGAGACGGTCGAGCAGGAGCAGGTTCGCCTGGTGATGGTGCCCGTGGGAGAAAGCCGGCTGGAACTGTTGGAGCCGACATCGGAGAGTCGACGATCGCCAAGTTCCTCGCCAAGCGCGGCGAAGGATTGCATCACGTCTGCCTGAAGGTTCCAGACTTGCGTGCCTCCGTGGAGCGGCTGAAAAAAGACGGAGTGCGGTTGGTCTCAGAAGAGATCAAGACCGGCGCGGGCGGACATCAGTACATCTTCGTGCATCCCGCAAGCACGGGCGGCGTGCTGTTGGAGTTGGTGCAGGGATAACGCAAAGCTGGCCACGGATTTTCACCGATTCACACGGATACGGATACACCCAAATCATGCTTCTTCTCGTTACCGACACTTCGGGCAAGCACGGCAGTGTCGCGCTGGTGCGCGCGGGTGAGGTGCGCGCGGGGGATGGATCCGAAGCAAGCGGAGTGCAGGTCATCGAAGAGACGCCGCTCGCGGGCGGAACTTTCTCCGCCCAACTCGTGCCGCAGATTGCAGCTCTGCTGTCGAAGCATGGATTCAGCAAGACCAACATGGATGCCTTCATCGTCGTCTCCGGCCCGGGATCGTTTACCGGTCTGCGGGTCGGGCTGGCGGCGATCAAGGCGCTGGCGGAGATTCTGCGCAAGCCCATCGTCTCGATCTCGCTTCTCGAAGTCATAGCGCTGGCAAGCCATCGCGAAGGGAAAGTGGTGGCCGCGCTCGATGCGGGCCGCGGCGAAGTGTATGCCGGCGAATACAGGATGGCCGCACAATTCGCGCAGGTCTGCCGCGAACGAGTGCTCACCAAGGATGAGTTCCTGTCTTCGGCGAAAGGGTCCGTTGTAGCGACTACGGTCGCGAGCCTGGCCGAGGCGGCTCGTCTTGCGGGAATCCCGGTAGACATCATCGATGGCATCACAGCTGAGAGGATCGCCCTCTTGGGATGGAAAAAGCTGCAGGCCGGCGAAACTGTCACTCCGGAAAAGTTGGAAGCGAATTACATCCGCCGCACCGACGCGGAGATCTTCGCAAAACCGGGTTCGTCGTGAAGATCCGCAAGGCTACCGCAGACGACATTCCTTCGATGATGACCCTGGCGCTCGCGTCCGCGACCGCCGCTCATTGGACCGAACAGCAATACAGAGACTTGCTTTCGCCGGCGCAGAACGTGCATCGGCTGGCAATCGTGGCGGAAGCGGTTTCCAATCCCTCTGCGCCTGATAAAGGCTTGCTCGGATTCCTGATTGCCCGTTTCCTAATCCCCGAGTGCGAATTGGAAAACATTGTTGTCCCCCTCGCCGTTCGCAGGAGAGGGATCGGGAGGCAACTTCTAAACGCGTTGCTGCTCGCCGCCCGCGAAACAAACACTGAGTCAGTGTTTCTTGAGGTACGCGAGTCCAACGACGCGGCGCGTGCTTTCTACGAAACGGCGGGATTCAAACTTAACGGCCGTCGCAAGTCCTACTACTCCAATCCCTCCGAAGACGCCATTTTGTACCGTTTGCCCGTCCGCTAAACCGTTCTCATAGTGAGACTGCACCACTTTTTGGCATTGAACCACTTTTGGGGCTGTGCTACCTTGAGCCCATATCCCGGTTTGGAGGTCTGCTGGATGCTGACTTCGAAAGACGAACTCCTGACCAGTCACGAAGAATTTCGCAGACTGGCTCAGGAGCATACGCAGTACGCGCAACGTCTCGATACACTCACCCAAAAACGTTACCTCAGCGAAGACGAGAAGCTGGAAGAAGTCCGGCTGAAGAAGCTCAAACTGCGCCTCAAAGATCAGATGGAATCGATTGAGCGCACGTACCGGCAGCAGTACGGCGTCAACGTAGCATAAAGCTTTCTCTGGCCAGTTCCTGGGCGGCTCGACCGCTGCGGGAGTAACTTACCTCACGGAAGGCGCTTTGAAGCGCCTTTTTTTATTTATACTTACGTGTTCCCGCATTGGGACATCTGCCGGAAGATATAATGAAACATCCCCATGGTTCGTGACGGTTATTTCTACGCGCTGCCCCTGATCGCGGTCGCTGTTTTGCTCGCGTGGCTGACCAGCCCTGCTTGGGCGGTTGTTCCGGTGCTCCTGGCAATTTTTTTCCTGTGGTTCTTTCGGGATCCAGAGCGGGCAATTCCGGATGACGCCGGCGCTGTCGTATCTCCGGGGGATGGCAAAGTAACCGAGGTTGCCCCCGTGACGGTCGGAAACAAGAAGCAGCTTAGGATCAGCATTTTTCTGAGTGTCTTTGACGTGCATGTGAACCGCTCTCCCATCGCCGGAGTGGTCCGCGAAATCCGCTACCAGCGCGGCAAGTTTCTCAATGCGATGAACGTGATCTCCGCCGAGCAGAATGAGCAGAACATTGTCACGGTAGAAGGCGATGGCCAGCAGGTCATCTTCAAGCAGATTGCCGGTTTGCTGGCGCGGCGCATCGTGTTTCATCCCAAGGTGGGAGATCGTCTGGAGCGCGGTCAACGCGTGGGGCTGATCAAATTCGGGTCGCGCGTAGACGTGCTGTTCGACGCCTCGGCGCGGGCGAGCGTAAAAGTCGGCGATCGGGTCAAGGGGGGCGCCAGCGTGCTGGCCTACCTGCAGCCGCAAGGCGCACTGGCGGCGGCTGGCACCTCCGCTCAAGAAAGGGCCCATTGATGGATCAGCCGGTCCCCAAACCGCGACGGCGGATCAATAAGGGGATGTATATCGTTCCGTCGCTGTTTACCACCGCCAACATGGCGCTGGGTTACTACGCGATTCTCGAGGTAATGCACGCCAGTGCTGTCGATTTCTACCATCTGGATAATGCGGCCATAGCGATCGGATTCGCCGTGCTTTTCGACGGCCTCGATGGACGCATCGCCCGCATGACCGGAACCAGCAGCGACTTTGGCCGAGAGCTGGATTCTTTAGCCGACGCAATCACGTTCGGTGTCGCTCCCGCAATGCTCGCCTGGACATGGGGATTTCGTCTCATGCCGGAAGTTCTACTGAAAGAAGGGAACTGGACTCTCAAACTGACGCAACTCGGCGCCATCGCCAGCTTCCTTTTCCTGATCGCGGGAGCCAGTCGCCTGGCTCGCTTCAACATCACGGCGAACCCCCAGCCCTCGAATCCCGGCCGTCCGGGGAAGAAGTACTTTGTCGGCATGCCCATTCCGGCAGGCGCTGGCGTTATCGCCGCAGTAGTGCACTTTTTTGCCGGCGATCCGTTGGTGTCCGCCTATACCGCGCTTCCCTGGGCCGCCATGGTGACGACTGTAGGTTATCTCATGGTGAGCACCTGGCGTTTTTATAGCTTTAAAGATATTAATTTCCGGTCGCCCCATCCCTTCCGACTGATCGTGCTTCTGGCAGCATTGTTCGGACTGATCTTCTTCTTCTCCCGCAAGGTGCTGTTTGTCATCGCACTTCTCTACATGGTTTCCGGCGTGTTCTGGCGGTTGCAGTGGATCTTCCGCCGCCGCTCCGACCCGCCACCTCCTTCCTACAAGGAGGCGCCGCAGGCCCGATGAGCGAGTCCATCAAAACGGCGAATGCTCCACAATCTCTTGCTGCCCGCGGCAAGCTATATCGGGCGGCTATTGTTGGCGCCGGCTCGCTGAAGGGCAAAGAGATCGCCGAGATGCTGAACGAGAGGAATTTCCCCGCCGCCGATATTCGCCTGCTGGATGACGACGAAGCCCTGGGCCAGCTCGAGGCCATGGGCGACGAGATTACTTTCATTCAGCGGGTGCGCGCGGAGCAGTTCGATAATGTGGACTTCACATTCTTCGCGTCCGACCAGGACAGCACACGGCGCAGCTGGAAAGACGCTCGCGACGCGGGCAGCGCGATTATCGATCTCTCGGCCGCTCTGGAAAATGAAGCAGGGGCTAGCGTGCGCTCGCTGTGGATCGAACGCGAACGAGGACAGGTCGCTCCTCCCGAACTGCAACCCGGCCCTTGTATCACCGCGCATCCGGTTGCGGTGACCCTGGCGCTGCTCCTGTTGCGGTTGCGAAAAATAGGGACGATCTGCCGGGTGGTGACGACGGTTTACGAGCCGGCATCCGAACATGGGCAACGCGGCATGGATGAACTCCACCAGCAGACGGTGAATTTGCTCTCGTTTCAACCTTTGCCGAAAGATGTGTTCGATGCCCAGGTGGCTTTCAACATGGTGGCGCGCTACGGGCAGAAGTCCGAGCCCGCGCTGGATTCCGTGGAGGCGCGCATTCTCCGCCACTATCGCAAGATTGCCGGCCCTGACGCTCCTCAGCCTTCCCTGATGTTGCTGCAGGCGCCGATTTTTCACGGGCACGCGTTGTCAGTTTTTGTCGAGATGGAAGGTGCCGTCGACGTTGCGGCGATGTCACAGGCGCTGGCTGGCGATCACGTCGCCATCCCATCGCCCGAGGAAGAGTCGCCGAGCAACGTCAGTTCCGCTGGGCAACCGGATATTCAGCTGTCGTTGAGAATCGATCCGGTGCAAGCGAATGGCGTCTGGCTTTGGGCGGCGGCCGATAATCTTCGCATCTCGGCCCTGACGGCCGTGGAATGCGCCGAGAGTATGACTGCGACCCGTCCTACGGGAAAGATTCAATGAGCAAGGTTGCGCTGGCGCTGCTTGTGCTCCTCGTGAGCGCCGGATGCGGCTATCACACCGCCGGCCGTGCGGCCCAGATTCCCGGGAACGTCAAAACCATTGCCATTCCCGCTTTCAAAAACGAAACGCTCACCTATCGCATCGAGCAGCTGCTGACCGCGGCCGTGGTGCAGGAGTTCACCACGCGCACCCGTTACCGCATTGTCAGTGATTCGGCCGATGCCGACGCGACGCTGCATGGCACCGTGCTTTCGACCGCCGCATCTCCGCTGACCTATGACACCGCAACCGGCCGGGCGGCGAGCGTGCTCGTCGTCGTGAGCATGAAAGTTGCGCTGGTCGACAGGAACGGCAAAGTCTTGTATCAGAATCCGACGTATGTGTTTCGCGAGCAATATGAACTATCCCAAGACCTGCAAAGCTTTTTTGAAGAGGATTCGCCGGCCTTCCGGCGCCTCTCGCAGGACTTTGCCCGAACCCTGGTTTCGAACGTCCTTGAAGGATTCTAGATTGTGAAGCGGCTGGTTCTGGCGTTGTCGATGATTGCCTTCGCCACTGGTTGTTACAGCGGGTCGAGGCCGCCGCACGTTGGATCGGCCGCAAAGGATTTCTCTCTGCGCGATTCCGACCGCAACGTGACCCTTGCCCAGTTTCGGGGCCAGGTTCTGGTGCTCAATTTCTGGGCGACCTGGTGTCCGCCGTGCGAGGAAGAGCTGCCATCGCTGATGCGCATGCAAGACAGTTTGAGAGCGCGAGGCGTCACGGTGCTGGGTGTGAGCATTGACGTGGATGGCGATGCCTACCATCGCTTCCTCAAGCAACGCGGCGTCAACTTTCTGACCATCCGCGACCCGGAACAGAAAATTGCAACGATGTACGGAACGGCCGGATGGCCCGAGACCTACATCATCGACCGTCAGGGCGTGATGCGCAGAAAATTCGTGGGCCCCGTGGACTGGACCTCCCCGGAAGTCGTCGATTATCTGTCGAAGTTGTGATTCTGCCAGTACTATGCGAACCGCGCCCTCAATGTTAAAGTCGAAAACGTAACTGCTGTGGCCGTAACCGCTGGGAGCAAGGGATCCCCTGTGAACCTCTGTGCCCCCTGTGGTGAATGGTTTCCGGAAGCCTATGCGAGCCTTCGCCCAAGCCGAGCGCTTTGTCAGCGAGTTGGAGTCGCGCAAGCTGCGCGCAGCTTACGTCTTCGTCGGCGACGAGGCCTTCTTCCGCAAGCGCTTTCGCGATGCCATCCTCGAACACCTCGTCCCCGCCGACCTGCGCGACTTCAGCCTCTTCGAATTTGACTTGTCCGAAACCGATCTGGCCGAGATTCTCGACCGCGCCCGTACGCCCTCGCTGATGGCGCCGTTTCAGGTTTTCTTCGTTCGTGGCGTAAAGAATCTTTTCGGCCGCGGTTCGAACGAAGAGAAATTGGCCGCCATCGAGGACTACTGCAAGAATCCCAATCCCGACGCGCTCGTGGTGTTTGTCGCCGACCACATCAGCATTCCCGCCGACGCCCGCCGCATGGAGATGCAGGATAAAGAACGCTACCAGCGCATCCGCGACACTATGGGGCACTATTGCGGCATCGTCGAACTGGCGCGGGTGGAGGAGGGTGAGGCCGTCCGCTGGATTACGGATTACTGCACCAGTCGCAGCGTGAAGATCGAAGCTGATGGCGCCCGCGAACTGGTCGATGCTCTCGGCGGCGACATGATGATGATCTCCAACGAACTGGAGAAGCTGATTCTCTACGTCGGCGAAAAGAAGCGCATCACGCTGGGCGACGTCGAGACCATGGTGCTGGCCGCCAAGCAGCGCTCGCTCTACGAACTGACCGACGCGATCTCCGCCAAGGATCGCGTGCGCGCCCTCGAAATCCTCGACGCGATGCTGCTCTCCGGCGAAGGCGAAGAGGCCGCCATCGGACACATCTACATGCTGGCGAAAACCTTCCGCCAGATGCTGGTGATTCTCGAACGCAACGTTCGCGACCAGCGCATGCTGTGGGCCGCGCTGTGGCAGGGATTCCGCGTGCCTCCCTTCGCCGCCGACGACATCATCAAGCAGGCCCGCCGCTACAAGAATCGCCGCGAACTGACGCGCGCGATCCGCCTCGTAGCCAAGGCTGACCTGGCCCTGCGCTCCAATCCCGTCAGCAAACGGATGGTGCTGGAACGCCTGGTCATGGATCTGACGACCGAGCCCAAGCTGGAAACGCCGGGCTGGATGCAGGAACACTTACCGGTCTGACCCTAACTCCGGCCTCAGCCATGCTTGATGTGCCTTCTTATCTCGCCCGCATCGCTTATTCCGGCCCAACCACGCCGACGGCTGAGATCCTCCGCGCGATCCATCGCGCGCACCTGCTGGCTGTCCCCTTCGAGAATCTCGACATTGCGCTCGGGCGCACCATTGTCGTCGATGAAGCGGCTATTGTCCGCAAGATCGTCGAGCGGCGGCGTGGTGGATTTTGCTACGAGTTGAATGGCGGCTTCGCGGCGTTGCTGCGGGCGCTGCAATTTCGCGTCACGCTGCTTTCGGCGCGCGTCAGCAGGGCAGGGGGCGGTGAAGGTCCGGAGTTCGATCACCTCACCCTGCGCGTCGATCTTGACCAACCTTGGCTCGCCGATGTGGGCTTTGGAGACTCGTTCCTGGAGCCTCTTCGGTTGGCGCCCGGAACGGAGCAGGAGGATCCGGCGGGCAAGTTTCATCTGCAGGCGCTCGGGGAACGCCTGCAACTGGAAAAGCTGAGCCCGGACCGAGTCTGGAAGCGGCAGTACTCATTCGCACAGCAACCCCGCAATCTCGAGGACTTCGCGGCGATGTGCTCCTATCATCAGACGTCGCCCGACTCGCACTTCACCCAGAACCGCATCTGTACACGGGCTACGGCCGACGGTCGGATTACATTGTCCGGCATGAAACTGATTGTTAACCGCAACGGCAGGCGCGAAGAGAAGTTGTTGTCTTCCGAAGCAGAGCGCAACCAGGTTCTTCAGCAATTCTTCAGAATCAGACTGTAGTGATGAAGTTCGGAGGCGGGTAGGGATCCTTCGACTGCGGTTGTTCTTTGCGCTTGGGCGCAAAGAACAATCCTCGCTCACGATGACAATTATGGTGGCCGATGGCTGTCAGCTGGGGTCGTGCTACTTCATCGCGCCGACGCGCACGCCCAGGCGG
The DNA here is from genome assembly GCA_963763795.1 of uncultured Acidobacteriota bacterium. Taxonomy (GTDB): domain Bacteria; phylum Acidobacteriota; class Terriglobia; order Terriglobales; family Acidobacteriaceae; genus Sulfotelmatobacter. The sequence continues at coordinate 496,138 of CAVXPP010000006.1, read as the reverse complement.
GACTTGTAGCGCGACGCCGTATTCTCGTGCAGTGTGCCCTTCTGGATAGCCTTGTCGAGAGCCGAAACAGTCTTGCGGTACATCTGTTCCGCGGCCGCCTTGTCGCCCTTGGCGATAGTCTCGCGCAGGCCGCGCAGTTGGGTGCGCAGTGTGGAAGTGTTGGCGCGGTTGCGCGTGGTGCGGCGCTCGGTTTGACGGGCGCGTTTAAGCGCCGAAAGATGGTTTGCCATGTCTGGTTCGTTACCTTCGTGTAAGCAGAGGATATTCGGGGTAGGTCCGAATTCCTTATTATAGGGGAGCAATTCTGGACTGGTCAAACACGTAAAAGCATAAACCACGAAGGACACGAAGGTGCACGAAGGAAACAATCGCCGACTTGCTTTCGTGGGCCTTCCCCCTTCGGTTACAGGTTTTGCAGGCCTTGAGACATGACGGACACACTCGATCGCCTGAAAGTGCTGATTAACTCGTCGACGCCCATCATCGTGATGGAAACGTCGGAGGAGATGCGCGCCGTCAACATGGTGCGAACCGCCTGTTCTGCACTGAACATGGCAACATTCGAGTGGAGCATCGCCGACGGGCTGCAGCGCTCAGGTTCGTCAGTTCCAGTCGAGAACCAGAAATCGGCTCTGTCGTCGCGGAGTGATCAGGCCAGTGTATGGAACCAGGCCCGGGTTTCGCAGGTGCGAACGGTTCTTAGTCCCGGCAGCGGGGAATCAGACCGACTGGCACGGGCGGTGATGTCGGCGATGGGATCTGACGCCTCCGCCGCGGCAGCCGCCGGTTCCATTTACAACACGCGCGAACCCGTGCAGGCCCTCGCCAACATGGAATCGATGACGGTCGAAGCTGTCTTCATCCTGAAAGACTTTCATCGTCACATGGACGACCCCGTGGTGGTGCGGCGCTTGCGGGATGTGGGCCAGAAATTTTCCGCCAATCGCCGGACTGTGATCATCACCGCGCCAGAAATTACGGTTCCTGCGGAACTGACCACGCTGGTCGAATACTTTGATCTGCCATTGCCCGACCGTGATCGCCTGCACGACATCATTCACGACACCTTTACGCGGCTCTCGAAGACTTACACGCTCAAACTGCAGCTTGACGCGTCGGGCGTCGATGCCATGTCCGCAAACCTGCGCGGGCTTACCGAAGAAGAAGCCGAGCGTGCGATTTCGCAAGCCCTGGTGACACGATACGCACTCTGCCCGGAGACCGTCACCGACGTGCTCGAGGCGAAGAAGCAGTTGCTGCGGCATTCGGGAATGCTGGAGTTCATCGAGGCCTCCGACAGTATGTCGGCCATTGGTGGTTTGGAAAATCTGAAGCACTGGCTGCAGCAGCGCCAGGGCGCGTGGGACGATTCGGCGCGCGAGTTCGGGCTCGAGCCTCCGCATGGCGTGATCATTCTAGGCGTGCAGGGATGCGGAAAGTCGCTCTGCGCGCGGGCGGTCGCCGGAGAGTGGAAGCTGCCGCTGGTGAAGTTTGATACTTCCGCGGTCTACGATAAGTACATTGGCGAGACCGAGAAGCGTATCCGCAAAGTATTTCAAGTTGCCGAGGGATTGGCTCCGTGCGTCCTCTGGATCGACGAGTTGGAGAAGGTATTCGCGGGCAGCGGGCCGGATTCGGCCTCGGCCGACGCGGGAGTCTCTTCGCGTCTGCTCGCTGCGTTTCTTTCGTGGATGCAAGATCGCAAGGCGCCGGTGTTCGTCGCCGCGACGTGCAACAACGTGACGGTATTGCCTCCGGAGTTGATTCGTAAAGGACGATTCGACGAACTGTTCTTTGTTGACCTGCCCAATCAGGCCGAACGCCGCCAGATCTTCTCCATTCAACTGGCAAAGCGAAAGCGAAATCCGGCTGACTTTGACCTCGAAAAGGTGTCCCAGGCGGCCCAAGGGTACTCCGGAGCCGAAATCGACGCTGCCGTCCAGGGTGCGCTGTACGCGGCGTATTCCGAGAAGAAGCCATTGACCACCCAGTCGCTGCTCGACGCATTGGCTCAAACGGTCCCGCTCTCTACAACGCGGGCCGAGGAGATTGCCACGCTACGGGATTGGGCCAATACCAGGGCGGTGCCAGCCTCCGCCCGCGACGCCAAGGCCTCCACAGCCTGAGGATTTCCTCTTATTGACGCGCCTCCTGCCCCGGGGTACGCTGTCCTTAATGGTAGTGACTTGCCCGCTGGGCATACGCATTCCGACTCGGCCCGTCTCCAAGCGAAACCTTGCTTTGTCCGTAGGCAGTAATCGGTGTACTCCAGCCCCTGTAACCACTATTGGCCATTTCACTTCCGTCGAGTGCACGAACACACGCCGTAACTTACAAGCATGAAGAAAAGCATCGGGGTTAGCCCCAACATCGAAACATTTTTCGGCACGCGCGACGAGAATGTTCGCCTGCTGGAAGATGGCCTGAAGATCACCATCAACCTGCGGTCCAATGCCATTGAGATCGAAGGCGCCGCCAAAGACGTGGCCCGCGCAGAACAGGTTTTTGCCGACTATGAGAGCCTGCAACGATCCGGGCACGCCTTTACCAATGGCGACCTCAACAGCATGGTGCGCGTGCTGACTAGCGACCCGAGTGCCACGCTCCGGAGCTTGGCCGAGGCCGGGCGCCAGCGTTCGTTTGGTCGGCGCACCGTCCAGCCCAAGAGCAGTAATCAGCGCCGCTATCTGGAGGCCATCGAAAAGCATGACATGGTCTTCGGCATTGGTCCGGCCGGCACGGGGAAGACTTATCTGGCGGTCGCCATGGCGATTTCAGCGCTGCTGGCCAAGCGCGTCAACCGCATCATCCTGGCGCGTCCCGCGGTCGAAGCCGGCGAGCGCCTGGGATTCCTGCCGGGCACGCTGCAGGACAAAATCGATCCTTACCTCCGCCCGCTCTACGACGCGCTTTACGACATGCTCGATCCCGAGAAGGTGGATCGCTATCTGGAGAAGAATGTCATCGAGATCGCGCCGATCGCCTTCATGCGCGGACGCACGTTGAACGATTCGTTTGTCATTCTCGATGAAGCGCAGAACACGACATCTGAGCAGATGAAGATGTTCGTCACGCGCCTGGGATTTAATTCCAAGGCCGTGATTACGGGCGACGTGACGCAAATTGACTTGCCCAACGCCCGCCGCAGCGGGCTGCTGGAAGCCGTCGATGTGCTGACTAAGGTCGACGGATTGGCGTTTGTGCACTTCGATGAAGCCGATGTCGTGCGCCACCACCTGGTGCAGCGCATCGTCCGCGCCTACGACGAGCACAAAGCCCGGGTCGCCGAGCAGCAGATGCTGTTGCTGGCCGAACCCCGCAGTTCCGAGGCGTCAGCCGCGAACGAGAAAGTGGCGCCCATCGTTCCCGCGGGGTCCAAGGCGTCGGAAGCTGCGGGATAGAGCGTCTCGGGTGGGGCCGGGTTCTTTTCAGCGGATCAGAAGGTATTCTGGCTTGATCATTCTGCACAAGAAAGTTGCCGGTTTGAGCGAGCCCTCGCTCTCGCGTTTTGTGTTGCGGGCGCGCCGAACCGTGGGATTGCGAGGCGCGGTGAATGTGCTGGTAACCACCAGTTCCGCCATGCGCACGCTGAATCTGCAGTTCCGGGGCCAGAATAAGGCCACCGATGTTCTCTCCTTTCCGGCCGCGTCGATCGCCGTAAACGGCAAAAAACCTTTCGCCGGTGAAATCGCAATTTCTGCAGAGACTGCTGCGCAAAACGCCGCGCATCTTGGACATTCCGCCGCTCTGGAAATCAAGGTCCTGGTTCTGCATGGAATTCTTCATTTGGCGGGCTTCGATCATGAGCGCGATAATGGAGAGATGGCGCGCAAGGAAGCGAAATGCCGTCGGGCCCTCCGGCTTCCGCTCAGTTTGACGGAACGCAGCCTGGCCGGAGCGATTACCACAAAGGGCACGAAGTATCACGAAGGAAGCCTGACAGATGAATCCTTCGCGAACCTTCGTGTCCTTCGTGGCCAACGACGTGGAGTTCGGAGGCCGGCATGACCTTTGCCGTCGCCTTCGCGCTGCTGTTGCTGATCGGGCTTTTGACCCTGGTGTCGTACGTGGACCGCGTCTATCAGGAGGCGGGAAAGTTCCTGTCCCGCGAGTTTCAGGACAACATCGACGTCTTCGAGCAGCAAATCGAGCCCAAACTCGGAATCCCCCGCAGCCAAGCCTCGCTGGCGATGGCGGTGCTCACGCAATTGACGACTGCGGTGATTGCGCTGCTGATCGGCTACCTGCTGTTCAGCAATCCGGACTGGGGTGTCTACGAAGTTCTGCAAGCGGGCATCGTGCTGCTGCTGATCGTGATTGTATGCAACCGTTTTCTTCCCTTCGTCTTCTTCTCGCGCACTAAGGGCGAATGGCTGATTCGGTGGACGTTTTTCTTGCGACTCCTGATGTATCTGGTGCGTCCGTTCACCTTGATTCTCGGGTTTTTGAAGTCTGTTGCTTCTCTGACCAACACAACCGAGGAACCGGAAACTTCGGCAGAGGCTGTAGACGCGCTAATCGAGGCGGGGCAGGAAGAAGGCATCATCCAGGAAGGCGATCGCGATCTGATCCAGTCGGTGGTCGAATTCAGCGGCAAGACGGTGCGCGAGGCCATGAAACCCCGTCCAGCCATGTTTGCGGTTCCTGCGAATACCACTGTCGAAAATTTCATTGAGATGCTGCGCACCAGGCACTACTCGCGAGTCCCCGTATACGAAGGGAGCATCCACAACATCAAGGGCGTTGTGTACACGCAAGATGTGTTGCAGGTACCGGATACCGAAGCCCACGTGCGCACGCTGGATACGATCATGCGCCGCGATGTTCACTTCGTCCCGGAAAGCAAGCTGGGCAGCGATTTGCTGCGCGAGATGCAGAAGCAAAACATCCGCATGGCCATTGTCGTAGACGAGTATGGCGGAGTCGCGGGGCTGGTGACTATCGAGGATCTGGTCGAGGAGATCGTGGGCGAGATTCGTGACGAACGTGACAAGCCCGAAGTCATCCGCGAAGGCGAACGGGCCTTCATCGTTTCCGGTGGAATGGACGTCGACCGGCTGGATGAGCTTTTCGGCATGAAGCCGGAAGGGAAAGAGTCGGCGACGATCGCGGGGCTGGTCAGCGAACTGGCCGGCAGAATTCCACGCAAGGGCGAGACGGTCGAAGAGCATGGCTTGCGCTTTGAAGTGCTCGAATCCACCGACCGTAAAATCGAGCGCGTGCGAGTCACCGCGGTACAACCGCGCCAGCTGAAGCTGATATAGGGCAGCTTCTAGCTTCCTAGCTCTTAGCTTCTAGCTAATCATGCCGTAGAGCTGATTTGCGCTATGGCACCTTCTCGACAGTTGGCGCAAATGGCGGCATACTCATAATCATGAGCAAAGTTAAGTCTCCGTCAGAAAAGAAGCGCATTAGTCTTGTGAAAGACCGCCGCAATGTCTACGGAGAATGCCCCACTTCAAGTCGAAAAAATATCAGGCGGGGTAAACAGCGGAGCCATATGGAAGTGCGGCGAGCTACGAATGAGGAGCTTCGGGCTTTGAAAGGCGCGTCCCATGAAGCTGATGCGGATGTAATAGAGTCTCGCGCTAGGGACCGCATGATTGTTCTTGCACGTTCTTCGTTCAAGAAAGTCCCCGATGCCTCACTCGGTGTCGTTGTGGCGCGCAAGTTGAGACGTCGCACCGACCATGCGACAGGTCGCAAATCGCGTTAATTTCTGACTGTCCCTAAGATAAAAAGAGGCAGCCAACAGCTGTAGCTAGAAGCTAGCAGCTAGAAGCTGATTCCTTATGCCCTTTCGCTCCGGTTTCGTCTGCATTCTCGGCCGCCCCAACGCGGGCAAGTCCACGTTGCTCAATGCGCTCGTCGGTGAAAAGCTGGCCATTATTTCTCCTAAGCCACAAACCACGCGCAACCGGATTCAGGGTGTAGTTCACATTCCGAAACGCAAAGGGCGCGACGGCGGCCAGATCGTGCTCATCGACACTCCGGGCGTTCACAAGCCGGACAGTTCTCTCGGCCGCAAGATGATGGTTGAGGTCCGAGAGGCTCTGGAAGGCAGCGATCTCGTACTGGTGATCATGGATGTGACCCATAAGCTCGATCCGCGAGACGAGTTTGCGCTCGACCTGGTCCGGCGCAGCAAGGGTAAAGCGTTTCTCATCCTCAATAAAGTCGATCTGATCCGCGAAAAATCCAGGCTGCTGCCCCTCATCGAGGAATACCGCAAGCTTTACGACTTCGCCGAAGTCTTCCCCATCTCTGCCCTCAAGCGCAACGGACTGGATGCGCTTCTTGATCGTGTGCTCTCGGTCCTTCCCGCAGGGCCGGCTTATTTTCCGGAAGACCAGATTACCGATCAGCCAGCCCGATTCATGGCAGCGGAAATCATTCGTGAACAAGTCCTGCTCAATACCAGCGAAGAAATTCCCTACGCCACTACCGTCATTGTCGAAAGTTTCGAGGAAGGGAAGCGGCTCACGCGAATTGCGGCCACAATCTATTGCGAACGTGATGGGCAAAAAGGAATTCTGGTGGGCAAAGGCGGACGCATGCTCAAGAAAATCGGAACATCCGCCCGAATCCAAAGCGAGCGCATGCTCGGAACCAAGGTCTTTCTGGAGCTGTACGTCAAAGCGGAGCCAGGATGGCGCGATTCGCGTAGTTTTGTAAGCGAACTCGATTGGCGCCGCCAACTGGAACAACGGATGTTGCAGCAGCAGAGCCTGGACGAACCGACGGAAACCCTCCGCGGAATACCCGGCCCCACGAAAGACTGAAAGGTATGATAAGGTAGCGGACGCTTCGAAAGAGGCGGCAGCTTTGCCCATTCCTCATCCCTGCTAGTAGAATCGATAAGCCACTGGGGCGGCGGCAACAAGGACAAACGAACCTATTATGGAAGCTGGGGATTCTACCGAGGAAAGCCTTCCGGAGTACGACTTCGATCCAGAGAAGTTAAGCCTGCGCGTGCGCGTCACGCTCGCAGCCGACCGCAGGGCTGTCGATCCGGTCGTCGAGCAGGTCATGCAAGCCGTACGCGAAATGAAGTCCGTGAACGGCAAGGAAGAAGCCATTGAACTGGCTCTGCAGGAAGCTCTGGCCAACGCCGTGGTCCACGGTGCCAAAGAAGATCCCAACAAAGTTGTGGAATGCCTGGTGATGTGCGACGAGCAACGCGGGCTTCTTATCATTGTGCGCGATCCCGGGGAAGGATTCGATCCGCAGGCGATTCCCACTTGCACCATGGGCGAAAACCTCTATTCCAATCACGGCCGCGGAATTTTTCTGATCAATCAGCTCATGGACGAAGTGAAGTTCCACAAAAACGGCACCGAGATTCATATGGTGAAGCGGTAGATAAGGTTCCCCGTCGTAAGAGGTGATCAACCGTGGCGATTCCGAAGGACATCGCAATATCGGACCCATGGCGAGTGTTAGAGCTGCCCGAGATGGAGGAGCGGGCGAATCTCTTAGCCGCAGAACTCAGGAAGGAGTGTCCGCCCGGACATATTCTTCATGGATTACCAACCAGAGCTGTCGCGACTCGGATTGATCGTGACGACGTTCTATTCGAGATTGAAGGGATCAGCCAGAGTCTGGCGGTCGTCCACTTAACGTGGCGCGAGGAGACGGACCCTCGCTGGCCGAGCACAACGCTTTTCGGGAACTGGGAGCAGTGGGTCAATGAGGACATGATGCCCGCTCGTCAAGACTACTCAAATTCCTGAGAAGCAGAATGGGCCTTACTCGTTCGCGGTAATCCCCAAGGCTTTCATCTTCCGGTAAAGATGGCTGCGTTCGAGGCCGAGCACTTCGGCGGCGCGGGTCACGTTGCCGTGATTTTCGTCCAACTTCTTCAGGATGTAATCACGCTCGTAGGCATCGCGGGCCTGGTGCAGGGTAGAGAATTCGCTCTTCGGGACGCGCCGGCTTCCGTCGCGATAAACCAGCGGAGGCAGATGCTTGTTCTCGAAGCGCGTCGTTGTCGGATTCATAATGACGATGCGCTCGATGACGTTGCGCAATTCACGCACGTTACCCGGCCATGAATACCGCATCAGAACTTCAATCGCATCGTCGGTAATCTCTCGCGGACGGCGCCCGTAGGTCGCTGCCAGTTCCTTGAGAAAATGCCGAGTCAGAAGAGGAATATCTTCCTTGCGTTCACGAAGCGGCGGAACGAAAAAAGGAATCACGTTGAGCCGGTAGAAAAGGTCTTCGCGAAAATTGCCGCGCGAGATTTCCTCTTCCAAATCTTTGTTCGTGGACGCAATAACCCGCACGTCCACCGTAATGGTTTCATCGCTGCCTACCGGCGTAAACCGCTGCTCCTCCAGCGTGCGCAATACCTTTGACTGCGTCTTCAGGCTCATGTCGCCGACTTCATCGAGGAAGAGCGTGCCGCCATGGGCGCGCTGGAACTTCCCCTCTTTGTCGGCTGCAGCTCCCGGGAACGAACCCTTACAGTGTCCAAAAAGTTCGCTCTCGATCAAGTCTTCGGGAATCGCCGCGCAGTTGACCTCAACGAACGTCTCGTCTTTACGCAGGCTCTGCGCGTGAATAGCATGTGCCACCAGTTCTTTGCCCGTGCCGGATTCGCCGTAGATCAGCACGCGCCCGTTGGTCGGAGCCATCAGCCCGATCTGCTGGCGCAGAGCCTTCATCGGGATGCTGCTGCCGACGATCACGCTCTTGGCCTGAAGCTGCTTTTTCAGATCCACGTTTTCACGCTGCAGTTTCTTGGCCTCGATCGCGTTCTTAACCAGGATCAGCGTTCTTTCCATCCGCAGCGGTTTTTCCAGGAAGTCATATGCTCCCAGTTTGGTCGCGCGCACGGCGGTTTCAATCGTGCCATGGCCCGAAATCATGATCACTTCCGGAGGATTGTCCAGGTCGCGGATTTTGGCCAGGGTATCCAGGCCATCCGCGCCGGGAAGCCATATGTCGAGCAAGACCACATCGAACGGACTTTTGCGCAGGAGATCGAGGCACGCTTCGCCGGTTGCGGCGGAGGAAGCGGAATAACCTTCGTCGGCCAGGATTCCGGCCAGAGAATCGCGGATCCCCGCTTCGTCGTCAACGATGAGGATGTTAGGCATGTTGAGCGGTCGCAGCCGTCGATGTGGGCTCCGGGACCACGGGAAGCTCTACGATGAAACGAGTGCCCATCGGCCGATTTTCCTCCACACGAATCGAGCCATGGTGATCTTCGACGATGCGATTCACAATGGCCAGCCCCAGACCGGTGCCCCGTTTCTTCGTGGAAAAATAGGGCAGGAACAATTTCTCTTTCAGTTCCCGCGTGACTCCGTGGCCGGTATCGGCAACCATGATCTCGACCGCGTCGCGGCTGGCGACCAGTGTCGTGGAGATTTCAATCTCGCGCACGATCGAATTCTGCGACGCCTCCGCCGCATTGTCCACCAGATTGGCGATTGCCCGCTTGATGGCTTCATGGTCGGCCAACACCTGCGGCAGATCCGTTCCCAGCGATTTGTGCAGGCTGATTCCGTCCAGCCTGCCATTGAACATCGAAAGCGCGCTTTCGATGATTTCATTGATGTCGGCCGGCTGTGGCTTGGCGACCGGGAAGCGCGCCAGGGTTGAGAACTCGTCCACCAGTTGCCGCACGGTCTCAACCGCGCCGGCAATGGTATCGGCGCAGGCCCGTATCACATCCTGAGAAACTGGGTCTGCAGGAGTAGCACGGTCCAGATGCCTTTGTATGCGCTCGGCGGACAAGGCAATCGGAGTGAGAGGATTTTTGATTTCATGGGCCACTCTGCGTGCGACCTCGCGCCACGCAGCCTGCTTCTGCGCCTTCAGCAGGTCCGAAAGATCTTCAAAGACGACCACGTACCCCGAGCGCGCGCCGTGATGTTTTAGCGTAGCGACGGTGACGGCCACATTCAATGGGCCGTGGGCTAACTGCATCTCCATCTGACTGGTGGTGATGCCCATGCGGTCGGCACGACGGAGAAGCGGTTCGAAATCCTCAACCACTTCCGCAGGGAACACTTCATGTAGCGAGGCGCCCCGCAGAATCAGGCTCGACTCGTCGTGTCCGGCTTCCGGATGGAACATGCGCAGCAAGGCATGATTGACGTGGGTCACGCGCCCGCTGGCTTCCAGCGAAAGCACGCCCGTGGGAATGCTTTCAAGGATGGTCTCCATCTGGCGGCGGCGCTGATCCAGTTCCGCGTTGGCGTCGCCAAGATCGCGGCTGGACGCTTCGATCTGGCGGCGGCTGGCCTCCAGGTCTTCCGCCATGCGATTGAAGGAACGCACCAGGTCCCCGATTTCATCGGCGGCTTTCACATCCACGCGGTAATCGAGCCGGCCGCGCGAAATTTCGCGGGTGGCTTCAGCCAATGCTGCCAGCGGCCGCGTCACCAGTTTGGCCAGAAATAATGCCAGCCAAGTGGTGACAAACAGAACCATCATGGTCAGCAGCAAGAGGAGCCCCATGTACGTCTGGCGGACCCGCCGGCGTTCGCGGCTCAACTGAAAATAGCGTTGCTGGCTGGCTTCAACCTGATGCACCGTCTGCGAGAATTCTTGGGGAAGCGGAATCGCAGCCAAGATCATCCCCCCATTTTTCACCGCGGCGGTGCCCATCGTGTAATCGGTATCGTGCCATGTGAACCGGGCGGGGCGACCGGCGGCAGCCTCGGCCAAGGGAAGTTTGGGTTTCAGCACCAGCCAGGGTGCGGGTGCGTTGAAACTGGCTTCCGCATTTCCGTCGAGCAGCGCGATGGCGAACCCGCCTTGCAGAGTCAGCTCGTGATGCTGAAATTGTTGGACGACCCCGGAGAAACTGTGGCCGGAAAAAGCTCGCTCGATCTCCGGAGAGGCAGCGATGGCGGTTGCTTCCGCTCGCGCATTTTGCTGCGCATATCGGGCCAGCAGTGAGGTCATGGCTTCTGTATCGGCGCGAACTTCTTCCACCGGGGTCGAGAACCACTTGTCGATGGAGCGGTTCATCAGCCCATAGGCAAACCAGTACATGACCATGACCGGAACGGACGACAGCAGCAGCGCTCCCGCGACCATGCGCGTGCGGAACTTTGATCCCAGGACTCCCAGCCGCCGCTCCGCGAATAGCTTCAGCAGATTGCGCGCCAGTACAAAAAATAGCGCGACAAAGAGGATCGAGATCAGCAGGGAGAGGGCGTAGAAGACCACCGTCTGCTGATTGGTTTCCGGTTGCAGAATGGTGGCATCGAATGCGGTCTGCGAAACCAGAATCGCCAGCAGAAGAAAAACAGATACCGCCAACAGGATAAGAACCTGTTTGCGGTATGAGGTCTTCTCCGGACGGATTGGTTCAGGTTGCGCCACGGCTGTTCAAATCCGAAGCGCCGCTCTTACGCCCGCCTTTGCGCTTCGGAGATACCTTGCATTATAGATGCATCTGACCGGGGCGAGATGCGCTGCCGAACCCGGCGAGCAACTAGGACGGTTCGAAGGAATCGGGTCAGTTCGTGGGAATCGACTTCCCGGAGAGCGCTTGGAATACGGCCTGATAAGCAGGCTTGATTTTGTAGTTCCGATCCAAGGGCAGGGCCGCGCCGCGCAGACCGTGCGAATGCGACCCGATCCAGGAATACTTGTCGGTGAATCCCCAGGTCTGAATCGCGGTGCAGCCCGGATTTTGCAAACACGCCCGCGCCACGCCTCCATAAACGTCAGCTTGGCGCTGCAAATCTTCTATCGAAGCGGTGCCGGAGGAATCGACCGGCAACGAAACGTCGAGCTCCGTAATATGAACTTGCAAACCCAGCGTGGTCAATCGGGCAATATTCGCGCGCACTGCAGCGGTATCAAAATCGAGATGCGAAATATGCAGCTGCAGCCCGACGCCGTCGATGGGAACTCCGCGCTGCTTGAAATCTCTGGCCATCGCATATATCGCATCCGACTTGCGATTCATCCCCTCGCCCTCAGCCTCGTTGTAGAAAAGCAGAGCATGCGGATCAGCCTCGTGCGCCCAGCGAAAGGCCTGTTCCACGTAGGCTGAGCCTTTTCCTGAGAATCCAATTCCCGGCTGGTTATACCACGGCGAGTCTTTGAACCGGCCGCTCTCGTCCATCGCCTCGTTGACCACGTCCCAGGCGAAAACCTGTCCCGCATAGTGCCCCATGAGCATGGAAATGTGTTCCTGCAACAGCTCGGACATTTGCGCCGGGGTGAAATGTCCTTGCGCCAGCCATTCGGGATTGTCATGATCCCAAACCAGGCAGTGCCCGCGAACTTTTATGCCGTGTGCCCGGGCGAAGCCGACCACGGCATCGCCTTGCCCGAAGTCAAAGGAGCCCTTATTTCGCCGTACGACCCACCACTTCATGGCGTCCTCGGGTTCGACCATGTTGAATTCACGAGCGAGAGCCTCCAAATACGCGGCTTCGGAAAATAAAGAGGGACGCACGGCAGCGCCCACCAGGATCCCAGCTTGATCGCCGGCTTGCCGCAAGGTGATGGGAGGAGCGGATGCGGCCATAAAGAGGAGAAGCGGCAACAGAATCGCGCAACGTGGAGCCGACGGCAATCGAGGCATGACTATCACTTACTCGGTGGCAGGAACTGTTGTAAAGGGCACATGTCACATTGGGGCTGTGATTTTCCACAAAAATGTTTGCCCACTCCCACGAGAAGCCCGTGCATCTCGTTGTATACCTGCACCAAAGCCGTGCGCTGCGCGGTGCTCATGGGGGAAGGAGGATGCGCGGCTCCGCGAAATCCTGATTCAAGCTCAGGGATTGCGTTTACTGGCTTGTGTTCCAACTCCTTAGCAACTGGCAATAGAGCTTTTTGAAAGAATTGCCGGATTTCTTCATAGTCCGTCTTCTGTGGCAAAAGCCCATGCCGATCGAGAATGCGCCGAGTATACGCATCAACTACGAATACCGGATGATTTCCGGCATACAACAGAATCGAGTCCGCAGTCTCCGGTCCTACACCATTCAGGCTCAGCAGTTGCTCGCGCAGCCCGTCCGTGGGTTGAGAAAACATACGGTCGAGCGAGCTTGCGTATTGCTTGTCCACAAAAGCGACGAAGATCTTGAGACGCTTCGCTTTCTGACGGAAATATCCGGAAGGCCGAATCAGCCGCTCCAGGCGCGCCAGGCTGGTCTTCCGTATTCCTTCCATGCTCAAGGCGTCGGCGCGGCGCAGGTTCTGAAGAGCGCGTTCCACATTCGTCCACGCAGTGTTCTGCGTGAGGTAGGCGCCGGCAATGACCTCGAAGCGGGTCTCAGCCGGCCACCAGTGTTGTGCGCCCCAGGCGTGATAGAGCACGCCGTAATAATTGCGGATCGCGTTTTCTGCGTGGGCTGTGGTCAATTGAGAAATTCCCAAGGTTCAGTCTAATCGAGCGCATCAATGGCTGCTCTATGCAGCATCGTGTTCCCGCCCCGGCTTACTGAAGTGCATGTACCGGAGCGACCAACATGGGCTGAAATAAGCGAAAAATGGGCATTTCTCATCGAATGCCGACGTTCAACTCGCTCAAACTGGCGCGCTTCGTTGAGTGCAAGTACCAAAGTTACTGGTGCAGTAATCCACTTGCGTTGACAATTTATGTCAACGCGAATGAGCTGCGTTCCTCTCCCAAACGATGGGCAGCCGCTCGCGCCATGCCCTCGATAAGTGTGAGGCATCGTTCCATCTACGTGGCTAGGAGATCTGCGTATGTCTCAACGGCTGGGTGACCTTCTCGTCAAAGAGAAGATCATTACCCCAGAGCAGTTGGAACAAGCGAATAAGGTTCAGAAAGAACAGAGCTGTCGCCTGGGCTCGGCCCTGGTGAAGCTCGGCTTCCTCACGGATGAGGACGTCACGAATTTTCTTTCCCGCCAATATGGCGTTCCCGCCATCAATCTCTCTTATTTCGAAATTGATCCGGCCGTCGTCAAGCTGATTCCGTTCGAGACCGCCAAGCGTTACCAGATCCTTCCTCTCAGCCGCGTGGGCGCCTCGCTCACCATCGCCATGGTCGATCCGACGAACGTGTTCGCCATGGACGACATCAAGTTCATGACCGGTTTCAACATTGAGCCGGTCGTCGCCTCCGAAAGCTCGATTCTGGCGGGCATTGAAAAGGCCTACAGCGCGGGCAAAGAGGAAGATCTCGAAGCCGTGATGCAGTCGATGTCGGAGATGAACGAGAGCGACGTCGAGCTGAATGAACAGAGCGAGCAGGAACTGGCTTTGTCGGAACTGGAAAAAGCTGCCGACGAGGCTCCAGTGGTCAAGCTGGTTAACGTCGTGCTCGGGGATGCGGTCAAGCGCGGCGCCAGCGACATTCATATCGAGCCCTACGAGAAGGAATTCCGCGTCCGCTTCCGTATTGACGGCGTGCTGCAGTCGATCATGACGCCGCCGTTGAAATTGAAAGATGCGATCACCTCCCGCCTGAAGATCATGGCGAAGCTCGACATCAGCGAGAAGCGGCTGCCGCAAGACGGCCGCATCATGCTGAAGATGAATATTGCAGGCCGCAAAAAGCAGCTCGACTTCCGCGTCAGCACGCTGCCCACCCTGTGGGGCGAGAAGATCGTGCTCCGCTTGCTCGATAAAGAAAACCTGCGCCTCGACATGACCAAGCTTGGTTTTGAAGCCGAGTCGCTGGTGAAGTTTGAAAAAGCCATTTTGAAGCCCTACGGCATGGTGCTGGTCACGGGGCCGACCGGATCGGGCAAAACCAACACGTTGTACTCCTCGATTTCCCGCCTGAACCAGCCCGACACCAACATCATGACGGCGGAAGATCCCGTCGAATTTCAGCTGCAAGGCGTCAACCAGGTGCAGATGAAAGAGCAGATCGGATTGAACTTCGCCGCCGCCTTGCGATCGTTTCTGCGGCAGGACCCCAACATCATTCTGGTCGGCGAAATTCGAGACTTTGAAACTGCGGAAATTGCCATCAAGGCCGCCCTTACCGGCCACCTTGTCCTCTCGACGCTGCACACCAACGGTGCTCCCGAAACCATTACACGACTGATGAACATGGGTATCGAACCGTTCCTGGTGGCGACGTCGGTGCATTTGATCTGCGCCCAGCGCCTGGTGCGGCGTGTCTGCAAAGACTGCATTGAGCCCATTGACGTGCCTCCGCAGACCTTAAGCGACGCCGGTTTTACTCCTGAAGAATCGAAAACCGTCAAGATCCAGAAGGGAAAAGGCTGCACGGTTTGCAACAACACCGGATACAAGGGCCGCTGCGGCTTGTACGAAGTCATGGAAGTTGACGACGAGATTCGGGAACTGGTTCTGGTGGGCGCCTCCGCCGTCGAATTGAAAAAGAAAGCCATCGAGCGCGGCATGATCACGTTGCGCCGCAGTGGTTTGATCAAGGTGGCGGCGGGTATGACCACGCTCGAAGAAGTCGCGCGCGAAACGATTCACTAGTTGGCTTTAGTCCACGAAAGGGAAGGAATTTTTTATGGGTCTGTCGTTAAGCGATCTGCTCAAGAGGATGCTGGAGATGAATGGCAGCGATTTGCACATCACCACCAACTCGCCGCCGCAAATTCGCGTGCATGGCCATTTGGTGCCGCTCGATCTCCCACAGATGACGCCTGCCGAGACCAAGCAACTGGCCTACAGCGTGATGACGGACTCGCAGAAGCACCGCTTTGAAGAGAGCCTGGAACTCGATTTTTCGTTCGGCTTGAAAGGCCTGGCCCGCTTCCGCGCCAATGTCTTCAACCAGCGCGGCGCCACCGCTGCCGTATTCCGCGTGATTCCGTTCGAGATCAAATCGTTCAACCAGCTCGGCCTGGCTCCGGTCGTCAGCAAGCTCTGCGACAAGCCTCGCGGGCTCGTGCTGGTCACGGGACCGACGGGATCGGGTAAGTCCACCACGCTCGCCGCCATGATCGACAAGATCAACAGCGAGCGTCACGACCACATCCTGACCATCGAAGATCCGATCGAGTTCGTGCACATGAACAAGAACTGCGTGGTCAACCAGCGCGAACTGCACGCCGATACCAAGAGCTTCACCGACGCCTTGCGTGCCGCCCTTCGTGAAGACCCCGATGTCGTGCTGATCGGCGAAATGCGCGACCTGGAAACTATCGAGTCGGCCCTGCGTATCGCGGAAACCGGCCACTTGACTTTCGGAACCTTGCACACCAACTCGGCAACGTCGACCATCAACCGTATCATCGACGTCTTTCCGGCGCACCAGCAGCCGCAGATTCGCGCCCAGCTGTCGCTGGTGCTGGAAGGCATCATGTGTCAAAGCCTGGTCCCCAAGATCGACGGCAAAGGCCGGGCCATGATCATGGAGATCCTGGTGCCCAACGCCGCGGTACGCAACCTGATCCGCGAAGACAAAATTCACCAGATCTATTCGTCGATGCAGTCGGGACAGGAAAAGTTCGGAATGCAGACCTTCAACCAGTCGCTGGCGACCGCCTATTTCCAGAAACTGATTTCAATGGAGACTGCCATGGCGCGCTCCAGCAACGTCGACGAATTGACGGAGATGATCAACCGGGGCGCCAGCCTGTTGACCCGGCCGACTGCGGCGGGAACAACTCTGGCCCGGGGAGCCGCGCCCTCCAAGCGCTAGCAGTTGGAGCAAAAGTTTTGAAGGAGTTCGACTTTCACGCAGCAGCAACGCGAATCAGGAGAAGCTAAACCATGCCAGTCTTTACATTTTCGGGCAAAGACGCGTCGGGACAGAAAATTTCCGGAGAACGGATGGCGGCCAACAAACAATCGCTGGCGCAGACACTGCGGCGCGAGCGCATCACGCCGGGCGCCATTCGCGAAAAGGGCAAAGAATTCTCGATGCCCACCTTCGGTACCACCAAGGTCGGGACCAAGGACATCGCCATCTTCTTCCGCCAGTTCTCGGTCATGATTGATGCCGGCCTGCCTCTGGTGCAGTGTCTGGAAATCCTGGCCGCAAACCAGGAAAATCCGACCTTCCAGAAAACGCTGACGGGCGTGCGGACCACGGTGGAGGGTGGGTCCACGCTGGCCAACGCCATGCGCCAGTACCCCACGATCTTCGACGACCTCACCACCAACATGATCGAGGCCGGCGAAACCGGCGGTATTCTCGACATCATTTTGCAGCGCCTCGCGACTTATGTGGAAAAGGCCGTGCGCCTGAAGGCGGCGGTGAAGTCCGCGCTGATCTACCCGGTCGCGGTGGTGAGCATGGCCGCCTTGATTGTCGGCGCCCTGCTCAAATGGGTCGTGCCCATTTTCGCCAACCTGTTTGCCGGACTGGGAGTCGACTTGCCCCTGCCCACGCGCATCGTCATGGGGTTGAGCGCAGCCGTGCAAGCGTTTTGGTGGGTGGTTCTCGTCGTCGGGGCTGCCCTGTTTTTCGGCGTCAAGCAGATTCGCAAGCATCCGCGCGGCCGCTATTACTTCGACAAGATGCTACTCAACATCCCGGTGATGGGGACCCTGCTACGCAAGATCGCGGTCGGCCGCTTCACCCGGACCCTGGGCACGCTGATCACCTCCGGCGTTCCGATCCTGGAAGGCTTGAGCATCACGGCCAGAACCTCGGGCAATGCCGTGCTGGAAGAGGCGCTGATGAAAGTGCGTAAGGCGATCGAAGAAGGCCGGACCATCGTCGATCCGCTGCGCGAATGCGGCGTTTTCCCCAACATGGTGACGCAGATGATTGGTGTCGGCGAAGCCACCGGCGCGATGGATTCGATGTTGCAGAAGATCGCCGACTTCTACGAGGAAGAAGTGGATGCCGCGACCAAAGATATGCTGGCCATGCTAGAGCCGATCATCATCGGAATCCTCGGCATTTCGGTGGGCGGAATCGTGATTTCGCTGTACATGCCGCTGTTCTCCATGATCGCCAAGCTGGCCGGATAAGTTCAGGTTTCAAGGTGACAAGGTTTCAGAGTTTCGAGGAGAGATCCGCGATGCTTTGAAACCTTGAAACTATGAAACCCTTGAAACGTTGACGTTTCCTCCAGGAACCCGATGCTCTCCACGTTCGATGAACGCAATTGGCTCACATGGCTGGTTCGGGTTCGCATTTTTATCCTGACGCTGCTGCTGGCCATTGAGCTGGCGGTCATGCAGTTCAGTCCCGCGCGCCTGCCTTTGCGCCTGTTCATCAGTACCATCCTATTCTGGTACAGCCTTTCGCTTTTCTACGTGCTGTTGCTTTCCTTGTGGCGCGAGCACCGCCAGCAGGCAACGCTGCAGGTCCTCACCGATCTATTTCTGGTAAGCCTGGTTATCCACGAGACCGGAGGTTGGGACAGCTCTCTCAATTTTCTCTATCCGCTGGTTATCATCGTCGCCAGCGTGCTTCTGCCACGCGTGTGGGCGCATCTGGTGGCCGCTCTGGCCTTCATTCTCTACGGCGCGGTGCTGGAACTGAATTACTACGGGGTTGTGCCTTCCTATTGCGCGACGCATCCCCGGCTGAAAACACTACAGGCCATCATTTTCGTCAATCTCTTCGCGTTTTTTGCGATTGCCTATCTGGCTGGGCTGCTCACCACGAAACTGCGCCAGGTGGGAGTGCAACTCAAAGACACCAGCGGCGCGCTCGAAAGCCTGCAGGTGCTGCATGAGCACATCATTCATTCCATCAGCAGCGGCCTGATCACCACCGGTCTCGACGGCCGGATCACTCTGGTGAATGCCGCTGCACAACGGCTTCTCGAGCGCTCGGCCGCCGATCTGCTGGGCGCGCCGGTTCATCAGCTCTTTCTGGATACGTTGCCCACAGTGGAATCGCCCCAGGCGCACGGCGAAGTCCGCTTCGATGCGCCCGCGCGATTCCGCAAAACGCTCCGGGTCCGCGTAGCGGGCCTTACTGTGCCCGGGCGCGGGAACCAGGGGTATGTCTACGTGCTCGACGATCTCACCGAAATTCGGCGCCTGGAGCGTGAAGTCCGCATGCAGGACCGTCTGGCGGCAGTCGGCCGCCTGGCCGCGGCGATCGCCCACGAAATCCGTAATCCCCTCACTTCGATTGCCGGCTCGGTCAGCATGCTCTCCGGGGTTCCGGAGATGAACGAAGATCACCGGCGGCTGCTGGATATCGTGACTCGCGAGTCCCAGCGCCTGAACAGCATCATCACCGATTTCCTGTCTTACTCGCGGACCAAGCAATATCACTTCGCCAAGGTCGATCTGATTCCGCTGATCGAAGATACGTTGACCCTGATGGATCATCGCATGACGGCGGAGAAAAACGGGATCAGGATTGAACGCTCGTTCCCCATCCGCGAAGCGTGGACCCTGGCGGATGGCGACAAGCTCAAGCAGGTGTTCTGGAACCTCTCCGAAAACGCCGTGCGCGCCATGAAGAATGGGGGAACGCTGACGGTCGGGATCGAAGGCCAGGGCGAAGTATCGGGCGAAGATTGGCAAATCAGTTTCAGCGATACCGGCGCAGGCATGACGCCGCAGCAGACCGAAAAGATCTTTGAGCCGTTTCAGTCGAACTTTGAAGGCGGCACCGGTCTCGGCCTGGCCATTGTCTATCAGATCATGCAGGCGCACGAAGGCAAAGTATTCGCGCGATCCAAGGCCGGCCAGGGAACGACCTTCGTCTTGAGGATGAACCGCCTCGATTCGGGAAGGGCGGTCTTTCCTCAGGAAAACGTGACGGAGAATCCCCGCGTTCTCGTGCCGGCGCGCCCTGCTGCCGCCGCGGCCGGAGGAGGTGGGCGTGGCTAACATCCTGGTCTGCGACGACGAACGTTCCATTTGCGAAATGCTCGATATTTCGCTGCGCCGCGAAGGCCACCGGGTCGAGACGGTTCAGGCAGGTCAGACCGCGAAAAGCAAAATCGATGGTGCGCTCTACGACGTCATCATCACCGATATCAAGATGCCGAACATTGACGGCATCGAAGTGCTGCGCCATGCTCACCGCGTTTCTCCGGATTCCGCCGTTATTCTGATCACGGCGGTCGACGATTACGAAGCCGCCGTCGAAGCCGTGAAGGCGGGCGGCGCATCCGACTATATCCGCAAGAGTCCGGGGCTGGTTGACGAAATCAAACTGGCGATCAATCGCGTTCTCGAAAAGCTGGCCCTCAGCAAGCAGAATTTCGCTTTCCGCCGCGACGCCGCCACCCGAAACTCTCTGGACAACATCATTGGGTCCAGCCTCGCCATGGATAAACTCAAGCAAACGGTGCGCACCGTAGCTTCTACGGCCAGCACCGTTTTAATTCACGGTGAAAGCGGTACCGGGAAAGAACTGGTCGCCCGCGCGGTGCATGTATGCTCGCCGCGCGCTACGGATGCCTTCGTTTCCGTCAACTGCGGCGCGTTTCCTGAAACCCTGCTCGAGAGCGAACTCTTTGGATACCTGAAGGGCGCCTTTACCGGCGCCAGCCAGAACAAGCGAGGCCTCTTCGAAGTCGCCGACGGGGGCACCATCTTTCTCGACGAAATCAGCGAAATGACTCTCGCCATGCAGGTCAAACTGCTGCGCGTCCTGCAGGAACGCACGGTGCGTCCGGTGGGCAGCACCAGCGAGATCTCCATCGACGTCCGCGTCATCGCCGCCACCAATCGCGATCTGGATAAAGCTGTGGCCGAAAATACTTTCCGCGAAGACTTGTACTATCGCCTGAATGTCATTCCCATCCGTGTGCCTCCGCTGCGCGAGCGCCGGGAGGACATTCCTCTGCTGGCCAATCATTTTCTCAAGAAATACGCCAGTGCGGCCGGGCGCAGCATCCTATGCGTGCATGCTCCATCCCTCGACTCGCTCTGCGGCTATGAGTGGCCGGGGAATGTCCGGCAACTGGAAAATACTGTGGAACGTGCGGTCGCACTGGAAATGTCGGACCAACTGCATGTCGAGCTTCCGGCGGAACGGCCGAAGGCCCGCGCTGCCGCCGCTTCTGCCGATGGATCGGCATTTCCTGAAATGGGCGGCAATGCTTGCCTTCCGCAAGGCATCGGCATGGAAACCTACGTTGCTGGAATCGAACGATCCCTCCTGCAGAATGCTCTCCATCAGGGTGGGGGCGTGCAGACCAAAGCCGCCGATCTGCTAGGTATTTCCTACCGGTCGTTTCGCCATCTCATGAAAAAATATAATTTGTAACTGCCTCACCCCCACTGTGGAAATCCACAACACGGAATCACTCATGCAGCGTAGATCTGGTGTGAATCGTGTAATTTGTGCCGAAAAGATCGGTATTGTAGGAACTTTCGACTAAGGTATTTACCTGAATTTCCGATTACGAAACCTTTCGCCAAGTTACTCCTTTGGACAAATGAAGGCTTATCTTCCCATTTTGACAATCTCCCTTAGTCATGATCTCCCTTCAGCCAAACTGGTTTCGCTTTTTCCCACTCAAAGGCTTGCGCCCATTCGTGTGTGTTTTGGCGCCCAAATCAACGCCCGGCGGTTGAAATGGCGACATCGATGGATTTTGTGATTGTTATTTCCCGAATTGCGGAGAAGCAGGAATTGTCCGCAAGTGCCTGTGCAAAATAATCTTCCGGGTTTTTTGCGCTCCGATTCGTAGAGTTGGCAACCTGGATGCTATGAGATCTGAAAAGCTTACAGCCGCGGATTACCGGGCGAAGGCAATTAGCAAAATCTAGTAAAGAGGGAGGATGGAATGAAGGAGCAGACTGTTCGGCTCGGCCCGCGCGAACAGCAAATTGTTGAACTGCTTTTGCAAGGTTGTGACAATGCGGAGATTGCCAGTCAACTCAAAATGGCGCGGCGCACCGTAAAAGCTCATTTCAACCGGTTGTTCCTCCGTTTCGGAATCACCGGAGGCATCAAGCGAGTCAAACTCGCGACCCTGTTGTACCGGAGGCAATCATGTCTGCAAATGAACGCTATGGCACCCGTATCCCCAGTGAACGGGAGCACCGAGTCATCCAACTCGTTGCCGAAGGCTTGAAGAACCGCGAGGTGGCTCAGGCTATCGGGACGACCGAGCACGTGGTGAAGAATTATCTGCGCGTAATTTATGACAAACTTGGGCTCTGGAACCGGGTTGAGTTGGCGCTGTGGTATGAATCCCGCCGAAGTCCTTCTGCACTACTCATGTAATAGATTGTGGTCCAGGCAAGCGGAGCACGCACGCGGATATTCCGCCGGCGCGATGCAACGCTAGCCTGGAACGCGAATCGCACCTTCCCGAAGTTCAAGCTGAAATTTTATTGGCACCCGAATGCCGGCAGGTTGCGCAGCCGTTCCCCGGCTCCGGCGACACCCTTGCGGGCGGCCGAATCCAGGAGCACGCGCGCCTGATCGCAATTCTTCGAAACGCCTTCTCCCTTCAGATATAGATCTGACAGGAGCACTGTTGCTTGCCCATTGTGTTTCGCGACGGATTTCCAAAGCCATTTCGCCGCTTCCGCAGTGTCGCGTCCCTGCCCTGGGGCGCCTTGAAGATAGCGCTCCGCGAGGGCAAGTTCTTCACCGCCATTTCCCGCGGGCGGTTGCGTCGGTTGTGCGGCGGGAGCCCGGGCGGGAACCGGCGCAGCCGAGGCGCTTTCCGCAACCTGGTTGTGATCCGATTTTGTTCCCGGCGGATTCTTCGGCACATTCGCAGTCGGAGATGTATGCGCTGATGGATCCGGCGCTGGAGCCTGCGGTGGCTGCTCAGCCGCAGTCTTCGCAGCCGACGTAGATGCAGAAGGGGTAGCAACTGCAGCCGGACCCGTATCGCGGGCAGCTGGAGGTGGCGCCGA
Organism: uncultured Acidobacteriota bacterium; assembly: GCA_963763795.1. GTDB lineage: Bacteria > Acidobacteriota > Terriglobia > Terriglobales > Acidobacteriaceae > Sulfotelmatobacter. The sequence continues at coordinate 473,449 of CAVXPP010000006.1, read as the reverse complement.
CACCTCGTGGGCATTCTGAGAAGGTTGCGTGCCGTGCCATGCCATGTATCCGAGCACCAGGATGATCACCGCCAGCAAAGCTCCAATGTAGTAGCGGTAAGGTGAGGAAGGTTCCGGTTCATCCGCCCAGTCGGCGCTCTCGTCCGAATCAGTCTCCGGGGGCGCTTGAAACAGCGATAATCCGTTTCCATTGGAGGGTCGTCCGAACTCTCGCCTTACCGGGTAGGGTTCGTCACGGCTCCCTTCGTCGTATTGCGCTTCGTGCTCTTGCGGAGAGCTTTCGATCTGCGCTTCTTCTGTGGAACGCTCCTCTCCCCTTGTATGGGGCGGCGGATACCCCCGCCCGTCAAATGCCGCGCGCGAATCATTGTGCCCGAAGATTGAATACTCTCTCGCCTCGCCTAGCCCCGCGCCGCACATCCCGCAATATTTGTTCGATATAGGATTTTCGCGGCCACAGGCGTCGCAACGAGTATGCGCCACAGCTTTGACCGGAGTCGGAACCAACCTCGAATCCGAAGCCTGGTTTGACTCTTCGTCCTGCCGGGATCTTTCCGCCTCCAGTTCACGCAGCAGTTCCAAAACCGCCTGTTCCCGTCTCTCGGGAGGGCTCGTGAAATAAACCTCGGCCCAGCGGCCCATATTCTCCGCTAGCAGTGGATTCAACAGTGGATTCAGTTCAGCTAGCGGCAATGTTCGCGAACCTGATGAACGGTCATTTTGACCCAAGCAAGATCTCCGTTTGCGCACCACTCGAGAATTTTCGGGCTACAACCACCGGTAAGTATGATTGCACTCCGCGTGCGCGAGGTTGTCAATCCTAAAGCTTGTGGAATGAGAGGGAAAGCGCCCAAACCCGCGTCAGTTACAGGTTTTACGGTAGGCCGGTTGGAACTGGTCCAGCTGTGCTTCGCGCTGCGTGGTGTACTTTCCGGTCGCGGTTTTGCCGTACAGATCGGCCCCGGGGCAATAGTAAAGCGCGGTGTGGAGATCAACCCAGACCTGCGTCGACGGATTACCCTTGTCGGCGGGAGGTTCGGGGGCCTCTGCCAGGCCCAGGGCAATGAGCATGCGCTCGGATAGCGGCAGATCGGGTTGAGCCGTCTTGTGCGGCGCGTTTGCTGTCGGCACCGCCGGAGGCTTGGCGTTCACCGGATGGTTCGTCCAGATCCCCCAACGAATTACGCAAGCGATCAGGATCACCGCGATCGCCAAGTAAATGTCTCCCCTGCGCGCATTCCAGAACCGAAGCAGAGCATTCTGATTTACATCCGCCACTTGCTCCAGAAAATCGCGAGCCGATGTAGCGGAACTCCAGTCGGCGCGAACCGGCTGTGGGGGCGAAATAAGATCTTCCAGTGCTTGGTTGCTGCGAGCAGCAGGCGCATCTGTTTTCGAAACTGCTTTCGCGGCGGGTGAATCAATGGCCCCCTCCTCCGGCGATTCCGCACCGTCACTTGTCTGGGTGTCGTGCGAACCAAAGTGTGGAACAATCTTGCGATTCGATCGATCCGGCGGATTCAAAATCGACATCCCTAGCTGCACTTGGGCTGCATCTGGATGCCCCGGCTCAGCCGAAAGCTCGTCCAGTTGCACGCTGGTAGAGGGCTCTGTGTTCCTGGTTTCCTGCATGTGCCACAACGAGGCCACTTTGCTCTGAATGCCGACCGGTTCGTAGTCTCCGCTACGCGGCGTTCCGCATTCTCCACAGAACTGTTCGCCGGCCAGCAGCATGTGCCCGCACCTGTAGCACGTGTACGATTCTGTCGCTTCCGGGGCAGACTTCTCTGCCGAAGTTTCCTCCCCTGGGGCAATCTCCGCCATCGGCGCGGGGGGCGCAGCCGGAGCATCCTTGCACGGCAGTTCCGGCTCGTGGGACAGCGCCTCCGTGATGATCCCGGCCATCAATTGGCAGGCGTGCACATCCTGCTCGGTGAACGCGCGCGGATCGGAGAAGAGTAATTCCAACGCGCCCACATTCTTGCCATTATGAAAGACTGGCGCAGCAATCAGAGAGCCGATGCCGCGGCGCCGGCATTCTTCGCGCTGCATCAGGTTTTCTGAATTCGTATCCGCGCACCGCCAGACCTCGCCGCTTTGCAGGCAAGGGGCGCACAGCGCCTCGTCCACAGAAACCTCGCTTCCCGCAGGGAGTGTCCGGATTCCGGCCACCGCGCGGTACCGCACGGTGCTCCGATTCACGATCGCGATGGCGGCACCGGCTGTTCCACAGATATCGATCACTTGGTCAGCAACCAGGGCCATTGCCTCCGCGGAACCTAAGTTATGAACTTCAATCTGGCTCTGGGTTTCCATGACTCGCGCGAGAATCGACGAGTAATCCGTCGCAGCCGCAACCTGGGAACCGGGGCCCGGAGAACTTACCGGCCGGGACGGGGTGGCGATCGAAGAATCAATCACAGTCGGAGAAATAATCGGAGCAGCAGTCGGCGAGGCAAGGCTCGAAGTCGTAGAGAGAATCGGCGCGGCATCTTCCGAAGCGGGCGCGCTTTCGGCATTCGGAGCGCCGGCGTCCTCGCTGGCTGTCGGGGCGGAGTCCCGCCGCCACTCCGGACGCGAAGACGCGGCCGTCCGCTTCAACTCGAGGCTCGACTTCAACTCCTCCAGTTCCTGCTGATGCTCTTGCAGCACGTAGGCCGCTTCCAGCACCCTGGCGAGTGTCTGCTCATCGAAACCGTTTTTCTTTTTTTCTTCCGACACGATTCCGTTTTTCCGCGGTCGCTTTCTGGTCGCGCATTCCACCATCCCCATTCCGAATGCGCTTATCCTAAATTGCAGTTGCCACACCCAGCATCAAATATCAGTCCGGATGAGGTTTGAGCTTCGCCGTGGGGGGATGCGAATCTCTGCGAAAGTCCCGGGGCCTCCTGGAGCAAGGAACCCCGTCTCGTGCCCATAGTGTATCCCTGAAAGGGCTTCCTTGCGAGGGGTTCTGATCAGAGTTCGCGCAAAAAAAAGGACAGCAAGGCAGCGCCTTGGTAATCAGATTTTAGTAATCGGTTGGGCTGAAGGGAAGCATATCTACAGCGTGGCCGGAGTCGACGTGGCCTCTGTTCCGCCATGTTTACCGCTCAGATAATAGTGCACCGCCGGGGTGATCACCAGCGAAAGGATCATCGAGACCAGAACGCCGCCGATTACTGCGATCGCCAGAGGCTGGAGCATCTGCGAGCCCGCCCCGATGGCGAAGGCCAGCGGCAGCATGCCCGCGACCGTCGCCAGAGCCGTCATGACGATAGGACGCAAGCGCCGGCGGGCGGCTTGCAACATCGCATCCTCCGCCGACATCCCCAGGTCGCGCATTTTTTGGTCCGCATCCAGCAGCAGGATGCCATTCTTGGCCACGATGCCGATCACCATAATCATTCCCATGAATGAAGAGATGTTGAAAGTGGTCTGCGTGATCAGCAGGGCAATGAAAACTCCGGAGGTTGAGAGCAATGCGGAAGAGAGAATCGCAACCGGCGCCGCGAATGCTCCAAACTCGAACAGCAGCACAATAAACAGCAATAGAATCGCCAGGACCAGCACCATGACCAGGTCGTGGAACGAGCGCTGTTGTTCCTCGTACGTCCCACCGTATTCCACGCGGATGGCCGACGGGATATGCATGCCGGCAACGGTCTTCTGCACATCGGCCATGCCGCTGCCCAGGCTCCGGCCTTCCAGGCGCGCCGTCACAGCCACGTCGCGCTGCAGGTTCTCGCGCCGGATTTCGGTTTGCCCGGGATTCTCGATCACGCTGGAAAGCGCCCCCAGAGTGGCTGTATGCCCGGTGCTGCTCACCAGCAGGGTGTCGCGCATGGCCTCCAGCGATGCCCGGTTCGCCGCCGGGAAACGCACTCGCACCGTGTAGGCGCGATCGTTGGTCACCACAGGCGTGGGTGAGGGCTCGCCCTCGAGGATGGCGGAGGCATCCAGCGCAATTTCTTCGGCGGTAAATCCCGCTCTCGTAGCCACGCTCGGATCTACCTGGAAGGTGATGGCCGGGCCGCTGATGGTGTTGTCGATGCCGTTCAGAATGTCCACGACGCCGTGAATCTTCCCAATGGCATCCGCCACCTTCGGAGCCCACTCCTCCAGTTGCTTTGGATCCTGCGAAAACAGCTTGATCTGAATCGGCTCCGGAGCCGAGGTCAGATCGCCAATCATATCCTGCAGGACCTGCGTGAACTCGATATCCAGCGCGGGTTCCTGCTGTTTCACGTCGGCCCGCACCTCGGCAATGATCTCTTCGATGCCGCGGCTGCGTTTGGCTTTCAATTTGACCAGGATGTCGCCGGAGTTCGCCTCGGTCACCGCGGCCAGTCCAAGCTGCAGTCCGGTACGCCGCGAAGTGCTTTCCACTTCCGGAACCTCCCGCAGCATTTGTTCGATGTGCCCGACTACCCGGTTCGTTTCCGCCAGCGAACTGCCCGCGGGCATGATGTAGTCCAGAACGAAGCCGCCCTCGTCCATCTCGGGTAGAAGATCGGAGCCCGAAAATGTGTAACACACATACGAAGCCACGATGAGCAAAGCACTGAATGCGACCAGAAGCCACGGCCTTTGCAGCGCGCGCCGCAGCCAGCGTTGATGAAAATCTACGATGCGCAGAAAAAAGCCGCTCAGGTGCTTTTCTTCGGCGGCTAATAGTTTGGCCGCATCGGGTTCTTCGGCTTCGACGCCGGATTCCTCGGCGGAATTGGATTGGGGAGCGTCGGATTCTGCTTCTTCCTTCCCTTTCTTGTCTCGGCTCCCCTTGATGAAGTACTGGCTCAACGTCGGAGTCCAAGTCACCGCCAGCGCGAGCGAGGTCAGCAGCGAAACCGTCATCGTCACCGCCAGCGCCCGAAAAAAGACCCCAGTCACGCCCGTGATTACGATCAGGGGAATGAAGACGACGACCGGTGTGATCGTCGATCCGATCAGCGGTATGGTGAGTTCTTTGAGAGCGCTTTGGATCGCCTGCAGCCGCGTCTGTCCCAGATCGCGATGCAGCACGATGTTTTCGACCACCACGATCGCGTCATCGATCACCAGTCCAACGGCTGCAGCCAGGCCACCGAGGGTCATGAGATCGAAGGTCTCGCCCATCAGCTTCAACGCGATAAACGTCACCAGCACCGTCACCGGAATGACCAGCCCCGCGACCAGAGATGTCCCCCAGTCGCGCAGGAAAACCACCAGAATCACCGAAGCCAGAATCAGCCCCAGCAGGATGGCGTCGCGCACACTCTTGATCGATTCGCTGACGATGATCGACTGATCGTAGAAGGGCTGAATTTCAATCCCTGGCGGCAGTGTTTTGCGGATACTTTCAATTTCATTGTGAACCTCATCCGCGACCTGCACGGTGTTTCCATCCGGCTGCCGGTTGATGTTCAACAGAACTGCAGGCTTTCCATTTGCGGTGACGACCGTATACACCGGCTTTACGCTGCGAGTGACCGTCGCGATATCGCCAATGCGCACCGGAATTCCCGTCGCCGTGCTCTTGATGACCGAGTTCGCGATCTGCTCGGGGGTGCGCACTTGCCCGTTCACCAGCCCCAGATACAGTTGGTGGTTGCGCTCCAGCAATCCCGGCGAATCGATCAAGTTGGTGCGGCGAACCGTGTCCAGAATGTCGGAAACCGTGACGCCCGAGGTCAGCAATTTTGCCGGGTCCGGCATGATCTGGAATTCCGGTTCTTGCCCGCCTTGCACGATCACCGTCGAGACACCCTCCAGACGGTTCAGGCGAGGCTTCATCTCGTAGGTAGCCATTTCCCAGAGTTGGGTCTGGGGTGTCGTATCCGACGTCAGGCTGTAGCCAATCACCGGAAATGCCGCGAAGGTCAGCCGGTGCGCTTCGATCTGCGCCGTCGGAGGAAGCTCAGGTTGCACCCGCGAGATCGCCGCATTCACATACTGCAGCGTCTGGAACATGTCGACGTCCCAGCGGAAGTACAGGTCCACTTCGGCCGACCCTCGGCTCGTGATGGAGCGAACGGTCAGCAATCCCGGTACGCTGTTGACCGCTTCTTCGATCGGGCGCGTCACCGTGACCATCATCTGATCGATCGGCATGACGCCGTTATCGACGGCAATCAGCACGCGTGGAAAATTGGTCGATGGAAAAACCGAAACCGGGATGGTGAACGCGAGATACGCCCCCAGCAGCCCCAGCGTAAGAATCAGGAAGATGATCGGCCGCGAATGCTGGGCGATCCAATATTGACCCACACCTCCGCTTGCCCGTGAGCTCACAGCCAGGCTCCGCCAGATTTATTTGGCAATTTATTTATCATCGGAGGTCCCCGAACCGGCCTTCGAGGTGGCCGCCGCCGGCTTTGAGCCTTCGCCGTCCGCGGGGGCTGCAGCCGCCTCAACCTTGATCTTGGTCTTATCGGGCAAACCGTAAGCGCCGTTGGACACGACCTTGTCGTTCGCGCTGACGCCGTCGAGGATCTGCACGTCGTCACCATTGCGGATGCCAAGCTTAACGGCCGTCTGATGAGCGCGTCCATCGCTGCTTGCAAGCATCACCGTCGTCGATCCGTCGGGTGCGGTGAGCACGGAGCTTACCGGAACCACCAACGCATCCTTCACGGTTTGCGCAGTCAATGAAAGTTGAACGCTGGTCCCGGGCTTCAACGCATGTTTCGGATTCTTGGCTTCGAACCAGACTTCCACGGTGGTGCTGCCGGGATCGAGCGCCGGACTAATGATCGTGACTGTCCCCTTCACCGGTGCGTCCATTCCAGGAACGGTCATGGTCCCTTGGTCGCCGACTTTCAAGGCGGCAGCGTCACTCTGCGGAATGTGCGCCTTCGCGATCACGGAGGAAAGATCCATCACCGTGAGCAGCGGCGTGCCGGCCGCGGCCATCTCGCCGGGATACAGTGGACGATCGGTAACCACGCCATTGATGGGGCTGCGGATCTCCGAATAGCTGAGTTGCGCCTCCGCTCCCTGATATTTGCCCTTGGCCGACTCCAGTTGTCCGGCCGCGGACTTCAGCGTCTGCGCCTTTCCAATCGCCATCAGCGCTTCCAGATGCTTCTTCGCGATCGCGTACTGGTTTCGCGCCGCAGTGTAATCGACGCGGGATTGGTCGAGTTCTTTCCGCGGCAAGGCTCCCTGCTCAAATAATTGCTGGCGGCTCTCGAAGACCTTTTGCTGCGCATCCAGCGCTTGCTGCGACTGCTGCGTGTCCGCTTCGGCCTTCTGGATTTCTTCTGGCAGGCTGGCTGCAGTGGTGGTTTCGTAAGTGGCCTGCGCCTGATCGTAGGCGCCCTTCGTATCTTGAGCCGCGGCCGCCAGGTCGCGATTCTCCAGCACCGCCAGAAGCTGTCCTTCATGCACCGCGCTGCCGCGCTGCACTAAAAATTTCTGCACCGGAGCGCTGACCTTCGGCACGATGGCAGACTGCTGTCGTGGATACAGAATCGCTTGCGTCTTGATCACCCGCTGTATGGTCGTCTTTTCGACCGGGGCGACCTGCACGGTTACCACCGGTTCCGTCTCGCCTTTGTTGGACGAGCAAGCACCCGTCAGTAGCGTGGCCGCGACCGCGAATGCCAGCATCCCGGCAGAGTGTCTAGCACAAAGGACACGAAGTTTCACGAAGGAAAAACCGGTGGCGGTTTCCTTCGTGAACCTTCGTGCCCTTTGTGGTTGAAGCTTTTTTGTTGCCAGCCTCCTTCGGGCACGATTGCGATGACAACTTGCACGGGGTGAGGTTTCGATGGGATTCATTCGTCCTAGAAGGTTCCTGTCAAAGTCTGTAAGTTTGCGACCGCGACGCGATAGCGCGACTGACCATCGTCATATGCGTCCCGCGCCAGAGTCAACGTGTTCTGTGCATCCACTACCTCCAGCACGGTCGATTCACCTGCCTGGTATCGCAGCGTGGTCAGCCGCAGGCTCTCCGCCGCCAACTCCGCTGAACTGGCCAGAGATTCCATTTCTGATCTCGCCGTTTCGGCTTCGCTGTAAAACTCCCGCAAGTGGCTGAGCAATTGCCGCTGTGCAAAGCTTAATTCCACGTGCGCCTGATCCCGGCGCAGCTTGGCCTGCTTGAGCTTGCTGCGATCGGCGCCCCAGCTGAAAATTGGAATCTGCAACGTGGCTACCCCGGAATAGCCAAGATTGCGGATTCCATCCGTGCGGATGGCAAATTGGGTGGCATCAATTCCGTAAAAATAGTCCACGGTCAATGCCGGCAACAGCCCGCCCCACGCTGCCGTGACCTCATGATCGGCGACCTCGTACGCGGCCAGCGCCGCCCGCAGGTCAGGATTGCTTTTCTTGCCGGCTGCTTCCACCTCCGCAAACTCGGGCAGAGGCTCTGGCGTCTGCAGGTCGTCGACGACAGTAAAATCTTGCCTGAAATCGGGGAAGAGCAATACGGCCAGATCAAGCCGGCTGCGCTCCATATCGATCTGAGCTTCCTGCAGAGCGCGTTGTTGTTGCTGATACTGAATCCGCGCTTTGATCACGTCGGCGTGCGCCACCTCACCGCCATGTTCCAGCTTTTGGCTGATATCGAGAAACCGCGATGCCTCGGCCGACGCGCGCTGCGCGTTCGCGTATTTGCGCTGCGACACCACCAGGCCGTAGTAGGCCTGAGTCACGGTCACCACCAACCCCCGCTTGGCGACTTCTGCCTTTGCCCTGGCCACAGCGAATGCGGCGGAGGACCGCCGATAGTTCGCCAATGTTGTCAGGGAGAGCGCCTGGTGTACATCGGCCTGGCTGACGTATTCGTGCACACCGTTATTGGCGATGTACCGGGACGGCAGACATCCCAACGCCGAGGTGAGGCAGTCTGCCGGACGCGGCCCCGTTCCCTGTGTGTAAATGAACGAGTTGTTGTAGTTGACGTCCGGCAGCAGCCCCGCCCGGGCCTGCACCCGGTCCTCGCGTGCCAGTCCCAAGTCAGTGATCGCGGACCGGTATTGAGGATCATTCGCGCTGGCGCGCTGCAGCGCGTCCTGCAACGTAATCGTCAGGGGTGCTCCTTGGGTCTGCGGGGTCGAGGCTGCCTGTGCAAAACTGCTCCTTGCAGCCGCGATCAGACCCAAAATGAAAACGCAGATCCTCGCTTTCTGTCCGATGTGGAATTTGTAATTTTGCTTTCCTGCAGCGGTCTTCTTCATCGTCCTCATCGGTCACCTCACCTGTTCAAAAGCACGAGTTCCAAAGCCGAACTCTCTGAATCCAAACCCGATTGCATTCGACAACGGGGCGCGTCAAAGCCCGCCCCTTGGTTGCCGGCAGTCCAACCGGAGACTATCTTGAAAGCGAAATCTTGCCCTCTCTGCCTCACCCGGTTGGACCATTTTGGAACTCGCACAGGCTAACACGCGCCACCTGAAAGCCACCTGAAAAGCGCGGTCTTTGCCCACAAGTGCAATCGCACAAAGGTAGTTAACTTTTTATCTTTCTTCGCGGTGAACAAACGGCGAAGTTCGTGCTTCCACATGACGTTTGTCATTTTCAGTCAGGCAGGAGGGCAAGCCATCATGATCGATCTTCAACAGGTCAAAGTTACCCCTCGCGACCAGCAGGTTCTCAACCTTCTGGTGCAGGGTTGCAGCAACAAAGAAATCGCGGGTCAGCTCAACATCAGCCCGCGTACCGTGAAGCAGCACCTGCGCACGCTGTTTCTGCGCGCCGGAATTCGCGAGGGCCGCAAGCGCGTGAAACTTGCCATCGCTATCTTCAGCCAGGAGGGCCCGCAGTCATGACCCCCCGCGAGCAACTCACGCCCAAAGAAATTCAGATCGCGACCCTGGTTTGGGAGGGTATGACCAATCGCGAAATCAGCCGAATCGTCTCTACCACCGAGCAGGTGATCAAGAATCATCTGCGCAGCATTTTCGACAAACTCGGCGTCTGGAGCCGTCTGGAACTGGCTATGTACGTGGCCAGCCATGGCGGGCAGTCTTGGATTGAGCCTCACACGGAAACGGCCAAGCTTGCCCAGGCGGTCGGCGCCCGCTAGGCCACATCGCTCAACTTGAACTGGGCGTCTCGGAAACAGAACGCGTAGCGAATCCGTCGTCTGAAGGTGACGATCGTTGCAGATGGGAAGCCTAAACTCTGCAAAACTTTTCTGACCGTTGTCGTATCTGGGACAGGACAACTCTGTAACCATTTAATTATCAATCACTTGCATAGGATGCTCGCGGCATCGCAATTGCACTCTTCACGGGGTTTACAAGAGCGGGCTCAACAGCGACCGAGCCGGCTTCGCGACCCCGGGGCGAAACCTGCGATGGCGTACAAAGAAACTTTCTGGATGGCGTGCGATTCCCCCGAGCAACTGCGGGCAGAATACGGTCCTTTCCATACTCGTTCCGAAGCCGAAATTGAAGCCAAGAAGCTGGGCTTCGGATACCTTCTGCGCTACGAGCATCTTCTCGGACCGAACGAAGAGATCGAGGAAGTGCGCTGCATCTTCGTCGAACTGCCGGGGGCCGCTCCCATTGGCCTTGAGACAATTCCGGTGAAGCTTCACACCCGCTGTGCCACCTGTGGAGAGTCAGCCACGCATGAGAAGGGTTGGCAGGCGGAGGTTTGGGCCGACATCCACGAGTTTGAGCACTCGCGCCATCGCGTGCGGTTGTTCGAGCACGCGCGGGGCAGAGGTTTGAAGGAAATCGCCGACTGGCGCGGATAGTTGCGGATTCGCTCCCGATTTGCCTTAGTGTAATGCGTCAAGCGGATCGACATTTATAAGTCGCCGGTTTCCCCTGTGATCCTCTGTGCCCTCTGTGGTTAAAGCCCTCGACCTCCTCGCCGGACACCACGGATCACGTGGATCGAAGAGCAATATTTAACGCTCACGATTTCCGGCGCACTCCACTAGCTCTTGTTCGACAGGCTGCTCGCAGCTGCCCGATCCAGCAGCCAAACCAGATTGCCATCGCCAGGACGTACCAGCTTCGCGGGATACTGTTCGCCCGGAGCATCCTCTTCTAAGACCGTCTTGAGCACGGTGGCCTTGTCCGTTCCGCTGACCAGAAACGCATCGCAGCGCGCGGCATTCAGCACCGGAAGAGTGAGCGAGATCCTGTGGGTCTTCAACTTTTCGACCCAGTTGGCAACGACGAGCCGTGATTTTTCGCGCAATGCGGCCGTGCCAGGAAAAAGAGATGCGGTATGACCGTCTGGGCCCAGCCCAAGAAGAATCAGATCAAAGCGCGGCACCGAACCGGGTTCCAGCTTGAAAAACTTGCGCAGCGTCTTTTCGTAATCCTCCGCCACGGCGGCCGCATCTGGATTTTCCGCCAAAATCCGGAAGACGTTTCCCGGTTGCACCGGAACCTTGGACAACATCGCTTCGTCCGTCATCCGGTAATTGCTCTCCGGATCCGTGGGCGGCACATGCCGTTCGTCGCCCCAGAAGAAAAACATCCGGTCCCAGGGCAAGACTGTGCGAGCGTTGGTGGCGAGCAAGTTGTATAGGCTTTTAGGGGTCGAGCCGCCAGACAGCGAAATGGTAAAGCGACCGCGTGCAGCGACGGCCTCGTTGGTAGCCTTGATGACTTCTTCCGCCGCTGCGTCAAATAATTCCTGCGGAGTACTCAGGATGCGAATTGTCGCGGAAGAACTCACTCGACCTGCTCCGTCTGAATTCAGCCTTTGCAAGCGCGCATCGCCGCGCATCGGGCGGCGCCCATCAGTCCGGCTTTGTCGTTGGTTACAACGTGCACCGGCATCGACTCCACCAGCGGGCGCATGCGTCCCTTATCCAGAAATGCTTGCATGAAGAGCGGCCCCTGCAATTTGGGAAGGATTTTGGGAGAGATGCCGCCGGCCAAGAACAATCCTCCGGTGGACATAACTTTGAGCGCCAGGTTGGCGGCTTCCGCGCCGTAAACGTGAATCCACAGATCCAGGGCTTGCTCGGCCAGCGAATCGGTTCCCGCCATGGCGGCGCGAGAGATGGCAGCGGCGGGATCCCCCTGTTTCATGGCCTCCGCCAGCTCAGGAGATTCCTTGCCCTTTTGCTCATCTCGCAGAAACTCGTACCCATTCACGAGCCCGGGTCCGGAGAGAATGCGCTCGTAGCTGACGTGTCCAAAGCGTGCTCTTAAAAAGCGCAGCAATTCGATCTGCAGTTCGTCTTGCGGAGCAAAATCCGTGTGTCCGCCTTCACAGGCAAAAACGTGGTGTCGGACTCCATCCCAGAACAGCCCCGCTTCGCCCAGCCCGGTGCCGGGTGCGATGACCGCCTGGTTGCCGACGGCCGCGCCGCTGACCTGGTTCAGCGCCACCAGGTCCGCCGAGGTCAGGGCTCCGATTCCCCACGCGCTCGCTTCCAGATCGTTGATTAACAATGTGGCGGGAAGATGAATCTGTTTTGCCAGCCGCGACTGCTCGATGATCCACGGCAGGTTGGACGTTTCCACGCGCCCGTTGCGAACCGGGCCGGCAATCCCAAAGCAAGCTGCCTCCGGATGTGTGCCCGAGTCGTCCACAAAGCGGGTCACAATCTCGCCGAATTCTTTGTGCTCGCGACTGGGAAAAACGCGCTCCGACACTAGTTGCAGATGCCCGTTCTGGGGTTGAAAGTAAGCCAGCCTGGCATTGGTCCCACCAATATCGCCGGCCAGAATCATTTCTCGAAATTCCTCCAGCGGCGGCCGTCGCGTTCGAGGAGTTCGTCGGCCTCCTTCGGTCCCCACGTGCTCGACGCGTAGTTGGGAAAATTGCGCGGCGGCAGCGCCTTCCACAGATCGAGTACTGGATTGACCACCGACCAGCCCGCCTCCACCATGTCCGCGCGCTGAAACAGCGTCTGATCCCCGATCATGCAATCGTGCAGCAGCCGTTCATAGCCGGTGCTGGGCTGCTTGCCAAAGTATTCCTGATACTCGAAGTTCATGTCCACCGTGCCCAGGCGCATGACCGGGCCTGGGACCTTCGCCGCAAACTGCAGCGAGATTCCTTCCTCCGGTTGGATATGCAGCACGAGTTGGTTGGGCATGAGATGTTCGACCGGCGTGTCGCGAAACAATACGAATGGGGCTCGCCGAAACTGTATCACGATATGCGTGTTGCGTACCGGCATCCGCTTCCCCGTGCGCAGATAGAACGGAACATCGGCCCACCGCCAGTTGTCGATCAACAGCTTCATGGCCACGAAGGTTTCCGTCCTTGAATCCGTTGGAACGTCTTCTTCCCCGCGATAGGCGGGAACCCGTTTGCCCTCCGCGGTCCCCTCGCCATACTGCCCGCGCACCGTGCGGCTCAGCACTTCCTCGTCGCTCATCGGCTGGATAGCATGCAGAATCTTGGCCTGCTCGTCGCGCACCGCATTGGCGTCGAATGAAATGGGCGGCTCCATCGCCGTCAGGCTGATGAGTTGCATGATGTGGTTGGGCACCATATCGCGCAATGTTCCTGCGTGGTCGAAGTAACTTCCGCGCCCTTCCACGCCCACCACCTCGGCCACCGAAATCTGAATGTGATCGATGTAGCGGCGGTTCCAGACTGGCTCAAAGATGCCATTGGCAAAGCGGAATGCCAAAATATTTTGTACCGTCTCTTTGCCCAGGTAATGGTCGATGCGGTAGATCTGCTTTTCGTCGACCAGTTTCAATAGCTCTTGGTTCAGATTCTTCGCGGACTCCAGATCGTGGCCAAAAGGTTTCTCGATGACCACGCGCCGCCAGTGGCTGTTGTTCTGCTCCATCATTCCGGTTTTCGCAAGTTGCTCCACGATGGGACCGAAAAAACTGGGAGCAGTCGCCAGATAGTAGAAAACGTTCTGGTGGGTCGAGTGCTCCTGATCGATTTTCGCGAGAAAATCCTTCAGCTGCGGATACAGACCGTTGTCGTTGAAATCGCCCGTGAAATAGTAAAAGCGGCGCGAAAACCATTCCCATAAATCGTCATCGACGCACTCGCCGCAGTAAGCCTTGATGTCGTCATGCACTCTTTTTCGGAATTCCTCATCCGACAATTTCGCGCGGGCCACGCCCACCACGGCAAACTCCCGCGACAGCAATGACGCGCGCGCCAGGTTGTAGAGCGCGGGAAGAAGCAGGCGTCCGGTCAGGTCCCCGGCCGCGCCGAAAATGACCATCACGCACGGATCTCCCTGCTTCCCAATGCGTGGCTGCGTTGGCGTGGGCTGTTCCGCTATTTGTGCCATGAATGAGCCCTCTGATTCGTTACTCGTCGGAAATCGCTTAAGCTGTCTTTTTCGTTTTCGCCGGATCCGTTTCGACGTGGCCGCCAAATTTCTGCCGCATCGCCGACAGCATTTTCTCCGCAAACGTGTGTTGCTGTCGCGAGCGGAAACGTACGTACAGGGCAGCCGTCAACACTTCCGCCGGAACTGCTTCCTCGAGTGCTGCCTGGATGGTCCAGCGCCCTTCTCCTGAATCCTGCACGTAGCCTTCGTACTCCGAGAGCGTAGGATTTTCCGTCAGCGCCATGGCCGTCAAATCCAGCAGCCACGAGCTGATCACACTGCCGCGCCGCCATACTTCGGCAATATCCGGCAGGTTCAAATCGAAGCGTATGTCCTCGGGCAATTCCTTGCTGGTTGCGTTCTTGAAAATGTCGAAGCCTTCCGCGTACGCCTGCATGATGCCGTACTCGATCCCATTGTGCACCATCTTCACGAAATGGCCGGAACCGGTCGGCCCGCAGTGAATGTATCCCTCTTCCGCCGTGCCTCCGAGTTTCTCTCTCCCCGGAGTTTTGGGGATATCGCCCTTCCCCGGCGCCAACGTTTTGAAAATCGGATCGAGCCGCTGCACCGCTTCCTTGGGACCGCCGATCATCATGCAATACCCGCGGTCGATGCCCCAGACGCCGCCGCTGGTCCCCACGTCGACGTAGTGGATGCCCTTGCCCTTGAGTTCTTTGGCCCGCCGCACATCATCTTTGAAATAGGAGTTGCCGCCATCAATGATGGCGTCGCCGGCTTGCAAATGTTGCGCCAGCTTTTGCACGGTTTGTTCCGTGGGACCTCCCGACGGAACCATGATCCACACGGCTCGCGGCGGCTTCAGCTTGGCGATCAAGTCTTCGAGCGATGACGATCCCGTCGCCCCTTCGCCCGCCAATGCCTTCACCGAATCCGCGCTGAGGTCGGAAACCACCAGCGAATGCCCGCCGCGCATCAGCCGCCGCGTCATATTCGCGCCCATGCGCCCCAACCCCACCATTCCCAATTGCATTCTTCGTGCTCCTTACGTTGGTAGCGCCAGCCTTCCACCGGCTGTCGCTTCGTTGGTAGCGCCGGCGTCCCGCCGGCTGTCGCGATGCCATCTTGGCCTCGCATTCGGTGTTCCGGCACAATCTAGAACGCTTTCTTAATCTTGGTCGCCAGAGTTTCGGGCAGGGAACTCTTCCGTCGGCTCACGGTCTATCCTTTTTGTTTTTGTTGCGTGCTTTTCTCGACCGCAGCCAGCAGTTTGCCGAACGCCTCGGCGAATAGTTTGACGCCGTCGTCCGTCAGTTTGTCCGTCACTTCTTTCATCGAAATGCCCGATCGCCCCAGGTCGTCCATCACTTTCTGCGCCCCCGCCACATCTTCGGTAAGACTGTTGCGCAACCGGCCGTGATCGCGAAATGCATCGATGGTGGCTGGCGGCATCGTGTTCACCGTGTCGGGCCCGATCAGTTCTTCGACATAGATTACGTCGCGATAATTCGGATTCTTGGTGCTGGTGCTCGCCCACAGCACGCGCTGCGTCTGCGCGCCCTTGGCGGCCAGCGCTTCCCACCGCGCCCCGCTGAACAGCCGCTGATAACGCTGGTAGGTGAGCTTGCCGTTGGCGATCGCGATCTTGCCCAGAAGACCCTTCAGGCGCGCTTTCTCGCTCCCATCCGAAGCTTTTTTCAGTCGTTCATTCACCATGGAATCGACCAGCGTATCGATGCGGCTGATGAAAAAACTGGCCACGCCTGCCATCTTTTTCAAATTGCCGCCGCTCTTCGAAAGGTCTTCCACGCCGGCGATGTAGGCCTCGGCCACTTTTTCGTAAACTTCCTGCGCAAACAGCAGGGTCACATTGATGTTGATGCCTTCACCGATGGCTTGCCGGATCGCAGGCAGTCCTTCAGCCGTGCCCGGAATCTTGATCATCACATTGTCGCGCTTCACCGTCTTCCATAGGCGCCGCGCTTCGTCGATCGTCTCCTGCGTCTTCCGCGCCAGATAAGGAGAAACTTCCAGGCTCACATAACCGTCGCGAAAATTGGATTGCTCGTAGACGGGACGCAGCGTGTCGGCCGCATCCTGAATATCGCGAATCGCAATCTGTTCATATTTCCCGGTCGCGTCGAGATCCTTCCGCGCGGCCAGCGACTTCAGCATGTCGTCGTATAGGGAACTGTCCGCAATCGCTTTTTCAAAGATCGAGGGGTTCGAAGTCATGCCCCGCAACCCGTCCTCTTCGATCATATGTTTCAATTTTCCGGTCGTGAACAGATCGCGCCGGATGTAGTCGAGCCACATGGCCTGGCCATAACTGAGCAACTGTTTCAGCGGATTTTGTGTGGCTTTTGAATCTTCGAGAATTCCAGTGGGCTGCATGAGGGCCTCCAAAGCGATGGGTGGTATTTGTTTGATAACCGGCGCACCCGAATGGTTGTGCAGTTCCGGCCGTCTTCACCGCGGGATTACTTGCCCGCGATCGCGGCGTGCGCTTCCGCGACCACTTTCTCCACGGTGAAGCCAAAATATTTCAGCAGATCCTTCAGCGGCGCAGATGCGCCAAAGCGGTGCATCCCGATGTTCCGTCCCTTACTCCCCGTGTAGCGCTCCCAGCCGAACGTTGCCGCCATTTCCACGGATACGCGCGCGGTCACCTCCGTCGGCAGAACGCTTTCCTTGTACGCCGCGTCTTGCTTGTCGAAAATCTTCCATGATGGCATGCTGACCACGCGCGCCGCGATTCCTTCCGATTTCAACTGTTCATACGCTTCCACGCAGAGCGACAGTTCGCTTCCCGTCCCGAGCAGAATGACTTGCGGCTTTCCTCCCGGAGCGTCAGCCAACACATAGGCTCCCTTGGCCACTCCGGAAGCCGGCGCATATTTCGTCCGATCCAGCGTCGGCAAATTTTGTCGCGTCAGCACCAACGTTGCCGGCGAGTGCTGCAGATTCGCGATAATTTTCCACGCCTCGACCACTTCATTCGCATCGCCCGGCCGCAACACAATCATGTTCGGCATCGCCCGCAACGATGCCAGTTGCTCGATCGGTTGATGCGTCGGCCCATCTTCGCCGACGCCGATCGAGTCATGCGTGAAAACGAAAATCGAAGGAACCTGCGCCAGTGCGGCCAGTCGCATGCTCGCCCGCATGTAATCGCTGAAGTTGAAGAAAGTGGCTCCAAACGCGCGGACGTTCGAAACCGTCATGCCATTCACGCTTGCGCCCATCACGTGCTCACGCACGCCGAAGTGCAGATTTCGGCCGGCGTAGTTGTCCGCCTGGAAATCTCCCGCCCCTTCAAACTTCAGCGTCGTCTTATTGGACGTTGCCAGGTCGGCCGATCCGCCAATGAGCCACGGAATATTCTGCGCCAGCACGTTTAGCACTTTCCCGGAACTCTCGCGCGTCGCCACGCCCTTGGCATCGGCAGGGAAGGTTGGAAGATTCTTGTCCCAGCCATCGGGCAGTTCGTGATGCTGCATGCGGCTCAAGCGCTCTGCCAACTCCGGGGACTTCTGCGAGTAATCCGCAAACAGCTTCGACCACTGCGATCGCAATTCACGGCCCCGCTTGCCGATCCCTTCGCGGAAATGTTCCAGCACGCCCTCCGGCACCAGAAATTTCGCATCTTCCGGCCAGCCATAAAACTTTTTGACCAGCCGCACTTCTTCCTCCCCGAGGGGCTCGCCGTGCGCGGCATTCGTGTCCTGCTTATGCGGAGAACCGTAGCCAATGTGGCTGTCCACAATAATTAAAGTCGGGCGATCCGTGGTTTTATGGAACGTCTCGAAAGCCCTCGCCAGCATCTCCAGATCATTGGCGTCGGCCACCCGCGTCACATTCCAGCCGTATCCGATAAATCGAGTCGCCACATCCTCGCTGAATGACCAGTCGGCCGGACCATCGAGGGTGACCGAGTTGTGGTCGTAAATCCAGCACAGGTTGGAAAGCTTCAGATGCCCGGCGAGCGATGCCGCCTCGCCTCCGATCCCTTCCATCAAGTCGCCGTCCGAGCAAATCGCATACACGTTGAAATCAAAAATCTCAAGGTTTGGGCGGTTGAAATTTGCCGCCTGCCACTTCCCCGCAATCGCCATGCCGACGCTGTTGCCCACGCCCTGCCCCAGCGGTCCGGTCGTGGTTTCTACCCCAGTGGTGATGTGCGATTCCGGATGTCCTGGAGTCCGGCTTCCCAATTGGCGGAAGTGCTTGATGTCGTCCAGCGTGATCGAATGATCCCTGGTTACCTGCCCGTTCTCATCGACGCGCCGCACTTCGGTCAAATACAGCATCGAGTAAAGCAGCATGGAGGCGTGCCCATTCGAGAGCACAAAACGGTCGCGGTTCAGCCATGTAGGATCGGCGGGATCGTAGCGCAGGAATTCCTGCCACAGGCAATAGGCAACCGGAGCCAGTCCCATCGGCGCTCCCGGATGCCCGGAGTTGGCCTGTTGTACCGCGTCAATCGCGAGAGTCCGAATCGTGTTGATGCAGAGCGCATCCAGTTGCTTTCCCGTCACTAAAACCTGATCACTGACTGCCATACGATGCTTTCCTCCACTGGATTTGGTCCGCGCTCGACCGCTGTACTTCAGTTAGAGTTCCCACCGGCAGAAAGGGTGCAATAGAGGAAGTGTATCAATTTCCCGGAACGCGTGGATTGGCCTTCCGTGAAAAAATAGGTAAGAATCGGAAACAGAGAGAAAGAGAACTAGAGGAATGACCTTACTTCAATAGTTGCATGTAGCCGTTTTCGCTGTGGGAAGCGCGCGTCGTATCCTGCACAAATTTCAGGAATTGACGAAGACTGTCGCGCTCCTCGGGCGTCATGCCTTCGAACCGAACCCGTACCCCGTTGGCCGGACCGCTGCGGGTGACGACTCCGGTCAAGGCGAAGCCCTTTACCCAGATTTTCCCGTTCGGCAGCCATAGGCCAATCTCTACTTTAGCCCCTGGCTTTACAGGGTTCGCCGTTTCTACCAGGCATCCGCCCGCGCCCGTGTTCGACAGGTTCCCCCAGATCGGTGAAGGTGCGTCGTCGACTCGAAGTTCGACTGCCACGAAACACTTGATCCGCGGATGCTGGCGCCGGTCGCTACTCCAGTTGTTGGCAAACAGATCCGGCTCAAATGGAGGCGTGGCGGAAGCAGGCGTGGGAACCGCATGAGGAGTAACCGTGTTTTCGACCTGCTGTACAGCGGCCGTATTGCCCTTGCTGGGATTCGACGCGCCGGCTTTAATCTCACGCATCGCCGTCAGCAGCGCTTCTTCCCGCTGTTCCGGCGGCGCTTCCCGGTAGGCCTGTAATAGCTTCCCGACTTGCCGGACCAGGTCCGGGTCAGACAGTATTCGCGTCCAGTCAGTCCCCATTGCCGCAGTCATGCCATGTAAGCTTTCGTTGCTCAGGTTTTGCCTCGTCTAGAGTAGCCGACAGTCATCCGCATTCAAGATGACCTAGGTCACATCGAAGAAACGCGACGGTGCCAGGAAAGCTCAATGGGGACCTTGCAGGATCGACGATTCCAGGTGCCAGCGAATCGATGTGCGACCAGATCGACTTTATTCGGCGTCGAACGTGACCTGGACGACTTCCGTGGTCTCCGCTTGCGCCGCTTCGAACTTCCACTTACCCACCGCATCCAGTGCCGCATCTACCAGCACCGGATTTCCCCCTAGAACGCGCGTGGTTTTCACGGCGCCGTTCGGTCGAACCACGGCTTCCACGCGGACGGTGCCGTGAATATGCATCTTTCTGGCTAATTCGGGATAGTTCGGAGCGACCTTCGAGGCCACTTTTCGATCCGATGCTGCCGCTGCCGAGTTGCTTTGCGCAGCCTGCATGCTTACCGTCAGTGCAATGAATGCCGCCACTAGCAATATTAGGACACGCTTCCCCACGATCTGCTGCCCCTTTCGTACAAGCTCAGATTAAACGGGGCCGGAAATTGCAGCAACGCACCGAAGGCATTGTCCCTCGGAGCCGCGGCCAGGCGCCTCGAAACTACCGAGCACTAGAGTTTGGGGGTCATTTCTGAGCGAGCCGCTTTTCAGGCGGAGCGGAGGATCTCACGTGCTCACAGCCCTTAGACGCCGCCCATAAACTTCAAACCGAACTTGCCCTTTTTCCTCAGAATCGTTTGCATCACAAACTCTCGTCGGAGAATCGAACGTTGCGGGTTATGCTATAGGACGGAAAGGACATTCCGCTCCCGCCGTCTACGGGGGCAGTTCCCAATCGAAGAATGCAATGTTCATCGAAATCGTATCCCGCCCAGATTTTCGGTCTTGTCTTCTTAATCCTGTCTTCTCCCGCTGCTCTGCTTTCGCAGTCGAGCGGCAGTCCCACCACTCCCAGTATTTCTCTCCCTGGACCGGAGAATCCTTTCCAAGGAAGTGAACCGGAAGGCAAGGCCACTGCGGAAGTTCTGCAAATCGATTTCAAGGACGCGATCGACCGCGGTCTGCGCAATAATCTCGGCTTGCTGCTCGCCGGCGATCAAGCTGAGACCGCTCATGGCGAACGCTGGAAAGAATTGTCCGAGCTTCTTCCCAATGTCAGTGGACGCATCCTGGAGAACGTGCAGACCGAAAGTTTGGCCGCTCTGGGTTTCAATAAACTCTTTCCGCTGCTGGCTGCTCCCGGCACCAGCGCGAGCAGCCTCCCCCACGTCATCCCGGCCTTCAATTTCTTCGATGCGCGCGTCAATCTCGGCCAGTCGCTGTTCAATTTCAAAAAGTTGGAACGCGAGCGAGCTGCCACCGAGAGCGAGAAAGCCGCCAAACTCACTTACAAAGATGCGCGCGAAATGGTCGTCCTGGCCGTGGGCAATGCTTATCTGCAAGCCATCGCTGCCGCTGCCCGCGTCGAAACGGCTGAGGCGCAAGTGAAGGCTGCGCAAGCATTGTCCGACAAGGCCGCCGATCAGAAGAAGGCCGGCCTCACTCCCGCCATTGACGCCTTGCGGGCTCAGGTCGAATTGCAGACTCGCCAGCAACAGTTCATTGTCGCCCGCAACGATTTGGCCAAATCCAATCTCAGTGTGGCCCGGATCATCGGCTTGCCCCCCGGCCAGAACTTTGTTCTCACGGAAAAAGCTCCCTATCAGGCGCTCACCCCGCTGCCCCTCGATATTTATCTGCAGCGCGCCTACGCTGGCCGATCCGATTATCAGTCCGCAATGGCTCGGCTTCGCAGTGCGGAACTCTCCCGCCGCGCGGCTTCCGCCGGACGCTATCCTTCCCTCGACCTCGACGCCAATTTCGGGGATATGGGTGTCACGCCCGGCCAATCCAATGGCACTTGGCAGGTGAATGGAGGTCTCAACATCCCCATTTTCGCCGGCAACCGGGTGCATTCCGACCTACTCGAAGCGGATGCTCAATTGAAACAGGCTCGTTCACAACTCGGCGATCTGCGCGGAAGAATAGACTACGAAGTCCGCAACGCCCTGCTTGATCTCAATGCTGCCGCCGAGCAAGTGGAGGTGGCCCGTAGTTCCGTCGATCTTGCGGAACAGGCCTTGGCTCAATCCCAGGATCGCTTTAGCGCTGGAGTAACCGATAATCTGGAAGTGGTGCAAGCGCAGGAATCTGTGGCCAGCGCCCATGAAACCTATATTCAAAGTCTTTATGCTCATAATCTGGCGAAAGTCGAACTGGCCTACACCATCGGTGACGCTGAACAAGGCGTCAAGCGATATCTGAAAGGCATTCAATAATTTATGGAGCAATCGACACAGAGTCCGCCGTCCAGCCCTGCAACGGATCGGCCGGAATCCGATAATAAGCCGTTGCCCGCCACCGAACGCGATTACCATACCCGGCCGTCGCGCACCCAGAGTTCGGGCTTTCGCATCGGCGTCGTGATCGCGATTGTCGTCTTATTGATTATTGGCATCTTTGCTTATCGTTATTTCACCAGCTACGAATCCACCGACGACGCCCAGGTCGATGGCCACATCAACTCCGTCAGCGCCCGCGTCTCCGGCCACGTTATCAAGCTCAATATTAAGGACAATCAGTACGTGTCGGCGGGAACCGTGCTCGTCGAAATCGATCCGGCGGATTATCAGGTGGCTTACGAACGCGCCAAGGCGGACTTCGAAGACGCGCAAGCCGCTGCTGTCGCCGCCGGCGTGAACGTCCCCGTCACTTCGGTGAACACCAGCAGCCAGGTCTCCGCCACTCAAGCCGATGTCAACAGCGCTCGTGCTGGAATTCAGGTCGCGCAGCAGCAATACGAGGCTGCCAAGGCTCAGCTGCAAGAGGCAGAAGCCAACGACGTGAAAGCCCAGAACGATCTCGGACGTTACAAGCAACTGGTCGAAAAGCAGGAAATCTCCTCCCAGCAGTTTGACCAGGCCGTGGCGGCTTCCAGGGCCAGCGCCGCTGCGGTCGCGGCTGCTCGCGCCAGTTCCGATGCCGCCCGCCAGCAGGTAACCCAGGCAGAGGGCAAACTCATCCAGGCCGAGGCCAACTATCGCTACGCCAATACTGCTCCCCGGCAGATGCAGATCATGCGGGCCAGAGCGAAATCGGCACTCGCCGAAACGCAGCGTAAGAAGGCCGACCTCGACCAGGCCGCACTGAACCTGCAATACACAAAAATCGTTGCGCCGGTAAACGGCATCGTCAGCGATCGCACCGTCGAAGTCGGTCAGAATGTCGCGCCCGGACAGGAGTTGATGAAAGTCATCAACCTCGACGATGTCTGGATCACCGCCAACTTCAAGGAAACCCAGCTCCGCAATATGAAAGCCGGGCAGCACGTCACCATCGAGGTCGACGCCAACGGCCGGAAATATGAAGGCAAAGTCGACAGCGTAGCCGGAGCCAGCGGCGCCCGCTTCAGCCTCCTGCCTCCGGAAAATGCTACTGGAAACTATGTCAAGGTTGTGCAGCGCATTCCCGTCAAGATCGATCTCAATCCCGGTTCGAATAACGATCACCAGTTGCGTCCCGGCGAATCCGTCACACCCAAGGTCTGGCTGAACGAATGAGTGCGGCCGACACGACCATGGACCAGGCCGATGCCTGGCGCCCCGCGGTCAATCCGTGGGTGATCGCTCTGGCGGTCACGTTGGCCACCTTCATGGAGGTGCTCGACACTTCCATTGCCAACGTCGCTTTGCCCCACATTGCCGGCAGTCTTTCCGCCGGGCAGGACGAGAGCACGTGGATCCTGACCTCTTATCTGGTCTCGAACGCAATTGTCCTGCCGCTGAGCGGCTGGCTATCGTCCATTCTCGGCCGCAAGAATTTCTATATGGGTTGCGTCGCCCTGTTCACCATCAGCTCGTTTATGTGTGGACTAGCGCCAAATCTCTCGATTCTGATCCTCTGCCGCGTCTTTCAGGGCGCCGGCGGAGGCGGCCTGCAGCCCAGCGAGCAGGCCATTCTCGCCGATACGTTTCCTCCCGCGAAGCGTGGGATGGCTTTCGCCGTCTATGGCATTGCCGTGGTGACCGCTCCGGCCATCGGCCCCACGCTCGGCGGTTGGATCACCGACAATTTCACCTGGCGCTGGATTTTCTTCATCAATATCCCCGTCGGCATCCTCTCGATTCTCCTTACTTCCCGGCTCATTCAGGATCCGCCGTACTTCCATCGCCGCAAGCTTAAGGAAACTCATGTCGATTACATCGGCCTCGGATTTGTCGCCTTGGGCTTGGGAACCTTGCAGGTCGTCCTCGATAAAGGTCAGCGCGACGATTGGTTCGAATCGCACTTCATCCTCGCTTTGACCGTGATTGCCACGGTTTCGTTGATCTTCCTGATCTTCTGGGAATGGCACAGCAAAGATCCCATCGTCGATCTCCACCTGTTCCGTGATCGCACCTTCGGTATTTCAAACCTCCTGATGTTCATGCTGGGCTTCGCTTTGCTGGCCAGCACCGTGCTGCTTCCATTGTTCATGCAGACCATGCTGGGGTACACCGCCCAACAAGCCGGCTTCGCCTTGATGCCGGGCGGCTTCGCCATCATGCTTTTGCTGCCCCTCGTTGGTTTCTTGCTCTCCCGGTATAGCCCGCGCTGGCTGCTGGTTTTCGGCCTCGCTGTGCTTTCGGTGTCGTTGTTCAACATGACGCGCTTTGATCTGCAGATCGATTTCCGCACCACCGTGATTGCCCGCATGTTTCAGGCTGTAGGGATGGCCTTTCTTTTCGTGCCCATCAATACCGCCGCCTACGCCTTTCTCCCGCGCGAAAAGAACAATGCCGCTTCCGGCCTGATGAATCTCGCCCGCAACATCGGCGGCAGTATCGGGATTTCCATCGTCACTACCATGCTTGACCGGCGTACCCAGGTCCATTTGACCGATCTCTCCTGGAATCTGAGCCGCTCCAATCCGGCGTTTCAGAACATGATGCAGGGAGCCACGCGCGCCATGCAGGCTCACGGAGCCAGCCCAGCCGGAGCGACGCAGCAAGCCTACGCTCTGATTCAGGCCACCGTGCAGCGCCAGGCCACTATGCTCTCTTACATCGATTGTTTCTGGTTCCTGGGGGTCGCCATCATGCTGATGATCCCGACGGTTTTCCTGATGAAGAAATCCAAGCCCGGAGGAATGGCGGTACACTAAACCAGCCATGTTTCGTCTCGTTACCATCGAACGCGAGTATGGTTGCGGCGGCGGCGCGGTTGCCACCCGCTTGGGCTCTCGCCTGGGTTGGAAAGTCTGGGACCATCAACTCACCGAAGAAATTGCGCGTCTTGCGAATGTGGATCCCTCCGCGGTCATGCGCTGCGACGAACGCATGGATAGCCGCCTGCATCGGCTGTCGAAAGCTTTCTGGCGCGGCAGTTATGAACGCAGTTCACCGCTCGGCAACCAGATCTTTGACACCGACCGCATGATGGCGATGATGCAGGAAATCATGAACAAGATCGGACGCGAAGGGAATGCGGTCGTGGTGGGCCGCGGCGCGCCCTATTTCCTGCGCGAAAATCCTGACGCCTTCCATGTTTTTCTCTACGCCCCGCGCGCCGAGAAAATCCGCCGTACGATTGCCGAAGGACACTCTGTCCACGAGGCCGAAGAACTCGTCGACACCGTCGATCGCGAGCGCATCGCCTACGTCAAACATTACTTCAATGCCGACTGGCCCACCCGCTCCCTCTACCACCTGATGCTCAACACCGCAGTCGGCGATGAAGCCGTTGTCAAAGTCATTCTCGACACCATGCGCCTGGTCGAGGGAAAACCGAAAGCCACCGATTTCGAGCATCCCAGCCAGCAAACCTCGTCACGCTGATCCTCACCAGGCAAGGCGGTATTACTATTCTCTGACGTCGGGGTGTGCGCCTGCTCTGCTGCTATTTTGCGGTTCCTGATGACGTACGCCTCCGGTCACTGAGTGTAATGGATATAACGACAGTGACCGAGTCCGACGCGGCCTCGTGGATGTTTCTCTCCGAACCGCCACGATTCGAAGAGACCTCTAGGCAGACGTTAGGTGACTTCGGTAACTGAAGTACTCTGTCACGGCAGGGCCAGGCAACTAGTAATCTTTTAACAGCATTGCATTTTGTTCCATCATGTAAGCTCATGCCCACTACAGAGGAAACCCTCACGCTGATCTGGCAACGCGTGCTGCAGCGGTCGCCGGTCGGCCCCGGGGAGAGCTTCTTTGATCTCGGGGGCACTGATGAGCAAGCGCATCTGATCTTTTCCGACATCGCACAAGTCTTTGGTCGGCAACTACCAACTAGTACGCTGCGCCAAGTGCCGACGATCGCTAGCCTCGCTGCCCTCTTGGGCGAGTCCATTGTTTTCACCAGGTCTTCGCCTTTTATCCAGATTAAGGCTGGTAGTCAGAAGCCTCCCATTTTCATCACACATGGCCTCTGCGGCACCGCGCAGTTTTCCGGACTTGCAAAGGAAATCCGTACAGGGCACCCCATCTATGGAATTCAAGGCAAGGGAATAGACGGGATGGAGGAACCCTTCGAGCGCGTTGAGGATATGGCTGAGTTCTACCTTGAAGCATTGGAGAACCTGTGTCCCCAAGGTCCGTACATCCTGATCGGTTATTCCTTCGGTGGCTTGGTGGCGCTGGCAATGGCGCAACGACTCGAAACTAACAATGTAGCGTTGCTAGTGCTGGTGGATGCATACCCACATCCAAGCTGTTATGCGTGGTCCGAGCGCATGCGCCTATCGGTGACCCGAGTAAGAGGTCATCTTAATGAGATGCGGCAATTGCCGTTCGCAAGCGCATTCTCGTACTTCCTTAACGGCCTCCGGCGTCGGCTGCATATTGCCGGAGCTAGCGAAAAGAGCAAGGGCTCTGCAGAGATGCTGACCTTACCGTTTGGCGAGTCAGCCCTCCGGCGGGTGAAGCAGAAAGCTTACCTCGCATATGAATCGTATCGCCCAAGCTTTTATCGTGGCAAAATACACTTCATCACCACTCAGACGAAGTCTTTCTTCCCTGAAGATCCCGCCGCAGTCTGGGGGGCCCTGACCGCCGACCTCCAAGTCGAAGTGATACCGGGCAATCATCTGAATATAGTCACCACAGAATTTAAGGATCTGGCTGCAGTACTCACTCGCTACATCGAGCAAGTTAGTTGCGGGCATGTTGATGAGTGCATGCACGCGCAGTAATCAACGAAATAGCCGTGGGATCACGCGCGTCCACAGGTTGAAGACGTTAACTGCGAAAGTGCGAGCAGGAACGGGCACACGCCGATAGTGGAACGCGCACTGGGAACGCTCTTGCAATCATAACTGTCGGAAACAGGATGTTACGCCAACCTCCCGAACTGCAAGGTCATCGCCCCGAGGTGAAAGCGCACCTGTATATGCGTGCGTAATGGTAGCCGCGATAGCCGCTTTATCGAAATCGGGGCTAAGCGAGCCTGCAACTGAAATGTCGTGTGTCGCACCGTTTGTGCCGATCAAAAGCTGCAGCATCACGTCTCCGTGATGACCTGCTTTTCGTGGGCTGTCGAGTACTTCGGCTCTGGAGAATAGGTCGCAATCGGCGGGGTTAAACAGTCCGCAGAATCGTTCGCATTACCATTGCAGATATCAGACAGCCCTGCGCCCGGCGGTTGAGAAGAAACTCGTCCAACACCAGAGCGGATCAGGAGGCACGCAATCAGTGTGGAAATCAGCTTAGTTTCCTGCCAATTGTATCTTGGTTTTCAAAGGGACTGCTGTAAGCAGAGCATTTCACTCGTTGAGAATTGGCCGAGTGTAAAAAGCGTGTCCGGTCGCTCAACCATCGCTTGTGGATTGCTCCGCACGCCATTGTTTTGATCGCACCCATGACCGGTGCCCGGATGCCTCGTTCCCGCTCGGTTGGCTCCTCCCAACCTTGCCCGTGCCCCAGGAGTTCCTCAGCGATCTCTGCGAAACCTCAGCGTCCTCCGCGGTTAGAGCTTTTTCTTTCCCGGCCGGGAATTCCGAAGTTATCCACAACGGCTATGTGACATCTGACCTTGACCCTTTCCCGGCAATCAGCAGATGATGGTCAAGGCGGAGGCGGTCAGCGCAGTGGGCGCTGAAAATCCCGTAAATCACTTGTTATCAAGATTTTGATATTTAACCCCAACGCCCTCAAGATTTTGCAGACAGTTTTTGCAAAACCCGCGCCAGTCAAGCCTTTCCGAGGGGTGGGGAGGGGGGGATCCCGTGCAACTCTAAATTTCCCGGAACGGGCCTCGCTTAAGCACGCTCTCCCAACCGCCCCCTCATACTTTTTTCCCGCCACTTCTCCACAGGATATTTCCCCCCCCATACGCATGAACTACGACGCCATCCTGGTTGTCTCCTTCGGCGGTCCAGAGTCCAGAGAAGACGTAATTCCTTTCCTTGAAAATGTGTTGCGCGGCAGAAATGTTCCGCGCGAGCGCATGCTCGCCGTCGCCGAGCACTACTATCATTTCGAAGGCAAGAGCCCCATCAACCAGAAAACCCGCGAGTTGATCGCGGCGCTCAAGAATGAATTAAAGGCACACGGCCCGCAACTACCTGTCTATTGGGGAAACCGCAACTGGCATCCCATGCTGGCCGACACTTTGCGCCAGATGCAGCACGACGGAATTCGGCGCGCCCTCGCCTTCGTGACTTCGGCCTACAGTTCCTATTCCGGTTGCCGTCAATATCGCGAGGACATCGCCCGGGCCCGCGCCGAAATTGGAGTCGAGGCCCCCGAGGTCGACAAGCTACGAGCCTTCTTCAATCATCCGGGATTCATCGATGCAACCGAAGAACGGCTGCGCGATGCGCTTCGCGAACTTCCTGAAAGTGCCCGCTCCAACGTTCAAGTCATCTACGTCGCGCACAGCATTCCCACCTCGATGGCGAACAGTAGCGACTACGTTCGCCAACTGGAGGAAGTGAGGAAGTTGGTTTCCGCGCGGCTGGGGATCGC
The DNA here is from genome assembly GCA_963763795.1 of uncultured Acidobacteriota bacterium. Classification (GTDB taxonomy): domain Bacteria; phylum Acidobacteriota; class Terriglobia; order Terriglobales; family Acidobacteriaceae; genus Sulfotelmatobacter. Next base: position 444,889 of record CAVXPP010000006.1, on the reverse strand, counting down.
GAACGACGCGCTCGTCTATCAAAGCCGCAGCGGCGCGCCCGGACAACCGTGGCTCGAGCCCGACATTCTCGATTACCTCCGCGACCTAAAATCGCGCAACGCCGCGAGCGGCGTCGTGCTGGCTCCCATCAGCTTTATCTCCGACCACATGGAAGTGCTCTACGACCTCGACATCGAAGCACGACAGCTTTGTGATTCGCTGGAACTCCCCATGGCTCGTGCCAGGACGGTAGGCGTGCATCCGAAGTTCATCGCGATGATTCGCGAGTTGATTCTTGAAAGAACCGCGGCGGGAGACCGCCGCGCACTGGGTTCGCTGGGGCCGCGGCAGGATGTGTGCGCGGAAGACTGCTGTCCAGCCCCGCAGCGACCGACGGGCTGAAAAAAGCAGTGCCTCAGTGCGAGGCCAAGGCAATGGCAGCAGGGCAACTCGCGGGCAAACGAATCAGGGAGAAACCTGGTGCGCCCGGAGAGATTCGAACTCCCGACCTGTTGCTCCGGAGGCAACCGCTCTATCCAGCTGAGCTACGGGCGCAATGCGATAAGAACAGTTTACACGGGTGGGCCGAGACGGCTCAATGCGGGCACGAAACCGACGCCGCTGCGCGGCTGGACAGCCGATGGCGGCTGTCCCCACAAAAACCTTTCGGCTCGACAGCCAATGAGGGTTGTCGCCGCAAGGATTTCTTTGCTGTGATTACTGGCGCGACGTTACCAGCGATCGCGTCTTCCGCCGCCCCCGCCACCACGTCCGCCGCGGTCACGTCCACCGCCACCACCACCTCCACCGCCGCTGCGTTCTGTCTTCGGTCGCGCTTCGTTGACGTTGATGGTGCGTCCGCCAACCTGCGATCCATTCAGCGCAGTGATGGCTTTGTCACCGTCCTCGTTACTGGCCATCTCCACAAATCCGAAGCCGCGCGAACGGCCGGTGTCGCGGTCGGTCATGATGCTCACGCGGTCGACTTGTCCGTAGGACTCGAACAACTGCCGCAGTTCGTCTTCGTTGGTATTGAAGCTGAGATTCCCCACAAAGATATTCTTCACGCGTCTGCCCCTGCATTGAGCTGTCGGAAGTGCAAGCTCAGTTCGGCGGACTTGGCAGGTCGGGAGGGCCTTCCTGAAAATCAGTACCGGAGCTGGCAACAGTCAAATGCGGCGAGCAGTATAGCAGGTTTTCCGAAATTGGCCTGTCAAATCGAAGTGAATGCGAAAGCGCGGGGTTTGCCAACGAAAACGGTGGATGGAGCTAGCACTCGTCCACTTTCCAATAGCCCTCAGGATGAAAGCCCATCTGGAGCAGGCGATTCCTGGGATCGTGGCGCTTGCCGCATCCGGGGCAGACCAGGTAGCGGCTCCAAGCCGTCCCCTGATGATCGTAGTTCTCTGCGACGGCGAAGGTAGTGCCGCAACTGCAAGGGATCAGGAACATGCGCAGGCGGGCGTTTTTCCTTGCACCTTTTTCGGACTTGGTCAGAGCTTTCACGACTCCTCAACAACGGCGTACGAACTCTTTTTTCGCTTATTTGCCTGCAGGACTTTTTTCCTCAGGCGCAACGATTTCGGAGTGATTTCCACGAACTCGTCGTCGGCGATGAATTCGATGGCTTGTTCCAGATTCAGCGGCCGGAAGGGCACGAGGCGGATCGCCTCATCGGCGGTGGAGGCCCGCATATTCGTCAGCTTTTTTTCGCGGACGGCATTGACGTCGAGATCGGTATCTTTGGCGTTTTCGCCGATGATCATGCCTTCGTAGAGTTCGATGCCGGGGCCGACGAAAAGTTCTCCGCGTTCCTGCAGTCCCCAGAGAGCGTAAGCCGTCGACGTTCCCGAGCGATCGGCGACCAGGGCCCCCGTCAACCGGTGGGGAATCTCGCCCTGCCATTCCGTGTAACCATCGAACAGAGCGTTCATCACGATGGTTCCGCGAGTGTCGGTGAGCAACTGGCTGCGCAAGCCGATCAGCCCGCGGCTGGGCACGCGGAACTCAACCCGCACACGGCCGTAGCCGTGATTGTGCATGTTGGTGACTTCACCCTTGCGCGATCCGAGCTGCTCCATGACGACGCCGACGAAGTTTTCGGGCACGTCGATGGTGAGGTGCTCGACCGGCTCCATCAGCTTGCCGTCTTCCTTATTGCGCTTGGTAACGATCTCCGGCTTGCCGACCATGAGTTCGTAGCCTTCACGGCGCATCATCTCAATCAGGATGGAGAGTTGCAGCTCGCCGCGTCCCAGCACCTTAAAAGAATCGGTGGTGCCCGTTTCTTCGACGCGCAGAGAGACATTGGTAAGCAATTCCTTTTCCAGGCGTTCGCGCAAATTGCGCGATGTCACGTAGGTTCCATCTTTTCCGGCGAATGGTGAATTGTTGACCGTGAACAGCATGGCGATGGTGGGCTCATCGATGGCGATATGGGGCAACGGCGCCGGGTTTTCGACTTCGGTGATGGTCTCGCCGATGGTGATTCCTTCCACGCCCGCGACCGCAACGATGTCGCCCAAGTCGGTTTCGGTGATGTCGGTGCGCTTCAATCCGGAGAAGGAAAAAAGTTTCGTGATCTTGGTTTTATGCAGAGAGCCGTCGAGCTTGGCGATCGCCACGTCCTCGCCGGTAAACATCTTGCCGTTGAAGACGCGCGCAATGGCGAGGCGTCCGAGATAGTCGCTGTAGTCGAGGTTCGCGACTAGAATCTGCAGAGGCCCGGAGGGATCGCCCTTGGGCGGTGGAATCGTCTTCAGGATTGCGTCGAATAGCGGGCGCAGATCTTCGCCGCCTCCCAGAATGTTCGTGCTCGCCGTGCCCGTCTTGGCGTTGGTGTAGAGGACGGGGAAATCGATTTGCTCTTCCTTGGCATCGAGGTCGATGAACAGATCGTAGATTTCGTTGAGCACTTCCTGCGGGCGAGCGTCGGAACGGTCGATCTTGTTGATGACCACGATTGGAGGCAGCTTGGCTTCGAGGGCCTTGCCGAGCACGTAACGCGTCTGCGGCAGTGGCCCTTCGCTGGCGTCGACGAGCAGCATGACGCCGTCGACCATCTTGAGCGCGCGTTCGACTTCGCCGCCAAAATCGCTGTGGCCGGGCGTGTCGACAATGTTGATCTTCACATCGTGATAGAAGATGGCCGTGTTCTTGGCGAGAATGGTGATGCCGCGCTCGCGCTCCAGTTCGTTCGAGTCCATCACGCGTTCGACGTGGTGCTCGTTGGAGCGGAAAGTGCCGCTTTGCTGCAGCATAGCGTCGACCAGAGTGGTCTTGCCGTGATCGACGTGCGCGATGATGGCGATATTGCGAATGCCTGAACTCAAAAAGGAATCCTTCCAGAAAAATGTCTACTACCACTTTACTATGCGGGGGATAAAAGGCCTAGAAACTGTACTTCGTGATAGGGCTCAATTTCGATGGCGGGATAGAAAAATCGTGAACCACGAAGGACACGAAGTATCACGAAGGCTCTGTTGGGGAGGATTTTCCTTCGAGCACTTTGTGTCCTTTGTGGTTTACAGGCTTCGGACAGTCGCGTCCGCTATGGCGAAGAACTCTCGACGAGTTCCGCGCCAACTTCCGCGCTGCCTTCGGCCCCGACCCGCAAGCGGTACCAGATCGACGATCGTTACTAGCGAGAAGACAAAGATGATTGTCGAGACGGCGTTGATCTCTGGGGTGATGCCGCGGCGAAGGCGTCCCCAGATTTCCAGCGGCAAAGTATTGTCGCGGCCGATGAGGAAAAAGCTAACCGCAATCTCGTCCATCGATAACGTGAAGATCAGCAGCGCCGCGCCGATGATGGGCAGCTTCAAGTTCGGCACCGTCACGCGCCAGAATGTCTGCCAATAGTTGGCGCCGAGATCGAGCGAGGCCTCTTCCTGTGCGCGGTCGAGTTTCTGCAGGCCGGCGAAAACTTCCGTCGTTGCTACGGAGATCAGCGCCGTCCCGTGGCCCAGGACAATCGTCAGTAGGCTGAGTTTCGTGCCGGTCAGGTTGAACAGCATCAGCAGCGACAGGCCGGTGATGATGCCGGGGAGAATCAGCGGCAGCAGCACGAGTCTTCGGAAGAGCGCCTTGCCCGGAAACTGTGCGCGATCGAGGGCCAGCGCCGTGGGAATCCCGAACGTCAGCGAAATCGCCATCGCCGCAAGGGCAACTTGCAGGCTGTTGAGGACCGAATCCCAGATGGCGGCGTCGGCAAACAGGATGCGATACCAGTCGAAGGTCAGATGATGGGGAGGGAATCCTCCGACGCCTCGGCCGTTGAAGGAATAAAGGATGAGAACGGCGATCGGCAAGTAGAGGAAGGCAAAGACCGCTGCAGCGTGGACAGAGAGCCAGCGTGAGCGGGGCGGCTTGGCAGTGGTCCCGGTCATGACAAATCCCCACTTCTCGCAAAGGCGGCGAGAAGTGGGGCACCCCTCTTCCTCAGCGTTGTCACGAGAAGCTCCAGTTCTTTTCGAGTCGTTCAGACAAGAACAACAGGCTCACTACGATCACGAGCATACCCAGCGAAATGGCGGCGCCCAGCGGCCAGTTGTAGGCCGCGCCAAACAGGCTGACAACGATATTCGAGATCATGATTCCGCTCGGACCGCCGAGCAACAGCGGCGCAAGAAAATCGCCCAGGCTCAACACGAAGGCCAATGTAGCTCCGGCTACGACACCGGGAATCGACAGAGGAAAGGTCACCTTCCAGAAGGTTTGCGCCGGGGTCGCTCCGAGATCGTGGGAAGCTTCCACCAGATTACGCGGAATATGTTCGAGCGCTGCGTAGATCGGCAGAATCGTGAACGGCGTATAGATGTGCGTCAGCGTCAGAACGACCGCAAACGGACTGTAGAGCAGAAACTCCAGCGGACTTTTGGTCAGGTGTACGTACTGCAGCAGCGTATTGAGCACGCCATCCGATCCCAGGATCGTCTTCCAGGCATAAGCGCGCACGAGGTAACTGACCCACAGCGGAATGATCACCATCTGATAGAGCAGGTCTTTCCGTTTGCCGGCATAGAAGGAAAGAAAATAGGCGAGCGGATATCCCAGCAGCAGGGAGAACAGCATGACGCGTGCGGCGATCCACATGGAGCGGAGTAGCGTTTCCCAATAAACCGTCTTCTCGACCAACTCCTTATAGTTGTCGAGGTTCCACGAGTGGACTATGGTCTGCGTGGGTGAGACCGACCAGAAGCTGTAGCAGAACATCAGCGCGTAGGGCACGAGCAGAAATACCGTCACCCACAGCAGCGGGGGCGCGGTCACAAGCGTTTTGTACGCGCGGGAGAACATCAGGTCCTTTCGGAAGATTCGCGAACCGGGACCGCATCGCCAGGAGAGAATTCAAGCGCAGCCTCGTTTGCCACTTCACCGGCGCTGGGCGTGCGAACGACCAGCACGAGTCCGTCAGCGCACTCGACACGAAGCAATTCAGTTGCACCGTGAAACGCCTGATGCACAACTCGGCCTCGAACGCCTGCGTCGGTTGATTCGCGCGCCAGCCGGATGTGCTCGGGACGCAGCGAAAACAGCGCTGGGCCGTCGGGCAGGGAAGCGGGCCAAGATAACGGTCCGCAGCGCGCCATGCCGGACCGCACCTCTGCCTTCAGTAAATTCGTGTGCCCGATAAACTGCGCGACGTAGGCAGTTGCGGGGCGGCTATAAATCTCGCGCGGCGTAGCCACCTGCTCCAGTTCGCCGGAGCGCAGCAGGGCGATGCGGTCCGACATGACCATGGCCTCTTCCTGATCGTGGGTGACGAATACGAACGCGATGCCGACCTCGCGCTGCAGCGATTTCAATTCCACTTGCATCTGCCGCCGCAAATTGGCGTCCAGAGCGGAGAGCGGCTCGTCGAGCAGAAGGAGCCGAGGGCGGTTGACTAATGCGCGCGCCAATGCCACACGCTGCTGTTGCCCACCACTGATTTTGGACGGCTTCGATTTCGCGTACGAGCTCATGCGAACTTTCTCGAGCGCCTCGGCGACTCTTTGCGTGATCTCGGCCGGTGGACGTTTCGCAACGCGCAAGGCGTAACCCACGTTTTGCTCGACGGTCAGATGGGGAAACAGAGCGTAGTGCTGAAACACCGTGTTCACGCGCCGCCGGTAAGGAGGTTGCTGGTCGAGCCGTTCGGAGCCCATCCAGAGTTCGCCCGAGGTTGCCGTTTCAAAGCCGGCGATGATGCGCAGCAGCGTGGTCTTGCCCGACCCGCTCTCGCCCAGAATGGTGAGGAACTCTCCTTGTGCGATTTCGAGGGAAACGTCGCGCAGCACGACGTTCCGTCCGAATGTCTTGGCAACGTTTCGGATGCTGAGCAATGTGGGCTTGGGCGCGAGAGATTCACTCGCCGAGGCTGAGCGCGCTGCGCTGTTCAGGAAAGCCATCCACTGTCATCCTTGCCCGCGAGCTACGCTACTGTGCGGCCTTCACGTCGTTCCAAATTTCGGTGTACTTCGCGCGCCGGGGCACGTTCTGCCAGAAATACAAGCGCTTCTGATAATTGTCGGCATCATCCAGATGGAGGGTCTTCACTTCATCGGGCGTCATAAACTGCGCGGCTTGGGGATTCGCCGGAACGTAGTGTGTTTTGTCTGTGACCAGTTTCTGCGTCTTGGCCTCAATCATATATTCGAGAAATTTGTGCGCCAATTCTTTGTTCTCGCTGCCCGCCGTGATCATGAGGTGATCGATCCACCCGGTGGTGTTTTCTTTGGGAATGGTTTCTCCGACTGGGAATCCAGCCTTCTTCAGGTCGGCGGTGTTGAGAGGCCAGCCCATTGCGATTACGATTTCGTGACTCTCAAACAAGTTGGTGAGTTCGCCGCCAGTGGACCACATTTTGCGGATGTTTGGCTTCAACTCCAGCAGTTTCTTCTTCACGGCATCGAGTTCGGCGTCGCTCAAATTGTAAAGATGAGACGGATCGGGCTTGTCGTAGCCCAGCACCTGTGCCGCCATGTACACGGTCGACAGATCGTCCCACACAGAAACTTTTCCCTTGTATTTGGGATCCCAAAAAACATTCCACGAATCGGGCGGCTGCGCAAACACTGTGGTGTCGTAAATGATGGGATCGGGGCCCCACATGAAGGGCACGCCATAGACTTGGCCGTTCACACGTACCAGCGGCAGAGAAGTGAGCTGTGGAGAAAGCTGGCTATAGCTGGGAATCTTCGACAAGTCCAGAGGAGCGGCCAAGCCTGAAGCGGCAATCGACGTGGCCACGTCGCTCGACGGCGAAATCACATCGTAATTTCCTGCGCTCCCTCCGCGCAGTTTGGCCACCAGTTCGTCGCTCGATCCCATGTACGACGCCGAGACCTTGCAGTGGTTCGCTTCTTCGAACGCCTGGATGAACGACGGATCGGCATAACCTTCCCAGACCAGAAGGTTGAGCGAAGGCGTTTTCTTCGAACATGATCCGAGGAGTACAAGGGCCGCAAGCAGGGGCAACAAGCGCACTGCACGTTGCCAATTCATGTTTCCTCCGAAGCTGGTTCCTGAATTCCCCAATCGCCGATCTAAAACGTTGGTGGAGTGTTGACCCACAAGACTAATGTTTCTTTGCGACCGGGATTTTTCCAACGATGTGGTGTGGCACTCTCGAAATAAAAACTATCTCCTGAGTGCAGACGGTATTCTTCGCCGTCGACCGTGATCTCTAGCTCACCGCGTAGCACGTAGATGAATTCTTCCCCCTCGTGGGTGTAAGGATCGCCGCTGCCGGCCTCGGGTGCGATGCGAAACAGATGCGGCTCCATGACCGTTTCACCCCAGGCCAGCAATTCCATGCGAACGCCCGCGCCCGCTTCCAGAACCTTGCGCTCCGCCGGCCGCACCTGGCGGCTGCTGTTTTCACTTGCGTCAAAGAAATCGAGAATGTTGGTTTTGTAAAACCTCGCGAGTTTGCGCAGCGTTCCGACTGATCCGCTCATCTGCGAGCGCTCCAGAGCGCTCAGGAATCCGACCGAGATGCCGACTGCTTCCGCGACTTGCGCGAGAGAGAGACGGCGCTTGGAACGAAGCCGCCGCAGATGTCCTCCGATCGCGCCCGCATTTCCATCGGCGACGGGATGCACCTTGCCTTCGCGCTTCAGAAGTTGCACGATCGCGGCCGCATTCAGTCCGCGCACCTTGCGCAAAAACCGCGCGCGCTTCAGCAGTTTCACATCTTCGGCGGTGTACAGGCGGTATTTGCTTTCGGTGCGACGCGGATGGGCCAGGCCAAGGCTCTCCCAGGAGCGGATGACGGAAGGCGATACGCCCACCTTCCGCGCGACATCTCCGATTTTCAAGTAAGGTTCAGGCATCTGTGCTGTCTGCAACCGGTGCGCAAGATCACGGGGTCCGATTAGAAATTTCGATGGGGGCAAGGCGTTTTTTTATTCTTGACAGCGCCTGCCCTTCTTCTCTAACCTTGCGGGATTATAGCAAGGTTGTAGCCGGAAACAAGTAGTCTGGTTTTCAAAAAATCCCAAAACTCTCCCGGATTTCTGGAGGCGCCATGCCGTCGTTGCGAACCCGCTGGTCCGCAGTTTGCCTGGTTGTTCTGTCTCTGGTTGTTCCCGCCCTGGTCGTTGGTCAAGGTACAACCGGAAGAATCCTGGGGCGCGTGGCCGACCCCTCGGGTGCCGTTCTGGGGAATGTGAAAGTCACGGCGACCAACGATGCCACGGGCGTCAGCCGCGATACAACCAGTGGGGAGAATGGGGATTACGTTTTCCCTGATCTTCCCGTCGGGACGTATTCCCTGACTTTCGACTTGAGCGGATTCAAGAAGTCCGTCCGCCACAACATCAGTCTCGACGTGAACCAGGTCATCACGTTGAACATGACCATGCAGTTGGGTGCAGCGCAGGAGGTTGTCGACGTGACCTCTGAGGCTCCGTTGGTGGATACCACCAGCACGCAGCTGGGCGCGGTGATGGACGAATCAGCTGGTCTCGAACCTCCCGCTGAATTCGCGGGACACCTACCAGTTGCTGCAGTTACAGCCCGGTGTGATGTCGACGATCGGCTCCAGCAATACGTTGATCTATGGCAGCGATAGCGCGGGCGCCGTATCAGTGAATGGAGGCCGTGGTCGCGCCAACAACTTCAGCGTCAATGGCGGCGATGCCAACGATCGCGTTCGTGAACCTTCCGACGGTGCAGCCCATCGCCCGACAGCATCCAGGAGTTTCGTGTTTTCAACAATACGTTTGACGCCGAGTACGGGCGCAACTCCGGTTCGGTCGTCAACGTGTCACCAAGTCGGGCACCAATGAGATGCATGGGAACGTGTATGAATTCTTCCGTAATAAAGTTCTGAACGCGGACAATTTTTGCCTGACGTCAGCCGACGGGTTGCCGTGCGTTAAGCCTCAATCGAATCAGAATCAATTTGGCGGAACTTTCGGCGGGCCGATCGTCAAGAACAGCACATTCTTCTTTGTAAGCTATGAAGGAAGACGGGTGCGGCAGGGAATTCGTTCGCAAGCCGTGACGGTTCCTACGCTGGCCGAGCGTCCGAGCGCAACCCAGCCGTTTGCGGATTTTAGTGATATCGGAGGCTTCGATACCCAGAGCCCTGGCAGCGCGGTCTTGAGTAATCCACAACTCCTCACCAGTCGCCCAGGATGCCAAGCGGCTATTACAGCGGGTGGGGGAGCAACCATATCAACCGATCCAAACAATCCGAGCCTATATACGTCTCTGTTTCCAAACAGTCAGATTCCTCTTGCCTGCATGGACCCGACGGCGGTTGATCTTTTGCAGTTTATCCCCACCGCCCCCAACGGCGGCAACCTCATTACCACGACACCGGTCAGTTCAGTTCGAGGCGACCAATTTACGGCCAAGTTGGATCGTCGTCTGACCGATAAGCAAAACCTGAGCATCTATTACTATTTCAACGACGACAACACCTTAAACCCGTTTGACAACTTCGAGCTCACAGGGGCAAATGTGCCGGGATTTGGTGGCAGGGTGGCGGAACGCTATCAGCAGTGGAACATCACGCACACCTGGACTTTGACGAATGATACGGTGAATGAGTTCCGCTTCAACTACAACCGCGAAGGGCAGAAGACATTTCAGAAACCGCAGAATACGGAACTCGTGCAAAACTCCTGTCCGCCGCCTCCTTCCTGGCTGACCGCGCCCGTGCCATGCTTTTATGGGGATGGATCTACGGATCCATCGGGCAGCCAGTTCGGCATTCATCCTTATCTTAGTGCAGCTCAAGAGGGGCTTCCGTTTATTTCTATCTCTGGCGGGTTCGCGATCGGCAATAATTCGGAAGGGCAGCTTCCCCAGGTGGGGAACTCGTTCCAGTGGTCCGACAACGTGACGAAGGTTAAGGGCGACCACACGATGAAGTTCGGAGTGGACTTCCGAAAGCAGCAGTTCAATCAGTTCTACTATTACAACGTAAACGGGACCTTCTCATATTACGGCGGAGGGCCGAACGACACAGGCGCCGCAAATTTGTACCCTAACTATCTTTTGGGCCTGCCTGATCAATTCGGCCAGGGAGCTGGGCAGGTCGAATACGTCCGCAATACTGGCCTCTACCTGTTCGCACAAGATAGCTGGAAGATCAAGCCGAACCTAACGTTGAACTACGGCTTGCGCTGGGAACTGGATACGCCCTTGGCGGATAAGGCGCATCATGTGCAGACCTTCCGCCCCGGCCAGCAGTCTACTGTCTTTCCGTGCGGCGGTCCGAACACCGATTGCAGCTCTCAGAATGCCGTAGGACTGGTGGTTCCCGGCGATTCCGGCGTTCCGGCTGGCATGACGCAAACTTACTACAAGGCTTTCGCTCCGCGCGTCGGATTGGCGTGGAGTCCGGGAAGTTCCGGCAAGACAAGCTTCCGGGCAGGGTGGGGGCTTTTCTATAATCCGATTGAACAGTTGGTGCTCGCGCAATTCGGCGCCGAGCCTCCGTTCGGCGGCAGCACGTTTGTCTACGAGACCCAGTTCAACCAGCCGTTCCTTGGTCAGGACGGTTCGACAGGCTATCTGAATCCGTTCAATGGGGTCTTGAACCCGCAGCGTGGCACTCCGCAAGATTGGGCCATATTCGAACCTCTCCTGTTGTTCGGCGATTTCCAGCCGCACATGCGCTCGCAGTATTCCGCGCAGTACAACTTCTCAATTCAGCGCCAACTGGCGCACGATATGAAATTGGAAATTGGTTATGTCGGATCCCAGGGACACCGTCTCTTGGCGACGCATGACATCAACTACTCGAATCCTCAGACCTGCCTGGATATTGCGAATATTGCGGCAAATAATCCGATAAATGTGCAAGACGGGTACGGTGACAATGTTACTTGCGGTCAGTACCTGGAAGATGCCCCCTTTGTGATTCAGCCGGGTACGGTGCTGCCGTAATTCGCTGCACCTTCCGTATGCGCAGAATAACAGCGTGATTCCGGCTGGAACTACGGTTGGTCCCAATGGCATCACGCTCATCGGACTGCGGCCGTCCTCCTCTCCGCAATGCAACCCCATGAACGGCTTTGACTTCAGCCAAGGCCCTGACTCAGGCGCTTTTATCAACGGTTGTCCGGTGAGTGGGATACCGGTCTTTAGCAGTATTTTCGCGCAGGATACGATCGCGGGCTCGTCTTATAATTCGCTGCAGGCGTCGTTGGAGAAGCGGTTCTCGCACGGCTTGCAGTTCTCCGCCGCCTACACGTTCAGCAAATCTCTCGATGAGGCATCAAGCTTTGAAGGCATCCTGAATCCGCTGCCCGGTGCCCACAACCGTGGGCTTTCGCTGTTCGATGCACGCCACCGTTTCGTCATCAGCTATTACTGGGAGATTCCTGCTCGGAAGTACAGCGGATTTACGGGACGACTGGTTGATGGGTGGGCGTTGTCGGGCATTACGACCTATCAGACCGGATTTCCCATCCGCATCACTTCGGCTTCCGATAACGAGTTGATGAACAGCTATGATTTTGAACTGCCGGGCGAACCCAACCAGATCGCGCCGTTCACGTGGCAGCGTCCACAGAAAAACGGCAACTACTACTTCAATAATCCGACGAGCCAGGACTCCATATTCACAGAGTCGGGTGTATTCGGCTATGTCGGCTCTGCCCCGCGCACCATCTGCTGCGGGCCGGGAATCAGCGACACGGATTTAGTGGTGATCAAAAATATTCCGGTCACCGAAAAGAAGCGGCTCGAATTTCGAGGCGAGATATTTAACATCTTCAACCACACGCAGTTCTATAACCCTGACGGCAACAGCACCGACGGTTCGCAATTTGGCCAGGTCACACAGGTCAAAGATCCCCGGCTGGTGCAGTTTGCTTTGAAGTTCTACTTCTAGCTTAGGAGTAAAGTAGAAAGATCGATCCCGGGCGGCTTCTACCGCCCGGCATTCTAACGGCCCGCCGCCCGGAAGCGGCCTGCCTGAGTCTTCCCGGAGAACCTCGATGTATCCCGATCTACAGAAAGAACTCGCCACCTTCGAGCGGCGAACGCCCAAATCCGCCGAAGCGCATAAGAAGAATCTCAAACGCATTCCTCTCGGCGTTGCCAGCAATTATCGTGCGTACGATCCGTGGCCGATTTTCGTGAAAGAAGCTAGCGGCAGCAAATTTCGCGATCTCGATGGCAACGAATACATCGATCACAACCTGACTTTTGGCGCGCTGATGGCGGGACATTGCCATCCCGCGGTGATGAAGGCCGTGGAAAAACGTCTCTCTACCGGAACCATGTTCGGCATGCCGCACGACATGGAGTGGGAACTGGCGGAAGAAATCTGCAATCGCTTTCCGGTTGAGATGTGCCGCTTCGGCAACAGCGGTACCGAGGCCACGATGCACGCCATCCGCCTGGCGCGCGCCGCTACCGGTCGCGACAAGATCGTTAAATTCGAAGGCGCTTACCACGGCTTGCACGACAGCGCTCTGGTCAGCGTGAAGCCGCATGCTCCCGAATTTGGAGACGTCAAGAATCCTACGGCGGTTCCCGGCGGACTGGGGGTGCCGAAGTCCGCGGTCGCCAACGTGCTTATTGCGACCTTCAACGATCTGAGCACAGTCGAACGGCGCTTCAAGGAGAATCCCGGCGAAATTGCCGCGATCATCCTTGAACCCATTCTGATGAACGTCGGGCTGTGCATGCCGCAACCCGGCTTCCTCAAAGGCCTGCGCGAAATCTGCAATAAGTATGGCGCGCTGCTGATCTTCGACGAAGTCAAGACCGGCTGCAAACTGGGATGGGCCGGCGCCAGCGAATATTTCGGCGTGATGCCCGACATGATCTGCCTGGCGAAATCGATCGGGGGCGGGTTGCCGCTCGCGGCATTCGGCACCAGCAGATCCGTGATGGACTTGATCTCGCAGCACAAGGTCTTCCACGGCGGCACCTACAACACGAATCCGGTTTCCATGGCGGCGGGGCTGGCGACGTTCCGCGAAGTGCTCACGCGCGAGAACTACGCGCATGTCGACAAGCTCGGGAAGAAGCTGGCCGACGGCTACCGCAAGACCATCGCGAAGGTCGGCTTGCAGGCCTACATCGCGCAGGCCGGAGCGAATGGCGCGCTCATGCTGTATCCGAAGGAGATCGTCAATTACCGCGATTGGACGGTGATCGACGTGGACCTGTGGCGCCATTACTGGTTCGGCATGGTCAACCGCGGCGTCATGGCTCAGCCCTACTGGTGGGACGAGCAGTGGACGATTTCTGTTCAGCACACTGAGGCGGACATCGACAAGCACCTGGCGGCGTTTGACGACATCGCAGCCTCGCTCGCGAAGGCGCAGCAGGAGCGCAGCGAGCGCGTCCCGGCGGAAGTCGCGCACTAAAAGCGAGTGGTCAGTGGGCAGTTGTCAGTGTTCAGTACGTTCGAACGTCCTGAGGCGGCAATTGCCCACTGATCGCTAATCACTAACCACCGATCACTGAACTTGTCCACCACCACCCAACCCGCTCAGCCCCACCTGATCCGTGCTCTCGGGCGCCGCGATCTGGTACTGCTCTTCGTGGTTGCCGTTTTCAATCTGAACGTCGTTCCTTCGATCGCGGCTAACGGCGGCGTCACCGTCTGGCTCTGGATCATTTCTCTTCTTCTTTTCTTCTGGCCGCAAGGCATCGCGGTGATCGAGCTGGCGCATCGCTACCCGGGCGAGGGCGGGGTCTATCTCTGGGCCAAGGAAGTGTTCGGCGACTTTCACGGATTCCTCTCCGGCTGGTGCTACTGGACGAACAACATGCTTTACGTGCCGACGGTGATGCTCTATTTCGTCGGGGTGTCGGTTTACATGTTCGGCCCCGGACACCAGGCGTTGGCCGACAACAAAGTATTTGCTTCGGTGACATCGCTCGCCTTGCTGGCGCTGCTGACGTTCTTCAACATTCTCGGCCTCGGCGTCGGCAAGTGGATCAACAACATGGGTGCGATCGGGACCTTCATCGCTGCCGCTGTGCTGATTGGCCTGGGTGTGGTGATCTGGTCGCATTTCGGGACCACGATCACCGCCGCCGATTTCAAAATTCCCGCCAATCCGAAATTCGTTCTGAATTCTTTCGGCGTGATCTGCTTCGGCCTCGTCGGCCTCGAACTCGCCTCGGTCATGGGCGACGAGATTCAGGACCCGCGCCGCACTCTGCCGGGAGCGGTTGCTCTGGGCGGCATCATTTCAGGAACTCTGTACGTCGGGGCGACGCTCACTCTGCTGATTGCCATCGGCAAAAATGTGAACGTTCTGCAAGGAGTCGTCCAGGCAGTCAGCCAGATGGCTGGCCGCATCAACATGGGCTGGCTCACGATTCCGTTCTCTGTGATGCTCAGCCTCTCGATCGCGGGCATCGGCTCGGCGTGGATCGGCGGCTGCTCCCGCATTCCATTCGTCGCCGGACTCGATTCCTACATGCCGTCGTGGCTGGGAAAAATTCATCCGCGCTACGCCACGCCATACGCAGCATTGATCGTGCAGGGGATTGTCTCGGCGGTGTTGGTGATCTTGAATTTTGCCGGCGCCGGCGTGCAGGAAACATTCCAGAAATTGCTTTCGCTGGCTGTTGTGTTGCAGCTGGTGCCGTTCGTGTATGCGTTTGGAGCGCTGGTGAAGTTCGCGGTTACGGAATCAACCCCGAAGGGCCAGTACAGCAGAACCACCATGTTCGTCGCGGGTCTGAGCGGATTTCTGACGACGATCCTCGGAATTGCGCTGGTCTTTTTCCCGGCGCAACAGATCACGTCGTTGTGGTCGTATGAGTTGTGGATGGTCGGCGGCACGTTGTTTTTTATAGGCCTGGCCGCATTTTTCTTTTTTGTCTACGGCCGCAGGAAAGCCCTGAAACGTATCCACGACACTGCAATCGCCGAGCCTGTGTCCGCGAGCGAAGCTCGGCCTTGAATGTGATCTATGTAGAGTAGTCTGGATAGATCGAGCATGGAAAGCTCCAGCCCCGAAAGGGGCGACATGTGATAGCCCAGGACGTAAGTCCTGGGTAGGCAGTCAACAAGAGAACGAGTCCCGTAGGGACGGCACAATCCGGCAATGGCGGGGCTACCCGTCCAAAGGGATTCATATCGCAGGAGGCCATGATGCCTAGCGGAGTTCAAACGGAAGTCAAAACATACCAGATGTTCATCAACGGCGAATGGGTCGCGAGCAAATCGGCGAAGACCTTCCCGGTCTACGATCCCTCGACTGAAGAGGTCATCGCGCAGGTCCCCGATGCCGGTGCCGACGACGTGAACCGTGCCGTTGCCGCGGCCAAGGCAGCCTTCGAAGAAGGCCCCTGGGCGACGACGACCGCGCAGGAACGCGGCCGCGTCCTGTTCCGCATGGCGGACAAAGTTCGACAGAATCTTCCCGCACTGGCCGAGCTCGAATGCCGCAATACCGGCAAGCCTATCGTGGAAGCCGAATACGATCTGACCGACGTTGCTACTTGCTTCGAGTACTACGGTGGACTCGCCACAAAAATTACCGGCCAAGTGAATCCGGTGCCTGACAATGCGATGTCGCTGTCGCTGAAAGAACCTGTTGGCATTGCCGGGCAAATCATTCCGTGGAATTATCCGATGCTGATGGCTGCGTGGAAGCTGGCTCCGGCGATCGCCGCCGGATGCACATGCATTCTGAAACCAGCCGAGCAAACTCCTCTGACCGCACTCGAATTCGCGAAGCACTTTGCCGACTGCGGATTGCCGTCTGGAGTCGTCAATATTGTTACCGGCTTCGGCGAGACGTGCGGGGCCCCCCTGGTGCAGCATCCGGACGTGAACAAGATTGCTTTTACCGGCAGCGCCGCGGTGGGCAAGATCATCGTGAAACAAGCGGCGGACACGGTCAAGCGCGTCACGCTCGAGCTCGGCGGAAAGTCTCCCAACATTTTCTTCGCCGACGCCGATTTCGAAGCCGCCATCGACGGTGCGCTGTTCGGCGTCTTCATCAATCAAGGGGAAGTCTGCTCGGCCGGCAGCCGCATCCTGGTGCAGAAATCCATCTATAAGAACTTTGTCGAAGCTATGGCGGAAAAGGCCAAGAAAATCAAGCTTGGTCCGCCACTCGATCGCGAAACCAAGATGGGGCCGCTGGTGAGCAAGGAACAATACGAACGCGTGAATCAATATCTTGAGATCGGCAAGAAGGAAGCGAAGCTTGCTTCCGGCGGCGGACGTCCTGAGAAATTCGCCAAAGGATTTTACGTCCAGCCCACAATTTTCTACGATGTAGACAACAGCGATCGCATTGCCCGCGAAGAAATCTTTGGCCCCGTCGCAGCGGTGATTCCGTTTGAGGACGAAAAGGACGCGATGAAGATTGCCAACGATTCTCCTTACGGCCTGGCCGCAGCGGTCTGGACCCGGGACATCTTCAAAGCCATGCGTACGGTGAAAGCACTGCGCGCCGGAATCGTCTGGGTCAATCACATGCAGCCGACTTACGTCGAGGCGCCTTGGGGTGGATTCAAGCAGTCGGGATTCGGCCGCGAACTTGGACCGTGGGGCGTCGAAGAATATCTTGAGACCAAGCAGGTCCACATCAATCTGAATGAAGCGCCGATCGGCTGGTATTGAGAGGCAGTGGGCAGTGGTCGGTGACCAGTGGCCAGTCTTCTACTTCTAATTCGATTTTCTGGGTGCTGATCACTCGTCACTGATCACTGGTTCTGATCACTGGCCACTAGGAAATAGAAATGTCCACCATAAAAATCCGCACAACAATCCCCGGGCCGAAGTCCAAGGCTCTCTCTGAACGCCGCACCAAAGCCGTGCCCCGCGGCCTTTCCCACGGCACGCCGATTTATGTTGCCAAGGCCGAAGGCGCGTGGCTGGAAGACGTCGACGGCAACCGCTACCTCGACTTTGCCGGGGGCATTGGCTGCCTCAACGTTGGGCATCGACGCGATGAAGTTGTCGACGCAGTCAAAGATCAGCTCGACAATTTTCTGCACACCTGCGTCCAAGTCACGCCCTACGAGAGCTACGTTCGCCTGGCCGAGCGTATGAATGAAGTCACCCCAGGAAAGTTTGCGAAGAAAACCATCTTCGTCAACAGCGGCGCGGAGGCCGTCGAGAATGCGGTCAAGATCGCGCGCGCCTACACCAAGCGTCCCGGCATCATCGCCTTCGAGGACGCGTTCCACGGGCGCACTATGATGACGCTTGCCCTGACCAGCAAGACGCATCCGTACAAGGCGGGGTTCGCGCCGTTCCCAAGCGAGGTCTATCGGGTTCCTTACGCGTATTGCTACCGCTGCTCGTATTCGAAAACGTATCCATCGTGCGATCTGTATTGCGCGCGGCATCTGGAGGACACGTTCAAGCGCGTGGTAGCCAATGAAGAAGTCGCGGCGGTGATCGCCGAGCCGGTGCTGGGCGAAGGCGGATTTGTCCCACCACCGCCGGACTATTTCAAGGTGCTGATCGAACTCTGCCACAAGTACGGCATCCTCTTTATTGCCGACGAAGTGCAATCCGGATTCGGCCGGACCGGCGCGCTGTTTGCGAGCGAACGTTACGGCATTGAGCCAGACCTGCTTGTGACCGCAAAGTCTCTGGGCGGCGGATTGCCGCTGGCTGCCGTGACGGGCCGTGCCGAAGTCATGGATGCGCCCGGGGCTGGCGGACTAGGCGGAACATTTGCGGGGAATCCGCTGTCGTGCGCGGCCGCGCTGGCGGTGCTGGATCTGTTTGAGCGCGAGAATCTGCTGGCCCGTGCCAACGAACTTGGAGATCACTTTCAGCATCGAGCCCGCGAGTGGCAGCGCCGTTGGCCGATCGTGGGCGACGTGCGTGGGTTGGGCGGGATGCAGGCCATCGAATTGGTGCAATCGCAGGAAACGAAAATTCCAGCGAGTGACGAAACCAAGAAGATCACGCAATATTGCTACGAGCATGGCCTGATCACGATCACGGCTGGCACGTACTCGAATGTGATCCGCGTGCTGGTGCCGCTGGTCATCAGCAAAGAGCAGATGGACGAAGCGCTCGAGGTGCTCGAGTCAGCGATTGCGAATGTCTGCGACCAGAAGGGCGCGGTAGCCCAACTGGTATAGGTTGTAGCGCCGCCGGCAGCTGCCTAGCGGGGGTCTTGCCACCGACTGCGAGCGCGGGACGCGCTCACGATAGCCGGCGAGGACGCCAGCGCTACGTACCCACGAAGGCTGCCGATTGCTAGTATGATGTTCATAGTTTGTGAGCATTCCGCGTACCTAAGCGTAAATCCTTCACGATAGCCGAGGCTTTATCCGATGACCGTCGCCGCACCTCCCAGCGTCAAAGTTACCAACTTCGTTAACGGGCAGTGGAAAGAATCCAGTGCCAGCGAATGGCGTGATGTCGTCAATCCGGCAACCGCGGAAGTCATCGCCAGCGTTCCCCTAGGCGTCGCCGCTGATGTCAATGCCGCCGTGGACGCTGCCGCCGCCGCTTTTCCCGAATGGCGCCGGACACCGCCGGAAGACCGCATCCAGCCGCTGTTCAAGCTGAAGATGCTGCTCGAAGAGCACATCGAAGACATTGCCCGCATCATCACCATGGAAAACGGCAAGACGTTAGCCGAGGCGAAGGCCGAAATGCGGCGCGCCATCGAGAACGTGGAAGTGGCCTGCGGCATTCCGATGATGATGCAGGGCTACAACCTGGAAGACGTAGCGCGCGGCATTGACGAGATGATGATTCGGCAGCCGCTCGGCGTGGTCGCGGCGATCGTGCCGTTCAATTTTCCGGGCATGATCGCGTTCTGGTATCTGCCTTACGCCATTGCGACAGGCAACACGTTCATCCTGAAGCCGAGCGAGCGCGTGCCGCTGACCATGCGTTACGTTTACGAACTGCTGGAAAAGACCGGGCTGCCGAAGGGGGTTGTCAGTCTTGTTAATGGCGGAAAGGCGGCGGTGGACGCGCTGATCGACCATCCCAAGGTTCGCGCGATCAGTTTTGTGGGATCGACTCCAGTGGCGCGCTACATTTATTCGCGGTCGGCCGAGCAGGGCAAGCGCTGCCAATGCCAGGGCGGAGCCAAGAATCATGTCATTGTTCTGCCCGATGCGGACATGCCGATGGCGACGCAGATCATCTCGGACAGCGCCTTTGGATGCGCCGGGCAGCGCTGCCTAGCAGTTTCGGTTGCGGTGACGATCGGTGAAGCGCAGAAGACGTTCCGCGATTCGATCGCCGATGCTGCGGCGAAACTGAAAGTCGGCGATGGACTCGAAGAAGGTGTGCAGATGGGTCCGGTGATCACGCCGCAAAGTAAAGAGCGTGTGGAGTCGCTGATTGGCGTCGGCGAAAAGCAGGGTGCAAAAGTTCTGCTCGACGGACGCAATGCGAAGGTTCCGAAGCTTGAACGCGGCAACTTCGTGAAGCCGACGATTCTTGACGATGTGCCGGCGACCAGCGAGATTACCGACACAGAAATTTTTGGTCCCGTGCTGAGCCTGGTGCACGCTGACAACATGGACGAAGCGTTAGCGTTTCTCGAACGCAGTCCTTACGGGAACCAGGCGTCGCTGTTCACGTCGAGCGGATCGGCGGCACGCCGCTTCCGGTACGAGGCTCCCGCGGGCAATATCGGGATTAACATCGGAGTCGCCGCCCCCATGGCGTACTTTCCGTTCAGCGGATGGAAGAACAGCTTCTTCGGCGATCTGCACGGGCAGGGGCGGGATGCGATCGAGTTTTATACCGACAAGAAAGTTGTCGTCGAGCGCTGGGCCAAAGAGCACTCGCGCAAGTTCTGAAATCGGGTGATTGATAGATTGAGTCATTGAGCGATTGAAAGAGCTTCGTGTGTCTGAATTCCCAATCGCCTGATAATCACTCAATCACTCGATCGCCCAATGGCTAAATTATGAGGAATCTATGACTACTACTGTTGCGAATCCGGCAATGACCGGGCAGGAGATGGTTGATCTCACTCGGAAGCACACGCTGTTTGAATGGTCGGCGCAGTCGAAGGTCGATCCGATTCCGGTGGCCAAGGCTAAGGGCATTTATTTCTGGACGCCGGAAGGGAAGCGCTTTATCGACTTCAATAGCCAGTTGATGTCGGTGAATATTGGGCATGGCGACGAGCGCGTGATTCAGGCGATTCACGAGCAGGCGCAGACGCTCTGCTACGCGAATCCGTTCATGGCGACCGAACCGCGGGCGCGGCTGGGCGCGAAGCTGGCCGAGATTACTCCGGGGGACATCGATACATTTTTCTTCACCAACGCCGGCGCGGAGGCGAACGAAAACGCGATCAAGATCGCGCGCTTCTTCACCGGACGGCACAAGATCATGGCGCGCTACCGGTCGTACCATGGCGCGACCGCAGGCAGCATGTCCCTAACCGGCGATCCACGCAGATGGGCCGCCGAGCCGGGCATTCCGGGCGTGGTGCGAGTGCTGGATCCTTATCATGGAATCGAGCGCGGGTGGGAGTCGGCGGAAACTTCGCTGGCCATGATTGAAGAGACCATGCAACTCGAGGGGCCGCACACGATCGCGGCGTTCATTCTCGAGACTGTCGTCGGAACCAACGGGATTCTGATTCCTCCCGATGGTTATATGCAGGGTGTGCGTAAGCTATGCGACAAGTACGGCATTCTGATGATCTCCGATGAAGTCATGGCGGGATTCGGGCGCACGGGCGAATGGTTCGCCATCGATCACTGGAAGGTCGTGCCCGATCTGATCTGCATGGCGAAGGGATTGACGGCGAGTTATCTGCCGCTGGGAGCGGTGGGGATGCGGCATCACATCGCGCAGCACTTCCAGGACAAGGTCTTTTTCGGCGGGCTGACCTACAATTCGCATCCCATGGGATGCGCGGCGGCGCTGGCGACGATTCGCGTGTATGAAGAGGATCACCTCATCGACAACGCGAAGAAAATGGGCGCGATCATGAAAGAGCTGGGAGCGGAGATGCAAGCCAAGCATCCGTCGGTGGGCGCGGTGCGATCCATTGGACTGTTCGGAATTTTTGAGCTCATCCGCAGCCGGAAGACGAGGCAGCCGATGGCTCCGTTTAACGGAGCGTCGGAAGAGATGGGGGCGCTAGGGAAATTCTTCCGCGAGCAGGGGCTGTACACGCTGGTGCGGTGGAATTCCTTCTATACGAATCCTCCGCTGTGCATCAACGAACAGCAACTCCACGAGGCTTTCGCCATCATCGACAAGGGACTTGAGATTACGGACAGGGCGGTGAGGGACTAACGGTCGCATCCTCTGCTGTACTTGTTCGCTCTGAAACCTAGCTTCCCACAAAAGTCAAACCCACCCTCTCGTAAACTACGCGAGAACGGTGGGGTACCCTTTTGTATTTCAGAACGATGGGCCGTCGCGCATCACACAGCGTTTCTGGCCCGCGGGTAGCGCCCCATAATTTTGCGGAAAAAACCGTGAATGCGGTGGACTCCTCCGCTCGCGGGAAGAAACATGAACGGGCATTGACCAGCGATGACGTCGATTCCTTGCGCGCGGCAGAAAGTGACTGCTCTGGGGCTGACCGCGCCCACGCCCACGCCCCGGTGCATCCAGACCATGCGGATGCCGGCTCGAGCGCAGTCGGCGACGACGGTCTCAGTAACCTCTGGGGAAGTGATCAGGAGGGCAGCTTTGACCGCAGGGGTGACGTCTTGCACGCGGGCGAAGCAGGGATGGCCGAGAACGTTCGGAGTATGAGGATTTACCGGGACAACGTCATAGCCGCAACGGAGGAATTCCTGGAATAGCATTACGCTGAAACTGCCGGGCTCGCGCGAGACGCCAATCACAGCGATGCGTTTCTGCGCCAGGAATTCGTGGATGGTTTCGAGAGAAGTTTGGGTTGTCATGGGGCCCTCCTGCCGCAAGTGCAAAATACTGCGCATTCGGGATTCCGGGCAGTGACTGTGGTCACGGAACACAGGCCGGTCCTGCGCGGACGCGGCCGGGCGAAAAAGGGCGAAAATACGCGCTAAAAGGCTTGCAGATTGGGGCAAGCAGAGGCACAATCTATGCGTCACATAAGGGGCCGAAAAAGGCCATCGCGTAAAACGCTTCACCCAGGGGATGTCAAGATGACGAACCGAATCATTTTGCTTGCTTTTTTATCGGGGACGCTGGCGCTGCCAGGGGTGGCGCAGCAAAGTAATTCCAACGCGGATAACGGCGCGGCTGCTCAGAGTACACGGGAACCGCTGCCCTCGACAACGCCGAAGGATTTCTGGGACGGAGATGATCCGAATTTCGGGAATCTGGTCATGCATCCGTTTGCCACGAAAAAGTATGTGCAGCGGAAGGTCAATCCCATCAAGGATCGAGTCAACGAGTTGGATGAATTGACGTCCGAGAACGGCAGGATGATCAAGGACGTGGATACGCGCGCCCAGCAGGGCCTGCAAATGGCGTCGGAGAAATCGAGCCTGGCGGACCAGCATGCCACCGATGCGACCAACAAGGCGCAACTGGCGCAGACGACGGCGACACAGGCGTCAACGCGCGTAGCCAATGCAGAGCAGATGGTGGGAAGCCTGGATCAATACAAAGGCACTGCGGAGACCGAGATTCGGTTTCGTCCGGGACAGAGCATGTTGAGCAAGAACGCGAAGGACGCGCTCGACCAGATGGCCGGGCCACTGAAAGACCAGAAAAGCTACATCATCGAAGTGCGCGGATTTTCGCCGGGACATGGGCAGGCGGCGATCGCAAGTTCGCGCAAGATGGCGGATTCGGTGGTGCGATACCTGGTGACTGCGCAGCAGGTCCCCGTCTACCGCATTTACGTGATGAGTATGGGCAACGCGGCGGTCGCGGCCGATGGAACCGCTGCCAAGCGCGTTACCAGCGGGCGCGTGGAAGTCAGTGTCCTAAAGAATGATTTGCTGAATACGGCGCAGCGCTGAGTTGGAATCGGGAATAGATACGTTTGGACGAGCGGCCAATCCCAGGGGTTGGCCGTTTTGTTCTGGGGGCAAGTCCTTTCTGGCCGAAGCGGTTGATCTTAGGAGAATTCCATTTTGGGACAGTGAGGGCGATTTGTGATTCGAATCACAGACGGGAGAAGACTCACCCGGAGATGATTCTGGGCAAGGGTACGTGGTCGATCGCGTGAAAGGCGGAAACTCTTCTTTGCGGAAGGAGCGTTGCCGAGGCTGTTGCGCTTTCCTTGAGGCCGTTCCTCCGAATCGGAAACGCTGCAGTTGTGATGCAGGGAAATCTGATCAAGTGAGGGTTGGCAATGAGTTCCGCCGATCAAGGGAAAGCTATTCAAAGATTCGTGAGCGGGCTGCGAACGCGGCCTCAGCGCTATGGCTGGGCGCTGCTAGCCATTGTAGCGGCAGGGTTGTTGCGGTATAGCCTGGATGTAGCGTTCGGATTTGCCCTGCCTTACCTTGTATTTTATCCCACCATCATGTTGATCTCGCTGTTTGGCGGGTTAGACCCGAGCCTGTTGGCTACCGCGGCTTCGGCGACGTTCGCCTGGTACTACCTGCTGGAACCGTGGAACTCGTTTGCCGCACCGAACCGTCGCGATTTGGTCGGGTTGCTGGTGTTTACGGGGATGGGTGTGATCATGAGCGTGGCCGGAGATTTGTTTCGGCGGCGGGCGCAGAGGATGCGCGAGTTCGAGAAAGCGGTCGAAGGCCTGGAAGAAATGATCGTAGTCATGGATCGCGATTACCGCTACCTGATCGCGAACCAGGCATTCCTGAACTATCGCGGGATGAGAAAGGAAGACGTAATCGGGTGCCCCGCCGCGGAGATCTTGAATCCGGGAGTTTTCGAAAATGAACTCAAGGCCAAGTTGGATGAATGTTTTCGCGGCAACGTGGTGCAGTTCGAAATGCGCTATCGCTATCCCCAGCGTGGTGAGCGACAGCTCCTGATCAAATATTTTCCGATCAAGGGGTCAGGAGGCATCGACAGGGTTGCGGCTGTGCTGCAGGATATCACTGACGAGCGAGAGGCGGAGCGCTCGTTGCGACTGTTCCGTGCGCTGATCGATCAATCGAATGATGCGGTGGAAGTGGTAGATCCGGAGACTCTACGGTTCCTTGATGTCAACGAAACGGCGTGCCGCCAACTAGGGTACACGCGCGAGGAATTCCTGTCGATGAAGGTGCCTGAAATTGTCGACGCGGAGGTCAGTGAATCGCACGTTGAGAAGGCTCATGAACAATTACGAAAGTCAGGATTTCTCGTGCAGGAGGCCAGATATCGGCGCAAGGATGGTTCCGCATTTCCGGTAGAAATCAGTTTGCGCCTCGTCGAACTGGAGCGCGAGTACATTGTCGCGTTCAGCCGCGACATCAGTGAGAGGAAACGGGCCGAGGGTGCGCTGCGAGAGAGTGAGGATCGTTACCGAGACCTGGTCGAACATACGGAAGATCTGGTGTGCACGCATGACCTACAGGGAAGATTGCTATCTGTGAATCCGGCACCGGCGCGGGCACTGGGATACGAAGTCAGCGAGTTGCTCAACCTTCCGATGCGGGAACTGGTGGCGCCGGCATTTCGAGAGGAGTTCGACAGATACTTGGAACGAGTTGGGACGCATGGAGCGGACCAAGGCCTGTTGTGCGTCCTGACGCGCGGCGGAGAGCGCAGGATATGGGAGTACCACAACACCCTGCGGAGAGAAGGAGTGGCACAGCCTATCGTCCGCGGCATGGCGCACGATATCACGGAACGGAAGCGAGCGGAGGAGGCGCTGCGAAGACGGGAAGAAGATTACCGCAGCTTCGTAGCCAGGAGTTCGGAGGGTATCTTCCGAGAAGAACTGGATGCGCCATTGCCCATCGATTTGCCGGAAGACGAAATGATCGAGCACATCCTGCGGGATTCCTATCTGGCGGAGTGCAACGATGCGATGGCGAGAATGTACGGTTTCGAATCGGGCGGGGAACTCGTGGGCAAGCGGCTTACTGACTTGCTGCCGGCCGATGATCCCTGCAATGTCGAGATGACGCGGGAGTACGTACGATCCGGATTTCGGTTGATCGATCGGGAGTCGCACGAGGTGGATTTGGCAAGCAACCCAAAAGTCTTCCGGAAGAGCGTTCTTGGAATCTTGGAGAACGGGATGCTAGTACGGACATGGGGTATTCAGCGTGATGTTACCGAGCAGTGCCGGCTGGAAGAAGAACGCAGTAGAGCGGAAGAGGCCTTGCGCAAGAGCGAGATGCATTTTCGGGTACTGGTGGAGCAGGCGTCGGATGGAATTTTCATTGGTGACGCACAAGGACGGTACATCGATGTAAATACGGCCGCAACGGAGATGCTGGGCTACACGCGCGAGGAACTTCTGCAGCTTTCGATTGCGGACATTGTGACGAAAGACGAGATTGAGCGAATCCCTTTAGAAGTCGCACGCTTTACGGGTGGAGCTACCGTCCGCAGCGACTGGAAATTCCTGCGCAAGGACGGATCTGTCTTCCCTGGCGAGGTTTGCGGTAAACAATTGCCGGATGGGCGCTTGCAGGGAATCGTGCGCGATACGACCGAGCGCAAACAGGCGGAAGAGCAGATGCGGCGCAGCGAAGAAAGATTTCGAGTGGCGCTGAAGGATTCGCCGATCACAGTATTCAATCAGGACCGGGACTTGCGCTACACGTGGATTTATAACCCACAGCTCTACTGGCAGCAAGAAGCGATAGGAAAGACGGACGATGAACTTCTTGGGCCGGCGCGGGCGGCCGCTCTCACGGCCTTCAAGCAACAGGTTCAGAAGACCGGGATGTCGCAACGAAAGGACGTGACGATCCCGCATAACGGCCGAAGTTATGCCTTCGACATGAGTATCGAGCCCCTGTTCGACACGGAAGGGAATGCGATTGGGATCACCGGGGCTTGTGTTGATATTGCACGGCTGCTGGAAATGACGGACCGCTTGCAGGACGCGAAAGAGAAGCTGGTACAGGAGAAATCCTATCTGGAAAGCGAGATTCAGTCCGAACTGGGATTTAAAGAGATTATCGGGCAAAGTGGTGCGTTGCGGGAGGTACTGAAAAAGGCGCGAGTAGTGGCGCCGACGGATTCGACCGTTCTGCTGCTGGGAGAAACGGGAACAGGCAAAGAGTTAGTGGCGAGATCGGTGCATGCGCTCAGCGAAAGGCGTGACCAGACATTTGTCAAACTGAATTGCGCCGCGGTTCCCTCCGGGTTGCTGGAGAGCGAGTTATTCGGTCATGAGAGAGGGGCCTTCACGGGAGCCGTGAACCAGAAGGTCGGGCGAATTGAACTGGCTGACAAGGGGACGCTGTTTCTGGACGAAATCGGAGAACTGCCTCCCGAGTTGCAGCCGAAGCTGTTGCGAGTGCTGCAGGATCGAGAATTCGAGCGGCTGGGAGGAGTGCAGACCAAGCGGGTGGATGTCCGGATCATCGCGGCGACGAACCGGGATTTGCGACAGGACATTGCGGATAAGAAATTCCGCGAAGATCTGTTCTACCGGCTGAATGTTTTTCCGATCGAACTGCCTCCGTTGCGCGAGCGGCGCGACGATATTGCGATGCTGGTGCAACATTTTGTGCACAAACACGCCGTGCGGATGGGGAGACAGATCACCACGATCCCGGACGAGACGATGCGGATCCTGCGCAGCTGGAGCTGGCCGGGGAACATTCGCGAGCTCGAAAACATGATCGAACGTATGGTCATCCTCACGAAAGGGCCGGTGCTGGCTGCGCCCCCGCCCGAATTGGAAGCGTGGGAGTCGAGCGAAGATAATCTGACGGATATGGAGCGCGATCATATAGTTCGCGTGCTGCGGGAAACCAATGGAGTCTTGTCCGGAACCACCGGAGCTGCCAGCCGACTGGGAGTGAAGCGCACGACCCTGCAGTCGATGTTAAAGCGATTCGGGATCGAGCCGCAGGAGTTCCGACGAGGCGCCGGGACGTTCGGGGGACAGTAGCGTACGGGCAAAACGCCGTTCTGGCCGACGAGGCTTCTAAAATCCTCAACCAGGAGAGACACGAGGTTACACGAAGGAAACCCTTGCAAGTTTATTTTCGTGTAACTTTGTGTTCTTCGTGGTTGACGCTCTCCCGCCGCCAACTATTTTTCCAAACGGTTGTATTTTCTCAGAACTTCGCGCAAACGATCGTGCGGAAGAGCAATCACGGTGTGGTTGTTGATGCCGGTCATGGTATCGGCCGCGACCATGGCATTGATGATAGCCTCCTCGGTAGCCTGGACGGTGGCGAGGAAGATGGGATCAAGAGAATCGTTGGGCAGCATCGTAAGTTGGTGCAATCCCTTGGTGCCAACCGCGCCGGGATTGGCCGTAGAAAAGGCGATGAAGATGTCGCCCGAGCCATCACCGGAATAACTGCCATCGCGTCCCAAGCCGAGCGAAACTTTTCTGGCAACGCGCTTGAGTTGAGTGGGAATCAGAGGGGCGTCGGTCGCAACGACGACAATGATGGATCCAGTATCATCCGTGCTGGCATACGCGGGATGGTCGGGAATCTCTTTGCCAACCGGAACCCCGGCGATGCGTAATTGATCGCGGCGGCCATAATTGCACTGCACGAGAACGCCTACGGTATAGCCGCCGAGTTTCGCGTCGAGCACGCGGGAACTGGTGCCGATCCCGCCTTTGAATTCATTGCAGATCATGCCGGTGCCCCCGCCGACATTGCCCTCTTCGACGGGGCCGGAGTGAGCGGTGTCGAGAGCGTGCCAGGCATCTTCGGGCTTGACGTGAAATCCGTTGATGTCGTTGAGCCAGCCGTCCCATGTTTCGGCGACGACGGGCAATGACCACCAGTATCCCTCCATGTCGGGCGATCCGTGCTTAACCTTCCAGGCGATGACGGCGTCGCGGACGACGCCCACGCTGTGCGTGTTGGTGATCATCACGGGACCGTTGAGAAATCCGGAGTCTTCCACCCACGTGGTTCCTGTCATTTCGCCGTTGCCGTTCAAGGTGAACCAGGCGGCGAAGACGGCGTCATTGGAAGCTTTGCCGCGAGGATGAATGGCGGTGACGCCGGTGCGGACGGGACCTTTTCCGATCTCAAGTTTGCCGCTGCCGGAAATCAAAGTAGTGTGACCGACCTCGACGCCTTTGACGTCGGTGATGGCGTTGTTGAGGCCGGGCGTCCCGTCGAAGGGAACCCCGAGATCGCGGGCGCGAGGTTTGGTTTGAGCGGAAAGACTGACAGCGAAAAGAGCGATAGCGAGAGCGATTCTGGACTGGCGGACTTGCGCGAACATGAGCCCTCCCTGGATTGAAGCAGGCAAGTATAAAGGATGAACCGTGGCGCGGTCTTCAGACCGCAACTTTTTCGCTACAAAGTGCTAGAGGACGGAACGTACATACAGACCCAATTTTGCCGGAGTAGAATATCAACCAAGATAAATTCCCTTGGGGGTTGAGATGGAGAGTTGGAAGAAGGCGGCAGTGCTGGCATCGATTGGGGCGGCGGCAATTCTTTTTATGAAGAAGAGATATCCGGCGGGCGTGCTGGCGACGGGTGCGGGACTGGCGCTGTTGGCCTCGGAGTATCCGGAGAAATTCGAGAAAGTGCGCCGGGCGATGCCCGAATATTTCGACCGGGGCATGCAGGTCATGGAAATGGCCGCCAAAGCCGGCCAGCGTATCACGGAAGCGGCGGGACGCAGCGCCGTGGATGCGTGGGAAGAAATCGGCGGATAAGGTCTGAAGGGGACAAGCGGCCTTCGGGCCGACTGGGCGGGTCCGGGTTCACTCGATGCCGAGCTGCTTCCGCGCTTCGGGGCTGAGGCGTTCGGGCGTCCAGGGCGGAGTCCAGACAACATTGACGGCGGCGTTGCGGATGCCGGGCAACTGCTCGAGCCGGGATTTCACCTGCGCACTGATATTGACGTGTTCGGGGCAGCCCTGGGCGGTGAGGGTCATGTCGACCGCAACGTCCTGCTTCTCGTCTTCGGCAGGCGTGAAATTCACTTTGTAAATCAGGCCGAGGTCGACAATGTTGACCGGGATCTCCGGATCATAGCAACTCCGGAGCGCACTCAAGACATCTTGTTCGGTGACGGCTGGCATCGCGATTCCCTCATCCATTAGTTTACCGTAGAGTTACCCAATCGCGCGCCGGGACAGAAAGAGAGCTCGTTTGACGATCATGAGTCCGGAAGCCCGGAAGAGAGTGCAGTTGGTGCTGCTGGCAGCGCTGGCAGTAGCGAGCATTCGGGCTGGGTACATTTTCTACCAGCGGCATGAAGACCGGCTTGCAGAAGAACGGAAGAAGCAGGCGCGCGACGTGGGATATTCCGATCCCGATTATTACGTCAGCCCGAAAAAACTTTATCCCTATGATGTGAAGAGCGCAAAACAGCTTACCCCGCAACCGGTGTGGGTGAAGGAAGGCTATCGCTACGCCTACTATCGGTATGACGCGGCGAGCAAACGAGTCGAGTTCGCGGATGAAGCGGGAGTGTTGGGGCCCATCGAGAAGCTCGCGATTACGGATGTGGTGACGGCAACGGCTCCGGGGGCAGAACCGAAGCGGCAAGTTATGGCAGTTTTCCGGAAGGAAGATAAGTCGTATGCGGTGCCGATCGGATATGTGGCGGATGGAGAGTACAAAATCTATTCGGACGAAATGTTCTTCATCGAAGATCCGCACGATCTGTACAAGCATTGGGCACCCGATGTTTGGCAGGCCGTGGAACAGCATCAAGTGAAGCCAGGGATGAACGAACTGCAGGCCGATTTTGCCGTCGGGATGGGTACACCGGACGCGGGAAGCAGTTCTGAAGAAAAGACGGTGCATTATTCGAACGGAGGCAAGTCGCTGGTGGTCGTGTATCACGATGGGAAGGCGGCCGAAATCAAGGCAGATTCGTCGGGATCGTAGGGGCAGGAATTCGACGTTAAATTCTGGATGCGAAATTCTGATGAGGCGAATCGAAAATTTCGCTCATGAGATCGAGTAAATCTGTTGACCGGAATTCCGACAACCCATAATGTGTAAACGAATGCAGTCTCATCTCCATCACCGCCATCACCATCATCACGCGCACAGCGCGCCGGCGGAGATGCATACCTGAGATTGCAGACTTAACCAAAAAGCACTTTTCAGGTTTGGCCCGCTGAGGCGATAGAACTCAGCGGGCTTTTTGTTTTTCCGGGAGGAATGGCTTTATGGAAACGCAACTTGATTTCGAAAAGATGGACGGACTGCTGCCTGCCGTGGTGCAGGACAGCCGCGACGGAGAAGTCCTGATGGTGGGATTCATGAACCGCGAGGCGATGGAGCAGACGATGGAAAAAGGATATGTGACGTTCTTCAGCCGCACGCGCGGGAAGTTGTGGATGAAAGGCGAGAGTTCGGGCAACCGGCTACGGGTGATTTCGGTGTACACGGATTGCGATCGCGATACATTGCTGCTGCGCGTGGAAGTGGAAGGGCCGGGGGTAGTCTGCCATCGCGGCACGCGGTCCTGCTTCACTGACGCTATGCCCATACGAAAAGCGGAGGCCGAGGCCAGTCTGACGGGGGAGACGCGATGAAAGTGCGCATCGGCATTCCCAAAGGCAGCCTCCAGGAAGCGACCTTGCAACTGTTCGCCCGGGCTGGACTTCCGGCATACACCAACGGCCGATCGTATTTCGCGACCACTGCAGACCCGGAGATCGACTGCATGCTGATTCGTGCGCAGGAGATGGCGCGCTATGTGGAGCATGGGGCAATCGATGCCGGACTGACCGGCCTTGATTGGGTGATCGAGAGCGGGTTGGAAGTGGTAACCGTGAGCGACCTGATTTATGCCAAAAGAAGTCGCGGAAAGGTGCGATGGGTGTTGGCGGTTCCCGAGGATTCGCGCGTGCAACGCGCGGAAGATCTGTCGCAATGCATCGTTGCGACCGAACTGGTGAAAGTCACGCGGGATTATTTTCAACGAAAAAATGTGGACGTCCGTGTGGAGTTTTCCTGGGGCGCAACGGAGGTGAAGCCTCCCATGCTGGCCGACGCGATCGTCGAAGTGACTGAGACGGGTAGTTCGCTCAAGGCGAACCGGCTGCGCATTTTGGAAACGGTGCTGGAATCGAACACACAGCTGATTGCGAACAAGACGTCTTATCAGGATCGCGATAAGCGCAAAAAGATCGACAATCTGGCGTTGATGCTGCAGGGAGCGATGGAAGCGCAAGATCGCGTTGGGCTGATGCTGAATGTGCGCAAGGAGAATCTCGCTGCGGTGTTGGCTGTGTTACCGGCCCTGCAGAAACCCACGATTTCCCATCTGAGCGATGAGGATTGGCTGGCGGTAAACACAGTGATCGATGAGGGCGCGGCGTGGGAGGTGATTCCGCGGCTGAAAGAAGCGAGCGCGGAAGGAATTGTGGAATATCCGCTGAACAAGGTGGTGCTGTGATGCGCGTTCTCAGCGGCCGTAAGGCGGCGGCGGAGGTTGAGCAACTTTCCATACGGGGAGCGGATCTCGCGCGACTGGAAGGGCGCGTACAGCGCATCGTCAATGAAGTACGGCGGGACGGCGATCGGGCACTGCGGCGATACGCGGAGCAGTGGGACGGGCTCACTTCTGGACAGCCGTTGCAGGTTTCGCCAGGGGAGATGAAGAGCGCGTCGCAATCCCTTGCTCCGCCCTTGCGCGAAGCGTTGCATTGCGCGGAGCAAAATATACGGCGGTTTTGCGAATGGCAGAAGCCGAGTTCGTGGACGAAAACGCACGAAGGGATTTCGCTGGGACAGGTGGTGCAACCACTGGAGTCGGTGGGGTGCTATGTGCCTGGTGGGCGATATCCGCTGCTTTCGACGGTGCTGATGACTGTGATTCCAGCTCAAGTTGCGGGCGTGAAGAACATCGCGGTCGTTTCGCCGAACCCATCGGCAGAAGTGCTGGGCGCCGCGGCAATGCTTGGGGTAAAGCGGTTTTATCGCATTGGAGGGGCGCAGGCGATCGCGGCTCTGGCTTATGCAACGAAAAGTGTCCCACGAGTCGACAAGATTGTTGGCCCAGGGAACGCGTACGTGACTGCAGCGAAAAAGTTGGTGTCGTTCGATTGTGCCATTGATTTTCTGGCCGGACCTACGGAAGCGGTCATCGTGAGCGAATCAGGAAATCCGGAATTCATCGCGGCCGATCTGGTAGCGCAGGCTGAGCACGATGCGGATGCATTGTCGGTATTCATTACGACGTCTCGACCGTTGGCGGAAGCTGTGCGGCTGAATGTGGAACGACTGGCAGAAGGGAACCCCACAGCACAAGAATCGTTAGGCGCTCGCGGCGCGATCTTCATCGCCGCTTCGCGAAAACAAGCGCGGGAATGGATGAACTGGCTGGCTCCGGAACACATCACGGTCGAGAAAGAGGATTTGCCGTTCGTACAGAACGCGGGTTCGATTTTTGTGGGCGACTGCTCCGCGCAGGCAGCAGGGGATTACGCATCTGGGCCAAATCATGTGTTGCCGACTGCCGGGCAGGCTCGATTTCGAGGAGGGTTAAGCGTGTTGGACTTCGTCAAAATCATTACCGTGCAAAAAGTATCTGCTGCGGGGCTGCGGAGGATCGCTCCGGCCATTGAATGTCTGGCGGCGGCTGAGGGATTGCCCGCACACGAGAACTCAGTGCGAATGAGGTGCCCGCATGCTTAGACCAAGGGAAGCGGCATCCACAGTGCCCTCATATCATCCGCCGCTGGCGGGACGCGAAGGATTGCGGATGGATTTCAACGAAAACACAGTAGGATGCTCGCCGCAGGTGCTGGAGAAATTGCGGGCGCTCGACGCGGAAGATTTGGCACGATATCCGGAGCGGCAGGCGGTCGAGGCTGCAGTCGCAGGATTCCTGAAGGTGAATCCCGGAGAGACGCTACTGACGAACGGCGTAGATGAAGCGATCCATCTGCTTTGCCAGACCTACCTTGGTTCAGGGGACGAGGCGTTGATCATGGCGCCGACCTATTCCATGTACCGGATTTATGCCATGGCCACAGGCGCGAACGCGATTAGTGTTCCCATGGGAAAAAACTTCAGCTTTCCCGCGAATGAGTTGAAAGCAGCGCATTACGTCCCGCACCCGGCTGATCGCGATCGCGAATCCCAACAATCCGACGGGAACGGTGGCGACGCGCGATCGACTTCTCGAACTTGCCCATAAGGCAGGGGAGGCCGCATTGCTTGTCGACGAGGCATACTTCGAATTCTATGGACAAACGATGATCGAGTGCCGGGAGGAGTGTGGGAATTTATTTGTGGCCCGGACGTTTTCCAAAGCCTATGGCATGGCGGGGCTGCGCGTCGGCGTGCTGATCGGGGATGCGGGGCAGATGCACGCAGTTCGGCTCGTGTGTTCCCCGTACAACGTCAACGCGGTCGCGCTCGCGTGTGTGCCAGAGGCGATTCAAGACCAATCGTACTTGGCCAAATATGTGGAGGGGGTTCTCGAGGCGCGCGCCCGGTTGCAGCATATGCTAACGGCGAGCGGGATTGAATTTTGGAACAGCGAGGCGAATTTTGTGTTGCTGCGGGTGGGGTCGTCGAAGGCCGACTCGGCAAGGTTCGTCGAACAGATGCGACGGCGTGGGATTCTTGTGCGCGACCGATCGAGCGACCAAAGATGCGAAGGATGCGTCCGCATCACGGTGGGGCCGCGCGAGCACGCGGACCGGCTGCTGGCGGCGCTACAAGCCACAATTGAGGAATGCGGCATCGGACAGGGAGTATCGCGGAGATGAGAAAAGGAAAGATCAGGCGCATTAGCAAGGAAACGCAGATCGAAATCTCGCTGACGATTGAAGGTCGCGGACGGTACAAGGTCTCGACCGGGATCCGCTTCTTCGATCACATGCTGGAATTATTCGCGCATCATGGAGGCTTCGATCTGACGGTCAAAGCGCGCGGCGACCTCGATGTGGATCAGCACCACACTGTCGAAGATGTTGGAATCGTGCTGGGGCAGGCCTTCGATAAAGCGCTGGGGACGAAACGAGGCATCCTGCGAGCTGGATATTTTCTCATGCCGATGGATGAGACTATGGGGATGGCCGCGGTAGATTTCTGCGGACGTACGGCCGCTGTGGTCGAGACCAAGGTGAGTACGCGACTGGTCGGAGATTTGCAGTCGGAGTTAGTCGAGGACTTCTTTGAAGGCTTCGCTCGGGGTGCGCGGGCCAATGTGCATGCGCGCGTGTTGTACGGGCGATCGAGCCATCACAAGATTGAAGCGCTCTTCAAGGCTTTCGCGCGGGCGCTGCGTGCGGCTTGCTGGCGTGATCCGCAAATGCTGCGGCTCTTGCCTAGCACCAAGGGAGTGCTGTGATGATTGCGATCGTCGATTACGGTGCCGGCAATCTGGTCTCAGTGAAGAAAGCTTTCGACTGGCTGGGGCAAGAGAGCGTGATTACGTCGGACCCGACCGCAGTTGCGAAAGCGACGAAAGTGGTGCTTCCCGGAGTCGGACACTTCACATCGACGGCGACGCTCGAAAGTTCGGGGCTGCGGGAGGCGATTGAGGACGCGATTGAGCGCAGCGTGCCATTTCTGGGGATCTGCGTCGGCATGCAATGGATGTTTGAGCGCAGCCAGGAATCGCCGTCTGTCGCTGGATTGGGAATATTGAACGGGGAATGCGACCGGTTTCCCGAGTCGGTGAAATCTCCGCACGTAGGATGGAACTCCTTGGACATTGATCCGCGGTCCCGATTATTTCGCGGCGTGCCATTGTCTTCCTTTGTGTATTTCACGCACTCTTTTCGCGCGCCGGTTGCTGACACAACTGTGGCTTGTTGCGAATACGGCGGCCGATTTTCCGCGGCCGTCGAACAAGATCAACTGTTCGGAGTGCAATTTCATCCGGAAAAATCCGGAGAAGTTGGATTGCAGCTGTTAAGCAATTTCTGCGCGATCTGACATGCTGACGAAACGCATTATCGCCTGCCTGGATGTAGACGGTGGACGTGTGGTCAAAGGAGTGCAGTTCCTGAACCTGCGGGATGCGGGTGATCCGGCGGAACTGGCGAAGGCGCATAGCGCGTCGGGAGCGGATGAGATTGTTCTGCTGGATATTTCGGCAACTCATCAGCAAAGAGCGACCTTGCTCGATACGGTGCGGCGCACGGCTCGGGAGTTGTTCATTCCATTCACCGTCGGCGGCGGCATTCGAACGCTGGAAGAGGCATCGGCAGTGTTTGCAGCGGGCGCGGACAAGATCAGCATTAATTCCGCGGCTTTAGCGAATCCGGATCTTGTCACACAAATTTCTTTGCGTTTCGGATCTCAAGCCGTGGTGGTTGCGATCGATGCGAAACGCCGCGAAAACGGTTCCGGCTGGGACGTGTTTACGAAAGGTGGAAGGGTTCCGGCCGGTCGCGACGCGATCGAGTGGGCAGCGGAAGCGGAAGACTGGGGCGCAGGAGAAATCCTGCTGACTTCGATGGATCGCGACGGCACCGGAGTTGGATTCGATTGCGAATTGACGCGAGCGGTCGCCAATGCGGTGCGCATTCCGGTGATCGCTTCGGGAGGGGCAGGCGGGGCGGCACATTTTGTGGAAGTATTTCGCGAGGGGCAGGCGGATGCGGCACTGGCAGCCTCGATCTTTCATTATGGATTTAATCGTCTCGCTGATCTGAAACAAGAACTCGGGTCAGCGGGAATCCCGGTGCGATGGCCATGCTGATTCCTTCGATTGACCTCATGGGCGGAAAGATCGTTCAACTGGTGCAGGGCAAGACGAAAGCTCTGGAGTTCGATGACTTCGAACAATGGACGGAGCGCTTCTCGAAGCATCCAATGGTGCAGTTGATTGATCTGGACGCGGCTATGAGGCAGGGAAGTAATGCCGCGCGGATCACGGAAATCGCCCGCCGTTTGCCGTGCCAGGTGGGCGGAGGCATTCATTCGATTGAGGCCGCGCGATCTGTGCTGGGTGCGGGCGCACAGCGGGTGATTGTGGGTTCGGCATTGTTTGCAGACGGGAAGTTGGACTGCGCGTTTGCAGCACGGTTGGCGGAGGCGGTGGGGTCAAGCCGATTGGTTTTCGCATTGGATGCAATTGGCGGACGGGTTACGACCCATGGATGGCGTAAGATCTCCGACGTCCGGCCCATCGAGATGATTGAGGCACTCGACCGGTGGTGTACGGCATTTTTGTACACACATGTGGATACGGAAGGTCTATTGCAGGGATTTCCACAAGAAGCGATTGTTCCTTTGCGAGCGGCGACGAAACGGCAGTTGATTGCGGCGGGCGGAATTCGCTCGCAACAGGAAGTCGATGCTCTGCATGCCATGGGCGTGGAGGCGGTGGTCGGCATGGCAATCTATCGCGGGCTGATTTCCGCCTAGTGTTACGGTCAGAAAGAGCTTAACCGCAGAGATCGCTGAGGACTTCGCGGAGGTCGCCAAGAGAAGTTCCTAAAGTGGGAGCAGACCGAATTACCCATCTTGCGTGCGAGTTGCCCGGTTTTCCCGTGAGGCTTATCTTGGAGCGTAGCGTCACAGGAATTATTGCCATGAACGTGTTAGTTCTTAACTCCGGCAGTTCGAGCTTGAAATTTCAGGTCATTGCCACCGATCTCGAACAGATCAAACAGCACCAGGATGATCGCATCTGCCGCGGCGAAGTGGACGGCATCGGCGGAGAGGCGATTATTCGCACGCAGTATCGCGACCACCAGGGGCATACCGAGACCGCGCCCGTGCGGGACATGACTGCGGCGCTCGACTATCTGGTGCGATACATTGCATCTGATCGCTCGGGGATCAAGGAAATCAAGAGCACTGCCGATGTAAACGCGGTTGGCCACCGCGTGGTGCATGGCGGCGAGCTGTTCAAGGAATCGACGCTGATCGATGATCGAGTGCTCAAGGGAATCGAGGACTGCATTGATCTGGCGCCGCTGCATAATCCAAATAATGTGAAGGGAATTCTGGCGGCGCGTGATCTGTTCGGCAAGGACGTCCCGCAGGTCGCGGTGTTTGATACGGCGTTCCATCACTCGCTGCCCGAGCAGGCTTATCTCTACGCTGTGCCCTATCACCTGTACCGTCGCCACAAAATTCGCCGATATGGATTTCATGGGACCTCGCATCGCTACGTGGCGTTCCGCTATCGCGCTCTGCGTGGCTTGACGCGCCAACAGACCAATATCATTACGCTGCATCTGGGGAATGGATGCTCGGCGGCGGCCATCCAGAGCGGATCTTCAGTCGATACATCGATGGGGATGACGCCGCTGGAGGGCTTGGTCATGGGCACGCGCTCGGGCGATCTTGATCCGGCGATTGTCAGCGTGATCGCGCGCAAAGAGGGCATGTCGTCATCGGAAGTGGATACACTGCTGAACACGCAATCGGGGCTGCTGGGGATTTCCGGGCTCACGAATGATATGCGGGAGTTGCAGGCGGAGCTCAAAGAGCATGACGACCGGCGCGTGCGGCTGGCGATCGAACTTTTTTGCTATCGCGCGCGAAAATACATCGGTGCCTATCTGGCTGCGATGGGCGGAGCGGACGCGATCGTGTTTACCGGCGGCATTGGAGAAAACTCGCCGGATGTGCGGGCGCGGATCTGCGCCGACATGGAGTGGGCCGGTCTGAAGCTGGATGCGGCAAAGAATGCAGAAACCGTTGGCCGCGAAGGCCAGATCAGCTCCGATGATTCGAAGCTCCTGGCATATGCGATTCCTACGGACGAAGAACTCCTGATCGCCCGGGATACGGTCCGCGTGATTCTCGGCGAACCGCATCCCTCATAACTGCCGCCGCTTCCACCCGAGCGTTCGCTTCCTCAATACGGCCAAACCCAGTCGGTGGCCTCGGGCTTGTCGATGCCGTACTGGTGCGCGTAATTGCGACATTCGATCTGCTGGTTGAGGAACCTTTCTTTAGCGTGTCCGCCGACTTTTTGCAGGCGGGGCACGCGATCCACGACATCCATCGCCAGACTGAAACGGTCCACGTTGTTGTTGATGGCAAGTTCGAGGGGCGTGTTGATGTTGCCCTGCTCTTTGTATCCGCGCACGTGAATGTTGTCGTGGTTCGTGCGCCGATAGGCCAGCCGGTGAATCAGCTGCGGATAACCGTGAAAATTAAAGATGACCGGTTTGTTGACCGTGAATAGCGAGTCGAAGTCGCGGTCTGGCAATCCATGCGGGTGCTCGCTGGTCGGCTGCAGCTTGAAGAGATCGACCACATTCACAAACCGAATCTTGAGATCGGGAAATTCCTTGCGCAGAAGCGCGGTTGCCGCCAGGGCCTCTTGCGTGAGAATGTCTCCTGCGGACGCCATAACGACATCGGGCTCGCCGTCTTCGTCGTTGCTTGCCCAATCCCATATCCCGATGCCTTTGGTGCAATGCGTGATCGCGTCATCCATATTCAGGAACTGCAAATGCTTCTGCTTGTCGCAGACGATGACGTTCACATAGTTCTGGCTGCGCAGGCAATGATCGGACACCGACAGCAAACAATTCACGTCGGGAGGCAGATAGATGCGGGTAACATTCGCGCTCTTGTTGACCACCACGTCGAGGAATCCGGGATCCTGGTGGGTAAAGCCGTTGTGATCCTGACGCCATACGGTGGAAGTGATCAGCAGATTCAAGGAAGCGATCGCATCGCGCCAGGAAAGATGATTGCACATCTCCAACCATTTGGCGTACTGGTTGAACATGGAATCGATGATGTGCACAAATGCTTCGTAGGAAGAGAAAAATCCGTGGCGTCCGGTGAGGAGATAGCCTTCGAGCATGCCCTCGAGCGTGTGTTCGCTGAGCATTTCCATGACGCGGCCGTCGGGAGCGAGATTGCCGCCGTCGTTGTCTTCGGGGAATCGTTCCTCGATCCAGAATTTGCGGCTTGCCTCGTAGATTGCGTCGAGCTTGTTCGAGGTGGTTTCATCGGGGCCGAAGACGCGGAAGTTGCGCGGGTTCTCCCGCATGATATCGGCCAGCATGCGTCCAAGGGGGCGAGTGTTCTCCGCCTGCGATTGGCCGGGCTTTTCAGTGGCGTTGGCATAATTACGGAAATCGGGCAGGCGCAACGCTTTCTTGATGCGCCCGCCATTGGCGTGCGGATTGGCGCTCATGCGGCGTGTGCCGGCAGGCGCGAGTTCAGCAAACACTGGCGCAAGCTTGCCATTGGCGTCGAAGAATGGATCCGGCTTTTGCGAGTGCATCCAGTCTTCAAGAGCACGAAGCTGTACGGGATCTTTTTTCACATTGGGCAAAGGAACCTGGTGAGCGCGCCAGAAGCCCTCGAGGAAATGGCCTTCCATCTCACGCGGAGCGGTCCAGCCCTTGGGTGAGCGGAGCACGATCATGGGCCAGCGCGGGCGACTTGGAACTCCCTGGTTGCGAGCAGATCTTTGATGCTCGCGAATTTCGCGAATGCAATGCTCCGTGGTCGCGGCCATGGCCTGATGCATGCTAGGGACATCGCTGCCTTCCACGAAGTAAGGAGTCCAGCCGTAGCCGCGAAGCAGATGTTCCAGTTCTTCGCGAGAAATGCGTGCCGGCAATGTAGGATTGTCGATCTTGTAGCCGTTCAGGTGAAGGATGGGGAGCACCGCGCCGTCACGCGCCGGATTCAGAAATTTGTTGATGTGCCAGGAAGTGGCCAGCGGTCCAGTCTCCGACTCGCCGTCACCGACGACCGCGGCAACGATCAGTTCAGGATTATCGAAGGCCGCGCCGCAAGCGTGCGAGAGAACGTAGCCGAGCTCGCCGCCTTCGTGGATCGATCCGGGCGTTTCTGGAGTGCAGTGGCTGCCGATGCCACCCGGAAAAGAAAACTGTTTGAAGAACTCGCGCAAGCCTTCGGGATCCTGACTTTTCTCCGGATAAATTTCGGAGTAAGTGCCTTCCAGATACGTCGGCCCCAAGACGCCGGGCGCGCCATGTCCCGGCCCGGCGAGAAAAATCATGTCGAGGTCATACTTCTTGATCAGCCGGTTGAGATGCACATAGATGAAAGATAGTCCC
The DNA here is from genome assembly GCA_963763795.1 of uncultured Acidobacteriota bacterium. GTDB lineage: Bacteria > Acidobacteriota > Terriglobia > Terriglobales > Acidobacteriaceae > Sulfotelmatobacter. The sequence goes on along the minus strand of CAVXPP010000006.1, from coordinate 404,521 downwards.
GGGCTCGATCCCCAATGTCCGAGCAGACGGTTCTTGATATGTTCGAGACGGAGAGGTTCCGTGAGCAGGGGATTCTCCTGCAGATAAATCATGCCGAGACTCAGATAGTTGCAGGTTCGCCAGTAGGTCTCAATCTTGCGAAGGTCGTCCGCACTCAGAGGGGTCGCAGTGATGGTCGATCGAGTGGGTTGGTAAGGACTCAATTCGTTGCTGTCGGCTGGAATACTGACTTCGAGGATGCTCATAAATCACTCCTCCCGATAGCCTATGCCAGCAACTCGCGTTGTGACAACGGGCAGAGCGATTTTAAAAAGTTGATCTGACCGACAGCCACTTCAATGCCGCTGAATTACTCGTGTGATTCTCTCAAAGGCCCAATCAATCTCCTGACGGGTGATGACGAGCGGCGGTGCGATGCGGATCACGCGGTCGTGCGTTTCCTTGCACAGGATTCCTTCCGCCATGAGGGCTTCGCAGTAAGGACGCGCCGGGCTGCGGAGTTCGATGCCAATCCACAAACCTCTGCCGCGGACCTCTTTCAGGTCGGAACTGCGCATCATTTGCAGAAGAGCCAGGAAATATGCGCCCAACTCCGCGGAGCGTTCAACCATTTTCTCTTCGATCAGGACGCGGAGCGCCGTGCGGGCAATGGCGCAGCCCATCGGGTTGCCGCCGAAGGTGCTGCCGTGGTCACCGGGTTTGTACACGCCCAGGATCTGGCGCGAAGACAGCACTGCGGAGACGGGATAAAAACCACCGGCGAGCGCCTTGCCGATGATCAAGACATCGGGCGTGACGGCTTCATGCATGTAGGCGAAGAGCTTGCCAGTTCGTCCCAGACCGGATTGAATTTCGTCGGCCATCAGCAAGACGTGATTCTCGCGGCAAATGGCCGCTGCGTCTCGGAGAAATCCCTTGGGTGGAATGACAATTCCGGCCTCGCCCTGAATGGGTTCGACGAGGAAGGCACACGTGTTGGGAGTGATAGCCTCGCGGAGGGCGTTCGCATCGCCGAATGGAATAATCTTGAATCCCGGCGTGAAAGGACCGAAACCGTCGCGATATTGTTCGTCGGAAGAGAAGCTCACGATGGTGACAGTGCGACCGTGAAAATTATTGGCGCACACAATGATCTCAGCTTTGTCCTGCGGGATGCCTTTAATCTTGTATCCCCACTTGCGAGCTGTCTTGATCGCGGTTTCCACGGCCTCCGCGCCTGAGTTCATGGGGAGAACCATGTCGAAGCCGGTCAGATCGTGGAGTTCCTTATAGAGCAGAGGCAATTGCTCGTTGCGGAATGCGCGGGAAGTCAGCGTGACTTTCCGGGCCTGCTCTTCCAGCGTTTGCAGAATCCTGGGATGGCAGTGCCCTTGATTCACCGCGGAATACGCAGCCAGGCAATCGAGGTAACGTTTGCCTTCGATGTCGTACACCCAGACGCCTTCCGCGCGCTCAATCACCACGTCGAGGGGATGATAGTTGTGAGCGCCGTACCGGCTCTCGAGTTCCACGAAATCCTGGGTGTGTAAGGGCTGCTCTATGAATTGCGTTGCCATAAGTTCCTCTCGAAAGATGATGAGTTTGTGCTCTTCGCGTTCATCTTGTTTCCAAAAGCATCGTCAACAAGGCCATCCGCACGTAGAGACCATACCTCGCTTGGCGGAAGTACATGGCTCGGGGATCGGCGTCAACAGACTTGTCCAGCTCGACGGTGCGGGGAAGAGGATGAAGGATCATTGCATCCTGTTTCATGCGCCGCACGACGGTCGAGTCAATGGCATAACTCTTGAGGGCGGTTGCGTCCCGGACTCTTTCTGGCCGGATTCGGGTCTGGTAAACCACATCCACTTCGCCGATGGCCCGGTCGATGTCTGACTCGAGTTCGTAATGGACGCCGTGCTCATCGAGATACTCTAGAATGTCCGGTTTCATTTGCAGCTGCGGCGGGCTGACGAAGAACATCTTGACTCGATCGAACTTGGCCAGCAGATAGGCCAGCGATCGCGCCGTGCGTCCTTGATCCAACTCTCCGATGATGGCTACGCTCAGGCCGTCGAGCGGCCGCTGCCGGTAAATCGTATAGAGATCGAGCAAGGCCTGGGTGGGATGCTGTCCGCCATTGCCATCTCCGGCATTGATTACGGGGACGGGCGAGACGTCGGCGGCGCGGCGCGCGCCATGATCTTCAGTGTGTCGAATGACGATCACATCCGAGTAACTGCCGATAATACGAATGGAATCTTCGACCTGCTCGCCTTCGACTTCCGAAGAAAATGCGCCGGCATTCTCCGTGGACAAGACCCTGCCGCCAAGGCGGTGCATAGCAGCTTCAAACGAGAGACGAGTCCGCGTGGAGGGCGCGTAAAACAGTGTGGCCATGATGCGGTTCTGGTAATCGAGGGAGCCACCGCGCGCCACCACGCGCTCCATGCCGCGCGACCGCTCGAATAATTCCATGAGCAGCGGAACGGTGAATTGCTGGGATTCCACCACGTGTTTCAATGTCGGCCCACCTCTCAGAGGCAAGTCGAACTTGGGGGACTGGTTTGGCTTGCGAGGAGTAATGGTCGCCTTGGGCACCTAGCGTCCTCCCACCGGAAGTTCGAACTTTGTGTTGAGCTTGATTTCTATGTGGTCGTGATCGGGGAACATGTGGGTTCCGGCAGATCCGCCGACGGACTGGCAAAGATTCTCGCAAGAGGTAATGATGGCTTCCTTGCCGCCGTGGTCGAGGAAGCAGAGGACGGATTCGATCTTTGGGCCCATATTCCCGGGTGGAAAGTGACCGGCCTTCGCATACTGCTCCAATTCCGCCGCAGTGACGCTATGCAGGGCGCGCTGCGCGGGTTTCTTGTAATCCAGGTACACATAGTCCGTGTCTGTGGAAATCACGAACAGGTCGGCTTGCAGGTTGGAAGCTAGTAATGCGGAGGCTCGATCCTTGTCGATGACCGCTTCTAAACCTTCCAAAATGCCGTTGTTCCAGATCACGGGAATGCCGCCGCCTCCACACGCGATGACGAGCACTCCATGGTCCACCAGATCTCGAATGACCTCCAGTTCAACAATTTCAATCGGGTCCGGCGACGGTACCACGCGGCGATAACCGCGGGCTGCGTCCTCTACGATCTCCCATCCCAAAAGGCGCTGGCGCTCCTCAGCGTCGGCGCGCGAATAGAAAGGACCAATCGGTTTGGTGGGGTGCTTCATCGAGGGATCATCCGGCGAGACCAGACTCTGCGTGAGAACTGTCGTCACCGGCACATGCAGGCCCGCGTGCTGCAGTTCAGTTCGTAACGATTGCTCGAGAAGATATCCGATCTCGCCCTGGGTTGAGGCGCCGCAAACGTCAAGCGGGTGCCCCGGGACCTGGCTCGCTCCTCGTTCTGAACGCAGAAGCTGGGCACCAACTTGCGGACCATTGCCGTGCGTGAGGACCATCCTGTAGCCGGCACCGATCAGCCCGACAATCTGCACCGCAGTCCGCTGAGCGTTCGCCCGTTGCTCGGTGATGGTTCCTTTTTCTCCCGAGCGAATCAGGGCGTTTCCGCCAACGGCAAGGAGCATGGTTTTCATAAGTTGCAGTCCCTTGCGGGGGATTACGCGTGCACCAGTTCTCGCAGCTCGACAAGTCCCGGCAATTTGACGAACTCACCTTTCATCAGTTCCAGCATGATCGCTTTCTGCGAGTGCAGCCGGTTTTCCGCCTGCTGAAATACCAGCGATCGCGGAGAATCGATGACCTCGTTGGTCACCTCATCGCCGCGATGCGCCGGCAAGCAGTGCAGAAAGATGGCATCACGCTTAGCCCGGCGGAACAGCGTTGTATCCACCTGGTAAGGCAGGAAGATGTGTTTCCGCTTTTCCGATTCGGCCTCTTGTCCCATGCTGGCCCAGACGTCGGTGTAGACCACATCGGCGCCGGAAGCGGCTTCTTCGGGATCGTTCGTCGCGGTGAACGTGCCTCCGGTCTCGGCGCCGCGCTCACGAGCCCAGCGCACAGACTCGGCATCGAGTTCGTATCCCGGAGGCGTAGCTACCCAAACATGCGCGCCGATCTGGGCACCGACGAACATCAGCGAACGCGCCACGTTGTTGCCATCGCCCACGAAAGCAATCTTCAGCCGGTCCAGATGGCCTTTGGCCTCCCAGATGGTCAGGTAGTCAGCCATCGCCTGGCAGGGATGGCTGAAGTTGGTGAGACCGTTGATGACGGGAATGTTGGCGTAACGTGCCATCTGCACCACTACTTCATGTTCAAAGGTGCGGATCATGATGCCCTGCACCATGCGTTCCAGGTTCTTGGCCACGTCGTATACCGACTCGCGCTTGCCCAGATTGATCTCAGCGGGTGAGAGGTAGAGCGAGAAGCCGCCCAGTTGCTGGATGCCTACGTCAAACGTGACTCGGGTGCGCAACGAAGGCTTCTCGAAGATCATGGCCAGAGTTTCGCGCCGGAGGGCCGTGCTGAAGCCCGTGGGATCAGCCTTCACCTGGCGCGCAAGAATGAGCAGGTATTGAATCTCAGAGGGTGAGAAATCTCGAATGGAGAGAAAATCCTTGCTATTCATTTTCCGTCTCCTGCGGGTAGCGGCGCCCGGCGGACTCAGGAATTTGTGGGGCTATAAATGCGAATACGTAGTAGGCACGATGACCACGGAACAGGATATTAAAATCATGAAAGTCCCTACCTGTGGCACGAAGAATCAAGACGCGCTGCATGCTTACCCTCCCCGGGGGAGAGTGAAGTTTTTACTGCCTATGATCTCGCTCACAGGAAGTCCCGGCTGTACCCGTGATCACAGTGAAAGGTGATCTTGTGGGGAGGCTACGGCGGCATGGGTCGAGGCGGATCTCTTGAGGCTTTCCCTCGTGATCGCGATCACGTCTGGACATCAGGCAGTAGCTAATCCCTGACGCCAGTTTGAGTTAGGTTGTTTTCGGTTCTAAGATCGGAAGGTTAGCGCGGACGCGGATGCAGCCGCCCGGCAGAGCAGAATCGTCGGCGCTCCGCTTCTTCAAACTGTTTTCAACCCCGCACTCGGGATGCTATGATCAACAGGAAGCGAAAGGCCGAGCGCTCTCGTGCTGGGCCCGCCACACTCCTCAGTAGCTCAATGGCAGAGCATTCGGCTGTTAACCGAAGGGTTGTAGGTTCGAGTCCTACCTGAGGAGCCAATTCTTTTGTGCCCGTAAACACAGGCGATTTCCAGCTAGACCGCAAAGGCTTCTCGTGGAACAGGGCGTATCTGTGATTGAGGCAGTTCGCGCCGTTGCCAGGTGCCCTCGACGTTAACATCGTAGGTTGCGGTCAATCGGCTGCCATCTCTTGCACCTCGGGCTGGCATGGAAGTGGCGGCGATGTGATCGCTCCGCGAAGTTCCGCTTCTAATGCCGCTAGTTGAGCGTTGATTTCCTCCGCGGCTTTACGCTTGCGGATGACTTCGTCGCGATACCGCCGCAGGAAGTAGTCGATCGTCTCGACGCGGATTCTGATCGAGCCCGAGGGCTTGTTCTCGTCCAGATCCTTGAAACAGAAATACGGCGTGCCAGACTGCTCGATGATTCCCTCGATCACGCCATAGATCGGCGCATCATGTCCGCATTTGAAGCTGGAAACCTCGAGCGCCACCAGATTTGGATGGCGTGCTGTGAACTTCGCCGCCCACACTTTGTGGTTCGTGCTGCAGGAATACGAGTTCTTCCAGGCATCGCCGATGTCCAGAGGATGACTGATCATGCCGGCGCGCACCTCGTCGCCGAACAGGCGCTCCAGCATGTCTTCATCGAGGGGTAGGGTGTTCTGCGAGAAGATGGGATAACCCAGTTTCTGGAACTCTTCCATGATCTCGTGATTCAGTCCGGGATCGTGATGATAGGGGCGGCCCAGCATCACGATGCCAATGCGGTCTTCGCGCTCGAGTTGGTCCAACACTTGACGCGCTTTGCGCTGGATGCCATTTTCGTAATCGGCCAGAGCTTTATAGCCGACCTCAACCGCGCGATCATTCTCCTCCTGCGATAATCCCAGGATTGGCTGCCACGCCTGCAGCATCTGGTGGGCGAACAACTTGCGATCGGCAAAGTTCAGCACCGGATCGAGGTATTTGACATTGTGCTCAGTGAAGACGTCGCTCTCTTTTGTGAAAGCGGCCTTCACGGTCTCCGGCGTTGCGGTCACGGTTGGGCAGGCATTCGCTCCGACAATCTTCACAAGAGGCGATGTCAAGACGTCGTACATCGGGAAGAAGATGACGTTCAGCGGCTTCTTGCGATGTTTTTCCTGGATCAGATTGTAGACATGCGAGATGCCGATCTTGGCAGGGAAGCAGGGATCGATCGCGCCCCGGCTCGCTCCCGCTCGATAGAGATCGGAACTGGTGTAGTCGGAATAAACGATGTTCTCCGGCTGCACGCCGAGGCTTTCCAGGTACCCGTTGAAAAGCGGCGCGTAACTATAGATGTTGAGCACGCGGGGAATACCGACGCGAAGCTTTCTGCGGTTCTCCATGAGCGGGATGCGCTCTTTGGCCGCCTTGTTCCAGAATTTCGCGACAGGAATGGGATCGGCCACACTCTTCGCGTTCACTGGGCGAAAGACTTCGTGGGCTGCGATGTCCACAAAGTTCGGATGCTGGTCTTTGATTTCATCCAGGCCGGCCTTGATGTCCTTCATGTCGTTGACGTCTTCGACCAAGCCTTTTTCGCAAGTTGCGATGATCAGGCGCTGCTCGCCGTGCATCAGCGGAACCTTGGTGACCTTCTGGATTGGAACGACGCTCAGCTCGTCCTTGGGAGCAGTTCGGATGTCGATAAAAGTGCGCAGACAATTGTTCTTGCAGAAATTGCAGCGGGTGGCTTCGTTGCGGGTCGTTCGGTACTGAATCTTTCGCACCGCATCCAAACCAACAAACGTGGTCTGCTGGCCGTTGCGCCAGAGTCGCAGAGACTCTGCTGCCGCGCCGATCGCGCCGGATTCGCCGCAGAACTCATGAACGATGATCTCGGGTCTCTTGCCGGCCGCGCGGAAGCTATTGTTGATGAAATCGACTTCGGCTTTCACCACCGCCATGTTGTTCTGCGTTCCGCCTTGCAGCACAAAGCGCGTGCCCAGCGCTGCGAGATTGGGAATGCTGGCTACATACAGGAACACGTTTTTGGGCAACACCGACGCCAGACCCGCCAGGATTTCCTCCGCCCGCCAGCCTTGCCGCTGGAAGTTGACGATGTCCGACTGCATGAACACCGCGCAGCCATAGCCGAAAACGGGCATCGACTGGGCTGAGAAAGCCAGATCGGCATATTGTTCGACGCCAAGGCCGAATCCCTCGGCAGTCGATTGCAGAAAATAGCCGTTGCCGGCCGAGCACTGCGTATTCAGCTTGAAATCTTTCACGCGGCCGTTGTGCAAGATGATGATTTTGATATCTTGCCCACCCACATCGACGATCACGTGCGGATCTTCATAAAACTTCAGCGCCGATTCGGTGTGAGCCACGGTTTCCACCAGCGCCACATCGGCGTGCAAGACGTCTTTTAAAATGTCCTTGGCATAGCCGGTGGTGGCGACTCCTAGCACCTCGAGCTTGGCGTTCTGCGCTTCCACTTGCCCTCGCAGATTCTCAAACATCTCGATCGTGTCCTGGATCGGGTTGCCGTTCGAGAGCTGGTAGGCCTTGCACAGGATGTCGCCGCGATCATCAAGCAGCACAGCCTTGGTGGAAGTCGACCCGCCGTCGATGCCGATAAAACCGCCGACGGTCTGGCCTTTCTGGAACGTTGCCGGGGTAAACTTCTTGCGGCGATAGGCTTGCTTGAATCCGTCGAGTTCTCCTTCTTTCGAGACCAAACCCTTCGCGCCGGATTTCGCTTTTTCCTCCTGGCGTCCGAACTCGATGTAGTACACGAGCTTCTCGTAACCCTGGTAGCAGCCGACGCAATCGTCTTCGCTCTTGCCGAATTCGATCGCGCCCAGGGCGGCGAAATATTGTGCGTTGTTCGGCACCTTGATCAGATCTTCCGGCTTGGCTCCGTCGGGAACGGCAACCTTGCGCTCCTGCCACATGCGTGGAATGTTGGCTTGCCAGGCCTCGCGCATGCCCTTGATGAAGCTGTTCGGACCACCGAGCAACAGAACATGCGGTCGAAGTGTGTGGCCGCGCGTTAAGACGCTCAGGTTCTGCAGCACGATGGCCTCAAATAGCGACGCCATCAATTCGTCCGGCGGCGTTCCCACTTTCTGCAGGCTGTTGATGTCGGTCTCGGCAAAGACGCCACACTTGCCGGCTACCCTGTGCAGCTTGATGCCGTGGTAACCCTGCATCGCGAGTTCTGCTGTAGGAATCTTCAGCTTCGCATTGATCTTGTCGATCACCGCGCCAGTGCCGCCGGCGCACTTATCATTCATCGACGGGATTTTTTTCTTGCGCCCGGTTTCGTCGTCGTCTTTGAAGACGATGATCTTCGCATCCTGCCCGCCTAACTCGATCACCGAATACACTTCGGGATGAAGCTTTTCGACGGCCAGCGACACAGCCGTAACTTCCTGCACAAACTTCGCGCCAATCTGCTCGGCGATTCCGCCGCCACCTGATCCAGTCATGAACATGCGCGTGTTGTGGCGATTGATCCCGACCTCGGACTCCATCCGGCGCAGAAACTCCAAGGTCTTCTCCGGTTGCTTGGTCTCGTGGCGCTGGTAGTCCTGCCAGAAAATCTCGTCGGTCTTGGCATCGACCACGGTTGCCTTCACCGTTGTGGAACCAACGTCGAGCCCTACCAGGAACTGGGTGTGGTGGTCGTGGGGCTTTTGATATGGCGCCGCGGCGATCTGAAGTAACTGGGGTGCTTTCTTTTCCTGTCCTGCGAGATGGTCATGCATTCAATTCTCCGATCAGGTTCCGGCTGTAAATAAGGGCCGGCAGGAGCAAGCGCGCTGCCGGTCAGGGGGTTAAGCAGCACGTGGAAGCGCGATGCCCGGCACGCGGGTCCTCCGTCGGAACCGGCTGCTCTTGTCCATCCGGTCGCTCACGTGCAGGATGAACTGCGCTGCCGTACCCGCGATCCCTTCGCGATGAGGTATGTGGTAGAACGGTCGCTTCATTTCGGGATGCTCCGCAATGTACGCGCGAATTTGCTCCATGGTTTTGCCGGTAGAACTCAGACACTGCTCGAACTCGAGCTTGGCCTTCACCTTGGCCTCACCGAGCGCCATCTGCACGCGGCTGTGCGCGTTGACCTCGCCCTCGCCCGAAGTTTCGATGGGAAGGAAGATCATGTCTTTGAACTTGTTGATAACTGCCGATTGCACTCCATCCGACTGCGACGAAGGCATACAGCCGAACGGCTTCAGCGCCAGCACCATATGGCAGAGCCGGTGCACGGTGTAGTAGACGTTTTTCCCGACCTCAAGGTGTCCTTCGCCGCCGCGCGCAAACTGGTTGTAGAAGGGATGCGCCATTTCGGCCAGCTCCGCCTGCGGCACCAGATGATGCGTGATCCCGCCCATATGCTTGATTGTGCGGTGATACAGGCCGTTCCACATCCACTGGCCAACGCCAAGGCCCATCAGCTTCTTACGCAATCCCAGATCATTGGCAAGATGTTTCTTCAATTCCCACCATTGCGGATTCCGGTGGGGACGGTTCACGGGCCACTTGGCTTTTGCGTGCGCCTTGGCTTGATACAGCAGGTACGCCACCCAGGTTGCGATCGGCTCGACCAGCACCTGCGCGCCTTCGCGCTCGAGAAAATCAAACATGTGGAAGTTGCCATCGCCCTCGGTGAGCTGCGCCCAAAATTCACCCGTGATTTTCACGACCGGCTTCACTTTGGTGCGGTCCACTTCGATCGAATCGAGCTTCTTGCGGGCAGTGGCCAAGGCATTCAGGTAGTCCTTGCCCCAGAGGTGCTCGTGCATCTTTCCAAAAACATTGACGGTATTGCGCAGAATCTTGTTGCTTTTGAACTTGGGCTTTGCCCAGTCGGGCGCGCTCTGCTCAATTTCGAACGCGTGGCGGTTCTTGAGATCGTGGCAGAGCCCATTTACCGCCTCCCGGAATACTTCATCGGTTTCGCCCTTATCCACTTCGAACGGACGAATCTGGTAGATGAGGTCATTGAAAACATCGCCAAGGTGCATGGCATTCAGCATGCCGAACCCAAAGTCGACGGTGAACTTCAATCCGGGCTCGCCCGAGGCCGCCTTGATTCCGTCGCTGTCCTTGAACAGCAAAACCCGGAAGCCGTCGAAGCCGGCATTCTTCAGCGCAAAGCGGTACTCGGCCTCATACATCCCGAAGCGGCACGGACCGCATGAGCCCGCGGTGAAGAAAACATAGTTGTCCAGAATGTCCTGGCGCTGAATGCCTTCCTTTTCCAGAAATTGAAGATACTGCACGAGATTGCCCACGGTGAAGTAGGTTGGATTACACTGTCCGTTGTTGCCGTACTCCTTGCCGATCTGGAAAGCAGGCACGTCGGGCACGGGCAACTTTTCGCAGCGGTATCCGCAGCCCTGGAAAACTGCGCGAATAAGATCCTCGTGCTTCCACGTGAAGCCGCCGAACAGAATCGTCACACGGCTGCGTTCGTCTGCCGTGAAGGCTCGCTCGATCGGGCGGTGGAAGTGGGTCGGCTGATCAAGTCCGGCAATCTTCCGCAAGCGCATGCGCTCGGCTTCCAATCGCTGCTTGATTTCCGAATCGTTTTCAATCTGGACGAAATTCGTCGCCATAAGATCCTCCGGCGGAGTGTTGAATTTGAGCGTTGCTTCTAAAGCTGGTTATGGGATTGTGGACTGATTCGCACCATGGCTGGCGTCGAGCAGGATCCAGGGAAGGCAGGAGACAGCGAACTCCGGGATGAGAGGACATCCCTGTTACTACGGGCTTTCTACTGAACAGCATCCGAACTCCACAAATCGGCTAGGAGGTTCGAAGTCTTACACCGGCGGAACTGCTGCGAGAGCGTCCCGTAGGCGCCGGAATTAGCAATGGACCGCGTTGGGATGCCGACCACTTAGGAATCAGTTGCCCAGTTTCTTTTGGATCCCACCCACGGAGAAGCAAAAGTTGACCTTAAAGACTTTTTATCAAAATGTAACCCCAAAGATCAAGCGTGCACGATACGATATGCCCTACAATATCAGCAACACAAAATCTGCCGCACCAATGGGCTTCAAAAGCTTGTCGTTCTTTCCATCGACAGCGAACCACTGGTATAGCCCGAACCATTGACGCTGTAGTCCTGGTGATCAATGGTGAGAAGCTTCTTGCCATAAAGTCGAACATCGACAAAGGTTACGTCGCGTAGCGGACGCCAGAAGTTGTCAATCTTCTGATATTGACGCACGAAGTCTGCCCGTTGGATCCAGAAAGAAAGCTTTTTGGCGGGATGGCCCTCAATCCGGACAACGGCATAATCGTCTGTGTCGATCCATACTTTGCCTTCGAACAGATATTTGTCGCGTCGTTTAGGAGTGGCCTGCGCGACGAAGCAGCGGTAAGGTCCGACCCACTGCTCACCCAGCAAGTCCAAAGTGTAGTTTGCAGGGGAGATCGCACTATCATGATGCTGCTTGCCCGCCGTGGTTTCGATCTCACTTGTGATCAATGCATTAAGCGCCAAACGGCGAACCAGGATCGACCCCTTTTCGGACGTGACCGCAAACTTCTTTTGGTCTGGCGCCCGGTACTCCATCTGCCCGGCTTCCTCGGCGTGTACCTTCCCCTGCAGATCCACGACCTGATAGGTCCTGAAGGCGGTATAGTTCAGCAGCGTCGAGGTACGAAAGGCGTTGTGGGCAAGCAACTCATCGAAGAGTTGGATCGCCGTGACTCCAGGTCGCAATGGTTCGAGCGGCGTCGTAAGTTCGAGTTGACCCTGTGGATTCAATTGCGCGTGCGCGGTCATGGCGAACGTTGTCATCGCCAGAAATGCGGCGTCAACAAGAAATAGTCTGATCTTCGGCGTTGCCGGGTTTCTTCGCAGCATGGTGGTCTCTCTTCCTTCAGTCCTCGAAACTGCGCACGCCGCCCTGGAATTTATTCTTGGCGTTGGTCCATAACCACTTGATCACACGGGAGTCGTTGTAGCAGTAGGCCAGGTTGTGGTTCAGGGTTGAGAAGCAGTGCTGCTGGCAGGTCTTCTTCATGTCGGCAAGTTGCGTCTGGTCGAACTTGGGCTCGTCGATATTGCCCCAGTCGAAGGTCGCAGCGTACATCGGGAAGCAGGGCGCGACGGTGCCGTCGGTGCGGATGATGACGTTGTTCTGTCCGGCGCGGCAGTTCCACTCGGCGAAGTGGAGGTCGCCGTTCGGCTCCTGCACGATGCCGGGCATCGATGCCAGCAGTTCGGCCTGATTTCGCCATTTCCGCTGCTTCCGTCGCCATACCAGCCGTACTCGCCGCAGGTCCAGTCCGGAGGACATGCGCATGAAAGCCTTCATTTCCTGCAGGCGCTGCACGGAGTTCACCATCTGGTAGCCCGCCTTGTTCTTCTCGATCAGCCAGTCGATCAGCCATCCACTTCGCGCCAGTCCTCGGGACGGATGTAAGTGGGGTTGTCGTAGAGGTGCTTGAAATGGTCGTCCTGCTCGAGCATCGGCGTTTCATTGATGTGATAGTCGGTGGCGATGCGATGGTCGTGCGCGAACTCGGTCAGCTTGCGCACGTCTTCCAGATTGTTGCGGCAGATATTGATGTTGAAGAACACCATGTAGCCGTAGACGTACTGCTTGCGCAGCACGTGTTCCAGATTCTTCTGCGCGGGACCGACGGCCTTGGGCAGGCCCGGCTTGCAGGTCCCAGGCATCCAGGGCGAAATTGAAGACCGCGACGCCGGCATCGCCAAGGCGGTCGGCCACATCGGGACGCAGCAAACGCCCGTTGGTGGCGATGTAAATCCAGAAGCCCTTCTTGGCCGCGTAGTAGACGACTTTGTGGGCGAACTGCGGGCGCAGCAGCGGCTCGCCACCCATCAGCGCCAGCACGCGGCAGCCATGGTCATGCAGCCAGTCGATGGAGCGCCGCGCCATGTCCTCGGTCATTCCCTTGACTTTGTTGTTGTACGCCCAGCAATACCAGCAGTCGAGGTTGCATTTGTACTCGACAAACAGATAGGCCGTGATGGGATGAAACTCACCCGGCAAAACGCGCGAGCGGATGTAGGGAGCTAGCCATCCGCGCAACTACCGGTAAACATCTTTTGCACCCCAATTTCGCTTTTCGGGGGGGATGTCAGGACCGGGATCGTGCAGGCGTTCGGGAAACCGGGGGAAGACCGGTTCAGGAAGGGTGAGGCCTTTCGCTTGCGCCGGCGCCGGTGGACGCTGGCTCGAACCCATGAGGAGATCACGGATCGCTACATCAATGCGGAATTTCGCGGCTGTTGCCATCGTAATCGCCTTTCAACTTAATTCGAAGGGAAGCCGTTTTCCCAACTGCATACACGCGCAGCACATCGAGCCAAGGTCGTCGTCAAACGCTTGTCTCGCGTTGACTGTCTCGGTGGTTTTTGCGTTGTCTTTCCGTTTGTCTGAGATGCTGAGATGTTGATTAGGTTGCGCGTTTTTTTTAATGCGCATCATTTGCGCTTGACGGTCTATTCGCGAGCTGACCGCCTATGCCTTTCGCCTGAGCCCGAGAAGGAACCATCTTCCCTACCGGCTGCGTCGCAGCCTAACTACTCGTGGGGAATAGTTATCTCCTTTGATATCCGATCTATAAGAATCAGATAACCGACAGGAGCCGTTGGAGTTTATGTGTTGGCGTAACGCGGTCAATTGCCACATCGAAGCAATTCGGAGCAGCTAGAATCCGCTCAAGGAGTCAGAGGAATCCGAGCCCTCACTTCAATTCCTTTTTTCCTTTCGCCGGAGGATTCACGGCGACCGCGGCCTCGGCGGTGAGCAAAAGGAAAGTGAATGTCTCCTGCAGATACAAGTGGACCGCGGCATCGGTGTGGCTGAGATAGCCGATGGAGGCGTCCTGACCGATGTGCAGTTCGAAATCACCGCCGCGGGTGGTCAGCACGCAAGCGCCGGCAATGGCGGGCGCCCATATGATTTGATCTTTCACCAGCCGTTTGACGTGCTCCAAGACCGGATATCCGTGGTCTCTGGTTTCGGCAAGCGCGGTGTAGGCGTCGGCTCCGAGCAGCACGGCATATGGACCGTTCACCCCAACGAGACGCAACTGGCTCAAGCTTTGGGCAATCGCATCGGGATACTCGCGCACGTCAGCGGGGAGCGTCATGAGCGGATTACTGGTCCCTTGACAGATGCCCCCGATGCCGGCGGCGGCATAGCCGTCGAATATGGCGGAGTCTTCGGCAAATGCGATCTGTCGTGCGGCGTCCTTCGCCGGTTGCCAGTCCGAGTCGTTTGCTCCACGATCAACGTCGTCGATCGCCTGTCGATTCAGTTCGAACGGGACCCGCAACTCGACCAGTGCCTTCACCTCGCGTTGCCTCGCGATGATGCCTTTCGCAGGCGCAGTGATCGCGCGCAGGTGGCCAGTGCCGACGGCGGAGAGACTGCTGCCAGCCGGCCCCTTCAAGTCAACGACGCGCCTTCCCGCGAGGTAACGCTTGAGAGTGCGCGTCGTTTCTTCTTCGATCTGAGCCCATGCCGAATCGGAAATGGGAGCAAGCTCGCGATGTAGATTATTCATGGCGTACGTCTCCTTTGAGAGAACCAATGCCGAGCGAACCGTCTCGGACCGATGGGATGGATGAAGAAGTCACTGCCGCGGCCGAGACAGAGGGCTCCGCAACTACAAACTGGTCTTCAACTGTTTGCTCTTCGGTCACGTTGTCCAGAAACGTGGCCGACGGCACGAAGAAAAGGTTTCCTGTGACGGCGCGGCTGAAGTCGAGCAGCCGGTCGTAGTTGCCGGGTGGGCGGCCGACGAACATGTTCTCAAGCATCTGTTCGATGGTACGGGGTGAACGGCTATAGCCGATAAAATAGGTTCCGAATTCACCATGCCCGGGCCGTCCGAAGGGCATGTTGTCGCGCAGGATCTTGATCTCTCTCCCGTTTTCGACGATGGTAGTGAGCGCGCTATGTGCTGACGTGGGCTTGACCGCGTCGTCTAGTTCGATGTCAGACAGCTTGGTGCGGCCTATGATTTGTTCCTGCGCCTCGGTGGACAACGCATTCCATCGCTCAAGATCGTGCAGATATTTCTGCACGATGACGTAGCTGCCGCCGGCGAAGGTTGGATCCTCCTCGCCGATGAGTACGGCGTCGACGGCTGCCTGGCCCCTCGGATTCTCCGTCCCGTCGACGAAGCCAATGAGATCGCGGTCGTCGAAGTAGCGGAAGCCCTGCACTTCGTCCACTGTGGAAACCGCGTTTCCGATACGCGCCATAATCTGCGTGGCGAGTTCGAAGCTTAGGTCCATGCGCTTGGCGCGGATGTGAAACAGCAAGTCGCCCGGCGTGGACACCGCGTGACGTTCCCCGGCGCGAATCTCGTGGAAGGCATGCAATTCTGCCGGCCGCGGCGGCCCGAAGAGGCGGTCCCAGGCCTCGGAACCAAACCCGATGACGCAGGAAAGTCCACCTTCCAGGTCTCGAAACTCCACTGCGCGCACTAGCGCGGCGAGGTCTCCGCAGAACGAGCGCAGGGTTGCGCGATGCGCAGACCCTGGGTTGAGCGTCGCGACCAGGAAGATCGCAGCGCGGGTAAGCGGCGCCGACACGGCCTGCGCGAGCGCAGGTTGTTTACTGCCCGCTTCGCGCACGATCATCGCGTCGGGATGGGGATCGGGCTCCATCGGTGTCGTTCAGAGAACAGAAGTGTAACTCACTCATCACGGGTCTCCAACTTCGCGTTCTCCCCAACCAGAAATCAGAGCTTTTGTCGCCGCCGGGAATAGCAGGGCCCGAAGTCGCAAGCCTGGCCCGGCAGACAGAGCGCGGGGTCCAAAATCCGGCGAGCGACAGTTGTTTCATGCGCCAGCCAGGGTCCGGCTCAATAAGCATTCTTGCTATGGAAGATCCGCATCAGGGTCATGGTGATGATCTGCAGATCGAAGGTAAGGCTCCAGTTGCGCAAATAATAAAGGTCATACTCCACACGCTTGGCGATCGAAGTATCGCCACGCCAGCCATTGACCTGCGCCCAGCCGGTAATTCCAGCCTTAAACGTATGCCGAAAGTTGTACCGGTCAAATTCGCCCAGGAATTTCTCGACGAAATGCGGGCGCTCGGGCCGCGGGCCGACGATACTCATGTCTCCCTTGAGCACATTGATGAACTGAGGCAATTCGTCAAGATTGGTTTTCCGCAGGAAGACGCCCACGGCTGTCCTCCGCGGATCGTTGGCGGAGGTCCAGCGCGTGTCGCATTCGTCGCGGGTTCCCATCCGCATGGTGCGAAACTTCAACATGCGGAACAGGCGGCCGTTCAACCCCACCCGCTCCTGCACAAAAAAGACGGGGCCCGGGCCCGTGAGCTTGATCGCCAACACAATCAGCAGGCCGGCCGGCAGCGTAAGCAGCATGATGAGGACAGAAAATGCGACATCGAAGATTCGCTTTTCGAATAAGTAAGGGCCGGTCTCTGCCAGCGTTGGCCTGAGATCGAGCATGTGGATGCCGCCCAGATCGATCAGTCGATCGCGAATCCCGACTCCTTCGCCAAGATCAATCACAACCCGTGTGGGCACGCAGAGTTTTTCCAGAGCTGGAGCCACTCTCTGAACATCGCTGAGCCGTCCTGCCGGCAACGCGATGATCACGTCGTCGATCGAGTGCCCGTTCGAAAAAGACGGTATTGTGTCGACCTCATAGATCGGGCCTTCGACCGCAATTTCCTGGTCCGGCAGCCGCACGAATCCTGCAACCTTGCAGGGAAGAACCTCGCCATGCATCAATGACGTCGCGACCCGGCGCGCGAAGCGGTCGGTTCCGACAATCAAAATCCGTACTTCGTTCTTGCCGCTTTTTCGCAGCATTTCCAAAGCTACGCGCGAAACGATACGCGCGATCGTCGCCAGCACGAACAATGCGCATGCGCTGATTCCAACGACCAGCCGGGAGTAGCTCTCTTGCCGGTAGAGAAAACCGAGTGCCATTACGATCGCATAAGTGAAGGCCAGCGCTTCCAGCAGGCGACGGCTCTTTTTCCCCGGCGCGTAGAGTTGCTCGACGCTCCAAAGCCCCGATTCCTCCGCGGCAATCGCCCAGACGATGGTGGTGAGCAGCATAATGCTCCAGTAGGAGGGCAAGCCGGCGGGGGCCGTCCGTGGAAAGAAAAGATTGAATCCAAAACGAATTTTGATTGCGATGTAGTAGGCGCCGGCCGGCAACAGCAGGGTTAAAATCCTCAAGTAATATCGAACGTAACTAAGCCGGCTGCGAATCATACAGAACGTCCACTACTGCAATACGTCGAACGGTCGTCAAACTATGGGTTCATTCGAACACGCGAAATGCGCTCAGCCGCCGTTTCAATGCCAGCGGAAGGCAATTCTGATTGAGCCCCAAAAACATTCCGAGCCATTTGGCAAAATCTTGTTCCAGGTCTTTTACTGGTGATCGGCCCGGGGAATCGCCGCGCGAATGTATTTTGCTTTTCAACATCCTGAACGCGTCCCGCAGCAGCGATTTCCGCGTGCCCGGAGCATCCCAGATTTTCAGCAGTTTCAGCGTGTAACCAATATCGAAGTAGCGCTTGAATAATCCGAGCGTGCTGTGATCGTGCGAGTGAATGACGGCAGCTTTGGGCTCGTACACAATCTTCCACCCGCTATCAAGAATTCGTTTCGCGATCCCGAGGTCTTCAAAGACCCTCAACTCTTCCGGGAATTGTGTTTTCTCCCACACGCTGCGCCGAATTGCGGCATTTGCGTCAGAAAAATGGTAGAAACGGTATCCCAGCCCATTGCGGTGTGCCGGATCCTTCACCAATCTTCGCTCCCCGTAGACAGCATCGAGGGCCTGTCGCCGCTCAAGAGAAGAGTCCGACTTCGGAATCTGCCGGCCATATACCGCGCCAACCTTCGGATCGTCAAAGCTGGCAATCAAGGATTCCAGCCAGCTCCCCGCAGCGGGAATGGCATCCTGGGAGAGAAAGACGAGAGTTCCTCCCTGCGCCAGTCTGGCCGCGAAATTCCGTGTACGCGCGTGGTGAAAATCTTCGGGGAGAATTTGGGCAATGTGAACCGGAAAACATCGCAACAGTTCGAGCGTTCCATCACTCGAGCCGGAGTCTACGGCAATCAGTTCGCCTGATACCTTGCTCGCTTGAGCAACGACCGTTGGCAGAAGGTGTTCCAGGTAGGGCCTGCCATTTTTGGTCAACACGATGATGGATACTTCAATCATCACATCCTCACCGAAGCCGTTCCCACAGACTGGGTTGGACTAAAGCCGGAAGATTTGCCTTCCCTGAGATGCAAGTAGTCCGGCAATTGCTGCAGCCATTTTTGGTTTCGACTGAGTTGGGCAAAACCATTGAACCAGCCCTTTTTCTAATCATGGTCGGCATCCTCTACGAATCGCCGCCGTATTTCATAGCGCTTCGCGCCCGAACAAATCAGCACTCCGCAATTCATTGCTGCGTTCACAAGTCTTTCCGAGAGCCATCTGGATGATCTCGGATGTCTTGCGTGCGGTGTTGTGCCACGAGAACAACTTCGATCGCCGCAATCCCCTTTCCCGAAGTTGCATCCGCAAATCCGAGTCGCACACAATCTGCCGAATTCCTTCTGCAATTTCTTCGATATCCTGGGGTTTCACCAGGATCGCCGCGTCGCCCACGACTTCCGGAAGAGAGCACACATCCGACGTCAAGACAGGAATGCCCGAGGCAAGGGCCTCCAGAGGTGGCAGTCCGAATCCCTCGTAAAGGGATGGAAATAAGAATCCGATCGCGCCTCGGTAAGCCTCGGCGAGCCCTTCGCTGGATATCAGTTCCTTGAAGACGACATCGCGACCCAATCCGAGTCGCTCCACATGGGCGAGGATTTCCTTGTCGGCGGATCCCGACAGGACCAGCCGAACCTCTTTGCGCATCCCGGAGACAGAATACGCATGCAGTAGCCGCGGCACATTCTTGTGCGGTTTTCTGCTCCCTACATAGAGCAGATACGGATACCCCGGTTCATATCGGCGCCCGGTTGGTCCGAAAGGGGCACCGACTCCATTGCCCACATTGATAATCTTTTGCTCGTCAAGCTTCGCCCAATCTGCAATCTCGTGCCGGGAGTACTCCGAGACCGTTAGTACGGCCACAGATTTGTGGCAAGCTGGTTTAATCACATGCTGGTAGTAAGAGCGCTTAAGAAAGCTCGAATTCTCTCGCACACGAAGATGATGAAGATCATGCAGCGTGAAAATAAACGAACCCGGCCACCATAGAGGAGAGTTATACCCGGGACTGAAAAACAATTGTGGACTTAACCCGCGTAGGGTGGTGCCCAAAAGCGCGGGATCCAGCGGATGCGAAGGCTGGCGTTGAGCCTGGAAGGGAACAAGGTACGGTAGCCGTCGCTGCACCTCTGCCGCGAACCGGCCAATCCCGTGGTTGCCGATCCAGCGTGCGTCATAGAGGACTCCCCTCATGAAAAAGGTACCCCCAAGCCATCCATGGGAGCAGTTCCGCTGGATGAAACCCACTTCGAAATCCTGATCTGATCCCTGTAAACCTTTTCGGAGCCTATCTGGGACACGAAACGGAGAAAGAAGGCCACGAGAAATGCTTCCGGAAGAAGCCAGCCAACTGCCCCAACTGGAAACAATGGGATATTTGCAAGAAACGCCACCATGAAAAAATCTGCCGGATGCCGCGAACCATTCAGCCGGCGTACGAAGATTCGCGCCAACCAACCCCTGATCGCCCCAAAGATGGCGAGGTAGACAATTGCGAGCATTCCGAAGTCCGCGTACTGCAATCCAATGCCAAAATCGGGTGCTCCCTTTTCTGCATCCAGCGATTCGGAGAAAAATTGATCGTCGAGATACAGCGCGCCGAAGTTTGTTGGTTTGTCAGGCATAAGAACGCGAGGGATGCGCCCGTAGAAATTTCCTTCCAGAGTGAGGCGCCCATACTGCAGAGGAAAACCCGAGTCGATAACTAACATTGCATTGCGCGTGTAGTCGGAATACTCGCTGATAGTTTCGACAGCTTCCATCGGATTCCTCTCGATGGCCATGGACGCGACAAAAAGCAAAAGCACGAGCAGGCTCAGACCGCCGCACACGATCAACGCAGCAGCAAGACGCACTCTCCGGCCATGAACGTAAACCTTGAAAACAGCGAGCAATAGGAATAATGAAAGGACTTGTCCCTTGCTTCCGTGTAACGACAGAAGTGCAGCGCAGAGCAGGACGACGCCCCATCGGACCCACCGTGAATAGTCGCTGAATTCGATCAGGATGACCGACAGATACGCCAGCGTGCTGGAGACATAGTAGTTAAAGCCAAAGCCCACCCTTGTGTGCTCGTAGATTTGGCGTGGATCAAAAATATACTCACGGAATTCCAGCACAATCGGCGCGAACATCAACAGTGCGATTGCAAGAAATGCCAAGGAAAGACTGCCGAAGTTGGAGTAGGAAAAACGGAAGGGAAGTCTTACAAGATTCCGGGGTGACCGCACGTATGCGTAGGCAAAGGCAATATTTTCGGTGGCCAGAGTCGCATACACGTAGGCGTAGGCATACGGGCTCGCGTCGTTGCCGAACAGATGCGTAGTAACCAGCGGCAAAAGATAGTAAGCGGGAATACCAATCAGGAAAGCCGGCGTCAGGATGTTCAGGTAAGATCCTTCCCGTCTGCTCACCACAATATAGGCGCCTGACGATGCCATCAGCGAGAGCATCAGGACGGCGTCCGCAACTGAATTCGAGATCAAGCGTATCCTCGGGAAAAAGGTTTATCCCTCTGGCTGATCTGCTTCAAAAGTCGTTCTACGACCGCCAGTGTCCTGTTTGATACTGGTCTCTCGTGCCAGGACGCCAGCTAGTACGGCGCGAGCCCTTGTCCATTCACCCCGTAGCGCTCTTTTCGCGAAGCGCAAAGTGCTGCCTATCCAAATCGCTAACAACGGAGCCGCAGCATGCTTTCGAAAGAATCTCTTAGCGGAGGCGTTGAAGTATCGATCAAGTTTCACGCTTTCTTTCCCGACCGATGACGACCCCTTGTGCCAGACCCGTGACTGTCCGGCTACCGAAAGGTTCCAGCCTGAGCAGCGAAGACGGAAACAATAATCCGCATCCTCCCAGTACATGAAGAAATGCTCGTCAAGTAACCCGATGCTTTCGATCGCTTTACGAGAGATAAGCATGCTTGCACCTGTGATGAACTCGACGGAGTTATCGGGAACCGCCTGAAGATAGTGGCGCGACCGCCCGAGCCAAAAGTTCACATGGCCCCCGCCCCACGCCTGTAGCCGTTGAGGATCGTCCATGAAATAGATTGCGGACCCACATGCAGCTGATCTGGGCGACCTTCGAGCTTTGTCGACCAGGGCTTGCAATGCATCCCGATCGACTGTAGTGTCAATGTTGAGAAGCCAGACGAACTCTGATCCTTGACTGAGCGCGTAACGAATACCTGCATTGCAGGCGCCGGCGAATCCCAGATTCCTACCCAACTCAACAATGTTCAAATCGGGAAATGCATTGCGGATTCTCGACGGAGAATTGTCGGTGGACCCGTTGTCCACCAAAATCACTTCATGATTGTCATAATTTACTTGGCGTAGGGACAAAAGACAGACCGCGGTATCGGTGTAATTGTTCCAGTTAACCAGGATCGTGTGAACCCTTGGGCTCGTCTGAATTGTGTGGTTTGCCGTAGGCGAAATAGCTCGCGCACACGTCCCATCAGTGGGGCCGGTGGCACGATTAACACGAATCGGATTTCGAAAAAGGAGATCGCGAAGAACGAGGGCATAGGCGCGAGCAACCGCTCGATACCGAGCGCGGGCGATACCGAAAATTCCAGCGATCACAATCCGCGCAGCCGCCGACAACCCCAACAGCGCAGAGATCAAGAAAGCTTGAAACTTCCCCTTATGCTTCAGGAAATGGTAGACCGTTCCGCGGATGCCCTGCCACTCAACGAGATAAGGAGTTTGAGTTGCACTTCGGCCGGTGTAGTGGAGGACCTGCGCATCAGAAAAAAACACGGTGCGATAACCGGTTCTGTTGGCACGAATGCACAGATCGGCGGCGTCCTCAACTGTCAGGAAGTATTCCGGATCGTAACCGCCAATCTCCTCGAAGATATGCCGCCGAATCAGCAAGCAGGCCCCCGAAACGAACAACACATCCCGCGATTCATATGGCGAGAAACGGTCGTATAGCCTGCGTATGAACCTGTAAGGAAGGATCCGCCACGCGAGGACGTGATAGATTCCCCAGTTGCGATGAAAGCTGACGTGGGGCGTTCCGTCTTCGTAAACGCATTTTGGACCGAGTACACCAACATCCTGGTGCGCGTCAAGAAAAGTGACCATACGTTCCAGACTGTTGGCGGGAAGCACGGTATCCGGATTCAACATGAGGACATACTTGCCGCGACAGCGACCGAGAGCGCAGTTGTTACCGGCAGCCAAGCCGAGATTCTCGCGATTCAAGATTGCATGAACGTTATCGACGCGTTCAGCGTAGTCGGCCACCATTTGGGGCGTGGAATCCGGAGACGCATTGTCGACGAGTAGGATTTCGATCGGTATCGATTGCTGGAACAGGCTCTCCATGCATGCGGGCAGTTCCTTAGTGGACCGGTAAGTCACAATGACCACGGATACGCGTGGCGTGACTTTTTCATCTGTTATTTCGAATCCCATAGGCGATCTTTCACTCTAGACGTGAGGTATTCGTGCACTCCGCTTTACCAACAGTTCTGGAAAATATATCTACCGACGAGGTAATGGCATGGGCCAGAAGTCGACGCGTATCTGAATCCAGAAGCGCACGCCAAGCCCAGAACCAGGTCAACAGGCATATAGCTGTCTCGAATAGAAGTGTGTGCGCGGGCTGAAAGATGGAAGTCAATAGGACGATGATAGAAATGAGAACCGCAGCTAACTGCGGAGCGAGCAGGAAGCCACGGTTCCGTTCTTCCACTCTTAGCAAGACAACTATGCAAGCAAAATCCATGATTATTCGCCCAAACCACACGAGGGCGGCACCGCGCACCCCGAAGTGAGTTGCGGCCCAGAAGAACGCGATACAGTAAATGGGAAATTCGGCGATGTGCGCCCACGCGGTCAGATCGGACCGCCCCCGCGCGTGCAATGCGGTGAACGATATCGAGGCCATGGCTTGCACGATCGACCCCGCCAGAAACACTTGCGCGGCGAAGATTGCCTCTGACGTGTTGTGTTCGCGTAACCAAAGTCTCATCAGGAACGGCGACAGAAGAATCACGGTGATCGTCAATGGCGTGATTGAGGACAGGACGATTGCGAGTGCCCCACGATAAACCCGTTGAAAGTGGGCCGAGCCGGAGCCATCGAGGCGGCTCAAGAGAGGAAACAGGACAGCACAGAAACTGGTGATAAGGATCTGCATTCTGCCGATTACGTCAAGCGGCATCGAGTAACTGGTAACCGCCGCCATTCCAGCAACGGATCCCAAGAGGAAGCGATCTCCATAGACCATCGCCGTGCCGATGACATTGGAAACGGAGAGCCACCCACCAAACGAAGCCATCTGCTTCAATGCTTTTCGATCGAGGGTTGGGCGAAACGGAGGTCGAAGCTTTGCACCCAGGCAGCCGATAGTAAAGGCGATCGCCATGCCAATTCTAATTGCGACATAAGTGGCCGCTATCGCGACCAGGCCGCCTCCCTCGATCACCACTACCACGGGGGCGACGTACATGCAGGCGCCGGCGCAGGCAGTCACCGCGCTAAGAAAGGGAAATCGTCCCGACGCTTCGAGAAAACCGCGCAACCCCGCCATCGAGGTGATCAGCGGGATCGTTGCACAGATCAGGTAAAAAGCCCGAATCGCGTTCTGACTGTAAGCTGGCGAGATCTTCAAGTAGTGCGTGACCAGCACGGGGGCAGCAATGAGAAAGCACACGCTTATGATGAGTCCGGCACCGGTCAGCAAAAGCATTGAACTCCAGAAATACCGGCCCACCTCGTCGCGAGTGCCCGCTTGCAGACTTTGGGCGATAAATCGCGTCATAGCCCGTCCCAAGCCAAGATCGAGCATTGCGAAATAGATCAACACAGTCGAAAAAAGGGTCACGATTCCATACGCTTCCGGACCTAGATGGCGTAGCAGAACTGGAATCGCGAAAATGGCAGCAGCGGCGGGCGCTAGTTGGGCGGCAATCTGACAGAAAGTATTGAAACCGATGGTTCGAACCAAGTGGGCGGTCATCCCGGCCGTGTCCGGACTGGAAGACGGACCGAGGGCACAGCAACTGATCGCGCCTTGTACGGCTTCAGTTTCGAGCTGAACGTTTGCGTTCATTTTATTCAGCGGAGCACACGCAAAAAAGTTCCTCGCCCGCATCTTTTCTGAACTGAATCCATAAGTCTTCAATTGCTTGGAACAGATATGCGCTAGCTTTTGTGCTTGTTTTGAAGTTCGGCTTCTCTGCGATTCTCGCCTCACCGGTCTTCGCGTAGGCGCTGGGGCTGTAGATCATGCGCGCTAACCGAGTCTCGGTACACAGTAATTTCACCGTCAAACGTGCTTGCGAGGCGCACTTCCTCAGAGCAGCAGATGAGAACAGCATCAGATGCCTCGGAATCTCCAAACCCCGCCAGAATCGACCGAACCAGCGGTGCCCCAGACTGTTGAGGTTGGGAGTCATGATCATGAGACGTCCCGTACGTGGCGTGAGGCGTCTTTTACATTCGGCGAGCAAGGAAATTGGATCCGGCACGTGCTCGATCACGTGGTTCAGCGTAATCACGTCGTAACGCGGATCTGGCGGAAGATCTATTATCGAGCCCTGAAAAACGTTAAGGCCGGCTCTCAGGCCCTGGGCCACAGCCATGGGATCGGGATCCACGCCGCATGCGTCCCACCCCAGCGAGCGCATTTGCCGTATGAATTTGCCGTTTCCACACCCTACATCCAGCAGTGTGCCGGCTTGTGACGCCGGCAGATCAAATATTTCCAACGCGCGCGCGCGCGCAATCGATGGTACGTGAGACAAAAGTTTTGCGAGCCAATGGGTCGAGGGCTGAACTGGATACCCCATTCTCGCCAGCACGCATTGCATAATTTCTCGACGGATGCGATCCAGTCGGAGCGGTTCAGCGGTACCAGAATGCGTGTAGTAGTTGGCATATAGTTTTGGAAGGTGTGCGGCACAAGGCTGTGGGTCGAGCCACGCCAAGCCACACTCGCAATGACGCAAACTCCATTCCCCCGGGACTCCCCACAGCCAATCGCTCATTGCGTCGTAGAGCTTGGCTCCTGGTGCTCCGCACAGCAAACATTTTGGCGCTGCGACGATCGAGATCTCGCTATTGGAAGCAGTTTCCGGATTCACAATCATGTTCATGTTCCTTCAGGAGCCCTACGATCCCTGTTCGTGAGTCTGTGTCCCGAAATCCGTAATCTTTCTACGGTGCAACTTGCCCTTAAAGGTGGTGACAATGTCGTTCACCAGCATTTTTCGAGGATCGTTGGCCGCAACTTTCTCCCAGTCCGTCGACTTAATGATCCAAAAGACACCGAATGCGATCGCCAGCAACGTGCCGACAATAATCAGGAGGGTTCGCGGCGGAAACGATTTCTTTTCCGGGATCGCGGCGACGTCGAGCACCTTGATGGTGGGCACCTCGCGAGCTTCTTCCACGCGCGCCATCTCATACTGCTTGGTCAGGATTTCGAAGACGGCCTCCTCAACTTTGGTTTTCCGGTAGAGGTCTGACCATTCGACGCCCAAGATAGGAAGTTGCCGAATCGGGGGTACCACATCCGAATTCTGGCTGCTGTCACCGCTGTTTTCAGCCGCCTCGCCGCTTGCGCCTCCACGCTGCCCGCCCATTTTTTGCAATTGACGCTTGTATTCCGCGATGCGGGCTTCCAGCGATCGTACCCGGACGTTGTTGCTGGTGTAGATCTGTCGCAATCCTTCGAGTTGTGTTTCCGCTGCGATCAGTTCCCCTTCCAGTTCGCCAGCGGCCCCAATCATGGCGCGGCCCTGTTCTTTCACATCGAGCGCGGTATTCTTGCTGGCAAACTCGCCGAAATTCTTCTCCGCCTTTTCCAGATCCTGCTGTACTTCTTTCAACCTTTCCTCCAGGAAAACTCGTTCCCGATGGGCGGATGAAGTGTCGAGTGAGATCATAAGGCGGTTCAGTTGCTCCACATATTCCCGTCCCATCGCGGCTGCGCGCTCCCGACTGTGATCGCTAACCTTGACGGTGATGATGCCGCTCTTCCGATCCGTCGTGATGTCAGTCCGATCCCCCAATTTCTTGCGCGCATCTTCCCAACGCTTCAAGCCGTACACCTTGCGCAGATCGAACTTGTTCACTAGCGCGTTTTGCACCGTCTCGCTCTTCAGCACACCCACAAAAAGGTCTCCGGAAGTTTTCACGCCCAGCAATTCGGTGCCGATGGAACTCAAATCGCTCCCTCCCTTGCCGAGAGCCGAGAGCACCGATGCGATTCCTTGGCCGGCCTGATCGGGTGGCATCAGTCGGGTCGTCGTCGTATAGCGGACCGGAATCAGAAAGACGATGATGGTCGATGCCACCAGCCCGATCAGCGCAGACCGATAGATCAGCGCTCGGTTTTCCCAGAGAGTTCGCCACCTCTCGACCGAATTACCATTTCCGCGAGGCGCTCCTTCCGGAATGGAGATCAACTCCGGTTCGAGTTCCGGTTCGAGTTCCGGTTCGGTATAGCGCTTCGCGAAGTCTCTGGTTGCCATGGTTGCCCGGTGTTTCTTCTTATCCATCCCTTCACTGATCCGCACAACGCTTGTGCGAAAGGCCTCTGGGCCAGAACGTCAACTGGATCGACGACGCTACATTCGACTGCCGGGCCGGCGAGATCACGGGAAAGGTCCACGCCTCGTACTGCACGGCAGCCGACAGACTGAAACTTGAATGCACCCAGAGATCGGCATGGACGCCAGCGTCTGCCAGCGTTCCACCGTCTGGAACGAACTCGTGGCTTACTTTGAGATGCCGGAACTCAAAGGTCAGTTTGTTTCGGGGACTGAACCAATATGAGGTCCACGCCTGTACCCCTTGACCTTCCCGCCCCACCCAATTTCCCATCAAATTCCCTGCGTTTACGTAGCCGGAGAGCCAGGTTGGGTTGTAATAAAAAAAGCCCGATCCCACATTCCCGCCAATCGGCGGATCGGTTTCAACCCCTTCTACGCGCAAATCCATTTTTGGCAGCCTGGGCAGCCGCGGGATGTAAATTCCGCCCAGCCAGGCCGCCACGTCCGGGCCCACGACCGGGCTTATCGTGTCATGCTCAGTGAAGGCGTCGGCATAGAACGTCAGCGCGTTCTTTATCTGGTAGCTGAAATCGACACCCGATCGCCGGGAACCAGGCTTGTTCACAGCTCCCGGGATCGTGTTGTCGGTGGAGAATACGCTGCGAAGAAAGTTATGCCACGTGAGCGGGTAGCCCGGCCCGCCATAATCCGTAGTTCGCGACATTCCAAACTCAAAGTGCGCGGTCGGCTTGAAACTGAATCGTTCCCCGTGAACGATAGGCTGGGGATGCAGCGATTGTCCATACTGTCCCACCAGCCCCCTGGGCGTGAACATCAGTTGGTATCCCGAGTACTGTCCGAGGAAGAACTCCACTCGCATGGGTCCCAGAACTCCGAAAATGCTAGGAAGCTTGAAAGGTGTGACTCGGTTGATGCGGAACATGGTGAGCGGGTCAGCGTTGTCGCTGATCATCATCCCCCCGCCTTGGTCCGGGCCCCACCACAAGCTCTGCTTGCCATACGAGAATTGCCAATCAGAAAAGTTCATTGCGACATAGGAATCGAGAAGACGGCCTCGATCGATCATGGGCGTCGGCACGTCAGGCGGGACCGGGTAGGGCGGAGGAACAATGGAGCGGCTGAAGTCTTCCGTCGAAATTGCGTCGCGTGCACCGAGCGGCAGCGCCGGCGCAGACGGCGAATGTTGAAACTCGCTCCGTACATACATGGCGAAGGGACCATCCGCCACCCATCCTGCCAGTCCTGTAACGTTGTTGAATCCCTGCTCCTCGGGACGGCCAAAATCGTTCACGATCGTCTGGCCAAAGTGATAGCCGTCGGTCAACGGCTTTCCGATAATCTCCGTGCCTCGCGTGTACGATTGCTCCAGCCGGATTTCGGCATTGTCTCCGCCGCCCAGCCAGTCCATCTCATTGCTGAACTCTTTTGCCAACTCCTGGTAAAGCCGCGCGGCCTCGCCGCTACCCTCATCGTCGGCGATCCGGTCCTCGGCTTCGCTCAATTGCCGCGCACATTCCATGCGCGTCCATGGACGCATGCCGGCAATCGCGCTGTTGATATAGCCAAGCGCGGCCAGTCGTTGCAGCGCCGGATATGTCCAGCTATCCAGCGGGACGTAGGGCGAGCCCATCGATTTCGCTTGCCAGTGCGATGGTCGTTCCGGACGAATCCCGGGAATCTCCCAAGCAGATCCCGATAGCTCCGGGTCGTGATGTATTCGGTAAACGTAGGCGCTGGTCAAATATCCGAGAGCCGCCCCGATAAGAACGTCGGAAGGGAAGTGCTGTTTCGCGTTGATGCGCGACGCGCTGATTAAGGTCGCCGCCCCATAGGAGAGAAATTTTACGAATGGGCTGGGATATTCATGCGCCACGACTCCGGCGATCGCCCACGCTCCCGCGGCATGTTCCGAAGGAAACGACGCTCCGCCTTTCCAAAACTGTCCGTTGGCGTTGTTCTGGTAGGGGCGTTCCCGTCCCGTCGCGTACTTCAACGCTTCCACCGCGGCCAAAGCATCGATTGCTGCTTCTCCGCTCAGGAAGCCGGTTTCGCGCTCGTGCTGGTTATGAGTCATCAGCCCCAGAAAATAAAGCCCGGCCGCTCCCCCGGCCATCGAATAGGCGCCGTACTCGGAAATATGCCGGTATCGAGTGAGGGTGTTGGGATCATTGGAAAGATGACGGCTGATGTCGCTGTCAGTGGCGAAGAGCGCTGCCGCGAACCCTGCCAGGGGGACCAGCCACGTGGCGTCCGGCAGTCGAACCTTGAACGGACTGGTCCACATTCCGACCTGATCGTGCAGCAAAGCGCGAGGCAGGGTGATCACCTTGTTCGCGGTGTCTTCGGGCTTGGGAGCATCTGGAAGCGTGTCTGCTTCCGCGTTCTCCAGGGAGTCACTGTGCGCCTCGCTCCTGGTGCCATTCACGTTCGCCGCCGGCGTCGATTGCCCGAGCGCCGCCGCACTGCTGAGAAAGAACATCGCGATCATCACGGCCGACGCTCGTCCACGTTCTTTCACGGCTGTCCTCAGTACGCCGCCGCCAGGATTGCGCTGGTCGTAATCGAGCTCAAAATCTGCGCGTTCGCGAATAGCGTTTTCCAGATCGGCGGACCACCCAGCGCCTTTTCCGGAACCACAACCATGTCCCCGGGCTGCAAAGGCACATTCAGGCCATCGCCCGAAACCCAGAAAGAGCTGTGACTGCCGACCACAGTTCCGTTAGCCCGGATCACGAAAGTGGCCTTCTTGTTGGCCATGTTCGTGGTGCCGCCGGCTTGCTGGAGGTACCACCTTGCGCTCTTGCCCGGCCGGTAGGCCACCGCGGTGGCGCCATAAACCTGGCCTTGCACCAGCACGTAGCTTGGCCTCTTGGGCACGACGAGCACGTCGCCCGCCCGAACCGTGACGTCGCGCGGCGTATTCGCCCACTCTTTGATATTGGAAGAAATCTGCACGGTGACGCGCCCTGTAGGCGGGCTGCTCAGCAGGTCATCCATCGCGCTCTGCCATTGCACCATCGCGGATTCCGCCGAAAGCTTTTGATCCGCATCTGCGGTACTGCTTGCAGTGAGCCGCAGCGCAGCCTGCTGTTCGCGCACCCGCTGGATCAATTCGCCATACGAACGCTGTTCTAACTTCTGCACCTCAGAGCGCAGCAACACTGCCCCGTACGGATAGGCGGCGGGCGAAAATCCCCCAGCTCGTTTTAGTACTGAGCTCAATCGTTCTCCCGGACGGATTCCATAACTGCCCGGATGCTCGACCTCGCCCCGGATCGAAATCGATGCCCCTAGATCATTCCAGCCCGGCATTTGCGCCACGGTCAGCACGTCGCCGTTGTTCAACACCGGATTTTCGCCGGCTTTACCTTCCAGCGCATTGGCAAGAACAATCCGCTGCTGTTCCCCCGTGACCTCTTTCTCGTTTTCCCAGGAATAATGGGTAAGGTCGGCCGTCTTCACGTCTGCACTTGTCTTCAATCCACCGGCCGCGCGAATCAAATCAGAGACGTGCATGCTGGCCGTGAGCGGATACCGTCCTGGCCGCGCCACTTCGCCTCTCACGTAGACCGTCGCCGGTTCCACGGCTGCTGGATTTTTATGGATCAGCAAGCGATCGCGCGAATGGAGCACGATGTCTTCGGCTTTGTTCCCCCGCAGCGCGCCGCTCAAATTTACGTTGAGAATTTTCATCGTGCTATCGGACATGTAACGGAAGACCTGCGCGTCTCCATCGGCGGCATCGGGAGAGAGTCCTCCAGCCAGATGAATGGCGTCGCTGAGATGGATGTCTCCTGAAGTGCGATACGTTCCCGGGGCGCGCACATCGCCCCACACCGAGACTGACGGCGGATTTTCAAAGTCATACCGGCCGAAGAATTGCACCGTGTCCAGCGGTTTCAATTCCGGCGAGTGAGCCGGATCCGCGAGCGCATCGGCCACGCTGAAGCTTTGGACCGTGGGCCGGTAGTCCGGCGAGCTCAACCGAATAATCTCGCCGTACTGCAATGCCGGCTCCGGGAGCAAGTCTTTGTAGGAAGCGACCAGATCCGTAACCCGCATTCCCGCGCGATAGGAATATTTCCCCGGCCGGATTACATGGCCTTCGAGATAGACTGCATCCTGCGTGTAAGGCGCGATGGGGAAGATCCGAATCTTGTCCGCATCCTGCACGTGGAACGATTGCAGTTGCTTCATCGCATCCCCGCTCGAGTCATCCACAGGAACATCCAAGTTCAGCATGGTTTGCTTGGCGTGGGCGATCGTGCGTTGCACCTCGATGTGCTGTAGAGTCGCCGTGGGTAGCAAGCCTCCAGCGAGAGCGATCACATCGGCTAAAGATTTTTCGTTTCTCTGCTCGTAGATCGCCGGACGCCGAACCATGCCTTCAATCGTGATCTCCGGTCCGAGCGGTGGCACCATCACGGTGTCGCCGCTCTCCAGCCGTTGCATGTCGCCCTTGATGCCGTGCAGCAGCAGGTCATAGACGTCGACCTCCTGCACCAGATCGTTACCGCGAAAGTGCTTCAGGATGCGCAGGGACCCGCGGCCCGTCGGGCCTCCAGCGGCGAAGAGCGCGTTCAATGGGGTTGACAGAGAACTGATGTCATACGCTCCCGGACGCACTACGTCGCCCACCACATATACACGGATAGTTCTCAAACGTGAGAGCGAAACGTCTGCGGAGATATCGCGGAATTGTGTTCGCAGCGTTCGCTGCACTGATTGCTGTACGTCCGCCAGGGACTTCCCGGCAACCAACAGCGGACCGACCTCGGGCAAACTGATTCGGCCTTCGGGGTCCACGGGGCGATTGAAACGGCGCGACACGCCGCCCCACAGGTCAATCGAGATGGTGTCGCCCGGGCCGACCACGTATTCCGGCCCCACCGGCAGATCCATCGGAATCATCTGCAGGTCGCGCGTGCCATTTTCAAAAATCTGCATACCGAATCGCTGTAATGCGGGCGGCCGCGGGATAGCCTGTAGGTACATGTCGTAGAGGGATGGAATCTTCTCGTAAGGATTCGGCCTTCTCACCAGACGCTGCGTCGGACTGACTGCTTCGCGCTCCCGCTCCGCGTTCCACATTCTCTTGCGGCGTTCCACGTCATAGGTGGATCCTTCTTCTCCTGAAGCGGACAGACTGCCGACATTCCCGTTGAAAGCTTCGAGGTTGGTATTCGCCGAAGAACTAGCTGATGACTCGGAACTGAGATCCTCTCCCACGAAATCAGAATTCAGGGTCAGATCCTCGGGCGCAGCGTTTTGATCTTGTGCGCCGCCTCCCTGCGGATTCATCTGCGACGTGTCCGGCCCCATTTCACTGCCTGTGCTCAGTTGATCGCTTCCGGAATCTTCTGCGCTGGTTCGCATCAGTTGCGCCGCGTCGCTACCAGGCGTGGCAGGCTGGGTCGGTGTGCCGGGGGGAAGGGATGGAATATTCTGCAGGTCGGGCGCGCTTCCGCCGGGCAATTCATTCATGTCGGGCTGCTGCCCGGGAGGTAATTCCTGAATCGAAGAATTGTTATTGCCCTGCGCCATGCAGCCGCGATTGGTGGGATCGCACGTCTGCGTCTGCCCGACTCTTCGCTGTTGCTGGCGTGAGCGGTTCCGAGATACCTCCTCGTCTTGCGCGATGTATCTGGCTCTCTCTCGAATCAGGAGCTGCTGCTCCTGGGCCATCGGAGACTGCGGATTCAGCGTCGGCTTCAGGAAGCCATATTTCTGAACCAGGTTTGTGGCCACCGAGCGAAAGACGGTGTCATTTTGCAGGCGATCGAAGATCGCTTCTTCCGTAAGATCGTCATCCGAAATCAACTGGCCGTGGTCGGTTGCATCCTTCGCAATCCAACTCTTCAATTCCATCATCAGTCCGGGATCACGATGAAAAATGACTGCTAGCTGGCCGACGGAAGCAGCCACCCGCGACATGTTCTGCCGCGCCAGTTCGGATGGCGCGATCACCGGGCGTTGCTGGCTCGTCTGCGCGAACAACCCGGCGCCGCTGCCCGCAAACGCGAGCGTGGCGTAAAGCGCTGCCGATCCGGCTATTCGAAACAGATCACTCGCGTCTCTCGATTTCATCGACTGCCCTGCTTTACGCATCGTCATTCGAGTATTCCGAAGTTCCCCGAGCCTACGTTTAAGTTCGCGCTAGACCGACTAATCCAGGTTTCTCGCGTATCGCGTTCAACACTCCGGCTTCCGAACTCTCTACAGGCTTATTTCGAATATCGATTCTGGCCCAGTAATAAACTCCGCGATTCTGCTCCGGCGCCAGGGCGAGGATTCTCATTCGCGGATATCGCCCGAGCAGGAACCCGCACTTGCCTAACGGCTTTTCCGGTTCTTCCAGCGACAGGATCAGCACATCCGGTTGAGTTTGTTCCACGACGTCGTTCAGGTCGTCCTCGTTCAGCACTTCACCCACAATTTCAATATCCGGTTGATCCGAAATCGTCGCGATCACCATTTCACGCATGAGACGAGGCCGATTGGCGACGAGGACGCGCACGCGTTTCACGGGGCTCTCCTTGACTTAAAAAGTATGAGCCGACATCAGAAAACCACAAGGTTCAAAAGCGACCTAAACGACGCGGCTACGCAGGTACCAGTGTCGCGTACCGAAAATTAGGAGAGGAAAGTACTGAAGAAGTACTAAATAAAGAATGCGCACACACCAAAAAGGTTGAGACTGGGAATGAGCGTTGGCCGATAAGTGAACGTTATGGACACACTGCTGGCGCCCGTGATCAGCGGTCCTCACGAACGCCAAACTGGCGCGAAACCTCAGCCTGCTCGGCTCTCGCTACTGCGCAGTGGTTCCCGTGGGGTAGCTCTCACCCCGGTTTCTAACCTTGTTGCCGATCTCTTGTACTTTGTCGCTGATCGAAGTGCGCAACTCGTTGCCGCTCGAGGGCGCCAGCAACATGCCCGCTCCTACTCCAACGCCAATTCCGGCGGCGAACGCCACTAAATTGCGTAAGATGTGATCTTCTCGTGGATAGATCGCGCTCCGCGCGTTATCCGCCATCTCCGACGCGCGTTCCGACGCCCGGTCTACCTGTTCCGCAGTTTGATCCATGATGTATACGGCAGTCTTCAGCGCCGACCGTACCAACTTGCTCAGCTTCATCGTGATTCCCCTTTCGTTTTGAACAGTTTCAGAATCTTGAGGTTAGACGTTGGGCGCTGGGTTGTCAGTACATAGAAGCTTGTAATTACCTCAACCGTTGTGCGTAAAAATATCGGAGGCGATCTCTTACCGCTGGCAACTCCGTCGCCTGACCGAAAATCTAAAGACACAACGCTTCCCTATTCGCCATTACTTCGGAGCCTGAAACTGAAGCTCGACAGAACAATCTCGATGTTGTTCGCCGCGGTCTGCATGTGTGTGCCTGCCTTGCCGGCATTCGCGGCTCTGGGCGGAGATGTGGCCTCGGTCCAGGCAGACCAGGCTCATATCAAGGCCAGTCTCCGTGTGTCGCAAGCAAACGGGTACACAGTCCATGAACTTCGCTCTCCCACCGGTGCGGTCGTGCGCGAATTCGCTTCGTCTTCTGGAAAGATATTCGCCGTCGCCTGGCAGGCGCCCACCCTGCCGGACTTGAGGCAACTGCTTGGCGCTTATTTTGATGAGTTTCAAAAGGCGGCCGCTCTGAGCCGCAGGCCGGGGCACGCTCCGCTCTTGGTCCAGCATTCAGGATTGGTGGTTCAGTTGGGAGGCCACATGCGCAGTTTCACCGGGCGGGCCTATCTGCCCGATCAGTTGCCGTCCGGCGTTCGCTTGGAGGATATCCGGTGAGCGCAAGCTCCCTGCCTTCTCGCATGATTGGTGCCGCGGTGGTGCTGGCTCTCGCGGGCACGTTCGCCGGTTGCGGGGGAAGTTCGCACTCTAACAGCATCAACACCATTTCCACCTCAGGAACGAATGTTCAGCCCATTGCAGTGAACGCCGGTCCTGCCAATGAGTACGCGAATGGCGTTTTCACGAGCGTCACCGTCTGCGTTCCTTCCACCTCCAATTGTCAGACCATCAGCGGAATCCTCGTCGATACCGGATCCTACGGCCTTCGCCTCTTGTCCTCCGCCGGCGGGGGCGCCTTGACGCTCTCGCTTCCGCAGCAAAACGCTTCCGGCAATCCCGTCGGTGAGTGTGCTCCTTTTGTGAGCGGATATACCTGGGGGCCGGTGCAGTCCGCCGATATCAAGATGGCCGGCGAAGTGGCCAGCAACGTTCCTGTCCAGATCATCGATCCAACCTTTGCCGCCGTGCCTTCCAATTGCAGTAGCGGCGGCGTACCGGAGAGCGACACGCTGCAGTCGCTGGGAGCGAACGGAATCCTCGGCGTGGGTCCCTTCGCGCAGGATTGCGGCGGGAGCTGCGATCAGACGGGCGCCGCGAATCCCGGGCTGTATTATCAATGCCCATCCACATCGTGCGGGGTCATTGCTGAGCCGTTGACACAGCAAGTGCAGAACCCCGTCGCTCTTTTCGCAACCGATAATAACGGAGTCATTATTGAACTGCCTAGTCTCTCGAGCCCGACAGCGAGTTTGAGCGGATCGATGGTGTTTGGAATCGGGACGGAATCGAATAACGCTCTCGGCACCGCCACGGTCTTTCCGCTGGACGCTAACGGAGAATTTTCCACCGCTTTCAAGGGGCAGTCCTATCCGGCGTTTCTGGACAGCGGGTCCAACGCATTTTTCTTCCTGGATGAAACGCTCACCGGACTTGCCGTTTGTCCGGACAACTCCGGCTTCTACTGCCCCGGTTCGCCCGCGAATCTCTCTGCGACTACGGGCTCTGGGAGCTCGACGGCCAGCGTGACCTTCACGATCGCAAACGCGGATACGCTCTTCCAGAATCCAGCGGATTTTGTCTTCAACTCCCTTGGAGGCCCTAATCCTGGAACCTTCGACTGGGGTCTTCCATTCTTCTTCGGGCGCAACGTCTTCAACGCCATTGACGGCAAAAGCACTCCCGCCGGCCCCGGCCCCTTCTGGGCCTATTAAAGACCCAGGGCGTTGCTCGATTCTGGATTTGACCGGCCCCGCGTACAATATTCTTTTGCGTTTGGAGAAGGTCTGAATGACTACAACTCATCATCCTCGTCCGCAAGTTGTTGCCGAAATTCCCGCCGTGCCGCTTACGACCGAAGGCTACAGCGTCCTGCATCAGATGATGCGGTTGCGCTGGCCCGCCTGGCGCGCCCTTTCTGCCGCGGAGAAAAAATCCATCGCTCAGGAAGCATCCGAAGCCCTCTCGGCGATGGAGAAGCATTCTCCCGGACAGTCCGCGCTCTACTCCCTCATCGGCCACAAGGGCGATTTGATGCTGATCCACTTCCGCAACTCTTTTGCCGACCTCAATCAGGCCGAACTCCAGCTCGCCAATCTCCGCCTGCAGCGATTACCTGGAACCGACCAGCTCCTATCTCTCCATCATCGAACTTGGTCTCTACGAATCCACGCTCAAAATCTATAAAGAGCTGATGGACCAGGGCATCGAACCGCATTCCGAGCAGTGGAAATCCGAAATCGAGAGCAAGCTCAACCGGCCACAAGGAAGCGATGCATCCGCGCCTCTATCCTGAGATTCCGCCGCAACCGTTACGCGTGTTTCTATCCCATGGATCGCCGCCGCGGCGAAGATAAAAACTGGTACAAGCTTCCGATCGAAGAACGCGCCCGCCAGATGAACGACCACGGCCTCGTGGGCCGCCGCTATGCTGGAGAAGTCAGACAAATCATCAGCGGATCGATCGGCTTCGACGACTGGGAGTGGGGCGTCGACCTCTTTGCCGACGAACCCCTGGTCTTCAAGAAACTGATCTACGAAATGCGCTTCGATGAAGTCAGCGCCGTGTACGCGCTCTTCGGCCATTTCTATGTGGGAGTAAGAGTCCCGGCAGCGCAGTTGGAAAATTTGTTAAGTGGAGAGCTGCCATCGTAGGGAAGTGCTGAGTCGCGGTGGTGCGACGCTGCAATCATCGGCGCTCGAAAAGGTGCGGGTATCCGGGCGGCCTGATGCAAGTCTCGATTAACGTGCGATCCTGCTGCTTCGTAACACGAATCAGAAGGACACAATCCGTCTGTTGAAGAATGAGTTCCTTGCCCCTCGCCTCGTCGAGATTCCGCGGCCAATCTGGCAACTGCTGCCGGTAGAAATCCCAGACTTGCTGCGTGCCGTCCGGAGTCCAGTAGTTCGCCGAGATCTCCTGCAGCGTTCGGCCGAAGGTATGAAGTTCGCTTACGGACTCTGCACCCACCGGATTCCCGGGCAAGGCTCCCGGATAGACCGGAATCTGCGCCAGTCGTGCGTCCAGCTTCGCTTCCGGGTGCATATCGAGCGTGCCCAGCGGACTCTCCACGTGCAGCGCTTTGCCCGCCTTGGTTTCAGTCTGCGAAATCTTTGTCCGTTTCGCGACCAGCCACAACGCCACCGCTCCGAAGGAGAAGGCCGCGGCAAAGGCGGCGAACGGGACTAGCGCTACCCAGATCTTCATTTTCAAAATCTCGCTATCGTTAAGATAAAAATTGTAGCCAGTCTTTCCCTTCCGACAAACATCACCGAAGTTTCGCGAGTGCCCCTGACCCGGTCATACGATAAACTTTCCAGTTGTCCAATTTCATCCTGGAGATCCCATGTCCACTCTCGGCCTTATCGAATACAAAGACGCCAGCCCCGAAGTCCGCGCCGTCTATGACGACATCATGGCCACCCGCAAAACTGACTGGATCAACAATTTCTGGAAAGCAATCGCCCACGATCCCGCCACCCTGAAGCGCACGTGGGAAGATATCAAGCAGATCATGGCTCCCGGCGCGCTCGACCCGCTGACCAAAGAGTTGATCTATGTCGCCGTCAGCGTGACCAACCAGTGCCACTACTGCATTGCCTCGCACACGGCATCAGCGCAAAAGAAGGGCATGACCGACGCCATGTTCAAAGAATTGATGGCCGTCGTCGGCATGGCCAACGAAACCAATAAAATGGTGACGGGCTACCAGGTCGAAATCGACCCGCAGTTTAAGAGGTAAAGGCAAGCATAGGGAAGCGCTGGAAGAAGACGAGGAAAAAGAAAATGTAGGGACAGCCGCCCTCGGCTGTCCGCCGCGCGAAGCGCGACCTCTGTGCTCCCCGTGCCTCTGTGGTTAGCCCTCTTGCGAGCGCGCCTCAATCCCGACGGCGCCTTCCACTCGCATCGCTTCATATCCACTCTCCGTCCGCGGAAGCGCACGCCCTCTGCTTCCAGCCGCAAACGCTGCTCGATTGCCGAGTCGCCGGTTAGCTTGATCTGTCCGCCGGCACCTAGTACCCGCTGCCACGGCAATCCAAACCCGCGCCGTAGAATTCGAGCCACCATTCGCGCCGCTCCGGGAAACCCAGCCGCCCGCGCCACGCCTCCGTAAGTCGACACCTTTCCTCGTGGAATCGCACGGATCGCGCGCTCGACGCGCAGAAGTATCGCTCCGCCGGCATTAGACTTTTTCTTGGATTTCATCATCCTGAGCGCAGCAGACCGGCTCGCCCCAGAGAGCCGGTCTGCGAAGTCGAAGGATCCCTACAGCGATCCCGAATATGAACCCGAGGGGCGCGCGGTGATTTACGCAGCCTGCCGAAACGCCTCCAGAGCAGCGTACTCCGAGTTATACACCTCGAACACTGTCAGGAGCTTCGTGACTTGTAGCAGGTCTCCCACGCGCGTGGTGAGATTCGCCAACTTGATCGCGCCCCCGGCATTGTGAGCCGTTGTATGCAGCGCGACCAGCGTCCCCAAGCCGCCTGAATCGATGTAGTTTACTTCGCCAAGGTTGAGCACGATGCGCTTTGCACCATCCGCGATGGCCTTTTTCACGTCATCCCGCAACAGCGATGACTCGTCGCCAAACACGATTCGCCCGCTGCACCCGATTGCCAAAATCCCATCGACTGTTCGCTTCGTAAGCTTCAATTGCATATTTACCCCCGAGCGGCTCGCTTGGATTACCTATGCAGCCGCTTACACATAATCGCGTTTCCGAACCAGCCTAATCCTTGCCACCGGCGTCCGCAAGCCGGTCGGAATTTCGGTAGTGTCTCAGTTTGAGGTTTCGTTACGACTCAAGGAAGGCCAGGTCAGTTTGCACCCGCAGAATGGGCAGAATTTCACTTAAATGGCGGCTTCCGCAATAGGAATATGCCAGTCCCCTCGATATTCGAGAATGAAGCGGCTGCCTCTCTTGTTGGTGATCCTGAACAAGCCAATACCCGCTCCGCTAGGGTGACTGAGTTTCTCTAATTCCGGACAACAGTAAGCCATTTTGCCAACTCTACGATTTTTTCTAGACCTCAAACGTGATCGCCCAAGCCGGACTCCCTTGCTCGCATTCATTTTAGCGCCCTCAGCGTTCTCTGCGATCCGCGCTAGAAAGGTTTTGCTCTACACCCGGCATCCCCCGCCCCACATCCCGTATAATCGTCTCTTCGCCCTCATGAGTTACACCGTCCTGGCCCGCAAATACCGTCCGCAGAAGTTCTCCGAGGTCATCGGACAGGAGCACGTGACCCGCACCCTGCAGAACGCCATCGAGCAGGGGCGCACCGCTCACGGCTACATTTTTAGCGGCCACCGCGGCATCGGCAAAACCACGGTCGCCCGCATCCTTGCCGCCGCCCTCAACTGCCGCTCCAAGGATCATCCTGTTCCCGAGCCCTGCGGTATCTGTGAATCCTGCACCGAAATCCGCGCCGGCAACTCCGTCGATGTCATCGAAATCGACGCCGCCACCAACCGCGGCATCGACGAAATTCGCGAACTCCGCGAGGCTGCCCGCTATCGTCCCGCCCGCGATCGCTTCAAAATCTACATCCTCGACGAAGCCCACCAGATTACCGATGCCGCCTTCAACGCCCTGCTCAAGACGCTGGAAGAGCCGCCGGATCATATCGTCTTCATGCTCGCGACCACGCAGCCCGAAGACATTCCTCAGACGATTCGCTCCCGCTGCCAGCACTTCAGCTTTCGCGCCGTAAAATTCGACGACATCGTCGCCCAGCTTCGCGACCTAGTCACGCGCGAAAAAATCGAGGCCGACAACGATGCCCTCGCTCTTCTAGCCGAGGCCGGCGACGGATCCATGCGCGACGCCCTCTCGATTCTCGACCAGGCAATCGCGTCTTCGACCGAAAAGCTTACCGCCGATTCCGTACGCAATCTGGTGGGTGCAGCGCCGGCTCACATCCTCGAACTGGTGATGCAAGCGGTCTCCGAGTCCCGAAGCGAAGAGATTCTCCGCCAGGTCGATCATTTGATCAGCGAGGGACACAGCCCCACGCACTTCGCCCGCCAGATGGTCCGATTCCTGCGCAATGCTACGGTCGCCAAAATCGCGGGCAAGGATTCCACCCTGCTGCAAGTCTCCAGCGAAGAACGCGAGCGCGTTGCTCGAGTAGCAGAAATGTTCGGCGAAGAAGATCTCACCCGCCACCTGCAAATCATGCTGCGCACGCACGGCGAGCTCGGATACAAGCAGGAGCAGCGTTTCCATCTTGAACTCGGGCTGCTGAAGATGGCCCACGCGCAAAAGCTGATCCCCATCGAGCAGTTGCTCAGTGACGTAGCCGGAACGGGCCCTGCGCAAGCACAAAGACCGCCATCGAGGCCGTCGATCGTGGCAAGTCAATCTTCCGCGGAGGCCCGGCGCCCTGAGCCGCCTTCGGCCCGCCAAAATTATGTAAGTCCTTTTGCCGCGGACTCAGCCCGCAAAGGCACGCCGCGCCAGGAAGATTCCGCGCCCGCAGTTCCAGCGCCCGGCCCGCGCATCGTAGCCCAGGCCAGCCAGCCTGAGCCAGTGATCCTGGGTTCCAACGCGCTCGATCCTGATCGTAGAGACGTTGCCGCCGCGGTCTCTGCCGGCGTGATTCCGGCCACCGAACCTGAAGTCCAGCCGCAACTCGAAACGCAGGTTTCAACGGCCCCATCTTCGGACGCTCCGGAACCGATCGAACGACTGCAAGGCGCCGTTCTCCGGGCTCTTACCGATGCCAACCAGCGCATCCTCGTATCCATGCTTTCGTCCGGCGAATGGAGCGTGCAAGGCAACGAAGTCGTCATCGAAGTCGCCGAATCGCAGGCCGTCGTGGACATGTCCCTCGGCCCGGAAGGGAAAAGGCTCGCGATCGCCTCGGCCAGCGGTATCTTAGGTCGAGCGGTGAAGCTGCGGGTCGTGCCCGGTGCGGATGTCGCACAGCAAAAGAAAAATGGCACCAAATCGTTTCCTTCCGGTCCCGGCGGACGCAGTCGTGCAGAGCAAGATCCCGTCGTCCGCCGCATGCAAGAAAAATTCGGTGCCGAGATAAGAACGGTGATCGACTACAGGGAAAAGAGATAAATGCGAGGTTTCAATGTTTCAAGGTTTGCGGACGCCTGACGTAATTTCTGCCTTGAAACTCTGAAACCTTGACACTTTGAAACCTGAGGTTTTATGGGCGGATTCAATCTGCAAGAACTGATGTCCAAAGCCAAAGCGCAGTACGAGTCTCTGCAGAAGAAAATGCAGGAGACGGTGGTCGAAGCCTCATCCGGCGGTGGAACGGTGACCGCGAAAATGGACGGCCGCAAGCAACTGCTTAGCCTGCGCATCGATCCCGAGGCGGTCAAATCCGGGGACGTCGAGATGCTCCAGGATCTAGTCCTGGCCGCCATCAATGAAGCCGCTCGCAAGGTCGATGCTCAAATGCAATCTACGGTCGGAGGCATGCTGGGCGGCCTCAACATTCCAGGCCTGTAATTTCTGCGCATTCACTACCCTTGTTATCCTGAGCGAAGCGAAGGACCTATGCATTTTCTAGCCGCCGCAAAATGTGTTGCCCTTCACCTGTCTCTAGCGGTATGTCTTGTGTTTTTCGTCGCTCCAGTCGCAGGGCAAACCCCAGCTTCCCCAACCAAAGAGGCCCCCATGAGCCAGCATGCATCCGGACCCTTCGACGTAAAGGTAACTCATCAGGATGATAGCTCTTCCGACCCGCTCCTCGCCCGCATGACGCTCGACAAGCACTATCACGGCGATCTCCAGGCAACCGGACAAGGCCAGATGCTGACCGCCGGCACTCCCGTCAAGGGCTCAGGCGCCTACGTTGCCATCGAAAAAGTCACGGGCACGCTGAAAGGCCGCGCCGGCAGCTTCGTCCTGCAGCATACCGGCACCATGACTCAAAACGTCCCACAACTCACGATCGTCGTGGTCCCCGATTCCGGCACCGGGCAACTGGAGGGAATCACCGGGAAAATGACGATCACGATCGCCCCCGGCGGCAAGCACTCTTACGACTTCGAATACGCGCTGCCCACAACCAATTAAGCAATTGGGAATTTAGATGGCGCCGTCCGCGAGCGTTTACAATGCTCTGAGCACGGTTTTCAATTTCTCAATTACAAAATTACCAATTACTCAATTCCCCATGTCCAAGTTTGCCGAACCCATGTCGCGCCTGATCGATGAGCTGAAAAAGCTTCCCGGCGTCGGCGCAAAAAGCGCGCAGCGTCTGGCCTTCCACATCCTGCGCTCCAGCGACGAAGATGCCGAAGCTCTCGCCGCCGCGGTGCGCGACGTCAAAGCCAATCTCCGTCTCTGCTCCGTCTGCAACAACATCACCGACGTTGACCCCTGCGTCTACTGCACCAGTCCCACGCGCAACCAGCGCCTCGTCTGTGTGGTCGAAGAGCCCACCAACATCGCCGCCATCGAAAAAACCAAGCATTTCAACGGAGTCTTCCACGTTCTCCACGGCGCCATTTCTCCCTTGCACGGGGTCGGACCGGAACAACTTCGCATCTCCAACCTGATTTCCCGTGTCGATTCCGGCAATGTCGATGAAGTCATTATTGCTACCAACCCTACGGTCGAAGGCGAAGCCACGGCGGTCTATCTCTCGCAGCAACTCAAACGCGCCGGAGTGAAAGTGACCCGCATCGCCATGGGAATCCCGGTCGGCAGCGACATCGAATACACCGACGAAATAACCATGCTGAAAGCCATGGAAGGCCGCCGCGACATGTAGTCCGCCCGTTGCGTTCGGGGAAGGCGGCGGACTCCGGCGTCCCATCCCAACCGACGTTCCCGACAACTCCAGAAAGATTGTGCAGAAGTTTGCGGAAAGGCCAGCGACTGGAGCTCCTGTCGAATGGTTATTCGAAGGTTAATATTTGAAATCTAATTACCTTGAGATCAATTACTTACGGCTTCCCCGCAACATCCCTATCCGGTTCTTCAAAGCTGGAATCAAAGTTGCACACCTCCTCCCCGGTTATTTCTTTCGGGAGGCTTCCCGGCGGAGTTTTACTGGCCGGTCGGCAAAACAGGACGATCGGTCGCGCCGTGTGGAGTGTAACCGCATCCAACTCGACGCAGGAAACGCCGGGCTAACCAGCCCGG
The DNA here is from genome assembly GCA_963763795.1 of uncultured Acidobacteriota bacterium. Lineage (GTDB taxonomy): Bacteria > Acidobacteriota > Terriglobia > Terriglobales > Acidobacteriaceae > Sulfotelmatobacter. Next base: position 361,179 of record CAVXPP010000006.1, on the reverse strand, counting down.
TTTTTCTTTTTCGAGTGAATTTTGCAAAGGCGCTGAGGTAGGGAAATATGCGGCGTCTCTGAAGAGCTGCGCGCATTCCGCGCCCGAATCAGCAGGGCATTTCCGGTTCGAGGAAGCCATTCAACTCTTCTTCGGTTGCGGTGATGCCTTCCGGCAGAGTCCCGCGATTGTACTCCGCCATCCGGTTCTTCCACTTCAAGAAATCAGTGATGCTCTGCGGCTCAATCCGGACTTCGACGCGGCGCAAACTCGCCAGCAGCAGATTCATCTCGTAGCGAAATCCGACGGCCGTCCGCAAGTTTTTGGCCGAGGCCTGTAGCATCTCGATCCGTCCTCGCCGATACTCCAGCAATCCCCAACCGGCGGGCAACTCTTCCACTTTCACCAGGTCCGGTGGAGTCATATAAAACCGCTCGCTGCCAACACCTTTTTCCGGCTTCAGGCGAAACGACTTGGCGCGATCGGCCAAAAAATCAGCGCGTGTCACTTTACACTCCACCAGCACCGAATGGCATGCCCGCTTCCATCCAATCGCGTCCGGCATCTCGCCGCTGACGCAGGCCTGCTCCGACAGCACCACTCCGCAGCGATAGCCTCGCAGCCATCGCACCGCCCGTTCCACCAGTTGCGCATGAGTCATAGACATAGAATTTGTAACTGAAGCAGGATGTTCGGGAAAGTGTCTGCAGAGTGTCTAGTGCGGGCGCCTGACCACCACGGGTCTTCGCAGCACGGTTTCGAGCAGGTATCGTTCCGCCGCAATGGCTTGCGCAGTCGGAGTTCCATCCGCATATCCTTCTGCGGCGATAACCAGCGCTTCGTCTTTCCCTAAAGGCGCTGGCTTTCTCAAAAAGCCGTTGACGCGACGTTGGGCGGGGTTTGCATTTTCGATCTTCACTTTTCGGACGTGCCCATCATGCGCCGAGTCGAGAGCATTGGCGAGCCGCAGAACCGCCGCCAGTTGAATGATCATCTTCTGTTCGTCGGGCAAAAGGTCGCGCAAAGCTTTGTGGCTCCGCGTCGGCAGCGCTCCACAATGAAACCGTGCCACGATGGCTGCCTGCGCCAGGCTCTCCGCTTTCCACCCCAAAGGCGTGCCGTGTTTCTTGATCAGCTCAAGCGATTCCTTATGATGCCCTTTGTTGCCTTTCGCCTTGCCGACGTCATGCAACAGCGCGGCAATATACAGACTCGAGCGCGCGTCATCAGGGGCGCCATTTGCCGACTCGGATCCAGCGGCGATCCGGGGCAGCAGCAGCCCGCTCCGGAGGAGTCCGTCGTAGAGTTCCAGCGCCAGCCGCGCGACGCGCTCGGCATGTGCAAAATCCGGATCGAGCGCCTTCGCCCACAACTTCACTCGCCGCGTGGCAATCGCCTGAATCTGCTTACCCTTCGGCAATCCCGCCCGCCACACACTCCACAGCGAGTTCGGACCAACCGTGCTTCGCCGATATTCGTCAATGCGTTTCGTCCGTTCTTCCGTAATGCGCGTGTGCCAGATCTTCCGGGAAGGCTCATCATGAAAAACGTGGCAGGAAACCGCAGTCGCCCACAGCACGTCCAGGTCGTGCACCTCGCCCAGCAAATCCTGCATGTGCTTCAGGTCGTTGCTCCAAAGCTTGTGTTCTTCCGGTAAAAAATTCTCCACAATGTAGCGGAAGCGTTTGATGCCGATCCGTAACATGTGGAACGCGACCTGCGACCGGTTTCGCATGGCCGTGGCGTGCAACTCCCGCGCAGCGGTCCAGCGCTCCAGCGCCAGATGTTTGAAGACCGAACTCCCCGGACGAATGTGGGCCGCTCGTTGCGGCAACGAGTCGCTCCATTCCCGCCATTGTTTCCGGTCAAACTCTTCCAGCGCTTTGCGAGCTTCCTGTTTATGCTCGGTCTCGCGGGCGCTCAGGATCTGCAGCAATGCTTTAGCCGGATCATGGACCGGTAACGTGCTGGCCCCTTCGTCACCGAGAATTGCGGCAGCCTCCGGGAGCTGCGCAACCGGTTCATCCACGAGATGCACTACCGCCATATTCAGCTTGTCGATCCAGTCCATCATGATCTGCACGTCACGCAGGTCCCCCAGTCGCTGGAACAAGCTCCTGCCGGCCTTTTTCATCGCTTTCCACTCGTGGTCGGGATCCATTGCAATCATTCCGTCCGCCAGCGAGCGGCAGCGCCGCAGCGACACGCGCAGATCGTGGACCGGATCGGCGCGGAAGTCCGCCGCAGCGTTGTCGCACTCTTCCAGCACGCGCAGCATCCAGTAGCGCAATCCCGTCGATTTAAGAACAGTTGTCATCTCGTAGCGCAGCGCAATAAAGGGAACACTCCCGCGGATATTCTACTGAAGACGGCCGTGGTCCGTTGGCGTTAGTTTGGGGCCGGCGCGATCCAAGGCGCGGGCGAACCTCTCCAGGATCGAAGGTCCGCAGGGTCGGAGTTAATGAGCGGCAGTGAGCAGTTTTCCAAGAACCAGCAAATAGCCCGCGATGGCAACGATGCCATGCACCCGTATCGAGCGATAGGTTGCCGGCCAGGGGAACATCAGATAGCCAAAAACCGGCATAAGCTTATCGGGCCACACTAGTCCCGCGACGCCGAACACAAGATTCAGCTGAACGATGGCGAAAAAGATTATGTTATCCATTTTGATGATCTGCCGCGAAAACAACAATTTTATTACAGCTCGAATCACCCTCGCGGGGCGAGGTCACGGAGGTACACGGAGCGTCACCCTCTGTGTTTAGAAAGGCTGACATCCCTAATGGTTGACCTGCCGGGTTCCGGCAGAACTTGGTGACCCGCCTCGCCAACACATCCAAAAGGCCGAGAAAATCCTCATTACCTCCGTAACGTTTTAGGGCTTACCGTTTCCGCTTAACCTTGAGACAAAAGCAGCAGTTAGAGGGGGCTTTTATCTCGGGCGCAAAGACATCGCAAGCATCGCGTGCGGCCTCAGCGCAAGCGTTTGTGCACAGCTTGAACATCCTGATCAAGTATGCGCGGATGTACGGCTACGAGCACAAGCGCACAGAGGCGCAATTTCAAACCGCATGGAATGAGCTGCAGACGGCCCTGCCTTCGGGCGGAGACGCCGGTTTTCTGCTGGGCGTTACCGACAACAAACTGCTGCTCGATGGCATCCCTCTTGAGACCGGTCAGGCCGAAAAAAGCTTTGCCACGCTGCTGACTACCGCGGGATTAGCCAGCCTCCATTTCTCCAAAGACGTTTCCGAGGAAGATTTCAGCCGCCTGGTGCGCGCTTTTACCGTGGCTGGCTCCAAGGCCACTGACGTTTCCAAACAGATCAAGGAAGCTCTGGGGGAGAACAAGGCCGGAAGCACCATCAAGATTAACGAAGTTAAGTTTGTGGCAGCCGATCCGCTGACCGGAGATGTCAGCATCGCGGCACAGATCGCCGCCCAAACCCTGGGCCCCGAGTTCAAGCAGTGGCTCAACGATCCTCAGAAGCTGTTGCAATTGATTGCTGCCGCAGAAGGCGCGAAGGCGGGTGGCGTCGAGGCGGCTTCCGGAGTTCCGATGGTACCCATGGGCAGCGTACCCAACGCTCCTTTGGGCAAGGCGGGCGCGGCCGGAGGAACGACTGCTGGCGCGGCTACCGGGGTGGCTCCGGTGTGGGAGGGTGGAATCGTTCCTCTTCAGGAGCAGGAAGTCATTCAGGCCATCCGCTTGCTCACGCGTTTTGGCCAGGTGCAGCAAGATCCCGATGTGAAGGAAGAGGATCTGCAGAAAGAACTCAGCCTTACCGATCCCAACACGCGCCTCAATTTGCAGCAATTGCTGGGCAGCCTGGCGGCAAAAACTTCCGAGCAGCGTAATGAGGAAGAAGACACTCCGCTGCTGATGAAAGCGGCCGAGCACATGGCCATCCGCTTCGCCCTGGAACGCTATCAGAAGGGCGAGGTAAAGGTGAATGCCGTCCACCAGATGATGGAGCATATGAGTCGCCAGATGGACTCGCTCCGTCAGATCCTCAAGCTGCAGGAAGAAAAGATGAGCAAGGCCGGCATCCTGGTCGAATCGCATGCCGACATCCTCGACAGAATGTTCTGGTCCGAGGTGCCCGAGTCCGGCAAAAAGAGCGTTCTGCTCTCCCATGAGGCTCCCTGTGTTCCGCCGCGCAACTTGCGTCAGTTCGTGGAAGTTCTGCTCGATCGTCAGGACAACGACAGCGCGGCCGAGATCCTGAACAACTATTCCGGATGCCTGGGCGCCAAGGAAATCGAAGCCCGCCGCAAGACCGCCATCGGCGTCAGCCAGGTTGCCGACCTCTATGCCCGCTTGGGCGGAGTTGCCATGGCGCAGGCTATCCGCAAATTGAGCGAGCAGTTGATTGTCGAAAAGGATTCGGAACTCCAGAGCCTGTTGAGCGCGGCTTTCGTTCGCCTGAGCCAGGAGGCCAGCGCCGCCAAGAATTACGCTGCCGTGAACGAAGTCTGCGCCGGGATGGAGTTGATCAGCGTGGAGCGTCCGGCCTTCATGTCTGACTTGCGCCCGCGCGTCGGCATCGAGAACCGCCTGCCGGAGTACATTGAGGAGGCTTCCCAGCAGGACCCGATTTCCGAAGACTTGCTCGCTGTTTTGCGCCGTACCAGCCAGGTTGGAGCCGAGCATCTCGCCGATCGTTTCTTCCGCTGCATGCGTCGCGATGAGTGTGACCGCATGCTTGAAGTGGTCAATCAGCTTGGCCCTCCTGTGATGGTGCAGTTGCGCGAGATCCTGCGGACCGGGCAGCCCCGCCAGGCCTCAGCGGCGGCGGGTTTGGTGAGCCGTTTTGATGTCGCCACGCTGCTCGAATTGCTCCCGGTGCGTATGCCCGAATGGAACCGTTTTTATCACGACATCGTGGTCCGGCAGATCGCATACGGTAACGCTCCCGACCGCGGACGCACCTTGCTGGAACTCGCTGAAGTTCTGGATCCCTTTGTCTTGCCTGAAGCTGTCGACGAGATCGGGATGAGTGGCGATTTGACCGCCGCTCCGCCTTTGATTGCCATGGCCCGTCCCGGCGACACCGCTTCCCGCTCTCCTTATGTGCAGTTGAAGGCCATTGAGTCGCTTGGCCGCCTCAAAGATGCAGAAGCAGTCCAGACTTTGCGCGAAATCCTCGAAGCGAAGAAGACTTTTGGATGGGTGCATCACCGCGAGCTGCGAATTGCGGCAGCCCAGGCTCTCTCCAAGACCGACCCGCGCTACAGTTCGCAGGTCATGTCTGATAGCGGGCTCGAACCGGGCGAACTGGCCATCGCGCCGCTCGACTTCGCTCCAGCCTGTCCTTGGGTTCGGCAGCGGCGCTACGAGCGGCTCGTCCTTGCCAAAACCATTTCTGGCACCATCGGCAGTTCATGGGGTAAGTCGAGGATTCTGATCCGCGAGTTGAGCCTTGGTGGCGGCATGGGCACGAAAGAAGACAATCTCCGTATCGGCAGCGAAGCCGATCTCGAAATCTCAGTCGGCATGCGAGCCAAGATCAAGGCTCACGTGCTGCTGCGCCGTGCTCGGGTCAATGAAGTCGGATTCGAAATCGTCAGCACCGATCTCGAAAGCCGCTACAAGCTCCGCCGCCTTCTCGTCGAAGCCCTGAATTTCGCTCCCCAAAACCGCAGTCAGGAATGGGGCGGCGAACGCAAAGTGTAGGGAGTAAGGTTTCAAAGTTTCAGGTTTCAATCTTTCAAAGGATCGCAACAGTCAGGCTGCAGACCTGAAATCAAAAAGCCTCCGCATGTGCGGAGGCTTTTCACTTAGCCCCGGTGCTTACGGGCGGCCGCAATCTACTTCACTTTCAGGAAGATAATCGCCAGCGTGTACAGCGCCAGCGACTCGATCAGTACCAAGCCGAGAATCAGCGCGAACTGAATTCCCGGGCGGGCGGCTGGGTTGCGGGCCAGCGATTCGGTGGCCGACGCGACTGCCTTGCCTTGCGCAAGTCCGCAGACGGCTGATGCAATCGCCATGGAGAATCCTGCAGTGATGGCGATCCAATTCGTCTCGCTGGCGGCGCCGCCTTGCGCGAATGCAGGCAGGGCGAAGCACAGAGCGGACAGGGTCATGAAAATACGGCTGAGTTGACGCATGGGTGTTGCTCCTTTATGAAATTGCCGCCAGTGGGTGGTTGACGCCGTACCTTGCAGACGCCCTCACGCTGGCAGCCAGTACTCAGTTCCCGATTGTCAGTTCCCGCTCTACGGAATCGGTCGAGCTCCTTTACCGACAACTGGCAACTGGGTACTGGCAACTGCTTAATGCTCCTCCGCAACCGCTCCCGATACATAAATAATAGCCAACAGCATGAACACATAAGCCTGCAGGATCGCCACGACAATGTGAAGGCCCATGAAAAGGATGGGCACGGCAATCGGAATCATCGAAAAGAAGACCAGAGTGATCAAATCCCCGGCGAAGATATTGGCCCAAAGACGCACGGTGAGCGACAGCAGCCGGGCGAAGTGGCTCACCAGTTCGATCGGCAGCATCAAAGCTGCCATCGGGATTCGGGCCCAGATCGGCATCCCTTCCATCGGGGGGCCGAAAAAGTGCAGCAAGTATTTTGCCCCCGCATGCTTGAACCCCTGCGTGTGGTAATAGATGAATGCGCAGATCGCGCACCCCAGCGGAACGTTTGCGACCCCGGTCGGGGACTCCAATCCTGGAATCAGCCCGATGAGATTGCAGATCAGAATAAAAATAAACAGAATCGCGAAGAACGGAATGTAAGGTTCGACGTGATGCCCAATGATCTCCTCGCTCTGGCTGTGCACGAACCCTTCAAGACCCTCGAAGGCGTGCTGCAACGCCCCGGGAGATTCCACCGAAAGGCGCGACCGCACCATAAAGAAAACCACCAGCAAGAAGATGAAGACCAACAGCTCCATCGAGAGCGAGTTGGGGATGGGCGCCAGGGGGTACTTGGGCTCAATGTGCAGCGCGCGCAGAAACGCGGTCACCGGACCGGCAAACAAGTGATTCAGAATTTCGGTGAACCAGAGTTGTTCAGGCATTGTGCAATCGTCTACCGATCATAGCGCTGGCGTTCCGCCCTCGGCCGCGGCGGTTAGCTTCCCCGGCTGATTCCTGCGTACAACTCGTACGCGGCTTCGCAGACAATTCCCGCCACGGGCAAGAACAAGCCCGCGAATAAACCGCTGAGGCTTGCGGGGAAACTCGTTAATATAGCATACGCAGCCCCTCCCAACAACGCGTAGCGCAGCAGGAAGCGCGCCACGATCCCTGTGCCCGACTGACCCTTTCCGGCATGGGTTGCTCGGTCGGCGAGGCCTGAGACACCGCTCTTAAGCCAGTGGAAATTGAGATAAGAGATGGTGCAGCCGAGAAGGAATCCAACCATGGCGCGCCAGCCAAATTTCCAGGCACCGCCAGCAGCCAGGATCGGCGCGAGGGCCAGCATGAAGTTGCGGATCCGCGTCAGAGCGCCGGCGTAAAAGGCCTCAGAGCTGTGTGAAGATGGGACGATATCAGGAGTCGATTCGTCTTCTCTCATCTACTGTGTCCCGCAGGGACTTCGGACAATAGCCGTCCAACGCCCGGTAGCGCTTTTCCTCGAATCTGCGTGGGCTTTTCCCTATTTCGTATCTCGAGAGATGGTACGAATGAGTTCGATCAGCCCTCCCGCAGTGCCGAGAAGCAGCCCCACGATGCTGATCCAACCGGAGTGAAGCCACCGATCCAGCGCAGACCCAACCAGCCATCCAGCCACCGTGCCTGCCGGCAACATAAACGCCAGCTGGCTGTAGCGGCCCACCTGCACCCACGGACTCTGCTTGTTGCGGGGATCGCGGTCGCGGGGTGGGGTGGAAGAGGGCATCGGTTGTGCTCCGCGCAAAGATTCTATCGTAAACAGAACTCTTCGGGGCCACGAGCACAGAAGCGCCCAACCGAACCAATTCTTCTCAGACGCGGCCCGCTGAAACGTAGCGCCGGCGTCCCGCCGGCTGTCGCGAGCGCGTCTCGCGCTCGCCGCCCGCCCGAAGAATATATAGCCTGCACTTTTAAGGGAGACTCTTAGCGGGGTTTCTAGATCACCGCATCAGTTTCGCGACGTTTGGATTCTGTGCGATCCCCAGCGCCCAGTTCACCGCCTCGATGAACCGGTTCGGCATGATCCCGATATAAATCGTAGCCAAGCCTGTGACGGCCAATGCAGCGCGCATTGCCAGGCTCACTGGTAAATGCTCTTCGCCCTTTTCCGGCTGCCGCATGAACATCGCATTCGCGATCTTCAGGTAGTAGTAGAGTCCGAAGACGGAGTAGAGAACACCCAGCGCGGCCAGCACATAATGCTGGCTCCCAATCAGGCTCAGGAAGATGAAGTACTTGCCCCAGAATCCCGCCAGCGGCGGAATTCCCGCCAGCGACAGCATGAAAATCAGCATCAGCACCGCTTCTACCGGCGCCCGCGAGTACAGCCCGTTCAAGTCGTCGAGTTCATCGCCTGCAATGTTCCGGTGGCGCAGCGAAGTAATCACCGCGAACGCGCCCAGGTTCATGAACGTGTACACCAGCAAGTAAATCAGGATGCCTTTGATCCCGTCGGGACTGAGTTCGGTAGCCGTTCCAGCGATCAGGCCAAGAAGCATGTATCCCACGTGCGCGATCGAGGAATAGGCCAGCAGCCGTTTGGTATTGGTCTGCGTGAGCGCCGCGAAGTTTGCTCCGGTCATGGTCGCGATGGAGACGAATACCAGCAGCGGCACCCATACCGGGCGCAGCGGCATCAGTCCGATCACCAGGATCCGCAGCAGCATCGCCCATCCCGCCGCTTTTACCGCAACGGACATGAATCCCGTAATGCAGGTCGGCGCACCTTCATACGCGTCCGGCGCCCACTGATGAAAGGGAATCGCGGCGATCTTGAATAACAACCCGGTCATGGTTGTGATCAGCGCGATCACCGCCACCGCCTTGTATTGCGGATCGACCGCCTTCCGCAGCAATTCCTGATGAATCATCGCGAGATTCGTGCTGCCGGAAAGGCCATAGAGCAGCGAGAGTCCGTAAGCAAAAATGCCGGAGGAAAAAGCGCCCAGCAAAAAATATTTCAGCGCGGCTTCGTTCGATCGCCGGTCGCGCCGCAAAAATCCGACCAGAACGTACGTGGAGATCGCCATCAGTTCCAGCCCGATGAAGATCAGCACAATATCGAAGCCCGCCGCCATGCACATCATGCCCGCAACCGAAAGCAGCATCAGCGCGTAATACTCGCCGTGGTTTTCGTGCTCGGTTTCCAGATAGCGCACCGACATCAGGATGGCGACGGCCGTGGCCGCCAGAAATAAATAGAAGAAGTAAATGGCAAAGCGGTCGACCATCATCGTGTGCAGCATGCCGGTCGCGCCCGGCGCCGCGCCCAGCCACAACTGAATCTTGTAGACTCCGGCTGCCGAGAAGCACACCCCAACAAACGCGGTTACGGCGTTGGCCCACTTCATCTCCTTAGGCAGCATGAAGTCGATCAGCAGGATGCCGAGCGCAAACAGCGTCAGCAGAGTGATCGGCAGCGCCAGAAGATAGTCGGTCCAGGCCACTAGTTCTTCCCCTTCGATGGCGTGACGGACGTTGTTAGCGCAGCGGGTGCGACGAGCGCTGACGGCGTTTGCGCGGACACATTCACCGTCGGTGCCGGCTGCGGATAATCCGGCCGTACGACCGCAATCGTATGGTTCACCGGCTGCTCAAGAATCTGGAAGAACGGTTTGGGATATAGCCCGATCCAGAACGCCATAATCAGCAACGGGACGAAGGTCGCCACTTCCCGCGGCGTCAGGTCGTGCAACTTTTCATTCTTCGGATTGGTGACCGTCCCGAAAAATACCCGCTGGTACAGCCACAGTAAGTAGGCCGCGGCGAGAACCACGCCTGGGACCGCCCATGCGCCCCATCGCCAGTTTTCCATAAACGTCCCTTGCAGGATCGAGAACTCGCCGACAAAGCCGTTCAGCAGCGGCAGTCCCATCGATGAAAGGAACATGATCATGGTGATCGTCGCGTACACCGGCATCACGTTCGAAATCCCGCCATATTCGGAGATCTCGCGCGTGTGCCGCCGCTCGTACAGAATGCCGACAATCAAGAACAGTGCGCCGGTAGAGATTCCGTGATTGATCTGCTGCAGCACCGACCCGCTCAATCCCAGCGGCGTGAGCACGAAAATTCCCAAGGTGCAGAAACCCAGATGGCTGACCGACGAGTACGCCACCAGCTTCTTCATATCCTTCTGCATCAGCGAAACGAGCGCGCCATAAATGATCGCGATGATCGAGAGCACAATCATCCAGCTGCGAACTTTGGTATGCATCAGCACATCGGGAAAGAAGGGAAGCGAGAAGCGGATGAAGCCATAGGTCCCCATCTTCAGCAGGACACCCGCCAGAATTACCGAGCCGGCCGTCGGCGCTTCCACGTGCGCATCGGGCAGCCAGGTGTGGAAGGGGAACATCGGCACTTTGATAGCGAAGGCGAAGAAGAAACTCAGGAACAGCAGGATCGCCACGTGCGGACCGTAGTCGGAATAGATCTTCGGCGCCGTCTGGTAGAGCGCTTCAAGGCTGAAGGTGTAGATGCCGGTTACGGTGTGGTGGTGGAAATACAGGAACAGAATACCCAGCAGCATCAGCACCGAGCCGGCCAGGGTGTAGAGAAAGAATTTAATGGCGGCGTAAAGTTTTCGCGGCCCGCCCCAAATGCCGATCAGCAGGTACATCGGCACCAGCATCGCTTCCCAGAAGACGAAGAACAGGAAGAAATCGAGCGCCATGAAAACGCCCAGCATCCCCGTCTGCAGAAAGAGAAACCAGACGTAATATTCCTTCACCCGATTTTCGATCGCTGTCCACGAAGACAGAATTGAAATCCATCCCAGCAGCGTGGTCAGCATGATGAGCAGGAACGAAATCCCGTCGATGCCCAGCACGTACCCGGCGCCGATGGAGGGAATCCAATTATTGGCGGTCCCCTCCATGAATTTGAACGGAGCGGTGTCTCCGCTCTTCACCAATGCCCAGAACGCGGGCACCAGCGGCAGCGAGATCAAAAATCCTCCGAGCGCGAAAATGTTGGCGATCCAGCGAATCGCGTCCTTGTTGTCTTTCGGGACAAACAGCAGCAGGAGCGCGCCCACCAGCGGCGTGAACAGGATGATGGAAAGTATGTGAGATTGCATAATTAGCTTCTAGCTCTTGGCTACTAGCTTCTAGCTCCAGCCGCCCAGCTATTGAGTGGTTAGCTGGGAGCTAGCAGCTGCTCTTTCAGTGATACACGTAATAAAACACAAACCCGACCAGCCCGGCGGTCATGACCAGCGCGTACCACTGCACCAGTCCCCACTCGAACAAGCGCGCCGGATAACTCAGCATGCGCGCCAGGATCGCGGGACCGTTGACGCCGACGCCGTCGATGATCCACTTGTCCCACCAACTGGAAATCGTGGCGGCGAGCCGCGTCATCCATCCGGCGGCGTTGACTGCACCATCGACCACGTTCGCATCGAACCATGAACTCGCTTCGCCGAGGCCCATCGCGCCCAGCCGCACTTTGCCGAGTTTGCGACGGCCTGTGAAGACGTAGTCGTAACCTTCGTCCACGTAATACTTGTTCAACAGCATGTTGTAAGCCGGTGGCGAGAGAGCAGCGAGAGGTTCGACATAGCCCTTATCGGCGTCACGATAGGAACGTCCCGCCATGTACCAGCCGAGCCCAGCTGCGCCCACCGACAACAACATCAGCAGGTATTCGGTTGGGCTGGTGCGCTCTTCCTCTTTTTCTCCGGCAGCGAGCGGCGCAGCCTTGCCTTCTTCCACTAAAACATGCGCTTCGCCGCGCGAAAACACCGGGTCAAGGTAGTGCGCGAAGCGATCCGATCCTCCCAGGCTATGCGGCCATCCCAGAAATCCCGCGAAGATCGAGCACAGCGCCAGTACCACCAGCGGCATTGTCATCGATGCAGGCGATTCGTGGATGTGGTGCTCTACCTCATGGCTCATCCGCGGCTTGCTGTAGAACGTGAGATAGATCAGCCGGAACATGTAAAACGCCGTCATCAGCGCCGTGACGTACCCGATGAACCACAGGATGCGGTACGCGCCACCCTCGCTGGTCCACGTCTGCCAGAGGATTTCGTCTTTGGAGAAAAATCCGGCGAACGGCGGAATCCCTGCAATCGCCAGCGTCGCAATCAACATGGTGCGATAGGTAATCGGAATCTTGCTCGCGAGCGCGCCCATGTTCCGCATGTCCTGCTCGCCGCTCATAGCATGAATCACCGAGCCGGCACCCAGGAACAAGAGTGCCTTGAAAAACGCGTGAGTGAATACGTGGAACACGCCCGCCGCAAACGCCCCCACACCCAGCGCCAGAAACATGTATCCGAGTTGCGAGACCGTCGAGTACGCTAGCACACGCTTGATATCGTTCTGCACCAGTCCGATCGAGGCCGCAAAAATCGCCGTCAGCGCGCCCACAATCGCGACCGTTTTCATCGAGGCCGGTGCCAGCAAGAACAGCGCATTCGAACGTGCTACCATGTACACGCCGGCCGTGACCATGGTTGCGGCGTGGATCAAGGCTGAGACTGGCGTCGGCCCTTCCATCGCGTCCGGCAGCCACACATAAAGAGGAAGTTGTGCCGACTTGCCGCAAGCCCCAACAAACAGAAGAAGCGTGGCAGCCGTGATGATTGGATCGCCGATGGCGAAATGTCCGGATCGCGCCGCCGCCGTGACGTCGATATAGCGCAGCGATCCCATATACCAAGCGATGAAGAACATCCCCAGAAGGAATCCCGCGTCGCCAATCCGGTTGACGATGAATGCCTTGTTCGCGGCATCGCTCGCTGACTTCCGCTGAAAGTAAAATCCGATCAGCAGATACGAGCACAGCCCCACACCCTCCCAACCCACAAACATCAGCACGTAATTGTTGGCCAGAATCAGTGTGAGCATCGAGAACATGAACAGGTTGAGGTATCCGAAAAAGCGGTAATACCCGCCCTCATGCGCCATGTAGCCGATGGAATAGATATGGATGAGCATGCCGACTCCGGTCACGAACAGGAGCCAGATGCTGGAAAGCGGATCGAGCAGAAATCCGGCGTCCGCCTGAAACGCCGCCTGCGAGCCGTCGTGCGTAACGTAGTTCAGATGGCCGGTGTCGGTACCCAGCCAGGTGTAGAGAATCTTCTGATAAGGCTGGTGATTGTTGACCGCAGCCCAGGAGTTGTATTGCACAACCGTGCCGCAGGCGAACAGAAACGCCAGCACCACCACGCCCACGCACACCGCGCTCACGCTCGACTTCTGCAGCTTGCGCCCGAAGAAGAACATGATCGCCGCACCCAGCGCGGGCAGCAGCGGGATCAGCCAGATGTAGTTTAAGAAAATCATTGATTCAGCTTCTAGCTCCTAGCTGCTAGCCAAAGCGAAACCCAGATGCGGGCTTAGCTAGAAGCTAGAAGCTGTTCTTCTACCACTTCAACAAATTCACTTCGTCCACATTGACGGTCTCTTTATTGCGGAAGAACGCGATCAGAATTCCCAGCCCGACGGCAGCCTCGGCCGCGGCATCGGTGATCACGAAAATCGCAAACACTTGCCCGTGCAGCGCGCTCGGACCGTGAATCCCTTGCCAGTACCGCGAGAACGCCACCAGATTCAGATTGACTGCGTTCAGGATCAGCTCGATCGACATCAGCACGATGACCACGTTCCGCCGCGTGAGCACGCCAATCACTCCCAGCAGAAACAAAGCCGCCCCCAGCACCAGGTAGTGCAGCGTCGAGATGTCAAGCATTGCGTGCATATGAGCTTCTAGCTGCTAGCTCCAAGCTTGACCCTCGCTTCCAGCGATTTGCTAGAAGCCAGGAGCTAGAAGCTAGTAGCTGTTTTTCAAATCCTCTTCTTCGCCATTACCACCGCCCCGATGATCGCCACCAGCAGCAGCAGCGATGCGATCTCGAAGGCGAACATGTATGTTCCGGAATGCAGATCGAACAACAGCGTCGCGATCCGCTGCGTGTTATCGCTTTCTCCATAACTCAAGCGGCCTTCGGGAAACAGCACCCGTCCCTTGGTCGTTGTTGTGTAGACCGTAATGAAAAGCCCGCCCAGCGCCGCGGCGGCGACAATCCCGATGAGCCACTGTTTGTTGAATTGCCGCTCTTTCTGCGTGCGCTCAATCGAGATCAGCATGATCACGAACAGGAACAACACCATGATCCCGCCCGCATAAAGAATGATTTGCACGCCGGCTACGAACGGCGCGTAGAGCATCAGGTAGAGCCCGGCTTGCGCCAGCAGCGTGGTAATCAGCGCCAGCGCCGAGTGCACCGCGTTCTTCCGCGTGATTACCAGGATGCCCCCGATAATCATCGTGGCGGCCAGCAGATAAAAGAAGAACGGAGTTGCAACCGGAGGATTCATCGGTGCAGCACCTCCTGGACTTGCGCCCACAATTCCGTTCGCATGCCGACTACCGCCGTCAGGATCAGCAGCGTCAGTCCCGTCGGCAATAGAATCTTCCATCCTACTTTCATGAGCTGATCAAACCGGTACCGCGGGAACGTGCCACGATACCAGATGTAGAGGTACATGAACCCCGCAACTTTGGCCGAGAACCAGAAAATATCGACGATCCGCACGCGTACACCCGGGATGAATAAGATCAGCCCGATCCCCGCCAGCACCACGCCGAATCCCGCCAGCCCGATCGTCTGAATTCTGAACAGCGGATGCTTGGGCATGCGCGTGGTGCTGTAGAAGCACATTGCAGCGAGAAATAAGAACGTAATTCCAGGGAACAGGGAGAACACCAGATCCCATGTCGGGCCGGTGAGCGTGTTCGGAAACGGCCGCAGCCACCCGCCCAGCCACAGCGTCACCGCGATCGACGAAACCGCGATCATCGCCGAATATTCCGCCAGGAAAAATAACGACCAGCGGAACCCGCTGTATTCGGTATGGAATCCGGCAGTAAGTTCCGACTCCGCTTCGGGCAGATCGAAAGGTGCGCGGTTCGTCTCAGCGACCATGGCAATGGCGAAGATGCCAAATGCGATGAGCCCAAGCGGAAAGAATTTGAAGACGAACCAGACTCCCTGGGCCTGTTGCGCTTGCACGATGCCGATCATGCTTAGCGTGCCGCCTTCCGCGCCGAGGCTCGTCATCATGATCGCGGTTACAACCGCCAGGCCCATCGCCACTTCATACGAAACCATCTGCGCGCTCGAGCGCAGCGCTCCAATCAGCGGATAGTGCGAGTTCGACGCCCACCCCGCCGTGACGATGCCCAGCACGCTCAATGACGACACTCCCAGCATGAACAGAATGCCGATGTTCATGTCGGTGATGGCGTGGGTCGGTCCAAACGGCACGACGACGAAAACCGTGAACGCCGCCAGCACCACAATAAACGGCGCTACCCAGAAGACGATCGCATCCGCTTCGGCCGGGATAATGTCCTCTTTCAGCAGCAATTTGATCGCATCGGCGATCGGCTGCAGCAGGCCGTGCGGTCCAACGCGCATCGGCCCCAGCCGTACCTGCATGTGTGCCAGAATCTTGCGCTCCAGCCAGTTCATGCAGATCACCGCGACCGACAGTCCGACAAAAACCAGCAGAATATAGACGGCAGCCCAGAAGATATTTCCCGCGGCGCCGGGCGTGCGATCACTATCAAGATAGGACAGGACATACTGAATGAACTCGTGCATCAGCGGTCTACCTCGCCCAGCACGATGTCGAGCGTGCCGATCACCGCAATGACGTCGGCCACAAGCTGGCCGCGGCACATGACGTCAAGCGCCTGCAGGTTCACGAAGCTCGGCGGACGCACTCGCACTCGATAAGGCTGTGTCGATCCGTCGCTCACGATGAAGTATCCCAGTTCGCCCTTCGGCGCCTCGATCGAGTGGTAGACCTCGCCTACCGGAGGCTTCATCACCTTCGGCACCTTCGCCATGATCGGCCCTTCGGGTATACCTTCGACGGCCTGTTCGATGATGCGCAGCGCCTGCCGCATCTCGATCATGCGCACGATGTACCGGTCATATGTATCGCCGTTTTCGCCCATCGGAATCTCGAAATCGAAATTCTTGTAATTCGCATAGGGCTGGGCCTTGCGGATATCCCACTTCACGCCGCTCGCGCGCAGCACCGGCCCGGTAACGCCCAGGGCAATGCAATCCTTGCCGGAGATAACTCCGACGCCCTTGGTCCGCTCCAGCCAGATGCGGTTGGTCGTGAGCAGTTCCTCGTACTCGTCGATCTTCGGCTTCACGAAGCTGACGAAATTCCTGACGTCTTTTTCAAAACCTTCGTAGGCCTCGTACTGCAGCCCGCCGATGCGAAAAGCATGCGTCGTGAGCCGAGCGCCGCAATACTTCTCGAAAATCTTGAGGATCTCCTCCCGGTCGCGGAAGGTATAGAAGAGCGGCGTGATCGCCCCGATGTCGAGCGCGTGTGTCCCCAGCCAGAGCTGGTGGCTGGCAATGCGGTTGAGTTCTGTAAGAATGACGCGAATGTACTGCGCGCGTGGCGGCGCTTCCGACGTTGAGAAGTTTTTCGACCGCCTCGCAGTATCCCAGCCCATTCGAGACCGCGGCCACGTAATCCATGCGGTCGACATAGGGATTGAACATCGTATAGGTGCGGTTCTCGGCGATCTTTTCGACGCCCCGGTGCAGGTATCCGATGACGCACTCGAGGCCCATCACTTTTTCGCCGTCGAGCCGCAAAATCACGCGCAGCACGCCATGCGTCGCCGGATGCTGCGGCCCCATGTTGATGACGAGCTCGTTCGTATCCAGAAACGTCTTGTCCGGCGTTTCCAGATCGAGCGGCGAGAGTGTGTTCGGATCGGTCATTTGACGAATTGGGAAGGGTACGACTTTAGTCGTGCCGTGAACCGCTCGCAGTGGATTTGGGCTTTAGCCCCTGAGGGTCGTGTTGTTCGTGCGGCCACGCGATGCGTCCCTGTTCGAGCCTTATTCACTGCCCGCTCTCGATTCCGAGATTAATCTGCACCCACTCACTATCCTGCTGCAGAATTCCGTAATCCTTGCGCAACGGAAATCCCTTCCAGCCATCGGGCAACAAAATGCGCTTCAGATCCGGATGCCCGTCAAACTTAATCCCGAACATGTCGTAGACTTCGCGCTCCAGCCAGTTCGCGGTCGTCCAGATCGGGACCGAACTCGGTAAACTCTCTCCGTCGGAAATTTGCGTCTTGACCCGCATCCGCTCATTGCGCGGAAATGAATACAGTACCCACAGCACGTTGAACTGCTTCTCGCGCTTGGGATAATGCACCGCGGTGATGTCCACGCAGTAATCGAACTGTTCTTCGTCGCGCATGCGCTGCAGAAGTTCGGGGATCAGCGACCGATCGACCTCCATATAATTCTGCCCGAGGTACGTCAGAGGCGTAATACCGGAGCCGTACTCGCGCTTTAACTTCGCGACCATCGGCGAGTCCCAGGGGACCGGCGTCGGAACCGGAGCCTTCGGAGGCACAGCGGCCGGTTTTGTTGCGGGAGTCGCTGGCGCCGCGGCTGCCGCTTTCGGCGGAGTTGCTGGAGTTGAGGTTTGCGACGGAGGAGAAGGCTTCGTGGGAGTCGTCTTGATTTCCGATTGAACCGATCCGGAGGGTGTAGATTTCACGCCGCCCGGAATTGTGGGCTGATCCGCCGTCGGTTTCGGTTCACCTTCCGGCGGCGCTGTTGAGGGAGATTTGATTTCGTCCGGCATAAGGCGACGGCACAAAACTCCTGCGCAGTCTGCATCGGGAAGAACGTTAACTTTTATCAGCTTGAGCGGATGGTGTCAACGAGAGCAGAGATGCAGAAATCGTTTCCTGACGAACGTTTCCTCACCAATCCATATACTTCTCCAACAATCCTTGGAGAAGACCGTCCGGGTAAGCGTAAAACTCTCGATCCAATTCGTCGAAGATCCTGATGTTGGGATCCACCTTATCGAGCAAAAGATCCTGTCGGTCGGTACGATCCGTGGGTGGCATTCCTCCGGGGAATTTACTGGCGGCTTTCTTGACGATCTCCGCCACCTTCACCGCCCCGATGATTTCTAGGGCTCGAAGGATTTCCGCAGTCTCATTTCCCGCCGAGTTGTAGAAGAATTGGTGAAAGCCGCCGTTATTGACTTCTCCCTCGAATATTTCGACGAGCCGCAAGATTTCATCTCGGCTCATGCGGTCACTTTTCTTTTTGACAGGCATACTGCTCCGGGTCAGCGCGCCTGCGCCTGATAGGTCTCGATCAAATCCCGAATCCGCTGCGCATCGCGCTTGCGATGCCCATGGCTGGTAATGGGGTCCGTCCCACCAGTGGACTCGATGACGATCTCAGACCAGAAGACCCCGGTCGCGATGTGCACCGACGCCACCTTCGAGATCGGAATGCTCTCTTCATTGCTGCCGAACAGTCGCGACTTGGTGCGAATTACCCGCTGCGGGTTTACCACCAGCTTGGTCGGAAAGAAAAAATTTCCCTGCGTCCAGCGCGAGGCCGTGAAAGTCTCGGCCGGAGAAGAGTCCATCGAGTTTACCGCAGCATCCGCCAACTTGCCCGAACCTCACCAGCCAGCTTACCCAATCTTGAGCCGGGGCCTCAATTACCAAATTACCCAATTTCACAATCACCGAATGGCGAAATCATTCAATTCCTACACCCATTCCAGCGCGCCTTTTCCCCAGACCCATATATAGCCCACGATCAGGATGGCCAGAAAAATCAGAATCTCCAGCAGTCCGAACAAACCGAAAGCCTTGAACTTCACCGCCCATGGAAACAGAAAGATAGTCTCCACATCGAAAACGACAAACAAGATCGCGATGATGTAATAGCGCACGGTATAACGCCCGCGCGCGCTGTCGATCGGATCGATCCCGCACTCATACGGCATCAGCTTGGTCTTGTTCGGATTCGATGGCCGCACCAGCTTGGCCAACAGCAACGTGATGGGCAGCAGCGTGCCCACGATGGCGATGAAGATAAAGATGGGAACGTAATTTTGCGGCATAAGATTAGGCAATCAGAGCAGCAAGCCATCCTAGCGCAGGGAGCACCCGACTTCAAGCAGCCTACGTGGGGACAGCCACCTTCGGCTGTCCGTCGAGCGAAGCTCGACTCTTCGGTGTGGCTCCCAAACCGGACAAGCCGAGCTATTCTTCGCTGTGGACTGTTCCCGCGCCGAGTTCATCCAACTCAGGCAAAGCCGTTGCGTGCCAGCGGCAGTTCGCGAACGCGTTTTCCCGTTGCCGCATAAATCGCGTTGCAGATCGCCGGCGCAATTGGAGGCACTCCCGGCTCTCCCACTCCGGCCGGAGGCGCCGTGCTCTCCACGATCTGCACATCGACGTGCACCGGAGCATCGTTCATCCGTGCTACTTGGTAGTCCGAGAAATTCGACTGGTTGATGGCTCCATTCGTCGCCGTAATCTCTCCCGTCCGCGCCAGGCTTGTGCCGAAGACGGCCGCACCCTCAAATTGCGAACGCACCATCTCCGGGTTCGCCACGATCCCGGCATCTACCGCGGTGTAAACATGAGGAATGCGCACCGCCTCGCCATCGTCGACTTGCACTTCCACCACCGACGCGACGTACGTCAGAAAGCTGCGATGCACGGCAATCCCCATCCCGTGTCCATTGCCGCTCTTCGTCTTGCCCCAGTTCGCCTTCTCCGCGGCCATTTCCGCCACGTGCCGCAGCCGCGCTGTGTCATACGGATACTTCTGCGCGATCTCCGGCGGCCCGTGTTGCGGGCCCTTCACCACGTGTCCGGATCCAATCAGCTCCAGCAGGTAGTCATAAGGATCGCGATTCGCCGCATACGCCAGTTCATTCGCAAACGTCTGCACCGCAAATGCGTGATAAATATTCGCCACCGACCGCAGCCAGCCGATGCGAACGTGATTGACCGCTGCGCCATTCTCCGAGCGGAAGTTTGGAACGTCGAACGGAATCACATCCCACCCCAGCGACATTTCTCCCGCGCTGCCGTACACCGCGTCCTTGTCAAAAGTAGAGGAAATCGGCGGAAAGACGGACCGCTGCATCCACGCTTTCGGCTTGCCGCTGCCGTCCACAGCCGCCTTGATGTACATCGCGGCGACGGAATGGAAATAATCGAACTTGATGTCATCCTCCCGGCTCCAGACCACTTTCACCGGCTTCCCCGTTTTCTTCGATAGCATTGCGGCTTCGACCGAAAAATCCGCCATGGATTTGCGCCCGAAGCCTCCACCCAAAAATGTTACGTGGCACACCACATCTTCTTTCTTCAGTCCCAGCGCCTTGGCGACTTGCTCTCTCACCGTGACTGGATCCTGCGTTGGTGCCCACACCGTGACCTTCTCGCCTTGTACGTCCGCGACCGCGACTGGTGGTTCCATCGAAGCATGCGCCAGATGCGGTGCATAATATTCGGCCTCGATAATCTTCCCTCCCTTCGCGAACTCGGCGTCGGGATCTCCCGCGCTGAAGACCACTTTCCCTGGCTGCCGCGCCGTGTGCTTGAGTTCATTCTTGTATTCTTCGGAGTTGTAGCTGGCGTTGGCGCCGTTGGCCCACTCAATCTTCAGCTGGTTTCGTCCTTTGAATGCCGCCCACGTGTTGTCCGCAATCACCGCCACCCCGCCGAGCGGCTGAAACGCGTGCGGAGGTTTGAACGGATCGATCGGGATCGTCTTCTTCACTCCCATCACTTTCATCGTCGCCGAGTCGTCGACGGATTTTACTTTCCCTCCCAGCACCGGCGGACGCGCCACCGCCGCATACAACATTCCATCGATTCTCACATCCATCCCAAATAGAGCCTTGCCCGCGCACACGTCAGTGACGTCATAGCCCGGCGTCGGCTTCCCGATATACCTCCACTCACTTGCCGGTTTCAGTTTCACGTCTTCTTTTTTCGGTAGCGGCTGCTTCGCCGCCAGCACCGCTAATTCGCCATATCCCAGTCTCTGGTTCGACGCTTTGTGTGAAACCGAATGCGGAGGATCCGCCACGCACTCTGCCTCCGGCACTCCCCATTTCTCGGCCGCGGCGCGAACCAGCATCAACCGCGCCGTCGCTCCCGCTTCCCGCAGCGGTTCGAAAAATTCCCGCACTGAATGCGATCCATCCGTATCCTGCGATCCATATTTCTCGTCGCCATCTCCCTGGATCACGGTCACCCGGCTCCAGTCCGCATCCAGTTCATCCGCGAGAATGCGCGGCAGGCTCGTGCGCACTCCATTTCCCATCTCCGAGCGATGGGCCACGATCAGCACCGTCCCGTCGCTTTGAATGCCTACATACACGCCCGGATGAAACGCAGCCGTGTCTACCGTCGGACTCGTCATCGACACGTTGGCTGCCGGTGCTCCACTCCTCGCTGCCCGCGCGAATGCCGGAATGGTCCGTGCGTACAGCACAAACGCGCTCGCTCCCAGCATTCCCTGGAGAAAATGCCGCCGCGACACGTTCTCAATCGTGATCGTTCCTTTGGATTCTTTTTCCGCCGTGATCATGCCGTCTCCTTCGCCGCTTCCTTGATCGCGGCTCGAATCCGCTGGTACGTCCCGCAGCGGCAGATGTTGCCCGACATCACGTCATCGATATCGGAATCGCTGGGATGAGGTTTCGACGACAGTAGCGATACCGCCTGCATGATCTGTCCCGGCTGGCAGTATCCACATTGCGGAACGTTCACTTCCGCCCATGCCTTCTGCACCGCATGCGGGCCCTGCGCCGAGATCCCTTCAATCGTCGTGATCTCCAGACCCTCAACCTTGCTCATGGGCTCCGTGCAAGACCGGATTGCTTTCCCGTTTGAAAGCACCGTGCACGCGCCGCACAGCGCCATCCCGCATCCGAATTTTGTTCCCGTCATTCCGAGGATGTCGCGCAGATACCACAGCAGCGGCATCTCCGGATCGCCATCGAAGGATTGCAATTGTCCATTGACTTTGAGATGAACCATAGACACTTCCTGGGTCGAGTGATTTCGAAATTGTTGAGAATATTCTACTGCCGCCACGGCGTGGAAGTGCAAATTCAAGGCAGCAGTTAATGCCCACCGTCTGCGGACCACCGACTTTATAGGGAGGGAGTCATCCTGAGCGCAGCCGTTTTTCAGGCGGAGTGAAGGATCTCGTGGGCCAGGCACCGTTTCAGGGCTTTTCCCAATGCGTCGTACCGAACTGCTGCGGATCGTAAATCGCCGGCGCAAGTTTCACATTCGCCTGGATGTCAGTGTAATCCTCGCTGAACACCAGCTTGTCTTCCGAATGCACTTCTACTCTTGCGGCCACCCACGCCCCGGCAAGCGGCCGGTAATCGGTGAACCGTATGTCGTCAAGCTTCTTGGGATCGTTGCTCGCCGGCTCGATCACCCGCACAAACAGCAGCGTGTCCCTTGTAACCCAGAACTGCTTCGACGCCAGATCGCCCTTATCCGCTCCCACCACGTATGCCGGATGTCCATCCCACATGTCCTCGCGCAGCTTCGACAGGTCATACCCCTCACCCTTCACTATTTTGATCGTGGTCTCAGGATCCTGCGTGTACACATCAAATCCCAGCACCAGCAGCATATTCACGAGAGGAAAAGTCCCGGCGACTTTGCCGTCTTTGACCACCGTCGCCGTCCCGTCGACCAGAACGTAGCCGTTGTTGTTGGCGGCCGGCCCAATGTCGATGCGCAACTTTCCCGGCAGCATCGCCGCTTCGTACCAAGTCTCAGCGGTGCTGGTGCCGTCCGGTTTATAGGTCGTACTCTTCTGCATAAACGTCAGCGTCTTGTACCACGAAGACTGGTAGCGGTCGTGCATCGCCCGCAGCAGCGCTTCGCCGCTGCGTATCGGTTGCGCCTGGGCCAGCGTGCACATCAGAAGCGCGGGGGATAGAACGATTCGTATGCGCAGTTTCATGGGGTCTCTGTGTCGTCGACGATGCCGGCGTCGACATTGCCACGGCGTGTTAGACGACAAAAAATAACAAAGGACAGCGATGATACCAGCCCGAAGCCGTGCAGGCCGTAGGGACGGGTGCCCCAAGCGGAAAGCGGCGCGGGCACTCGAAGGGGCGCAAGAATACAGCCCACGGCGTAAGCCGTGGGGCGGGCACCGCACATACCGGTCAAGCCCGGAGGGGCGAAAGAAAAGCCGCACCCTCACACAACCTTATCCGGAAACACAAACACCGCCCGTGCCAACTCCGATTGCAACGTCGACTGCCGGTAATAGCGTCCGAGAATTCCGTCCTTCCAAATCAAAAGATCGGGATTCCGATCCGCAAACTCATCCCACTCGCAACCGGGAAACCGCGCCATCCGCTCGCGGATCAGACAAAAATACGCATGCGTAATCGTCTCGTTGTAAAGCTGGGGCTTGCCGCGGGCCGTGGCAAACCGCTGGAGCGCCGCGGCAAATTTCGCCAGCGCCTCCAGCGGCGGATACTCACAAAGATAAGCAAACGCCAGCCGCACATGGTCCGCATGATGGAAGCCGTCGCGGGAAAGGGCATCGGACTCAAAACGCCGAATCAGCTCTTGATTCTTCATGACCTGAAACTCGGAACTCGACACTCGAAACTCGAAACTCGAAACTCGACACGCGAAACTCGAAACGCTCATTTCCCCACGGCAATCGCGAACGCGGCTGCCGCATAGATGACCAGGTTTCCCACTCCGTACAACCCGTGCAGCAGATGAATCAGAATCGCCATCGCAAACACCGCCAGCAGCAGCCACGCCCCACGCACCGCCGTTTGCGGGATCAACAGCAGAACGGAACCCGCAATTTCTCCGAATCCCACAATCATCCGCACCAGGCCGGGCATGTGCGTCCGCGCGAAATCATGCGCCGCGCCTGGCATTACGAACAGTATCGCCTCGATCAGAACCACCACGCCCAACGACCATTGCAGCACCGTCAATCCAAATTTCGTTTGTAACCCGCTCATCGGCTCTCCTCTCGTGCACTCTGCGATTGTGACGAAGCTTCAGCTTTTCGAACTGCGCCGCGACTTGGCCTTGATTTCCTTCAGACGGTGGCTCGCGCTTGAATCCAGATCGAGTTCGTAAAACTTTTTCAGTTCCCGGATCCGCTCCAGCGAGGCCGCGCTGAACGGAGTTTTCCCGTCAAAAGCGTGCAGCACGATCCCCTCCAGCACGTCCCCTAGCGTCATATCGTGATACTCCGCAAACGCCTTGAGCACTTTCAGGATGCGCTTCTCCATCCGCACCCCAGTCTGCACTCGTTCGATTTCCAGCTTGGTATCATTCATGTGTACCAATGTACCATCGTACCAAGATACAAACCAGAGGAGTTCACCGTTGCGGAAAAACCCTCGCAAATCGATCGAACTTCTGCCCTGGATCCTCTAGAGAAACCCCCGCGTCGAGGAGCGCATAATGGAAGAACGATGCAATGGAGGAGGAAATGAGAAACTTCCTTGCCGGAATTCTCGCCGCACTGCTTGTGCTCGCCCTCGGCGGCTGGCTCTACCTGAAGCTGGGCTACGCGGATCTGCGCTCGAGTGTTCCACCCTCCTGGTTCGAGTCGCAACTCGCCACCACCGCCCTCCAGGCATCTGCTGCGCGTTACGCGCCTCGGCAACCCAATCCAATTCCGGCAACGGAGGCCAACTTGCTCGATGGCGCGCGCCTGTATCGAGACAAGTGTGCCGACTGCCACGGCCGTCCCGACAACCCTATGAGCGATTACGGTGCGTCTTTTAGTCCCCGGGCGCCCCAATTCATGCGGGCGCATCCCCGCCTGCCCGAAAACCAGAACTTCTACATTATCAAGTACGGTGTGCGCCGGTCCGCCATGCCCGCCTGGGGAAATATCATGGCTGATAGCGAGATTTGGCAGGTCGTCACGTTTCTCGACCGCCTCGACCATCTGCCGCCCCCGGTGCAGCAGGAACTCCACCAACCCGCCGGAAGCAATCCCTGATCGAAGCGCGCGCATCCCCCGAGCCGCTAAATTTGCGCTCCCATGTATACTTGGCCCGCCTCGATACGAACCCTTGGGGATCTGGCCACGCTCACCTTATCTCGAGGCCTAGGAGAACAACTATGACAAAGACGCTGTCCCGTTTTCTCATCGCTGCCGTTGTGTTGACCGCGGTCTGCCTGCCCTGCTTCGCTCAACAAGGAAACCTCCGCACCGTTTTGTTCGTTAGGCTCAAACTGGACCAGCAGGACAACTGGAAGGCTGCGGTCAAGGATTTGGTAGCGTTGCACCAAAAGGCCGGGAGCGATCAGCAATTTACCATCTGGGAGTCGCAGACCGGGCCGGTCGAGTTCGCCGTGGTCTGGTATTCCGCCAAGTGGAAGGATATGGGGGAACATGATCCGAAATTGAAATCTTCCGCCGCCGACCTGGTCGGGATTTTTTCGCGCCTCAATGGTCAGACCGAAAACATGAACATGTGGATCGACGAGATGCAGCCTGATATGGCGATTTCCTCTAAGGAAATTCCCACCATGGTGCGGACGGGCAGGACTCGCGTCGTGCCCGGCAAAATGGATGAACTCAAGGACGTCTTCCGCGAGCAGATTGTACCCGCGATTAAGAAATCCGGAGCCACGTCCTTCGGAGTTGCAGTCGCCCGCTACGGTACCCCGAGCAACGAAATCCACAGCTACTTGGGATTGAGCGGATGGGCCGATCTGGATGGCCCCATCGGCACCGAAAAGGCGATGAGCCCCGCCGAACACAAGGCGTTCATAGCCAAAATCCAGCCGCTGATCGAGAGCACGGAATGGACCATCTGGAAATATCAACCCGACCTAAGCTACATCCCGGCGCCGAAATAAGGTCCCAAGGAAGGGCGCGGGTTCTACGAATATGAAGGGGTGCCCCACCCTTGTCGCGCAGTTTGCGACAGGGTGGGGATTTTGATTTCCGCGTAGTCTTAAATAACAAAAACCCGACGTCTCCAAGGCGGGCAGAACTCATTGTTTATAATCTCCCTTCCACCGCTTACGCCCGTATTTGCGAAACGAGAAGGCACCGGCCACGGACAAGTCGAGCCGCGAAGCGGCGAAAGAATGCAGCCCACGGCGCAAGCCGTGGGGTTCCGCGGCAGAATCTCCAAGCCCCGAAGGGGCGGAAGAATAGCTAGAGGACCGCATTGGCACTCGACGAACATATCTACAATCTGCGTCGCGAAAAGCTGAAGCAAATTGAAGCTCTCGGCCAGCCCACGTATCGCAGCAAGTACGAATTCACCCACACCATTCCGCAGATTTGGGCGGAGTTCGATAAGCCCGCCGAGGAACTCGACCAGAACCGCGTCAACGTCCGCGTCGCGGGACGCATCATGGCCATTCGCCTCATGGGCAAGGCCGGATTCGCTCACATCCAGCAGGACGGCAAGAAGCTGCAGATCTACGTCAAGAAAGACGCCGTCGGCGAAAAAGGTTTCGAGCTTTACAAGTTGCTGGATCTCGGCGATCACATTGGCGTCAGCGGATATCTGTTCCGCACCCGCACGGGCGAGCTCAGCGTCCACGTCGAAGAGATCACCTTCCTCAGCAAAGATCTTCTCCCGCTGCCTGAAAAGTGGCACGGCCTTACCGACGTCGAACTGCGCTACCGCCAGCGCTATGTCGACCTGGTGATGAATCCTGAGGTGCGCGAAGTTTTTCTGAAGCGCACCAAGCTCGTGCAGTCGATGCGCCGCACCTTCGACTCGCACAACTTCATCGAAGTCGAAACGCCGATGATGCAACCGATCGCTGGCGGCGCCGTGGCGCGTCCCTTCGTCACCCATCACAACACGCTCGACATGGATCTCTACCTACGCATCGCGCCCGAGCTTTATTTGAAGCGCCTGGTCGTCGGTGGCCTCGACCGCGTCTACGAGATCAACCGCAACTTCCGCAATGAAGGTCTGGGATGGCGCTGGAATCCCGAGTTCACCATGCTCGAGGCTTACCAGGCCTACACGAATTATGAAGGCATCATGAACCTCACGCAGGAGGCGATCACCGAGGCCGCCAAGGCCGTCAACGGAAGCTCCAAGTCAAAGTGGACGAGAGTGGAAGACGGGAAAGAGGTCGTGGAAGAACTCGATTGGGCGAACTGGCAGCGCCTCACCATGCGTGAAGCCATCATCAAATTCTGGCCCGAGAAAGCAGGCGCACCGCCGGAAATGAGCGACTTCGCCAGCACCGAAAGGTTGAAGAAATTAATCGACCGCTTCAACGCCGGACATTCGCACACGGCCTACGACCCGGCCGCTCCCGCCGGGAAAAATGTTGCCTCGCTGTTCGAAGCTGTCGCGGAAGAGCATCTCATGCAGCCGACGATCATCTACGAATTCCCTACGGCCGTCTCGCCGCTCTCCAAGCAGAAGCCCGACGAGCCCGACTGGACCGAGCGCTTCGAGATCTATGCCGGACAGATGGAAATCTCGAACGGTTTCAGCGAACTCAACGATCCGGAAGATCAGCGCCGCCGCTTCGAGGCGCAGTTGAAGGAGCGCGAGCGCGGCGACGAAGAAGCCCATCAGATGGACGAAGACTACATCCGCGCGCTCTCCTATGGCATGCCTCCCGCCGGCGGCGTCGGCATCGGCATCGATCGCCTGTGCATGCTCCTGACCGACTCGCACACTATCCGCGACGTAATCCTGTTCCCGCTGCTTCGCCCGGAGAACCCCTCCACCACAGGGGGCACAGAGAACACAGAGGATAAAAAGTAGAAACGCGAGCCCCAGGGGGAACAGGTTTTTGTGGGGACAGCCGCCCTCGGCTGTCCAGCCGCAAAGCGGCGAACGGGCTGGCGTCTAGCCCAGAGGCCGCCGCACCTTCCAATGCACTCCCGCCGGGGCCTGCCCATTCCTATACTTTCAACATCAGTTTGGGCTCCGTAATGGGCGGCGCTGCCGTAGTGTCCGGTAAGCCCTGGGGACACTGGGTCGGCGGCGCTTTGCCTTTTCAGAACTGAAGCTGGACGCGGCTCATCAGCACGTTCTCGCTATGCAGAGGAGTGGTCGAGCCTGGCGCCATTCTGAATCCTGTGTGCTCATAGGCGGTCATCAGCTTAATGTCCCGGTTCAAATACCAGTTCACGCCGACGCCTTGCTCCTCCGCAAACCGCGGGGCTGTCGCTGGATTCGCAAACCGCGGAAACGCATCTCCATCGATGCGCACTTGACTGTAGCGCAGCGCCAGTTCCACCGCTCCCATATGACGGAAGCCGCGGTTGGGCTCGAACGAATTCCGCGCGCGAATCCTGCCGTAGCTGTTCTTCTCTCCGGTCAGTATCACCGACCCTTGGACCTGCCAGGCCTCGTTCCGTACTCGGCCGGTGATGCCTTTGTTCAGCACTTCCTGCGAAGAGATCACGTACTCGCCCATCGCGCCGAACGGTCCCGCGTAGTAGTAGGCCTGCGGCGCAAGCCGGTTGTGCTGGCCGTCCGATAGGGCGGTCGACGAATACTTGAAGAAGGTTGTCTGGGCCATAGTCTTGAGACCCGCAATCGTGCCGTGCTGATCGCCTGCGGAACCGCCCACGCCCAGTCCGAGTTGCCGCACTGCGGTGACGTTGGTCGTCGCGAAGGGATGGAAAAATACTCGCGCGGCTGCTTCGTTGGCCCACGCCCACTGCGTGAAGACGCCATTCGATCCGTCACTCGATCCATCGAAATATCCGGCGGCATACGAGATCGAATCGGAGAACAGTGAACCCGAGAGTTGTGCGCCGATATAGCGCAGCGGCACCAGATCGGAGGCCAGCGAGCGTTCGGCAAAAGTCAGGTCGCGATCCTGGCGCAGCACTTCCAGTCCGATCGGTTCCTTGAACTTGCCCACGCGCAGCTTGGCGAAGGGCAGCGTCTTCACTTCAAGAAAAGCTTCCTGGATCTGCGGATTGTTCTGCCCGAAATCCGGCATGAATCGGAAATCGACGTTGCCCAGCAGCGTGCCTTCAAACAGCGGCCGAATGCGGCGGAACAGGAACGTGTCGAGCTCTTGGCCATGTATGTTCGAGGTAAACATGCGGTCATCGGCCTGCGTATAGCCGTGCACATGAAGCTGTGTGGCCTTGTCCACCGTCGAGATCCAAAAGCCGTCCTGGCGAAATGATACGGGGCCGTATTGGCCGGCCGATCTCACTGTCGGCTGCACCGGCGGCGGCAGAGGGCTGCCTGACACCGCACTGAACGAAGCCGGTGAAGCGTTGGTATTTGCATACGGCTGGGTTGGGTCTGCAGTCTGCGCACCGGCGAAAGTTGCGAACGCCGTCAGAATCAATGCTGATAAGAGAACGGTAGCTTTCATGGATGTCCCTGCCTTATGGAGTCTGGTCATTACGGGGGAAAGAAATTCTTGTGATATTAGTAATACTATTAACTTAGTCGAGATTAACCGCATTCGATTTTTCCTTTTCACGACTGCTGTTTGATTTCCGGCGGAAGACGAACAGCTTGTCGCGCCGATGTTCTAAGTGGCGGCCGTCAGCCCCCACTTGTTATGCAGATGGCGTTCCATCCCTTTGAAGACGATGCCGTCGACGACGTAGCCGATGGCGATGATCAACAACATGACGGCGATCACGGCGCTCATGTCGTTCAGGTCGCGGCCCATCATCAGCACCTGGCCGAGGCCAAGGCTGAGGTAAAGCATCTCGGCGGTGATCAGTGAGCGCCAGGCGAAGGCCCAGCCTTGCTTCAGGCCGGTCACGATAAACGGCAAACTGGCCGGCAGCAGCACGTACCAGAACAGCTTGAATCCTTTGGCTCCGAGATTGCGCCCGGCCTGGCTGTAGATTCGCGGCATCTGTTTGCGGCCGTCTTCCATGGCTAGCGTGACCGAGAGCAGCGATCCCATGATCACGACGAACAGGATCGCGTTCTGACTCAGTCCAAACCAGAGCAGAGCCAGAGGCCACCAGCAGATGCTGGGCAGGCTCTGCAGGCTGACCAGCAGGCCTCCCATGGTTTCTTCGAGGAACTTGTTGCTGGCCACGCCGAGACCGAGAATCATGCCGAGCAGCACCGAGATTCCGTATCCGATCAGCACACGCTGCAGGCTGACGCGGATCGCGATCCAGTAAGTGTGGTCGGCAAAGCCATTGTGGAGGGCTTCGGCGACGCCCCATGGAGTCGGGAACAGATACGGTGGCCAGATTTTCAGTTCGGCAAGCAACGTCCACAAGCCAAACAATCCGGCGTAGAAGATGAGATAACGCGCCGCGCGTTTCATGAGGAAACTCCTGGCTCGATGCGCGGCTTCACTCCACTTGTGTATTCCGCTTCCAGCGAGCAATTGATTTCTTCGCGCAGTTCGTCGAGGACAGCGCGCGCGGCCAGGGCAACCTGCGGGTCTTCGAGACTTCTGGGCCGTGGCAAGTCGACAGGGAATTCGCTTTTCACGCGCCCCGGACGAAACGTGAGCAGGACGACTCGATCCCCGAGGCGTACCGCCTCGCGAACGTTGTGCGTGACAAAAATGATGGTGCGTCCGGTTTCGCTCCAGATGCGCTCCAACTCATCGTGCAAGAGATCGCGGGTTTGCGCGTCGAGGGAAGCAAAGGGTTCATCCATCAGAAGAACGTCCGGCTCGGTGGCCAGCGCGCGGGCGATGGCAACGCGCTGCCGCATCCCTCCCGAGAGTTGGTGGATGTAGCTATCCTTGAATTTGGCCAGATGAACGAGTTGCAGGTAGTGCAGTGTTCTCTGGTTGCGTTCGGCCTTGGGTACGCCCTTCATCTTCATACCGAATTCCACGTTCTGGCCGACGGCGAGCCAGGGGAAAAGGCCGTGGTCCTGGAAGATGAGGATGCGATCGGTTCCGGGCCCCTGGACAGGCTTTCCGTCCACAAGAATCTCCCCGGACGTGGGTGCCTGCAGTCCGGCGACGAGGTGCAACAGCGTGGACTTGCCGCATCCGGAGGGGCCGACGATGCAGACGAATTCTCCGGCGCGGACTTCGAGATTGATGTCGTCGAGAGCGAGAAGCTGTTCGCCGTCTTGCGTGCGATAGCTGAGGCAGATGTCCCGCAGTCCAACTTTGGAGATCTCCAATACGCAAGCGCGGTCAGCCTCGTGTACCGGGACTGGGCAACGTTTTCCTCCGGCCCGCACAACGCGGCCACGGAAAGAAGGTTCGACCGGAACTGCAGCCCCCTGCGCAACCCTCTGTGCGTTCGCGTTCATTGAATCGCCTTTCGATGCTTCTCCGCGAGAACCTGGTTAAGAAGCGCCAGATCGTACAGGCCCGAAAGATCGGGCATGGTTCGCCCGAGGAAGCCATCGGCAAAAGCTTGTTCTGCAGCCGCACTCAGTGCGGCATGTAACGGATCGTACGTGACCTGCATCCGCGAGAAAGCTTCGTCGAGAACGATGGAGGGCAACGCTTTGCCGGTTTCGCGTTGGATCTGTTGGTTGAGCAGTTGCTTGGCTTCGGATGGATGCGCGTTGATCCAGTCGGTCAGATCGACGTTGGCGCGAATCCAATTTTTTACAAGATCGGGATGCGCTTTCAGGAATTTGCCGTTGACCACCAGCAGGCCGATCACGAACTGGCCGTTGGGCCAGAGCGAGCGCTCGTCCACCAACAGGCGGCCGTTGCCTTCGTGGATGAGTCGTGTGGCCCACGGTTCTGGAGCCCAGGCGGCGTCGAGATCCTTCCTGAGAAAAAGAGTCAGCTGATCGGGATTGGCCATGGGCACAATCTGGACGTCGCCGCCTTTGTCGTTGGTCTTCAAGCCATGATTCTTGAGCCAATTGCGCAGGGCGACGTCTTGCGTGTTGCCGAATTGCGGAGAGGCAACGCGCTTGCCGTGAAAGTCTTCAGGCTTGTTGATGCCGGAATCATTGCGCACGATCAGCGAAGCTCCACCGCTGGCCGCGCCGGCGACGACGCGCAGCGCCTCGCCGTTGGAGCGTACATATCCGTTAATGGCCGGGTTCGGTCCGACATACGTCATATCGATCGCGCCAGCAAACAGGGCTTCGATCGCCGAAGGCCCCGCATTAAAACTAGTCCACTGAATCTTGACTTGCGGTCCCATGGCACGGTCGAACCAGCCATTGGCTTTTCCCACCATTGCCTGGGCATGCGTGACGTTAGGAAAAGCCCCCACGCGGATGGTCTGGACATTTGTCTGAGCCCATCCCGAGAGATTTGTCGAAACCCAGAGGATTAAAAGGCAGACTGTGCGTCCAATCACTACCACAGATTTAAAATTGCCTTGGAACCGGACGGCGCTTGTCATAAGTTTGATGATCCAATAAAGTCTATGGAACTAATAGACATAATAAACATAAATGCATATGCACGCGAAGTTCCAGTTTCTCTTAGGTCGGCCAAGCTCATTACCGCTTTGGCATCAGTAAGTTGAAGCTGGCAGTGCCGTACCCCGCGGGGTGGAATGTGCAGGAACTTGCAGCTTGGACGCACAAAAGTCCCACGAGAAGATTTCCGGCAAAGGGGTTTTCTTAAGTGGAAAATGAATTCCTAGGGCGTGCAGATACGGAGAATCTGAACAGTAATGTTGTCCGGGCCGCCGCGCTCGATTGCCATGCGCACCAGCCGGAGGCACGCGTCCGCGGGGGTATTGGCGCGCACCACGGCGGCGATTTCCAGATCGCCCACCAGACCCCAGAGGCCGTCAGTACACAAAAGCAGGGTGTCTCCGCCCTCGAGTGAGATGGGTTGTTCGGGAACATACGGAATAATGTCGCGCCCGGATCCCAGGGCGGCAGTGAGGATGTGTCGCTGGGGATGGGATTCGGCATCTTCAGAACGCACGAGGCCGCTTTCGACGAGGCGGCTCACGTAAGAATGATCGCGGGTGAGGCGGGAGATGGTTTCGCCGCGAACCAGATAGAGACGGCTGTCGCCAATATGGGCAAAGAAAAGCTGGCGGCCGATAATCGACAGCGCCGTACAAGTCGTTCCCATGCCCTGAAACTCGGGATGCTCCAGGGCATAGCGCTGGATCATGTCATGAGCGGACTGCAACGCGGTGACCAGGGTAGTCTGGGCGTCGCCGTTGAAATCGCGATCGTAAATGTGGCGCACAGTTTCCACGGCGAGGCGGCTGGCTTCCTGTCCGCCTTCATATCCGCCCATGCCGTCCGCGACCGCGGCGAGACAGCCCTTGCGGCCGAATTCGTCGTCGGAATCGGGCTCCCAGTAAAGGAAAGAATCTTCATTATTGCCGCGCTGCAGCCCGACATCGGTAAGGCTCGCGGCTTCAATTCCGCGCTTCGGAGTTCTGCAGTCAACCGGCATAGTCGAAAGCTTAAGCTGGCTCTGTATGGGAAAAGCTATTAGCGATGAGCTATGAGCAATGAGCAGGGGCGATAAGCGGAATCTGCAACTCTTTGCTCATGGCTCACGGCTCATTGCTCATCGCTCATCGCTCATCGCTCGCAACAGAATTGTGTAGCCTACCATTTTCGAAGGTGGTTTGGACAGCCCGTGGTTTTTTTTCCGGAAAAAGAAAAAAGCCGCAAAAACAGCGGCTCTCTCTTCCACCAGCGCTGTGTGTCCAGGTGTAATTTGGCAACCCGTGGCCGAAAGAGTTAACATCGTGCGCTTCCCAAACGTCCAAAGGATCTTCATGAAAACCATTCTCCAGGCTTGCCTTACAGGTGTGTTCACGTTGTGTGCAGGGGCTGTACTGACGGCGGGACTCACACAAGCCCAGGCGTCATCCTCCTCGTCATCTTCCTCGTCATCCCAGGCGACGTCTCTGCCCAGCGAAATGCCCGAGCACTTGCAGCCGGTGACCGACAGCTTCAACTACATCAAGCGGGACGTAATGATTCCGATGCGCGACGGCGTGCGGCTGCATACGGTGATCGTGATTCCCAAGGGAGCGAAGCACGCGCCCATGCTGCTCACGCGCACCCCCTATAGTGCGACTGCGCAGACCAGCCACGCCGCCAGTTCCCACCTGGGAATGATTCTGTACGGCTACGATAACCCACTGGAGACGATTCTGGAGGGCGGCTACATCCGCGTCGTGCAGGACGTGCGCGGCAAGTATGGCTCGGAGGGCGACTATGTGATGACTCGTCCGCTGCGTGGCCCGCTGAATCCAACGACGGTCGATAATTCTACCGATACCTACGACACGATCGACTGGCTGGTGAAGAATGTTCCGGAGAGCAACGGGAAAGTCGGCATCCTGGGAATTTCCTATGACGGATTTCTCCCGCTGATGGCGCTGGTGAATCCGCATCCCGCGCTGAAAGTTTCAGTGCCCATGAATCCCATGGTCGATGGCTGGATGGGCGACGACTGGTTTCACAATGGCGCGTTCCGCGAGCAGAACATGCCGTACATCTACGAGCAGGAAGGCACGCGGTCGAACACGGAGCCGTGGTGGAGCGAGTCACTTCGACGATTACGATTTCTATATGGCGGCCGGTTCCGCCGGACGAACTGGGCACGGCGCCATGGGATGGAGCAGGTTGGATTCTGGAGAAAGTTGCTCGAGCATCCCAGCTATGACGCGTGGTGGCAGGAGCAGGCGATGGACAAAATTCTGGCGGCCCAGCCGCTGAAAATCCCCGTGATGCTGGTCGATAGCCTGTGGGATCAGGAAGATATTTACGGCGCGCCGGCCGTCTACAAGGCGATCAAGCCGAAGGATACCGGCAACGACAAAGTATTTCTGGTCATGGGGCCGTGGCATCACGGCCAGGAAATCGCCGATGGCAGCAGTCTCGGACGGCTACGGTTCGGCATGGATACGGGCCTTTATTTCCGGAGAAATATTCTGCTGCCGTTTTTGGATCAATATCTGAAAGACGATGCGCCCAAAGCGGATGTGGCTCCGGTGACCGCGTTTGAGACGGGAACGAATACGTGGAGGCGGCTGCCGGCCTGGCCGGCGGGATGCGCGAGTGGGTGCGCGATTCATCCCACGCCGCTTTATCTGACGTCCGGGTTGAAGCTGGGCTTCGCCGCTCCGCAGCCCGGCGATGCCGCGTTCGACGAGTATGTCTCCGATCCGGCGAAGCCGGTCCCGTTCCGCTCGCGTCCCATTCAGCCGGTCGGCTACCAAGGCGAATTTACCTGGTCGGAGTGGCTGGTGGACGATCAGCGCGAGGCGTCGGGACGTCCCGACGTGGTGGCCTTCGAATCCGATGTGTTGAAAGAGCCGGTGAAGATCAGCGGCCAGCCGGTGGCGAATCTGATTGCCTCCACCAGCGGCACGGATTCGGACTGGGTGGTGAAGGTGATCGACGTTTATCCTGACGAATTTCCGGGCCAGCCTGCGATGGGCGGTTACCAACTCATGATCTCTGCCGATATTTTCCGCGGGCGCTATCGCGAGAGCCTGGAGACTCCGAAGCCCATCGCGCCCGATAAGCCGCTGCTCTATAAGTTCACGCTGCCCACGGCCAATCACGTTTTCTTGCCCGGACATCGCATCATGGTGCAGGTGCAGTCGAGCTGGTTCCCTCTGTATGACAGGAATCCGCAGACCTTTGTGCCGACTATTTTCTGGGCCAAGCCCGGCGATTATAAGAAGGCAGTGCAGCGGGTTTACCATTCGCCCGACGAAGCCAGCTTCATCGAATTGCCGGTGGTCGAGACGAAGTGAGTAGGATTGCTGTGACCGGACGAATAATGTTGCCATTGCTGATGGGTCTGTTGCTGCTGGCCGTGCCGTTGCTCGCCCAGGACAAGCGCTGTGGGTCCTGCAAGCTCCGGGCGAGATGGTCGAGTACGACCTGACGACGTTTGCGGTCAAGCAGACAGTCAAGGTTCCTCCGGAAGCGCTGACGACTCCGGGAGGAATCGAGGTCAACCACCTGGGGCAGATTCTGTTTGCGACGCCGGCGGAATTACCGCTGGCGGCGGAGGATATCAAATCTCCCCATCAAGTATGGCTCTGGAACGGGCATGCGGCGAGCACGATCAATCAAGGAGTGAAAAGAGAAGTGGTACCGCCGGGTCGAACCAGGCGGTGACGGAGTTGGCTCCGAACGTCTCATTATCGGCGGACGGTACTCATCTGTACTGGTTTGCGAATCAGGCGCGGCGCTTCCAAAGAGAAGACACAGATCTTTCGACGACCACAACCTGGCAAGCCTGGCGCACCGATCTGGCTGGCGGAGCTCGCGAAGATCTGGCGACGGTGAAGCTTCCGGACTGTCCTTGCGCGACCGGCGTTTGCACCGAAACTTGTCCCTACGGTGGACAGTGGACGCCGCCCGGCGGAATCGAAAAGTTCTTTCTCATGACTCAATATGTAGCCGGGCAAACGGAGATTACGTATAACAAGAGCACCCTCTATCAGGAGCAAGCGGGAAAATGGACCGCGACTCCGCTCGACAAGCTCCTGGAACGAGAGCTGGACGCGGCTTCTGGAGGCGATTGGATCGTAGAGGCGATTCCCGACGCGGGCTGCTGTGGGTGGTCGAATGAGAGTAACGATCAAACGCTGGTGCTCGGGCAGGGAAAGACGCGGGTCGTGTTCGACGAGCAGGCGACCTACAAGAATCCGGACTACGACGTGAGTTTCTATACCTCGAATGCGCGGCTATCGCCGGATCTCGGATCCGTGGCGATGACAATCGTCGCGACGGCCGAGCCCAACAAGCCGATTCAGTTATCGGAACAAGGACAGGCGAATCCGGAGGAGTCAGAACATATCCGCAAAGCGCTGGCGGAGTTGCCCGCGGTGGAAGTAAAGACCGTGGAGGATTCGCCAAAGCGAGTAGCGTTCGCGCCCCACGCCACGCTGGTGGGATGGATCAGCGAAAGAGAGTTGCTGCTCGTCGAGGATCATGTGCTCGTGCTCTACAACGTAGGTACAGCAGCGCGAAAGAAGTCAACCGTGCGCGTGGACGATGTCGCGAGAGTGTTTCTAAGGTAAACCGGGGGCAGGTGGACGCACTGGACGCAACGAGAGTGAGAGAATCCCTGCGCCGCTTAGGCACCGCTCGAACGAAGATTTTCGGGGCTAATAGACACGACTTTTTGCTCAACTCCCGAGTACCGGAATCAGATGTACTCGCCTTCGAACAGCGACACAACATCAGCTTGCCTGCCGATTACCGACGCTTCCTCACCGCCATCGGCAACGGAGGGGCGGGGCCGTACTACGGCGTGTTTCCTCTGGGCATGATGGACGGGTTGGGAGAGGAGTTGAAGCCTTGGAGCGAAGCGGATGGTTTTATCGGTGTCCTCTCGAAGGCATTTCCACACACAGAGGTTTGGAACGACCTGCGAGGGAAACCGCCCGACGAACTGGCCAAGACCGACGATGAGGAGTACTGGAAGCAGTTTGACCAATTCGAGGAAACCTACTTTGCCTCGTCGCTTGTGGACGGCGCTATTCCAATCTGTCACATGGGATGCGCATTGCGAATCTGGCTGGTGATAACTGGACGCCAAGCCGGACGCTTGTGGTGTGACGGACGAGCAGACTGGACCGGGTTATCGCCGTTGCCACTAGCGAGCGGATCTCCAGCGACATTCTCACTTTGGTATAGCGAGTGGCTCAAAGAGGCTCTTCAAACGGCCGAGCTAGACTAAGTCGACCTTTCAACCCCCCACCCTTTCGACAGGCTCAGGGCAGGCTCTGTCGCACAAACGCGACCAGGGTTGGGCACCCGCGGTTCATATTCTCTTTTTTATTTTTTCTCTAATGGCACAACCGCCGGGGTCAGTAACAGATCCTGGTAGTCGAAGCTAAAGTCGGCCAGCGGAGACACCGCCGCCATCTTTGCACTAGCAATCGTGCCGTCGGGATTCAGGGAAAACGTGATGAACGCGTCTTCGATGGTGCGCACGCGCCAGTGCGCTTTGAACGTGTCATATTGCCAATGCTGCAAA
The DNA here is from genome assembly GCA_963763795.1 of uncultured Acidobacteriota bacterium. Classification (GTDB taxonomy): domain Bacteria; phylum Acidobacteriota; class Terriglobia; order Terriglobales; family Acidobacteriaceae; genus Sulfotelmatobacter. The sequence continues at coordinate 323,331 of CAVXPP010000006.1, read as the reverse complement.
TCGCCGATCATGCTCGGCGTGTGATCGAAGCTGATGATGAGACCGCCGTTTTCATGCTTGATCGTGATTGGCCCATACCACGGGTCATTGTAGACGCCCGCATATTTCTCGAGAGGCAACGATGGTTTGGAGTTGGCGTCGCGCGCGGCAACCGCGCGTTTCATGGTCTCCTCCGCGTCCTTCTCCTCTTTATCTTTCACCGCTTTGAATGCGGCGATCCAATCGGTGGGCGTCAGGTGAAAGTAGTGATCCAATACGTGATAAAGGATGGCATCAAACGCGCCACCTTCTTCGGCGTTGGTGAGGATGACGACGCCGAGATTTTCTTCGGGCACGAGCATGACGCGCGACACGAAGCCCCCGACGCCGCCGGTGTGGCCAATCAGCTTGCGGCCGTGATAGTCACTCAATCGCCATCCGAGCGCATAGTCCGCGAAATTCGCCTTCAAACCGGCCAGCGGCGTTGGAGGATCGCCGATAGGAAGAATGGTTTGCGGCGTCCACATCTCCTTTTGCCGCTCTTCGGTGAATAAATGGCCGTCATGGTCGACGAATTTTCCGTGATTGAGCTGCAGTTGAGCCCACTTAGCCATATCAGCGGCACAGGAATTAATCGATCCGGCCGGGCCTGCGTTATCCAGATCCTCAAAGGGAATCACTTGCAGCTTGCCGTCAACGCGCGAGTGCGGATAAGCATAGTCATCCCCACTTTTGTACAGCGTCGTGCTGACGTTGGAATGATTCATGCCCAGCGGAGTGAAGATGCGCTCGCGAACGTAGTCGTCCCAGGACGTGCCGGTGACCGCAGGAATAATTTGCCCCGCGGTCATGTAGAGAAGGTTGTCGTACGCATAGTGGCTGCGGAAGCTGGAATGCGGTTTCATGAAACGCAGCTTGTGGATGACTTCCGCGCGCGAATACGTCGTATGTGGCCAAAAAAGTAGATCGCCTTCCCCGAGTCCCATGCCGCTGCGATGTGTGAGCAGATCGCGAATCGTCATCTCGTGCGAGACATACGGGTCATACATCACGAAGCCAGGCAAGCGCTGGTACACGGGATCGTCCCAGGAAAGCTTGCCTTCGTCGACAAGCGTAGCGAGCGCGGCGGTCGTGAAGGCCTTGGTATTCGAGCCGATGCCGAACGTGGTGAATTCGTCGACCGGCGTAGGGTCGCCAAGCTTGCGCACGCCGTAGCCTTTGGCGACGAGAATCTTTCCGTCTTTCACAATCGCGACCGCCATGCCCGGGACGTCGAATGTCTTCATGGACGACGCGACATAGGCGTCGAGGTCCGCGGGCGGAGCGTTCGAGGCCGGAGGTCTGGGCCGTGACGTAACTGACAATAGTGAAAACGAGTGCATTCAGCAGAACGATCTTAAGGCGCATCCGGGACATGGAGATCTCCGTGAAACGATTCATGTGCAAGAATTGCGACGCGGAGATTAGAACATAGAAAGCGGCAATTCTCAGAGTCACCTGCAGACGATGGGCCAGTCCCCGGGGTTGAACGCCCGCTGTACAAAGATTCCCGCTTCGTATACAAACGACTGAAAGCCGCAAGCAAGCAGGGTTTTGGGGATCCATTCATGTATCTCAGGCCGAAAACGTTGCACGAGGCGGTCTCCGCGCTGACCGGTTCGAGCGCGCAGATTCTGGCCGGCGGAACGGATTTTTATCCGGCACTGGGAGAGCGGCTGCCCGCGGGCGATGTGGTCGACATCACAGCGCTCGGGGAAATCCGTGGAATTTCTTTCGAGCCAGAGCACGTTCGTATCGGCGGCCTGACCACATGGACGGATGTGATTCGCACGCCGCTGCCCCGGTGTTTTGACGCGCTCAAGGCGGCGGCGCGGGAAGTGGGATCGGTACAGATTCAGAATCGCGGCACGGTGGCGGGGAATTTGTGCAACGCCTCTCCGGCAGCCGACGGCGTGCCTCCGCTGCTGGCGCTGGATGCCGAAGTCGAATTGGCTTCGGCGGCGGGAAGCAGGCGCATGCCGTTAGCCCAGTTCGTCACCGGAAACCGCAAAACGCAGCGTCGGGCGGATGAGATTCTGGCCGCGGTGCTGGTTCCGCGTCACATGGAAAATGCTGCCTCGGTCTTTCTGAAATTGGGCGCGCGTAAATATCTGGTGATCTCCATTTCAATGGTCGCGGCCGTCGTGCAGGTAGACAACGATCGACGCGTGGCCGATGCTCATGTTGCCGTAGGTTCGTGTTCGGCGACGGCGCATCGATTGAGCGGTCTAGAAAAAGAGCTCGCCGGCCAGTCGGCAGTTGCGGGCATTGGAGCCCTCGTTCGCGCCGATCATCTTGCCCCGCTTTCTCCCATCGACGATGTGCGCGCCACTGCAGAATATCGTCGCGACGCATCGCTCACTCTAATCAGGCGCACTCTCGAAGCCTGCGTGGGAAAGATCTGACATGGCCACCACGCACAACCCGGTCGAAGCCGCGCACCTCGAATGCGTTGAATTTTCGGTGAACGGGCGTCCCGTGGAAGTAAAAGCTCCCGGAACGCGGCGCCTGTCGCGGGTTCTGCGCGATGATCTCGGACTTACCGGAACCAAGGTGGGATGCGATGCCGGCGACTGCGGCGCCTGCACGGTGCTGCTCGATGCCGATCCCGTGTGCTCGTGTTTAGTCGCCCTGGGACAAGTTCGCGGCTGCGAGATCACCACTGTCGAGGGATTAGCTGCGCGTTCGCCCGTCCTGACTCGTTTGCAGGAATCGTTTCTTGCTCATGGCGCGGCGCAGTGCGGTGCGTGTACGCCGGGAATGCTGCTTTCGGCCACGGCGCTGCTCGAGAAAAATTCATCTCCCCAGGAAGCCGAGGTGATGGATGCGGTCGGCGGAGTACTGTGCCGCTGCACCGGATATCGCAAGATTATCGACGCGATCGTGGAGGCTGGCAGTCCGCAGACGAGCTTACTTTCTCCCAAGGCTGGCTCGGCCGTCGGCGCGCGCTTGGTGCGGCTGGATGGAAAGAAGAAAGTTTCCGGCGAAGAGATCTTTGGCGCTGACAAGATCCCCGCCGGTGCGCTCGGAGTACGCGTGATTCGCTCTTCTCATCATCGCGCGCGATTCATGTTCGGCGATCTCGATAACTTCGTTCGATCTCATCCCGGCGTAGTTGCGGTTTTCACCGCCAAAGACATTCCTGGCATTGACTGCTACGGGGTCATTCCCAAGTTTGCCGATCAGCCAGTGTTTGCCCACCGGGAAGCGCGCTATCGCGGCGAAGCTGTTGCCGCCGTCGTGGGCGAAGCGAGTGCGCTCGAGGCGCTGGACCTGGCCGCATTCCCGATTCAGTGGGAAGAACTGCCGGCAATCATGACCATCGAAGCTGCGCTCGCTCCCGATGCCGATCGAATCCACGGGCATCGCGAGCAGAACATTCTGGTGCGCGGCCGCGTCGTTTGCGGTGATGTCGAATCAGCATTGGCCAAGGCGGATTGCGTGGTCGAAGGCGAGTACGAGACCGGATTCGTCGAGCATGCCTACATCGAACCCGAAGCCGGGTTCGCGCGGAAGGCGGGCGATGCCATCGAGATTCAGGCGTGCACGCAATCTCCCTACATGGATCGCGCCGACATCGCGAAGATCCTGGGAATCGCGGCCGAGAAAGTGCGGATCATTCCAACTGCGGTAGGCGGCGGATTCGGATCGAAGCTCGATCTTTCCGTGCAGCCGTTCGTTGCGCTGGCGGCATGGAAATTGGATCGTCCGGTGCGCATGGTGTATTCCAGGACCGAGTCGATCGTGTCGACGACGAAGCGGCATCCGGCGCGCATGCGGCTGCGCGCGGGCGCGACGCGCGATGGACGTCTGACCGCGCTCGATTTCTCGGCCGACTTCAATACCGGAGCTTATTCTTCGTGGGGGCCGACCGTGGCTGGGCGAGTGCCGGTGCATGCCTCGGGTCCATACCGCGTTCCGAACTACCGCGCCCTCACGCGCGCCGTGCATACCAACATTGTTCCGGCGGGAGCGTTTCGCGGATTCGGCGTGCCCCAGGCGGCGATTGCGCAAGAGCAACTATACGACGATCTCGCAGAAAAAGTCGGGATGGATCCTCTCGAATTCCGCATCCTGAACGCGCTGGAAAATGAATCGCCGACTGTGACCGGGCAAGTTCTCGGCGAGGGTGTTGGTATTCGCGCGTGCTTCGAAGCCTTGCGGCCGAAATGGCAGGCCGCTCGTGCGCGGACAAAACAGTTCAACGCCCATGCTACGGGTCCGCGGCGGCGAGGCGTGGGAGTAGCCGGGATGTGGTACGGATGCGGCAACACCTCGCTACCCAATCCTTCGACCGTTCGCATCGGATTGAAACCAGATGGACGGATTGCGCTGCATCAGGGTGCGGTCGATATCGGTCAGGGATCGAACACGATTCTGACGCAAATCTGCGCCGATGCGGTAGGCGCTCCGATTACGCATTTCGATCTGATCTCCGGCGACACGGCTATCACTCCCGATTGCGGCAAGACTTCCGCCTCGCGGCAGACGTTTGTGACCGGCAAAGCAGCGCACATGGCGGGCAGCAAGCTGCGCGACGAGATTCTGAAACTTGCCGGCGCATGCAAATGCGGCGCGATTGAATTTAGCGACGGAGTCGTGAGAGTCGTCGAGAATGGTGAGCGCAAGACAATTCCGCTCAGCGAAATGCCGCTCGACGAGCACGGATACGTCATTACCTGCGAAGCGACATTCGATCCACCCATTACTCCGCTCGATGAGAATGGGCAGGGCAATCCTTATGCGGTGTATGGCTTCGGCGCGCACATGGCGGAAATCGAGATCGATGTCGAACTCGGAACCGTGCGCGTGTTGCACGTGACGGCTGCGCACGACGTGGGCCGCGCCATTAATCCGACGCTGATCGAGGGCCAGATCGAGGGCGGCGTGGCACAAGGCCTGGGCATGGCGCTGATGGAAGAATTTTTCCCCGGCAAGGGAGAAAACCTGCACGACTACCTGATTCCGTCGGCGGGTGATATTCCTCCGGTCGAATCGATCCTGATTGAAGATCCTTCGTCCATCGGACCGTTCGGCGCGAAGGGAATCGGAGAGCAGGCGGTGATTCCGACGGCTCCGGCGATTCTGAACGCGATTCACGATGCGATCGGCGTGCGTATTCACAAAGTGCCGGCAACGCCCGACCGCGTGCGCGCCGCAATTTTACTGAAGGCCGGGGTGACGCGTGGCTGACGATGCCATCCGCTGCGATGCCTGTCCCGTGCTCTGCTATATCAAGCCGGGGCGCACGGGATCGTGCGACCGCTACGGCAATCAGGATGGCAAACTGGTGCGGCTCGATCCGCACGTTGTGCTTGATCGCGCGGTCGAGCGCGGCCAGTCGGTTGTGCCCTTTCTGGAACGCAGCAACGACTGGGATGGCTCGCTGGTGAGTCATCCCGAAATGTTCGTCACCGCCATCGGCGCCGGGACGACCTATCCCGATTACAAGCCCGCCCCGTTCATCATCTCGTCCGAGGTGCAAGGCGTCGACATGGTCACGGTCGTGACCGAAGGAATTTTCAGCTACTGCGGCGTGAAGGTGAAGATCGATACCGACCGGCATCTTGGCCCGGAGTGCAGCGTGGTGCGTGCGCAGGGCGAGGCCGTCGGTCATGTGACCACCAGCGAATATGGATCGCAAATGCTCTCTCTCGGCGGCGTGCGCCATTTGACCGGAGGCAGTCGGCAGGAAGGCATGGCCACATGCGACGCGCTGCTGAATCTATGCAACGGCAACGCGGTCGAACTCAAAGTCGACGACGGAGCGAGAGTCACAGTGCAGGCGGGCAAGCCGCCGGTGGTCGACGGCGCGCAGGAAGAGCGCATGCGCGTGGGATGCGGCTCGGCGACCATCGGAATGTTTGCCAAGCAGTGGTTCGGCAAAGTCGATGAAGTCGTGGTTGTCGATGATCACATCACCGGCGTGCTCTCGGAGCATCAGGCGGGAAAATTGCTCGGCGTGCCCGAGACCGGGATAAAGCTGAAGGGAAGGCGGTCCACGCCCGGACGATATTTTCAGGTCGCTGAACCGGGAACGTCATGGGGCGGAACGAACATCGAGGATCCGCTATCGATCCTGGGGAAGTTCAATGCGAAGAAGGCATGGCCCGGGCTGCGCCTGCTAATGGTCAGCACCACCGGCGAGCACTTCGCCTACTTCCAGCTAGGAGAAGACCTGAAGCCGCACGAAGCCGAATTGCCAGCGAATTTGCGTGAATCCGTGGCCCGCATCAGAGAGAATTGCGAGCCGGCGCTGTGCACCGTTTTATTCATGGGCGGTGCCGGCGGATCGTTGCGCGCCGGTGTGACCGAGAATCCTGTGAAGCTGACGCACTCCGTGCGCGACTCGCTGACCCGCGTGACCTGCGGAGGCGCTCCCGTTTACGTTTGGCCCGGCGGCGGCATTACATTTATGGTCGATGTGACCCGCATGCCGCGCAACGCGTTCGGCTACGTGCCTACTCCCGCGCTGGTGGCGCCGATTGAGTTCACTTTGAAGCTGGAAGATTACGGCGCGCTCGGCGGATACCTAGAAAGCGTGCGGCCCCTCAGTTCGATTGTGGGTGAGGAAGAAGGACGCAAGCGAGTGAACGCGCTGGCCGACAATCCGTGGCCGCTCGAATCGACGGCGATCGCGAAGAAAAAGAAATGAACCAGCGGGCGCAAATTCGAAGATTAGACGACGGACGACGCCTCCATCTGCACGATGGCCCGATCGATCTGATCGTGGAAGCATTCGGGCTTCCGCGCGAAGTCGAGGCCGCTTACCGCGCTGCCGGCGCGCGATTCGCTACGGTTCTGGATGAGTTGTGCGCCGAGCTCTCGTTTGTGCGGCAGCCTTGTTCCGCCGAAACGGAATGGCCGCGCGGTGCGGTGGCCCAGCGCATGACAGCCGCGGTCATGCCTTACGCCGGCGAATATTTCATCACGCCCATGGCCGCGGTCGCTGGCGCAGTGGCGGAAGAAATTCTTGCCAGCATGATCGGCGCAGCCGAGCTTTCCCGCGCATACGTCAATAACGGCGGTGACATTGCTCTGCACTTGCGCTCGGGCGAAACCTTTATCGTCGGAATGGTCGAACGCCCGGATCGTCCATCGCTGTTTGGAACCGCCATTGTGTCCTCTGACGATCCTTTCCGCGGAATTGCCACCAGCGGCTGGCGCGGACGAAGTTTCTCTCTCGGCATCGCCGACGCAGTTACCGTGCTGGCCGACCGTGCCGCCGCTGCCGACGCGGCTGCGACGATCATCGCCAACGCCGTCGATATTCCCGGACATCCCGCCGTGACGCGAGTTCCAGCGTGCGAGCTTGCTCCCGATAGCGATCTTGGAAAGCGCATGGTCACCCAAGGAGTTGGTGTCCTAACCGACGCTGAAGTCCGTCAGGCCCTGGCGGCTGGAATCCGAACGGCGGACCGCCTATTCAGAATTGGCTTAATCCGTAGCGCCGCGCTCACGCTGCAGGGAGACATTCGCGTTGCTGGAGAATTACTTGATGCCAAGTTAACATCGAACGTTCACGAAAGGGGCCTTGTGCATGCCTGAGGTGGTCGTCCGAAAGAAACTGACGAGCGTGGAGGAGATTTTTCACGAAGGAGGCCCGCTGGCCGAGAAGCCCTTGCGGAGAGCGGCGGCGCTTGTCGTGATTCGCAATCCATTTGCCGGATCGTACGTTGCCAGCATTGAGGGCTTTATGGACGATCTGAGGCCGCTGGGCCTCGAGATGGCGCGCAGCTTGGTCGCCGCGCTCGGCGCAGATGTCACGGTCGTCGAAGGCTACGGCAAGGGCGCGATCGTGGGATCGGCGGGAGAACTGGAGCACGGTGCGTTGTGGCACGTGCCCGGCGGATACGCCATGCGTGAAGTCCTCGGCGGCGCCAAAGCGATTGTGGCTTCAACCAAAAAAGTTGGCGGCCCGGGCACGCGGCTGGATGTGCCCATCACGCACATCAACGCGTCGTATGTGCGCAGTCATTTCGATGCCATGGAAGTTGGCATCAACGATGCTCCGCGGGCCGATGAAATCCTGCTGGCGCTGGTTATGACAACCGGCGCGCGCGTGCATGCCCGGGTCGGCGGACTCAAGGCCTCTGAGATCAAAGGCGAAGACGGGCTGCGGTGAAGAGACTGGGGTGAAGGGGAAACGATGAAAGCGAAGATTCGCAAGATCGCCACATTTGTGGAAGAGACGCAGCGCGAGATGGGACGCGAGATCTCTTCCCCAACGCGGAAGGCCGCGGCTGTCGTCGTGATCGAGAATCCCTGCGCCGGAAAGTATGTCGAGGATCTTTCCGAGTTGATGGAAATCGGCGAGGAGTTGGGCGAATTGCTCACCACACGAGCGGTGGCTGCGCTGGGAATTTCCGGCTCGGCAGCGGAGAGTTACGGCAAGGCTGCGGCCGTGGGCGAGAATGGGGAACTGGAGCATGCGGCGGCGATTCTGCATCCTAAGCTGGGGACCCCTGTCCGGCGCGTGCTAGGCAAAGGCGCCGCGCTGATTCCTTCTTCGAAGAAGCGCGGAGGACTGGGCACCTTGCTCGACATTCCTCTAGGCCACAAAGACGCCGCGTTTGTGCGCAGCCACTTCGACGGCATGGAAGTGAGCCTGAATGATGCGCCGCGGGCCAATGAGATTATGGTTGCCGTCGCTGTCACCGACAGCGGGCGTCCGCTGGCACGAGTGGGCGGATTGAAGAAAGATCAGATCAAGGGCGAAGACGGACTACGCTAACCGCATCAAAGCTTTTCTCTGCGCTCTCCGCGAAATCCTCTGCGAACTCTGCGGTCAAAGTCTCTTGAGCAGATTTCACAAACGCACACTCCGCGGAGCTTCGCTCCGCCGGACAGCCGAGGGCGGCTGTCCCCACATAGTTCACGGTGCCCGCATCAGAAAAGAAAATCCATCCCCTTTGTACAGAACCTTCCCAGGTGAATCCGGAGTTGGTTTTACTCGCCCGGCCCGCACCGCATCGAATGCCGTAACCAGTCGCGGCAGAACCGACGGTGGAGCGACCGGCACATTGTGCTCTCCGAGAACCAGCTTGACTCGCGGCGCGAGAGCCGCGAGCCGTCGGATGGAAGCCGCGTAAGCATCGAGGTCCGTTTCCGGGCGGTAAAGCCAGATCGGCGCGGGATAGTACGTGTCACCGGTGAATAACAGTCCGTTGGAGTGATCCAGCAGCGAGATCGCGTCAGGCGTATGGCCCGGCGTTGCGATCACCTCCAGCGTGCGGCCGCCCAGGTCGATTTTCTCCCCATCGTGGATATACGAAGTAATCTTCCACGGGCGCGTCACGTAAGCCTTCGCGTCGAATCCCTTGGGCAGCGCGCCGCAGATCTGATCGGGCGTCACTTCGGCCTGCGCATCTTCCCGCGATCCGCGCGCATTCTGGCGCGTGAAGTCGGTGTCCATTCCGTAGATAGTTTCAAATTCCCAGTTGTCGCCGACATGATCGTCGTGTGTGTGGGAGTTCAACACAACAACGGGCAGCTTCGTCAGTTCGGCTGTGACTTTCTTCAGGTCGCTGATGCCCATGCCGGTATCGAACAGCATCGCGCGCCTGTCGCCGAGAATCAGGTAGCTGATCGTCTCTTCGGACTGATGGGGTTCGTAAATGGCGAAGACTCCTGCCGCGGGTTTGTACACTTCGTACCAGGGATCGCTGATGGGGACTCGTTCGAGCGTCTTGTACTCTGGGCGCGGCAGCGCACGACACCAGTCGGGGATTGAAGTCTGTGCTGAAAGTGCGGGAGTCAGAAGGACGATGCTTGCCACGAGTGCAAGCACCAAGCCACTCACGACCTTCGCGATTGGGGCGCTCGGCTCCGCCTTCGCTTGGACGGCCGAGGCGGCCGTCACCACATGAGTCTTCCCGGCCTCTCGCATCGTCATGGCTTCACCACCTCTGGCACTCGCGTTGCCGGCGGCGTGTTGCGGCTGCGCTGAATGCTGACTGCGCCGTCGGTGATCACCATGCCGACTCCGGGCAAGTCCCCTTTTTGAATGCTGTCGAGCAGGTTCTTGCCGGCGGATTGTTGCGCGGTGTCAAGAAAGACGAAGGTCGCTTCTCGTCCTGCCGCGATCAGACCGCAGTTCAGGCTGCGCATCTTTGCGGTGTTGCCCGTGGCCAGACAGATTGCTTGCTCGGCCGGAAGTTCGCCGAGTGATGACAACATCGAGATCATCCGCAGAATTCCAAGCGGCTGCACGCCAGATCCTGCAGGGGAATCCGTCCCCAAAATCACCCGCTGCAGTTGCCTCAATTCTTCGGCAGTTCTCAATGCCAGCAATCCCGCGCGCTCGTTGCCGTTGTGAACAATCTCCAGCGCGCGCGGCGAACGCTCGCACAGCGCCACGATCTGATCATCGGGCAGGGCCGTATGTCCTCCGTTGACATGGCCAATCACATCCGCATCAGTTTCGAGAACCATATCCTTATCGATCAGGCTGGAGCCTGGAATCGACGGACCACCCGTGTGAATCGTGCTCTGGATGCGGTATTTTCGCGCCCACGCCACCATTCTCTTGCCGGTGGTCCCATCCTTTACGCTGCCCAGCCCGACTTCGCCGAGAAACTTCACGCCCGCTGCGGCGAGCTCCTTGAAGTCCTCTTCGACCATGCCCTGTTCCAGCACGGGTGCGCCGCCGTAGACTTTCACTCCTCCCGGACGGAATGCCTGAAAGGCACGCTGCGCAAAGACCGCCATCGCCTTCAAGCCGACAATATCTTTCGGACGGCCGGGTGTGTGCACCTCACCCGCGGAAACCATCGTCGTTACGCCGCCGTGCAGGCAGCTGTCGATCCAGCCCAACTGATTCTGCCGGGGAGTCCAGTCGCCGCATACAGGGTGCACGTGGCTGTCGATCAGTCCCGGAGCCAGCGCCGTTCCTTTGGCATCGATGGTGGTCGTCGCGCCTTCGGTGTCGACTTCCTTCTGCTTGCCGACGGCATGAATGACGCCATCGACGGCGACCACCGTGTCGGCATCAAGGATGGGATGATCAAGATCGCCGCTGAGCAGCAGGCCGATGTTGCGGATGACTAACTTGCTGGAGGCCGGTTTAGCCGGTGTATCGTGACTCATGCAATGTTTTCTCGACAGATGTTTTGAAGTTCACAAATCATACCCGACCCTTCTTCCCTGGAGAAGCCGCGGCACGATAGGCGAGGTTCAGCAGCCGGATGGCATCCCCGCCAGAGCCTCGCATTTGTCAGCCCTGAAACAATGATGTTACGCTCGGGTTTTCGTGCGCAAGGAGAGACATGGTCTCCCGTGATTTTATTTTCTGGGAAGTGGATGTGCAGCGCGACTTCATGTTGCCCGGCGGAAGTTTGTATGTTCCGGGAGCAGAAAAATTGCTCCCAAATATCCGGCGACTGACCGATGCGGCACGGCAGGGAGAAGTGTTCCTGGTGTCGCACGGATGTTTTCATCCACCGGGCGACCCTGAATTCAGAATCTTTCCTCCGCACTGCCTGCAAGGAAGCGCCGGATCTGAACTGGTGCCCGAAGCGCTGGCTGACAAGGTCGTCCGCGTAGCCAATGACCCGGCAGCAAAGATCCCCGACGACTTGTCTTCATACCAGCAAATTCTGCTGGAGAAGCAGACGCTCAATATTTTCGAGAGCCGCCATGCCGACGAACTCGTTCGGCGACTGGGCGATCAAGCTGAGTTTGTCGTCTTCGGCGTGGTCACGGAATATTGCGTCAGCTTTGCCGCAAAGGGACTGCTCGAACGCGGGCGGCGCGTCGCGGTGGTGCAGGATGCGATTGAAACTTTGAAGGAGGAAGACGGCCAGAAGACGGTGGCGGAGTTGCAGCGACTGGGAGCGAGATTCATTACTACGGATCAGGCTCTCAACGCACTCGAGCGCTGAGAGCCTGTCTCGATCCTAACGATGGCCGTGGTCATGGTCATGGTCGCCATGGTTATGGCGCCAGGTCCAGTATTCCTTCTGCTCACCGGGAGGAAGCCTGCGAAAGTCGCGGTGCGGATCGCGGTGAGTCTCCTCGGCCCAGCGATGGTAGTAACCCTCTTCATCGCCATTCCATACGTGATAATCCGTGTAGTACGGATCGTAAACGCGATAATAGTGGTGTTCACAGGCGATTCCTACCACCGACGAAGCCAGCGCAACCGCCAGCAGCAGCAAACTTAGGGGATGCGAACCACGACTCATGTTGTTCTCCTCCAGAGGGGAAAACCCGTCTGCCCCACATTAGTTGCTGAGGCAGACCACCGAGGTTCAAAACTTTGCACCACTCCAGGCTCTCCCTCCACTGAGGGCTGGTTAACGTTTTCTTCCGAACCATATTTCCTTTTGTTTCGAAACCTTTTGTCATAGACTAATGTGTTTGCAGGAGACTCGGTTGGGAAATCCGCTGACAACACTGTTGGATCTGCCGCAGCAGGAAAAAGCTGAGCGCGGGCTCGAGCACACGCCGCGCGAAATCTGGCAGCAGCCCGAAACTTGGGCCACGACCTACCAGCGCTGTGTGAATCAGCAAGCTGAATTGAATGACGCCCTTCGGCGTGCGGGAATCGGCCGGGGAAATCTCTCTTCGCCTACCGTGTACCTGGTCGGTGCGGGTACCTCGGATTACACCGGCCGAGCCTTGGCCCCGTTGCTTCGCAAGCGATGGGGGTGTGAAGTGTGGGCCCTTCCCAGCACCACTCTGCTGACTGAATTCCAGGAATTTCATCGTCCCGGTCGCGAGTACTTGTGGATTTCGTTTTCGCGCTCCGGCGAAAGTCCGGAAGGGGTCGCACTGTTGGAGCGCGCTCTCCGCGAGAGGCGGGAGATTCAGCATTTGGTGATCACCTGCAATCAGCACGGACCGATGGCGCAACTCTGCGCCCGCCATCCCGATCGTGCTCTGGCCCTGGTGCTGGACGAAGCCGTGAACGATCGCGGCCTGGCGATGACGAGTTCCTTCAGCAACATGGTGCTGGCGGGGCAGTGCGTGGCGCAGTTGGATGATCTCGGACAGTTTGGAGAAGTGGTCTCGCGGATCTCAGAAAGCGGACGGCAGTTCCTTCCGCTCGCGGCAGAAACCGCGGCGGAAGTGACCACTCTCGGCTGCACGCGCGCCTGCTTCGTTGGTTCGGGAGCGCTGCGTGCCGTCGCGGACGAATCTTCGCTCAAAGTGGTTGAGCTCAGTGCCGGCAAGGTGACTACGCTTGCCGAGACGCCGCTCGGCCTGCGGCATGGACCCATGTCGAGCGTGAACGAGCAAACGGTGTTTGTCGAATTCTTGTCGAGCGAGCCCGCCAAGCGTGGCTACGAACTCGACCTGCTCCGCGAAATTGACCGCAAGCGTCTGGGACGGGTTCGTCTCGTGGTCAGCTGCGGAGACGGCGAAGACGTATCCGATCTAGCCGATTACCGGTTGCCGGTCGGTTGTGGTCTGGATTTCCCAGATCATTTCCGTCCCGTGATCGATGTGATGCTGGGGCAACTCATCGGCCTCTTCGCTTCCATGCGCTGCGGGTTGAAACCAGACCAGCCAAGTCCGAGCGGAACAATTACGCGAGTGGTCCAACCCATCAAGCTCTATTCCTGAGAACCTCTACTCGATCTGCTCCCAATATCCGCTAGATTTTCCACGATCTGCATTGCACATCCGCATCCATTACGCCAGGGCCGGTTCTTTCTTCTGCTGCGGTTCGTAGGGACAGAACGGATCGGTGCCCAGCGCGTCGCCGGTATAGGCAAACGCGCGAGCGCGAGATCCACCGCAGATGTGGCTATATTCGCAGGCGCCGCACTTGCCGTGGAACTGATCGGGAGAATGCAGAGCGCGGAATATGTCGGAGTTGCGATAGACGTCGACCAGCGAATCGGTGCGCACATTGCCGCAATGCAGCGGCAAGAAACCTGAAGGATAAATTTCTCCCAGGTTCGAGACAAAGACGATGCCGTGGCCGTCGCGAACCTGGAATCCGCGGTAGACCGAGGTGGTCTTCATGTCCGCAGTCGCCATGTTCGACTTGCGCATCTGCTCCACCGCGATGCGGCGATACGACGGAGCTTCCGTGGTCTTGATCTGAAACGGGGAATGCGGCGAGAGATCGAACACCCACTTCATGATGGACTCGCCTTCCTGGGGCGAGACTTCGTTCAACTGCTTGCCGCGTCCGACCGAAATCAGCATGAACAGGCTCCAGCGCATTACCGGAAAGCTGGTGCGCAGCAACTCGTAGATGGCGGGTAGATCGGCGGCGGTTTCTTCGGCGACGAGCGTGTTGACCTGGATCGGCAGGCCGATGCGTCCGCACTGGCGGGCGGCTTCCATGGTGCGCTCGAACGTGCCCGGAACGTTGCGGATATTGTCGTGGCGCGCGGCTGAGGAGCCGTCGAGGCTCAATCCCATGGCTTGAATGCCATGCGCCTTCAGCTTGGTGATGGCTTCGTTGGTCAGCTGATCGGTGGCCGCGGGGGTGATGGAAACTTCCAGGCCGATTCCTTTCGCGTGGTCGATGAGTTCGTAGATGTCTTTGCGGTTCAGCGGATCGCCGCCGGTCAGAATCACATGCGGCAGCGGGTTGCCGAACTGGAGGAGTTGGTTCAGGAATTTCTTGCTCTGCTCGGTCGAAAGTTCGAGCGGATTGGCGCTGGGCATGGCTTCGGCGCGGCAATGCTTGCAGGCGAGGCCGCAGGCCTGGGTCATCTCCCAGTAAACCAGCATTGGATTCCTGGAAAAGTCATGAGCCATATGGCCCATGTTCGGAGTAGTGCCTGCAACCATCATGACGTCCCCCTTTTCGGCTAACCCTATGAAAGAACTCCCACAAGCAAGGTCAGAGTACTTTCGGGGGTGAAAAAAGGCTGTGATTCGGATCACAGGGTAAGGTGACTCGTCTCGCAAAAAGCCAATGGGCAAGGCCGCCAGCGGACGTGCTGAGGGAGGTCTAGGGATCTTCCCATCGTCGATCAGTGCACATATTTTTTTTCATGTCTGTTTCGTAAAGTATTCATTCTTAATGAGTTGGCTGGTTTGGATCGGAGTGCTTCCGTGTAAATTCTTGCATCGAAGGGACTTACAGCTAAAATATTCTGGAATAAGGACTTAGCTTCGGGGTGACGTCCGCTGAGGGGATCGGTCGTAGAGAACTGGATGGGAGAGCCCTCGCGCATGTAGCGAGCTTGCTCTTCCTGAAATCCTCAGCCAAGGTTGTTCGTCACACGGAATGGGATTCTTGTTGTGGAAGGCTGTGGAAAAACGGTTGGCGGCGGCTCGGCAAACATCACGTGCGACCTTCGCTAGCCCCAGGCACTGAAGAAACCCTATACACAAATACCGGTCGTGTCTGTGACGGGTGAACAATGGCACGAGCCTGGACTTATTGTGAAGCTATAAGCCAAAATCCCCACTTCTCGCAAAGGACGCGAGAAATGGGGCACCCAGCCTTTTTTGAGGGTACATCGCGAATCGGAGATGTGGGCCACCCGCCAGGAGGGAATCACGCGCCCCTCGAAGAGGAGAACGAGCGTTTCAGACCACGCAGAAGGTAAAAGAGTCCTTGGAGAATCAGCCCGAGAAGCGTGAAAACGATCACTAACTGAAAGAGATCGGTAGCGATCCGCACGCCTTCAAGGTCTCTTAGGAACCGGAGAACTCTTCTTGTTTGGGGAAAAAATACTCCGGGTATGCCGAACGCCGCTCCAATAACAAATGAACGGAAGAGAAAGTATCTGGCAGCGTCGCCGTTGTCATTGCTATTCACGTAGTCAGTTCTCTCGATGACGAGAGGCACGATAAGTAATGCAAGCAAGGAAAGGACAGCGATCGCTAGATGTATGGCAGAGCTAAGCAGCCAACCAACAAACGACTTCCAGTCTGATACCACCAACCAGCTCAACCCTGCATAAAACGCGATCTCAACAAATTTCCACGCCTTGTCCTTCAGTGCCGGATTCATAACGCTACTGACCGGCCAATGTCGCCCGCGCCCAAATAATGTCCTCCTCAGTGAAGAGATCGGGGCGATGATACACAACAATTCGTTCAAGACTCAACTTGCCAGCGAGTTCGAGCTTGTGACCATTTTCGCGGCTTTCCTTGCGTAGCCTCTCTTTTATGAAACGGGCAAGCCGCCCCTCATCAAACGTGTGCTCCTGCCAGTGCGCTAGGCGAGCGGCGGCTCCCGGCCCAATTATTTCAAGAGTGTCGTCTTGGCATTGCTGCATGAGTTTCAGTAAGTCGTCTGACGATGTGCTTTTCATGTGACTGGCATTCTAGCGCAGCTTGTAATGGTAGGAAAATCACTCCAAGACTAAAACGCCCTGAGTAGGATCAGGGTGCTTTAGAGTTATCGATTGTGCGGGAGGGGGCCGGCCCAGACTTGCTGCGCGCCTTACCACGAGCCCGGCTGCCCCGCGCTTCGCGGTTTCGAAGCGTGGGCACCACGGACGATGGTATCAGGCGGCTTTTCTGTCGTCCCTACGGGACTTAGTTCCTTCTTTGCTTGACTTACCCCGGACTTACCCTCCGGCTGCGCTCAGGGTAGGCTGGGGCTAAGTTATGTCGCCGCTCCGCGGCTGCGGTGGTGAACGAATCGCAGAGGGCGGAGTTGCGGGTCCGGAAAATCTCGTGATGTCGGCAGCAGGGATGCCCACGCTTCGAACCCCGCGAAGCGTGGGGCAGCCGGGTTCGTGGGAATATATGCGAGAGCAAGTCTGGGCCAGCCCCCTCTTCCTGAAATTCTCAGCCAAGGTTGTTCGTCACACGGGATGGGATTGGTAATTATCCCATCACAACAAGCTAAAATGCAGGAACCGTGAGACAGGGCCTAGGATGACAAATCTATAAAAGCGGCACGATTTGGGCTTTTATTTCGGCGAGATATTTGGCAGCATCGGCAAGGTCGCGCGCCGTAAACGTAGAGACTTCATATCGAGCGTTGTAGCCAAAGAATTTCAAGTGTCCGTATTGAGCGAAAATCTTTTTAAGGCTTGCTTCTTTCGCGAAATATTTATCACGTGTAGTGTGGCTCCTGACGTGTACCCCCCATTGCTTATACAGGTAAGCCTCTACATAGTGAACAGCAGCATAGAATGTAACAACGAGCGTCCAGTCGATCCCGGCTTGAGAATCCGCCGGAATTTTATTTATAAACGCTTCATTGCTGGTCGCTTTCGCGACGTGCTCGTCTTTTGTAGGCACTTAATTTTCCGCGCGGGAATATAACAGCTTTGCGCCAGACACTAATTCTTGAGTAGTACGCCCTTGGGATAGAACTACGTTAAAATCGAAATCGACTTCCGGAAATCCTACCATCAATTCCATCTCTTTCTTGAAAACCTTCTCACGCACTTCTGTATTCGGATTGTCCAAAGCAATCCAAACCAATAGATTCTGGTCAGCGCCTTCGACAAATACATGGCTCACTTCAGGAATCAGTGCTAAATCTTGCGCCAGCGCATTTTCCAATCCGGGAGCAGCGCCGACGAATATTTCCAATGAGCTTCTCTCGCAAACTGTATATACCTCACAAGCGGACGCGGACATGCAGAGCAGACTCTCCCCGCTACCGCAATTTTCGGGAGAGCGGGCTAGAGCAACCGAAAGAAGAGCGACGCTAACAAGCATAGAGTGGAATGATCCTCTCTTTTACTGAGCCTTGCGTTTCAGGCTATCGGGGGCCACGACTGAAATAATTTGCTGGAACTGAAATTGATACATCGGATCGCCAGCGTCAGTAAAGTCGTCCAGCCGAGCGGCATTCAGCATTACAATCTTCACTTTCACTTCCGATCCGTCAGCCAACTTGAACTGACTCCACGGTTCGGCGGTCGCATCGAACTCGACAGACTCACCCGATATTTGCTTGGGGCCGACGGTGAACATTTTCTTGGGCAATGGATGATCCTCCCCTGACAACGTGGACAGGTTAGCATACGGCCCCTCTGTGCGACTACTCATCGGGGAATACCTGGCTCGCTCTGGTAACTTTAGGTAATCATTGGTTAGCGTTAGGATGATTTTACGAAAAGCCTGATTTTCCGAATTGGCCATGACACACTCCTGCTAAGACTGTCAGAGCAATTCAGCGCCCGGAGTCGATTAAAGTATGCCAACGAATCACCCTAAACTTTCCGCCAAGAATGCCGAGGGTGATACGCGACCGTTTACACGGCCTGATTTTGTTCGACTGGTACAGAAGGCGTCGACGACAACCTTTTCGGAAGCCTTCGCCAGCATCGCGGGGAAAATCAAATTCCCAGAAGGGGGCTGGCCCAGACTTGCTGCGCGCATTACCGCGAACCCGGCTGCCCCACGCTTCGTGGTTTCGAAGCGTGGGCACCACGGACGATGGTATCAGGCGGCTTTTCTGTCATCCCTCCGGGACTTGGTTTCTTCTTTGCTGACTTACCCCGGACTTACCCTTCGGCTGCGCTCAGGGCAGGCTGGGGCTAAATTATGTCGGGGGCTGGCCCAGACTTGTCCCCCGCGCGCATTACCACGAACCCGGCTGCCCCACGCTTCGCGGGGTTCGAAGCGTGGGCACGATGCCGCTGACTCGCGGGAGATTTTCCCAGAGGCGCAGGCGCTCCCGCAGCTCTTTCCACCGGCCTCAATCGCCAAATGTTCAGCCGTCACAGGCACCGCTTCCCATTCATGTTATTACGTCGCCCATGCCCAACCGGCTCCATCGATACTACGGTGCGGGTTACTCGGACTTCATCACACTTGTTACCAGCCGGTGGCCGTTGCTCGGTAGTGCGCGGAACCACGATCTGTTTGTACGGATGCTGGAGGTTGCGAGTCAGGAAAATCTCCTGATGCCGGCAGCAGGGATGCCCACGCTTCGAACCCCACGAAGCGTGGGGCAGCCGGGATCGTGGTAGGGCGCGCGGGAGCGAGCCTGGGCCATCCCCCAAAAAACGCAAGCGTGGGGCACCCAGCGTCGTGGCGAAAAACCGATCCCTTGAACGCGAGGTCCCTCCACTGCGCGGATCATCGCCTTCGTCGATGATCTGCTCCGGTCGGGATGACAGAATTGAGAAACCTGGGAGCGCGGGGCGGACGAATGCGTCCGCCCTTACATAAGCAAAACAAGCCAGCCTATAAGCGTGAGTTCCTCAAAAACAAAAGTCCGGGTCTGGGGGTGAGCACCGAGACCCGGGCTGGCTGTTCCGAATTGGGGCGAACGGAGGGGGCGGGTGTCCGGCGGTCCGGTCTGGGCCAGGGGCTGCCGGGGAGCGGATCCACTCACCCTCACAAAGGACGCCCGCTTGGTAGCGGCGCGGGTTCGCGTTACGGAACAGCGATATCGATGCGAAGTCTTACTTCTTCTGCGCTTACTTCTTCTGCGCCTCGCGAATGTAGGAGACCACCATCTTCACCTGGTCAGGGGTCACGCCCTTATTCGCAAACGCATGCATCGCCTTCTTTTCCTTGCCGCCGTTGGCGATGGCGTCGGTCAGGTCGGCATCGGAGGCCTTCTTGGCGTCGTCGGAAACAAGGCTTGGAATTTTGGCCGCCGGCTTCCCGGTAAGATCGGCGCCATGGCAGGCGGCGCACTTTGCTTTGTAGATGGCTCCGCCATCGTCAGCCGCCCACGAGAGATTGGGTAAGATCAGGAATAATGCAAGCGCGATCATCACAATCAGGAGCACCAACTTCGTAATCTTCATGATTGCTGTTTTCCTTTCACCACAAAATCTTGTCGCAGGCACTGCACTCAAGCACAGCAAATTCCCAATGCCCCCCGGCAAGACGAATAAGAACTTATTAATCGTCTAGCAGTTTCCATGGTCCGGGGAAGATCATCAGTGATCGGGATCACGTCGGGCCGTGATTGTGCTCTCCTCCTAAGTTGGTGATAGCGCGGCAGATCGCGCCAAAAGACTCGCGTTCCGCGTAATATGCCGCACTGATAAAAATGTAAACATGCGCTTGGCTGTTGGTTTGCGACGGAAATCCTTGAAAACAAACAACTCGACAGCTGGTTCCCTCTGTGCGATTTGGCACCAGGCTTGCGTTTGTACAGTTGCAACCAGCGCCCGAGGTGTTTCGTCGTGGAACCAACGCTCATGGTGATCGGACTGAACCACCGCACGGCGCCACTCGCCATGCGAGAGCGTTTCTGGATTGGCGAGAACCGCCGCTACGCAGTTTTACGCAAATTGAAGAGTGCAGAGGGAATTGAAGAGATCGTTGTTCTTTCCACCTGCTGCCGAACCGAATTCCTGGTATGGGCGAGCGAACCCACGTTGGCAGCGAATTCGGTGCTGCAATTTCTGGGCACCGAACATGGATTAAAGCTGACCGAATGGCAGCACTTCTATCGTCTGCTCGACGAAGCGGCGCTAATCCAAATTTTCCGCGTCACCTCAGGGCTGGACTCCCTAGTGCTGGGCGAGCCTCAGATTGTTGCGCATGTGAAAACCGCTTGGGAGCAGGCGCGAACCGTCGGCACCGCTGGCCGTTTTCTGAACGCGACGTTGGAAAAGGCGCTGAGCGTTTCTGAGCGAGTACGCACCGAGACGTCGCTCAGCCACTGGACCGTTTCCATCCCTTCGGCCGCGCAGGAACTGGCCTGCCAGATCTTCGGATCGCTGGAAAACCGGCAAGTTCTGCTGATGGGCATAGGGAAGACGAGTGAACTCGCTGCCCGGCAGATGGTCGAACACGGAGCGGGATCGATTGTAGTGATCGACCAATCCGCAACCAAGGCGCGCGAACTGGCGGAGAGGTTGGGAGGCACCGCCGCCCCGCTGGCCGATCGCTGGAAATGCATGCTGCGCACCGACATTGTGATCAGCGCGACCGGCTGTCCCCACGTAGTCTTGACCCGCGAAGAAGCTGAGCGCATTGCTGACGAGAGAAACCGCGTGGCGCTGGTCATCCTGGATATCGGGATGCCGCGTGATGTCGATCCGGAAGTGCGGCGGGTGGATGGCATTCTGCTGTATGACTTGGAAGGTTTGGAGCGCGCCGTCAAGGGACGCGGAGTGGAGCGCTCGGCGGCAGCCGCACAGGCGGAGAGCATAGTTGCGGCCGAAGCGCAGGCATTTCGCAGCCAGCTCAAGGCCCAGACCGTGGTGCCGACCTGCGTAGCTTTGCGCCAAAGATTGGAAGAGATTTGCCGGCAAGAACTGGAGTCCTTTATCGAAGAGCGGGGACCGTTTACCCGGGAGCAGGATCAATCGCTTCACGCAATCACAACACAGGTTATACAGAAGATTGCCAGCTCCCTCGCCCGCGAACTCAAGGAACTTCCGGAGAAGGAGGAGCAGGAGCGTATGACGGCAGCGGTTACACGCCTGTTCCACCTGGAACCGCCGCAAACGGCGCTTGCCGGCACCAGATCAGGTCGGGAACCAGACCAGCGAAAGAGTCAACGAGCGATCGCAATCAATTACTAGCGCGGAGGCGGATTCGGGCTCAGCCATCGGTGCCACTTCATAAAAACTCATACGGCACCCAGGGGCTTCCGACAGGAAGCCCTGATCTTTTCCTGGCTACACCTTCTTCGTCTACGCGGAGGAATTTTCCGAGGGCACGGAATCGGCGGATTCGTCTTCGCCGCCCGCAACCAGTTCAAACTTCTTCAGCTTGTAGCGCAGGGCGTCGCGGCTGATATCGAGCAGGCGCGCGGCGTGCGTCTGATTGCCATTGGCCTGGCGCATGGCGAGTTCCACCATGGCGCGCTCGACTTCCTCGAGCGACGTTCCTTCTTCCGGAATGTAGAGCCGTGGCAGCATGCGACCGTTGGGAAGTTGCTTGCCTCCGCCGCCATCGCCTGAGGCGCTGCTGGCCTCGAATGCGGTCAATCCGCTGCGGGCGGCTTCGCCCACGGCGAACGGCATGTAGACTGGACGCAGAATCGATTCGTCTTCCAAAATCATGGCGCGCTCGATCGAATTTTTCAGTTCGCGAACATTGCCCGGCCAGTTGTGCGCGACCAGGAGACGGCGCGTTTCGGGGCTGATGCCCTTGATCGCTTTCTTGAATTTCCGGTTGTACCAGTCGATAAAGAAATCGACCAGCGGAAGAATGTCTTCGGTGCGCTCGCGCAGCGGCGGGATGAAGATGGCGATGATCGCAAGCCGGTAATAAAGATCCTGCCGAAAATGACTTTCGCGTACGGCCTTTTCCAGGTCGCGGTTCGAGGCCGCGATCACCCGCACGTCCACCTGCATGTCGCGTGTGCCGCCCACGCGGCGGATGACCTGGTCTTCAAGCACGCGCAGCAGCTTGGCCTGCAGCAGCGGCGAGAGTTCGCCGATTTCATCAAGAAACAACGTGCCGCCATTCGCGGTTTCGAACAGGCCTTTCTTCATCTGCTTGGCGTCGGTGAAAGCGCCCTTTTCGTGGCCGAACAGTTCGGCCTCCATCAAGGTCTCGGGAATGGCCGAGCAATTGATGGCCACAAACGGCCCGTTCTGGCGCGAACTCTCGTAGTGAATGGTTTTGGCGACGAGATCTTTGCCGGTGCCGCTTTCGCCCTGAATGAGGATGGTTGTGGCCTCGCTGGCTGCGACTTTCTGCACGAAGCTCATTAGTTCGGTGGTCTTGGGCGAAACCGCGACCACCTCGTGATATCCGGTATGGCGCCGGACTTCTCCGCGCAGAGACTGCACTTCAGTCCGCAGCCGCGTAGCTTCGAGCGCGTTCTGAATGGTGACGCGCAACTCCTCGAAATCGAGGGGCTTGCCGATGAAGTCGTAGGCTCCCAGTTTCAGGGCGGTCTTCACGTCATCCAGCTGGGGATCGGCGGTGATCATGATGACGGGCGGGGCATCCTGCGCCTTCTTGATCTGCTCGAGAACCTGGATGCCGCTGATATCGGGCATGCGAACGTCGAGCAGCACCAGGTCGGGGGACTCGTGCTGGGCCAGGCGCAGGCCGGGATCGCCCGCGGCGGCCTCCACGACCTGGTATCCCCACTCTTCACACTTCTGGCGCAGCGACCAGCGCACGAGGCGCTCGTCGTCGACAATCAGGATCTTCTCTACCGGCATGCAGACTTAGATTACTACGGAAGGGAAGCCGAGGGCACGCGGGGCGGTCCGGCCGGGGGCATGGCGGATGGGCCGTTGGCAAAGGAAGCTGGCGCACCTCGGGGGATCATCCGCACCGGATGTTGTTGTCGCCGATGATCTGGAACACGGACACGAGATGCGTCACACCCAGAAGTTGCCGAATCGGCTTCCCAATGTTGAAGAGTTGCAACGCGCAGCCTGCTGATTTTGCGGAAACGTACAGCCGAACCAGCGCGCCCAGGCCCGTGCTGTCCATGTGAGTTAAGTCCGTAAAGTCCAGCACGATTCGTTTGGAACTCGGAATCAACTGGCTGACCTCGAGGTAGAGGCGGTCGCTCACTCCCGCCACCAGACGGCCGGTGCATCGCACCGCGACGCAGTCATTGGTCCGGTCAACTGCAATGGTCAGAGGGCTTGCGGTGGCTTGCTCCGGCATCCGTACCTGCCTTTTCGAAAGAATCGAAACAGGCTGAAATCGCTGCAGCGCGATTGTACACATTGCGATCTGGAATGGAACAGGATATCTGGTCTGACGGCGCCGTCGGCAGCATCGTGCCCGCCCTTTGCGAACTGCGCAAAGAGCGGGGCACCCACAGTTGTGGTTATGTCAGCGGACTCAAAGGCCGGACCACCCGCCGTCGCCGCGCCTACTTCGGATCTGGTTTTTCTCCGGAATCCTGGTTCAGGTTGTCGGAATACTCCGCGTCCGGAGCGAGCTTTTGATATTCCCGAAGGTGAGATGCCGCATCCAGCGAGTCGTTATTTGCCTGATAAATCTGGGCCAATAAGAGCTGCAATAACGGCTCGTGATGCTCTATGTCGATGCGTTCAGCTTTCAAAGCGCTCGCTTCCGCTTCACTCAGCTGGTTCAGGTTGAAGTAGGCGATCGCGCGGAAGAAATACGCATAGGCGTCATTGACGGCGTCCAGTTCAAGCGCGCGGGTGGTCAAGTTCAAAACCTCATTCCATTCCTGTTTGCGCCCGGCAATCTCGGCCAGGCAAAGATACGCGGGCAAGTAATTCGGATCGGCGGTTGCCGACCGCGAACAAGCGTCCCGCGCTTCCGCGGCTTGCTGTCTCGTCTCGAGAGTCTGCCCCAACATGACCCATCCGGCGACATATTTGGGATAGATTTCTGTCGCTTTGCGCAAGTGCTGCTCAGCCTCAGGAAGTTTCTTGTTCTTCAAAGCCACGCAGGCATCTTCATATTCTTTTTGCGCCTTGGACGGAATCTGCAGGCTCGTAACACTGGCAGTGTTGGGCATGCCCGGAAATGGCTGAATTGAGCATATTGTCTTTTCGCCGGCCTGCCGTCGCGCGTCTCCTTTATCGACGACAACGCGGTCATCGGGTGTTGCGGGCAGCCGTGCTGCGGTTTTGTCTTGCAAGGGATAGTGCAGCATCTGCCCGAGCAACGGGACGGGCAACAAATCAATCAGTAGAGCGCACAGCATCCATTGTTTCAAACTCAGCATTGCGGGCAAGCGGAAGCGACGCTGCTTGTGCTGTGTGATCCCCATAACGCCCCCTTGGGACGTGGTTTCGATGATTCTGCACCTTGCAGTCCTTCGGAAACAAGTGGGAAACACTTGGGCGGGCGTTAGCTGCTGTAAAGATGAGGACGGGGAAGCAGCCCCTGCCCGCGCATCCGATGTGACCCATATCACAGACACGATCTACTGAGGGGGCCAGCATTAAATAGTCTCGAATAAGTATCGCCTCCGCGAAGAATAATTCCCGCCATTTGGATACATCTCGCGGTAGGCGACGCGGGAGTCTCTCTGCACGTTAACCGAAAAACGGTTGGTTGGAGGTACGCATGCACCCGCAAGAACGATGGTCAGCGCTACTTCTGTTGCTGCTTTTTCTACCGGCTATCCTCCTGTCGGCAGCTTGGACACAGGATAGGACAACCTCGCCGGCGTATAGCACCATCGAGGGAGCGAAGATTTTTCAATACCGCTGCGCCGTGTGTCACGGAGTTGATGGACGAGGGCATGGGCCAGACTCGGTTGTCCTCAAGCATCACGTTCCCGACTTGACCCTAATCTCGCAAAGAAGCGACGGTAAGTTCCCCTACCAGCGAGTCAGGGACGTCATTGGAGGGGAAAAAACTGGACTGCTTTCGGAACTTAATCGAGAGATGCCAGTTTGGGGACCTATCTTCCATGAGGTTGAATCAGACCAAGACTGGGGAGAGGTAAGGCTGGAAGCAATCACCAAGCACGTGGAATCCATTCAGCAAAAATAGGCGCCGGTCCAGATGGCGTGAGCCAGGCCTGAGACGCATTAACATTCCGGCGTTGATTCTTTTCACCTTCTTGGTTTCGGCGCCGGGAAGCCAAATCCAAATGCCGGTAATCTTGAGGGAGCTTCGATGAAAGTATGCTTTGTGAGCATGGTGGGCATGGCGTTGTTGGTTGCGTCGGTGGTTGCGGCACAGACCAAGGTCGCCGGCAAGATGCAATGCCCGAAGCCGGAGATAGTCGGCACGGTGGAAGCTGGTGACGAGGCCGGACACAGGTTGACATTGGAGAAAAACACTTGCACGTGGTCGACATCGATGGAAATGGTGGGCAAAAAATCGAAGGACGGAACGTACGTTGCGTTCTCCGAAAACAGCCCCACGCGAGCCTCCACCCGTGGAACTTATGTCGGTAATATGGACAATGGCGATAGGTTCTTCCTCAGCTTCGATTGGGCCGTCGTGAAAGACGGGAAGCCGAAAAGTGTGATTGAGAGCGTCAAAGGCACTTGGGTGTTCACGGGCGGGACTGGAAAGCTGCAGGGGATTACCGGCAAGGGCACGTACACGGCGTCGGAGGACGAGACTGGTGGAGTAGTGAATATGGAGGGCGAATACGCGGTGGCCAAGCAGCCGGACTGATGCGCGATCTCAACGCCATGCCGCGACGAGGCACGACAATATGGATAAGCCAGCACTGGTTTCTCTTACGTTCGACGACGGACTGCGATGCCAGTTTGAGCGAGCCGTTCCTATCCTCGAACAATACGGCTTCTCAGCCACGTTCTTCCTGGTCGCCAACACAGACGCGATCCACACCGATGGTTGCGAACATCCAGAGTGGCCCAAGACCAACTGGAGTGAACCGGACATCCAACTGCTCCGAGGCATGGTTCGACGCGGACATGAAATCGGCGCCCACAGCGTTCACCACAGGCGACCAGAATTGGACAAAGACCCGAAGCTCGAAGCGGAAAATTCCAAGCGATGGATTGAAGATCGGTTAGGAGTGGACGTTCCGTCTTACTGTTACCCGTTTTACTACATCACTCAGCCCATTCGGAACGCTGTAATCAGTGCGGGCTACAAGCAAGCACGTTTGGGGACGCAAAGTTCGTATTATGCCTGGCAGAGTTCTTTGGATTGGTTCGCTGTGGACTGTCATCAGATTTCAAGGACAAATGAGAACGTCGGGGCCTGGATACGATCTGACTGCTGGCATGTGCTGACGTTCCACGGAATCGGGGATGAGCAAGATGGCTGGGAGCCTATCACGGCAGCCGAGTTCGCAAGGCAAATGGCGGAACTGGCGCAGCATCGGGACTCTGGCTCCGTGGAAGTTGTTACGTTCAAAGATGGAGCAGACCGCTTACGGCATCCGGCTGCCGGGTCCCACCCCGAAGGAGGGCATTCGGAAGTTTAGGGGAGGATTGCCTTGATTCCTGTGATCTCACAAAAATCGATTAACGCCGGATACAGCTCTTCGCCGTAGCCAAGGCACGCATACTCGTTGGTCCAATGCTGCAGCAAAACATCGATATCGCAATGCGCCGTTACGAAACCGTGAGGCCAGAAAGGGATGCCACATTCGTTGAGCCGTCTTTCGATCTGGTCAGGTGCGGGCTCGAAAATGCTGGCTCGAGTAATTACCATCTGAAACTCGCCGCTCACTCTGCCCAGCCGGGCTAACACTCCTTCTCCCACTTTGCAGATCAACTTTACAGAGAGTCCGCCGGCTTCGCCTTCCGTCGGGATACCGTGCTCCGAAAATCCGGCGGGACCCAGCTTGCTGGCCAGGGAAGGCGGACAAGCCCCATCCCCGATGATCTTGATTTCTTTTGTTCTCCTATCAATGTGCTGCAAATCGCCGTAATAGACCCTCTCCTTGCTCAGTTTGGTGAGCAGGAGAACGGTCAAGGCAGTATTGAAGTCGCCCAGCGTAGAAGTGCCAACTCCATCCTCAAGCATCATGCTCTGGGCAAAGCAGCTGGCAGAATAATCGCCGGCAAGGCCGGGAAAAGATTGAATCGTGTAGAAATCAAACTTTTCTTTCGCAACAAGTTTTCTTAGTGCGAGATATAGACGCATCGAACGCTCGGTCACTACATTTTGCTCTGGGATCTTGCCAAAGAGCTGTTTCAGCCGGGGCTGAAGTTCATCCAGTTCGCTGGTCGAGATCGATTCGGCAGTGTGGGTCAACTCCGTCGTGTCGCGCGAGTCGATATCGATGCCAAACATTCTCATCCATTGGGAAGGATCGGCAGCGCCGCAGGTTTGTCCCATCCCGCGTCCACCAAATGTGCCGATGGTAGATAGGTTCAGGAAGTTCTTGAGATGAGAAGCTTGGGCGTAACTGAGGATCTTGCCTACGGTGTCTGCCTCTTCCAGAGATCCGTATACAAACTTGTGCTCGACACCGATTTCGAGCAGACCTCCATGCAGCACCAATCCGCCAACCGGACGCCAGCCTTGAGAGCCAGGATGCGTCCATAGGAGCAAGCCTTTACCGCCCGCGCAGTAATCGCGAATCGCCCCAACCATATGCGCCGCCCACACCCAGGTCCCGGAAAATAGCACGACCGCATCGACCGCATCGTCGCATTTCATTTTCCTGAATGCGGCCCGAGCTTCTTCTTTGCTGGCGACCACAATGCCATGCTCGATAACGTTCAAACCCGCCGCAACCAATGCGCTCCTGGCGCGACGAACTAATGCATCATCAATGAACGGCGTGCCCATCGGGTCTTTTAGACCATCTTTGTGAACCCCGAATACTATGAATCCGATTGTGGCTTGGATCACCGATCCTCCTAAATTCGCCTTTGACTTTAGGCGCCTGTAATCGCAGAGAGCGCTGAACGCAATTGGCGGTATTGCCTGGCTTGTGGTCCGTAGGATGCCGCAATCGCATCGTCGGGCAATACCACCGAAACATCACGGACTACGAGTTCCACGGCTTCCTGCAGGCTCCCGTATTCTCCGGAGGCCACGCCGGCGAGTATGGCTCCGCCAAGACATACTGCCTCTGGACACTCCATTACATGCAGCCGCCGGCCCGACAAAGCAGCGCGCAACTGCAGGCCGAGCGCCGACCGCGAGCCTCCTCCAGTGACATAAACGTCTCGAAATTCTCCCACCGCGCTTTCCAGTATGTCGGTCATCTGTGACATCTCACAGGCGAGTCCCTCCAGAATGCCTTTGTAAATCTGGCTGCGGGTTGTGTTCGGTCCCAAGCCGGAAATGATTCCGCGGGCATGCGGGTTGAAGTCAGGATTGCAGGTACCGATCAGATTGGGAGTGATGTACAGACCCGTTCGACCCGCCGGCGCCTCCCGTTCCAGAGTCGCGTAATGGAGCGACTCCGCGTCCGATGGATCCTCGCCTGCTGCGAGCACGCCTTCACCGCAAGCTTCTCCGTATAACAAATCGTGGAACCACTTCATCATGATTCCCGATGGAAAATACGCCAAGGTGACGAACTTGTCCGGGACCACGTGGCAATAAGTGTTGAGGGAAGCAGCCAGCGCCGCGTCCGTTAAGCTGGGCTCGTCGGAAGCAGCCAGGAGGCATTCGTAAGTTCCCATCGAGTCGGCGACGCGACCCGGAACGATAGCGCCGACTCCCAGGCCCCCGCAGGGTTGATCGTGCCCTCCCAACACGACAATGGTTCCTGCCGAGAGACCGAGTTGACTGGCGGCCGCTGCATCTAATTTTCCCGCAATCGTTCCAGCGGGTACTGGAACAGGCAGGCATTCGGCATTGATTTCTGCAGCGTCGAGAATTTCCTCGGACCACCGGCGTTGCCGAATATCGAATGCCAGATAGCGGGAGGCCAAGGAATAATCGATATAAGGATTTAGTCCGAGTCGCGCAAGAACATAACCAATCACACTCAGGAACCGAACTGAGGAAACAAAGAGGTCCGGCCGGTGCTTACGCAACCAGAGAATTTTTGGAACCGGATACATGGGATGAGCGACCAGGCCGGTGATTTCGAAGAGTCGCTTTCTTCCCAATGTTCTTTCGAGCCACACGGTTTCTTCCGTGGCTCGACTGTCCTGGTTAAGGATTGCGGGGGCGATTGCCTCGTTGTGTCCGTTAACCGGCACGAATGTTTCGCCGTGCGAATTGAGACACAACGCTCGGACAGGATCAGAAAGGCTTCTGGATACCGCTTGCGAACATTGGCATACCGCCTGCAAAAAACGCTCGGCATTGATCTCTGCCTGCGAAGGAGCGGGGGACTCAGGTGTGTACGCGCAGGCGTGCTGTGCAAGTATCTTCCCGGTAGAGGCGAACACCACGGCTTTGCATCTACTCGAACCGATATCGATGGCAAGCAAACTCATGATGGGTTGTCCATCACGTTCTGCTTACGCCAAGCCGCCCGCGGCTGGGAACCCGCTGTCGTCATGTCGTGATCGCTTGCGATTCTGTCATTGGCACCGCGTCAAGAGCAGCGCGCGCTTGTCCCAGAAATTGGCCCATGTTGTCGGCTTGGAACACATTGCGGCCAAAGAAGACGCCGGCTGCTCCGGAGGCCGCAACATCACGGACCACGTCGAGCGCCTGTTTGTCCGACGCCTGTCGGCCTCCACCGAGCACCAGGATGGGTATCGGACATTTTTCCACTACCGAATGCATGGATGCTATATCCCCGCTGTAATCCGTCTTGACGCAAT
The DNA here is from genome assembly GCA_963763795.1 of uncultured Acidobacteriota bacterium. Lineage (GTDB taxonomy): Bacteria > Acidobacteriota > Terriglobia > Terriglobales > Acidobacteriaceae > Sulfotelmatobacter. The sequence continues at coordinate 293,386 of CAVXPP010000006.1, read as the reverse complement.
CCGCGCCCAGTTCGACTGCCATGCGCGTGTGCAGGTTCAGCCATTTAGGATCTCCCGGATTCTGCACATCCTTTCCCCGGGCCAGGGATTCAACAAGCAAGGGGATTCCGACGCGCTCACATTCGCGGGCGACTTCGGCGTTGCGAGCGATCTCCTTCATCTCGAACTCGGCATCACCGGTGCCGACGACGAGATAGGTCAGAACCGCGTCCGCGCCGTGTCTCAACGCGTCTTCGGGCCGGGCCAGAAGCGCGCTATGCAGCGCGCCGCTTCCGTTCTGCCCGATGGCAGACCAAACCGTGGTCCAATCCAAGCGGGCAATTAGCGGCGGGATGGGGCCGAGTGTGGGCGAACTCGCAAATTGACGAATCAGCCCAAGGTTCAGCAGCAACGCATCAACTTCGGCTTTGGCAAATTGGCGAATCTTTCCTAAAGGGTCCTCGGTTCCCGGAATCGGCCCCAGTACCAATGCGTGATCGAAGGCAACCACTAAGGCTCGGTGTTTCGAGCCTCCGAGCACGCGATTCAACCGAATCTTCTTGCCGCAGTCGCCCACAGTTCCCTCACGTCCTCGCTCAATTCTGATCTAAAGCAGGTCTCAAAGCTAGCCAGCGCTTGATCGATTGTCAATCTATTTGTTCTAAAATGTTCACTTGTGGCGTCTCTTACTGGTCTCTTGCAACTCCGCCACAATCACCTCGACGCCCGCTTCCCGCAGGCCCTTGATGTATTTCGCAGGGGTATCGGAGTCGGTTACGAGCACATCGATGTCGGTCACGGGGCCGACATAGGCAAAGCTCTGCGTACCAAATTTACTGTGATCTGCCAACGCGATCCTGGTCTTCGCGGCTCTCGAGATCATCTTCTTGATCTGGGCCTCGGCCTGGTTAGCGGTAGAGACTCCATAAGAAAGATCGATCGCGCTTACTCCGAGGATCGCCTTGTCCACCCGAATTTCGGAAAGTGCCCGCAGGGCCCATTCGCCGGAAAAGTAGAATGTGTCCTTCTGCAGATCGCCGCCGGTGCAAAGAACCGTCACGCCTGCGCTTCTTTGCAACTGGCAAACGATGGCAGGAGAGTTTGTCACCACGGTCAGCCGATTGCGCTGATTCAAGCCACGGGCGAGCTCATACACCGTTGTGCTTCCCTCAAGGAACACAGTCTCGCCGTCCAGCACCAAGCGTTCAGACTCGCGCGCGATGGCCAGTTTTTCACTGCTATGGCTGTGCGACAACGACTCATAGGATGGTTGGAAGTTGGTGCTCGACATGCGGGAAACCGCTCCCCCATGAGAACGGACGAGCACGCCAGCATGCTCCAACGTTGCCAAGTCTCGCCTCACAGTCGCCGCCGTAACCCCAAGAGCAGTGCATAGATCGGAAGCGGTAACGGTGCGTTGACCGGAAAGAATTTCTCGAATGCGAAATCTACGCTCTTCTGCGAGCATGAAGTTTGTGCTCTCCCGGCTACCCAAGCTGGTGCGGAATCGGTGGCTCTGCGGCACCCATTGTATTTGGGACGTGAGCGATTTGTATCACACAAAATGAGCGTCGGGGGACAATAATCGCTCAAAAACGAACAGATTGATTGACAAAAAGGCAAGGTATCGGTAGATTCGCGCAGTTGCAGGGTGGCCGCCGCCACCTTACATCGAGTCCACCGACTTGCCCGCCTATGGAAATGAAGACTGAATTGCAGCCCCACCTGACGCGCGCTTTCGGTTTACTTCATGCCACGGCCCTGAACATTTCCAACATGGTTGGAATCGGACCCTTTATCACGATTCCGCTGATGATGGCTTCCATGGGCGGCCCGCAATCGATGCTGGGCTGGGTGACAGGGGCGCTGATCGTGATTTCCGACGGCCTGATATGGAGCGAACTCGGGGCGGCGCTGCCGGGCTCGGGCGGCAGCTACCATTTTCTTCGTGAGGCCTACGGCCATCAAACTTGGGGCCGCCTGATGGCCTTTCTATTCATCTGGCAATTCGTACTGAGCGGCCCTTTGGAAATCGCGTCGGGGATGCTTGGATTCGGGAACTATTCCACCTACCTCTGGCCGGGATTAACTGGTCGAGGCCAGCAATACGTGGCGGTTGGTGTGGGCCTGGCCGCTTTATTCCTCTTATGCCGGCAGATGACATTCCTGCGCAAGGTGACCATCACGCTTTGGGTGGGTACCGCGCTGGCCATGGTAGCCATCATCGTCACCGGCTTTTTCCACTTCAATGCTCACTTGGCCTTCGATTTTCCTCCCGGAGCAATGGCCTTTAATCGTGGCTTCGTGCTCGGTCTCGGCAGCGCCACTCTGATCGCGGTGTACAACTATCTCGGATACTACGATGTCTGCTACATCGGGGACGAAGTGCAGAATCCGTCCTACGTAGTGCCGCGCTCGATTCTGTATTCGCTCGCCGTCTGCTGTGTTGGATACCTGGCGCTGCATCTCGCTTTGATCGGGGTTGTGCCCTGGCGGGAAGCAATTCATTCGAACTTCATCGCCTCTGATTTCATGGAGCGCCTGTACGGCAGGGGCGCCGCGATCGCAGTGACAATTTTTGTTCTCTGGTCAGCATTTGGCGCCGTGTTCGCGCTTCTTTTGGGTTATTCGCGAATTCCTTATGCGGCGGCCATCGACGGCTATTTTTTCCGTCCGTTCGCGAAACTGCATCCCACGAAAAACTATCCCCAGGTTTCGCTTCTCGTTCTGGGCGCGGTTTCGATCGCACTCGCATTCCTCAAGCTTGATGAGCTTGTCAGTGCGTTGATCACGACCAGAATCCTGGTGCAATTTCTGGGGCAGCTATTTGCCATTCCCCTGTTGCGGCGAAAGCTTCCCGACAGCGCGCGGCCCTACAAGATGTGGTTCTATCCCGTGCCGATTGTCATTGCGTTCTTCGGGTGGGCCTATGTTTTTCTGACCTCGGGCTGGCTCTACATCAAAATCGGTCTATTGACGCTCCTGACCGGCATGCTGGTGTTCTTCATTTGGGCGAAGTGGAAGTCTACCTGGCCATTCAATCGCGAAAGGAATTTATGATCCGGCGTACTGTGTGCGCTTCTCGGCGTCCCAAAGAACTGGTAGGCAAAATCCGTCTGGTGCAAATTGCGTGGGTCTTGATAGCCTGCGTGCTAATCCTGGTCGAAGGCGGATTCGGCTCTTCTCATCTGTCTAAGGCTTCTCAGGTGGTCATTGCCATCGATGGCCTTTCTGTGGCCGTTCAGCCGGGCGACGGCACCTACGACGTCCGAACAGGAAATGGCGGACACCGCATCTTTCATGCAAGAGTAGCGGCGGAGATCGATCACAAGTGGGTCAAGTCGACGGACTATCCGAAACACGAGATAACTCAATCGAACTTTGAGGATGCTCTCGGACACGGCCGGAAAATTACAGTTACTTCGTCCGGACTTCCGAAGTTCCCCGATCTTGCCTACACACTGGCAATTTATGAAGGACGAGGTTTCGGCGTCATTGATGCTGAAGTACAAAATCACACAGGCAATTCCGTAACCATCCAAAGTATCCGAAGCGTTGAGGCCGACGGAAGCAACATCATCGATCTGGGTGGCGCGCAGAGCGCCGACCGGGTTCTCTCCGACAGCTTCAGCGAAGACTGGCCCCCGTTGCAGATTTATGATTTAGGGAAAGCTCCTCAGGGGATGCATCGCGCCGTAGGCAGCCAGCTTATCTACAACAGGGAGAGCAAGGAGAGCCTGTTCCTTGGGGCTCTCACCTCCAACCGCTTCCTGACTATTATTCATTTGCAAACGCAATCTTCCTCGCCGGATGCCCCGGGCATTTTTTCCTACACAGTCGATTCAACCGGGACTACTGAGATACAGGCGACCGATCCCGAATCCGGTCTGCGCGAAGGGCCTGCGGAAAACCTGATCGAATTAAGTGTCCCTCTTCCTGCAGGCGACACAATGAGTTCCGAGCGCGTGATGTTTTCTGCCGGAAGGGACTACCACTCGCAACTCGATAACTACGGCAGCGTGATTCGGGAGACGCATCACAGTCGCGTCAGCGCAGACAACCTGCTGGGATGGTGGAGTTGGACGGCCTACTATACAAAAATCACTCAAGGCACCGCGCTTACCAACGCTCAATGGTTGGCCGAGCATCTGAAGGGATTGGGCTATGATTATTTTCACTTCGACCTCGGTTACGGATATTCTCGCGGTGAATACGCCACGCCCAATGCTTCGCAATTTCCCGGTGGCATGTGGGATTTAACCCGCCACATTTCCCGCTTGGGGTTGAGGGTTGGGGTTTGGACGGCTCCCTTTGAAGTGGGCGAGCGGTCCTGGATCTATGAGCACCATAAAGACTGGCTGGTGCACAACGCACATGGCGATCCGATTTCCATTGGAGACGCCGAAGAGGTAAAGGGCGAACGCCTGTTCGTCTTAGATGTGACTCATCCCGACGCTCAGGAATATCTTCGACAGACTTATCGCACGCTGGTCCGCGAGTGGGGTGTGCGCTACATCAAGCTCGACTTCATGGACAATTCGGCGATCGAGGGTTATTACCATCGCCCGAACACTGCGGCACTCGAAGCGCAGCGAATCGGACTGGAGATCATCCGCAAAACTGTCGGAGAGGACGTGCTTCTCGATAAAGATGGGAGTCCGATGTTGAACCCGGTCGGTCTGGTGGATGAGGGCCGTGTATCCCAGGATACGGGTCATACGTTTCTCCGCAGCAAGGAAGCCGAGCCGGGTATCGCGGCGCGTTATTATATGCATCGCAACTTTTTCATCACGGACCCGGACGCGTTCACAGTTTCCCGGCAACTCCTGGAAGAGCGGACAATTGAAGCTCCGGCTACATTGAATGAAGCCCAGGTGTCGATCGCGCTGGCGGCGGTTTCTGGAGGAATGTTCGAAATTGGCGATGACCTCCCAACTCTGGGGAAAGATCCGGAACGCCTGGCATTGGTCAAGAATTCTGATTTGTTGGCCATGGTAAAACTGGGCCAGGCTGCCGTGCCTCTGGATCTCATGACCTACGCAGATAGGGACGAGCAACCGAGCGTCTTTTTACTGCGCGAAGATCACCGTCAGTCAATGCTGGCAGTTTTCAACTGGACGGAGCGGCCGCGTTCCCACACTTTCACGCTTTCCGACTTGAACCTCACTACCGGGCATTCGTACAACTTAATTGACTTGTTCGCGCCAGGTCAGCCCGTGGCGTTGAACGGCGAAACGCTCCGCTTGGACGATCAACCCGCACATTCCGTCAAACTGGTCAAAATCATTGACACTGCAATCCCGGCGGCCGCGCCTTCGATGGTCTTCCAGGCCCCGGCTCAGGCGAAAATTGGGGAAGAGATTACGTTCACCAGCATAGCGTCTAAAGACGGAGTTCCAGCACTCGCTTATCATTGGGACTTCGGCGATGGAGTCGTCGCCGACGGCGCAATCCTGACTCATGCATATACTGCCGCCGGAAACTACACTGTGCGGTTCACGGCCGAAGGCCTGGACGGTAAATCCGCAGAGCAGAGATTCTCGATCGCCATCACCGGATCGGTGATTCTTCCACCGCCGCGGCGTTACTCCGAGACGCGCGAGCCTCTGGGAACAGGAATATCAGGGACGCACTAGTTCAGGTATACGCTCTTCTTCTTCGTCACCAACCTGAGTCAGCCATTGAAATCCAGCAGTTCGACCCACTCTGGTCCACGAGAGTCGCAGCTATCGAATCCCGAGTAGCACGCCCAGATATCCGCGTACCTTGGCAAGCAGCGCCGGGTCGGCCTTTGAGTGGAAGGCAGCTTTGCGCGCCGTCCAGTCGAGGCTCTTGAGATGATCGACCAGAACCGCGCCGTCGATTTTGTCGATTGTAGCTGGCAGGGCAAAAGGATAGGGCTTTCGACGACTGGTTAGAGGGCACACTATGACCAGACCGCTCGCCCGATTGTACGATAGGTCCGTCACCACCAGGGCGGGCCGTCTCTTCGCTTGTTCGTGGCCGGCCTGCGGATCGAAATCGAGCCAGATGATGTCGCCCGCCTGTGGGATATAGGGTTTCACCATTCTGGGTTACCAGTCGAGATCTTCCTTGCCGCGGACTGGTCCAGTTTCGACGGCGGCGTATCGATTCTTGGGAGTGATTTGTGCGACTAGTTCTTGCAAGGTCGGCACTCGTTTTTTATCGGGCCGGACCTGAATGCGTCCATTGACCGCCTCGACCACGATGGGATCGCCTTCGCCGACTCCGGCTTCTTCGGCCACAGGTTTGGGAATCCGGACCGCCAGGCTGTTGCCCCACTTCACAATCTGAGTTGTCGCCATGGAAAGAGTTCCTCGTATCTACACAGTATATATGAAGGAGATACGAAAGATCTACACAGTCAGAGCGACAGATTCGCTGGCGCCGGCCCTTTGCAGCGGCAGGACCACCGAGAATGTCGTTCCCTTGCCCACGGTGCTGGTGACGTCGATGCGGCCCTGGTGATCTTCGATGATGCGGCGGGCCAGGGAGAGTCCTAAACCGGTGCCGTCGCCTTTCGTCGTAAAGAACGGGCGGAAGATGTTAGGCAGGTGATCGGGCGAGATGCCGCGTCCGTTGTCCGCGACTTCAATGACCGCATTCTCGCCTCGGAGTTCGATGGCGACGGCGACCTTGCCATTCAGTTCGATCGCCTGCAGAGCATTGAGCAGCAGATTGAGCATCACCTGGTGGATCTGATCGCTGTCGTGCTCGACTTCCGGCAGCGCTGGATCTTTGTGCAGCGTAATCTCCACCGATTTCGAGAGCGCCTGTTGCCGGCCCAGCATCACCGCGTGTTCCACGGTGGTGTTGAGATCGCTCTTGCGGACTTTGGGCGGATGAGGTCGCGCCGTCTGCAGCAGGTCGGTCACGATGCGATTGATGCGGGCGATTTCCTGGCGGACGTCTTTGACCACCGCGCGTGCCGGGCTCGAGTCAGGAAGATCGCGGCCAATGATTTCGATGACGCCGGCGATTCCCGCCAGCGGGTTGCGAATCTCGTGGGCCAGTCCGGTCGCCATTTCCCCCAGAGTCGCCATGTGCTCGGCGCGGGACATCTGGGTGCGATGCAGGCGCTCAATCTCGACGCGGCTCTCGCGCAGTTGTTGGACCATCTGATTGAAATTGCGGCCAAGGTCTCCGATCTCGTCGTTGCGTTGCGAAAAACTGACCGAGACGCCGAGATTGCCTCTGCCGAGTTGCGCGATCTTTTGCTGCAGTTCGACCATCGGGCGCTGCACGGTATAAGTCAGTACGACCAGCAACGCGCCGCAGATGGCAACGGCGCCGGCGCCGGCAACCAGCAACACGATGTGGCGTTCGGGATCTCGCCAGGAGAGAGTGGCCAAAAGAAACAGCAGCATGCCGCCCAGCAGGACGCATGCGATTGGAACCAGCGCTTTGATTTCCCAGTTGATGCTCAACCACGGTAATTCAGGATCCTGGGATTCGGATGCGCCATCTTCCGCCACGGCCTCGGAAACGGATTCCATCGCGGTGTCATCGCTCAAGTATCCCGTGCTGTACCTACTCGTGCGTGATGGTCGAATTGCTTCCACGGGGTGGGCCTCGGGTTCCGTTGGCGAATGGTTGATCTCTCTTGCGGTCTCAGGCATAAGCGTGCAGTCCGGGCAACAAGTAGGTCACTCCAAAGAAAGTAAACATCACGACGGCGAATCCCAAGACAGCGAAGTAAGCGGCGACACGTCCGCGCATGCCGCGGGTAATGCGCATGTGGAGATATCCGGCGTACACCAGCCACGTAATCGCCGCCCACGTCTCTTTGGGATCCCAGTTCCAGTAGGAACCCCAGGCCCGGTTGGCCCAGAAGGCTCCGGCGGCGATCATCAGGGTGAGCAAAGGGAAGGCAATGCAAATCGTTTTGTATGTGATGCGGTCAAGCGCGTCCGCATCCGGCAGGAGGCGCTGCAGATCTTCGCGGCGCCACAGCAGGAGCAGGTAGAGCAAGTTGGCGAAGATTCCGCCCACTAGAGCGGAGAGAATAAACGGGCTCGCGGCCAGGCTGGTGGCGTAAAGACCGTCCGCGTCGAGCGAGGCATATTGTCCGTCGCGAGCGCGCAGGATGAAGAAAACCAGGGCGAGGGTCTGCAGCAGGATGCTGATGAACACGGCGCGATTCGCGATCGCGAGAAAATTCTCGTTGCGGTTCACGCGGGCCAGAACGTACAGCGCCAGCGGCGCGGCCACGGCAGCGAAGACGAGCAGCATCAGCCAGCCGAGGTCAGGAATGGTGACGAACAGCCGCACTCCGCGCGAGATGAAAACTTCCGTTTTGTTTTCAGCATCCCAGGCCACGACGTTTAATCCGCCCCACTTTTCAAAGCGCAGCAGAATCGCGGCGTAAATTCCGGCGGTGAACACGCTGGTTGCGGCCAGGAAGGTCTCGGTCTTCACTTTGTCCTGGATCAGGAACATCATGGCCAGCGCAAAACTCAGGGCGCACGCGGCATACGCCAGCATGGCGAGGGTTACGTGCACGTGCAGCCAGGTCGACTGCAGAGCGGGCACCAGCGGACGCACATCGCTGCGCAGCAGTTGCATCAGTACGACGCCGACAATCGCTACCGGCATGGTCACGGTGCCGATTACTTTCACGCCATAGCGTTTTTCGGCGATCAGCGTGAGCGCGGCCAGCGTCCACACAAAGCTCAGCAGCATTTCATATACGCTGGCGAATGGGGGATGGCCGGCCTCATACCAGCGGTGCGCGACCGCTCCGGTATTGGCGATGAGGCCGGCCCAAGTCGCTAACGAGGCAAACTTGATGTAGGAATCCGTCCCGGTAACGCCAAAGCCGAGATACAACGCTCCCGCGCCCGCATAAAAAACCAGAGCCGCATAGAGCAGGTTGGCTTCGCTCAGGATGTTTCCGCTCTTCGCCACATTCAGCAGAGCGATGGCCAGCAGGAAAGCGATGCTCAACCCCACCATCACGACCAAAGTCATTCCGGTCGCGGGATGCTGTTCTGCTTTGACTCGTTGCATTGTTGCTTCCTTTCCTTTCTTAAGCCGGGCTTATCTTCCGGAGATCGATGCAGCCCGTGTTTCAGCGGCGGCCACAACTACCGGTTTCAATTCCTTCTGAATCTCTTGCACGATTTTCTTGAACTTCATTTCGAAGGCGTCGCGGTTGCGATTGGCCGAGCCGCCAATCCACAGCGCCAGCTTTCCGCTCGCGTCCTGCACCGGAACAATCCACAAGCGCATGTGGATGACGTAGAAAACGAAGGTGAGGCCGATCGCCATCAACACCACTCCGCCCCACACCGACCACTGACCGGGCTCGTGGGAGACTTCCAGCCCGGTGAATACTCCGGTCTGCAAGTCTTTCGGTTGGAATGCGTACGGGGATGACGCATTTTCATCGATTTCAGGAATCTCCGGCAGCCAGTAATTCACACTGGCGCCTGACTTCTTCGAAGTCACGATCAGATGCACGGCAGGATTGACCACGTCGTTGCTGCGGGCATACACGTGGCCGTCCTGCACCACGTAGTCGGGAATGAACTCCGCCAGTTGCACGCTGGTATCAGCATCTAGTGCGGCTGTCTCGTTCATGGCCAGCGAGATTTCCTGGGATGCGCCGCCTTTCATCGGAGTCGTGTCCAGAACTAATTTGTCGAGTTTGCCGGTGCGTCCGTAGCTGGCCTGATAGAAACGAACTCCGTTGTAGACGAGCGGATCGTTCACCACGATTTCTTTGTTCGAGACCTCGCGCCCGTCGGCGACCACGGCCAACTTCGACCAGTATTTTTTCGGCGTGCCGTCGGTATAGGTATCTTCGCCGGCGGCGTCGCAGCGAATCGCAAACGGCAAATCTTTCGTGACGCCGTTTTTCATTTCGATCTGATTGCTGGCTTTGCCGGGACTTAGCATCAGGAAGCCGCGCCATCCGTAGATCGCGTCGACGATGCCGCCCAGGAAAATCAGCAGCAGGCTGGCATGCACGATGTAGACGGCCATCTCGGAGACGCGGTTGCGTTCGGAGAATAAAGAGAAGCTGTCGGTGCGCACAATGCGCTCTGCTTTGAATCCAGAATGCCGAAGCGCTCGCTCGGCCGCGCCCAGTCCCTGCTCCTCATCTGCGATGGCGATGGTGGCGTGAACGGGAAGAACTCTGCGGAAGCCTTCATCAGGACTTTTGTAAGGCCGCGCGAAGTAGCGCCAGGAGTTGGGGAAACGCTCGACCGAGGCCGCGACAATGCTGAAGCTGACCAGAATCATCAGCGCCACGAACCAGCGCGCGTGGAAGACATCCGTCAGGCCCACCGCGTCGAGGAAGCGCAGCATCGCCGGAGAGTAAGCGCGCGCCATGTCATCGGGATCGGTCATGGGACGCTGCAGAATCACCGTGCCGGCAGCGGAGAAGATGACGACCAGGATGATCAACACGACGCCAGTCTTGATGGAGCTGAGAGTCTGCCAGGTTTTGCGGACCGCGGAGCGAAGTGACGAGGCCATATCCTTCTATTCCTCGCCTCCAAGGAATGCACGTTCCACGCCAACTGCGCGAAAGTCGCGCATCTCCCTCTTCTGAAAGGGTTTGCTGCGAGTCCAGGCGGATCGCGTCCAGCCCCCGATGAGCCATAACACTCATGTAGGAAGGAGACTGGCTGCGATTTCACCCACCGCGCAAGTGTGTGATTTCAATCACCAAACTTCAGGTCATGGGCGTGCGTTATTTCCACCAGTCCCACTGTGGGAGAAGGCCCATTTCAGAGAATCTCCGCGTCTGTGGAAATTCGCAACATTCGCTGGCATTTTGCGGAACTCATTGTGAGGCAATTAGTTACAAAGGATTAGAGAGCTCGAAAAGTTTAGCCAAAGTTAGGAGAGGGTCGTGCAAAAGCACAGGTGCAATGGTCCCAGAGCTCCAAAATCGCAAGGCTCCATCGACGTGGCTGACGTTCCGGCGAGCCCTCCCCGAATTTGTATGGCTGGCGGCTTACGTCCTTGCGATCGCGGCTGGTTCCCGCTCTGGCCAAAACTCACCCTGTTCCGCTCGACAAGAACGTGGACGCGGCGAAGTGCATCGAGTGCCACGAGGACAAGACCAAAGGGAAATCGGTCCACTCCGCCATCGCTACCGGATGCCTGAGCTGCCACGAAGTTCGGGTCAATAAAGATGTCACCCGCATCAAGCTGACCACCACCACGCCGTACAAGCTTTGCCTGACCTGTCACACCGAGAAGGACGCGACGCAGATCAAGGGAACGGTCCACAAGCCCGCAGTTCGCGACTGCCTGACCTGCCACGACCCGCACGTATCGGATTTCAAGAATCAGCTTCTGAAGGCGACGTCCGGTGAGAAGAAAGACAATCTCTGTCTCACCTGCCACGACCAGGGCGAGAACGTTCCCGAGAAGGGCAGCCGCCACGCCGCGCTCGATATGGGCTGTGACACCTGCCACACGACGCATAAGACCGGACCCGAAGCGACGCTGGAGAACCAATTCCACCTGACCAAGGCGACTCCGGCGCTATGCATCGATTGCCATGACGTGAAGGACGAGGCGCTGCAGAAGGCGCATCAGAATCAGCCCTTCGGCACGGCGAACTGCGTGACCTGCCACGATCCACATCAGTCCGCGGCGCCCAAGCTAATGGCGAAGTTTACGCATCCTCCGTTTGCCGAGAAGAGCTGCGATACCTGCCACGCTCCGGCGAAGGACGGCAAGGTCGTCCTGACGGCGGCCAGCGCGAAGGAGCTCTGCGTTACCTGCCACTCCGATAAAGCCGAACAGATCGAGAAGGCGAAAGTGCAGCATCCGGGGGCGGCTGGAGATTGCACTGACTGCCACAATCCGCATGCGGGCAACAATCCGGGATTTGTGCAACCGACTCCGGTGGCGGCTTGCCTGAACTGCCACAGCGACCAGGCGGAGTTGCAGAAGAAGCCGCACGTGCATCAGCCGGCCTTCCAGCAAGGATGCGCCACCTGTCACGAGCCGCATGGGGGAGACAACCAGCATCTGCTGCGCACCGCCAGCGTGAATGCGCTCTGCCTCGAGTGCCACGGTCCGGATCGCAATCCGGCCGCGCTGGAGAGCGAGCATCTGGTCACGATTTTTGACGGCAAAGTGAAGCTGCCGGAAGACTACTTCAAGACGAAGCGCCCGCCGGTGTTGCCGCTGCAGTATGGGTTGGGACATCCGACCGAGGGCCACCCCATTTCGGATGCCACGAACCTGAAGACGAAGGTAGTTACCCCGATCAATTGCCTGACCTGCCATCAGCCCCATGCGGGAGCCGAGAACGGCATGCTGGTCAAGGATCAGGCGCCCAACATGGCATTCTGCCGCACCTGCCACAACAATCCGCTGGATCTGCAATCGGTGGGCGGGGTTTCGGGCGGAGGGAAAAAATGATGCGCAGCCATCACAACTCATATCGCAGTCCCAAGGTTTGGACTCTGGCTCTGCTCGCCCTTGCCTTGTTGGGCACGGCCTACGCGGACAAGAAGACGCCGGTCGCCACGCAGAACGTGAAGCTCAGCGATCAGCGCTCGAAGGCATATTTCGATCTCAGCAAGATTGTATGGCCGAACCCTCCGGCGATCGCCCGCATTAAGTTCCTCGACCTGTTCACTGGCGAGAAGATCGACCCCAATCTGTTTTCCAAGAAGAACGAAAAGCCGAAGCAAAAATGGATGGATCGTTTGGCTGGCACCAGGCAAACAGATGAGATCAAGGTTAAAGAGTTGCCGTTTCAGCTGATTCGTCCCTACGGCGTGGCCGTGGATTCCAAGGGGAAGATTTACGCGGCCGACCAGGGCGTCAGCGCTATCTTCATTTTCAATCCAGAGACCAAGGATGTTGAACTCATCGGAAATGGGCAGCAGGTGCACTTCGGTGCGGTGAGCGGACTGGCCCTCGACGACAACGACCGCTTGTTCGTCGCCGACCTCGGCCTGCACCGCGTGGATGTATTCAAGCCGGGGACGCACGAGTTGGACACCGTTTTCGGCGGAGACGTACTCGCCAAGCCGTCCGGCGTCGCCATCGATACCGAAAATCGATTCCTGTATGTGGTTGACACTCAGAACGACGTTGTCGATGTCTTCGACGCGGACAGTTTCAAGCTGCTGCGCAAGATCGGTACACCTGGCAAGAAGCACACGCTGACCGCGCCCGGAACATTTTCTCTGCCGATAGGCGTTGCGGTCGACAAAGACGGCAATGTCTACGTAACCGACACCTTCAACAACCGCATCGAGATTTTCGACGCCGACGGCGGCTTTATCAGCACCTTCGGCAAAAACGGCGATGGGCCTGCTGATTTCGAGCGCCCCAAGGGAATCGCCATTGATTCCGACGGCCACATCTGGGTGGCGGATTCGGCCCAGGACCGGGTCAAGGTCTTCGATCAGAACGGACGCCTGTTGATTTACTTCGGCCAGCATGGCGAATATCCCGGACGGTTTATGGGAGTTTATGACATCGCGATTGACAAAAATACCCACCGGGTCTTCACCACCGAAATGTTTCCTGGGCGGGTGCAGATGTTCCGTTATGTGACGGATGCGGAGGCTGAAGCGGAGAGGAAGCGGCGCGAAGGCGAAGGTGAGACCAAGCCGAGCGACACCGCCGCGCAGAAGCCGGCAACTGTTTCCCCGGCGACCTCCGCGGCAAAAGATTCAGCGGCGAAGTAGTGCAGTCCGAAAAAGGAGATTGCGATGACAAATGAAGCTAACTACCGATGGCAAGAAGCCGCACCAAGTTCTTGGCGGTCCATGGCCGCCGGAAAACCAGGGTCGGGCGAAAGCCTGGCTCTGGGTACTTACTCATCCGTACATGTGTTGCAGCACAATCCTAAGGAGGTTTCGAAACTCATGAAGAAAGTAATGTTAACTCTATGCGTGGTCTTCGCTGCGGCTAGTATGGCGATGGCCCAACCAACTGGGTGGCAAGGCGTTGGGACACCTCTAAACCAGGACGTCCTCGGCGCTCACCTTGGCTACGGCCGTGGTTGCGTTATGTGCCACGCGCCACACAGCGGCCCCGGCGGCAATGGCAAGGCTGTCACCGATTCCCAGAATGGCGAGTTTGCTCTGTGGGGCCAGGATCTGTCCCCGCTCTACGGCCTGACCAAAGTATTCAGTGGTGACGGCAAGACGACCTACTCCGTGACTCTGCCCGCGCAAGGCACCCTCACCAGCGCACATGACGCCAACACCGTCATCCTGTTCTGCCTAAGCTGCCATGACGGCGCTGTAGCCGCAAACGCCCATATGCAGAATTCGACCGTTGAAACCCTGCCGGTGGTCGGCGGACACGCCCCCACACTGCTTGGTGCCGATGGAACGGGCGCAGCCAATCCGTATCAGAACGACCATCCGGTGGGCCAGTTTGCCATCGTCAGTTGCGGCGGCGCGTACAACTGGGACTGCACAGGCGGCGGCAACACCCTCAATCCGGTCGTCATGAACGGAACCGCCTCCACGTTGTTCCTCGCCAACTATCCTGGTTCGTTCTGGAACGCTTCTTCGAGCGGACTTTCCACGATCACGTCGACAGCGAATGCAGTCACCTGCACCACCTGCCACGACCAGCACAGCATGACCGTGTTCAGCAACAAGAACGGCAGCTTCGCGACGAGCTTCTTCATTCGCGGCAACTACCAGCCGCAGAGCGGTGGCAACAACGCGGCGCAGTTCTGCCGCAACTGCCACGGCGGCGAGTCGAACGAAATGCATGGACTGGTCGGCGTCCCAACTACGTAGTCTGTGTTTTGTTTAAACCCTGGGGGAGGGAATATCCTCCCCCAAAATTTCTGGAGAAGATGAACCGGAGAAAGACCATGAAGCTCCACCTCTCAATCCCCGTTCTGTTGCTGGCGGCCATCAGTCCGGGCTGGGCGCAACTGGCCAGTTCCCACGCCCCCACCGCGGCGGCAACGCTAACCAACAGCCCGGCAAGTTCCCTGCCCGTGGGCAAGCCGGTGGCCCGGGTCAATGGAGCGGTGCTGACCGACCGCGACCTTCTGCGCGAGGAGTACTCGATTTTCCCTTATGCGCGGCAGCATAACGGCATTCCCAAAGGGATGGAATCCGATATCCGTGCCGGAGCCATGAAGATGATCGTGTTCGAAGAGTTGGTCTATCAAGAGGCAGAACGCCGGAAGATGACGGTGCCGCCGGCCCGTATGCGACAGGCCGAGGCGAGCTTCCGCAAGCAGTTCACCGATCAGGAATATCAAGAGTTGCTCAACACCGAGTTCAAGGGTTCCGAGGCGGCGCTGAACGTCAAGATCGAGCGCTCTCTGTTGATTGAACAGATGCTGAAGTTGGAAGTGGAAGACAGGTCGTACGTTTCCATCGCGCAGGCGCGCGCCTTCTACGACAAGAACCCGCAGCGGTTCCTTATCCCGGAGTCGTACTCGGTGCAAACGATTTCAGTCATCCCCCCAAACAATGCAAACGCGGAGCAGGTGAAGGAAGCGCGCAAGAAGGCGGACGACGCGCTGCGCCAGGCTAAAGAGACTAAAAGTTACGACGAGTTCGGACTGCTCGCCGAAAAGATTTCTGAGGACGACTACCGGGTGATGATGGGCGATCACAAAGCAGTCGACAAGGCCAAGCTGCCGCCACAGGTATTGCAGGCAGTGCTGACCATGCAGATTGGGCAAACGAGCGGCCTCATCGATATTGGAAACAACGCCTACACGATCGTGCGCCTGAACGAGCACATTCCGGCGGGCAAGCGGAAGTTTGAAGAGGTCAAAGATAGCGTCCGGGAGTATCTGAAAAAACAGAAGACGGAAGAACTGCGCAGCGCGTTCGGCAAGCGGCTACGGAAGAACGCGAAGGTAGAAGAGCTCTAATTGTGAAGAATGCGGTCAAACGCGCGATGTTGGTGACGAACCTGATGGTTCTGATGCTGACGTTGCCGGCGCGGGCCCAGCTTCAGATTGGAGACAATACCAGCATGAACCTGAATGGGAATCTTGCGTTCGGGTACAGCGGCGATTACTCCAACATTGTCCCCTCAGATCACAACCTGAGTCCCAGCGGCAACGCCGATCTCAGCGGGTTTTACTATAGTCCCGGCTTCCTTTCGTTTGATGTACAGCCGTTCTACAATCAGTCGCGGGACAATTCCACATCGCAATCCATTTTTCAGTCCGGGGGAGTGAATAGCAACGCGTCCATTTTCTCGGGCAGCCATTTTCCCGGAGCGGTCAGCTACAGCAAGGTCTACAACAGCGAGGGTGGGCTCGCTGTGCCGGGAGTGGGAAACTTTACCACTCGCGGGAATAGCCAGAATCTTTCCCTGGGTTGGAATATTCGCGTCCCCGACTATCCCAATGTCTCTTTCCAATTTACCGATGGCAGCACCGCCAATTCGATCTTTGGGGCCAATGCAAATAGCACTTCACATTCCAAAATGGCGGGGGTGAATGTATCGGACACCTTGGCCGGCTTCAACCTGAACGGTGGCTACCATCACGACACCACGCATGCGATGATTCCTGAATTTCTCGCCGGGGAAGGACCGCAGACTTCGGACACGACAGCCAACGTCTTCGATTTCACGGCAGGACACAAGTTGCCGTTCCATGGCGCGTTTTCGGCCTCGGCCGATCGATCCGATATTAGCTCGGAGTCGGGTGGTCAGACATACAGCGGTACGATCGATTCGGTTGGTTCCGGCGCCGGCTTCGAACCCATCACCAATCTGAATGTCGGAGTCAACGTGCAGTACATCAATAATCTCGAAGGATCGCTGTACGAATCGGTGGTGACGGCCGGCACCGTCTTGCCCTCTGGCCTGTTCAACTATTCGACGCATTCGCTCGACTATAACGGCCATGCCACTTATGTCTTGCCCGCGCAGCATCTGACGTTTGGGGTCATCGCAGATCGGCGCGAGGAGACCATCCTGGGAGCTTCGCTGGCGGCTGATACGCTGGACGAAACGGCGATGTACGCGGCTGAACTGTGGGGTGGATCCTTTAGCGCCAGCGTGGGCCTGTCTCAAACTATTTTGAGCGGAACCACCGGTTCCAACACCCACGGCACATTCGACACCGTGTCTTATTCGCGAAGAATCCAGAACTGGAGACTGACAGGCTCGTTCAACTACAGTCGCAATACGCAGACGGTTCTGATCGGGTACACGTCCTCGGGACGCAGCTACACGGGGGGGATCGGCCGCAGACTCAGTGCGTTTACCTACTGGAGCTTCGATGCGGTTGGGGCAAAGACAAACTTTAGCAATCAGCCCGGTTCGGGCAACCTTACGCAAAGCTACTCAACCGCGCTGACGCTGAAGCGCTTCAGTGTCAGCGGAAATTATGGCAAGGCCAGTGGGATCTCGATTCTTACGCCGACCGGGCTGACGCCGGTGACGAACCCGACGCCGATCCTGACACCCCTGCAGGAGGTCGTCTTCGACGCCAAATCATATTCCTTCGGCGCTTCTATGAACCTGGTACGCGGGCTGGTAATGTCGGGTTCTTACGCGAATACAAAGAGCAGCACTCTGGCCACTTCCGCTGCTTCCGAGAACACGACCGCCCAACTGAATACGATGCTACAGTACAAGGTCCGACAGTTGTGGATCACGGGCGGCTACTTGAAACTGCGGCAGGGGTTCAGCATTACCGGCCAGCCCGCCGCTTCGTACTCGTCTTTCTATATGGGGATCACGCGGTGGTTCAAGTTTTTCTGAGACCGATTTTCAGCGGGAATCGAGGAAGGCTGGGGCTGGTCTGCGCCCTGGTGATGACGCTGTCGCCTCTGCCGGCGACGGCCGCGGGGAAGACATCCAAAACGCAGGCAGTGAGCGTGCCCGAACTGGAGCTGCGAAGGCGGGCGGCGGCTTACCTATGAACGTACTTTCTGGTCCGAACCCGAAGTGCACTTCAAGCGCGGCTTCTGGACCAAGCTCATCGACATTGTGGCGGGTGCTCCAGATTTTCACGCGCTGATCAGCCCGTACGAAGTAGCGGAAGATTCGCGCGGGCGGATCATCGTCACCGATCCAGGCGCGTCAGGCATTCACATCTTCGATTTCGAACAGCAGAAGTACAAGTTCATTTCGCGCGACAAGGACAAGGACGGCCTGCAAGTGCCGCAATGCGTGACAGTGGATGCCGCGGACAATATCTATGTGACCGATTCGGAGTCCGGCAAGATCTTTGTCTTCGAGCCCAGCGGAAAATTCCAGCGCGCGATCGGCAGCTTGAAAGGCGGGGAAGGATATTTCAAGCGTCCGACGGGCATTGCGGTGGATTCAGCGGCCGGGCGCATCTACGTCACCGACACTCTGCGCAATCAGATTTTTGTCCTCGACATGCAGGGCAGCGTGCTGCAGATCATCGGCAAGAAGGGGCAGGGCGAAGTCGAGTTTAACTATCCCACCGAGCTGCGCCTGTCCGGCGACAACCTGATCGTGGTGGATGCGATGAACTTCCGGGTAGTGGTGCTCGACCGGTCGGGAAATTTCCGCTACGCCATCGGCCGCATCGGCGAAGGTCAGGGAGAGATGTTCCGGCCGAAGGGCATCGGCGTGGATTCGGAAGGGCACCTCTATGTTGTCGAAGCGGTGCGGGGCATGGTGCAGGTCTTCGACAACTCCGGAAATCTTCTTTATTACTTCGGGCAGAAGGGCAGCGGGTTCGGCGAATTTCAACTGCCCACCGGCTTGTGGATCGACCACAACGACCGCGTTCTGATTGTGGATTCGTACAACCATCGAGTGCAGATCTTTCATTATTTCGGGCTGGCTAAACAGGCCGCGGGAGATCAGCGTTGAAATTCAGACTCATAGCGACGGGGATCGTGCTGGTGCTAGGCAGCGCGATGACTTGGGCGCAGATTACCACCGACGTGCTGGGCTCGCACAACATGGCTCCCGCCAGCGGATCGCCGATCACCGGGAACCTTGGAAGTCCTTGCCTGTACTGCCACGCTCCCCACTCCGGCATCAACGGCACCCCGGGAGTCGGCGGGACTCCGCTCTGGAGCCAGAAGCTTTCCAACGTGCAGTCCTACCAGACTTACACCAGCACAACGATGGTGAACAAGACGAGCGCATCCCCACCGCTGGGATCGAACAGCACGCTGTGCCTGAGTTGTCATGACGGCACGGTGGCGGTGGGAACGCTGACTCCATATGGTCAAGTCTCGATGTCGGGAAGTCTGGCGGGCACTCCCGCGGATCTAGGGACAAACTTGCAGTCTACGCATCCTTTCAACTTCATCACTCCACTGCAACCAACAACGGACTTGTGGCCGTCGTTGAGCGCCAGTCCGCCCTCGACGCAGGATACGACCGGGGCGGTACAACTGATCAACGGGAATGTCGAGTGCGGGAGTTGTCACAATCCGCACGTGCAGAACATCGATTCCAGTTCTGATTTTCTGGTCATCGACAATTCCCAGAGCGCGTTGTGCCTGTCTTGCCATAATCCCACACCGAGCGGAACGGGAATGGGGCTGAGTTCGAGCCTAGCGCGGCCGATCAGTGCGGCGAGCGCGAATATGGCACGACCGGCAAGCACCACGAGTACCTCGTCGTCGGCGACGGCGACGAATCCGCTTGGAAACTGGAGCAGCAGCATCCATGCCACAGCCGCCAATCGCGTGGCCAGCCAGGTTTCGCCGGATACGTATGGCCTGGTGTCGAAGAGAATGATGCGGCCTGCGGCGTTGGGACCTTACACCACGCTCAGGAAAAACGGCTGCTTGTCGTGCCACGCTTCGCACAACTCGGCGACCAAAGTATTGCTGCGAGGTCCTGACGATCAGACCTGCCTCGCCTGCCATAGCGGCGGCACGACCGTGTCTCCTCCGGCGCCGAACATCGCGGAAGAAATGGCTGTGCCGAAGATCAGCCACGTCGTGAGTACTGCCGCGGTGAATAGTTCACACACGGCTCACGAGAGCGAATTGCTGAATCACAATCGCCACGCCAACTGCGTCGACTGCCACAATGCGCACGCCACCAGGCAGGTCGGGCTGAGCTTCCCCGAACCGCCGCTGATTCGTCCGTCGCAGGCCGGAGTGAATGGAATCAGTGCGACCGACGGCCGGAGTGTGGTTTCTCCTGCGACGAATCAGTATGAAAACTGCCTGCGTTGTCATGGCACCAGCACGGGGAAGACGACGAATTCCGCGGTGTTTGGGTATCTGCCGAACTGGCTCGTGTCCGGACCTGATCCGTTGAACGTGATTCCACAGTTCAGCATCACATCCACCTCGAGCCATCCAGTGGTGCATGATCGCCGCAGCCCATTTCCCCAGCCCAGTCTCCGATCGAACATGCTGGATATCGACGGTACGCGTCAGGGACGCAGCATGGGAGTGCGTCTGCTCTGTACCGACTGTCACAATAGCGATGACAACCGTGAATTCGGTGGAACCGGGCCGAACGGTCCGCACGGCTCGAAGTATTCCCACCTTCTGGAGCGTCGCTACGACATGAGCCAGGCGCCGCTGCCCGGCCAGCCGATTACGAATCTGATTGTGCCTCCCAATCTGACGCCCACGGGAAACTACGCGCTGTGCGCGAAGTGTCACGACTTGGCGAATGTCATGAGCAATACCAGTTTCAGCGAGCACGCCCGCCACATCAACGACGGTTTCTCGTGCTCCGTCTGCCACACAGCGCATGGAATGGGATCGCAACTGGCTACCGTTTCGGGCGAGCGCATGGTGAATTTCGACATCAATGTGGTTGCGCCCAACGGAAAGAGCCCGATCACCTACAGGAAGTCAACCAATTCCTGCAGTCTGACCTGTCACGGGCACGCTCATAACGCGGTAGGGAGCGCCGGCGCGCTTCGCATGCGCTGAGACGCGGCTTGTTTGTTCGACTCAGTTGATGTGCCTAATGGAAGCCTTCCGGCGAATATCCAATCGTTCGAGTCAACAACTTCAACTCCGCATTGGCGCATGAATCTTAATTGCGCATCCGCGGCGTGTTTCCATGCGTCGATGGGGTCGACCATGCGGCCTTGGCCCTGGTGGCCTGCAAATAATCCTGTTCCGCTGCCGCTAGATTTTCGGCTTTCTGAAACATTATCACCGCGGAGAAAACAGGCGCGCAGCAAACAGAAGGACGGAAGGAAGGAGACAGCCGCGAGCGCGCCAGGGGCGTTTGGGTGAAGGACTGGTATGCGGGAAGACTGGAGTCTATTCTCTTTACCTGTGAGCGGCACATCGCGTCGCTGCGCTCCAGACCCCTGGCGATGAGCAGAGTGGTTACGAAGTCACTACTGCGGCAATCCTTTTGCCGGCGTTCCGGATTTTGCGCCCGCGTGTTGCTTCGCCTGCGCGATCAGCTGTTCGACTCTGTCTTTGCCCTCGTAGGTGGGGTTTTTCTCCAGCAATTTCTGCCAGGCCGCCACTGCGCCATCGATATCCATCTTGCCCTGCCACTTCACGATTCCCAGGTTGAACAGCGTGTTCGCCTTGTTCGGATCATAGGACAGGGCCTTGTTGAATTCGTCGATTGCCGCATCGGTATTTCCCATGTACCAGTCGGCGGTCCCCAGATCGGTCCGGATGGAGACGTCTTCGGGCCGCACTTTCAGCGCACGCTGATAATAGTCGATTGCTGTCGGATAGATTTGTACGTCGTAATAGATATTTCCAATGCTGGCCAGAAGATCCGGATTGTTGGGATCAGACTTGAGCTTTTCGAGCTGTGGGGCGGCGGTTGTGTCGGCCATTTTCTTCATCTGCTCGGGGGTGGGCTGCATGTTCGTGCCTGGTGCTATTCCAGCCGGCGCAGCGGCGCTTGCGGTCTGTATCGGCACATCTCCTGCGGGAGACTGCGATCCCCGGAACAGCCAGCCCACGGCTACTCCCACCAGCAGGCAAACCACGGCCAGCACGTAGGCCTGCACGCTGGTCCAATTCTCCGTCGAGGATGTTTTCTTGATGTCCGACATTTGCGCGGTCTCTCCTTAAGATCTAGTTTGGTTCCTGCTTCACGTTCAGATGCTGCTTGGCCTGCGCAATCAACTTCTCAACCACTGCTTTCTTGTCCTCCGCCAGCTTGGGATTCGATTTGAGCAATTGCTGCCATGCCCTGACCGCACCGCTCGAGTCCTTTTGCGCCTGCCACCGGATGAGCCCCAGATTGAACAGCGTGTTCGCGTCCTTAGGATCGTACTGCAGCGACTCTTGCAACTGGCGGAGCGCTCCATCCACGTCGCCCTCGTAGTAGAGGCACGACGCCATGTCGGTTCGCGCCGCGACATTTTTGGGGTCGGCCTTCACAGCCTTTCCGTAATAATCCTCGGCTTGTTTGAATTGATGCGTCGCCTGGTACAGTGTTCCGAGCTGGTTGAGCAGGGAAGAATTATTGGGATCGTTCTTGAGTTTCTGGAGCAACGGTTCGGCCTGCTTGTCTGCCATGCGCTTCATGTCATCGAGAGAGGGCATCTGCTGCGGCATCCCGGTTCCGGCCGCGGCAGCGCTGGCTGCAGCCGGTTGAGCTATCGCCGTTGAGGCCTGCGCGGGGCGGGATGCGGAACCGCGGAACAGATAGCCGAGAGCCAACCCCAAGACTAAGCAGATCACGCCCATCGCGTAGACTTGTGCCGGCTTCCACCCTACGGCTTCCGTGGCTGCTCCATCAGGTTCATTCGCCATTTTTTTCGCTTCCCCCCAGTCGCCACGGCTTGCGGGCCGGCTTACATCCCCAAACTGCGCAGAAGTCAAGCCATTAAACAGCACACCGGTTGCCAATTCCTTCGCCTTCACTATTCTCATTAACAGCATCTTTTTCAGTCACTTAGGGTGCCAACTCAGGGCGGTGGACTCTCGGAAGCCGGACTGTGAGTCTTTTCTCGCAACTCGTGCGCCTTATCCCCCCAGTCGCGTCATTCGTTGCGCGGATGATACCTTCCGGGCCGAATCCGTCAGCGTTCCAGTTTGGGAAAATTGGCGTATGACCCCGTCATTCCCAGTTGACTCTGATAGAAGCGGATGGAATCATTTATGGCAGCTGATCCGCAATTCTGACCTGGGCCACAACGTTTGTTTGCCGTCACCGTGTTCATGAACGACGGCGGGTGCCGAAGGGAACGTATCCATGTCTGCAAATTTTGGGGCCCCTCGCCTTCTGCTTTTCTCTGCCTTATTTCTTTGCGTTGTATTTGCCTGGGGCCAAGCTCGCCAGCAGGTTGTCGATAAGGGTGCTCAATCCTCGACCGCAGCGTCGGCCGGTGCGCCGTCCTCCGAAGGCTCGAAGTATGTGGGTGCGGATACCTGCAAGACCTGTCACGAAGACATTTACAACGCTTGGGAGAAGACACCGCACTGGAAGACCACGCTCAATAAGGAGCCCTCACACCAAGGTTGCGAAGGCTGCCATGGTCCCGGCGCCGCTCACGTGGCCGGTGCCGGCGACATCACCAAGATCTTCACGTTCAAGGACATGTCCCGGCAGGAGACGAGCGCTCGCTGTCTGACTTGCCACGGCGAGGCTCGTGCACAGTCGCATTTTGCCGAATCGGCTCACTCCAGTAACGATGTTGGCTGTCTTGATTGCCATTCTCCTCATCACGCCAAGGAGAGCCAGTTCCTGCTGGTTCAGAACCAGCCCCAGTTGTGCTACGGCTGTCACACTTCAGCCAAGGCGGACTTTGCCAAACCCTTTCACCACAGGGTGAACGAGGGCCTGGTCGAATGCAGTGACTGCCACAACCCGCATGGGACGGCGACCGTGAAGCAGTTGCGGAGCCTGCCCAGCGGCGATGCCGTCTGTTACAAGTGCCATGTCGACAAGCAAGGACCCTTTGTCTACGAGCATGTGCCGGTAAAAACCGACGGTTGCACCAGTTGCCACACTCCTCATGGTTCCACCAATCCCCGCCTGCTCAGAATGAGCCTGGTAAATATGCTCTGCTTGCAATGCCATACCTTCCCGACCATAGGTCCGATGGGACCAGTGCACAATCAGTCGGCAAAGTATCAGGCGTGCACCATGTGTCACACCCAGATTCACGGCTCCAACTTCAGCGCAGTTTTCTTCAAGTGAGGGAATAGTGATGACGCCGCCAACAAAACTGTTCCTTCAATCTTTGCCAACCCTTTGCTTAATGGATTGGAACGCGCTAAGGCGGAGCCTGATCTCAAAATCAGTTGCCGTCAAATTGGTTCTGGTCGTGCTTGCGGCGGCTTTGGTTGCGTTTTCCCCTGGAATGCTCTCCGCGCAAACTGCCAACCCCAGTCAGACCCCGGCCGACTCAGATGGCATCACGAGCGGTGGCTATCAAATTCATTCATCGGTTGAGCTAGGCGGCAGGGCGGTCGGGCTGAGTGGCAGCGGGGATATGTACGACACTCTTGTAAATCTGCAGAGCGGTCCGCGGTTCCTCGACGAGACGCTGTCCATGCGATCGCTGGACCACCAGGGTCTCTTGTTCGACGATCTCGACCTCAATAGCTTTGGGTGGGGAGGTGACCCCAACAACGCCCTGCGGCTTCGCGCAGACAAGAACAAGTGGTACAACCTGCAAGGTAGTTTCAGGCGCGACCAGTATTTCTCGGATTACGATCTGCTGGCCAACCCCCTGAATCCACCAACCTCCACACCCTCGATTCCTGTGCTGAACTCGCCCAACGCATTTGAGACGACGCGGCGAATGACCGATGTCGATCTCACCCTGCTTCCACAATCGCGCGTGAGTTTTCGCCTGGGTTATTCGCATAACAACATGACCGGTCCGGTATATAGCAGTGTTCACGAGGGCACGGAAGGATTGCTGCTTCAGCCGTGGAACACGACGATGAACTCTTACCGCTTGGGAGTGGACTGGAAGGTGGCGCCGCGGACGGTGCTCAGCTACGACCAAGATCTCAATTACTACAGGGGAGACACGGACTCTTCCCTGACTCCCTTTGCGCCGGTTCTCTTGCCCACTGGAACTCCGGTGGAGTTGGGTTTGTCAATCGACACTGCGAACAGGGAGCCGTGTGCTGTTGTACCGCCCGCGACTAGCCTAGTCAGCGCAGGAACCCTGACCAACGTCACGTGCAGCGCTTACTTTAATTACCTTCGGAACCAGCGGATTCGTACCTCCACGCCCACCGAGCGGCTCAGCTTGCGCAGTAGTTATTTCCAGAGACTGGAGTTTGTCGCTTCCTATTCCTACAGCGACGCCGAGATGAGCACTCCTTTGTACGAATCCTTCAACGGTCTGCTCACGCGCACCTCCACCCGCGCTTTCCTCGGCACCGGGATAGCAAATGCTACCCGAATCTCTGACAACCTCGATCTCGGGACGACCGTGCAGCTGACCAAACATTTGCGCTTGATCGACAAATTCTATTTCTGGGCCTTCCGCATTCCGCAGAATGGGAATTTTAGCGAAGTCGACAACGATTGTATAAATCCTGCAGCCTGCACGCTGCTGACTCCATTGAGCGCCACCGCACCCACCACGACACCTGCTCTCACGCAGTCGTCGTTCAACCAGAGCTTGAAACGAAATCAATCCGAATTAGCTTGGGACATTTCGAAGAAGGTGGGGGGCCGGATCGGCTTCCGCTACGGCGATCGGGTATTCAACTTGTTCGACGATTTTACGGGAGGCGAGACCTTCAATAATTTTTCGACCACCGGCCAGGATCATTTCGTGGTTCATGAAGACACCGCGCTCCTGGGGTTCTGGGCGCGGCCCACGCACGCTCTGCGTTTGAATTTCGACATGGAGCACACCTACTACGACAACGTGATTGTTCGTATTGCTCCCCGCAAGGAATCTCGATACCGTTTTCAGACCAACTATAACCCGCGGCCCTGGGCTGTCCTGGGCGGCTCCATCAACATCCTCGAAGATTCCAACGGCAACTCATTCACCAACTATATCGGGCATAACCGGAACTATGGAGTCACCGCTTCGCTCGCCCCACGCGAGCACTTCGGCGTGGATTTGGCATACAACTATAACGATGTGATCCAGAATGCTCTGATCTGCTTCGCTGACACACCGCCGACTGGTGTAGCCTTGCCGTTTGTAACCGGGGCCACTTCTTGTGCGGCCAACGAGCCGACGAATCCTCTGCTGGCGAACTCGTTCTATACAAACCACACTAGCTTCGGAACGGCCACGGCCAGGTTTCAATTCGATAGGATCACAACCCTCAATGTGGGCGGCAGCTTCACCAACGTCGACGGCAGCGTTCCGCAGTTCAATATCCTGCAGCCTCAAGGCTCGGCGCAGTACACCTACTACCAGCCGGTGGTTTACCTGAGCGTGAACTTGGGCCACAAGCTGGGATGGAACACCGGGTGGAATTACTACCAATACAACGAGGGATCGTTTGTCGGGCCCACTGCGCCGCGCTATTTTCATGCCAACACTTTGACCGAGTCGCTGCGTTACTCTTTTTAATCACAGAGATTGCGCTCAGCGCACGTCGATAACTTGGGCGCGTACGCCAAACGCCTCAAAGCCCGTATGCGCCGCATAGGTTAACTTCAATTCCAAGCTCTTGCATGGCGGCAGCCTTGGCAGCGAGAGCGGTTCCTGCGCTCTGCGCGTTGGGAGCATAGGCTACCTGGACGTGATTCGAGCGATGGCGGCCCATGAACTGATCCCGGGTAACTCCGTAGAACACTGCATTCATGATTGGCCACTGTGGCGTCGTAATGGCCCATCGGCGATGTGTTTCATTCGTGGGCAAAGCGACGGATTTTCCCCTCCCGATGTCCAGGTTGAGTTTGCCGTTCTCGACGAAGACCCGGCTCCAGACGATCTCTCCCGGCTTGCTGATGCCTTTGATCGTTCCTCCGCCGAGGGGAAAGTACATAGGAGGCTGGCGTTCACTCACAGCGTCGGCATAGCCATGTTCGAAGTGATTGGGCGGGACGGCTCCCGATATTTCCAGCACCCATACGAACTCGCTTCGGCCATCCACCGAGAACGGCTCGCCGTATCGCACGTCGTGCAAAGTCGTTTCCGGTTCGAATCCTAATTGACGCCACACGCGGTTGGTCACGAGGGCATCGATGCCGGCACACTCGTCCACCTCATTGAAATGAGGGAGAGCGCTGTCTGCGAAGAGGACGCGTTGGTGGCTCGCGTCCATCACAGGGGGCCGGTCAACATTATTTAAAAGACCCTCTGCGAGGTCGGAAGCGGAACAGATGTCCTTAAGCCCTTGCTGGTATTGAATGCCAATCGCGTCGCAGCCGAAAGCGTCAGCGATGCGCAGGGCCGCGATGTACATCCTGCACTGTTCGAGGATTTGATCCTCTGTGAGGTCCTTCGCCGGATCAGAACCGGTATGGAAGCGCATGCCTCTACGATCGAGCCAGGTGCGGATCGCCTGGGCGTCTTCTTGCGACACTCGCCGCATCTCGGCGTAGAGCGCGGACTGGCTCAATCTCTCCTTGAATATGCCGCAAGCATGCAGGAGTTCGTCGGGAATGATGGCGTTGTACATTCCCATGCAGCCCTCGTCGAAGACACCGAGGATCGCCTTGTCTGCCTTCAGTTCGCGCGCCACTTTGCGGCCGATCGAGGTTGGCTCCCCAGGAAGTTCCACTGACGTGAGCGGGCGTACATGGCTGGCGTCGTGGACGAGCGGACTTCCGTTCAGCCAATTCCGCAGGCCATTCAGGAAGAACTCGTCGGAGCAGTCTACGCTCCACAGGGTGCTGTACTTGACTCCGGCTTTCGCCATGGACGCATTCAAGTTAAGCATGCCGACCAGGCCGGGCCATTGTCCTGACCAGTTTGCGATGGTCAGAATGGGGCCGCGATGAGTAATGAGGCCCGGAAGCACATGGTGCGTGTACTGCCACACAGCTTCGACCACCACCAGAGGAGCATCGGACGGGATATGGCGGAAGACTTCCATGCCGTGACGCTGGCTGTGGATGAATCCGTGTTTCTGCGCAGGGTCGTAGGGATGACCACGACGCACGGAGCGTCCGAAGCCTCCGATGGCGGCCATCACCTGCTGTTCCAATTCCTCCTGCGCGGGCCAGCAGGTCTGATTCGCAGAAAGGCGCAGGTCGCCGCTTGCTACCAGGATCACTTCGTCATTTCGCATGTTGCTCACCTTCCTTCGTTGTGGGACGACGCTGTTGTTGTGACCGGTTTGGCCGGAAGCGCACGATGTAGATGGAACCAAGGATGAGCATGCCGGCGCCCCACCAGATGTCGATATGCAGGTGCGCCATGGCAACCGCAACTGCCGGGGCGACGAACAAGCCGTGGATACCGACGCCAAGAATCAGCAGGCCGTAGAAGGCCAGCAGCGCTCCAATGAAGAACCAGATCGGGATGAAGTGCTCTTTCATCGCGTCCCCCTAGCGGAACCAGAAATTGAGCGCCAAGAAAGCAATGCCCACCGCAGCGGCCCAGGTGATCGGGCGCTGGAAGAACGAGAAGTGCCGTTGGGGCTCGAGTTTCGTTAATCCAAACACCAGACCTTGAAGCTCAGCTTCTGGCTTCGGCTTCGTGAACAAGGTCACCACAATGGTGACCGCAAAGTTTGCAATCAGCGACCACATGGCGCGGTAGAGGTTTTCCGCCATGTCTTTCGCGTGAGTGGAAAAAGCGACATACCGCAACGCACCCGGATCCATCTTGATCCAGAGCCACAAGCCGAAAGATGTGAGAATGCCTGCGAGCAGGCCCCAGAACCCTGCAGCGGGTGTGGTGCGTTTCCAGAGCATGCCCAGGATCACCGTTCCAAACATGGGAACGATGAAGAAAACGAAGATCACCTGCGCGTACACGATGATGCTGGAAAAATTCATGACGAGGTAAGCGGTGCCGATGCTGACAAACACGCCCAGTAGCGAGCACCAGCGT
Source organism: uncultured Acidobacteriota bacterium (assembly GCA_963763795.1). GTDB lineage: Bacteria > Acidobacteriota > Terriglobia > Terriglobales > Acidobacteriaceae > Sulfotelmatobacter. Next base: position 264,573 of record CAVXPP010000006.1, on the reverse strand, counting down.
CCCATTGAGAGATAATGAGCATCGCTCGCGCTCTTGCGGATTAGCGGCTTGTAGATGTCATAGGTCCACACCGTGGTAAACGCCGTGACATTTCCGGCCATCCCTGACATGAAGCCGGCCATGAGCGCGGTGACACCTAGCCCGAGCAAGCCTGGCCCGCAATACCGGGCAAGCATGAGGGGCAATGCCTCGTTATAGGTATGCACCCCGGGCTGGCCGACCTGGCTTTCCGGTACCAGATGAAACGGCAATACGGCGAGGGCCAGCAATCCGGGCAAGATCACGATGAGTGGCACCATCATCTTGAAGAACGCGCCGATGATCGTTCCAACTTGTGCGGAGCGAAGATCCTTGGCGGCCATCACGCGCTGCACGACGAGAAAGTCCGTCGTCCAGTAGCCGAAAGAGATCGCGAGGCCCCAACCAAAGACGATGCCAGTCCAATGGACGCCCATCGGGTTGCCGGTGAAGGATCCGGTCGTCCTCCACATGTGAATGAAGTCCTGCCCGGGAAAGTTTATCTGGATGCGATGCACTAACCCGGACCACCCGCCAGTTTCGATCAATCCAACTACCGGGATCACGCCGCAGCCGATCCAGATCAGAAAGAACTGCAGCACTTCATTGAAGATGGCGGACAACAGGCCGCCGGCCATCACGTAGACGGCGACGGTCAGCGATGAGATCCAGATGCTGAAATGGATGTCCCAGCCGAGGATGACTTTCAGGATGATGGCCATCGAATACATGTTGATGCCACTCATCAAGATGGTCATCACGGCAAACGATATTGCCGAAAGCGAGCGGGCGCCTTCGCCATAGCGCAACTTCAAATATCCGGGAACGGAGTGGGTTTGGCAGATGTAATAAAAAGGAAGCATCACCAGGGCGAGGAAAAGAATCGCAGGGATGGCTGCGATCCAGTAGGCATGCGCGACGAGGATGCCGTACTGGTAAGTTGCCGCCGCGTAGCCCATCATTTCCAGGGACCCAAGGTTCGCCGAAATGAAGCTGAGTCCGGCGATCCAGGCGCTCATATTGCGGCCGGCCATGAAGAAGTCCTCGCCCGTGTTGGTGAACTTCTTCAGGTAGAGTCCGAGCCCGAGGACCAGAACGAAATAAACGACGATGATGGTTAGATCAATTGGGCCGAGCGCCATGCGCGAGGAGTTTGCCTGCAAGAGCCATGTGGCGATCATCGAACACCCTGTACGCTGTGAACGAGCGGCAGGAGCACCTGATCCAACTCTTCGTCCGACGCACTGAGCGCCACGTTGCGGAACAATCCCCAATCTTCCACTCGCTCCACGGTTTGACCGGGATTCACTGTTGAGAGCGGCCCCAGCGTCTCGACCTCGAGAAATTCGTTGTTCGTGAAAATCTCGAAGGAAGAACCGAAATCCGGATACCGCTTCGCCGGATCCGCGCTTGTTCTCTTTACGAACGCTTCTCCGTGGAGGACATAAGCCGCCCACGTATCCTGATTGAACATACCCAGCTTTTGCGCCTGGGGATTGTTGGGATCCTGGCGAAGCATCAGATACTTCTTGGTGAACTTCAAGCGCGGGTCAGAAAGATCGGTATAAGCCCACATCACCAGAGGATTTGTCGGCGCGAGATTTTCCGGATGCTTGCCGCGTGGCGGAAACGCGGAAACAGCGGTTCCGCCTTGTGCCATCATGGTTAAGGCCCAGGGAGCAAACTCCATCGGCGAGGCGGAACGGTTTGTAATGCGGTGGATCACGGTGACCTGCGTTCCCGTGCTCGCCATCCGGATTTCAATTTCTTTTTGAAGCCCGGTGGCAGGTTCGACCGGCGCGCGGGCGATCAAGCCGACGGGAGTCACTTCAACAGCGACGGCGACGTTGTCGGGAGCCCAAGTGGCCTGGTCCTCGGGCGACTTCCACACGCGATCTCCGCCGCGTAATTGAAATGACTTCTCACCGCTCTTACCGAGTTGCTCGGGATATTCCTTGAAAAGGTTTTGTCCACCAACAAACCCGAAGCGAATGATGCGCGGCCCGACATCTGCCGTCACCACGGCCTCAATTTCCCCGTTGCTTACCCGATAGCAGTTTGCCCAGCCCTTGTATTCCGTTTTCTCAACCGTCACTTTGGCTTCCATGCCTGTCGTAATGAGCCCGATCATGGCTGATATCACGAGAAACCTCAGCATTCGCTCCTCCCGCGCACAAAGGATCTCATGGATGCAACTCTTCCCGTAGCATCTCTTCGAACACCTTGAACTGCGAGGCGCGCAGCGCCGGAATCTGACCTACGTGCCGTCCGAGTTCCTGCGCCTCATCTGTTTTCGGATCGTATGGAGGCCAAGGCGGAAGCCCTTCGCTGTCCGGTGTGCCCGTCCTGGCAAACTGCACCCAATAGCCAATCAGGATATTCGAAAGCCTCTCGTCATCGGGACTGCTGACCCAACTCGTCCAGTACCGCTTGCTCAGGAGGATACTTTCCTCGCTGTGGAAGGCACCCAGCGCTGCGAACGGACCCGAACCAGCATACGTGAAGGTGTACAAGTAAGCTCGTTGCCCGGAAGTCGCGACCTCGCGCGCCAGCAGGCGAGATCCGAATCCGAACTCGTGGTCGGTTTCCAAGTTGCGAAGCGCTTGAGCGACATCGTGATCGGTCTTTGCTGGATAGGCTTCGAAGACCTGCTGGCCATGCGCTCCGAAGTTTTCGATCAGCCAGTGATGATATGCCTCAACCGTCCCGGGATCGTGGGACTTGCCTCCAACCAGGGGACTTTTGAAGATTGAGACTTCATCTGCGTTGCTGCCAACAACGACCGGTATCTTGGCCTGTCGTCCCTCTGCAAAGGCGATCGCAGGTTGTTCGCGAAAAACCCATCCGTCGAGGACGGGATTGAAATCAATGTTCTTTTCTTCGCTGGCCCAGTTCAGGAGTTCATCAGCCGGAATGCCGCGAAGATGCATGAGCGCCTGGGAATCGTCGGCGACACCCAGATCTGCGGCAATGCGCTTGCCATCAGCCTCCTGATGATCAAGGGTGGGAGCGAGGCCGTCCACGCAAACGCCGCTTTGCAGGATGGCGCCTTGGAAGAGACCATCCGCCAATGGAGAGGCCAGCAGATCACAGACGTCGAGGGAACCGGAAGATGCGCCGAAGACCGTGACTCGCTGCGGGTCACCGCCAAAGCTGGCGATGTTTCCCCGCACCCACTTCAAGGCCGCCATCTGATCGAGCAAGCCGTAATTTCCGGACGAATGATGTGGCGACTCTGCAGTAAGTGCGGGATGCGAAAAATAACCGAAGACTCCGAGACGATAGTTGATCGTGACTACAACGACGCCATGCTTCGCCAGCACTGGGCCGAGTGGCGGCCACTCCTGCGATCCCTCAACATTTCCGCCGCCATGAATCCAAACCATGACTGGGAGCTTTTTCACACCATGCAGGTTGGTTGTCCAGACGTTTAAAAAGAGGCACGCCTCATCGGTGACCATTTGCTTTCGACCGAGCATCTCCGGCAACCACGGACTCGGCAGTTGCGGACATGCAGGACCGAAGGCCTCCGCTCTGCGAATTCCCGGCCAAGGCGGGGGGGGTTGCGGCGGCTTCCAGCGCAGCGCTCCGACCGGCGCTGCAGCGTAAGGAATTCCGAGGAATGCAACATCGCCGGAACTGGAGTTGAAATGAATGCCCTCGAGTACGCCCGAGGCGATAGTGACGCGCGGAATCGATGGAGACGACTTCGCCTGATGGACCGAGCTTGCAACGCTGGCGCAGATCAGCCCCAGCAAGGCCGCGCGCATTTTTGATCGGAGACTTATCCTCATCCACTCGTCCCGGCGATCTCGCCTGGAACACGGACCGCAACGAGAACTGTAGCGTTCGCGGTCCGTGGCAGAGCTTGGCCGTGATATGAACTTATGCGGAGGCCCGGTGCGTAATGGGTTGGTTATTCCTCCAGATCAGAACTCGTACCTTAGCGCAAACTGCATGATGCGCGGATTGTTCAGCAGACCTGAATAATTTCCAAAACTGCCGCCACTGCCCAAGGTTAGTGCGGACGATAACAGGCTCGATTGCACATCGAAGATTGCTGAGTTCGTTATGTTGAAGACTTCCCAGCGAAACTGCAGGCTCTGCTTCTCGCTGAAGGGCATCGTCCATCTCTTCGCCAGGCCCATATCGATGCCGAAGTAGCCCTCCCCGCGAATGACGTTACGCTGGCCCGATTGGCCGGCATAGGCTGGGGCGAAGGAGTTAATCGCGGCCGGGCCATTGGCAAAAATATTGACATTGCCGGCATCGGAACCGGTACTGATGTGGTACGCACCCGTCTTTACTGGCGCAACCAGATTGGCGTTTCCTTCTTGCTCAAAGTTGGTTGGGAAATTACTGTACCCATTATCGACGTTGACCGGAAAGCCGGAGGTCCAACGGAATAGCCCTGAGACTTGCCAACCGCCGATCACAGCATCGAGTGGCCCGCGAGCCCCGTTCCCAATCAGTCGGCCGCGTCCGAACGGCAACTCCGCAACCCAGTTAGCATTCAGCTGATGGGTGGCGTCGAAGGATGAAACTCCGCGTTCCTGCTGCGGGGCCCAGGCATTAATAATGATGTTGTTCAAACTGCTGATACTGCTTGCGGGCGCGATCCGCTCTGCGTCGGAGGCCAGGTCGATGGACTTGGAAAAGGTGTAGTTGAAATCAAACTGCACGCCGTGGCTCATGCTGTGGCGCAAACTTATTTGCAGAGCGTGATAGCTTGCGTTCGCCATGGAACGCCAGGCATACAGCGAACTGAATTGCTGGCTGTAATAAGTGTTGGGTCCCTCGATCGGGAAATACGCTTGATTCGGGTTATTGAAGTCTGGAATCCCATAGATGTCGAGATTGTAAAGTCCAAGGGAATCGTTGAACTGTGTGGCGCAGAAGACATCGAAGGCAGCGACAACCGGGCTGGTTGTTCCTAGCGTGTTGCCTCCTGTACAACCATTGATTGTGTAGGCGCCGCCGGGGGCCAAGGGCTGGATTTGATTGGTCCAGAAGGCGCGCACGTTGGCTGGCACTTGACTCGGATCGAATGACTGCGTCGCTGCATTATTGCCGGCATTAAGCTGGGGTCGAAATACTTTGGCTAATGCGTTTCAGCCGCAAAGTAATCAAGTCCTGACCCTTTGTCATAGATATCGAGTGGCATCGCCATATCGTCCTGGGCGAGCTGGCGACGAGAGAGCCTGCCTACGTAAGCAGCTTCGAGCGTGAATTTCGAGCCGAGATCGCGGCTAACGGCGAAATCGATGTTATAGGAATACGGTGTTTTTAGCTTCTCATCGATCCCCCAAGTGATGGCGAGGGTGCTTGGATAAATGGCAGGAAACGTACCCGCGGGTGCGGGGGTGAAGATCTGGTTGCCCGCGTAATCGGCCTGCGGAATCTTGTGCATGTCGGTCAGGCGGGGAGCGATGATGGAGTTTTCGAAGTCGGATGGATTTTCCAACTGCGTCGACAATCCGAAAGAGCCATTCTGATCGAAGGTATCGGCGATGCTTTCTCCAACCCGGTCATAGAGCATGGCGAAGCCGCCGCGGATGCTGGTCTTACCGGGACCACCAAAGATTTTTCCGAGTGTTCCCTCACTCCACGCCGGTGAATAGGCAAAGGACAAACGCGGAGCAAGATCGTGATAGTCCCAACCGTAATAGCTGGGTTTGCCTCCATTCGCGGGTCCCGACCAGTTATAGGCAATGAGCGGCTGTGCGCTGGAAGGCAGACCCTGGAACATTCCCTGCATGCGATTGTTGAACCATGTGTTGAGGCTCATCGTGGGTGATACCTGCAAACCGTTGGTCTCCCAAGGCGGCGAAAACAACGAGTAACGCAAACCCAGGTTCAGCGTCAGATTGGGTTTTGCCTTCCAGGAATCCTGTGCGTATAACTCATAGGAATCTTCCCCGAAGCGACGGCTAACCGGCGTGCCCTGAGATAACGCCTGGCCGCTGCGATCGTAATTGTAGTTTGCGTTCACCAGCGGAATCATGCCCAGCAAAGCTGTCATCGGGTAGTCGTAGTTGCTGACGAAACTGGAATCCACTCCGGGCAAGCCATTATTGGACGGATTCAGTGGCGATGAGTTGTTCGTGGAAAGTCCGGATTGCGTTAACCAATCAGGATTGGCCACTCCGCTGCTGAACGATAGGTTCGAGTTGCTCTCGGGATTTCTCAGGATTCCGATTTGGGTACCAAACTGCCAGGTGTGGTTGCCTCGAGCCCAAGATATGTCGTCGTTGAAATTATGAATGGGACGTTGGAATGAGGATGAATAGGTAATACCCTGTGAAACCACCTCCAACCGGTTCCACGGCTCGTCGCTGTCGCCGAGCGTCCCCAGACTCTCCCGGATGAAACCGTATCGGAAATTGTTGAGGAGCGTTGGCGAAATCACCCACGTGTAGGACGTGATGAGGCCCTTGTTGAAATTGACGATCGTCTGCTCGGGAGCTGCGCCCGGCAGGAAAGGAGCTTGCGGATTATTTTCAATTGCACGCGCTGCACTGAGTGAAACGCGCTGTTTTCCATCCCTTGTAACGTTAAAGTCAAGCTTGGCGATATACCAGTTTTTCGTGTTATGTGTACTGCCTCGAAAGCGGAACCCCGCCGTGTTTACCAGGTCGCCGGTGGTGAGATCGTTGGGTAGAGGATAGGTGGAATTCATGTATTGCAAGACCACCGGATTGGGGCCATGTGGGCCCAGACTGGTGCCGTCCATGGCTGTGATGGTCTGCGGCGAAACCGCCTCATAGCCCGGAGCTGCGGTGTACGAAGCCGAACTCAGTCCGGCAACCGTATTTCCGGGGCAGAGGCTGGTATTGGGGCTGCCATCGGGGTTGGTCTGGCAGAGGTACTCGATGACTCCATCCCGCATGGACGCGGTGGGAACAGTTCGCAGTGAGCTTACCGCTTCCGCATCGCGGTAACCTTCATAATTCACAAAGAAATAAAGCCGGTTCTTTAGAATGGGTCCACCGACGGAGGCTCCGAAGATGTTGCGATTCAATTGCGAAGGTTTATTGGGCTGTCCTGACTGCAGCTGCGCCTGCTTGATGAAGTAGTCGTTAGCGCTGACGAATGAATTCCGGTTGTATTCGTAGACCGAGCCGTGGAATGAATCGGTGCCACTCTTCGTGACCAGTGCGACTTGCGCGCCAGAGGAAGTACCTTGTTCAGCGCCGTAATTGCTCGTCGTTACACGAAATTCCTGCACGGAATCGAGGGTGACGGGCAGAACCGAGGTGAATGCATGACCACCCTTGTCGTTGACTGAAATACCATCGACGGTGACGTCACTTTGGTCGCTATGCGAACCGTTGACCGAGCCGCTGCGGGTGTCGACGGAGGTGTCGATATCAGGACTGTTGCCCGTATAGACCACGCCGGCCTGAAGTGAGAGGAGATCGGGGACATTTCGGCTTTCGAGTGGAAGTTGCTTGATGCTATTTTCGCCGAAGGCAATGCCCAAGGATGCATCGGTCGTATTCACAGCTTCCGCTTGCCCAGAGACCTCGACCTTCTCCGTTGCTCCTCCTATGCTCAGCGTCATGTCCAGGGTAACGGGAAGGTTCACCAGAAGGGCAACGTCGCGGGACTCATATTTCCGAAAGCCTTCCTTCTCGACCATTATGGTGTAAGTTCCGGGAGGGAGCGCAAGGAATTTATATTCTCCCGAACCGTTGGTCCGCATTTCACGCACGAGCGCCTGTTCGGTGTTCTGGATGACAACCTTGGCCGCTACTACAGCCGCCCCGGATTTGTCCACGACCGTACCCTGCACGGATGTAGTCCCGGTTTGTGCGAAGACTTCAACAGAGGACAGCAAAATAGAAAGGCCGACCAGTATCAGCGCAACTTTTAGGAAACGGATCATGGCTCCTCCTCGAGGATTCTTTCCGTAACAGCCGCAAGGCGCACGGCACTGCTCGAACGCGTGCATTTATGCTGGGGAGTTGGTCTACCGCTGGGAATGCCAGGCTACCTTCCATATTTCGCCCCTGGATTTTTGGACGCAGTAGCAGTTAACGAAACCTGTAGCGTTACAGTCAGCGGAATGCTATGCTGGTACGTGAGTCGTTGTCAAGCGCATATTGAGAGCAGTTTCCTCGACCCTTTTTGGAAGTAAACTGCCGTCCAGCTTTTTCCTGGTGCACCGGCCTTCGGCGTCCGGAGGTTAATATCCCGGAGAAAGAATGAACAAGCCTCGCGTTACGTTGCGGGATATCGCCAAGGATCTCGGCCTCGCCGTTATTACGGTTTCGAAGGCGATTCGCAATCACCCAGACATCAGTAAACAGACGAAGGCGCGCGTACAACAGCGCATCCGCGAACTGCACTACCAGCCAAACTGGGCCGCGCGGAGCCTTGCGACAGGAAAAAGTTTCAGTATTGGCGTCGTGGTTCCGGACCTGGTCCATCCTTTCTTTGCCGAGGTTGTGAAGGGGATTTCGGAAGAGGTACGCGCAGCAGGCTACTCAGTCATGATTGCTTCCTCGGAAGAAGATCCGCAGATGGAGCGGCAGCAAGTAGAGTTCTTTCTCGGACGCCAAGTGGATGCACTCATCCTGGCCTCGGTGCAACCAACGCCCGAGTTCGTCCAGTTGATGGAGAGCCGCGGCGTGCCCTTTTCTCTCATCGACCGGCGTGTGGAAAATGCGAACTGCAATTTCGTCGGGGTAGATGATGAGCGCATCGGCTACATTGCCACGCAACACCTGCTTGAAGTCGGGTGCCAACTCGTTGCCCACATTCGCGGGCCCGAGATCAGCACTGGCATTGGCCGCGTGCGCGGATATCTGCGGGCCCTTGAGGAGCATCAACACAAAGTAGGCGCAGAGTACATCGTAAGCCGTGACTCGAGCGACACGCGGGCTGATACCAGCGGGTACGAAGCGATGAAGCGCCTGCTCGAAATGCGTCCGGTGCCGGACGGGGTCGTATGTTACAACGATCCGACTGCGCTCGGCGCAATCAAGGCCATCTTCGAAGCGGGCCTCAAGATTCCTGACGATATTGCTGTGATTGGCGCCGGCAACGATCGATATGCCAGCGAATTGCGGGTTCCGCTCAGCACCATCGACCAGCAACATCACACCATCGGCCAACGGTCGGCCAAGTTGGTTTTACGCGCAATTTCGGCGGACGAGCCGATTGGACCGAAAATCGTTTTGCTGGTCCCGCGGCTTATCGTGCGGGAATCTACGTTGCGCCGAGACGCGCACGCGATCGGGAAACCTTAAGCTTGACTCAGGCAACGAGCGGGTAAGGGCGTTCGCTCGCGCTTTCCGTTCAATTCGACACGCCGTTTGTTATTCCGTAAAGGCCAACTCTTCTTTGGCTATCCTGCGCTTAATCGCCCGCATGGGCGCAGAGTTGGATGTGGTCTCCGACGGTTGCTCGAACGAGTTCTCCGCGTGGATGGCCACTCGGCTAAACGCGTTACCTTAGCCTCGACTCCCGACGCTGCTTAAAAAAATAGAAAACTGGAACGCCTGCCAGAATTGCCAGGCATCCGCCAGCTGAACTTTTTAGATTGTCGGTGAAGGTGTAGTAGAGAAGCGCCGCGGAAACCACTACAAACAGCAGCGGAACCACTGGATATCCCCACACGCGATAAGGCCGGTCGGCATGGGGCTCCCGGCGGCGAAAAACGAAGACTGTGCTGCCGGCGATCATGTAGAAGACCCACTCCGAGAAAATCGTCAGCGAGAAAAACTGCCGGAAACTGCCTCCCAGCAACAGCAGAACGGTCGCCAGCCCGCACTGCACCACAATCGCGACCGACGGGGTGTGAAAGCGCGGATGAACCTCCGCCATCGCCTTGAAGAAATTGCCGTCGCGCGCCATGGCGAAGGGCACACGGGCCCCGCTCATCACGGTGCCGTTCAAGGTGGCAATCATCGAAATGGCCATACCCACTGACACTAAGCCGGCGCCTGTCGTCCCCAACGCCAGCGCTACCGCATCCGAAGCAGGGCGCTCCGAGCCCGCCACCGCCGCTGCGGGCAGCACATACTGTACCGCCCCGTTCACCAGGATGTAGAGCGCGGCCACCGTCGCCACGCCCCAAATCAGCGATAGCGGAACATTGCGCTGCGGATTCCGTATCTCGCCGGCCACCATGTTCAGATTGTTCCAGCCGTCATAAGCCCACAGCGCCGCCACCAGAGCCGCAAAAAAACCAGCTACGCCGCCTTTCGCCCCGGTAAACTCGCTGGCGAAATTGGCCCATGTTCCTCCGCGATACGAGAAACCTACCGCGACAATTCCGAGGATGATCGCAACCTTCAGCAAGGTGAACAGAAACTGAAATTCTCCCGCCCGGCGCACTCCAACGTAGTTCAGCCATGAAACCAGGACTGTGCTTCCGATCGCCACCAGTTGACCGTAGGTGATGGTGAATTGATGCGACATCGAAGTATGCGAGAACAAGGCATGCGAGAAAAAGAGAGGACGGGAAAGGTTCCGAGAATCCGCACGAGTCCTGTAGTTATGGTCGCAATCGAAGCCGGCTTAGCAATCAGAAAGGTCGCCCATGAGTACAGAAACCCCGCCAGCGGCCCGTAGGCGTCGCGTACATACACGTACTCGCCGCCGGCCTGCGGCTTCATAGCGCCCAATTCGGCATAAGTCAGGGCGCCGAAAAAAGAGAGCACGCCCCCGACAATCCAAGCGAGAAACACAATCCGTGCCGAGCCCCCGGCTTGCATCATCTCGGTAGGGACGAGAAAAATTCCGCTCCCGATAATCGTTCCAATCACCACCGCCCCAGCATGTGACAACCCAAGGTCGCGCGCCAGTTCCGGGCGAGTGTGACTGTCCGTTTTTAATGTGTCCATCTTATGACCGGCCGTTTGGAAGAAGGATTCGTGCCCCGGAGTTTGCAGAGAAGACAAGTATTCTCGAACGCTTCACGAGCGCTCTTGACAGAGCCTTGTACTCCACAAGCCAGTAAGCGTCAAGTGCACCGCTCACAAATTCCCAAGGGAAAGCTTCACGGCAAGATGATAGGAGGATCAAGGATGCTGACGTGATGCCGCAATGCCAAGATTGTTAGCCTTGTCATCGATTATCGCTGCAAGTATCTCAAGTATTGTAACCTGAAAAATAGGTTAAGCTGTGTGCTGGCACGAAGCCACCAACTCAACCGAAACCCTGAGGGGCGGGGAAAAATAGAACGTCAGACCATCCACTGCCCAGATGGGATGCGAAACTCCAGGATCAAAATACAAAATTGAACTCGTCCTTCAGGCTGGAAAGGAGCCAAAAGCTTGCCCATTGAGGATCGGCCCGCCGAACCCGGAATGCGCCTTGAACAGGTGGACACTCCGGCCCTGCTTATAGACCTTGACGCCTACGAATGGAATATTGGCCAGATGGCGAAAGAAGCCGCCAACAGCGGCATGCGATTACGCCCGCATGCCAAGACGCATAAGTGTGCTGTCATCGCGCTGCATCAGATCTCGCATGGAGCGATTGGTGTGTGTTGCCAAAAAGTAAGCGAGGCTGAAGCTCTGGCGAATGGAGGTGTACGCGACATTTTCGTTTCCAACGAGATCATAGGTCTACATAAGCTCACCAGACTTGCCTCGCTCGCAAAACGGGCGACCATAGCCGTATGCGTCGATAACCTGGATAATTTGGAGGAATTGAGCAAGGTTGCTGCCAGTCATGATGTGCACTTTGGTGTGTTTGTGGAGGTAGATGTCGGAGGTGGTCGTTGTGGAGTTCAAGAAGATGAAGCAGTAGTGGCATTAGCGCAGCAAATTCAGTCACTGCGGAATCTCAAATTCAAAGGGCTGCAGGCTTATCAAGGGCGAGCCCAGCACCTTCGAACAAACGCCGAACGCAAGGCTGCCATAAATCAGAGCGTGGACACCGTACGCCGAATTCTGGATTTGCTGTCAGGCAAAGGGCTCTCCTGCGAGGTGGTGAGCGGCGCGGGTACAGGTACGTACCCGCTCGAAGCTGCGAGCGGCGTGTACAACGAAATACAGCCCGGTTCTTACATTTTCATGGACGCTGACTACGGGCGCAATCTGACAGAATCGGGAACAGAATTCACTGAATTTCGCCAGAGTCTTTTTGTGTATACGCAAATCATGTCCATAGCCAAGCGGAACTACGCCGTTGTGGATGCCGGACTCAAAGCTCTTGCATTCGACTCAGGCATGCCCGTTCCTCTGGATTTGCCAGGTATTCGATACGGACGACCATCCGACGAGCATGGAATCCTGGATCTTAGCGACGCTCCGGGCGGTGTGTCGCTAGGCAGCAAGATCAAACTAATTCCAGGCCACTGTGATCCGACGGTCAACTTATACGACTGGTATGTCGCGATCCGCGGCGGTCGCGTTGAGGCGCTGTGGCCGATCGTAGGCCGTGGGGCTGTGGGCTGAGTGACCGGTCCGCGAGACGGACGTTGTAGAACAGCCACTTCGACCGGGATTGTGACCCTCGTGAAATTGATAGCTTACACTGCTCTTGATGAAACTTATGTCCATTCTCCTTTTTGTTGTGTCGATCGCAGGCTGGTGTGTGTCTGCTCCGGCTCAGGCCGGAACTTCGAAATCCGATGCTTTCGCGCGTTCCACACAGATGATCGTAGTTACTACTTCGGACTGGAATGCGGTTGAAGGACGGTTACGGCGATACGAGCGCGCCACTGTGCATGAAAAATGGAGTCCCGTGGGCGACCCGATCGCGATTGTCGTCGGGAAGAATGGATTAGGGTGGGGCATCGGCGTCATTGCGACCGATGATGCCCAAGTCCGCTTAGCAGCCGACCCGATCAAAAAGGAAGGAGACGGCAAGTCCCCCGCCGGCGTCTTCGCTCTGGGGACCGCATTCGGTTACTCTTCTCAGCCATTGCCGGGATTAAAGATGCCCTATCTGAACCTGACCCCATCGATCGAATGCGTCGACGACTCCGGGTCAAAGTTCTATAACCGCATAGTGGACCGCTCTGTTGTTGCTCCTGACTGGAACAGCTCAGAGCACATGCGGAATGCCGGGGAGTCGTACCGCTGGGGAATCGTCGTGGATCACAACGGCACTGTTGCGGGCGACACTAACCCACCCAAGCCAGGCGGCGGTTCGTGCGTCTTTCTCCACATTTGGCACAGCCATAACCAGGGCACCGTGGGATGCACTGCCATGCCGCAACACGAACTGGAAACCCTGCTTACCTGGCTCGATCCGACGCGCCAGCCACTGCTGGTACAACTACCGGAACCTGCATATAAGCGGCTGGGCAATCGCTGGATGCTACCGAAATTAACGAATGCTCCTCAGCGCTGAGCTGCGGCAACACCTCTACTGTCGGAGATCTTCGAACTTCACATTGAGGATGGGGTACTGTTTCCAATCCTTATAGTCGAAGTGCCACCATTCCTCGGGGTTAACCTTGAAATCCTGTTTTTCCATGGCTCGGCGCAGAAGGGCGCGGCGAGCGCGCTCGTCGCGCGTGCCGCCGACATAGTTGGCAAAGGCGCGATGGGTCATTTCGTCGTAGCCACTGGGCATCTTCACTTCCCCGCCGGTTTTCAAATCGTATAACGACAGGTCCACCGCGCATCCGCGGTTGTGCCTGGAGCCCTCTGCCGGATCAGCCACAAAATTCTTTTTGTCGTCGGGCGTGGCATCCCAGAAGATTTTCGTAACGTACCAGGGGCGGTAGCCATCGTGGACGATCAACCCGTATCCCTGAGCCTTGAGTTCGCGATGGGCGCGAAGCAACGCTTCCGCTGCTGGCCGCTGAAGGAAAGCGCGTGCCTGAGTGTATACGGGCGTACCCAGGAAATTGTTCGAGGTGGCATAGCGGATGTCGAGCTTGATAGTTGGATCGAGCTTGACCAACTCCACCAGATCAGTCTTGAGGAAAGTCCCCTGCTCGTGAGGTGGTTGCTCCTTGAGTGCTTCTGCGCGCAACTCCTCCACCGGACGCCGAGGTGTGATACGGAAGCTGACCTCTTGCGCGAAGCCGAGTTGCAGCAGAACAAGAAGGAGACCCAACAGACGAAAATGGAATTTTCGCAAGAAATTCATATGCCTCATTTGCAACTAGAACCATCGTACTGCATGCACCGCGCAGAACCCGGCGCTGCGCAGAACTTGGGCTGCTGACATTCTCAGTGATGGCAGAACTCAAAAAGGGGAAACACGTCTACTACCGATGCACCGGCTATCGAGGAAAGTGTGATCTTCCGGAATTTACCGAAGGTGAAATCCCGAACAATCCAGCCCCACACTTTCATGATCCGGGCCTCGCGATGGCAGTGTCCACAGAGATCCACAGCCAAAGTGTCAAACAACGGTGATTACCATCACAGACAGCTTTCTTCCTTGGAGATAAAAAGAGACTGTCCCTTCCCCTAGTACGCTCGCAGTTCTTGTGAGCGCCGTAACCCGAGCGCGAAATAGGTTCTGATGAGGCGAAGCCATGAGCTGCCTCGGCCATACGCTGGAGCATTCCGATTCGGAGTTGTTGATCAGGGATGCTCAATGCGAAAGCCAAGGTGGCTGGAAGGCCACAGAGACTCCTGTCTTCGCTTCCCCCCCATCGCGGATACGCTCGTTATGCAGCCCGGCCAACCGGCTCTGCCCCCCCCAGGCTCAGCTCAAACGCCACAGGACGATTCGAAATAGTAAAGACCGATGTACCGTGTCGGCCGTTCTCATCTCTATGCACTGACTGAAAATGTGCCAATCGACAAGATTGCGCCGTGAACTGTGGGTCACATTTTGCAGAGCTTCATCATTTTCTTCTCAAGGTGAGTGACATGAAAACTTCGTTCTCTTCTTCTTCGCGCATTGCGATTCGCTCTCTTCTCATTTCTTCTGTCTGTTTCCTGCTGGCAGCCGCGACGGAAACGGCGCGGGCTCAGGTTGTGAGTCTGTCCCCCACGTCGCTTGCGTTTGGGAGCGTGGTGATCAATACAACCAGCGCGGGCAAGAAGGTGACGCTCCGGAACACCAGCGCGAGCACGGTATCGGTGAGTATTGGCCTCAGCGGCAAATTCGCGCAGACCAATACTTGCGGCGGATCGCTCACCGCGGGCGCGACCTGTGCCATCACGGTGACCTTCAACCCCACGGCCACGGGGTCCCAGACAGGAGCGGTTACGGTCAGCGACAGCGCTGACTCCGGCTCGCGAACCATCACCCTGACGGGATCTGGCGTTCTTCCCGTCGCGGTCTCGCCGGCCTTGCAAGCGTTTGGATCCGTCGCCGTAGGGACGACCAGTGCCGCGAAGGTTTTCACAGTCAAGAACAATCAGACAACAACGACGACTGTGACGATCTCGACGAGCGCGCCATTTGCGGAGACCGGCACTTGTGGCTCCAGTTTAGGGGCGGGGGCATCATGCACGATCAACGCGACCTTTACGCCGACGGGGACGGGCTTACAAAAGGGAAGTATCACGATCGCTTATGTGGGGACCGGCAGTCCACTGTCGGCCAGCGTGCAGGGAACCGGCATTCTTCCCATCACCATTTCTCCCACCTCTCGAGCGTTTGGATCTGTAGCGTTAGGGACGACGAGTGCTGCCAAGGTTTTTACAGTCAAGAACAATCAGACAACGGGGACGACTGTGAAAATCTCGACGAGCGCGCCATTTGGGGAGACTGACACTTGTGCCTCCGGTTTAGCGGCGGGGGGATCCTGCACGATTAACGCCACATTTGCGCCGACGGTGACGGGGCTGCAGACGGGAAGCATCACGATCGCTTATGCGGGGATGGGCAGTCCACAGTCAGTCAGCGTGCAGGGAACCGGAATTCTGCCGATCACTATCTCGCCGACCTCTCGAACGTTCGGATCCGTGACCTTGGGGGCGACGAGTCTCCCGCTGGCCTTCACGGTAAAGAACAATCAAACAGCGCCGGCGAGTCTCACCATCTCGACCGGAGCTCCATTTGCTCAGACAAACAATTGCGCGACCAGTCTGGGCGCGGGGGCATCGTGCACAATTAACGCCACCTTTGCACCCACGGTGATGGGCCTGCAGACGGGCAGCATCACGATCGCTTATCTCGGTGTAGGCAGTCCGCAAACGGTCGGCTTGCAGGGAACTGGGGTTACCCCAGTTACCGTGTCGCCCACTGCGGTCGTATTCGCGAACCAGCGTGTGGGCACGGCCAGCAGTCCCAGGACGGTCTCCATCACGAATCGCCAAACGGCGCCCATGACCATTAACAGCATCGCGACCAGCGGCGTGTTTGGGCAAACGAACACATGTGGGAGCTCGCTGGCAGCAGCGGCTTCCTGCAGCGTGGCCGTCGTTTTCAACCCCACAGTGGTTGGCCCCGCCTCCGGCACTCTCACAATTACTGACAGTGCGACCACGAGTCCGCAAGTGGTGGCCCTCAGCGGTACTGGAACCGTAACCAATATTGTCTCGATTGTAATTACCGCTCCGAATCCCTCGGTCGCTTCGGGTTCCAAAGAGCAGCTTAAAGCCACCGCGACATACGGCAACGGAACCACCGCGGACATTACTACGTCGGCATTATGGACTTCGGCGAACCCAAGTATTGCCATCGTCGGCAATACCACTGGCATGGCGACGGGCATGACGGCGGGCAGCGCGAAGATTACTGCCGCAGTGACGGGCATAACAGTGGTCGGCTCTCTTAGCCTGACTGTTACCGGTCCTACTCTGCAAACGATCGCGGTAACACCGGGGAATCCCTCTCTCGCGAAGGGAACTAATCTGGCCTTGAAGGCAACCGGAACATACAGCGATGGCAGCACGCAAGACCTAACCACGCAGGTGGGCTGGTCGTCGTCGGCCGGAGCTGTAACGGTAAGTAGCGCCGCCGGAAGCCAGGGAGTTGTGACCGGCGCCAGCGTGGGATCGGCCACGGTGTCTGCTGCGTCGACGACGCCATCGGTCACCGGGAGCACGAGCGTTACGGTGACACCCGCAATTGTGCAGTCGATCACGGTATCCCCTGCCAGCGTTTCGTTGGGTCTGAACGCAACGCAGCAATACACTGCGGCAGGCACTTACAGCGACAACACGGTATCCGATATTACCAGTCTGGTTAGCTGGACTTCGGGGAATCCAACCGTAGTAAGTATTAGCGCGGGTGGGTTAGCGACTGTGCTAGCTACTAGCTCGAGTGCGATCCCCATCAGCGCCAGTCTCACGAATGGAGCGGGGACTCTCATCACTTCACCTCCCGCCTGGCTGAGCGCGCTCTCGAGTCTGCCGATTTCTTGCCCGGCGCCGACCATCGATATGAAGTTGCTGGTCATCAACAACGCGGCAGCGAACGGCGGGGATGGCTACGCAGACTTCCCCGCGATCCAGCAGATCCTCAATTATGTTGGGACGCCCTACGATGTGGCAGATGTATCGGGTACTTTGCCGGCGTTATCCGACGGCCAGTGCCATGGCTACTATCAAGGCGTCATCTATGCTTTTGGCGATGATATTTACACCAATACAACCTTTAACTCTGCGCTCAAGTCCTATGAGCAGACCTTCCACGTGCGGCAGTTGAATTGGTACACCAATCCAACCCCGGATTTCGGATTTAATAACTACCAAGGTTCGATCACGTCCAGCGAGACGGATTCGGGTACGTTTACCGCGGCGGCAGCGCCGGTATTCTTCTATGCGAATCTGGCTACTCCTGTATCCTTCTCCAACGCGTTTATCTATCTCACCACCCCAACCACTCCGTCGGAAGGCGGAACGGTTACTCCGCTCTTAGTGGATCCCTCGGGTTACACCCTCTCTGGAATCACCAATTTTTCCGACGGCCGTCAATACCTGAGCCAGATGTTCGACAGCAATCCGTATCTGATGCACGATCTGGTACTTGCCTACGGTCTGGTGAATTGGGTCACCAAAGGTGTTTTTCTGGGCGACTATCACGTGTATGCCACGCAGTCGGTAGACGATCTCTTCATCGACGATTCGGAGTGGATACCGAGCACGACCTGCCTGGCGAACCCACTCACCGAAGATCGAACGCCGCCAGATGCGTCCAATTTGCCCGTCTTTCGAATCAATTCCGCCGATATGACGCAACTGGCAGCCTGGCAGAGTGCCAAGCAGGCCGATCCTTTGCTCTCGCAATTCAAGCTGACCCTGGCCTTTAACGGCGTAGGCACGGCGGGGAATGGCGACTGGACCGGGCTCACCGCTCCGATTACGTTCACATCCGCCGTGAATGGCGTAGGCACGATTTCGGCAACGGATTTCGCGGCACTGCCCAACCAACAAGTAACGGTGAGCGGCACGACGAATGGAGGAGGCGCCTTCAACGGGACCTTCACGATTCTGTCGGTCACGTCGAGCGCTGCTACGACTCCCGGTACTACCACGTTCACGGTGAATCTGGGCAACAGTGCATCCGTTACTCAGCAGGCGGAGGCACACGCAACCGCATCCGTGCCTGACGACCTGGTAACGAATCTGCAAAGCTACCAGCAGTACTTCCACTGGATCAGCCACACCTACGATCACCCCAATACTCTGAACGGTTTGCCCAAGTCAGCCTATTATCCGCCAAACGAATCCATTGACCTCGAAGTATTGACTAACCTTTGGGTGGCCTCGGGGGCAGGTGGCGTGAACCTGGATTACGACTCCAGTGACGTTCGTGGGCTGAAGCAACTTACTTTCACCGACTTTAATCCAGCGAACATGGTGACTCCGGGAGTTACAGGTCTGAACGACACCACTGGTGTGCCAGGCTATTTGAACGAGGATGGCATCCAGTATGTCGTGACCGATACCTCAGTCATTGGCCAGACCAATAACGGTCCGAATCCTTCGCCCAATGTCGGCATCGTCAACAGTTATGCTCCTGGCGTCTACGAGGTGCCGCGACATCCGAACGACATCTTTTACAATGTTGCCAACTGGGCAGATAACCAGGCAGAGTTCGTTTGTATTTACTCATATTACGTACCACCCAATTCTCCGGTAGGAACGCCGCCGGCTCCCTACCCGCCATTTAACACCTTCAGTGCGGCCCAAATCCTGGACTTTGTAAGCTCTTCATTTGTGACCAATATGCTGATGGGCGACATGGATCCACAAATGTTCCACCAGCCCGATCTGCATTTTTCCGATAACTATGCGAGCCTAAGCGCGGCACCGGTACCGACTGGCGTCACCGGCATTACCAGTCCGCACGTTTCTTCGCTCATCACGGATACGTATGACCAGACGTTCAGCAAGTACAAAGCACTCTATAACCTGCCGGTATTGACTCCGACACTCGATCAGTTAGGCGTGTTGATGAAGAACCGGAACTCGTTCAATGTGTCGGGCGTTACCGCTAGCATCGTCGGCGCGGGAACCTCGACCGCGACGATCACTGTTACCGTGCCGTCGTCGGCGACCTCGGCCGTTATTCCAATCACCGGCCTGAATAGCGCTGGAGCGGAGAGTTATGGAGGACAGCATATCTCACATATCACGATAACTCCGGGACAGACGATTACATTTCCCCTGCAATAGAAAAGCGAGAGGAGACGCATGAGCCAGATATTCGACGCATTGATCATGGCCCAGGACAAGAATGTGGAGGGACTCAAGCCCTTGACGTTCACGCAAGGGCTTGAGGTCGATGACCATTGGCAACTCCCCGCTCTTCCCCCGGAAGAAGCGTTCTTAGGCCGAGTAAAAGAGCTTGCCGGCCAGATTCCAGGCGGCGCTCTTTCTCACAAGAAGGTCAGAAGTTACTTGATTCTGTTCTTCTGTGCAGTAGGGCTGGTGTTGCTGGGAACGGAATATGCGTTCCGTCCGAATGGAGGCGTACTGAGCGCCAGCCCACTGCTCTACGGCGTGACATTTGAAGGCACAATCCAACCGGCGGCTGAAGTGCGAATTACGTCGGATCTGACAGGCACGATATCTGCGATTTCGGTCAAGGTAGGAGACACCGTACAACCCGGGCAGCCGCTGTTGCGATTGGACGAACACGAAGCTGAGTTGGCGCTGAAACTCGCATCGGTCGAACTGAGCGCCGCCGAGGCCAATCTGAACAAGTTCAGCCTGCAGTTGGCCGAGGCGAACGCACGCGTCGCGATCTCGCAACGCCAGGAACAACAGGTTCCGACCCGGCAGTGGCGGGATTCTCCGGAAAGGGCGGGGGCCGCTTATGACCAGGCATTGAGCACTTTCAATCGGGCCAAACAACTATTCGAAGCGGGTGTGATTGCTCAGCAGGAACTGGATTTGCGGGCAACAGAACTGCGCGTGGCACGGGACGATCTGGAAAACGCCAAAACCCTTGCCACCGCATCGTCCAAACTAGAGCAGGATCAAACCGACCAGGCTAACCTGCAAGCCAAAGTCAAGCGCCAGGAATTAACCGAGCAATTAGTTGAGGCCAGGCTGGCGTATCAGAGAGCGAAACAGCAGATCGATCGAACGGTTGTGCGGGCCACGCAGGCAGGTGTGGTTTCCGAGATAGCCGCTCGGCTGGGCGATCGTATTCCAGGTGGTGCGCTTCTGATACGACTCGCCGAACTAGATCGCATGATCGTGACTGTTCCAGTCGCGGGGCGGATCATGTCGGATCTGAAAGTTGGACAAGCCGCCTCGGTGGCCCTCCCCTTATCTCCGCCGCGGCGCGTGGAGGGGCGGATTCGAGTTGTGAATCCGCTCCCCTCCGAGAACATGACGCATACCGTTGAGGTCGAGTTCGAAAATCCTACGCTGTTACTGCTGGCTGGACAGCCTGCAGAAGTGAGGTTCGCGACTCGGTGAACGACCCGAACCCTATTTCCGTTCTGCTTACGACGGAGGGAACGTATCCCTTCTATGCCGGAGGTGTCAGCACCTGGTGCCACCGGTTGACGCGCGGACTGCCCGATATCGACTTCACCTTGCTCGCGGTGGTTACCAATCCGTATCCGCCTGTGAAGCACGATCTCGCGCCCAATGTGCAGCGCGTCATCAAGGTGCCGCAGTGGGGACTGTTACAGCCTGCAGAATACTCGCAGCATCAACCACCCTCGATGGTTCTGCGCAACCTCTGGGACACAACGCCAGAGGTAGTGGCAAGCCGCTTCAAACCCCTGTTCGAGCGATTTCTCGCCTCGATCTTTTCGTCGTCTTGCGACATGGCAGAACTGGGCCAGGTCCTGCTCGAATTGCAGAGCTACTTTCAACGTTACGACTACTCGAGAAGCATGAACTCCCCCGAGGCCTGGAGCACCCTGCAGAATGCGGTGCATGCGGCGTGGGAGAGTCGTCCACCTGCCACCGAGAACCCGACGCTGGCGGAGGTGAAACAAGCTTACCGCTTGCTGTATCACCTGCTCATGGTGTTGCATTTCCCCATTTGCAACGAAGATGTGACCCACTCTTCGGCAGCGGCATTTTGTGGGATCCCGTGCGTATTGGCCAAGCTCATCCATGGCACACCTTACCTGCTGACCGAGCACGGGATCTACTTGCGTGAGCAGTACCTTAATTTGCGTCGTCAGATTAAGTCATATTTTGTTCGTTGGTTCTTATATCGGCTGGTCGAGAACGTAGTGGCGCTGAATTACTACTTTGCGGATCAGGTTTCACCGGTTTGTGCCTATAACTCCCGCTGGGAACGGCGCCTGGGCTTACAGGAAGAAAGGATCAAAGTAATTTTCAATGGCGTCGATCCCGAAAGGTTTCAGCGATGTGAGTCCGAACGCAACGGACGAGTGCTCATTGCCAACGTCGGACTGATCTACCCGCTGAAAGGCCAGCTGGATCTGATTGACGCGGTCGCTCTTCTTAAGCAGAGGGTTCCCAATCTGGAGGCGCGCTTTTATGGGGCGCCCACCGACGCGGGGTATTTCGAGAACTGTACGAAAAAGGTTGCTGCGTTGCATTTGGAGAACAATGTGACCTTCGCGGGTTCGACGAAGGAACCATGGAAGGTGTACAGCAGCGCCGACGTCATGGCCTTCCCTAGTATCTCGGAGGGATTTCCCTATGTAGTACTGGAAGCGATGCTGTGTGGCGCTGCGATTGTCGCTACGGATGTCGGAGGAGTCAGGGAAGCGCTGGGGACTTGCGGGCTGCTGGTGCCCTCGAAATCGCCGACCACGATGGCGCAAGCCATTGCTTTCTTACTCGCGAATCCGGC
The DNA here is from genome assembly GCA_963763795.1 of uncultured Acidobacteriota bacterium. Lineage (GTDB taxonomy): Bacteria > Acidobacteriota > Terriglobia > Terriglobales > Acidobacteriaceae > Sulfotelmatobacter. Next base: position 242,439 of record CAVXPP010000006.1, on the reverse strand, counting down.
GGAGCGCCATCGATTGGGACGGAACGCGCAAGAGCGAGCCCTCAAGTACTTTACCGAGCGTCAATTCCTGATTGCCTACCAGAATGCATACCAGGAGCTGTCTTGTCGCCGAATGCCAGAATTGCTGCGGGCGTAGTTTGCTATGGGAGCATCAACGTGTCCTGCTTTCGTTGGGGGTTGGTGGTGACGATCGGACTGTGTATCTCACCTGTTCCGGTTCGCTCTGGGGTTCTTGACTCAGCGCCGGAGCGCCTCGCTATCTATTACGGGTATCCCAGCTTGGTCAATGGCTCCCTGGGGGATGTGGAAAAAGCGTCGGCGGTTTTTAGTACATACGACGTGGTGGTGCTGGGCGACGGTCTCGAGTTCGCAGATCAACGAGCCGACCGTTATCCAGGGGGAGATCCGGAGGAGCATCAAAAGGCAGTTCAGATTATTGCCGCGGCTCACCGGCGAAATCCTAAAACGCGCTTTTTTGGCTACGTCTGCCTGGGCGAGATGCCATCGCAGAAGAGAGAGAAAGCGGTTCTCAGTCCCGAGGAGCTCGAAGAACGCATGCGCCTGTGGAAGCAGATGGGAGTAGCGGGGATTTTTCTGGATGAGGCTGGCTACGATTTTTCAGCCGTAACTCGCGAGCGGCAGAACATGGCCGTTGCCATCATCCACAGGCTGGGGCTCAGCGCGTTCATGAATGCGTATTTTCTGGAGCACCTGTTCAGCGTCGAGGAAAATCTGCCGTATGCCAATGGCTCGGATAAGAATCCCGAACATCTGCCTCCGCTGCTCGATGGACGAGACCTGTTCCTGTTGGAATCGTTCCAAGTGAAGAACGGAACTTACGAAAGCAGGGCTGCATGGAAGACCCGTCTGAGCCAAGCGATAGCTTATCGTCATCGCCATGGGGTCCACTTATTCTCGACAACGACAACTGAGCCGCACCAGCCGTTCGATGCCGAAAAGTTCAATTACGCCTGGTGGACCGCTCGACTTTACGGTTTCGATGGTTTCAGTTGGGGCGAACCAGATTTCGCGGCTCTCAGTAATAGCTTGCCGGATCGCCGCTGCCAGACGGAACGCGCGACGCTTCCTGTCCTGACCGCATCCTCTCCGGTCTCATGGGATCGCGACCGGATGTGGAAAAGAGCAGGCAATTCGGTTTTCGTCGTCAATGCTGCGGATCATTCCGTTCGCATTCTTCCGATCACGGGCTCGGTTGGATCCAAAGGCATCGCAGAACTGTTAGGTTCTCACCAGAACGCAGCCTCACGGATTACCTGTGGGGGTGCTCATGAATAGCGATCATGAGATCGAGGACCTGCTAATCAAGGGGCGGAACGGGACCGCGCAAGTCGTGCATGCTCGCGAACTTGCCGCTCTGATGGAGTCGTTTGGGTATACGGACAGGTCGGCCCAGGAAGCAGGTTTTGTAGATGTATTCTCGGGCGCCGAGTGCTTGTTCACCAGCTTCAAGACAGATCCCAAGCCGACGCATATCATCGCGCGCAACATTGACGGGACTGCTTTCAAGGAAGAAGCAAAGTGTGCGATTCGCAAAATCTCTCTGAGTCTCGCCTACGCGGTCCCGTGGATGATTCTATTGGCACTGGAGTATTTGTGGCCGAATGCGCTGGAAATATCGCCCGAACTCGGTGGCGCGCTTTGCCTCGCGCTGATTGCCAGCCTAATAACCTCGGGGGGCTTCATCCAGATGATCTCCCGCTCCGGGAGCTTCTACTATGGCTGCGGACAGCCTATCCTAGTGCACCGGATTTGCACATCCCTGGTCAGTGTAGGATTCTCGTGCACTCTTATCCTGGCGTCTCTGGGGATGTTACTGGGCTTTTACTTTCACTTGTTCGGTGGTAGTTACCTGACACTGGCTGCCATTCACTATGTTGCCCTCAGCTTATTGTGGATGTATTGTTCCATCCTTTCTGTTCAGGGGCGGGGCTGGTACATTCCGCTTGTGTTCCTGATTAGTGCTCTGAGCAGCGGGCTGATCAAGATTCTCGCGCATTCGAGCGCAACGATTCTGCTGATGGCGTGGCCGCTGCTGGCGGTCCTGGCTGCGCTCGGCTTCGCGGTTGCCGGTTTTCACCGTGCGGAGAAGAAACAAGTAGGGGGGGAAGTCTCGGCCCAGCCTCGATTTGGTGTTCTGGCCATCTCGCTGGTCCCTTTCTTTCTCTTCGGAACCGTTTACTTCAGTTTTTTGTTTGCTGACCGTTTGACCGCTGGCAGCGCAATTCCCTGGGTTTCCGGGCTGAGCTTTGGAATCGATGGCAGCTACAAAAAAGGAATGGATCTGGTCTTGCTCGCTTTTCTGGTCACCGCAGCGCTGACAGAATATCTCGCCGATTCATTCATGCGCTTCTGGCAACGGCTGGCCGGGGAAGTATCTCAAGCCACGATAGAAGAACTGGTTATCAGACTGCGTCGAAGACATTGGCAGATGCTCGTCGCTATCTTTCTGATGTTCGCTCTGGTGTCAATCAGCGCTTGGCTCGTGCTCTCCGGTGCCGATAGTCTTACCGCTTCTCCTCGCGTGTTACAAACGGCAATCACTGGCGGCTTAGGCTACTTGCTGTTGAATGCAGCTCTTCTGGATATGATCATCTTGTCAAGCGTCAATGCTAACTCGCAGGCGTTGGTCGCTGTAACCCTTGGGCTCCTCGCAAATCTGTTGACTGGATATGTTTTCAGTCATTTGTGGGGATTGCAATATGCCGCAATCGGACTGTTGGTGGGTTCGGCGGTAGTTCTCTGGAAATGTAACTCGGCAGTACAACGGATCTTATGCTGCCCTGATTATCACTACGCGGTCTCATGAGCCTTGTTATGCATGTGCTAGATGCGCTCGAAGGAGTTTGGATCCTGACCGTCTTCCTACTGGCATTTGTGTGGGTGCCGATCCAGCTGTTTCCGCGCCCGGTACACTCGGATATCCTCCTGCGTAGCGCCGGCAATTTTGCTCGTGCACTGCTGGGAATGACGGCCGGAGTGCTGCTGCTCGTGCGCCTGAAAGCACTCAACGCCACTACGGTCACGTTGCTGCTTGCGACATTGATTACTGCTACATGGCTTCTTCGAAATGCCGGGTCGCTGAGCGTGTTAGGGCGCAGACTGCAGACCGCAGCGATCGGCACACTCCAATGGTTCGAGATCCGTTCGTTTAGGCGGTTCCTGCTTCGACGCGAGCGGCGGAAGGCGCCGGAGCGCAAAAGCGAGAGCTCACGTATCCGTCGAAGTTTACAACTTGTGAACAGTAGAGAACTGCTGGCAGCAAGCCTGGCGATCGTGCTTGTGCTGTCTGGCGTGCTGGGGGCCGAACATGCTGTGCGTGAACTTCGTCTCAACCAGCCTGGGCAGTACGACATCCTTCTCCGCGCCCGGCAATTGATTCTGAATCAAGTCGGGGACGGTCCGTTGGTATTTCCCGCAGTCATCGCAACGATCTCTCTGTTGAGCGCCAGGGAGCCCATGCAGGTGACACGTTTTCTGGTGCCGATCGTTGCCATTCTGACGGTCTTGGCGATGGGCCTCTTGTTTCGTACGTGTATGCGGTCGCGCGTCGCATGTGTGGTCGGCATGTACTGTTTGGGAGCGGCTGCTTTCCCGCCGGTCACAGACGGCTCGCTCGTGGCGGTGTCTTTGACGCAGAAACTGGAGAGCCTCATTCGGGTCTCTCCCGCGAGCCTTGGGGCGAGTCCCGAAATCGGGCTCGGCTTGTTGTTTGTACTTCTGGCTCTAGCTTTGCTGGCGGATTGGTATAAGAACACGCGGCGATGGGATCCGCTGGTCGACGTCGCGTGCTGCCTGGTACTGGTCGGCCTGGTCTCGCGATCGTTATTGCTGCTTTTGGTAGTCGTGTCTGCGACTTTGCTGCTCCAACCGGTAGTCGGCTTGGTTCTGTTGGTCGTAGCGTCGTATGGCCTTGCCGCCTATGCCGCTTTGATGCCCAACCCGATGGATTTCTCGAACGTGCGTGCGGTGTTGCCGATTGCGGCCGCGGTTGGCATCGCTTGCTTGTTCGCTCTCACCCAGGCTGTGCTTGTTTCCCTGGCCGGCAAGGCGACAGAGCCCATTCTTTTAGTCGCAGGCCTGCTAGTTGCGGCGATCTGGTTTCCACCTCACCGGTGGCCGTCGCAGTGCCTGGAATACGAATCGGCCGCGCGAGTGACTCAAAGGATTGCTGAGGGATTCCCCCGGCAAAGGTGGGCCGTTGCGGCTCCCGTGGAGCAACTAGCGGAGACATTTGGATTGGGAGGTCACGAAGACCTAGCTGAGTTCTTAGAAAAATATCGGGACCAGGTTTCGAATTCGGATTTTCGCTTTCCTGAGACACGGGACGACATGTTTGTCTATGTGGAGAAGAGGCCGTTTCAGATCTTTTCGCGGGAGCCGGACGCTCCGTCGTTCCCAGTGCTCGCGGATGCCACCTACCGCAACTATCGCTCGCCGGGAGGGCGGGCGAGTCTGGAATCGGCAGCGCTGCAACTTTGCGAGAGTTACCGGAAAGCTCATTCCGACACCGACATATTCTTTGAGGATGAAGATCTCCGCGTCTACCACATTCACCAGGGGAGCCGCGAAATCAAGAAGGATGGGGCAAGGGAAGGATCGTGATGTCTCGGTCATAATCCGTCGGGCGGCCGAATGGAATGGGACCGATGTTAGTTCGGGGAGGTGAGGGTTAGACTATGTACAAGACTTTCTACAAACTGCGCCGCAATCCATTCGAAATTACTCCTGATCCCTCATTCTTGTTTCTCACACGACGGCACCGGGAGGCGCTGGCAGCCCTTTACTATGGCGTGTGTCGACGGAAGGGATTTGTAGTTTTGACGGGAGAGGTAGGGACTGGCAAGACACTGCTGATCAGCTATCTCCTGCGCGTGTTGAAGGACAGCTCCGTAGCCTGTGCGTACGTCTTCAATGGCCGCCTCTCGCCACTTGAGTTCTTGCAGTATGTCGCCGCGGACCTGGGGCTCACGGTCTCCGGCAAGAATAAAGCGGAACTGCTTCACGAACTGAACCACTATGTTCTTGCACGCTATCGACAGAAGCTGACGACCGTGATTGTGGTAGACGAAGCCCATTCTCTTTCAACCGACGTTCTCGAAGAACTCCGGCTTCTCACCAATCTGGAGACCGCGGAACAGAAGTTACTTCAGATTCTTCTGGTGGGACAACCAGAGCTTGCGGCCCGGCTGGATTCATTTGATCTCAGGCAGTTGAAGCAAAGAGTTTCTCTGCGCGCTCACCTCGAACCGCTCGATCTGGAAGAGACCAGAGGCTACATACAGCGCAGGTTGCGGGTCGCAGGCGGCTGCCTCGAGGATAACTTGATTCCCGATCCGACCATCGAAGCCGTATACCGTTGCTCGGGAGGAATTCCACGGCTGATCAATACCCTGTGTGAGAACGCGCTGATCACCTCCTACGCAAGACAGCTGACCAGTATCCCGCCGGAAATCATCGAAGAAACAGCGGACGATCTATGCCTCGCGTCGACGGCGCAAATCGAACCAAAAAGCGTCCACAATGAGATATTGCAGGCTGTTGCGATATTGGAATCCGTTCGGAAGGCAATTGCATAACCCGGCGGCAGGATGCGGGAGAAGCGAGGGATCCTCGCTTCTCCCCATCTGCCAAGATCCGGTGCGCGAGGGCCTGACGCCGTCGCTAGAGGACTGCACCACCGCTGTGGCGCCTACTGTTCGTACGCACCCAGGTCGACGCTGGCGCCTTGGATTCGCGAATTACCGGCAAAGTCGTAGGTACCTTCGACCGTTGAACCCAGGTTCGTGCCGGCATTGACCGCCGGTGAAGTCGATTGCACTTGCAAGGCTGGCGACGTCACGCTGAGGAACAACGGGTCGACATATTGAGAATGGCTGTCCTCCCCCGTAGTAGATTGATACGTGGAAAAACCTGTGTGATCTGTGCCGTTCCATAGGAAATCGGCGGATGCCGAATTCAACGAGGAATAGTAAAGATTGTAATCCGCAGCCACAGGATTGGGCTCTGACTTCGTGTAATTATTGATGAACAAACCCTGCGACGTAGCGTAGACGATGTTGTTCTCGAATACGTTATTGGTCGCGTAGTACTGCACCTGTAACTCGCCACTGCCGGTGTTCTTAGTATCATTTTCAAAAAGCGTGTTGTTGACAATCGTGATGTGGTCACTTCCGCCTACGCCGCTGGAATAGCCGCCGATGGAGATGCCCACCGAGTTGCCATGGTAGATCACGTTGCTGCGAATCGTGATGTAGCTGGAAACATGACCGGAGTGCTCGCTGGCTGCTTCGATATTGAGGTCGCACGCGTAAATCAGATTGCGCTCGACCACGATTTGGGAGCCACCGTCCACATAAATCCCGTCGGCGTCGTACTGTTTGCCTTCGCCAGGATTGTTGATGGCGCTGATGTTGTAAACCGTATTTCCGCTGATTGTTCCATTGCGCGCGTAGTCGTATGTGGGATCGGGAGACACGCCTTCGAATCCGATGGCGTCGATCCCGATATTGTCGTTGTCGCGGATGATGTTGTTGCTGATGGTGAAGTTGGTGACGTTTCCATCGACGTTAACGGTTTCACTGTTGCCGGTTTTGCAGCTGTAAACCTGATTGCCGCTGATGGTGATGTTGGTGATCGCGGCCGGAGCTTCTGTGCCATAGACCGCAATGCCAAACGCATTGCCATTGGCCTCAGACGTGGTCACGATATTGTGAACGACGTTGTTCAGAATCTGGATGTTGGTTCCCGAGCCTGAAACCCAGATTCCCGCCGGAGTGGCCGACGCGCTCGAGGTCTGGAAGTTGCGGATCTCGAAGCCCTGAATCGTCACATAACTTCGACCGGCGATGTTAAACAACCCCTGCGTGCTGGAAGTAGAGGGAGTCAGGCCGGTACCGTCGACAATGGCGGTTTCTCCAGGGTAGCTCTGGAATCTGATTGCTCCCCCGGCGGCAGATCCCGAGACTGCAATGTTCACCGCTTCGTTGTACACGCCAGCGCGTACATAAACGGTATCTCCCGCCTGGAGGGTATTCGCTGCATGCTGAATCGTCCGCCAGGGCGAACTAATCGTGCCGGCATTTGAATCATTGCCCGCGGTTGAAACATAGAAGGAGTTACCGCTCACAGTTGCCGTTACGGTCAGGGCTGCTGCCGGGCTGCTCACGATACCACCCGAAGCGGCTGTGATGTTTACACTTCCGGCGGCGAGTCCTGCGGCTGAACCGCTGGAGCCGATATTCGCGTCCGATGGATTGGAAGAACTCCAGGTCGCGCTCGAAGTGAGGTTCTGCGTGCTGCCGTCGCTGTAATGTCCGGTAGCCGCAAACTGCTGGGTTGCACCGACCGTGATCGAAGCCGAGGTGGGGCTCACCGTGATGGATTGCAGAACGGGCGTCGAGGTCTTTGCAGTTACCGTGAGGGCTGCTGCCGGGCTGCTCACGATACCACCCGAAGCGGCTGTGATGTTTACACTTCCGGCGGCGAGTCCTGCGGCTGAACCGCTGGAGCCGATATTCGCGTCCGATGGATTGGAAGAACTCCAGGTCGCGCTCGAAGTGAGATTCTGCGTGCTGCCGTCACTGTAATGTCCGGTAGCCGCAAACTGCTGGGTTGCACCGACCGTGATCGAAGCCGAGGTGGGGCTCACCGTGATGGATTGCAGAACGGGCGTCGAGGTCTTTGTAGTTACCGCAAGGACGGCCGGACTGCTTACCACCGCGCCCGAAGTTGCTGTGATGCTTACACTTCCCGCGGCCAGTCCGGTTACGGAACCTGTCGCGCTGATGGTCGCGTCCGATGAATTGGAAGAACGCCAGGTCGCGCTCGAAGTGAGATTCTGCGTGCTGCCGTCGCTGTAATGTCCGGTAGCCGCAAACTGCTGGGTTGCACCGACCGTGATTGAAGCCGACGTGGGGCTCACCGTGATGGATTGCAGAACAGCAGAGCCTGTGCCAGTTCCGGACGCACTGACCAAGATGGAGCGAAGTGTGCCGTCGTAACGATGTCTTTTATAAGTTAGGGACACACTGCCGCTGAACGTTCCGCTGGCGGGAGGTGCGAATGTGACTACGATGCCGGCACTTGCTCCAGACGTGAGTGTCATAGGCATGGGCGGCGTGCTGACCGAAAATCCGGTTCCACTCGCCTTCACGCTTTCGACAATGAGGCTACTTTGATGATAGTTCGTGATGGTCAGAGTTTTCGCAATACGATTGCCCAGGGCAACGGAGCCGAAAGCAAGACTTTGGGGGTTCACACTCTGCCCCAGGCTGAGGTGTTGAAATAAAAGGGTGAACAATACGGAAGTTACCACGAGTGCTATTGCACGCCGCGCGGGGAATCTCATCGTCAGGGCCTCTAGCGTTTTCTTGTCTACGCTTTAACAGGGATTTAGAGGTGCCTTCGCCCAGTCCTGTCGGCCATGTGGCCGTTTGGGAAACGGCCCAGTACATGGGGGAATTCACGTGCTCGCAGTTTGGGGCCGATCTTCACTTTTAAGCAAGTCTCAGAAGTTCATATCGGTCGGCACGGGAGCATGTCCTGTGGTAACCGTTATTCTTGTGGAGGATCTGCAGGTTGCCACTGGGAGTGAAATCAAATAAATCGAAAATCGATTGCATGCACCAACGGACTCAGTTGATCGGACGACCGGTTGCAGTGCGTTCATATGCGCATGCCCAAGGTGCGAGCCGAGCTACATCCAGCAGTTCCATGCGATGCCACCCAGGGGAAAGTCTATTAGCTCGATGTCACGCCGGAAACACGACGAGGCGTGATTCGAGTCACAGAACATAGCACGCAAGGACTGAAGAATGGGTTCGTAACTTCGCCAGCCATCGGTATGGCGATTAGCGGCCCGGCCGGGCATGAAGGCAGCCTTGCGTTATCCAAAACCAACCAAGCTACGGACTCTCTCGCAAATCGCTTTTTTCTTTTTCTTTCTGCTGCTTCTGGTGCGTACTGAGTTCCGAGGCTCGCTGACGGCTTCCAACAGCGAAATCCGTCTACCTTACCCCGTTTCTTTCTTTTTCCAGCTTGATCCGCTGGTGGCGATCTCGAACGCACTGGCTAGCCATGCGCTCTACCGCGGCCTCTTGTGGAGCCTGGTCGTTTTAATTCCCACCATGTTCCTGGGGCGCTTTTTCTGCGGATGGATCTGTCCTCTCGGCTCTATTCATCATTTTTTCAGCAGCTTCAAGTCCGAGCGCAAACGCGGGAAACAACTCATTGATTCGAATCGCTACAAACGCTGGCAGACATCCAAGTATTACTTGCTCATCGCATCTCTAGCCGCAGCGGTGTTTGGCACGGGTATCGTCGGCTGGCTGGACCCGTTCTCATTGTTAGTACGCTCCATCGGTTTGTCGATCCTGCCCGCGACTAACTATGCCCTGCGGGGATCCTTGGGCCTACTCGAGCACAGCCGTTACGGGTTCGTGCAGAGCATCGGCAGCGGGTTGCACTTCATCCTGGGTCTGCTGCTGCTGAGCTTCAAGCAGCCCTATTTCCGTTTGGGGATCTGGCTGGGCCTGATCTTTGTCTTCCTGGTTGCGTTGAATTTCCGCATCACCCGCTTCTGGTGCCGCGCACTCTGCCCGCTGGGTGCGTTGCTGGGCATCGTGTCGCGCTGGTCCGTGCTTGGACTGGTCAAGAATCCGGAGCATTGCAAAGATTGCAATCGCTGTCTTCTGCGCTGCCAGGGCGGCGACGATCCGATCGGTGGCGTGCCCTGGCACCAGTCCGAGTGCCACCTGTGTCTGAATTGCCTTGATGAGTGTCCGGAGCACGGATTACGATTCCAGTTTTTTCCCGAACAAAAAGCAGTCGGCGCAAACCTGCAGAGACGGAAGGTCCTGACCGGCCTGGCTGCGGGCGCCGCCCTGGTTCCGCTGGCGCGCAGCACGCCCGGATTTGCCGCAGAACACCATGAACGCCGGCTGCGTCCTCCCGGAGCGCTTGATGAAGAGTACTTTCTGTCCCGTTGCATTCGCTGCGGCGAGTGCATGAAAGTCTGTCCCACTAATGCCCTGCATCCGGCTTTTGCCGAGGCTGGGATCGAAGGTTTGTGGACACCGATTCTCGTGCCGCGAATCGGCTACTGCGAAGCCAGTTGTGTGCTGTGCTCGCAGGTCTGCCCCACCGGAGCTATCTGGGAGATCTCAGCTAAAGACAAGGGCTGGTCCGTCGATGTGGGCCGCACCGACAAGCCGGTCCGTCTCGGAACGGCCTTTTACGATCGTGGCCGATGCTTGCCCTGGGCAATGGCAACGGATTGCATCGTGTGCGAGGAATGGTGTCCGACGTCGCCCAAGGCAATCTACCTTCGGCCGGCGGAGGTGATCGATGCGGCGGGCAACCCGAAGGAAGTGAAGCAGCCTTATCTCGATCCGTCGCGCTGCGTCGGATGTGGCGCCTGTGAATACGCCTGTCCCGTGCAGGACCGGCCGGCGGTGTACGTGACCAGTGTGGGCGAAAGCCGGTCGCGCACCAACCAGATCCTGTTGAATCGGAGGAAGAGTTGAGAGTCATACAACTGTCGCGCACCGGCTGACAGAAATTCGGATCTGACGAAATTTAGATCGTTGACATGGAGTTTTCATGCAACCTGAAGCAATCCATCTAAGCCGTCGTGACGCACTGATCAAGCTGCTGCGAGTCGCTGGAGCCAGTGCCGGTGCAGCTGGGCTGGGGCTTTGGCTGAACCAACGTAGCTGGCGTCCCGAGCCCGCGCTAGCGCTGGCCGCGAAGCGCGGCCACACTGTAGCAGCCGATCCGCAGTTCCCGGAGATGGCGGTCATCACCGGCGACGACCCAGCGCAACTGGCGCGTCAGGCGCTCGAAGAGTTGGGGGGAATTCGCCGCTTCATCGCGCGCGGCGACGTCGTCCTGGTGAAGCCCAACATCGGATGGGATCGCACTCCCGAGCAGGCGGCCAATACGAATCCTGACGTGGTGGCCGAAATCATCCGCCAGTGCTTGAACGCGGGAGCCAGGCGCGTCATCGTCACCGACGTAAGCTGCAACGATCCACGCCGCTGTTTTCAGCGATCCGGCATTGCCGAGGCCGCGGAGCACGCGGGAGCTGAAGTCCGCCTTCCCGATCCGTCGATGTTCAAGGAAGTGGATCTGCAGGGAGAAATTCTGCGTGCTTGGCCGGTTCTCGATCTATTTCTGAATGTGGACAAGATCATCAATATCCCGATTGCCAAGCACCACAGCCTGACCGGCACAACGCTGGGCATGAAGAATTGGTATGGCATGCTCGGTGGCCCGCGTCATCAGCTGCATCAGAAGATTCACGAAAGCCTCGTGGACCTCGCCGACTTCGTGCGTCCGACTCTGACCGTTATTGACTGTTACCGGATCCTCGTCCGCAATGGCCCCACCGGCGGCAATCTGCAGGATGTGCTGCTGAAAAAGACGCTGGTCGCCGGAACAGATCCGGTTGCTCTGGATGCTTATGTGGCGAAGGCATACTGGAACCTAGAGGCATCTTCACTGCCCTATCTCAAGATGGCGGCCAATCGCGGGCTGGGCACGTACGAGTTCGAAAAAGTTCGAACGCTGGTCAAGACTTTGTGATCCCCTACAGGTTGATGAAAGCTCGAGGAAGTCAGATGGAACTTTGGACGAGATGGACTACCTTGCTGATCGGCGCGGCGCTAACGCTGGCAACAGCACAGGCGCAGAGTTCAGCATCTCACAATAGCGCCTCTGCTGCGCGACCCGCGGATTCGTCGCAGCAGCAATTTGCCAATCTCCTGCACGAACCTCTTCCGGGCCGCGCGCGTGTGCAGGCCCCGCCTTCGTTCTACAACCCCGAGAGTCTATATCAGCAGATTGACGGTGGCGCCGATCTCTATCTCCTCTATGACTTCAAGAGCCTGCTGCATCAGGACTTCAAGAGCGGCGCAGCAGAGCTCACCGTGGACATCTACGACATGGGCGGGACCGAGAATGCGTTTGGCATTTACGCGGCGGAGCGCTCGCCTACGTACAAATTCGTTGCGATCGGCGCTGAGGGCTATCGAGATCAGGGCGTGCTGAATTTTCTGCAGGACCGCTACTATGTGAAGCTTTCCGGATCCGGCGCCAACGCGGATGGGCTGCTCGATCAATTTGCGCGCCTTCTCTCCGGACGCATCGGCGGGACGCGCACCCTGCCGGTTCTGCTGGAACGGCTTCCCCGCGAACATCGCGTTCCTCATTCCGAACAATATGTGAGGAAGGATCCACTGGGGCATGCATTTTTGGCACCGGCGTACATCGTGGCCTACGCGCAAGCGAAGCAGGAGAGCAAGCTCGTCGTTTCAGTAGCGAGCGGCGCGCAAGAAGCGAAGTCGCGATTGGAACAACTGGCGAAGCATTTCAAGGAGAGTGGTGAATGTGCGTCCGCGCCCGAGTTGGGAGAAGGTGGAATCCGGGCCAGAAACAACTACGAGGGGCGTCTGATCGCGCGCACGCAAGGGCGATATGTCATCGCGCTGTTGAATCCCCCAGAGAACGGTGCCGAGATTCTGAAGGCCGTAGCGCGGAGCCTTCCCTAACAAAACTTTGAACGCATTGAACGCATCAGAGAGCTGTGAAATATGATTTCAGGAGTTGAGCTATGAAAAACGACGGAAACTGGAATCGTCGGGAATTCATCGTGAAACCGATTCTGTGGGCCGGAACGGCAAGCGTGTTAGCCAAGACGAACCTGCTGGCGAGCGCTGCGTTCGAGACTTCGTCCTCGCCCGTGTTGCAGCGCACGCTGGGAAAGACCGGCCTCACTCTGCCGGTGGTCAGCATGGGAGTGATGAACGCCGACGTGCCGGGACTGCTGCGCCGGGCGTATGAGCTGGGCATACGACATTTCGATACGGCGGCCGTTTACCAGAACGGACGCAACGAACAGATGGTAGGACAAGTGATCAAAGAGATGGGCGTGCGCGACAAGGTTGTGATCTCGACCAAGCAGCCGTCGCGGAACCATTCTCAAAACGCGGCCGAGGCGAAGCGACAGTTCGTCGAGGGCGTGGAGGCAAGTTTAAGAAGGCTGCAGATCGACCACGTCGACATTCTTTATCATCACGCGGTGGATTCGGTAGACGGACGCTCGGGCAGAAGGGCCGATTGAAGCTCTGCGGACCTTGAAGAAAGATGGCAAGACGAGATTCATCGGACTATCGACGCATACTACTGTTCGACGTCTTGAGCGAAGCAATACGTCTGGGCCTGTTTGACGTCGGCCTGGTGATGCTGAATTACACGATGGCGAACGATGCGGAAATGCTTTCCACGATCGAGAAGGCCGCCAAGAGCGGGATGGGGATTGTTGCGATGAAAACCCAGGCTGGAGGCACGGTTAAGCCGGACGCGAAACTTCCCAAAGAATTGCCGGCGGCGAGCCAAACCGCGCTGTTGAAGTGGGCATTGAATCACGAGTTCGTGACCACGGCCATACCGGGCTTCAGCACATACGAGCATCTCGAACAAGATTTTTCTGTGGCGCGAAACTTGGCCTATACGCAGGAAGAAGAAAAGTTCTTGGCGGATAAGGCGTTCCTGGCCGAAGCTGAGTTTTGCCAGCAGTGCGGCGAATGCCGCAAGGATTGCCCTAAGCAGGTCGATATACCTCGGTTGATGAGGTCCCACATGTATGCGGTGCAATATCGAAATGTTGGAATGGCGCGCGAGATGCTGGCGTCTGCCGCGCCGGGCCGAGGACTCGAAGCGTGTGGCGCCTGCGAGTCGTGTGTTGCAACCTGCCGAAACACGGTGCAGATCACGCGCAAGATTGCGCAGTTGAAAGCACTGTCAGTCAGTCAACGGCTCGCGTAGTCACGCGATTGCCACAGGCCGCAGCATAAAATCGAAGAACCCGTCGAATGCGGTGATCGATGATAGCCGCAGCATTATTCTCCAGTGCGCCCTCGCGAATCGCCTCGTACTCGATCGGGAGATATTGGCTCAGCAGGGTCAGCGGGCACGAAAACCGGTCGAAATTCTGCAGCAGGCGTTTTACTTCTTCTTGTACGGAAGGTTGGGGCCAGTAATAACGACAGCGGTCGCTGAAACTGAAGGCACGCGAGAGGCGCAATTCGTCATCGTCGCCACGGTAGTACGAACGCCAGTACGCTGGGTTGCGCAGCATCTCGGACTCTAGCGCCTCCCGCACTTGCGACAATTTCACTTCGCGCTTGTGGCCAAGGCTCTCGCGCTCTATGCCGCTCAGTGCGAAAATTGCTTCCCGATAAGCGAACGTAAGCCACGGGCCGACCTTCAATATTGCGAAATGGTCCTGCACCATCTCTGCTAGAGCGGCGGGGGACTGGTAATCGGTGGAATGGGCCTCATAGACCAGCGCATGGACTTGCCGGCAATCCTGCCGCCAGCGCATGCACTTTTTGGCGATCGTAGTTGAAAACCCTGGTGTCGCCGAATTCCACGGCAGGTTGAACTACCAACCCGACCACGTTTTCCCAAGCGGCGAGCAAGTCATGCGCTCGGAACGCGGAGCGGAAGATGTCCAACGTGCGATGAACGTCTCCCACGTTCGTCGGGGCTGGACATTCTCCCTCTGCCACTTCTCCGCCCGGAGGTGGGACCTCGGTTCCGATGACGTAAAGCGGCCTCGGCCAAACAGCCGGCATCTCTTCGCAAGCTTTCTCCGCAGCCCGGCACAAAATCGCAGCACGTTCCGCGACAGTCGTCTCATCGAGAACCTTCGCGTCGTCACCGCATGGCATGCTCGTGTCCAAGTGGATCTTCTGATATCCCGCATGAACACAAAGACGGGCCAGATCGCAGGCCTTCGCCATGGCAGTAGCTGCCGGTTCACTGCGCCACGCAAATGGACCCAGGTGATCCGCCCCGAGCAGAACGCGACTTGCCGGCAATCCTGCTGCGGCGGCAGTGGCACGAATTGAATCAGTGAACTGCTTCGGCGTCATACCCGTATATCCGCCAAACTGGTTCACCTGGCTGGATGTCGACTCCACGTGAAAACAGTTGCCGTCTTCGAGCGTTTGCTGGATGGCTGCATCGATTACTGCGGGGTGCGCGGAGCAAACGGCGTAACTGCCGACAGCCTCGCCGCTGCGATTTCGTTGGACGATACTTCGCAGGTATTCACTCGGCCCGTCGGCCAGCGTGGGGCGATCCGTCTCTACGGGATTACGCTTCGCATCCATCGCTTTCGCATTATAGATTCTTGAGCCGACTAACTGCCCAACTGAGATGCCGCAATGGTCCGTGCGAGGTCTGTTTAGTCCCGTTCGCAGCCGAACTTGACCCTATGAGCTCATCGGTAGAGTATGGGTTGCTGCTGCGATGACAAACACACATTCGGAGATTGCCGCTGTGTCGAAAAAAATTCGAAGACTGGTTTTCAGAGTTGCATTAGCTCTTACCGCTGGCACGCTCTTTGTTGCGCTGCAATGTATGGCCCAGCAGTTGACGAACGACGCGCTGTCCGTGACGGTCAATGCGCAGGAGGGATCGTACCAACTGTCGTTGCACGGCGGCCCGCCCGTGCTCACGTCTCGTGTGGCGGCACAGGTGGACCACCAGTGGCTGCGCTCGAGCGATTACCCGCGGCATCAGGCCGCGGAGTCTACCTTCGAAGATGATCTCGGCTCCGGCCGACAGGTGACCGTCACTTGCAGCGGACTGGACGGAAAACCCGATCTGGTTTACGTGCTGCAGATCTACAAACAGCGCCCTTACGGCACCGTTCAGGTAAAAGTGCAAAACAGCGCGGGCAGGGAAGTAACTGTACAGGCGATTCGCAGTGTGGAGGCCATGGGTGAGCCGATCCTCAATCTTGGTGGTGCGCCATCGGCCGACCGGATTCTCTCCGACAGTTTCAGCGAAGATTGGCCGGACCTGGCTCTCTACGACCTCGGGGGCGCGCCCGGCGGAATGCATCGCGGCGCAGGGAGCCAACTCATCTACAACCGGGACAGTAAGCAGAGTTTATTTCTTGGCGCTCTCACCTCCGACCGATTTCTGACCATCCTGCATCTGAAAGCTGAGGGTGCGGGAGCGCAGGCCCAAATAGCATCCTATACCGTTGAATCTACCGGAACCACGGAAATCCAGAAGGACTTCGATTTAAAGGACGCTCCCGCCGACGATCAGGTCGAATTGAGCCTTCCTCTTAAGCCCGGGGAAGACATGGTTTCAGAGCGCTTGATGTTTCAGGCCGGGCCGAATTACCAGGATCAACTGCTGGCCTACGGGGATGCGATTCGCCGTCTGCACCATGCGCGGGTTTCTGTTGAGACTCCCATCGGCTGGTGGAGTTGGACCGTCTACTATGGCGCCATCAACGAGGGCGAAACCCTCACCAATGGCGACTGGCAAGCCGAACATCTGAAATCATTCGGCTATAAGTATTTTCAGGTTGATGAAGGTTATCAGTATGCCCGCGGAGAATATACAACTCCGAATGCAACCCAATTTCCAGATGGCATGCGGTTTGTCGGGCATCACCTTACCGCAGAGGGCCTGACCTTCGGCGTGTGGACGGCGCCCTTTGAAGTGACAAGCCGGGCTTGGGTCTACGAGCACCACAAGGATTGGTTGGTGCACAACGCTAAGGGCGAGCCGATTCCCATCGGTGACGTCTGGAGCCAGAAGACAGATGTGCTGTACGCGCTGGACACGACGCATCCCGGAGCGCAGGAATACCTGCGCCAGACTTACAGAAAACTGGTCCGCGAATGGGGAGTCCGCTTCATCAAACTCGATTTCATGGACACTACAGCCATCGAGGGCTACCGCTACCGGCCCAATACGACCACGCTGGAAGCGCAGCGCATCGGACTCCAGATCATCCGTGATGCTGTGGGCGAACATGTCGTCCTCGACAAAGACGGAAGTCCCATGCTCAACCCGGTGGGGCTGGTCGATACGGGTCGGATCTCCGCGGATACGGGCCACAGCTTTGAGAGGACGAAGAATGCCGCCTCTGGCATCGCTGCCCGTTTCTATATGAATCGTAATTTCTTCGTCGATGATCCGGACGCCTTCAACGTCACCGCAACCCATCTTATGGAGCATGCCCACGAACGGTCTTCGATTGCGCTGGCTGCGGCCGAGGCGTCGATCGCGCTCTCTGCAGTATCCGGCGGCATGTATGAGATTGGCGATGACATGCCGGTGCTGGGATCAGAGAAGGATCGGCTGGCGCTGGTTGAAAACCGGGAGCTACTGAATATACCCAAAATCGGCCGAGCTTCTACGCCGTTAGACCTGATGACCTACGATCCGGAGGATGAACAGCCCAGCATTTTCTTGCTGCGGGAAGATCAAAGGCAGGCCATCCTGACGGTCTTCAATTGGACGAACACGGTCCGCTCGCACACGCTAAGACTGGCGGACCTCGGCCTGCCGGCCGGCCACACGTTTGCGGCGACGGATGTGCTGAACCAGAATGAGACGGTTACGCTCGCGAGCGCCGCAGTGCGGCTGGAGAACCAACCGCCCCAGTCGGTGAGGGTGATCAAGCTGATCGACACGACCGTTGCCCCGGCTGCCCCAACCGTGACCGCGCAGGTGCCCGCAGCGGCCAATACCGGTGAGACGATCAACCTCTCGGCCGAGGCCGAAGCTGGCGATGTGCCCGCAGTCGCTTATCACTGGGACCTCGGCGATGGCACGAGCGCGGACGGCCGCAAGTTATCTCATGCCTACACCAACGCGGGGGAGTTCACGATCCGCCTCACCGTGGACGGAGTGGACGGGGTACCGGCCCACAAGGATTTCTCCGTCAAGGTAACTGGAAATTTGAAGGCGCATTCTAACCTTACCGATAATCGACGCTTCGTAGAACCAACCGATCGCTAACCGGATTTGACGACCTCTCCGATTTCGCCGAAGCTGGATTCGTCTACATGCGAACCGCGCAGAAGTGCAGCCCTCGCCAGAGGAGCAACTAGGAAGCGCAGATAAAGGTGACGACTCCCCAACCTGTTTCGGTGCCTTTCATTTCCTTTCCTTTGCACTGAGGGATCCGCTGGTGAACGAAGAGAGAGGTAATCGCGCACAAAGCTTGGTATGTTTCTTTTTCTTTCTAAAATTTTCTGTTATCTTCGTTCTCGTCAGGTCGGCCGCAAGCAACTGCGGGGGCAACCATGATCAATCGGCGGCAGTGGTTGTATGGAGTGGGAGTCATAGCAGGCGTGGCTGCGCAGCCCGGCGCCGGCTTCGGCAAGGACAACCAAGAACTGCAGAAAACGCAGCCTCGCCCTTTGGAACTCCGCGACTTCGAGCCAAAAAGCATGCTGCAGGTGCATGAGTCGCGCATCGAGCGAGCGAAATTTCCTGTGCTCGATTTTCACACTCACATCACCACATCGGCCCGGTCCGAAAACGGTGTGGAATTGGCTTCGGAACGTAAATATCTGGGCGCGCCGGAAGAGCTTCTGGCCGTCATGGATCGCAAAAATATCCGCGCCATGGTGAACCTGACCGGCGGCTATGGCAAGGGCTTGGGCGACACAATCAACAAATACGACCGAGCGTTTCCCAGTCGCTTCTACACATTGACCGAGCCCTGCTATGAACGCTGGAAGGATCCGAACTATCCTCAGCTTCAGGCCCAAGCCATCGAGCAAGCCCATCGGCAGGGTGCGAGGGGTTTGAAAATTCTGAAGACTCTGGGTCTGTATCTTCGCGAGAACATCACTTCCGGCGACCTCATAAAGATCGATGATCCCAGATTCGATCCCATGTGGGACGCCTGTGCCCAATTCAACCTGCCCGTGGCGATTCACGTATCCGACCCGGTCGCGTTTTTTACTCCTACCGATCGCTTCAACGAGCGCTATGAGGAACTCAATAATCATCCGGACTGGTCTTTTTACGGAGGCGACTTCCCCAGCAACGCAGAATTACTGGAGGCCCGCAACCGGGTCTTTGCCAGACATCCCAAAACGCAATTCGTCGCGTTGCACGTGGGAAACTTCGCCGAGAACCTGGCGAATGTAGCGCAGAACCTCGACCGCTTCCCGAACATGACCGTCGACATCGCTGCCCGTATCGGAGAGTTGGGCAGGCAGCCACGTACGGCGCGGAAATTTTTCGATAAGTATCAGGACCGCATCCTGTTCGGCACCGACGCCACTCCGCACGGTGACGAGACTCCTCAACAGGTATTCAACGACCAGTTGTATGAAATCTATTACCGATTTCTGGAAACGGATGACGAATACTTCGATTACGCTCCGGCCAAAATTCCACCTCAGGGGCGCTGGCGAGTTTACGGCATCCATCTGCCGGAGACGATTCTTCGCAAAGTGTATTTTGAGAATGCCGCTCGGCAGCTGAAAGTGTAGAGCCTCTGGGGCCAGCCCGCCTCCATCCGAGTCTGACGGCCTCCGTGTCGGTAGCTCGCAGCCTGTTATTCCTCAACATTTTCGCTTGCTATCGAAGCGGTGGTTTTTTCTGGACAAAAGGCAACAAAACGATATAAAAAGAAACGTTCCGTTAGTCGTCGAAGAAGTTTCTATGCTGCAAAACAGCGGCAGGGTAGAGCCAGCCGCGAGATTTGCTGCCGAGCCATTGATCGACACTGCATCGCGTCCGCAGAAGGAGAATCACTCATGAGAAAAACCATAGGAGTTGTTGTTTTTCTGATCAGTGTGGCCGTGGTTGGGTTCGCGCAAGTCGATACTGGCAGCCTGGTCGGGACGGTCAAGGATGCCAGCGGCGCCCTGTTGCCTGGCGTCACCGTCACCGCTACCAACACCGACACAGGCATCGCCACTGCGAAAAAAACCGAGCAGAATGGCGATTTCGTGATTACTCCGCTCCATATCGGCCGATACTCCGTTTCCGTCGAAGCCACCGGCTTCCAACGGGAAGTTCGTAAGGACATCGTGCTCGATGTGCAGCAGACCATTAAGCTGGACTTCAGTCTCAAGGTCGGCTCGGTTTCGGAAACGATGGAAATCAGCGGAGCCCCTCCGCTACTCGAAACCGAGAGCGCATCTCTGGGCAACGTGGTTACCGCCGAAACGGTTGAAGAGTTGCCCTTAAACGGGCGGCGTTACACGGACCTCGCAGAACTCACGTCGGGGGTCACCAAGGTGATCGAGGGACCGGTCAATGGCGGCAACACACCGACGAACGGGAACGCCGGGGGCAGCTTCGCGGTCAACGGCACGCGCGGCGATCAGAACAACTTTACTCTCGACGGCATCGACAACAACTCCAACGACAACGGAGATGTGGCCGTGCTGAGCAGCGTTGACGCCATTGCCGAATTCAAGATCGAGACCTCGAACTATTCCCCGGAATTCGGCCGCAGCGGCGGCGCGGTCATCAACGCCACCACCAAGTCGGGTACCAACAAATATCACGGCAGCGCCTGGGAGTTTCTGCGCAATGACGCCTTCGATGCCGCGCAATACGGCTTTGGCTCGGTCCTGACCAAAGCGCCTTACAAGCAAAACCAGTTTGGCGCGACCTTCGGCGGACCGATCAAAAAAGACAAAGCGTTTTTCTTCGTCGATTACGAAGGAACCCGCATCCGCCAGGCGCAAAGCGATATTGTCACCGTGCCGACCGACGGCACTAACGGCACGTCCAACGAGCGGGCCGGAGATTTCAGCGGCATTCTCGGTTCAACACCATCGGGCACAGATGCGCTGGGTCGGCCCATTTACCCCAACGAGATTTACGACCCGACCCTGCTCCCCGCAGGGTGCGTGGCGGGCTCGATCCCACCTTGCTACCGCAACGGTTTTGGCTTTGATGCCGCCGGCATGCCCATAGCAGGACAGGCAAATATCATTCCCGCGGGCAGCCTCAACACCCTCGGGCTAAACTACGCCGCGCTTTATCCTTCCCCCAACCAGCCGGGACCGAACGGGGACTATACCACCAACAACTATGCCGTGAATGCCCCCGGAACCGACCAGATCGATCAGATGGATGTGCGGGCCGATGAGAATCTCACCGACAAAATCCAGCTCTTCGAAAGATTTTCATACATCAAGGACACGCGTTTTCAGGCGCCGGTGTTCTCCGGGATTGCGGACGGTGGCGGTTACAACACTGGAGGGCGGCCTTTGGACACCGAGGGGGCGGTATTCGGCTTGAACTATGCCATCAAGTCGAACATGGTGAACGCATTCCGCGCTGGATTTAACCGCGTCCACTACGTCTCCAACTCTCCTTCCTATGGGCAGCAATTCCCGCCTGCAAACCTGCAGGTGCCGGGCGTGCCCAACGATCCGCTCATCAATGGGCTGACTTGGTTCGCTCCCAGCGCGTACGCCGGGCTGGGCGAGCCGCTGTATACGCCGACCCGCAGCACCACCCAGGACATCCAGATCAACGACACGTTAAGTATTGTGCACGGGAAGCACTTGGTGAAGTTTGGACCGCAGTTTCGTTTTGACCAGTTCAACCTTCTGCAGATTGGCCAGCCTCGCGGCAACCTGTCGTTTAGCGGCCAATTCACCTCCAACGCCGGCAATCTCGAGGGTGGCAGCGGCAACGGCCTGGCTGACATGCTGGTGGGGCTGCCAATCCAGTCCGCCATTTCGAGCGAGGTGTATTTCGGCAATCGCCAGCATACGTTCGGGGCGTTCGTTCAGGATACTTACCGCGCGACCCCGAAGCTGACGCTGGACCTTGGGCTGCGCTGGGATTATGCGACACCTGTCTACGAATCCCAGCATCGCCAGAGCAATTGGGATTACACCAAAGGCATCCTTGTTCCTTCCGGGACTGCCGGTTATCCCAAGAACCTGGAGACGACGGACAAAGACGACTTCGCTCCACGCATTGGCTTGGCGTACACCCCTTTCCCGTCCAAGCCATTTGTGATTCGGGCAGGGTATGGGCGCTTCTTTGTCTTCTATGAGATTCGCACGGGCGACCCGCTGCAAGTCGACTACAATCTCCCGTTCTTCTTCGAGCCTACATTCAACAGCGACGGCATAACGCCTTCGCAAGTTACTCTGACGTCTGGATTCCCGCCCCTCAGTCCGAGCGAGGCGCCCTTCGCGAATGTGACCAGCCAGGACTGGAACCCTCACACGCCGCTTTACGACCAGTGGAATCTGAATATCCAGTACCAACTGCCGGGCCAGATTGTCATCAGTCCAGGCTATGTCGGGACCAAAGGCACTCACCTGCAGGTCCTGCGCGACTACAACCAGATTCCCACGCCGCAGGCGACGTACGATCCGACCTTAGCGCCCTACTGCGACCCGACCCTGACCCTGCAATGCCAATTCGGAACGTTCACCTCGATCACGAATCACGGAAACTCCACTTATCACGCGTTTCAGATCAAGGCTGAAAAGCGGACCAGCCATGGCTTGTATTTCCTGAGTGCGTTCACTTTCAGCAAAGCCATTAACGACCAACCCGAAATCTGCTGCAACGCTCCCTGGCCGCAGGACAGCTACAATATCGCGGCAGAAAAAGGGCTGGCGGACTACGACAATCGCAAGCGCTGGGTGAATAGCGTCGATTACCTGTTGCCAGTGGGCAAAGGCCAAGCGTTCATGAACCGAGGTGGCGTGGCCAATGCGGTTCTTGGCGGATGGCATGTAGGCGGAATCATCACGCTCCGCTCGGGCTTCCCCTTCTCGCCGACGATCAGTTTCGACCCAACCAACACAGGCTCTCCGGGACTCTTGCGGGCCAATCGCCTTGGCAGCGGCCACCTTGCGCATCCCAGTCCCACTTTGTGGTTCAACACAAACGACTTTTCCGACCCCACGTGTAACTGCTTCGGCAATGCTGGAAAGAACATTCTGGAAGGGCCGGGGGAGAGGACGGCAGATTTGTCGGCGCGAAAAATATTCAACGTGACAGAACGGTTCAATCTTGAGTTTCGCGCAGAGTTCTTTAACGCCTTCAACCACGCGGTCTTCTCTCAGCCAGACGGCAACATCGACGACGGCCCTGGAGCTAGCGGCGTGATTACGTCCACGGTGATCCCGCAGCGGCAGATTCAGTTTGCCCTGAAGTTGGCGTTCTAGTCTCTCGCTTCCCCGCGCTGCGGCCTGAGGTGCCAGGGAAGCGGGAGATCTCTTGCTGACAGGCGTACCGAATTGCTGCTTTCGGGACTGCGATGCCAATCGTCCGCATCCTTAGATATAGCGCCGCGAAGATTCTCACCTGTGCACGTCAGCAGCGGCGTCGGGACCAGGAATTCCTAACGTAAGGAGGACATGACTTCGATGCAGCGCAGAGACTTCCTGAAAAGCGGTGTTGCACTGGCTGTCGCAGCCGAACTCGGGACTGGCAAAGCACACGCGTTCGTCCCCGCTCACAATTGGGGAAAATACGATTTCGGTTCTGGCCCTACAGTGACCGATCGCTTGAATCAGGGGCCCTTCCCGCAGTATCCACCGGATGCCGTCATTCCTACTGATGAAGTGGTGATGACCACGACTCCGTCGGACGAAGTCGTGCCGAACTTTGGCAAGGGACTGATCACCTACATCACGGCCGACAGTGGCACGGACGAAATCAAGTCAGACAATATTCCCCAGGCGATTGAAGACTTGGTTCGATTTCCTCTGGGACAGCAGCTTTACATCAGACCGACCTGGCGAGAAGTGCAGCCACGGCCCGGAAACCTGGACTTGCCCGATTACATCAAGCTCGTCTTTGATCTGGCGAAGAAAAATAACAAGCGCATCGGTTTGCGTATTCAAATGAGTGCCCCCGACTATACCCACGCAGCTGCCCTCCCCGATTTTGTTCTTGATAAAGTGCCGAAGGTCGATTTGGTGTTGAGCGACAAGGAGAGCAGCCGGGAGGCGGAAAGATACCTGCGAAATCCGCACGGGAAGTATCAGCCGCGATTCGACGATCCATTTTTTCAACAAGCATTTAAAGATCTGGTTGGAGCATTAGCTGCGGAATTCAACGGCAATCCTCAGGTCGAGTTCATCGATACCTTCATGTACGGATTCTGGGGCGAAGGTCACACCTGGCCCTTCGCCAACAATCCCTTTCCTGACTATCAGACCGCAGAGCGTACCTGGATCAATATGCTCGAAGTTCAGCTCGAGCACTTCACCAAGACTCCTTTATTGACCAATACGCAGCCGGACTACAGCCGGGTGGGAAATTCCGAAATGCTGGACCGCACGATGCGCAGCAACAACTGGATTCGCAGTGACACCATCTTCATTGAGAACGAGCAAATTGAGGCGCTCAGCAATCGCCCGCCATGGATCGCTGCGTTGCTCGAACAGGGGCTCCCGGGAAAGCCTCCCGACGCGGCGGCCGCGCAGGAGGGAATCTCGCCGGCGGAAAACATGATCGCTCATGTGATGGACATTGGAGCGAACTACTGGTCGCTGTGGAACTTTCACCAGATCAGCGCCAAGAATCTGCTGAGCTACTACCAGGCCTATCCGGCCGCGTTCGATCGCATCAATCGGCGAATTGGCTATCGACGTCAGACCTTCATTCATCTGGAGTTATGAGGACGGGGGTTATGTCGGGCTGATTATCGGCTTCGCCAACGATGGCATTGCCGGTGTTCCGGGCGTTCTGCGCGTGAGTATAGAGAGCGAAGACGGCAAGATACTCAGGAGCGGTTGCCTGGATGCCGGATATCCTTTGCCGGGAAAAATCCGCCAGGCGCAATTTGTGCTGCCCAAAGGAACGAAATGGGAAGGATTGAAGCTGCAGAGCGGAGATCGAAGTGAAAGGCATGCGTTATCCGGTGCGCTGGGCCTGTCACCAGAAGCTGAACGATGACGGCTCACTCACTCTTCGACTCAACCTTCATCATGGCATTTAGCCACACCGCGATCTGAACCTGAGGAGGTGCAATTATGCGCAGGCGAGACTTCTTAAAGACAAGTGCAGTCCTGGCAGGGGCGAGCAGCTTTGCGCCTCATCGAATGTTCGCGGACGTTCCTGACCATCTCTGGGAGGGTTACGACTTCGGCTGCCCGACCGTAACCAACCGCCTCGACCAGGGCCCTTTTGGCATCGCACAGGATGAAGGTTGGTTCACGATTTTCGCCACGCAGCCCTCTCGCAATCACATCCGAAATTTCGGCACGGGCCTGGTCGGCTACACCTGGGAGGAAAACGGTCCGGCTCTAACCGTGCAGTGTGGCAAGGAGACGCTGGAACAAGCCGTGGAAAAAATGGCGTCTCAGCCATTCGTCGATGTTTTGTACATCCGCTGCGACTGGCGGGATGTACAGACCAGTCCCGGAAAGCTGGAACTCTCTCCGGTTTGGGAAGCAACCTTCGATGCCGCTAAGCGTCATAATCTCGGCGTCGCCTTCCGCATCCAGCTCTCCAGTCCAAATATCCAACCTAAGAAACTCTCGATGCCGGACTTCCTGCAAGGCAAAGTTCCCATCGTCAACATCGGCCACAAATCGAAGGAGCACCACACCGGCTTTGATTTCTACGAACCGCGCTATGACTCTCCCGAATTTCAAAAGGCCTTTACTGAGTTGAACGAGTTGCTCGCCGCGAAATTCGAGGGCAATCCGCAGTTGGAATACATGGACTTGATGATGTACGGATTCTGGGGAGAAGGCCACACCAACGATCTGCCCAATCCCTTTCCCGATTACCTGACCGCGGAAAAGACGTTCGTTCACATGACCCAGCTTCAGATCGATGCCTGGAAGACGACTCCACTGGCGGTCAACACCCAGCCCGACATCAGCAATGTCGGCAATCGGCAGGTCCAGGATATGGCGGTTCGTGCGGGATGTTGGCTGCGCTCCGACAGCCTCATCATGGATGAGCCCATCCAGATCGAAGAGCTCGGGCATCGTCCACCCTGGATCGCCATCGTCATGGAAGATGGTGAAAATCGCCACTATGTGCTCCCGGAGTTCGCGGCCGAGGAGAAAGCCTGCCTGAGTAAATTGTCCGGCTCGATGCTCGCGTTTGTTGGACCGGACGACGAAGCCCTGCCGACTGACGATTATCCGCACCGCATCGGCGGCCCCATCGATCGCCCCTATCGCGAGAGCGCGAGCTTTCACTCCCTTGATATCGGAACCAACTATTTTGGTCTCTGGACCGAAGCCGATAACATCCGGCGTTACTACGAAAAGTATCCCGATTCGCTTCGCGCGATGGAGCAGCGACTCGGATACCGTGTCCGTCCGTCCATCATCTGGCAGAGAAAACGCTACGACACGATGGAACTGATTCTGGGCATCGTCAACGATGGCGTCGCCGGCGTGCCGGGAATTCTGGGCGTGTACGCCGAGACTCCCGACGGCCGCGTCAAAGTAGGAGGCAATCTTGATGCAGGCCAACCGTATCGCCGGCAAATTGCGCCAGGCCTCCATCATCCTCCCCAAGGGCATGGACGGTCAGCAGATCAATCTGCGGGCTGAAATTGAGGTCAAAGGTGTGCGCAGGCCCGTCCGCTGGGCTTGCCACGAGCGAACCAATCCCGACGGTTCTCTGACCATTCGTCTGAAAAAGGGCAGCGATCCAGACTGGAAAAAGGGAGTATAAGGAGTCTCGCTTGCGAGAGCGGAGAGTCACATAGATCCGAAAGGCCGAACATGGAACCGCGTCCACTTTCGTTCGGGAAGGCAGTGATTTTTCGACATTCGAGCCGGGAATCGTTGATTAAGCCTCCGGGTTCCTCTGTGCCCCCCTGTGTCCTCTGTGGTTCAAGCTTTCTGCTAGGCCTGAATCGGAGCTTCCGTAGACGCCCGAGTCTATTGCGAGTGCTATCTGCAGCACTCGCACTTGCGATTCTGACGCTCCCCCTGTCAGCCGCGGACGACAAACCTCAGGCTGGCTTCGACCCGCAGCGACTCGGCAAAATTCAGCAAAGAATGCAGGAGTACGTAAATGCCGGAGAAGCCGCCGGAATCGTGACTATGGTCTTGCGCGACGGCAATGTCGTGCAGAAGACTGCGGTCGGCATGCAGAACATCGAAGAGAAGCGTCCCATGCGCGAGGATTCGATCTTTCAGATCATGTCCATGACCAAGCCCATTACAGCTGTCGGGATCATGATGCTCTGCGAGGAAGGCAAGATCGGTCTCTACGATGAAGTTCAAACCTACCTGCCCGAGTTTCGCGACCAGATGGTGAATGTCAACGGATGGCTGAAGAAGCCCACGCGCCCGATTCGCATCGGCGACCTCCTTTCGCACACGTCCGGAATGCGCCAAATGCCTGAGGGCGACATGAAGGACATTCACTGGAAGATGGATCACACCCTGGCGGAAGCCGTGACCTCATTCGCCAAGGAACCGCTCGAATTCGAGCCCGGCGCGAAATGGCTCTACAGCAACACTGGCTTCGCTACCCTCGGCCGCATCATTGAAGTTGTTTCTGGTCAGTCCTACGAAAGCTTCATTCAAAGCCGGCTCCTGCAGCCGCTGCAAATGAAGGATACGTTCTTCTATCCTCCCGCCGACAAATTCGATCGAATTGCAATTGTCTATTCGCCCAAAGATGGCAAAATGATTCGCGCCGGATCTCACATCCTGGGCGGCGACCCGGGCGCCTTCCGCAAAGGCTCGAAGTATCCGGGACCCGAATACGGCCTGTTCTCCACCGCGGAAGACGTCTCGCACTTCTGCCAAATGATCCTGAATCACGGCACCTGGAAAGGCACTCGTTTTCTTTCTCCCGCAACCATCGCAGCCATGCGGCAAGTGCAGACCTCAGGCATGGAGGCCGGTTGGTATCCCGGAGCCGACTACGGGCTGGCTTGGGAAATCATCAGCAAGCCAACCGGAGTTTGGGGCTTACTTCCCCTCGGAACTTTCGGCCATGGCGGCGCGTTCGGAACCCAGGAATGGATCATCCCATCGCGTGACATGATCACCGTCTTCATGGTGGCCTGTGATGGGGAGTGTTCCGAGCGCCCAGAGCGCGCGTTCCAGGAGATGGCTATCTCAAGTCTGGAGTAGGAATCAAAGCTCGACAGCGAAACCACGTATGTCTTCCTGATCCTTATTCCGGCTACTGGACTACCGGGGGACCGCTGTGGCTGTTGCCGTGATCTCGACTCAGAGAATTGCTTACTTGAGTCCTTCCACTAGATAGAGGTCTGAAAGAATACGATGATAGCCATACAAGCATGTCTTGCCGTCAGGCGTGAGTAGGATAGGACCAATACGGCTTACGCCGGCTGAATCGGAGGGCATCAGTTCCTTCCACAGAGTCTTGTGGCCGGTCGCCAAATCGAGCCGATAAACCCTGGCAGGCAGGTCTCCCGGCTTGTAGAAATAGATGGCTTTGGCGTCATCACTCCATTGAATCGGTTGCTCTCCTGCATCAATCCCAGGAACGGCGCGAGGTTCCCCACCGGCGACCGGGTAGAAATAGGCTTTTTCATCGGGCCCGATGCCGACTACCTGCTGACCATCCGGAGATAGAACCAAAGCCAGAGGATCGATTCCCTCGGGCGAGATCGGCACCGGTTTTCCGTCCGGAGAATCCTGGCGGTAAATGCGGGCGCCGTGACCTGGTTCCTTGCCGGAGAACACGAAGCGCTGGCCATCAGGAAGCCACTTCGCCCGGCTGTGATTGATCGAGTCATGGGTCAGAGGCTTGGACTCGCCCGGCCCGGTTGGCAGAAGAAGGAGCTGGGCTGGCGCGGAGATGGTGCTGACAATCACCCACTTGCCGTCGGGTGATGTACTGAGCGCCATGCCATCCCCTAACCGGACCGCCGAGGCCTCGCCAATCTTTCGATCATAAACAGAATAGTTCGGGCCTCCGCCTTCTCCAGCCTCGGTGAACAGCAAGTCTTTGCCATCGCGCGAAAGGTCCGAGGGGTAGGAGTAGTCGAGCCACGACATATCGCGCTCTTTATTCTCGCCGGCAACCAGGCCAATCAGCTCCCGCCGCCACGCGTCCTTGGCGAGGAGTACGCGACCATCCTGCCAAATATCCTGCAGCATCAGGGTCCCCGGAACCCGTGCGATGAGCCGCTCGCGGCCACTGAGCGTGACCGCGTAGATGGAACGTTTGAGCCCGAGGGCTGCGGCGGTAAACCATATTTCTGTTCCATCGGCAGACCAGGCTAATCCCTGTGCGGTTTGAAATCCCGACGCCACAGTCTTGACGTGTCCGCCCAGGTCCACAATCTTGACTGAACCTGCGTCATCGCCGGGCAAAGGATGGTCCAGAAACGCCACCTGATCGCCTTTTCTCGAAACTCGCGGATGGCTGATCCAGCCGGAGGTCTGGTACAGCACTTTCCCGATGGGAAACTCGAGTTGGTTTCGACCATCGACATCGCGCACGATCGCCAGGTCATTTCCATCCTGGGACCAATCCGCCCACTGCACGTTCTCCAACACGGGACGAGGAGATCCGCCGTTGAGCGGCACTCTGGCCAGCGTGCCTACCTGCGCATAGACCCCGGAGGGGCGGCTCTCCATCGATACCGCCATTTCTCCAGAGGAGGAGATCGCCAAGAGCGCGGCTCCCGCCAGATTCAGCGAACGCGATTGCGGACTCTCGGGACTGGTAATGAATAGATCGATCGGAGATCCTTCCCAGGACGCTCCATAGACGACCGACTGCCCGTTGGGTGTAAAGCGCGCGGACCGAATGGTACCCCGGCGAAAAGTGAGCTGATGGTAGGAAGGCTGGGATGACGGTGTCCAACTCCCACGCAGAAACCAGCCTGCCCCTGCGCCCAGAATGAGGGCCACACAGGCGATCAATCCAGTTAAGGCGGGGGAATATCCTTTTCTGGCTACGGCTGCTGGAGCCTGAGTTCCGGTCGCCTGGGCTGCGGATACCGCATCTTGCGCTGCGACACTCCGGCTTGAGTCCAAGTCGCGCTTCAATCTCTTTAATTCGGCGCGTATTTCAGAAGCCGTCTGATACCGCAACTCACGATCCTTTTCCAGCGCCCGACCAACGATGCGGTTGAGATCGGAGGGCAAGCCAGGATTGAGCTGCGGCGGCGGCGTAGGAACGCGATTGAGAATGGCTTCGAAGATGATCGCCGAAGTGCTGCCGCCGAACGCCACTTGGCCCGTACACATCTCATACATGACAGCGCCGAAGGAGAACAGATCGGTGCGGGGATCGAGTTCTTCGCCTCGCGCCTGTTCGGGGGACATGTAGGCAACGGTGCCTACGGTGCTGCCCGGACTGGTGAGTTGCTCCTCCTTGATATCTGCAATCGTGGAGCCGTCCATCGAAGCCGGAGTATTCCGGCTGGCGTTCAGCTTCGCCAGTCCGAAGTCGAGGATCTTCGCCTGTCCGCGGGTGGTAATGAAGATATTGGCAGGCTTGATGTCGCGGTGCACAATGCCGCGCGTGTGGGCTGCATCGAGTGCATCGGAAAGCTGCAGGCTCAGGTCTAAGAACTCCTCAGTCTTGAGTGGCCGGTTTTCGACTTTGTGCTTGAGCGTCACGCCATCCAGAAACTCCATGGCGATGAAGGCTTGGCTTCCTTCCTCGCCGATGTCATAGATCGTGCAGATGTGGGGATGATTCAGGGCCGAGGCAGCTTGTGCTTCGCGCCGGAAGCGTAGCAAGGCTTGAGGATCTTTGGCGACGTCATCCGGCAGGAACTTAAGGGCGACAAACCGGTGCAGGCGCGTGTCTTCGGCCTTATACACCACACCCATGCCGCCGCCACCGAGTTTCTCGACAATGCGGTAATGGGAGATAGTTTGGCCGAGCATGGCGCGACGCCATGGTATTCGGGATGCCAGAGCAAGTCAACGAAAGCTAACCAGTTACCAACGGCTCAATAGTCAATGCTGGGTTGTGTAGCGCCACGCCGTCGGCTGGCAACCGTTCCGCTACGGCTCGACCTTATACAGCGCCGCGGACGGACGGCCTCCCTCTCCGAAGATATAGGGACGAATGCAGCCTAGTCCCGGGCTCGCATCGCCGAACTGCTTTCGGTAGCGCGGGATGGCGTATTCAGTTCGTCCGTAACGTGCTTCTGCACCATGTCCCACTCGGTTCGCAAAACCATTTCCTTGATGCTGAATTTGCTTTCCCGACGGGCATCGTCGACTCGCACCGCCATTTCATTGTTATGCAGGCGGAAGTCGATTACGTCGGCCAGCGGAATCAGTTGATCCGACGACCGGCCGACGATCACAAACACGACCTTGTCCGATAGCAGCGTGTACTCGGGGCAAACTTCCGGCCCCATCTGCTCTGCCGGACCGCCGCCCATCGCCATCATGAATCCATGATGCGGGGGCAGGCAGTCCGTCATGCGCATTCTCACCACGGTGCCATGTTGATAGACTCCGGCCCAGGCGCTCGGCGCCAGCAAAACTAGCAAAGCGATCCACATTCCGTACCGGGTGCATTTCGTTTCAACGGATTTCGTCATAGTTGTATCCTTTCCGACAGTGAAAGTGCAGGTTCAGGTTATGTTTGGGAAGAATACGGAGCGAATGAAATCCCGCAGTACGGTTGGGTAGCTGGTACGTAACAATGTAAGAAGCGCGCAAGTCGGACAGCACGGCTTGGAGAAGATCAACTGAATGAGCGGGTAGCTGAAAAGAGCGGCCGCCAGTCGATTCCGCCATCTGTTGCAGCGTGCGACTGCCTTGCGAAGAAGAATCAGAGCGATCGACGTTCACGGTATAGAGCAAGGCTCCACTGGCGATCATCGCCTGGAGCGCGTCGCGATACGAGGCCATGCTGATGGTGTCATGCCCGTCGGAAAACAGAATCACCACCTGACGCGCGGCAGGCGCTCGCTGGCTCGTCACCAGACGGGCCGTGTAATTGACGGCATCGAACAGCGGAGTTGCGCCCTCGGCTTTGGCCGCCAGTAATCTCTGCCTGGTGGCCGGCGCGCGGCAATCCTGCACGCAGAACATTGTCGGACGCATGCCCGCAAAAGTGACGACCGAGACGCGATCGTCGGCGGAAAGCGAATCGGACGAGATCAATTGCAGAATGTCCTGCTGCACTTCCTGAAATCGCGGCGCAATCGATTCGCTGTCGTCGACCAGAAGCATCAGGTCGAGTGCGGTGTCGCTGGCCCGAACCAGGCTGCGAAAATCGCGGATGACCATATCGTCGTCGACGATGGCGAAATCGTCTTTACCTAAATTTGCCACCGGATGATTGCGCTCGTCGGTGGCGAAAAATGAGATCCGCACCTCCGACGTCCCGGTGTGATACGTGGTGAGCGGAGCGTCACTGGTGCTGCTGGCATAGAAAAGACATGGGAAAAACGCGAGAAGAACAGCCAGTGAGCAGCCCTGCCGATGAGACAGCAATGCCATTACTGGGCACTTCGACAGACGGCGTCCAGACTCCAGCGTGCGAAGGTATATCGATGTTACGACCGTCACGCGGCGTTAGTTGCGTCTCAGCAAAGCAGAGTTGCAAGGAAAATGTTTACGTGACGTTAGAGTTTGCTTCAAAAATAGGTTTGGGAGGGGCACGCTTTTAGCCGTGCCGCCAAGTGCTGCCCCATTCAGAGGCTTTAGCCGCTGAGGGAAATCTTCTCAGCAGCTGAACCGAGGCGTAAGATCGCTCTCGATTGGGTGGTCGAAATCTACGTGATGCTGACTTCCGTATACGTGCCGTACACCTGCCGCAGGGCCCCGCAGATCTCGCCCACAGTGGCGTAGGCGCGGACTGCATCCACGATGTAAGGCATGGTGTTGGCGGAAGAGACGTTGCCGTTCCGATCCGCCTTCGGTTCGAGGGCCGCCGCTTTCTTGAGCGCATCAAGCGCGCGCTGGACTGCCTCGTTCGAGCGCCGCGCGCGCAAGGTCTTCAGCTTCGCTGACTGCTGTCGGGCCACGGTTTCGTCGATGTAGAGGATGTTCGGCGATTCCTCTTCGATGGCAAACTCGTTGACGCCGACGATCACTTTCTCGCGGGCCTCGGCCGCGCGCTGGTACTGGTAGGACGCCTCGGCAATTTCCTTCTGGGGATAGCCGCGCTCGATCGCCTTCACCATGCCTCCCATGGCATCGAGCTTGCCGAAATAATCGAAGGCGCCGTTTTCCATCTTGAGGGTCTGGTTTTCGACGAAGTATGACCCGCCCAGCGGATCGACCGTCTGCGTCACGCCCGATTCGTAGGCGATGATCTGCTGCGTGCGCAGTGCGATGCGCGCGGCTTCTTCCGTCGGAAGAGCGAGCGCCTCATCGTAGGAATCGGTGTGCAGCGATTGCGTGCCGCCCAGCACCGCGGCCAGAGCCTGCAGCGCGACCCGGGCGATATTATTCATCGGTTGCTGCGCGGGCAGCGAAACTCCGGCGGTCTGGGTATGGAAGCGCATCAGCCAGGTGCGCTGGTTCTTCGCGCCGAAGCGGGTCTTCATTAGTTGCCCCCAAACCTTTCGCGCGGCGCGGTATTTCGCGATCTCCTCGAAAAAATCGTTGTGCGCGTTGAAGAAGAAGCTGAGGCGCGGGCCAAAGTCGTCCACATCCAGGCCGCGGCGTCGCGCCCACTCCACATACTCGACGCCGTCATATAAGGTGAACGCCAATTCCTGCAGCGCCGTCGATCCCGCCTCGCGAATGTGATAGCCGCTGATGGAGATGGTGTTGAAGCGCGGCGTGAACTTCGATCCGAATTCAAACGTGTCGATCACGAGCCGCATCGAGGGCGCCGGCGGATAAATGTATTCCTTCTGCGCAATATATTCCTTGAGGATGTCGTTCTGAATCGTGCCGGAAATCTTTTTCCAGTCTGCGCCCTGTTTCTCTGCAACCACCAGGTACATGGCCCACAGCACCGACGCGGGTGAATTGATGGTCATCGATACAGTCGTTTTTTCCAGATCGATGCCGTTGAAAAGAATTTCCATGTCTTCGAGTGAATCGATGGCCACGCCGCACTTGCCGACTTCGCCTTCACTCGCGGCATGATCGGAGTCGTAACCCATCAGCGTGGGAAGATCGAATGCCACCGAGAGCCCGCTGCCGCCGTGCTCCAGCAAATATTTGTAGCGCTGGTTAGTTTCTTCCGGCGATGCGAAGCCGGAAAACTGCCGCATGGTGTAAAGCTTGCCGCGATATCCGGTGGCGTGAATGCCGCGCGTGAAGGGCGGTTCGCCGGGATAGCCGAGATAATTTTCTTCGCTCCAGTCCGCCGGCAGATCAGCCCGCGTATAGAGCCTGCGAATGGGGACGCCGGAGATGGTGGTGAAGCGGGCGTAGCCGTGCTCGTCCACATTGACGCCCGTCGGCGCACCGATCGCTCGCTCAGGAGCCTTTTCGAGCGTCGAGGCGAGCGTCGTCTCCGCCCATTTCTTTTCCGCGTTGGAAGGATGGCGGTTCGCGAAAACATCGGCAGCAGGACTGTCGGCCACTTGCAGCGAGTTGGACTTCGCACTGGCCTGTGGGTTGGACTTGGACTGCGGGTTCGACCGAGAAGACGGCTTCTTTTCCATGCGTTCCCCAGTGATCTAGTTCGATGATAGGGAAGCGAGTGCGGTTCGGGCAAGGCGGTTTATTACGTACGGAACGACCGGTCGGTCTGCTGCTAAGGTTGTCATCCTGAGCGGAGCGGAAGGTTCGCGAATGCGAACCTTCCGCGCAGTCGAAGGACCCCTACGTCGCAGACGGCCCGCGGGGCAGTCCTCGTTCACCAGAGAGCATCCGCGCTATTGGGAATTCCTCGACGAGCCACGAGTACCGCCAAATTGAAAGGGGTCCTTCGACTCCGGGTCTGCTTCGCATTCGCGAAGCAGTCCCTCCGCTCAGGATGACAACGCGTTCAGGATGACGACTTGTTGCGGGAGAGTTCCCAGGCCTTGGCGTACTTCCACGAAACATAAACCGCGTGGTAGAGGTGCAGCAGCAGGCCTTCGCGGCCGTCGAGAAATCCGAGGCGAAAGAAATAGTTGTAGATGAAAGTGAAGAGCGGCCGCAGCACGATGTTGATGAAACTGAATCGCACCTTGCCCCTCGCCACAACCATCTCCGAGCCCAGAGACGAGTAATGGTTCATGTGCTCGATATAGTCGGAGAGCGTGGGGTAGGAATGGTGGATGAGAGCTCCGGTTGGGATCGCGAGCGTTGGGCCGTTGACACGCACGTCCTCATGCACCGCGCGGCTCTCGAAGGTGCCGCTTCCGCGTCGAAACAGGCGCGGCTTTGGATCCGGCCAGAAGCCGCCATGGTGAATCCATCGTCCGAGAAAATAATTCTTGCGACGGATATGGAAGCCAACCGGCGATCCTGCGAGCACTTCTCTGGACCCTCCCATCGTAAGGCACCACTCGCGGGGGCTCCCTCTCGAAGGCGGCGCTGGGTCGGTTTGGCCGGTGAACTCTCGAATCAGTTCTGGGTCCACTTCCTCGTCCGCATCGAGACTCAAAATCCAGTCGCCGCTCGCTTTGTCGATCGCCGAGTTCTTCTGCGCGGCGTAGCCTTTCCATTCCTCAATGAACACTTCTGCGCCGAATGATTTCGCGATCTCCACTGTGTGGTCGGTTGAGCCTGAGTCGACGACGATGATCTCTCCCTTGCCGTCGGCGACCAGCGGTTGGACGCTGGCCAGCGTGCGGCCGATGTTGGCTTCCTCGTTGAACGTGATGATGACGACCGAGAGATTCATAGTGCGTATTCGGAACTCGGCATTGTCTCACGGCATGAAGTCAGAAGTAAGAAGTCAGAATGCAAAAGTCAGAAGTCAGAAGTCAGAATGCAGAAGTCAGAATGCAGAAGTTTCTTAACCACAGAGGACACGGAAGAACACAGGGGATGCATGAACTGCTAACGGTTCCCTCTGTGATCCTCTGTGTCCCCTGTGGTTAGAGAATCCTCGCGAGTCACGTGACGACATCGTTTACTTCTGCATTTTGACTTCTGACTTCTGCCTTCTTCCATCGCGCTTCGGAAAGCACGAACACGATCAGGATCACCAGCTCCGGCTCGATGGGATGACGGTAGCGCGCGTGCGGATAAACGAAGTAATAAATTGCCGGATAGAACGCGACCAGTCCCGCGAAAAGCCAGGCTGCTGGCCGCTTCTGGCGCAACGCGCGGATGAGTCCCCAGAGAGCGAGAACGGACGTCGCCAAAAATCCTGACGTCCGAAAGTCGAAAGGAGCGAGGCTGCCGGTGGCTCGCGGCACTCCGTTCCAGTAATAGAAGAAGCGCTTCAGGCTAATCACGGCAAAGCGGGCCGGATGTGCGCGAATCCAATCGAAGACCTGGCGCTTGCACGAGTCAGCGTAAGCGAGCTCGCCCATTCGTTGAAACTTTTCCAGCTCCAGCTTGTCGAGGTTGGGCTGGAGATAGGCCATCAGCATGCCGTCCGCGTAGGGACCATTGCCCAGGCGAAGTTGCGGGCCGAAGTCGTCGCGCAGGAAGACGAAGCGTCCAAACACTTCGTAGTTGCGAACCACCCACGGAGTCAGCACCGCAAAAAAAACGATCGAGGCCAGAGCTACACCTGCCAGCGAGGGCATCCCGCGGCGGTAGCGCTGGCGCCAGATCCACAGGCCGCAGAAGGGAAGGAATGCCAGCATGGTGGGATTGGCTAGCGCTCCGATTCCATACAGAGCACCGAACAGAATCCATAGTCCGTAATCGTGGCCCCGGAAATCATGGCCCCGGACGAATGCGTCCGGGGCTACATGAGCCTCTTGTAGCTTCAGCGCTAACAGGAACAGGCAGGAGAGAACCAGCGGCGTGAAAGTTGTGTCCCAGAGCCAGTGGATGGACCAATACCAGATGTATGGATTCAACGCCCACGCATATGCCGACCAGAGGGCGACGCGTTCGCCGAATGTTTTGCGCGCGATCCAAAAAATAGGGATCGTGGTGAGCGTCGCCAGCAGGCTGTTGATGCTGAGCAGCGCCCACGCGGAAGCGCGGGTGTAGATGCCGAAGAGTTTGAAGACGCCTGCCATCAGGAAGGGGTAAGGTGGCGGCTCCCAGGCAGAGGGGCCGGTGTTGCCTCCATACGGGTTGCTGAAGCCGTGACCCTGGGCGAGGGAGCGGGCGACGCGGCCCATCTCCCATCCGAATTCGAAGTTGTCGTTGCCTGCACGGACTCGATACTGATGGAGCAGGCCGATGGCTGCGATCTGCAGCGCGAACGACAGCGGCAGCAACCAGAGAAAGAATCTGGGTAGCGCGGGCCGGGTGGAAGTCGCCATCGCGCGTAGTGTATCAGGCGGTTGGTTTGGCGAGGTTAGAAGCGGCATCGGGACCGCGAGAGCTACAAATCGCCAAAATGTTCCTGCAGGAACATTCTTATGTACAGATGTGTATGTACAAGTGGTAGGGCCATCAGTCCGGTCGAGGATTTCGACTACGACCCGGGGACAGTGGCGCGGCTGTCGCGACAAAGTGCGTCGCGACCGGACAGCCGAGGGCGGCTGTCCCCACATAACCGCGACGGCCGAGGGCGGCTGTCCCCACATAAAGTCCTGCCCCCCCGCTACATCTGGCCTCCTTGCGGAGATTGGGACGGTGGCGCTGGCGTGATCCCGGGGACCGGGGCTGCATCCTGGCGCGGCACGACATAGGGGACATTGGGCAGGCGCGTGACTTGTCCACGCGTGGCATCGGCGATGTCGATGTGCGCATGATCGAGCAGCAATCCCGTGGCGCGATCGAGTTCGATGCGTGACTTTTCGTAGGCAGCCTTGGCCGAAACGAGGTTTGATTCGCCCGTCCTGAGGGTTGCGGCATCCTGCAGAATGGTGACCTGCGTGGTGAGTCCGACTTTCAATTTCTGCTGGTCGGCATCGAGCGTCTGGCGGGCGAGATCGACGGCGGATTGGGCGGCCTGAACGGCGACGCGGTTCTGTTTGACGTCGAATTGCGCATTGCGGACTTCGATGCGCACCTGATTTTCCAGCTGCATCTGGCGGGCCTGGGCCTGGCGGTATTCCAGTTCGGCGCGTACCTGGTTGGATTGCGCCAGGCGATTGCGAATCGGGATCGTAAGGCTGAGTCCGACGCCCTTGTCGGGCGCGGTGGAATTCACCGTTTGACTGAGAGTATTGCCATAAGCAACCGAGGTGCTGCTCCGGAACGGCGGTGGCGCCTTTGCTGAATTGAAACAGAAGCCAGTAGTGCTACCTGGCGGGCAAACCGGCACAGCAGGGTTCACATTTCCACCCACACCGGAACCACCGTAATAGGCGAAGGCCTGCAGCGTGGGCAGCATGGCATTGCGCACAGCCTTGTTGTTGATGTCGCGAGAATTGAGATCGATGCGGCTTTCGACAAGTTCGGCGCGGTGACCGAGCGCGTCGTTGATCAGATCCTGAATCGGAATGATCGGCTCTTCCTGCGGCAACTGCATGGCTGAAGTGGGGATGACGTCGGCTTCGGCGAGTACGGGGTCTTCAATACTGCGGCTGAGGGCATTCTTCATCAGCAATTCCTGCAGCTGCAGGTTGTTCTGGGCCACGATGAGGTTTTGCTGGTCGGTGGCGACCGTGCTTTGCGCGCTCACCACCTGAATGGGCGGAACGGTGCCGACCTGAGCCTGGTGGCGCGTATCGTCGAGAGCTTTTTGTGCGTAGGTCAGAGACTCCTGCTGCACGCGGAGGTTCTCGTAGGCGTAAACCAGATCCCAATACATGTTTTCGATCTGGTCGACGGTGGTGATGATTTGCAGACGGAAGGCCACGTCGGAAATCTCGCGGTTATTTTTGGCGATGCGGATGAAGCGCGTATTGGGAAGAAATCCGAAGCCCTGCAGCAGATTCTGGGTGAAGCGGAACTGAAAATTCGAAGTCAACTCGGGGGTGAGCAGGCTGGTGGGATTATTGGTGGTGGAGTGCGTGTTGTTAAAGGCGCCGGTGAGGGCTCCGCCAAAGGAGAATCCCTGGGTGTAGGCAAAGTTCGAAGTATACGTATTCTGGGCCACGATGGGGACCGGGCTGAAAATATTCACCGACTCAGTCTGGTTCTTGTCGAGCTGAAAAGCCCCGGTTAGCACAGGATCGAAGCTGGTAATGGGAGCGCCGACGCCAAGGGTGGAACTGACCAGGCCGTTGGTTCCGGTGCCAGCGCCGCCGGCCGCGACGGTGGTGCCTCCGGTGCCGGATCCGACCGTGCCGCCGAGCCCGCCGATGCCGCCTCCCGGAGTATTTTGGACAATGCCGGTGTTGACGCCGAGAATGCTCCCGCCGGACTTGGCACGAAGCAAATCGGCCGCCGCGATGTTCAGGTTATAGCGGGCGATCTCGAGGTCGAGATTATTTTCGAGCGCGAGAGCGACCGCGTCATCGATGGAGAGATATATTTTTCCGTCGCGCATGAGGGAGTCGACGCGCGCCGAGTTTCCCAGATTCGGCTGGCCGAGCGGCTCAGCCTCGTAGGGCTGCAGAAATTTGGGGAACGCCGGGCGCGGAACGGAGTAGTCCTTGAGATGGACCGTGTCAGGCTGGGCCGGTCGCGGCGAGGCCGGAGCCGTGCTGGTCGGCGACGGATTCGCAGGCGGGTTCTGTTGCGCCGAAAGCGCCAGCGGTGCGGCCGCGATCGCAGCCACCAATGCCAGATGGAATGCCGAACGCCAGGTGATCGAAAATAAACGCGGTAAAGACATGTGTTTCTCCTTAAGCAGAAAGGCAGACTACAAATGGAAATCTGGGATCTCGCAGGCGCTGAAACCCCTTTTGCCTCGCCCGATTTCACCTCGGCGGCTAAAGCCGCAGTTGATTTCGGGACATCTGACGGCGCAGCTGAAAGCCGCGCCCTTTCAAAACTTGATCGAGAGCTGAGTTTTTCAGCAGCCTGTTAGAGCACGCTCGGAACGGTACCGATCAATCTTAGCGGGAGAAGTTTGGCGGAAAACGCCCGCGATTGTAAAGAATTGTTAGAGAGACAAAACAGAAACGCCGCTGTCGTGGTGACAACGGCGTTTGGCGAGGATGCAGCTCTTCAAGTGAGGAGTTATTGCGGTTGCTGGACTGCTGGCGTATCCGCAGGCAGATTGTTGCGCGGGGCCGCGTAGGGGACGTTGGGCAGGTGCGTGACCTGTCCTTTGGCAGCGTCGTCGATGCTGATGCTGGCATGATCCAGTACGTTTCCCGTCGCGCGATCCAGTTCGAGCCGCGATTTCTCATAAGAGACCGTCGCATTGACCAGAGTCGATTCCGCAGTGGCCAGCTGGCTCTGGTATTGCAAGACCAGCGTTGCGGTAGAGGTGCCGAACTTATATTTCTTCTGTTCCGCGTCCAAGGACTGGCGGGCCAGCGCGACGGCGGCTTTGGCGGAGTCAACACTGGCGCGATTTTGCTGGACCGCAAATTGCGCGTTCCGCACCTCGATGCCGACCTGGTTTTCAATCTGCTGCAGGCGCATCTGAGCCTGCCTGTACTCGAGTTCGGAGCGGACTTGCAGGGACTGCGCGGCGCGGTTGCGCAGCGGGATGTTTAGGGTCAGGCCTACGCCTTTGTCAGGAGCGGCGGAAGTGACCAGGTTCTCCAGGGCAGTGCTGTAGGGTACGGCCTTGCCGGCATTGAACTGCGAAGGGATACTTCCCGGCGGAATGCACAGGCCGTTGCTCGAGGAGCTAGAGCAAAATGGCGTGATGGGATTCAACTGACCAGCCAGGCCCGAGCCGCCATAGTAAGCGAATAGATCGAGAGTGGGCAGCAGAGCGCTGCGAACGGCTTTGTTGCTGTATTCACGACTGTTGAGGTCAATGCGCGATTCCACCAACTCGGCGCGGTGGCGCAGCGCATCATTGATCAGATCTTCCGTGGGAACGACCGGTTCCTGCTGGGGAATGTCCATTGTGGAAGTGGGGACGACTTCCGCCGTGGCCATGGTGGGATCTTTGAGCGTGCGCGTCAGAGCGTTCTTCATCAGCAACTGTTCGAGTTGAAGATTGGTCTGCGCGGTCGTGACTAGTTGCTGATCCTGGGCGACGGTGCTTTGTGCCCGCACCACTTCGATGGGCGCGAGGCTTCCAATTTCGACCTGCTTCTGCGTGTCGGAAAGTGTCTTCTGAGCGAAAGCCAGAGACTCGTTTTGCACGCGAGCATTCTCGTAGGCATAGACGAGATCCCAATACATGTTCTCGATCTGATCGACCGTGGTGATGATCTGCAGGCGGAAGGCGACATCGGACAATTCACGGTTGTTCTTGGCGATATGGATGAAGCGCGCATTCGCAGGCATGCCGAAGCCCTGCAAGAGATGCTGCGTCAGCTTGAACTGGAAGTTGGAAGTCACCTCAGGAAGCAGAGTTGTGAAGGGGACGTTGTTCGTAATGTGACTATTATTGAATCCAACTGAGATATTGGTACCCCACTGGAGGCCTTGCTGGTAAGCGAAGTTGGCCGTGCCGGTATTGGCATTGACCACGGGCACTCCGTTAAATCCGTTGGAGGACTGCTGGAAGGCGCGGTCTATCTGCAGAGTGCCGGTGAGGACAGGGTCGAAGCTAGTAATGAGCGGCCCCTGGCCGAGCGTGGAATTGACCAAGCCGTTGGTGCCGGCGCCGATGCCTCCCGCGCCCAGGCTGGTGCCGCCGGTGGAAGCGCCCGCGGTTGCGCCGATGCCGCCCACGCCTCCGCCGGGAGTGTTCTGCACGACCCCGGCATTGACACCGAGGATGCTGGCTCCCGCCTTGGCCCGCAGCACGTCGGTATCGGCGATGTTCAGGTTATAACGCGCGATGGCGATGTCGAGATTATTCTCCAGGGCAAGGGCGATGGCATCGTTCAACGACAGATAAAGCTTGCCGTCGTGCATGAGTTGATCGATGCGAGAGCTGTTGGCCAGGTTTGGCGGGGCCAGGTGCCGCGCCTCATAGGGAGCAATCGGGTTGGGAAAGTGCGACGCCGGCTTGGCGTAATCCATCACCGGCAGACGGCGAGCTTCCGGCGTATTCTGGGGCGTGGGAGCCGAAGGTTGCTCCTGGGCCCAAGCCGTGACGGTCAAAATTGCGAATAGACTTGCAATGGTGGCGACTCGGATTGTCGAGGCTAAACGTGCAAATGGCATCTGCTCATCTCCGATCGTTAAAACTGATAATTAAGGCGTACAACCGAGAATGTTTGGATTTCACCTGAGACAGCCGATCGACCCAGAATACAGTCCTGCTCAGGCATCAGTACGCAAAGTGGCGCTGAAAGGTTCCTCAAAGCCGGGACAAAAGCACGCCTCCAGCTTCCACGCCTCCGTCCGGATCTGCGGGCGGAGTTTCCAGGGGACGCTCGTGATTGAGATCACAACTCAGATCGAAGCCAGAATTCCGCGGAAACCTTCCAGTATATCCGACTGGAAACAGCCACGCGGCTTCGCGCTTCGCCGGCTCGCACTGCCCGAAATGCCTTCGATGATAGGAACGCAGCATAGGACTCGAAAAGATCGGGCTCGAAAGATCGCGAATGCGCACTCTCAAATTAACCATGGCCTATGATGGGGCGGAGTTTTACGGCTGGCAGGTGCAGCCCGACCACACGACCGTGCAGGGCACACTCGCCTCTGCCATTGGACGCATCACCGGAGAAAAGGTATTGCCCCAGGGATCGGGGCGAACCGATGCGGGCGTGCACGCCCTGGCGCAGGTGGCGACGTTTATGACGGAGTCTTCTGTCCCCCGGAAAATTTCGTAAAGGCGCTGAACGATATTTTGCCGGCGTCGGTGCGAGTGCTCGACGTGGCAGAGATGCCAGCCGGCTTTCATGCGCGGCATGCCGCGCGGGCAAAAAGCTATCGCTACCGGATTTATCGGGAAGCGATTTGTCCGCCGTTTCTCGCGCGCTATCTGTGGCACTATCCGTATCCGCTGAATGAAGAGGCAATGGCGCGGGCGGCGGGACTCGTGGTGGGGGAGAAAGATTTCACTTCGTTTGCGGCAGTGGATCCGGAGCGGGCACGGGAGGGGGAAAACCGGTCGAATGTGCGCACGATCTTTTCGTCGGCCTGGGAGCGTGCGGGAGAGGAATTGGTCTATAGCGTGAAGGGATCGGGATTCCTGCACCACATGGTCAGAAATCTGGTGGGAACGTTCCTTCTGGTAGGCCGGGCGACGTTGCAAGTGGACGACATCACGCGCATCCTTGAAGCGAAAGACCGGTCGGCGGCGGGAGCGACTGCGCCGGCCAGTGGGCTGTATCTGGTGAGAGTGGAGTATTCGCAATCCGAGCAAGAGGATTAAAGGTGTAACAGGGCAGTTTCTAGAGGACGCGATTATGCCTGGCGAGTTAGCGATGGTTGCGGCGAAAATTCCGTCGATGAATCCGGCGACGGGCGAAGTTCTGCGTGAAATCGAGTGTGCCAGCGAGGAGGACGTTCTGGCTGCTGTGACTCGAGCCCACGCTGTCCAGGCGGCGTGGTCTGACTTGGGAGTGCGGCGGCGGATTGACGTTCTGCGTGAGTTTCAGCGCAGGCTGCACGCGCAGAAATCCCGGATCGCGGAGGCCATCACGCGCGAGGCGGGGAAGCCGGCGGCAGAGGCGCTGGTCACCGAGGTGCTCGTCGTGCTAGATGCGGCGCGCTTCCTCATCGACAATGCATGGGCTTTGCTGCGCGATGAAGCGGTGCCGCACGGGAACCTGGTCACGAAACTGAAAAGCGGACGGCTAGTGCGCGAACCGCATGGCGTCATTGGAATCATTTCGCCGTGGAATTATCCCTTTTCGATTCCCGCGACCGAGGCGCTGGCGGCGTTGGTTGCCGGGAATGCCGTAGTGCTGAAGCCTTCTGAATTGACTCCGCAGGTCGCGCTGGAACTGGCTTCGCTACTTCATGCCGCAGGCGTGCCGGCGGACGTGTTTCAGGTAGTGATCGGCGAAGGTCCGGTGGGCGCGGCTTTGCTGCGATCGCCGATCGACAAGTTGGTGTTCACGGGGAGCGTCACCACGGGGAAGCGGATTGCCGCGGCCGCCGCCGAGCGCTTGCTCCCTGTGGTGCTGGAGTTGGGCGGCAAAGATCCCATGCTCGTGCTGGACGATGCCGACGTGGATGTGGCTTCGAGCGCGGCGGTGTGGGGAGCTTTTGTAAATGCGGGACAGGCCTGTCTTTCCGTGGAGCGCTGCTATGTGCATCGCAGTTTGTACGAATCGTTCGCCAGCGCGTGCGCGGAGAAGACGAAGCAATTGCGCGTCGGCAACGGCATGGACGCCCACACCGATGTCGGACCGATGATCCGGGAGCGGCAGGTGCGCATTGTGGAAGCGCATGTGGAAGATGCCAAGGCGCGCGGGGCGCGGATTTTGGCGGGAGGCAGGCGGCTTCCAGAGTTGGGGGCAAATTTTTATGCTCCCACGGTGCTGGCCGACGTGACCCACGACATGCGTATCATGCGCGAGGAAACTTTCGGCCCGGTGCTGCCGATCATGGCGTGCGCGGATGATGACGAAGCGGTGCGCACGGCGAACGATTCTGAATACGGATTGGCCGCGAGCGTATGGACGCGGGACGCGAAGCGCGGCGAGCGCCTGGCCCGGCGCATCCATGCTGGCACTGTGATGGTGAACGATGTGGTCTCCTGTTTCGGGATCAGCGAGGCTCCGCACGGCGGCGTGAAAGCCAGCGGTGTCGGCCGAACTCACGGGCGCTTTGGCCTGGATGAAATGGTGCGGGTGAAGTATCTGGATATGGATCGCATGCCGGGAA
This sequence comes from uncultured Acidobacteriota bacterium, assembly GCA_963763795.1. Lineage (GTDB taxonomy): Bacteria > Acidobacteriota > Terriglobia > Terriglobales > Acidobacteriaceae > Sulfotelmatobacter. Next base: position 197,932 of record CAVXPP010000006.1, on the reverse strand, counting down.
TGAAAAAAGTCTGGTGGCACGGATACGGCGAAAGTTTCCGCCGCCAGATGGAAGGATTTCTGGATATGCAATTCGCGCGCGGAGTGGGAACGCGGTTGCGAGGAGCGTGGCGGGCGGCGGGCGTGGTCAGAAGGACGCAGTTGTAGAGCGGACAGCCCCTTCGACTTCGCTCTGTCGAAAATCCCCACTTCTCGCAAAAGCGGCGAGAAATGGGGCACCCCATTTTCAGTTGCCTCGGTGGGCCGTAGGCCCATGACTACTCAGGGCTGGCTTCGGCTGCTGTCCCCAGATAAACCCATCGCTGCGGAATCAATCATCGATGCGGTCGTTGTGACTGGGCGGCTGCGAGACGACCAGGAAACGCACGGCGGAAGAGGAAGGATTCCGGATCTGGTGGCGGGTTCCGGGCAGGATACGGATTCCGCTTCCCGCACGAATGAGGATGGTTTCGCCCTCGACTTCCATAAGAACTTCGCCGGTCAGAATGTAGAAGAACTGCTGGGCATGCTCGTGGTGGTGGCGAATTTCGGCGGATCCGGGCGGCATGAATTCTTCGATCACGCTCAGGTTCTTGTCTTTCACCAGGTGCCAGCCATCGCACTCGTGGCCCCAGCGGTAGTGCTCGGCATTGTCGCGGCTGATCGCGATGGGGCGGATTGCTTTTGATCCTGAAGCAGCGGCTTGCGCAGCGGCCGGTTTTTGCGTTCTCGCCATATGCGTCTCCCGTTTATCTCGCGGGTGCCCGAGGAAATCCTGAAACAATTATGGTCGCAGGCTTCTCAGGAAGCTAGAGTAGCAGAGGCAAACGCGCCGTGGTTTCAGCTACAATGGGCGCGTAAGGCCGAATCCGGCGGCATCGGGCCGCGCAAACGAGGGTACGTCCTTTGGCGACTGGCGAAGCAGTGACTTCCAACGCAGGCAACGTTTCGCAACTTCCCCACCACAAAGTAAAGGTCAAGAAGGCGGGACAGCGCGCCTGCAACGAGAAAGATGCCAAGGGAAAGTTCTGCGGCGGCCACTTGAAGCTTTGGTCTTACACCAAGGACGCTGTCGAGCGCGAGTGTGGAGATATCGAGAAGGCCTGGGGACCGCATGCCGAAGTGTATCGCTGCGAGAATTGCAAAGCGCTTTACCTGCCCACTCCTGGGGAGACGAAGATCAACGTCGCGGGGCAGGGGATGATTTCGGTATTCGGGCTGACGCTGCCGCCGAAGGAAAAATAGCTACTAGCCTCTAGCTGCTAGCTAGCACGTTTGGGATCTGGGGATCCGCAGAACCAGGGATGCTGCCGAAATGCCGAGCTGCGCTCGGCGGATAGCCGATGGCGCTGTCCCCCAGATGAGATTCGCTAGTAGCTAAGAGCTAGTAGCTAGAAGCTTTCTTGCATGAACACTTCCGATCTCATCTACGACTGGAACCAGAATTTTCCGCCGGGGCTGAAGTTTCCCGGGCCGGTTTTGCTCAATGATGAAAGCTTGCGGGATGGGCTGCAGTCGCCGTCGGTGCGCGATCCTTCGATTCCCGAAAAAATTGAAATCCTGCATCTGATGGAGGCGTTGGGGATCAACGCCCTCGATCTGGGACTGCCCGGCGCAGGTCCGCGGGCGGTCGAGGCGGTGACGGCGCTGGCGCGCGAGATTGTCGCGCACAAGATGAAGATTCAGCCGAATTGCGCGGCGCGTACACACGAGAACGATATTCGCCCGATCGCCGAGATCGTGCAGAAGACGGGCTTGCGGATCGAGGCGGCGACGTTCATTGGGTCGAGCCCGATTCGCCGGTTCACTGAAGGCTGGACCGACGACTTTCTGCTGCACACCACCGAGAAAGCGATCAAGTATGCAGTTTCACTCGGGCTCGACGTGATGTATGTCACCGAGGACACGAGCCGCTGCGATCCCGCAACCGTGAAGCGGTTGTATGCGGCGGCGATTGCCTGCGGCGCGCGCGCGATTTGCATCTGCGATACAGCCGGACACGCCACTCCGATGGGTGCGCTGGCGCTGGTGCGCTTCGTGATTCAGGAAGTTGTGAGGCCTTCGGGCGAAAAAGTTCGCGTGGACTGGCACGGGCACAGCGACCGTGGGTTGGCAATTGCCAATTCGATGGCGGCGATTGTTGCAGGCGCAAATTGCGTGCACGGATGCGCCATCGGATTAGGCGAGCGCGTGGGCAACACGCAGATCGATCAGATGCTGGTCAACCTGAAGCTGATGGACATTGCGCCGTGGAACCACCAGGACTTGACCAAGCTGAAACACTATTGCCAGGCCGTGTCGCAAGCAACGGGAGTGCCGATTCCTGCGAATTATCCAGTAGTGGGCGATGACGCGTTCCGCACTGCGACCGGAGTGCATGCGGCGGCGATCATCAAGGCGTATCACAAGAATGACATCATTTTGGCCAACACCGTGTATTCCGGCGTGCCTTCGCACGTCTTCGGGCTGGACCAGATCATTGACGTCGGGCCGATGAGCGGGAAATCGAATGTTCTGTTCTGGTTGGAGCGGCACGGGATTGCCGCCAGCGACGACGTGGTGGACCGCATATACCAGCGCGCGAAGCAGAGCGATCATACCCTGACCGAAGCTGAAATTCTCGAGTGCGTGCCCGCGGCCTCGAGCAAGAAATGACTCCCGCATGACCCAACCGATGCGACATGCGATTCTCGGTGCCGGCGGCGTGGGAGGGCTGATGGGCGCATGCCTCGCACGATCCGGCGCTGCGGTCACCATGGTGGTGAGGGCCGAGTCGCTCGCCGAATATCCTGAGCAACTTCAACTGGAAAGCCCGTTCGGAAAGTTCACGGTGCCGGTTGCGCGCGCGGCGGAAGTGCCGGCCTGTGACGTGCTCTGGATTACCGTGAAGGCAACGCAGTTGGAATCGGCGCTGGAATCGTTGCGCCAGCCGGAGTCCGTAGGAGCCATCGTCCCGCTGCTCAATGGCATCGACCATATTTCGCTGCTCAACTCGAAGTACGGCACCGACAAAGTGATTCCCGCGACCATCGCCGTCGAATCGGAACGCGTCGCTCCGGGTCACATCGTTCACCGCTCGCCGTTCGCGAGGATGGGTTTCTCATCGCGAGGGCGCGCTTTGCTGGCCGCGACTGCCGAGCAGCTTCAGCAAATGGGCTTCGAGTGCCGCTTCGTTGACGACGAGCCCACGCTGATGTGGACCAAACTCATTTTTCTGGCGGCCTTCGCGCTGACCACCACCGCGTCGGACAAGACCACGGGAGAAATTCTGGCCGATCCCGAATGGCGCCAGTTGGGATTGGGGTGCATGCGCGAAGCCAGCGCGGTCGCGATTGCCGAAGGCGCGAAGATTGAACCAGACGCGCTCATTGCCGGAGTGATGAAGATGCCGGGAAACATGCGCAGCTCCATGCAGAAAGACGTGGAGCAGGGCAAGACACCGGAACTCGATGCGATTGCGGGACCGATCCTGCGCGGCGCGCGCCGCCACGGCATTGAAGTGCCGGCTGTGAAGAAGCTCGTCGCCGCGGTCGAACGGAAAGCGGGCTTGCTCACTAGATCGCGTAGCGCCGCCGTCCCGGCGGCTGTCGCGGCGGCCATCGATAAAGATTTAACAAGTGCATGACGATTCAAGTAACATCGTCGTGTGCTGCTCGTCGTTTTCGGTGCCGGTGCTTCCTACGATTCAGACCCCTATAACCGCCCGGAGTACAATCCCGCTTCTCGTATCGAGCAGCTACCAGTCATGGAACAACACCGCCCGCCACTGGCCAACCGGCTCTTCGATCATCGGCCTCAGTTCATTGATGCGATGAACCTGTTTTCAGAGTGCAAGCCACTAATACCTCACTTGCGTAGGGCTGGTGTTGCTGTCGAGCAGGAACTTGCTAGGTTTCAGCAGGAGGCAGATAGCTATCCCGGAGGCCACAGCCAGCTTGCCGCGATCCGTTATTATCTTCGAAAGGCAATCTGGGAATGCCAAACTCGTTGGTACGGTGTCCACAGTGGCGTGACGAACTATCTCACTTTTCTAGACGAGGTCGAACGTTGGCGCGCGCAAACCTGCGAACGGGTTTGCTTCGTGACATTTAACTATGACCTCATGCTCGAAGAGGCCATGTTACAACTCCTGCACCTGGGAGTTGATTCGATGGAGAGATATTATTCTTGGCCCCACTACTCACTCTTCAAGCTCCATGGGTCAGTCAATTGGGGTAGGGCAGTTCAGGGAATTTATAGACAAGGTCGGCACGCCACCTCCTTCATTCCACAGCTTATCCAAGGTGTCCAGCCCGACAGTCACCTAGGCGAATTCCATCTGTGTGACCTCCAGATGGAGCCTGGCCAGAATGCCGATGTGGTCTTGTACCCGGCACTATCTATCCCTCTACATCAGAAGGACGAGTTTAGCTGCCCGAAAATGCACCTCACTAAGTTGGAGGCGATCCTCCCAAAGGTCACCAAGATCATCACGATTGGATGGCGTGGCGCGGAACAGGAGTTCCTAAAAATGCTGAAGTTTTCGAGAAAGATGCCAGCTTCCGGCATTCGGCCAGCCATACGCCTTTTCGTGGTTACTGCGAGCTCAACGGGTGTCCAAGAAACGACAAACAACATCTTTACGGTAGGTGGTGTTACCACGGACTTGTTTCAGGAGTTTCAGCCGAAGGAACCAATTCTCGGTTTTAGTCGTTTGATAGAGAATTGGGCGGTGCTCCGGAATTTTCTAGCGCTGCCTCGATAGCGGTTCTAGACGCCGAAAGGACCACGTCCTCGGGACAGTTCCGGAAGTACTGACGCGGTGGAGAGCGACCTGTCTTCCGTAATTGCGGGTTCCCGCATTCGCCAATCGCCATCGCTTCCAACGCGTTGTAAACTAACGCATACCCTCTCATGAGCCCGAATCCTCCGCGCGCGGAATTGCCTGACCTGGCGCCCTCGGTGCAGCAGGAAGTGGCTTGTCTGGCCGCTGCGCCCGAGGTGCGGTCGGCGTTTAACTGGTTTCGCGCGCAAGAGCCGCAGTTCCTGCAATGGCAGATGGAGATGGCGCGGATCCCTGCGCCTCCGTTTGGGGAGTCGGCGCGGGCCGCGTGGCTGTCGGAAAAATTCCGCGAAGTCGGGCTGGATGACGTGCGCATCGACGATGTGGGCAATGTGTTCGGCACGCATCCCGGATTTGGGCGGCGTTATGTGGCGTTGAGCGCGCACATCGACACGGTGTTTCCGGCGAACACGCCGCTGAATATACGGCAGCAGGGCAGCCGCATTTACGGGCCGGGAGTTTCCGACAATGGCGCGGGAGTGGCGTCGATGCTGGCGATTGCCGCCTTGTTGCGCGCGGTGCGGGTGCGGCACGCGTTGCCGTTCGTGTTTATCGGGAACGTAGGCGAAGAGGGCGAAGGCGACCTGCGCGGCATGCGGCACATATTTTCGACGCCGCGCTGGAAAGATTCGATTGCCTACAGCCTGGTGCTCGACGGCGCGGGCGCCGACACGATCGTGGCCGAAGCCCTGGGCAGCCGGAGGTTTGAAGTGATCGTGCGCGGTCCGGGCGGGCACTCGTGGAGCGATTTTGGCGCGCCCAATCCCATCGTGATTCTGGCGAAAGCGATTGATACTTTCACCGCGACGGTGGTTCCGGCGGTGCCGAAAACGACCTTCAACATCGGAGTGATCCGCGGCGGCACGTCGGTGAATTCCATTCCAGAGTCGGCGAGCATGAAGGTGGATATTCGTTCGACCTCGATGGCGGAAATGGAGCGGCTCGAGCACGCGTTGCGGCGGGCGCTGAATCGCGCCGTGGAAGAAGAGACCATGGCCGCCGAGATGCGCTCGCCGGCGCAGAAGCGGCCGTCGGGAGTCAGTTGCGAAGTGGTGGTGATCGGAAACCGTCCCGCGGGGGAACTGCAGCCCGGGGCGCGGATTTTGCAGGTGCTACGGGCGGTGGATGCGCAACTGGCGAACGCGGCGCAGGTGCAGCGCGCGTCCACGGACGCGAACATTCCGCTGTCGCTGGGCCTGGAGGCCGTCGCCATCGGCGGCGGCGGCTCTGGCGGCGGGGCGCACACCTTGCAGGAGTGGTTCGACAGCAATGGCCGCGAATTGGCGTTGAAACGAATTTTACTGACCATCCTTGCGCTGGCGGGGGTAGGAGAATGATGGTGGGACTAGTACGGGCGTTATCGCGAAACGATGTGCCGTCGATGCCGGGACTCTTGGCTGGCGCTTTGGCCTTCGCCTTATTTTCGATGACGACAAATTCCAGCGCGCAGAACGACGCGCCTGGGGCGTCCAAGCCCAAGGCGGACGTGATTTTTATTCACGGCAATATTTATACGGGAGTGCCCGCCAACAGCGCATTCAGCTCGATCGCTCGCGAAGAGGCCATCGCGGTGCATGGAGACCGGATCGAGGCGGTGGGGAAGAATGTCGATATCGAAAAATTGAAAGGTCCGCAAACCCAGGTGATCGACTTGGGCGGACATTTTGTGATGCCGGGATTCAACGACGCGCATTTGCATTTGGCCGCTGCCGGCCTGAACAAACTGCGCGTGGATTTGACCGGCGTGAAGTCGCTTGACGAAGTGCGTGCGCGCGTGCAGAAAAAAGTGGAGGAATCGAAAGCGGGCGAGTGGATTCTGGGCGGGGGCTGGGATGAGACTCTGTGGCCGGTGAAGGCGACGCCGACTCGCTGGGACCTCGACGAAGTATCGGACGGGCATCCGGTGTTTCTGGTGCGGATTGACGGGCACATCGCCGTCGCCAATACCCGGGCATTGCAACTGGCCAGCATCAATTTAGCCAGCCGCGATCCGCAAGGCGGACATATTGACCGCAACGAAACCGGAGAGCCGACTGGCATCCTGCGGGAAACCGCGCAGGGAGCGGTCGAGAATGTGATTCCGTCGCCGACTCACGAACAGCGCCGGCAGGGCATCGAGCTTGCTCTCGCTGATCTGGCGGCGCATGGAGTGACTTCGGCGCAAGATTATTCACCACCCTGGGAAAATTTTCAGATCTACGAGGAGTTGGAAAAAGAAGGCAAGCTCACGGCGCGCATCTCGGAGTGGCTGCCGTTTGACGAACCGATAGAACAGTTGAACCGAGAGCGCGATTCGCGTCCGCGGTCGGACTTGATGCTCCATACCGGCATGTTGAAGGGATTCATGGACGGATCGCTGGGCTCGCACACGGCGGCGATGCTGGAGCCGTATGCGGATGATCCCAAGAATTCCGGCCTGCCGCGCTACGAACCCGACAAACTGAACGACATGACCAAGGAACGAGTGCTGGCGGGATTCCAGATCGGATTCCACGCCATCGGCGACAAAGGCGTGCAGATGGCTTTGGATGCCTTTGCCGGAGCAGAGAAGGCGGCGAAAGAAGCGCATGTGAAAGCGCCCAACGGCAGCGAGGACTTTCGTTTGCGCGTGGAGCACGCCCAGGTGACCACGCCAGCGCAATTTACCCAATTCAAGCAGCTCAAAGTGATCGCTTCCATGCAGCCGAGCCATGTGCTCACGGACATGCGTTGGGCGCAGGATCGGCTGGGTCCGAAGCGGGCGGCGACTTCTTACGCGTGGCTGGCATTCCTGAACAAAGGGGTTGTGCTGGCGTTTGGAACGGATTATCCGGTCGAACCGGTCAGCCCGTTCCGCGGGCTCTACGCCGCGGTCACCAGAAAGAGTGAAGATGGCAAGCAGGAGTATTTTCCGGCGCAGCGTCTCACCATGGATCAGGCTATCGCGGCCTACACCACGGGTTCCGCCTACGCCGAATTCGAGGAGAAAGAAAAGGGCAGGCTCGTTCCCGGAATGCTGGCTGACTTTGTCGTGCTGGATCGCGACGTAACTTCTGCTGCGGCGGAGAAGATCGTAGGCACCAAAGTCCTGCGCACGGTGCTGGGCGGCAAGGCCGTCTATGAAGGGCAGTAAGCGCTGTAGCGTCATCCATCAGGAGAGCTGAGCGGACCGTCTTTCCGCCGCAAAATCGATATCCGGTAAACCGATTTGCCGGTTTTGCGCGTCTAACTATAGACGCCGCTCGGCTGTTGTATTCATACCCGCATAAAAACGAGGAACTCCGGTAGCACGATGTAAATGGGTATAATGTTAGGGGTTTACAAGTTCTGGAGGAAGTGTACATATGGACTCGGGCGCGATGTGGATGCGCATGAAGGCTCACCGCTGGGCCTACACACTCAGCATTCTGGCTACACTTACCGTCGGCATTCTGATCGGTACGGTGATTTCCCAGGGAGTAAAGGGAAAAGAAGGGCAGCAAAAAGGCGACGCGACCCCGCTCACCTTGCCCTCTCCGCAGGTGATGTCAAATACCTTTTCCCAGATTGCCAAACAGCTGGAGCCCAGCGTCGTCAACATCAATACGGAATCGACGATCAAGAATGTGCACCGGCGGCGCGGTGATAACGGTGGCGGCGGAGACGACGAAGATGGCGGCGGCATGGACGACTTCTTCAACCACTTCTTCGGGGCTCCCAACGGCCAGGGAGGCAGTCCCGGGGCCGGACCTGGAGATGGAGCGATTCGTGAACGTTCGCTCGGTTCCGGCGTGATCGTCGATTCCAAAGGCTACATTGTGACCAACCGGCACGTCGTCGAGAAGGCGGACCGCATTCGCGTTCGCTTTGAGGACGATGCTCCGGGCGTGCAGCATGATGCCAAGGTGATCGGGACGGATCAGGAGACCGATCTGGCCGTAATCAAGGTGGACGTCGATCGTCCGCTGCCGGCCGCGAAGATGGGAAATTCCGACGGGATGCAGGTAGGGGATTGGGTGCTCGCGATCGGCAGCCCGTTTGGACAGGCGGGCACGGTGACGGCAGGCATTGTTTCCGCCAAAGGCCGCGACATTGTTCCGGGGCGCCAGTTTCAGAGCTTCATCCAGACCGATGCGGCCATCAATCCGGGCAACTCCGGCGGACCGCTGGTCAACATGAACGGCGAAGTGATTGGCATTAACACCGCCATTCTGAGCGAGACCAATGCCTATGCCGGCATCGGATTTGCGTTGCCCTCGAAGACCGTGGTCGACGTCTATAACCAGTTGACCGGGCCCGAGCACAAGGTTTCGCGAGGCTCGATCGGAATTACATTTGATGCCGTGCAGAATCCGGCGATTGCGCGCGTGTACGGCACGGGAACGGGCGTGACCGTCTCTAGCGTGGTGCCGGGCAGCCCCGCGGATCAGGCCGGACTGAAAACCGGCGACACAATCACGGCGGTGGACGGCAAGAGCGTGAGCAAGGGCAACGATCTGGTATCGGATATCGCTTCTCGCAAGCCGGGATCGAAGGTGAAGTTGGCTTTCATCCGCAACGGCAAGGCGCAAGACGCTACGGTCACGATTGCCGATCGCGCCAAGCTCTTTGCGGCGCGCCTGGGCGAGGATCAGGACAATGACGACGAAAGCACGCCCAAGCAAAGCAAGTTTGGACTGACGGTTCGCAAGGTGACTCCAGAAATGGCGGAACGCCTCGACATGCCGCAGGGCAAAGGCGTGATCGTGCAGGATGTGAAGCCCAACTCGTTCGCGGAAGACGTGAACCTGGGCCGCGGCGACATCATCCTGGAGATCAACAAGCAGCCAGTGAACAGCGAAGAGGATCTCTCCAGAATTGAATCGAGCCTGAAGAGCGGCCAGGATGTGGTTTTCCTGGTGCGGCAGCGCGGTTCGTCTCGACAGGATGGCGCTATCTTCGACGCAGGTACACTTCCGTAACGTAGTTCAGCCCAACCGAAGCTGGCACTGTGCTCCAAGATCGAAGAAGATGACAGTGCCGGCATCGAGTTGGGCTTTTTGTTTCTTGCAATGCGATGCTGCGGGAGTTGAAGGTCAGGCGCACATGTTTGGGCGTGGAATTCCAACCCGAAAAACAGGATTCGGTGCAGCGTGCATCGTGATCCTGGCTTGCCTGTCGCTGGCGACGGTGAGTCTCGGTCAAGATGCGGCTGGGGATACCCCGCAGAAAAAACCAGCCACCGCCAAGAAGACGACGTCCAGCAAGAGCAAGCGGCATCACTCCACGTCCGCGACTAAGACTTCCGTAAAAACTCACCGCAGCGCCTCGGGGAAGCGGTCTTCGAGAAAAAAATCGGGGCGCGCACGCGGGCAGCAGAAAATCGATGGCGAGCGGGCCCAGGCCATTCAGGAAGCGCTGATCCGCGAGCACTATCTGAGCGGGGAAGCGACCGGCACATGGAACCAGGCCAGCGAAGAAGCCATGCGGCGTTATCAGGCGGACCACGGCTGGCAAAGCAAGACGGTTCCGGACTCGCGCGCGTTGATCAAGCTGGGCCTGGGGCCGAGCAAGGATCATCTGCTGAACCCCGATAGCGCGATGACCACCGTGCCCGACGCGCCCAAGTCGCAGCCGATGCCGACGACGTCGTACAGCGCTCCACCGAGCGCGAATCCGGCCGCGCCCGCGAATTCCGTACCGCCAGCCGCGCCCGCCTCCACTCCTGCCGCTGCATCTTCCAGTCCGCAGTAGTTGTTAGCGCCACCATGGGCGTCTTCGCTTATCGTTACTTGCCGCTCTTGCGGGAATTTGCCAACAACGGCCGGGGAAAATAGGGCAGAGGCAGATTATCGATAATGGCGCGGGGATTTGCTTCCACCAGGGCTTCCGCGACTTCCTCTCCGCAGATTTCGGCCGCCGCTTCGCGTGCGGTCGAAAGGATCGGAACGCGCTTGACCGTGTCGTGGGCGTCGGTTGCCAACACATGCACGGACTGATGTTCGAGCAGCCACTCGGCGGCGCGGCGGCTGCGTTCGCCCCAGAATCCGGTCAGGGACGAGCCTGTCACCTGCACCACGCAACCCTGTTCGGCCCACTCGCAGATCCGCTGCGGATTTTCGCGAAGAATCGGATTGCGCTCGGGATGGGTGACGATCACCGTGATTCCGTGATCCGCCAGCTTGGCGAAAGAATCTGTGATCTGCTGCGGGATGCTGAAGTTGCTGAATTCGACCAGCAGGTAGCGCGTGCCCCCGATGACATAGCGAGCGGGATGCGCCAGAGCGTCCTGCACGTTCTCGTAGGAAAGATGGAAATCGCATCCCAGCAGGATCTGCAGCGAATCTCCGACAAGTTCCTGCAGGTGGGCGGCGAGCTGCTCCAGATATTCGCGATCGTAATGATAGCGATCGTTGGCATGGGGCGTGGCCACCATGTGCGTGATGCCATCGTCGGCCGCCATGCGGCACATGGCCAGGCAGGTCTCCCATGTCTTAGGACCATCGTCGACTTCGGGAAGAATGTGGGAATGGATATCGATCACAATTGCCGGGACACCGCGCCCGCCAGGCTAAACCACGTTTGATTTAAGCAGATTTGGCGGAGAAAGAGGAAGGTCACCAATGTCACCGCCGAAGACTCGGATGGCCCGGCGCAAGGCTTACCAGATGGTCGGCACCGCTCCCGATTTGCGGATTGCCCGGTCGGCAGTTACGACGGTGAGTCCTTGCACGACGGCAGTGGCGCCGATGATTCTGTCGGCCGGGTCCTTCGGATAGTCAGGCGGAAAGGCTAGGGTTTGTACGCAAACGTCTCGAGTGATCGGTAATACGACAAACCGCCGTTCTACTTCGTAGAGGAAGGATTCCAGGCTGATATCAATCGCAAAACGCTTCTTTTGGAAAGCCATGGTCAATTCCAACAGGGTGAAGTCAGAGATTGCCAATCCTCTGTCGCTCTGGCGGGCCCGATCCATCGCGGCTTTGGCTTTCTTGGAGATCCGTATTTCATCGAACGCCAGCCAGAGAACGACGTGAGTGTCCACAAGGATCAATAGAGGTCGCCCCACTCCTCAGGACTCAGAATGGGAGACACAACATCGCCCAGGATCTTCCCTTTCCCCTTCAGGAAGCCGAAGATTTCGTCTTTTTCTGTTTCGATCGGGACGAGTTTCGCCACCGGCTTGCCGCGCTTGGTAATGAGGACAGACTCGCGTTTGGACTGAACCTCGTCCATGACTGCGAGACAGTGGACTTTGAACGATCCCGCCGGCATGGTTTTCATGACTGGAATCCCTTTGTAATCATGGTCATTATACCATGGTCATAAAGGCAAAGCACGTGACCGCAAGGATCACGAAGAACATCTGCTCAGGACGCAGAGACAAACGTTGTTTGGCTTCGCGAGCGTTGCGGATGTTCTTGCTGTTAAAGGTTCTTTTCGATGGTCAGAGGCAGCATGCGCACCCGCGAGCGGCGCGGGCCAACAGTTACCAAGGCGCCCACTTCTAAGTCCGCCTGCAAGTGGCGAATAGCAGCAAGAACTTGCGGACCCGCAACCTCGGGGCTAACGTCCTCGATTCGTATCTGGACGACGCTTGGTTTTTGACCATGCGTGGCCGCGAGTATCGCGCTGAAGTCGAGATCGTGCGTCAGAACGACATAGTCGTGTTCTGCTGCGTAAGCCATGATTTCAAAATCAGGTGCGTTGTGCTTGCCTACAACGGACCAGTGCTCCGCCTGGCATCCCGCGTCTCCCAGGAGAGCGATCCAGCGCGGTGAGAGGTTCATATCAACAAGCAGCTTCATGCGCCGGGAAGGACAACCTCGCGGTCTTCGGCCAACCACGCAGCGTAGCGAACTGCCTGCAGGACGTCTTCTCGTTCGAGGTAGGGATAGTCAGCCAGAATCTCGTCAATCGTATGTCCTGCGCCGATTTGACCGACGATCATGCCGACGGTCACGCGCATGCCACGAATGCAGGCCTTGCCCCCCATGACGCCGGGGTCTTGGGTGATGCGAGTGAATTGCGCCATTTCGCCCTCCTCTTCGGTTGAGCATAGCATGCAGGCATCGATTTCACCGTTGATTAGCATGCCGCACGAGACGACCGATGATCGAATCCTCATCCTGCAGAGTCTTCTGAGCCTCTGTGAATTCAGGTACGGATCGGTTGAGCGAGTTGGCCCAACGGAGCAGAGTCGCCATCTTTTCCTCGAAGTCGCCTTCGGCCCATGGACTAGGCTTTACTACATTTCGACCGGACCTGTAACGCTCGGAGCCCCAGAGGCGGTTTTTGTCAGCGTCGTGAAGTGAGGAATCCGTCTCGCGGTAGGCGGCGTAGTTGATTCCCTCGATAACCAGTTCGCGAGCCTCATCCGCTGTCATAGCCCAAGCTCCAGTTCGGGCAGTCGGTCACACATTGCCGTAGCGTTCCTGAATGAAATCGGCAATTCCTGCGTAGGCCTTGGTCAACGTCGGCTCGTCTGGCAGGAAGACGATGCGGAAATGCTGCGTGCCGGGCTTCTGGCCGAAGCCGGAGCCGTGCACGACCATGACGTGCTTCTGGCGGATCAATTCCTTCACGAAGATTTCGTCGCTCTCGGGGATGTCGATTTTGGGGTAAGCGTAAAAAGCTCCGCGGGGAGCAACGCAACTGATGCGGGGCGTCGACTCGCACCATTTCTGCGTGAGATCGCGGCGCGAGCGCAATTTCCGGCGTACTTCAACGAGATGATCCTGCGGGCCTTCGAGCGCGGGCTTGATGGCATACTGCTCCGGATGGTTGGCGCACAGTCTCGCCCGCAGAAGCCGGTGCACGCCTTCGCAATAGGTCTTCAGCGCGGCGGCATCGCCGGAGACGATGCCCCACCCGATCCGCCATCCGGGGACCAGATAGTTCTTCGACATGCCGCCGAAAGTCACGCAGGGAACGTCGGGCGCGACTGCGGCAAAGGCGAGGTGAGGCGTGTCATCCAGGATCAACTTGTCGTAGATCTCGTCGGCGAAAACGATCAGATTATGCCGGCGCGCCAGTTCGGCAATCTGTTCGAGCATCTGCCGCGTGCACAGCGATCCTGTCGGATTATTGGGATTGATCAGCACGATGCCGCGCGTGTGCGGCGTGATCTTCCGTTCGATGTCGGCGAGTTCAGGCTGCCAGGCGTCCTCTTCGTTCAGATCGTAAGCGTTGAGCCGGATTCCCAACTTGCACAGCACGGCGGAGTAGAGCGGATAGTCGGGGCTGGGAGTGAGAAGATCTTCGTTGGGATTGACCAGCGCCGAAAGGCAAATATCGACCGTCTCGCTGACGCCGGAGGTGACGAACACGTCACGCACCGTGGTGATGCCCTTGCGCGCCGCCTCGCCGCGAATCGCCTCGAGCGCCTCGGGGATGCCGTCGGAGGGCGCGTATCCGTTCTTCCCGTCGCGCATGGCTCTGTGGACGGCTTCAATAATGTGCGGCGGCGTCTGGAAATCGAAGCTGAGCGGATCGCCGACGTTCAGCGGGAGAACCTTGTGTCCCTGTTTGATGACTTCGTCAGCCACACAGGCGAGGTCGCGGATGGCGTAGCGGACGTTATGAAGGCGGGAAGCGGCAGCGATCTCGCGAGTCTGGGTTACGGGCATAACCAAATTCTAATCGCTGGGGACGCCGAGGACGCAGAGAAAAGCTTTGACCACAGAGGCCACAGGGGAGCACAGAGGTAATACTCTGTGAAACCCTGTGTCCTCTGTGGTGAAAGGGTCTAGTCTTCCCGGTCGATCTGGGCTTTCTGCAGCTTGTCGGAGTAATCCACGTAGACCGACTTCCACTCGGTGTAGAAATCAATCGCGCCGATGCCGCCTTCGCGGTGGCCGTTGCCAGTCGCCTTCGTGCCGCCGAAGGGCAGATGCACCTCGGCGCCGATGGTCGGGGCGTTGATGTACGTGATGCCGGCATACAGGTCGCGGATGGCCGAGAACGCCTTGTTCACGTCTTTGGTGTACAGCGCCGACGACAGTCCGTACTCGATGCCATTGGCGATCTGGATCGCGTCTTCCAGTCCCTCACAAGGAATGATCGAAACCACCGGGCCGAAGATTTCTTCCTGGGCAATGCGCATCTTCGGGTCGACGTCGGTGAATACGGTCGGCTCCATAAACCAGCCGTGCTGATATTCGCCCTTGTCGAGGCGATTGCCGCCGCAAACCAGCTTCGCGCCTTCATTCTTGCCGATTTCGACGTAGTTCAAATCAGTCTCAAGCTGCTTCTGATTGATGGCCGGACCCATCTGCACGGTTTCATCCAGGCCGTTGCCGACTTTCAGCTTCTTCGCGCGTTCGACCAGGCGCTCGACGAATTCGCGATACACGCCTTTCTGCACGATCATTCGGCTCGTCGCGGTGCAGCGCTGGCCAGTGGTTCCGAACGCTCCCCAGAGGCCGCCTTCGATGGCGAGATCAAGGTTGGCGTCGTCAAGCACGATCATGGGATTCTTGCCGCCGAGTTCGAGCGAGCAGTGCTTGAAGCTTTGCGCCGCGATGCCGCCGACGATGCGTCCGACGGCGGACGATCCGGTCAGCGAGATCGCGCGCACGTCCGGATGCTCGGCCAGAGGAGTGCCTACGTCAGCGCCAAAGCCGGTCACGATGTTGATGACGCCCTTCGGCAATCCGGCATCGCTGAGCGCGCGCACCAGGTTGAAGGTGGAGAGCGGCGTGTCCTGCGCGGGCTTGATCACGCAAGTGTTGCCGCAGACCACCGCCGGCAGAAGCTTCCACGACGATATCGCCATGGGGAAATTCCACGGCGTGATCATGCCGCAGACGCCGATGGGCTGCCGCACGGCCATCGCGAACTTGTTCGGCATTTCCGATGGAACGGTGGGACCGAACAGGCGGCGGCCTTCGCCGGCATTGTAGTAAGCGGCGTCGATGGCTTCCTGCACATCGCCGCGCGTCTCGGCGAGAACTTTGCCCATCTCGCGGGTCATGTCGCGGGCGTATTCTTCTTTGCGTTCGATCAGGATTTCGGCCGCGCGGAAAACGATTTCGGCGCGCCGGGGCGCGGGCACCAGACGCCACTTCAAGAATGCCGCTTTCGCGGCTTCGACTGCCGCGTTCACATCGGCCTTCGCCGATTTTTGAAAAATGCCGACCAGGTCGCGTGTGTCGGCCGGATTGCGATTTTCGAAAGTTGCTCCTGTGGTGGATTCCACCCACTCGCCATTGATGAAATTTTTGAAAACCCGGGTCTGGCTGTCGCTGAGATGAGCCGGAGTCGCTAGAGTGTCAGTCGCCATAAGATCTCCTTAATGAATGCCCAAACCTTTTGATGCTACAACTTGCAGGAAGGAGCGGCAAGCGACTGAGCTCAATTCAATGACCGATTGGAAGTGCATTACTGGACGTTTGTGGACGCGCTGCGATATGTATGGATACATCGATTCAGAAAGAGTCGCGACCGTCCATGGGTACGAGTTGCGTAGAAAGGCTGAATGGAATGGAAGACTTCATCGGATTGCAGATCCCGGGATCACTGGAAGAAATTATCACCCCGCAGAATACAGCTCTCGTGGTCTACGACATGCAAGCCGGAATTATCAAGCAGGTTGCAAATGGGCAAGAGATCGCGAACAAGGTGGGCAAGATTTTAGAGTCGGCGCGAAACGTTGGAGTGCGTACGTTCTTCACGCGACATATGTCCCTGCCCAAGGAACTGATGGGCGCTTTTCAATGCCGGACGGCTATGGCGTGGCAACGCGTGGATTCTCCGGAAAAAATCAAGCCAATGTTTTTGAGGGACAGCCCTGCCTTTCACATCATCCCAGAACTCGCGCCGCGGCCAAGCGAAGCGATCGTGGATAAGATCACGATGTCGGCGTTCGAAGGAACATTTTTAGAAATTGCGTTGCGGGACTGCGGCATTCGCAGCTTCCTCATTGTCGGCATCGCGTTGGAGATAGGGATTGATCCGACGTGCCGGCAGGGCGCTGATCTAGGGTTCTGGCCAATTTTGGTGCGCGACGCCTGTGGTTTTGGAAATGAAGAGGCGGCGAATCATTCCCTGGCATCTTTGCAACACATGGGTGACACCATTCTTACCGACACAAGTACGGTCTGCGGCCTTATGGATAAGATAGGTACATAAAGTCTCTCTAACCGAATCGGCCCTATGTTGAAGCGGTGAGCGCCTGATCACTTCGGTAACCTTCCCGGCTGATTACCTGTTCTTCCCCTTGTTTTGCTTGTGCTACCGTTTTCTTTACTCGCTTTTCACGAAGGTTCGACAGGCAAAGTGTCTTCTGACAATCGCAAACCGGGCATCCACGTCGCGTGGACGACTGTTACTTACCGCAGTCTCGTCCTGCTTATTTCCGCGGTGGTGGTGGCGCTCTTCATTGCCGTGCGCGTGGCCTTCCCACAATTCACCGAGAACGGCGTCAAGAAGGCAAATAATATTGTCGGCATGCTGCTGGAACGCGTGGCGGGAATGGCTCCGGCGACCGGCACAGGAGCGTTGACCGCGCAGCAGGCACACTTCACCGCGCTTGACGGAACCGTGCGGGTGAAAAAGGGCGACGGAAACAGCTGGGTGGCGGCCGATTACAACATTCCTCTGGAAAAGGGCGACGTGGTGCAGACCGGCTCCGAGGGCATGGCAAAAGTAGTTTTCAACGACGGAACCAGTTACACCGTGAAGCAGGATTCCCTGATCGTGATCGAAGAGAATTCGGCGAACGATCAGCAGCAAACCAATGTCGCGGTCGCGGTCAGCACGGGAACGGTGGATCTCTCCACCGCGACGTACAGCCAGGGATCGAAATCGCAGGTCATTGTGGCGGGCGCGACGGCTTCGCTGTCGCCGGAGTCGGCGGCGCAGGTGCACAACGACCCAAAATCGGACCAGCACGAAATCCTGATGAAAAAAGGTACGGGCGAGGTCTCGCGCAACGGCGAAACCGTAAAACTGGCCAACTGGGAAAAAGTCACCTTCCAGGGACAGCAATCCCATTTGGAAAAGGCCAAGGAGATTGGGCCACCTACGCCCATCGCTCCGGCTAACATGGCTCCGCTGTTCTCTTCCGGGGAGGCGACCAAGGATGTGGAATTTTCCTGGACCCCGATGGCGAATGCAGTTGGTTACCGCCTGCGCATCTCCCGCAATCCTTATTTTTCCTCTACACTGGTTGACAAAAAGATCAATACAGCCGCAGTAACGGTCACGAATCTCGGGGAAGGCGCCTATTACTGGATGGTGCAGTCCTACGACGCGGCGGGCAAGGAATCGGTGGAGAGCGAGAAGAACCGCTTCACCATCATTTCCAAGGGCAAAGAGACGGAGGCGATCGATCTGGAGCTGGATCCATTTATTCAGCATGGGCACGTGATTGAAGTAACCGGCAAAACGCAGATGGGAGCGCGCGTCATGGTGAACGGCAGCGAGGTTCCGATGATTGGCTCGGATGGCCAGTTCCATTACTTCACGCCCCCGTTGCCGACCGGAGAGGCCGTGATTACGGTAACGGCGCAGACCGCGCAGGGTGGCGTGAACACGCAGCAGAAAAAGATTGTGATTCAGTAGAGACAGGTTTCAAAGTTTCAGGGTTTCAGAGTTTCAAGGTGTCGAGAATCGAGTCGGTGAGGTTTCAAGTCAGGTGCCAATGCTTTGAAACATTGAAACCTTGAAACTTTGAAGCATGGTTTTGGTCAGGGTGGGCTGGTATCCCGTAGAATAAGGACTGTCACCCCTGAAAAGATAAAACCCTGCCGGGATTTTTCCCGGCGGGAAGCATGGTAGAAAGACGGATTATTTCGTCATGTCAAACAACGGATTCCATTCAGGCTCCACGCGCAACCACAACCTGCGGTCGCTGTTCAGCATTTTCTCCAGCGATCTGGCGATCGATCTCGGCACCGCCAACACGCTCGTGTATGCGCGAGGGAAGGGCATCGTAGTGAACGAGCCCTCCATCGTCGCCATCAATAAGAATACGGGCGAAGTCGAGGCGGTGGGGAAAGAGGCCAAAGAGATGCTGGGCCGCACGCCCGGCAACATCGTCGCCATCAAGCCCATGAAGGACGGCGTTATCGCCGACTTCAAGGTCACCGAGAAGATGTTGAACTATTTCATTCAGAAGGCGCACAACCGGAAGATGCTGGTGCATCCGCGCATCGTGATCGGCGTGCCTTCGGAAATCACGCAGGTGGAAAAGCGCGCGGTCATGGATTCGGCATATCGCGCCAAGGCGAGCGAAGTGCATCTGGTGGAACAGGCCATGGTGGCCGCCATCGGCGCGGGCCTGCCCATTACCGAGCCCAGCGGCAACATGGTGGTCGATATCGGCGGCGGGACCACCGATATCGCGGTGATTTCTCTGAGCGGCATCGTCTATTCGCGCTCCGTGCGCATGGCCGGCAATCAGATGGACGAAGCCGTCATGAATTATCTGAAGCGGAAGTACAACTTGCTGATCGGCGAGCGTACAGCCGAGCAGATCAAAATGGAAATCGGTTCGGCGCACCAGCTCGACAAGCCCATGACCATGGAGATCAAGGGCCGCAACCTGATCGAGGGCGTACCCAAGACAATTACGGTGGACGACGGCGAAATCCGCGAGGCGTTGAGCGAGTGCGTTTCGACCATCATGAACGCGATTCGCGTCGCGCTCGAGCGGACGCCCCCGGAGCTTTCCGCCGACATCAGCGACCGCGGCATCGTGCTCACCGGCGGCGGCGCTTTGTTGAAGAATCTCGACAAGCGCATTCGCGAAGAGACCGGCTTGCCGGTTTCGATTGCCGACGATCCGCTGTGCAGCGTGGTGCTGGGCACGGGCAAAATGCTGAGCGACTTCAAGCTGCTCAGGAAAATTTCAATCGAATAACGCAGAATCAGTGGTCGAGTGGCCGGTGATCAGTGGCCAGTAAAATCTTGTACCGCTGGCAACTCGACCACTGGCAACTGGCAACTGCTTTATGGAATCCGTTCTCGGCCGCTACCGCAACCTGATCATCCTGGTAGGCGTGTTGTTTCTGCAGGTGCTGGGGCTGGCTGTGCAGGTCAAGCGCGGCAGCAACGAAACCCAGGACACGCGCCTGATCCGGATCTGGGCGGTCGATGGTCTGGCTCCTTTCGAGCGGGCTCTGGTCTGGGTCGAAAACGGCACCGGCAACATTTTTCATAACTATATTTATCTGCGCGGGGTGCGAGCCGAAAACCGCCAACTCAAAGAGCAGATCGAGCAAATGCGGCTGGAGCAGGTCCGGTTGAGCGAAGACGCGGGCCAGGCGCGCCGCCTGCAGAACCTGCTTGGGTTCAAGGAACAGTTCGTCGCCAAAACCGTAGCAGCGCAGGTGATTGGGACCAGCGGCAGCGATTTCTCTCGCGTGATCACGATCGATAAGGGCGAGAATTCCGGCATTCGACGCGATATGGCCGTCATGACCGCGGACGGAATCGTGGGCAAGGTGCTGATGGTCTATCCCTCGGTCGCGCAGGTTTTGTTGATCAACGATCAGACCAGCGGGGTCGGAGTCATTCTGGGGAATACGCGGCTGCAAGGCGTACTGGCCGGGACAGTCAATGGTGAGGTCACGCTGAATGGCATCATGAGCGATGAGCAGGTGCCCGTCGGGGAAAGTGTGCTGACCAGCGGCGGCGACCAGATTTTTCCCAAAGGACTGCCCGTCGGGACCGTCACTAAAGTCGGAGCTGGCAAGGACCTTTTTCTTAACATCCGAATCAAGCCCGCCGCCGACCTGAGCAAGCTGGAAGAAGTTCTCGTGCTGGTTGAAAAACAGGAAAGGCAGGCGACCGCCGACACCAACGTGCGCGTGCGCGCCGCCGATATTCTTGCCCAGCGTTTGCCATCGGTGCCCGACAAGCCCGCGGATGTGAACGCCACAGCCCCTGCCGCCGGACAGACCAAACCCCCTGGGACAAATTCCGCAGCGGCGAATGCCGCGCCCAAAACGGCAAGCGCCCCCGGTGCTGCGAACGCGCCGGCGACCAAGGCCGCAACTGCCGTACCGAATAGCCCTTCGCTGAACCAACCGGTGAAGCGTCCCGTGACGCAGACTTCGGGGCAATCGGTCCCGGTTCCGAAGAAGAATGTCGTTGCCCCCGCCACCAAACCCGAGACCGCCGAGACCAGCCCGGCGATCACGCCTGCGATCACCGAAGAAAAACCGGCAAACCCCGTTCCGGCCCAGCCCAATCCGCCACCGCCCGCCAGCGACAACAGCCCAAACTAGCGTGCCTATCACTTACACATCCGGGGAGCAGGTTGAGGTTTACCGGTTCAGCATTCCGGTAACGATTGGCATTCCTCTGCTGGCGCTGTTCACCCAGGCTTTTGTCCCGCTGAGGTTTCCTGGCTTTGCCAAATATCTCGACCTGCCGTTGCTGGTGACGATTTTCTTTGCGATGGCCCGGCGCAGTCCCGTTGCAGGTCTGTTTACCGGCGCTTTCATCGGGCTCGCGCAAGACATGCTGGGACACAACCCGATCGGCATTTACGGGATCGCGAAAACCGTTGTCGGATACGGCGCTTCGTCGCTGGGCGTGAAACTCGACGTGGAAAATGCCGGAGCGCGCTTCCTGGTGACGCTCGGGTTTTATATGGTCCACTCCGCGGTCTACTTCATCGTTGCCCGGCTGCTGGTGAACATGACGCAGCACTGGAACTGGGTCCACGGAGTTCTGGCGGGTCTAGCGAACGCGTTCGTGGGCATGTTCCTGTATTTCGCGCTCGACAAGTTCAAGCAGAGAACGTGAAAGCAGTTTCCAGCTGCCAGTTGCCAGCTGCCAGTTGCCAGTAAAACCCTGCCAGGTGTTTGCTATGACTTCCGTTTGGCTTTCGCGTCAACTTCACACAGAGCGGCAGGGATTACGGCGACCGACCACCGACCCCTGACCACCGACCCCTGACCACCGACCATTGAAACTGGCAACTGGCCATTGGTAGCTGGCAACTGCTTGCCTATGACTTCCGTTACCTTTCCCGTTAACTCACTGACAGCGCCAAGCGATACAATGTTTCTAACCCCGATTTCATTCTCAGCGAGGAATAGTGACACGTTGCGGCCTTAAGCGCTCTTACCGGCTCTTCACTGGCAACTGGCAACTGGCCACTAACGACTGATGTTCGGCCGCGACGAAAAAGTATCTCCGATGCGCCTGACGGCGGCGCAGTACATCATCCTCGCCATCTTCCTGATCCTCGCCTACCGCTTGTGGCAGTTGCAGGTGATGCAGAGCGATTACTACTCGCTGGCGGCGGAAAAGAACCGCATCCGCAATGTGCCGGTGCTGGCGCCGCGCGGCAAAATTCTCGACCGCTAAGGGCGCACCATCGTCGATAACTATCCTTCGTTCTCTGCGCTGCTGCTGCGCGATTCGACGCGCGATCTGGAGGCCGATGCCGACCTGATCGCGCAGGGCTTGCATCTCGATCCCGATGAAGTGCGGGCGCGCATCCGGCGCTTCACGTCGATGCCGCAGTACCAGCCCATTTTTCTGAAAGAAGACATCACGCCCGACGACCTGCCATTCATTGAGTCGCATCGCAACGAGTTGCCGGAACTCGACACCATCATGGCGCACCGCCGGCTGTATCCGCGCAACGGATTCATGGCGCACCTGATCGGCTATGTTGGCGAAGTCACCGAAGACATGCTCAACCAGCCGCAATTCGAGCTGTACAACCCGGGCGATGTGGTGGGCATTTCCGGCGTCGAGCGCCAGTACAACACGTTGCTGATGGGCACGAACGGATCTCGGCAGGCGCTGGTTGACAGCCACGGACGCGAAGTGGGACGCCTCGGCGAGACCGAAGCGATTCCCGGCAAGCCGCTGAAGCTGACCATCGACATCGATTTGCAGATTGCGGCAGAAGAGCAGTTGCAGGGCAAGAACGGCGCGATTGTCGCCATGGATCCGCACACCGGAGAAATCCTGGCCATGGCCAGCGGGCCCACGTTTGATCCCAACGATTTTGCGGTGCGCGTCTCGCGCGATGAATGGAACAAGCTGGTCAACGATCCCGACAAACCGCTTTTGAACAAGGCGATTCAGGCGCAACTGGCTCCCGGGTCGACCTTCAAGATCATCATGGCGATGGCGGGCTGGCAGGAGGGAATCGCGCAGACCCTGCACGTCGATTGTCACGGCAGCGCGGAATTTTATGGGCGGCGATTCGGTTGCTGGGTGAAGGGTGGCCACGGCCCGGTCGATCTCGAGAAGGCGATCTACCAGTCCTGCGACGTTTTCTTTTACACGCTGGCCGAAAAGCTGGGCATCGACCGCATCGCAAAATACGCGACCGAACTGGGATTGGGACAAAAGACGGGCATCGATCTTCCGAACGAAGTCAGCGGCGTGATGCCGTCGGAAGAGTGGAAGATCCGGAACTTCAAGCAGAAGTGGTTTGCCGGTGAAACCATTTCGGTGGGCATCGGCCAGGGAGCCGTCGCGATCACGCCGGTGCAGTTGCTGCGGGCGATCAGCGCGATTTCGATGGGCGGAAGGATGGTGGTGCCGCACGTGATCAATCCGACCGACATGCCTCCGGGCTACGTCGAGGCCAGTCACATCACCGACGTGAAGAATGTGCCGATCGATCCCAACGGATGGAACTACATCACTGACGCGATGTCGCGGGTGCTGTTGCCCGAGGGCACGGCCCCCTCGGCGCACATCCCGGGAATCGACATTGCGGGCAAGACGGGATCGGCGCAAGTGGTGTCGCTGGCAACGCGCGCCCGATTCAAGAATGCCGAAGATCTGGCGCAGAACGGATGGTTCGTCGGCTTCACGCCGCGGCGCAATCCGGACATTGTGGTGTGCGTGCTGTTTCAGGGCGGCGAGCACGGCAAACTGGCCGCGCGCCTCGCAACCCAGGTGATCAAGGCTTACGTCGATAAACAGCAGCGAACTCCGCAGAAGATGGTCGAGAAGCCGAAGGGCAATGGAACGGTGGACATCGGCGGATTATGGAGCGCGCCCGATTCCGATGGCGACGGTGATGGGCACAGCAACGACGCGCTGCAAGGCGGACGCTTCGTACTCGATCTGAGAAGAAGGGGCTGGTGCTGGCCACGGCCGCGCCGGGAATGCAGTAGTGCCGAGTACCGTGTAGCGAGCACCGAGAAAAAGCACCGGGATGAGAGAGTCGAGCGTGAGCATAACGATCAGATGGATTGCGGAGGGTTTTGCCCGGTACTCGGTACTGGGTACTCGGTACTCATGAGCCGCTACGTCTCATATCGCGATTTTGACTGGCTCCTGCTGGGGTTCGTGCTGCTGATCTGCGGCATGGGAGTCATGGAGATCCATAGCGCCACCGTGCACACCAAGTTTGCCGGCGCGCATATCCGGCAGATCTACTGGGTGGTGGGCGGCGTCGGCGCCATGTTCCTGATCAGCCTGGTGAACTACCAGGCGCTGCTCGACCAGATTCACTGGTTCTACATTGCCGCGATCGCGTCGCTGATGGGGGTGATGATTTTTGGGCAGAAGTATCTGGGCGCACGGCGCTGGATCAAGATGCCCGGCGGCAATCACTTCCAGCCTTCGGAGTGGGTCAAGCTGATCCTGATTCTGGCGGTTGCGAAATACTTTGCCGACATGCGGCAGCGCGAGCTTTCCTGGTCCGATTTCATGAAGGCCGGGGCGATCGTCGGCATCCCCATGCTGATGGTTCTGGCCCAGCCCGACCTAGGCACCGCCCTCACTTACGTTCCCATTGCCGTGATGGGCGTGTTTCTGGGTGGCCTGCAGTGGAAGCAGGGGCTGGCGGTCGGGCTGTTAGGCGTGGTAGGGATCAGCGCCGTCTTTCTCGTACCCAGAGTCCACGTGCTGAAGACCTACCAGAAGCAGCGGCTGACCAGTTTTATCGATCCCGAACTGGATCCCAAAGGGTCGGGGTACCAAGTTGAGCAATCCGAGATTGCGGTCGGTTCCGGAGGCCTGTGGGGCGGGAAAGGCTCGCAAACACACGGTGCGTTCCTGCCCGTTCCTCAAACGGACTTCATTTTCGCCGCGTTTTCCGAGGAGCATGGATTCGTAGGCGCTCTCGCGGTTCTGCTGTTATACTTCATTGTGCTGATGCGTTTGACCCAGAACGCGCAAACAGCGCCCGACCGCGCTGGCACGTTTGTGGTGATGGGTGTGGTGGCTGTGCTTAGCTTCCATATCCTGGTCAATGTCGGCATGGTGGTTGGCTTTATGCCGGTCACCGGAATACCCCTGCCGCTGATGAGTTATGGTGGGTCTTCCGTATTGTTCATGTTCCTGGCGCTGGGGATGGTTATGAATGTTCGTATGCGCCGCTTCGTGAACTAGCCGGGTGAGCCGGCTGGGAAGCAAAAGGGTTCAGGAACTGGTAGTTCCAAGAACGAGGAAGACGGCAGGACGCAGTTTGCTGCTCCTGGGGGAGCAGCCCAAAAATATCGATCGCCCTCGCGTAAAGAGGGCATTTCACCGGCCAGTCGAGCAGTCAAAGGCCGGGCAGGATTGAATAAAGCAGTCAGCCGGGCAGGGAACGGCCCCCCGACCTCAATGGTCTGAGAGTGCGGTCACAACCCCGGCAACCGCGAAAAGCGATACGTGCAAAATATTCCCAAGCTTATGCAACGGTCCCGGCCAGAGAGAAAATCCTCTGTCCAGCGCCGTCCCCGGTTCGGGGCAGCATCGCGACCCTCAATCCTCCCGCTCCTAGCCTGACTCTGCCCCGGGAAATCCTGCCGCGGCCTGGAAGCCGTAGCGGGACCGGAGTAGCAATGAACAAGGAATTATTTGTCTCTTCCACGCCTCACGAAACCAAGGTGGGGCTGGTGGAAGACGACCTGCTCGCGGAAGTCTATCTTGAGCGCGAGAACGAATACACCCTAGCCGGCTCGGTTTACAAGGGCCGCGTCACCCGCGTGCTGCCCGGCATGCAATCGGCCTTCGTCGACATCGGCCTGGAGCGCGATGCCTTCCTCTACGTCTCCGATTTTATGGAGTTGGAAGAGCACGACGACGATCTCACGGACGTTGTTCCGGCGAATCGCGGTGTGCAGGATTTGCGCCCGCAGCCTGTGCGCACCGAGTCTCAGCCTTCCGATTCCGAGGGCGCGGAAGTTCAAATGACCGCCATGGCGGACGAAGGAACTTTCGAGGCGGAAACTTTGAGCGCCAGCCCGGCGCCGGTTTCTGCGGACGAAGCTGGCGAGTCGACCAATGGCGGAGATTCTTCGAGCCGCGATCGCGGGAGCTGGCGCGGACGCCGCCGCCGCCGTGGCGGACGTCGCGACGGACGCGACCGCGGATCTGATCGCGGTGCCGACCGTGGTTCAGATCGTGTCCCAGACCGTGATGCTGACCGGTTATCGGAATCCCGCTCTGCCCGGCCTGCGGAGAGTTCGACTTCGCGTACACCCTCCGGACCTCCGGCTGGATATCAGCCGATTCTGTTACCCGGAGAGTCCATCTCGAAATACCAGCGCTACTCGCAACAGCCGCCGCAGGAGACGCGGCCTCAGCCGGTCACTGATTTCTCAGCCCCGCCATCCGCCGAATCAGCCGCTCCGTTAGCGACAGCTTTTCCTGAGGATGAGCCAATTTTCGCGGCGGGATCGCTCTCTGAGCCGTTGCACGAAGAGCATGAAGATGCGCATCCGACGCCCGAAGAACACGCCGAATCTGCCTCTACCTCGGCGACCTGGAGCCAGGAATTTCGCCGCCCCGAAGAGGCCAGCGCACCGGTTTCCGCGTGGGCAACCGAACGTCGCGCCGTGATTGAACCCGCCGTAATTGAGGAAGAGCACGAGGAAGAACACGAGGAAGAGCACGTCGAAGACGAAGAGCACTTCGAGGAAGCGAGTCATGCGTCGGAGGATCACGCATCGGAGGATCGGACGGCCGCTTCACGCTACGCGGAGCCCTCGCATTCGCACGAAAGCGAAACTCCGGCATTCGCCGCTCCCGGCACGCTCGAAGAAGAAACCATCGACGAAGAAGAAGAGGCGGACACGCTTCACTATCAGGCTTCCTCAGACGAAGGCTACGACGAGTTCGAAGAAGAAACTCGCGCCGCGGACCAGCCCGAACATTTGAACGGAGACGCTCGCGAAACCGTAACGGACATCCACATGGCCTCGATGATCGAGTCGGGTGCGGCGCCGATCGGCAGAAGGCGCGGCCGCCGAATCCGAAGAAGACAGCGAGGAAATTGAACTCGAGGAAGCGCAGGCCCAGGCCGAAGCCATGCTCGACGCGGAGGCCCGCGGCACCGGCACCGTGGATGCGCGTGCGGAAGTTCGCGCTCCCGCTGCGACCGCCGGATACACGCAGCGCTCGCAGCGCCAGCGCTCTGGCTACGACCGCCCCGGCTATGACCGCCGCGGAGGTGGCCGTCGCGGTGGAGGCGGACGCCGCTTCCGTCGCCAGTCCGCGCCGGTTCCGCTGATCAGCGACTTGCTGAAAGAAGGCCAGGAAATTCTGGTCCAGATTGCCAAAGAGCCGATCGGCAAGAAAGGCGCGCGCATCACCAGTCACATCGCGCTGCCGGGACGCTTCCTGGTCTACATGCCGACGGTGAATCACACCGGCGTCTCGCGCAAGATTGCTTCCGAAGAAGAGCGCCAGCGCCTGAAGCGAATCATTTTGAGCGAGCGCGAAAACGGCCATGGAGGCTTCATCGTCCGCACCGCGGCGCAAAGCGCCAGCGAAGAAGAACTCCGCGCCGACATTCGGTTCCTCAAAGGCCTGTGGCAGGACATCAAGAACCGCGCGGAAAGTTCCAAGCCGCCCGCTCTGATTTACCACGATCTCAACGTCGTCGAGCGCGTGCTGCGCGACCAGGTCACCTCCGACTTCAACGTCATCTGGGTCGACACCGAACCCGAGTACGAACGCATTCTGCGCTTCTTCAACCGCTTCCAGCCGGGGATGGTCAAGCGGGTCAAGCTCTACACCAAGGAAACGCCCCTGTTCGAGCAATTCGGCCTGCAGGAAGAAATGAACAAGGCGCTCAAGTCGAAAGTGTGGCTGAAGAGCGGCGGCTATATCGTTATCAACCAGACCGAAGCGCTGGTGGCGATCGATATCAATACCGGCAAATACGTCGGCAAGACCGCGCGCCTCGAAGACACCATCGTCAAGACAAACGTCGACGCCATCAAAGAGATCGTGCGGCAAATCCGGCTGCGCGATCTGGGCGGCATCATCATCATCGACTTCATCGATATGGACGAGCGCCGCAACCGCCAGCGCGTCATGCAGGCTCTGGAAGAAGAACTCCGCCACGACCGCGCGCCGTCAAAGACGCTGCAGTTCAACGATTTCGGGCTGGTCGCGATTACCCGCAAACGCGTGAAGCAATCGCTCGAGCGCACCATCGGAGCGCCATGTCCGTACTGCCAGTCGACCGGATACGTGAAGTCGGTGACCACGATCTGCAACGAGATCTACGTCGAGATGCGCAAGATTGCCAAGCACCTGGAGCATGAAGACGTCATGCTGCGCGTGCATCCCGATGTGGCGAAGGAATTGAAGTCGAACAACGCGAAGCTGCTGAACGAGATGGAAGAGTTGACCAAACGCACCATCATCGTGAAGAGCGATCCGGCAGTGCACCAGGAGCAGTTCGATATCAACTAGCCGCGAGCCGTGAGCTATGAGCGGTGAGCCGTGAGCAATGAGCTGGGAGTAGGAAAGACGGGCGAAATCGCCCGTCTTTCTTTGCTCATAAATACAATTCAGATCGCTGAGCTGGTCAGTGAACGATATCGCGATGTTACGGCAATCGGTCAAATAGAATCTGCCGTTTGTCCGCTCACAATCGCCCATTTGTTCGCAAGCAAGCTCCGCATCGCAGCTTTGGCCGCCCTCATGAAGGCAGCTTCGCTACTGCCAACCTCATCGTAATGGGTGTCCACGAGCACAACCGCGCAGCCGGAGTGTTGGTCAACACCTTCGAGTAATACGTCGGCAACAGCTTCAGCTACGGCTCGTTCGAGTTTCGCTCGATATTCTTTCGATACTGTGGGAGGCCACGTTACGCGTGACTCGAAGCTCAACTCGTCAGCAGGAGTGCATTCAAATTGAACAAACGCATAACTTGAGGGATGTCCAAACTGCCCACGATATTCGTAGTCTACAACTTGCGATGACGCGAGACGCCAGAAGGCGCGTAAACGCCTCTCAACCCGAAGCCTTTCCATCTCATCGTCGCGAAGCCGTTCCATTTCGTTTTGATTGAGCCGGGTACCCATTGGGGATGCACAGAGTATATCTGCAAGAGTGGGTTGTTGAAACCAGGCCAAAGCGCTCAAGATCCCAGGAACCCTCCCAAGTTCTTCCGAAGGGCGAACGCCACAATGGTGGTTCTGTGCAGCGTTGCTCTGTAGATACCATTATGAAACCCATGTCAAAATGGCATCTATGAAAGCGACTCTTAGGGTGGACAAGGCTGGCCGCGTCGTCCTGCCGAAACCGGTCCGCGATGAACTGCAGCTCAGTGCGGGAGATTCTCTGGAGTTGGAAAGCTCGGAGGATCAAATCGTTCTGCGCCCGGTGAGGAACCGGGTCGGGATGAGGAAGAAGCAGGGCATCTGGGTTCTCGATTTCGACGAACCGATTTCTGCCGCCGCGACCAATCGGGTGCTGCGTGACATCCGCCACGAGCGCGAACAGGCCGCGCTCGGCCGAGCTTAAAGGTTTTCGCCTCCACCTTTAGCTAACGTTAGCGAGGGTTTTCACCGCGATATCCGACTGGTTGCGCAGTTTCTGCACTGATTCGTGAATCGCCCGGGCCGCGACCCCAGCGCCGTTTTGCTCGGCGTTTCCGGCCATGCTGCCGGCATCTTCGGTGGAACTGCTGGCCATATCGAGCAGCACGACCACCGAGTCGGCATGCAGCTTCCACAGAGACGACATTTTCTGGCTGCGCTTGAGTTCTTCGAGTTCGGTGCGGATGCGCGCCGAGATCGATACCATCCGGATCAGGGTGCGAGCCACCTCCGCCCGCAAGCTTTTCTCTTCCAGAAATCCGGCGCTATAGGCATCGGCTTCGGAGATGGTCAAAGTCAGGTTGAAGAAGCGCATGGGGACGACTTGCCGGTATTTCGGGTCGGCAACGCGCACAAACACGCGAATCGATTCCTCGACCCGCCGCAGCTTGCCTTCTTCTGCCGAGATTTGTTGTGCGGTGATGGCGGGCGGCTGAAACACGGGAGCCGCTGCCGGAGCCTTCGCCGCCGCGGCCGCTTTCGCCGCCTTAGCCGCGGCCCCGTTTCCGCCTGACGCTCTCGAACTCTCGGCCACCGGCGTTAACAGCGAGCGCCGGATCGGCGGACGCCGGTCCAGTTCCTTCTTTAATTTCGATACGCGGCGGAATTTCTCGAGCGTGCTGCCATAATCGGCCTGCAGCAGTTGTTTCTCTTCGATCGCTGCCACGTGCTCAACCGTGACTTCCACTCCGTCGACGGTGGTCAAAATTGTTCCGCCCATCTCTTCCAAGGCCTGCCCGAAGTTTTTTATCTCGCTCAGAGCCTTGGTGAACAGTTCGTCAAATTTCTTTCCGAACGCCGTGTTGTAAGCCGAAACCGTTGCCAGCACGCCGGGATGATAAAACGACGCATCCAGCCACTGCTTCAGTTCGCGCACGCGGCCGATCATGCCCGAGTCGATCAGTGCATTGAAATCACGGAAGCGGCTGACCTCCTCGAGAAATGGATCAAAGCGGCGCAACAACTGCACGTGCTCTTCCGGCAGGGAAGGCACGTCGGTGTCGGCCAGGATTTCAATCAGCGCGATTTCGAACGGAGACAGCGGCAGTGCCCCGTCCAGCCCGTACCCGCTCTGCTCCCATTGCCCGGGAACCCGCGGATGACGATACAGGAAGGTGGCGATCAGGTCGGTCTTGTCGCGATTGATGTCACTGGGCTCGCGGCGCTTCACGAAATATCGCAGCAACGCCTCGGCCACTTCGGAATCGGTGTCGGGAGTCAGCGCCTGGCGCAACATCGCCGGCGTGATGGCCATGTCGAGCAAATGCAGCCATCGGTACATTCGCGACAGAGTATTCGGTAACTCGCGCTCGGAATGGCGGAGTGCGTCCTCATCGAGACCGCGCGGAATGGGGACTTCCCCACCCAGGGTTTCGTGCAAGAGCTTCTGATACAAGCCCTGGACGGTCGCCAAAATAGCTAATTCAAACCGAAGATCTTCGGCCAACACCTTGCTCCCGAGAGATAGAGTTCCTTTAAAACTTTACTAATGTTCAAGTAAAGCCGAAAGGTTACCCAAGTTACTAGGGTGCGACGTCATGGAGGGATGCGGTTGCCGCAGGAGGACCCGGCTTGCCGGGCTGCCGGGCGCTCAGAATACGACGGTTTTGTTGCCGTACACCAGAACACGGTTCTCGACGTGCCAACGCACGGCCCGCGAGAGCACAACTTTTTCCAGGTCGCGGCCCTTACGAATGAGGTCATCGACAGTGTCGCGGTGCGAGACCCGGACCACGTCCTGCTCAATGATCGGGCCGTCGTCAAGCACCTGGGTGACGTAATGACTGGTCGCGCCGATCAGCTTTACTCCACGCTCAAACGCCTGGTGATAGGGCCGCGCGCCCACGAAGGCGGGAAGAAAAGAATGATGAATGTTGATGATGCGCTGCGGGTAGCGATGCACGAATTCGTTCGACAGAATCTGCATGTAGCGCGCCAGCACCATGAAGTCCGGGCGATGCTGGTCGATCAGCGACTGGATGCGCGCCTCAGCCTCGGCCTTGTTGTCCTTCGTCACGCGAACAATCTCGTAAGGAATCTTGTAGAAATCGGCGATGGTCTGGTTGTCGGCGTGATTGGAGATGATCAGCGGAATGTCGCAGGCCAGTTCGCCGCTCTGGTGCCGGTAGAGCAGGTCGACGAGGCAGTGATCGTACTTCGAAACGAAGATGATCATGCGCTGCCGCTGCGACGACTGCGCCAGCCGCCACTTCATCTGGAAACGCGTGGCGATCGGTTCGAAGTGCCGGCCGAAATCGGCGCGCGCCTCGTCCGCGAGATCGATGTCGAAATCCTTGGGATCGAACTCTACCCGCATCAGAAACAATCCGGACTCTTCGTCGGCGTGCTCGTCGGCATGGAGGATGTTGCCCCCGTGACGGAAGACGAAGTCAGCGATAGTCGCGACTTCTCCCTTGGCGTCAGGGCAACTGACCAGCAGGATGGCGGAGTTTTTCATGGTAGCGCCGCCGTCCCGGCGGCTGTCGCGGCTACTTCTCCAGCGCTTTCACAATCTCCCGCGCGGCGTTCGCCCCCGAGCCTCCGGTCAATCCCGCGCCGGGATGCGTTCCGCTCCCGCATAAATACAGATTCTCGATCGGGGTGCGGTACCGTGCCCAATCCAGCAGCGGACGCATGGTGAAGAATTGGTCGAGCGCCAACTCCCCATGGAAAATCTGCCCGCCGGTGAGGCCATACTTTTCTTCCAAGTCCAGCGGCGTGATGATCTGGTGCGTGAGAATCAATTCCGGCAGATTCGGCGCATACTGCGCCAGAGTCTTCACCACCGTCTGCCCCAGTTCTCTACGCTGCTCTTCCCAATCGCCCTTCAACTTGTAGGGCGCATACTGCATATAAATCGACATCACGTGCTTGCCTTCAGGCGCGAGCGTGGGATCGGTCAGAGAAGGAATGGCAGCTTCCAGATACGGCTGCCGCGAGAAGTTCCCGTACTTGGATTCGTCGAAGGCGCGCTCCAGATAATCAATTTCGTTGCCGATATGAATGCGTCCCCGCAGCGCGGCGGAGTCGCCGTTCTTCAGGGCGGTGAACGTTGGCAAGCCTGAAAGCGCGAGATTCACCTTCGCGACCGTTCCATTGCCACGATAGTGCTGCAGCTTCTGCACGAAGTCGGGCGAAAGATGAACCGGGTCAGTCAGCTTGAGCAGCGTGCGTTTCGGGTCGGCGTTCGAGATGACCGCCTTGGCGTGAATCTCTTCTCCGGTCGAGAGCAACACGCCAGTCGCCGCGCCATTCTGCACGCGAATTTCGATCACTTCCGCGGCCGTGCGAATCTCCGCGCCGGCGGCCTTCGCGGCAGACGCCATTG
Source organism: uncultured Acidobacteriota bacterium (assembly GCA_963763795.1). Classification (GTDB taxonomy): domain Bacteria; phylum Acidobacteriota; class Terriglobia; order Terriglobales; family Acidobacteriaceae; genus Sulfotelmatobacter. The sequence goes on along the minus strand of CAVXPP010000006.1, from coordinate 165,112 downwards.
CCTGCGTGACCGCGCCCATGCCGCCCGCGGCAAACGAAGCCGAACCAGCCGGATGCGAATCTCCTGCTGCACGAATCAGCAGGACCAGCGCGCTGCCCGCCGACCACGGTCCGAGAAATGTTCCGAACACGCCGCGCGCGGCAATCACGGCGCGCAGCAACTCAGTCTCGAAATATTCCGACGCCAGATCCGCCACCGCCATCGGTCCCCAGCGCAGCAGCCGGAACATATCTTTTTTGCCCAGCTTCCGAATGGCGCGGCCGGTCTTCAGCATGCTCCACAGATCGCCGCGGTCGGGGTGGTCAATATCCGGAGGCGTGGTGGCGAGCGCGTCCGCGATCACCTTGCTGATTTTTCCCAGCGACTGCTCGAACTCCGGATACTTCGCGGCATCCTTCTGCGAAAACGCGGCGATCTCCTGCGCCGATTTGCCCGCATCCTGATAAAGCGTGAGAGCGCGCCCATCGGGCGAAAGGGCGGTAACGCAAACTTCGGGGGTGATCAACCTCAGCCCATGCTTTTCTAGTTGCATGTCGCGGACAATCTCTGGCCGGATCGGACCTGCGGTGTGCGCTAACGTCGAGCAGCGAAATCCCGGATGGAATTCGTCCGTCACGGCGGCTCCCCCGACTTGCGCGCTGCGTTCGAGCACCAGCGGCTTGAAGCCTGCCTTGGCCAGATAAAACGCCGTGATCAGCCCGTTATGGCCGCCGCCGATGATGACGACATCCTGCTGATGATTTCCGTTTTGCCCCGCCATTTAAGCCGCTCCCTTGATATCTTTCAGAATTTCCAGCGCGGCCAGCCGCCCGTTGGCGCCCATGATGCCGCCGCCGGGATGCGTCGCCGATCCGCACATGTACAGATTCTTGATGGGCGTGCGGTACTGCGCCCAGCCGGGCACCGGACGCAGGAAGAAAAGTTGCTCCAGCGAAAGCTCGCCCTGGAAGATGTTGCCCTCGGTCAGGCCCCACTCGCGCTCCAGATCGAGCGGCGTGACCACTTGTTTGTGAATGATGATGTCTTTCAGATTCGGCGCGTACTGGGAAATCGTGTCGACCACGGTGTTGCCGAACGCTTCCTTCTCCGTGTCCCAACTCAGCCCGGGCGCCAGTTTGTATGGGGCATACTGCACGAAGCACGACATCACGTGCTTGCCCGGTGGTGCCACCGATGGATCCGTCAGAGAAGGAAGCACCATATCGATGTACGGCCGCTTGGAAAAATGTCCGTACTTCGCGTCGTCGTAGGCGCGTTCCATGTACTCGACCGATGGCGAAATGGAAATTGCGCCGCGCAGATGCGCGCCCGGCCCCGGCATGCACGTGAAATTCGGAAGCGCGTCGAGCGCCATGTTCACTTTGCCGGAAGATCCGCGGAACTTGTAGCGATTGATTTCTTCCAGAAAATCGCTCGGCAGATGCTCGGGCCCCATGAACTTGGTGAAGGTGAGCCGCGGGTCTACGCTGGAAGAAATCACATCGGCATAAATTTCATCGCCATTGGAGAGAACCACGCCTTTGGCCTTGCCGTTTTTGACGATGATCTGCGAAATGCCCGCCTGGGTGCGAATTTCGACTCCCGCCTCGCGAGCCGCATCGGCAATCGCATTGGAGATCGCGCCGGTGCCGCCGCGCGCAAATCCCCAGGCGCGAAATGCTCCGTCGATCTCACCCATGTAGTGATGCAGCAGCACGTACGCCGTCCCCGGAGAGCGCACGCCAAGGAACGTCCCGATAATTCCCGAGGCCGACATGGTTGCCTTGAGCACATCGGTCTCGAACCATTGATCGAGAAAATCAATGGCGGACATCGTCATGAGCTGGACTTGGTTGTATTTGTCGTAACTCGACATCCCCTGAAATCGCCGCCCGATGAAAAGCAGTTTCATCAGTTCGCGCGGATTCAGCGTGGTCGGATCGGGAGGCACCATGCTCAGAATCGGCTTCACGAAGCGGCACATGGCCTGCATCGCTTTGCCGAATTCGTCGTAGGCTTCGGCGTCGACCCGCGAGTGGCGCGCGATCTCGCGGTGCGTCTTGCCGTGATCGTTTACGCGCCAGAGATAGTCGCCGCTGGGCATCGGCGTAAACGTGCCGTCGAGCGGGAGAATTTCCAGGCCATGACGCGGCAGGTCGAGATCGCGAATAATTTCCGGACGCAGCAGCGACACGACGTAAGAGCAGACCGAGAACTTGAATCCCGGCACAATTTCTTCCGTGCAGGCCGCGCCGCCTAGCACGTGACGCCGCTCGAGGACCAGCACCTTCTTGCCTGCGCGCGCCAGATACGCAGAGTTGACCAGGCCGTTGTGGCCGCCGCCGATTACGATGACATCGTATGAATTCGAACCAGCCATTCGCTTTCCGCTCCTAGCTTTTTGCTTTCACGTTCAGATGTGAAGAAACGCAATGATACTCGCGCTGCAGGGAAGGCGGTAGGGAAGATCAGAGCCCGCTGGGACGGACGCTCCATTGGATGAGGCGGCTCATAAGGAGCCTCATTGTAGCGCAGGGAACTGTTCTGGCGCTAATGAATCGCGATGGCCAACGTCGCGAAATGCTAAGACCCTGGGTCAAGTTGCCCCCGACTCGCCCCCTGCATATATAATCCGGCTTCGAGCACTTCATCAGCGAGGAAATATCTTGCCCATCGGAACCGCGTTTCACGAGAGAACCTTTCCCCTTTGCCAGAGCCTGAGCTATCGCGAATGGTCGGGCTATTACACGGTCAGCGTCTACGAAGTGCATCACGAGCACGAGTACAACGCCATCCGCAACGCCTGCGCGCTGATCGATATTTCTCCGCTGTACAAATATCTGATCACCGGCAAAGACGCGACCCGCCTGGTGAACCGCGTGATCACCCGCGACATCAACAAGGTGAAAGTCGGCCAGGTGATTTATTGCTGCTGGTGCGATGAAGAAGGCAAGGTCATTGACGATGGCACGATTTCGCGTCTGGAAGAAAACGTTTATCGGTGGACTGCGGCCGATCCCAGCCTGCGCTGGTTCCGGCAAAACGGCCTGAACATGGACGTCCAGATCGAAGACATTTCGGAAAAAGTCGCGGCCCTCGCGCTGCAAGGTCCGACTTCGGCCAAACTGCTGAAGGCCGTAGCCGAAGCCGACATCGCCAATCTGAAATATTTCCGCGTCACCCGCGGCAACATTGCCGGAGTTCCCGTCGACATCTCGCGCACGGGCTACACGGGCGATCTGGGATACGAGATCTGGATGCCGCATAACGATCGTGGTGACGCCGTCAAAGTCTGGGACGCGCTGGCCGACAAAGGCAAGCAGTTCGATCTGCACGCGGCGGGCATGCTGGCGCTCGATGTTGCCCGCGTCGAAGCCGGCTTGCTGCTCATCGAAGTCGACTACACCAGTTCGAAGAAGGCGCTCATCGAGTCACAAAAATATTCACCGTATGAACTCGGCTTCGCGAAGATGGTTCATTTCGAAAAAGAGAATTTCATTGGCAAGCGCGCTCTGGAGCAGGACGCGAAGAAGGGTGTCCCGCGACAGTTGGTCGGCCTGGAAGTCGATTGGACGGATGTCGAGCAGCTCTATGAGCGCTACGGCTTGACGCCAGCCGCTCCCGCGCAGGCCTCGCGCGTCGCCGTCCCTGTGTACTCGGGCGAGAAGCAAGTCGGCAAAGCTACGACCACGAGCTGGTCTCCGACGCTGAAGAAGATGATCGCGCTGGCCAGCATCGAAACCGAACATTCGAAGCCGGGAACATCGCTGCAGATGGAGATCACGATCGAAGCCATCCGCCTGAAGACAAACGTGAAAGTGACCACCCTGCCGTTCTTCAACCCGGCGCGGAAGACGGCGACGCCGGTGTAATCTTGACTAGCGAGGTGTAGAAATGGCGACGCGAGTCGAACGTCAAACCGTCGATCTCTCGAAGTATCCCGACCTGGTCGTGATTTACCTGGGAATGCGGGTGAATCGCACCTACGGAATCAAGACCCTTCTTGGGTTCGGACCGAAGATTTCGTCCTCCGTACAGGCGCAACCCGATGGACTCCTGGGTCACGAGAATTTCCTTTTTTCGCTGTTCCCGATGCATGCCGGCTTCCGCCAGTACTGGCGCGACATGGATTCGCTGATGAAGTGGACGCGTTCCGATCCTCATCGGCAATGGTGGCAGAACTTCCTGAAGGATTCGGGAGGCACGGGATTCTGGCACGAAACGTACCTCCGGCGCGGAGGCATGGAGGCCATCTACGACGACATTGCTCCGCGAATCGGATTCATGAGCTTCGCGCCGGTGGTGCGAGCGCGAGGCCCGATGTTCGGCGCGGCCGCCCGGGCGGAAGCGGGACATTCAACGGACGCTGTGGTCTCCGAAGCTGAGTTGTATGGCGATTCTGGAAAGCAAAACGCAGCGTAAGCCGGCGCAGCACAGGTAGGGCGGACGCATTCGTCCGCCCAGCGATGCGCAGCGAGCACCCCGGACGAAGGCGTCCGGGGCTACATGTTTCAATTTGATGACAACAGTCGCCCTGCCCGGCGCTTGCCCGCAACGTAAATCCAAACTCCAATCAACAACAAAGCCCCGCATCCACCCACAATTTTGAGCAGGGCCAGCGGCTTGTTGGGCTCATCCGGCTGCGGAATCAGCGATAGCGCAATCGTCAACGCGGTGGTGCAGAATCCGACGCTCGCCACGAGCTTAGCCATCCCGCTTCCTCCGGGCACACGAATCACGTCCGGTCCAGCTGTTTCGCGCTGCAGCTTGATCATGGCGGCAAACAAGAACAGATATGGAATGAAGTATGTGATTACGCCCATGCTGACCAGCACGTCGTAGGCGCCTTTGACGCTGGTCCAGGCCTGCCCCAGAAAAATGAAGACCACGCCCAGCACGAACTGCGTGAGCAACGCGACCCACGGCGTCTTCCAACGTGGGTGCAGCGATCCAAAGGCCGGCGGCAGAAATCGATCTAATCCCGCAACGAATGGCAGCCGCGCTACCGCTGCCAGATAAGCTCCGGCGGCGCCAATATTGCTGAGCGCGATCAGAAACGCCGCCAGCGGCAATACGCCAGGAAATCCGACGCGCGAGGCCGTTGCCGACACCGCCTGCACCAGGCCTTGCAAGCCGTTGACTTCCGTCGAAGGCAACGCGAGCAGAACGCACACCGTTCCCAGGATGTAGCAGATCGTGACCGTCACGCCTCCCGCCAACAGCGCCAGCGGAATCGTGCGCCGAGCGTTCTTGATTTCCTCGCCCATGAACGAGGCGGTCTCGCATCCCCCGAAAGCGAACGTCAGCACCGACCAGAAAATTACATCGTTCAAATGCGTGCTCGGAGTCATGGAATGCACGGTGAACGACGTTGCCGATCCGAAACGATGCCAGGCGACAAATCCCAGCACGATCACGATGCCCACCGGAATCCACATGGCCAGCGCGCCCACGTTGTGCAGCCACTTGCCGACATCGAGCCCGACAATGTTGAGCAGCGTGGCCGCGGTCAGCGTGAGCAGCGAAAAGACAATATAAAAAGTGGCGTTGCCGGAAAGATGCTGCCAGGCCGCCTGCCGCATGAACAGCACGTTGCTGGCGGCGAAATAGAGCACAGCAGGGAAGTAAGGAAGATTGCTGGTCCAATACGTCCACGCCGACATGAAGCCCGAGAAGTCTCCGAAAGCGCGCTTGCTCCACACATACAACCCGCCTTCGCTGGGATAGCGCGACGAAAGCTCCAGCACCGAAAGCGCCAGCGGCGTGTAGAAACAGAACCATGCCCCGATCCAGATGACGATGGAACTCGGTCCGGCCGCCGCCGCCGTGGCGATCCAGCGCAGGCTGATGCCCGTGATGACGTAAAACAGGACCAGGTCGCGAAATCCCATCACCTGCCGCGGGCGATTGGGATTCTCCGCCTCGGCGATGGAAAGGCCGGGAGAGAGAAATCCGATTCTGTCCGTTTGCACCTTCAGATTTGGTTCCGACAAGAGTTGTGTCCCGTAGTCAGGCTGACGCGAGCAAGAATCAAGAATCGAGAATGAAGAGGAATAACACTTGCGCGGATGCGCGGCAAGGTGAAAGTTGTAGGGGCTAGCGCGCGAAGAAAATCACGCGCCGCGCTTTCTCCGGTAAATGTGGCGCGGGCGCCCTCGCCCGCGTCTTTGCGCTGTAGCGCTCAAACATCGTTTTACTCCACGGCGACTGCCTTCGCTCGCCGCTTCCAGTACAAGTAGCCCGGAATTCCGATGAGCACGATCGCCGTTCCCCAAAATGCTTGGGTGGGTCGCGTGATGATTGTATTTAAGGTCCACGCGCCGCCGATGATTACATAGATGGCCGGCAGCCACGGATATCCTGTGCAGCGATACGGCCGCGGAATGTCTGGCCGCTTCCAGCGCAACCAGAACAGCGCAATCACCGTCAGCGTGTACGACAGCACCATCCCGTAAATCACATACGTATAAAGCTGGTCGTAGCGCCCGCTCAGGGTGAGTGCGGCCGCCCAGACTCCTTGCCCGATCAAGCTGAACGCCGGGGTGCGCCACTTTGGATGGATCACCGCCATGCGCTTGAAGAAAACGCCGTCCTGGGCCATGGCGAGATAAACGCGCGCGCCCGACAGCGTGCAAGTCGCGGCCGCGCTGAAGCACGAAACTGCAATCATCATCGAGAGCCATCCCGCCGCTCGCGGCGAGAACAGCACCGCCGCCGCCGCGTGCGCGATGGTTTCGTGCGCGGCAATCTCTTTCATCGGCAGCGCGTACATGTAGGTCAGGTTCATCGCGACATAAATCGCGCCCACGGCAAGCACTCCCAGAACCATGGCCAGAGGCACGTTCTTCCGCGGTTCCTTCACCTCGCCCGCCACCCAGGTGATGTAGACCCATCCGTCATAGGCCCAGAACACGGCGATCAGTCCGACGCCCAGCGCTGAGATCAACTGCGCGGGGCCGAGGCCCGTGCTCAAGGGGACGCCGTGCGCGCGGAAGTTTGACCAGTTCCCCTTGCCGATCGCAAAGCCGAGTACGACGAACGCCGCCATGGCGATGAATTTGGTCCAGGTGGAAATGTTTTGCAGAAGCGTGCCCCAGCGTAAGCCCACTACGTTGACGTAAGTCAGAATCGCGATCAGCAGCAGCGCGAACAAGTGCGCTCGCGTGATCGCAACTCCCACGATCGAAAATACGATGTGCTCCTGCGATACGAAGGGAAAAACGTTGCCCGTGTAAGCCGCCGATGCGACAGAGAGCGCAGCAATTGAACCGCCGTTGGCCACGGCAAACAGCATCCAGCCATAAAGAAATGCGACTAGATCTCCGTAGGCTTCGCGCAGGTAGATATATTGGCCGCCCGAATCGGGGAACATCGAACCAAGTTCGGCGAAGGCGAAACAGGCGCAGAGCGAAATCAGCGCTCCCAGCACCCAGACCAGCAGAAAAAGCACCGGCTGCGGTAGCGGCCCGGCAATATCTTTCGCGGTAAGAAAAATCGACGAGCCGATGATGCCGCTGACCAGCAGCAGCACCGAATCGAGCAGGCTGAGTCCGCGCACCAGAGTCGGCTTGTTGCCGGTTCCGCTTCCTTCCGAAGGTTGCGTATCCACGGCAGCCAGGACTTGGGTGGGTTCCATTATCCGATTCCGAGTTCGTCGGGCGATTCGAGCGTCGTGCCGCAGCGGCGGCAAATGACCGAGCTGCAATCTCCGCAGATCAGCGGATCGGTGACCTCCTCGGCGCAATTGGGACAATAAAGCGGCCCGGGGGTGGGATCGGGAACAGGATTCTCAGGGCGGCCAGCCATAAGGTAGAAAACTGTAACACATGTAGCAATCGGCGTTCGATCTTTCGGGCTTCGTGTTCCTTCGTGACCTTCGTGGTTATAGAATTTAGTTGCATAAACCACGAACGTCATTAAGGCCCACATGTCAAACAAGCCGCCAACTCCCGACGAGAAACTGCAACAGGAATTCAACCGCTGGGCGGTCGCCGGAGAAGGCGAGAAGATGGAGCGCCATCATCTCGACATCACCGAAAAGACGATTCGTCTCATGAATCTGCGCCCCGGCGAGCGCGTGCTCGATCTGGGCTGCGGCTCCGGATGGGCCACTCGTCTGCTGGCGCGGCTCGTGGGCGACGGCCCGGAAGGATTCGGGCAAGTCGTCGGCCTCGACGTCTCCGACGAAATGGTGCGCCAGGCACGCGAAGCTTCGAAAGATTTTGAAAATATTCTGTATGTCTGGGGATCGGCTGCACAGATTCCGTGGGAAGAAAACTTTTTCGACAAGGTGCTATCGGTGGAATCGTTTTATTATTACGCCGATCAGGACCGGGCGCTAATGGAGCTGTTTCGCGTGATGGCGCCGCGTGCCCGGCTCTTCATCCTGATCAATCTCTACAGAGATAATCCTTATTCGCTGCAGTGGGTCGACATGCTGAAAGTTCCGGTGCACGTGCGTTCGGCCGCGGAGTATGTCGAATTGCTGAAGAAGCACGCGTTCGAAAATATCGAAGCCCGCCGCGTCCCCGACGATACCCCCACGCCCGACGACTACCAGACGAAATCCTTCAACAGTCTGGAGGACCTGCGGGCGTTCAAGCGCGAAGGCGCGTTGCTGCTGATCGCATCCAAGCCCGATCTGCGAACTCCTGCGCCGGGATACACGATTTATTAGTTGACTACCGCGATTTGGCGAGGACGGGCGGGACACTATCGTTTCGCGATCGGATCGGCACTGCGATCGCTCGATTTCTTTCCAGCTTCGAGCAGCAGGAAAACGCAGAAGATCGTCATTTCTGGTTCGATCGGATGGCGGTAGCGCGGCAATGCGTAGACGAAGTAATACACCGCCGGATAAAACACGATCAGCCACAGCATCAGCCACGCGCCCGGCCTGCGCTGCCGGAGTGCGCATCCCAGTCCCCAGAACGCGAGTACGGATGAAGCGAGAAAAAGCGAGTCCTTGGCGGGCCCAAGCCAGGCGGGAGCGGTGACCTTCGGCGGCGATGCCCAGAAGATGACAAATCGCTTCGCGCAAAGTCTAGCGAATCGCGCATAGTCTGCCTTGATGAAGGCCAGCGCCTGCTGCTTGCGCATTGCAATGTAAGCGATCTCGCCCATCTCCTGAACCTGCCGCATGGCAACAGGATCATGCGGAGGATCCTGATAGAGCATCAGAGTTCCATCCGCGCCGTTACCATTGCCCAGGCGCAACTCGGCGCCGAAATTGTCGCGAATAAAAATGAAGCGGCCGAACGTCTCGTAATTGCGGATCAGCCACGGCGTGATGCAGGCCAAGAAGACGACTGACGCCAATACCACGCCTGCAAAAGATCGCTTGCCCGCTTTGGCGCGCCGGTACCAGGCCCACAGTCCCGCTACCGGCAGAAACGCCAGCAGCGAAGTGCCATTCAGCGCAACGATTCCCCATAACAGTCCAAACTCAAACCACGGGAGCCAGCCGTCGCGTTCCTCCATGGTGAGTGTTAGCCAGAAAAGAAGCGCCAGAAGCAGCGCCGATAGGCTTGTTTCCCATACCGCCCGCGTGCACCAGAACATAATGTTAGGCAGCAAGGCCCAAGCCCAGGCCGACCCCACCGCGACCTTTTCGGAAAACATGCGGCGCGCGATCAGAAAAATTGGAACGCACGTCAGCGCGGAGCACACGCTGTTGAATGTCAGCATTACAAACGCCGACGCCTTCGAATAAATCCCGAAAACGTGGAACACTCCTGCAATGAGATACGGATACAGCGGAGGCTCCCATGCAGTCGGCCCTGTCGGCGGGCCAAACTGGTTGCTGAAGCCGTGTCCCGAGGCCAGCGCCGCCCCGATCCGCCCCATCTCCCATCCAAAACTGAAATTGTCGTCGACGGTCTTGAACTTATAGGTATGGCCGATGATGATCCAGCCGACGCGCAACAGCAGCGCGATGCTGACGATCCAAAGAGGCGAGTTGCGGATCTTTTTCCATCCGCGAAGCATCCGTCCTCGAACCTGCGCACCAGAATTTGATTGTCGATCCGCCGCGGGCGTGGATTCCATGCGTGCTTCTATTTGTAGCTGAGCGCAAGCGGCGGAGCAACTGAGCGAAGCGCGTACTTGTGTGGGGCGGGCCCTCCTGCCCGCTTGCCTGTAGCGCCACAAAACCAGCGGGCAGGAGCTGAATCGGCGGTGAATGCGGCAGTTCAACCGCGCATTTCAGAGCTTGGTTCCCCGCAACAACGACGTTCTCCCAAAGCCGAATCCTGTAAAATAAGACGTTCTGTCCGGAACCTCCCCCTTGACCGTCAAGCTCATGATACCCGCGTTCTTTGAGTCAATGATTGGCCCCAAGGGCATTGGTCCCTACATCCGCCAGCACTTTCTCGACACCACGTTTCGCGGCCTCTACCACGCCAACGCCTTCGATATCGCGCTGCTCGTGCCCTACTTCATCGTCCTGATTCTTTTGGCGGGATACGGCGTCCATCGCTACATCCTGGTCTATCTCTATTACAAGCACAAAAAGAATCGCACCACGGAACCGGCAGCACATTTTGCGGAGCTGCCGCTGATCACCGTGCAACTGCCAATATTCAATGAGCAGTACGTGGTCGAGCGCCTACTGGAAGCGGTCTGCAAGCTGAATTATCCGCGGGAAAAGCTCGACATTCAGGTGCTCGACGATTCGACCGACGAGACCGTCGACGTGGCCCGGGGCCTGGTCGAGCGCTATGCGGCCTTGGGCAGTCCCATCCGCTATCTCCATCGCGCCAATCGCCACGGCTATAAAGCGGGTGCGCTGGCGGAAGGATTGCTCTCAGCCAAAGGAGAATTCGTCGCCATCTTCGACGCCGACTTTACCCCGCCGGAAGATTTTCTGCTGCGCACTATTCATCACTTCACCGATCCCAAAATCGGCATGGTGCAGACGCGCTGGACGCACCTCAACCGGCATTATTCTTTCCTGACCGAGGTCGAGGCCATGCTGCTCGACGGCCACTTCGTCCTCGAACACTCGGGCCGCGCCCGCACCGGACTGTTCTTCAACTTTAACGGCACCGCGGGCATGTGGCGCCGCACGGCCATCGACGAAGCCGGTGGCTGGCAGCACGACACTCTCACCGAGGACACCGACCTCTCTTATCGCGCGCAGCTCAAGGGATGGAAGTTCATCTACCTGCAGGATGTCGAATGCCCTGCCGAACTTCCCGTGGAGATGACCGCGTTTAAGACGCAACAGGCGCGCTGGGCCAAGGGATTGATCCAGACTGGAAAGAAGATTCTGCCCCGCGTCTTGTCGAGCGACGCTTCTCTGCACACGAAAATTGAAGCTTGGTATCACCTCACGGCGAACATCAGCTACCCGCTGATGATCATGCTGTCGGTCCTGCTTCTGCCGGCGATGATCATCCGCTTCTACCAGGGCTGGTTTCAGATGCTGTACATCGATCTGCCCCTGTTCATGGCGTCGACGTTTTCCATCTCGAGCTTTTACCTGGTCTCGCAGCGCGAATTGTTTCCGCGAAGCTGGCCGCGCGCGCTTTTGTATTTGCCGCTCCTGATGGCGCTTGGCATCGGCTTGACCATTACCAATACCAAGGCCGTGATTGAAGCCCTGATCGGCAAGCAGAGTGCCTTCGCGCGCACGCCCAAGTACAGCGTGGTTTCGAGGCAGGATAAAGTCGGCGCCACGAAATACCGCAAGCGCCTCGGATGGGTGCCATGGCTGGAACTTATCATCGGCACGTATTTCGCACTCACCGTTTACTATGCGGTCGAGAATGAAAACTACATCACGGTTCCATTCCTGCTGCTGTTCGTGCTCGGCTACTGGTGCACCGGACTGATGTCTTTGTTGCAGGGACGATTCAGCCGCGCCTCGATGAGAACGACGACACACACCAAGCCGTTCCCCGTCGGCGTATAAGTTTCCGCAAACTGAACTCCCTTCGCACGACGCATCCCTTCCGCCCGATCTTCTGGCCTTCCCTTGACCCATCGGTTTACAATCCAGTCGCTGAAACTTCTCATGCCCAACTTGCCGCGTGAGAGTCTCGGAAGGAGGCTGCGATGCTCCGCTCGCATAAAGTTCTCCACTTCACTTCCGTCGTGATTCCGGCCCTGTTGCTGCTGAGTTGTGGCAGCGCCCACGATTCCGACGAATATTTCGTGCTGGTCTCGGCCAATTTACAAATTCCTTACTGGAAGACGGCAGGAACTGGATTCGCCAACGCCGCGGCGCAGATGAAGGTGCGCTCCGATTTCACGGGCCCGCAGAACTACGATCCCAAGGCGGAGCGCGACGCCGTCGATCAGGCGGTGCAGAAGAAAGCTACGGGAATTTTGCTCGGCGTCACCGATCCCGCTCTGCTCAAGGACAGCATCGACAAGGCCGTGGCCGCGGGCATTCCCGTGATCACCATGGACTCCGACGCGCCGACCAGCAAGCGCCTGTTTTTTATCGGCACCAACAATTACCAGGCCGGTTTTACCGGCGGCCTGCGTTTGGCGCAGGAACTCAAAGGCAACGGCAATGTTGTCGTCTTTTCCATGCCCGATCAGTCCAACCTGCAAGAGCGTCTCCGCGGATACAAAGAAGCGCTCGCTCGCACTCCTGACATCAAGATCACCCGCGTCGTCGACATCCAGGGAGATCCCCGCATCGCGTTCGATACCACCACGCAGATCATCGGCAAGGAGCGCGACAAGGTCGATGCCTTTGTTTGCCTCGAAGCTCAATCGGGCAAAGAGGTCGCGGGCGTGCTCGACAGCTATCACGTGACCGGTAAGACCGTGATCGCCATGGACACCGATCCGGAGACTCTCGACTGGATCAAGAAAGGGGTCATCGCGGCCACGATCTCGCAAAAACCCTACACTATGGCGTTCGTCGGCATGCAGATGCTCGACAATCTCTATCATCACAAGCCGCCATCGCTCGAAGCAGATTGGTCAAAGGACGGCTACGCTCCGATCCCCGCATTTGTCGATACGGGCTCGACCCTGATCGATAAAACAAACGTCGACGCCTTCATTCAGGCGGGAAAGAATCTGGCCGCTCCGAAATGATTGCGGCGCCGGACTCGACTCAAATCTTCCACACAAAGGAATCAATTCTGATGCGCAAGCTCTTGTCTCTTAGCCTGATGTTTGCCTGTTCCGTGGGCTACGCTCTGGATCGCCAGCCCGGCGCCGACTATCACGCGCGCCGTGAAGCCCTGGCGAAGAAAGCCGGCGGCGTGGTCGTTCTATTGGCGCCGCTCGAGCCGATGGATTCGGTCTACGCCTTTCGCCAGGAAAATAATTTCTACTATCTTTCAGGCGTGACGGTTCCCGGCGCGGGATTGCTTATCGCTCCCCCGACCGAAGCGCAGGGCGACGTTCCCGCCCGCGCCTATACCGAAATTTTATTTCTGCCGCCGCGCAACTTGCGGCTGGAAAAGTTCACGGGCCCGCAGCTCGGTGGCGACGATCCAAACGCTCCCAAGCTAACCGCCTTCGATCGGGTCGAGGAGACGGGCAAGTTGCCTGAGGAAGTCGCAAGGTTGCTGGCCAATCAGCGTCCCGTGATTTATACCGAACTCGCGTCGACGGGCAACACGCCCGCCAGCACGCCTGCCAGCGAAGACATGCTGGGATTTCTTCACCACAGCAACGCGATGGTGTTCTTCCAGGATGTGAAGCCCATGCTTTCGTCGCTGCGCACGGTGAAGGACGCGGGCGAAATCGCTTTGCTGCAAAAGGCTGTCGACGCTTCGGTCGCCGCCCACTTCGCGGCCATGAAAGCCGTAAAGCCGGGCGTGAAGGAGTACGAGATCTCGGCGCTCATGCAGTATGAATGGGATAAGCGCGGCTGCGAGCGTCCCTCGTACGCGCCGATCGTCGGATCCGGACACAACTCCACTGTCTTGCATTACTCCGAAAACACCAACACCATGAAGGCCGGCGACGTCGTCGTAATCGATGCGGCGGCGGAATATTCCATGTATGCCGCCGACATTACGCGCACCCTGCCCGTCAACGGCCATTACACCGCACGCCAAAAAGAAATTTATGACATCGTGCTCGGGGCCCAGGAAGCCGCGATCGCCGCCTTCCAGTCGGGCAAGTCGATGCTGGTGGGCGATGGAGAGAATTCTCTCAACAAAGCTGCGCGCGACTACATCAAAACTCACGGCAAAGATCTGCACGGCCAGTCGCTCGACCAGTATTTCATTCACGGCCTCGGTCACTACATCGGCCTCGACGTGCACGATCCTGGAGATTACAAAGTTCCGCTCGGCCCCGGCATGGCCTTCACCATCGAGCCCGGAATCTATATTTCGGAAGAAAACATCGGCGTGCGCATCGAAGACGATTTCCTGGTCGGTGCCGACGGGAAACTCATCAAGCTAAGCGCTGCGCTCCCCTCGAAAGCGGAAGAGGTAGAAAAGGCAATGGCCGGGAGATAAATCGACGAGCCCGAAGCATCGGCATCAAACAGCACGAAAGCGAATCGGCTAAAAAATGCAGCTGCAAGCGAACTAGCCTAAAGAATGAAGCAGCGCAAGGCGAATCAGCGCCAGCCGCGAAGCGGCGAAAGAATGCAGCCCACGGCGAAGCCGTGGGTGAGCATCGGAGAATGAGCAAAGCCCCGTAAGGGCGAAAGAAACGCCCTACGAAATGTACTCACGAATATATTCGTCCTTGGTGTGCGCCAGGGCGCGAACATCGCCATCAAACGTTACTTTCCCGTCGCGCAAAATCAGAAAGCTCATCGGCGCATCACAATACTGGCCGCGGGGCAGGGCGCGCAACTGGTTGGTCTTTCTATCGAACTCGTGCGTCGCCATCGTAAAGGCGTCCTGCAAGCGGTGCGTCACCAGTAGCGAACTGGTGCGGTACACGTCCCGCTGCTTCATGATCAATTCCACGATGGTATTCGAGGTCACCGGATCGAGCCCTCCGGTCGGCGAATCATAGAGCAGCAACTCCGGCTGCGTGATAATCGCGCGTGCGATCGCAACCCGGCGCCGCATGCCTCCCGAAAGCTCCGAGGGAAACAAATCGAGCGTGTGTTCGAGTTCCACAAAACGCAGCGTCTCGCGCACCCGCCGATCGATGTCGTCGTCATAGATGCCGTGCTCTTCCGTCAGGCGGTACGCGACATTTTCCCGCACCGTCAGCGAGTCGAATAAAGCGCTCTCCTGAAAAACCATCCCCAATCGCGAGCGCAGGGGAAACAGTTCCTGTTCGCTCAACTGGGTTACTTCGTTGCCCAGCACCGTAATACGTCCTGAGTCCGGAGGAAACAGGCCCAGTGCGAGCTTCAAGAGTGTGCTCTTGCCCGACCCAGCCACGCCAAAGATAGCTTTCGTCTCGCCCAAGGGCAGGCGGAAAGAGACGCCGCGCAGAAGTTGATTGTCGCCGAACTCTAGATGCACATCTTCGAAGACGATGGCCGATCCGTTTGCCGGCAGCACGGCATCGGCGGGGCAGTCAATCGGCAGGATCGGCGCAGACATGAGTTACCTGTAAGACAAAACCGAAATCAGCAGCTTGGTCACGAAAAAATCCGTTACCAGAATCAGCACCGACGCCGCGACCACCGCTTGCGTTGTTGCCCGGCCCACTCCTTGCGTGCCGCCGCGTGCCGTGATTCCGTAGAAGCAGCCGATGGTGGCAATGATAAAACCGAATAACGTCGGTTTCAGCAATCCCATGAAAACATCCTGAAACACCAGCACCTGCCACGCATTGCTCCAGTACTGCCGCGCATCGAGGGCGAGGAACAGCTTGGCAACCATCAGGCCTCCGGCGAGCCCGACCAGATCGGAAATAATGCTGAGGAAGAAAAGCATGAACACGGTCGCGGTCACCCGCGGGGTCACTAGCTTTTTCATCGGATCGGTGCCGAGCGCGCGCATGGCGTCGATCTGCTCGGTGACGACCATCGATCCCAGTTCGCTGGCCATCCCCGAAGAGTTCCGTCCGGCCACCATCAGCCCGGTAAGCACCGGACCCAGTTCGCGCACCATGGAGGTCGAGACGAGTTGGCCGATCAGGGTGATGGAGCCAAACCGCTGCAGCGTGTTTGCGGTTTGCAGGGCGAGCACGCCGCCGGTAAAGAAGCCGGTCAGCACGACAATAGGTAGCGAGCCCACGCCGATCAAGTCCGCCTGCTGCACCATGTCCGCAAAATAAAGCGGCTTGCGGAAAAGGTTGGCGACGGACTGCGCGGCCAGCAGCGTGTACTCCTGAACCGCCTTCACTTTTTCTTTGGCGAATTCGGTGGGCGAGAGCAGTTCCATGCGGTTCAGAAGTCCCGCGCGCAAAAGAGCAGGAGAGCGCAGGGCTTCATCGCAATATAACAGAGATGGCCGCCACGCGGGCTCGTCTGTTTGGTTTCTTCCATGTGCTACGGAAACAATGGCTGCCCCACGCTTCGTGGGTTCGAAGCGTGGGGAGACGATCTCGTTGCGTTGTCGGGGAAGCAAGTCTGGGGCAGCCCCGTCGCATCAGCAACACCCACATGCCCTGCCACGCCAAGCCTCACGGCCCTCAAAGACAATGAGCGGAGTTATCGCCAGGGCCGCGGTCGGGTCAGCCCATTCGATGTGAAAGAGTGCGTGAGCGGCCAGACCAAGCAGAGCGATGATTGAGAGATAGAAGCAGATTGCGGATTCCGCGGCATCTGCTCGCAAGGCAGCGCTGCCCGTTACGGCCGACAGACGGCGTTTCTCTCGCGCAAGCCACGGCATTATCAGCGCTGCCGTCGCTAATACGGCCATACCCAAATAACTCGGCTGGGGGGCTATATCGCCACGCAGGGACATCACCGAAACCAGAACCACGCACGCCGCCAGCACAAAAAGCAGCCCGCCAGCCATACGCGTCGCGCGCTTCTCCTCTTGTTCTGATGCATGGTGGCGAAACCGCCACAGTACAACGACCGCTGACAGAAGTTCGATGGCACTGTCTCCGCCGAATGCGACCAGCGCGGGGCTACGAGCCATCCATGCCGACCATAGCGACAGGGCGGCTTCGATGCTCATCCAAGCGATGGTGATGCCCTGAATGCGGCGAATGAGAGGTAGCGTATCTTGAGGCGCGATTTGCATCGCCATAGGGGCATTATTTCACTATGTCGTCGAGTGGTGAAATATCCCATTACCCTCGTCGGCGTTCACTAGAATCTCGCCTTGCGGGTTTGGGATGAGCACTCTCAGGAACTAGGAAGGTCGTGGTGTGGGTGAGAACTGAGAACCGCCCATAGCCGCAGTTGGCGATAAATCAATTATGCGGCGGGCCAGTGGGCGCTACTATCCAAACGTATTCAAAAAGTTGAGTGCCCGTGTTCGTGACGTTGTGCCTGGTCGCGGGCGGAATGTACGCAAGCATTTTCTCCCTCAGCGGCACATCGGGATGTCCCTCGATCTTGGCAACGCCGCTCCCGTGAAGGATCACCAGAGCTTCCTCGTTCCCCGAAGTCGAGTGCCAGCCTACGCTCTCTCCCGGGTTGAGCTTCACCGAGCCACCCCGCATCCCGCTGGTCTGGGGAGTTCCCTTGAGCAATGGGCAGTCGCCCCCGGCACAGTCCAAGGAAAACGTAATCGGCTCACGTTTTGCATGTTCCTGCGCCGCGGTGACGCCGAACGTGAGCGAGACACAGACGAGTACAAGCGGGATGTTCCTCATGGTGATGTGAGATCTCCTGCAGCGGGATGCTAGTCTCTGCGTCCCTAGATTTCAAATCTGCAGTATCTCAGACACCACCGGGCCGGTCCGTTTCCGAAATCATTGGCTGCGCAGCACCATGATTCTGGGCCTGCCTACTTTCCGACACCCCGCTCACCACTGGCGTAGGCGGCGGTGATATCAGCTAGCTTTCTTATGAATGTCTTTGTCCTTGGCCGCCACTGCCACGCCTGTGGGCTGAGGATGCGCACTCGGAATTTGTGCTGCGGGCTGAGTCAGCCAGGTTTCGAAACGGGTCTCGCCGAGTCGTGCTTCATTGCCCGGAACCAGCGTTCTCTCGCTGAGTTTCGCTCCAGCGTAGCGCGCGTTTGGATCGGCGATGACTTCGCGGGGATCGTTGAGCGAGGCCAAGCGCCGCCGGACTAGTTCATCCACCCGAAACTGTTCCGGGCCTCCTATTTCGACGATGCCGTTTACCGGCTGACCTGCTGCAACCCTGCCCACGCCACTCGCGACATCGTCGGCGGCCATCGGCTGGAAAAGCACAGGCGGCAAATGCACCTTGCCGCCGACCATGGAAATGTCGGCAAGTCCCTTGAGGAACTCGAAGAACTGCGTCGCCCGCACGATGGAGTAGGGGATTGAAGATTCTCTGATCAGTTTTTCCTGAGCAATCTTGGCGCGGAAGTAACCGCTTTCGGACAGCCGGTCGGTTCCCACAACCGACAACGCAACGTGATGCCGCACTCCTGCGGCCGCTTCATAGGTGAGGAGGTTACGAGTTGATGTTTCGAAGAACTTCAGCACTGCTGCGTCCTCCCAGTCGGGAGAGTTTGATACGTCAACAACTACCGACGCACCTTTCAGCACTTCGGCCACTCCCTCGCCCGTAACAGTGTTGACTCCCGAATTCGGTGCTGCCGCTATCGCCTCGTGTCCGTGCTCGCGAAGCTTGGGGACAAGCTTTGATCCGATGAGTCCAGTACCGCCGATCACTACGATTTTCATAATTGTCTCCTTCATCCCTGACCAAGGCATCTCGAGGATCGATCCCTATGCACTCGCCGGGGGCAAAACCGCCCGCCGGTTTGTGGCACGATCTATAGCTCTGGCTTGCCCGAATCAGTGGATTGAAGCGGTTGTTATCAGCCTATGCGAAGCCACGCTCGATCGAGCGCAGCCATTTGCCTACACTAATTTTCTTCTATGGTTGCGACGCTAGATCAAATGCACTCGAAAAATCAATACCATCCATCCTGTATTCACCTGACACTCCTACGCGAAAGAGCCTTTTGAACCACCGGGGAAGTAGGACTCATGCCAACAACTGTTCCTGCGAGATCGTCGGCAAACCGGAAAGGTAAAGCTGCTTGTCAATTAGCGAAAAATTGCCTGGTTTCGTCAACTGACGCCGTGGCCTATACTTCTACTGTGCTAGCTCCTTCCGCAAAGGAGATACTCGCGCTGCTACTTTTCCGATGACAACCGCACGGGAGGATGAAGAGACAATACGCTTACGCACGGGCCCGAGCCTTGTGCTCTGGGAACTTCTGATCAGAACGCTGCGGAATCCAGAGGTACGGAAGGAAGTGAGTCCAGGCAATTATGAGATCCTTTTTCGATTGGACGAAGCAGAACGACAGGCTCTCCAGTACCTTGCGGGCGCGATTCAAAGAGCAGTGCCTGAGGCTTTGGCTCCCGTAAGTCCAGAGCTAATCGCAGAGGGTAAGCACTGGTTGCTGTCGCGGCCCAAGTGATTGTCGTAATATCCTCACAACGCCCATCGATCGGTTCACTAGACTAGCGCCTTGCTCGTTTGGACGAAGCACCCTCAGGAACCCGGAAGGCCCTGGAGTGTGGCTGACAACCGACAACCGACAACTGACAACTGAGACCCTACCCGCGCCCCTTCTTCTTGATCTCAATATTCAACCGCCGGATCTTCTGATTCAGCGTCGACAGCGGCACATGGAATCGTTCCGCAGCTTCGGTCTGATTCCAGTTGCAGCGTTCCAGCATGTCAATGATCACGCGGCGCTCCACATCTTCCACAATCTCAAACAGCGACGCGTCCGACGGCGGATCGTGCAACACAAGCGACGAGCCGCGGCCCATCAGCGATTCGGGAAGGAGATCCATGCTGATCTCCGGCCCGGACGACAGCACCACGGCGCGCTCGATCACGTTCTCCAGTTCGCGCACATTTCCCGGCCATGAATAAGCCATCAGCGGACGCAGCGCCTCCGGCGTGACGCGAGGCGCGGGACGCCCATTTTCTTCGGCGTATTTCCTCAGAAAGAACTCGACCAGCAGCGGAATGTCTTCTTTGCGCTGGCGCAGCGGCGGCAGTTCCACGGTAATGACATTCAGGCGATAGAACAGATCCTCGCGGAACCTGCCCTCGCGTACCATCTGTCGCAGATCGATGTTCGTGGCGGCAATGATGCGCACGTCGACCTGTATCTCCTGAATGCCGCCCAGATGCATGAAGCGCCGGTCCTGCAGCACGCGCAAAATCTTGGCCTGCGTTTCCAGGCCCATGGTGGCGATCTCGTCCAAAAAGAGCGTGCCCTTGTCGGCGACTTCGAACAGCCCCTTCTTCGAAGCGATCGCGCTGGTGAACGCTCCCTTCACATGGCCGAAGAGTGTGGATTCCAGCAGATCGGTCGGCATCGAGCCCGTATTCACCGGAACGAATGGCTTGTCGTGGCGCGGCGAGTTCAGGTGGATCGCTTTCGCGATCACTTCCTTGCCCGTCCCGCTCTCGCCCTGCAAAAGCACGGTCGACCGGCTGTTCGCCACCTGCGCGACCAAGTCGAAGATCTTCAGCATGGGCTCGCTCTTGCCCACAATGTTTTCGAAGTTGTAGCGCTGCTTGAGCGCGCGCTTGAGCTGAACGTTTTCCTCTTCGGCGCGGCGCCAGCCCACCGCGGCCCGCACGTCGGCCAGCAGTTTCTCGTTGTCCCATGGTTTTTGAACGAAGTTCGCCGCGCCCGACTGCATGGCGCGCACCGCATTCTCCACAGTGCCATACGCGGTGATCATAATGACCGGCAGGCGCGCGTCGTGCGAGCGAATCTCCGCCAGAATCTCCATCCCGTTGCGCCCGGGCAGTGTCAGATCGAGCAGCACCAGGTCGAACGGGTGATCCGCCATCTGCGCGAGCCCGTCTTCGCCGGACCCCGCGCTATCAACTTCGAATCCTTCCAGCTCAAGAAGGGTCTGAAGGGATTCGCGAATTTCCGCCTCATCGTCGATGATGAGAACCGATCCTGCCGCCGACGGACTGCTGCCGTTGCTCACGCCGCGCGCGATGACTGCTGCTTCAGACATGGACTGCCTTCCTGCTCAGTGGAAAATCCAGGGAGAATGTTGTGCCCGCTCCCGGATTGCTTTCCACTCGAATTTTTCCGGCATGCTCTTGAATAATGCCGTAGGTGACGGAGAGTCCCAGACCGGTGCCGCGGTTCTGGCCCTCCTTCGGTGCCGTTTTCGTCGTGAAAAACGGATCGTAGATGCGCTGAATGTGTTCGGCCGCAATGCCGGAGCCGGTGTCGGAGACGCGCACGCTGACCATCTCTCCATTGCTGGTTGCGATCTGCAGCTTCCCGCCGCCGGGCATCGCATCTTTCGCGTTGAGAAAGAGATTCAGGAAGACTTGTTGCAGCCGGCCCGGATTTCCCTGGATCGCCGAAAGTCCGGTCGTCAGTTCGGACTGCACATGGATCTTCGCCGTCTTGAATTGATGCTCCAGCAACGCCAGCGTGTCGGTGATGACTTTGTTGATGTCCACATCGGCGAACTCGGTTCCGCTGGTGCGCGAGAAATTCAGCAGGTTGTTGACGATCTCCGACGCCCGGAACGTCTGCCGCGTGATCTTCTCCAGCAATCCGGACTTTTGTGGATCCCCTTGCAGTTGCTTGGCCAGCATCTGCGTGTACGAGGAAATAACCGCCAGCGGCGTATTGACCTCGTGCGCCACTCCGGCCGCCAGCAGCCCGATCGACGACAGCTTGTCGGCCTGCGACAACTGCCCTTCGAGTTCCACGCGCTCGGTGATGTCATCCATGATGACCAGCCGACCGATCACCTGGAACTTGCGCGTAACCAGCGGAGCGATCGCCACATTCACAGTGCGCGTCTCTTTCGCCGGAGTTTGCAGGCGGAACTTGTAAAGATTATTAATGCCGGCGTTCTGCCGCACGCGGTGAAGCTCTTCCACAAATTCCGGCGGAAAGATGTGCTGCACGGTTTGCGTCAGCGCCTGCCAGCGCGGAAGCGCGTACATCACTTCCATCTGCGCATTCCAGCTTTCGATACGGTCTTCCATGTCGAGCGCCATCACGCCCACGTTGATCGACTCGACGATGTTTTCGTTGAAGTCCTTCAGCCGTTCGTACTCGGCCACCTTCTGCTGCAGCGACGCGTAGAGGCGCCCGTTCTGGATGGCGATACCCAGATATCCGCCTAGCGTCTCCAGCAGTTCGACGTCTTCGCTCGACAGGTAATCGCCCTTGTTCGTCTTTCCCAGCCCGAGCACCGCAACGGTTCGTTGCTGGGCGCGGCAGGGAATGTAGTAGTTCAGATCCAGCTTGGCGATGGCCTCCTGTGATCCCGCAGTCTCGCGCGGCACCTGGTGCGTGTTCTCAAAGAACATATGACCGGCTGGTTCGGGGCGCGGTGCGCTCAGGAAAGTTAAATCGAGTCTCCCCACCGGGCTCATGCCCACAGACTTGGCCACCACGAACCGTTCTTCTTCGTCGGCGCGCTGGAAGATCGCAATCCGATCCACCGCCAGCGTGCGCGATAGCCGGTCGAGCACCGACGAGAGCAGAGCATTCAGATCGGTTTCCGAACTGAGCTCGCGGCCAAATTCGATCAACGTTTTGCGATAGTCGTAAACCGTTCGATAGAACCAGTGGTCCACTCGATCTTGAATCCACTTGCGTACCGGATCAAACAGCAAAGCCGTCACGACCACAGCCAGGATCAGCCCCACCGGCCCGCTGGCCGGCTTCTGCATATGAACCAGTTCGGCAACGCCGGCGACCAGGCCAAAGTACAAGCCCACCACCGTGGCCGCGGCCAGCGTGTAAACCACGCCGCGCTTGAAGATCAGGTCCACGTCCATCAACCGGTAACGGAAGATGGCGTACCCGAATGTGAGCGGCAGCAGTCCTAGCGAGAGCACCGAAACATTCGTCGCAATTTCCGGCACCCAAGCCATCTCGTGCGGAAACACATAAGACAGGACATAAAGCAGCGTGTAGGGCGCGATCGCGAGCACGGTGCCGCGCGTGACCCATTTCAACTGCTGGCGCAGGATGGTCGTGTTGGCGCGGCGGTAGCTATCCCACAGCACGGCGGCCGCAATCAGGAAAAACAGCGCTCCGTAGGAAACGTCGAGACGATCCACACTGCGGCTCAGCCGCCCGCTCGCCTCCAGCAGCCGCATGGCAGCCAGTCGCGCGCACAGCAGGAGCGCGCCCGGCACATAGGCGAAAGCCAGCATCCACCGGTGCTTCCGCACAAATTCACGGCGCTCGGGAAATGTCAGAACGAAGTGCAGGAAGAGAGCTGGTTGCAGCACCCAGGCAACGATGTTGCCCCAGTAAATCGTCCAGTCGAAATCGTTCAGCTTGCCGGTGTACTTGAACGAATACGCGACGAACGAAACCAGGCAGAAGATGTAAAAGTGGGTCGATCCCGGCGCCGTCCAGCGCCGCAGCAGAACATAGATTCCAATGCCCAGATAGATCAGCGCGATCAGCCGCAGGGAATTGTTGAGCGAGCGGTCGGCCGGCACCAGAATGACGTTCGAATCCAGTGTCACGCCATCACGAATCAGGGAATAATCGGCTTTCGACCAGATGCCGGTGCGGTACAACTGGCGTTCCAGCGCGGCGGTATTTTTTACGTCCTGGCCGTTCACCGTGACCAGTTCGTCGCCGGACTTAATTCCAGCCTTCGCTCCCGGACCGTTCGCCAGAATTTCGTCGGCGATCAGGCGGCCGCCTTTTTCCGTCCACTGCACGCCGTCGTCGGGAGCGGTAACCTTTCGCTCGGCCTGGAAGTTGAAGCCGGCGAACACCACGGCGGCCACGGTCAGCAAAAATAGCAACACCGCTACAGAGCGCGCTTGACTTTCCCGATTCATCGGCTTCGGCACTTGCCCCCGACCCTTAGAGGGCGGGGATGGGGATACGAGTTCCCACGATTTGTTAATGAGCAACTTCGCTGCCACCCTAAACTCCGCTGGAAGGACGATTAAGCCGCGTGGAATTAGCTACTTCCAAAATTATAGATGCATTTTCGAACAGCAAGTATGTCTTTTTGGATGTTTCTGTGGGATTCCGTATTTTATTTCCATTGCATTTGTTGGGCTTAGGTTAACTTCTTCAATTGATGGATTGCCTCCGTGCAGGCGGAGAACGGGGGTGAGATTTCGCCTACGGGATGTGGAAGATGGAATTCTTGCTTTTCGCCGGCCTCTGCCTCGTCGATTTTACCGGACGGCGCCTATCGCGCCTTCCGGTCAGATTTGGTGTCATCCCGACCACGAAAAATTGCGGCTTTCCCAATCTCTCCGCGTCCTCTGCGGATTTTCTCAGCGCACTCCGCGTTTTAAGACTTGAAGCCGCATCGCAAAAGCGCCCAGCTCGTGATGACCCTCGATGGGCTTCTCTAAATTTCAAAGACGGACCACCCACCCTATCCTGCCTTGCGGTCGCCCCCGGGGACGTCGGCGCGTTCATCATC
Source organism: uncultured Acidobacteriota bacterium (assembly GCA_963763795.1). Taxonomy (GTDB): domain Bacteria; phylum Acidobacteriota; class Terriglobia; order Terriglobales; family Acidobacteriaceae; genus Sulfotelmatobacter. The sequence continues at coordinate 140,710 of CAVXPP010000006.1, read as the reverse complement.
CCACTCAAACGTGAGGGCCCGCGCGCTGGTTTCGATCGGCTCCAGTTCTGGAATATCCTCCGCCACCGACGCGCCCAACTCCGCAAACTTGCGTGCCGAAACCAGCACCCGGTTCTCTAATGATCCGATGGCCTGGTTATAGGCTTCCACAGCGCGGTCCAAGTTCGTCCCAACTCCCGTAATGTGGACGGCCAGTTTGCGCAGTCGTTCGTGCAGTTCCTTGCCGAGCGCACTGATCTGCTGTGCGTTCCGCGCCAGCTTTTCCTGGCTCCAGCCGTAATTGATGGCCTTCAGCAGCGCAATCAAAGTCGTCGGCGAGGCCGGAATCACGCGGTTCAAAACTCCATGCTCGATCAGCCCTGTGTCCTGTTCCAGCGCCGCGCTGAAAAATGTCTCGCCCGGCAGAAACATCACCACAAATTCCGGCGTCGAATCAAACTGCTCCCAGTATTTCTTTCCGCTCAGCGTGTTGATGTGGTCGCGCACCTGCCGCGCGTGATTGGCCAGGCACGTTCTCCGCGTCTCCTCGTCGGTGGTTTCGAAGGCATCGAGAAAGGCCTGCAACGGCGTCTTCGCATCGACCACCACCTGCTTGCCGCCGGGAAGCTTGACTACCAGGTCCGGACGCAGCCGTCCCGCTTCGCTGTTCACCGTTTCCTGCTCGGCGAAATCGCAGTAGGAAAGCATGCCCGCAATCTCCACCACGCGCCGCAACTGGATCTCTCCCCAGCGTCCGCGAACATTCGGAGTCCGCAAAGCCCGCACCAGATTACCAGTCTCCGACTGCAGCTCTTTTTGCGTGGTGATCAGCGATTGCACCTGCGCCCTGAGATCTCCGTAGGCTTCGCCGCGCGCAATTTCCATCTGCTGAATCTGCGCATCTACTTTGCACAGCGACTCGCGCACCGGAGCCACCAGGTCGGCGACGGCTTTTTGCCGCGCCGCCAAATCTCCTTGGGCCTCGCCCTGAAAGCGCTTCAGCGTTTCCTGCGCGATCTGCAGGAACGAGGAATTGTTGCTTTTCAGCGCATCCGCGGCCAGCGCCTTGAACGCGTTTTGCAGATCCTCCGCCGCCCGCGCACTGCTTTTGGTGAGTAATTCAATCTTTTCGTTGCTGGTCTTTCGTTCCGATTCGAGCGCCGATTCCAGCCTGCCGCGGCTCTCCACCAGCCTCTGATGATCCTCCAAAAGCCGCGCCAGATCAGCCTTTGCGGCCGATAATTGCTTGTCCGTCAATGACAAACGGGCCTGCAGCGCGGCACTGCGCGAGCGCAGCGCCAGCCACGCAAGCACACAGCCAAACAACAGGCCAATGCCCCCACTGATCCCTAGTTCCATAGACGCAGGTAACTTCTTTCGCCCACTCCCAACCCCTAGCCTAACACCAGCAACCAAGCTTTCGGCCCGAGCGGTTTTAAGCCCCGCAAGGCTCAAATGCAAACGATTCTCCCAGGGATCGCTGAGTAGGCAAAATTGATGCCACGAACGTCAAGATTGCTTTTAGCGTTTCTGCTCGGCATGAGCGCCGCGAGCTTTGAGCCGGTAACGCAGCTGATCGCATCCCCCGCGCCCAGCCCCTCCGGCCAGCCGCAAGAAGGCAAACTTCATCCCGTTGCCGCGTCCGCACCCGGCATTCCTTTTATCGATGACGAGTTTCAAACCGAGCAGCAGCTTTTAACTCTGGCCAACCAGTCGCGCCATCAGGCAGGAGTTCCACCGCTCACCCTCGATCCCGGACTTTCCCGCGCCGCCTTCGAGCACGCCCAGATCATGCTCCGCGCGCACCAGCTCTCTCATCAATTTCAAGGCGAGCCTTCGTTGCCGCAGCGCCTTGGGTCCTCGGCGCGCCTCCTGCTCGATCAGGAGGGAGAAAATGTTGCGCTCGACTATGACGCAGAACACGGTCACGAACATCTCATGCTTTCTGCTCCCCATCGCGCAAACCTGCTCAATCCGGCCTACAACGTGGTCGGGCTGGGCGTGGTTCGCAGCGGAGACCAACTTTACATCGTTCAGGACTTCGGCCACGCCCTCCCCAACTATTCTTCGGCAGAAGTGAAAGACCACGTCGCCAGCGCCGTGCAGCAGAAGCGCCAGCAACTCAGCCATGCACAATTGCAGCGCCGCGATTTGCAGGATGCGGACAGCGCCGCCTGCTCCATGGCCCAGGCCGATAAGCTCGGAACCCTCCCCATTCGTAAGCTCGCTGAGCACGCGACCGTGCTCACCTACACCAGCCTGCATCCGGAAACGCTGCCCAGACAGGCGAATCACGCTATCACCAGCCGCAACCTGCACACCTTTTCAATCGGATCGTGCTATCGCCGAACCGAAACCTATCCCACCGGCGCGTACTGGATCGTGCTCTCGCTCCAATAGGTCACGGCCGCGCCCCACTGTAAGGTAGCGGCGCAGTTCGAGTCTGAAGGGCGTCATCCCGACCGGAGCCGCCTTGCAGGCGGAGGGAGGGACCTCCCCAGCACCGGGAACTGCGCGGTGAAAGTGCAGCCCGAGATCCCGCGCCCCGCTCGTGAAAGCGCGGAGGCAAGGGATGACGCCATGTTTCAAAAATTGGACCTCTACCCATCTCCAATTACTCTTTAGAATCCGAGCCGAAATCGGATATCCTATATCCGTCCTTCTGCCGGCGCGCAAATCGCTCTGATCTGCCAGGCCGGCATTTCCAAATCGTAATGAGCAAGTCCGGAGACTGGGGTCATGGTTCGCGCGCAGTCGGTTTTCGCTATTTCAGGCAGAGTGATTTTCGGGCTCATTTTGTTGGCATCGGCTGGGCAGGCGGTCGCACAAAGCGGCGGACATGGAATCTCGATTGGCGGCGGTGTCTACACCGCGCCCAACGGCGTCGACGAGAAAGACACGCTGAAGGGTTTCCATCAGGCGTTGGCTGTGCAGGCCACCAGCCAGCAGATCGCCGACTTTCAGCAACTGGTCAAGAACGCCAGTGCCGCTCACGACCAGCTCGCCGCATTTTCCGCCAAGTCGCCGCGCGATGGAATCGCGGGTCTCGATCAGTCCCTGGAATCCGCGCGCACCTCAACCAGGAAATTTCAGGACGGACTTTCCGAAGAACAGAAATCGGGCTTGCGAGAAATCCTTCGCAGGCTGGACAAGGCTGATTCCGATCTGGCGCAGGAAGCCAAGCGCTTTGATCAGACCGTGGAATCAGAAACCGCTGCCGTGGGGACCGCGCCGAATGCCTCCAACCTCGATACCGCCCTCGCCACTTTTTCGAACGAGCAGCTCGCCCTGGGACGCGAAATGGGAATCACGCTGGCCAGCGCCCAGGATGTGTCGTTCAATCTTCCACCGGTGAAGAACCCCGTCAACCTTGGTGGGCGCACAATTTTCGTAGCCGCCTCCGGTGTCCTTGCCCAGACAGTAGCGCAGGGTGATCTTCGCACTTTCCGCCTCGACAGCACCCTCGATCTTACCGACCTGCAGCAGAACGTCACGACGATCATGAACGCGCAACTCAGCGAAGGGAATGCCTGTGGTGAGCGCCTGGGACTCCGCTCGGCGAACATTCTTCCCGCTCCTCCCGCCAGCCTGCTGGTGTTGCAATTGCACTTCGAACGCTGGCTGTGCGCGGGCCAGAGTTCACCGACCGAGCTGGCGGAAAGTGATGGCTCGGTGGAAGTGAGGGTGACGCCGTCCGTGCAAAATTCCGCGTTGCAGATGGCTGCCGCGTTCAGCCGCATCAATGCCACCGGCATGATGGCCGACGACCTGCGCTCCGGAGATCTGGGCGACGATCTTCGCAACAAGATCGCAAAATCCCTGCTGCTAGCCGTGCAGACGGGCGGCGACTTCAAAACTACGCTTCCCCAGTCGCTGCAGAATGCCGCTACTCTCGACAGCGCCAAATTTCAGGATGGAGGCGCCGGCATCCTGCGCATGACTTTGACAGGTCAGGTGCGAATCTCCAACGAGCAAGCCACCGAGCTAGCCAACCAGCTGAACCAGGCTCTATCGGCGCGCGCGGCTCAATCCGTGCAGCCCGCGCCCCCCACGACCCCTCCAGCGCGATAGCGAGTGTAGTGCGTCAAACAGATGACACTGATAGGTCGCCGGCTCCCCCTGTGCCTTCTGTGGTTAAAGCCCTTGACGTCCTCGCAGGTTAACGATCACTATTTCCGATGCACTGCACTAGCTCGGTCTGCGGCGCGCCGCTGTGATAGCCTTGGCCTGCTCACCGTCTACGCTGCACCTGCATGGATTTCTCCACCCAACCCGCATCTCCGGCGCTTGCGAAGAAGATCCACTTCGGCACCGCCGGATGGTCTTACAAAGATTGGGAGGGAGTTTTCTATCCTTCCGGCATGCAGCACAGCAAGCTGCATCCCCTCGAATATCTGGCGCGCTTCTTCGATACTACTGAGATCAACACTTCTTTCTACGGACCGTTGAAGCCGGAACTCGCCAAGCTTTGGTGCAAGAAGGTGTCGACGGTCAACCCGCAATTCCTGTTTACCGCCAAGCTCTATCGCGCGTTCACGCACTCTCCGCTCGCGGTCACCGAGCCGACGTCGGCCGCCAGCATCCGTCCCACCGACGAGGACGAGATCAAGACCCGCGAAGGTCTCGACGCCGTGGCCGGCGAGGGACGGCTGGGCGCGCTGCTCATCCAGTTTCCCGTGTCGTTCAAAAACACCTCGCTCAATCGCGAATATCTCGATCGACTGCTGCGCCAGTTCATCGAGTATCCCCGCGTGGTCGAAGTGCGTGACTCGAGCTGGAACAATCCCGAAACGCTGGCCGCCTTCGGCCGGAAAAACATACCCTTCTGCAATATCGACCAGCCGGTGCTGGGAAGATCGCTCGGCCCGACCCAACACGTGACCGCGTCCCTGGCCTATGTGCGCCTGCATGGCCGCAATTACGATCAGTGGTTCGATTCCGACAATCGCAACGACCGTTATAACTATCTCTACAAAGAGCGCGAGCTGGAAGATTGGAAAGAACGAATCAGGAATGTCGCAGAAAAAGCGCAGACGACTTACGTCATCACTAACAATCATTTTGAAAGCAAGGCAGGAGTCAACGCGCTGGAGTTGAAAGCGATGGTTACCGGCAAGCGCGTAGCCGCCCCGCCGACATTGATTCAGAAGTATCCCGAACTAAGAAAATTCGCCGATCCCACCGACGATCCCACGGAAGACTCAGGCCCACAGCTCTCGCTGCTGGCCTAAGTACGCCTTGAAATAACCATTGTCTTGCAGACATAGAACCCTGTCGCGCGAGGGATTATCAAAACTCTCCGGCCTCGAGGATTGAGTGAAATCGAGATGCTTCACCACTCGATCGAATTGGTAGAATCGCATGACGTGAAAACTCAAAACCGGCGCTACGAATCTCAGAAGGGAATACATCCCTGCAGTCCACTCACGTATCGAAACGAGGAATGTCCGATGAAGATGATTCCACTTGCTGTCCTGTTTTTCTCCGCGTTGGCCTGGGCCGGGGGAGGCTCTCATTCCGCCGACTACACCGTCAATGTCCACGTCAGTTCGTCCAGCACAGACCGTGGCGGCCATCAAGTGTTGGACGTTGTCATTGATGCAAAGAAGTATGAACTACGGTCTGAGCTGTCCATTGGTCACCTGCTGGCGCTCGGCGACTACAAGGCGAAACTTGTTAGGGACGATCACCCGACCGCCTACGATTCCTCTCAAGTCTACGAGTTTCTATTCCCTGACAAAACGAGGCCGTACGTCGTGGTTGGTCAGATCGAATGACGTCACTCCGGATTACACGTTTTGACCGCTGGTTAGTGAGGACTGTGGGGATGTGACGCCAATTGATCAACGCTGACGCACCCGCAAGAACGCCACAATCCCAACCGGATGCGAACCGTAGTTTCCTACGAGGACTTGGGGAATGCCATACAAAGTAACCTGTCCGCCAACCGCCATTGAAACATGCCGCATCTTTCCGACTTCTCGGTCGTAGCCGAGCGTGTATGCCTGCACTCGTGTGAAATAACGCTCGACGAAATCGCTTGGCAAAGCTGTCTCTCCGAGCAGGAGTTCGTTGGTGCGGTCAACATTCTCGATGCGTGTCCACGCATAGTTTCGGCTGCGGAATGCCAGCGTAGATTCGAGCAGGTAGCCGTTTCCGACGTTTCCATCAGACAGGCTTTGATTTCGCCCCCATAGAATCATCGAAGCCCAATTCCCGTTGCGAATCGGGCGGTTGTACATCACTGAGGCCGTCATGCGTCTAACGTCTTCGGTCGGCTGCAATGCTTCAGGACTGTGCAGTTGCCCAATCGAGTATTGAAGGCTCCAATCGTGAGCGGGATTTACCGTCATGCGAGTTGACCATGAATCTATCGGCCCTGCTTGAATGCTCCAACGAGACTCATCAGGTTCTCGGCCATGAAAGCCTGATGCTTCCAGCCGGACAGTTCGATACGCCACACCGACCGTCACCACGTCGTCGGAGATGTGAGTCGAGTCCTGAAGATGATGTCCAAGTGGTGCAACAGGGTCTTCCGATGCCGAAGCTCGGTGAGGATACGCAACGGGGCCGAGAGCGGGATCGCCTGCTGGAGCGATGTAAAGCGAGAGCAGAGTTGTCTCACTGATCCTGTAATCGTACAGAGCCGCGAGTTCCATGAAGAAGTCGTGTGGATGTTGCCCGTCAACGATTGGCAGACCGTAGGCCGTCTCTCCCTGTTGGAACAACTCAGGGTATCGGCGGTCTGATATTGTCGCAGGTTCGAGACTGAGCATAGTTCGCAACGTCAACGTGCTCTGGCCGAACTTCCGCTGTGCCATCGGCATGACCCAATTCGTAGAGAAAAGTTTGCCGGCACCACGAGGCCCACTCTGTTGAATTTCGTTGAGGAATCCTTCACCGTGAAGCATGAATGTCCAACTACCTTTGCTCGCCATGAGCATTCCAGACGGGGTTGAGTCTGGTTCCGCATCGGTCCCGGATGTTGAGTGCTCCTGCAGCACGTCGATAAACGACCGTGACGACTTCATGTTCATGTGACTCATGTCCGTGCCTTGATGATCCTGTGCAGCCAAGCGGCTGAGAGCGACAAGCAGACCAAACGCAATGCGGCGTATCCGCATTCGACACCCCATTTCTGAGCAGAAGACTGTCCTCACTGACGGAAAAGACTTGTCCGGGCTGGGTAGGCCTTAGATACGAAGCGGGGTCGTACTAGGCGGCGAGGTTGAGGAAAATAGGACGAGAGACAGCCGTTGGTGTGAGAGATGTTCGTCAGGTTGGGTTATGACATCCAAGCGGTGCAAGGCTTGGAAGAAGTTGTACGTCACCACGATAGATGGGCTGTGGTTTGCTGACGAGCAACACTGATGGCTCATCGGTGCGTGCGGATTCCCGTGATTGTGGCACCCGCTTGGAATTGTTGCGGCAAAGACAGGGGCTGCCAGGAATAGATGGCAGCACGACGCAAAGGCAGCACCAAGCAAAATGACTGAGACCGTCTTGGAGAGGAACCTCACCACCACCGAGTATGATGCACGAAAGACGGGCGAGTTGCCAGAGCTGAAATATCTGGGGTCAACGGAAGCCGCGCCGATCCGGCATCGGCATGGAGCGAATTGCTGAGAAGCATGAGCTGAGGCCATTTTGCAAGCATGGAGAGATCTGACCAGAAGACCACAAGAAAGCCTTGACGAATACACTGCGTAAGTTGATACAGCCATCTTTGCTGATATGGTGTCGAAGGGGCACACAAATTCGCACAATCACCGCCGTTTTTTCAGCGTTTATTGCAGTTCAGGCAGTTGGCCAGGCAGCTACCGGTACTCTGCGCGGCAAAGTGTCAGACACGCGCGGCCATACAGTCGACGGCGCTCAGGTGCTGCTTTATGCCGGAAATCGCACCCAGGCGACGCCCACTGCCGTAAGCGATCAACTCGGCCAGTTCGAATTCACCCGCCTTGCGCCTGCAAGCGATTATCGCTTGCGCGTTACGCACAGCGGGTATGTCAGCATCGAAGCTGCGGGCATCTCTCTGCGGGCAGGGGAGGACCGGCAACTGCAGGTCACGCTGGACCCGCGGCGAGCGCTGTCAAATGCGGTGACCGAGGTCAACAGCGTGGGTGTGCGAGAGCAGGTGCGCACACTACCGGTACGCGGACAGGCATCCGGCAGTCTCGAGACACTCACCCCCGGAGCTGGCGCAACCGGGGGCACGTTTGGATCGTTTCCCATCAACGGCAGCCGCTCGCAGTTCAACACTTATATCGTCAGCGGTACGAATAATCTCGACCCGTTCCGCAGTGCAGAAGCGATCGGGCAGGGCGGCGCCTTCGGTGCTCCAGCCGTCCTGCTGCCGCTCGATGCCATCCAGGAAATCGACATCCAAACCAATACTGGCGCCGAGTATGGTCCGTCCGGTGCCGCGGTGCTGACCACGATCAAAAGGGGCGGGCCGCATCTGCATGGGTCGCTGTTTGAATTCTTCGATAACGACAAGTTAGCCGCTAACAATTTCTACAACAACGCCTTTGGGCGCCCACGCCCTGAATTTCGCAACAACCAATTTGGATTCACCGTCGGCGGCCCGCTGCCCTACAGCAGCTATTTCTTCAGTTCGTATGAAGGGCAGCATGAGCGTGTTGGGGTTACTTTTGCATCTCGATTTCCCACGGAGACGGAAATCGCCACGGCAACATCGCTGGTCCAGGGATCTGGACGTTCGGTGAACGCGCTGGCTTCACCCATTCTTGCGCTCTACCCCAGCTCCCTTGGGCAGGGTCCGCTCAGTTTTTCTGATATCGGGCGCAGCGACGGCAACACGCTGACGCTGAAAGCGGATCACGGCGACAAGGGTGAAAACAGTATCTCCGCTTCGTACGCTTTCGGCGTGAATCGCCAGAGTTTTCCTCAAGGCCAGTTCGGGTTGGGAGCAGGCTCGCGGCTCCCGGATTACGCTTCGCAATCTCACGACATCGTGCAGTTGTTTGCTACCCAGTGGGAACGAGCGCTGTCATCGCGATTGGTCAACTCGGCCCGCGTCGGTTATTCGCGTTACAACGAGACAACGTTTCCCGGAGACACGGGCTTCAATGCAACGGCAATTGGCCTGGACACCGGAGCCAACACGGCCCGCGATTCCGGTTTGCCGGAAATCGATATCGCGCCCGGCGAATACGAAAATCTCGGCGCCCCTCTCTCGCTGCCGCGGGGCCGCGCCAGTAACGTGTACGATTTCTCGGATGGTATCGGGTGGAATCGCGGCACGCACCAATGGAAGTTCGGCGGCAGCATAACATTACTTCAGGAGAACGCCTTCACAGACACCGGCATGCGCGGGCGGCTGGTGTTCGATGGCTCGCAACTCGGCGACCAACTCACGGGCGACTTCGGGCTTGCCAGCCTGGCGGATCTGCTAGCTGGCCTGCCTGCTCCCGGCGTTACCACCATTGCGCGTGGCGACTCACAACGCTACCTGCGCCAGCATCGCTGGGCCGCGTTCGTCGAAGACGGCTGGCAGCTTCGGCCGTCCCTTAAGGTCACTCTTGGATTACGCCACGATCAATTTTCTGTGCCTACCGAGAAGCAGGGCAGGCTGAGTAACTTCCTTCCGGACGCCGGGCTGGTACTGGTCGGCTCTGCTGGACTTGAACACGAATATCATCCCAACCTCAACGACTTTGCGCCACGCGCCGCGTTTTCGCTCGGATTAAGTGGTTCTCGGACGCTGAGCGGCGGCTGGGGATTGTATTTCGATGCCCAGTCGTTCGACGAATTGATGGACAGCAGCAGCAACGCAAACTCCGTGCTTGCAGGACCGGTATTCAATCCTATCGGTTCCAGTGCAATCTTCACGATTACGCCGCCGGCGCCCGTGCCCTTTGGCCCGGATATCCAGATCTTTGGACCGGGAGCACCGCAGCCGCCATTTGACGTTTTTGCTGTGAGCACACACTTTCCCGATCCCCGCTACCAGGACTTTGATCTCACATTTGAACAACGGCTAGGCGCGCAACAATCTTTGCGCATTGCCTACTACGGCACGCGCGGCACTGATTTGCCTGTGGTGATTGATATGAATCAGCCAACCCCCGGCAGTTCCGACCCGGTGAGCGAGCAGGGTCGCCGGCCGTTTGCGGCTGCCTTCCCTCAGTTTCGCGTGATCAACACGCTTTCCAATATCGCGTATTCGAACTACAACAGCCTGCAGGTGTCCGCCCAGCGCTCGGCCGCCAACCTGACATTTCAGGCTAGCTATACCTTTTCCAAGTCGCTGGATGATGCGTCCGGAGCTGGCGGATTTTATCGCGGACCGCCGGAAGACAGCCGCAACCTGCGCCGCGACTATGGCCGCTCGGATTTTGACCTCCGCCATCGCTTTACTATGACTTATGCTTGGCGCATACCAGCGCCCGCCGGTCTGCCCGGCTGGCTGCACGCGCTCGCCGCTAACTGGCAACTGAATGGCATTACCACTCTGCAAACTGGCGGGCCACTCAACATAACTTTGCCTTTCGATAATTCCGGGACGGGTGAATTTCGCGACCGCCCGAATTTGGTCGGTAATCCTCACGTGGCCTTCAATCCTTTGGGACCATATCTGAATCCGGCAGCTTTCGCGCAACCCCTGCCGGGGACTTACGGCAACCTGGGAAGAAACGCTTTCAGCGGACCGGGGCTGAATGACTTTGATATGTCATTGGTGAAATCTCAGCAGATCTTCCGCGATTGGCGGTTGCGCTTGCGGGCTGAATTTTTCAACATATGGAACCATCCCAACTTTGCCAACCCGTCGACGACTTTCGGTTCGGGCTTCCGTTTGACCAGTACGCCGGATTCGTTCAATCCTTATTTCGGCAACGGCAGTCCCCGCAACGTGCAGCTCGTCGCCGAGCTGGTGTTCTAAGCCCGTAGGAAGTTGCGATAAGCGCGAGATTTTCGCAAGCTGTTCACGGAATCTCTGCCAGCCACACATTCGAGGTGCCGGTCGCCTTCCAAATCGCGAGTTTGGTGCCATCGGGAGAAGGAATGGCCCAGCCCAAATTCATTTTGCTCTCCCGCAGCATAGGAGTGACTTTGCCCGACAAGTCGACCTTCAAGAGTGTCCATGCTCCGGTGGCACTGAAACCCGTCGTCCACAGACCGCTCGTCGTTTCAGACGTGGTAAAGGCACCTGCCCACAAACTTTTGCCGTCGGCTGACCAATCAAGTGTCGCGAGTCCCGCCCAGCCCGGCAATGAAATGTGACGTTCCTTGGCGTCTTCCACAGAGAACAGCCTGATCATCGGCTGACCCTGCACTCCGGGCCTCTTTGCGAACGCCAACAACTTGCCATCCGGTGAAAGGCTCCAGTTGAAACTGTAGAAATCGCTTTCGTGGATGGAAGCGCCAGGAATTTCGTTTCCTTTGCCCTTTAGAGGATCGAAGGTATACAAATGCTCCTCGCCTGGGGCGAGTTCGCTATAGACACACAGGCTGGCCGGTGATCTCGCGCATTGCAGGTTATTAATGCCCCTGCCTTCGAGAACCAACTGCGGGGGACCACCGCGGACTGGCACGCGCATGATCTGCTGAATCCCCACAGGCGCAGCTGTTTGCGGACCTTGTGACTCTCGGATTCGGAGGAGACCCCGTTGGCTACTCACATACAGCACCATCGAGCCGTCGGGATTTAATCGCGGCAGGGCGACCGGCTCACTACCTCCCACCAGCAATTCAGGCTGTGCCTGATCGATGGCCTGCTTGAATATGTGAAACACACCATCACGGTCAGAGAAAAAGAGCACAGATTTGCTATCCGCTGTCCAAGCCGTGGGAAAGTCATTCCATTCGTCGGAAGTGAGTAACTGAGGGGTAGAGAGCCGCGTTCCGTGATCCTCGATTTGGGTGATGTACACATTCGGCTGTAGTGTGCGGCGTAGAATAGCCAGCTTCCTGCCATCGGCCGAAGTACTTAGGCCAGAAATCAAACCGTTCCCACTCGTGATGCGCTCGGGCGTGCCCACAGGGCGCATCGTACGTGCATTCACGCGCACCGCCCAAAGGTTCGAGTCACTCTGGTTGGGGGGCGGTTCTTCTGCGACGTAAATGATCCGCCCATCGGGCATCCATGCCAGTGCCGGGCCGACCTGGTCCTCCAGCACCGCGCTTTGATTCGAGGCTAGATTTAGGATTTCAAGCTGCGTGCTGAAGTCCCAAAAACTCCCCATTTGGTATTGTTGCTTCACGTAGGCCAGTTGCTTGCTGTCTGGAGACCAAGCCAGCCCGCCCAGAAAGCAACCATCGCAGCCGAGGAGCTTTGTAGCTTTCTCGCCGTCGGCTTGCATCAGCCAGATTTCCTGCGAGCTTACATGCCCGCGCCGGAGAACGACCTGCAAGCCATCGGGCGAAACCACCGCTGCCGAACCATTCTCGGTCAACACCTGCGGCTCGCCACCCATCACAGATGCCTTCCACAAACTTGTGGTCGCACCGGGGCGGATGCGAGTAGATACAAGGAGATGATTATCGTCCGGGAACCAGCTCTCCGGACTGCCAACGAACCCCGCAGGTAAGGGAACGGGATGGGTTTCTCCGCCATCAACCTGGCGAAGATAAATGCCTGTGGTATCGGCGAATGCCAAATATTTCCCACTCGGCGAAAGGGCCGCACTGAGCACCGGGGTCTCGGACCGGTTGGCTGTGAGTCGGCGCTGGGATATTCCTGGTTTTGCCGCAGGAGGATGCACGAAATGCATGATCAGAGTGCCCACCACCACGACAGTTGTTACTACGATGCTCAACAGCCATTTGTGTCTGCGAAGTTCAGCAATGAGAGTCGTGCCTGGAACCGAACCTTGAAGTGGCCCTGCTAATTCAACCCCCGCTGTCGCGGAATTGCTCACAGGGGCAATGAATCGGTATCCGCGACGAGCAACCGTTTCGACGAAACGCGGCGTATCGGCAGAGTCGCCCAATGCATCCCGCAGGCGGCGAACAGCTGCATTGAGGCTGTGGTCAAAATCGACAAAGGTATTCGCCGGCCACAACTTGGTCTGCAGCTCCTCGCGAGTGACAACTTCGCCCGGATGCTCTAGCAAGCTGACCAAAATCTGAAAGGGCTGTTCTTGCAATCGGATCTTTGATCCGTTTCGGCGCAGCTCACCTGCTTTAAGGTCCAACTCGAAGACGCTGAACCGAATCGCCGAATTACCGTTCACCGGAAACATCGTTAACTACCCCTGTAACTACCCGTGTAATTGCGCCAGTGTAGCACTTTAAAGGTGCTTAAATCCGCGTGATTCATCTTGCTAATTAACAGCAAACAATGGGCTTAGTCCGTTACCGGGATATGACTTGCCCATTATCGGCGGGACATTGAGGTACGCGGCCAGCAGAACGAAGTTGAAGCCTACGGAGGTGGATCGTGGTGCTTCAGCTATTGCGAGTTTCGGTGCTGGTCAGTTTCGTCGGATTTCCCCTCATGCTTAATGCGCGGACCTTTGAGGAGCATCCCCAGGTATTCGTTTCGGTTCTGAACGACGCTGGCGTCGACAACGCCATAGTTCTTTCGGCCGAGAAGATGGCGTCGCGGATTTACGAACAGGCAGGTTTGTCTATTATTTGGAAAAATTGTCTTGCGCAGCCCGAGCTGAAAAGTGAAAGATGCATTCAGGCGGTAGACAACCGACATTTGGTCCTACACATTGAGCATCGCGCGCGGACACTGGAGACCGACGTTTACGGCATCGCCTTCCTAGATGAGGTTGGCTCGGGGGCCTACTGTGACGTTTTCTATGATCGGATCGCGGAACTGCACCATCGCGGCAGGGCCAGTGCGGCAACGATCCTGAGTATCGTTGCCGCACATGAGTTGGGACATCTCCTGCTCGGCTCGCATGCCCACTCACTAGTCGGTATCATGAGGCCGCAGCTGCAGGACAAAGACTTCTGGGTGCTGGGACTTGGGTCGACCACGTTCAGCCGCCAGCAAACGCAGAGAATCTCAGACAGGCTGGTGCGCATACAAGCGAAACGGCCTCGAAACATTCACGGTCCTTCCGATGGTTCAGTTCGCTCATTATCCACAAGAGTGCCGGGCGCCCTAGTACGCTGACTCGGACGTTGAATGCCAAGCCTCTTCATCCTGTTGATGAGAGCCGCCGAACTGGAGTTCTGAGCCTGGAGGAAGCAGTTCCGAGAAGATACCCGACAAGCCACTACCGTGACTAGAGTCGCTGCGCCCCGGATTCTCGGAAAAGCTACTTTTTCTTTTAATTTGGGACAAAGCTGCGCTTCGCGAGAAGCGTCCGCAGTCGCGGCGGTGGGCTACACTAATGCCGAAGCCGTTCGGAGCCCGCTGACCCTATGCCAACTGCCCCGACGCACCCTGGTCTCTACCGGCCACTCTTACTGACGCTCGGGGCTGCCTTCGCAGCGCTGACCATTTTCTATAGCGCCGCATGGATGTACTACGTTCGCCGCCCGTTGCCGCTGCCGCAGGTCGAAATCGGCTTTGACGAGTCTTATTCGGCTGACGGAGTTGAGATTCAGAACGTGCACCCCGACAGCCCAGCCGAAGCATCGGGGCTCAAAGCCAACGACCGCATTGTAGCCATCAACGGAAGCCGCGCCGATTCGGCATCGGCATGGAGCGAATTGCTACGACGCATCTGGCTGAACTCGCACCCGGGAGATACAGTCACGCTCACTCTGCAGCGGCCGGGACAATCACAATCGCTGGTTTGCACGCCTCGGTTTCGCGCCCGGCAAGGCACGGGCGACACCGGAGGCATCGCCCGCACCATCGCCGTTCAGATCCTTGATTTATACCCACTGTTATTCCTGATCGTGGGACTGGCGGTCTTGTTTCTGCGGGTGGAAGACGGCAATGCCTGGCTGCTGGCGCTGCTGTTCGCGACCTTCATTACGGCCGGGGACATGCCGCTCGCATTTGCCTCTGCGCCACCCAATCTCCGCTCTTACCTGCTCGCCTATCGGACTCTGCTGGGCAGCGCTCTCACCGCGCTGTTCTACTTCTTTTTCGCGGTGTTCCCCACGCGTTCCCCGATTGACCGCAAGCTTCCCTGGCTGAAGTGGGCGCTGCTCGTAGCTTGCCTGTGTTTGGGCCTTGGAGGCTACCGGGTCGGCTATTCCAGGGCATTACCTTTTATCCTCGCGGTGGTGCCCGAACGCATCGCCCAGGACGTTCGCAGAGTCGTGGTTTACGGCTCGATTTTTCTGGGGCTCATTTCCTTGTTGTGGAACAGGTTCAGCGTCTCCAACAAAGATGACCTGCGCAAAATCAAAGTGATTTTCTGGGGCACGGTCGTCGGTGTCACACCCGCTGCAAGCATCGCGCTCGTTCAGGAAGTTTTCCACGCGGAAGTTTCTTTTTGGCTGAATTTCGTCAAGGTCATTCTGCTGCTCCTGTTTCCTGTCTCCTTCGCCTACGCTGTGGTGAAGCATCGCGTCATGGACATTCCCGTCCTGCTGAAGCGCAGTGCCCGCTACTTCGTAGTGGAACGGGGCTTTGTGGTCCTGATCCTTGTCCTCTGCGTGGGCCTGACGTTCTGGTTCGGGCAGGCGTTCTCGCATTACTTCTCCGCCGGATCGAAGGCCGCCATCCCCATCGGTGCGACCTTCGGAGTGCTGGTGATCTCCGGCGCAACCCAAGCCCACCGCCGCGTCAGGACTCGGCTCGACCGCGCTTTTTTTCGCAGCTCCTATGATGCCCGGCAAATCCTGGAGGAGCTTGCCGCAAAGACTCTCAACACCAGCAGTCGCGAGGGGCTCGCGCTGCTTCTTCAGCAGAATATCTGGGATGCGCTGCATCCCAGTTCCGTGTTCGTCTATCTTCTCGCCAGCAACGGACAGTTGTTGGCGTATGCGGGCAATCCGCCGCCGGAAGCCATGACACTCTCCAGTACTGGGGCTGGAATCGCCGAACTGGCGGATCGCGACGGGCCGTTGGAGGTGATCTCCGACGCCATCGCTGGGACGCAATTGGCTCTGCTGAGTCCGGAGTGTCTGGTTCCGATTCGCGGCTCCGGTGGACTGACGCTGCAGGGCGTGGCCGTGCTCGGTCCCAGGCTTTCCGAAGAACCGTACTCGGCCAGCGACAAGCGTCTGCTCGCCTCGGTTGCCAGCCAGGCGGGAATCGCTATGCGCAGCATCACGCTCGGGGAAAAGATCGCGGAGCAGATCGAAGGAGAGCGCCGCATCGAACAGGAAATGCAATTCGCACGCCAGGTGCAAAGCCGGCTCCTGCCCCAGCAGGCGCCTTCGCTGAACACGCTGGACTGCAGCGGTAAGTGCATCCAGACGCGCGCCGTTGGAGGAGACTACTACGACTTCCTCGATTTCGGTTCGGGCCGTCTCGGCCTAGTGTTGGCCGACATCTCGGGGAAGGGCATGTCGGCCGCGCTGCTCATGGCCAATCTGCAAGCCAATCTGCGCGGTCAATACGCGCTGGCGCTCGAGGATGTGCCCCGCTTGTTGCGCTCCGTCAATCAACTCTTTTACAGGAACACCGAAACCAGCCATTACGCGACCATGTTCTTCGCCATCTACGACGATCGGACACGGCGCTTGCGTTATGTGAATTGCGGACATAATCCTCCGATCCTGCTCAGGGCCAACGGGCTCAGGGCCAAGGGGGATCTTGAGCGGCTCGCGGCTACCGCTACCGTGCTGGGATTATTCGAGCAGTGGGACTGCACCGTCGCCGAATGCGAACTCGCGTCCGGCGACATTCTCGTGATTTATACCGACGGCATTTCTGAAGCCGGGCCAAACGAAGAGGAAGAGTTCGGCGAACTAAATCTGATTGCGACGATTCGCAAGCATCAGCGGCAATCCGCCGGCGAAATTCTGGATAACATCCTCAGCGACGTGCAGCACCTCAGCCGCGGCAGGCAAGCCGACGACATGACTCTGATCGTAGCCGCCTGCCGATAGCTGCATGGAACCAGACGAGAACTTGAGATTTCCCCGACCCGCCAATTTGCGCTTTCACGACCTGTGCCGTTTCATCTTGGGAAAGTTAAAGAGCTCGACGAGCGCTCTCACGCGCTCCTTCTGACGGCTGCGCGGAAATCGCTTGGTTCTCGTTAGCTCGGCGATTCCATGGAGGCTCGCCCAAAACAGCTCCGATAGAACCTCTGGCTTCCAGCTCTGCCCCTGAAACAACCCCAGGAGTTGGGCAAACGCGAATCGCAACTCCGGAGGAGTAGCCGGATCATCGAATGGTACGCTCAGGCTGAGCGAAAACATCACTTCATACAGTGCAGGTGAAGACGCGGCGAACTCCAGATATGCGGCCGCGACCGATTCGACCGTACCTCCACGCTTAACCCGTTTCCGCGCCTTCTCCAAAGCCAGGCCCAATTCCTGGAAACCCTCGATAGCAACCGCGGCGAGAATTCCTTCGCGGCTTCCAAAATGAGCGTACAAGACGGGTTGGCTGTATGAAATTTCGTCGGATAGCCGCCGAACGGTTACGTTGGACCACCCTTCAAGCTCCGCGATTCGTCGTGCGGCACTGATAATCTGTGCCCGGCGAGCCTGCCTGTCACGCAGTTTTCGTTCCGCAATCCGGTTCGCTGCCAGCGTCGTTGCCATCGATAGGAATTATAGCGCCGCTAGGATCAACGGGCGGATGGTGAAACTTTTCCCGAACTGCTTCTCATCATATGTAGCATTGCTAGATTTTATAACAAGGAGACATGTTATGCACAACGCTATCCCGCTTTCTCTCGCTGCTCTCATAGCTGTGGCGATCATCGTGATCGGTTGTTTCTACCTGGTATCTCCTGAACGAATGACAGGATCATTTGGTCTTAAGCCGCCTGCATCCGATGCTGACACTCGTGCCTGGCTACGCCCTAAAGGAATTCGGGACGTCGTATCTGGATTGGTCGTCCTGACCATGATGCTGACCACGGACACGCGGACGGTAGGCATAGCTCTACTCGTTGAAGCCATCATCCCTTTTGGCGATATGTCGATCATTCTGGGGTCGGGCGGGTCGAAGTCGAAAGCGTTCTCAATTCACGGCGTAACCTGCGCGGTGATGCTTGTCGTCGGCCTCTTGTTGATCCATGCCATCTGAGAGAATTACGACGCTCAGACTGAGCGGCGGCCTGCTTGTAGAGGGAGAACTATGACGAATTTAGTAGCTTTGGCGACCTCGCAAGTCGCCCCAATGCAGCCTCGACGAGCGTCGGCGATGCCTCCGGCTTTGACCTTTCCCGTGCCATCCTCGTAGGATTTAATCGTGTCCCCAGGTTTCTGGACGTAAGGAGCGACCACCATGTCACGATCAACCGAATCACGATCGACTGAATCGCAAGGAAGCTTTCTTTCCCGTCGCGGCTTCTTTCGCTGGGCCAGTTCGCTGGCCGCGGCCCTGGGCGCGGCTCCTCTGGTTTCCTCCGCCAAAGCTCTTTCATCGCCAGCGGCATCGTCGGACGGAGAGGATTACTACGCGAAGCTTGGGGTCTCAACGATTATCAACGCTGCCGGCACCTATACCACGCTAACCGCTGCCTGCATGCCCCCGGAAGTTCTGGCCGCGGTGCAGAAGTCGGCGCTTCATCCGGTGCGTTTGCACGATCTGCAGCAGAAGGCGGGCGAGTACGTCGCGCGTCGTCTGCGCTGCGAGGGCGCGGTCGTGACTTCGGGCGCTTCGGGAGCCATCAGCCTGGCGACTGCCGCTTGCCTGCAACATGCCAACAACATCGACATTCTGGACATGCCGCAGGCGATTGACGGCCTGAAGAATCAGGTCATCGTGCAGCGTGCGCACCGCTACGAGTATGACCGCGCCATGTATCTTTGCGGAGCGCGCGTGACCGAGGTGGTCACGCTCGACGACTACAAGCGTGCCTGCGCCGCAGGCAACGCGGTGATGACGAATTTTTTCAACGCCGCCGAAGACGAAGACGGGATCGCAGGCAGCGCGCAGATTGGTCGCGAAGAGTGGCTGCAGGTCGCCCACGAGCACGACATTCCGTGCCACCTGGATGCGGCCGCCGACATGCCTCCGATCTCGAATCTATGGAAGTACACTGGCATGGGTTTCGACCTGGTGGCTTTTTCCGGGGGCAAGGGAATGCGCGGGCCGCAAAACGCGGGCCTGCTGCTTGGCCGGAAGGTCCTGACCGACCTCGCCCACGCGAACAATAATCCCGGAGGCGGAATCGGCCGCGGCATGAAGGTGGCGAAGGAACAGATTGTAGGCATGGTGGCAGCGCTCGATTGGGTTCTGTCGCACACCGAAGAGTCGATGCAGGGCGACTACCAGAAGCGCGTCGATCTGATCGCCGCTGCGATGCAGGGCATCCCTTCAGTGCGGACGGAGACGGTGGTTCCACGGATTGCCAACCATGTTCCCCATCTGCTGATACGCTTCGATCCCGCGGTCACCGGCATCACTACGGCCCAGATCGTCGACGTTTTGCGCACGGGCACGCCTTCGATTGAGCTGAACCCAAACACCGGCCAAAAGCCCAACCAGGGCATTCCGGCGGACGCAAACACGCTGGTAGTAGGAGTCTGGATGATGCAGCCCGGTGAAGATGCGGTCGTGGGCCAGCGAATTCGCGCGGCCCTCACAAAAAAGGCCGCGTGATCAACGTCAGCCAGAGATTGCATCTTCCCTCTGTACTGGCGTAGACTCGCCCCGTCCGTTGAGGAGGCGTTATGGCGCAGAATTCCTCTGACCTCGTGCGGCGGGCTTCCACCTGGTCCATCCTCTGGGGAGTCTTGCTGATCTGCTTAGGCATGTTATCTCTGGCAATGCCGCTGGTCGCGGCGGTTGCCATCAACGTGCTCATCGGCTGGCTGATCGTTTTGGCGGGCATCGTCCACCTCGTGGTCGCATTTCACACTCATGAAGCGGGCAGTGTGATCTGGAGACTGCTGGTCGGGCTCGCCTATATATGCTTTGGCGGCTATGTGATCGCGCGTCCCGCGTTGGGCGTGGTGTCGCTTACCTTGTTGCTGGCATCGCTGTTTCTGGTTGAGGGGATATTCAACATCGTCCTTTACTTCCGGGCTCCCTCGATCTTGCGATCGATCTGGTTTCTTCTCGATGGGATTGTGACGCTGCTGCTGGGAGCAATGATCTACATGCAGTGGCCGTCGAGTTCAGCCTGGGCGATCGGCATCCTGGTGGGCGTAAGCCTCATCTTCAGCGGGATTACGCGCGTGATGGTGTCGTTGACGGTCCGCAAGGCGGCCGCGTCGCTGTCACCGCCGACTAAGTTAGCCGCTTAAGACACCGGCTCCAAGGGACGGCTGGCATCGCACATGCTTTCTTGCGGGAGAATTGTGCCCAGCGGAAAGAACTCAACATAAAGGAAGGGAGCAGAACGTGGGCGGCTTGATTCCGTTGACGGATGCTTCCCGCCGGCCGGTGCGCACGCCTGTGTGTACTGGGATCATTATCGTCGTGAATGTTATCGTCTTTCTGCTTGAACTGGCGCGCGGGGACGCATTCGTCACTCAATGGTCGGCGGTTCCGGCGCAAATCACCTCCGGTCACCATCTGATCACGATCCTGACCGCGATGTTTTTGCACGGCAGCTGGTCGCACATCATCGGCAACATGGTTTTCCTGTGGGCCTTCGGTCCCGAAATCGAAGATGCCATGGGCCGAGGCCGCTATCTACTTTTCTATTTGCTGGGAGGACTGATCGCGATGCTGGCCCAGGTCGCAGCCAGTCCTCATTCCACCGTGCCTAACCTGGGCGCAAGCGGAGCGATTGCTGCGGTGATGGGCGCCTTCCTGGTGACCTATCCTCGCGACCGGATTAAGTCGCTTCTGTTCATTTTCATTTTTGTGAAGGTCACCCTCATACCGGCGGCACTTTTGATTGGATTTTGGTTCCTGACTCAACTGGTGCACGCGGGCCAAGTGGCGCAGGTGCAGACCGGCGGCGTGGCCTATCTGGCGCATGTTGGAGGTTTCATCTTCGGAGCCGTTACGGCTCGCTGGTTCGAAGCGCCGGGTGCGGCTTTCCAGGAAGCGGAGTAATTCGTGGTGAACTCGGGATCGAAGGAGCGTCCCGCATTTTTTGGTCATTCCTGAATTCGTTAAGAACCGGGGACGTCCCGGTGAAGATGCAATCGTGGGCCAGCGAATTCGCGCAGCCCTCACAAAAAAGGCTCAATTCGGTAACCCGACGCGGCGTGCGAATTGTCCAAATCGCGGATCCTTACGCAGTGGCTCGAATCTTCGGCCGGTTTTGAGATATGTGAGTTGAGGATCCCTCTCTCGATAGGCCCTTTCCAACCAGACAAAAGCTTCATTCGATTCCCCCAACGCTCCATGTAAGATCGCCAGTGAAGCGGCCGGAACGATGCCTTGCTGATGCAGCTGTTGGAGGTTGGCGAGGATTCTTCTTGCCTCATCCCGGCGTCCCGACACGGCGTAGGCAAAGCCCAAGTCCACCTGAATGTCTGTGTCTGCCGATCCGGCGAGTTCCAGCGCGTGTTGAAACTCTCGAATGGCTTCGTTCTGTTTTCCGCTGTGCAGGTAGACCCAACCCAGAGTCTGGTGCGCCGGGGCAAAGTGCTCATCCAGTTCCAAGGTTGTCTGGACCTGCTGGAGTGCTTCGTCATAACGCCCTGCCGCCAACAACCGTCCCGCCAGCGCGTTGTTCAGAGGCAGGGACAGAGGATCGAGTTCGCGGGCACGCATGGCCTCGGCGACCCCCTCATTGAAGCGGCCTGTGTATGTGAGATAACCTCCATACCAATTGTGAGCTTGCGCGTAACCGGGGTTCAATTCCAAGGCCCGCTTATATTCTCGCTCGGCCGCAGGCCAGTCCCAGTCATAAGTCTCCGCGATGAACCCGAGAGACGCGTGAGGTTCGGCCAAGGAGCTGTCCAGTTCGATCGCTTTCAGAGCTGCTCTTCTCGCAGCTGACAGAGCATCTTTCGATGGTAGCCCGCCGCGGAATCCGAGCATGGCGTAGGACTCCGCCAGCCCGCTGTAGGCCGGAGCATAGGCTGGGTCTCTCGTGATTGCCTGCTGGAACGACGCGATGCTTTTGTGGAGCGCATCCTCGGTTCGCTGGCTGAAGTAGTAACGGCCCTTCAGGTAATTCTCGTAGGCTTCAGGATCGACTGGGACCCTGGATGCCAGTCGCGCCCGCTCCTGAGGAGTGAGATTCAGTTCGATCTGCTCGACGATATTCCGGGCGACTTCCTCCTGCACTTCGAGAATGCTTTGGTATTCTCGCTGGTATTCTCCCGCCCAAATGTGCTCATCCGTGGCACCGCGAATCAATTGGGCGTGGACACGGATCTGGCCTCCTTCTCGCACCAGCGACCCTTCCACAATCGCATCGACCGTGAGCATCCTGGCAATCTCTGGCACGGAAAGCTGCGTGTTCTTGAAGCGCATCGTCGAAGTACGGGAGATAACCCGTAATCCATGAATCCTGGAAAGTCGCCCGATGAGTTCCTCGGTCATGCCGTCGGCGACGTAATCCTGCGACGGATCGCCACTCAAGTTCTGCAAGGGAAGCACGGCCAGAGAGCGAATTTTGGCCCGGCTTGCATCCTTTGCCCGCATCCTTGTTGCGAGGTAGGCAAGTGAAACGATGGCAGCAAGTACCAGCACTGCGGAGCCAAGAATGAGCCAGCGCCGTCCGCGCGGAGCGGTCGTTTGACCGCCATCCGCATTCGCCGGCACTCCCACGGCTGGCTCATGTTCGTCCTCGGAACGGAGTTTGCGCCCGTGCAGCCAGGCATCGAGCTCAGAACTCAAGGCATAGACGGAGCCTCGCTTTTGGTGCAGGTGCCGGTGGACAGGCATTCCCTCCTGCCTCTCCCAGCGCTGCACGGTCGTCACGTCCCGGACCAGGTACGCAGCAATCTCCTTCCAGGAGTCAAGGCGACGCTCGGATGGGGTCTCGGACAGCGATTTGTCGAGGGACGGTTCGGCCATTGGCTCTCCTGTAAGGGGTCAGGAGACAAGCGCACCGATTGTAATGCCTCCGATGAGAACGGCAAAGCGCGGCATTTGGCTGCAAACGGGCGGTTCCGTTCATTGCTGCTTGCTCAATGGCTTGCGATCACTCAGTGTGTGGGCGTGTAGGTTACGAATTCGCCGCACTGCAAATGCGCCGCCCACCCCTGCCTTCGATCTCGGGTGGAGGCTTTCGGCGCGGAGCGACGATTCACCGAACAAGCTCTGTATTCTCAAAAATTTCTGGAGGCGACTATGTATGGCAAAACTTTCTTCTGCTTGGTAGGTACGTGGGTTCTCGTGCTCGCGCTAGGGGCAAGTGCGGCGGCGCAAGATGGGCCGCGCAAGCACTACCGTGGCGTGATCAATGACTATCCACTGTCAGCCAACCCGACAGCCGGTCCGTGGGAACTTCGCGGCCCTTGGTCTTTGAACCTGCGGCCCCACGGATGGGCAGATTTTTCGGCATCTCTGACGATGGAGTTTTCCGATTTAGGATCCGGCACTGGGTTCAGCACCGACTCCCGACACCAGCACACCCACCACATAATGATGAAGGGCGCGACGCTGGTTTGGAACCCGCCTCAAACCGATTGCCCGACGGGCGTCACTCCCTACCCTACCTACACTTGGCTTCTGGAGGTGAACGGAATGGCGGATGTAACGGGAAATGGAGGATCTCCCTTTAGCGGGCCCGTGCCGCTGCAGGTCTGCCTGGGCGGCGGCCCGAACCTCGAGATTTCGAACATCACGCTGGTCTTTACGAATCTCTCGACCGGCCCATCGCCGGCCACAAATCATTTCGGACCGCAGCCGATCCACGGGGTCGTTCGGCTTCCCACGGAACCTGAATGACGCAGATCAACGACAGCGTAACGTGGGGAAGCCAAGCCGAATTTTCGAACATAACGTTGGATGGAAAAGGGAATGGTAAGCGCTCAGAGGGACGACCACCGAGCCCGTGGCCAGAAGCCGACCCGTGCAACTGAGAACAGAGAACTGAGAACTGGCCGCTGGCCACTGGCGGCTGGGTTTACGCTCCGACCGCCGCGTGATCGGCCATCCGTTTCTTGTTGTAGCGCAACGCGACGTTCATGAAGACACTGCCGAGGGAGGTCTCGAAGCAGATCATCAGCGCTTCTGTGTCTTCACTGGTCTTGTCGCCTTCTTGAGCGGTTAAAAGGAGCGGGGGATGCACGCGGAAATGGAAGCCCTGGTCGTTCAAGGCGGAGATGGCGTTGCCCACAACCTGGTTTGCCAGCTCGAAGATGGTTTCCTTGATCAGCCCGTCCGACTCGGGCAGCTCAGCCCCGGCATAGTGGCTGGCCACCTTCACGGCCGTCTGCGGTTCCATGTCGAGTATGATCCGGCCTTCAATGTCTCCGGTCAGCGCGATCATGCCCGCCACGCCCTTGCGGCGATAGGCATCTTCTTCCATGGTGAGATTGTCCACCTTGGTCGTTGACTGCAAACCTTGCGACAACACGGCGTCGGCCGCGTTGATGAAAGGCTGGATCAGTTCCATCTTCATGGACTTACGCTCCCGCTCCTGCGGCGTTGGATACGGCTCCATCTTCGCCCAGCACGTACTTGATGACCTCGTAGAGCACTTCCGGCTTCACCGGCTTCTGCACAAAATGCCGTGCGCCCCGCTGCAACGCCGCCACAATGTTCTCCTGGTATCCCACCGAGGAGACCATCACGATGCGCGCTTCAGGATGCTGTTGCACAATCCGTTCGGCCGCTTCAATGCCTTCCATCTGCGGCATGGTGATGTCCATGAGCACGATGTCGGGATGGGTGCGGTCGAACTCGCTGATGGCAGTCAAGCCGTCGCCGGCTTCCGCCGCCACCTGCCCGCCGAACGTTTCGATCATGCGGGCTAAGTTCTTACGGGCAAATACGGAGTCGTCCACGATCAAGTAGCGGACCGGCTGCCCGTCTTTGCTGCGCTTTACTGGTGCAAACTGCTCCATACAGACCTCCCCTTTCTACTGCATATCATGGCCTGCTTCGCCTGAACCAGATCACGCTGGTCACAGGCTGGCAGTGCCCGATCTTCTTCATGTCCGGCTAGTTGCCGGCGCGCACGGCCCGTCCGGCAGAGCCCATGGCGCTGCTGCCTCGGCCGCACAGCGCCTGCAGCGTGGCCCCCAT
Source organism: uncultured Acidobacteriota bacterium (assembly GCA_963763795.1). Classification (GTDB taxonomy): domain Bacteria; phylum Acidobacteriota; class Terriglobia; order Terriglobales; family Acidobacteriaceae; genus Sulfotelmatobacter. The sequence goes on along the minus strand of CAVXPP010000006.1, from coordinate 115,614 downwards.
CACGTCGAGCCCAACTACGCGGACGGCGTATCCTCGTTCGATTGCCGCCTTCGGCATGCCAAACACCACACAGGATTCTTCACTCTGCGCGATGGTCATGCCGCCCTCTTTCTTAATCTCTCCTAATCCTTCGGCGCCGTCATCGCCCATGCCGGTCATCAGCACGCCGACTGCATTGGTTTTGAATTCTTCGGCGACGCTACGTAATAGAACATCGGCGCTGGGACGATGCCCGTTCACCCGCGGCTCGTCGCAGAGCACCACAATGTCTCCCAGCGGCAAGCGTTTCACCTTCATATGCCGGCTGCCCGGGCAGATCAGCACGCGCCCGGCCTGCAGCATGTCTCCCGATTGCGCTTCCTTCACCCGCAGCGGACAGATTTCATCCAGCCGCCGCGCGAACATGTCGGTGAATCCATCCGGCATGTGCTGCACCACCACGATGGTCGACGGAAAGTCTCCCGGCAATTGTGAAAGCACATACTCCAGCGCCTGCGGACCTCCGGTGGAAACTCCGATGGCGACGATCTTGTTGGGAGCTCCCGCGGGCGCCGCAACCTTTTGCGGCTTCGGCGGAATCCCCGAAAGCATCCGCGGCTTCAGCTTGCAATCAGCCGCGGCCTTCACTTTGGCAATCAACTCCTGCGCCGTCTCCGCCATGTGCGCCGTCGCGTCTTTCGGCTTAGTGACGAAATCGAACGCGCCCAGCCCCAGCGCCTTCATGGTGACGGTCGCGCCTTCGGTCGAGTGCGAGCTGACCACGATCACCGGAACCGGCTGCCGCCGCATGATCTCTTTCAACGTGTCGATGCCGTTCATCCCGGGCATCTCCAGATCGAGCGTGACCACGTTCGGCTTCAGTTCCTCGATCTTCTTCAGGCAGAACGACCCGTCCATCGCCGTTCCTACCACCTCAATCGATTCATCGGCCGCCAGCATCTGCGGAATCAGCTTGCGCATCAGCGCCGAGTCATCGACTACCAGCACGCGTATGAGGTCTTTTCTCATGCCTGACCTCCTGTCGCCGGAATCAGCGCCAGGCGCATGCGGTCGGTCTGGGTCAGCAGCAGGCCGGAATTCGCGGATCCCATTTCCTGCGGCCGCAAGCGCGCCACATGCTCCACCACGGCCGCCAGGTTGAGAATTAAAACCACTCGTCCGTCGCCCAAAATCGAGGCGCCCGACACCAGATCGGTGGAGAATGTCTGGTCGTCCAATGCCTTGATCACCAGTTCTTCTTCGCCTTCCAGCGCATCGACTATCAATCCGTACTTCCTCTCTGCCGCAGTAATGACCAGCACGAACAACTTCGATTTGCTATCCTCTGCCGGCGCCGGACGTCCCAACCGCAGCAATGGCAGCACCTGGTTGCGCAGCTGCAGAACTTCATAGTTATCGACCTGGTGGACTTCCGTCTCGAAGGTGCGCGCGATTTCGAGCACGGCATTCAGCGGAATCGCATACAGCCGCTGTTCCACCCAGAACAGCAGCGCCTTGATAATGGCCAAGGTCAGCGGCAGCTTCAGGCGGAACGTCGTGCCTTGTCCCAGACGCGTCTCCAGGCTCACCGAAGCTTTCAGCCTATGCAGCACGCTCTGCACCACGTCCATGCCCACGCCCCGCCCGGAAACCTCAGTGACCTGCTCGGCCGTCGAGAAGCCCGGACGGAAAATGAGATTGAGCGCTTCGGTCTCGGTCATCTGCGCCGCTTCAGCGGCGGTGGTCAGCCCCAGTTCGATCGCCTTGGTGCGAATCTTCTGCGCGTCGATGCCGCGCCCGTCGTCGCTGACTTCGACTATTACTTGATTGCCCTGGTGATACGCGTTCAGCCGCACCCTGCCTTGCTCCGGCTTGCCCAGCTTTTTGCGCTCCTCGGGCGATTCAATTCCGTGGCTGATGGCGTTGCGCACCAAGTGTGTCAAAGGCTCGGCGATGGCATCGAGAATGCCCTTATCGAGGTCGGTGTCCTGCCCGCTGATATCCAGTTCCACGTCGCGCTCGCAGTGCCGGGAAACGTCGCGCACCATGCGCGGAAAGCGCCGGAACAGCTGGTCCACCGGCACCATGCGGATCTTCATCACCGAACGCTGCAGATCGTTGAGCACCCGCGCCTGAAATGCCATCGCGTCGGCGAACTTGCCCCGCAGCAGTTCCTTCGGATAACGCTTGGAAAATTCGTTCAGCGCCTGCTGCAGCATCGATTTGCCGATGATCAGCTCGCCCACCAGGTTCAGCACGCTGTCGATCCGGCCCGCATCCACGCGCAGGATGTTTTCGACCGCGCTCACCGCGGTTTCGGCAGCGGGAGCGGCCGATGGCGCGGCTTCCTCCGTAACTTGCTCCTGCGCCGGAATTTCCTCCAGCGCCGCCAGCGGAGCAGCCACCGGAACCTGCGCTCCCGGCGCCGCTCCCTGCAGAATCAGCTCGACCACGACTTCTTCCGCGATGGTCGGAATCTTGCACTTGGCAATGATCTGCTCGGCCGTCTGCACGCTGGCCAGAACGAATTCCACTTGCCGGGCCGCGGCCGCCGATTTCGCGTCCGGACGCAGTGCCAGCACCGGGCCCATGCTCGCAACCGCGTTCTGGATCAGTTGCCGTCCCGCAATCGGCATGGCGCAGTGCGGATCCATTTTCACGACCACATGCAGCACGTCTTGGCCGCTGGCCTGCGCCTGGGTCATGGCCAGCTTTTCGTATTCGGTCCACTCGGCCACGGTCCTGACCGCGGCTTTGGCCCTCTTGCGGACGCGTGATTTTTTGGCTGCCGGGCTCGAGGTGAGTTCTTCGATCCTCTTGCTCAGCTTTTTTGTGGAAGGCGGCTTGCTCCCCTTGCGATACGCCGCAATCATCTCGGCAAACAAGTCGGCGGCGGCGAAAGCGATTTCAGCCACTGCCGCCTGGGTCGCGCTGCCTTCCATCGACAGCGCATCTTCGAACTGGTGCGCCAGTTCGCTCAACTCGCGCAGGCCGCAGGCCGCCGAGTCGCCCTTCAAGGTATGCACCGTCCGCCGGATCGAGCGCACGATCTCCTCGTCGCCGGGCTTCTTCTCCAGCTTCAAGGCTTCGTCGTTCAGCGCCTGCAACAGCTCCTGCGAGGTCTCAAAGAAGAGCTCTCGCATTTCCAGGCCGCGTTCGTCGGAGGAATTCGTCATGCGTTACTCCCGCACCTCGAGCCGCTGGTACGCCGTGCCGCTGTCCTTGTGCACCATCTGGAATTTCTTGGTCAGCCCCAGCAGGCTTTCCGCATGGCCCACAAACAGGTAGCCGCCGGGATTCAGGCAGCGGTAAAACTTTTCGATCAACCGTTTCTGCTCCGCCTCGTCGAAATACATCATCACGTTGCGGCAGAAGATCACGTCGTTGCGCTGCGGCAGGTACTCCGTTTTCAGATTGTGAAAATCGAAGTGCACCATCTCTTTCAGCGCTTTCTTGATGGCATAGCGGTCCGCCACTTTGTCGAAGTAGCGCAGCCGGTAGCCGTAGTCGACCATCGACATCTGGTGCTCGCTGTACGTTCCTTCCTGCCCCGCCCGCAGAACTGAATAGCTGATGTCGCTGGCCAGAATTTCCAGCCGCCACGGCGGAGGCACCAGCGGCTTGGGCAACGGCAGCTCCATAGGCAGCGGATTGCGCAGGTAGTAATAGGCCAGCGCGTCGGTGATCAGCATGCCCAGCGTGTATGCTTCCTGCCCGGTCGAGCATCCCGCGCTCCATATGCGGATCGAATACTCGCGCCGCGCGCTCTTGTGCTTCAGCAGTTCTTCGAGAACGGTCTTCTGAAACAGGTCGAGCTGCGCCTTGTGCCGGAAGAAGCTCGTCTCGTTGACCGTCAGATTCTCCAGCAGCTTGGCCAGCTCTTCTTTGCCTTGCTGGCTGATCAACAGACGGTAGTAGCCATAAAAGGAGTCCACGCGGCATTCCTTCAGGCGGCGCAACAGCCGGTCCTGCAGGAAATGGGTGCGGCGTTCGTCGAAGTGCATGCCGCACTCCTGGTAGACGAGCGCCTGCAGCAACTTCAGTTCCGCGTCGGTCAATATGGGAGCTGGTGCCGCTCCGGATGTGCTCATGTATGGTTCTCGTTAAATGTCGGAGTGAATCTATAAGGTTCAAGGTTTCAAAGTTAGAAAGATCAGAACTCTTGACTAGAGCGGAGTTGTAGATCTCTTGGCCTGGCCACCTTTTAAACGCTGAACCCGTGAAATATTGGAGCTTGAAACCTCGAAACTCTGAAACTTTGAAACCTTATTTCCCGGCGCCCCGGGCTTCCGCCTTGGGCGCTACTTTTTTCTCCGCCGACTCGCTTTTTGCTCGCAGGCTCTCCGGCGCCAGCAGCTTGCTCATGTCGAGCAGCACCACCAGCCTGCCCCCAACTTTCCCCAGCCCGGTCACGCAGTTCAGCCCGCCATCCTGAAACACGGCCGGCGGAGCTTCCACGGCGTCGGCGGGAATCTTTAGAACTTCGGAAGCGGAATCCACGATCAGCCCCGCGAGTCGTCCGGCATGCTCGACCACCAGGATCCGGTTGTGGCGCTTTACCGTGGACGACTTTTCTCCGAAACGTTTTCGCAGGTCCATCACCGAAACGATCTTGCCCCGCAGGTTGATCACGCCCTCCAGATAATCGGGCGCATCCGGCACCGCGGTGATCTCCGGTACCCGCACGATTTCGTGCAGGGAAGTGATGGGCACGCCATAGGTCTCGCGGCCCACCTGAAAGCCCACAATGTGCAGTTCGCGGCTCATGGTCTCGGCTCCTCAGCGGCCCTACTGCGCTCCGGCACTGGCCCGGCGTGCGTTGCGGTTCGAAGCGTCCGAGTTGGACTGCGCCCGTGCGGATTCGGCCAGGGCGAAGCGGTCGATAAAGTCCAGCAGGCTGCGCGACATCTTTGACATCTGCTCCGACGACGCCGCCAGCTCGGTCGAACTCGAAGTCGACTGCTGCACCAGTTCGCGCATGCGTTCCATGGCCTTGACCACGGCCTGCGCTCCGGAAGCCTGCTCTTCCACGGCCGAATTGATTTCGTGCGTGATCTCGTTCAGCCGCGTAGTGGCGCGCGCAATCTGCGACGAGCCGTGCGACTGCTCGTTGGTGGCCGCGCCGATTTCCTGCGCGAATTTGTAGACCTCGGTGACCACGTTCGAGATCTTGCGCAGGGCGGCATTCAACTCTCCGCCCAGCTCCAGGCCTTCGTTGACGATGGAAGTCGAGCGATCCATGTTCTCGACCGCCTTGCGCGCTTCCTTCTGGATGCTCTGGATGAGTTCGGAAATTTCCTTGGTCGACTGCGCCGACTTCTCGGCCAGCTTGCGCACTTCGTCGGCCACCACGGCAAAGCCCAGGCCATGTTCTCCGGCGCGGGCCGCTTCGATGGCGGCATTCAAGGCCAGCAGGTTGGTCTGCTCGGCCAGATCGTCGATCACTTCGATGATCTTGCCGATGTCGTCCGCCCGTTGTCCCAGCGCTCCAATGATTTCGCCGGAAGAGTTGATGGTGGTGTTGATGCGGTTCAGGCCGTCGGTGGCCTTTTCCATGGTCCCGATGCCGCTGTGCACTTCCTCGCGCGAGCGGTTGGAAATATCCAGCAGAACTTTAGCGGTATCGGCCACGCGCTGGATCGACGCCACCATCTGGTCAATCGATGCCGACGTCTCGCTCACGCTCGACGCCTGCACCTGCGTGCTCTTCACCATGTTCTGCACGTTGACGCTCATCTCGTGCATGGTGCTGGTGACTTCATCGATGGCCGACGAAGCCTGCAATCCGATCTTCGCCGAATCATCAGAGGCTCCGGCAACCTGGTTTGAAGCGCTGGCTACCTGCGATGAGGCGTCGCGCACGCTGCGCACCAGGCCAGCCAGGCCTTCCACCATCTTGGCGAAGGCATTGCCCAGGGTGTCGTGAGACGACCGCGGCTTCACTTCCAGCGTCAGGTCGCCGCCGGCGATGGCTTCCGAGACTCCCGCCATCTCCTTCAGATACGTGACCATCTTGTGGAAGGTGCGGGCTAACTCGCCAATCTCGTCATCCCGGTTCAGATCGATGTTGTGTTCCAGGTCGCCGGTGTTGCCGATTGCCCGGGCCACATTCATCAGGTTGGTGAGCGGCTGGGTGATGGATTTCGCGGTGCGATACGCGATGATCGATCCCAGCGACAGCGCCAGCAGCGTGCTGATCAGCGAAACCACGATGGTCCAATTGGCTGCACTCTTGTCCGACTGTTGCCGCTCTTCTGCGTTTTTGCGGTTTTCGCTGTCGGCTACGTCAAGCGCGTCGGTCGAGCTCTTCACCCATGACGAAGCGTCTTTCTGCAGATAATAGATTTGCAGCTCTGCCACCGTGGCATTGCCCGAATCAACGTCTTTCCGCTTCTCAATGAGGGGTTGGGCGAATTCTTTGGCCCAGGATTGCTCCAGTTGTTCCACTTTGGCCAGGGAAGTCTTGACCTGCTCAGAACTGGCTTTATTCTTCCCGTCTTCCAGCTTCTCGTTCAGAGCGCGCAGACCCTCGTTCATGCGATCGACTTCGCGCGTGTCACCGCTCAGCAGATAGTTGCTCAGGTAGAGACGGTTTTGCATCATCTGGAAACGGACCGTATTCGTGATCTCTACCAGCCCCAGGGATGCGGCTGCGGCATCCTTCGCGGAGCGCTCGCGCGTCACTGCCGACCAGTTCACCAGGAACAGCACTACTACCATGGTGAGAATGATGCCGAAGTTCATGTACAACTTCTTGCCGATTGTCATGCCTGTCTCCTCCGCGGCCAGGCCACCTACCGCGGTTCAAACTTGAAGTCGATCACTCCCGTGCTTTCCGTCGACGCCGGTTCGAAGCGCCACTTCCGGGCCGCATCCAGCGCGGCGCTGGCCAGCACCGGATGCCCGCCTACCACTCTCGCGTCTTTCACGGTGCCATTGGGCGCCACCACGATTTCGATCTTGACCGTCCCCGAAATGTTCATTTTCCGCGCCAGTTCCGGGTATGCCGGTTGTACTTTGTTTTTTGCTCGGCGTACGATTTCGTCGTTCTGTGCTGCCGCTTGCCCTCGCGCATAACTTGGCCCCAGCGTCATCCCGAGGGTCACGACGGCCAGCAAGGCCGCCACAAATCGTTGAGACACAAATCCTCCTTGGCGTACAAACAGCGGGCAAGTGCCAACGTGCAACGCCCGGGCCACCGGAACCTTCTTGAAAAAACCAAAGTAATGGGATGTATCAATCAGAAAAGACTGAAGTTATTCCGTCCGCAGAGTGAGACACCGAGCCCGTCTCTGGATAAGATCCGTCTCATCGAACTAAAATCATGACTGGCTTCTCACTGTGAGACAGAATCTCACGCCAGTCTCGGGATTTCACACAAAGGCACCCCATCCCCCATTTCCCTTGACTCAAATTGAGATACCAGAGTACTTTCCCAATAGATTCAAGCACTTGTGAATCACGAAAACTATTCGTCCGCAATCGGTGCAGCAGTCGGAGTTTCTGGTGGCAGTCCCATCCTTTCCCCGGAACACAAAATTGCTCTCGGGGCAGATGAAGCCTTCCAGAAGCTCTTACGCCGTATTGCTGCCCCGGCGGTTGAACGGTTCGACGCTAACGCCCTCATTCAATTGTTCTGTCAGGCCACGCGCGAGTTTTTTCAGGTCGCGGGCGTTTACTTCTGGCGCTGCTATTCCGCTGACGAACTGGTCGGAGAACGAGCCGACGGCAAGATGGCCGACCGTTTCATCGGCATACGAATCCACCCCGAGCAGAGCGCCGTTACCGCCGAAGCCGTGCGCCAGCGCAGAACGATTTTTGCCAATCACGTGGAGTCAGTGACGTTTCCCGCCGCCATGGAATATCAAGCGCGTTCCTTGTTAGCCGCACCGGTCGTGGTATTGAACGAAGTCGTGGGAGCAGTCACCCTGCTGCATGATTCGGACGACAACTTTTTCAATGAAGGGATTGCTTCCAAGGCAACTACCCTGGCTGGACAGTTGGGCAGCCTGCTCGAAACCGCGCGCCTCGGCGAAGCTTCGAATGATGCTTCTGGAGAAGAGCAGCGCCGGGCCGAGATTCTGGCCGACGTAGCCCACGTGCTGCACGGCAGTCCCGATGTTTCTGCCGTGATCGAGGCCCTGGCCGACCGTCTCCGGCTGTTGTTGCGGACGCGCCTGGTTTGCATCCTGTTTCGCCGGGAGGGGCCGTTCGAATTGAAGGCGGTTTCTGCCGAGACGCCGCAGTTGGCCACTTCCGTGCGCGCCCGGCATGATCGCCACACCGTGCGCTTTGCCGCCGATCTGGCGCAACGCGCAATCAGTGTCGGCGAGCCCATTACGCTCTCCATTGGCGCCGAGGTGCATTCGCTGGGAAATCTGGTCTCGCCCGGCATGCTGATTGCCGCGCCCTTCCGCACTTCACGAACCCAGGGTGCAATCCTCATTTACCCGCGCGCGGATAGCGCCTTCACCGCGGAAGAAAGAACGTTGGTCGCCGCGATTGCAGGCTTCGGCGGAGTCGCCGTGGCCCATGCGGAATTGCATGCCACGTCTCACGCCCAGGCCCGCGAACTTCATCAATTACTTGAGATCTCTTCCGCGCTCAGTTCCAGCAGCGACCTGGAACATTTTCTGCAAGCCTTCGTTGTCCGCGCCTCCGACTTCCTGGGCTTCGGCCGCTGCTTCATCGCCTTGCTGGAAGAGGATCAATTCCATGTGCGCTACGGCGTCGAACGCGGCGAACCGCGCCGGCTGGAAGTCGTCTTCCCCGAAGGCATGGCAACCGCCGCCCTGCGCTCCAAAGAAGTCTTCTGGACCGACGACGCTACCCGCATGCCCGGAGCCAATCTCGACGCCATCAGCAAGTACCAGATCCGCCAGTTCCTGGTCGTGCCGCTGCTGGGCGCCAGCGGCCAGGTTCTGGGAATGTTCGGCGTTCTCGATCGTACCGACGGCACCGGCATCGCGCAGGAGGACATTCGTCGCGCCCGCGCCCTGTCGAATCAGGCTGCGGTTGTGCTCGAAGGCGCCCGCAATCTCCATCTGTCGGAGCAGCATCGCCGCCGGGCTGAGGCCTTGATCGAACTGGCTCGCGAGATCGACGGCGGCTCGCTGCGCTTGCCCGAATTTGCCCGCCGTTTTGTCTGCCGCACCGCCGAACTCACCGGCTCCCGCGCTGGTTTGCTAGCGGTGCAGCAGGAAGGACGCTGGCAGGTGGTCGCGCTGCATCCCAACGTGGCGGCCAAGCTGCTGGTTGCACCAGCTTCTGATGCCGAACAGTCTAGGGTCGAACATTCGAATGTCGAACATGCTTTGGAAGCCAAAGGCGCGGTGGTCACGCTGCCCGCCCCCACGACGCCCGTCCATCCTTCGTCTGTTCATGCTCCGCCCGTCCATCCTGCGCCGATTCATGATGCCGCGCTCGATCCTGAAGTGGAACGCTCGCTCGGCGCCGCCTTGGCCGAGTTCGTAACGCGCCATTCCGACAAGGTCGTGTCCGCCTCCGCGGAACAGGTGCTAGGCGCCGAGGCTGCCTCCGCTCTCGCCTGGACCGATTGCATGCTGGTTCGCCTTCCCGGGGCCAACGCCGCGCTGGCCGGACTCCTTTGTCTTTCCGGACGCTCCGCCCCGCTTCTGCAGGAAGATCGCGTCTTCCTCGAAACTATGGCGGGCCACGCCGGCATGGCGCTGGAGAACGCCCGCCTGTTTACCCGCATCGAGCAGGCTAACCGGCATTGGATGGAAATCTTCGACGCGATTACCGACTTCATCGTGGTGCATGACCAGCACGATAAAGTCCTGCGCGTGAACCGCTCGCTGGCCGGGATGATCGGCGTTCCTCCGGCTGAACTGATCGGCGTCAATATGCGAGCCCTGATGGCGCTGACCAGCGATACCGCGTCCTACTCGTGTCCCTTCTGCCGCTCGCTGGGCGATGACTGCGACGAATTCGCCCACCCCGTTTTCGATCGCACCTATCTGGTCTCCACCTCGCGGGTTCACGGAGCCAACGGCGAGGGATTGCAGACCATCCACGTGCTGAAGGATATTTCCGATCGCCGCGAGGCTGAACGCCGTTACCGCGAACTCTTCGACAATATTCAGGAAGGCCTGTTCTTCAGCACGCCCGCCGGACGCTTCATTGAAGTCAACGACGCCATGGTGCGCATGCTGGGCTACCCCAGTCGCGAAGAGTTGCTGCAGATCGATATTCCCTCGCAGCTCTATCTCCTCCCGGACCAGCGCGAGCGCCAGACCAAGCTCATGGAGGAGCAAGGCCACCTGCGCAATTTCGAGGCGACCCTGCGCCGTAAGGATGGCTCGCCCATCCATGTCTTGATCAATGCCTTCGGCCTCTACGACAATGCCGGCCACCTGCTGCAAATCCGCGGGCTCATGCTGGATGTCACCGGACTGCGCAACTTCCAGTCGGAATTACATCGCGAGCGCGATTTTTCCGGCAAGATTCTCAGCAACACGCAGAGCCTGATTCTGGTCGCCGATACCGCCGGCCTGATCAGCTACGCCAACCGCCGCTGGTACGATGCCGGTTTCGAGCAGCGGGAATTGCTCGGCCGTCCCTTGCTGGAACTGGTCGCGCCCGGCTTTGCGTCCGCGTTATCCGAAGCCATCCACAAGACGCTCGAGAGCCAGCAGGTCGACAACCTCGAACTGGAAATCGTGCGCCGCAATGGAGGCGCCGGAAAATTCTCCGCCAATCTCAGCCCCATGCGCGACGAGCAGGGCATTGTCACCAGCATCGTCCTGGTGCTCACCGACATCACCGATTCCGCCGTGCTGCGCGACAAGTTGGTCCACGCGGAAAAGATGGCAGCCGTCGGCCAGTTGGTTTCCGGCGTGGCTCATGAAGTCAACAATCCCCTGACCGCGATTCTGGGCTTCGCCGATTTGCTGATGGAAAATCCCGAGCTGCCTGAAACCGCGCCGCAAAGATCTGCGCGTGATTCTGCAGGAGGCGCAGCGCACCAAGCAGATCGTGCAGAACCTGCTCAGCTTCGCCCGCCAGATGCCGCCCCAGCGCAATGCGCTGCCCTTGAACCCGATCCTGCGCCGCACCATCCAGCTGCGGTCCTACGATTTCACCAGCCACGGCGTGGAAGTGATCGAACATCTCGACGAGGGCCTGCCCGACGTGGTCGGCGACGCTCACCAGCTACAGCAGGTCTTTCTCAACATTCTGAATAACGCCTACGACGCAGTTCATGAAGTCGGACGCCCCGCTCGCATCGAGATCACCTCGACCCGGTCGGGCGATTCCGTCGAAGTCTCCTTCACGGACAACGGCAACGGCATTTCCCACCCCGACAAGCATCTTCGACCCCTTCTTCACCACCAAGGAGATCGGGAAGGGAACCGGCCTCGGGCTCAGCATCTGCTACGGCATCGTGCAAGAACACGGAGGCGAGATTCTGTGTCACAACAACATTGGCGGGCAAGGCGCCACTTTTATTGTTCGCCTGCCAGTCGCATCCCACGCCGCTTCGGCCGACGAGGGCGCAGGAGTCAAACAATCATGAGCCAACCAGCCTTCAGACCTCAGACTTCGCCCGTGCTGCTCATCGAGGATGAGCCGGCAGTGATGGCCTATGTCGCAGGCCGCATTGGAACGCAGCGGGTATCCCGTGGTGTGCTGCGAGTCCGGCGTGGACGCTTTGCGCCTGCTCGAAAACGGCTCATTCCTTGGCGTAGTTTCCGATATGCGGACTCCCGGCGGCGTCGATGGCGGTCAGGTCTATGCCTGGATCTCCCGGCATCGCCCCGATCTGGCTTCCCGCATCGTCTTCATCACCGGCGATATTGCCAACGAAGAAACCGTCGCCACCTTGCGCGAAACCGGCGCTCCCTGCGTGGAGAAGCCCTTTCGCGTTGCGCAATTTATCGACGTCATCTCCAAAACTTTTGGGAAGTCCGAGTGAACACTGCGGGCAATAAAGACGATCTCCGCATCCGTCTGCTGATCGTCGACGACGAGCAGAGCATCCGCAAACTCTGCGCCACGGTGGCCGAGGCGCTCGGCTTCGTCTGCCTTGAGGCCGAGAGCGGCGAATCCGCGCTGTCCCTGCTCGAAGAGCAGTCCGTTCACATGGTCTTGACCGACATGGTCATGCCCCACATGTCGGGTCTGGAATTCCTGGAGAAGGTTAAAAAACTTCTACCCCGCACCGAAGTGGCGCTCATGACCGGACACGGCTCCATCGAAACCGCGGTCCAGGCGATGAAACTCGGCGCCTACGATTACATCACCAAGCCTTTTTCGCCTTTGGAAGAACTTCGCCTGTTTCTGCGCAGGATGGCGGAGAAAATTCGTCTCGTCGAAGAGAATGAATTTCTCCGCCAGCGCACCGATTCCGAAACCGCCGTCCACGGCATCATCGGATCCTCGGCCCGCATTCAGGAAGTTCTGCGCATGGTCGCGCGCCTCAAAGATACGCGCACGCCTGTTCTCATTTACGGCGAGAGCGGCACCGGCAAGGAACTGGTCGCCCGCGCCATGCACTTCCGCGGAGCCTTTGGCGGACGCCCCTTCGTCGCCGTCGATTGCGGATCGCTCGTCCCCACGCTGATCGAAAGCGAACTCTTCGGCTACGAAAAAGGAGCTTTCACCGGAGCGCTGAAATCGAAGCAGGGATTATTCCAATCCGCCGATGGCGGCACCATCTTTCTCGACGAAGTTGGCGAACTGCCGCTGGAACTGCAAGCCAAACTGCTGCGCGTGCTGCAGGAAAAAGAAGTGCGCCCCGTCGGCAGCAATCAGCGCGTCAAGGTCGACGTGCGCGTGATCGCCGCCACCAATCGCGATCTCGAAGCCGCTTACAAGAATGGAACGTTCCGCAAAGATCTCTACTTCCGCTTGAACGTGGTCACGTTATACGTTCCCGCACTGCGCGAGCGCCGCAGCGACATTCCCATGCTGGTGCACTGGTTCCTCGAACGCTACGCCCCGGGAGGGGAAATGCACGTGGCCAGCGCCGCCATGAAATCCCTGATGCAATACGACTGGCCGGGCAACGTCCGCGAGCTGGAAAACTGCGTCGAGCGCGCTGTCGCCCTGGGCAATGGACACAGCATCGATCTCGGCGATCTCCCTCCGTCCATCGCCTCGGGAGCCACCATGGCCGACGCACCGCCCATCCGCAGCTCCGAGAGATCGACCGTCCTCGATCCCGATCTCGGCGGCGTTCCGGTCGCGCCCGAAGTTTCGCGTTCTCCTCTGTCGACCACCGATCTGGAAGACATCGAACGCGCCACCATCCAGCGCGTGTTCGAGCAAGTGAAAGGCGACAAGGCCCTAGCCGGACGCATGCTTGGCATCAGCCGTGCCACCCTCTACCGCAAACTGAAACGCTACAACATCAGCGTAAGCGCATCCGGTTCGTCATCCCAAGCCCTGCAGTGAAGTTGGACGCTGTGGGGATTGGGTTATGTGGGGACAGCGGCCCCCGGCTGTCCGGCGGAGCGAAGCGCCGCCAGGTTGGCCCCCAAGCTCACCAAGGCCGCTCCGCCGAGACTGCCCCAAGGGATCCGTCCCAAGCCACCGGATTCATTTCACCACGACATCCATCCGCATCCAGGGATGAATACAGCACTCAAAGTGATGTACCCCTTTCGACAGTCCCGTGATCTGGGATGTGCTGCCCTGCAGAAGCCGCGTCCTAGCCACCGCAATGTTCGCAAAGCCGCCGGCGCACTCCGGAATCGTTGCCTGCCCATTGTTGAGCCCCGGAATGAAACCACCGCCGAAGTTCGCGACTTCGGTGAACGTATGCGGCTCGCCGCCCTGATCGACGACGCTGACAATCGTTCCTTCCTTGATCTTCAGCGTGTCGGGCTCGAAAGTCCCAGTTGGGGTCCGGAGTGCCAGCCGCCGCCTCGGCAAACAAGTTAGCGAATGTGGTGGACGCTCCAAGGGCAATGTTCTTGCAGAAGTCCGGCCCTATCGCCGCATTAAAAGTGGCCGGGTCGCATTCATCCAGGGCTACGACTTGTGCAACACGCGGGGAATTGTCATGCGGACGAGAGTCTGGCGTGCCTTGGGCCAGCGCGAGCATGGCAAGGGCGACCGTCAAAATGCCGCCGCCTAGACAGAACTTGGCTACAGTCGGTCTCATTGTGATCTCCTACTTCGTACTCAGGATTGTGCGTTCGCCACGGCACGGCTGACTGGCTACCTGGGTTGTCAACACCGCCGCGTGCTCGACGCCCGATTTCAGTCGCGACTCTGGCGGGAAAGCCCGCATCCGTCAATGCCCAGCGCCTCCAACCCTCCCCAAAGTTTTCTCCATGGCTAACCTGCTGAAGAAAAAGGCCGCGCGCCGTCTGTCGGGATGGACGATGTGCCATCCGGAAACTCGGGCTGGGCAATTCGAGCGGGACCAACGCTGCGGCCGCCGGTGCGACTACCGGGAATCGGCGGCATTGATTGGAGCCTGTCTCATAAATAGTTTTGGGAAGGGCACGGCTTTTTAGCCGTGCCGCTACCGGCACGCAAAAACGCGGGCTTTAGCCCCCTGAGGGCAGTATTCGGCGAACCAGAACTGTGATAGAGTCTGCTGAGTTTTTCGAACGTCTCCCATGGCCACCGCAGCCCCAATCAGCCATACTCTCCGTTTCGATGGCTTTGAACTGGACACCCGCGCAGGCCAACTCCGAAAACGCGGTGTCAAGCTCCGGCTGCGCGGCCAACCGCTGCAGGTACTCGCGATCCTGGTGGAGCACGCCGGCGAGGTCGTCACTCGCGAAGAACTTCAATCGCAAATCTGGCCGGCCGACACCTTTGTCGATTTCGATCACGGCCTTCACAATGCCATTGCCCGGATTCGCGATGTGCTGGGCGATTCGGCAGAGACGCCGCGCTATATCGAAACCCTGCCCCGCCGCGGGTACAGGTTCATCGGACAGGTCGAGGATTTTCATCCGCCACGCCTTGCCGAAGCTCCCGTCGCCAATCCCAGCCAGACAGTGACGCTCGCCGCACCGCGGAAGCGGAATCCGACTCTCGTCCTGATTCTTTGTGCTCTTCTCGTGCTGGCACTCGCCGCCTGGACGGTGCGGCGGTACGTGTACGCGAAACCGACGATTCAACCCATTCACTCCATTGCGGTCCTGCCTCTCGACAATCTGTCCGGTGATCCGTCGGAGGAATTCTTCGCCGATGGCATGACCGACCAGTTGATTACGGATCTCGCCAAAGTCGGCTCGCTGCGCGTCATCTCGCGAACGTCCGTCATGCAGTACAAAGGCGCAAAAAAGGCCCTGCCGGAAATTGCCCGCGAATTGAACGTCGATGCGATCGTGGAAGGATCGGTCGTTCGTTCGGGGCAACGAGTGCGGGTCACCGCCCAGCTCATTCAGGCCCGCACCGACCAGCACCTTTGGGCAGACACTTACGACCGGGATCTCGGCGATGTCCTGAAGCTGCAAGGTGAGGTGGCGGACGCCATCGCGCAGCAAGTCCGCGCACAACTCACTCCGAAGCAGCAGGCTCAGATTCGCGGGGCCCACGCGGTGAATCCGGCCGCCTACGACGCTTATCTAAAGGGTCATTTTTACTACACCAACGAATTCACCAAGCCCGATTCACTCAGGAAGGCTCAACATTACTTCGAAGATGCGATCCAGAAAGATCCAGCCTTCGCTCTTCCTTACGCTGGACTCGCAGGCACGTACGTCTTCTTAGCATATGCGGGAGCGTTGCCGGCGGATCAGGCCTATGGGTCTGCCAAGGCCGCGTTAGCCAAAGCACTGGCACTCGATGACAGCCTCGGCGAAGCCTACGACATCCTCGGCGAGCTGAGTTGGCATTTTGACTGGGACTGGGATGCTGCTGATCGCGAGTTCAACCGTTCTATCGCTCTCGCCCCAAGCTACAGTTGCGCGCATGAAGATCGCGCCATTTATCTCGCCTTTATGGGCCGACGGGCCGAAGCTCTCGCCGAGATCGCAAAAATCGACCAACTGGACTCTGGTTTCAGTTCGGCGATGTCCGAATCATGGACTTACTATCAGCTGCGGGATTACCCGGCCCTGATTCAAGCAAGTAAGAGAGGGCTGCTGTTGGAAGTCAAGGATTCGTCTCAGCACTACACTCTCGGCGTCGGCTACGAAGGTACGGGCAAGCTTCAGGAAGCCATCTCTGAGTACCAGAAAGCAATTGAGATTTCAGCTGATCCTCAGAGCGTTCTGGCTCTGGCGCACGCCTATTCAGCTATCGGCAAAAAAGCCGAAGCGCGGCAGATCCTCCATGCTTTGGAGCGCAAAGCCAAACAGAATTCTGCTTCGCCCTACACGATGGCCACAATCTATGCCGGCCTCGGCGAAACCGGCAAGGCATTCGCGTCCCTGGAAGAAGCCTATTTAAAGAAGTCGTTAGACCTTCCCTCCTCGCTAAAATCTGATTTGTTGCTGGATCACCTACGTCCCGATCCTCGTTTCCAGAATCTTCTCGCCCGCGTGGGCTTAAAGAACTAGGCTGCGCCCGAGGATGGGCTGTGAACTGTTCAGAATTGGCGTCATCCCGACCGGAGCCGCTTTTCAGGCGGAGGGAGGGATCTCTCACCCATAAAGTCAGAGGAAATGAGATCCCTCGGCCGGCTGAAATGCGCCGGCTTTCGGGATGACCCTCGATGAGCGACATGCAAATTCAAAGTGAAACACTTCCTTTGACACCCCAGGTTTGACAGCCTGTTCGCCACATTCCTATACTTCTCCACCAGTCGCGTATTCCCGCCTGGAAGGACTCCTATGATGAAACGCTCGCTGCTTGTTTTCCTGCTCTCCGCGTTCTCGACTCTCGGTTTTGCGCAGACACTTCACCAGCCCAAACTCACTCCGCAAAGTAGCGGCACGAACCAGCTTCTGATTGCCGTCAGCCCGGTGAACTCCCGCGTGGTCTGGGCCGCCGGAACTGGCGGCACCTACGTCGTCACCACCGATGGCGGAGCCACCTGGAAAGCCGCCGTCGTGCCCGGCGCCGAAAGCCTGCAGTTCCGCGATGTGCAAGCCTTCAGCGACAAGGTCGCCTACCTGCTGTCGATCGGCAACAACACCACCGATTTCCGGATCTACAAAACAATCGACGGCGGCGCCACCTGGACCATCGAGTTCACCAACGAAACCGTCAACGCCTTCTACGATTGCTTCGCCTTCTGGACGCCGCGCCGCGGCCTCGCCCACAGCGACTCCGTCAACGGAGTCTTTCCCGAACTGCGCACCACCAATGGCACGACCTGGGAATCGATCGCCGGCAACATGCCTCCGGCTCTGGCCGGCGAAGCGTCGTTCGCCGCCAGCGGGACCTGCATCACTACGCAAGGCGGACAAAATGCCTGGGTCGCAACCGGCGGCTCCGACACCGCGCGCATTCTCGCCACCCGCGATGGAGGCGATACCTGGAATGCCTATGACACGCCGCTCGTCAGCTCACCCAGCGCGGGCGCGATCTCGGTCTCCTTCCGCAATCCGTGGAATGGCATTGTCGGCGGCGGCGATCTGGGATCGAACAGCTCCGCCGACGCGGCCACTTCCGACGATGGCGGCATGACGTGGACTTCGACCACCAAACCTCCCGTGCAAGGATCGATCTTCTGTCTCTCGTATGTTCACGGCACGGGCGGCGGCAACGCCGAAGGGGACGATCAACAATACGACCGCACCGTGGTGATCACCGCCGAAGCCGCACCCGACTTCGATTCCGGCTCAGCGGCGTGGACTCCGAATGAAGGCAAAACCTGGTTCGCGCTGCCGCAGGTCAGCGGATACTGGGCGGTCGCCTTCGCCACACCGAAAGCCGGATGGTTCGTCGGCAACAACGGTCAGATCCTGAAAATCAGCTTCTGATATTTTTTGGAGAAAGCGCGGGGCGCCAGCCGCCCCGCGCATCAAGACTGTTACGAATGCTCGGGCACAGCTTATCGCCGGTTCAACTTCCGAGTTGTCGACCATCCAGGAGACGGTGGAATTTGCCGGCAGGTGGTGAGGAACCCACTGATTCTTGATTGTCACAGGTGACCGTTTCGTAAATTATCAAGACTAAATTGAGGCGAGTCGCACCGCTATGCCAATGAGGAGGATGCCTCCCAGTGTGGCTGCCGAGACCCCGAATCCAGGTGAGCGCCGATGAGCGTCGGGCAACAAGTCTCCGGTGGCCGTAAAAAGGAAGAATCCAGATGTCACTCCGAGAATCAGCGCGAGGTGATGTGAAGGCAAGGCAGAAAGAACTACAACCGTACCACCCACTATGGGTGCAATCGCATCCGCGACAAGAAATGCCAGGTCTTTCTTACTGGCTGAACCCCCACGCGTCACCAGCAAAACCGTGTTTAGTCCATCGGTAATGTCATGGACGATGATGCCAACCGCGACAATCAGTCCCATCCGCCAGGAAATCATGGTGGAGGCAGCAATGGAGGCCCCGTCCATCGTGCTGTGTGCGATTAGTCCGAGCGCACTCATGCGGCCAATGTGGCGATCGGGCCCGCAGTCGCCATCCGGACAATGTTGCAACGAGAGAAAGCGCTGGCCGAGATAGAAGATTAAGAACCCCATGACGGTTAGGCCGAGAATTTCCCGGCTCGTCCATCCCCCCTGGCCTGCCGCATCAATCGCTTCGGGAAGCAGGTCGAAGAACGTTGCTCCCAGCAGGACGCCGGCACCGAAACCGAGCAGCAGGTGGATGTGCTTGCGAGCGCGAAGAGCGAGCCATCCGCCAAATAGTGTTGAAAGAGCTGCAAACGCGGTGAGCAGTATTGCTCTCATGTGGTTTTGTTTTTCTCGAATCAGCTAGTGCTGTGACCAAGTTGCCTGTGAAATGCTGACACTTCAATTGAGCAAGTGTTCGTGGGTCTCGAACCACTCCACCAGTTCGGCCCGATACTTCAGCAGAAGCACAAGAATAGTAATTCCGATAACGATGAGCAACGCGAGTTGTTTCCGGCGCTTCAAATCGGATGGCACTGCTGATCAAATTGGTGATGTTGTCCCGCCCGTTTCATTCTGCCGTTTAGTTCCGGGTAAGAGCCGGGCAGAATTCAAAATGAAGGTAAGCTCCGAAGCCACATGGATAAAGGCGGCAAACAGCGGATTCAATATGCCGAACGCGGCCAGGCCCACGCCAACACTGTCCACTGCCAGAGTTCCCCCAAAGTTCTGCATGATGATGCGACGGCAGCGCCGGGAAATCTTGATAGTGTCCACCAAGCGCAGCAGATCATTGCCAATCAACATAATGTTCGCGCTTTCGCGTGCGACCTCAGTACCTGATCCCATCGCGATGCCAACCGTTGCCTGCATCAGTGCTGGCGCGTCATTGATTCCATCGCCGACCATTGCAACTTTTTGTCCATCGCCGATCAACTGCTTGATGATGGCGTTCTTCTCATCCGGCAGCACCCCGGCATGAACCACGTCGATGCCAACTTCTTGCGCGATAGCTTGGGCAACCGCTTTGGCGTCACCGGTCAACAACACAGTTCGCAATCCCATAGCGTGGAGGGCACGAACTGCGTCGCAAGCTTCCGGTCGCAGCGTATCCGCGATCCGGATGGTTCCCACATACTCGCCGTTGGAGGCAACCAGTATCTCCGATGAATGTTCGGCTCCCGTGCCCTGTCCGTCGAGATGGATCTGTTTCTGCTGCAGGAAGGCTCTGCTTCCCACGAGTATCTCCCGGTGGTCGAGGGAGCAAGAAATACCTGCTCCGGGAATGTACTCGAAGCGTTCCGGTGGGTTTACCGTCAGGCCGGCTTCAGCTGCTTTGCCGACAATGGCCTTACCCAAGGGATGTTCGGACCTCTGCTCCGCAATCGCGGCAAGCTGCAAAACGTCGTGATCGGCCCGTCCTGGCGCGGCAACAATGGATGTGACCACAGGGTTCCCAACAGTGAGCGTGCCAGTTTTGTCGAAGACAACGGTGTCTACTGAACTTAGCAGTTCCAAATACAATCCACCCTTGACGATGGCGCCTTCGCGGGCTGCCCGCCCAATTCCTCCCAGAATAGCGAGCGGAGTTCCAGCCGCAATTCCGCAGGCACCGGCAACAATGATGACTGAGATGGTCGATATGAGATTACGAGTGATGATAAAAGTCAGAACCGCGAAGCCGAGGGCAAACCAGACCAAATAGCCAGCGAGCCGATCTGCGGTTTTCTGGATGGGTGCGCGGGAGCGTTCCGCTTCCTCAACCGCATTCAAAATGCGGCCGAAAGCCGTATCGCGCCCTATTCTCGTGATTCGAATTTCCAGGGCCCCTGACTGGTTGACTGTACCTGCAAAAACGGAGGCGCCAGGTACTTTCTCGACGGGAAGAGATTCTCCGGTGATAGCCGACTGATCGACAAAGGAATTGCCGCCCACCACGTCCCCATCGACGGGTATACGCCCTCCTGGATTGACCTCGATTAACTCTCCCAGGTTGATGTTCGCCGTGCTGCGCTGCTCGGTTTTGCCATTTCTTCGAACCGTCACTTCGCTGGGCAGAAGGTTGAGAAGATCGCGAATAGCGGTGCGGCCACGTCGAACAGTAAGACCTTCCAAAACCTCTGCGATCAGCACAAATAACACGATCACCAGCGCGGTAAAGAACTGACCGATGGCCAGTGCTGCGAGGATTGCGATGGTCATCGACAACTCCATCGTCATCCGGCGCTCCATCACATTCTCGGCGGCTTCTTTGAGAATGGGATAAATTCCAATCAACGTACCCACGATCCCGACGACGCTGACGTGCGCGAAGGGTTCCCACACCCTTGCCCACACAAGGGCGGCTGCAACCGCCACTAAGGCGATTCGAATTCCATCCTGCAACTCGAATCCATGGTGGTGGCCTTCGTGTTCGGGATCATGACCTTCAGCGCGATGAGCGTTGGAGTGAGGCGCGCCTATTTCTGCGCCGAGGGACGGCAAACCTTCTTGTACGTCCGGCATGGTTTCCTCTACTTCAAATAGGATTTGGTAACGCTGATTACTTCTTCCACGGCATTGCCCTTATGCGCCTTGTGGTCTTCCCGGCGCTCGACGAGATGGAAACGGATGTGCCCCTCCAGAACTTCAGACATCAAGGCGTTAATTGAGCCTCTGCACGCTGCAATCTGCTGAAGAATTTCGGAACATTCGTTTTCGTTCTCGAGCAGGCGTTCTACAGCTTCCACTTGGCCGCGGACTCGGCGGACGCGATTCAATAGCTTCTTCTTGTCTCGGATCGTGTGAGCCATGTCTCTACTGTATACTGGGGGGTAGTATATCTGCAAATGCCTTGCAGTGACTTTGCGCGAGCAGATTGGGTTAGCAGTGCTGACCACAAAGGGAAAGGTAATCGCTTAGGTGTCTGTCAGGGCGGTTGTTGTGGCCAGTTCGAATATGGAAAGCCCCGACCGGAGCCCTGCGCCCTTGGAGAACGGATAACGGGCTAACCGGAGGTCCCGAGAGCGTCAGCGAGAGCGATTGCGTCCTTCTCTCGTCTCCAGAACGGAGTTTCGTAACGACCTCGCATCGTCCCGCGCACTCCCCGCGTGAGACGCCGTCTCACGCTGAGACACAAGTCCTCCCGCTCCTCCCGCGCCGCATGAACTCACACGCGTAACTCGCTGAAAACCCGTTCACCTCGGTGCTACTCCTTTCGTTCGCGGAGATGGTTCTCATGTTGCTCCATTTTCTGGCGAACCGCGGAAACCGGCTCCCCAAAGCTCTTCCAAACCAGGAAGAGGGGGAGCCCGACCGCATTTCGCCGGGTCAGATCCAGCCTGAGTCAGAATGAGCCTGGGCAGAACGAGCCTGGGTCAGAATGAGCCGGGTCAGAACGAGCTTGGGTTAGGAGATTTTCATCCGCTTGGCGCACTCCGCTGCAGCTACGGGTCGAGCACCGCAGAATGCTATCTCGGTGGCCGATCTCGCACGCTTTTTTCCGGACGCCACTCCCGTGCGCATCCCGGTTCAGATTGCCCGTACCGTTGAGGGCGGCTCTACCCCGAATTTCAGCGAAAGCACCGTCATTGAATTTGGCACTTCCCGCGAAGTCCTGTTCGCTTCGAAGAACCCGCTCGAATTTGCCGACATTCTCCGCTTGCGCACCGCCGATGGTTCGCTCGATGTCGAAGTAACCGTGGTGGCCGTGCAGTACCAGCCAGGCAAGACTCTCGTGGCCGCGCGCTTTCGCCGCGACGTGCCCAACTGGATCGTGAAATCATGAATCCCTCCACACCCAAGCAAGATCTCGCAGCCCAATGGAGCTCCGCTCGAAGGCTGTATCCCATCTATTTCGAACTCGCCCGCGAGTTCGCCATTGACGTCAAGCCCTGTGCCGATCTCGAAGCCGGGATCGACACGCCCGGCAAGGAAGCCGTGGAGCAGGCCAACCAGTGGCTTGACCAGATGGATAGCGCCGTCCAGGTACACCAGCTTCGCCAGTTCCTGCAGACCAGTTCGCTGGTCAACCAGCAGCAGCTGCTTTACCTGCTGCAACACTTTCTCGTCAAGGCTACGAAGAACGACATCGTCCGCGACAAGATTGACTTCCTGCTGGTGCAGTATTTCAGCCAGATCGCTCCGGCCGGCGTGCAGGACGACGAGGTAGATCTTGCCTACGTGGCCCAGGCTATGGAGCCCATCGTCAGCCAGGTCGATCTGAAGCCTCCTGTCTGGTTGAACTCGCTCGATCGCGTGCTGGAATCGGCGCGCCGTTGCCGCTCGCTCGATGAGTTGCTGCACGGCGGCGTCCTCGAGCAGGGCCGCAAAGCCAAAGGACAGGCTGGCGAACTGTTTTATCTGCCGGTCGCGCTGGTCGCCTTCACGCGCTTCGGATATCTCATGCGCCGCGCCTTCTTCCGCCTCATGCTCGGCGATCTCAATATCATCCTCGACGGCTTGACCGAACTGGAAGACAAAGGCGTCCAAACCATCGATTGCCGCCGCGCCCAGTTCTCCGCGCAGGAACCGATCATCCGGCTGCGCATGATCTGCCAGTCGTGGAAGGTGATGTTTCAGGCCGAGTACTCTTCCGGATCGCCGCTGCGCATGCTGGTCGATCTGCGCGCTTCGGTCGACCACGCGCTCGGCCGCGGCAAGGCGGCGGAAGCCGCGCCGAAAACCGCTCCAGCCGCAGCAGGGAAGCCGGCCACGGCAGCAGCCAAGGTGGCCACAGCATCCGCGGCACCGAAACCCGGGGTCGCAGTCCGAAAAGTCGTTCCACCGGCCAAAGCGGCAGCCGCAGCCGCGGGTGCTGCAGGATCGAAGTCGTCCGCGCCGGCGTCGAAGGCGGCTGAGTTTGAAGTGTCCGGCTCGTCCGACTGGGATCCCGATTCGGCATCAGGACCGGCAAAAAAGTAAAAGTGGTAGTGGGTTCATGTCGAGGCGGGAAATGTGGAGCGGGTACTCTTGCCCGCTGCTCTTCGCAGTCATGACGCAGCCGAGAGTTGCGAGTTCGGATAACGCCAGAAGGGAAGCGGGAAATGCCGACCGTACTGATCATCTCCGATGACGCCGATTTTTCCCGGCGCATCACTGCCCGCTGGCAGAGTGAACGCAACGTCCCCACCTTCACGCTTCTGAGCGGCGAATTGTGGCCGCGCTTTGCGGCGGATGTGTTCGATGTCGCCATTGTCGGCGAGTTGCGCCGCGATCTGCTCTCGGTTGTGCTGGAGCCGCTGCATTCCACCGGTCAGCCCATCTTCTGCGTCTGCCACGACGCCGTCACCGCACAGTTGATTCGCGAGCGCTGGCCGCGGGTGACGATTCTGCGTCCCGGCGAGCACCGGCTCGAAACCCTGGTGCTGGCTGCGGCGGAGGCAGTGCACCGCTCCCGCTCCGAAGCCCGCGCCCGCGCCGCCGAACTTGCCTGCTCCAACCTCGAGCGCCAGGCCATGCTGGGGCGCTACATGCTCGAAATGCGCCATAACCTGAATAATGCGCTCACCTCGGTGCTGGGCAATTCGGATCTGCTGCTGCTCGAACCCGGCAGCCTGTCGGCCCAGACCCGCGCGCAGATGGAAACCGTTCGCAACATGGCGCTGCGCATTCATGAAATCATGCAGCGCTTTTCGTCGCTGGAAAAGGAAATGAACGTAGTAGCCCAGCAGGCAGTTCAGGATTCGGGCAAATCGTACGCAGCTGCGGCTGGTTGAGCGGTGAGCGGGGAGCAGGGGGGCAATGAGCAATGGGCCGTCAGCAACGCGCTCTGTAATTGAAACTTTGAAACTTTGAGACCTTGAAACTTTGAAACGTTGAAACTTTGACTTCAGTCCTCCCCCAGGATGCGGCCGAGATCTGAGACCCGATCCGCCGCGCCATTTGAGGACGGGAATTTATGCATAGATTATTGGCAGGCGTCACCATTCTCGAGCACGAACTTTCCGAGCTGCGCCTGCTGATTGAGCGGCAGACGGGAATCCTGCTCGACTGTCCCAACAGCGCGCTGGCGGCCCACTTGGCCGAATATCTCGAACGTCACGAATTGGAATCAGCCGCCGCTCTGCTCGGACGCCTGCGTTCTGCCGAACTCGATCCTGCCGACCTCGCGGAATTTCTCGACGGCGTGCTCAACGTGACGACCGGCTTCTTCCGCCATCCCGGGGCGATGAATGCGCTGTCCCGCCAGATCATCCCGCAACTCTACGCCCGCAAGTCGAACGAGAGCGCGGCCACGCTCCGCATATGGAGCGCCGGATGCTCCACCGGCGAAGAAGCCTATTCCATCGCGATGGCGATCTGTGAAGCTCTGCCCAACGGCAACGGGAATGGCTCGAGCAACGGCACCAAAGAGGCGAAGACCGCCGGCCGGAATGGCGGCATCACCGAGAATTCAGCACCTGTTTCCTGTAAATCGACGGCCCGGGATTGGACGATCCACATTGTGGGCAGCGATTTGTTGCCTTCGGCCATCAAGACGGCCGAGCGCGGACTCTACCCGCAATACGCTCTCGCGGGACTGCCTCCGGCCACCATTCGCGCCTGCTTTTCGAAAATTGGAACGACAACTGGAACCACCAATGGCGGCGCAAACGGCTCGCCCGACGCCGCTCCGAACGCCGCTGCCAACGGAAATGGCAACGCGTCGTCGAACGGTAACGGCTCTGCAAACGGCACCCATCTTCTGGTTAAGCCGCGCCTGCGCAGCCTGGTCACCTTCAACACCATGAACCTGACCAAGCCGGTCTACATCGGACGCTTCGACTGCATCTTCTGCATGGACGTGCTGCCGCATCTCTCGCGCGCCCAGCGCATCGCGCTGATGGAGCGTCTGCATCTTTATCTCGAGCCCGGCGGATACCTCTTCCTCAGCCAGACCGAGAAACTCTGCACCCCCAACCTGAATTTCCGCTCCGAAACCTACGACGGTTACACCTTCCACCGCAAACCGATGGCCGCCAGCGCCGCCTACGGCCGGTAAAAATTAACAACACAGAGGACGCTGAGTACGCATAGGGAATAACGGGAAAGACATGTGGGGACAGCCGCCCTCGGCTGTCCAGCCGGGCAAAGGCCGGCAGGCGCGCCACTGCTGTAGCGTTTGCTCAGTATTGTCGATTAGATGCATATGAGAACTATTACCGTTACCGCCGCACGTAAACGCTTCGGCGCGATGCTCGATGCCATCCAGACTGGACCTATACAGATTTCAAGAAGAAACCGAGTCGAGTGCGTGATCGTGTCCGTGGAGGAGTACAGACGGATTGGCGGTATCGCAATCTTCAAGCGGAGGCAATCCAGGCCGACTCGAAAGACCACAAGCTAAGGTCTGCATGAGCGCGGAACATCCCCACTTGGCTAGGCTTATCTCGCCGGCTTATTCACATTGTTGCCGGGAGTTGTATCGACATAGTATTGACCTCTTGCCAGTCGATAGGAATCCGTTTCTGAGAATGCCTCACATCCTTTTTCATGAGTTGGGATGTCAGAAGTGGACACGGCTCCGGAGGAGAAACTCATGGTCAAAGTGTGACGGTGGCACTTCTCCGACATTGACCCGTAGGTGTCCGGGCCATACGAAGCGAGCAGCCCGTGCGCGTCCCAAGTGTCGATCTCCCAGGTGGTCTCTTCAGGGTCCTGGATGAGGATCATGCCGCTGACTGGACCTAGTATCACCTTCAACTCCTGGCAAGTCCTTAGCGAGTGTGTGCACGTGATCTTCACCTGTTCGGGAAGCACCAGAGCTTTCGCGGGATCCTTGGATTCTGGCACCCACACGCCGGAGACGCCACGGAACGCATCGTTCCCGGCTATCTCAGAGTCTTTGTCCTCCGCCCTCTTGAGCCGGTCATTGTGGAAAAAGGCAGAGGGTGACTTTCCTTCCTGCGCGACTGCAAAAGGTACCAGCACAAAGAGAACTAGCAGTACATGTCTCATAAAGGCGTCCACCCGCATTGAGAACAGACTAAAGTACAACAGCAAATGGTCTTTGCAGGAGTCACTTGCGAAAGCCTATCGTTGTCTTTTGCGTCTGGAAACTAAAGTACATCAGAATCGCGTCAATTCTCGCCGCAAACTCTTTGGCATGGGTGTTTCCCACCGCGCCGCTTGGCAGCCGCCACTCTCGCACGTCTACACCGACTTGCTGCAGCTCATCCAGGGCACCATTAAACATCGCATACAGTCCCTCTTGAAAAACATTCTTGTCAGGCAGATTGTCCCGGACTGCCTTCAAATTGGCATAAGCGCGCAGAATTGGGTCTCCAGTTTGCATATCGGCTAAGGCCATCTAAGAATCCTCCATACCGGGTCGCGGTCCGACGCACAATTAACTCATTAATTCGCTCTTATGCGAACAAAAACTCCTTCGTCCTTAACTCCTTGATCGTGTCCCTGAGCTTCGCCGCCTTCTCGAACTCAAATTTCTTCGCCGCCTCCCGCATATCGCTTTCCAACTTCCCGATATACGTATCCACTTCTTCCTGCGACTTGAACTCCGGCATGCCCTCGGCCTCACCGCCGGTCAGGTCGGAATAATCCGCCGCCACAATCGCCGCCAGCGTCATATCCAGCGGACGCACAATCGACTCGGGCGTGATCCCATGCTCTTCGTTATAAGCTGTCTGGATGGCGCGCCGCCGCAACGTCTCGTCCATCGCCCGCTTCATCGAATCGGTCATGCGGTCGGCATACAGAATCGCGCGCCCGTTCAGATGCCGCGCACAGCGCCCGATCGTCTGAATCAAAGATCCCGACGACCGCAGGAATCCTTCTTTATCGGCATCCAGAATCGCCACCAGCGAAACTTCCGGCAGATCGAGCCCCTCGCGCAGCAGATTGATGCCGATCAACACATCGAACTCGCCCTTGCGCAGATCGCGCAAAATCTTCACCCGCTCCAGCGTCTCGATCTCGGAATGCATGTAGCGGCACTTCACGCCCACCTCGGCGTAATACTCCGCCAGATCTTCCGACATGCGTTTGGTCAGCGTCGTGACCAGCACGCGCTCACCCTTGGCCACGCGCGCGCGAATCTCGTGCAGCAGATCGTCGATCTGTCCCTTGACCGGACGCACTTCCACTTCCGGATCGATCAGCCCGGTCGGCCGGATAATCTGTTCGATCACCACGCCCGCCGACTTGGTCAACTCATAGGGCCCCGGCGTCGCCGAAACGTAGACCAGCTGATTGGTGCGATGCTCAAATTCCTCAAACGTCAGCGGACGGTTATCCAGCGCCGACGGCATGCGGAATCCATACTCGACCAGCACTTCCTTCCGCGATCGGTCTCCGGCATACATGCCGCGCAACTGCGGCACCGTCTGATGCGACTCGTCGATGAACATCACGTAAGTCGCGCGGAAAATAATCCAGCAGCGTTGGCGGAGGCTCGCCCGGCAACCTCCCCGTAAAATGCCGCGAATAATTTTCGATGCCGTGGCAATAGCCCATGGCCTTGATCATCTCCAGATCAAACATCGTCCGCTGATGAATGCGCTGCGATTCGACCAGCCGTCCCTGCTTTTCGAGCTCCGCCTCCCACCACGCCAGCTCTTTCTTGATCGAGTCCACTGCTGACGCCCGCGTTTCTTCCTTCATGACATAGTGCGTCTTCGGATAAATCGGCAGCCGCATATACTTCTGCTTGACCGTGCCAAACAGCGGATCGATCTGCGTGAGCGAGGAAATCTCGTCTCCCCACAACTCGATGCGGTACGCCATATCGTCATACGTGGGGAAGACTTCGATCACGTCGCCGCGCACGCGAAACGTCCCGCGCCGGAAATCGCTGTTGGTGCGCTCGTAGAGAATGTCGACCAGCTTGCGCGTGATGTCCTCGCGCTTGATCTTCTGCCCCTTTTCGAGGAACAGCATCATCCCGTAATACGCCTCGGGCGAACCCAGGCCGTAGATGCAGCTCACCGACGCCACAATCAGCGCGTCGTGCCGCTCAAATAACGACCGCGTCGCCGACAGCCGCAGCTTGTCGAGTTCGTCGTTGATGGTCGCTTCCTTTTCGATATATAAATCCGCCGCCGGAACATAAGCCTCAGGCTGGTAGTAGTCGTAGTACGAGACGAAATATTCCACCGCATTGTGGGGAAAGAAACTTTTGAACTCGTGATAAAGCTGCGCGGCCAGCGTTTTGTTATGCGCCATCACCAGGGTCGGACGATTGATCGCCTCAATCACCTTAGCCATAGTGAACGTCTTGCCCGACCCGGTGACGCCGAGCAGCACCTGGTGCTGCTCGCGATCAAAGATCCCGCGAGTCAGCGCCTGAATGGCCGCCGCCTGATCCCCCTGCGGCTTGTAACTGGAAACAAGTTTGAAATCCATAAAAAAGCTTTCAGCTGTCAGCTATCAGCGAACCCGCGTGCTGACGCCCGCGTCGGAACATGTGGAGACAGCCGCCCTCGGCTGTCTGGCCGAGCAAAGCTCGGCTCGCCTTTCGCCGCTGGCTCCCCAGAACCAAATTTCAGCGACAGAGAATCTCTCTATTATAAATGCGGAGGCGGGGCGGAGGAGTATCAACCACAAAGGACACGAAGTTACACGAAGGAAAACATCGCAAGGATCTCCTTCCTGAACCATCGTGCCCTTAGTGGTTGACGCTTTTTCTAGAATCCAGCTGGCCGCTCGCCCGCGACCCCAAACGCCCGTTCCAGCGCAATCCCGGCAGTCCCCAGAGTCCCCTCATCGAACAGCCGTCCAATCAACGTAACCCCATGCGGCACCCGCCGCGGCGTGGCAAACGTCGGCAGCGGATGCTCCGGGTCCGGCGCCCAATCGCTGCGCGCCTTCTGTACTTCCACAAATCCCGCGCGTAACGTTAGCGACGGATGCCCAGTATTGTTCGTAATCACCAGCATCTCATCGCGCAGCGACGGCACCAACAGCAGATCGACCTCGGAGAACACACGCTCCATCTCTTCCGCCACCTTGCGCCGCATGCGATCGGCCTGCACAAAATCCACCGCCGACAAAAACCGCGCCTGCCGAAAGAGATTCGGCCACGCGTCGGGAACTTGCGCCTTCAACTCGCCGAGGCCGCCGCTTAACGTCAATTCCTCAAACGCCGCCGCGCCCTCGGCAAACAACATTAGATTCATGCAGTCGTAAGGCCAGTCGGGAAGCGAAACTTCGACAGGCACCATGCCCAGCTTCTTCACGGTTTCGAGCGCCGCACGGTCGACGTCGGTTGCCGGACGTTCCTTCATCCATGCGGGGAAGTAGCCCACGCGCAGTCCCTCGACGCTGGCATTGGCATCGAAGTCGAGATGACTGGGCACACTCGCCGTGTCGTGCGCGTCCGGTCCCGAGATCGCATGCAGTACCAGCAGCGTATCTTCGACACTGCGCGCCATCGGGCCCAGCTTGTCGAGCGACCAGCAGAGAGTCATCGCGCCGGTGCGCGGCACGCGCCCGTACGTGGGCCGCAGTCCGGTGACTCCGCAGCGCATCGACGGACTGACAATGCTCCCTCCGGTTTCGCTGCCGATCGCGAATCCGACCAGCCCCGCCGCTGTGGCCGCACCCGGCCCGGCGCTCGATCCCGACGAGCCTTCTTCCGGCAGCCACGGATTCATCGTCTGCCCGCCAAACCATATATCGTTCAGCGCCAGCGCGCCCATGCTCAGCTTCGCCACTAGCACAGCGCCCGCCGCGTGCAGTCGCTTCACCACTTCAGCATCTTCTTTGGGAATGCGGTTGCGAAACGGTTCGGCGCCGTAGGTTGTCGGAATGCCGGCGGTGTCAAGAAGATCTTTTCCTCCCCACGGAATTCCATGCAACGGCCCGCGATATTTTCCTTGGGCAATCTCCGTGTCCGCTTGCTTGGCCTGCTCGAGAGCCAGGTCGCGCGAGATGGTGATGGCGCAGCGCAGCTGGGGATTGAATGTTTCGAGACGCTCCAGATAAATTCGCGTCAGGCGTTCGGAACTGAGCCTTCGGCTCTCGATCCAGCGCGAAAGTTGCGTGACGGTTGCGAACGCGATGTCCTCGTCTTTCGCCGGGAGGGAAGTCTCGACGCGGCTGCGCACGAAGCGATCTTTTTCCGCGGCAGGCTTCATTCCGCGCAGCATCGGATTCCACGTGGTCGCCGGAGCAAGCGTGTCTTCTAACGCCAGCTTGCGCGGGCCCGCTCGCCGCTCGTAGAGCGACGCCAGGGTCTTGCGCCAGCTCGCCGCGGCCATCGCGCGCTCGGAGTCAGTCAGCGGAAACTGCACCAGCTTCTCCGCTTCGGCAAATGTGGTGCTGGAAACTTCAGGCCCGAAAGCAGGCCCGGCCCCGAACGCCGACGGAGCTCCCGGAGGCAGCGTGGACATATTCTGGGCGTGCATGCGCGATGCGGCCGCTGCTCCCAGCACTCCCAGCGATGTGATGGTCAGAAATTCCCGGCGTGATTTCGACATGGACTCTCCACAAGCGGTCAATTTGAGTAGGAGCTCAGCGCGGTAAATTAAAAAGCGTCATCCCAGTGCAGAGGGTCATCCCGAAGGTCCGCGTTTTCTCCAGCGGACCGAGGGATCTCCCGTGCACGAGATCCTTCGCTCCGCCTGAACCCCGGCTCCGCTCTGGATGACGCCACTTTCTCAGTGCGATGCTTAAGCCACGCTCGGCCGCAACTCCACTTTCTTGGTCGTGATCGTCACCTGTGCCGGCCGCAATGCGCCGCGCCAGTCATCACAAGAAGCCTCCACGGTGATCGTTCCCGCCGTGCGCGTGGCCTGCACGATCGCTTGCGCCAGCCCGTTGAATAAACTTCGCTCCGGCTCTTTGTCCGATTCCTGGCAGTTGGGATCGCCGTTGCCCACGCCGATCAGCGCGCCTTCGCCGGATATCTTGAAGCGGATCGGATGGTCCGCGGTAGGAACGGCGCGTCCGGCATGGTCGAGTGCCTCAACTTTCAGGATGCAAACGTCCTCTCCGTCGGCGTTGACTTCCATGCGATCAGCGGTCAGGCGAATCGATTCCCCGGTGCCGGTGGTCTCGCGCTTTTCCGTGAGCACGAGTTTTCCATCTTTCATGCCGCGCGCTTCCAGCACACCGGACTCATACGGCACTTTCCATTCCAGATGCGTCAGCGGCACAACTTTTTTCGAACCCAGGCTCTTGCCGTTCAAAAAGAGTTCGACCGAATCCAGATTCGAGTGCACCCACACCGCGATCGACTCGCCCTCGCGCTGCTCCCAGTTCCAGTGCGGGAACAGGTGCAGCACCGGTTCCGATCCCCACCACGCTTTGTAGTAATAAAAATTGTCCTTGGGAAAGCCGCACATGTCGACGATGCCGAACTGCGAGTTGACCGAAGGCCAGCCATACGGCGTGGGCTCGCCGCGATAATCGAAGCCGGTCCAGGCGAAGCCTCCCGCCAGCCACTCCCGCGCCGCATAAAACGTCCACCACTCCTCGGCCAGCTCCGCCCACGAAGGATGCTCGGTGTCGTAGGCGCTTACCCAGTTGCGCAGCTTGTCGGTCGAATAGATGCCGCGCGTGCACACCGTGCTCGCCGTCTCCGATCCCACGCACGGCTTCGCGGGATGCGCCTTATGCCACGCATCGGGCACGCCGAGGTTGTAATTGAATCCCATCACGTCGAGGCCGTCGGAGAAATGCGTGTCGAAGCCTTCGTTCACCGCTGCCGTGCAAAGCCGCGTGGGATCGAGCGTGTGCGTGCGCGCCAGCATGTCATCGATGACGCATTCCCCCTGCGGATTCTTCTCGAGCACGCCCTCTTCATTTCCCATCGACCACAGAATGATCGACGGCGAGTTGCGGTAGCGCTTGACCATCGCTTCCAGTTGCGCCATGCCCTCCGGCGTGGAACTCATCATGCGCGTCTCGCACATCATCATCATGCCCAGACGGTCGCAGGCCTCCACCCACTCCGGCGTGGGCATGTTGTGCGAGGTGCGCACGGCATTCGAGCCCATCTCTTTCAGCACGGCAACCCGATAGTGCTGCAGGCGATCGGGAAGCGCGGCGCCGACTCCGGCATGATCCTGATGGTTGCAGGTGCCCTTGATCTTGACCGATTTGCCGTTGAGGAAGAATCCCTTGTCGGCGTCCCACTTGATGTCGCGAATGCCGAAGCTGATGCGCTCGGCGTCGCGCGTCTTCCCGCCGGATTCGACGGTGACTACTGCCGAGTAAAGATTCGGAGTTTCCGGCGACCAGAGTGTGGGATTTTGAATGTTAGCGGCTGCGGTGAAAGTCGCCGAGCCCTCTGGAACCAGGGATTGCTGAGCTTCGTCGGGCGTTGCGACAGCTTTTCCCGCCGCATCGAAGATCTGCCAGCGTACCCGACAACTCCCAGCCTGCCGCCCTTCGTTCTGCACGGTCGTGCCGAGGCTCAGGGTGGCCAAATTGCCCTTGACCGTCGGACGAACATCGCTCTCCCACTGTCCCAGGTGCAGCGCGTCTGTCTTGGTCAGCCACACATGCCGGTAAATCCCCGCGCCCTCATAAAACCAGCCATCGCCGAAGCTGGCGTCCATGCGCACCACCAGAAAATTCCTGCTGCCGTAATTCACGAAGTCGGTGAGATCGAAGCGGAAGGGCGCGTAACCGTTGTCATTGCGGCCGATAAAGTATCCGTTGAAGAAAACCAGCGCGCTGCGGAAGGCCCCATCGAACTCAATCACGATGCGCCGTCCGAAATCTTCTTTGGGAATATCGAACGCTCGCCGGTACCAGCCGACGCTGGTCTCGGGATAGCGGCGTCCAAGCGGCTTGAAGCCGTGCGATTCGAGTTCTTCATCGCGCACGAAGGGCAACTCGACCGCCCAGTCGTGCGGCAGGTCGAGGCTGCGCCACTTCGAGTCGTCGAATTTCGCGGTGGCAAATTCGAAATCGCCCGACTTGGCAAAATCACCCTGGCCCATGCCGAAGCCGAGGTCGCGCCGCGGATCCGAGGCGTGTCCCTGAAAAAACTTCCAGTTAAAATCGAGCAGCAGACGCTCGCGCGGAGCCAGGGCCCCTGCCGCGTCCGCCGCAGCCGCGGCGGGGTAGCGCGCCAGCAGAGCATGCGCGCGGCTCATAGAGCCGGCAACCAGAGTCGATGCAGACAGCGCCAGCCCCGAGCAGAGCAGGTCACGACGGGTAAGAGATGACATGGCTTGGCCTCAGAAATGAGATCCACGGGCGGAATCGATTCAGAAATGCCTTGCGCGCGGAACCCCGCATTATAAGCGCAACCCACATCCTGCGGGGTCATCCTGAGCGCAGCCGTTGAGGCGAGCCCCCTACTTTGAATCCGTCACGTCTTTGGAATCCGGCAACTCGCCCACGCTCACGATCTTGGACGAGGCGCGGAATTTCTTGTAATCGCGGAAGTTCTGTTCAATGTCCACGTCAAGGCTTTTCAGCAGCGCCAGCCTGGCATCCACTTTCACGGCCAGTTGCTGCGGCAGCCAGACTTCGTCGTTCACCCGCGTCTGCTCCAGCGTGAAGCGCGATCCTTTGTGGAACCTCGCCAGAAACAATCCCCAGGAGATCGTGTCGAGGCACTCGACATTCATTTTCGCCAATTGCAGGTCGCCCTGATCAATCCACACGCGCCCGCGAAACTTGGAGAGGAATTTCGATTCCTTCATGTGCGGCTGAAATCCCGGACGCGGCTCGCCGTCGATCACCCACGCCTCGCGCCCGTTCACGGCTTCGGTTCCCACCAGCTTGAAGTCGTAGGCATCGGCAACTTCCTGGGTGAACTTACGGTCGTCCTCGCGCGCTTTTTCTTCCTTCTCTTCGCGCTTCCTGCGCTCATCCTCGGATTCGTTCTTGCGCTTATCGATAATCTTCTGGATCTTCTCGTCTTCCTTGGCGGCCTCTTTCGCGTCCAGCGGCTTGTCGTCCTTGGCAATGAGCCGCTGGACCTGCTCGCCGTAGATTTCCAGGACGTCGTAGGTTTTCACTTCGCTGGATTTCGTCTGCCCATTCTTGTCGAGCCGGTTCTCCACCTGGCGCTCGGTGTAGGTGTAGTTTCTCTGCAGCTTGTCATTCTCTCGATCCTTGGCGGCGACCACGCGAAATAGCTGCTGCATCTGCTCCTGCGAAAGCTTGCCGTTGGCGTCGGGCGTGAGATCGAGCGCGGCGGAATAGTCGCGAGCGGGCGAGGTCTCATTTGCTTTCGCCGAGTCGGATGAGGGATTGGGATCTGCGGAAGGCTGCGGCTCCTGCTGCGCGAACACGGCGAGAGACAAAAGTAGGCAGAAGATTAGAGCAAGAATGCGCGTCCCCATAGACGTATCTTAACTTCTTAGAGGCGGGCTCTATCCAGCGGGATGCAAAAAGAAGTGGACGTGGGGGCGGCGGCGGGTTTCACAGAACCGGACGTCACAAAACATCATTCGCGAGAGATTGTTCCAGAGCAAGCTGGCGGCATGTCCGCCCAATTATTTCCTGCGCCGAGCTGGACTCGACGAACTGAAATCCATAGCGGAAGGCGTTTCTCTGGCGCACCATGGCATGCACTTCCACCGCGCCTAGCGGGAGCTTGAATTCCATGCGGACCACTTCACCCAATGGGACCTCGATCCGCAGCATGGCGGAGATTCCCGACACGCTGATGTCGACCGTATGCCCGCGAACCACCGCCATGTTGCGGGGATAGATGCAGATTTCCGTCTCCATCCGGTAGCGAGGGTGACGGCGAGCGTCCACCGCTTTAGCATATGCTGTTCCGAGTTGGCCGCTAAGTCCCACTTTGTCTCCATAGCCTGTGTAGCACGTTGAAATCTCAGTTGCGAGGCGCGCACAAAAAGGCCTTGTACTTTTATCGGCAAGAGGCCCGCAAAACTTTAGCCGCCCCTGTCATGCTTCAGCATGACAAACGTAATTAGGCTGAAATATGCCGGGTCCGTCCGTGGACGAAGTCGGGATGGTATAGGGATGCTTCGACTCCGCGGCGAGACTCGCTTCGCTCCCCTCACCGCTCCGCTCAGCATGACACTTCTACTCACCGGCTTATTCCGCCTTTGTACGCCTTGCCCAGGCATTCCGCCTGAAACAGGCGCTCGTCGATGCGGTGTAAGCGCTTTTCCTGCGTCTTGGTCATCAGCGGATAGTGCTTGATGTCGAACAGGTGATAGACGATGAACCAGACCGGCTGGTCGGTGGTCATCCAGTGCTGGGAGTCGAAGCGTTTCAAGTTGACGGGAACGGAGTAGCGGCGCAGCGTGCGCTCGCGCCGCAGGTTGAAGTAGATGTTGAAGTAGCTGAGCGCCAACTCGCGTAGCGTGCGGTAGACGGGCTCGCGCCAGCGGCATCCCGTGTAATTCGATTTGGCCACCGCGCCCCAGCAACCTCTTTCGCGGAAAATCGCGATCACATGATCAGTGTCGTGATCGGCTTCGAAATCGAGCAGCAGCGGAGGATACCCGTTGACCCGCAGCGCCGCCGCCGCGAAAATCGCGCCTTCCAGGCAATGCGACGATTGTTCGGCCAGCACCTTGCGCGGCGACCATGCCGTGTCTTCCAGGTGGTAGGGCATGTCGTCGAGCAAGGTTTGAATGCCGTGGGGATTTTTCAGGCTGCGCAGCTTGCGCAGCTCCGCAGGGGTGAATCCAAAGTGGTCGCCAGTCATGCGCTTGGTTCGAGGTTCCTCGGGACTGGAAGCAGTGTAGCGTACATGCAGGATTTTGCATGAGCGAAGCGGCGAGTCGCTGGCTGAGAGAAATGCCTCGCGCTGAGGTTTTCGGGAGCGCTGTGAGGAGGAGAAGGCCTCAGCTGAAGCTGAGATCGTGGCCAATCGGACGCGCTGTATCGGGCAGTTAAACCGATTTAACTGTCATAAATAAACATCCTAGAATCAGTCGTTTGCAGGTATTATTTATCACAGCGCATGAAGCGTCTAAACGGCCAAGGCTAAAGGACTTCAAGAGCTATTGCACCGCGAATGGTGCGCTCTCTCCGAGCGCCCTCTTGACACCCACCCCGCCTTAGTTTGTGTGGAGCAAGTATCTGTGGAGCGGGCACTCCTGCCCGCTTCTTCTGCGCTAGCGGCATCAGCGGACAGGAGTGCCCGCTCCACATTATTTTTGGAAAACTTCCGCCAGTTCGCGCGGATGATCCACCAGCACGTCCGGAGACGCGTCGGCCAGAGTCTGCGGCGCGAAGCCGTAGGTGACTCCCACCGTCCACAAGCCCGCATTTTTCCCAGTCTCGACGTCGGTATGCGAGTCGCCGACCATCGCGGCCTGCTCGGCGGGAACGCCGATTTCTGCGAGCAAGCGGAGCGCGCCTTCGGGATCGGGCTTTTTTGTGGCGAAACTGTTGCCGCCGTAGACCTGCGAGAAATAGGGCCCCAGCTTGAGCGCCTCCACAATCGCGCGCGATGGATTCACCGGCTTGTTGCTCAGCACCGCCAATTTGCGCGGATGCCCGTTCTTCGACTTCTGAATCTCGGAATTCTGAATCGCGGCCAGCGCTTCCACGATTCCCGGATACACAATCGTGTGATCCAGTTTGTGCTCGCGATAGTACGAGAGGAAAAATTCCAGGCCTTTGCGGATGATCGCCTGGTCGATGGTTTCATCGCGCAGCGCGCGCTGAATCAGGATGGGAGCGCCGTCACCCACGTAGCTGGCAATGACGTGGTCGGGCAACTCGGGGCGTCCGATATGGTGCAGGGCGGCGTTGACCGAGTGCACCAGGTCGAGACGCGAATCAATCAGAGTGCCGTCCAGATCGAAAATAACGAGCTTGATGGAATGCGGATCAAAGCAGCGATAAGTACGAATCATGCTCTCTCAGGATAAATGATTCGGCGGAGCGCGGGATTTTGCGATTTGTGGTCCGACAATCAGACTGACCGCCCTGGGGTAACTTTCTTCGTTTCCAACCCCGCGTTACCATTTACAATCCAACAGGTTTGGACGGGCTTTCGGTAGAATCGCCTTAGCGCGGGTGAGAATCTAAGCAGGCAGGAACAGGAACGGATGGCTACCACAAAAACCGACCCCAAGCTGGCCGTCGCGGCCAACGGCGCAAAGAAAAACAAGTTCTATGAGGGTCTTACCCGCGAACAGCTCATCCAAGCCTACCGGCTCATGTACACTTCGCGGCGCATCGACGACCGCGAGATCCTGCTCAAGCGCCAGCAGAAAATTTTCTTTCAGATGTCAGGCGCGGGGCATGAGGCCATTGGAGTTGCCGCCGGGCTGGCGCTGAAATCCGGATACGACTGGTTCTATCCTTACTATCGCGACCGCGGATTGTGCCTGGCTCTGGGCGTTCAGCCCTACGACATGTTCCTGCAGGGCGTGGGCGCGGCCAACGATCCCAGCTCCGGCGGACGGCAGATGCCTTCGCACTGGAGCTATCCCGCGCTGCACATCGTCACGCAATCGTCGCCGACCGGATCGCAGATCCTGCAGGCCGTGGGATGCGCCGAGGGCGGACGCTATCTGGCGAGGCATCCGAAGGCCGCGGAAGTTCCCGCTGACGCGGCGGATTATCGGCGATTCAAAACCGTCAGCTCGCAGAATGATGAAGTCACTTACGTCTCGCTCGGCGACGGAACCACCAGCGAGGGCGAATTCTGGGAAGCGCTGAACGCGTCCGCGCTGGGCAGGTTGCCCGTGATCTTCTGCGTGGAAGACAACGGTTACGCGATTTCGGTTCCGGTGGAAGTGCAGACCGCGGGCGGCAGCATTTCGCGCCTGGTCTCGGGCTTTCCGAATTTCCATTTCGAAGAAGTGGACGGCACCGATCCGGTGGCCAGCTATGCGGCCTTCCGGCGCGCGGCGAAATATTGCCGCGAAGGACACGGGCCGGCCTTTATCCATGCGCACGTGATTCGTCCTTATTCGCATTCGTTGTCGGATGATGAGCGGCTGTATCGTCCCGATGCCGAGCGCGAGCGCGATGCGCAGCGCGATCCGGTGAGCCGCACGCAGATGTTTCTGCTGCGTGAGGGCATTCTCGACGATAAGGGAATCAATCAGCTCGAAAAAGAAGTTGAAGCGGAACTTCAGGCCGCGGTCGATCGCGCGCTGGAGGCGTTGCCTCCCGCTCCTGAGTCGGTGATGCAGTTCATCTATTCGCCGGACCTGGACCCAACTTCATCGGCGTTCGAAACGCAGCCGATCGCCGAGCCGGTATCGGATGGCAAGAAGCCCGCGGCCAAAACGATGGCCGACCTGATCACTGCGACCCTGCGCGATGAGATGAAGCGCGACGAGCGCATTGTGGTTTTCGGCGAAGACGTGGCCGACTGCAGCCGCGAAGAATACCTGAAGCACAAGCTGGTGAAGGGCAAGGGCGGAGT
Source organism: uncultured Acidobacteriota bacterium (assembly GCA_963763795.1). Taxonomy (GTDB): domain Bacteria; phylum Acidobacteriota; class Terriglobia; order Terriglobales; family Acidobacteriaceae; genus Sulfotelmatobacter. Next base: position 76,947 of record CAVXPP010000006.1, on the reverse strand, counting down.
CTTCAAACTGACCTTCGGCCTGCAAAACGAGTTCGGCAACGACCGCGTGTTCAATTCTCCGCTGGCGGAAGCTGCCATTGTGGGCCGCGCCACCGGCATGGCCACGCGCGGACTGAAGCCGGTGGTCGAAGTTCAGTTCTTCGATTACATCTGGCCGGCGATGATGCAACTGCGAGACGAGTTGCCGACGATCCGGTGGCGCTCGAACAACGGATTCTCCGCTCCTTGCGTGATTCGGGTTGCGATTGGCGGGTATCTCACCGGCGGCGCCATTTATCACTCGCAGTGCGGCGAGAGCATCTTCACGCATATTCCCGGACTGCGCGTGGTGTTTCCGTCGAACTCGGTTGATGCCGCGGGATTGTTGCGCACCGCCATCCGTTGCGACGACCCGGTGCTCTTTCTGGAGCACAAGCGGCTGTATCGCGAATCCTACGGCCGCGCCGCGTATCCTGGGCCGGATTACATGATTCCTTTCGGCAGGGCCAAGATCGTGCATCCTGGAACCGACCTGACCGTAATCACTTATGGAGCGGTGGTGCCGCGGGCGCTGCAAGCGGCGCAGAAACTGGAACGCGAGCAGGGCGTGAAGGTGGAATTGATCGACTTGCGCAGCTTGAATCCATTCGACTGGGAGACGATCGCCGCGTCGGTCGCGAAAACCAACCGCGCGCTGGTGGCGTACGAAGATACGCTGAGCTGGGGATACGGCGCGGAAATCTCGGCCCGGATCGCCGACAAACTCTTTGACCACCTTGATGCTCCGGTGCGCCGCGTGGCCGCGAAAGACGTTTTCATCGCCTACCAGCCGATTCTGGAAGACGCCATTCTTCCGCAGCCGAACGACCTGTTCCTGGCGATGAAGGACCTGGCGCAGTACTGAACGGCAGCGGCCATTGTTGTGTGGAGCGGGTTGTGTGGAGCGGGCACTCTTGCCCGCTTGCCGGCAGCGCCTCAAGACCAGCGGGCAAGAGTGCCCGCTCCACACTGAAATCCCTATCATGCTGAGCGGAACCCGAGATCGGGGATCGGTCTCGCGGTGGAGTCGAAGCATCCCTACCCGCGAGAGCGTGTTTCAAGTAGGGATGCTTCGACTGCGAAGAGTAGCGCTCTGCGCGCTACTCCTTCTCCGCTCAGCATGAAAAATCCTGATTTATCCGTGGAGAATCCGTGAGAATCCGTGAGAATCCGTGGCCGCATTTCCTAGACCGCTTGCGGAACGCGGGCGGGGCGATCGAGCGCGGCTTCTACTTTTCCCGGGCTGCTGAACACCATCCGGTAAATTCCTCCGCCCAGCGCGCCGCCGATCAGCGGCGCTACCCAGAACATCCATAACTGCTGCAGCGCCCAGCCACCGGCGAAGATTGCCGGACCGGTGCTGCGTGCCGGATTCACGGAAGTATTCGTCACCGGAATGCAGACCAGGTGGATGAGCGTGAGGCACAATCCGATGGCGATGGCGGCGAAGCCCTTGGGCGCACGCTCGTCGGTTGCGCCCATGATTACGATCAGGAAGAAGCAGGTCAGCACGACTTCGGCGACGAAACCCGCCAGCAGAGAATATCCGCCGGGAGAGTGGTCGGCATAGCCGTTGAGTGCGAATCCGTTGCGGATGTCGAAGCCGACCGTGCCGCTGGCGATGACGTAAAGCACGCCCGCCGCCGCGATCGCGCCGAGACCTGCGCGATCACATAGGCCAGCAGATCCGAAGCAGGGAAGCGCTTGCCGACGACGAGTCCGAGACTGACCGCGGGATTGAAGTGGCCGCCCGAGATGTGTCCGACGGCGTAGACCATGGTCAGCACGGTGAGCCCGAAGGCCAGCGCGACGCCGGCGAATCCGATGCCTACGGCGGGAAAGCCGGCGGCCAGCACGGCCGCCCCGCATCCGCCAAAAACCAGCCAGAATGTTCCAAAGAATTCCGCCGCTGCACGTTTGCTCATTGGCATGGCAAACCTCCTAATCGATTAAGGACGAATGTAGCGCTTGGCTAAAAAGCGAGAGAGGGCCAAAGCGTAGCACAAGGGGACGCGAAAGCAGAAGGCCTGGAGCGGGGGCTGGTTCAGGAGCGATGGCTGACGACGGATTTTGAATCTTGTCATGCTGAGCGGAAGCGCGAGATCGCATGGCGATCTTACGTGGAGTCGAAGCATCCCTACCGCGAGAGAGTACTGCAGGTAGGGATGCTTCGACTGCGAAGGAGTAGCGCTTTTCGCGCTACTCCTTCTCCGCTCAGCATGACAAATCCCGCGACATTATGAACTCTGCTCAGCACGACAAGTCCTGGCGACGTTACGAACGCTTTTCTGGCAAGCGCTTCCTGATTGTCCGTTCTTCGGAGGGATGCTAGGCTCCGGAAGAGTGGGTTCTGCGTACGCCAATCCGTTGAAATCGGGCGCTCCCGGCCGCATGGCGCAGTGGATGCAGTCGGCCACGGTCGAGGTGTGGGCCAAGTTTCTGCTGTCGCTGGCGGGGCTGGGGCTGGCCTTTGCCGCCGCGTTGTTTTCGACCGTGTCGCGCGACGCCGGCAACTTGTGGGCGACGGTGCTGTTGGCCTCCGCGTCGCTGGTGCTCGCCACATTCGTGGGCCTGGTTACCGTGCCTTACCTGCTCCGGCGGGTCGCGGTCGAGCGGCTCCGCGAATCGTTTGACTACGATGTGACGCGCGCCGGCATCGTGTATGTGCTGGTCACGCTGGTGATCGCGATCGCGGCCATCAATACCGGCAACAATCTTCTCTACATCGTGGTCGCGGCCATGCTAGGCGCGATCCTGGTTTCGGGCTCTGTATCGGCATGGATCCTGCGGTATCTGGAACTCGATATCCGTTTGCCTGAGCACGTTTTCGCCGGGCGCCCGGTTGCGGGCCGGATCGTATTGCACAATCCGCGCCGGTGGCTGCCGTCATTTTCGGCGCGTGTGGTTTCGACTCGCAAAAAAAGAAAGAAGCCGGCTAAGCAGTGGCGGTGGGAGGCGACCACGTTCGCGTTCCCGTTCAACCGTCCGAAGGAAGAGCAGTGGCTGCGCTTGCCCGATCGCCGTTTGCGGCGCGTGATTGTCGTGCCGCCTCCACCGGGAATTTTTCAGGGGATGGCGTACTTCCCGTTTCTTCCGCCGCAGGCGGAATGCTCGGCCGATCTGGAATTGCGCTTCGACCGGCGCGGATGTTATCGGGAAGACAGTTTCGGAATCGCGACCCGGTTTCCTTTTGCGTTTTTTACCAAGACGCGGCACGTGGCGCTGCCCCGGGAAGTGCTGGTCTACCCGCGAATCGAGCCGACGGAGGAAGTGTTCGAAATCCTGCCGCTGGTGCGCGGCGAGTGGGAGAGTTTTGTGCGCGGCCGGGGATCGGACTCTGTACCGCATCCGCGAATATTTGCCGGAGGATTCAGCCCGCCATGTGGATTGGAAAGCGACGGCGAAATCCGGATCGTTGAAGGTGCGCGAGTTTGCCCGCGAAGACGAGCGCAAGCTCTGCATCGTCTTCGATAATCCGGAGGCCGGATTGATTTCCGAGGAGAGTTACGAGAAGGCCGTCGACCTGGCCGCGGCGCTGGCCTGGCATTTCTCCACGCAGGAGGCGGAAGTCTCCTATTTAGTTCCTGGACGCCCGCGCACCCGCGATCTGCATGAATTCTTGGGATGGCTCGCCGTGATTGAACCGGGAAAAAACGCTGCTGCCGTTTCACCTCACGATCCATGGCGCGAAATGAACTCCAGCGCGTCGGATGAGTACCACATTGCGGTGACTGGGCGCGCCCGGGGAACCGTGCCCACGGCTTTCTGGGACTCGTCGTATTTTGTTTTTGTGGGAGAGCGGGAACCTTCCGGCAATTCCGGAAATTAATTCGCTGGCCATTCGTAAGGGAAAGCCTTACTCTTCACGCCCGAAACAGGAAAAAACCCACCCTTCGCAACCTTTTTTTCTTTCCTTACATCTTCAGTTGGGCATATACTCGCGCCCCGGTAGATGCTTTTGGGACTGTGCTCGGAACGTACCCGGGAGGTATCAAAATGCGTATCTGCGACCTGATCAAAGATCAGGACACCTATCAAGCGGAACTGGGCCAGAGCGTTCTGGAAACCGTGTGCGCCATGGTAGACCGCAACATTGGCGCGGTGCCCGTTCTGCACAACGGCAAACTGGTAGGAATCTTTTCGGAGCGCGATCTGATGCGGCGCGTGGTCGCCGAAGGGCGCGACCCGCAAGGCACCTGCATGGCTGAGGTCATGACCGACGATCCGCTGACCATCAGCACCGACGAAGAACTGGAAACCTGCATGGCGCTGATGCGGCGCCACGGCTTCCGCCACCTGCCCGTCTGCCACGACGGACAGTTGGTCGGCATGGTCTCTTTGCGCGACATTCTGCTGCACGATTTGAACGAGAAGGATGACGAGGTGCGCATGATGCGCGCCTACATCCACTCGACGCCGGACGCCTGATTTTCGGTCCGGGTTTCTATCTAAGGCAACTTCAAAATCCCAACCCTTCGGCGGGCCTCAGGGCAGGCTCTGTCGCAAAAACCGCGACCGGGGGCAGATTGGGTGTGGAGCGGGCACTCTGCCCGCCTATCTGCAGCACCCCAAAACCAGCGGGCAAGAGTGCCCGCTCCACACGAACTTCATCTTGGACGGTCTTAAGCCCCATCTAGCACGAAGGTAACCTTGCCGAAAAATGCCTCCACAGGTAACGTTACTTGCGATTACTTCAGTCCATTGAACACCCGGGTGGAAACGACTAATTTTAATGCGGACGAGTGCCGGCAGAATGGCGTCGTGTGCCCGAACCCGGCATGTCTATCTCTATCTGGCAATGGGTAGGACTGCGAACCAGAACGCATGAGCAACAGCATTAAATTTTTCTATTACGGGCTTTGGATCCTGCACCCGATCTTGCAGATCGGCATCGGCGCATTCATGCTGCGCCGCGGCCTGGTTCGCCAATTCAAATGTTTCTTTGGTTACATCCTCACGCAATTAGCGGTGTTTGCAGTGGTGTTTCCCGCTTACGTCTGGCATAGTTATTCCGCCGCGTTCTACCTGTATTGGGCATGCAATGCGGTCAGCGTGGCCTTCGGCTTCCTGGTGATTCACGAAGTGTTCGTCGATGTGTTCAAGCTGTTCCACACGCTCCGCGACTTGGGCACGGTGCTGTTCAAATGGGCGGGCCTGGTCATGCTGCTGGTGGCGGGAGTGGTCTCGGTCTCCTCGAATTCTTCTGAGATCGCTCCGTGGATGCAGGCCATCATCACCTCGCAACGCTGCGTGCGCATCATCCAGGTGGGGATGGTTTTGTTCCTGCTGTTCTTCGCGCATTATGTGGGCATCAATCGCCGGCAACTGAGTTTCGGAATCGCGCTGGGGTTTGGCTCGTTCGCGGTGATGGAGCTGATCGTGATCTGCTCGTGGGTGGGAAATCACCTGAGCGGACCGGCGATCAGCCTGCTCAATATGGGCGCGTACAACAGCAGCCTGCTGATGTGGCTGGGCTATGTGTATGTGAAGCGTCCGGCGCGCGATGCGTCATTCTCGCTGTTGCAGCCGCAACGCTGGGAGCAGAGCCTTTCCGACATTCATCATCCGGTTCCGGCCGACTCGCTGATTCCCATGTTTGAGGGCATGGTGGATCGGGCGCTCTCGCGCTCACAGCAGGAATCGACGCCCGCCTCGCTGGAACCCGCCTCGAAGGCGAAAGCTGCCACGGCGATTAGCGGCGGCGGTATCGGGGAAATGATCCGCGCCGCCTCGAAGACTTAAACCCTCGTTGCCATTTGTTCGGAATTCGTAACTGAAAACAGCCCGCCAGGTGTGGAAATCCACAAGAAATCTACAGAGAATTCTGCCATTAACTACTGCATTATGTTATCGATGTAATCAATTAACAATTAAACGGTTAATTCGATACAAATCAACGCATAGGAGCTTCGGCCGGGATTTGGGGTGGTGTGCCGGGATGAAATTTCTTGCGCACGAGGATTGACACGTGTCCTATAATTCGGGTCCGCGTAAAAGTCTTCCGGGGAAAACCCTACGCGGATATAGGAGACGAACCCATGAAACGTGCAATCAGGATTTCCATCCTGATGGTAGGAATCGTGGGCACATTCATCGCCGCAGCCGTCCAACAGGTTCCCGCCCAGGACGGCGGCCCGCTGCTTCTGTGCCCACCGAGACAACAACACTGTTCAACAACGCCTGCACCCGCAGTAAACGCGAGTCAGACGACAACCGCAAGGTAACCAAAGTAACCAGTCGTAACTAGAGTCGTAACCATCTGATTAGGGCTCCAAACCAGGGCTTACAAAAATCTCGGGCTGACGGGCAATAGAACCCGCCAGCCCTTATTTTTTGTGGGGATCTGGCTTTGCGCCGATCGGGTGCGGCAGTAATACAAAGATCAGGAGATGCGCGTGGCCTTGAGTAAAGCGGCTTGCAGCTCGGCGGGTTGAAATACCGGCGGCTGGCAGGTGTTTCCCGAGCACAGCACCGCGAATGATTTTCCCCCATGCAGCGCGGGCAGATGCGGAATGGTTTCGGCCAATGCGGGGGGAAGATTTTCCGGAACCACCTGACTCGCGTTCAATCGCAGAACAGATTGGTTGAACGCAAACGAGGCGACGGCCTGGGCCTGCAGTTCATCGGCGGCCACTTGATCTTGCTCTTGCGCAATCACGACCACCTGCACCGGACTTTCGAGGAGATGAACGACGGCAGTCCCGAAGGTGGCGGCGAAGATGCCAAACTGCTCGGCGACGCCCGAGAAAGTTTCGAGAGTCTGCTCGGCCTGCTCGCGGTAAGCGGCGGCGCCGGTGAAATGGTGTAAGCGCAGAAGCGCGATGGCCGCCATGGGATTGCCCGCGGGGGTGGGAGAATCCTGCAGCGGCTTTCGCCGCGTGGCCAGAACGCCCAGGCTTTTTCCCTCTGCAGCGGGCTCGCTGTCGAAAAATCCTCCGGACGTGGCGTCGAAGAAGCGCGCGATCATGGCGTCGGTTATGCTGCGCGCGAACTTGAAATAACTCAGGTCGGCAGTGATCTCGTAGGCGTCGAGGCAGGCCAGCGCGGTGAAGGCATAATCGTCGAGCATTCCGGGAACCGCGCGGTGCTGCGCGTTCGGGTCAGAGTAGGCGACTACATGCAGCAGCGATGCTGGATGGGAAGCGCTCGCAGCTTTGTAAGCCGAGGCGAGCACGCGATCCAGCGACTTCAGCGCAAACCGGCGGGCCGCGTCGAGGCCCATAGCGCGCACTGCCTGCAGATAGGCGGAAACGCAGAGGCTGTTCCATCCCACGTACACGGTTTTGTCGACATAGGGAGTCGGGCGCTGGAGGCGCGCGGCATACATTTTTTTCTTCGCGGAAGCCATGAGGTCTTCGACGCGATCCGGCGAAAGGCTCAGGCAGCGGGCAATCTCGTCGACCGGTGCCCGCACGAACAAAACATTCTTTGCCGGATTGTGATGCATCTCTCCGATTTCATTGATGTCGTAGTGTAGGGCGGCGACCTGCGATTCGTCTGCGGTGAGAACGGACTGCGCTTCCGCGAGCGTCCATGTGAAGTAGTCGCCGTCGTCGTCCATGTTGATGTCGGCGTCCTGCGATGCGTAGAAGCCGCCGTGCTGTCGATTGCTCAGCCATTCGTCCATCCAGCGGATGATGTCGCGCGCGACTTCGGCGAAGAAGGCCTCGCCCGTTGCCTGATAGGCGTGCACGTAGTTCTTCAGCAATTCGGAGTTGTCATAGCACATCTTTTCAAAGTGCGGCACGACCCAGCGCTTATCGACCGAATAGCGGTGAAATCCTCCGGCAAGCTGGTCGTAGACGCCGCCGTGAGCCATGTGCTGGAGCGTGGTGACGATGACCTCGCGCAGCCGGTCTTTGTTTGCGGACTCGGCGTTTGTGGACTCGGCCGCGGCGCGGCTTTTCGCATATCGCTCGATGAGGAAGTCCAGCGCTGACGGATGGGGAAATTTTGGGGCCTGTCCGAAACCGCCGTGTTGCGAGTCGAACATTTTCAATGCCGATTCCTGAATGGACGTGAGGATGCTAGTGGAGACGCGTCCGCCGCGCCCGGCAAAAGATTCCGACTGTGCGATCGTGGATTCGACCATCGCCGCCTGCTCCACCACGTCGCCATGTTTCTCTTTGTAGGCGCTGGCGATGCTGAGCAGTACGCGGCGAAAGCTGGGCCGGCCGTATCCATCGGCGGGAGGGAAGTAGGTTCCACCGTAAAAGGGCTTGCCGTCGGGCGTGAGGAACGCGGTGAGGGGCCATCCGCCCTGGCCGGTGACCGCCTGCACGGCGACCTGGTAGCGGCTGTCGATATCGGGACGCTCGTCGCGATCGACTTTGACGGCGATGAAATGCTCGTTCACGATGGCGGCGATGTCGGGATTGTCGTAGGATTCGCGGTCCATGACGTGGCACCAGTGGCACCACACGGCGCCGATGTCGAGCAGCATGGGCTTGTTCTCGCGCTGCGCGGCGGCGAAGGCCTCCTCGCCCCATTCGTGCCAGCGAATGGGCTGATGCATGGCCGAACGCAGGTAAGCGGAAGAGGCTTGCGCAAGAGAGTTCACTTCCCCGGTGGTCATGATCTTTTCAGTGTAATGCTTCTTTCCCGGACGCGTTCGCGGGTCCGACGTACGGGGATGTCGCCCGATAAGCGCTAACGTAGGGGTTCGTTCCGCTTTGCCCGTCAACCAGGACTTCTTCACTTTCCTGGCCGCGAAAGTGGACGGCTAACGGACCAGCGGACTCTCCCAAACGCGAAGAAGCAGCTCCTTGAGTCGAGCGAAATCCCTAGGGCCAAGCTCGGCGAGCCAATCGCGCTCGATTTCGCGGAGCACCTCCAGAGCTTTTGCGTACGCGGCGTGCCCGCGCTTCGTAAAGCGGACAATTCGTGCGCGGCCCTCATCCGGCGCGTCGGATCGGACCAGATATCCGATATCCTCGAGACTCCCGAGCAGGCGGTTCATGGCCTGCTTGCTGATTCCAGCGCGCTCGGCAAGAACGCCGGGGCGAACCCCATCGGGGCCCGGAAATCGGAAGAGCGCCATGTGCGGCAAGCTGAGCTCCGTAAAGCCCGCCGCGTTTAGATCGTGGATGATGCGGCGGTGAATGGCCTCGGCAGGAACGCGCAGCAGCGCGCCGATGAGCATGTCTCTGGTTTTGAGCGGTGAATTTTCTTGCAAAAAAGTCATTGACACTCCGAGTAAACTCTGTGTACTATCCCTTCTAGGGTAAACATAGTTTACCAAAAAGGCAACGTGCCGCACACGTTCACGATCGAATCCGAGCAGGCGCGGATGCTCATTCTCCTTACTCCCGCCGGATTTGAAGGATGGTTCAAGGAATTCAGCGTGCCGGCGCGGGCCATGACCCTGCCGTCAGCGACTGAAGTGGCCTACGGAGACGTACAAAGAATGCTCGAGGTTGCTCCGCAATATGGCCTAGAATTTGTCCGATCGGAAAGACAGTGAACGGAATCCTCTCTGGGAGAACGCAAATGGCAGAACAAAAGGCCGATCACTGCACCAATCCTTCTGAGGAGGTCATCCGAGTCGGACCTCTTATAGTGCATTTTCTTGTTACCGGTGAGAACTCGTCCGGCACGGTCGCGGTCTTTGAGGTCGTGATCCCCGCTGGACAGCGCCTGATGGCGCCGGCACACAGCCACGACCATTACGAGGAGACAGTCTACGGCGTCGACGGCGTGTTGACCTGGACCGTGGACGGGAAACAAATCGACGTGGGGCTGGGGCAGGCGCTCTGCATTCCGCGCGGTGCCGTTCACCGGTTCGATAACAATGGAATCCAGGATGCTAAAGCGCTCTGTGTAATCACGCCGGCCGCAATCGGCCCGCAGTTTTTCCGCGAGGCAGCCGAGGTGATCAACGCGGCGACGGGCGGGCCGCAAGATCGAACGAAGATGGCGGAGGTAATGCGCCGCCACGGCCTCACGCCGGTTCGGTCGGAGCCTCAGGCGTAATGCCAAGCGTCGTTTCGACCAAAGATCGCTCCGGCGAGTTCGCTTCGCTGGAAAACACATACATCTTTGGATTGGTTTGTTGCATCCTTCCATCTACAATCGCGGTCTCGCATTAAAAATTAGCGGCTCGGGAAAAAATCAGAATGAATCCCCATGGGGCACGGCCTCTTTGCAGCATGGCCGTTATATGCATTTTGTTACTTGCCGGGATTTTGGCGCACGCGCAGGGAACGTCTGCAATTCTCTCTGGAACCGTGGCGAATAGCTCTGGCGCAGGCCTGCCGAACGTCAAAGTTGTGGTGAAGAATGTGACCACGGGACAGATCGTGGAAGCGCTGACCGACGTCTCCGGGCACTACAGTGTCGCGAACCTCGCGCCCGGCGATTATGAAGTTTCTGCCCAGGCCGAGGGCTTGGGTGCGAGCGCGGTGAAAGTGACTGTGCCGGCCGACCAGACGGCGAACCTCACACTGGGCGCGGCGCAGAGAACGCCAGCGACCGCGCCTCCGCCGCCGGAAAATCTTCCGAGTGCTCCGGCTCCCAACAAGACCGAGCCATCGCTCTCGGATCTCGGTTTCTCTCCGGCGGAATCGCAGGCGAATGCGCGCGAACAAGCGCTGCTTGACAAGCGCACCCACATGCTGAAGATTCACCAGCGCATGGGGCTGATCACGGCGGGGCCGCTCATAGCGACCGTCCTCACCTCCATCAATGCTGGAGGCAAGAGTGAAGGCACGGCGTCGCGCGATCTGCACGTCGCACTGGGCGCGCTGACCGGGGATTTGTACGGGATCACTGCGTATTATGCGATCCGGGCGCCGAGAATTCCGGGCACGGAGACGCGAGGTCCGATCAAAGTGCACAAAATTCTGGCGTGGGTGCACGGGCCGGGGATGATCCTGACGCCGATTCTGGGAGCGATGGCATTCAATCAGAAAAATAACGGCGAGAAGGTGCATGGCATCGCGGCGGCGCATGGGCCGGTCGCGATTGTGACCGCGGCGGCGTTTGGCGCGGCGCTGCTGTCGGTTTCGGTGAAGTTCTAGGGGGACAGCGGGAATTCCCCACGGTGCGGTGGTTGGGTAGGGGGCCTTCGACTGCGGAACCGATCGGCTTCGCCGACCGGTTCCTCCGCTTAGGATGACAACATGAAAGCTCAGGATGACATGAAAGCTTGTGCGCCATTTTAAAAGCTGCGCAACTTTGAATCATTTATGAATCGAAAAAAGACGCTGCCATTCTTTCTGCTTATTGCGGTTTCCAGTCTTTTTGCGGCTGACCGCCAGTGGGTGCTGAAGCAGAGCACGCTCACCTACCACGTTTCTCATCCGCTGCACCAGAGTGAAGGGGTGAGCCACGCCGCGCGGGGCAAGGGAATCTGTCACGAGGGGCAATGCGATTTCCTGATCGCCGTGCCCGTGAAGTCGTTCGATTCCGGCGACAGCAATCGCGACCTGCACATGCTGCAAGTCACGCGCGGGGCGGAGTTCCCCATGGTGATGGTGCGCACGCGTTTGCCGGAGGCGGCGTCGGCCGATCCCAGCATCAAGGCTGATCTGGAGGTGCAGTTCGCCGGACAGACGGCGCATTACCAGCAGGTGCCGTTTCAAGTGACGACCGAAGGCGGTGAAAAGCACATTACGGGAACGATCCCCACGACGCTGGCGGATTTCAAGATCGATCCGCCGTCGCTGCTGACCATGCCGGTGAAGAATGAAATTCCGGTGCGCGTGGATATGATATGGAGCCCGCAGTAGCGCAGTGAATAGACATTCCCAGGTCTCGCAACTTCGGCGAGACCTGGGGCATCCGGCGCTTTTACGAGCGGGGCGAGGGATCTCGCGAGCAGCACAATGCGTGATTCCCGCGAGATCCTTCGGCGCGCCTGAAAAGCGGCTCCGCTCAGGATGACTGCCATCCTGCACCAAACTCCACAGCTTTCCGCATTGGTTGACTTGCTCCGATCCCGTCCATAAGATTTTGGGATGGTCGGGCAAGTCATCTCGCACTATCGGATCATCGAAAAGTTGGGCGGCGGCGGAATGGGCGTCGTCTACAAAGCCGAAGATATCGATCTGGGCCGCTTTGTCGCCGTAAAATTCCTGCCCGACGAACTGGCGCGCGATCCGCAGGCGCTGGAGCGTTTTCGCCGCGAAGCTCGTGCTGCCTCGTCGCTGAATCATCCCAACATCTGCACCATCCACGAAATCGGGCGGCACGACGAGTTGAATTTCATCGTGATGGAGTTGCTGGTGGGCGCGACGCTGAAGCATCGTATTTCAGGGCGTCCGCTGGAGTTCGAATTGCTGCTGTAGTTCGGCATTGAAATTGCCGACGCCCTCGATGCCGCGCACGCTAAAGGCATCATTCATCGCGACATTAAGCCCGCCAACATTTTCATCACGGCGCAGGGACATGCCAAGGTTCTGGATTTCGGTCTGGCGAAATTTTCGCCCCTGGCCGGACGCGGAGCTGCGAGTGAAGGGGAGACGCGCAGTTTCGATGAACCTCACTTGACCAGTCCCGGGAGCGCGGTGGGCACGGTCGCGTACATGTCGCCGGAACAGCTGCGGGGCAAGGAACTGGACGCGCGCACGGATCTATTTTCGTTCGGCGCAGTGCTCTACGAAATGGCGACCGGAGCGCTGCCGTTTCGCGGAGACACGACGGGCTTGATCTTTGACGCGATTCTGAATCGAGCGTTTCTTTCGCCTGCACGGCTCAATCCCGAACTGCCCGCAGAATTTGAAAGAATTATCGTTAAGGCGCTGGAGAAAGATCCCGATCTGCGTTACCAGCATGCCGCTGACATTCGCAGCGATTTGAAGCGCTTGAAACGTGATTCAGAATCGGGTCACGATCGGTCGGGAGTTTCGACCCCTACGCTTCCGGTGGGTATGGGAGACAGCGCGCAAGCCCGCGTGTCGGAAGCGACTCCTGTCCCAGGCTCGAGTTCGCATTCTGCATTTAGTTCGGGCGTGGCGACGGCGGTGCCCGCGCGTTCGCGAAAATTATTCGCGATCGGAGCGGTAGCAGTGCTGGTTGTGGTGGCGGCAATTTTTGCGGTTCGTCACTTCAGCCCGAGCCGGCAATCTTCCATCGTGCCGGGAAAAATCATCCCGGTGAGCCATTGGCGCAAGCCGATCACGCACGCGATCTTATCTCCCGACGGCCATACCATCGCATTCACCTCTTACGTTCAAGGCTACAGCCAGGTGTTTGTGATGCTGACTTCGGGAGGCGATCCGCTCCAACTTACGTCCGACGAGGGCAACAAGCAATTGGACGATTTCTCCGCCGACGGTACGCAGATCTATTACGAGCGTTCGCTTGGCGCCTCGGAAATCTGGGCCATTCCAACGCTTGGGGGAACGCCGTCGCGACTGTTGGAGGGCCGGAACGTTTTCTTTTTCCCGGACCGCAAGAGTTTCTACTACATAAATATGCAAACCTTGCAGCTCATGCAGGCATCGGCGGACGGTTCAAACGTCAAGCCGGTTTTGGAACTGAAAAATCGGACGATGTCCGTGCAGGCGGCGCTGGTCTTTCCTGGAGGAGACGCGCTTCTGGCCGGCACGGGGCCAACCACGCCTCCGGGTACGCTGCAGCTTCGGCGCGTGAGCATGGCGACCGGGAAGGCTACAGAAATCGGGTCCATCTCCGGATCGCCGGGTTCTATCGTCTGGGGTGAGCCGGGCAAGACTCTTCTCATGAACCGCAATCTGAACGGAATCATCAATCTCTGGCAATACAATCTGGAAGACAAGAGCCTGACGCAGTTGACCTCGGGCCCGGGGCCAGACTCGAACCCGATGAGAGATCCGACGGGCAAAGGAATCTTTTTCGTCAACGGCACGCAATCGGGATATCTCAGCGTGTACGACGTTGCGAAGAAGTCTTCCACCGACATTCTTTCCGAACTGGCCTCTCAGCCAACGCTTTCGCCCGACGGGAAGCGGGTGGCGTACGTCACCAATCCCGAGCCGGAGCATAACGAACTCTGGGTATCCGATTTGGATGGGAACAATAAGGTCAAACTCGCAGCCGCGACGGGCGTGGTCAACCTTGGAAACTGGTCGCCGGACGGTTTGCGACTAAGCTTCAGCAAGGTCAGGAGCGACAACGATCAGATTTTCCTCGTCAACGTAGATGGAACGCATCTTCAGCAACTGCCTCCCACTCTCCACAGCGCGGAGTCTGGAGCTTGGAGTCCGGACGGCAAGTATTACTACATGGGTGGCTTCCATCGGCAGGGGGATACCGAATCTGCGACGTGGAGGGTTTCCGTCGATACCTTGTCTGCGGAACGTTCGCGGAGGGCTGCGGTATGCTCATCGACGATTCGCCGGATGGAAATTATTTGCTGATGACGCAGATCGAGGGCGATAAGGCCGGCATCTACGAACTTTCAATCGCCGATAAGAAATGCACGAGCCTGGTTCCCGGGGTGAGCACTTTCTTTCCCCAATTCAGCCGCGAACGGAAAATCCTTCAACTACACGATTTCCGCGCGGGGAGAAGTCGCTCTCTATCGCGTTCCCTGGTCGAACGGGAAAGTAACCGGCGCTGCGCAACTGGTATGGAAGCTGCCCTTCGCTTTTCCTCAAGCCTACGCGGGCAACGCTTACGATGTGTCGCACGATCTCTCGAAGATTGTTTACGTGCGCCCGGGCGGCCAATTCGATATTTATCTGCTCTCCACGAATTAACCCAGCAGCTTTTTCGTGATCGTGCAGTACAGGTCGATAGCGTCATGCAGTTGGCGCTTGGCGATGTACTCTCCGTCGGTGTGGGCGACGTGAATCGATCCTGGGCCGATTAACAGCGGCTCGCCCCAATTCGTCAGCGTGGGAATGTCGGTGGTGAAGGCGGCGATCATGGTGGGCAAGCAGCCGACCGTGCGCAAACTCTGGAAAGGTAATTCGAGCGGGAAGGTGACTTCGACCTGATCGCCCGCGGTGGCGACGATCTGACGCCGCAAGTCATCGGTGGGGCCGATCAAGCGGTAGAGCAGATCCGCGTGGGCGTAGTCGGGAATGACGTTGGGCGCGCGTCCGCCTTCGATCAGGCCGATATTCAGCGTGCAGGGCCCGACTTCGGGATCGGCGGGCAAGGGCATGGCACGCAAGCGAGCCAGCGCCGGGATCAGCTTGTCGATGGCCGACTCGCCCAGTTCCGGATACGCGGAGTGCGCCATGCGGCCTCTGGCGGTGACTTCGGCGCGCAGCGTTCCTTTGGAGGCGAGCCCGAGACGATTTTCGGTGGGCTCGCCGTTGATCAGAAATTTGCAGCTCGCGGGAGCATTCTGATTCGCAATCTGGGCGCCGAGACTATCACGCTCTTCGCCGACTACGAACAGCAGGCCGACGTAGGTGCCTTGCTGGCGCAGCTTTTCCGATGCGGCGATCTGTGCCGCGATAATGCCTTTGGCGTCGCACGATCCGCGGCCGTAGATGTTCTCGGCGTCGTCGGATGACGGAATGAAGGGCGGAACGGTGTCCATGTGGGTGGAGAGCACGACTGCGGGATCGGAGTGTTCCGGGGAAGTCGCGTAGACGTTGAAGCGCGGGCCTTCGACCGGCATCTTGCGCGTCTGGTAGCCCAGGCGGCAGAGCTCGCCGAAAAGATAATTTGCGACGGCAGCTTCGTTGCCGGTGATCGATTCGATGTCCACCAGTTGGCGGGTGAGTGTGACAGCGTCCATGGTGGAGAGGATAGCAGAGCGCGCTTTGTGTGCCGCGTGGTAGGTCAGTTTGAACCGGGGTGGTCCTCTAGCCTCGGCGTCATCCCGACCGAAGCCGCTTTTCAGGCGGAGGGAGGGATCTCCTGCGCAAGAGATGCCTGCAAGACGGATCCCCCCGGCCCGCCGGAGAAGACGCGGGCCTTCGGGATGACGGCGAACAATTCAAGAATTCAAGCTGACCCAATCGGCGTGTGATTCAGCCTGCGCGCGCGATTGTGTAATCTGGAGTGGTGAGTTCGAACTCCACGATTCGTTCATTCTTCCTCGATGGCCCCGCGGGACGCCTGGAAGCGCTGCTGAATGCGGGTGCGGCCGATGCTACGCATGCCGCGCTCGTGTGCCATCCGCATCCGCTGTTTGGCGGGACGCTACACAACAAAGTCGTGTTCCACACCATGAAAGCGCTGAACAGTTTTGGGTTTCCGGTGCTGCGGATGAATTTTCGCGGCACAGGGTTGAGCCAGGGGGAACACGATCACGGAAACGGCGAAGTGGATGACGTGCGCACGGCGCTGGACTGGCTCGATGGGGAGTTTCATCTGCCGCTGATTTTTGCCGGATTCTCGTTTGGCGCGGCGGTAGGACTGCGCGCCGCCTGCGCGGATGACCGTGTGCGCGCCGCCATTGGCGTGGGGACGCCGGTCGCTCCGGTGGCGGCGGATACGGAGGAGCCTCGCGTCTACAGCTACGAGTTCTTGCGGGAGTGCGCGAAGCCGAAGTTGTTCGTCAGCGGCGCGCGCGACCAGTTTGGTCCGCGATTTAAGCTGGAGGCTTTGGTGGCTTCGGTTCCTGAGCCGAAAAAGCTGGTGATGATCGAGGGGGCTGATCATTTCTTTGAAGGACGCTTGCGGGAGTTGCGCGAGGCGATTGAAGGGTGGGTGAGGGAGAGTGAGCGGTGAGCAGTGAGCTGTGAGCGATGAGCTGTGAGCAATGAGCAATGAGCAATGAGCAGTCAAGCCTCGCGAGAATATGTCTGAGGGTAGGGATCCTTCGACTGCGTGACTGCTCCGCTTCGCGGGGCACTTACTTCGCTTCAGGATGACAAGCTTGTTTGTTGCTCGCCGCTTATAGCTCATAGTCCTCACTGCTCACTGCCCACTGCCCACTGCCCACTGCCCACTGCCCACTGCCCACTGCCCCACTGCCCACTGCCCACTGCTCACCGCTCATTGCTCACCAATGTCTTTATAATCAACCCGCATGCCTGATGCTGTCAGCGATTCGCGATTCCCCGAGATGCGTGAGGCTGCGCTTTCCATTTTTCGGTACGCGCTTGAGCATGCTTCCATCGACAAAGGATTCGCACGTCACATCCATTACGAACGCGGCCTATTGCGAGTCTGCGAGGACCTTTATGACCTGCCCTCTTATTCGCGGGTGCTGACCATTTCGCTAGGCAAGGGGGGGAACACAATGGTCGAGGCCCTGGCGGGCTTGGTCGGAGGATCGCTCGAAGGCATTGTTGCCAGCCCGGTTCAGCCGGCAACGCAAGTCCGGGGCTTTCGCTATTTTCGCGGTGGACATCCCACGCCGAATGCCGAATCGGTTGAGGCGGCGCGCGCCATGTTGAAGGCGCTCGATGCGCTGCCCGCGTCGGCGCTGGTGATTTTTCTGATCAGCGGAGGAGGATCGTCGATTGTCGAGAGGCCGATGGATGATGAGATCTCGCTCTCCGATCTGGTCGCGACGTACCGCGCGCTGGTGCATTCCGGCGCGCCGATTGCCGAGATGAATGCTGTGCGCAAACATCTGTCGGCGGTGAAGGGTGGACGGCTGGCGCGGGCAGCGTATCCGGCGCAACAAGTTTCGCTGCTGGTTTCCGATGTGCCGGACAGTACGCCGGACGCGCTGGCTTCCGGCCCGACCATGGCGGATTCGACTACGGTGGATGATTGTTACCGCATCGCGCAGAAATACGAACTGGCGGCGCAGTTTCCGCATTCGACGCGGGAGTTGTTCGAGCACCATGCGTTGGAGGAGACGCCGAAATCGGATGATCCGGCATTTGTGAACGCGCGCTGGTGGACGGTGCTGTCGAACCAGGCAGCGGTCGAGCAGGCGAGCATCGCGGCGGAACGCGCGGGATTCTTCGTGTATAGCGATAACTCCTGCGATGACTGGGACTATGACAAGGCGGCGAATTATTTGTTGGGCAAGCTGCGGGAATTGCGCAGGCAGTCCTCACCGGTATGCCTGATTTCCGGCGGAGAAGTTACGGTGAAAGTGCGGAATGGCGGAATCGGCGGGCGCAATCAGCAGTTCGCGCTGGCCTGCGCGGAAAAGATTGCGGCGCGAGAATATTACCGTGCTGAGCGGTGGGACGGATGGCATTGATGGAAATAGTCCTGCGGCGGGAGCGGTTGTGGACGGCAGCACCGTGGAACGGGCGCGGGCACGGGGACTCGATGTGCGGGGCGCGCTGGCTTCGTTCGATGCGTATCCGGTGCTGCGCGCGTTGGGGGATGCGATTGAGATTGGGCCTACGGGGAATAATCTGCGGGATTTGAGAATTCTGCTGGCTTACTGAGGCACCGCTATCATCACGATCTTGCTTGAATTGACCTAAGTCAAAAACCCCACCCTGTCGCTAAACCCGCGACAAGGGTGGGGCAATTTCGCACCCTGATTTCGCAACCCTGATTTATGAATTAGCCTTCAGGCGGTCTTTTGCAAGTTGGGGTGCATCTTTTCCATGGCTTCTTCCATGGCGCGTTTCATCTCGTCCATGGAAAGATCTTTGGTGTGAGTGGCGATGGACCACTTGTGTCCGAAGGGATCGCGCAAGGTGCCGTAGCGGTCTCCCCAGAATTGATCCGCTACCGGCATTTCCACCTTGGCGCCGGCTTTGACGGCGCGATCGAAAGCGGCATCGACGTTGTCAACGTAGATGTGCAGGCCGGCGCTGGTGCCGCCCACGGATTCGGGGGAAAGCGCGCCGAAGCCGGGGAATTCATCGGCGAGCATCAGGATGGAATCGCCAATCTTAATTTCAGCATGCATGACTTTGCCGTCGGGTGACTTCATTACACCGCGCTCGGTGGCGCCGAATGCCTGCTTGTAGAACTCGACGGCGCGGGCCGCGTCGCGAACGGTGAAATAGGGAGTGAGTGTGTGATAGCCCTCGGGAATTGGTTTGACTGGCATAGCGAACTCCTTAGGTGGGAATTTTCCAGCAGTCTACACGAAGGTGGGCGAGCGGGGGTACAGGGGAGTTTGCAGCTTTTTTCCACAAGGTCGCGGCTGAGCCCGAGACGCGTTCAGGACAGCCGGCGGGAGGCCGGCGCTACGATCAGAAGAAGCGGGTTACGCCTTCTTCGAGGACTACTACTTTATCTTTGATGCCGGCGGCGCGGGCTTCCTGGTCCAGCAACTGAAGCGGTTCTTCGACCGGTTCGTGCGAGAGCCGGAAGGTGCCATAGTGCATGGGAACCATCCAGCGCGATTTGAGATCGAGAAAGGCCTGGGTGGCGTCGGCGGGATCGGCGTGAACGTTGCGGAATTGGGGTGGGTTGTAGGCGCCGATGGGGAGCAGAGCGAGCTCGGGAGCGAGACGGCGTCCGATCTCGCTGAAACCGGCAAAATACGCGGTGTCGCCGGCGTGATAGACGGAGTGCTTGCCGGCCTTGAGCACGAATCCGCCGTAGCCGCGATGCGAATCTTTCAGGATGCGCGCTCCCCAGTGCCGCGAGGGAACGTGGGTGACGGCGAGATTGCCGTGCCGCGACTGCTTCCACCAATCGAGTTCGATGATTTCGGAAAAGCCAAGGTCCGCGACCAGGTCGGAAACGTGGGTCGGAATGATGATGGACGGAGCGACGCCGCGCGTGCGCAGATTATTCTGCACGATGGCCCGCAGCGAGGGGCGATGCAGGTGATCGAAATGAGCGTGCGTGACCAGGACCAGATCGATCGCCGGCAGGTCGGCGATGCGCAGGCCGGGGCGGCGCAGGCGCTTCAGCACAAACAGCCAGCGGGCGAAATTGGGGTCGATCATGACGGTGCGGCCGCCGATCTGCACAAAAAAGCTGGCGTGTCCGATGAAGGTGACGCCGAGTTCTCCGTGGGTGGCGAGGTCGGGTTTATAGGTCTGCCCCGAGCGCGGGGTGACGGCGGAGCGCCGCACCAGACGCCCAAATTGAGTGGCGCGTTTGCGAAGGGCCGGATTGCGAAGCGTTTGCTTGATCATCCTAACTTTGGATCATCCTGCTGTGAAGCTACGCTGGGAATTTTGGTTCGCCTCAGGTTAATTCCAAGCGACTCCAATACGGAGTAGCGAGATGAGGACATGAACTCCCAGTAAAATCTTCCCGATTCCTTTATCTTAGATGAATTAGCGGATTCCGGCGCTGCTTTTTACTTGGGACGCCGATGACGGCGGTAATGTTGATTCTGAATTGCGATTTCTTTAATCCGGCACTTGCTCGTGTAGTGTTGCCGACAATTTTTTTCGTCATTGCTTGACCTAAATCGCACAGGTCATATCTAATCGCAAACGTTCCTTCAATTACACTTTTCTCGAGGACGCAAGGAGAGGTCGGCATGCGTGTAGCATTTCTGGGCTTGGGCATTATGGGGCAGGCGATGGCTTCGAACCTGGTCAAGGCGGGCCATGAAGTGACGGTGTGGAACCGCACGCCGGGGAAACTGGTGGAAGGAGCGGGTGTGGCGCAGAGTCCGGCGGCGGCGGCGCAGGGCGCGGAGGTGGTTTGGCTGTGCGTCTCGGATACGGACGCGGTGGAAGAAGTTATTTTCGGCAAAGAGGGAGCGGAGGCGTCGCTGGCCGAGGGCGCGATTATTGCCGACTCGAGGACGATCTCTCCATCGGCGACCACGAAATTTGCGGAGCGGGTTACAGCCAAGGGCGTGGCCTGGGTGGATGCTCCGATGACGGGATCGAAGATCGGGGCTCGGGACGGGACGCTGGTATTTATTGTGGGCGGAGCCGAAGAGACGATCGAGCGGCTGAAGCCGCTGTTCGCCGCCATGGGAAAGAAAATTTTCCGCATGGGTGAGACCGGCAAGGGACAGGCTACCAAGCTGGCGATGAATCTGCAGATCGCGCTGATCTTCGAGGGATTCGCGGAGGCGCTGACTTTGGCGACCAAACTTGGGGTCGACACGCAACAACTGCTGCACCTGATCGAGGCGACGATGGTGCGATCTGGCGTGGTGGACTACAAGGGACCGTTTATTCTGCAGCGCGACTTCACGCCGAATTTCCCGCTGCGGCTGATGCATAAAGATATTCGCCTGACCCTGGAAGCGGCGAAGGAATCGCGAGTGAAGCTGCCGGCGCTGGAAACGGTGGAAGAGATCTACGAAATGGCTACTGAAGACGGGCACCAGGATCTGGACTACGCGGCCACGCTAACCTTGCTGGAGAAATGGGCTGGGGTGCAGGTGAAGGGGAGGGCGGCTTAGGGCGCCCCTGCTCGGGAATTCAAAATCGAAACAAACGCTTGGACCGCAGAGTTCGCGGAGAAAATCCGCTGAGGGCGCTGAGAAAACCTAGTTGCTTTCTTCTCCGCGTTCTTAACGGGGGTTCTCTGCGAACTCCGCGTTTCGGCGCTTTTCACCGCCTTGAAGTCAGCCCACCGGAAGTACGCGGATCGGGCTGTTCCGGTTGAATAATTTCCTGGTAAGCGCCCGATTTATTACTCCCGTAATGCCGCCAGACCCGGCTATTACACAAGTATTACAGTGCCCGGCTGCGCTCTCCTGATAGGTTGAAGAAAGTTACTTCAACGTCGAAGTACGGGATTGGGGGCCCTCCTTGGATATGCAACTGGAAGATCTGGAAAAACGGCAAGCGGAAAAAGGGGAAGTGAATTGGGTCACGGCGGCCTTCATGGCGGCGTTTCACGTGGGGGCCATTGCGGCGCTTTTCTTTTTCACGTGGAAGGCGCTGTTCGTCGCGATTTTCCTGTGGTGGGTGGCGGGCAGCCTGGGCATTGGCATGGCGTATCACCGCCTGCTGACGCACCGCGGATTTAAGACTCCGAAGTGGATGGAATATTTTCTGACCGTCTGCGCCACTCTGGCGCTGGAGGGCGGGCCGATTTTCTGGGTGGCCACGCACCGCATTCATCATCAGTTTTCCGATCAGGAGGGCGATCCGCATTCGCCAATTGATGGCAAGTGGTGGGCGCACATGGGATGGATCCTGATGGGCAAGTCGATGCACCATGACGCTACCACGCTGGCGCGCTACGTCCCGGACTTGGCCAAGGACAAGGTTCACGTCTGGCTGACCAAGTATCATTACGTTCCGCAGATCATCTTGGGGATCGCACTGTTTGCCATTGGCGGGCTGCCGTGGCTGTTGTGGGGAACGTTTTTCCGCACTGTCTTTTTGCTGCACGCCACGTGGCTGGTGAATTCGGCGACGCATTCCTGGGGATCGCGGCGGTTCGCGACGCGCGACCTTTCCACCAACAGCTGGTGGGTGGCGCTGCTGACGTTTGGCGAGGGCTGGCATAACAATCACCACGCGCATCCGACGGCGGCGCAGCATGGGTTCACGTGGTATGAAGTGGACATGAACTGGTACGGGATTTGGGTTCTCAAAACGCTGGGCCTGGCATGGGACATCAAGCGGGTGAAGCTGTCGGAGATCGAGCAAGGGCTGGTGGCGGCTCCGAACGGGCGTTTGATTGCACCGCCCGCTGCAGAGCCGGTGGTTGCAGGAGACTAAAAAGATTGCAGTCGATTTTGCCCCGGCCTTCGTGGCCGGGGTTTTCTTTTGGTGCTGCGATCAGACGCGGATGATCATAACCTCGGTGGCTTTGATCAAGGCGGCGGCGGTTTGTCCCTTCTTTAAATGCATTTCGCGAGCAGAGGTTGCAGTGATAATGGATGTAATCTGCTGGCCGCCGATGGAAATCTTTACTTCCGCCATGAGGCCGCTGATGCGAACCGAATCGATGCGTCCCACGAGCTGATTGCGTCCGCTGACCCTCCGCAGGACCAGCTTCCGTTCTTCTTCCGTTTTCCCCATCGTCCTAAATAGCAGCTTGTCCACTTCGCTACGCGGGATGCGGTGGTGACCTCCGGCGGTCGGGACGCTGCGAATTTTCTTTTTGTAAATCCACTGCTTGATGGTCGGGAAGCTGATCCCGAGCTGTAAGGCGGCGTCCCGTAAGTGGAGCAGTTCCTCGACGGCCCCTGTGGATTGACTGATCCTTGGCATCCGAACGAAATCCTACCGACAACTCGGGATGCGGTCAATCATGCCGGGAGGCGAGGGGCGGCGATCGGGCTGCCAGGAAAAACCTTTAACCACGAAGGGCACTAAGGATCACGAAGGAATTCATGGTCGAAGACTCCTTCGTGTGACTTCGTGGCCTTCGTGGTCTTGATTTCTCTTCCGCCTCGAACTCAGTGATTTCCCCTAAAACTGTGTAACTTTAGACAGTATATCTGTATCTACGATACACTTTACGGACTTGTTTCCATAAAACGGCGGGGAGGGTTGGATGCGTCGAATCGCTTTGCTTTTCGCAGCGCTCATTCTCTGTATTTCGTCAACGTTCTCGTCGGCGCAGGATGGGTTTGTCGCCAATTGGCTCAACCTGGTGACGAAGGCGCAGTCCGAACAGCCGCACTGGATCACTCCAGTCAACACGACGACTCCTCGACTGGAACAAGAGTTTCGCTACGACGTTCAATGGCAGACCCACAATAGCGGCGTCACTACCGACAACTATGGTGTGAGCAAAGGTCTGGAGATCATCCCGGCAAAGAACGTCGAGGTCATCCTCTCGGTGCCTTCCTACGTTGTGAAGAACCCGGATTCCCCGAACAATGGATTCGGCGACTGGCAATTCCTGGTGAAATATCGAATGACCGCGGGAAACGAAGAGCACGGCAACTACATTTTGACCGCCTTCTACCAGATGAGTTTTCCGACTGGGCAGTACCAACAAGGCGCATTGAGCCCGGTGATAACGCCCACCATTGCCTACGGAAAAGGCTATAAGAATTTCGACGTACAGGGGACGTTGGGGTACAGCCTGCCCACGGGAAACGTGTCGGTGATCGGACACACTCTGCCGTGGAATAACACGGTTCAGTACCACTTCTACAAGAAATTTTGGCCGGAGTTGGAGGTTAACTTCAACCATTTCTACGGCGGGAACGGCAGCGTTGTCCCGACCAGCCACCCCGGCAAGACGTTGGTATATCTCACGCCGGGTCTTGTGCTGGGCAGGTTTCGCATACACAATCGTATCGCTTTCACCGCCGGCGGCGGGTTCGAGATTGCCGCGACGTCGTTCCATCCCACCAACCACATCCCTATTTTGTCGGCACGGTTGGTGTTCTGAGATCGTTGATGGAGGAATATGAACACACGAACGCGACATTTGATTCTGCTCCTTGCCGTCGTCTTCATTTGTGAATTCTGTGCGGCACAATCCATCACCGTGGCCGCCGCAGCCGACCTTCAATTTGCAATGCAAGATGTCGCCGCCGGATTCCAAAAGGAAACGGGGAAGGAAGTAAAGGTGATCTACGGTTCATCGGGCAGTTTCTTCCAGCAGATTCAGAATGGCGCGCCGTTTGACATGTTCTTTTCCGCGAATCTCGACTACGCGAAGAAGTTGGAATCTTCTGGACTGACAGCGCCGGGAAGCTACTACCAATACGCGAGAGGCAAGATTGTGCTCTGGGTCCCTAACGATTCGAAGATCAACATCGACTCGGGTCTGAAATCGCTCCTTGATCCTGCGGTGAAGAAGATCGCTGTCGCCAACCCACAGCACGCTCCTTACGGGCAGGCAGCCGTCGCAGCGATGCAGAGCGAGGGCGTCTACGAGAAGGTGAAGGACAAGTTGGTCCTGGGAGAAAACATATCCCAAACGGCGTCGTTTGTGGTGTCCGGCGCTGCCGACGTGGGCGTGCTCGCGCTGTCGCTGGCTTTATCTCCAAATTTGAAAGACAAGGGACGTTACGCGGAAATTCCTACCGCGGAATACCCGCCCATCGAGCAGGCGTGCGTAATCCTCAGCTCGTCCAAGGATAAAGAAACCGCAAAACAGTTTTTGTCGTACATCAAGACCGCGGCGGTGGCCGATACTTTGAAGCGATACGGTTTCGACGTGGCAAATAGGTCACTCCGTAAGCCGTAGATCACGTTATCCACATTCCTGTCTCGTCGCCACGGTTAGAGTTCAGATGCATGGATTGTGGTTGAAGGCGACGCAGCCAGGAATCTGCCCGGCGGAACGCGGTAAAATCGGGCTAGCTGCCATGCGAATTTCGAGCCGCCGCGGAACGATTGTTTTCTTTCTCTGCCTGGGGATTGGGCTGGTTGCGCTGGCCGTCGCGCTGAACGTCGGCTGGATCATCCTGAACTGGCGCGAAGGCGTGCTGCTGTTTTTCGGGATCGTGTTCTTTGCAGTGCTCATCGCCGGGATGGTAGTGAACACGATTTTTCTGGTGCGCGAACTGCGACGCAGCGAGCAGCACGACAGCTTCATCAACGCAGTGACCCACGAATTGAAAACTCCCGTAGCGTCGATCCGCTTGCATCTGGAGACGCTGCAACGGCGGGAATTGCCGGAGGCGCGCAAGCAGGAGTTCTATCGCGTGATGCTGAGCGATGTCGACCGGCTGACGGAAACGGTCGAGCAGGTGCTGCGCGCGGGGCGGGCCGGGGATAAGAAAGCCGGGAGAGACAAGGCGGAAGTGGATTTCGGGCAACTGGTCCACGATTGCATGGAATCGACGCGGACCCGGCATCACCTGCAAGCGGAGGCGATGCGGTACGAAGGCTTGAGCAACGGCGGGGGGATGCATGTGCGGGGCAACGCGGAGGATTTGCGAACCGCTGTGTCCAACGTGCTGGAGAACGCGGTGAAATATTCGGGCGATCACATCGATGTGCAAATCCGGCTGGAAGCCCCGGACAAGCGCGTGGTATTGAGTGTGCGCGACCGTGGAGTGGGGATTGCGCAACACGATCTGAAGCGGATCTTCCGACGGTTTCACCGGGTGGGGAACCGTTCTGCGGCGCACGTGAAGGGGACGGGGCTGGGCTTGTTCATTGTAAAGGCGATCGCGAAAAAGCATGGCGGCAAGGCGTTTGCCGAAAGCGAAGGCGAGGGGCTGGGAACGACGGTGGTGATCGAGTTGCCGAGAATCGAATCTCCGGCAGGATGCGCCGCGAGGTGACGCGTGAGCCGGGTGCTGGTGGTGGAGGATGAGGCGCATCTGGCGCAGGGATTACGCTTCAATCTGGAAGCGGAAGGATACGCAGCCGAAGTGGTGGGCGACGGCGAGGCGGCGACGGACCGGCTGCTGGAGAAGAAAGAAAAGTTTGATGTCGTGGTGCTCGACATCATGCTGCCTGGGAAAGGATGGATTCAGCGTGGTCTCGGAGCTGCGGGCGGCGCGGAATTATGTCCCGGTGCTGATGCTTACGGCGCGGGGACGTCCGGAAGATGTGCTGCAGGGATTTGCGGCGGGGGCGGACGATTATCTGGCGAAGCCCTTTGATCTGTCGATTCTGCTGGCGCGGTTGCAGGGATTGTTGCGGAGAAGCCAATGGAGCGGAGGTTCGACGGCTGGCACGCTAAAGCCGGCGACGGGCGGGGGCGACTTCGGGACGTTCACGTTCGGCGGCAGAACCATTGATTTTGGAGCGCTGGAGCTGCGGTCGAACGAGACCACGATTCGCCTCACGGTGATGGAGTCGGAGTTGCTGCGGCACCTGGTGCGCAACGATGGAAAGATCGTTTCGCGGAAACAGATTCTGGAAGAGGTGTGGGGACTGCATGAAGATACGGACACGCGGGCGATCGATAATTTCGTGGTGCGGCTGCGGCGGTATATCGAGGATGATCCGGGGAACCCGCGGCATCTGGTGACGGTGAGGGGCGTGGGATACCGGTTCTTCGCGGAGCCGGGGAAGAAAACTGCTTAACCACGGGGGACACGGGGGAACACAGAGGACACCCTTCCGCTCCTATTTTTGGAAAATCGCTTACGCGCGGCAGAGTTCGGCCAGTAGCGTTTCCTGGCGTTGCTGGGCGATCCCATCGAGACGATTCAGAACCACCACATAAATGGGAATCGAGATCGCGGCCAGGATCAGAAACAGCAGGACAGCGATCCACAGATTGTTCAACGCGCGGGCGATGGTGAAGACTGCGAAGCCGAATCCGACGATCACCGCCTGCATCCCGAAACTGGCGAGCACC
Organism: uncultured Acidobacteriota bacterium; assembly: GCA_963763795.1. Lineage (GTDB taxonomy): Bacteria > Acidobacteriota > Terriglobia > Terriglobales > Acidobacteriaceae > Sulfotelmatobacter. Next base: position 50,013 of record CAVXPP010000006.1, on the reverse strand, counting down.
GTGGTCTGGGAGACGTTCTGGCGGCCGAAGGTGGCGAAGTCGCGTTTCTTCGGCGAATAAATCGAAAGCAGATTTCCGGCGGTGAAGTTCAGCGGCGTAGCGAACAGCAGTCCGGCGATGGTGGCAACCGTGACTGCGAGGTGAGGCGCGCCGTAAAGCCAGGTGACAGCGATCCAGGCGAAGACCGTATTGAGCACCACAATCGCGGCGTGAGTGAGATTTTTTCCCAACACAATCTGGCGGAAGGAAACCGGAGAGGCGTAGAAAAATTGCAAGCCTCCGCCATCGCCGCCGAAGCTGTTGTAGACGAGATTGGTGAGGACCAGGAGCGCGTAGGCGGCGGCTCCGGGAAAAGCCATGTCGGGCGTGCGGCTCATCGCGCTGGAGTGGCGCAGCCCGTTCAACGGTCCCAGGCGGAAGATCACCAGCATAAAGATGGGCATGATGAGCGTGAGCAGCATGGGGCCGCTGCGCGCGAGATAGCGAATTTCTTTTTCAAACACAGCCGTGACCGGCTGGGAAAATCCGGGCAGTTGCCATCCCAGTTGCGGAGTCTGGGCTTGCGCGACGGCGGCGCGGGCCTCGGCCTCGCTGAGATTTTCTCCGTGAAACTGGGCGCGGATGCGGAGATGCAGCAGCGCTCCGACGGCCAGCGTGAGCGTTCCGAGAAAGAGCAGGGAAGTGAATCCGGTGAAAAATTTCCCATAGGCGAGCCTGCGCGATGGCGTCGCTGGCGAGGCCGGGGGGCAGAACGGCCTGGACCTGGGCTCCGATTTGAAGGGCGCGGCGGACATTCTCGTGCTGGCCGCGATTCATGTGCTCCATGATCGGGCCGATGAGTTGGAAGCTCAGCATGGTCAGGATGAAAAGCACGCCGAGGATTTCGCGGGTGCGGCGTTGCGCCAGCCAGCGCTCGAGCCAGGCGAAGACCATCTGCATGAGCACGAGGTTGAAAAGGCCGAAGGTGACCAGCACGAGCAGAGGTCCAGGGGAACAGGGCGAGGTTGGCGAAGCTTACGCCTAAGAGAACTCCGATCAGCGCCACGCTGCCGATGGCGCTGGCGGGATCGAAGAAGCCGTAAGCCAGCCGCACCAGAAAATACGAGCGGTAGGTCAGCGGAAAGCGGAGCAGCTCCGAGGAATCGGGATTGTTGGTGAATGCCGTCGCCATGACCGGGAAGAGTTGCCAGAAGAAGAGAATTGGCCATAGGAGGATAGCGAGGAATTCAGTTTGTGCATTGGAGACGAACCACCAGGCAAAGCCGGCGGCCGCGACAAAGGCGGCGACTCCTCCGATGGCGAAGAAAGACGTAACCAGGGCGCGGGATACCAGCTCGGCTTTGCCGCGGCGGCTGCGGAGGCCATTGAGGAACATCCACCAGCGCAGTTGGGCGATGGCCAAAAGTTGGGTCGGGACGGAGTCAGCGGTTACCATTTTGGGAGCGTTCAATTTTTGCATAAGTCGGTTCGGCGGCGCATCGAGTTTGGTAAGTTATTGAGCTGGAGGGCCTTGCAGGACGGGCGCGAAGGGCTGTAGTTGCTGGAAGGCCGCGCGGCTCGCTTGTGAGCGAAGTCACAACGGGTGGTGGGGGTGCGCACACGCGAGTTACATCTTCGGTGAAAGACTAAATTTGAGTTCGGAGGTCAAGGAGAATGTCGGCGCCCGAAGGATTCCGCTGTGGGACAGCGTGACGCATCCGTTTGCGAACGCGCTGGAGTTTGCCTTCGGTTGTCACCACACAAAGCTGAGCCGTGTCTTCACCATCCATGGAGACAGCTATAAAGTCTGTTGTGATTGCGGGGCAACCTTTAATTATTCGTTGGAAAATATGTCGATGCGCGGGCGCAGGAAGTTGCTGGCGACGTTGCGAGGGTTTCATGCGGGGCATCGAATCAGGAAGACCCTGCGGAAGTTGCATGGGAAGGCGTAGGGGGTAGGTCGATCTTGGGTGTAGGTTCGGCGCGTTCCCCTACAGATCCACGAATATTCTTTCGCCCCTTACCGGGGCTCGCTTCTTTCTCTTGCTTCTACCCACGGCTTGTGCTGTGGGCTGCATTCTTTCGCCGCTTCGCGGCTGGCCAGCCGAGGGCGGCTATCCCCACATAATCTGTTGTCCTCGCCTTTTTCGCTTTCCTGACACTGATGTGACGGAGTCATGAACGGCAGCGCTTCGGCGACTTCGTTCTTCGGCTCGACGCGTCTAATACTTACCCCAGCCAGGAAAGTTCTTGTTCGGCGGGATGGGATCCGCCTACTACGCGCAGGAAGATTTGTTCCAGAGTCAGTTTTTCGGCGGAGATGCTGGCGCCGTTGCCGGATTCGGGGTGGGGTTGCGCTTCCACGCCGGCGCGCAGTTCTTCGAGCGAGCCCTGAGCCACGAGGCGTCCCTGATGAATGATGGCGACGTGGCTGCAAAGCCGTTCGACAATTTCCAGCACATGTGACGTGAGAAAAATGGTGGCGCCGCGGGCAATCATGCGCTGCAGCATGGATTTCAGAGTGCCGGCGGCGATGGCGTCGACTCCTTCGAAGGGCTCGTCGAGGAACAAGACTTTCGGTCCATGAATGACGGCGGCGGCCATGGCCAGCTTTTTTTGCATGCCATGGGAATAGTCGGTGACGAGTTTCTTGGGCTGATCGGCGAGTTGCATGAAGTCGAGCAGTTCGGCGACGCGACGCGCAGTGGTTTCGCGATCGAGGCCGTACATGCGTCCGGCAAAGCTGAGGAACTCGGCGCCGGTAAGCCGGCCGAACAGGGCCATGCCTTCCGGGACCACTCCGATCTGGCGTTTTACTTCGACGGGATGGGCACCGAGATCGAGGCCGAGAATTTCAATGTGCCCGGAGGACGGGGCGAGCAGGCCGGTGAGCATTTTGATAGTGGTGGATTTTCCGGCGCCGTTGGGGCCGAGGAAGCCGAAGAACTGGCCGGGAGCGACCTGAAGATTGACCGATTCCACGGCCACGAGGTCTCCGAAGCGGCGGGTCAGGGCTTGGGTAGAGATGGTGGGCGCGAGGTTCATCGAAGCTCCGAATCTAGCACAGACGGCGGGTTTGCGGAGCACGACGGTAAGTCAAAATCCCCACCCTCTCGATTTCGCTCTGTCGAAAATCCCCACTTCTCGCAAAAGCGGCGAGAAATGGGGTACCCCATTTTCAGTTGCTTCGGTGGGCCGTAGGGCCATGACTACGCAGGGCAGCCTCTACCGCAAAAACCGCGACAAGGATGGGGCACCCTGGACTGAATTTTCAACGGAAGCGAGTTGTGCGCCACAGAGCGAAACCGCACGCGACTAGTAGGCCTAGCATCGCTAGCGTCAGCGCTACCGCCCAACCTGTGGCTAGCTCCACGCTTGGGAATTGCGCCACGGAGGCCAGCGCGAAGAAGAGCGCGGTCGCGGTTAGGATCAGCAGCCAATCCAGAAACGTTCTCGAGCTTGGCGTTACGCCGTAGGATCGGCCTTCGATTCCGGCTTGCACGTATTCGGCTTCGACGCGGTAGCGGCGGGTTTCGCGGCTGGCGGCATCGCGCCAGGAAGAATGCTCGCGCTCGGTAGCGGAAGATAATGCGATGGCGACGGCTCCGGCGGCCATCAGCAGAGATCCGCCGGCGACCTGCGCGTAGACCGCGTGGCTTCCACCGCGCAGTTCGTGAAAAACGAGGATGCCCCAGAGCAGTCCCCAGAGTTGGTTGGTGTTGGAAAGCGGGATGCCGCGGCTGATGCCGACGTACTTGGTGGCATATTGCTGGAATAGGTCTCCGATGACCCAGACGAAGCCGCCGAGCATCAGCCAGAAAAGAACCGGACGCGCGCTCGAAAGTTCGTGCCAGAGCGGAGTGGCGCCGCGGTAGCCGATCGCCAGCAGCAGCATGGTGACGACCTCGCCGACCGTGAAGAACGTGACGAATGAAAGTGGATTCATGCCGGTGAGATAGGCCTTGCGGTAGGGGATGTACATCGTGCCCCAGAGAATTCCCGCGCCCAGGGCGGCGGCGATTCCGAAGGCAGCTTTGCCGGGAGCGGCCTGATGCGACGAGGCGAAGGCAAGCAGGGTCGCGCCGGCAAACATGCAGAGCGCTCCGGCCAGCACGCCGATCCAGCGTTTCCATCCGGCGTAATGCAATTCCTTGAAGAGCAGAACTCCCCAAAAAATGCCGAGCAGGCTATTGGTGTTCCAAAGAGGAAAGGCGATGCTGAGGCCGACGTTGCGGATGGCGTAAATAGTGAGCGTGTTGGCGACGGCCCACATGCATCCGGCGAGAACGGCCCAGATGACGAGGTGCGGAGCCTGTCCGATATCGGCGCGCACGTGCGCCGTGCCGCGAATGAGCGCGGGAACGCTCCAGCGGGCGAGGAAGACACCGAGCACCATGACGAGGGAGACCGTGATGGGTGAGATGTTGGGATTGACGAGCTTGATGGGAGCTTCGGCGCCTCCGAGCCAGGCGCCAGCGGCGAATCCGCAGAAAATGCCGAGGGCCTGCAGGCTGCGCAGACGAGTTGCGTCGACTGGACTCTGGACTGTGTGAACTTCTCGCCGCAGGCTTGTCGGAGATACGTTCAACGGAGCTTATCCAGAAGTATGAGGCCGCCGATGAGAACGCTGAGCGGGATCCAGAAGTGAAGATCGGTGGCTATGGCGCGAAACAGATTGCGGCGAGCGGAGCCGTCGGAGGACATGAATGGATAGCGTACCGGACTGCCGTCTCAGGCGCTAGCGCAAGTTTGCGCCGGCAGTCCGACCGCTCCGCGTTGGGGGATTTTGAGCGCGATGGGGATTTAACCCCAATTGGCCAGCAGTAACTGGTTTGCGGTTGGCCGACGACTCAGAAGTATTAATTGGCGCTTCCAGACGTAACGGGAAAAATCACCTAGACCGTTAAGGCCCCCTTCCGCAACCAGCGATCAAAGCTCCACGGCCCTCCACCCGTGCTCGCGAAATAAAGGAACATGAAGCAGTAAAGCACCACGCCTTCGCCGTCGTTCAGCAGCGGTCAGAATCCCTGCGGCGCGTGGAACTTGAAGTAAGCAACAGCCATCTCGCCTGAAAGGATGAAGGCGACGGGTCGAGTGAATAGTCCAAGCAACAAAAGTAAGCCACCAAAAGTCTCGATAATGCCGCCTGCCAGAAACAGCCGAGGAAGGTGTGGCATCGGGAACGGTGCAGGAAAACCAAACAACTTCTGCGTGCCGTGTACCATGTACACAAAAGCAGCAATGATTCTCAGGACGCTTAAGAGATATGGCGAACAGCGGTTCATAGCACCTCGCTTCGTGTGCACTCGTGACCATCGTCGCGTGAGTTCGCATCAAACCTGACTATTAAAGCTGAGGCGACTTAGGCGAAGCCACCGATGACATCGTTCGGGGTGCCCACGCTTCGAAAAGAGCGAAGCGTGGGGCAGCCTTTTCCGTGGCGGCGCTCACTAAACCCGTGAACGCGCCGGGGGCTGGCCTACCTTTTCTGTCACGGTTTCAAGTAACGAAGCGCAACACATCCTGATTTAAAAGTCTTGGACTCAACCAGTTTTAATCGTAATTTCTCTTTCAGGTTGATACCTTCAAACAACCGTCTCCCTTCTCCTAAAACTATCGGGTGAACCATAAAATGATATTCATCAATCAGACCAAGCTCTGCAAGTTGTGAAGGAACGGTTACACCACCGGTAAGAATATTTTTGCCTGGTTCTCGTTTCAATTTACGTATTTCGTCTTGAAGGCTCGTACGAACAATTCTCGTTTTTTTGCCTTCAGTGATATCTAATGATCGTGAGAAGACAATAATTTTGTTGGCGTCAAATGCCTGGGCAAATTCGTAATCTGCTTTTGTCTGCTCGGAAGGGTTTTTCGCCACATCGGGCCAATAAGGAACCATCAATTGGTAGGTTTTACGCCCGTAGACGAATGTGTCAGCATCCCGCGTGAGGTGCATAACATACTCAAAGGTTTCTTCATCGGGATTGAATTTGGTATGGTCGCAGCAGCCATCTAAGGTCGTGTTGATTGCGAAGATTAGATTTCTCATTTGATCCCCTTTAAATTTTGTCGGCCACCCGCCATTACTTGCTTCCCGCGGGTGGCCCAGACTTTGAATTGCCGAAGTCACCGCAATTATGGGTGCCCGTCCTTCGCGTACGTTGCGAAGGGCGGATACCGGACTGCCAACGGTGAATCGTTTTGGCTCGATGGAATCAAACGAGCCGCTCGAACCCATGCTATCGGCAGCATCGTACCCGCCCTTGCGCAAAACGCAAGGACGGGGCACCCGCAGCATTAGAGCTGGAAAGAAAAACGGGACATGAAAGAAGGGGGCCAGCCCATGATACTGATCATTCTTTCCCGCGTGGCCGCCCTCATCGCGAGGTATCCTTTCGCCGCCGCCGCGCGCTCTGCTTCATCATTTCGTTCAAGTCCGCCGCTGGCCGAATCTCGAAAATGCTGCCGTACTTCAGGGCCGGATGCTGCGCCATGAGCTGTACAGCATGATTCAGATCCCGCGCCTCAAGGACGAGAATGCCGCCGAGTTGTTCCTTGGTTTCCGCATAGGGACCGTCCGTAGTTGCGACTTTGCCGTTCTTCCAATACAGGGTCAAGGCGGTTTCCGGAGGCTGAAGCGCTTCGCCACCACCCCAATGCCCGTTGGCGCGAAGATCGTCGTCGTATTCAAAGCATGTGTCGAACATCGCGTGTTGCTCGCCCTCGGTCATGCTCTCGTGTTTGCCTTTGTCGTAGTATCCCAAACAGACGTATTTCATCGATTCCTCCTGTTCCCTGTGACTCGTTGTTTGCTGCGACTCAGAGCCGTAGCTCATCGTTCTGTTATCAGATAGTCGTTCGGGAGACTGAAAATCGACAGCTACTCCATGTCTTTATTTCCGGAGAGACAAGAGACAGACCGGACGTTGACCAATCCCACTCGTCGAAACAACTGGGGAACGTTCCGTTTGTCCGAGTAGATCAATGGCATTTGTTCATCTCCGGCGGCGGGTCCATCACCATCGGGAGCCCGAACGCCGGGAAATTTTCCGGCATGAACACCACGATCTCGGTGATCGAGCCGTCCTCGATTCGAAGAACGTCCAGCGCCATGGCCTGCCAGATGGAGTCGCCGGGCCGGCACACGTAAGCGGCGACCGCCGGCTGCAGGTTGGCGTGGGTCACAACGCAGTGGAGGCGACCAAATCGTTCGGAGCCGAATCCTTCTTCGACCCATAGCTTGAACATCTCGTCACGGCCTTCGGCCGCGCCGAAGTCGGGCGGCATGCGGAAGGTCGCGTCCGCACGGATGATCGCTTCGAAAGCCCGAAAGTCCGCCGATTCGCTCGCCTCGACATATTTCTTTAGCAGGTCGAGTTCGGCCGCGCTGGCATCGACGTTGGCGGGCCATGGTGGCTTGCGAGACGGCAGACGCTCGCGGAGCCTGACCCGCGCGCGCTGCAATGCACTGTTTACGGCTGGGACGCTGAGGTCGAGCAGGTCGGCAGCGTCCTTTGCGGACCAGTCCAGCACGTCGCACAGTATCAAGGCAGCCCGCTGCTGCGGTGTGAGGAGCTGGATTACCGTCAGAAAGGCGATCTCGATGGTTTCGCGCATCAGCGTCATCGCCTCCGGTGTCCTCGCTGGCGGGGTGGTTGGTTCGAGTACTGAGTTCGGAATCGGCCCCAGCCAGACGACATCTTCCGGCTCCCCGGTCCAGCCATCGTCCGCCGCGGCCCGGGCGGCGAGCACCGCCCGCCGCTCATCGCGGGCAATCGCATCGAGGCAGGCGTTCGTGGCCACGCGGTAGAGCCACGGGCGCAGGGGCGCACCTTCCTTCAGGCTGTCGCGATACCGCCAGGCGCGCAGCAAAGTTTCTTGCACCGCGTCCTCGGCGTCCGGCAAAGAGCCGAGCATGCGGTAACAGTGGAGCAGCAGCTCGCGGCGATGACGCTCGACGTTGCTAGCAAACTCGTTCACTATGTGTCTCCGTTCCAGCGCTGCCGATGGATCAGCATCGATTCTTACTTGTAATACCGGAGCGGGGTCAAAAACTCATCGCGCAGTTTCGTCCAGGATGAGGGGTTACTCGGAAGTCGATTGATGTAAACAGATGGGGGAAGTGCGGTGGGTTCCTAAGATTCCCCGCTTCCGGCTTGCCTGTTTGGATCAATGCTTTAGCTTCGGATCCGAGCCGCTGTTTCCTTGGGGGATGCCCCACTCCTGGATTTGGGCAAAGGGATAGGTAATCAAAGCAGATCTTCGCCGGCGCTTCTCGCGCAGGGTAAACATGACGGCAAGCAGGAATCCGGTTAGAGCTCCCAGGGATCCTTCCGTGATGGACAAGCGGTTGAAAGTTCGCAGGCCTTGGCCGGTCAGGAGGAATCCGGAGTATGCCATAGAGATAGTCCAGAAAATTGCGCGGAGTTTCACGGCCCTGACACCTCGGCGGGATTTCCAATACTATCGCAAAAATGCTCGTCCCGCTCAAAGATGTCGTAAGGGCAGGGGAATCGCTTGGCACGGGACGGCGCCGAGACGCCATAGAGGGATTCGGGTATGCGCTATTCGTGGCGGAGAGATTCGATGGGATCGAGGCGGGAGGCGCGGAATGCGGGGATCATGCCGCTGATCAGTCCCACGGCGCCGAGAATGATGGTGGAGGCGATCAGAGTTCCGGGCGCGATGATCAGCCGGATATCGCCGGCGTCACCGTTCTTAGCAAACGCGCTGTATAAGGTAAGCTTTCCCACCGAGAGCGCGACTGCATAGGCGAGGATCACGCCCAGCACGCCGCCCATGAACGTGATGGTCAGGGCTTCGGCGAGGAACTGAAACAGGATGTAGTGGCGTGGCGCGCCCAGCGCCTTTTGCACGCCGATCTCGCGCGTGCGCTGCGTGACCGATACCAGCATGATATTCATCAGCCCGACGCCGCCGATGCTGAGGGTCAGCGTCCCGATGAATCCCATGAGGATCTTCAAGCCGAGCGTAATGATTTGGAATTGATGGAGCTGCGTCATGAGATTGAAGACTCTGACGGCTTGCCGGTCGGCCTGGCTGAATTTGTGCTGCGCTGCCATGATGGCGCGAACGGCGGGCTCGATGCGCTCGAATTCCGGAGTCTGGTAGGTGAACCAGATCATGTCGAGATAATGCGTGCTCTTGAGATCGCTCATGGTGGTGAAGGGGATGTAGACGGTGCGGTTGATGTCGTCGTTGCCCTCCTGCATTTTTGCGCCGAGAACGCCGACGACTTCAAAGCTGAGGCCATCGAGGCGAATGTACTCGCCTAGCGCATTGCGTCCGGAGAAAAGTTTTTCCTTGGCCTCGGAACCGATGACCGCAACCCGGGCGCGTTGCAACTGGTCTTCCATGTTGTAGAAGCGTCCCTGGCCGAGTTTGAGCGAGCGAATCGAATAGACGTCGGGATTATTGCCGCTCACCGGGAAGGTGAAAACGCGCGTGTCGTATCCCACGTTGGATTGTTTCTCGACGCACGGAGTAATGTGCGTGATCTGCGGAAGATTGGTGGCGAGGGCGTCGACGTCATCCTGCAGGAAGCGGATTTGGACTCCTGATTTCTGACCTCCAGCCTGGGTGGACGTTTTGCCTGGGACGACGATGACAAGCTTGGTTCCGAAGTTGGCGAAGATATTTTCGAAGGCACGGCCGAAACCGTCGCCGTAGGCCAGCAGCATGACGACCGTAGCGATGCCCCATCCCATGCCGAGCATGGTGAGCGCGGTGCGGCGGCGATTGTGGCGCATGGCGTCGTAGGCTTCGTGGAGCAGGTCGCGGGTCAGGTTACGGAACATGGCGTCACTCCTGCCGCAGGGCTTCGACTGGCGCGAGCAAAGCGGCCCGGCGCGCGGGATAGAGGCCGGCAATCACTCCGGCGAGGGTCAGGCTGCTGAGCGCCAGCAGCGCGGACATGGGAACAAGTTTTGGCGGATCGAAGCCCTGCGGGCCCTGGATTCCGCTCATCAGGGCCATCAACCCGCCGGCAAAGATTACGCCGATGGCTCCGCTCCCTAGCGTGAGCAGCAATCCTTCGAGAAAAAAATGGAAGAGGATATTGCGATTGGTGGCGCCCAGGGCCTTGCGCAGGCCGATCTCATGGGTGCGCTCGCTGACGGCGACCAGCATGATGTTGATGACGCCGATCGCACCCAGCGCGAGCGTGACCATCCCGACCGCGCCCAAGAACATGTTCATGACATCGAAGATAGTGCCGACCATCTTCGACTCCTGAATCGAATCCCACTCATCGAAAGCGTTCTGATCCGTGGGATCGAATCCGTGATTGCGGCCGATGATTTCGTGAACCGCCTTTTGTGCCAGCACATGGTCGGCAGTTACCAGCGGCTGGTACTCGATGAACGAGATTGCGTTCTGATGGTTTTCTCCCTTGATGGGGAAATTTTCCGCCATCACCTGAAATGGAATGTAGCCGCGCATGTTGAGCCAGAGGTTGTCACCACGGCCGAGGTGGGGCATGCTGCCAATCACTTCGAACCGCAGCCCGTTGATCAGGATGAACGAGCCGACCGTGGGCCGGCCAGGGAAAAGCGTCTTCTGCAGTTCGCTGCCGAGGACGATGACATTGCGGTGTTGGGTGCCGTCCAGTACATCGAGCCAACGGCCTTCTTTCAGCGGCAGGTAACTGATCTCGTTGAGATTCGGATCGGCGCCAAGGATTTCGCCGCTGCCGGTGGCGAATTCGCTGACCTCGTGCAGGTCGTTGCGGGAGATGACGGGGGAGGCATTGCGGACAAGGCCGGATTGGCGGATGTCGCGATAGTCCTGGTAGGTGAGCAGATAGGAGCGGGCGGAATTCATGTCGCCCTTGATGGCGGGAGCGCGGCCGGGGAACAGAAACATGATGTCTTTGCCGAACTCCGCCAGTTCGCGCTTGTTGCCCGAGCGGAAGCCTTCGCCGACCCCGACTAGCAACAGCAGGGAGCCTACGCCCCAAGCGATGCCGAACATGGTGAGGAAGGAACGCAGCTTGTGCGACCACAGGTTGCGAATGATCTGCGCGAAGATATCGAGTACGGTTCGCATGATCCAACTCACGTTATTTAGCGCTTCGGATGTTCACGGATCCTTCCGCTCTCGGCGTTGAAGCCTTTACCGCAGAGAACGCCGAGAACGGCCGCTGAGATCGCTGAGAACATCAAAGATAAAAAATACCAGTCTTGGAAACTGTGCCGCGCCTCGTCTGTTAGATGCACCGTTCCTCGCGGGATGAGTCCATGCTGGTGGAAAATGGATCTCCGGTGATGGGAATCTTGGGTTCATCCGTGCAAAATGCCCTTCATAACCGATAGACACAGAACAACCCCTCCGGATAGAGATACGTTTATCCGGCCCTCAAAGTTCCGCTGTCTCAGATAGACGGCTCAGGTTCGAAAAGGGTGGGCGAAGCAGGTGTATCGCGATTAGGGCCAGATACTTCCCCAGCAAAGAAAAATGCCCCGGCTTTCGCCAGGCACGGGCAGAACTGCATGATGTTTAGAACAGATTCCAGAGGAACTGGTTGTAGACCTCGTGGTGAAATTGGACTTCGGCAGGCTTAACCACCGTGCCCAACAGTCGCGGGCAGCGGTCGGCCGAGGCCTGCTTCAAATCGGTGTAACGCGCCTTCACGTCTTCGCCCAACAGCTTGGTCGTCCAGTCGGCGTTGCGGAAATTCTCGATCGCCGTGTAGATGTTGTCCGGCAGGTAGCGCTCTTTCCCCGAGCGGAGATCCTTGATCTTCGCCGTGGTTCCTTCCAGTCCGGTTTTGAAGATTCCCAGCAGCACGAGATAGGGATTCGAGTCGGGCGCTACTGCCCGGACCTCCGTGCGCATGCTGCGCTCATTCCCGATGGGAATGCGGATCATGGCTCCGCGATCCACCGCCGAGGCCTTGAGTTGGTTGGGTGCTTCGAAGTGCGGGTCGAGCCGGCGATACGCGTTGACGCTCGAGTTGAAAATGAGGCACAGGTCGTTTCCATGAGTCAGGATGCGGTCCAGGAATTCATAGCCTAACTTGCTGAGTTTTTCTTCGCCTTTGGGATCCCAGAACAGATTCTTCCCATTCCCGCTCACCGAAACGTTGGTGTGCATGCCGCTGCCGTTCACACCCACGACCGGCTTCGGCAGGAAGCAGGCCGTGAGTCCCATGTTGCGAGCCACCTGGCGGCAAATCAGCTTGTAGAGCTGAATCTGATCGGCGGCCGCGACGACCTCTCCGTAGCCATAGTTGATTTCAAACTGGGAGGGTGCGACCTCGGGGTGGTCTTTCTCATTCTGGAAGCCCATCGAGCGCTGCACTTCGGCGGTGGTGTCGATAAAGGTGCGCAGCGGATCGCCGGGCAGCGAGTGATAGTAGCCGCCAGTGTTGACGTATTCGAACTTGCCGGTATCGTGATAGCGGCGCTCGGCGTCCGGTCCCTGGAACAGGAAGCCTTCAATTTCGTTGGCGGCGTTGAGCGTGTAGCCGTTCTTCTTATGCTGCTCGGCGGCGAACAATTTCAGCACGCTCCGAATGTCGGCGCTGTAAGGTTCGCCATTTTTATCGATAACTTCGCCGAAAGCGAGAACCTTGCCGGGGCCGAACACGTCGGCCGGAGCCCAGTAGAATGCGCCCCAGTCGATGCCCAGGCGCAAATCGCTTTCCCGCTGGGCGGTGAAGCCGCGGATGGAAGAGCCATCAAAGGTCAAGTTGTCAAAGCTCTTGAGCAGGAACTTCTTGTCATAGTCGAGCATGTGCAGGCGGCCTTCGAGGTCGCTGAAGAGCACGGTCACGGCCTTGATCCGCTTCTCGTCGGTCAGATATTTCAGCCGATCTTCCTGGACCTTGCCAGGGGCGGTACGATTCCTGCGCTGCTCCTTTGCCTTGAGGTTAAGTTCTTCGAGTTCGTCATACGAGAGTGCCAGGAAATTGCGCAGTTCAGTGGGCATGGATGTCGTTCAGTCTCCTTCAAATGTTGGAACTATGATTTGGGCAAAAAACATTACGGAAACAGGGGAGTTGAAATGGCTGGTTTCAACACATTCGCTTGGAACACGGAAGGATAGCGCGGAGGGAGGGGTGCAGCCAATCGAAAAAGCTGATGCAAGCGATAAAAGGGATTTATCTGAGGAAGGGTTTCATCTAGTCGATTGCACGGCGCCAACTGCGGCCAGGGTTTGTCCGGCCCACTGCGGCAGAGGATGCTGGCGGCCGCAGTCGAGGCACTGCGTCGCCGGGAATTGAGCGTGGCAGTTGGGACAGGCAGCACCTGTCGCGAAAGTGTCGAAGGGCTGGCCGCAGCGTCCGCACTTCCAGTAGGGGCCAGTCGGGGGCGCGGCGTTGCAGGTAGGGCAGGAAAATCCCTGGCGGCGTGGCAGTTTCGACATGCGAAGAAGAGCTTGGGCGTGCTTCAGGCCTCCCCAACAATTCATCAGCATGAAGATGGCGATCGCGGCGAGCCAAATAGAATCCCTCGCATGCCCAATAGAACCCCCGAGGAGGGCGAGCCCGATAAAAGCCGCCACGCCGAGCAGGCCAAGAATCGTTGCTACCATTAGACTTCGGGCGCGGCCGAGGACAAACCAGAGCAGCGAGCGGAGAATCTGGCCGCCATCGAGTGGGTAGATGGGGAGAATGTTGAAGATGAGTAACCACTTATTGATCCAGAAAACATTAGCGGCAAGCCGATAGATGTCGCTGGGCGTATCTGCAGAACCAGCGGACTGAGCCTGCATGAGAAGGAACAGAATCGGCAACAACGCCACATTCACCAGCGGACCGGCGGCGATGCTCCACAGGGTTGCGCCCGGACGCGGCGGTGGATCGACGTAGGCGACGCCGCCGAGCGGCCATAGGACGATGCGATTCGCTCGGCCTCCGACTTGGCGACAGGCCAGTGCGTGTCCAAATTCGTGGAGCAGCACGATCAGAAAGAGCGCCAGGTATTCGAGGACGTTCCAGGTTACCGAGGAATAGCTACCGGCGCGGGCCTGGATTTCATAGACCGCGACGACGAACCACGACCAGTGCAGGAATACGTCGATTCCTGAGAAGCGAAAGAGATGGATGGACCCCTGGCGAAGAGCCATGTGCGCAGTCTACCGTATTCGGCGCGGAAATCTGAGCTGTTTTTGAACCGAGAGCAGGCTTGAGACAGAAAGAGCTTGAAACGCAGAGGACCCTGAGGAAGGCCGTGGAGGTCGCGGAGAAAATCCACAGGCTGAGGGGTGTTGGAGGTTTCCCAAAACGCGTTTTTCTCTGCGCTCTCGGCGAGCTTCTCGTGCGTGCTCTGCGGTCTTTTAACGCAGACTTCGCTGAGATTTGGCAGAGTACGCCGAGAAAATCCAGGGCAAAATTGTGGGCTGGCGAATCTTTTACTGGCGGTGGGCTGAAGCTCCGGCCGCTAGTTCGCGGAGGGTGGTCAGGAAGCCGGCAGCGGCGCGGGGATCGTCGAGAGCGTCGAGGGCGATGGTTGCGGAAAACTGCGGAGACTCGGGGCGGAAACGGACTTGCAGCACGTCCTGCTGGCGAGCCGTCATCAGCGTATTGAGTTCGGAAGTCGCATCCTCTTTCCAGTGAGTGCGCGTGGTTAGGATGATGGGGCCGGGCTCGTAGATTTCCCATTCGCGCTGCGAGCGCTTGCCGGGACTGATGCCGTGGCTGTGGGCGCACCAGCGATGCCGTATGACCTCGAGATGGAAGCTGGGTGAACCTCCGAGATCGGCTTCAAAGGTCAGCGTTTCTTTTTGCTTACGCAGGCGGTTGACCATCCATTGCACGGGCAGCGGCCGCGGGCGAAACTTCATGGTGACGTGGGCATTTTCAAAACTGCGGGACGGGAAGTGTAGGCGGGCGTAAAGGCGGTAGCTGTTGAGCCAGCGCGAATCGAGAATGCGTCCCTTACCGGCACACGCGGACTGAACCCAGCGGAGAGCTTCCGCGCCTCGGCGGCGATTGTACGCGGCGAAGAGGACATACCAGAGCCCCAAGGCCGTAATCGCGCAGACAACGTCGATGACTAGAAGGCGTCCCACAAACGTCTTCGCTCAAACCTCTGATGCCGATGGTACGTCCGAGGTTGCGGCTTCGGCAAGGGGGCAAAAGTGGTAGAAACGTATTTTTTTTCGGGGCCGGGTGTGGACTGTGGAAATTTGGAAAAGGGAAGCAAATCGGTTAGGCGCAGGAGGCGGCAGCGGCGTCCCAAGGCGCCTACCGGAGTGCGGCTTTACAATGGCGGCGTGGCCATAACGATCCGCGACTTCCTGCCGGAGGACTTTGAGGCGCTCTGGCGCATGGACCAGGAATGCTTTCCGGCGGGGATCTCATATTCGAAGCCGGAACTCAGGGCCTATATTCGGCATCGGGGAGCATTTACGCTGGTCGCGGAAGATGCGGAAGCCGGCGGCATACGTGGCTTTATCGTGGGGCATAGCGGGGTGAGCGGGCACATCGTCACCATTGATGTTGCGCCTGGAGGTCGGCGCTCCGGCGTCGGGTCACTGTTGCTGCGAGCGGCGGAGGATCGCCTAAGACTCGGCGGGGTACGGGCGGTCGGACTGGAGGCCGCGGTCGACAACCTGCCGGCATTGTCCTTCTACAAGCGCCACGGATACAGCGTCGTTCGAACCTGGCCGCGGTATTACTCGAATGGCGTCGATGCGCTGGTGCTGAAGAAAGAGTTACACGAGAAGAGCTAAACCCCCTGTGCAGAAATAAATTGCGCTTCGGAGCCTTCTGCAGATAACTTGCCTTGATCATGAAAGTTGCTATCCAAGGAGAACTGGGTTCATTCAGCCACGAGGCGGCGGGGAAGATGCTGCCGCGAGCTACGGTGGTGCCTTGCGCGCGATCGGCGGAGGTTTTTGACCGCGTCGAAAAAGGATCGGTCGACGCGGCGGTGATTCCCATCGAGAACACGTTGGCCGGAACCGTGGCCGAACACGCCGATCTGCTGGTGGCGCGGAACGTGTTTGTGCAGGGCGAATACCTGCTGCGGATTGTGCATAACGTGATTGCCGTGCCGGGCGTACAAATGAAGTCGGTTAGGCGCGTGCTGTCGCATCCGGTGGCGCTCGACCAGTGCCGCGACTTTTTTCGACGGCATCCGCAGATTGAGGCCGTGCCTTTTTACGACACGGCCGGCAGCGTGAAACACGTCATCGAGAACCGGCTGGAAGACGCGGCTGGAATCGCCGGGCGGCAGGCCGTGCGCGAGTATGCAGGGAAAGTTCTGCAGGCGGGGATCGAGGACGACAAGCGGAACTTCACGCGTTTTTTTCTGATGCGGCGGCTGGGGCGGTCGGGGGGACGTCAAAATCCCCACCCCTTCGGCAAGCTCAGGGCAGGCTCTGTCGCAAAAGGCGCGACAAGGGTAGGGTACCCCCCGCGAGACAGTGACTACCGTCGATTGATTCCGCCGGGCGCGAACAAAACTTCCATCGCGTTCAAGGTGAAGAATGTGCCGGGGGCGCTGTTCAAGTCGCTGAGCGTGTTTGCGCTGCGGGATATCAGTTTGAGCAAGATCGAATCGCGGCCCATGCGCGGGCGTCCGTGGGAGTACGTCTTCTACGTAGATTTCTTGCGCGGCGACGACGAGCCGGCGCGCAACGCGCTGCGGCATCTGGGCGAAGTGGCTGAGTTTGTGAAAGTGTTGGGGGTCTACCCCGAGGCGTAAACTCTGAAACCTTGAAACTCTGAAACCTTGAAAACCTTGAAACTTGCTTCCTCCCAATTTAGAGCTTGCACGCAGACATCCTCCGCGTTAGCCTCTGCACCTTAGACACATTCCATGGAAGCGGTAACGGAATAGAATTCAAGCTCTTGCGGGAAGCGAATTGGCAGCGGCTGAAACCTTTCCTGTCGGGATATCATCTAAACTTGAGCGAGTTACACTCAAGGAGAAATAATGAGCCAGCAGACGCCCGTCGAGCGCACTCCTAAACCAAAGGAAACAAACGAACAAAAGGCACTTCCCGTGCTTCCGGTACGAGACACGGTGTTGTTCCCTCACGCCGTATTGCCACTGACGGTGGGGCGGGAAAGTTCAGTGCAGTTGATCAATTCTCTTGGGGAAGACAAGACGATTATTGTGGTCGCGCAGCGCGAGGCGCGGGTGGACGCACCGCAACCGAGCGATCTTTATACGGTTGGAACCTCGGCGGTGGTGCATAAAGTCGTGAAGATGCCGAACCAGAGCCTGTTTGTGTTTGCCGAAGGCCTGGAGAGGATCAAGCTGGGCGAGTTCACGCAGCTGACGCCGTTCATGAGCGCGTATTATTCGACGCTGCCCGAAGGCGCGACGCCGCTCGCGACTTCGGAAATCGAAGCGCTGCAGCGGAACGTGCTCACGCTTTTCCAGCAGATCGTTGCCGGGTCGCCGACGCTGTCGGACGAACTTTCGACCGTCGCGATGAACATCGACGAACCGGGACGGTTGGTCGACTTCATCGCTTCGTCGTTGCCGTCGCTGTCTACGCCCGACAAGCAGGACACGCTCGAGACTCTCGACATCCATGTGCGCCTGGAAAAAATCAACCAGCACCTGGCCAAGGAGCTGGAAGTCCAGCAACTGCGCAACAAGATTCAGAGCGAAGTGCAGGACCGCGTGCAGCAGACGCAGCGCGAGTATTACCTGCGCGAGCAGATGAAGGCCATCCAGAAAGAACTGGGCGAGCAGGACGAAGGCCAGCGCGACGTCGAAGATCTTAAGAAGAAGATCGAAGAAGCAGGCATGCCGGATGAAGTGAAGAAAGAAGCGCTGAAGGAATTGGGCCGGCTGTCGCGCATGTCGCCGATGGCGGCCGATTATTCGCTGACGCGCAACTATATCGAATGGCTGGCCGTGCTGCCGTGGGCAAAGACCTCGGGGCAGGAGATTGAGATTCCGAAGGCGAAGGAGATTCTGGACGCCGACCATTACGATCTGGAGAAAGTGAAAGACCGCATTCTCGATTACCTTTCCGTGCGGCGATTGAAGCCGAATATGAAGGGGCCGATCCTTTGTTTCGTAGGGCCTCCGGGCGTGGGCAAGACGTCGCTGGGGAAGTCGATCGCACGAGCGCTGGGACGAAAATTTGTGCGGCTCTCGCTTGGCGGGGTGCACGATGAGGCCGAGATCCGCGGGCACCGGCGTACATACATTGGCGCCTTGCCGGGGCAGATCATTCAAGGAATCCGGCGCGCGGAGACGAAAGATCCCGTCTTCATGCTCGACGAAATCGATAAAGTGGGCGCGACTTCCGCGGAGATCCGGCTTCGGCTTTGCTCGAGGCGCTGGATCCGGAGCAGAATTCATCGTTCCGTGATAACTATCTCGATGTGACGTTTGATCTGTCGAAGGTGCTCTTCATCACGACCGCGAACATGCTCGATCCGATTGCCGAGCCGCTGCGCGACCGCATGGAGATCATTGAACTGCAGGGCTACACGGAAGAAGAGAAAGTTCACATCGCGTTCAAGTACCTGATCCCGCGACAGATTGACGAGAACGGGATCACCACCGAGCAGATCGAGTTTCCGGAAGAGGCAGTGCGCTACGTGATCCGGCATTACACGCGGGAAGCGGGCGTGCGCAGCCTGGAACGCACCGTCGGCACGATTTGCCGCAAGCAGGCGCGGCGTCTGGCCGAGGGCAAGACCGAGAAGCTGATCGTTAGCAAGGAAGTCGTGCAGGAGTTCCTGGGCGGAATCAAGATCCGCAGCGAAGGCGAAATTGCCGAGCGCACGGAGCGGCCGGGAGTGGCTGTGGGATTGGCCTGGACTCCATCGGGTGGCGATGTGCTCTTCGTCGAAGCCAACGCCATGAAGGGCAAAGGCGGATTCACCATGACCGGACAGATTGGCCAGGTCATGCAGGAATCGATGCAGGCGGCGCTGACCTGGGTGCGGTCGAATGCGGACCGGTTGGGCGTGGCGGAAGATTTCTTCGCCAGCCACGACCTTCACATCCACGTGCCGGCGGGCGCGATTCCGAAAGATGGGCCGTCTGCGGGCGTGACCATGGCAACGGCTCTGGTCTCGCTGCTGACCAAGAAGCGGATTACCCCGCTGCTTGCGATGACGGGAGAGATCACGCTGAGCGGGAACGTTCTGCCCGTCGGTGGAATCAAGGAAAAAGTGCTGGCCGCGAAACGTGCGGGCGTGCGCGACGTGATTCTGCCCGCGGAAAATAAAATGAACGTGGAAGAGGATCTGTCGCCGGAGCAGCTCGAGAACCTCACAGTGCATTATGTGAAGACGATCGATGAAGCACTCAGCGTTTCGCTGCCGGAGGTGGCGGGAAGCACGGCGGCCAAGATCATTCCTCCGACGCCGCCGAAGGATCCGAAGCAGGACTACCAACCCACACAGCCGGTGAAAGAGCCGGAGCGGGTTCACGACCGCGTTCTGACCCAGGCTTGATTAGTTCTGAAGTGAAAAGGCCAGCCTCGAAGGAGGCTGGCCTTTTTTGGGTCCCCATGCCCTTCGCGGGTGCGGGCTAGAACGTCAGCTTGGCGGCGATTTGCATCTGGCGAGCGCTGGTCGTGAAGTCGGGCAACGTTACCGTCGACCTGCTGTAGCTGAAGGTTCCCGTAGTAAACGCGTCCGCCAGATAGTTGTCGGGCTTGCTGAACCAGGTGCGGTTGAACAGGTTGTAGAACTCCAACCGGAACTGCAGTTTTACATTTTCGGTGAGTGAGGTGGTCTTGGCGAAGTTCACATCCCACCGGTTGACGCCCGGTCCATACCAGTTGTTGCGCACGGTGTTGGAGGGGATGCCAAAAGGAATGGGAATGCTGCCGTCATCCGGATTGAACGCCGCCACATTGAATCCGGTGAAGACTCCTCCGTTGGGGCCGATCTTGCCGGTGGAGGGGATCTGCTTCAACGCTGGCGCGTTGACCACGGTTGCGCGGTCGGCCAGGCCAGTGTGAAGGGTGTCAAGCGGGCCGAGGATGTCATACGGCGTTCCCGTCTGCCACTGGGCGATGCCGCCGATCTCCCAGCCTTCGAACACGCGGCCGGCAACGCCGTGGTTGAGAAAGCCGGTTCCGAGGCCGATGCGTGGCTGGTAAACGAAGTTCATGACCGCGCGCTGGCGAACGTCGAACCCTGAGTTGCCCTTCTCACGGTAGAGCGCGTAGGAATCGATCGGGTAATTGCCGTTTCCGATGGTGGTGACGAGAGGATCGGAGGAATCGTCCATCGCATGAGCCCAGGTGTAGGAGAGCTGCGCCTGCAGGCCGTGGAAGGCGCGCTCGGTGACTTGCGCTTGCAATCCGTTGTACCAGGAATGGCCCGAGGTTTCGTCGGTGAAGGTGTGCAGGAACGCGTTGTTGTTGACGGCGTCGAAGGGAAGAGCGCCGATCTCATAGCCATAATACAGAGTATTGAATTGCAACGTTGAGGGCGAAACACCTGCGGCCAGCAATTCATTCAATAGACTCGGCTGCGGTGCATTTCCATCCACCACGCGCAAGATGCGGGTGCCGTGGTTTCCGACGTAATTCATTTCCAGAGTGAGCTTCGGAGCGATTTCATGCTGGATGCCGAAGTTCCAGCTCACGACCTCCGGCGGTTTGATGTTGTTGGCGAAGATGTCGGGGAACAGCAGGCCTCCAAGGAACGTATTGGGGTCAAGATTGTTCACCACCGGGGACGGAACTAGTTGCGAGGGTGCAATCTGATTTTGCAATTGAGCCAGCGGAGCTTGGGCAATGCACGGTGATGGTGGCGGTGGACAGACCGTTCCGGCAATGGCGTTGTACAAGCTGGGCTGGAAGGGCGGATTGCCTCGGGCGTCGCTGACCAGGTTGCCGTAGACGCGATCACTGAACACGCCAATGCCGCCGCGAATGGAGGTTTTTCCGTTTCTGTAGGGATCCCAGGCGAAGCCAAAGCGCGGCTCGAAATCATTGTGGTAGCTGGCATAGAGCTGCTGGCCCGTTCCCGGTCCAACTGGAACGAAGGTGAATCCGTTGCCTCCGCCGGCCAGCGCCGGAGCGGGGCCGCTGGCGTCTTGGAACAGATTCGAGAGATTGCCGTGCGCTTCAAACGGCACCCCGTAGTATTCCCAGCGCAATCCGTAGGTCAAAGACAGGTTAGGCAGGACCTTCCATTCATCCTGGGCGAAGACTCCCCACTCGCGCTGGCGGAAGTCCAGCTCGTCGCTGGCTTCGCGGGCTGATGTTTTGCTGAAGAACTGGGTTTGCGACTGGCTGTTCACCAGGCCCAAAAGAGCGCTGGTGATGTCTTCAAGATCGAGATTGTCGATGCCGGTTTGCAGGCCCTTCAGGGGAGCAATGCCATCCTGGCTGTAGACGTTGAAGGTGAAGTTCGCGCGCGAGAAAAAGTCGGTGAAGTTGTTGGAGTAAACGTCGCGGAATTCTCCGCCGAACTTCAGCGTGTGCTGATTGATGACCTTCGAGAGATTGTCGCCATACTGGTACGTGCCACTCTTCCGGCCCTGTCCGTCGGCATCGCCGAGAACCTGGCAGCCAAAGCCCAAACCGTTGTTCAACACGGGTAGCGAGAAATCGGCGCCGCGGCCCACTTGATCGGTGAATCCCAGGCTGTCGAACAAGCCGACCCCGGTGCAGTTGTATCCCTGGTTGGTGCGGTTCACGCTCAGGCGGAGCTCGTTGACGATGGTGTTAGTGAAATTCGAGGTGAGATTCAGGGCCAGGCCTGACGTGCGGTCGAAGGCTGAGAGCGCGCCGAGGTTGCCGGGAAGGAAATCGTCGTGGCCCGTATTCGGATCGTGGAACCAGCTGTAAATAAATCGGGCCGAGAGGTTATGTCTGTCGGTGATTTTCTGGTCGACCTTGAGGGTCGCGGACTCATCTTTCTCACGCGACTCGCTGGGGAAAAACAGCGTGCTCGTGATGCCGTCGCCATTGGAGGCGGTGGGCAGGGTTCCGATGGCGGAATTGTAGATTCCGAAAATTTTCTGCATCACCGGGTCGAGTCCCACGCCGGTTGCGTTGTTTCCGCTGCCCGCTGTGGCGACATTCAGAGCCTGGGTTGCTCCCGTCGAAGGATTCGTATAGGTGAAGATGCCGCTTTCGAAGGCCGGCGTGGGCACGGTGGCGTTGTTGGTCAGATTGGTGATGAAACGATCACCCTGGTAATTGAGGAAGAAGAAGGTGCGGTCCTTGACGATGGGTCCACCAAACGATCCGCCATAGATGTTGCGGATGTAGGGATTCTTGGGCTGGAGGGTGCCGGCAGTGTAATGGTTGAAGTAGTCACGCGCGCCGAGGGCATCCCAGCGTCCGAAATAGAAAGCGTCGCCATGGAACTGGTTGCCGCCGCTGCGCGTGATCACATCGATCACCGCGCCATTGTTGCGGCCGAATTCTGGGGCGAAGTTGTTGGTGATGACGCGGAACTCCTGCGTGGAATCGGGATTCTGCGCGGTCAGGCCGGAGTAAGAGCCCGGAACTTCGGTGTCATTATTATCGGCGCCATCGAGCATGAAGTTATTGTTGCGTTCGCGCCCTCCGTTGACCGAGAAGCCTGACAGGCCAGAGTCGGATGCCATCGTGCCCGGCGCCAGCAACACCAGTTGGTAGGGATCGCGCAGGATCAACGGGAGCTCGGTCATCTGGGTGTGCTCAACCACGTTGCTGAGTTCGGCATCGGTCGTATCGATCGGAACGACCGTGCCTTCCACCGTAATCTGCTCCGCAGTGGCGCCGACCTCGAGCTTGGCATTGACGGTGAGGGTCTGAGCGACCGTGAGATTCAGGGCGCGGAACTGCACGCCGCGGAATCCATCTCTTTCGATTGTGAGTTCGTAGGGGCCGGCCGGCAGTTCGGAGATGGCGTAGGCGCCGCCGGCTCCAGAGAAGACTTCTCGGGTCGCGTTCGTCGCGGTGTTGTGCGCGGTTACTTTGGCATGCTCGATCAGCGCACCCGTGATATCGGCAACCGTTCCATTGATGGAAGCGGTTTGGGCGATGGAATCAGACGCAAGCGCCAGAAGGACGAAAAGGCTGACGAGAAGGAAGGGTTTTCCGCGCATCTCAACACCTCTTTAATTCGGTTTTTTCAGGTTACAGAGGAGGAACATGAACACACGAGTCGCTATTCGGGTTCGCGTGTGATTCCAATAACAATGCAAGCAAAGGGCCAACGATTTTAAAGCTTATAAATATAATGGTATCAATGGCATAAAACGGAAATGATGGTATGCTCTACCGAAATACATAGGGAATGAACCGGCCTTGCCCTGAAATGTGTAGGTCGAGCTTTCTTGTGAGGCCTCCATTGTTCGCCAAACCCAATAAACATAACAACCTACAGTCCGTCGCTCGAGGTTGGTTCGTTTGCCAATGATGAGGTCCTCCTGGTTCGCAGGTCAAATGACCGAAGTACCGTACCCCAGAGTAAATTTTTGTGCTAGGCGCTACCGTGCGCACGATCGAGTCGTGCCATTCGCGCTGCGTCCTCGAGAACCGGGTTCTGCGGCACGGAAGATCCCTCGCTTCGCCTGAAAAGCGGCTCCGCTCGGGATGACACCGGTCCGGTACACTTATGGGACGGATGCGAGTGCGAGTGCTGTTTTTCGGGATGTTGAAAGAAATGGCGGGCTGCCCTGCGGAGGAAGTCGACTTGCAGGATGGGGCGTCGGTGCGGGACGTGCTCGCACATTACGAGGCGAAGATCACGGATTTGAAACGATCGCTGCCGTTTGTGGCCATTGCGGTCAACCAGCAATATGCTGGGCCGGACACGAAATTGAATGCCAACGATGAAGTGGCGTTGTTGCCGCCGGTGAGTGGCGGATCGGACGGTGACGCGTACGATCCGAAGGCCAGACTTCGTGCTCGCATCGTTCGGGAGAGGATCGAGACTCAGGGCACGGTTCAAGGGCTCAGGCGCGAGGACGATGGAGCGGTCCTGGCGTTTGAGGGCGTGGTGCGGAATCAGACGCGCGGGCGCAAGACCATGTATCTGGAATATGAAGCCTATGAAGAAATGGCGCTGGCGCAATTGGAGAAGCTTGCGGTCGAGGCGCTCGAGAAGTTCAAGACTCGGGATGTGGCAATCGTGCACCGGCTGGGACGGCTGGAGATCGGGGAAACCAGCGTGCTGATTGCGGTCGCGTCGGCGCATCGAGCGGCGGCGTTTGAGGCCTGCCGCTGGCTGATTGACACGCTGAAGCGGACCGTCCCCATCTGGAAAAAGGAATTCTTCGAAGATGGAGCCGTTTGGGCGGATGGCGAGCCTTTTCCGGCGGAGATTCCGCGCGCGAATTCTTGAGGCTCAGGCAGCCCATATTTCTTGCGGGCATCTAAGTGAACGGCTACTGCTCGGTTGCGGCGCCCGTCCCGGGAAGGTCGGGGTCGCGATGTTGCAAAGGTATAATTTCCTCACTCGATGAGAAAAGTCGCCCCGAGCTTGCTGCTGGTGAGTCTATTTCTTGCGGTCTGCGGCTTGCGGGCGCAGCAAGCTTCGCTGCCCGCTCCACCCCAGAAGCAGCCTTCCACCACGTTGAAGGTCGACGTCAACCTGGTCAACGTGTTCGTGACCGTGACCGACGATCAAGGGTCGCCGGTAGGAGGGCTGAAGAAAGAAAATTTTGTTCTGAAAGAAGACGGTGAAGAGCAGAAGATCGCGGTCTTCGACAAGGAGTCGGCGCTGCCGCTTTCGATCGCCCTGGCGATCGACACCAGTCTGAGCACGCGGCACGATTTGCCGCTGGAGCAGGCTTCGGCGAAGCGCTTCGCGCACACCATCATGCGTCCGGTGGATGGACTTTCGGTATATGGATTCAGCGAAGTGGTGCGCGAATCGACGCCGGGATACACCGCTGACCTGAAGCGCATTGACGAGAGCATCGACCACATCCGGGTGGGCGCGGCCACCGCGCTTTATGACGCCATCTATCTGGTCTCGCGAAGTCTCGATCGCCGCCAGGGACGGAAGGTGATTGTGCTGATCACTGATGGCGGCGACACCATCAGCAGGGTTGACTACAAAGAAGCGTTACGCGCGGCGGAGGAAGCGGAGGCGCTGGTGTATTCCATTATCATCGTTCCCATCGAAAACAGTGCCGGACGGGAAACGGGCGGGGAGCACGCGCTCATTCAACTCTCCGACGACACCGGAGGGAAGTATTACTACGCGACGTCTACCTCGCAACTCGATGACGCGTTTCGCAAGATCAGCGACGAACTACGCACGCAATATCTGCTGGCGTACTATCCGGCGCAGCACACGTCGTTCTCGGAGTTCAGGCGCATCCAGGTGAGCATCGTTGGGGTGCCCGAATCGGCGGAGTATCATGTACGGCACCGCGCGGGTTATTACACGGTGAAATCGGAATTTTGAAGGGATTTCCGGCAAAGCGGGACGATTGCCGGAGGGACTCATTCAAAAGATTGAGATCGGAAAACCTTTCTTCGTGACATTTCGATATAACTATGTAGGCACCAAAAGCGAGATGCAGGGATTGATCTGCCTCCGGGGCGTAGATTTTCAGCGCGCAGTCGAAACGCCAAGCTTGTGCAAGCAGAGCGTGTGCAAGTAAAAAAGGAACCCAGGTTCGTTCTGCGCAAGCAATAAGGTGCCGAATGATCCGGCTTGTCTCATAACAACGCTGTCATTCTCAGGAGAAACGGAAGCGTTGCTGCGCGCGGGCTGGCGGGCAGGGAAGCAGGGCAATATTTTTTTGCCGCGGAGGTTGGCCTGCGGCCTTAACAACAGGGATTTAAGAGCAGCACCACAACAAGGAAGGTGGACGATGTCGATCTCGAACTTGCCTCGGCGTTTTGCACTGCGCATGGCGCGGTACGCCGGGGCGGCCATTGTGCTTGCATCTTCGTTCGGGCTGGCGCAAGCGACGCTCGGTACCGGCAGCATTGTCGGAACCGTGACCAATCCCAGCGGCGACGAAGTGGAAGCCGTCCGGGTCACGATCACGAACAAAGGCACAGCGCAGACGGTCACTACCGCGACGACATCCACGGGCACGTACGCCTCGGGCCCGCTGACTCCCGCCCAGTATGTGGTGCGGATCGGGTCCGCGGGATTTAAGACGGCCGAGATCAGCGTCATCGTACATCTCAACAACATCACAACCGCCAACGTGAAGCTGGAGGCTGGGCCGGCTTCCGCGGTTGTGCGGCTTCCGACTCCGGCGGAACCGGGGCTGAATCTGGAGCAGTCGTCGATTCAGCCGGTGTTCACCGCATACCAGATTAATAATTTTCCGGTTGACGGGCGGAACATCTTTGCTCTCGCCGGACTCGCGCCCAACACGCAGGCACTCGATGCCGGGACGCTGTATCCCTCCAAACAAGGATTTACTTCGGTGACCTTCGACGGCCCCTTTGGCCGGGAGACTCGCTTCGAAGTAGACGGCCTCGATGTAAGCGATGAAAAAGCGGGCGCGCCGACGCAGAACATTGCTTTGGGCGCGGTTCAGGAATTGTCGCTGCAGCAATCCCTGCCCGATATTTCTGGCGAGCTGGCATCTGCTGGATCGGTGAACATTGCGACGAAGTCGGGAAGCAACGACTTGCACGGCGATGGATTGTACGGTTTCCGGGATCAGAGCATGGACGCCGCTCTGCCCGGCAATTTCGTCCATTCGTTTCAGAGGAATCAGTATGGCGGCTCGGTCGGAGGACGGATCATCCCGGACAAACTGTTTTTCTTTGTGAGCGCCGAGCACAACAAACAAGCTCTGCTGCAGCCAGTATTGCCGGGGGCGCCATTTACGACGCTAGCCGAAAGTTTCAGTTCTCCGTCTAAGGAAACCGACGGAGTCGGCAGGATCGATTGGTCGCCGGGAAAGTACCGGGCATTCTATCGCTTCGCCTACGATCAGAACAACTCCCTGCTGCCCTTCCTTCCCAATACCTTCCAGACGTTTGGCAATTCGAATCATGCGCGGAGTCACGCCGTGGGGATCGATTTCAGCAAAGGCGGATTCGAGCACAGCATTCGCATGGGATACATGAAATTCGAGGATGACCTGTCGAACGCGGTTGCCAGTTCGGGTGTTTTTGATCCGGTGCCGGGGGTTGCGCTGGCGATTGGCGGCGATCCGAATTGCTTGACTCCTGGACTCGACGTTTTTTGCTCAGGGCCGAATACTCTGGCCCCGCAGGCGACCCTGCAATCCAATCTGCAGTTCGATTACAACGCAAGCCGCGTTCACAACAACCACATCCTTCGCCTGGGAGTGGGGCTGAACCGCATACAGGGCGGGGGATATACCAACTTCCTCGGATCGGGTCCGGTGGTGGGAGCGCCGGATGCGTCTCCGGCATGCGCGGCGGCAGGCGATTGTCCCTTTGCGAACGGCGCCGCGAATCCGTTGAACTATCCGGTTACGAATTTAAATTTGGGCAACGGCCAGGGTTTCGCCTCGTCGCGGTCGGCTTTCGGGCTTCCCGGCGGCGGCCTGGGGCCCGACAACCGGATCACGTGGCACGTCGAAGATATCTGGAAGGCAACGCCGACGTTCACCATGACGTTGGGACTCGGCTACGTGCGCGACACCGGACGCACCGACAGCGACCTGGCCCCGGTTCCATTCCTCAGCAATTTCGATTTCAGCAACCAGTTCTACACCTATCGCGGATTGGAAGACCGCGTACACCAACCCAACACGAACCTGGCACCGCAGGCGGGCTTTGCCTGGGATCCAAACGGGAAGGGCAAGACCGTGATCCGCCTCGGCGCCGGGCTGTTCTACGCCGATGCGCTCTGGAACTACATGCAGTTCGATCGTCCGGCACGGCTGACGCAGGGATTATTCCCGCGCTCCGTCCCGGTCTGCTCGTCCGGATCGCCGCAAACTTTGCCCTTCAGTTCGACCGTCACGTCGGCGAGCCTCTGCGGGGCAGAGGTGGGGAGCGTAGCCTCGCAGATCGTCGCTCTGCAGCAGCAATATCAGGCAGCGACTTTAGCGGGTGGGACTGCGAGTAATCCTGCTTACATCGGAAATGCGGGAGCGGACGGGGTCGACATTACCGGTACAAGTTTGCTTGCTCCGAATTATGTTTCGCCGCGCTCGCTGCAGATGCACTTCGGAGTGCAACAAGAGGTTCACGCCGGAGCGATTATAGAGTTGGATTTTGTGCGTAGCGTGTCGACCCACAGCCTGCTCGCGGTCGATACCAATCACGTGGGCGATTACCGAACCCTCAATATTGGAAACGCGAATGCGGCGATTGCAGCCGTGATCGCCAACTGCGGCGTCGGCAATACGATTACGTCAACCTATTCGGCGCTCTGTGCGAACGATCCCAGGAACGGCACGAACGACGGCGGCACTTATGGGACGCCGGCCAATCCGGCGCATCCCGCCAGCATTGCCGATTACGCCGCGAATGGATTGGATTCCGGCTACGCGCTATGCGGTGGCTTCGCTTGCCCCAAAGCGGCCTTCCCCGGTTTCAACCCCGCTGTAGGCGCGAACCAGATGCTGTTTCCCATTGGGCGCTCGGTGTACAACGGGGTGCAGGCGACTTACCGGCAGGATGTAAATCGTCCGACGGTGCCCCTGGTGAGGCATGCAAATTTCCAGACCTCTTTCACGTACTCCCGTTACATCTCGAATTCGCCGGATTCCGGCCTGATCAATTTCGCCTATGACAATGCGAGTCCGCTGCGTTATCGGGGAGCAAACGGGCTGGACCGCACGTTTCAGATTTCTTTTGCCGGCGTTGTGGATTTGCGGGCTCACTTCCACTTTACCCTGATGTCGCATTTTGAAAGCCCGCTGGCGACGGACCTGCGGCTTCCTACCCGCGGAGGTGCGGGCGGCATCTTCCAAACGGACGTCAGCGGCGATGGCACCGGCGACGGTTCCTTTGGCTCGAACGGAAGCCTGGGCGACATTTTGCCGACGACGAACGTGGGAGACTTTGGCCGCACGTTTGGACCCCGCGGCCTGAACGGCAGAATCACCACCTTCAATTCCACACAAGTCGGCCAGTTGACTCCGGCCGGTCAGGGGATCGTGGCCAATACGGCGATGACGCAGGCCGACTTGACGGCTCTCGGGGGCGTCATCAATGGCGGCGCGCCGTTACAACCTTCCCCCGCCGGCGCCATCAACCAGGCATGGTTGAAGACGTTCGACGCGGGCTTGAGCTGGAGTTACAAATTCAGAGAGCGGCTGGAATTGCGTCCGGGCGTCACGGTTTTCAATGTATTTAACTTCTCCAATTTCGAGGGCCCGTCGTCTCCGTTTACCAGCGTCCTGAACGGCGCTCCCGGTTCTCCCAACGGTACGACAGCCTCGATCGAACACGGAGTGAATGGCAATTTCTTGCGGACAGGCCTGGGGTCGGGCGTGAATGCCATGGGTGCGCCGCGCGCGATGGAGTTTCAGCTCAAAGTGATTTTCTAGAGTGCGTTGCAAGAATCTGGGGGCACGGCCGGGCCTAGGGATTCAGTTCGCTGCGCAGGTGCTTGGACAGTTTTTCGATCTCCTTCAATTTTGCGAGCATGTCCTTGGGCAGCGTTCCGTGGCGGACGCTTGCCACATCCGACGGAATGGAGTCGGCCGCGCGGGCGAGGTCGTCCGCTTCTTTCTGCACTTGCGTGAAATCGATCCGGCGGGCGGGGAGAGTCTGCGATGGATCGGTGTCTTCGTGGTTCTGGCCTTCCGGTGGAGTGGGGAAGCGGTGGCCCGAAGGGATTTGCGGAACCGCCAGCGAGACGAAGGATGCGAGCAACGCAACTGCTAGCAGGGATAGGGATTTTTTCATGGTGCGCCTCACGCCAAGGGAGGAAATTGCGGATATTGTACTCCGGGTTGGCGCGCGCTTTTGATTGCGCCGGAGCGCGGGTTCAGCATTCATTGCACTTTGGTGAGAAATCAGTCTGCCCGCAGTTGTGTACAATCTGTGCATGGCTTTTCGGTCTCACCAGAATTCCAACACGAAGCACGGCCGGACTCCCCCTCCAGAAGAGACGTTCGAAGAGGCGGGGTTCCTGAAATTGCTCGGAGAGAAACAGAAACCGGTTTTGGTCAAACTGATGGACGGCCAGGTGGTGCGCGGCTGGATCGAATACTACGATAAGAATATGGTGCGGTTGACGCGCGAAGGTGCGCCGAATCTGTTCATTTTCAAACATGAAATCATGTACATCGCCGAAGACGGCGGAAAGCGAAGCTAGACTCGACGTCTGAGGTGCGATGCCTGCCGATAATCATCCCGAAAGCTTCTTGCCTGTCATGTCGGCGATTGCCCGCGAGGCCGGGGCTTTACTCATCGAGTATTTTCATCAAGGTCTGAAAATTGAATACAAGGGCGACGCCGACCTGGTGACCGCGGCGGATCGGGCTTCGGAGGCGCTGATCCGCAAGCGGCTTGCCAAACAATTTCCCTCGCACGATGTGCTCGGGGAAGAGCAAGGGCTGAACGATCGCGGCAGCGAATACCGCTGGTATGTCGATCCGCTGGACGGCACGACCAACTTTGCTCATGGATATCCCGTCTTTTGCGTGTCGATGGCGCTGGAGCATCGTTCGGGAGCAGGCGGGAAGCGCGTGGCCGGGGTGGTCTACGATCCGACGCGCGATGAGATGTTTGCGGCCGAGCACGGCAAGGGCGCGCAGTTGAATGGGAAACCGATCCATGTATCAAAGACGGCGCAGTTGAAGGAATGCCTGGTGGCGACTGGATTTCCCAGCCACAAGCGGCACAAGAATCCGAACATCCACTTTTATCACCAAATCACGCTGCGGACGCATGGGGTGCGGCGGGCGGGGTCGGCGGCGCTCGATTTGTGCTGCGTGGCTTCCGGACGCTTCGATGGCTTCTGGGAATTTAATCTGAATCCGTGGGATACGGCGGCGGGAGTTTTGATCGTGGAAGAAGCTGGAGGGCGGATCAGCCGATTCGATGGATCCGCATTTTTGCTCGATAGCCGGGAAACGCTGGCCTCGAATGGGATCGTGCACGATGCGCTGCTGCACGAATTTTCGGAGATCTTTGCCGGACGCGAGGACGCGCTGCCCGATCCTGCGGTTTATAAAACCTCAAAATCATAACCACTAAGGACACTAAGTCACACCAAGGAAACTCCTCGATTTCCTTCGTGTGACTTCGTGTCCTTTGTGGTTATCGCAGTTTTGGCGCGTTACAATTGAGGTTGTGGGGACGCCGATCCGCTCCGGCGGCCGAGTAAGGAAGGCCTCAGGTTCACTGTGATCAACTCACTTCTCGAACGCAAGATCGAAAAGCGCCCCGATAAAGTCCGGCTGCCAGGGCGCATCCTTTTTCTCACCGAAGATCCGGAACTGATCAAGCGTCAACTGGCTGGGGAAGACCTGCCTTGGGATACGAGGAATCCGGCGAACAATCCCAGGCTGCGCGACGACATTTCTACCGACGAGATCACGCCGGCGCATTACTGCTTTTATTTCGATGAGACGCTGGGCGAGATTCCGTATCTCGGGCTGAAATGCGGCAGCGAGACGCCGATTGGGCGCGGGGATGTGAAGCGCGGCGGATTCGTTTGCGCGGTGAGCGGGAAGCGGCGCGGGAAGGGATCGAGCCGCGAACAGTCTCCGTATGCGGAAATGTGCGCGGGGATTCGCGTGGTCATCGCGGAAAACATTGAGCGCATTTACAAGCAGAACTGCCAGAACCTGGGATTGCTGACTTCGACCAACTTCTCGCTGATCGACCGCATTCGCAGCGGAGAAGAGATTCCATTGAGCGAGTTCACTGCCGGCGAGGATGAAATTACGCGGCAGGTGATTGAGTATGGCGGGCTGTTCCCGTTCAATGTGGCTCGCATGCAGGGGAAGGTGTTCTTGCCCCCTATCGAAGAAGCGGGCAGGAGCGCCCGCTCCACACGGGCTATGACACTAGCCGAGAAGATTTTTGCGCGGCACATGATCAACGAGAAAGGCGAGGTCGGAGTGCCTGCTGTGAAGCCAGGCGATACCGGCTTTGCGCGCGCCGATCTGCGCTTCAGCCATGAATACGTCACGCCTATGGCGGCGATTTTCTTTGAGCACTACGTGGGCAAGGATGCCAAGGTGAACGATCCCTCGAGCATTATTTTCTTCCGCGATCACCTGACGTTTCTGGATGAAGTGATTTCCGAAGAGAAGAAAAAGCTCGGACTGCTTGATCTGGCGACACAACTCAAGCTCAAGCAGCAGGACTTTGCGAAGAAGCAGGGAGTTCGGCTGCACGGAGAATTGACTGACCGCAAAGGATCGGAAGGAATCTGCCATTCGATTGTTCTGGAGAGTTACGCGCTGCCGGGGCAGTTAAATATCGGCTCCGACTCGCACACGCCGCACGTGGGCGCGATTGGCTGCGTGGCGTTCGGCATCGGCACTACCGACGTGTTCAATTCGTGGATCACGAAGGACGTTCGCGTGAGAGTGCCGGAGTCAGTCAAGGTGGTGGTACGCGGCAAGAGACATCCGAATGTGACCGCGAAAGATTTCATCCTGAAGATTCTGAGCCTGGATTACGTGCGCAGCGGTAAAGCGCTGGCGAAGGTTATGGAATATGCCGGCGAAGCGATCGAGGAACTGAGCGTGGACGAGCGCGCGACCATGACCAACATGGCGGCCGAGATTGGCGGCTTCACGGGCATCGTTGCACCCGACAAAAAGGCGATTGATTTTCTGGTGGAGCGCCGCGGTATGGACCGAAAGAAAGCTGAGGCCATGATCGAGGGACTGTACAGCGATCCGGCCGCGCAGTATGCGCACGTGATCGAACTCGACGCGGCCGACATCACGCCGATGGTTGCCACGCCGGGTGATCCGGGCAATGGCAAGTACGTTCGCGAGCTGAATACGCCTGTGCCGGTGGAGATCGCATATGGCGGCACGTGTACTGCCGGGAAAAACGAAGACATGGACATGTATGCGCTCGTGCTGGCCGACGCGCTGAAGCAGGGCAAACGGGTGGCGGATTCGGTGAAGTTCTATATACAATTTGGCTCGCAGGAGACGCGCGAATATTGCCTGCGCAAAGGATATCTGGATATTTTCCAGCGGGCGGGCGCGCACGTGATCGAACCCAGTTGCGGCGCCTGCATCAATGCAGGGCCGGGCGTTTCGACGCGTCCGGATCAGGTCGTGATCAGCGCGCAGAACCGGAATTTTCCCGGCCGCAGCGGTCCGGGACAGATGTACCTGGCTTCGCCGTTGACGGTTGCCGCCAGCGCGGTGGCGGGATACATCGTGGAATATGAGCCCAGCGAGAAGAAGGAGTTGGTTTCGGCATAAGGGACGTCGTTAACCTTCCCCAAGCGAAGGACCCGTTGATTGCCCGCAGCCAATGAAATGCAAATGAAATACATAGGTCCTTCGCGGCAAAAACATCCGCTCAAGGTGACAAGGCTTTCCTCCCTAAGTGGTTGATTTTGGGCGACATGGCTGAAATCAACCACCCTGTTTTTAGCAACTTTTTTCCCCTTCTGGCGTTCCAATACCTAGAGGCAATGGCGAGATGAACCGCAAGGGAGCCAGCCTCGGAGAAGGCTTCCGCAACCAGCAAAAAGCTAGGACGGGGGCCAGGGGTTCGGATATGCGTTACATGAAATACTTGGCGTTGCTGATGATCCTGATGGTGCCGTTCGCGTATTCGCAGGCGCAGGTAAGCGTTGGAGTCGGGGTTGGGCCAGTGGGTATTGGGGTCGGTCCCGCCTACGCGGCTGGCCCTCCGGTCTGCTCGTATGGATACTATGATTACTATCCATATGCTTGCGCGCCGTATGGTTATTACGGTCCGGACTATTTCGTAGACGGCGTATTTATTGGCGCGGGCCCGTGGTATCACTGGGGTCATCCGGGAGGGTTCTGGAATCGCGGATACTATGGCCGCGGCTTCTATGGACGTCCGGGATACGGTTACCGCGGCGGCGCTTATGCCCGCGGCTATGCTCGCGGCTACGCCGGTGGCGCTTATGCCCACGGATATGCGCGCGGCTACCGCGGCGGTGAAGTGCACGCCGGAAACGCCTTCCATGGCGGCGGTGGATTCCGCGGCGGAAATAGCTTCCATGGTGGAGGCGGATTCCACGGCGGAGGCGGATTCCACGGTGGTGGACGCCGGTAATCTTCTCTCTCCTCGAAAGTGTAGACACGGCTGGCAGCATCGAGCTGCCGGCCGTTTTTTTTGCCACTGTGGTGGTACTGCTGGCCGTTGAGTCAGTTTGAACTTTGTCGGCTGTGTGGCCCCGGGATCTCTCGTCCCGCTGGTGAAAACGCGGGACTTCGAGATGACGCCTCTAGGAAATCTCGTGCTGTACCTGCTGCCGAAATTCTTGCTAGAATGGCGGGTCGCGCAACCGCTGCGGTAGTAAAATGAACGCAGAACTCTCAGGAGACTGACACCCTTATGACCTATGTGATTGCTGAGCCGTGCGTCGGCACCAAAGACACAGCATGTGTGGATGCGTGTCCGGTGGATTGCATTCATCCCAAGAAAGATGAACCCGCCTACGCGACCGAGGAATTGCTGTATATCGATCCGGTGGAGTGCATCGACTGCGGAGCCTGCGTTCCGGTATGCCCGGTCTCGGCGATTTTTGCGCTCGACGATCTGCCGGAGAAGTGGGCGGCGTTTACCGAACGGAACGCGAAATATTTCGGGCGGTAAGCAAGTTCGCCATCGGTGTCCCGATGGCAAGAACGGGTTCGACGAGTGGCGTGCGTCCGCGATGGGCGCGCGCCATTTCATTTTGGACGAGACTAGTGGCGCTTGAGGGCGTTTCCTAAAACCTCCGCATCGTGACCTGTGTGAGCCTTTACCGCGTCGAGAATGCGAAGGTAGTTGTGCCGGTCCATGCGAAGCACAAGAGTTTTGGGAATCTGGTCGTGAGTATAGTGAATCTCGAGCCAGTGAGTCTTCGAGGTTTGCATGGTGAACTCGTAGGAGCACTTGGAGATTTCCGCGTAGGGAATCGTGACCGGATTGCCTTTTCCTTTGAGGGGACGCACTTCGATGGCGTGGTCGGTATCGCTGAAGGTCAGAATGGACTTGATGCGCTTGCCGTTCGCGTTGGGAACTTTGATGTGGTTGAACGATACATCGGAGGCGACGGCATAACTTAGCGACAGCAGCAGCACGAGGAGGACTGGAAAACTTTTTTTCACGATTCCGGAAGTATATCGAAAACCGCCAGCGGGATAGCGGCGAGTTGATCGTGACGGACAGTCGTTGTTCCAGAAACCAGCATGCAAGTTAAATCGCCATGGCGCTGAGAGAGTCGGAAGCAATCGTGTTGCGCACGTATCCGATGCGCGAGGCCGATCTGCTGGTCACGCTGTTGACTCGCGTCGAGGGTAAAGTGCGGGGCGTGGCGCGATCGGCGAAGAAATCGAAGCGGCGCTTTGGCGGGGCGCTGGAGCCGCTGACCTACGTGCGCGCGTTTTACGATGTGCGCGAGCGGCAGGAGTTGGTCCGGCTGGATGCGTGCGAGGTGCTGGAGTCTCCGCTGGCGTCGGAAGTGAGCTATGCGAGGGCGGTCGCGTTGGGACATATTGCCGAACTGCTCGATGAGTTGCTGCCGGATCGGGAAGCCAATGATGCCGTCTTCCGGCTGACGCTTTCGGTGCTGGAGGTTCTGACCGGAGAGGACATCTGGATGCCGGTCACGTATTTCGAATTATGGCTGACGCGCCTGGTGGGATTTTTGCCGGAGTTGAACGAATGCGTGGTCTGCGGGCGCAACCTGAATGGCAGCCGCGCCTATTTTCATGCGCTGGCTGACGGGCTGATGTGCGCGGAAGATAAGCGGCTGGCGTCGTCTGAGATATCCGGCGAATCGCGGATGCTGGCCGCGAAGATGTTTCGGGCTCCGGTGGAGAGTTTTGCGAATGTAGCTTGGCCGAAGGCGCAGGGGGCTGATCTGCGGAAGTTCCTGATGCAGATTTTGCAGCGGCATATTGAGAAGAAAATAGTGACTGCCGGGATGCTGGAAAAAATCAGCAGTGGCTGAGCGTTTTCTGTCGCCTCCGATTTCCTCTGCGATCTCTGCGGCGTTCTCCCCGTGCTCCGCGGTAAAAGATCTTAAAACGCAGAGGTCGCTGAGAAATATCGCCGAGTTCGCAGAGAAAACCAAACCCTTCTGCGGCGGCATCTCAAGAAAAAGCTGGTCACGGCGCGAATGGCGGGGTTCTAGTCTTGGCCACATCATGGACTCCTGCCCGATTGCAGGGCTCAATCAGCGTGACGATATTTGCTGCCGGCTAGTTTCTATCTCCGAATCCGTGCTTGCCGCGGCAGAGTTTGCAGTAGCGTGCCGCTTCCGTGTTGTCCACGCGATGCTGCACCGGCTTGAGGGTTCGCAGGTAAGCGAAGATAGCTTTCAGGTCATCGTCACTGAGATTACGAAAAAAGGCCCAGGGCATGATATTGGACAACGGGCGCGCCTTGACGGTCCCGGTGCGGATGACTTCGATGAACATGTTTTCGTCGAAATAGGAAATTCCAGACGGGTCAGGGGTGAGGTTCAGCGAAGCTACCGTAATCACTTTGTTCGGGTCAGGCCCCCACGCACCAGTCAGCAATCCGCCGCCGGCAAAGTCCATGCCCGGGATGTTGTTACCCTGCTCATCCTCCGGAGTGTGACACCCGTCGCAGTGCCCAACCGTTACCAGGTATTTCCCGTAGGCTACGCGGTCCGACCGATCCGGTTCGGGCACGTGTTCGACGGGGGGAAGGGGCTTAAACAATTTCTTGATGTCGTCGGTTAGGACTGTCTTCGGCCGCTCGATGTGGACAGGCGCCATGGAGCGCTCGTAGACAATCACCGAGGCCAGATCTTCGTCCGAGAGATTGCGGAAGTATTGATAAGGCATGAGCGGATACAGCGTGCGCCCGTCATGACCTATGCCTTGGCGCAGGGCGCGCACAAAGTCGGCGTCCTTCCACTTACCCGCTCCATAGTCCGGATCAGGCGAGATATTCGGGGCCACGACGCGGTTTGGCTCCGGCAGACCCAACTCCACATTGGGAAAGACATAGCCGCCGCCTTTCTTTCCGGGCCTCGGCAGTGCGGGGCGATGCGTGAAGTCAATTTCCGAGTGGCAGCCAGAACATTGCGTCAGGCCTTCCACCAGGTACTTCCCGCGGGCCATTCGCTCCGGCGTCCGCGGAATCGTGTCCATGTTGAGAACCGACGCGACAGGCTGGTTTGCGGCTGCAATCGGCGCTCGCTGGCATGCGTTGCACAAACACAGAAGAACCAGCGTAATCCAGGCAACCGGAATCGCTACAGAGCACTTGCATTTCGTCTGCATACACGCCCCCAGGTTTGAATGCGACGATATTTCTGTTTGAATTTCTGAACCCGCGCGAGTATACACAAGATTTGTGCCGGCGCAACGTCCAATCTGAAAGCCGCTAGCTGACGGGTGCCATCAGCTTCCGTTACAATCAAAAATTAAGCTTTCGATGCCAGTGAAGCAGTGCATCCAGCCAAGCCCAATCCGTTGACCTTTCAAGAACTGGTTCTGCGCCTGCAGACCTTCTGGGCGGAGCGCGGGTGCGTGCTGCAGCAGCCCTATGACGTGGAGGTGGGCGCCGGGACGATGGCTCCCGAAACATTTTTGCGGGTGCTGGGGCCGAAGCCGTACAAAGTGGCGTACGTACAGCCGTCGCGGCGTCCGGCGGATGGGCGCTATGGAGAAAATCCGAACCGGCTGTTCAAGCACATGCAGCTGCAGGTGATTCTGAAGCCGCCACCGGAAAATGTGCAGGAGTTGTACCTGGAGTCGCTGGGTGCGATTGGCATCGACTTGCGCGATCACGATATCAAGTTCGAAGAGGACAACTGGGAAGCGCCGACGCTGAGCGCGTGGGGCGTCGGCTGGCAGGTCATGCTCGACGGCCTCGAGATCACGCAGTTCACTTACTTCCAGCAGTGCGGTGGCATCGACCTGTTTCCGATTTCCGCCGAACTGACGTACGGGCTCGAGCGCATTGCGGCATTCCTGCAGGACGTGGATTCGATTTACGACATCGTGTGGGCGATGGATCCGGAGTCCAGCCATGTGGTGAAGTACGGTGATGTGCGCCTGGCTGATGAGCTGCAGTTTTCTATCTACAACTTCGAAATGGCCGATGTTGAAAAGGCTTGGAAACATTTTGAATTGTATGAGGCGGAGTGCAGGGGATTGCTTGAGCAGTATGCGAAGTTTAGGGAGAGTCAAAATCCCCACCCTGTCTCTCCAAAGGACGGAGAGACAAGGGAGGGGCACCCGCTTACTGTTCACCCGGTTACTGTTGGGGACAAGGCGCGGTTTCCGCTTCTGGCTGCGTACGATCTGTGCCTGAAGTGTTCGCACCTGTTCAACATTCTCGATGCGCGCGGAGCGATCTCGGTGACCGAGCGCGTGGGCGTGATTGCGCGTGTGCGGGTGCTGGCGGTTGGGATCGCGAAAGCCTGGGTTGATCAGCAAAAGGATGAACCGACGGAGAAATCCGAAGAAGCGGAACCGGTGATCCAGAAGAAGCCGAAACAGAAGCGCGAGGCGTTATCGCCAGTGGGTTCCTGAATTTCTGCGCGCTGCCGAATCGGGAAGAGTTTCACTCGCTTGTGACCGATATCACATTCGGTTCTCGCAGTTGTTGAGAAACTTGATCGTTTGAAGACATGCCAGATTTCCTGCTAGAGATCGGGTGCGAAGAGATTCCGGCGCGGATGATTGACGCGGCGTCAGCCGAACTGCGCGAGCGCTTAAGTCGAGTGCTGGGGCGCGAACATCTATCGCCAAGCGGGGAGGTGATCTCGTTCGACACTCCTCGCCGTTTAGCTGTACTGGCCTCCCGCATTCCTGCTGCACAGCCCGATGTGACCGAGCAGATTACGGGCCCTTCGGTGCAAGTGGCGTTTAAAGATGGGCAGCCAACGGCGGCGGCTCACGCTTTCGCGAAAAAGGTGGGTGCTGCTATAGGCGACCTGGCCAGAATTGCAACCCCGAAGGGCGACTACCTCGGGGCCACGATTACACGCAAGGGGCGCCCCGCCGATGAGATTCTCGCTGAGGCTCTTCCCAACGAAATCTTTGCACTCTACTGGCCTAAGACCATGTACTGGCTTCATGAGGGGGCGTCGTTCGTCCGTCCTGTCCGCTGGCTCGTTGCAATGCTTGACGATCAGGTGGTGCCGGTGGAAGTTTTGGACTTCGGCGTCTCGGCTGGCAGAACGTCATGTGGACATCGAATTCTCCATGACGGCGCCGTCGAGATTCCCCGTGCTGGATCGGCCTATGTCGATGCGCTGCGGGCGGCGAAGGTGCTGGGGCGGGCCGAACGCGAGCAGCAGATCCGCAAAGCGCTCGATGCCGCGACGCGCACGATCCCGGGCGCGCGCTGGCGCGAAGACAAAGTTTTGCTCGATACGGTTGTGAACCTGACGGAATTTCCTTCCGTGATTCTTGGCAGCTTTGATCCGCAATTCCTGGCATTGCCGGAAGAAGTGCTGGTGACGGTGATGCGCGATCACCAGAAATATTTCGCAGTCGAAGATGCTGCAGGAAAACTCCTGCCCCATTTTCTGGCCGTGCTGAATACGGAGGGCGATCCGAAGGGATTGATCCGGCATGGCAACGAGCGGGTGCTGCGGGCGCGCTTCAACGACGCGCGGTTCTTCTGGCAGACGGACCAGAAAAAGTCGCTGCTGGAGCGGCTGGATTTGCTGAAGCATGTGACCTTTCAGAAGGATCTCGGCAGTTATTACGACAAGACGCAGCGCGTGCAGCGGCTGTGCAGTTGGCTTAGCGAGATTCTGAAGCAGCATGAAATCGCGGTGCGCCCGGGGGTAATTCATAAAGCGGTGTGCCTGGCGAAGACCGATCTCACCACCGAACTGGTGAAGGAGTTTACCGAACTGCAGGGGATTGTCGGAGGGCTCTACGCGCGCGCGCAGGAGCTGGATGCAAGTCTTCCTGAGGCCACGCGCTTCGCCATCGCGGACGCGATTTACGATCACTATAAGCCGGAGTCGACCGACGATGCGGTTCCGCGGTCGCTGGAGGGCGCGGTGCTTTCGATCGGCGACAAGGTCGATACGATTGCAGGAATGTTTGCGCTGGGGCTGGTGCCGAGCGGGTCGAAGGATCCGTTTGCGCTGCGGCGGCAGGCGAATGGAATCGTGAAGGTGATTGCGGAAAAGAAGTTGCCGCTGAAAATTCTGGAAGTGATGAAGGATGCGCGCGCCGGATATCAGAAGTCGGAAGCCGAGAAAAAATTTGTCGACGATGACAAGTATGTTGAAGCGGTGACTGTGTTCTTCCGCGAACGGCTGGAATTTTATCTGCGGGATGTGTGCGGGTATTCCTATGATGTGGTGAAGGCCGTACTGGGGGCCGATGCCGATGATGTGGTGGACGCCCTGGCACGGGCCGAAGCGGTGAAGCAGGTGACGCATATGCCGGAGTTTCAGGCGATCGGCGCGGCCTGCAAACGCATTCGGAATATTTTGCGGCAGGCGAAAGAGAAGGGAATAGAACCGGCGAAGGATGTTGAAGCATTTCCCGATTCCGCGCCGGAAGAGCAAGACCTGATTGCGTACTTGAAGCAGAGCGGCCCGCGGGTCGAAGATCGGCGCAACCGGAAACAGTATCTGGAAGCGTTGCAGTTGCTCGCTACTGCGCGAGAACCCGTGGATGCGTTCTTTGACAAAGTGATGGTGATGGTCGAAGACGAACGCATACGGGCGAACCGATTGGCGCTGCTGCGCACTCTTTTGAGGGAGTTTTCTACGATCGCAGACTTTTCCGAAATCGTGACGGAAGGGAAGGCATGAAGGAATTGTGTAATTGAGTAATTTTGTAATTTTGTAATTTGGTAATTTGAAAAGCCACACCCTGCAGAGGTTTTCTAAATTACTCAATTACCAAATTTCCCAATTACCAAATCTTCAAGATTCTGAAACGAAATTCTGACCGCAAAGGACTCATACCATGGCGACAATGACTCTTCCTGAAAATGAAGTGAAGGAAAGCAAAACCAGCAAGCAGCCCGCAACGAAGTACGTTTACTTTTTCGGCGGAGGCAAGGCCGACGGCAACGGCAAGATGAAAGACGTGCTGGGCGGCAAGGGCGCTGGCCTGGCCGAGATGACCAACGCGGGACTGCCCGTGCCTCCGGGGTTCACCATTCAGACCGAAGCCTGCCGCGAGTACATGCGCGGCGGCTTGTCTGCCGAGGTCGACAAGCAGATGGACGAGGCGCTGGCAAAACTCGAAGCTCTGCAGGGACAGAAGCTGGGTACGGGCGAAAACCCGCTGCTGGTGAGCGTGCGCTCGGGCGCGAAGTTTTCCATGCCCGGAATGATGGACACGATCCTTAACCTTGGCTTGAACGACAAGAGCGTGGAAGCGCTGGCCAAGCGCAGCAACAATCCGCGGTTCGCCGCCGATTCCTACCGGCGGCTGATCCAGATGTTCGGCAACGTCGTGCTCGACATCGAGAAGTCGGCGTTCGACGAAGTCTTTGATGCCAAGAAGAAAAAGAAAAAAGTAAAGCTCGACACGGATCTGGACGCCAAGGATCTGCAAGACGTGATCGTCGAATACAAGAAGGTCGTCAAGAAGCACGCCAAGCGCGACTTTCCGCAGGATCCGCGCGAGCAGCTGGTGATGGCGCGGGATGCGGTGTTCCGCTCGTGGCAGAACGACCGCGCCAAGCACTATCGCCGCATCAACAATATTGACGACATGCTGGGCACGGCGGTCAATGTTCAGGCGATGGTTTACGGCAACCTCGGTGACACCAGCGGGACAGGCGTGGGCTTCACGAGAAATCCCGCGACCGGCAACAATGAGTTCTACGGCGAGTTCTTGATGAACGCGCAGGGCGAGGACGTGGTCTCGGGCGTGCGCACTCCGGTGCCGATTCTCGAACTGCAGAAGATCATGCCCAAGGTCTACGACCAACTGCGCGAGATCACCACACGGCTGGAAAAACATTATAAGGATATGCAGGATTTTGAGTTCACCATCCAGGACGGCAAGCTCTACATGCTGCAGACGCGCAACGGCAAACGGACGGGATTGGCCGCCGTGCGAGTGGCGATCCAGATGGTGGACGAAGGCCTGATCACGAAAGAAGAAGCGATCTTCCGCGTCGAGCCGAACCAGTTGTATGACTTCCTGGTGCCGCGGTTGGATGAGAAGAGCACAAAGGTCGAAGTGCTGGCGACCGGCTTGCCGGCGTCGCCGGGCGCGGCGGTCGGCCAGATCGTTTTCACCGCGGATGAAGCGGTCAAGATGGCGGGGCACGACACCATGAAGAAGCCGGTGATCCTAGTTCGCGCGGAAACCACACCGGAAGATATTCACGGCATGGAAGTCGCGAAGGGCATTCTTACCTCTCGCGGCGGCATGACCAGTCACGCGGCGGTGGTTACGCGCGGCATGGGCAAGTGCTGCGTGGCGGGCGCGGGCGACATTGATGTGAACGAGAAAGCCCGCGAAATGCGAGTGAAGGGGCAAGTGTTCAAAGAAGGCGACTGGATTTCGCTCGACGGCACGACCGGCCGCGTCATCAAGGGCAAGCTGAATACGCTCGATCCTTCGCCCGATGATCCCGAGCTGCAGAAGTTCATGCAGTGGGCCGATCCGCACCGCACGATGAAAGTCCGCGCCAATGCCGACATTCCGCGCGATGCGATTCAGGCGCGTGCGTTTGGTGCGGAGGGTATCGGGCTGTGCCGCACCGAGCACATGTTCTTCGGCGAAAAGAAAATCGGACACATGCGCACCATGATTCTGGCGGACAACGAAAAAGACCGCCGCGCTGCCCTGAAAAAGCTTCTGCCGCTGCAACGCGAGGACTTCGCCGGCGTCTTCAAGGCGATGGATGGGCTGCCGGTTACGATTCGCACGCTGGATCCGCCGTTGCACGAGTTCCTGCCGCGCCGTGAAGACTTGATGGTCGATATCGCGCTGTTGTCGCGGTATAGTGCGAAGCAGAAGAAGGAACTCGTTGCGAAGTACAAAGACTACGGCGTGAAGGGCGTCGGTGATCTCAAGAAGGCGCTCCCACCGCTTCTCGCTCGCGTGGAGCAACTGCACGAGTTCAACCCGATGCTCGGACATCGCGGCTGCCGGCTCGGCATCACCTATCCCGAGATCACCGAGATGCAGGCGCGGGCGATTTTCGAAGCGGCCGTCGAGTGCACGAAGAAGGGAGTCAAGGTGCTGCCCGAGGTCATGATTCCTCTGGTTGCCACTCTGAAGGAAATGGCGAACCAGGGAGCGATCGTGCGGCGCGTAGCCCAAGAAGTTTTCAAAGAGAAGGGAATGAAGATCGACTACATGGTTGGCACCATGATCGAACTGCCTCGGGCTGCGCTCGTGGCGGACGAGATCGCGAAGGAAGCGGAATTCTTCTCGTTCGGCACGAACGATCTGACGCAGACCACGTTCGGCTTCTCGCGCGACGACGTCAACAAAGTGCTTCCGACTTACCTGGCGGAGGGCATTCTGAAGCAGGATCCGTTTGCGGCTCTCGATCAAGAGGGCGTGGGACAACTGGTGAAGATGGCCACCGAACGCGGGCGCAAGACGCGGTCGAACTTGAAGGTGGGAATCTGCGGCGAGCACGGCGGCGAGCCGTCGTCGGTGGAGTTCTGTTACCGCAGCGGGCTCAATTACGTTTCGTGCTCACCGTTCCGTGTATTGACCGCGAGGCTGGCGGCGGCGCAGGCTGCCGCTGCTGAGAAGTTGAAGGTCGAAGGCGGAAGAACCAAGTAACACGGCTCAACGCAGAGGACGCGGAGGGCGCAGAGTCACCGAAGTCAACGAAGTGAGAAAAGTCTCCGCGTCCGCTGCGTCCTCTGCGTTGTGAATTGACTCTACTGCACCCTCTGCAGGCGGGCGATCAGTTTTTGCGGAAGGCTCTCGTCGGATTCCGACCATAGGCGCCGTGAAGTGGCACGTGTATTCATCTCCACCTTCTTGCTGAATTCAATCAAGCGGAGCACGTTCTCGCGGATCTTGGCTTGAGTTTCGTCGGTGAGTTCGACATTTTCCTGGACAAACAAGGAGTCCAGACCAAAATCAATTTGAATGTGGCCGGTCTCTGCCTGGGTGCCTTCGTCGAATTCTTCTCCCTGCGCGACAAACTTAACCTGACTGGGAATGAGCTGCCAGTGGCCGTTCTCGTCGGGCGTCCAGAGATCCCAGTAGGCGTCGAAAACATAGGCGTAGTCGTCGTGCACCAGGTCGGCGGCAATAAGCACGGCCTGCTCGGGCGCAACGCCCGGAGAAAAACGGCGTTCCAATACGCTGGCTTCGTTCCAGGAAACCGGTTGCACCGCGACGTAAGTGATGCCGGGTCGCTGCTCGGAAAAAGGGAATTGCTGCAGGACGGCGAGAATGTGTGGCAGCATCGCCGGGCCGCTGAAATCGGGAAACCACAAACTGAGATAGAGGGGATCTGACATAAGGGGGAGGCGAATGTACTCAAAGCCTCTCGTCAATATTGTAATGCGAACAGCTGGCCAGGGCGGATCAAACCAATTTGGCGGTGAGTCCGCCGGCAGCGCAGGGATTGTCGGGCCAGCAGTCAAGAAGCGGACGTTGCGATTTCGTTTCGGGCGGGATAAGGGCGATCGTCGAAATGAGTACGCGTTTCGGAACCCCGCATTTTGACAGTGTGAAAAGTGGCTGCTACGATGGAAGTTCCTCCGGCACTCGTACTTCAAGAGAGTCCCCGTCGTCTAGCCTGGCCTAGGACATCGCCCTTTCACGGCGGTAACACGGGTTCAAATCCCGTCGGGGACGCCAAATCTAATCAACCACTTAGGCCGATGTCCCCATTTCTCGCGGTACACTCTGCGGTACACCGAGGTTTTCCCGAATCATGTGGACGACCTTGCGCTGCGCCGCCCG
The DNA here is from genome assembly GCA_963763795.1 of uncultured Acidobacteriota bacterium. Lineage (GTDB taxonomy): Bacteria > Acidobacteriota > Terriglobia > Terriglobales > Acidobacteriaceae > Sulfotelmatobacter. The sequence goes on along the minus strand of CAVXPP010000006.1, from coordinate 5,200 downwards.
TTTTGTCGGCGTAAGCGCCTGCGCGTAGACGTCCAGTGTCATCTTGGTCGAAGAATGGCGCAGCAACTCCTGCACTACCTTCACATCCTCGCCGTTATCTTTGAGGAGGGTTGAGTAGGTGCGGCGGAAGGTGTGCCATCCAATACGTTTCTCGATACTCAGCTTCTTGGCCGCGGGTTGAATGTGATAACCCATGATCTTGCACAGCCAAAGTGGTTGTTTCCCGCGCTTCCTTCCCGCGCGGTTGCTGTCAGTCGCGAAGACCCAGTCGGTGGGAGCGTGATACGGCGTGTGCCGGTACCATTCAAGCAGGTCGGCTGCAATATATTCATCGATCGGGACCGGCTTCTGGGAGACCTCCGTCTTGCACCTTCCCACGTGCTGCTCGACGACTGATCGGCTTACATTGATTTGCAGGTTCAAAAAGTCGATATCCGCCCATTTCAAACCAGCTAGTTCCCCTCGCCGCAGTCCCGTGACCATGTCCAAGAAGATCAAGACACGCTCTCGCAGACGAACGGCAGTCATCAATTTCTGCATTTCGCCGATAGTAAGGATGTCGGGAATGCTCATCCTCTTCGAACTCACCCGCACGCCTGAGCCCTTCACCGGTCCGGCGATCGGATTTTTATCCGTGAATTCCCAGCGTATGGCGTGGTTGTAGAGAGCACTCATCGCGTTCCTGATTTTTGCTCTACTCCCACGAGCCAAACGCTCGGGCGTGTCCTTTTTCACGAGGGTCTTCAGCCAGTGCTCGACTGCCACTGGCTTTACGTCGTTAATGTTCAGCTTGCCCCAGCGCGGAATGACCCAGCGATGGAGCAGCCACTTCAGCCTGCTACGGGTGGAATAAGCTCTGCCGGATTCTTCGTCTTCCGGCTCGGCAAGCTCGACGCGTTCGTAATGCTCGACCAGAGCTGCAATGGTTATTGGACCGAGCTTGGTCGATGGATCCATGTTGATTTTCATCCGCAGCCCAAGCAAAGCATCCTGCAGTTTCTTGCTCTTCAACGGGTATTCAGTGACGGGACCGATGGTTCTCTTGCCGGGTCGCAAGCTGCCATCCGGGTACCTCGAACGCCAGCGAAACTGCCAGCGTTCAATCCCATCTTTGCGGGTAATGGTTGTGAGACAGCCATTCTGATATCGTGCCTGCATTCATTTTCTCCTTGAATTTAGGCACGGGTCGCTCGTCACTAAATTTACCCGGTCGTGAGCCCAGGCGTAAAGCTCGGATTCCAAGAACCGCCATTGCTTGCGGGTCTTCCCCGTTAAGGGATGGGCTGGAACGATCCCCTGTCGAGCGAATCTCAGCAGAGTCTTGGCGCTCAAGTGCAGCAGTCCAGATGCCTGCTCTGCGTTGATAAACGGTTCGGTTGGAAGGGTTCCCGAAACGCCCGGCGAAAACTGCCTGATAGGTAGGACATTGTCGGCTGGTTTCATATGACACCTCTGGCCTTACACTTCAGGGCAACATAGATGCAGTCGAAAATTGGGGCAAGTCGCGCAGTCTCACCGCGAGCGATCGTTTGACAAAGTCCGAGTTGATCTCAGGGGTGCCCTCGAAACGACGCTTTCCCTACCGTTGGTTGGGCGATTTGACCGAAACTCCATTCGAGGTTACGTTCTTGACGCTTGCAGCCGAAAATTTCGGCTGGGGCGCGGGAGCTGCGGGTGTTTTCATCTCTTGAAGAAGTCAGAGAACGGCTTAGGGGTACCGGATACATCGCCGATTCGATTGCCAGCACAACCGTGTACCTGGCAGCGAAGCTGCAGAAACCGATACTGCTCGAAGGCCCGGCGGGCAGCGGCAAGACGCAACTCGCATACGCGGTTGCCGAGGCTGGCAATACATGTGTCGAGCGGCTCCAGTGCTATGAAGGCATCAATGAAGAGAAGGCCATTGGGAAATTCGACGAGCCGATGCAGAGGCTTTGTGTCGAGCTGAAAGCCAAATCGAGCAGCATCGATTGGGAGTCTCTCCAGATTGAGTTGCATGGCCAGCGGTTCTTCAGCGCCGGCCCACTGCTGCGCGCTCTGCAATACGAAAAGCCCGTCGTCCTGCTGATCGATGAGATAGATAAAGTAGGCCACGCATTTGAGGCCATGCTGTTGGAATTGCTGAGTGTGTGGCGGCTCAGCATTCCGAAACTCGGCACGATTCAGGCTAAGAGCGTTCCATTCGCGGTGCTCACCTCCAACGAGGAGCGGCGGATCGGGGATCCGCTGCGCCGACGCAGCTTTTATCTTCGGGTTGAACACCCCACAGCTGAACGGGAAGCAGAGATTGTGGCGCTGAGGACGCCCGATTCTAGCCGTGAATTTCATGCCGGCATGGCCGGACTCGCCAAGGCTTTACGTGGCTGGAGCCTGGAGAAACCGCCATCGGTCTCGGAGATTCTGGATCTGGCGCGTGCGCTAAGAGTTCTCGGGAAAGAGCAAATTACGGCGGAGATGCGAGACATTCTCCTGCCCTTGCTGGCCAAGACCGACGCCGACCGGCGCAAGCTGCTTCTGCGTGACGGCTTTGCCAGTCTGATCTACGACGCGGAGCAATATAGTGCTGAGGCCCTGCGAGGGAATACGGCATGAAAGCGGTACTCATCATGACGGAAATGCTTTGCACGATCTCGATCTGCTGGGCGCAGTCGGGCAGACCGCCAGCACGGATTGAAGCTGAGTACTATCTCACGGCTTACGCGCACCACTATCGAGTGCCGATTGCGCTGGTACGCGCCATCGTCGTGCGCGAATCGAATTGGCAGTCCTGCGTAATCTCCCCGAAAGGCGCTGTTGGGCTCATGCAGTTGATGCCCGCCACTGGCAAGCGACTAGGCGTGACCGACCGCTGCAATGTCGACCAAAACGTCTCAGGTGGCGTGCGCTATCTCGCCTGGCTGATGCAACGGTTTCATAACGATCTCAGGCTCGTAGCTGCCGCTTACTTCGTCGGCGAAGGCAGGATCGGCCGAAGCGGACTGTCCTACCGAAATTCCGATGTCGTCGCCTATGTCTCAACAATTAGAACCACTTATCTTCGCGAAGCGGGGTTGAAACCTGAACCCTCAAATTCCACGCAAGAAAGAGATGTGAGATGAACAAATGTTTGAGTTTGGTGCATCTGATAACGCTCGGTCTCTCAGTTACTCACTTAGCTTTGGCGCAAACCCAATTGCCCCAAGCACGAATCGTGAACCTAAGTATTGACCCGGAACAGGTCGTGGTCTTGCATGTGCGACCGGGGTACGTCAGCTCGGTGCGGGTGCTGGAAGAAGTTAGCTCTGTCGTGTTGGGTGATCCGGGGGCCTTTAAGGCTGAACACTCCGAAGCCGAGCCGCAACTGGTGTTTTTCAAAGCAACCAGCGCCAAGCCCGCCCAAACCAATGCTCTGATTACCACTAAAGGCGGTCGGGAAATCTCACTCAGCCTGGTAAGCCAAGGAAAATCGGATCACGGCGAAGTGGTCGATTACGTTCTCAACTGCGAGCGGCCACACAGTTTTCTGATCACCTCGGCTCAATCAAGCTTTGTGGTCGGCGACACCAAGAATATTGCCCCTGAAGACCCACCCGCCGCCAGACCAAAACAGCCACCCCTCAAAGTGAAACGCCTGGACAATCCGCACTGGGAGGGCAAACTACTGCGGGTTGCGGTGGGACAAGCGACCGAAAAAGAGCAACAGATGGCCGTGCCTTTTGCGGTCCTTAACGCTTCTGCACGGACCATTGAAGTGCTGCCGCCGCAAATACAGCTTGCCGGCACATCCAGAGACAAACATCGGAAGGCGATCAAGGCCGAACCGGTAGCGATCAAGGATTATTTGATGACCTCGCGCAGACTCGCGCCTGGCGACAGAGCCGATGGAGTGGTCGTATTCGAACGGCCAAGCTTTAAGGAATCGAACGAACGCTTGTTGTTGGCGGTTGCCCAAGCGGAAGAAGTCGACCGGCCGGTACTGGCACCGATCGCGTTTGTGGCCCCGGTAGGGGGAGGTGCAAAGTGACCCGCCCAAACGGACACAGCGATAACGGGAACACTGGAGTGTTGCCGAGGACCCACGAAACCGACATCCTCAACAGCGTGCCCATTCCCCCGCCCACCGCCGTCTCCTTGCCGGAGTTTGCCACCAGAGCCAAACAGAGAGCGGGGCAGCACATCCAACACAACCGCTTCGTAATCATCGGTGCTGGAGCTATTGTGACCGCGCTTCTGATCTTCGTTGCTGTCTCGATGCCACATCGAGGCGGGCACCAGAAAAACATGCCTCGCGGTGCAATGACTAAAAAGGAGTCGGCCGTAGAGAGCAGCGACCAGAGCAACGACAAGAGCCTGTTCCCGATCACCGATTCCGGGCGCCCCGCAGCGAAGGAAGCGCACCAAGGATTCCTAAACGAACGCGATCTGCAGCGAACGGTAACTCGCACGCCATCGAATGCTTCTCAGACGGGACAGACGAACGCAACGGGGACGCTAGCTTCGATACCGCCCTTTGGAGACCAGCCATGGCAAGCGCCGCCCTACCAGCCGGGGTCGCCTGCTGAGGCTTCCGATGTCGGTAAGGCAGAGCGCGAGGCCATGGAAAAGCCTTCGTTAATGTACGTGCGAAAGGTCTCCGCCGTCCCCGCCGGTTCTCAGGTCCTCAGCGACGCGGCCCCGGAGCTGGGCTTGGGCTTGGGCTGGCGACAGGCACACGTTTACGGGCGCGCTTGGAATCGGCAGCCAGTACGGCTGTGCGGACGCCGGTGTTAGCAGTGATCGAGTACAACTATGAACAGAATGGAGAAATTGTCGTCCCGGCAGGAGCAAAAGCAGTTGGACATATCCGGGAGGCAAACCGCTCAGGGTATGTGGATCTCCAGTTTGATTCTCTGCTGATGCCGGACGGTGCGTCCGTTTCCATCGAGGCTGCCGCGACAGACTTGGATCTGGGTCCGCTGAAAGGAAAAGTTTCGGGCAAGAACACGGGAAAGAACGTCCTGGTCAGGTCGCTCTCAGGAATCGGCCAAGCCGGCGCAATGTTCGTGGGGCAAGGCAGTTTGAACCAGCCGCTCAGCGAGTCCGACCTCATGCGAGAACGCGTGAGCAACAATATCGGTGAAACCGGAGACGAAGAGATTTCTCGATTGGCGGTAAACCAGCAGATTGTGGTGACCGTTTCGGCTGGAGCACCGATCAACGTTGTACTGGAACAAACACCTAA